>RDYL01000004.1 GCA_004293165.1 Flavobacteriia bacterium | reverse complement strand
AACTGTAGGTCCAGCTGGCGTGAAGACATAACTTAATGTTGCATCGTAATTTGTTACTGTAGCAAATCCATCTGCTAAACACGTTGGTGCTGTAATCGAGACTACCGGTAGAGCTGGAACTGACAAAGTAGCAACACTTGTAAATGGACTAGACGCTAACGAAGTACAAGTTCCATTACCTGCTGTAATAGTGTAAGGTGTACCTAATACCATTCCTGAAATCAATCCACTTACTCCTATTGAAGGACCTGCTGGATTAAAAGTATAATTTAACGTACCATCATAATTTGTAATTGTGCTAAATCCATCTACTGAACAAGTAGGTCCGGTTGTATTAATAGCAGGAACTGCAGGTGTAGGAGAAATAAAAACAGTAGCCGTATTCACTAAATTAATATCACATGTACCTAATTCGATTTCACTTAAAATTATTACAACATCCGCTGAAGCTCCAGTAATCCTAATTACTCCATTACCAGAAGTATCTAAAGTTACAAATTGAATTGGATTACTATTAATTGTATAAAAAACATTAGCACCAGGTGTACCAGATAGATTAAACACAGCATCAGCACCAACACAAATTGGACCATTTGCTGTTAATGAAGTAAAAGTTGGATTTGGATTAATAGTGATTACTCCAGTTAATGTTAAATTTGGAGAACAACCAACCGTTTCAACAGTATAATTAAAAGTTCCTGTTTCTGTTGGAACTCCACTTATTGTTAATATGTTAGTATTATAAACAGCTGTAAGACCTAATGGCAAACCAGTAGCTGTTACATTCGTTGCATCTCCAGCCGTTTGATATGTAATATTAGATATAGGATCATTTAAACAAATAGTTTGATTAGCTGTTGCTGGATCAGAAGTTAAATCGACATCACAACTAGCAACAACACAATCAACGAATAATTCAAAAGTTGTTATTTCAGAACACGAACCTGCAAATATTTCTACAATAATTGTTGTATCATCGTTAGTAGTATAGTTTGCTAAATCTGTAATAACTTGACCTGTCATACCATCCGTAAAGATAAAAGTAAAACCCGCAGGATTATTAGGCGCTACTAAATCATCTAAATAGGCGGATAAATCAAATACCGGATTACACTCACCAGCTGGACTTGAATAAGGACCTATATTGTTATAGGGGACAGAACCTATAATATTTACAATAACATCATCTGTTGCAATATCAGAACAACCAGGTCTTGTTACGCTTACGCCCCATGTACCATTCTGAGTTACGATTGTTGTATTGGTTGGCGTTGTAAATTGTAAAACCCCATTTAAATACCACGAATAAATAGGAGACCCTGGTGTAGAAGGTGCTTGTAAAAAGGTTGCCGTTAAAGAAACATTAGTTGCAGAGCCACATAAAATTCTATCAGGACCTAAATTAACACCACAAACTATATCACAAGTTATCTGTCCGGACGATGGTGTTACGCCAACTTGATTGACCGAATAAGTACCTGACTGAGTACTATAATTTGTAACTAAAAGCAAATAAGTTTCACCAGCAAGAGCATTTGGAAAATGAATAGTTTCATCAAAATCACCTGAAAAACTAGCATCTACAAGGTTACATGGCCCAGTATAAGTAGTACCAGGAAAACCAGATAGACTATTACATATGCTAGCCAAATTATTATTTGGAAATGGACCCCAAAGCGCAAAATCAACATCAATTCCAGTACCAGAGTTATTAAACTGTTGCAAATTTAAATTTATAGGACCAGACTGACCGATTTGAATGGTAAACCATGCAGGTCGTGGTGTTGACCCCAAGGAGCCGTTATTTCCATGACTATTACTACCTCCACATCCAGTAATTGGACCATAACCTGTTTGATTTCCGCCTGGGGTTCCAGGATGTGTATTAACGTAAGGCCCCCCTTGACCAGAACACATTGCAGAAGCAGATGAACAATCTGGTGATTGAGCAAAAGTCAAACTAAAACTCAATAGAAATATAATTTTAAAAAATAACTTCATAATCAACTACTTTAGAAATGAAAAATATGACCACTCAGAAACTTGTTCACTAGTAGATTCTTTAACTACAACACGCCACTTAAAGCATTTAGCCATTAATTCTAAATGTATAAGTTGATGACTACCTTTTACAGAAAAATTATCTTTATTTAATATTGAAAATTGAGTTTTAAAATCAGACGCATTTTCTTCATTAAAGCAATCATAAATTGTAATCACTTCAATTGAAACTTGATTATTCTGTAAATCAACTGATGAAAAATCCCAAGAAATTTCAGCATTATTAATGTAATCAAATTTAGCGTCATTAATTTTTTCAAGTTTAATTCTTTTTAAAATAAGAGAATTAGGATTCAATTTAGCTTGAGAGTATCCTAATTTAAAAAAAAGAATAAAACCTAAGAGTAGTAATTTTTTCATTTTTATAGTTTGATAATTTAGTTAACTGAATTACAAATTTAACAAATTTTTAATCTTAACTAATATTTTTTTTAATAATTAACATTTAAAAATATTTTTTAAAGTTTATTATTTATCTTTGCAATACTTTTTAAATTGCTATAAAAACATATTGTTAAAATGATAAAAAACGAGGATTTTCAAGACGAAATAGGAAACAACCACATTGCAACAAGTGCTCAAACACCCATGCGTGACGATGCTTTCGCTATTTCTGATGAAGAAAAAATTGAATTGATTAAAAAAGACGTAGAACATATTTTAAACACATTAGGTTTAGATTTAACAGATGACAGCTTAAAAGGAACGCCTAATCGTGTAGCAAAAATGTTTGTTAAAGAAATTTTTGGCGGTTTAAATCCTACTAAAAAACCAAGTTCTTCAACCTTTGATAATAAATATAAATATGGTGAAATGTTAGTAGAAAAAAACATTGTTGTTTATTCTACTTGTGAACACCATTTATTACCAATCGTAGGTCGTGCACACGTGGCTTATATTTCAAATGGAACTGTAGTAGGTTTATCAAAAATGAATCGTATTGTAGATTTTTATGCTAAAAGACCTCAGGTTCAAGAACGTTTAACTATTCAGATAGTTCAAGAATTACAAAAAGTATTAGGAACTGAAGATGTAGCCTGCGTAATTGACGCTAAACACTTGTGCGTAAATTCGAGAGGAATTCGTGATATTGAAAGCAGTACTGTTACAGCAGAATATGGCGGAAAATTCAAAGAAGATAAAGTTCGTAGAGAATTTTTAGATTATATTAAATTAGATACACAGTTTTAAGTTGGGAAATGGGAGTTAGAAGTTCTGACTTAAAACATGAAATTTGAAACCCAAAACCCAAAAATCTTAAATAAATTAGCCCTGATAGTAATGAAAAGCCCGGAGCAATAAAAATGTAGTTTTTGTTGTTTTAAAAATGCGACCTAAGAAGCACTTTTTAAAATGTAGAAAAACAGATTTTTAGGCTAGGACTTGTAATGAATAGCAGGAATAGCTTCAAAAAATAGCATAATGGAATTACATAAAAATCAAACGTTGCAATTATACAATACGCTTTCGGGCGAAAAAGAAACCTTTACTCCTATTCATGAAGGGAATATTGGCATGTATGTTTGCGGCCCTACTGTTTACAGTAATGTGCACTTAGGAAACGTGCGTACATTTATGAGTTTTGATGTAATTTTTAGATATTTATTGCATTTAGAATATAAAGTTAGATACGTTAGAAATATTACCGATGCAGGACATTTAACCGATGATGGCGATGTGGATAACGACCGTTTTGTGAAACAATCGCGCTTGGAGAAATTAGAACCTATGGAAATCGTACAGAAATATACGGTGGATTTTCACAAGGTTTTGGATACCTTTAATTTTCTTCCGCCAACGATTGAACCTTCAGCAACGGGACATATTTTAGAACAAATTGAGTTAACTCAAAAATTAATTGATACCGGATTTGCTTATGAAAGCAATGGTTCGGTTTATTTTGATGTGTTTGCTTATAACCAAAAAGGAATGAATTACGGTGAATTGAGTAACCGTAACATTGAAGAACTTTTTGCTAATACCCGTGATTTAGACGGACAAACCGAAAAGAAAAATCCGCAAGATTTTGCCCTTTGGAAAAATGCTTCTCCAGCACACATTATGCGTTGGAACTCGCCTTGGGGTGAAGGTTTTCCTGGTTGGCATTTAGAGTGTACCGCAATGAGTACGAAATACTTAGGCGAAACTTTTGATATTCACGGTGGTGGAATGGATTTGAAATTCCCGCATCATGAGTGCGAAGTAGCACAAGGAAAAGCTTGTAATGGTCATTCACCAGTTAATTTTTGGATGCACACCAATATGTTAACCATGAACGGTTTACGCATGAGTAAATCGACTGGAAACTATATTCTTCCAATGGAATTGGTTACGGGTGAAAATACGTTTTTCGAAAAACCTTTCCAACCTAATATTGTACGTTTTTGTTTCTTACAAGCACATTATAGAAGTGTTTTAGATATTTCTAATGATGCCATGTTAGCCAGCGAAAAAGGCTATTCTCGTTTGATGGAATCGTACAAATTAATTCCGATGTTGAAAGCTGGCAAAACTTCTACCTTAGATATTGCAAGTTGGAAACAAAGTTGTTATGATGCGATGAATGACGATTTTAATACCCCAATTTTAATTGCTCAATTATTTGAAGGAGCGCGTTACATCAATTTGGTAAACGACGGAAAAGAATCGTTAACTGCGGAAGATATTCAGTTATTACAAAATACGATTTCAAGTTTCTTATTTGATGTGTTAGGAATTAGTAATGAAGCTACTTCAGGAAATTCCAATACTACTGAAAAATTAAGTGGCGTTGTTGAAATGTTAATTGGGATGCGAAACGAAGCTAGAGCAAACAAAAACTTTGCTTTATCGGACCAAATTCGTGATCAATTATTAGCGTTAGGCATTCAATTAAAAGACGGAAAAGAAGGAACTAGTTTTACCTTTTAACAATACAAAGAATCTCAATTGAGGTTCTTTTTTTTAATCAATAATCATGTGTAGCCAACACCAATCGAAATATCCAAAAACACTGAAACAATGGGTGATTTATCCGTTTGTTTTATTGGTGCGATTTTATCAGGTTGGCATCTCCCCTTTCACACCCGCTACTTGCCGTTTTGAACCAACATGTTCTAGCTATACCATTCAAGCATTGCAGAAACACGGCGTTTTTAAAGGTGGTTGGTTAGCTTTGAAACGCATTTTTAGTTGTCATCCTTGGGGACGAAGTGGTTATGATCCGGTGCCGTGATTAATTACACAGAGGTTCACAGAGCTTTTTTTTGATTTTGATTGTGTTGAATAGTGATACACAGAGCGTTTCAATTATTTGATTTTTGAGATTGAAATTGAAATTGATTTTTTTAAATTTCTTTAATCTGTGTTCCTAATTATTTGTTTCATGTTTGTGGTTTGAAGTTGATTTTTGAAATTGTCATTGCTCTTGAAAAAATTTCTTATCGGAATTTTAACATGTTTACCAATTTTATTATTTATTTTTACCCTTTAAACATTTACTCATTATTATGATTCACACACTCAATATGGTTTGGAATCCTTCGGAAGGGATTGATTTAGGATTTTTCTTATTACGTTTTTATAGTCTTTCTTGGGTATTGGCTTTTGGATTAGGCTGGTATGTGATGAAACCTATTTTCATGAGAGAAAACGAATCGGTTGACTCATTAGATAAATTATTTGTGTACACTTTGGTGGCTACAATGCTTGGTGCAAGATTAGGACACGTTTTGTTTTATCAATCTGAATTATTTTACCAAGATCCATTGAGTATTTTATTACCAATTAGCACAAAACCAACTTTACATTTTACAGGATTTGCAGGATTGGCGAGTCATGGAGCGGCAATTGGTATCATAATAACCATGTTATATATCCAAAGAAGAGTCATCAAGCGTTCATTTTTATGGATTTTAGACCGAATTGTAATTCCAGTATCTTTAGGTGCTATTTTTATTCGTTTAGGGAATTTCATGAATTCTGAAATCGTTGGAACTGAAACTAGTTCTGCGTTCGGAATTAAATTCTTAAGAGACAAATATAGTCCGAATGAAGCTATGCAATTAACCCAAATCGGAGATAAAAATGAAGCTTATCAAGCAATTGCTACAAACCCTCAATTTGTAGAATATTTAACAGCTGTAACGCCTAAACATCCCGCACAATTATACGAGGCTATTTGCTATGTTTTTGTTTTCGCTATTTTGATGTTTTTATATTGGAAAACAGAAGCAAGAAACAAAGCTGGTTACTTATTTGGCTTGTTCTTAATATTACTTTGGTCAATTCGTTTTGTGGTGGAATTTGTGAAGGAAAGTCAAGGTGGTTTTGAGCAATACACAATCTTTAATGCACTTTCAACAGGGCAATGGTTGAGTATTCCTTTTATTATTATTGGATTTTACTTTGTTTGGAAAGCGAAAGTGGTTAAAGAAGATTAATATTTATAGACAAAAAGGCGATTTTAACAAAACGCCTTTTTATTTCTTATCAAGTGGTTTTACATATTCAATCGTAAACTTTGCTGATACTCCCGTATTCAAATTCCAATCGTTTGTTGTAATTAAATTATTATCTCCATCATATAAAGCAAATGTTGCTGTATTTGGTCCCGCTAATCCTTGATTTAAAGCAACAATATCTATACTATTTTCTCCTTCTCTTAATTCAATATAAGTTGTTTTAAATTCAGTTTCTAGAAAAATAACATTATATGCAACAATACTATTTAATAAAATTCTAATTTTATCACCATCAGGATCCATGTGATCTCGCGTCATTATTTTTAAAACAGATGTTGTTACTTTAAACTTCCCAAAGAATACATCATCCCAACTACCCTGTTGAGTTTCTTTGTTCAGTTTTTCTTTAATTGCATCACCTGGATTTTTAAATTCATTTTTCTTAATCAACACACTTTCCTCCCCTTTTTTTTGATTAAGAACAGAATAGCGTTTTAAGTAACTATCATCTTTATCAAAAATACTTTTATAAGGCAAAGTAATTGTATTTGATTTGGTATCTACTTTTGCAGGCTCATCCCAATCAATCTTCAATTTAGAAGTCTTGAAAGGGTTCTCTTTTTGTCCCAAAAGTGACACAAAATGAAACAGAAAAAGTAAAGTAAATAATTTGAATCTCATCTGTAAACTATTGAAAGATGTAAAATTAAAACAATAATTGATTTTTATTTATAAATTAACATATGTTTTAAATAATTGCCTTTTATTTTTGTGAAATTTGTGCAACAAAATCTATACCAAAAACAATGCTACAACAAAATCTTTATTGGTTTTTATGCTTCTTTTCGCTTCTTGGATTTGGACAAGAAAAAATGATCTTGAGCGGAATTGCATCGGACACGAACACTAATGAAACATTAATTGGCGTTTCGGTCTACATCGCTGAACTGAACATTGGAACCTATACAAATGAGTATGGTTTTTATTCCATTTCGTTACCCAAAGGAACATATACTATTCAAATTAGCTACATTGGGTTTGAAACTATCACGGAAAAGATAGAAATCAATCAAAATACAAAGAAAAACTTTGGTCTAATTGAAAGTAAGCTAGAACTGAATGAAGTTGTAATTACCAAAAATATATACAGAAACAACATAAAAAAACCTGAAATGAGTGTTAATAAATTATCGATTAATACCATAAAACAAATGCCAGCAATTTTAGGAGAAACCGATGTTATAAAATCTATTTTAACATTACCTGGAGTAACAAATGCTGGAGAAGGTCAATCAGGATTCAATGTTCGAGGAGGTTCTGCAGATCAAAACTTAGTTTTACTTGACGAAGCAACGATATACAATACGTCACATTTATTTGGATTCTTTTCTGTTTTTAACACCGACGCAATTAAAGACCTAAAATTATATAAAGGAGGAATCCCATCACGATTTGGTGGTCGAGTAGCATCTGTGCTAGAAATTTACCAAAAAGATGGAAATAGTACGGATTTTCATATGAGTGGAGGAATTGGCATCATATCTAGTAGATTATTAGCTGAAGGTCCGATTGTAAAAGACAAAGGTTCCTTCTTATTTGCTGGAAGAAGTTCGTATGCACATTTATTTTTAAAATTAACCGACAATAAAAATTCAGCCTATTTTTATGATTTGAATACTAAACTAAGCTATAAACTTAACGAAAACAATAATTTATATGCTTCAGGCTATTTTGGAAGAGATGTTTTTAGCTTAAATCAAAGTTTTGTAAACACGTACGGAAATTCGGTTTTTAATTTACGTTGGAGTCATTTATTTTCAAATAAACTTTTTTCCAATCTTTCTTTAATTTACAGTGATTACTACTATGGATTAAAACTAGATTTTATAGGATTTAACTGGGATAGCGGAATTAAAAATTACAATTTAAAATATGATTTTAAACATTATATTTCTGATAAAGTAAAACTTTTTTACGGAGCAAATGCTATTTATCATGACTTTAATCCTGGTAAAATTGAACCAACAAATGACACTTCGGGAATTAATCCTGATCAATTAGCAAAAAAATATGCTTTTGAACCTGCTGTTTATGTTGATGTAGAGCAACAAATTACAGATAAATTAAGCATTAACTATGGTTTACGTTACAGTAAATTTTATCGATTAGGTGACGAAGAAATTAACTTATACGCAAATAATC
Organism: Flavobacteriia bacterium; assembly: GCA_004293165.1. Taxonomy (GTDB): domain Bacteria; phylum Bacteroidota; class Bacteroidia; order Flavobacteriales; family Flavobacteriaceae; genus Flavobacterium. Next base: position 203,687 of record RDYL01000004.1, on the reverse strand, counting down.
AGGCTGTTGTTTATAATGAAGATTTTCAAATTTATGAAAAAGGAACTCCAACGGGAACAAAATCCTATGGAAAAAATGAAACAATTGCTCAATTTGGCAATTTAGAACCACGTGTTTCAGTTGCTTACAGCTTAAATGAAAACAGCTCAATTAAAGCAAGTTACAATCGAATGTCGCAATATTTGCATTTAATTTCTAACACACAATCTCCAACGCCATTAGATGTGTGGGCTCCAAGTGACGATTATTTAAAACCTCAAATTTTAGATCAAGTTGCCTTTGGATATTTTAAAAACTTTAAGAATGATGATTATACTCTTGAAGTTGAAACTTTCTACAAAAAACTAAAAAACAGAATAGATTATATAGATGGTGCCGATTTAATTGCTAATGACGATATTGAACAAGTGGTTTTAAATGGAGAAGCTAGAGCCTATGGTTTAGAAATTTTAGCTCGTAAAAATAATGGAAAACTTAATGGTTGGATTTCCTATACTCTTTCTCGTTCCGAACAAAGAACACCCGGAAGAACAGCTGCTGAAACCGGAATTAATAATGGAAATTGGTATAAAACAGGTTGGGATAAATTACACAATATTTCTATCACCAGCATGTATAAGTTAAATGAAAAGTGGAGTTTTAGTAGTATTTTCACATTGCAATCTGGACAGCCGGTAACCTATCCTAATGGCCAATATCAATATCAAGGTATTACAGTTCCTACTTACGGATTACGCAATGAAAACAGACTACCAACATACCATCGTTTAGATATATCGGCAACTTTAGTTCCTGAAAAAAATAAAAACCGAAATTGGTATGGTGAGTGGATTTTTGGAATTTACAACCTTTACAGTCGAAAAAACGCTGCTTCAATTAGTTTTAGACAAAATCAAGATTCAGGTAATAATGAAGCCGTTCGTTTATCTATTTTTGGTATCGTACCAAGTGTAACCTATAATTTTAAATTTTAATTATGGTAAAGAAATTATTAAAAATAGTAACGTTATTTCTTTTAACAACAACTATTTCATTTTCATTATTTAGTTGTGAAGATGTCGTTGATATAGACTTAACTACGGCTGCGCCAAGATTAGTAATCGATGCTTCTATAAAATGGCAAAAAGGGACGCTTGGAAATGTGCAAACCATAAAACTAACCACAACAACTGGTTTTTATTCTTCAACAATTCCAACTGTTAGTGGTGCAACTGTTTTTATTACTGATGCAAATGGAATTCAATATGATTTTATTGAAACTCCGGGTACTGGCAATTATGTATGTACAAATTTTAATCCTGAAATAAGACAATCTTATACATTAACTGTTAGTCTAAACAGTCAAATTTATACTGCTACAGAATCATTAATAGAAGTTCCAACCATTGATGCTGTGGAACAAACCGAAGATGGTGGTTTTACAGGAAATGAAAAAGAAGTAAAATTCTTTTATCAAGACAATGGATTAGTCAATAATTTTTATCTTGAAGAATACAATACCTCATTCACCATATTACCTGAATATGATGTAATAGACGATGCCTTTTTTCAAGGAAATCAGATGTTTGGATTATATACAAATGAAGACATGAAAACAGACGATACATTACAGTTCACGTTACATGGCATTTCCCAAAACTATTACAATTATATGAATGTTTTATTAGGAATTGCAGGTACTAATGGTGGAAGTCCTTTTCAAACACCGCCAGCAACGGTTAGAGGAAACATTGTAAATCAAACTAATTTTAATAATTTCGCTTTAGGATTCTTTAGATTATCAGAAACCGATACAATGAGTTACACCGTTGAATAATTTTTTCTAAATTCGTACTCTTTAATTTCAAAATCGAAATGTCATCACACCATATTGTTCGCGACGATCAAGAACCAGCATTAATAATTGCTAATGGTGCAGCATGTAGTGAAGAATTAATAGGACAATTATTAGAATGGTCGCCATTAGTAATTGTTTTAGATTCAGCTATTGAACGCGTACTACAACTTGGTATCAAAGTGGATGTATTATTGGGTGATTTTGACCGTGGTTTTGATCCAAACTACTATTTAGAAAAACAATATCCCTTAGAAATTGTTTACGCCCCTAATCAAGACAAAACCGATTTAGAAAAAGCATTTGATTACCTCATCGAAAAAGGCCATAAAGCCGTAAACGTTATTTGGGCAACCGGAAAACGTGCTGATCACACCATAACCAACATCACAAATATTGTAGCTTACCGCAATTCGTTAAAAATTGTAGTACTAGATGACTATTCTAAAGTTTTTTTACTGCCATTAACATACAATAAATGGTATACAGCTAACACCGTGTTATCATTAATTCCGATTGGAAAAGTGAGTGGAATAACTACAAAAAACTTATTTTATCCACTAAATAACGAAGAACTAACCATTGGATATCGTACAGGAAGCAGCAATCATGTAACCGAAGACGGCATTGTTTCAATAGAACACATTGAAGGTGATTTGCTATTGATGGAATGTTGGGACTAACTTTTTTTGTATCTTCGTAAAAATGTTTTGCTATGAATACATTGGAACTAAAAAATATTCTAAAATTTAAAATTGACCTCATAAACGACAAGAAGTTTTTGAAGGCATTAACAATTTTAATTGAATCTAAAACAGACCAAATTATAACACTATCAAACGAGCAAAAAAACAGCTTAGAAACATCAAAAAATGAATATCTTTTAGAAAATTTCGAGAACAATAATATTCTAAATGAAGAAATGGAAAAATGGCTGAAAGAATAATTGTTTGGTCTTCAAAAGCAAAAATTGATTTAATAAACCTTTATGAATTTTACAACTATCACAATAAAAGCAAAACCTATTCTCTTAAATTACATAGAAAAATTCAAAAAGAAATTAAACTATTGCTTAAACAACCCGAAATTGTCAAAAAAACAAATAAAATTGGAGTTAGAGGCTTGTTAATTGACAACCATTACCTTTTCTACGAAATTTTTCAAGAACATATTGTTGTTTTAGCCGTATGGGAAAACAGCCAAAACCCTTCAAAATTAAAGCCTTAAATGAAATTCCAAGTCGTATCTGATTACAAACCTACTGGTGACCAACCACAAGCCATTGAAAAACTTTCAAAAGGCATACTCAATGGTGAAAAATACCAAACGCTATTAGGAGTTACAGGTTCTGGAAAAACATTTACTATTGCTAATGTTGTGCAAGAAGTACAACGACCAACATTAATTTTAGCACATAATAAAACCTTAGCAGCGCAATTATATTCAGAATTTAAGCAGTTTTTTCCAAATAATTCGGTACAGTATTTTGTTTCGTATTACGACTATTATCAACCCGAAGCCTTTATTCCTGTTACAGGAACCTATATTGAAAAAGATTTATCTATTAATGAAGAATTAGAAAAATTACGTTTAAGTACTACCTCTGCCCTACTTTCGGGACGAAGAGATATTATTGTAATTTCATCTGTTTCTTGTTTATATGGAATTGGGAATCCCGTTGAATTTCAAAAGAATGTGATTAATTTAGAAGCAGGTCAGCAAATTTCGCGAACCAAATTATTACATCAACTGGTACAAAGTTTATATTCGAGAACTGAAGCCGATTTTGCCGCAGGAAATTTCAGAATTAAAGGTGATATTGTTGAAATTTTTCCAAGCTATGGCGATGAACCGTTCCGAATTCACTTTTTTGGAGACGAAATTGAAGAAATTGAAGCCTACGATCCTAGGACTTCACAGGTGATTGAACGCTACGAAAAACTAACGATTTATCCTGCCAATATGTTTGTGACTTCACCTGATGTATTGCAAAATGCTATATGGGAAATCCAACAAGACATGGTGAAGCAAGTGGATTATTTTAAAGAAATTGGAAAACATTTAGAAGCCAAACGATTAGAAGAACGCACTAATTTTGACTTAGAAATGATTCGAGAATTAGGCTATTGTTCAGGAATTGAAAACTATTCGCGTTATTTAGATGGAAGAGAACCTGGAACTAGGCCTTTCTGCTTATTAGATTATTTTCCAGATGATTTTTTGATGGTGGTAGATGAAAGTCACGTTACGATTTCGCAAGTGCATGCCATGTATGGAGGTGATAGAAGTCGTAAAGAAAACTTAGTGGAATATGGTTTTCGATTGCCAGCGGCTATGGACAATCGTCCGTTGAAGTTTGAAGAGTTTGAAGCTTTACAAAATCAGGTGATTTATGTATCAGCTACACCTGCCGATTATGAATTACAAAAAACGGAAGGTGTTTATGTTGAACAAGTTATTCGTCCTACCGGTTTATTAGATCCCATCATAGAAATTCGCCCTAGTGCCAATCAAATTGATGATTTAATAGAAGAAATTCAATTGCGATGCGAAGCAGACGAACGCGTTTTAGTTACTACTTTAACCAAACGTATGGCCGAAGAATTGGCAAAATATTTAACTAAAGTTGCTATTCGCTGTCGTTATATTCATTCAGACGTTGATACGTTGGAACGTGTGGAAATTATGCAAGATTTGCGAAAAGGAATATTTGATGTTTTAATTGGTGTAAATTTATTACGAGAAGGATTAGATTTGCCAGAAGTTTCTTTGGTAGCTATTTTAGATGCAGACAAAGAAGGTTTTTTAAGAAGCCATCGTTCGTTAACCCAAACCGTTGGGCGTGCCGCTCGTAATGTAAATGGAAAAGCAATCATGTATGCTGATAAAATCACGAATTCGATGCAAAAAACCATTGACGAAACCAATTACAGAAGACAAAAACAAATCGATTACAATACCAAACACGGCTTAGCACCAAAAGCATTGAACAAGAGTTTAGGAAGTGCATTAAGTGGTAATTCGGTTTCAACAGGCTATTTTGAAAAAGAAGCATTGAAAGCCGCAGAACCAGAAAGTTTATACCTTTCAAAACCCGAAATAGAAAAGAAAATAAGAGACCTGCGCAAAATGATGGAAAAAGCCGCTAAAGAATTAGACTTTATGCAAGCTGCCAAATTGCGTGATGAAATAAAAGCATTGCAGGGGAAATTGTAATTTTCGCTAAACTTGTCAAGTTGAACTCGTTTCAGCTTCACTGTAAAATAAAATTAGATTCTGAAACGAGTTCAGAATGACAAAAATATTAAACGTTAATCAAGAAATTATGAGCAAAATTAACAACATTTTAAAATTAGAAGACGAAGTAGCCATCATTGAAGCTGTTGGGACATTAATTTGGAATAAAAAAGAAGAAACCGAAGACTTTTCATCATTAACAGACGAAGAAAAAGTATTTGTTTTTATCGATATTTTTGAAGGTGCTATGGGAGAAGGCGGATTTGAATTCTTCTTTTCTTCAGAATCTGGAAATTTTGTAGAAGAAATCATTACTTCCTACCAAGAAATTAATGCAATAAAAACGGCGGAATTAATTTCAAATGCTGTTAAAATTTTTCCAAAAGGATACGATACTGATTTAGAAACTCGTGTGGCTGCCATTGAAAAAGCTGATGAAAACACCATTTCAGGTTGGGAAGATTTAGACGAACTTTTCTTTACCAATGAAACTGAAGAAGATGTGGTTACACTTATCGTAAATTATATAAAAGCAAATGAATCTCAGTTTGGCAATTAATTATGTTGCTCACTAAAAACAGCTAATAAAACTTCGCTTGGTACCATTCTATTAGGCGAAGTTTTCATCAAATGCAATACACGTTTCATAGCAAAAGGATTTAATCCCATGTTAATACCAATTTCGTTGATTTTTATTTGTTCTCTCTCGTGGAGCACACCATCACAATGCATTAATAAGGCCAAACGATAAAATTGACAAATACGGCGGAATTCATCTTTAATAACAATAATTTCAGCTCTATTTTGAAACAATTGCAAAAACACTTCTTTTTCAATTTCGAGTTCTTGTGCTATAATTTCTAGAAAATCATATTCCCTATCATGCAATTCGCCATCAATTAAGGCAAAAGCAATCATTTCTTGCAATAAACTTATTTTTTCTTGGTAACTGTCCATCAAAATAGTATTTTTAGGTCTTAGATGATATCAAATATAAAAATGAAAAAGCACTATTTACTCTTTTCTTTCTTTTTTTTATTAACATACGTTTCAGGATGGTCGCAAGGCAGTGTAACTACTTTTGACATCAAAGCGTTACAATTAGAAACTACAAAGAAAATTTGGGTGTATTTGCCTCACAATTACAAAACATCAAAAAAGAAATTTCCTGTTATTTATATGCACGATGCTCAAAACTTATTTGATGCTAAAACATCGTATGCTGGAGAATGGCATATTGATGAAACCTTAGACAGTTTACAAGCCCAAGTTATTATTGTGGGAATTGAACACGGAAATGAAAAAAGAACCGAAGAGCTCACACCTTTTTCAAATGAAAAATACGGTGGCGGAAAAGCAGATGCGTATTTAGATTTCATTGTTACTGCTCTAAAACCCTACATCGATTCCAATTTTAGAACTAAAAAAGGGAAGATGGATACTGCCATTGCAGGAAGTTCATTAGGTGGTTTGGTTTCCTATTATGCTGTTTTGAAATTTCCGAAAGTTTTTGGAAAAGCAGCTGTATTTTCGCCTGCTTTTTGGATTAATCCTGAAGTGTATACTCTTACAGAAAACACCAAAAAGATGAAAAACAAACTATACTTTCTTTGTGGAGATAGCGAAAGTGAAACAATGGTTGCCGACATGAATAAAATGATTGGTTTAGTTAATACCACACGTTGTTCCTGCATGCACTTAACCAAATCTCGTGTAGTTGAAGGTGGTAAACATAATGAAAAATTATGGGCGAAAGAATTTGGAAAAGCGTACCTTTGGCTGTTTTAAATTTAGAATTTGAAATAGAATAATAAAATAGATACAAATGAATAATAATGATATTTTTAAAAAGTTACGTGTTGCCTTGCAATTGCGTGACGACCAAATTATTGAAATTGTAAACTTGGTTAATTTTAGAATTTCTAAAGGCGAATTAGCGGATATATTTAGAAGTGAAGACCACCCCAACTACATGGAATGTGGCGATCAATTGTTGCGTAATTTTTTAAATGGATTAATTATTCATTTACGTGGTACAAAGGAAGAACCTAAAAACCCTAGAGAAGTACTAAGCGAAATTGCAAAAAACAAAACTTCCTTATTCAAAGAAGATAAAAAGCCAGATTTTAAAAAAGAAGGCGAAAAAAAACCATTTAAACCCAAAGGAGCACCTGCTAAAAAACCATTTGGACAAGGAAAACCATCTGACAAAAAACAAAAACCAGAAAGCCCAGTAGAACGCTTTAAGTTTAACTCAGGTAAAACTAAAAAATAGACAGAATCCTTAACTGAGGATTTTTTTCAGTAGAATTTGTAAATATTTTTCTATATTTGAAATACAGAAAAATATGATGTTTATCATACATATATACCAAAAAAATAGAAAGATATGTATGTCGCCGTTATACATATAAACAAGTTGTGCCAAATACTATAGATATAGAGTACATTTGTGTGAGTTATAAATAAAGTGAAACATAGAAAAGTTTATGTCGGGGAATTCGATTTTGAATAAAGCAAAATATTCTCATAATACAGATGAATGGTATACTGACTATAAAACTGTTTATGAAGAAGTAACTCATTATGCAAATCATTTTGCTGGAAAAGTTGTTTTGTGTAACTGTGATGACCCATATGAATCTGCATTCACAAAATATTTTTTAAAACATTTCAATATCCTGAAATTAAAAAAATTGATTTGTACATCATATAAAAGCTCCAGAATTGTTGAAGGCCATGATATATTTGATAACAATAACGTTAAATTAGACAGTAGGTCTGCCTATGTTCTAGAAGTTAAAAATATTTCTTCTTGTATTGATGAGCCTTTAAGTGATGAAGATGTTTTAAGAGTATTACAGAAAAAAGATAATATAAAACAACTTAATGGTGATGGCGATTTTCGTAGTGAAGAATGTGTTGAATATTTAAAAGAAGCTGATATTATTGTCACAAACCCTCCTTTTTCAAAATTCACCCAATTGTTCTCACTACTTGTCAAATACAATAAGAAGTATTTATTAATTGGGAATCAAAACGCTATAACTTATAAAGATGTATTCCCTTACATAAAAAATGGAAAAGCATGGATTGGATATCAATTTGGCGATATGGCTTTCAAAGTTCCCGATGATACTTCTCCAAGAAAAACACGTTTTTGGATTGATGATAGTGGTCAAAAATGGAGAAGTTTAGGTAACGCAATGTGGCTAACTAACCTAGACAATGAACGAAAGCATAAAGATTTGATTCTTAGCGCTTTTTATAGCCCTGAAAATTATCCTAAGTATGATAATTATGATGCAATCAATGTCTCGAAAGTATCTGAAATACCAATGGATTACACTGGCATAATGGGAGTTCCCCTAACTTTTCTTAAATATCACAATGAGGAGCAATTTGAAATAATTGGAGAAGCTAATCATGGCTCAGACAATGAATTTGATTTATTTAAACCAATAGTTAATGGAAAAGAAATCTTCAAAAGAATTTTAATAATAAATAAAAAACATGTCACAAGAAACAGTTGATTTTAAAATTTTAGATTTATTCTGTGGTGCTGGTGGCATGTCTCATGGCATGCACAAAAATCCCCATTTTAAGACTAAGGTCGCTTTAGACATAAATGAGAGATTAGCAATAACTTTAAAAAACAATATGCCTGAGGTAGAAGTTATAGTAGGTGATATAAAAGATAATTCTGTAAAAGACATGGTAATTGATTTATCAATAAAAAAAGGCGTCAATATGATTGTTGGTGGCCCACCTTGTCAAGGATATTCATTAAAAGGAAAAAAGCTAGGGCTAGAGGATCCTCGTAATTTTTTATTTATAGAATATTTGAATCTAGTTAAAAGAATTCAGCCTGATGTTTTTGTAATTGAAAATGTTAAAAGTATACTTTCAACCTCAAAGGGGTGGTTTAAAGATCAAATAAAATCTGAAATTAAAAAACTAGGTTATCACGTAAATGTTGGAATTCTAAAAGCAACTGACTTTGGGGTTCCTCAGACAAGAGAAAGAGCAATATTTATATGCAGTAAAATAAAAAAAATTTCTCTCCCTCTTCCAACAGTTAAATGTTCTGTAAATGTTAAAGATGCAATTTTTGATTTAGCATATTTAGATTCAAACGAAGGAGATTTTGAACAAGAATATAAAAATGAATCTAATTCTAAATATCAAAAAATGATGAGAGAAAATAGTGATAAACTATACAATCATAAAGCATCTAATCACGCTATGGTAGCCATAAATAAACTTAAAATGATTCCACCTGAAAAAGGCAAAGAATATTTACCAAAAGAATTATTAGGTAAACAACAATTTAATTCTACTTATGGTAGATTAGAGTGGGATAAACCATCTCCAACAATTGATACTAGATTTGATGCAGCATCAAATGGCAAAAATAATCATCCTTTTTTAAATAGGTCTATTACACCAAGGGAAGCAGCTAGATTACAATCATTTGATGATAATTATATTTTTTATGGTCCCAAAGTAGACGTTAGAGCTCAAATCGGCAATGCAGTTCCACCACTTATGGCAAAAGCAATTGCTGACAAAATTTTTAAAGAATTAATATTAGACAAATAAAAATTAGACTAAATGGAAAAAAATAAAATTTCTAATTTTTTGACTCCTGACATTTCGTACTTGTTAGGATTAATAACAGGTAGAGGGCAAATCCAATATAATCAGGATGTAAAAAAAATTATTATAGATTTTGAATATAAAAGCCAAAAAGTTAATGCAGGTAATTTAGATTTAAATCAAAAATTACATATTCAGACAAGTCTTGACAAAGTAATCGTTAGAATCCAAAATATGGGGATTAATGTTGCTAAAGACGTTTCAGAAAACAGTATTTCTTTAGTCTTAAAATGGGACAAAGAGGATATTTCTTGGTTATTCATAAAGTTTTTAATTAACGGTACGAGATTTAGCTATCACGATTTTCAAGTTCCTGAACCACTATTTGAATCGACAGAAATCAATAAGAAAGAATTTGTTCGAGGCATTGGAGATGTTACTGGATATGTTAGGCCTTCAAATTATTATGGTTTTTCAGAGCCGTACAGACATCGCGTATATATAGAAATAACTCAAAAAAATTGGAGTCTACCATCGCAATTATGTCGACTTTTACAGTCAATTCAAGTGCCAATTCAAAATATAAATTATGGACACCCTAATTTAAGAGACCCAAATAATAAAAAAGGGAACAGATCTTGGGCAAAAGAACATCAAATGAAGATATTTGCTGAGGATTATCAAAAAATTGGTTTTTATGTTTCTCATAAAGAACAAGCCTTAACTGAATTTGCAAGTATAAACAAAATAAATTTTGATTCCAGTATTTCTATGTGTGATGGTAAAACAAATAGAAAAAAGACAAAGCCAACACATCCTGATGAAAATGATTCTGATTTACCTACAGAAATAAAAGGTAAACACTTCGATGCATACAAGGAAATTTGTAATTGTTTAAACTGTTATATAAAGAACTGATGTATAGTAATGAAATAGAAATTTATCCAGACTTAATAGTTTGGCTTGAGAATAGACTTAAAGGGGATTTTGGTAGAAAAGCTAAAAAAATTACTGTTTTGGATACTCACGATAGTGACCTATCAAATTTTATTATAAAATTAAAATATCAACGCTTTTTTTCAGATTTTACTACATATAAAATCCGACAAGACATTACTGGATTTATTGAATATGAAGACAAAGTAGAACTAGTATTTGTTGAAGTTAAAATAGGTCAACTTAAACTTATTGATTTATCCCAATTAATTGGGTATTCTTGTATAGCCTTACCTATTTTTTCAATTTTAATTGCACCCGAAGGCATGGGGTCAACTCTAGCAAAACTTCTAACTTCTTTTAACAGAAAAGATATTTTAGAGTTTAGACCCGGTCGTCAAATTCAAGTTCTTAAGTGGGACGCAAAAAAACAAGATATTGATTTTATGAATAGCATATCGTAAAAACTAATATTGCATGACAATTAGAACACAAAAAAAGTAATTAATACAACATCGTATATAAAAAATTTGGTAGTCATTGGATTATCTAGCTTTTTAGCCCTTATCAAAAGTAATTACAACTTGATAAGAATTCGCTTCGAAATGAAAAGTTTCATAAATGTAACCATTAAAAAAGCTGATTATTGCTACTCACGGTTCTTAAAGTATAATCTATCTACCTCTTCTTCAAATACCCAATCACAGCTTCATTAAAAATCAAAGGTTGCTCTACATTTACTACATGCCCACAATTTTGGATGATGAAAAGTTCGGCCGTTTTTACATGATTGGCAACTACTTGTTTTACTGTGGGCAGAAACATATAATCTTCTTGTCCCATGACATATAATGTGGGAATGTTCAGTTCTTTTTGGCGAAACCAACGCAAAACAGGATTGATTTCAGCAGTGAGTTTGAACCATTTAATAAATTCTTTTTGGTATAATTTCTTGGCTTCGTTAATAAAAAGTAAGCGCGATTGCTTGTGGTTCTTTTTTGGCATAATCACAAACGCAAAAAACTTGTACAAAACCAAATAAGGCAACACGTATTTAAACATATTACCCAAGCGCATTAATACTTGAGAACGGAAATTCATTTTTAAAATGGCACCGCCTAAAATCATGCTTTTCACTCGATTGGGATGCATTTCTGCCAATTGACGAATAACAATGGAACCCAATGAAATTCCCACAAAATGAGACGATTCTATTTTTAAATGATTGATTACCTCAACAATATCTTCGGCAATGGCTTTAAACGTATATTGCTGCTTAAATGCCGATTTCAATGGTTCTTTTGAATCGCCATGACCTCTTAAATCCAAAAGCAAAACATTAAAATGCTTCTGAAAATCACGAATTTGCTTAAACCATACAGACGAACTTCCTCCTGCTCCATGAACAAAAGTAACCCACTCTGAACTCGATTCATTTTTATAAATTGTGTAGGAAATCAAATCTTTATTTTTTTTTCAAATGTAAGCTTTTCAAGAGACTTATGAGTTGAACAAATTTTAAATTTTATCATGGAGTACTTTGAAATAAGCAAAAGCTTTTAACAAACGACTTCCATACCACGAAAACATCTCGCCATCCACAAAAACAGTTTTGGCATGATGCGTAAAACGTCCAATTTCAAACGCATGTTCGTCCTTAAACGAAAAAGGTTCGGAAGACAAAAACACATAATCTGGATCCCCTTCTAATCGAATTTTCTTCAATTCAATTTCAGGATAACGTCCTTCTTTTTCTTTGTAAATATTTTCGAAACGATTCAATTGCAACAATTCGTTAATAAATGTGTTATTTCCAGCAACCATATACGGATTCGCCCAAATGAAATAAGCAGCTTTCTTAGTCGGTTTATCTTCAACAAATTGCTTGAAATCTTGATAAGCAAAATTAATTTTATCAATCCATTTTTGAGCTTCGGTACGTTTGTTAAACAATTGACCAAAATCGGAAATCATTTGTAGATTATCTTCAATCGTATAGATATCGGTGACCCAAACAGGGCAAATTGCACTTAACTCTTCAACAATTTCTTTCGTATTTTCTTCTTTGTTGCAAATAATAATATCAGGCTGAAGCGCTTTTATTTTATCAAATTTGACGTTTTTAGTCCCGCCAACAATAGTTTTTGTAGCCTTAAAATGAACAGGATACACGCAGAATTTGGTAATTCCAACGATGTTGTCTTCTAACCCTAAATCGTATAACAATTCGGTTTGCGAGGGCACTAAGGAGACAATTCGAACAAGTTGAGTATCGAATGTATGTGAAGTTCCTAATTGGTCTGTGAGTTGCATGATTTCAATAGTAAATATTCAATATTTACCCTAAAATAGATTGCATTTCTAATTGCAATTTCAAAGCTTCTTCCCTAGCCTTTGCAGCGAAATCTGTTCCGTTGGAAGCATAAATAATTCCTCTTGAAGAATTGATTAACAAACCTACGTTTTTACTCATTCCGTATTTACAAACCTCAGCTAAACTTCCCCCCTGAGCGCCAACACCCGGAACTAGTAAGAAACTATCAGGAACTATTTTTCTAATTTCAGTGAAATATTCGGCTTTAGTCGCGCCAACTACATACATTAAATTATGTGCGTTTTTCCAAGATTTTGACGTTTCTAACACTACTTTATACAATTCAGTTCCATCAACATTTTGCGTTTGAAAATCAAAAGCACCTTCGTTTGATGTTAAGGCTAGCATGATTGTATGCTTATCTTCAAATGCTAAAAAAGGTTCAACCGAATCTTTTCCCATATAAGGTGCCACGGTTACCGAATCGAAATCCAAATCATTGAAAAAAGCTCTGGCATACATCGAAGAAGTATTACCAATATCGCCACGTTTTGCATCGGCAATGGTGAAAATTTCTGGATAGTTGGAGTTGATGTACTTGATTGTTTTCTCTAATGATTGCCAACCTTTTATACCGTAAGCTTCATAAAATGCGGTGTTCGGTTTATAAGAAACACACAAATCATGCGTAGCATCGATAATTGCTTTATTGAATTCAAAAATTGGATCTTCGGTTTGTAATAAATGCTCTGGGATTTTATTCAAATCGACATCCAAACCAATACAAAGAAATGATTTTTTAGCTTGAATTTGGTCTTGCAGTTGTTGTGTTGTCAAAACGGTGTGATGTTTAGTGTTAGTAGTTTGGCAAAGTTAACTCAAAGTTTTGGAAACTCAAAGTAACAATATTTCAATAAAAGTGGGAAATATATAACATTTAAAATTTGCTATGTAACACAAATGTATTCAATAAGTTACACCTTTGTTTAAGTAAAAAAGAAGGGATTTAATACGTATCCCATCAAATTGTAACCTTTAAAATATAAAGATATGTCAAATTTATTATACACCGTGGCAGTTGTGCTTGTTATTCTTTGGGCATTAGGTTTTTTTGTTTACAGTGCGGGTAATATTATCCACATTTTATTAGTAATCGCAATAATTGCAATATTATTTAGATTAATCAAAGGGAGAGAAATATAAATCATTAAAAAATAATACGATGAAAAATACAGACGTGGTTATAGGAGTGTTAAGTGGATTAGCAATTGGTGCAATATTGGGTGTTTTATTTGCACCAGATAAAGGTAGCAATACAAGAAGAAAAATTGCACAGAAAGGAACCGATTTAAAAGATAATTTAAAAGGAAGTTTTACTGACTTTATTGCTTCGGTGGAAGATCAATATTCCAATTTTACTTCCAACGCAGAAGAAGTTATTGAAGAAGGAAAATCGAAATTAGAACGAATGAGTAACGAAATTACAAGATAAAAAAGCAATGGAAAACATAGCCACTGATATTGAACTACTTTATAATAAAGCAGAAAAATATACCAAAACTAGTTTTGAATTATTACAATTAAACACAATTGATAAAACATCAGATGTAATATCATCTTTAGCTGTAATAACTTCCATGGTAATCATAGTGGCTATGTTTATATTGTTTATTAACATAGGAATCAGTCTTTTAATTGGTAAACTCTTAAATGATTATGCTATGGGATTTTTCCTTATTTCTGGATTTTATTTTATAGTTGCCCTAATCGTTTTTGTTTTTAGAAAAACGTTAATTAAAATTCCAATCGATAATTTAATTGTTTCAAAGCTGTTAAAAGATAAGATTATCGCTGAAAATGAAAGTAATACAAACAATATATAGGGATGAAAGCGCTTAAACAAACCGATATTCTCGATGCTAAAATTGCTACTTTAAAAACAAAACGAACTAAGGAATTCATGGAATTAAAAGAACAATATTTCATAGTTCATAATTCTTTTACCGTTTCCAATATTGTTAATCAAGGTATTAGCGAATTTTATAAAACCGCTACTAACAAGGACAATTTATATACTAACATTGCCAGCGTTTTAGGTGGTTATCTAACTAAAAGATTGGTAGTTGGCACATCCAAAAATCCATTCAAACAAATTCTAGGTTATGGCGTTCAGTTTGCGGTAACCCAATTAATTTCAAAAATTTCTAACAAATAAATACTCAAAAATGAAAAAATTTAAAATTTTACTTATTACCCTTGCAACTGGAGCTGCCTTAATTTCATGTAAGAATGAAAAGCAAACTAATGCAGAAAAAGAAATTGTTGCCTATGAAATGTTCGTAGATTCACTAAATAATGTTGCTGTTATTGATTTAAAAACAAATTGGGATAGTATTGAAAATGATCACCAAAGAAGAAAATTAGTAGCCGAAAACGCATTATTAGAACTTGAAAACCGCGAAGAACTAAAAGGTAAAATTATAGTTTCTAGCGACAAATATGAATTGTATAAAGCTAGTTATTTAGCTCAACAACCTAAAAAAAGCACAAAATCGGTGGTAAGAACAGCGTTATTTGGCAGTGAAGATATTGGAGATGATATGGCATTTAGTTGGGTTAATAAAAACAATATTTTAAGAGTCTATGAAAATTTTACAACTACAGTAGAAAAAAACAAAGATGTGTACTCAAGAGAAGATTGGGATGAAATTAAATTGTATTATGAAGCATTAGATACCAGAAAAAATACGGTAGAAAATGAAGGTTTATCAAATTCAGACAACATGAAAATTGCATCAATCAAATTCAAATTTGCTCCGATGTTAAAAATAAATAGAATAAGTTCAAAATCTGAAGAAAATTCAGAAGCTAAAGAATAGGTAGTAATTGATTCAAAAAAAGATGCCAAACTATTTATTTAGCTTGGCATCTTTTGTATAAATTAAGTTCCTAATTTAGAACACTTCGTTTTCTTTCAATTTCTCCATGTTGTTAACCAACTGAAGTTCGTCAACAAATTTTTGAATTTTTCCGTTCATCACACCATCCATATCAAAAACGTCTAAACCAATTCTATGATCGGTTACACGACCTTGAGAATAGTTATACGTTCTAATTTTTGCTGAACGGTCACCTGAACTTACTTGCGAAGAACGTTTTGTTGCATCTTCCGCTTGTTTGATGGCTAATTCTTTTTCGTATAAACGAGAACGCAGTACATCCAATGCTTTGTCTTTATTTTTATGTTGCGATTTTTGATCCTGACATTGCGCTACCAATCCTGTTGGAATGTGCGTTAAACGAACCGCAGACTTCGTCGTATTTACCGACTGACCACCAGGACCAGACGAACAGAAAAAGTCTACACGAACATCATTCATATCAATTTGAACATCAAATTCTTCTGCTTCTGGTAAAACCATTACCGTTGCAGCCGAAGTGTGCACACGTCCTTGTGTTTCTGTTTGAGGTACACGTTGAACACGGTGTACGCCTGCTTCAAATTTTAAAGTTCCGTAAACATCTTCACCAGTAACTTCAAAAATTACCTCTTTAAAACCACCTGAAGTTCCTTCACTAATATCTACCACAGAAGTTCTCCAACCTCTTGCTTCACAATATTTAGTGTACATACGGAATAAATCACCTGCAAAAATAGACGCTTCATCCCCACCCGTTCCAGCACGAATTTCCACCATAACGTTTTTCGCATCTTCTGGATCTTTAGGAATCAACATAAATTTGATTTCTTCCTCCAATTGAGGCAAACGATCTTTCGCTTCGTCTAACTGCATTTTGGCCATTTCAACCATTTCAGCATCAGAACCATCAGCTATAATTTCGTTTGCTTCTTTTATATTTCCGTCAAGAGTTATATATTCTTCACGCTTTTCAACCAAACCTTTTAGGTCTTTGTATTCTTTGTTTAATTGTACATAACGCTTTTGATCGGCAATCACATCAGGCTGAATAATCAAATCTGATATTTCGTCGAAACGTTGTTTAACATATTGTAATCTATCTAACATAACTGTTATTTATTTTGGAGTGCAAAGTTACAATTTTAGTTTAAAGTTTAAAAATTTAAGTTCTGAAACTTCGGAATAAAAGTTTTTACCTGAAAATCAATTCCTTATAAATATTATTTAAAATAAGTCTAAATAAATTTTGTAGTTTCATTTCGACTTAATATTTTTGCGACGTTATTTTAATTAAATCTAAATAAAAATGAATAAAATAGTATTAACAACACTTTTGTTGTCATCGCTACTAGGTTTTAGTCAAGAAAAAGCGGATTCAACAAAAGTTTTAAAAGAAGTTACCGTTGAAGGCACGAGAGAAAACAAGTACAAAAAAGAAAGCAGTACAACTGTTTCTAAAATGCCTTTAAAGGATATCGAAAATCCGCAAGTGTACAATTCCATTCCAGCTAACCTTTTGAAGGAACAAGTGGTTACGAATTTTAACGATGCACTTAAAAACGCAACTGGTGTAACTAGACTTTGGGAATCGACAGGTCGAAATGGCGATGGCGCAGAGTATTACTCCATGCGAGGTTTTTCAGTTCAACCTACGATGACGAACGGTTTACCATCATTAACCAACACTACTGTTGACCCAATTAACATCGACAACATCGAAGTTATCAAAGGACCATCAGGAACGTTGTTTGGAAGTAGTGTGATTTCGTATGGTGGATTAATTAATGTGGTGAGTAAAAAACCGCATCAAATGTTTGGTGGTGAAATCAGCTACAACAACGGAACGTATGGCAGCAATCGTGTTACCGCAGATGTAAACCTTCCTCTTAATGAGAAAGCCGCTGTTCGAATTAATTCAGCTTATACCACAGAAGAATCATTCCAAGATGCAGGATTTTCAAATGCTTTCTTTTTAGCGCCTTCATTAAAATATGAAGTTAGTGATAAATTGACTTTCTTAGTAAACACAGAATTTTATAAAAATACATCAGCAAAATCGAGCATGATTTTCTTGAGTCGTTACGCTCCTCTTTCATTTGATTCAATGGAATTATTTGACAGAAACTACAAAAGATCTTTTACTTCGAATGATTTAACCATGAACAACAATTCGTTCAATATGCAAATGCAAGCCTTGTATAAACTATCGAACTATTGGACTTCGCAAACGGTTTTATCTAAAAGTTCAACTAAAACAAATGGATACTATCAATATTTATGGGATTCGGCAAATGGTAATGAATTCACACGTTATATTTCAAAAGCAGATGGAACGTTCTATACTACCGATATCCAACAAAATTTCATTGGTGATTTCAAAATCGGAAACATGAGAAACCGTTTGGTTGCAGGATTGGATTATTACAATTCGAGATTGATTAATGGTGGTTCTGGTTGGGTTGCTAATGGTACGGTTTCTTTAGTTAATGGCACCGATACTGGAATTTTAACGGAAGCAGGAACTGACGCTCTTCTATCGGGAAGCTTTGCTGGAAATACCGAAGCCAACCAAGAAATCATGAGTGCTTACGTTTCTGACGTATTAAATGTTACCAATAAATTATCTGTGATGGCAAGTTTACGCTTAGATTATTTCGACGGAAAAACTTCACAATATGATGGTGTTGAAACAGAAGGTCAAGTAGCTTTATCTCCAAAATTTGGTGCGGTGTATCAAATCGTTGAAAATAAAGTTTCTGTTTTTGGAAATTACATGAATGGTTTCCAAAACGTAGCTCCAACAACTGTTGCCGATTTAGAAGGAAGCAATCCAAGAACCAAAGAATTTGATCCAGAACAAGCGAATCAGTTTGAAGTAGGTTTAAAAACAAGTTTGTACAAAGATATTATTTCGGCATCGGTAAGTTATTATGACATCCGTGTGAAAGACCGCGTAATAACGGATCCAAACAACATCAACAACTCCATTCAAGGTGGTGAAGTAGAAAGCAAAGGTGTTGAAGTAAGTATCGTTGCCAATCCAATTAAAGGATTAAACGTTATTGCTGGTTTTAGTCATAATGATGCAGAAGTTACGAAAGAATCTCCTGGCGATGGTTATTTATGCTTACGTCCTGAAGAAGCTGGTCCAGAAACGTTAGTAAATTTTTGGGCAAATTATACCGTAACAAGCGGACAATTAAAAGGTTTCGGAATTGGTTTTGGTGGCAACTATGCTAGCGAATACAAAACTTTGAACAGAGCCAACACAGGAACTTTCGCTTTACCTGATTACACTGTTTTAAATTCGTCTTTATCGTATGACAACGACAAGTTTAACGTATCCTTAAAATTGAATAATATGTTGAATGAGAAATATTATTCGGGTTGGTCAACCGTTACTCCGCAACGTTTACGAAGCATTACGGCTGGTGTTACATACAAATTTTAAGTTTATTTTCTGTTTAGTTTAAAGTAAGCTCCTCATTTCGGTGGGGAGTTTTTATCGTAATCACATGCAAAAATCAAGTTTCAAAAAAGGCATTAGAAAATTACATCTCTGGTTAGGTTTATCGACGGGTTTAATCGTTTTTATCATTTCTATTACGGGTGCGATTTATGTGTTTCAAGAAGAAATCACCAATTACCTTCGAAAAGATGCTATTTATCATCACGAATCGAATATCGCCAACAAAAAACCGCTTTCGCTTAAAGTGTTAGAGCAAAAAGTAGATGCTTTTACCAATGAAAAATATCCCATTCACTGGGTAACTATTCCTATTGATAAAAGTCGAAGCTACATTTTCTATTACTACGAAAGAAATCCGGAAGGTTGGAACTTTTACAAAGAATATGTTGTTTACAAATCGGTTTATGTAAATCCGTTTACGGGCGAAATTCGCGGTGTTTATGATGAAACAACTGATTTTTTCAATATCATCAAATCGATTCACTTCAGTTTTATGCTGAAAACCGATTGGGGAACGTATGTGTGTGGTATTCCAACATTGATTTTTGTTTTCATGCTGATTTCGGGCATTATTTTATGGTGGCCAAAAAACAAAAACGCGAGAAAACAGCGTTTTGCTTTTAAATGGAAAAACGTAAAAAGTTGGAAACGCAAAAACTACGATTTGCACAACATTTTAGGATTTTACGTGTCGTCATTAGCTTTTGTGGTTGCCTTTACGGGATTGTTTTATGCGTTTTTCTTCATTCAAGCGATTTTATACTTCGTATTTTCGGGCGGAAGCACAACGTATCCTGATTTTTCGCACATTCAAACCAAAGCACCTATCGAAATAAGAAACGAGCATACGTTGGATAAAATTGGGAAAAAAGTCGAAGAATTATATCCTGATGCGTTTCAATACAGTTTGGATTTTGGTTACGAACATTTAGACGACCACGAACATCCGAATTATGATGTGTTTGTGAAGCAACTCTCCTACTCGTATCATGTGAATCATAGTTTGATTTTTGATGAAAATTCAGGAGAATTGTTACATCAACATTCGCATCACGACAAAAACTTGGGTGAAAAAGCGGTTGCTGCAAATTACGATATTCACATTGGCGCCATTTTTGGGATTTGGAGCAAGATTTTAGGGTTGATTATTAGTTTAGTTTGTGCATCATTACCAGTTACCGGATTCTTTATTTGGTGGGGAAAACGAAATAAAAAATAAAACTATGTGTTGCAATTATTCCATTTTAAAACAAACCCAAAACGGCATGCTGATTTTCTTGAAAGGTTGTGGCAATTACCAATTAACCTTCAACAACCTCAACTTTAGCCTTACCGAAGACGAATTAATTGCCTTTGCAAACTACTTAAAACGCATTGATATCGACTATTGGGAAAAGGAATACGAACACTCCATTTATAAAAAGAAAATCCCTATTCCTACATTGCAAAGCAATTTTATAATTCTAATTAACCAATTAGAATTATACGAATTGCTCTTGCTACTGAATATTGACAAAGGAAACGAAATGTTAAGTTATAACGATTTAAAAAATGGAATATGTTGGAATTGAAAAAATAGGTTTACGAAAGTGAGCCTTTTTTGCTTTAGTTATTGTAAATATTTTATTATATTTGATTTCATTAAAACTATTACGCAGCAATAGTTGAGTATATCTAACTAAAAAACAGTTGGACATGGTCAAATAAACAGAAAAAAAATGAGCATATTTTCAAATTATAAGTAAGCCTCACAAAAATTGTAAAACGAGAGAAAATGAAGATACTTCACTATTCAATTTTAACTATTATTTTGTGTTTGCTTTTACAAAGTTGCAAAAAAAATAGACCAGAAGAATTTATAAATCTTAATCAGAAAACAATTGATTCTGGACATTTTGTGGCGACGATTTACTCCAAATCCAAATCTGATAGCACAATACTTTACACAGACACAATAGCTGGAAAATTATTTGGTGGAACGGAATTTGAAACTAAATGGTTTAATGATTCGGTTAAATGTTTAGTCCCAAAATATATTCCAGAGAAAACATATCGAACCAGTACAAACTTAAAAGTAATTCTAAAACATAAATTATAGGCCAGCTTATATCAGCGGTTTGCTTTACCTAGCTATCGCTAGCGTCATACCTGTGAACACAATGTAAAGCTGATAAAAAATAGTTACGAGTAAGATGCTCGCCCCAGCACAAAAAAAATCCCGATTCACATCGGGATTTCCTCTTTATTCTACTTTCTGTTCTCTTATTTCTTCTCTGGAATATTCTCTAAAATTTCCAAAACAAACTTCCAAAATTTCTGAGACGATTTAATCGATGCTCTTTCATCTGGGCTGTGTGCTCCGTGAATCGTTGGTCCAAAAGAAATCATGTCCATATTTGGATAGTTCGTTCCTAAGATTCCACATTCTAATCCAGCATGACACGCGACTACTTTTGGTTTATCTCCGTTTTGTTTTTCGTAAATTGAAGTCAATACGTCTAAAATTTCAGAGTTTACATTTGGTGTCCAACCAGGATAACTTCCTGCAAAATCAACTTCGCAACCAAACAATTCGTAAGCTGAACGTAGCGCATTTGCTAAATCCATTTTAGAACTTTCCACAGAAGAACGCGTTAAATTCTGAATCGAAATTTGTCCGTCTTTTACAATTACTTTTGCAATATTATTTGAAGTTTCCACCAAGTCTTCCATATCAGCCGACATTCTGTAAACGCCGTTGTGTGCTGCATAAATCGCTCGCAACAAACCTTCTTGCACGCCTAAATCCATTACTTTTGCTGGAGTTGAATCACTTTTAACAATCTCAATCGTTAAATTTGGCTCCATTGTTTTGAATTCGGTTTTGATGTCGCCAATTACTTCTTGCATGTCAAAAACAAACGCTTCGTCATACATTTCAGCAGTAATAACTTTCGCTACACTTTCTCTTGGAATCGCATTACGCAAACTTCCTCCTGAAATTTCGGCAATTTGCAATCCAAAATTCTCAAATCCGTCAAATAATAAACGGTTCATGATTTTGTTAGCATTTCCTAATCCTTTATGAATATCCATTCCCGAGTGTCCACCTTGTAAACCTTTTACAGTAATCGTGTAACCCACAGAACCTTCTGGCGTTTCTTCTTCGTTATAACCTCTTGTTGCGGTTACGTCAATTCCACCCGCACAACCGATATCGATTTCATCATCTTCTTCGGTATCTAAATTCAATAAAATTTCACCTTGTAACACACCGCCTTTTAAGTTCAAAGCGCCAGTCATTCCGGTTTCTTCATCAATCGTAAACAAAGCCTCAATTGCAGGATGTTTGATGTCTGTAGATTCTAAAATCGCCATAATCATCGCTACTCCTAACCCATTGTCGGCACCAAGCGTAGTTCCTTTTGCACGAACCCAGTCACCATCGACATACATATCGATTCCTTGTGTGTCGAAATCAAAATTCGTGTCGTTATTTTTTTGGTGCACCATATCCAAATGTCCTTGAAGAACAATTGGTTTGCGGTTTTCCATTCCTGGCGTTGCTGGTTTGCGAATGATAACGTTTCTGATTTCGTCTTCAAACGTTTCTAATCCTAAACTGGTTCCGAAGTTTTTCATGAATTCAATCACACGCTCTTCTTTTTTTGACGGACGTGGCACCGCATTCAAATCGGCAAATTTGTTCCAAAGTGGCTTTGGTTCCAGATTTCTAATTTCTTGGCTCATTATATTTTTTGTGTTTTTTTGTTTCAAGTTTCAAGTTTCAAGTTTAAGATAACAAAGTTACAAAGTTTAATTTCTTTACAAATTGATTTGTGATTATATTTACGTTTTAAAATACGCTGTGAAAAGAAAATTCATACTTCCTCTATTTTTAATAATCCAAATCATCGTAGTGAAAACGATTGGTTTATTTCCTGATTTTGTAGAAACCTGGTACAGTAAAGGTTTTTATCCGAAATTGGCTTTCTTGTCAAGAAAAGCATTGGGTTGGTTACCATTTTCGCTTGGTGATGTGCTTTATTTTATCCTGATTATACTTTTATTCCGATGGATTTGGAAGCACCGAACTGGCTTTTTCAAAGAGTGGAAAAATAACGGATTGGCGATATTGAGTTGGGTTTCGGTGTTTTACTTTTTCTTTCACATTCTTTGGGGAATGAACTACTACCGAATTCCGTTACATGAAAAACTACAGATTGAAAAGGAATATTCGGCAGAACAATTAAAAAAGTTTGCAGAAAAAATGTTGATAAAAACCAACGAATTACAATTGCAAATCACTAAAAATGATTCGTTAGCCGTTGTGATTCCGTATTCGGATGAAGAAATTTATAGTTTGGCTTTGAAAGGCTATGAAAATATTCCAAGTGATTTACAAGAATTCCGTTACGAAGTAAAAAGTATCAAATCGTCGTTGTTTAGTTATCCTTTGAGTTATATGGGATTTGGTGGTTATTTGAATCCGTTTACCAATGAAGCGCAAGTGAATTATTTAAAACCTAAATACACTTCGCCTTTAACCACTTGCCACGAAATGGCGCATCAAACAGGAATTGGAAACGAAAGCGAATGTAATTTCATCGGATTTGTAACGGCTGCTAAAAATGAGGATTTGTATTTCCAATATTCGGCATATAGTTTTGCGTTGCGATATGCGCTGAATAATTTAGAAGCTATACAAGAAGGAAGTTCGAAGTGTTTTGCAGATAAAATCAACAAAGGTGTTTTAAAAAACTTTGAAGAGAACAAAATCTTCTGGAATCAATACAAAACACCTATCAATAGCTTTTTTGAATATTTCTACGATAATTTCCTAAAAGCCAACCAACAAAAAGACGGGATGGAAGGTTATAGTAAGTTTGTAGGATTAGCGATTGGGTATGAAAACTTGTAACAAATTTGTGCAAAAAACTACTTATTATTTATGAAATCAGAATCGGAAATACTTTTTGTGCAACAACTCAAAGAAAATCAGAATATAATCCACAAAATTTGTAGGTTATATACTACTGATTCAGATGCACATAACGATTTGTTTCAAGAAATTACCATTCAATTATGGAAGGCTTTTCCAAACTTTAGAGGAGATTCTAAGTTTTCTACTTGGGCATATCGTGTAGGGCTAAATACAGCTATAACCCTTTATCGAAAAAAGAAACGTACCGTTGACACCATTGAGTTTGATAGTGCCTTTCACAAGGTGACTCAGGAGGAATATAACTTTGAAGATGAAGAAAAATTAAAATTGTTATACAGCGCCATTAGCGAGCTCAACGATATTGAAAAAGCCTTGGTTTTCTTATATTTAGAAGATAAAGATTATACTGAAATTTCTGAAACATTAGGGATTAGTGAAGTAAATGCACGGGTAAAAATGAATCGTGTAAAAGGAAAATTAAAAAAAATATTAAATCCGTAACAGATGGATGAATTAGAAATATTAAAAAAAGATTGGAAAAAACAAGAAGGTTCATTCCAACAAATAGGAGAAAAAGAAATTTACGGAATGCTCCACAAGCGATCCTCTTCTATCGTGAAATGGATTGTAGTAATTAGCATACTAGAGCTTTTACTATGGACAAGTATATCTGTTTTTTCTGCAGATGAAGAGTATTTTAAAACCTTAAAAATATATCATTTAGATACTGCAATGCCTATAATTGCATTTGTAAATTATGGTGTTATTTTATTTTTCATCTACTTGTTTTTCAAAAATTATAAAGCAATCAATACTACAGACACTGTAAAACAATTGATGCAAAGCATATTAAAAACTCGAAAAACTGTAAAATACTATGTTTGGTATAATTTAGGGATGACCGCTTTTTCATTTATTTTGGTCTTTATTTTTCAATTTATGTATGATCCAAATATTCGGAGAATGATAGATAAAGTTTCTCAAAATGTAGATCCAAATATTTTTTATTGCATAATGATTGTTATTTATGCTGTTATAATTACTGTTTTCATTGGACTAATCTGGCTGTTTTACCGCGTTTTATATGGTATTTTAATGCGAAGACTTCAGAAAAATTACAATGAACTCCAAAAAATAGATTATTAATGAAAAAGCTATTCATTTCTCTTTTAACCTTACTTACAGGTTTGTCATTTTCTCAAGAATTAGAAAAAAGTTTACTTTGGAAAATATCGGGTAATGGTCTACAACAAGACTCATTTTTATATGGAACCATTCATATAACTTGTGATGCTACTTTAGATGAAAATACAATAAAAGCACTTGGAAAAACAGAACAATTGTCTTTAGAACTCGACATGGATGAAAAATCATTGCAAATGCAAATGATGAAACACATGATGATGAAAGATGGCACAAAATTGTCTACTTTATTAAATGCGGATGATTTTAAAACAGTTGATGAATTTCTCAAAAAAAACATCAACATGTCGGCAAAAATGTTTGATAGTTTTAAACCATTTATTATAACAACAATGTTGTACCCAAAGATGATTGATTGCCCTTTTCAATCGGTTGAAAATGAATTGATGAAAGTAAGCAAGGAACAAAAAGAAGAAATCTTTGGACTAGAAACTGTGGAAGACCAAATGAAAGTATTTGATGCGATTTCCTACCAAGTTCAGGCCGATGAATTAGTAAAAATGGCTAAAAGTGATTTACAAAAGGACAAAGATGAACTAAAAAAAATGATGAAAATCTATCAAAGTAAAGACATTGAGGGCATGCTTAAAATGATGGATGATTCAGATAACAAAATTACTTCAGATAATCAAGATGTTTTGTTAAACAATAGAAACAAAAACTGGATTCCCGTGATGATAAAAACTATGAAAGCTAAACCAACATTTTTTGGCGTTGGTGCGGGACATTTAGCGGGAGAAGAAGGGGTAATTAAATTATTGCGTAAAGAAGGATTTACAGTTGAAGCTGCAAACTAGACACTGTGGAATAAATTATATCATAAGAAAGCGGTTAGAAATTCTAACTGCTTTTTTTATTTTTGTTTCTCGACTACAATTCCTACTCCTAACACATTTGGCAGATAAGGTCCTTTAAATTTACTTTTAATACTAATTTTGTATTTACCTTTTTCAAGTTTTTCAAAAGTTTTAATAGATTGGAACACATCACAAACATCACCTGTACAATCGCCAATATCATTTCCTGACTCATCAATAAGTTTCATAACCACAGGGAGTGTTTCTGCCTTGTCATCAGGAGTTGAAATTTCGACTTCTAAAGGCACTTCCTTGAATTGAAAACCGCTTATGTGACCAATGTGTAATTTGACATCACAAACTTCCTCAGATTGCATATTTTCAAATTCAAATGACTTCACATCTTTGCTTTCCCAACGATTATCTGTAAAATCACGATTAAATTCGTCAAATACTTTATTCTTATTACAAGACATTACTACGAACACAAGAGCAAATAAAAAAAGTTTAGCTTTCATAATTTATCATTTTAGAATTATAAATATAAAAAAAGTCCTGAATAAATCAGGACTTTTCAATATAATGTAAACTAATTACTTAGTCTTCTTTTTTAAATTCAGCCATTTTACGACCTTCTTTTTCACCAATTGTATCTTGCATCACTGGAGTTGCAATGAATAATGAAGAATAAGTTCCTACTAAAATACCCACTAAGATAGCAAATACGAAACCTCTAATAGTTTCACCTCCAAAAATGAAGATTGCCACTAACACAACTAATGTTGTTGCAGAAGTATTGATTGTTCTACTTAAAGTAGTATTTAATGCTTTGTTAACTAATCCTTTGAAATCTGGTGAGGAATTGTAATCTAGGTATTCACGAACTCTATCAAATACAATTACAGTATCATTCAACGAATATCCAATAACGGTTAAGATTGCAGCAATGAACGCTTGGTCAATCTCCATGTTAAATGGTAAGATTGTATAGAAAAATGAGAAAATACCCAATACAATAATTACGTCATGCGCAACTGCTATAACAGCAGCTAATCCAAATTGCCATTTACGGAAACTAATCATTAAGTAAACAAATACAACAAATAATGAACCTAAAACTGCCCATAAAGAGTTTGTTTTAATATCTTTTGAAATAGTTCCTGTTACTTTGGCAGATGATAAAATACCAATTTCTTTACCTTCGTATAAATTAGCAAACTTTTCATAGGTTAAATCAGCTGGTAAATATTTCTTTAAACCTTCATATAATTTTTGGTTTACTTCTTTATCTACACCTTCACCCTCGTCTTCAATTTTATATTTAGTAGTAATTTTTAACTGATTATTACCTCCATAAATTTTAGCTTCAGCACTTCCAAAAACAGCTACTAAATCAGCTGTAACTTCTGGAGCCGAAACCGCTCTATCGAAACGTACTTGGTACGTTCTTCCTCCTACGAAGTCAACCCCTTGATTTAATCCTTTAGTTGCTAATGAGAAAATACTTAATGCTACTAAAAGACCTGAAATTATATAAGCAATTTTCTTTTTACCTAAGAAATCGATATTTAAGTTTTTAAACCAAGTTTTAGTTAACGAAGTTGAATAAGCTAATTTTTCGTTTCTGTTTAAACTCCAATCTAAGAACATTCTAGTTACAAAAACTGCAGTGATAACAGAAGTAAAAATACCAATTAATAAAGTAGTAGCAAAACCTTGAATAGGCCCTGTTCCAAACACTAATAAGATAATAGCTGTAATCGCTGTAGTAACGTTAGCATCAATAATAGATGACATCGCCCCTTTCCAAGTAAAAGCATAATCAGTAGCTTCTTGTACCGATTTACCATTATCTAATTCTTCTTTTGCTCTTTCAAATATGATTACGTTAGCATCTACCGCCATACCGATTGTTAACACGATACCTGCAATACCTGGCAATGTTAATACCGCACCAAAACTTGCTAATGTTCCAAAAATAAATAAGATGTTTACTAATAAAGCTAAGTTAGCATAGAATCCCGTTTTACCGTAGTAAACTACCATCCATAATAATACTAATGCAAAACCAATAACGAATGATAACATACCATTATCAATAGCTTCTTGTCCTAATGATGGCCCTACTACTTCTGATTGAACAATTTCTGCTGCAGCCGGTAATTTACCTGCTCTTAAGATGTTTGCTAAATCTTTTGTTTCTTCAATTGTAAAGTTTCCAGAAATTTCTGATTGACCTCCGGTAATCGCTCCTTTACTTACACCTGGTGCAGAGTAAACGATATTATCTAAAACAATTGCAATAGCATTTCCTTGTTGAGAAACTGCTCCTGTAATTTGTTCCCATTTTCTTGATCCGTTACCATTCATTTGCATAGAAACGGCTGGTTTACCTAATTGATCAAAAGTATCTTTTGCATCAACAATAACACCACCACTTAAAGGAGCAACATTATCTCTTGTTCCTTTTAATGCATATAAATCTGTAATATCTGGATTTTTTTCGTTGGTTTTTCCCCAAGCAAATCTAATGTTAGTTAAATTAGCTGGTAATAAAGCTTTAATATCTGCTCTTTTTAAATACCCGTTAATAACTGCAGTATCTTTAGTAGCAAATGTTCCTACATGTGGAGCACCTTGCTGACCTGGAGCTAACATTTTACCTAAGAAAGGACTATTATTTGCAGCTGTAGTATCTGCTTTATCTGTTAATAAAGAATCTATTCCAGTTGTTTTAGTTGGTGCCGCTTTAACAGCTACTTCTGTTTTCTTTAATGCATCTTCTACAGACATTAAATATTGTCCAACTTCTTCAATTTTATAGGTTTCCCAAAACTCTAATTGAGCAGTACTTTGCAATAATTTTTTTATACGATCAACATCTTTAGCGCCTGGCAATTCTACCAAGATTCTACCAGAATTTCCTAATAATTGAATATTAGGTTGAGTTACACCAAATTTATCGATACGCTCTCTTAATACTTTGAAAGCACTTTCTACTGATTCTTGAACTTTTTGTTTGATGATTGGCTCAACTTGTTTGTTGGTCATATCAAACTTGATAACTTCATCTAAGTTTCTATTTCCAAAAACATCAGCAGCAGCCAATTTCACATTTGCTGCATTAGCTGCTTCAAAGAAAGCATCAATATAATCTTGATTTCCTTGTTGGTTTGCTTTTGCATCAGCAAGTGCTTTTAGGAAAGCTGGATTTTTAGAATCATTAGCTAATCCTTTCAAAACATCTTTAACTGAAATTTGAAGGATTACGTTTAATCCACCTTCTAAGTCAAGACCTTTGTTGATTTGGTTATTGGTAACTTCTTTGTAAGTATGTCCTAAGTATACTTCTTCTTTTCCTATAGAATCTAAATAACGTAATTCCTTAGCAGCATCTCCTTTTGCAAAAGCTTTTGCATCAGAAACAATACTATTTGCTACGAAAGTAAAAGAAAGTTGGTATACACATACCAAAGCAAAGATAATTGCGAAAAATTTAATAAGTCCTCTATTCTGCATTATACTAAAATTTATTTATTCTATATTATAAAAACGGACAAATATATAATTTACAATAGGATTAAGCAATTTTATTTTGGATTAAAATAGCCTTTTTAATAAATTTTAATCGAAAATCCTTATTATTACCTAATAATTAAACACTTACAACAAAAAAAAGTAATTCACAATCCTTCATTTATTGTTTAAAACTTATTAATTTACAGCAAAAAATGCAATCTTATTGTGTTCATAAAAAATGTCATAACAAAAAAAAACTGCCAATTTCTTGACAGTTTTTGTATTTTATTTTTAAGATAAAATTACAATACTGATTTCAAATCTGCATTCATGTTACGAACTGCATCTGCACTTTTAGCAAATAATGCTTTTTCAGCTTCATTTAATTGCACATCAACAATTTTCTCAACACCATTTTTACCAATAATACATGGAACTCCCATACAAATATCTTCTTGTCCATACTCTCCTTCTAAGAATACTGAACATGGAATCATACGCTTTTGATCATTTAAAATACTATCAACTAAATAAGCCACAGAAGCTCCTGGTGCATACCAAGCTGAAGTTCCTAACAAACCTGTTAATGTAGCACCACCCACCATAGTGTCAGCAGCTACTTTATCTAATTCTTCTTGAGATAGGAAATTAGAAACCGGAACACCATTGTAAGATGCTAAACGTGTTAATGGAATCATTGTAGTATCACCATGACCACCAATAACCATACCTTGAACATCATTAGCTGGTTTATCTAATGCTTTTGATAAATAATATTTAAAACGAGAGCTATCTAAAGCACCACCCATTCCAATTACTCTATTTTTAGGCAATCCTGTAGCTTTTAATGTTAAATAGGCCATAGTATCCATTGGATTAGACACTACTACTATAATTGCATTTGGAGAATGTGTTAAAACGTTATCTGCAACCGACTTAACAATTCCAGCATTGATACCGATTAACTCTTCACGGGTCATTCCAGGTTTTCTTGGAATACCTGAAGTAATTACTACTACATCACTTCCTGCAGTTTTAGAATAATCACCAGTTGTACCACTCAATTGTGTATTAAACACAGTAGTTGTAGCGCATTGCATAATATCCATAGCTTTACCTTCGGCAAAACCTTCTTTAATGTCTACTAATACAACCTCACTTGCAATTCCTCTGTACGATATAACGTCTGCACATGTTGCACCTACGTTTCCCGCACCTACTATAGTTACTTTCATTTTATTGTGTATATTTAAAATTATTAAATTAAAATTGATATTGAACTCCCATATTTCCGTTGACAAATTTACCAAAAGCAATTGAACTTTGCAGATAAAATTTGCTTATTTGATATCTACCTGAAATTTCACCTATTGCATTCCATTTGGTTTCTTCAAGCTGTGGAATAAGCTTATTGATTGGATCTAAAAATACTGAAGGTTCAGAACTATCACTATATACCTTATAATTAAAATCACTCACATTAGTAATTATACTTCCAATAATTTCGAAATCCTTAATTCCTTTTGAAACAGCTAGTTGAAAATGATAAGTGTTAATTTTACTACTAAATCTATCCAATCCTAAATTACCAAAAGTTGCCGTTTGGACATCTAAAAAATCAAATCGGATTTCTTCATTTGAATAAACCGTTAGCAATGAAATATTGATTTTCTTTTGTTCTAACTTTGAAAAATACTGACTAAAATTATGCTTTAAACCAAATCCATATACCTGATAATCGCCCTTTTTAAGTTTGGTTCGAGTTGAATATCTTCCTACAAATTCAAATCCATAAGGTAATCCTACGCTCGCTTGCAAATAAGGATAAACCACTACTTCTTGATTAATTCCTTCAGGAGTTTTAAATCGCACTTGTTGACCATCTAAATCTCCTACCAAATAAACTTGATTATCATTTCCTAAAGTAGAAGGAACAACTGCGGTTTCTGCATTTTCTATTTCAAAAAATAGAAAATCATCATTACTTATTTGAAATTCTCTATCCTTTTTAGGAACAAAAAAAGTATTTACATGTAAACCTAAATCAACTTTCCATTTTTCTTTTTTCTTTGCCGAATTCATCCAAGATGAAGAAGCTTGATAAACCGCTGCATCTGTTGCAGGAGTAATATACTGACCCGAATAGAAAAGGGCATCTGTTAACAGATACCCTATTTGTTCATTTACAGTCTGAGCCTTACTTTTTTGTGTAAAAAAGAAAGCAGCAAATAATCCTATTATTATACCCGATTTACGCATCAATTTTAGCGTAAGAGGCATTCTTTTCAATAAACTCTCTACGAGGCGGTACCTCATCACCCATCAACATTGAGAAAACTCTATCCGCTTCTGCCAAACTATCGATTGTAACTTGTCTGAACGTTCTGTTTTCTGGATTAAGAGTCGTGTCCCACAATTGTTCTGCATTCATTTCCCCAAGACCTTTATAACGTTGAATAGCAGCATTTCCTCCCATTCTTTCATTAGCAACATCACGTTGAACATCGTTCCAAGCATACTCTTTTTTGTTTCCTTTTTTAACCAAATATAAAGGTGGAGCTGCAATATATACGTGACCTTTTTCAATAAGTTCTTTCATATATCTAAAAAAGAACGTTAAAATCAAAGTTGAGATGTGAGAACCATCGACATCGGCATCACACATAATCACTACTTTGTGGTAACGTAATTTTTCTAAATTTAAAGCTTTTGAATCTTCAGCGGTTCCGATTGTAACTCCTAATGCGGTAAAAATATTACGAATTTCTTCGTTTTCAAATACTTTGTGTTGCATTGCTTTTTCCACATTCAAAATTTTACCACGTAAAGGTAAAATTGCTTGGAAAAATCTATCACGACCTTGTTTAGCTGTTCCTCCTGCCGAATCTCCCTCTACAAGGAAAATTTCGCATTTTTCTGGATCTTGTTCTGAACAATCTGATAATTTACCTGGCAATCCTCCACCACCCATAACGGTTTTACGTTGCACCATTTCACGTGCTTTTTTAGCAGCATGACGTGCTTGTGCAGCAAGAATTACTTTTTGAACTATGATTTTAGCATCATTTGGATTTTCTTCCAAATAATTTTCTAACATTTCAGAAACCGCCTGAGAAACTGGAGAAACTACTTCTCTATTTCCTAATTTAGTTTTGGTTTGACCTTCGAACTGTGGTTCTTGCACTTTTACCGAAATAATAGCTGTTAAACCTTCACGGAAGTCATCTCCTGAAATTTCAAATTTTAATTTATCCAACAAACCAGAAGCATCCGCATATTTTTTCAACGTACGCGTTAAACCCATACGGAAACCTTGTAAATGTGTTCCTCCTTCGTGTGTATTGATATTATTTACATAAGAGAAAATATTCTCGGTGTAACTTGTATTGTAAATTAAAGCAACCTCAACAGGAATCTCACCTTTTTCATGCTCCATGCTAATTACATGAGTAATGATAGGTTCACGATTTCCATCTAAAAACTTAACAAATTCTTTTAAACCTTCTTTAGAATGAAAAGTTTCAACTGGTTGAGAACCGTCTTCTGCTAAATTTCTTTTATCAGTTAAAGTAATGGTGATTCCCTTATTTAAGAAAGAAAGTTCGCGTAAACGAGCCGCTAATGTGTCGTATGAATATTCTAATGTTTGGGTAAAAATAGTAGCATCTGGTTTAAAAGTAACCATAGTACCTCTTTTATCAGTCGTTCCAATTTGTTTTACTGGATATAACGCTTTACCTCTTTCGTATTCTTGCTCATAGATTTTACCTTCACGATAAACCGTTGCACGTAAATGGTCAGAAAGTGCGTTAACACACGAAACCCCAACACCATGCAAACCTCCAGAAACCTTATAAGAATCTTTATCAAACTTACCTCCTGCTCCAATTTTAGTCATTACAACTTCTAGTGCAGAAACGCCTTCTTTTTTGTGTAAATCAACTGGAATACCACGACCGTTATCTTCAACTGAAATGGAATTATCTTCGTTTATTGCTACATAAATAGTATCACAATGTCCAGCTAACGCCTCATCAATAGAGTTATCAACCACTTCATACACTAAATGGTGTAATCCACGAACTCCAGTATCTCCAATATACATGGAAGGACGCATTCTTACGTGCTCCATTCCCTCTAAGGCCTGAATACTATCCGCAGAATAACCACTTTTCTTATTTTCTTCACTCATAATATTTGTGCTAAATAAAGTATTTTTATATCAACAAATATAACTAATTAGAAGAAAAGAAGAAATAAAAACCAATCGAACTCACCTCTAAGTTATTAACATTTGTTAATTTCAAACAAAAAGCGCTTAAATCGAATAAAAACTAGCTTATTTTGAATTTTTGCACTTTTTTTGATTTTAGCGAAATAGAATAAAAACAAAAAGCCTCTTTAAAACTCAATTAAAGAGGCTTTTAAAAATCAACAAACCAAAAAATTTAAAAAATCAAAACTAAATTTTCTCCAATTCCACTGAAATCGACACATCTGCCTTAACATGAGCAGCATTGGCTCTACCACTTGGATCTTGGTTTTCTTGCCATTTTGGAATCCATTTACGAACCGTTTGAGCAGCACTTTCTTGTGGAAAATGTTTATGAAATATGCTTCTGTAATAAAAAGCCTCTTTTGTAACAGGTGTATTGTAAGGAAAAAACTGTTTTGCTTTTTCAAATTCATCATCTGTAACTTGGCTTGAGCAATACTCAATTAAAGTATCAATCCAGTTGTAACCTACTCCATCAGAAAATTGTTCTTTCTGACGCCATAAAATCTCTTCGGGCAAAAAGGGTTTTTCAGGTGTATCAAATGCTTTTCTCAAAATATATTTTTCAATTCCGTCGTACGATTTTGGCATTTTTTCTTCAGGTTGAATTTTGATGGCTAAATCCAAAAATGCTTTATCTAAAAATGGAACTCTTGCTTCTAATCCGTGCGCCATGGTTGATTTATCGGCACGAAGTAAATCGGCAGTAAATAGCTTTTGAACGCGTTCGATGGTTTCTTTTTGGAAATCTAATACGGATGGCGCATTTCGGAAATACAAATAGCCTCCGAAAATTTCATCTGCTCCTTCACCTGATAATACCATTTTGATTCCTTTTTCCTTGATTGCTTTCGATAAGAAATACATCGGTGTACTAGCACGAATTGACGTTACATCATACGTTTCTAAATGCCAAATCAATTTATCTAAAATTTCGATTCCTTGTTCGACTGTGAAATGAATTTCATGATGCGTAGTTCCAATGAAATCCGCTACTTTTTTTGCAGCAATTAAATCGGGTGCCGAAGCATCTAATCCGATAGAAAACGAATGCAATTCTTGTCCAGTTCCTTCTAACAATCTTGACGTTATTGATGCGATTAACGATGAATCTAATCCACCCGAAAGCAATACTCCAAAAGGCACATCGCACATTAATCGTTTTTCTACCGCTTGTGTTAAACTTGATTGCAAAGCTTGTAAATCTAATTTTTCAACTGCGGTTTCATGCGCTTCCCATTCTGGTTTATAATATTTTACAAAACCTGTTTTTTCAGTATAATAATGTCCAGGAGGAAAAGTTGAAAACGACTTACATTGGTCGGTAATAGCTTTCATTTCTGAAGCAAAATACAAACGACCTCTTTCATCCATTCCGTAATACAAAGGTTTAACTCCAAGCGGGTCGCGAGCTACTATATAATCATCTCCATCGATAACGACTAATGAGAAAATTCCGTCTAACATATCGCAGAAATCATAACCAAACTCCTCATACAAATGCACTATAACTTCTGAATCGGATGTAGTCCTAAATGTATGATGTTTTAAAGTTGTTTCTCTTAATTTTTTGTGATTGTATATTTCGCCATTATGCACCATCCAAGCGGAATCGGTTCCTTGAATCGGTTGTTTTCCTGTATGTAAATCGACAATTGACAAACGCTCGTGCGCCAAAATGTGCCCTTTCTCCGTTACATGAATATCACTTTCATCTGGACCACGATGACTCATTCTTTTTGATAATTGCTGCACTAATGTTTCTTCCTTTCCTTTTCCAATAATGGCTAATATTCCACACATAACTTTTTAGTTTAAGAGTTGATAAGTTTAAGTGATATTTTAGATTCACTTAATTTGATGAAGCAAAATTGAATATATAAGTTTAAATAATAAATCTTAAAACTAATTTTAGTTATAATTTTAAACTAAAATATACTTTTTTAATTGTATTATCAATCAGAAAGACTGTTTTTAATTTGTTTTGGTCACAAATCATAAAAAAACCACTCGAGAGAGTGGCGTTTGTTTTATTCGATGCATTTAATTTGGAATCGATTGGTATTGATCACAACCTCATCTCCGAGGCTTTTTCCCATTAATTGACTTCCTAATGGCGATTGTGGTGAAACGGCAATAATCGTTTTATTTTCGAGTTGGATTTTTGGTAAAGCGGCGCTGATATAAAACAACATTTCATTGGTTTGAACCAAACTTCCCAGAGCAACTTTGGTATGAATTGCCTCCGCATCAATTTTATCAACACTATTCTTTTGACCGATGATTTCTGCTAATTTTTGATTGAGTTTTTCTTGCTCTAAATGCATCATCGATAAAGCGGTTTCGTGCTTATCGCCAGCCGAACCTTTCGCATCGTTTTGCGCATCTTGAGCTAAATCGGAAATCATAAAACGCAATTCGTTTATTTTTTCAGATAATAGGTATTGGTAATGGGATTTTATTTTTTGTTTGAATGTCATGGTTTAACCGCTAAGTTCGCTAAGAAGGCGCTAAGAACGCGAGTATTATTTTTTCCCTTTTAAAATTTCATACAATACACCATACTCTCCACAGCTTCCAAAATCCCTTACATCATTAGAAGAACCTAAAATATAGCTTTGTCCACATTCAAAACAAATTTTTGCTATTCCTATAATCTTATCTTGTTTGTAAAAAACAAGAATATCTCTATAAACTGGAGCACAAGCTGAAGGATAACCTCCTTCACATTTTGATGTACTAAAAAGTTTATTTATGTCTTTATGGATATTATTATCAATTTGTATTTTCGAAAATTTGTATTTTACCAAATTACTTATAAATTCTTTGTCATTAACATCTTTAGGATAATTATACGCAATTAGATTTAGATAATTATATTCTTCAGAATGCTTATCAATACCATCTAATCTTTGCATTTCGTGCAAAATATCGTCATCTTTTATATTTTTAGAATAATGTTCAACATTATCAAAATCAAAGAAATTCAAATTATTAAATTTTATCTCAGCAGTATTCACAATTTTATTTTCCGAATTCTTACAATTCAAAAAACTAAAACAAACAATAAGAAAGAGATATTTATTCACGAATATAGTATTGAAAAAACTTATAAAATCACTTTAGTAAACTTCAAAATTCATTGTTCAAAATTGAATATTCAACATTTTTAACTTGGAACTATGAATGTTGAATATTGAAGTTTTAGAAATCGAATTTATAATTTGCACCTAACAACACCTGAATTCCTTGTACTGGAAAATTAGCCCAGCGATTATATTGTTGATTGGCTAAGTTGTTTCCTTTTAAGAAAGCAGTTAATTTTGCATTGTACTTATAACCCACGTGTGCATTCAAATCGAAATAGCTATCTAATGTTACCACTTGTTGTGAAAAAGTAGCTGGAAAAACCAACACATCATCTTGAATTGAAACTAAATCTTTTCTTTCGCCTACAAAAAACACATTGGCTCCTGCATACCATTTTTCATTGATATCAAAATCTACGGTTGATCCAATTTTTAATTGTGGTAAATTCCATGCTTCCGCTTGCGAATCGGTTGAGTAATTATTGTAGGT
Organism: Flavobacteriia bacterium; assembly: GCA_004293165.1. Lineage (GTDB taxonomy): Bacteria > Bacteroidota > Bacteroidia > Flavobacteriales > Flavobacteriaceae > Flavobacterium. Next base: position 166,079 of record RDYL01000004.1, on the reverse strand, counting down.
TCCGTTGATTCCGAAAGTTACGTTTTTAGAAAAATCAGCTTTCAATTCTCCGAAAATGCTTAGCGTGTTTAAATCGTCATACACCACTGCAAATGAATTTCCATAAGCATAACCGTTTGTATTTGTTCCTGTTCCATCAAAACCATTGCTAACAAATAATGCTCTATCTGCTTGATTTTTATTCGAAGCTCTAACATTGAAGGCTACAGAATTGGCTAATTTTCCTTTCATACCAACATACAAATCAAATTTATTATCCGTTGGCGCAATAAATAACGTTGGCGACACAAACGGATTTTGATCTACGAAATCAGCATACGAATTTTGCTCTAAATCACCTTCCGCTCCAGCGTAAGCAACAAGAATATCACCTACTAATTTATAAGACGCTTTGATGTTTGGATAAATGAAAATCTTGCCATCGCTTTCGTTATTGTTTTTTGTAGTTGCATAATACACTCCAGCTCCAATTTGAACTGACAAATCATCTTGTTGGTACAAAATACTTGGTTTTGTTCCTGCAATAATAGTGCTGTATTTTAATTCCGAATCTACATCGTACATTCTCTCAAAACTTCCACCCACATAATCCACTACGAAATCAGCTTTTATTTTTTGATTCATTACATTGAAATCTAAATTTGGCTTGATGAAAAAACGATTTTCGCCCGAATCCAATCCATCAGAAAAACGTTTGAATTGTATGCTAGCATCATTAAAAATTCCGTCTTTGAAACTCATTTTTCCGCCAAGAGCAATCGTATTGTATGTTTGTTTTGAATCGATTCCTGCAATTGTAGCATCATCAAAAACAATTGATTCTGTAGGTAAACCGTACCAATTATAAATTTGATTTTTCACTCCTAAATCAACATTCCAACTCATATCGCGTTCGCGAACTCCGTACGTAACATCTAAACTGGTGTTGTAGAATTTATCATCTAAAACCAAATCTTTGATTCCGCCTTGAGACGATAAATGACGTAACATTCCGCCCACATAATTGCTTCGGCTTAAATTTTGTGTAATAAACAATTCAGCATTGATAGTTGGATAATTTCCAAAACCTAAAGTTGCGTAATTGTTGTATAATTTTTCTTTTTCGATTTTATCTACTCCTGCTGCTTTTCCTTTTGCTGGTGTAAATGTTGATGCTACCGGAAATGAGAAAATATTGTACTGAATTGGCATCTTTTTTTGTTCTTCTTCATCTTCCAAAACAGGTGTTTCTTTTACTTTGAAAGCATCTGAAATAGTGGGCGTATAAGGTTTTACGATATTTACCACTTCTGAACCAATATTTTCATCTTTTACTTGAGCAAAAGAAAATTGGATACCGAATACGACTACAACTAAGGCGATTATATTTAATTTCTTCATGTTCTATTTTTTTAAATGAGATACTGAAACAATCCCGAAACTTCGGGGCAGTATGACAATTATCTAATTTTTATTAATTTGTGATTGATGAATTACGTTTTGCTTCTTCTCCTTTGATGAAATCCAATTCTTTTTGCGCTTCTTCAATTACATCTGTATATTCTTTGAAGTTTTCAATTACACTTTCTAAAATGTAAGTCGCTTGGAAACTATCTTTTAATCCGTAGAAGTTTTTCGCCATAATTACCAAACTCTTCGCTCCATAATATTTATACCCTGAGTAATCTTTAGCGATTTTCTGCACTACAACATTCGAAGGTTCAAACTTGCCTTCTTTGTTTTTGAAATACGCATCGTAATACAAAGCTTCTGCAGCTAATTCACCTTTTGCAATTTTTTGCAATTTAGCATACGCCTCTTTTGCTTTAGCTTCATCGTTTGTTTTTATTGCCGAACGCGCTACGATAATTTGCGCATCACTTTTAATTCTGTCATCGATTTTGTCGTTTTTCAACACTTTATCTGCATACACAACGGCATTAGTAAAATCTTGTTTTTCGTAATACGATTTCATCAAATTAGATTGCGCATACGTGATATTTTGCGGGAAATCTGCTTCAGTTTCTAATCGTTTTAAAACGGGAAGAGCGCTATCGTAATTCTTAGCTTTCAAATGCACTTGACACAAACGAGCTAGCGCTTGCTCCGTAAATTCATTTCTTGGTTTTGAAACTACAAACTCATAATGTTTCACTGAATTAGCTTCTAAATTATCTGCAAAATACAATTGCGCTAAATAGAAATTCGCCTTCAATGCATGCAATCCGTTTGGAAACTTGCTCACATAACTTGAGAATCCTGAAATAGCTTGTTTGGTATTGTTTTGTAAATATTGTTTTTCGGCAGATTCATAAGTATCATTATCCAAATCTGCATCTGAAACTTCTACAAATGATAAAGTTTTCACCCAAGCTGCATAATCATCCACTTGACCTTTATCTACATAAATTAAACGCGCTGTTGAAACCGCCTCAATAGATTCTGGCGAGTTTGGATATTCCGCTACAACCTTTTTGAATTTCGTTAAAGCTAAATCTTCTTTGCTTGAGTTATAGTAAATTAAACCTTGCTTTAAAATGGCTTTTGCTACATACGAACTTGATTCATATCCGTTGATTAACTTATCATAAGTTGCAATTCCTTTTTCGTTCTGATTTTGATTTACGTAAGTATTTCCTAATTCATACAATGCATCATCGGCATATTGAGACGTTGGATATGTTTTTGCGAATTTTTCTAAATCTTCAATTTTACGATCGGGTTTGCTTACAAATCCATAGCTGATTCCTTTTTGAAATGCCGCATAATCAGCATCAACACTTTTCATGTCAATCGCTTTGTTATATGCATCCATAGCTGGCCAATATTTTGCTGCCATGAAATTACAATCACCTAATCTCAAATAAGCATCGGTTAAACGAATTTTATCATCTTTAATAGATTTGGTAAACGAATCGAAATACTGAATTGCATTTTCATATTCTTTCAACTTGAAATACGAATACGCTAAGTTGTAATTTGCATTTGCGTATTCAGGTGTATTTGAAGCTTCAGATGAATTTAAAAACTGCTTGAAACTCAATTTTGCTTCTTCAAATTGGTCTAAATTATACTCGGTTTCCGCTTTCCAAAAAGTAGCTCTTGCTGTGAATTTTGCATCTTTATTTTCAGCAAACGATTTTTTAAATAACGCATAAGCACCTTTGTAATCACCATCGGTATACAATTCTAAACCTCTGTAAAATGTTACTTTTTGATACGCTAATTTATTTTCTGGCGATTTATTTTTCTCTAATAACGAAAGTGCTTCTTTATAATTTTTGGATGTGATATAAGAACTAATCAACAAGTTATTAATCTCTGATTTATAAGGTGAATTTGGATACTTATCCAAATAAGCATTCATGATTTCAGGAACCGATTTGTATGGATTTCCGATTTCATAACTTAATTTGGTATAATTCAAATAGGCATCTTCTTGAATTTTTAAATCAAACTCCATTTCAGAAGCTGTTTTAAATGCATTTAATGCTTGTTGTTTTTTATCCGTTTTTAAATAACTTTCCGCCAAATGATAATACGCATTTTGAGCTACACCATCATTTCCATCAATAATTTTATTGAACTGCGAAATAGCATTTTCATAATCTTTTTGTTGGTAATAAGTATACCCTAATTGGTAAAAATCGGTATTCGTCCATTTTCCTTTTTTTCCGTTATATGCTAACAAATGAGGAAGTGCTTTGTCGTATTGTTTTAAATTAAAATAACTCTCTCCAATGATTTTAGACAATTCACTTTTTTCTTCTCCTTTCGATTTTGGTAATTGCTCCAAACCTAAATCGATGGCTTTTTGGAAATTCCCAAGCTTGAAATTCATATCCGCTTGAAAATACCCCATTTTTTCTTTGTACTTTTCTTGGTCTGAAACTTGATCGAAATATTGATTTGCACTTTTATAATCATCGGTTTCATAAGACATGTAACCTAAATAGTATTTTGCTTGACTTCCAAAAGTCTTTGAATTTACTACTTGATTAAAGTATTTTGTAGCTTCTTTTGTGTTTTTCGCTGTGAAATAGGCATATCCTTTTTGGAAATTATATTTTTCTCTTTCGGCTTGTGACATATTATTTGAATCAGCTTTATCAAACCATTCTAATGATTTTGGATAATTTCCTTGATCAAAATAATAATGCGCTACTTCAATATAGGCTTGATTCGTTTTTGTACTCGTAGGATAATCTTCTACAAAACTTTCTACCAAAACATCTGCTCCCATTTGGTCCAAACGAATAGCACAGTTCGCAAAATAGTAGGCACAATCCGATTCAACTTCCATATTATCGGTTTTGGATTTTACTTTGTCGAATAAAATTTGTGCTGCTTGATATTGTTTATCTTTATATAATTCAAGTGCTCGATTAAACTCTGTCAATTCGTGCGTATAGACAAAAGATTGTTGGGCTAAAAGTGTTCCTGAAAAGAAAACAACTAAAAAAGAAAGTTTTAAATACTTTATCATTTGATTCGTTATTTATAAGTTCCAAATATAAGGCTTATTACAAGTAATAACGAAGGCTATTAACATATTATTGTACAATTTTTAAACATAGTTTTCAACCAAAACTACTATTTTTAATCGAAATTAACTTTAAATTTTGAAACAGCCGTTTAAGTTATTACTTTTACATTTTTAAATTAAAATTAACTTATGTCGCAATCAGTTCTATCTTTAAAAAACGTAACGATTTATCAAGAAAAAAATCCAGTTTTAACCGATGTTAATATTGAAGTAAAACATGGCGAATTTCTATACTTAATTGGAAGAACCGGTTCGGGTAAAAGTAGTTTTTTAAAAACGTTATATGCTGATTTAGCTTTAATTGAAGGCGAAGGTAGCGTAGTTGATTATGATTTAAATACTTTAAAAGAAAATGACATTCCCTATTTGAGAAGAAAATTAGGTGTAGTGTTCCAAGATTTCAAATTACTTTCTGACCGCAACGTAAAAGAAAACCTTTTATTTGTTTTAAAAGCAACTGGTTGGACAGCTAAAGAAGAAATGGATGTAAAAATCGAAGAAGTTTTAGACAAAGTAGGCATGAAAGGTTTTGCATCTAAAATGCCACACCAACTTTCTGGCGGAGAACAACAACGCATAGGAATTGCTAGAGCTTTACTGAATGATCCTGAATTAATTTTAGCCGATGAACCAACTGGAAATTTAGATCCACAAACAAGTGTTGAGATTATGGAAGTGCTAAGAAAAATTAATGCCAACGGAAAAACCATCTTAATGGCTACTCATGATTATGCATTGGTTTTAAAATACCCTTCAAAAACATTAAAATTTGAAGGCGGTAAAATGTTTGAAGTGGTTCAAAGAACGGTATAATGCTGTCTATTTTAATAACGATATACCATTACAATCTTTTGCCTTTAGTTAAAGAGATTCATCAACAATGTGTTGATTTAGAAATAGATTTTGAGATTTTAACGCAAGACGATGCTTCAAATTCGATTCATAATTTAGAGAACGAGAAAATCAATTTATTATCCCATTGTAGTTATGTTTCTTTGAAGAAAAATGTAGGTTATCGTGAAAATAAAAATATTTTAGTTAGTCAATCTCGATATGAAAATTTACTAATTTTAGATGGCGATTGTGTATTACCTTTTCCTAATTTCATAAAAAATTACGTTAATCAAATTCCTGATTACGAAGTAGTATATGGTGGAAGAATTCACGCTGAAAAAGCACCGTCAAAACAACAATTACTTCGTTGGAAATATGGGAAATTCATGGAAGATCAAACGGTTGACCAAAGAAATAAAAATGTGTGTCGAGCGACTTTGTTCAATAATACTTTGATAAAAAAATCGGTTTTTAATCGCATTAAATTTGATAGTTCTTTTAAAAAATATGGTCATGATGATACGCTTTTTTCTTTTGAACTTCAAAAAATGAATACTAAAATCAAACATATTCATAATCCAGTTCAACATGACGATATTGACACGAATGCAGTTTATGTTGAAAAAACAAAGAACTCGTTAGATAATTTACACTTACTATATAAAAAACAACTTATTACAAAAGAATACAGCAAAATGGTTAACTTAGTTTCTAAGTTACATACTTTTAAAATTACGTATTTACTAGCTGTTTTGTATTCGGTTTTTGGGAAATTTTTAGAGAATCAACTTAAAGGAAACAATCCGTCTTTGTTTGTTTTCAATGTGTTTCGATTGACTTATTTTAGTAAAATTTATATTGGATGAAAATACTGATTATCAATAATTTTAATAGTGAGAATCGACTTGGTGGAGTTGAACATTATTTATATGAATTGATTCAGTATGCCGAAAAAAATAATTCTAACCTAACTTTTAAATGGTTTGGCAAAGAAAAAATCAAGACCAATTGGATTGAAAAATTCTACCACAAAAAAATTACAGCAGAAATTATTCAGGAAATTAAAGCCTTTAAACCTGATATAATTCATTGCTTTAGTATTGGAGCACCAGTAACTCCGCAATTCATGGAATATGCAAAATTGAAAGGCATACCAATTGTGTACTCGTTTCGAGATTATTATTACATCTGTCCAAAAAACTATATGTTGAATGATAAAAACGAAGTTCTTTTAAAACATGAAAGCGCTTTAGAATGTATTTTACATCATCAACCCAAACGAAATATTTTGTTTGATACGTTATTACATTTTAAACAGTCGTATCACAAAAGTATTATTAAAAAGCACATTGATTACTATTTAACACCTTCAGAAAATTTAACACAATTTATTGCTAAACATTTTCAAAAAGAAGGTCAAACTCTTGCAAATCCAATATTAATTGAACCTAAACGTAACTCCAATTCAGAAGAAAACTATATTTTGTTTGTTGGGCGTTTGGTTCCTGAAAAAGGAGTTTTAACCTTGTTAAAAGCGTTTCAGAATATTTCCAAACAATTTCCAAATGAACAATTATGGATTGTTGGTGAAGGAAATCAATTAGAAGAACTTCAGAATTTTACGATGTACAACAACTTGAAAAATGTTTCTTTTTTAGGGAATAAGTCTCGTGAAGAGCTTCAAGTTATTTATACTAATTCGAAATTTTCGGTAATTCCAAGTGAATATTTAGAAGCGTATGGCAATGTAATAATAGAGAGTTTATCCTTTGGTAAAACTATAATTATAAGTGATTTAGTTGGAATTAAAAATGAAATCGAACAAAATTGTGTTGGTTTGACATATCCTTTCAAAAATCAGAAAGCATTAGAAGAAAAAATGATTGCACTTCTTTCTAATCCAAGTTTAAAAACGGAATTAGAAAACAACATTCCAAATTATTTAGTTACAAAAACCTTTGCAAAACATTTTTCAGATTTAGTAAACGTTTATGAAAATTTAATTAGTCGAAATCGCTAAAAACTCTTCAAAATCTCTAATGTAATCTTCTTCTTCAAACACATCCGAGGCTACCACCAAACAAACAGCTCCTGAAGAAAAGTTTTTCAATTCGCGCCAAATTCCGTTTGTTATTAACAAGCCTTCAAAAGGTTTGTTTAAAGTAATTGTTTGTTCGTTTTTTCCATCGTTTAAAACTACATCAAAACTTCCAGCAAGTGCTACTAAAAATTGTTGTAATTTTTTATGTGCATGCCCTCCACGCTCTGCGCCAGCTGGAACATCATACAAATAATAAACACGTTTGATTTCAAACGGCACCACTTCCTTTTCAATAACGGATAAATTACCTCTTGGATCTTCTATTTTTGGGATATTTATAATTTTGGCTTTCATTATTCTTTTATTTGCAGTAAATTTAACCATTGTTTCTTAATTTCTTCAAAAGAAAACTTTTGTACACTTTCTAACGCATTAATTTTACAAGTTGTATATAGTTCTTTATCCAAAAACAATATATTTATTGCTTCTGTAAGTTTTTCAAAATTTTGATTTTCCACTAACAAGCCATTTTTTCTATGCTCTATTATTTCATTTGGACCTGAAACTAAATCAAAACTAATTACTGGAGTTTTACAGGCTAAAGCTTCTGCCAAAACAAGTCCAAATCCTTCACACTTACTACATAATACTAAAAATTTAGCGTTTTGCATATATTTATATGGATTATTAGAAAACCCCACAAATACAACATTTTCATTTAAATTTAAAGACAAAACTAATTCTTTACATCTTAAGAGTTCTTCTCCTTCACCAACAAGTACTAACTTTACCTGATTTTGAGGTAAAATAGAGTTTGCATAACTTATTATTAGTTCATAAAATTGCTTTAATTCAACAAATCGTCCAACTGCTAAAATATATTCAAAATTAAAATCAATAGATTCCTCCTTCTTAACTTTAATATCTTCAAAATCAATTGGATTATAAATAGTTATGGTGTTTTTGAAATGGTGCTTTTGGATAACTAACTTTTCATTTTCCTTTGCACCACATACAGTTTTATACGCTTTACCATATAAATAATTAGTCAAAAAAGTGTTATTAGGTAAATATGTTTCTAGTTTAGAACTGTGAACATTATAAATTAATTTCGTTTTTGGATAAATTAATTTTACAATAATTAACTCAGTTAAAGGATTTATCCTGTAGCGCAAATCAATAATAAAATCAAAATTCTGCTTTTTAATATATTTATCAAATTGAATATACTTATTAATTTTATTATAAAAGGAGGATTTTATGTTTGCTAAATCTCCAAAATAGACTACTTTTCCATCCAGATTAGACCTTTTAATGTCATCTAATAATAATAATTCAACATTAAAAAAACTAATTACTTTGAATAAAAGAAAAACATTCTCAATCACTTTTGCCAATCCCCCAGAATCTAAGTTATAGGCAACAATAGCAATTTTATATTTTTTACTTTGCTCAATCATAGTTATTATTTACTTTCGTAACAAATATAAAACTCTTCTGTTTAAAATATGCAAAATTTTCCGTTAGTTAGTGTCATTTGTCTTTCTTATAATCATGCTTCTTTTGTTGAAGAAGCTTTAGATTCGGTTATGAACCAAACCTATGCTAACATTGAACTTATTATAGCAGATGATTGTAGCTCGGATAATTCAAAAAAAGTAATTGATAATTGGCTGAAAAAATACCCAAACATTTTATTTATACCAAATGTAGTTAATTTAGGAAATACTAAAACTTTTAATCACGCAGTAAAACATGCTAAAGGTGATTATTTTATCGATTTAGCTGCAGATGATATTTTACTACCTAACTGCATTGAAAACCAAATAAAAAAATTTCAAAATTCAAAGTACAAAAACCTTGGAATTGTGTATGGAAATTTAATTGAAATCGATGAAAACGGAAATTCTATAAGGAATTATTACACAGAAGAAGACCATCCAGAAAGTGGCGACATATACAAAATGGTTATCGGAAGAACAACTAAAATTTGTTCGGTTTCATCAATGATTAAAAAATCAGTTTTTGAAAAATTAAATTATTATGATGAAAATTTAGCCTATGAGGATTTAGATTTATGGGTTAGAGCCGCAAGAGTATTTGATTTTGAATATATTGATAAAGTATTGGCATGTAAAAGAGAAACGCCAAACTCATTAAGTGCTCATTTTTTATTTAAAAACAACTCAAAAACAAAGCAACTGAATCTATCAACTTTGAAAATTTTAAATAATGCTTATCACTTAAATAAATCAAAAAAAGAACATCAACTATTACTTGGAAGAATACGATTTGAAATGTATAAATTTTTTAAAGCTAGAAACTTTATCTTACTTTTCAAACTTTTTTTATTTGGAATAAAAGTTAAGTTTAAAAGTCTTTAAAATTTATTGAAATTGCTTTTTATACTTCTTTGAATATAAATTTAAAACAATATTAAAAAGCAACGGTATTCTAAATATCATTAAAAATAATATAAATTTTACTTTTGCATTTTTTACGGCGTAATAAATATTCTCTGAATAAAAATTTGTGTTAAAATTCGTCTTTTTGAACGATGACAATAATAATTTTATTTCTGTTTTATCTGTTTCTGTTTTAAAATTATAAAAACTATATATACTAGCTAATTTCATATAAACACGCAAAAAATTAAATTGCGTTTCATATATATACTTTTTATCTATTTTATTTTCTTTTAATAAATGATACAACTTTTCTAAAGTATTTATAACATAAAAATTTTTCTCAGAAAATATTTTTGTAATTGCTTTTAAATTATCTTGTCTGTAAAAAAAAGTCCCTGAAGAAAAAACAACTTTATTACTTTTTAAAAACAATTTTCTAGTCATAAACTCGTCTGAATCAAAAGCATCTTCAGGAAAAAATTCATTATTCATTAAGCTCCTTTTAAATAAAGCAAAACCATGAATATTCCAATTTAAAGATTCTATTAACGCTTGCTCTCCTGATAAAATTACACTTCTATCCAAATTTAAACCTATAATCTTTTTATTCACTTTTTTATTTTCGAAATAATATTCTAAATCTGGCAAAACAGTATCTGCAAAAGTCTCATTCTGCCTCTTTACCATATTTTCAATTAAATCAATAGAAAAAAGATCGTCTTGAGAAGAGTAATAAAAATACTCTCCATTTAAATGTGGTAAAATGAAATTAAATGATTTCGCAACTGTTTGACCATTTTCTTTCTTAAAAACCTTTATTCTATTATCCTTTAAAGCAAAATCTTTTAAAATTTGATAACTATTATCTAAGGAAGAATCATCTACTAAAAGTAATTCAATATTAGAATACGTTTGATGTAATACAGACTGTATGGTTTCATTTAAGTATTTCTCTCCGTTATAAACAGGTATAAAAATGGATACTAAATAATTATCTATCATAACTAAAATAACTTATTTTTTTTGAAATACATCTTAAAAAAAACAACCAATATAATAAAATAAAGTAAACTACTGGCTATTTGACTATACCATACGCCACGAAAATCAAAAAAATGCATTGCTATTACAAAAAGAATAAAATTTATGGTGAATGAAAAAATTTCAGTTAATAAAAATCCTTTTGTTTTTCCAAAAGCAAAAAAACGAATACCTAAAATTAAACATATAGATTTAATTATGTCTAAAACAACTTGATACTTGACAAATGGCGTAATTACCAAAAAACTTTTATTAAAAAAGAATGGTACAAAAAAATCTACACCTAGTAAAAGAATAACTAAACCAATTACAAAAAGAGGAAAAATTTTTTTATAATACTCATTAGTTAACAACATAACTTCTACTTTCGAACTGCATTTTGCTAATTCTGGTAAATAATAAAAAGACACAAAAGTATTTATAAAAATCATATAGAACCCTGAAATTCTTAGTACTGCTTCATAATATCCTGCATATTCTAATGAAAATTTATCAATTATTGTTATTCGCATATAATAAGAAAAAGCAAAAGACATAATAATTGAAACTAAAGACATTAAGCTATAGTTTAATAAAGGTTGAATTTCTTGTTTTACAAACTGAAAAGGTTGAAAGAAAATTGTAACAGAATATATTTTTAAAAAAAAATAGGAAGAAATTACAAACATTATTATTGAAGTAAATAATAAACCAATAATTGCTCCTTGAAGGTTGTATATAAGCATTAAAAAAACAGAAACAATTAATGTGAGTACATTTGTAATCATTCCGATAGAAGCAACATTTTTATATTCACTTTTTCCGTTTAAAACAGCATTAAATAGAAGTGATATAGCTTGAAATGGAATACTAATAACAAATAAAAAAAGGATCCAATCACTTTGAATTTGGTTTACAAAAAAATATTTATTTATTTCCTCAAAAAAAATAAAAAAAATAATTGAAATAAAAGTAGACAAAAATAAAAATAGCCAAAACAAACTAACTATAAATATTTCTTCATTCTTTATTTTTCTTTTAGAAGCTAAACTTGTAACGATTCCATTTTGGGTTCCTAATAAAAGAAAATTGTTAAAAAAAGAGGTAAATGTTTTTACTAAACCAATTACGCCCATTCCTGCAATTCCAACAAAAAAAGCTATGGCTTTAGTAGATAAAAACCCAACAATTAATTGAATTAAAATTCTAACACCACTTACTGAAAAAATTTTATATAATTCTTTTGAATAAAGTTTATCAATTAATTTATTCATTATATGAATTGAGTTTAGAAATTATATAATCAACTTCAGTTTTACTTACACTCGAATTTAGCGGAATACTCAAAACTTCTTCATGAATTTTCTCAGTAATTGGAAACGATAAATTATTCCAATCTGATAAAGCTTTTTGTTTGTGTGGTGGAATTGGATAATGAATCATCGTCTCAATTCCGTTATCTTTTAAAAAATACTGTAATGCTAATCGATTAGAAGTTCGAATGACAAATAAATGAAATACATGATTTTTTGAAAAATCGTAGGCTGGCAAGATCAACTTATCATTTTTAATTTCTGAAAGATACTGTTTTGCTAAGTTTCTTCTAAAATCATTTTCCGAATCCAGCTGTTTTAATTTTATATTTAAGAAAGCCGCTTGCAATTCATCTAATCTTGAATTTACTCCTAAAATTTCATTTTCATATTTTACTTTAGAACCATAATTTCTTAAAGAAAATAAAACTTCAGCTAATTCATCATCGTTTGTTGTAATGGCACCCGCATCGCCTAAAGCACCTAAATTTTTACCTGGATAAAAACTAAATCCAGCTGCATCTCCAAAATTTCCAGCTTTAATTCCATTCCATTCTGCACCATGAGCTTGAGCTGCGTCTTCAATAACCAATAAATTATGCTTTTTAGCAATTTCATTAATAGCTTTCATTTCGCATAATTGCCCGTAAAGATGAACTGGTAAAATAGCTTTAGTTTTAGAAGTTATTTTATCTTCAATTTCATCAGGATTAATAGTATATGAATCTAATTTTGGCTCAACCAAAACAGGAACTAAATCAGCTTGTAAAACAGCTATAATACTTGCAATATAAGTATTTGCTGGTACAATAACTTCATCGCCTTTTTGCAGTTTTCCTAAATGAATGTACGCTTTAAAAATCAGCACTAAAGCATCTAAACCATTCCCTACACCTATGCAGTGCTTGGTTCCACAATAAGTTGCAAAATTAGCTTCGAACTGTTTTACTTCATTTCCTAAAATGTACAAGCCACCTTCTAAAAACTGCTTCATTTTGTCTTGAAAAGCAATTTCAAAAGATTGGTTTATTTTTTTTAAACTAAGGAAATGTATCATATTAAAACGTTTTCTAAAAGTGGATAATTTTTAGTTTCAATTTCATAGAAATTTTGAACTATTGTTCTTGCTCCAAAACCTTCTTTCCAAAACAACAATCCTTGATTGATATTTTGTCCTTGATTCTCATTGGAAATTCCAAAATCAAAATACTTTTTATTACGAAACGTATAAGTTATTAATCTGTTGTGTAAAAAATCTAAACTACCTGTGGTGTTTTTTGAATCATCTGCCGAAATATATTGTGAATGTGCCACAAAATCACTTTCAAAAACGGTAGTTCCTGCAATAATTTTTCCTTGATTATAAACATTAAATTGTCTGATATTATTTGGAAATTTAGATTTTAAAAATGTTATTTCTTTTAATGAATGAACAGGTTTTGTCTTGAATTTTTGATCTAAATTAGGAATCAATATTTTATTCCAAAAAGAAGTAAAATCTTGCTCTTCCTTCCATTCTAATTTTAAGTCAGTTCCTCTTTTTATTCCTTCTGCTCTACTACTTGTAAATTCGAAATCAGTTTCTAAATTAATAACAGACAAACTATCTCTTCTACATAATTTGGCGTTTAATATAAAACTCAAATATTCCATTTCATCAGAAGGTGATTCGTGATAAATATTTGGTAATTGCTTTAAATTAAAAGATAAAATTGCATTTTCATTCAAAAACTTCAATAAAGAATACATCATTTCAACTACATCTTGCATTTTTGAGTTTTGATTTAAAATCAATCCTCCGTAAGTCAATCCTTGATGTGAATGCAAAACATCTTCTACTCTATTAGCAGGTAAAATAGCTTTAAGTGTATTCTTTTCATCGAAAATTAGAAGCGAAAAATCTTGAAATCTATCGCTATGATATTCCATAAAATCTCTATGAAACAAAAAGGTAGCATTTTTTGCATGAGCTACAAATTCATTCCACAAATGATAATTATCTGAACAATATTTTTGGATGCAATATTTTTTCAAAATTTGTTTTTAAAGCGGAAAATTACTAATTTTTTTGGTGTTACGATTTTAAAAATGCGATTTTAAAAAAAATTATAGTAAATTAGAACCAAATTTTCACAAAATCAATATGTTGAAAAAATTACTTTACTTCATTTTTTTGTTAGAAATTCTTTTCCCAACTTTAATAAAAGCGCAGGATATATCTCTGTTTACGCAAATAAATGGAAGATATGATTTTACTTTTATTGGAAACACATTAAACCCGTCTGAAAATACTAATTTCTCTCCTACCTTTTTATATACTCAATCTTCTGCTAATCTTACTTTATCATCAAATGATAGAATTGAAAGAGCATATTTGTATTGGGCCGGAAGTGGTGCTGGAGACACACAAATAAAACTAAACGGCATAGATATTTCGCCTGATCAATTAAGTACTGTAAATGGAACTTTTAGTAACTTCACATACTTTAGTGCGTTTAAAGATATTACAACTTTTGTACAATCCACGGGAAATGGTACGTATACTCTATCAGATTTTGACATCAATAGTTTGGTTTCAACCTATGCTTCAAATGCTACTCAATTTGCAGGTTGGGCAATTTTAGTGGTTTATGAAAACCCAAGCCTAACGTTGAATCAAATCAATATTTATCAAGGTTTAGAGGCACTTTCGCCAAATCCTAATGCAATTCCCCCACTAATTGATACCATGACAATTCAATTAAACAATCTTTATCTAATTAGTAATACTGGGGCAAAAATTGGATTTATTGCATGGGAAGGTGATCGCTTTATTCAAGTAAGTGAACGATTAAGTTTTTCTGCCAATGGAACTACAAACATATTAAGTAACCCCATAAATCCGAGTAATAACGCATTTAACGGAACCAACACCGAAACAAACGCTACAAATCTATACAATATGGATTTAGATGTTTATTCTATTGAAAATTATATTGTCCCTGGAACAACTTCTGCAACAGTTTCACTTCAATCTGGGCAAGATTATGTAATGTTAAATACTGTTGTTACCAAACTTAATAGTCAACTACCCGATGCAACCATAGTTTTAGAAAACCCAACATCCACTTGTAATTCTAGAGAAGTTACAATTGATTTTACCGTTTCAAACTTAAACAGTACAGAAATATTACAAGCAAATACACCAATAACATTTTATATTGGAACACAAGCTATTACTACAACTTATACTCAAAGTATAATTCCAATAGGTGGAAGCGAAAACGGAACTATAACATTAACCATTCCTACTACAATTCCTTTAACATTTACATTAACCGCTGTGGTTGACGATACTGGAAATGGAAGCGGAATTAGACCCGAATTAATTGAAACCAATAACTCTTTCCAAATAGAAATTGAGCTAACTGTAGCACCCACTTTTAATCCCTTAGAAAATTTAACTAGTTGTAATCTAGGATTAACAAGAGGATTATTTGACTTTTCAAATTACTCAGAATTAGTTAAAACCAATCTTTCTGATATTGTTTCATTTCATGAATCTTATAATGATGCCGTACAAAACATTAATCCTATAACAAATAGCTCAAATTATGAAGCAATTACAACACCAAAAGAAATATTTATTAGAATAGACAATAGTTGCTTCTCCATTACCTCTTTTTTATTACTCACCGAAAACTGCCCTCCTATTGTTTACAATGCCGTTTCACCAAATAATGACACCACGAATGATACTTTTTTCATTGATGGATTAAGAGATGTATTTGTGAATTTTGAATTATTAATCTACAACCGTTGGGGAAAACATTTATGGACTGGAAACAATAATAAACCAGATTGGGATGGCTATATTCAAGATGGCGTAAGTAGCACAATTGCTCCAGATGGCACGTATTATTACATACTTTATTTGAATGACCCAAATTATCCTGAACCTCTAACTGGATATCTCTATATCAATAAATAACCTACTTACAACAAAAGTTAAAATTTCTTAAATAAGCCATAGAGAATATTATAATTGAAGATAATTTTTATCTTTATGCTTTACTAAACTAAAAATCATGAGATACTTATCATTATTGTTAGTATTCTTGCTTTCCTTTTCAGTGAATTCGCAAGAATATTTTCCTAAAAATGATGGCGTAAAACAAAGTTTCAAGAACTTTACCGCTATTACAAACGCTACAATTTATGTGTCAGCTACGCAAAAAATTGAAAAAGCAACACTGTTAATTAAAGAAAACAAAATTATTGAAGTTGGAACAAATGTTTCCATTCCAAAAGGCACTACTATAGTAGATGCCACAGGAAAAACAATTTATCCTTCTTTCATTGAATTATATAGCGAATTTGGTATTAGCAAACCTACTCCAAGACCTAATGGCAATTTCACCCCACAATATGACACCAACCGCGAAGGCTATTACTGGAACGATCATATAAAGCCAGAATACAATGCTTATGAAAACTTAAACTATGATGAAAAAGCAGCTGGAAGTTTAAGAGAAGTTGGTTTTGGTACAATTTTAAGTCACCACAATGATGGCGTAATTGCCGGAACAGGTTTACTTTGGACCTTAAATGATTTTGGAACCAATGCAGATAGAATTGTAAAAGATAAAGTTTCGCAACATTTCACATTCAGTAGAAGCAAATTCACCAAACAAAGCTATCCGTCTTCTATGATGGGAAGTATGGCTTTAATTCGCCAAGTATTTAATGATGCTAAATGGTATGCACAAGGAAACGCAACTAACAGAGATTTATCGTTAGAAGCTTTTAATGCTAATAAATCATTACTTCAAATCTTCAACGCTGGTGATAAATTAAACGCTTTAAGAGCGGATAAATTAGGCGATGAATTCGGAGTAAAATACCTAATCAAAGGTGGAGGTAATGAATTTGAACGTATTAACGAAATTAAAAAAACAGGAGCTACCTTCATAATTCCATTGAATTTCCCTGATGCTTATGACGTTTCTGACCCCTATTTAGCACAACAAGTAAGCTTGAGCGATATGAAATTTTGGAATCAAGCACCTTTCAACTTGAAAATTTTATCAGAGAACAATGTTTCATTTGTTCTTACTTCTTCCGATTTAAAAGACACAAAATCCTTTTTATCTAATTTAAGAAAGGCCGTATTATATGGTTTACCTAAAGACAAAGCCCTATTAGCTTTAACCGAAACACCAGCAAAATTGGTCAATCAATTTGATAAAGTAGGTTCAATTTCCAAAGGAAAATTAGCGAACTTTATTATTGTTTCAGGTGATATTTTTGAAGACAAAAGCAACATCTTAGAAAACTGGGTGCAAGGAAATAGAAATATCATCGATAAAATTAACCCAACAGACATTAGAGGAACTTATGATTTAGTTTTCGACAATACCAAATTCGAACTAATAATAGAAGGCGAAACTTCAAAATTCGAAGCAAAAGCAGTTAAAGATAGCATCAACTTTGGAACAAAAATTCAGTTCAATGATCCTTGGGTGAATTTGGTAATTAAAAATCAAGATACTACAAAAGCAAATTTCGTTAGACTTTCTGGAACTTTCGTAAAAGACATGATGCAAGGAAAAGCCGTTTTAGAAAATGGAAACGAAACTTCATGGACTGCTACTAAAAGAGCAAGTGAAATAAAAGACGACAAAAAGAAAGAAGATAAAAAAGACGAACCAAAAGTGCCGTCAATGTATTCGGTAACATTCCCTAATATTTCTTTTGGAAACTATGAAAAACCAAAACAAGAAACCATTTTATTCAAAAATGTAACGGTTTGGACTGGTGAAAAAGAGGGAATTCTAAAAGAAACCGATGTTTTAATCCAAAACGGTAAAATTGTCAAAATTGGTAAAAACTTACCTTCTTCTGGAGCAAAAGTTGTGGACGGAACTGGCAAACACTTAACTGCCGGAATCATAGACGAACACTCACACATTGCTATTTCAAATGGAGTAAACGAAGGAGGTCAAAATTCATCTGCCGAAGTTACGATTGAAGATGTTGTGAATTCAGAAGACATCAATATTTACAGAAACTTAGCAGGCGGTGTTACTTCAGCAAACTTGTTACATGGTTCAGCAAATCCTATTGGAGGTCGTGCAGCTTTCATCAAATTAAAATGGGGTTATTCTCCAGATGAAATGTTAGTAAAAGATGCTCCGAAATACATCAAATTTGCTTTGGGTGAAAACGTAAAACAATCCAACTGGGGCGATTTTTCACGTAACCGTTTCCCGCAATCACGTATGGGTGTGGAACAAGTTTATGAAGATTATTTCACAAGAGCTATTGAATACAAAAATGAGTGGGATGCCTACAAATCAGGTAAAGGTAAAAACAAAGTTATGCCAAGATTTGATGTAGAACTGGAAGTTTTAGGCGAAATTTTAGCTAAAAAACGTTTCATTACTTGTCACTCTTATGTGCAATCAGAAATCAATATGTTGATGAAATTAGCTGAGCGTTACGGGTTTAAAATTCAAACATTCACTCACATTTTAGAAGGTTATAAATTAGCAGATAAAATGTCAGCTCACGGCGTTGCTGGTTCAACTTTTGCTGATTGGTGGGCCTACAAATACGAAGTAAACGATGCAATTCCTTACAATGCTTCTATAATGATGAATGAAGGTGTAAAAGTTTCTATCAATTCAGATGATGCTGAAATGTCAAGACGTTTAAATCAAGAAGCAGCTAAAACAGTTAAATACGGAAATGTAACGGAAGAAGAAGCTTGGAACTTCGTAACCTTAAATCCTGCAAAAATTCTTCAAGTCGACAACAAAATTGGAAGTATTAAAGTAGGAAAAGACGCAGATGTGGTACTTTGGTCAGACAGTCCGTTATCAATCTACACAAGAGCTGAAAAAACGTTAGTTGACGGAATCATTTTCTACGATTTAGAAAAAGAGCAAGAAGTGTTGAACCAAATTCAAAAAGAAAGAGCCGATTTGATTAACATCCTATTAGACGCTAAAAACAAAGGAATGAAAACGCAATTACCTAAGAAAAAAGAAAACGGTCACTACCACTGTGATACTTTAGGAGAATATTGCAAAGAGTCTCACTACAAATACAATTAATGATGAAAAAATATATAGTTCTTTTATTTATTTCTTTGTTTGGTTTTGCCCAACAAACGCCAGCTCCAAAACAAAGCAAATCGATTTTAATCATAGGTGCAAAAGCACATTTAGGAAACGGAAAAGTAATCGAGAACAGTTTAATTTCGATTATTGATGGAAAAATTGCCAACATTGGCGATGCTACTGTAATGAAACCAGCTAAACACGATATTGTGATAGAAGCTTCTGGAAAACATGTTTATCCTGGATTCATTGCACCAAATTCAACATTAGGTTTAGTAGAAATTGATGCGGTTAGAGCTTCAGATGATGAAAGTGAAATTGGTGATTTCAATCCACACGTAAGAAGTATTATTGCTTACAATGCTGAATCTAAATTAGTGGAAACAACAAGACCAAACGGTGTTTTATTAGCACAAATTACACCAAGAGGCGGAAGAATTGCTGGAACATCTTCAATTGTTCAATTAGATGCTTGGAACTGGGAAGACGCTGCTATCAAAACTGACGATGGAATTCACGTAAACTGGCCAAGAAGTTATTCTAGAGCTGGTTGGTGGGCAGAACCTGGAGGAATCGAAATGAACAAAAACTACGATCCGCAAGTAAAAGCAATTCAAGAGTATTTCGACAATGCTTTTGCTTATTTAGGAAGCAAAAATGCTAAAAAAGATATTCCTAGTGAAGCTATGAAAGGATTACAATCAGGCGAAAAAACCTTGTTTGTAAATGCAAATGGCGAAAAAGAAATCATTGATGCGGTTTTATTCAAAAAGAAGAACAACATAAAAAAAATGACGATTGTTGGCGGTTATTATGCTTTTAAAGTAGCTAATTTATTAAAAGAAAACAGCGTTTCTGTTTTATTAAAACGAGTACACGATTTACCTTTACTAGAAGACGAAGACGTAAATTTACCTTATAAAAATGCCAAATTACTAGTTGATGCAGGTGTTTTAGTTGGTTTACAAAATGCAGGCGACATGGAACGTATGCAAACTAGAAACCTTCCTTTCTACGCTGGAACTTGTGCCGCTTGGGGACTTTCAAAAGAACAAGCGTTGCAATTAATTACTGGTAATTCCGCTAAGATTTTGGGAATTGATAATTTATACGGAACTTTAGAAGCTGGTAAAAGTGCTACGTTATTCATATCAGAAGGAGATGCTTTAGACATGAAAACGAATGTTATTTCCTTCGCTTTTATTGATGGAAGACAAATCAGTTTAGAAAGTCATCATACCGAATTGTATGAACGCTACAAAGGAAAATTTGAACAACAAAAAAAATAACACCAAAAGCCTTTCAGTAAATGAGAGGCTTTTTTGTATTTTTGCCATATAATTTCTATTTCATGAAACAAATCACCTCGGTTCAAAATCCGTTTATTAAATCGTTAGTCCAATTGCAAGAAAAAGCAAAAGTTCGTAAGCAAACGGGCACTTTTTTAATTGAAGGAAAACGCGAAATTGAATTAGCACTAAAAGGTGGCTATGAAATAGAAACGATTCTATTTTTACCAGAAATACAATCGGAAAGAGAAATAAAAAACCTTCTCAAATCGGGCGAAGTTGAACTTATCGAAATTTCAAAAGAAGTCTATCAAAAGTTAGCCTATCGCGATACTACTGAAGGTATTTTAGCTATTGCGAAAACAAAATCATTAGCTTTATCCGATTTAAAACTTTCTAAAAACCCATTGATTTTAATTGGAGAATCATTAGAAAAACCAGGAAACGTAGGCGCTATTTTAAGAACAGCTGATGCCGCTAATATTGATGCAGTTATTATTGCTAATCAAAAAAGTGATTTATACAACCCAAACATCGTTCGCTCGAGCGTAGGTTGTTTGTTTACCCGACAAATTGCTGTTGGAACGACAGAAGAAGTAATTGCTTATTTAAAAGCAAATAACATTAATATTTATTCGGCAACTTTACAAGATTCTACTGAATATCATACACAAAACTTCTCCACTCCTACTGCTTTAGTTGTAGGAACAGAAGCTACAGGTTTATCCAAAAAATGGCGAACAGAAAGCACCAAAAATATCATCATTCCAATGCAAGGCGAAATCGATTCCATGAATGTTTCCGTTGCAGCCGCAATTTTGTTATTCGAAGCCAAAAGACAAAGACAATTTCAATAACAAATTCAAAATTCAACTTCAAATCTTTGTTCTTTATTCTTTTCTCTATTGCACAATTAGAAAAAATACTATACTTTTAGGTTGTTAAAGAAAATGTATGACAGAGATTGAATTAGAAGCCGAAAACAAAGCCATTGCGCAAGAATATAAAGAATTACTTCGCATCAGTTATCAAACCCTTACAGCTGAAGACAAAAAAATCATCCGTAAAGCATTTGATGTAGCTGTTGATGCTCATAAAGACCAACGAAGAAAATCGGGTGAAGCCTATATTTTCCATCCTATTGCTGTTGCAAAAATTGTGGCCCGTGATATTGGTTTGGGAGCTACTTCCATTGCTGCTGCATTAATGCACGATGTGGTTGAAGATACGGATATTACTGTTCAGGACATTGAAAAAATGTTCAATCCAAAAATTGCGCAATTAGTTGAAGGACTAACCAAAATAGCAAAAGTTAAAACCGATCAGGAAATTTCAATGCAAGCGGAAAATTTCCGTAAAATGTTATTGACATTAAATGATGACGTAAGAGTAATTATTATCAAAATTGCCGATAGATTACACAATATGCAAACTATGGGAAGTATGGCTGATTACAAGCAAGCCAAAATTGCTTCCGAAACCTTATACATATACGCGCCACTAGCTCATCGTCTAGGCTTATATAACATCAAAACACAATTAGAAGATTTAGGACTAAAGTATACCGAACCCGAAGTTTACAACAATATTGTTAGTAAGATTAAAGAAACCAAAGAAGAGCAAGACTCCTATATTAAATCTATTTCAGACGTTTTGAGTAAATCAATGGTTGATGAAGGAATTGAATTTACAATTAAAGGTCGACCAAAGTCTATTTATTCTATACGAAGAAAGATGAAGATGCAAGGCGTTACTTTTGATGAAGTATATGATAAATTCGCTTTACGTATAATTTATAAAGCCAATCAACATGATGAAAAATTTATTGCTTGGAAAATTTACTCCGTTGTAACAGACCATTATCGTCCATCTCCAAGTCGATTACGCGATTGGATTTCATCACCAAAATCATCAGGTTACGAAGCATTGCACATAACCGTAATGGGACCAAAAGGACGTTGGGTAGAAATTCAAGTACGTAGCGAACGCATGGACGAAATTGCAGAAAAAGGCTATGCAGCGCACTACAAATATAAAAACGGTGCAACAGAAGAACATGGATTAGAAATTTGGCTGAACCAATTAAAAGAAGCTTTAGAAAATTCTAGTGCCAATGCAGTTGATTTCGTTGAAGACTTCAAGCTGAATTTATATGCTAAAGAAATTTATGTATTTACCCCAAAGGGCGAAATCAAATCGTTACCTAAAGGCGCTACTTCATTAGACTTTGCATTTAGTATTCACTCGGAAATAGGCGTAAAAACTAGAGGAACAAGGGTTAACGGAAAATTAGTTCCTTTGAACCATGTTTTAAATAGTGGTGATCAGGTGGAAATTATTACTTCCGCAAATCAAAAACCAACTTCGCAATGGTTAGATTATGTTACTACCTCTAGAGCAAAAAATAAAATTAAAAATGCTCTAAACGAGAACACCAAAAAAATTGCCGAAGATGGTAAAGAAATTCTTACCCGAAAATTACGCCATTTAAAAATTACACTTAACGAAAACACAACCAATGAATTAGTTAATTATTTTAAATTTCAAACTAGTTTAGATTTATATTATCGTGCCGGAATTGGCGCAATCGAAAACCAACAATTAAAAGAATTTGCAGCTCAAAAAAGCAACACTTTGGTTAATTTCTTTAAGAAAACCATGAAACGTTCGCCTACCAGCCAATCAGAACAAATAAACAAAAACGAAATCAGTAAAAAATACGATTTACTGGTATTTGGTTCAGAACAAGATAAACTTGATTATAAATTATCCAGCTGTTGTAACCCAATCCCAGGAGACGAAGTATTTGGTTTTGTAAGTATTAATGAAGGAATTAAAGTACACAAAAAAGATTGTCCAAATGCTATAAGAATGCAGTCTAACTATGCATACAGAATTATTCAAGCAAAATGGATAGACTCTTCACAAGAAGAATTTAAAGCTATTCTAAAAATTACTGGAATGGATATTTTAGGATTAACTAATGATTTAACCAAAGTTATTTCAAACCAAATGAATGTTAATATTCAAAGTATTTCTTTAAGTAGTGAAGCTGGAATTTTTTATGGACAAGTAGCTGTTGTAGTTCAAAATAATACGATCCTTAAAAAACTGATAGAAAACATCAAAAAAGTGGATGGAGTTGATAAGGTAATAAGGGTTTATAATAATTAACAAAAGTTAATAACTAAAATACCATCTATTAAATTTAGACTTTTTTACAATGCAAAAATAACACTATCTTTGCGATTATTTCATTAACCAAAACAATGGAAAACAAAAATCAGGAAATTGTAAAAAATGTTTTTACTAAATATTTAGAAGAAAAAGCACACCGTAAAACACCAGAACGTTTTGCTATTCTTCAGGAAATTTACAGTGCAACCGAGCATTTTGATATCGAATCTTTGTACATCAAAATGAAAAACAAAAATTATCGCGTAAGTAGAGCTACACTCTATAATACTATCGAACTTTTATTAGAATGCGGTCTGGTTCGTCGCCATCAATTTGGTCAAAATCAAGCGCATTATGAAAAATCATATTTCGATAAACAACACGATCACATTATTTTAACTGATTCTGGCGAAGTTATCGAATTTTGTGACCCAAGAATTCAACAAATAAAACAAACCATGGAAGAAATGTTTGGAATTGATATTCAAACCCATTCACTTTATTTCTACGGCACAAAAAAACAACAACAATAGAATAAATTAATTAAGTACAGACGTTGCAATGCAACGCCTCAACAACAACAAACAACACAACACAATGACTGTAGATTTACTACTTGGATTACAATGGGGAGACGAAGGAAAAGGAAAAATCGTTGACGTTCTTACCTCAAAATACGATATTATTGCACGTTTTCAAGGTGGACCAAATGCGGGACACACTTTAGAATTTGATGGAATCAAACACGTTTTAAGAACTATTCCTTCTGGAATTTTCCACAAAAACGCCATCAATATTATTGGAAATGGTGTTGTAATTGACCCTGTAGTTTTCCAAAAAGAAATTGAAGGTTTAGCAAAATTCAATATGGATGTTACTGCTAAATTATTCATTTCTAGAAAAGCACACTTAATTTTACCTACGCACCGTTTATTAGATGCTGCTTCAGAAGCATCAAAAGGAAAAGCAAAAATTGGATCTACTTTAAAAGGTATTGGCCCAACATACATGGACAAAACCGGCAGAAATGGTCTTCGTATAGGTGATTTAGAATTAGAAGATTTCAAAGAAAGATACAGAACTTTAGCTGACAAACACGAAGCAATGATTAAGTTCTACGATGTAGAATTACAATACAATCTTAAAGAAATGGAAGATGAGTTTTTTGCAGCAGTAGAAGACTTAAAGAAATTAACTTTCATTGATAGTGAAGAATATTTAAACAAAGCGTTAAAAGAAGGAAAATCAATTTTAGCAGAAGGAGCGCAAGGTTCTTTATTAGATGTTGATTTTGGAACTTATCCATTTGTGACTTCTTCAAATACAACAGCAGCTGGAGCTTGTACAGGTTTAGGAATTGCACCTAACAAAGTAAAAGACGTTTTCGGAATTTTCAAAGCATACACCACTCGTGTAGGTAGCGGACCTTTCCCTACAGAAGATTTTGAAGAAGCTGGACAAACAATGGCAAAAGTAGGAAATGAGTTTGGTTCAGTTACTGGACGCGCTCGTCGTTGTGGTTGGTTAGATTTAGTAGCTTTAAAATATGCCGTTCAAGTAAATGGTGTAACACAATTATACATGATGAAAGGCGATGTTCTTTCAGGATTTGACACCTTACAAGTTTGTACGGGTTACAACTATAAAGGTCAAAAAATTCAACATTTACCATACAACATTGAACCAGAAAATGTAACACCAATTTTCACAGAAATGAAAGGATGGAAAGCAGATTTAACTGGTATGACAACGTATGATGAATTACCACAAGAATTAAAAACATACATCGAATTCATTGAAAAAGAAGTCGAAGTACCAATCAAAGTTATTTCGGTTGGACCAGACAGAAAACAAACAATCACAAAATAATTACCAAAACGCTTTCTATTGAAAGCGTTTTTTTATACTCCAAACTGATAAAAAAATCTTAATTCGCTACCGGCTTTCTACTTTTTACTTAAATTTGACTCAAAATAAATTCGACTTGAAAAACACATTTTTTTATATCGCCTTCTTACTACTTTCAATTACCTTTTCGGTAGCGCAGGAAAAGAAAAAAATCATCATTGAAAACTCAGATTTCGTTGATATGAATCAAACCGAGATTCCAGGCGCAATTGTGTTTACTGGAAATGTTCGTATCATACACAATGGTGTAAAAATGTTTTGCAACAAAGCCTATCATTTTAAAGATGAAAATTACATAAAAGCATTTGGAAACGTTCAAATGAATCAAGGCGACACCATTACTATGAATAGCCGTTATGCAGAATACAATGGTGATAAAGAACTTGCTTTTGCTACGGGAGATGTGGTTTTACGTTCGCCAGAATCTACATTGACTACCGATACCGTTTATTTTGATAAGAAAAATCAAGTAGCATCTTACAATACCTACGGTACCATTCACAACAAAGAAAATACGTTGAAAAGTAAATCAGGACGCTATTATGTAGACCAAAAAAAATACAAATTTACAACCGCAGTAACGGTTACGAATCCAGAAAGCACAATCAAAACCAATAATTTAGATTATTACGAAAATTCAGGTCACGCCTATGTTTTTGGACCTTCAACTATTACTAGCAAAGAAAACATAATTTATACCGAAAACGGATTCTACGATACCACAAATGACGTTGGAAAACTATCCAAAAATTCCAAAATAACGCTCGACAATAAAATAATCGAAGGCGATGATTTGTATTATGACCGAAAGAAAAATTATTCGAGAGGTATCAACAATGTAAAAATCACCGATACAATTAACAACGTAATTGCTACAGGTCATTATGCAGAATTATACCGAAATGCCGCTACCAAAAAAGACTCAATGATTTTAACCAAAAGAGCTTTAGTGAAAACCTTGGTGGAAAAAGATACAATGTACATGCATGGTAAAAAAATCATTGTTTCGGGTCCGCAAGAAGATCGTGTAATTCGTGCTTTTAACAATGTTCGATTTTATAAAAGTGATATGAGTGGGAAATGTGATTCGCTCCATTCAAACAATAAAACACAACTAACAAAATTAATTGGACGCCCAATTCTTTGGAACAATGAGAATCAAATGACGGGTGACATTATGCATTTAATTGGAAATAACAAAACCCAAAAATTAGATTCGCTAAAAGTTCTCAACAATGCTTTTATTATTCAAAAAGATAGTCTTAGTAAAAATGGCTACAATCAGATTAAAGGGCAAAATTTATTTGGAAAATTTATTGAAAGTAAACTAAAAGAAGTCGATGTCGTGAAAAATGCGGAAGTCATTTATTACATGTACAACGATGCCAACGAATTCATAGGAATCAACAAAACGGTTTGTAGTAAAATCAATTTAGAATTAGAGGCTAACAAAATCAATTCAATTACTTTCTTTACAAAAACAGATAGTTTTATTTATCCAGAAGCTGAGTTTCCAGAAAACGCACGAAAACTAAGAGGTTTCCTTTGGCGTGGTGATGAACGCATCTTATCAAAAGATGATATTTTC
This sequence comes from Flavobacteriia bacterium, assembly GCA_004293165.1. Taxonomy (GTDB): domain Bacteria; phylum Bacteroidota; class Bacteroidia; order Flavobacteriales; family Flavobacteriaceae; genus Flavobacterium. The sequence continues at coordinate 138,873 of RDYL01000004.1, read as the reverse complement.
CCAGCAGAAGAAATTGCATTAGACGATAAAATTCAAATCGACGCCAAAAAGAAAGCAAAAGAAGCTGAAAAACCAATGGAAATTCTTCCAGAAACTTTAGATTTCGACGAAAACAAAAAAGCGAAAGAAAAGAAAATTGAGAAAAAAGCAGACTCAAAAAAGAAAACTGTGAAGAAGCAATAAGTTTTGTGCAAAATATTGTTTAGTAATTCACAACAAAGTTTTGAGCCATTGCTATAAACCTAAAGCAGATTAAAATGATTGACGATTTTTTTAAATACCAAGCACAAACCTCACCTCACCCATTAGCTATGGAAATTTCTCATGCTAAGGGTTCTTATATTTACGACACAGAAGGCAATGCCTATTTAGATATGGTTGCTGGAGTTTCTGCTTGCACATTAGGGCATCAACCAAAGCGTGTAAATGATGCTATCAAAAAACAATTAGACACCTATTCTCATGTAATGGTATATGGTGAATATGCCCAACATCCAGCTACTGAATTATGTAAATTATTAGCACAACACCTTCCCTACCCACTTACAAAAACGTATTTAGTTAATTCGGGTACAGAAGCTATTGAAGGTGCTCTAAAATTAGCTCGAAGAGTTACAGGAAGAAGTCAATTGATTTCATGTCACAACGCCTATCATGGTAATACTATGGGAAGTTTGAGTGTGATGGGATTTGAAGAACGTAAACAAATTTTCCGCCCTTTAATTCCTGATGTAGATTTTATTACGTTCAATAATGAAGCTGATTTAGAAAAAATAACTACAAGAACAGCTGGAATATTGTTAGAAACAATTCAAGGTGGCGCTGGTTTTATTGAACCTCAAAATGATTTTCTTAAAAAAGTACGCCAACGTTGTGACGAAGTTGGTGCTATCATGATATTAGACGAAATTCAACCCGGATTTGGTCGCACCGGAAAACTATTCGGATTCCAAAACTACGATGTCATTCCAGATGTAGTGGTTATGGGAAAAGGAATGGGTGGCGGCATGCCAGTAGGTGCTTTTACCGCTTCTGAAAAAATGATGGATTTACTAAGTCATGATCCTAAACTTGGACACATAACTACTTTTGGCGGACATCCTGTCATTGCGGCAGCATGTTTAGCAACATTACAAGAAGTTACCGAAACCAAATTAATGACCGAAACATTAGAAAAAGAGCAATTATTCCGAAGCCTTTTAGTGCATCCATTAATTAAAGAAATTCGTGGTCGCGGTCTTATGCTTGCTGCGATGACCGATTCTCCGGAAATAACTAATGAAGTGATTTTACGTTGCCATAAAAGAGGCATAATTTTATTCTGGTTACTATTTGAAGGTTGTGCCGTACGAATTACACCTCCATTAACCATTAGCAATGACGAAATCGCAAAAGGATGTGGCACTATTATTGAGGTATTAAATGAAATTGAGAAAGAAATGAAGTAAATGATAGATGATTTTATCAGTTTAGGTTGACATTGCTTTTTGACATTGCAAATTGTTAATTAAATTGTTTAAAACAAATCCATTTCAATCCAATGCTTGCTTCAAATATAAGTACCTTTATTAAGGATAAATCATAAAAGATAGCGCTATGAATTTGAGTCACGAAGAAGAAGAAAACAGCTTGTCCTTATCTAAATTTGAATCGATGTTAAAAACCAATAAAGTTTTTTTCTTTGATTCTGAAGAGTTTGAAGATATAATTCTTCATTATATGGATACTGGTCGATTGAATTTGGCCAAAAAAGCGCTAAAATTAGGTTTAGAACAACATCCAAAATCTACTGGATTAAAATTAGTTCAGGTAGAAATGTTGGTTTACGAAGACAAACTCGATTTTGCTGAAAAGTTATTAAACGAGTTATACGCAATTGAACCTACCAACGAAGAAATCTACATTCAAAAAGCCAACATACATTCTAAAAGAGACGAACACGAAAAAGCTATTGAGTTTTTAAAAATCGCTTTAAAATATACCGATGATTATGCAGATGTATATTCGATGATTGGAATGGAATATTTGTTCATGGATAATTTAGAATTGGCTAAAGATAATTTCATCAAATGTTTAGACGAAGATACTGAAGATTATTCAGCACTTTATAATGTAGTCTATTGTTTTGATTTCTTAGATCAGAACGAAGAAGCTATTGTTTATTTAAAAAAATTTATTGATAAAAATCCGTATAGTGAAGTGGCTTGGCATCAGCTTGGTAGACAATATTACGCGTTAAAAAACTATGAGAAAGCAGTTTGGGCGTTTGATTATGCTACTTTGATTGACGAAACTTTTTTAGGTGCGTACATGGAAAAAGCAAAATCCTACGAAAAACTAAAAAAATACCAAGATGCCATTGACTGTTATAATATTACCTTAGAATTAGACGATCCTTCATCCTTTGTATTGCTTCGTGTAGCAAAATGTTACGAACGTTTGGGAAATACCGAATTCGCGTTGAATTATTATTTAAAAACAGTTCACGAAGACCCGTTACTTGATAAAGGTTGGATTGCAATAACTGATTTTTACATTCGTCAAAAGAATTTTCAAAAAGCCTTATATTATGTCAACAAAGCTATTGGTATTGACGGAGATAATTCGTTATACTGGAAACGTTTTGCGGCTGTAAATAGTGCATTGCATTTTTTTGAAGAAGCCGAATATGGATACCGAAAAGCATTTGAAAGTGGTGATATCAATTTAGACACATTTACGCTTTGGACTGATGTTTTACAATATCTTGGTGAATTTGAAACAGCAATTGACATCCTTTTAGAAGCTACTAATGTTTTACCTAATGAATACGAAATCGAATATCGTTTAGCAGGATTATATTTCACATCAGGCAATAACAAAAAAGGAAGTATTCATTTAATCAACGCAATGAATTTAAACTTAAAACAACTATCTTTGTTCGAAGAGTTATTTCCTGTAATTTACGAAAGAACGGAAGTACAAAAAACAATTTTAAAATTTAAAAAATAGCCAAAATTTAATGGAATTAGTAACCTTTTTATTAGAATTTTTAAAAGACCCATTAACTGTAATTCAAGCATTAATTCAGGAATATGACAATCTGATTTATTTCATTTTATTTATGGTTGTTTTCGTAGAAACCGGATTTGTTATTATGCCTTTATTACCAGGCGACTCTATGCTTTTTGCTATTGGAGTAATCGCAGCAACAACAGGACAATTAAGCATGACTATTATTATACCGTTGCTAATTGTGGCAGCCTTATTAGGAGATAATCTTAATTATTTTGTTGGACATAAATTTGGAGAATTAATCAAAGAGAAAAAGAAAATTCTATTTCTAAAAAAAGAATACATAACCCAAACCGAACACTTCTTTGAAAAAAATGGAGGAAAAGCGGTTATTATGGCACGTTTTGTTCCTATCGTTCGTACTATTGCTCCTTTTGTAGCTGGAGCTGGAAGTATGCAATACTACAGATACATATTTTATTGTATTACAGGCGCAATTATCTGGGTAACTAGTATTACTTTCTTAGGATACTTCTTAGGACAAGTGCCTTGGGTAAAAGCAAACTTTGAAAAAGTAGTTTTATCCATTATCATAATTTCTGTTTTACCAATAATTATTAAACTTTTTAAAAAGAAGAAAGTAACAGAAGTATAAAAATTTAAATCATTCAAAATCAATAAGTAAGGCATAAAAAGAATAATTAATACCTGGTGTTTTATCAAACAAATAACCCAAATTTAAAAATTTAGAATACCCAAACCACTATAATGGAAATTATCGATTTTTTATCTGCCTTTTTAAACGATCCTTTAATTGTAATACAAGACTTAATTCATCAATACGATTACTTAATATACCTTATTTATTCTTAGTTATTTTTATTGAAACTGGCTTTGTAATAATGCCACTTTTACCCGGCGACTCCTTGCTTTTTGCGATTGGTGTAATTGCTGCTTCTACCGGACAATTAAGTATGCCAATTATAATTCCACTATTGATTATTGCAGCGCTTCTTGGAGATAATTTAAATTACTTCGTAGGAAATAAATTTGGAGAGTTAATAAAAGAGAAAAAGAAAATTCTATTTCTAAAAAAAGAATACATAACACATACCGAAACTTTTTTTGAAAAAAATGGTGGCAAAGCAATAATTATGGCGCGCTTTGTACCCGTTCTTAGAACTATAGCTCCTTTTGTCGCTGGAGCTGGAAGTATGCTTTACTATAAATATATTTTTTATTGTATTATTGGTGCAAGTATTTGGGTAACAAGTTTAACCTTTTTAGGTTATTTTTTAGGACAAGTTGTTTGGGTGAAAGAAAATTTTGATTTGGTTATTTTATTAATAACACTTGTATCTGTATCGCCAGTTATCATTAAGTTAATAAAAAAGAAATATTTCAAGAAATAAACATTTTAAATTATTTAAAAAGATATTGTCTTAACTTTATATTTAAAAAATAATTTTAAATTTGATTATTATAACTTTATAAATAATTTACCCATGAAAAAGAAAACAAAAAAACAGTTAAAATTTGGCTTAATTGGCCGAAACATTAGCTATTCTTTTTCAAAAAAGTATTTCAATGAGAAGTTTGAAATTGGTCATTTCGACAATTGCGAATACAAAAATTATGATATTGAATGCAGTAAAGAGTTCCCAAAAGTAATTACTGAAATTAAAGGGTTATGCGGTTTAAATGTAACCATTCCGTACAAAGAAGAGATTATTCCGTATTTGGATAAATTATCAAAAACTGCTGAGAAAATTGGTGCGGTTAATTGCATTACAATTTCTAAAAAGAAAAAACTAAAAGGATATAATACCGATTATTACGGATTTAAAAAATCGATAAAACCTTTATTGAAAGACCATCACAAAAAAGCATTAATTTTAGGAACAGGTGGCGCTAGTAAAGCCATTGCTTACGCCTTAAGAAGCTTAAAAATTGAATATGATTTTGTTTCTAGAAACGCAGATGAATTTCTATACAAATACGATGAATTAGACGCTTCAATTTTCGAAGAATATACAATTATCATCAACACTACACCAGTTGGAACACATCCTAATGTAGACGATTGTCCAAACATAGATTACAGTTTGTTTACCAAAAAACATATTGCTTACGACTTAATTTACAATCCAGAAGAAACCGCATTTTTAAGAAAAGCCAAAGCGCAAGGCGCCATGACTAAAAATGGTTACGAAATGTTAGTTTTACAGGCAGAAAAGGCTTGGAAGATATGGAATGAGTAGATTAGCACGCGGATGACACGGGTTTTCAAACGCGGATTATAACTGATTTTTCTTTTAAACCCATAGACACATTATAAAAACTTTGCGTTGATTTTAGGCGTTTCACTTTGCATAGAACACATTTTATTTTTTGTTCACTGTGAAAAAGCATAAAACTAAAACTACTTCAAAAACCAATCCCAAGAAAGCCTTTTGACAACTATCTAACCCCGATAGGAGCGACATCTTGTAAAGCGTATAGCGGGAAAATGGATGACAAAAATGCCTTAAACATCCGTTTCAAAGAAAAAATAAGATAAATAATGATTTTTTTTTTGAATTTTCGTAGTGCTTTAGTACCTTCACACATTAATAATTTAAAGTAACCTTAAGCATTTACATAATGTCAGAAGCAACACATGATAACCTGCACAACGCAGATGGACAAGACCAAATGGAACAATTAGATGGTGTTACCATTATTAGTCAATCGGTATTAGAGGAAATAGACAATTCTAATGCAGAAGAAAACGAAGATGAATCGATAAAAGAAAAGCACGAAATTCCAGTATTGGAGTACGATTCAATGTCGATGGAAGCCTTAACCGATGAACTAGAAAAATTGGTGGAAAACGAAAAAGTAATGGCAATTAAAGACCATGTAGAAGGCATTAGAAAAGCTTTTTCGGACAAATACCATCATTTTATTGAAGAGAAAAAAGAGGAATTCTTAGCACAAAATAGCGAAGAAGGATTAGATTTTGAATATCATTTCCCATTAAAAAACAAGTTTGATGGTATTTACAACGCTTACAAAGCAAGCAAAGCCAAACATTTCAAACAATTACAAAACAATTTAGAGCAAAATTTCGCAGTTCGTGAAGGCTTAATCGACGAGTTAAAAAACTTAATCGATTCGGGTGATTCTAACATAGGAGATATGTTCAAAAAAATAAATGATATTCGCGAACGTTGGAAAAATGCGGGGGCGATTCCAAGAGATAAATACAACATCTTGTGGAATAATTATCATTTTCATACTGAGCGTTTTTACGACATTATGAACTTAGACAAAGAAGCGCGTGATATAGATTTGAAACACAATTTAGAGCAAAAACAACAAATTATACTGAAAGCTACAGCCCTATTAAATGAGGAAGATGTAATGAAAGCTTTCCGTGAATTACAATTGTTACACCGCGTTTGGAAAGAAGAAATTGGTCCAGTTGATCGTGAACATAGAGAAGCAATTTGGAACGAATTCAGTGAAATTACCAAACAAATGCACGACAAAAGAGAAGGTTTGTTTGCAATTGCAAGAGGTAAAGAAACTGATAACTTAGCGCTTAAAAACGAAATCATTTCGCAAATTGAAGCTTTGGGAACCGAGAAAATCGATTCGCACAGTGGATGGCAAGGTCAAATTAAGAAAATGGAAGCATTGCGCGAAGCATTCTTTAAAGCAGGGAAAGTTCCAGCGGAAGTAACTGAGGAAACTTGGGCTAAATTTAAAAATGCGGTTAGAGCGTTTAATGCACACAAAAACGTTTTCTATAAAGATATTAAAAACGAGCAACACGATAATTTAACTAAAAAATTGGAGTTAGTTGAAAAAGCAAAATCGTTAAAAGAAAGTACTGATTTCGGTGTAACTACCCCAATTATGAAGAAAATTCAGGACGATTGGAAAAAAATTGGTCATGTACCTCGTAAATATTCAGATAGCATTTGGAAAGACTTTAAAGATGCGTGTAATGCGTATTTTGACAGAATGCACGAAGCTAAAAATGCTGAAACGGGTGAAGAAGTAGAAGCTTTTGAAAAGAAAAAAGCGTTTTTAGAAGAGTTGAAAGATTTTACCCTTTCGGGAGAACATAAAGCCGATTTAGAAGCGATAAAAGCGCACATTGCTACCTGGAAAACATTTGGTAGAGTGCCGTTTAACCGCAGACACATCGAAGGAAAATTCAATAAAATTTTAGATGCCTTGTTTGAAAAACTAAGTATGTCTAAAAAAGAAACTGAAATGATGCGTTTTAGCAACCGTTTAGAGCAAATGAGCGACAACGACGACAAGCGTGCTTTAGAACAAGAGCAATTCTTTATTAGAAAGAAAATCGACGAAGTACAAGGCGAAATTTTCCAATTAGAGAACAACATTCAGTTTATTAGCAGTAGTTCGAAAGGTGAAAATCCTTTTATTAAAGAAGTTCAAAAAAGTATCGAACGCCATAAAGACGAATTGAAATTGTGGAAAGAGAAGCTACAGCAAATTAAAAATATATAAGATAGAATCCCGAGTTAAGGCTCGGGATTTTTTTTTGTTGATAATATCAAAAGTGCAATAATTAGGTTTGTAAGATTTTCGTTATATTTGAAATTCATTATCAATTAAGCAATCTCAAAAATGAGTATCGATATAAAACCGAAATATGAAATTTTATTTAGTGATTTAAAAAACCATTTAATTGGTGATTATTTAATTTCTAGAGAATTCAAAATGTTCATGTCAAAAAATGAGTTTTATGAATCTTGGAATGAAACATATGAAAACATTAAAGACAAACGTAATTATATTTCTATTGGATTTGATCATAATAGAGCTGACAATATAGATACTTTAGCAGCATATTTAAATGTAATTCATGAAGTTGGCAGAATTGAAGAAATAATTACTTCAATAATTGTAGATTTTATAAATTTTAAAAAAACTAATGAAGACTTTAATGATTTAATTGAGTCTTGTACAGTTGCAAATTTTGATAAAAAAAATATACTAAAAATTAAAAATGCTTTTGAAATTCATAGAAAAAAATCACTTCCTAACAAAGAAGTTAAAAATAAAGAGATAATAAAACCAAATACTACAAAAGACAAAGAGAATGTTTTTATTGTACATGGACACAATGAAGAATTAAAAGAAAAAGTTGCAAGAACTTTGGAAAAACTAAAGTTAAAACCAATTATTCTTCATGAACAGACTAATGAAGGACTAACAATAATCGAAAAATTCGAGAAACATTCTAATGTAGATTTTGCAGTTGTCTTACTTACTTATGATGATTTTGGAAATGTTAAATCAAGTAATGAAAAAAACAAAAGATCAAGACAAAATGTAATTCTAGAACTAGGCTACTTTATAGGAAAATTAGGAAGAAACAAAGTTATGCCTCTTTATGAAAAAGAAGTCGAATTACCTAGTGATATAGCTGGAGTAATTTATACTATTATTGATGATAGTGAAAATTGGAAAATACGATTAGTAAAAGAATTAAAAGCTTCGGGATATAAAGTCGATGCTAATGATATTCTGTAAAATAATATTACTAAAGTATTACAAGCAAAAATATTTAATAAGTTACAAATAAAAATACCGTCCCTACAGGACTTTCTAATCGTTGTGTTTATTTTTTACCAATATTACGTTCCTACGGAACTAAAAATGTAAATACAACTGTTTCAAATGCCGTTAGGCATGAAATATAGGTAACTTAAAGCAATATAGCTGGTAAAAATCCCATAGGGATGACATAAAAGAGATGCTTTCAGCATGACAAACTGGGCGTGATATACGTTATGTTATGCTTCTTTACCTCAGCATGAAAAACGAGATGAAAAACTTTGCGTGCTTTGCGAAAAACTTAGCGCCTTTGCGTTTAAATCACCCTTTAAAACTCATATTCCCTTTCCACTTTAGCAATTCTTACTTTGTAATTTTTGTACCAAGTAGTTCTGCCTTTTTGTTGCGCTTCTAGATGTTCCATATTGGCTTTCCAGTTTTTTATGGCTTCCAAGCTTTCCCAATACGAAACGGTGATTCCAATTTCGCTTCGAGCGCTTTCCATACCTATATATCCGGGTTGGGCTTTGGCTAATTCCACCATTTTAATTGCCATTTCGGCATAACCTGCTTCCACTTCGGTTCTGGTAGAGGTAAAAATTACTGCGTAGTACATAATTAAATTTTTAAATTATCGAATCGCTAATGTTCGCTATGTAAAGTGCAACGTCCAAAGCTTCGGACTAAAATTATAAACAAAGTATTTCTATTGTGACTATGTGTTTAAACAGAGATGCTTTCAGCATGACAAACTAAACGTTAAAACTGAACACTGAGACTGAACACTGACCACTACAACTTCTTCGCTTCTTCCCAAAAAACATCCATTTCGGCCAACGTCATATCCATTAAAGGTTTGCCTAATTCGGTGGCTTTACTTTCTAAATATTGGAAACGCTTGATGAATTTTTTATTGGTGCGTTCTAAGGCATCTTCAGGGTTTACTTTTAGGAATCTTGCGTAGTTTATCATGGAGAACAAAACATCGCCAAATTCGGCTTCTATTTTATCTTGGTTGCCTGATTGCACTTCAACTTGTAGTTCGTTTAGTTCCTCTTGTACTTTGTCCCACACTTGATGCGGTTCTTCCCAATCAAATCCAACGCCTTTTACTTTATCTTGTATGCGACTGGCTTTTACTAATGCTGGTAAACTTTTTGGTACACCTTCCAAAACTGATTTCTTACCTTCTTTCAGTTTTAGTTTTTCCCAATTTTGCTTTACTTCTTCTTCGTCAGCCACTACCACATCGCCATAAATATGCGGGTGACGATCGATTAATTTATCACAAATGGAATTTGCTACATCGCCAATATCAAACGCATTGGTTTCGCTACCTATTTTTGCATAGAACACAATGTGTAACAAAACGTCGCCCAACTCTTTCTTGATTTCTTCCAAATCATTGTCCAAAATAGCATCGCCTAATTCATAGGTTTCTTCAATCGTTAAATGACGTAAACTTTCGAGTGTTTGCTTTTTATCCCACGGACATTTTTCGCGTAAATCGTCCATAATGTCTAAAAGGCGGTTGAAAGCTTGTAGTTGTTGTTGGCGTGTGTTCATGATTTTGTTTTTTGTTCCAAGTTTCAAGTTTCAGGTTTCAAGTTTTAAGTTTGAAATTGTTCTTGAATTTGATTTTTGCACTTGTTTATGTAAAAATAAAAAATCCCACGTGGAAAACGCAGGATTTTAAAGTATATTTTTTCAAATGCTTATTCAGCTGCTGGAGTTTCTTCTTCTTTTACTTCTTTAGATAACGCTTCTAATGAAACGAAACCTTTAGGTTGTAACAAATTGTACCAATTTAAGATTTTCTTGATGTCAGACGTATATACTCTGTCTTCATCAAATTCTGGTAAAATTTCTCTGAAATAAGCTTTTAATTTCGCATCGTCTTCTTTGTGAGACATCGCCAAACCGTCGTTTTCTTTGGTAGCAATAGCTTTTAATACTTCTGCTAAACGCACTTCTTCAGAATAGGTGTACACTGCAATTTCTGACAACAAACTTACATTGGCTCTCATTCCTACCGTTATCTTTTTGCCATCTAATAAAGATTCAGCAACAAATCCGGTACGTGTTTGAATTTTTAATTCATATAATCCTGGTTTTCCAGAAACTGCTAATATTTTTTGAATACTCATGTTACTTAATTGTTAAGGTTGGCAAATATATTATTTAAAGTGAAAAGTGAAAAGTGAAAAGTGAAAAAGTTTAGTTAAAATAACTATTTACTTTTCGCTAGTTACTAATCATTACTTAACGTCCTTTTTTGTTTACATATTTCATCTTATAATCGGGTCTTGCTTTACCATCCATAATGTTTTGCAATTTTTTCCCAATTAACTTCTTTTTCAACATAGATAAATGATCGGTAAATAAAATTCCTTCAATATGATCATACTCATGTTGGATAACACGAGCAATTAACCCATCATACACTTCTGTTTTTTTATTGAAATCCTCATCAAAATATTCAATAGTAATGGTGTCATGACGAAAAACATCCTCACGCACATCTGGAATACTCAAACAACCTTCATTAAATCCCCAAACATCACCTTCTTCTTTGATGATTTTTGCGTTAATGAACGTTTTCTTGAAATCTTTCATTAAAGCCGCTTCTTCTTTAGAAACGTCATCGCTATCACTAAAAGGTTCGGTATCAACAATAAACAAACGAATTGGCAAACCAACTTGTGGAGCAGCCAAACCAACACCATGTGCGTGATACATTGTATCATACATATTAGCTATTGTTTCTTTTAGATTCGGATATTCAGTAGTAATGTCCTCACAAACTTTTCGTAAAACTGGTTCTCCGTATCCGTATATTGGTAAAATCATGGTAATCGTATTAATTTTAAAAATGCAAAAGTACTATTTTTTATAATGTAAATAATCTTGCAACATAATTGTTGCGGCAATTTCGTCTACTAAAGCTTTATTTTGACGTTGTTTCTTTTTTAAACCGCTATCAATCATGGTTTGAAATGCCATTTTAGAGGTAAAACGCTCGTCTACTCTATCTACCTGAATTTCAGGAAAAGCTGTTTTAAATTTTACTACAAAGGCATTGATAATTTCAGCACTCTGTGAAGGCGTTCCATCCATTTGTTTCGGTTCACCAACGATTACGCAGGCTACTTTTTCTTTTGAAAAATAGTCTTTTAAAAAAGCTATTGCAGTTTCAGATGGAATTGTAGTGAGCCCAAAAGCTATCATTTGCATTTCATCGGTTACAGCAATACCTGTTCGTTTGATTCCGTAATCTATAGCTAAAATTCTTGGCATTTTATTTTTTTTACAAAAATAAGGCATTTGTTTAACAAAATAGACCCCAAACTTTAAACTATTCATTTTAGCTTTAAAACAAATGATTTATCTTTGCTACACAAATTTTGAAAACTATGACCAATTTACAAGCAACAATAGAGCAAGCATGGGAAAATCGTGCTTTATTACAAGAAGAACCTACACAAAAAGCTATAAAAGAAGTTATCGAATTATTAGATAGCGGAAAACTTCGTGTTGCTGAACCAATTGAAAATGGTTGGCAAGTAAACGAATGGGTTAAAAAAGCAGTAGTAATGTACTTCCCAATTCAAAAAATGGAAACTTGGGAATCAGGTATTTTTGAATATCATGACAAAATGTTGTTGAAACGCAATTATGCAGAAAAAGGAATTCGTGTAGTTCCAAATGCAGTGGCAAGATATGGTGCATACATTTCTTCGGGAGTAATTTTAATGCCAAGTTATGTAAATATTGGCGCTTATGTTGATGAAGGTACGATGGTAGATACATGGGCAACAGTAGGAAGTTGTGCGCAAATTGGAAAACATGTACATTTGAGTGGAGGTGTTGGAATTGGAGGAGTTTTAGAACCTTTACAGGCCGCTCCCGTAATTATCGAAGATGGTGCTTTCGTTGGTTCAAGATGTATTGTGGTGGAAGGTGTTCACGTAGGAAAAGAAGCGGTTTTAGGTGCGAATGTATGTTTGACAGGTTCTACCAAAATTATTGATGTTACAGGCGATGAGCCAATAGAATACAAAGGTGTTGTTCCGGCTCGCTCGGTAGTAATTCCAGGAAGTTATACGAAAAAATTCCCAGCGGGAGATTATCAAGTACCTTGTGCCATCATCATTGGACAAAGAAAACCTTCAACAGACTTGAAGACTTCTTTAAATGATGCTTTGAGAGAATATAATGTAGCGGTATAATTTAAAGTACGAAGTAAAAAGCACAAAGTATAAAGTTGAATTCCAATTCATGACAAAATTGTTATGGATTGGAATTTTTATTTTCTTTTAAAAGTAAATTAAAGGTAAATAAATTGTAAATTTTGCATGAATAGTTAAATTTGCTAAAAATTACCATTTTATGTCAAACTATTTTAGCAGTGTAAAACTATTTTTCAATCGTTTTTTTATTGTTCTTTTTGTTTACCAAATCTGTCGTTTGTTATTTTACTTTTTTAATAAAAATGCCTTTGAAATCATTTCTGCTAAAGGTTTTTTAGGTGGTATTCATTTTGATTTATCGGCAATTGCATACATTAATTTAGTTTTTGCGCTTCTACATTTTATTCCAGGTAATTTTAAATACAAACCCAACTATCAAAAGTATTTGAAAATTGGATTTTTCATCGTGAATCTCATCTTCATCTTAACCAATTTTGTTGATTTCGAATATTATAAATTCACCGGAAGAAGAAGTACTTTTGGCATGATTACAGCAAGCGGAATGGAAAATGAAATTGGCGGCTTAATTTTTTCTTTTTTAGTTGAGTTTTGGCATTTGCCGTTATTAGCAATTCTTTTGGGTTTTGGGTTTTGGAAAATGATTGCTAATCTAAAATCAGCAAGCGAACAAAGTGCAAACTGGTCACAAATTGCAAAACAATCAGGAATATTTATTGTTTTAATGGGTTTTGTTTTCTTGTTAGGTCGTGGTGGTTTTCAGAAAAAACCATTGCGAATTGTTGATGCTGTGAATTATGGCTCGATTAATCAATCGGCAATTGTATTGAATACGCCTTTTTGTATTCTAAAAACTATTGGTAAAAAAGAAACATTAGAATCACCAAAATATTTTTCAGAAACGGAATTAAACCAAATTTTCAATCCAATTACCGAAATTATATCAAGCGAAAATCCAAATAAAAAAAATGTAGTTATCATTATTTTAGAAAGTTTCGGAAGAGAAAATATTCAACGTGGACAAACGCCTTTTTTAGATGAATTAATTGAAAAATCGTTGTTTTTTGAATATGGCTTTGCCAATGGAAAACTTTCTATTGATGCGGTTCCTTCTACCCTTTCAAGTATTCCGAGTTTGATGAACAATTCGTTAATTACATCGAGTTATTCTATTAATGAAGTGTATGGTTTGCCAAAAATTTTAAAAGCAAATGGTTATCAAACCGCTTTTTTTCACGGTGCTTTTAACGGAAGTCAGAATTTTGACCAATATTGTAAAGTTGCAGGTTTTGATACTTATTATGGAAAAAATGAATATGTAGGTCCAGAAGCCTTTGATGGAAGATGGGGGATTTTTGATGAAGAATTTATGCAGTATTTTTCGGCTAAAATGACCGAATTTAAACAACCTTTTTTTAGTACAATTTTTACCATTTCATCTCATAATCCGTACATTATTCCTGAAAAATACAAAGGAAAATTTCCAAAAGGAACTACTAAGATTCATGAAAGTATTGCTTATGCAGACAATGCACTAAAGCGCTTTTTTGAAACAGCTTCAAAGGAAGATTGGTATAAAAACACGCTATTCGTAATTACTTCCGACCATACTTCATCGGAACCAACAGAAAAAAAATTCAAAACAAATGTTGGAAAATTCAGAGTACCAATCTTATTTTTCGATCCGTCAAATCCATCAATTGTAGGGAAAAATCAGAAAAATTTACAGCAAATTGACATTATGCCTTCAATAATTGATTATTTGAATATAAAAAGTAAAATGATCACTTATGGAAAATCTTATCAGTCTGAAAAAGATTTTGTAGTGTATTATTTAGATAACATTTACCATTACATTTCAGGCGATTATTACTTAGCTTTCGATGGAAAAAAATCGTTAGCAATGTATAATTTTAAGAAAGATGAATTGCTAAAAACCAATTTAATCAAAACCGAAAAAGCAAAAGCTACCGAAATGGAAACGTTTATTAAAGCCTATATTCAATCTTTTAATGAACGAATGATTGGTAATAAATTAACTTTGACAAAATAAAAACAATTTCTAATGAATAGGATTTTGGTTATTCAACATAAAATGATTGGCGATGTTTTAATTAGTAGCATCATATGTAACAATCTGAAAAAAGCATATCCAAATGCACAAATTGATTACTTAGTAAATGATAATACGGTCGATGTTTTAAAAGGAAATCCTAATATTGATTCATTAATCATCTTTGAAAAGAAACATCAAAACAGCACTTATGAACTTATAAAATTTGCTTTAGGACTAAGAAAAAACAAATACGATTTAGTTATTGATGCTTATTCTAAATTACAAAGTTGGATAATTGTATTATTGTGTAGAGGTAAAAGAAAAATTTCATATAAAAAAATTGGGCGCACATTTTTATACGAAGACAACATTCCATATGCAGAAAATCCTTCAACTAATTTAGGATTAGCAATTGAAAGAAGACTTTCTTTGTTAACTCCATTGAATTTGAATTTTGAACTTGATGGTCAACCCAAATTATTCTTGGATCAGTTAGAAAAAGATTTTGCTGATAAAATATTTGAAAATCACAAAGTAGACAAATCAAAAAAAACAGTAATGATAAGTTTATTAGGAAGTGAAAAACTTAAAACTTATCCTCTTCAATACATGACAGAAATTATAGATTTTATTTCTGATAAATATAACGTTAACATACTTTTTAATTATTTTCCAAAACAACTTGAAGAAGCTAAAATTGTTTTTAATAGTTGCAAAAAAAGCACTCAACAAAATATTTACTTTGACTTATTAGGTTCTAATTTACGAGAATATATTGCAATTATGAATAAATGCGATTTAATCATTGGTAATGATGGTGGCGCTATTAATCTTGCAAAAGCAGTAAACAAACCTTCTTTTATAATATTTTCGCCATGGATTGAGAAAAAAATATGGGCAACTTTTGAAGATGGAAAAAAACATATGTCAATTCATTTAAATGATATCTCATCTGATTTAATTAGTAATAAAACTGAAAAACAGTTAAAAGAAAACACTTTACAACTTTACGAAAAATTAGAGCCAAAATTTGTAATTGAAAAAATTAGTCCTTTTCTGGATAATTACCTTTTATAATACCTGATGTTATCCAAGTAATATTATTTTTTATATTATAGGCTCTTAATGCCAAATTCTTATTCCATTCATCTTGATTGAAATAAGCACGTACATGATCTAAATGTAAACAAACTGCTCCATATCGAATTTGTTTTGATAGTATTCCTAGATTAAATAGTCGTTCACCCAATTCTCTATCTAAACCACCGTATTGCATTATTTCGTTAAAACCATTCACCGCAATTAAATCTTTCTTATAACAAGAAGTATTATGTCCGTTAAAAGTTCGTTTTGTTGGCGTTAACCAATTCATAAAACTTGCGAAAAGTGAAATCTTAGTTAGCTTAGATAATTTAAAGGTTTTGGAAACTCCATTTTTTATCAACCACGAAATAGAAAAACAATCCTGATTTATTATATTTTCTAATGAAATCTTATGAGAAGTTTGCATCGGTAATTTAAAATAACCTCCAGACAAGAAATAACCTTCCTCTTGGTGTTTTAAATGTTGAGCAACAAAATCTTTTCGTGGAATACAATCGCCATCAGTAAAAAGTAAATAATCGGATTTAGTTTTTAAAATGGCTTTATTTAAGATTTTACATTTCTGAAAACCGTTATCCTCTTGCCAAACATGAACAATAGGAAACATAAATTTATCGCTAAAAGAGTCAATAACCAACTTTGTTTTTTCGGCAGAACCATCATCAGCAATAACAACTTCAAAGTCTTGCTCGGTTTGGATACTGTATCCAACAAGCACTTTTTGAAGCCATTCTTCCGAATTGTAAGTGGTGATAATTACCGATAATTTCATGCAAAGAATTAAAAGTGAAAAATACTACTTTTTCCAGAACTTTAATTTCTTTTTAAATCTTTTTTTTCGGTGAAAGCGATATTGGAAATCTTCTGTAAACTTCCACATGGCTTGAAATACTGTTTTTTCATCTTCACCTGAAAGTTTAGCGTATTCATTACTCATTATCTTAATCATTTCTTTTTTAGGTGTTAATCGAGATAAATTTTTCATTCTTGTATGAAAATCTATTTTATCATGAAATTTCATTCGATTCAAATCTACCAAATAGAAAGAATAATTACAATTTCCATCATATTTAATCAGCGTATTCCCTGGTGAATGATCTAAAAACTCAATTCCTTTTTGATGCATTTCATAAGAAAAACGAGTAAACTGCCTTAAAATATTTTCGCCGTCTGGATAGTCTGTTTGCACTAATTCTCTGTAAGTTAAATCTGATTTTATATATTCAGACACATAATAACTTTCATTTAATCCAACAATGTCAAAATATTCAAAAAAAGCTATTGGTTTAGGTGTTCCAATTCCTTTATTCATTAGAATAGTAGCATATTCAAACGATCTTTTAGCTTTAGATTTCCTAAAAAAACGATAAATTATTTTATTAATAAAATTGGGAATTTTGAATGATTTAATAACTATCTCTTCTCCATTATTCAGAATGTGTCTAACTATAACGTTTCTACCTTTTTGTAAAATTTCGTCATAATTATTTTTTACTATGTCTTTAATATGATTAATATCCATTTATTAATTGTTTTTTCGCATTGAATACTTAAACTTATTTGGAGACAAAATTATTTTTAAAAAAATTATTTTTTTTGTATCAAATAGAACTTTAATAAGATACTTGTAAAGGTAAAATAAAGATATAACATAATATCTATTGTAGCCAAAGTTCTTTTTTAATACATAAAAAAATGAAACCATAATTTCAATTTTTTTATGAATAGCATTTTTTGTGCTTGCTCCTTGAAAATGAATAAAAAAAGTTTTAGGATAATACATTGATGAATACCCTTTATCTTTTAGTCGTTTACATATGTCTATTTCTTCATAAAAAAGAAATATTTTTTGGTCAAAACCACCTGATTCGAAAAAAGCATCTCTATCAAAAAACATTAAACAACCTTGAACTGCATCTACAATTATTGGTTTTGTATAAATTTTCTTTCTTTTTGGTTTTTTAAAAATATGTTCCAAAATCCATCTGCCAAATATTTCTTTTCGAATTCCAATAAAATGATCAAAACAAGTAAAGTCTTTTCCTTCTGCGTTTTTTGATAAACATGTCGATACTCCTATGCTTTTGTCATCTTGCATAAAATTATACAAAATTGAAAAAGAATCTTCATGAAATATTGTATCATTATTTACAAAAGCAATATATTTCCCCTTTGAAACATTAGCCCCCAACATATTTCCTCCTGAAAAGCCTAAATTTTCATTTGATTCAATGTAAATAATAGTATTACAATTAAAATTTTTAATTTTTTTCCTTAATTCAGTAACTTCATTTTCCTCAGAATTGTTGTCAACAATTATAATTTCGAATTCTAATTGACCCGATACTACTTTTCTAATTGATTCAATACAATTTACAGTATATTTAGTTGAATTATAGTTGATTAATACAATTGATAGTTCCATAAATTATATGCTTAAATATATCTTTTTTGTCTTTTGAACCAAATTTGTTGTAGAAAATTTTTTTTCAATCTTTATAATTGCATTTGATGTTAAAGTGGTTGCAAGTTCTTTAGATTGATAAATCTTGAACAAATTTTCAACATAAGATGACACATCGTCAAAATTACACAGTAATCCTTCTTTTTCGTTTTCAATTACCTCAGGAATTCCACCGGCATTTGATGAAACTATTGGTAATTTATATTGAATAGCCTCTAGTAGTGAAACACCTAAACCTTCCCTAACAGAAGTAAAAATAAAAGCATCACTTTTGAAAAAGTATTCTTCAACATTTTGAATAAAACCTTTAAATTCAAAGTTATTTCCTAAATTTAAAGCATCTCTTTTTTCGATTAAAGAAGGTGTTAATTTTCCACTTCCTAGCTGAACAAATTTAAAGGGTAATTTTTTTTCATTAATACAAATATTTGCAACCTCTAATAATGTGAAAAGATTTTTATGACGTGTATGGTTTGCAATGTTTAAGATCGTAAAAGAATTATTTAATAGAGCATCTTTTTTTGAATAAGGTTTTATTTCTATGGCATCATGCACCACTTTTATTGGAATGGATTTAATTTTCGAAATTATACTATTTTTACTAGCTTCAGAAACACAAATTATATATTTAATGGATGAATGATTATATTTATAAACACTATATTTTTTATCTTTTATTGGGAATATCGTCTTTTTGTGTAAAATTACTTTGGTTTTTAGTCTAAATAAATCTATGGCTAAAATAACCAAGCTATGCGCATCTGGATCGTGTGCGTGTATAACATCAATTTTACTTTTTTTTACTATTGAAAAAATTTTATACAAAAACCTTGGATCCAAATTAATCTCTTTTTTTGCACAATATATATCAATTTTTAAATCTTGATTTTTTGTTCTTTTAAAAATATCACTTCCGAAAGGACATAACAATGATTGTTCAATTTCGTTTTGATCGTTTATTAATCCTTTTATTAATAGTAATAATTGATTTTCTCCGCCACCCCAATCTTTCTTGCCGCAAACATGTAGTATTTTCATAATTAAACAAACATTTAATATGCAAATATATAATAATTAGTTAGATTTGTACTTGAAGTTACAACAACTATATTGGTGCAAAGTAGATCAATTCATATAGGTTGTAAATAATTTTTATTCACAAATTATTGAAATATGAATATTAAATATAGAAAACATTATTTTCAAAAAATTCTTACTTTTTTGTTCGAAAAAAAAATCCATAATCCTTATGAGATTCCAATAATAATCAACAATTTCAATAGATTAACAACTCTTAAAAATTTAATTGAAGATATTCAAAAAAGAGGCTATAAAAAGATTATTGTTATAGATAACAACTCAACTTTTCCTAGTTTATTAGATTATTATGAAGCGCTTAAAAAAGAAGGCAGAATCAAATTATACCTTTTAAAGAAAAATCATGGCTCAAAATCATTATGGAAAAGCGGTATTTTTTACAAATATATGTTTAGTAAATTTTGTTATACAGATTCTGATTTATTCATTCATGAAGATTGCCCAAATAATTTCATGGAACATTTTGAATCTTTACTTATCAAATATAAAAATTGCTACAAAATTGGTTTTTCTCTATTAATTAACAATCTACCAGATCATTATAATGAAAAACAGAATGTTATCAAATGGGAATCTCAATTTTATGAAAATGAAATTGAAAAAGATGTTTTTTATGCCACAATAGATACAACTTTTGCTTTGTATCAGCCTTTTTCTAGAAGAGGTAAAAGAGATGGCTCTGACTTTATGATAAGAGTTGGTATGCCATATTCTTGCTATCATATGCCTTGGTATAGCAATTCAAAACAACCAGATGAAGAAGAAATTTATTACAAAAATAACTTATTAGAAAAAACACATTGGTCTTCTAAATAAAAACATCTCTGAAATGGACATAAACACAGAAATATATAACGCATACGAAATCATCAAAAACGGAGGCATTATTTTATATCCAACAGACACCGTTTGGGGAATTGGCTGTGATGCTACCAATGAAGAAGCTGTAAAAAAAATCTATGCGTTAAAACAACGCGAAGAAACCAAAAGTATGATTGTTTTATTAAATGGCGAACGCATGATGTACAATGTTTTCAAAGAAATTCCAGAAGTAGCTTGGCAAATTTTAGATTTATCAGAAAAGCCAACTACTTTAATACTAGATAATCCTAGAAATGTTGCCAAAAATATCGTTGCTGAAGACAAGACTTTAGGAGTTCGACTTGTTACTGAGCCTTTTTGCTTTAAACTAATGGAACGCATGAAAAAACCATTGGTTTCAACCTCTGCGAATATTTCAGGAATGTTTACACCAAAAACTTTCAAAGAAATTAGTCCCGAAATTATAAAAGGTGTCGACTATGTAGTAAATTTGCACCACGATAAAGTTTGCAAAAATCCTTCTACGATTATTAAATTAGGTTTAGATCATCAAGTAAAAGTGATTCGCAAGTAAAAATGTTCCAAGTTTAAAGTTCCAAGTTTAAAGTTATCTCCAACTTGAAACCTTAAACTTGAAACTTTAAACTAAGAAAATGAATTACAAACAACATTTAGAACATAACATCTTCAAAATCATTTCACAGGCCGCACAAGAACTTAACTTGGAATGCTATGTGATTGGTGGTTTTGTACGCGATATATTACTCAACAGAGACCACAAAAAAGACATCGACATTGTTGCCGTTGGTAGCGGCATTGAATTGGCTTTAAAGGTTTCTGAATTGATTCCTTTTCATCCAAAAGTGCAAGTTTTTAAAAACTACGGCACCGCAATGTTACGTTATGATGATATTGATGTGGAATTTGTTGGTGCTCGAAAAGAATCATACACACAAGATAGTCGAAATCCTTTAGTGGAAAACGGCACTTTAAAAGATGATCAAGAACGAAGAGATTTCACTATAAATGCATTGGCTTTTTCTTTGAATTCTGAAAACTTTGGTGATTTAGTTGATCCATTTAATGGTGTAGAAGATTTGAAAAATAAAATCATCAAAACACCTTTGAATCCTGACATTACGTATTCTGATGATCCATTACGCATGATGCGTGCAATTCGTTTTGCTTCGCAATTGAATTTTGAAATTGAAACTGAATCCTTAGAAGCAATTTCAAAAAATAAATACAGAATCAATATTATTTCAGGCGAACGAATTGTTGATGAATTGCATAAAATTTTAGCTTCTAATAAACCTTCGATTGGATTTTTACATTTGTATCAAACTGGCTTGTTAGATATTATTTTGCCTGAATTAACCGCTTTGAATAATGTCGAAGAAGTGGAAGGTCATACCCACAAAAACAATTTTTATCACACGTTAGAAGTAGTTGATAATATTTGTCCAAATACCGATGATGTTTGGTTACGTTGGGCTGCATTATTACATGATATTGGCAAAGCACCAACTAAAAGATTCAACAAAAAACAAGGCTGGACGTTTCACGGTCATGAATTTTTAGGCGGAAAAATGGTCAAAAAAATATTTGAACGTATGCACATGCCATTGAATCACAAAATGAAGTTTGTGCAAAAAATGGTCATGATGAGTTCACGACCAATTGTAATTGCAGAAGAAATTGTTACCGATAGCGCAGTCCGTCGTTTGGTTTTTGATGCTGGCGAAGACATTGATAGTTTAATGACCTTGTGCAAAGCAGATATCACTACAAAAAATCCAAAGAAATTTCAGAAATACCATAAGAACTTCGACATTGTTAAACAAAAAATTGTTGAAGTGGAAGAAAAAGACCGTGTTCGTGTATTTCAACCACCTATTTCAGGCGAAGAAATCATGGAATTATTCGATTTGAAACCTTGTAGAGAAGTTGGAATTCTAAAAGAAGCGGTGAAAGAAGCTATTTTAGAAGGAGAAATTCCGAATGAATACGAACAAGCAAAAGAATTTGTTTTGAAAAGAGCTGAAAAATTAGGATTGAAAAAAGTATAATTTTATAATTTGTTAAAGCACTTCAGAAAGAATCATTGATTAAATTTGAAGCGCTTTTTGAATATCAAGAAAAATGAAAACAAATAAATCGGTTATTTACTGGCTACTTTCAGGATGTGTTTTGTTATTTATCATGGTTACTGTTGGCGGAATTACCCGTTTAACCAACTCGGGTTTATCCATGACTGATTGGCATTTAATCAACGACACCTTCCCTCCTATGTCGGAAGAAAAATGGGTAGAAGCCTTTGAAGAATACAAGAAATTTCCAGAATATCAAAAAGTAAATCAATACAAAGATTTTCAATTAGAGGATTATAAATTCATCTTCTTTTGGGAGTGGTTTCATCGTTTTATTGGTCGCATTATTGGGGTTGTATTCATTATTCCATTTATTTATTTCTTAATCAAAAAACAATTAGATAAAGAAACCATCAAAAAATGTTTCATTCTTTTAGGAATGGGTGCTTTCCAAGGATTTTTGGGTTGGTTCATGGTAGCCAGTGGTTTAAAAGACATGCCCGATGTGAGTCACTTCAGATTAGCGATTCACTTAACATTTGCTTTCATAACGTTTGCTTATACGCTTTGGGTTGCCTTAGATTTAATTTATCCTGAACGAAAATTGCCTGTTCTAGAATTAAGAAAAATTGCTCGAATAGCCTTAGCAATTCTAATCATTCAAATTATTTATGGAGGCTTTGTTGCTGGTTTAAATGCTGGTTTAATTCACAATCATTGGCCTTTAATGAGTGACGGACAATTTTTCCATGAAAGTATTCGATTAGAGCAATCGAATTTGCTTTTAGCATTTACAGAAGGAAAAAGTGGCGTGCAGTTTATTCATAGAACTTTTGCTTATTTTGTAGTTGGAATGATTATTTTCTTATTCATCAAAAGCAAAAAATTTGTATTAGATAAAACACAATACAACGGGGTTAAAACACTATTAGTTTTTGTTTTTATCCAGTTTTTATTAGGAATTTTTACCTTGTTATTCCATGTGCCACTTTGGTTAGGATTATCACATCAAATTATGGCGTTCTTTTTATTGACTGCCATGACGTTTACATTACATAGATTCACAAAATAAGGTTGCCGACTATATTGTCACAGTTCTTTATTATTAACTTTAAATGTCAAAATTAAACGCTTCGGATAAATTTTTAGATTTGTCTGACTACGGAAGATCTTTCGGACGATTCTTCGCCCTTCAATTGAAAGAAACACGCTTTACAGCTATTCATGTTACAATTTTATTTGGAATTTCTGGTTTACTTGCAATTTATTGTATTTTAAACCAATACTTTTTAGCTGCTGCTTTTTTCATCGTCTTAAAATCCGGAATTGATGCCGCTGATGGCGAATTAGCCCGATTAAAAAACACGCCTTCGTATGTGGGAAGATATTTAGATAGTGTGTTTGATATTATCTTGAACTTTCTGTTTCTAATGGCAATTTGTTATGTTTCTAAAACTACAATTTGGTTAGCATTATTGGCTTTTATTGGCATTCAATTACAAGGCACACTTTATAATTATTATTATGTGATTTTGAGAAATAAATCGGTTGGTGGTGACGCAACAAGTAAAATATTTGAATACAAAACCCCAAGAGCTTTACCTGGGGAAACGCAACAAGCTGTTAATATTCTATTTGGGATTTATACTATTGTTTATGGTTTTTTTGATAAAATAATTCACTTTTTAGACGCTGAAGCTTATAAAGTAAAAACATTTCCTAATTGGTTTATGACGTTACTTTCACTTTATGGGTTAGGTTTTCAATTACTAATTATTGCTTTCATGTTGCCTTTTGGTTGGATTGAATTAATCGCTCCCTTCTTTATTATTTATTCCCTATTGATTTTTGTGCTTATTGGAATTCGAAAAACTATGATTAATTAACCAATCCACTCTTTAAAATCACCAACACGCTCTCTGGCAACAATAACCTCATCGTATTTGTAAGTTGGCAAAATAATTTTCAATCTTGAATTGGAATAGACTTGTATTTCTTTAACGGCTTTCAACGGAACTATGAATTTTCGGCTTACGCGATAAAAGTCTTTTGGATTGATTTCAGCTTCTACAACTTCTAAAGTGGAATCAATTAAATAATCACGATTGTCTAAAGTGTGAATATACGTTCCTTTGTTTTCACTGTAAAAACATTCTACTTCATCAATGGAAATCACTTTTAACTGTTGCCCAATTTTTACTGAAAATCGCTTTTTATATTCCTTTTCAACTGGATTGACTAACATGCGCTTAATTGCTTCAAAATCTAAACTTGAAATCGTATTTTTTTGAAATTGATTTTTGAATTTTGAAATTGCAGTTGAAAGTTCGTCTTCATCAATTGGTTTTAGTAAATAATCGATACTATTTAGCTTGAAAGCGCGCAATGCATATTCATCATAAGCAGTTGTAAAAATCACGGCGCTTTTAATATTGATTTGCTCAAATATCTCAAACGACAATCCATCAGACAATTGAATGTCTAAAAAAATCAAATCAGGATGTGCGTTGTTTTGAAACCAAGAAATTGATTCTTCTACTGAATGCAACATGGTATTCGCTTGCAATCCTAATTTTTCAACCTTACGTTGCAACAATCGTGCTGCTGGTTTTTCGTCTTCGATTATTAATATATTCATTGTTTTAAAACTTCAAAATTCAACATTCGTTGTTCAATATTCAGCATTTGATTATTCCCACTTATTCGACTTCTCTTTCTCCATGAATTCCTTAATCTTACGATCTTCCCAGTTTTGTCCCATAATCCAATTAGGAACAAAAACCGAAAGTCCGTGCGTTAATAAACCAATTCCCCAGAAAAAAGCAGTCATAAAATTCTTAAACTGGAAATATGTTTCTCCTTCATTCAAACTTTGAATATTGATAATCACAATCATTACATTAATTATCACATAAACAATTGCATGCGTGTAAAAACCTTTAATTTTTTTAACTCGTTTTAAAGCTTCTTGATATTTAATTTCGTCTTGTGTGTTCATGATTTCTATTTTTTAATTGGTATGTAATTATTCCCATTTTGTGTTTTTTTCTTTTTCCATTATCTCTTTAACTTTTTTATCATCCCAATCTTTTCCAAAAAAAGGAATAATATTAAAAACGCCAATAGCATGAAAAAACAAACCGATCCCCCAACCTAACATAGGCCAATAAAACCAAATGTGTGCTGGTGAAAATCGAAGGTTAATGAAAGTCAAAAACGAAATTACAAGAACGTAACTTGCTAAATGTCCGTAAAAACCTTTTAACTCTTTTACTCTTTCTTTTGCTTTGTTGTATTTTTCTATGTCAAATTGATTTGCTTCCATGTTTACTTCCAATTTTTAGAATTATCGTCTTTATTCATTAATTCATTGATTTTGCGCTCTTCCCAAGATTTTCCGTAACCAAAAGTTTCTAAAGCATGAAAGGTTAATCCCATTCCCCAACCTAGCATAGGGAACCAAAACCACTGAAAATTAGAAGTGTTTAGATTAATAATAATTAATACTGGAATTACAATGCAATATGAAATCAAATTGCCATAAAATCCTTTTAGTTGTTCTACTTTATCTTTTGCTCGTTGATAAGCTAAGTTTTCGTTGTATATATTTTGTGTTTCCATAATGGTTACTTGTTTGGTTAAAATGGGTAGAAAAATTTTAAATTCTTTTTCGTTTTCTTCTACCAAAACGGTTCTTTTTGTTAATATAGCGTATCGATTAACAATATTTTGTAATCCAACGCCTTTTCGGTCTGATAATACTTCTTTCTTTTGCAAATTATTCGTTACGACCAACTGGTTATTTTCGATAGTAATTTTTACGTGAAGCGGTTTTGCTTCGCTCACTATATTGTGCTTGATGCAGTTTTCTAATAATAATTGCAATGATAATGGAACTACTTTTGCTTCTTCGTTATCAAAACCTTCTGGAATTTCAAATGTTATGCTGTTTTCAAAGCGCATTTTTAGTAAATTCATATAGGTTTTTGCAAACTTTAATTCTTCTGCTACCGAAACCAATTCTTTGTCTTTTTGCTCCAAAACATAACGATACACTTTTGAAAGCGAAGTCGAGAATTTTTGAGCACTTTCTGGATTTTCTTCGATTAATGAACTCAATACATTCAAACTATTAAACAGAAAATGCGGATCGATTTGGTTTTTTAAACTTTCAAACTGTGCCGAAGCGTTTCCTGCAATAATTTTTTGTTCTTTAACTTTGTTTTCTTGATAGGCTTTATAAAAATAAAAAGCGTGAAAAGCAAGGGTTACAAAAAATGTAATTATAATAGTTACCAGATAATTTGCCAGTGTTTCATTTTGCAAAAATGCATCAAAACTCTCACCTTCTATAATAACATCTTCAATAATTCTTAGTAAAAAAATTACAACAACTGAAATCAAAAAAGAACCCAAAAAGCCTATGATTATCCTTCTTTTTGTAAACCGTTCGACTTCAAAAATTGAATCTAAATAGATGAACAAAAAAGCATTGGCATAATATAAAGTTAATCCATACAAAATAGTATAGCCCAAATTAACAAGCAAATATTCATTCAATTGAATGGCAACACCTGTAATTAATTTAATTACAAGTAAAACTAAAAAGATAGAAATGGATAAAATTATCGCTCTTGGAAATTCTTTTATGAGTTTATCAAACATATCAAAAGGTTTAGTATAAAATTAGTTAAAAAAATAAGTGACTTCGCAATAATTGCACTTAAATAAAAAATGAGTTGCATCATAATTTGTTTGCTTTTATTTCTGATACAAAATTCACTATAAAAACTCACCTAAAAAACTTAATGTAACCCAACTGTCGATTTTTAAAGATGAATTGTAAAATATAAAAGTTGAAGCTATTTTTATTATTGCTGAAATTTAAAATTGAACGTGATTTTTGTAATTGATTTTTGAAATTAATACTTACTTTTGCTTTTCTTAAAATTTCAAGATTATGATTTATAAATTCAGAGCTATTCTCGATGCTGAAGAAGATATTTTTAGAGATATTGCCATCGAAAGTGACAACTCATTAGAAGATTTACACAATGCGTTAATCAATGCATTTGGTTTTGACGGTACCGAAGTAGGCGCTTTTTATACATGTGCAAACGATTGGTCTTGGCATGAAGAAGATGGTATTCCGTTATTTGACACAGGGGATATTCCTGGCGAAATCAAAACAATGGCTGAATATAGATTAGACGATTTAGTTCACGAACAAAACACTAAATTAGTTTATGTGTACGATTTGTTTTCTATGTGGACATTTTTCTTAGAATTAGCTGCTATTGAGAATGACAAACAAATTGGGGAAACCTATCCTGCTCTTTTATTTTCACATGGTGAACTTCCAGCCGAGGCTCTACAAAGTGGATTCAGAGGAGATTTATCTGAAGAAGATATGTTCGGGGAATTTGAAGACGATTTAGACGACGAAGATTACGACATGTTTGATGGAGACGATAGTTTTGAAGACATGGGATTTGAAGAAAATTGGAATTAAATAATTAGCCAATGTGCTAATATGGCAATGTGCCAATTATAAAAACTTAATACTAACATTGTTAATTGGCATATAGACCAATTGACGAATTGACACATTAATAATGATCAACTTATTTAACGCACATATTGAAAACCTATCTATTCATAGAGTAGGAAACAAAAGTAGAAACGAAGCCATTTTCTTATCTGAAAATCCATACGGATTGAATGATGAAATTATGCCTTTGTTAAAGGAATATTTCTTTAAACCTTTTAGAGAAAAAGAAGAAAATTATTTTCAATTTGCGCACGAAGTAGATTTAGAATACAATGATATGTTCAATTTTGCTTCAGAAGTTTTTAATAACCCAAGCGAAATTCACAACGTTTCAAAAAAAATCACGAAACACCTTTTTGAACAATCCAATCATCCGCATATTAAAAACGGAGAAGTGTATGTGGCTTATTTTACACACGTTTCTATTGACAACAATGTGGTTGATGCTATTGGTGTTTTCAAAAGTGAAGTACAAACCGATTTCTTACAATTTGAAGAAAAAGAAAGCAACTTAGAAATGATTTTACAACAAGGAATCAACTTGAATAAGTTAGACAAAGGTTGTATCATTTTCAACTATAAAAAAGAAGAAGGTTATAAAATTTTAACTGTAGACAGCAACCGTTACGATGCACGTTATTGGTTAGAACATTTCTTGTCGGTAGATGCGTTTCAAGATGAAAACTTCATGACTAAGAAATACTTGAAATTCTGTCAAGAGTTCGCTAAAGAAGTGGTTTTACCAGCAGAAGACAAGCAACAAGAAGTATTGTTCATGAATCGTGCCATCAATCACTTTGCTAAAAATGATGAGTTTGAAGAAACCGCTTTCTTAAATGAAGTAATGCAAAATCCAGAATTTATTCCAGAATTTAAAAATTATAAAGTAGATAAAGGCGCAAAATACAGCATCGAAGACGTTTCAAGTTTTCCAATTGCAAATGCTGCCGTGACTGATGTGCGTCGTACGTTAAAAAACACGATTCAATTGGATACGAATATCCAAATCAAATTGGATTTCATCAACCCAGAAAGTGCGGAGAAATTCGTTGAAAAAGGTTGGGACGAAGAAAAACAAATGTATTATTACTTGGTTTACTTTAATAAAGAACAGAAATCGTAAGACATTTACATACAAAAAACTAAACCTCAATTACAACTTTGTACTTGAGGTTTTTTTTGAAAGAACTTTAACAAAATATTTGTTTAACTTTTTTGATTATAAATTAAACATTCTTTACCTTTGATAAAATTTTAAAAGTCATGGCAAAGAAGAAAGAGATTACTAATCAAGATATTTTAAGTTTCTACATTGATTATTTTTTAGAAAATAACAAAGCGCCACATTCGGTATATAAATTCGCGAAGCAGTACAATTTTGAAGAAGCTTTGTTTTATGCAAATTTCTCATCGTTTGAACAAATTGAAAAAACTTTTTTCACTTCATTGTTTCAGCAAACAATTGCATTATTAGAAAAAAGCGAGGATTTCGAATCGTATGATGCACGAACTAAATTATTAAGTTTTTATTTCACGTATTTCGAAATGTTAACTGCCAACAGAAGTTTCACAGTTGCGCTTTTAAAAGAAGATAAAAACAAATTAAAAAGTCTTTCTAAACTAACCGAATTGAGAAAACACTTCAAACAATTCTTTGATACGTTAGAAATTGAAAAAATCGATTTAAAACAAGATAAGCTAGTCGAAATTCAAGAAAAAACTATGAGCGAAATGGCTTGGTTCCAATTCTTATTCACTTTAAAATTTTGGATAGAAGACACTTCACTCTCTTTTGAAAAAACCGATATTTTCATCGAAAAATCAGTCAATACCAGTTTTGATTTAATGGATATTGCACCTTTAAAAAGTTTAATTGACTTCGGGAAATTTATGTGGCAAGAAAAAGCCTCATTTAAAATGTAAACAAAAATGAAAACTATAGATAGTATTCCTACATCAAAAATTCAGAGAGCATCCAAACTGATTCAAACTGGAGCAAAAGTTGGTGTAAATTACATTAAATATTATGGTGACAAAATCACCAAAACCGAAGAAGAAGCCAAAGAAAATCTAAACATTAATAATGCTTCTGACATTTACGACGGCTTAAAACAAATGAAAGGAAGCGCTTTGAAAGTAGCTCAAATGCTAAGCATGGACAAAAGTATTTTGCCTCGTGCTTATGTAGAGAAATTTTCATTAGCTCAATTTTCGGTTCCGCCGTTATCACCACCATTGGTAAACAAAACCTTTAAAAATTACTTTGGTAAACAACCAAACGAAATATTTGACACTTTTAATGCCACTTCAATAAACGCTGCTAGCATTGGTCAAGTGCACCAAGCGAGCAAGGATGGGAAAAATCTTGCTGTGAAAATTCAATATCCTGGAGTGGCAGAAAGTATCAGTTCTGATTTGGCAATGGTAAAGCCAATTGCGATTAAAATGTTCAATATCAAAGGAAAAGATTCGGATAAATATTTCAAAGAAGTTGAAGATAAATTGATTGAAGAAACCAATTACATCAACGAAGTCAAACAAAGTATTGAAATGGCTGAAGCTTGTGTCACTATTCCTAATTTGATTTTCCCAAAATATTATCCTAAATGGTCATCGGAAAAAATCATTACCATGGACTGGATGACAGGCGAACATTTATCAGAATTCACCGCTTATAATACTGATGCTGAAAAGTCGAATATTTTAGGTCAGACACTTTGGGATTTTTACATGTTCCAAATGCATAATTTACGAAAAGTACATGCTGATCCACATCCTGGAAACTTCTTGATTACAAAAGACACAAAACTAATTGCTTTAGATTTTGGTTGTATTAAAGAAGTCCCGAATGATTTTTATGTACCTTATTTTGAATTAGCGAAGAAAGAAAATCTGGCAAATCCGGAATTCTTTAAATCAAAATTATACGAATTAGAAATATTAAGAACCGACGATTCTAAAGAAGAAACCGAATTTTTTACAGAAATGTTTCATGAATTATTAAGCTTATTCGCAAGACCATTTCATGTGGAAGAATTTGATTTTTCAGATGACGAATTCTTTGGTCAAATTGCCGATTTAGGTGAACGCTATTCTAAAAGCACCGAATTAAGAAACATGAACGGTAATCGCGGTTCAAAACACTTTATCTATATCAACAGAACGTTCTTTGGTTTATATAATTTAATGCACGACTTAAAGGCTAAAAATGTTCAAATCAACAACTTTATAAAATATTAATTTTATCTAATTAACTGTAAATCCCTAATCTTCAATTTTGATTAGGGATTTTTTTATGCAGATTAATTTCACATCGTAACAATTTACCTATTTGTTCGTCTTATCTCTAAATCAAAAAACGAACAAATTTGGAAACCATTTTAAAAATCACCCAACTTAATAAGATTTTCAACAAACATTTACACGCTGTTAAAAACGTGTCTTTTGAAATCAAAAAAGGAAATGTTTACGGTATTCTTGGCCCCAATGGTTCAGGAAAATCAACCACTTTAGGAATAGTTTTGAATGTTGTTAATAAAACTTCAGGCGATTTTGAATGGTTTGGAGGAAAAGTAGCCACTCATGATGCCTTAAAAAAAGTAGGAGCTATCATTGAAAGACCAAACTTTTATCCCTATATGACCGCCAAAGAAAATTTGGAATTGGTTTGTAAAATCAAAGGAACTTCTTTTGCAAAAGTGGATGAAAAATTAGAATTAGTTGGTCTTTTAGATCGTAAAAACGATAAATTCCGAACTTTTTCATTGGGGATGAAACAACGTTTAGCCATTGCATCTGCCCTTTTGAACGACCCTGAAATTTTAATTCTAGATGAACCAACAAACGGTTTAGATCCTCAAGGAATTCGTCAAATTAGAGATATTATTAGAGTAATTGCTTCGCAAGGCACTACTATTTTATTAGCATCGCATTTGTTAGATGAAGTTGAAAAAGTATGTAGCCATGTGGTAGTTTTACAAAAAGGCGTAATGTTATACCAAGGTTCGGTTCATAACATGATTGAAAATAACAGCTTTTTTGAGTTACAGTCAGACAACAACGAACAGTTAAAATTGGCACTTCAAAATCACCCATCAGTTGAAAAAACAATAGACGAAGAAGGAAAAGTTTTGATTTATTTAAAACAAGACATTGCTGCCAAAGAATTAAACGCGTATCTGTTTGAACAAAAAATTGTTTTAGAACATCTTGTTAAAAGAAAAAACAGTTTAGAAGAACAATTTTTAGAATTAACCAAAAACTAATCCAATCATGAAAAGATTATTATCTATAGAATTCCAAAAAATATGGAAAAATAAAGCCAGTAAATTTTTACTTCTAACCTATTTCATTTTATTAAGCTTTATAGCTTTAATTGCTTCAATAAAATTTAATATTGGAACATTTGAAATTAGCATTGCTGATCAAGGAATTTTTAATTTCCCATACATATGGCACTTTAATACCTATATTGCCGCCTGGTTTAAATTTTTCTTAGCCATCATAATTGTGTCCATGATGGCAAATGAATATACTTATGGAACACTTAAACAAAATTTAATCGATGGATTAAGCAAAAAGGAATTCATACTTTCTAAATTTTTAGTAGTTGGAAGTTTTGCTTTAGCTTCAACCGTTTTTGTTTTCATCATGTCTTTGATTTTGGGATATTCATTTTCATCGTATAATGAATTTTCAATTGTTTTTTCGGATTTAGAATATTTAGTTGCGTTTTTTATCAAGCTAGCTGCATTTTTCTCATTCTGTCTATTCTTAGGAATTTTAGTTAAAAGAAGTGCTTTTGCATTAGGATTTTTATTTATTTGGTTTGTTTTTGAAAAAATATCTTACGGGATTTTAAAGTTTGAAATTTTAAATGGAAATAATAAAACTATTGATTTTGCGGACAAACTTTATAAGTTTTTCCCTTTAGAATCAATGAGCAATCTAATTAAAGAACCTTTTACAAGATTAAGTTTTGCAAAAACAATAGAAACAACAATTGGAGGCCAACAAACCATAAGAGATTATAGTGTTCACTTCTCAGAAATTAGTATTGCATTAGTTTGGACATTTATATTTATTTTAACATCCTATTATATTCTTAAAAAGCGCGATTTGTAGTATCTTTGCAGATGCTATGAAAATTATCAAACATCTAATTTCTGCCCTATTTTTCGTACTGGGAATTCAATTTGGAAATTCACAAAACATCTCTGTTGATGAAGGATATTCTCCTCAAACTTTAGTCGAAGATATTTTAATCAATAGTTCTTGTGCTAACGTTTTTAATGTGAGTGTATCGGGTGGCAATTTTGCTACTGGAGAAAAAAGTTTTGGTTATTTTGACGCTACAGGAACTACTTTCCCATTCCAAAATGGAATTATACTTTCTACTGGAAAAATTAATAATGCCCCAGGGCCCAACTCCTACCTTTCTGATGATGGTGGAAGTATGGGCTGGGATGGCGATTCAGATTTAAACACAGCATTAGGGTTAAGCAATACCTTTAATGCCACAATTTTAGAATTTGATTTCATCCCGTTAGGAAATAAAATCAGTTTTGATTATATTTTTTCATCAGAACAATATTTAACAAGTCCATCGTCAAATCAATGTAATTTCACAGATGGTTTTGCGTTTTTATTAAAAAGAAATGGTGCTACCACTTATGAAAATTTAGCAGTTGTTCCCGGAACATCTACACCCGTAAAAGTGAATACCGTTCGAGGACCCGGAACTATTTGTCCTCCAGCAAATGCTAATTATTTTGATGCTTTCAATGATGCCAATCACCCCACAAATTACAACGGACAAACCAAAGTGTTAACAGCGCAAGCCGATGTAATTCCGGGAGAAACCTATCACATAAAATTAGTAATAGCAGATGAAGGAAATTACCGATTTGACTCGGCTATATTTCTTGGTGGCGGTAGTTTCAATTTCACAATCGATATAGGTGATGACCGATTAATTTCTTCTGGAAATCCATTATGTCAAAACGAAACGTTATTGGTAGATGCAACACAAGTTGGTGCAACGGCTTATCAATGGTTTCAAGATAGTATTGCTATTCCTGGAGCTACAAATGCAACTTACACTATTACATCTGTCGGAGATTATGTAGTGGAAATCAACTATGGTCCTTCTTGCCAAACAACTGGAACTATTAAAATTGAATATGCTGATGTATTAACTATTGATGAAAACACTTTTTCATTGTGCGATTCAGATACAAATCAAGATGGAAAAACAGCTTTTAATTTAGATAATATTAAAAATAGTCTTTTTACGAATTTACCAACTAATTATGTAATTTCATTTTTTGAAACTCAAACGAGCACAACTATTTTACCAGTAAACTATACGAATACAACCGCATACAATCAAACCATTTACGCTAGAGTAATGAATATTCAAGGTTGTTATACTGATTATCCTGTATTTTTAAAAGTTAATACTTTTGATGCTATAGTTACTGACAAAGAATTAAGTTTATGTGAGAATGATATTCTAATACTAGATGCTGGCTCAGGCTTTAATTCCTATACTTGGGATACAAATCCACCACAATTTACACAGCAAATCTTAATTGCTTCAGCTGGTACATACAAAGTAATTTTAACCAATGTAAATAATTGTTCTAAAACAAAAACTTTTACTGTTGAAGCTTCAAGCACTGCTTTAATTGAAGATATTATTTGCAACGATTTTCAAGAAAACAATACTGCAACAATTCAAATATCAAGTGCTAGTTTAGGCGATTACGAATTTTCTCTAGACGGAAGCAATTATCAAGATTCTAATATTTTTACCAATTTAGCACCTGGAGAATATACGGTTTATGTCCAAGATAAAAAAGGTTGTGACATTGCATTCGAAACCTTTTACATCTTAGATTACCCAAAATATTTCACTCCAAACGGTGACGGATATAACGACACTTGGTTCATTAAAAACCTAGACAAAAGTAATTTAGAAAACAGTCCAATTAATATATTTGATCGTTATGGAAAATTTATAAAACAAATTTTCGGAGAAAGTGAAGGTTGGAATGGTACTTTTAATGGAAATCAATCTCCTTCAAATGATTATTGGTTTGAAATCAAATTAACCAATGGACAATCCATAAAAGGGCACTTTTCATTAAAACGTTAGGCATAATTATTGCAGAATAGCCTACAATATAATATATTCGCACTATGATGCAAATACACGAAATTGAAGCTATAAAATCGATATTAGCTACACCAAAAAGAATTACCATAATACCACATAGAAATCCTGACGGAGACGCTATGGGTTCGACACTAGGATTATATCATATCTTAAAACAATTACAACATAACGTTGTGGTTATAGCTCCAAATGAATTTCCAGATTTTTTAGCTTGGTTACCCGAAAGTGAAAAAGTTTTAATCTTTGAACGAAGTTTTGATACGTGCAAAACTATATTAGAAAAATCGGAATTAGTTTTTACATTAGATTTTAATGCACTTCACCGAACGGGAGACCAAATGGAAAATGTTTTAAAAACACTAACAGCTCCAAGCATAATGATTGACCATCATCAAGCACCAGATGGTTATGCAACCTATACTTTTTCAGATACTGCCTATGGTTCAACTTGCCAAATGGTATATGATTTTATTTATCAATTAGGACTTGAAAATCTACTTAACAAAACAGTAGCAACTTGTTTGTATACTGGAATTGTAACCGATTCTGGCAGTTTTCGTTTTCCAAAAACCACAAGCGCTACTCATAAATGCGTTTCCGATTTAATTGATAGAGGCATCAACAACAGTGAAATTCATAATTTACTTTTTGACAATTCAAGCTATAATCGTTTATTGTTGCTTGGAAAGGCGCTTCAAAATTTAAAAATGCTCCCTGAATACAAAACGACATACATCACCTTAACTCAAGATGAATTAAATGAATTTGGTCATCAAAAAGGCGATACAGAAGGAATTGTAAATTACGGATTAAGCATTAAAGGAATTGATTTTACTGCTATTTTCATCGAAAATAAAGAAGAAGGAATAATTAAAATATCGTTCCGTTCACAAGGTGATTTTGATGTAAACCAATTTGCACGAAATCATTTCAATGGTGGCGGACATATCAATGCTGCTGGAGGAAAATCTTTTTTAAGTTTAGACAAAACGATACAACAATTTATTGCTATTTTAGCACAAGAAAAAAAATAAACAAATGAAAATTCACAACCTATTCCTTCTTGGAGCAATGATTTTCTTAGCTAGCTGTTCGCAACAACAAGCCAGAAAACCTATTTC
Source organism: Flavobacteriia bacterium (assembly GCA_004293165.1). Lineage (GTDB taxonomy): Bacteria > Bacteroidota > Bacteroidia > Flavobacteriales > Flavobacteriaceae > Flavobacterium. Next base: position 102,605 of record RDYL01000004.1, on the reverse strand, counting down.
TCACACTTCTGGAACCTTTATAAAAGAATCGATCGAGCGCAACAAAGTTTTAATTGCAGATGAAGAAGATTTAATTGCTGAAATTATAAAAAACGACTCCCTTAAATCATACATCGCTTCAAATAAAGGATATTGGTATAAATACGAAACCAAAATAGAAGAAGTAACTCCATCACCAAAAAGAGGTGATATTGCTTTTTTTGATTATGAAATTAAAGATTTAAAAAGCAGAATTATTTATACAATGACTGAAACAAAACCTCAAATGTATTACGTAGATAAAGAAAACATCATGATGGGATTGCGAGATGGCATTAAGTTAATGAAAAAAGGCGAAACTGTTACGTTTTTATTTCCATCTCACATGGCTTATGGTTACCATGGTGATGACAAAAAAATCGGCACCAATGAACCTCTAATTTGCACTGTAAGTTTAAACGATATTAAAATAGATACACAAGCTAAAAATTAATTTAAAATGAAAATTAAATCCATTTTACTTCTAAGCATAGTAACATTTTTTGCTTCTTGTTCAAAATCACACGATAACCTAAATGAAGGCTTATATGCTGAAATTGAAACTGCAAAAGGCAATATGATTGTTAAATTAGAATTTGAGAAAGTTCCTAATACAGTTGCAAACTTTGTAACGTTAGCAGAAGGAAAAAACCCATTTGTGAGTGAAGAATTCAAAGGAAAACCATTTTATGACGGATTAAAATTTCACCGTGTTATTGCTGATTTCATGGTGCAATGTGGAGATCCTATGGGAGATGGTACAGGTGGGCCAGGTTATAAATTCAAAGATGAATTTCATCCTGATTTAAAACACTCAAAAGCAGGTATTTTATCAATGGCAAATGCTGGACCAAGCACCAATGGAAGTCAATTCTTTATCACACATAAAGAAACACCATGGTTAGACAATATGCATACCGTTTTTGGAGAAGTTGTCGAAGGATTAGAAGTAATCAACACTATTGAAGCTGATGATGTCATGGAAAAAATAACAATTATCAGAATTGGAAATGCCGCAAAGAAATTTGATGCTGTAAAAATTTTCAAAAACTACTATTCTTCAGTTGCCAAAGAAATTAAAGAAGCTGAAGAAAAAGCTCAACAAATAACTGAAAATAAAATTAAAGAAATTACCACTTTAAAAGCAACTGGAACAAAAACTAAATCAGGTTTAGTATACCAAATTATAAAAAAAGGAACAGGAAAAAAACCAGCTAATGGCACACAAGTTCTAATTCATTATGCCGGTTATTTAGAAAACGGTCAGCTTTTTGATACTAGTTACGAAGATGTAGCTAAATTGCATGGGAAATTTGATCAAAACAGAGCCAACCAAAACGGATATGCTGGTTTTCCTGTAACCATTGGTAATTTGCCTTTCATCCCAGGATTTAATGAAGGAATTACTTTAATGAATTATGGAGATAAGTTAATGTTATACATTCCTTCCAATTTAGGTTATGGCGAACAAGGAGCCGGAGATGCAATTCCACCTAATGCTAATATTATTTTTGAGGTAGAACTTTTAGAAAACAAATAACAAACTAATAATTACAAAATGAAACACTTATTAAAAATTGTAGTAATCACATTAAGTTGGTTAACATTTGCAACTGCTCAAAACAAAACAGAAGATGGTATTTTTGCTGAATTCAACACAGCAAAAGGAAAAATTGTAGTTGAATTAGAATACAAAAAAACACCTATTACAGTAGCCAATTTTATTTCACTTGCGGAAGGAAACAATCCAAAAGCAGATGCTAAATTTAAAGGAAAACCATATTACAATGGATTGAAATTCCATAGAGTTATAGCAAATTTCATGATTCAAGGAGGTTGTCCTGATGGAAAAGGAACTGGCGGACCTGGATATAAATTTGACGATGAAATTGTTACTGACTTAAAACACTCAGACAAGGGTATTCTTTCTATGGCTAATGCTGGACCAGCTACCAATGGAAGTCAATTTTTTATCACCCATAAAGCAACTCCACATTTAGATGGAATACATACGGTTTTTGGTCATGTCGTTTCAGGACAAGAAGTGGTAGATAAAATTGCACAAGATGATGTGATAATTTCTGTTAAAATAATTAGAGTTGGAAAAGAAGCAAAAAAATTTAATGCTGAAAAAGTATTTGCAGACTATTTCATAAATAAAGAAGCTGCTGATAAATTGGCCGCTGAAAAGCAAAAGGAAGCTAAAGAAAAAGCGTTAAAAGAATTTGCAAATGCAGCATCTACTCCAAGCGGCTTAAAATATATTGTTCTACAAGAAGGAACAGGAAACAAACCAGTAGCAACAAGTAACGTAAAAGTACACTATACTGGTATGTTTTTAGATGGCAAAGTATTTGACAGTAGCGTACAAAGAGGAGAAACTATAGATTTTGGTTTAAATCAAGTTATCAAAGGCTGGACAGAAGGTGTTCAACTTATGAATGAAGGATCTAAATATAAATTCTATATTCCATCTAATCTTGCTTATGGTGAAAGAGGAGCAGGTGGTGTTATTCCACCGAATGCTGATTTAATTTTTGAAATAGAATTAATCAAAATAAATCAATAAAAAAGAAAAGCCGCTAAAATTTTATTAGCGGCTTTTTTAATATTTCGAAATTTAAAATTTCCAATCAAATTCGTCTTTATCACTAAAAACAGCTCCTACTTCAATCTTAACGATTTCGTTGTAATCAACGTGGACAAACAACCAATTTTCTTCGTTAAAATAACTCATCATTCCTTCTACTGTATCTGTTTCAAATGATTTTACTTTGTGTTTTTCCAATACAGGAAATACGTCACTCCAATTTTTACCAATTAAGCTAGTATTAAACAACTTAACTATTGGATTAGTAGTTGTCAAATACCCTAACTTAAAAGCTTCTTCTTTGTAAAAAATTAAACGAAGTTTTCTAGCGTTGTACATAAAAACAACATTCTCTTCTTCGTCTTTATATTGTGTATCGGGCTTACCCAAAATTTTAGTAACATCTTGCTCTTTCATTCCGAAAAGCAAATTGTCAATTCCGTATTTCAATTTAATTTCCATGCTTCTTTATGCTAAAAAATCCCGATTTTCATCGGGATTTATATTAATTACATTTTAAAACGTTTTCTATCGTTTTCTGTCAAATAAATTTTTCTTAAACGAATAGATTTTGGAGTAACCTCAACATACTCATCTTTTTGAATGTATTCTAACGCTTCTTCTAATGAGAAAATAATCGGTGGAATAATTCTAGCCTTTTCATCATTTCCAGAAGAACGAACGTTTGACTGTTTTTTAGCCTTAGTTACGTTGATACACATATCATCACCACGAGAATTTTCTCCAATAACTTGACCTTCGTAAATTTCAGCATTTGGTTCCACGAAGAATTTACCACGATCTTGTAATTTATCGATAGAATAAGGAATTGCTTTTCCATTTTCCATAGAAATTAACGAACCATTGTTACGTCCAGGAATTGCTCCTTTGAATGGTTCATATCCAATGTAACGGTGCGACATGATTGCTTCTCCAGCCGTAGCAGTTAACAATTGATTTCTTAATCCGATAATTCCACGAGATGGAATATTGAATTTGATAATCATACGATCACCTTTAGCTTCCATTGATAACATTTCTCCTTTACGGATGGTTACGAATTCAACTGCTCTACCTGAAAGATTTTCTGGTAAATCGATTGTTAATTCTTCAATTGGCTCACATTTTTGACCATCAATTTCTTTGATGATTACCTGTGGCTGACCAATTTGCAACTCATACCCTTCTCTTCTCATAGTTTCAATAAGAACCGATAAGTGAAGAACTCCACGACCAAAAACCATGAATTTATCAGCAGAATCAGTTTCACCTAACTTCATCGCTAAGTTTTTCTCTAATTCTTTTGTTAGACGATCTCTAATATGACGAGAAGTAACAAATTTACCTTCTTTACCAAAGAAAGGTGAATCGTTAATTGTGAACAACATACTCATTGTAGGCTCATCAATAGCAATAGTTTGTAGCGCTTCTGGGTTTTCAAAATCAGCGATAGTATCTCCAATTTCAAATCCTTCAATTCCAATAATTGCACAAATATCTCCAGCAATTACTTCGTCTACTTTTTTACGACCAAGACCTTCAAAAGTATGTAATTCTTTAATTCTTGATTTGATTACTTTACCATCTCTTTTAACCAAAGAAATAGGCATTCCTTCTTTTAAAACACCTCTTTCTAAACGACCAATCGCGATACGACCTGTAAAAGAAGAGAAGTCTAAAGAAGTAATTAACATTTGAGGAGTTCCTTCAGATACTTTAGGAGCTGGCACGTTTGCCAAAACCATATCTAATAAAGGCTCAATATTATCTGTTTGGTTTCTGAAGTCATCAGACATCCAGTTGTTTTTAGCCGAACCGTAAACTGTTGGAAAATCTAATTGTTCTTCTGTAGCACCTAATTCAAACATTAAGTCGAAAACTTTTTCATGTACTTCTTCTGGAGTACAGTTTTCTTTATCTACTTTATTAATAACCACACATGGTTTTAATCCTAAGTCAATTGCTTTTTGTAATACGAAACGCGTTTGAGGCATTGGCCCTTCAAAAGCATCAACTAAAAGACAAACACCATCAGCCATATTAAGTACACGCTCTACTTCACCACCAAAATCGGCGTGACCAGGAGTATCGATAATGTTGATTTTTGTTCCTTTATAAGTTACAGAAACGTTCTTAGAAGTAATAGTAATACCTCTTTCACGCTCTAAGTCATTATTATCTAAGATCAAATCTCCAGTATTTTCGTTTTCACGAAACAACTGACAGTGGTACATAATTTTATCAACCAAAGTAGTTTTACCGTGGTCAACGTGTGCAATAATTGCGATGTTTCTAATAGAAGTCATTTATTAATTTTTTGAAGGTGCAAAGGTAATGTTTATTTTGATAAAAACACTATAGTAATCAATACTTTAGTAGAAATAACATAATAGTAATATATAAAAAAAGCTCTCAAAATGAGAGCTTTAGTATATTTTACTAACAGTAGACTATAAAGAAGCTACGTGTTTAGTTAATTTTGATTTTAAGTTAGAAGCTTTATTATCATGAATGATATTTTTCTTAGCTAATTTATCAATCATAGAAATTACAGTTGATAATTTTGCAGAAGCCTCAGCTTTATCAGTAGCTAAACGAATAGCTTTGATTGCGTTACGAGTAGTTTTGTGTTGGTATCTATTTAATACTCTTCTTTTCTCGTTACTTCTAATTCTTTTTAAAGCAGATTTATGATTTGCCATTTTGTTCTTTTTTTAATTGTAATAATTGTTATAAACTACTAGTTAAAAAAGAAAAACCTCCCACATTCACCTAGGCGAACACTTTGGTTTTAACTAATAAAATAATAACCGAGACACCAATTATTATTTTACAAAACTTATTTACAACTAATTTTGTAGCCCGTAGGGGAATCGAACCCCTCTTACCAGGATGAAAACCTGGCGTCCTAACCGATAGACGAACGGGCCATTAACCAATTTTTTGTATTCTCAATATGTAGCCCGTAGGGGAATCGAACCCCTCTTACCAGGATGAAAACCTGGCGTCCTAACCGATAGACGAACGGGCCATTACATTAATTTTGTAATGCGAGTGCAAAAATACAACTAATTTTGATTTCTGCAAGACCTTCAATAAAAATTTTTATTTTTTTTTAGTAAGCTTTAGCAAAAAGAACCCTTCCTTTAGATGGAGCACCCGTAAACATACAACTTCCAGCCTCTTCTACCCTATCTAAAGCAATGCATCTAATAGTTGCTTTTGTTAGCTCTTTTATCTTTTCTTCTGTTTCAGCTGTACCATCCCAATGCGCTGCTAAAAAACCTCCCTTAGTTTCCAACAACTCTTTAAATTCTTCGAAAGAACTCACTTCTGTTATATGAGTATCTCTGTATTCCAATGCTTTAGCAAACATATCACTTTGAATAGTTTCTAACAAATTTTGAATATACGAAGCTAGTCCTTCTTTAGAAACCACTTCTTTTGACAAATTATCTCTTCTCGCAATTTCGTAGGTACCGTTTTCTAAATCGTTTGGCCCAAGGGCAATTCTAACTGGAACACCTTTTAATTCCCATTCTGCAAATTTAAATCCAGGTTTTTGAGTATCTCTATTATCATATTTTACAGAAATACCTAACTTTCTTAATTCAGCCGTTAAAGCATTTACTTGCTCAGAAATTGCATCAAATTGCTCCTCTGTTTTATAAATTGGAACAATAACTACTTGAATTGGCGCTAAATTTGGAGGTAACACCAAACCTTTATCATCAGAATGTGTCATTACTAAAGCACCCATTAATCGGGTTGAAACTCCCCAAGAAGTTCCCCAAACATACTCTTGTTTTCCTTCTTTATTCGCAAATTTAACATCAAAAGCTTTGGCAAAATTTTGACCTAAAAAGTGCGAAGTTCCCGCTTGCAATGCCTTTCCATCTTGCATTAAAGCTTCAATACAATAGGTTTCGTCAGCTCCTGCAAAACGCTCTGTTTCTGTCTTTAATCCTTTAATTACTGGAATTGCCATGAAATTTTGTGCAAAATCAGCATATACATGCATCATTTTTTCTGATTCTTCAATCGCTTCCTGACGTGTAGCATGAGCTGTATGCCCTTCCTGCCATAAAAATTCAGCTGTTCTTAAAAACAATCTTGTTCTCATTTCCCAACGAACCACATTTGCCCATTGATTAATCAATAAAGGTAAATCTCTATACGATTGCACCCAACCTTTGTATGTTGACCAAATGATTGCCTCACTTGTAGGGCGAACAATTAGTTCCTCCTCTAGTTTAGCATTTGGATCTACCATTAATTTTCCAGGGCGAGATTCATCATTTTTTAAACGATAATGCGTCACAATAGCACACTCTTTTGCAAAACCCTCTGCATTTTTTTCTTCTGCCTCGAACATGCTTTTCGGAACAAACAAGGGGAAATATGCATTACTATGCCCAGTTTCTTTAAACATTCTATCTAATTCGGCTTGCATTTTTTCCCAAATTGCATACCCATATGGCTTAATTACCATACAACCTCTAACACCTGAATTCTCAGCTAAATCAGCCTTTACGACTAATTCATTATACCATTTAGAGTAATCTTCCGCTCTTGTTGTTAAGTTCTTGCTCATTATTTATATTTTGGCACAAAAATTGTTTGTATAAATTTTAACTAATTTGTTGGGCAAAAATAGTTAAATTTGAGGTGTCCAACAATAAAAAAAGAGCTATGAAAACTTTTTATCAATTTAATTCAAAAAAAATAGCTTATTCCTTGATGGGAATAATAGCAATTTTAACTACTTCGTGTGGATCTTATCAAAATTCATCTTATTATGATAATGATGGCGTTTACAGTTCAGATAGACCAACAACGCAGCCAGAAAACAAATATACTGAGCAGAATATTGAAAAATCAAATAAATATGCTCAGCAATTTAAAAACATGCAAGATGATTATACTTATTTTACAGATGTAGATAATTATAATTCACAAACACAAGACACTATAGTAACTGTATACCGAAACGAATCCAATAACAATTATGCAGGATGGGGAAACAATTCCTCTGATGTAACCATAAATTATTACAACAACAATTGGGGATGGAACAACTGGTATTCTCCATATTGGGGTATAGGTTGGAACTCATGGTACGGACCTAACTGGGGTTGGGGATGGAATTCTTGGTACGGCCCGAGTTGGGGTTGGAATGGATATTATGGAAACAACTGGGGTTGGAACGGATATTACGGAAACAATTGGGGAGGAGGAAGAGATGTAATATACAATAACGGAAGAAGAGGCGGAACTAGAGATTATAACTATTCATCAGGAAGAACCAACAACTATTCTAATAGAAGAACAGATACACCTAGACCTAATTTTAACAGCACTAGAAATGCTCCAAGAACTGAAAACAACAACACAAGACCTTCAGTAACTCCAAGAGAAAATACTACTACAACACCAAGAAACAACAATTACTCTACTCCTAGAACTAATACTCCATCACCTAGAAGTAATAATTATTCTTCTCCTAGAAGTAGTTCTGGCGGAAGTTTTGGTGGAAGTTCATCTGGCGGCGGAGGAAGTCGTTCTGGTGGCGGAGGATCAAGAGGTGGAAGAGGTTAATTTAATTTACAATAAGATATGAAAAAGTTATTTTTAGTTATAATACTCAACGTATCATTCTTGTCAATTGCACAAGAAATGACAACATCAGATGCGCTTAGATATGCTGTTGACAATATGAATGGAACTGCTCGTTTTAGAGGAATGGGTGGTGCTTTTGGAGCAGTAGGCGGCGATTTATCAGCTATAGGCATAAACCCTGCAGGTTCGTTGTTTTTTAGCAATAATTTCGCAAGTGCTTCTATTTCAAACTATAACACCAATAATAATGCAAATTATTTTGGAACAAAAAATAAAGAAAATTACAGCACATTAGACTTAAATCAAATTGGAGCTGTACTTGTTTTTAACGACAATTCTGGTAGTTCTGACTGGAATAAAATCTCGATTGCACTTAATTATGACAACACCAATAATTTTGACAATCGTTTATTTACTGCTGGAATAAATCCATATAATTCTATTTCTCAGTATTTTGTAAATCAAGCGAATTTTGTTGCGAATACTCAGTTCAATGATTATCAATATGAAATGGCTTATGAAACTTACATTATAAACCCTCATCCTACCACACCTAATCAGTTTGTCTCAAATGTTTCTCCAGGAGGTAATTATTATCAAGATTTTTATTCTACTTCCAATGGTTATAACGGTAAGATAACTGCAAATGTGGCTTCAAGCTATAAAAATAAATTATTTTTAGGATTGAATCTTAATGCTCATTTCACAGATTATGTTGTAACGACAAGCCTGTATGAGAATAATAACAATCCACTGAATCCAAACACACAGCCAACAATCAGCAATATTGTGTTTGATAACCAATTAAGCACTTATGGTTCTGGATTCTCATTTAATTTAGGAGCAATTTACAAAGTAACTAATTCTTTTAGATTAGGAGCCTCTTATGAATCCCCAACTTGGTACAATCTAAATGACGAATTAGTTCAAGACTTATATACTTATGACAATGTGAATGTCCCTTCAGGAGATGAAAGTCGTTATTTTGGAAGTCCTATTTTCATCTTTCCAACTTATAGATTAAGAACTCCAAGTAAAATTACGGGTAGTGCAACCTATATTTTCAATAAAAAAGGATTAATTAGCATTGATTTAGCAACGAAAGACTACAGCAATATTCAATTCAAAAACACAAATCAAAATGATTTTAGAGATTTGAATACACAAATGAGCTCTGAAATGAAAAATGCCTATGAAATAAGAATTGGAGGTGAATACAAAATCAAACAATGGAGTGTTCGAGGTGGCTATCGCTTTGAAGAAAGTCCTTATAAAGTAGACACCACAATGGGAGATTTAACAGGCTATTCAGCTGGATTAGGATATAATTTTGGCGAAAACAGATTAGATCTATCCTATTCAAATACCCACAGAAATTACAATCAAAGTTTAATTTCTTCAGGCATGACAGATGCAACAAGAATTAGAAATGTACAAGATAATATCACTTTAACGTATTCAATAAATTTTTAAAACAAAATCCATATACAAAACCACTTCTATCAACGAAGTGGTTTTTTTATACCAAAAACTCAAATAATAAGCTCAACGAAAGCAACATAAAGCCTTAACAGATATAGCAAACAGCAGAACTAAACACTTAAAAATTTCTAAATCGCTGTGCTTCTACTAATTATTTTATGTAATTTTGCCCACCGAATGTTCGGGATCAAAATTAAAAGCATGAGAACCAAATCGTTAAAGAAAAATAAAATCAATGTAATTACTCTAGGATGTTCAAAAAACACTTACGACAGTGAGGTGTTGATGGGACAACTAAAAGCCAACGGAAAAGAAGTTGCGCACGAAGAAGAAGGGAATATTGTAGTAATTAACACTTGTGGTTTTATTGATAATGCAAAAGAAGAATCGGTTAATACGATTTTGGAATATGTTGACAAAAAAGACCAAGGATTAGTAGATAAAGTTTTTGTTACTGGATGTTTATCTGAACGATATCGACCTGATTTAGAGAAAGAAATCCCAGATGTAGATCAATATTTTGGAACAACAGAATTACCACTTCTATTAAAAGCATTAGGAGCGGATTACAAACATGAATTACTTGGTGAACGTTTAACAACAACACCCAAAAACTACGCTTATTTAAAAATTGCGGAAGGTTGTGATAGACCTTGTAGTTTTTGTGCGATTCCTTTAATGCGTGGAAAACATATTTCGCAACCAATTGAAAAATTAGTAAAAGAAGCAGAAGGTTTAGCAAAAAAAGGCGTTAAAGAATTAATTTTAATTGCCCAAGATTTAACCTATTACGGATTAGATTTATACAAAAAACGTAATCTTGCTGAATTATTAGAAAACCTTGCAAAAGTAGAAGGTATTGAGTGGATTCGTTTGCATTATGCTTTCCCTAGCGGTTTCCCAATGGACGTTTTAGATTTAATGAAACGTGAGCCTAAAATTTGCAACTATATTGATATTCCGTTGCAACACATTTCAGATGACATTTTGAAATCAATGAAGCGTGGAACTACAAAAGAAAAAACAACTAAATTACTACAAGAATTTAGAGAGCGCGTTCCAGGAATGGCAATTAGAACTACTTTAATTGTAGGTTATCCAGGTGAAACGCAAGAAGATTTTGAAATTCTAAGAGATTGGGTTCAAGAAATGAAATTTGAGCGATTAGGTTGTTTCACCTATTCACACGAAGAAAATACGGGTGCTTTTGCTTTAGTTGACGATGTTCCACAAGAAGTAAAACAAGCACGTGCTGCTGAAATAATGGATTTACAATCACAAATTTCATGGGATTTAAATCAGGAAAAAATTGGACAAACTTTCAAATGTGTAATCGATAGAAAAGAAGGGCAATATTTCATTGGAAGAACCGAATTTGATAGCCCAGATGTAGATAACGAAGTATTAGTAGACGCTTCTAAATATTACTTAAAAACAGGCGATTTTGTAAATTTAAAAGTAACTGATGCTACTGAATTTGATTTGTATGCGGAACCAATATCTTAAAATATGAAAAAAATAATCTTTCTAGTTCTTATCAGTTTTTCGTTTTTAAACACTAACGCTCAAGTTGACAGAAGAGTTGGTGCAGGACAATATAAAAATGGAAACCAAAACAAAAATGTAAATCTAGTTGAAACTTCTGTTGAATCTCTAAAAGAGAAATTAAATCTAGATGGTTTCCAAGAAGCTATAGTACGAAATCTTATCAAAGAGAATCAAGCTAAATCAAAAGAAATAATTGAAGCTGTTAGTTATAGTGACCTAGAAAAAAGAAACTTACTCACGGAGCTAGGTGAGAAATTTAATGTAGAAATTAAAAAAATATTACAACCCGAACAGATAGAAAAATACGAAAAATTAATTTCAAAGAACAAAAAATAATGTTCGAAAATGATAATTATCATATACCTTTTTAGAATTGATTACTAATTTTGAGTATAGAAATTTTAAAACTCACATCATGATAACTAAACACCCTATTTACAAAGATTTCCCTGAATATGCAGACCAAATTAAAGAACTATATCATAATAATGATGAGTTTCAGGTTTTATTACATTCATATACCGATTTAGACGAAAAAATCTATAAAATAGAAAAAGATGAAGAGCTTGCTATGAATGATGAATTATCACAACTTAGAAAAGATCGTGTATTCTTAAAAGATGAAATTTTTACTTTTTTAAAAAATAGTTAAAAAATGTATAAGCATAAAAAAACCGTTTTAACAACGGTTTTTTATGCTTTATTTAATTCTCTATAACTCTGTTAATTTGAACAAAACGTCTTTTATAATAAGGTTCTTCGCTTGATGAAATAATAACCCCTGCTTGAACTGAAGAATGAATGAATTTAATTTCATCACCATTTATTTCTGTTATCATTCCAACATGATTAACACTTCCTCTTCCATTAGTTGTAAAAAAAATCAAATCGCCTTTTTGAGCCTGATCTCTATCAATTCTATAACCTGCTCCTACAGCCATTGCACTTGAAGAACGAGGTAATGTCATATCAATATTTTTAAAGGTAGTAAACATCAAACCAGAACAATCAAAGCCCGCACTTGTGGTACCTCCGCCTCTATAACGAGTACCAAGATACTGAGAAGCCTTAGCAATTAAAAATTCAACTTTAGAAAGATTTTCAAAAGAAATTTCACCAGCTTCTTTTGGAACTTCAACCACAATATTTTGATTTTTTTCTAATTCAACATTTCCTTTTTTAATAACAACTTCATATCCAATTGGTAAATTAGCAACAATTTCAGGATTCATTTCTTCCAAATCTCTAACACTAACTTTATATTTTTTTGAAAGTTGATACAACGTCTCCCCTTTTTGCACTATATGAAACTGATTTCCTAATTCGTCTAAACATAAATTAGTATCTTTATTAGTTGATGGAACATCTATTTTCACATCTTCAATAGCTTTCTTTTTTTTAGGTTTTGCAATTTCTTTTTTTGCTAAAACTACAATTTCATCACCTATTTGGATAGCTTCCGGTTTAATATCTGGATTTAATTCGATTAGTTTTTCTAAAGTAATATTGTATTTCTTTGCTATTTTATAAAGTGATTCGCCTGATTCTACAGTATGAATTTCTGAATTTGTATTCTTTGAGGAAGCAACTTCTTTCTTATCTTTTGATTTGTTTTTCTTATTTGGAATTAACAAAACCGTTTTTAATTGTAGCAAAGCGTCTTTTGATTTGGGATTTAATTCATAAATATCAGACTCACTAACCTTATATTTTTTAGCAATAGAATAAATAGATTCTCCTTCTACTACAGTGTGCTTAATCGTCTTTTGCGAATAAACAAAGCTAGAACCTAGGAAAAATAAAAAAAATATAATTTGTATAGCCTTCATTTTGAATTAGTTTATATGGATTGCAGTTAATTTAAGGATTGCAAGTTAAAAAAAACTCCTTTAAAATAGGGAGATTTAACATTATTTTAAAGTCAAATATATTTCTCAAAAGAATACGAACATTCATAAAAAAAGCCTAAATCAATTACGACTTAGGCTTTCTTTAATTTATATATAATTCACTAGTTTATTAATTATTCACTAATAACTTATGTGATGGTGCAAACTGTGTCAAATTAATACCTTCTACAGCTTTTTTATATTCTTCAATTGTTGGAGTTCTTCCTAAAATTGTTGACAACACTACCACAGGCGTAGATGAAAGTAAAGATTCACCTTTTTTACCTTCAGCATCTTCCACAACTCTACCTTGAAACAAACGAGTCGAAGTTGCCATAACCGTATCACCTTTAGAAGCTTTTTCTTGGTTACCCATGCATAGATTACAACCTGGACGTTCTAAATACAACATGTTTTCGTATTCTGTACGAGCTGCTGCTTTTGGAGCATTATCATCAAACTCAAAGCCAGAGTATTTTCTTAAAACTTCCCAATCACCTTCCGCTTTTAATTCATCTACAATGTTATAGGTAGGTGGAGCGACTACTAAAGGTGCTTTGAATTCAACTTTACCAGTTTGCGCTTCTACATTTTTAAGCATTTGCGCTAAAATTTTCATATCTCCTTTATGAACCATACACGAACCAATAAATCCAAGATCTACTTTTTTGGTTCCTCCATAAAATGAAAGTGGTCGAATTGTATCATGCGTATAACGTTTTGAAACGTCAGCATTATTAACATCTGGATCAGCAATCATTGGTTCATTAATAATATCTAAATCGATTACCACTTCAGCATAATACTTAGCATTTGCATCTGGCGTTAACGCAGGTTTTTCACCTGATTTAATTTCAGCAATCCTTTTATTTGCGATATTGATTAATCCTTTTAAAACTTGCTTTTCATTATCCATGCCTTTATCAATCATAATCTGGATTCTTCCTTTAGCAATTTCCAATGATTCGATTAATGTAGCGTCTTCCGAAATACAAATTGAAGCTTTAGCTTTCATTTCTGCAGTCCAATCTGTAAAGGTAAATGCTTGGTCAGCGGTAAGTGTACCAATATGCACTTCAATAATTCTACCTTGGAATACATTTTCTCCACCAAACTGCTGTAACATTTGCGACTGAGTAGCATGAACAACATCACGGAAATCCATATAATTTTCCATGTGACCTTTAAAAGTCACTTTTACTGATTCTGGAATAGGCATTGAAGCTTCACCAGTTGCTAAAGCAAGAGCTACCGTTCCTGAATCCGCACCAAATGCAACCCCTTTAGACATTCTAGTGTGTGAATCGCCACCAATAATAATAGCCCATTCATCAACTGTAATATCATTCAAAACTTTATGAATAACATCTGTCATTGCAGGATAAACACCTTTAGGATCACGAGCTGTAATCAAACCAAAATCATTCATAAACTTCATCAATCTTGGAATGTTTGCTTTTGATTTATTGTCCCAAACTGAAGCTGTATGACATCCCGATTGGTATGCACCATCAACAATAGGTGAAATTACTGTAGCAGCCATAGACTCTAATTCCTGAGAAGTCATTAAACCCGTTGTATCTTGCGAACCTACAATATTTACAGTAACACGTACATCAGATCCAGCATGTAAAACTTTACCTGGAGTATTTCCAACTGCATTTTTATTAAATATTTTTTCTACCGCTGTTAATCCTTGTCCAGCTATTGAAACCTCTTTAGAAGGAGCAAAAACAGGTACAATATCAATACCTAACATTTTTGAAGCAAACGTTTGTAATTTTTTTCCAAAAACAATAGCGTAAGAACCACCAGCTTTGATGAATTCCATTTTTTGAGGTGTAAATGATCTTGAAATATCAATCAATTCATGATCACCACTATATAATTTTTTTGTTTTAGTATTGATAGTCAAAACCGTTCCACTTGCTACCGAATACACTTGCTCTAAAATTGGATCACCATTAACATCACGAACTAATTCTCCGTTTGCATCTGTTTTCTTAACCCAGTTTTTCAAGTCAATTCCAATACCACCTGTTACATCAACTGTAGTAAGGAAAATTGGAGAAATACCATTTGTTCCTGCAACAATAGGTGCGATGTTAATAAAAGGAACATAAGGACTAGCTTGTTTACCAGACCAAAGCGCTACGTTATTAACACCTGACATTCTAGATGATCCAACACCCATCGTTCCTTTTTCTGCAATCAACATGACACTTTTATCTGGATGTTGAGCTTTAAGCGCCTCAATTCCTTGTTGAGCTGCTGGTGAAATAAAACATTTTCCATGCAATTCACGATCTGAACGAGAATGCGCTTGATTACCTGGCGAAAGCAAATCGGTTGAAATATCACCTTCTCCAGCTATAAAAGTTACAACTTTAATTTCTTCTGCTACTTCTGGAAGCTTAGTAAAAAATTCAGCTTTTGCATAACTTTCTAAAATATCTTTAGCTATTGCACTACCATCTTTATAAGCAGCTGCTAAGCGGTCAGTATCTGCTTCATACAAATAAACTTGCGTTTTAAGTACTTCCGCAGCATCTTTAGCAATTGACTCATTATTTCCTAAAGCTAAATCTAATAAAACTTTAATAGAAGGTCCGCCTTTCATATGAGATAATAACTCAAATGCAAAAGCAGTAGAAATTTCATTTACAGCAGATTCACCTAGAATAATTTCTTTTAAAAATTCAGCTTTTTTAGCAGCTGCAGGTGTAGTTCCTGGAACTACGTTGTAAATAAAAAACTTAAGAGAATCTTCGCGATCAGCGTTAGTAATATCTTTAATCTGAGAAATGATTTCGTTTAATAAATCAGCTCCATCAATAGGTTTTGGATGAAGTCCTTGAGTTTTACGATCTTCAATTTCTTTAAGATATTCTTTATAAAGACTTGTGTTATTATCTAATGACATACTTTTATATAATTAGTGTTTATTTTTATGCTACAAATTTAATGAATCTTAATCAAATTTAAAAATTTTTAATAAAAAGGCTGATTAAAAGAATAATCAATTGCAAAGATTGTTATTTACTAATAATAATTCAACAAAAAATACCATAATAGCAGATATATTATATAAAATATAATTTAATCCCAAAGTATTAAATAAATCAGCAAAAAGTAAATCAGCAATAAATAGAATACAAATTAAATAATTGAAAAATCAATTTCTTCAACTCATATTTTTTTTAAATTACAAAAAATGAATAACTCGTAAAAGCTTCAAAATAGATTATTACACATTACTAAATTAATAAATGAAGTTTACCTTCATGTGAATTCGAAAACTTTTTTGAAGCATATATTCTGTACTTAAATAAAAAAATATAAAATTACTACTAACTAAAAAAGCTGTTTAAAACAGCTTTTTTATTATATCTTCTTCTGTAATACCTTCAGCATCTGCTTTATAATTTTTCACTATTCTGTGACGAAGAATTCCTGTTGCAACAGCTTTTACATCTTCTATATCAGGGGAATACTTTCCATTAAAAGCAGCATTGGTTTTAGCCGCTAAAATTAAATTTTGCGACGCACGAGGACCAGCACCCCAATCGATATACGTTTTTACAAATTCATTTGAGAGTGGATTATCTGGACGTGTTTTACTCACCAATGTTACAGCGTATTCAATTACATTATCTGTGACAGGCATCTTACGAATAACATTCTGAAAATCAATAATTTCTTCAGCAGTAAACAAAGGATTAACAACAGGTTTAAGATTGGAAGTTGTTGCTTTTACCACATCAACTTCTTCTTGAAAAGAAGGATAATCTAATTTTATAGCAAACATAAAACGATCTAATTGTGCTTCAGGCAATGGATAAGTTCCTTCTTGTTCAATAGGATTTTGAGTTGCTAAAACAAAATAAGGCAAATCTAATTTATAATGACGACCTGCCACCGTAACTGCACGTTCTTGCATTGCCTCAAGCAAAGCTGCTTGTGTTTTAGGTGGCGTTCTATTGATTTCATCCGCCAAGATAATATTAGAAAAAATTGGTCCTTTAATGAATTTAAAATGGCGGTTTTCATCTAAAATCTCACTACCCAATATATCAGATGGCATTAAATCAGGTGTAAATTGAATACGTTTAAAATCTAAGCCTAAAGCTTGGGAAATAGTATTCACCATTAATGTTTTTGCTAAACCAGGCACACCAACCAATAAGGCATGTCCGCCAGAAAAAATACTTAACACAATTTGATGCACTACTTCATCCTGACCAACTATTACTTTAGCAATTTCTTGTTTTAAAGCTTTTTGTTTTTGAACTAATTCCTGAATGATTGTTACGTCTGACATATTTCACATTATTATTAAAGGACTAAATTAAGAAAAAAATATTAAAAAAACCCTCTGAAAATTCAAAGGGTTGGTTAATTTATTTCTTAAACCAATTGTTTGCAAACTCACAATCTTTATAATCATCCGAAATCTTAATATACGTTTCTTTGATTTTTTCTTCTGTCCATTTTGCAATTTCTTTGATTTGCTTATCTCTAAGTGCTAATTCTTTAATTTTAATATAATCTTTAGAAAAATCAGCCTGATGCTCTTCAATTCTATTATTAACTGTAATTATTTTATAAAACTTACCAGCACCTCTTTCCTCATCTAATATTGGTAATGAAATTTCATTATCCTTTAATGCAGAAACTTGCGCATATAAAACAGGATCCATTTTAGTTAATTCAAATCTAGGTTCCATTGTTCTTGGATTTAACAAAACACCACCACTATTACGTGTTTCTTTTTGATCTGAAGATGATTTTGCCGCTTCTGCAAACGTAATTTCTTTATTTATGATTTTATTTCTAATTTGTTCTATTTTCTCTTTAGCATCTTTCATGGCTTGCGTAGAAACTTTTGGTGAAATAAGAATGTGACGTAATTCTACTTCTTGTCCTTTAATTTTTTCTACCATTATAATATGATAACCAAATTCTGTTTCAAATGGTGCAGAAATTTCTCCTTCAGCTAAGCTAAATGCAACATCTTTAAATTCTTTAACAAAAGCAGTTTTACGATTCATTTTATAAAAACCTCCATTTGAACTTGAACCTGGATCTTCAGAAAACAAAACAGCTTTACTAAAAAAACTAGAACCATTTAAAACATCTTGACGAATTTCATTTAGTTTATCCAATACTCTTTTCTTTTCACTTTCTTCAATAATTGGATTAACTACAATTTGAGCCACTTCCATTTCTGCTCCAAATGTTGGAATTTCATCTGCAGGAATAGTTTTAAAGAAATTTCTAACTTCTTCTGGTGTAATTTCAACTGCATCAACAATTTTTTTCTGCATTTGAGAAGTTAGCTTATTCATTTTAACAGCATCGAAAAAATGGCTTCTTAACTCATCTACATTCTTTTTGTTGTAATATTTTACTACTTTTTCAATTGAACCAATTTGTTCAACAGCAGCATCTAACTGTTCGTTCAAGTATGAATTAACTTCTGCATCGGTTACCACAATACTATCTTGAATAGCTTGATGTGCATATAACTTATCTTCAAGCTGTTTTCCAAACAACTCACAACGTGTAATATCTTTAACATCTACACCTTGCGCTTTAAGTGTGATATAATCTAAATCAATATCAGAATCTAACACAACATAATCTCCTACAACTGCAACTACACCATCTACTTTAAGCTTTTTAGGTTGAGCAACTGCTACAACTGAAGTAACAAATAACAGTATTACTAGTATCTTTTTATTTATAAATTTCATATTTATTGTCTTTGATTGCGTCATTCGTAATCTCTTTTTCTAAAGTGTTAATTAATTTTAATTTTCTATTATTTATGATAATCTGTTTAATTGTGGGTCTTAAAAACTCAAGAGGTGTTGCACTATTTTTAGGTAAAACTTTATTAACCTTAACTAACCAAACCGTACTAGAATCAGGATATTGAAAATTCATACCACTGGATATATATTTTTGCTTATTCTCAATATTTATAAATGGTATTTTCTCATACACCTGATTGATATCAACCCAAATTGAGTCATTAAAAGCATAACTTTTAAATTGAACTGCAAGCTGTTCTAACTCCTTTTTATCTTTCTTGGTAAAGGAACTAAACTTTGATTTAACTTTTGCAAATTTTGGATTTTCTTTAACTAAATTAACATATCTTAACTTAACAAGTTCATCCGAATTCTTAAAGTATTGTTTATTTTTATTGTAATAATCTACAATTTGATCTTCGGTAACTAAAGTATCTATTTGTCTAATTACCAAGTTTTCTAAATACGCCTTAGTATATAAATCAACTTTATATTGTTCTATCAAAACATTAAATTCATCCAATTGACTTTTACCAATGTTTTTTTCAGCAGCTTCAAAAAGCAACTTTTTAGTTGCCCATTGACCAATAAACGATTTAACTATGGCGATACTATCTTGTTTTGAAGTTCCCTTTGGAACTAAATCTAAAATATCTGCTTCAAACAAATAATTTTCACCTACGCGCGCAATTGCTTTTGGTTTTCTTGGTGCTTTAAAGTAATCACACGAAGTAACCATTAAGAGTAAAATTAGTATTTGAAAACAATATTTCATCTAGTTTTTTAATTGATTTTTTACCTTCGAAAAAACGTCAGTATTAATCTTTATTGTAAATTCACTTTTTAATTCATCAACCCAATTATTCTCCAAAAATTGTTGATAATCACTAATAACTTTCCCTTTACATTCAGACAATTCTTTTACTCCTGCTGGCTTTGTATCTGTCACATTAACAACAAAAAAGTATTGATCTTTGGCAATGATATTAGTTACACCTTTAGATAGATTTTGAAAATTAGACAAAACATCATAATCTTCTTCATACAAACCTGACTTTGACATTACATTAACTTTGCCATCTTTATTCAATTGCTCTTTAATGTAATCTAAAGATTTTCCTTTTGCTAAAAACTTTTGAGCTTTTTCTACAATTTTCTTATCAGTTGATGATAATATATCTACAGTATATCTTTTCTTCCATTGGTAATTTTTACTGTTCTTTTGAAAGAAATCTTGCAAACCAATAGTATCATTTTTAGCTCTGTTCCATATTTCCTTTTCCATTAAATCAAATAATAACAAACCATCTCTGTATTCATCCATTACATTTTTAAACTCTGGAAATTCATTTTCTAAATTCTCATTGTAGTAAGCCATTAATTGTTCATCAATAAATTTTTCAAATAATTCATCAACTAATTTAGTTATAGGCTTCGTTTTAATATTTGATTTTTGCTTAGAAGAAATAAAATTTAAAAACACCTTTGAGTTTATCTTTTCATCCTTACTTATAATTAAAATATCTCCATTAAGTTCTTTATTCTTTTCAGGAGCTACCCATGTTTGAGAATAAAATTCATCCGTAACTACAGCTTTAATTTTAGCTAATAATTTCACATCTTTAGTTACTTTGTATTTTGCTCTCATTGTTTTAGCCAAAGAATTTGTAATCAGCATTGAACGCTCATCTTTTCTGATTTTCTCTTCTAATTCCACTTTCATTTCATCAAATAAACGAACAGGATGTTTTTCAATTAGTTTAACAATATGCCATCCAAATTGCGATTCAAAAGGAGCTGAAATTTGATTTTTCTCATTCAAGCCAAATGCAACATTTTCAAAAACTTCAGAACTCAATTGTCCTGAACCAAAACGCTGTAAAACACCACCTTTTGGAGCTGATGATTTATCTTCTGAAAATTGTTGTGCTAACGTTTCAAAACTTTCACCTTGTTGAATTTTTTTATAAATATCATCAATTGTAGTTTTTGCTTTTTCATTTTGAGCCGCATCATTTTGTTTAACAATCATAATATGAGCAACAGTAACTTCGCCTCTATTTACTCTTTTGTCAACCACTTTTACAATATGATAGCCAAAACGGGTACGAAAAGGTTTTGAAATCTGACCAACATTTGTATTAAATGCAGCATTTTCAAATGTATAAACCATTCTAAAAGCAGAAAAATAACCTAAATCACCATTATTTTCTTTAACTGAAGGGTCTTCAGAAAATTGTTGCGCTACCGAAATGAAATCCTCTCCAGCTTCCAATCTTTTTTTAATATCTAAAACTTTTGTGTATGCTTTTAAAGTATCTTCAGGTGAGGCACCTTCGTCAACCAAAATTAAAATATGCGAAGCTCTAACTTCTTGTTGCATTCTATCGTAAGCTTCTCGAACAAGTTCGTTAGTTACTTTTGAATCGTTTAGATAATTCTTTGACAATTGATTTCTATAAGACTTCAATTCATTTTGATAAGATGTCCCATTTTGCAAACCAAGTTTATTCGCTTTTTCAACTTTTAATTTGTAGCCTAAAAACAATTCTAAATACTTGTCTAAATCTTTTTGAGAATCATCTTTTACTAAATCTAAATTTTTATTATACACTCTTATGAATTCATCAGTGTAAAAAGCATGATTATCAATTGTAAATAAAACTTCTTTGGTTTGTGCCGATAAAAAACAAGACACTAATAAAAAAGCAAAAATAAGTAGTCGACTAATTTTCATAATTATTTTATACATTTTAAGTTGTAATCGACAAAAATAACAATTCGATACTATTCTACAACATTTATACGCTAGTATTAACAGAAAATTCTACAAAAAAAGTTACTTTTGCACAAAATTTTGAATAATGAGTTTTATAGAAGAAATTGCAAGAAGACGAACTTTTGGAATTATATCGCATCCCGATGCTGGAAAAACAACTTTAACAGAAAAATTATTGTTGTTTGGTGGCGCAATTCAAGAAGCTGGAGCGGTAAAAAGTAATAAAATTAAAAAAGGAGCTACTTCCGATTTCATGGAAATTGAAAGACAAAGAGGGATTTCGGTAGCAACTTCTGTTTTGGCTTTTAACTATCAAAACAAAAAAATCAACATTTTAGACACGCCTGGTCACAAGGATTTTGCAGAAGATACGTTTAGAACGTTAACAGCTGTAGATAGTGTTATTGTAGTAATAGACGTAGCAAAAGGGGTTGAGGAACAAACAGAAAAACTAGTTGAAGTTTGTAGAATGAGAAACATTCCTATGATTGTTTTCATCAACAAATTAGACCGTGAAGGTAAAGATGCATTTGATTTGATGGACGAAGTGGAGCAAAAATTAAAACTTCGCGTAACACCATTGAGTTTCCCTATTGGAATGGGGTATGATTTTAAAGGTATTTACAATATTTGGGAAAAGAACATCAACCTTTTCGAGGGTGATAGTCGTAAAAACATTGAAGAAACAATTGCTTTTAACGACATTAATAGTCCAGAATTAGAGAAAATTATTGGCGAAAAACCAGCAAATCGCTTACGTGAAGAATTAGAATTAATTGAAGAAGTATATCCAGCATTTAGCCGTGAAGAATATTTAGAAGGCGATTTACAACCCGTTTTCTTTGGTTCGGCTTTGAATAATTTTGGAGTTCGTGAATTATTAGACTGCTTTGTCGAAATTGCGCCAACACCAAGAGCTAAAGAATCAGACACAAGATTAGTTCAACCTGAAGAACAAAAATTAAGCGGATTTGTATTTAAAATTCATGCTAACATGGATCCAAAACATAGAGACCGTTTAGCGTTCATTAAAATTGTATCAGGAACGTTTGAAAAAAACAAACCTTATTTACATGTTCGTTTAGGAAAAAATTTAAAATTCTCGAGTCCGAATGCTTTTTTTGCTGAGAAAAAAGAAATTGTAGATATATCGTATCCTGGTGATATTGTAGGTTTACATGACACTGGAAACTTCAAGATTGGAGATACGTTAACGGAAGGTGAAATTATGAATTTTAAAGGAATTCCAAGTTTCTCTCCAGAGCATTTTAGATACATCAATAACGCAGATCCATTAAAATCGAAACAATTAGAAAAAGGAGTTGATCAGTTAATGGACGAAGGTGTAGCGCAGTTGTTTACTCTTGAAATGAACGGAAGAAAAGTAATTGGAACCGTAGGAGCGCTTCAATACGAAGTTATCCAATACCGTTTAGAACATGAATATGGTGCGAAATGTACGTATGAAAACTTCCCTGCGTTTAAAGCGTGTTGGGTAAAACCTCAAGATCCTAAAAATGTAGAATTTGCCGAATTTAAACGTGTAAAACAAAAATTCTTAGGTCATGATAAATACGGCCAATTGGTTTTCTTAGCCGATAGCGATTTCTCAATTCAAATGACCCAACAGAAATATCCAACAGTAGAATTATTCTTTACTTCGGATTATCAGAAGAGATAAATAAAAAAAGGCATTTCGTTTGAAATGCCTTTTTTATTTGTTTGAATTGTAAATTCTTATATATTTTTAAAAAAGACAACATATATTATTTTTAAGAAAAATATAATCAAGGCTAACAAAACAATGCTGTTTAAGTATATATAAACTTTGATATTTCTATTGACATAAATATTTAAAAGTGAATGTAATAAACAAATTGTCAAGCAGGGAAAACACAAAAATATTCAATTTACTTAGTAATATCCTGTGAATATCTCTATCAATAAAATTAGGTAAAAGATAAATTGTCAAAGCAATCAAAAAAAATAGAATATTTAGATAACTAAGATCTCTTAAATCAAATTTCATATTTATCATTTTACTTTAAAACAAATCTAATACTAAGACCTGAAAAATTTCAGGTCTTAGTATTTATTCTTGCATTATCTATTTCTCTTTTGTTCTCTTGCTAACAAAGTGTTTTTTAACAACATTGCAATGGTCATTGGTCCTACTCCACCTGGAACTGGCGTAATGTAAGACGCTTTTTTAGATACATTTTCAAAATCTACGTCACCTACAATTCTATAACCTTTTTCAGTAGTTTCGTCTTCAACTCTTGTGATTCCTACATCAATTACAACTACATCGTCTTTTACCATTTCTGCTTTTAAGAAGTTGGGAACACCTAATGCTGAAATTATAATATCTGCTTGAGAGGTGATTTGGTTGATGTTTTTAGAATGGCTGTGCGTAACTGTTACCGTTGAGTTTCCAGGAAATCCTTTTCTTCCCATTAAAATTCCCATCGGTCTACCTACGATGTGACTTCTTCCGATAACTACGGTGTGCTTTCCATCGGTTGGAACATTGTATCGTTCTAGTAATTCTAAAATTCCAAACGGAGTTGCCGGAATAAAAGTAGACATATCTAACGCCATTTTTCCAAAGTTTTCTGGATGGAAACCATCTACATCTTTACTTGGATCAATAGCTTCAATGATTTTTTGGGTGTCGATTTGTTTTGGTAAAGGCAACTGAACAATGAATCCATCAATAGCATCATTTTCGTTCAATTCTTTGATTTTTTTCAAAAGTTCTGTTTCTGAAGTTGTGCTTGGCATTTTAATCAAAGTAGATTCAAAACCAACACGCTCGCACGATTTTACTTTACTTCCCACGTACGTTAAACTCGCTCCATCATTACCAACAATGATGGCTGCTAAATGAGGAACTTTTTCACCATTAGCTTTCATTTGAGCTACCTCAGCAGCGATTTCATTTTTAATATCTTCCGATACTTTTTTTCCGTCTAATAATTGCATTTGCTCTTGTTTCAGGTTTAGTGTTTTGGGTTTAAAAGTTGTGTGATACCCAAAACTAATAGTTAGTATATTTAAAAAAAATTAAGGTTTAAAACTTTCATAACTTGAAATTTTAAACCTTAAACTATGATTTACATTTTTGGCATTCCGCCTTTCATTCCGGCCATGGCTTTCATCATGTTTTTTCCGCCACCGCCTTGCATCATTTTCATCATTTTGCTCATTTGGTCAAATTGTTTCATCAATTGATTCACTTGCTCAATTTTTGTTCCCGAACCTTTAGCAATTCTCGTTTTACGTTTTACATCGATTAAAGATGGTTTACTTCTTTCAATTGGTGTCATTGATTGAATGATAGCTTCAATATGTTTGAACGCATCGTCTTCAATTTCAACATCTTTTAATGCTTTTCCAGCTCCAGGAATCATTCCAACAAGGTCTTTCATATTCCCCATTTTCTTGATTTGCTGAATTTGCGCCAAGAAATCGTCGAAACCAAATTCATTTTTAGCGATTTTCTTCTGTAATTTTCTTGCTTCTTCTTCGTCGTATTGCTCTTGTGCTCTTTCTACTAAGGAAACAACGTCTCCCATTCCCAAGATTCTATCCGCCATACGATTTGGATAAAACACGTCGATAGCTTCCATTTTTTCACCTGTACCGATGAATTTGATTGGTTTATTAACTACCGATTTAATCGAAATAGCTGCTCCACCACGCGTATCACCATCTAACTTTGTTAAGATAACTCCGTCAAAATTTAATCTATCGTTGAATGCTTTTGCTGTATTCACGGCATCTTGACCTGTCATAGCATCCACAACAAATAAAGTTTCGTGTGGTTCAATTGCTTTGTGAACATTTGCAATTTCGTTCATCATTTCCTCATCAACAGCTAAACGACCAGCGGTATCGACAATTACAACATTGAAACCATTTTCTTTAGCATGTTTGATAGCGTTTTGAGCAATTTCAACAGGGTTTTTATTTTCTGGTTCTGAATAAACTTCAACACCAATTTGTCCACCCACAACATGCAACTGGTTAATTGCTGCTGGACGATAAATATCACAAGCTACCAATAAAGGTTTTTTGTTCTTTTTAGTTTTAAGAAAATTAGCTAATTTTCCCGAAAAAGTAGTTTTACCAGAACCTTGTAAACCCGACATCAAAATCACTGTTGGGTTTCCTGATAAATTAATTCCAGCGGCATCACCACCCATTAATTCGGTCAATTCATCTTTAACAATTTTCACCATTAACTGACCTGGCTGTAACGTAGTTAATACGTTTTCACCAATTGCTTTTTCTTTTACTCTTGTAGTAAAATCTTTAGCAATTTTAAAGTTAACGTCGGCATCTAATAATGCTCTACGCACTTCTTTTAAAGTATCGGCAACATTTACATCGGTAATTTTACCATGACCTTTTAACAGATGTAGGGCTTTATCTAACTTATCGCTTAAATTATCAAACATAATTTTGAATTTGTGTAATGAAGTGCAAAGATAAGATAAAGTTATAAAGTCGCAAAATAGTAGTTTACTTAAAAAATGTTTTCTTGAATTATAATTTTAGGAATAATGAGCTGACTGAATTTTAAATTCGGAAGGCATTGGTTTTTATGTAACAAAATAGAATGCTATTAGTCTAATTAAAACATAATCAATTTATAACTAATTAGCCATGATCTTAACAACAACCAATTCTATTGATGGTTTTAGCATTGCAGAGTACAGAGGTATTGTCTCTGGAACAGCAGTAAATATGCAAAAAATGAAAATGACTTTCAACATGCAAAAATATTACGCAGGAATAAGCGAAAGTGTTTCTGAAATCAAAGACCAAGCTTTTGAGCAACTGAAATCAAATGCAGAAAAATTAAATGCCAATGCAGTTGTGGGGATTAATGTGGATATTGAATTGACAACCAGTAATTATGTCATAGTAACTATAACAGGGACAGCTGTTAGTATTATTAAAAGATAGTTAAGCTATTATTATAAAAAAAACAGCTATAAAAGCTGTTTTTTTTTACTATTTAATATCGCCTAATTTTTTTCAAATGTCAAATAATCAGTTCCTCCATTACCTCCACTAACATCAATTAACTCAATTTTAGTAGCGGTATAACTAACAATTTCCCAATCATCTGTTAAATCATCAGTGAAAGAATTGGGAGCTGGCGCTACAAAAGCAATATTGAAATCTAAATCATTATCTGGATTGTCATCATTGGAAGTACTTGTAGTAACTGACCATGTTCCATTATAACTAGTAGAATTTGAAGCAGTTAAAACTCCATTTGAATTAAACGTAAAAATGTAATTTGAATAATTATTTGTTTCATTCACCCCATTGTCATCATATAATGTAATTCTCCAAGTGCCAGAAGTTACCGTGTTAACAACAGGTGTTGGATTAGCTGTTGAATTAGAATTATCATCATTGGAGCACATTGAAGCTACATTTAAAACAAACAACAATGATAAAATTGAGAATAATTTAAACTTTTTCATAATTTATTTTTTTAAAAAGCTAAATTATAAAAAATTATTTAACTTTAATCTTGAATTTTAAATACTTTTCTTAAAATATCTTCCATCAAACACCATTTGGTAATAGAAGATTGTAATAAATTAGCGCCTACAAAAATGGTAAACCAATACCAATTTTCGTTTACATACATTCCTAACAAAACACTTAAAATGATAAAGGTTCCTGCTATTGCTCTTATTAATCTGTTTATCATAATCTTTAATTTTTTAATTATATTGTTCTACTGAAAAAACGGCTAAATGAACTTTTGACATTGTTTTTTCCCTTTTATTGAATTGATTAACTTCTTCAAACAAACTATCTAAATTTTGCTGTAAAATGAAAGCATAAAAAACTACTGAATTTGTTTCATTCATTTCTGTTCCAAACCAATTGGTTTCTACACCTTCTTCTGAAGCATCTCTAAAACCTTTTACATCTCTGTACGAATACGATTTAACTTTTGCTTCTTTTAGCATCTTTTTGACATCTTTTTCAAATTCTGCAATCGCTGTGATTAATACTAATTTCATAAATTTCTTATTTAAACCTGACAGGCTTTAAAAACCTGTCAGGTTGATTTTTATTTATTTTTCTCCCATTTTTTGCGTTCCGTGATGTAATAAATCAATGGAACAACTATTAATGTTAATAATGTTGATACAATTGCACCCGCTACTAACGAAATCGCTAATCCTTGGAAAATTGGATCAAACAAGATGATGGATGCTCCGATTACTACTGCTCCTGTGGTTAATAAAATTGGTGTTGTTCTAACGGCTCCAGCTTCAATAATGGCTTGTTTCATTGGAACACCATCGTTCAAACGGATTTCGATAAAGTCAATCAGTAAAACCGAATTCCGAACCATAACTCCTGCTAAAGCAATCATTCCGATGAATGAAGTGGCTGTAAAGAAAGCATCTAACAACCAGTGCCCTAAGACAATTCCAACCAAAGAAAGTGGTATCGCAACCATCATTACTAAAGGTGTTTTGAAGTTTTGGAACCAACCTACAATCAACATGTAAATTACAATAATTACGACTAAGAAAGCAGCTCCTAAATCGCGGAATACTTCTAAGGTAATTTGCCATTCTCCATCCCATTTCACGGTGAAGTCACTTTCATCAGATGGTGTGTCCATATACAATTCGTTTACTTTGTAACCTTTTGGTAGTTGCATTTTTTCCAACTTCTCATTCATTCCCAAAATAGCATAAACCGGACTTTCCAATGCTCCCGCCATATCGGCAAGAACATAAACTACACGTTTTTGATCTTTTCTGTAAATCGTATTTTGTAAAGTATCTGTTGTAACTTTTACCAAATCACTTACAGGAACTACATTACCACGACTTCCTTTGATTTTCAAATTTTGAATATCTTGAATCGAAGTTTTGTCTTTGTCTTCTAATGAAAGTGTAATACCTACAGGATTATTCGAACGTTCATCGTACAAGTTAGAAACTGGCATTTCTCTCAACAAATACGTTAAGTTACCAACTACTTGTTGCGGAGCTATTCCATTTAACATGGCTTTTTCTCTATCCACTTCTAATTTGTATTCTACTTGAGGCGCTTCTACCATCCAATCGGTATCTACTACATCAGAAGTAGTTTCCAAAATGGTTTTAACTTGGTTCGCAACTTTGATTTGATCTTCATAATTTGGTCCATACACCTCAGCAACTAACGTAGATAAAACTGGTGGTCCTGGCGGTACTTCAACGATTTTTACATTCGCACCATATTTTTTTGCAATTTTTTGCACTTCTGGACGAACCACTTTTGCAATATCATGACTTTGTAAATTTCTATCCTCTTTGTGTAGTAAATTCACCTGAATATCAGCCATATTGCTTCCGCCACGCATATCATAATGACGCACCAAACCATTAAATGTAATTGGAGCAGATGCACCTACATAATTTTGATAATCCACCACTTCAGGAACTGTTGAAAGATATTGTGCAATTTCTTTTGTAACCGCCGCAGTTCGTTCTAACGTAGTTCCTTCTGGCATATCGATTACGACTTGGAATTCGTTTTTATTATCAAAAGGCAACATTTTAACCGCAACTGATTTCGTAAAAAACATCAAAACCGAACCGATTAACAAGACTCCTGTAATCAAAAACATTAGATTACGTTTTTTAGAATTGTCTAAAAGTGGTTCTTCAATTTTTTTGTAAATTCTATAAATCCATGAGGTTTCTAAACCTTGTTCTTCTTTGTGTTCTTGCTCGTCTTTTTCGTGTAATAAATGGTAACCCAAATATGGTGTAACTGTCAAAGCTACAAACAACGATAATATCATCGCAATCGAAGCACCAATTGGCATCGGACTCATGTAAGGTCCCATCATACCAGACACGAAAGCCATTGGCAAAATAGCTGCAATTACAGTAAAAGTCGCTAAAATGGTTGGGTTTCCTACTTCGTTAATCGCATAAATAGCCGCTTGTTTGAATGGGAGTCGCTTCATTTTAAAATGGCGGTGCATGTTTTCGGCAATAATAATACTATCATCTACAACAATTCCTACCACAAAAACTAAGGCAAAAAGCGTGATTCGATTTAACGTATACCCTAATAAATAATAACTAAATAAAGTCAAAGCAAAAGTCAATGGAACAGAGAAAAACACTACTAATCCGCCTCTCCAACCCATGGCTAACATTACTAAAACAGTTACTGCAATAATGGCAACACCTAAGTGTAATAATAGCTCACCTACTTTGTGCGATGCTGTTTCACCATAGTTTCTAGAAACTTCAACGTTTACATCAGACGGAATGACATTTTTCTTTAAAGCTTCTACTCGTTCCAGAATTTTTTCTGAAATTTTCATCGCATCCGCACCTTTAACTTTCGCAATTGAAATGGTTACGGCTGGATATTCTGAATTGTGTTTTGCGAATTTTTCATTCGCTTTTCCGTATCCAAAAGACACATAATTCTTTGGTGTTTGTGGTCCGTCTTGGATAGATGCGACTTGTTTTAGATAAACTGGCATATTGTTATTTACGCCAACCACCAAGTTTTCTACATCTTCAGAAGTGGATAAAAACTTACCAGTTGTGACTAAATATTCGGTGTCATTTTGCACAAAACTTCCTGATTGCGAACTTCCATTATTGGCTTGAATCATTTGCATAATGCTCAATGCATCTACTCCATTCTCGCCCATTTTATCTTTGTCTAAAACTACTTTTAGCTCGCGTGTTCTTCCACCAATTTCTTTCGTAATCGCAACGTCTTTTACTTTTTCAACTTCCGAAGTAACTTCTTCCGCTATTTGACGCAATTGAAAATCATCGTATTTTTCGCTCCAAAGTGTTAATCCTAACATCGGAACATCATCAATAGAACGTGTTTTTACCATGGGTTGATAAACACCTTGCGGAAACATATTTTGGTGTTTCATTAATTCATCGTATAATTTCACATACGAATCTTCGCTGTTTTCACCCACATAAAATTGCACCACCATCATTGCCTGACCGTTCATGGCCATACTGTGAATGTGCTCAACTCCTTTGATGTTTGAAATTACTTTTTCAAGCGGTTTAATTACTCTGCTTTCTACTTCGCTTGGACTTGCTCCTGGATAACCCACCATTACGTCGGCCATAGGAACATTAATTTGTGGTTCTTCTTCTCTTGGAATTAAGAACGAACTGTATGTACCAATAATCATCAACGCTACCATCAATAAAATGGTTAGTTTTGAGTTGATGAAAAAATTGGCTATTTTACCTGATATACCTTCTTGCATGATTCTAATTTGTTAATGAGACAATGTGCCAATTAATTGACATGTTGGCTAATTGATTAATTGGCTAATTGAACTTTAGCTCCGTTAAATAATTTACCCTCAGATGAAACGATGTATTGTTCGTCTGCTGCTAATCCTGATAAAACTTCTACTTGATTTCCGAATGTTTTTCCGATTCGTAACCATCTCAAAATGGCGTTTTTTTCACTTCCAACAGTGTAAATTCCTGTTAATTGACCTTGTTTTACTAAAGCGCTTTCAGGAACCATTACTACGTCAGATTTCGCAGTAGTTGTTTCTTTTTTAGCGGTTGGAAATTGAACGTTAACAAACATTCCAGATAAAATTTCTTTATCCATTTTGTCTAAAGTTACTTTCACCAAATATTGTCCACCCGTATTTTTTGCAGATAAACTCACTTCAGAAACTTTTCCAGCAACTTCTTTATTTAAAGATTTCACGTTGATTTTAACTGGCATTCCGTTTTTTACATTCGAAATATCACTTTCTGAAACCATTGCCATTACTTGTAATCTTGAAGCACCTTCGATACTTACTAAAGGCATTCCTGGATTAGCCATATCGCCTTCTTTTACGAAAGTATTGGTTACCGTTCCTGAAAATGGAGCTGTAATATTCGAATAAGAAAACTGCGCCATCACTTCATTACGCATTTGTTTGGCTACTTCTAAACCTGCTTTTGCCATTTCGTAACGTGCTGTCATATCATCCAATTCTTTTTGCGAAGCCGATTGTTGTGCAAACAAATTCACAAAACGATCATAATCTTTTTTAGCATTGTTATAAGCTGCTGTTGCTTGTGTGATGGATGCGTCAACTTGTGCTTTTTTAGCTTGTAAATCGGTATTATTGATGCTTACCAAAAGTTGTCCAGCCGAAACATTTTGTCCCACTTTTACATTCACTTTAGTTACATAACCCATCATTCTGGTACTTAGATTAGCACTATTTTCTGATTCGATTTTTCCGCTTGCTGTTATGTATGGACTATTAGAGTTTCCAGAATTTCCAGCCACTTTTACTGGAATTGCTGGTAAATCAGCTACATTTTCTTTTTTATCACCTCCGCAAGATGTTAAGATTAGTGATGCGATTGTTAGTATTGTTAGTATCTTCTTCATATTATTAATTTTAAAATTTATTTTTGGAAACACAGATTTAAGAAATTTGAGAAATCTAACAATCTGATTTAATTATTCTTTGTCTTAATTCTTAATACTCAAATCTTACTACTTACTTAGTTAAAAATTGTAAGTATTGTTTGGTAAAGTTATATTCGAAAACGGCTTGCAAATGCTCTAATTCTTTTTGCGCCATTTGGGTTTCAGCCATTAATAAATCGGTTGTTTTTTCTAATCCTTGTGTGAATCTATTTTGACGAATTCTAAAAGCTTCTTGCGATTGTTCAAAAGCTAATTTGGACAAATTCACTTTGTTTTCTGCATCTAGCAATTGACGATTGGTTTTGCTTAACTCTAACTGACTTTGCTTTTTGTATTGTTCGGTTTCAATTTCGGCTTTTTCAAAATCAGCTTTTGCTTTTTGCGTTTTTCCAATGGTTTTAAATCCATCAAAAATATTCCACGATAATTGGGCACCTACTAAATACCCTTTAGCTGAAGTTCCGAAAATATTTTGATCATATAATTCATAACTTCCAAAAGCGTTTAATCGAGGTAAGAATCCAAATTTTGAAGATTGAAACATCTTTTTGTACGCTTCAGACGATTTTTGCATCGCTTGAATATCTTTTCTGGAATCAGAAATTATTGTATTTATACTTTCAATTGCAATTGAATTATCTAAAGCTTCTGCTGGCTTATAGGTTTTTCCAGCCATATCTTCGTTTAATAAAAATGCTAAATAATCGGATGCATTTTGCACATTTGATTTGGCATATTGTAATTGATTCGTAATTTCATTCACACGAACTTGCACGTTTAACAAATCGGTTTTTTGCAACATTCCGTTTTTAAAATAATTTTCAACCAATTTTAAATTGCCCTGTGCAGTTGTATTGGCTTTTTCTAAGACTTTCACTGCTTTGTAAGCCAATTGCAATTGCATGTATGCTTTTGAAACTTCCAATTCTAAATATTCTTTAGTTCGTTCCGTTTGTAATTGAAAAGCGTCCATTTTTTCTTTAGCGGCTTGTCTTGCATATAAACCATCTAAATTAAAAAGAGGTTGTTGTACTTCGATTTTAGTTGCGAAGTTTTGCGTTTTTTCAGGATTATTCAACAACGCAGGATTAAAATCGGAAGCAGTTAAGATTTCCTGATTTAATTTTGACCCAAATGCCATTAACGGATTCGTTGTTGAAATTCCGGTATGCGAAACATTAATATTGGGCAAAAAAAGTGCATTTGATTGACGATAATCCGCTTTAGCGGATTGAAATGATTTTTCGGCCACTTTAATTTGAAGATTATTTTCAGTGACTTTTTGCAACAAATCATTTTTTGAAATCGATAAGGTATCTTGCGCATACAAATTGGCAGTTCCCAAAGCAATTACTATTACTAGTTTGATTTTCTTCATCATTTTGTTTTCATTTTATTACTGAACAAAAGTACGATGCCAAAAAACCATAGTCGGTAACAAGAGTTACACAGACTTGTAATATATGTTACATAAAAAAACGCCCCGATAAAATCGAGGCATTTTGAATTTGTTTAGCAAAAAACTATTCAGCTTTTTTCTCAGCAGCTTTTTTAGATGAACAACATCCACCAGCTTTAGCATCAGAACCACATGATTTTTTATCTGAAGTTGAACATGATTTTTCAGTTTTAGTGGTTTCTTTTTTTGCTTTTTTCTTTGGCTCTTGAGCGTTAACATTCATTGAAAACATAAAAGCTGCAACAGCTAGGATAGAAACTAATTTTTTCATTGTATTTGTTTTTAAATTGTTATTTATTCTTTTTTGTTGGCATTATACTATTACAAATATATATAATTTTAGAAATAGTACTCTTAATATTTTATTAATTTAACAGTTATTACTTTTTAATAACTTTTTGAGATCTATAAAATTTATCATCAAAAATAAAAGTAATAATCACAAATTCTGATTGAATAGAATTCAAATCAAAACTCATTGTATTGAAACCCTGTTTTACATCTTCGATCTCACCTTCTTCAACAATTTTACCTTCTATAGTAGTTAAAATATAGTTGACTTTTGCTAAATACGGCATATCAAACTGAATTCTAACAGTGTCATTTGTTGTTGGATTAGGCGAAACACTAAAGGAAAAAGGATTTTTTCCCTCGATTTGAGGTGTGCTCAATGAGGTGTTTTTAACTAATTTCACTTCATATACAGTTGGATCGGCACTCGTTAAATTAGTTTGATTATCTGTAAATGCTGAAAGAGAAGAACTTTGTATACCTCCAAATAAATGTCCAATTACAAATTCATTCGCTGTAATATTTGACAGTTGAATAACTTCATTTGAATAATGTGGAAGTGATTCATTTGGAATAAATTCGGCTCCAGCTCCTTTTAAATTTGGCATTTCAACAGGTAATTGATATTCAAATAAATCTCCTGATGAAGTTCGAGTTGTTCTACTAATTGTTTTTACAAACGGAACCGTATTATCCTGAACTAAATTACCCGCTTGATAATAATACTGACTCATACCTCCAAAAAATAAATTGTGCATTTGATTTAACGTAGCATCATATAAACAAGCTTTTCCACTGTGATAATTACTCAAATATTGATTGAATTGAGTTTGCGGATAATAACCCGATGACTTTATATCAACCGGATATAAAAATGGCAAATCAACCGCAATTTGAAATACGCCTGACGAAATGGTATATCCTAATTCACCATCAGGAAATACTTGAGGCAATAAATTATAATCACGACGGTGTAAATGAACCGCATCGACAATTTCTTCATAATTAGCATAACTCAAACTCGCTCCCGAATTATCAATCGTGAATTTTCGAATAGCATTCGAATACGTTTGGGTAAACGTTGGATTGTTCATTGGGTTATATCTTCCATCAAAACGATGTCCACCTACCAAATAAAAAGTAGTGCCAATTTTTGCCAATTGCCCACCCGTAATCGCGAAAACATCATTTGAGATTTGTTTGAAATAAGATGTTATTGAAGTTCCTGCCATAATAGCATTAATCAAATTGGGTACATCAACTGAAGTTAAATTATTGAACGTTTTGTGATCGGCAGCCGAATTGGCATAAGCATATCCGCCCACGATAAACAAAGCATCACCATCTTGATAAAAATTCATATTAGTTGATTGTAACTGCTCTTTAATTCCTGTGGGAAGAGAATTCACTGAAGCCGACCATGATTGTTGGGTAGCAATATCAACTACATATAAATCCGTATTATTTTGCGCTCCAGGAAAAGCATTAAAAGGCTGACGTGCGTGAACACCATCTTTTCTTCCTCCTATAATAAGCCATTTACCATTATGTTGGGCAAAAGCATACGAATGTAATCCAGGCAAACCTGAAACGGTTACTGGAGTTAACACCACATCATAATCAAATGTTGTTTGTGCTATTGATGATTGTAAAAACATTAACAATAACAGCATGAAATATTTTTTCATTGTATAAAATTATAAGTTAAGCTCCTGAAAAAACAGGAACCATAAATAAACTTTTTAAATTTCTAAATGAAAAATTTAGGCGGATGCCAAATTGAATGTTGGTATTTTGGAATAAAAATCTTTTCGTAGTTTGATTTTTCTTTTTCGGTATTAAATTCTGGAGATAAAATTTCAGCACTAAAATCCAATTCAGCTACAAATTGAACGGGACTAAAATTCAAACTCATGATAATTTTTCCTTTTTCACAACCTGAAGATTCAGAATCTAAATTATGACAAGTTTGTTCACAATTTTCACTAGCAAGCATTTTAATAGCTCTTACTGATGGCAAAGCCACCAAAAGCAATAAGTAAATGCATAATATGTGAACTAAAAATTTCATTTAACAAATATAGATAAACTACAAAAAAACAGGTAACAATTGTTACAAAAGGAATTAGGATTTCTTCTTTTTAAAAAAATCACCAATCATATTAAAAAGTAACCCGCCTAAAACGCCACCATATAAAGTACTATTCATTGGTTTTGAAGTAATAGAACAAGTTCCTGAAATACAGCCAATGTAATAGTAATAGGCGTATCCAGAAATTAATCCGATTCCAACTCCAATAGCAGTAATGATGATTTCTTTTTTATTCATTTTGTTTTAAAAAAACAAAGTTACATTACATAAAGTAATTCAAAAGCAACATATGTTACTAAAACTGAAAATAAATAAAAGGTTGAGTTCCTGAAGAAGCTGTTGCGTAAACTACCCAATAAATCAATCCTAATAAAACAGCTTTAAAAACTAACGGGATAGTTGAAAAAGTTTTTTGCATGAAAGCAATAGTTTTTACAGGAATAAAATGCCAAACCACTCCGATTACTAATAACAAAAACACATTTTTATATCCTAATACAATCGTTTGCCATTGATCATAATTGAACGTTAATTTGCCTATGTTTTTAATGACTTGAAATGCCGTTGCAAAGTCTTTAGCTCTGAAAAACAACCAACAAAACACAACAAAATGGAAAGTCAAGATAACTTGAATGGTTCGAACAAACATGTTTTTTGGAAATTTAATAAACTGACCAAAGAATTTCTCAACCACTAAAGCCAATCCATGTAAAACACCCCAAACAACAAATTTCCAGGAAGCGCCGTGCCATAATCCACCTAATAGCATCGTCATAAATAAGTTGAAATAGGTTCTGATTTTTCCTTTACGATTTCCGCCCATTGAAATATACAAATAATCGCGTAACCAAGTAGAAAGAGAAATGTGCCATCTTCTCCAAAATTCGGTAATAGAACCTGATTGATAAGGCGTTCTAAAGTTATCTGGTAACCAGAATCCCATTAATAAAGCTAATCCAATTGCTATGTCAGAATAACCTGAGAAGTCACAGTAAATCTGAATCGCATAACCATAAGAAGCCATCAAATTTTCGAAAGCGGTATAACTATTTGGCGCATCAAAAACACGATCCACAAAATTGGTCGAAATGTAATCTGAGATGACTGCTTTTTTAATTAATCCACCAATAATTAAGAATAAAGCACGATTGAAATCTTCTTTCGTTAACTTTAACTTCTCATAAATTTGCGGAATAAAATCACTCGCTCTTACAATTGGTCCCGCTACTAATTGTGGAAAAAATGAAACGAAGAATAAGAAATCCATAAAACTTTTCGTGGGTTCTAATTCTCTTCTGTAAACATCTATGGTGTAACTTAACGTTTGGAAGGTGTAGAATGAAATTCCAACGGGAAGAATAATATCTTCAAACTTCATAGTTCCATCGAAAAGTGAATTATAATTATCAATGAAGAAATTGGTATATTTAAAATAAGCCAACATTCCTAAGTTTATCAACAAACTCAATATCATGTAGAATTTGCGATAGCCTTGCTTGGCTTCTTCATAAATTAATCGCGATAAAACATAATCAACTACAGATGAAAAAATCAACAATCCAAAATAAATACCACTGCATTTATAATAGAAAAACACAGAAAAAAGCACAACATAAGTAATTCGGAAATAATGGGTTTTTCGCAATAAAATATAAATCACATAAAAAATTAGAAACATACCCAGAAACAAAGCGCTATTGAATAAAAGCGGTTGTTTTGGATTGAATAAAAACCAATTTTTCATGGTTTCTAAATCGATATTCCCAACATTTTCAAGAAACCAATTTTGTATATTAAAAAGTGCTCTCACTATTATTTTGTTGATTTAAATAATTCGTATGATTGTAAAAAAGCCTCAAAAAACAATTCGCCTTGTTTTTCATATCCTGCTTTTGAATAATGTACTTTATCTCTTGCCATATAGCCTTTTGCTGCATTTCGTTTTATGGATTTATTACCCCCAAAAACTTGAAGTAAATCCCAAACGGCATAATTTTTTACATTCGCATTTTCTTCGATTAATTCGGCATATTTTTCAATAAAAGTATTTTTATATTTTCGATGTAAAACCGATGGTTGGGGCGTCATTACCAAAACACAAGCTTGCGGATTCTTATCTTTTATTCCTTGAATCATTTGGTTCAAATTTGCAAAATATTGCTCGCCCGATTGTTTGTCAAAACTTTCGTTGGTTCCCAAAGATATAATCACTAAATCAGGATTTAATACTGGCAATTGTTCATTAAACAATCGAAATTTATTGTAATCGGAAGTTTTCGCTCCATTTACTCCAATACTATGATAAATAACCCCCGAATTATTATTTTCCAAAACCAATCCGTTTAAAGCAAAATAGTCAATTTCTTGATTGGGAACAATCGCAATTTTATCTAAAGGTGTTTCCGAATAATAATCGTTTGAAAATAATGAAGGTTGTAATTCTATTGGAATGTATTCCGTTTTTGTACTCGTTTTTGATTGGGTTGCTTTGCTTGGAATGGTTAACACTTTTCCATCGCGAATCATATCACTTTTTAAACCATTTGCTTTTTTCAATGCTTTTAGAGAAACATTATATTTATCGGCAATTCCACCTAAAACTTCTCCTGGTTTTACCTTGTGGGTGATTTTTTTTGGAACTTTTCGTTCAACGACAATATTTTTATGAGACACTGAAACATCAAACAAATTGACATTTTGGGGTGTAATCACTTTTATTTTTGTGAAATTAAATTGTGCATCTTTTACATTCAATTGAATTGCAAAATCATCGGAGTTTGCTTCCATGGAAAAACCACTTAAACCAACAGGACGATTTTCATCGGCATATAAATTTCTGAAACTTTGAAAATTTCCTGAAGCAGAATAGCGAATAGGCGCGCTGTTATTTGTCTTAGCCACACTATATGGAAAAGTAAATCCAAAACCACCATTACCAAATACTTTTTGGAATTGAGTTCTAATTTTTGCCGTAAACAAATCTGCTTGAATGTGTGAATCGCCAATATGAACAATATTAATCTTACCTGATTTACTTTGCTCTAATTGGTACATTTTTTCATAAAACGTCAAAAGTGCATTCGGATTGTGAATATCATTTCCTGTAAAAGTAACTTCGATAGAATCAACTACGGGAATATCTGCATAAACCGAATCCATTGGAACCAATAAAGTGTCTTGAGAAAATCCGAAAAATGAAATTCCCAGCAAAAGCATCAATAATCTATTCTTCATAAACGGAGTCTTTATTAACAATAAAACTATCTTTTTTCACTGGAGCAGCGGGCTTTTTACGCTTTTTTCTTAACTCTTTATACATTTCATAGCCTTGATTTAATTGCGTAAAAATCAAATTTGCAGCTTGTTTGGCTCCTCTATGATTAAAATGCGTGTAATCTTTATTAGCTCTGGCTGGCTCTTGTTCTACCCATTGAATCATAGAACCATCGCCTCCCATTAGGGTATACATATTTACAAAACTCGATTCTGATTTTATAGCATATCGCTTTTGTGCTGTATTTAAAGGAACAACAGCAGAATCGGTTTTCATTTCTAAATCGTATTTGGTAGATTTATCTGCTGTGGACACAATCAAAATGGATACTTCTGGAAAACATTCTTTCAAATGCGCTACCACTTTTGTCATTCGTTTTTCGTACCATCCATAGTTTAACGAACCGTAATTCAAGACATTAGCACCATATTGCAACACGATTAAATCGTAATCCAATTTCGAATGAAATGCACGCATGGTTGCCACATCAAAACTTCCAATTGGTAAACCTGAATTTCCTCTATTCGAAAAATTATCCACGTGAACGCCTTTTCCGTCATCAAAATTGAATCCGTAAATAGGAATAGAATCGGCTTTTTTGAAATTCACTTTGATACTTTTTAAATTTCCTTCCGATAAAGCTATCGTATTAACCAATTTATTAGGTGTCAATTTCTTTACAATGGTATCGGCGCCCGACATATAAAATACTTTTCCTTCTTTATTCGACGAGCTTCCGTAGAATAAAGTTGGACGAGGTAATTCTGAAGCAAATCTTGTTTTATTCGCTTTATATTTTACCCAAGCTACATTTGAAGTATCATTCGCGTAAAACACATGACCATTAACTCCAAATGGATTGGATGGACGCTTTACTTTTAAATATGATTGTGTTTTCCAGTTTCCTGAAAATTCGTGAGTAATTGAACTACGAGAACTCGCCGATTCAGAAGTAATATTCACAAATCCAACACCTTGACCTCCAAATTTTTCTTGCAAATAGGTTCTAAAATCTTTTACTATTAAATCGCCATCCGTCATTGAATCCCCAAAATAAGCGATACGAACATTGCCTTCTTTTTTGGTTTCTAATTGGAATAGTTTTTCAAAAAATGTCGCTAAATATTGATTTCCAGTATATTCTTCAAAAGTTTCTGGCGGAAATTGAATGCCGTTTACCACTTTGTAATCAATAACGGTTTTCGCCATAGAATCTTCTAAAACTTCACCTTCATCTTCGGCAATAGCTTCTAAAAGTAAACTGTCTACTACTACATTTTTGGAATCTAATTTACTTTCCGTAAATAGTTTCTTAGGCAAAAACGTTTTGAATGCCAAAAAAGACAATCCAGAAACGATTACCACGATTAACGTTTGAAAAAAATATTTTGATGTATTCATTTATTAAATTTCAATTTCAAGTACAAATTCAAAAAACAAGATTAAGTTCTAACTCGTAACTTTAAACTCGCAACTCTTCTTACATTCTCTCAGGAACTTCAATTCCTAATAACTGAAATGCATTTTTTATGGTGTTTCCAACTGATTTTGACAACTGTACTCTAAACACTTTTTTATCGTGATTTTCTTCTCCTAAAATCGAAACCTGTTGATAGAATGAATTGAATTCTTTTACCAAATCATACGTATAATTCGCAACCAACGCCGGACTATGATTCTCTGCCGCATTTTGAATTACTTCCGGGAATAATTGTACTTGCTTGATTAATTCTTTTTCTTTTTCATGTAATTCTAATCCTGAAATCGAAATTGAAGTATCAAAATCAGCTTTTCTTAAAATTGATTGAATACGAGCATAAGTATATTGAATAAATGGTCCTGTATTTCCTGCAAAATCAACTGATTCTTCTGGATTGAACATCATTTGTTTTTTCGGATCCACCTTCAACATATAATATTTCAACGCACCTAAACCGATAGTTTTGAACAAAACCGCTTTTTCATCTTCAGAATAGCCATCTAATTTCCCTAACTCTTCCGAAATAGTTTGCGCTGTCGTAGTCATTTCTGCCATTAAATCATCTGCATCAACAACTGTTCCTTCACGAGATTTCATTTTTCCAGAAGGCAATTCCACCATTCCGTATGATAAGTGATATAAGCTATCAGCCCAATCAAATCCTAATTTTTTCAAGATTAAGAATAACACTTTGAAGTGATAATCTTGCTCATTTCCAACAGTGTAAACCATTCCTCCAACATCTGAAAAATCTTTCACACGTTGAATAGCCGTTCCAATATCTTGCGTCATGTAAACCGCTGTTCCGTCTGAACGAAGCACGATTTTTCTATCTAATCCATCAGCAGTTAAATCAATCCAAACGGAACCATCTGGATCTTTCTCGAAAATGCCTTTTTCTAAACCAAATTGTACTACTTCTTTTCCAAGTAAATAAGTATTTGATTCATAATAATAGCTGTCAAAATTTACGCCAAGGTTTTTATACGTTTGCTCAAAACCATCATACACCCATTGGTTCATGGTCTTCCAAAGTTCGATAACTTCTGGTTTTCCATTTTCCCAATCTAAAAGCATTTGTTGTGCTTCCAAAATGGATGGTGCTAGTTTTTTTGCTTCATCTTCGGTTTTACCTTGAGCGATTAATTCTGAAATTTCTTTTTTGTATTGTTTGTCGAATTCCACATAGAAATTCCCAACCAATTTATCACCTTTCAATCCTGTTGATTCTGGCGTTTGTCCGTTTCCGAATTTCTGCCAAGCCAACATTGATTTACAGATGTGAATTCCTCTATCGTTGATGATTTGGGTTTTGTATACTTTTTTTCCAGATGCTTTGATGATTTCGGCAACTGAATAACCCAATAAGTTATTACGAATATGCCCTAAATGCAAAGGTTTGTTAGTATTTGGCGAAGAATATTCTACCATAATCGCTTTCTCTCCTTCTTTTGGAACTACAAAACCAAACGTATCATTATTTTTAATCGTATTGAAAAATTCCAAATAAAAAGCATCTGAAATCACGATATTTAAAAATCCACCTACGACATTGAACTTAGCCACTTCATTTAGATTCGCTACTAAGTAATTTCCAATCTGATTTCCGATTTCAACTGGGTTACCTTTTAATGCTTTTACCAAAGGAAAAACTACCATTGTAATATCACCTTCAAACTCTTTCCTAGTAGCCTGAAATTCAACTTTTTCAATAGAAATATTGAACAATCCAAGAACTGCTTTTTGGATGTGTGTTGTTAATATGTGATGTAATGTCATTTTTACCTGATTTTTAGAACGCGCAAAGGTAATAAATACTAATTAGTGATTAGTAATAAGTGAATAGTTTTTTTTGATTAAAAAATTATTTTCAAAATTGCTGTAACATTTAACAAATGTTGAAGTCTACTAACTACAATCATCAATCATTTTAATTAAAAAACAAACAAATGAAACTTAAATTAATTATCACCTGTTTTTTGTGCTCAATTGCTTTTGGATTTGCACAAAATTCAGGAAGTATCAAAGGAAAGGTAATTGACAAGAAAACCAATGAACCTTTGCCTTACGTAAACATTATTCTTAAAGATAATGATAAGATTGTTACAGGAGGTGTAACCACTGAAGATGGTAATTTTGCCATCAACAAGTTAAAATTGCAAAAATATACTGTAGAAATTCAATTTATTGGATACACAACAGTTGTTAAAAACATTGATTTATCTTCTGATGCTAATCAAAACTTAGGCACAATAGCTATTTCAGAAGACGTTTCAGAATTAAAAGATGTTGAAGTTGTGGCAGAACGTTCAAACATGGTACAAAAAATCGACAGAAAAGTAATTAATATTGGAAAAGATTTAATTGCTTCAGGAACAACTGCATCTGAAATTATGAATAACATTCCAACGGTAAGTATTGACCCTCAAACGAAAGAAATTAGTATGAGAGGAAATAGTAATGTACGTGTGCTTATTGATGGAAAACCATCGAATGTTTCGGTAGAGCAATTGTTACAACAAATTCCTTCGGCATCCATTAAACAAATTGAATTAATTACGAATCCTTCCGCTAAATACAATCCTGAAGGAATGAGTGGCATCATCAACATTATTTTGCATAAAAATTCGCAAGATGGTTTTAATGGTTCTATCAATACAGGAGTTACTTTCGGAATTACACCCAAAACCAACTCAGCTTTAAATATGAATTACCGTGTTGGAAAAGTAAATTTTTACTCCAATTATGGTTTTAATCACGGAATCAATGCCAATAATGGTTTTGTAGATAGCGAAAGACCTACGCAAGAAAATCGTCAAGATTTTAGTTTCAAAAATAAAAACAACTCACATTTGTTAAAACTTGGAATGGATTATTACATCAACGACAAAAACACATTATCTGCTTACACCAATCAAAGTTTTACATCTGGAACAGGTTCTGGTTTGACTACTGTAGTTTATGACGACCCAATTGCGAATAGAAACACAACACAACTTTTTGGAAGTAGAGGAAACAATAAAAACCAAACTTACGATATGGTTTTTAAACATGATTTTG
This sequence comes from Flavobacteriia bacterium, assembly GCA_004293165.1. Lineage (GTDB taxonomy): Bacteria > Bacteroidota > Bacteroidia > Flavobacteriales > Flavobacteriaceae > Flavobacterium. Next base: position 58,720 of record RDYL01000004.1, on the reverse strand, counting down.
AAAAGAAAGATGAAAATTTAGAGATTCAATTAAACTACTCACACACGGTGAATGATGAGAATACAGTATACGATGAAACAATTTCGAATCCAACATTTAATTTTGACAGAACCAATATAGTAAAAGGAACCACTGATTATTTTCAATTTAATGCCGATTATATCAACCCTATAACTGAAACTACAAAATTGGAATTAGGTGTTGAAACAAGAATTCAAAATTCGGGTAACCGTTTTAATGATATTAATCCGAGTTTTACAAGCGCTAACAATTCGTTTGAATTTGGAAGAAATATTTATTCGGCTTATGCAAATCTAGGAAAGCAAATTGGAAAATGGAGCGGTCAATTGGGCGTTCGTTTAGAATATTTTGACTTAGATGCCGATTTTGCAATTAATGAAACCAATCCAAGTTTTTCAGATGCTCAAAATATTTCGGATGATTTGTTTACAGCATATCCATCTGCATTTTTAACGTATACAGCTAACGATAAAAACTCATTCAATTTCAATTATTCAAGAAGAGTTGACCGACCAAGTATTGGACAAATTAGTCCAATTAGAGAATGGACTACACCATTAATGGAATCTAGAGGAAATCCAGGATTAGTTCCTCAGTTTACTAATTCATTTGAAGTAAATTATACAAGAAACACAAAAATTGGTTCTATAACAAGTGGCGTGTTTTACAGAAGCATTTCAGATGAAATTTCAAGAACCGTTTATAACGACCCAAATAATCCAAACAGAAATATATTATCGTATGATAATTTTGATAATAATGACGCTTTTGGAATAGAAACTTCGGGAAATTTAAAATTTACACAATGGTGGTCGGTGAATGCAAGTGCTGATGTATATTTTAAAACCGCTAAAGGAACGATTCAAAATGCTAGTACAAATGCATTAGAAAATGCAGAAGTAGATGTAACTACTTTTAATGCAAGAATCAACAATAGTTTTACCGCTACAAAAGATTTACGTTTTCAATTGTTTGGAATGTATAGAGGTAGAGACCGAGGATTGCAATATGACAGAATGGAAATGTACAAAATGGATATTGGTGCAACCTACAACATCTTAAAAGGAAAAGGAACAATTACTGCGAGATATAACGATGTTTTTGAAAACATGAACTTTGCTTTTGATGGTAATATCCCATTTAGACAACAAGGGGCTTTTTATTGGGAAAGTCAAACGTTTTACGTTGGATTTAACTACATTTTTGGTGGCGGAAAAAACCGTGCTTTAGCAAGAAAACAAAGAGATGCTAACGAGACTCAAAGTGGTGGTGGAATGTTCTAATTTAGCTATTAGGCATTAGGCAAAAGTAAAAAAGCGCTCTGAGATTTCAGAGCGCTTTTTATCTATATTCTATTTTCTTTATTCTATTCTCTAAAAATTACCATCTAATAATCACACTTCCCCAAGTAAATCCAGAACCAAAAGCTGCTAAAACTACTAAATCGCCTGATTTAATTTTTCCTTGCTCCCAAGCTTCGGTTAAAGCAATTGGAATAGAAGCGGCAGTTGTATTTCCGTATTTTTGAATATTGTTGAATACTTGGTCATCAGTTAAACGAAATTTGTGTTGAATGAATTGCGAAATTCTCAAATTCGCTTGATGTGGCACCAACATATTAATATCAGAAACTTGTAAATTATTCGCTTGCAACCCTTCATTAATGACTTCACTAAAACGAACTACTGCATTTTTAAACACAAATTGTCCGTTCATGTATGGATAATAACTTTCGTCATTTGGATCTTTATCAGCAATGATATCGGTTACCCAACGTTTTCCCATTCCTGGAGCAATTAATGATAATTCTTCGGCATGTTGTCCTTCCGAATGTAAATGAGTAGATAAAATTCCTTTAGTCAAATCTTCTTCTCTTGAAAGTACGGCTGCTCCTGCTCCATCTCCAAAAATTACTGAAACTCCTCTTCCGCGAGTCGTCATATCTAAACCAGTTGAATGCAATTCAGAACCGATTACTAAAACGTTTTTATACATTCCGGTTTTGATGTATTGATCGGCAATTGAAATCGCATATACAAATCCAGAACATTGGTTACGAACATCTAAAGCGCCAACCGTTCTTAAACCTAAATCGCGTTGTACTAAAACACCTGGACCTGGAAAATAATAATCAGGGCTCAAAGTAGCAAAAATAACAAAATCGATATCTTCATTAGCCACTCCAGAACGTTCGATGGCAATTATAGCTGCTTTTACACCCATTGAAGTAGTTGTATCTTCTCCTCTTATAACATGACGACGTTCTTGAATTCCAGTTCGTTCTTGAATCCATTCGTCGTTTGTTTCCATGATTTTTGACAAATCATCATTGGTTACAATATTTTCGGGCACGTAATAACCTAATCCTGATATTTTTGAGTGGTACATATTCTAAATGGTATTTTTTATATAACAAAAATACGAAATTAATATTTTAAGATCGACTTATTTAGAATTTGATAATTCCAAGTAAACATCTTTTCCAGTTTCAATTTCTGACACATTTTCAAAAAATAGAATTTGATTCCCAAATTTCGCTTCAATCAAATAATGACTTCCTCTGAAATAAGAATTTACAACTTCCACTTTTAAATCAGAACTCATGGAAACTTTCAATTGATGTGGATACACAAATTGTAGCTTTCCGCTAATTTCAATTTCATTCACATCTCCAAATAAAGAGGCTACATAGTTGTCTTTTGGATTTTCGTAAATAAACTTTGGAATACCCCTTTCAATAATTTTCCCCTCTCTCATTATAGCAACCTCATCGGCAAATGCTAAAACATCAGTGCTATCGTGAGTGGCAACAATACAAGTTACATTTTGTTCTTTCAAATACGCAAATAACTTTCTTCGAAGACTATTTTTTCTAAAATTATCAATATGACTAAAAGGTTCATCCAGTAATAATACTTCGGGTTCTAATGCTAATACTCTTGCCAAAGCCACACGTTGCATTTGACCACCACTCAACAACTTTGCTTTCACATCAGCATATTGTGTCATTTCAACAATTTCCAATAATTCAGCTATTCGCGATTGTTTTTCTTCTGGAAAAAAATTAGAAAGATACTTTCCTACATTTTCAGCCACCGTAATAAAAGGCATCAAATCAAAATCTTGTGCCAAATATTTCATAAAAGGCATTCCTGGTATTAAATGAAATTTTGGACCCAACACTTCTGTTTCGTTCCAAAAAATCTGACCTTCCTCTAAATCATATAATCCGTAAAGCAATTTTAGCAAAGTACTTTTACCACAACCACTTTCGCCAATCAAAGCTAAATTTTTTCCTTTAGTCAACCCAAAGGAAATGGAGTGTAAATTAGGTTGATTATCATACGAAAAAGAAATGTTTTTTACAGCCAGCATAACTGAGTTTTTTTTGCAAATATAAAACTAATTTTATGTCAATTTGTCATTAAACTCAGTTTGGTACTTGTTTTGAAGTTAAGAGAAACCATAATTGTTTAACTAAAAATTTTAAAATATGGCATCAGGAAAAATTAATGTTTCAGTAGAAAACATCTTTCCCTTAATTAAAAAGTTTTTGTACAGCGACCACGAAATTTTTCTTCGTGAATTAGTATCGAATGCGACAGACGCTACTTTAAAATTAAAACACTTAACCAGTATTGGGGAAGCTAAAGTAGAATATGGCCATCCAATCATCGAAGTTAAAATTGACAAAGAAGGCAAAAAACTGCACATTATTGACCAAGGTTTAGGAATGTCTGCTGATGAAGTGGAAAAATATATCAATCAAATTGCGTTTTCAGGAGCTGAAGAGTTTTTAGAAAAGTATAAAGATTCTGCCAAAGATTCAGGAGTAATTGGTCATTTTGGATTGGGATTCTACTCAGCTTTTATGGTTGCTTCTAAAGTAGAAATCATAACAAAATCTTACAAAGACGAACCAGCAGCACATTGGACATGCGACGGAAGTCCAGAATTTTCATTAGTTCCTCACGATAAAACCGATAGAGGTTCGGAAATCATATTGCATATTGCTGAAGATTCGTTAGAATTTTTAGAAGAATTTAAAATCCGTGAATTGTTGACGAAGTATAACAAATTCATGCCTATTCCAATTAAATTTGGAACCAAACAAGAAGCACTTCCAAAACCAGAAGACGCGCCAGAAGATTACAAAACAGAATACGAAGAAGTTGACAACATCATCAACAATCCAAATCCGGCATGGACAAAACAACCAGTGGATTTAAGTGATGAAGATTACAAAAATTTCTATCACGAATTGTATCCAATGCAGTTTGAAGAACCATTGTTCAACATTCATTTAAATGTAGATTATCCGTTCAACTTGACTGGTATTTTGTATTTCCCAAAAATGTCGTCTGACTTACAATTACAAAAAGATAAAATTCAATTATACCAAAACCAGGTGTATGTAACTGACAATGTTGAAGGGATTGTACCTGAATTTTTAGGCATGTTAAAAGGTGTAATTGACTCACCAGATATTCCATTAAACGTTTCACGTTCGTATTTACAAGCGGATGGCAACGTGAAGAAAATTTCGAACTACATCACTAGAAAAGTAGCCGATAAATTAAAATCGTTATTCAACGAAAATCGTGCAGATTTTGAACAAAAATGGAACGATATTAAAATTGTATTGGAATACGGAATGCTTTCGGAACCAAAATTCTATGAAAAAGCAGGTGATTTCGTATTGTATCCAACAACAGAAGACCAATATTATACTTTAGCAGAATTAAAAGAAGCTCTTGCACCGAATCAAACCGATAAAAACGGAAAACTAGTTGTTTTATACGCTTCAAATAAAGAGGCACAACACAGTTACATTGATATTGCTAAAGAAAAAGGTTATCAAGTATTGTTATTAGATTCACCAATTGTATCGCATTTGATTCAAAAATTAGAAGCGGATAATGAGAATGTAACTTTTGCTCGTGTAGATGCCGATCATATTGATAAATTAATTCAGAAGGACGAAACAACTATTTCTAAATTATCTGATGATGAGCAAACAAATCTAAAATCAGTTTTAGAAGCAATTGTTCCAAAAGCAAACTACACTGTTCAGTTAGAGCCAATGGATAGCAACGCAGCACCATTTATGATTACGCAACCCGAATTCATGCGAAGAATGAAAGAAATGAGCGCAACGGGCGGCGGTGGTATGTTTGGTATGGGTAATTTCCCAGACATGTATAATTTGGTAGTGAATTCTAATTCAAGTTTAGCCACTACAATTTTACAAACCGAAGACAAATCGGCTCAAGAAATTTTAGTAAAACAAGCTTTAGATTTAGCAAAAATTTCACAAGGATTACTAAAAGGTGAAGAGTTAACAGCTTTTGTTAAACGTAGTTTTGAAACTTTGAAATAATATTTAAAACTTGAATTTTAATCCTGATAGGTTCTTGAAACCTATCAGGATTTTTTTATATTTGATAAATTCTTTTATATGACACTTTCTCTTGAAACTCCAGCATTACTATTCTCAGCAACATCACTAATTTTGCTTGCCTACACCAATCGTTTTTTAACTATTGCGCAAATTGTGCGTAGCTTAAAGAAAAACTATGAAGACAATCACAACAAAAGTATTTTACTTGAAATTAAAAACTTAAACTTACGATTAACCTTAATTCGTTACATGCAACTTTTTGGCGTAATGTGCTTGTTCTTATCCGTTTTTGCCATGTTACTTTTGTATGTTAGTCAAGAGACTATAGGAATTTATGTTTTTGGTGCAAGTTTACTTTGTTTATTAATTTCATTAGGTATTTCATTTTGGGAAATTAGTATTTCAGTAAACGCTCTTAGAGTTCATTTAAAAGATTTGTCGGAAGATGTTGAGTAAATTAATTACCAATTGCTGGCTGATCTTCTTTTTTATCGTTATTTAAAATATTTCCTTCTTCTTTTGCTAATTTATTTTTAGTTGGAATTTTATAATTTAAGCTAATTCCAACTCGTCTTGAATCATTTTTACTTTCGTAAATTAAATTCGTTCCAAGAGCATTAAAGCCTTGTTTATTGGTATTAAAAATATCATTACAATAAACAGAAACTGATAAATTATTATCTAAGAATTTCTTAGCAAAAGTAACATCAAATTGTTGGCTAAACGGCACTCTATTTTCATAATAGTAGTAATTTCCTCCAGTTGATGAAGTGTTGTAATTTGCTGTAAACTTAATTTTACTTGGCAACACCATTTGAGACATGGCATTAAAAAACCACAAACCTTTTCCGTTAACATCTGGTAAATTGTGCTTTTGATGTCCCACATATAAATACAAGAAATTAATCTCATCTGGATTAAAATCAAACTTTAAGGTTTCTTTTAAACCTTTGGTGAACAACATGTAAGGAACTGGCAATCCAAAATTAAAATTATGAATGGTAATTTGAGGAATATTTTCTGAAATACTTGCAGCAACACCATCACCATCAGCTATTATCCTATTCATTACCTGATTATTCGCATCGCTACGAGAATAACTAATAAAAAAGTATTCAAAAGCGCTAATTTTTAATTCATAATTATCAAAAATGGTAGGCTCTAAATTAGGATTCCCAAAAAAGGAAACATTTGGATTTTGATAATTGGTATTGTTCGGATTTAATGCGGAAGTATTGGGTAAGCTAATCTTTTTATTATAATTAGCATTCACAAAAACTTGTGGAATAATATTGTATTGAATGCTTGCATTTGGGAAAAACCGAGTTTGATTAAATGGAATTAACTTGTCTACATCAGTATTTCCTTCAATAGAGTACAACTCCAATCTTCCTCCTAAAATAAAATCAAACTTTTTATAGGAAGATTGAAATTCAGAATAAGCGGCTAAAGTAGTTCGTTGATAATCTAAATTGATAACATCTAAACTTTGTGCTTCAAATTCTAATTTATCAGCTAAAACACCCGTTGAAAACTTAGTCTTTTCTAAAAAGGAAAAATCTTGCGAATAATCGGTTTTAAATTGATAAAATAGTTGATCATAACCATTATCCAAAACAGAATTTCCAGAAATTCTATTATTCAAATCAAAAGCATTGGCAACAGAATTTACATTAAATCGAAAATCTAATTTCTTGGTTATATCATCAAATCGCTTTTGATAATTTAAAGCAACATCATTTCGGTTGAGTTTATTTTTACTATGATCGCTGGTTGCAAATCCAAAACCACTTGCATCAATGAGCGCATCATTATTTGAAGTGGTGAAATCATAATTGACCAACAATCGGTCTTTTTTTAAATCAAATTTCAAACCTGTTTTAAAAAAATAAAAACGATTTTCTCTATCGGTTGTATTTTTAGATAAGACTGTACTCTCGTTTTGAAAATTGGTACGTTGATACCCTTGATTAAAATTTTGACCCAACTGCACTTGCCAACCAAACCACTTATTTTTAGCGTTTACCAATAAACTATTGTTGAATCGATGACGTGATTTATCGTAATTTGTATAACTGTATCCGTTTGAATAGGTTGCTGAAAGATATTTTTTTGCGTTTTTTGAAGTAACAATATTTATAATGGCACCGCCCGAAGTAGCAGGGAATTCAGCTCCCGGCTGAGTGATAATCTCCACTTTTTCGATAGAATTAGCAGGAAGACTCTCTAAATAGGAAGTAAGCTCATTAGAGTAAATATTCAAGGGTCTTGCATCCATAAATACTTCTAATTGTTTTCCTTGATACATCATTCCGGCTACATCAGAAACTATTAATCCTGGTAATTTTTTTAATCCTTCCATTACAGAACCTGAATTCAAATGGCTTTGTTCTGAAAAATCAAATATCGTTCTATCTGCTTTTTGCTCAATACTTTTCTTTTTAGATTGAACCACAACTTCATTTAATTCAGTTGTTTTAGTAGTGTCTTTTGCTGTTTCTTGTTGAGCAAATATGGCTTGAATAGTCAATAAAGAGAAACAAATTAAAAAATTTTTCATTGGAATAGTTTATTTGCAATTAGTCAGTATTTTCTAAATTTGTTACAAAACAAACGCACTAATCTATTATCCATAGCAAAACTGGTTTTTCTGAATCTTGTAATCGAATATCTAATTTTTCCATAAATTCATTAGAAACAGCAGGACAACCCCAACTCAATGGCGCATATTTTGGATACACTTCTTTATTTTTAACAGCATTCCAAGAATGCAAAACCACTACCCTTTTTTCAGCGCTTTTATTGGTTGATTCTAGTCCATGCAACCAATACTTTACGTTGATTCCCCAAGAACTATAATCGCGATTACCTATTTTATATTTGCCTTTCATGGAGCAATGACTATTAACTCTACTATCGAATTTTACTTTTTCCCATTTAGCTGAATTTTCTTCAAATTGATCGCAGCTACCGTGGGTTACTAAATTTTTATCAATAATTTTTTTTGTTTTAAAATCATAAATAAAGAATCGATTTTTACCTGAATGAACACTTAAATCAACTAAAAAATAATAGTCTTCATTAAATCCATTATTTATACAATACGCTAACGATTCGTTGTGAAATTTTGAATAATTTTTTATGGGTTCCGTTGTGTTTTCTGCATTATTACAACATAAAAAACAAACCGCAATCAATAGTAAAAAGTGTTTCATAAAAATGGGATTAAAATAACATAACTCCTATTTTTAATTTTTATTTAAGGGTATTCTGTTAAATTCTTACTAAAATTAAACCATCCAAAAAATCTTTTTTCTTTTATCTATACCCTTTTTTCTTTTTCCCTATCTTTGCGCCCCTTAAAAAATCAGGAGATGTCAAAAAATAATATAATTAAAGGAGTTTTTTTAGTTGCTTTAGGTGCTACAAGCTATGGAATGTTAGCTACTTTTGTAAAACTAGCCTACCAAGAAAATTTCACAACAGCTGAAGTAACCTCGTCTCAATTCATCTATGGAATTATTGGTATTTTAATCATCAATTTATTCCAAAGAACAAAAAACAAAAATACCGCTGTAAAAGCAACTCCAAAAAACATTTTTAACCTAATGTTAGCTGGAACTTCATTAGGCATGACAAGTGTATTTTACTATTTAGCCGTTAAATACATTCCCGTTTCCATTGGAATTGTATTATTAATGCAGACGGTTTGGATTGGCGTATTATTAGAATGGTTTCTTGATAAAAAAGCACCATCAGTACAAAAAACAATTGCGGTAATTATTGTTTTAATTGGAACAGCTTTAGCTATCAATATTTTTAAAATTAACTTTAACGACCCATCAATAGATTGGGCAAACGGATTATTTTGGGGAATTTTAGCAGCAGCTTCTTTTACAACAACCATGTTTACTGCCAACAAAATAGCATTAGGTATTTCGTCAGCACAAAGAAGTTTGTATATGCTATTAGGTGGAGCAATTATTGTATTTGGGTTTAGTTTGTATACGCAAACAACGCCTTTTAACTTTGAAATTTTTACTAAATGGGGAATCGTATTGGCACTATTTGGTACAATTATTCCACCCATGCTATTAAATGCAGGATTTCCTCATACAGGAATTGGATTTGGAAGTATTGTTTCGTCATTAGAGTTACCGGTTTCAGTAATGATGGCTTATTTCTTATTAAACGAACAAGTTTTGTTAATTCAATGGGTTGGAATTGTACTGATAATTACTGCTATTATAATCATGAATATTCAATTCAAGAAAAAATAAATAGTAAATTAGCGGTGTTTTTAACATCGCTTTTTTTATGCTCGACTTGTTTCCAAAAGAGAAAATTATTTTACCGCTACCCGATGCGGTATTTGAATATTACCCCAACTTTTTTACGAATGATGAAGCCGAAGCACTATTCAAAAAAATTCACGATGAAACTAAATGGCAACACGATGAAATTACCATTTTTGGCAAGAAAATAGCGCAACCCAGACTAACTTGCTTATTTGGGAACGAAGGAAAACCCTATTCATATTCTGGCATAACCATGCATCCCAATCCTTGGAATCCTACTTTAGTATATATCAAAGAAAAAATTGAAGCAATTGCTCAACAGCATTTCACCACAGTTTTAGCCAATTTATATCGAAACGAAAAAGACAGTAACGGTTGGCATGCCGATAATGAAAAAGAATTAGGGAGAAATCCTATAATTGCATCCGTTAGCTTTGGAGAAGTGCGTAAATTTCAACTAAAGCACAACAATAATCCCGATGCTAAATTAACGCTGAATCTATCTCATGGAAGTTTATTACTAATGAAAGAAGGAAGTCAAATACATTATAAACACCAAATACCCAAAGCAACTCAATCTAAAAAAGATAGAATAAATTTAACATTTAGAACCATTCTATAAATATTCTTCAAAAAAACACATCAAGTTCAATAAAATTTTAAAATATCCAAAAAAAAACAATTGAGGCATTTTTTGAATTTATTTTTTTATTAATATTGAAGTATGAACCAATAAATCAATGAAACTAATTTTCATCTACTAAAATCAAACAAAATAACTTTTAAAATTAAAAATGAAGCCCAAGTTGGTAAAACAAATGAATCTTTTTCAAGTGTTGCCAATGAATAATTTTTTAAAAAAATGAAAAAAAATAGAATTTCAGATTTAGACCATGAAACTTTAAAAAAAGTTTTTGCTATGGCTCAAGAGGAAAAAAAACCTTTTGAAGTGTTAAAAGAAAAATTTGGCCTATCAGAAAGTGATATAACAGACTTTATGACTGAAAAATTATCTAAAGACAATTTTGAACTTTGGAAAAAGAAAGCCATTGCTAGCAAGCCAAAACCAAAACCACTAAAATTCAACCCTTTAGAAGACGATGACTTAGACAGTAAATACTATTTTAAAAATAAATTCGACTAAAAATTCAACTCTTGCTCAGCAAGAGTTTTTTTTACATAAAAAATTATTTCCCACATAAAGAAAATAAGAGCGCGGAGTTGAACAACTAAAAATCTAAACTCCGCACTTATAGCATCGATAAAATCAAGTGTAAACTGCAACAACAAATTACTGAAAATAAAATTTATAGGCCCTAATTGTAACAAAAACTTCATTAATTCTACTTATCAATAATTCAATTTTGATAAAATGAAAAAAATTATTCTTTCCCTAGCTTTTGTAGGATTTTTATGGAGTTGTAGTTCAACTCAATCGACTGCTAAACAAAACGATGTTGCAGTAACTATCGATTTAATTAATGTAAAAGAAGATAAAGTAATGGTAACTGTTACGCCTCCAACTTTTACAAGTGAAACCGTAACTTTCCATTTCCCTAAAACTGTCCCTGGAACCTATTCAGAAGACGATTACGGTCGTTTTATTGAAAATGTAAAAGCTTTTGATGCGAAAGGCAACACCATTAAAGTAGCGAAAATCGACGAAAATTCATATACTATTTTTGATGCTAAAAAACTTTCAAAAATCACCTATTTAGTTAATGATTCTTTTGATACCGAAGGTGGTGCAGGTTTTGGCGAAAGCGAAGACATCTTCTCTCCCTCAGGAACAAATATTAATGCTGGAACTAACTTCATGTTAAACACACATGGATTTGTTGGATACTTCAAAGGAAAAGAAGAAACACCATACAAATTAACTGTTACACACCCAGAAAGCCTATTAGGTGTTTCGGCAATGATAGATACAGATGCAAGTGCAACTTCTGATGTTTTTGTAATGTCAAAATATGCAAGTTTGGTAGAAATGCCAATCATGTATTCAAAACCTGATTTTACTTCTTTCATGGTGGATGATATGGAAATTATCATAAGTGTATATTCTCCAACAGGAAAATATACCGCTAAACAAATTACGCCAAACATGGAAAACATGATGAAGGCTCAAAAACGTTTCTTAGGACCAATTAACTCTACAAAAAAATACGCCATCTTATTATATTTGTCTGACATGGCAGCAAAAGATGCTAAAGGATTTGGAGCATTAGAACACCCAACTTCAACTGTAGTAGTTATGCCAGAAATGATGGGATTAGAAATGCTACAAGAACAATTAAAAGATGTTGTTTCTCACGAATTCTTTCACATTGTAACGCCACTTACCATTCATTCTAATGAAATTCAATATTTTGATTTCAACAATCCGCAAATGTCTGAACATTTATGGATGTATGAAGGTGTTACCGAATATTTTGCAAACCTTTTCCAAGTAAATCAAGGCTTAATTGACGAAAAAGAATTCTTTGAAAGAATGGCTGGTAAAATTGCACAATCGCGTCAAATGAACGACAATATGAGTTTTACAAAAATGAGTAAAAACGTATTGAATGCACCCTACAAAGATCAATACTTAAATGTGTATCAAAAAGGAGCTTTAATTGCTATGTGTGTTGATATTTTAATAAGAGAAAACAGTAATGGCAAAAAAGGAATTCTTAATTTAATGCAAGAATTATCTAAAGAATATGGCACATCAAAAGCCTTTAAAGACGAAGAATTATTTGATAAAATTACCGCATTAACCTATCCAGCAGTAGGTGAATTTCTTAAAAATCACGTGGCTGGAGAAACACCTATTACATACGAACAATATTTTGCTAAAATGGGTGTAACAGAAGCTTCTCTTGAAGTAGCTGGAAATCCATTCTTAAAAGGACAAAGCCAACCTTACATTACGGTAAATCCAACTACAAAAGAAATCATGATTTTACCAGAAATTGAATTAAATGTTTTCATGACAACACTTGGACTTAAAAACAATGATACACTTTTAGCTTTCAACGGTAAGGATTATAACTTAGACAATATCTACGATTTAATCATGGCTAGTATGAATTGGAAAGATGGTGAAGCTGTTACCGTAAAAATCAAAAGAGACGGTAAAGAACAAACTGTAAAAGGAAATGTTGTAATGCCAAAAGAAAAACAAGAAGGATACCAAGCAACAGATGATGCTAAAAAAGCAGTTAGAGAAGCTTGGTTAAGAGGTTAAACTTAAGATTGAATAATATTGATTTTAGATTTTAGGAGTATTTAAAATTTGAAATTGAATTTTACAATTGATATTGCACTTGAAAATCCTCAAAGTACATAGTATTTTGAGGATTTTTTTATTTACTTTGCGAACTCAAAATTATTCAAACAGATGAAAAAGATATTTTTACTCGCTATTGCCACTATTACATTATTCGCTTGTAACAAAAACAAAGGCGATGCCAATGCAAACCTTCATATTACAGGAGATATAAAAGGGTTAAGCCAAGGAAAATTATATTTACAAAGAATTCAAGATTCAACCTTAGTAATATTAGACAGCATTTCAATTAATGGAGACTCCAAATTTGAAAGTCACTTACAACTAGAAAGCCCTGAAATGTTGTATTTATTTTTAGACAGAGGACAAACAAATTCCATTGACAATAGTCTGCCGTTTTTTGCTGAGCCGGGAACTATTAAAATTGAAACAACCTTAAAACATTTTTTTGCGGATGCCAAAATATCTGGGTCTAAAAATCATGATTTATGGGAAAAATTTGACAGCATTAACAGTAAATTTAGAGACCAAAATTTAGCTTTAATGGCCAAACGTTTAAAAAACGAATTAAAACCCAATACAACCACCACAGACAGCATTGAGAAGGCGTATAAAAACCTATTGACAAGAAAATATCGTTATACTGCTCATTTTGCTACCACACACGGAGATGCAGCAATAGCACCGTATTTAGCGTTATCAGAAATTGCAAACATCAATATAACCTATTTAGATACCATTCAAAAAAGCATGACTCCTGAAGTTGCCAAATCAAAATACGGAAAAATGCTTACCGAATTTGTAAAAGAAAGAAAAGCTACTGAAAAATAATAAAGTAAGATTACTAGAAACCACAACAATAAGTTGTGGTTTTTTGTTTACCAAAACTCCCAAAAAACGAAAAAACCATCACAGTTAAGTGATGGTTTTTAATTTGAGCCGGCGGAGGGACTCGAACCCACGACCTGCTGATTACAAATCAGCTGCTCTAGCCAGCTGAGCTACGCTGGCAACTCAAATTTCGAGTGCAAATATAAGGGTGAATTTTTAATTTCCAAATATTTTTTGCACTTTTTTTCTTGATTTTTTTAATTTAACTCGTTTATTTTTGCAACAAATTGATTAGCAGCCGCTTCGTATTCTTTACGAATTTGTTTAAAATGTGCTTTTTTATTCTCAACGTCTTTTTGATTTGCTTTTGTCATTAAAGCATCGAAAGTTTCGTAAATTTCATCAATTAATTTATCAGATGCTTCAGTTGGTTTTCCTGTTGTAGACATTTCCCAAATGTAAACGATGTTTACAATATCACCTAAAACGTAGTTGATTTCTTTTTTCAAGTTTTTAACGCTTGCCATTTTTTATAAATTTAAAATTTGAAGCAAAATTACATAATATATTTTGTTCTCAATACATTATATGGAAATTTCTAACAAAGTAGCCTTCCCTTTTAAGGTTACATGCTCTATAATTGCTGGAATTAAAATAGTATCTCCCATATTATAACGCAAAATTTCACCATTTACCACCATTTCAAATTGCCCATTAGTACACATAAAAACAGTAAAAGCTTGTTTTTTTCTTTTCCAAATAAAACAATCTTGTAAGGCAATAATATTTGTAATAAAGTAAGAGCAATTAACCACTTGAATACTATTATTAACTTCTTCTGTATATGAAACCTTAACAGGAGTTACCGCATAATTAATAGCTTCTAAAGCTAATTCTGTATGTAATTCTCTGCTTTTTCCAGTAACATCTGATCTATCCCAATCATAAATACGGTAAGTAATATCACTAGTTTGTTGAATTTCAGCCACCATTACTCCTGCCCCAATAGCATGAATTGTACCCGTCTCTAAAAAGAAAACATCTCCTTTTTTAACAGGTGATTCATTTAATAAAGCTACTAAGCTTTTACTTTCTAAATGTTTTAAATACTCTTCCTTAGTAGAATCTTTTTTAAAACCAACGACCAAACGAGCCGATTCATCAGCTTGCATCACATACCACATTTCGGTTTTTCCAAAAGAATCATGACGCTCTTTAGCCAAATTATCATTAGGATGCAATTGAATAGATAAATCCTCCTTGGCATCAATGAATTTAAAAAGCAATGGAAATTGTTTTCCAAAACGAGCTATAACGGATTTCCCTAATATTTCATTAGGATATAAATCGATAATATCATTTATATTCTTCCCTTTTAAAACACCAGAATTTACCACACTAATATCGCCAGGAACGGTTGAAATTTCCCAACTCTCGCCTGTAGTTTCAGAAACTATAGGTTTATTGAGATAGGTTTTCAATTTATTCCCACCCCAAATGCGGTCTTTAAGTATCGGAGTAAAGGTTAAAGGATAAAACTTCATATTCAGAATAATGAATTACAAAGATGCAAAAATTCTAACGAAATAAAGAAATTGATGCTGTTACTTTTATATGAAATTAATTTATTTTGCTTTCTGAATAGCATCTAAAGCTTTTGCAATATGAATTTTAGCACTCATGCTATCAAAAATATAAATTGCTTTTCCATGAGCATCAAAAACATAAGTAACGCGACCCGGCACAAGTCCAAAAAGTGCTGTTGGAACACCAAATAACTTACGCAATTTACGATCTGTATCCGAAAGTAAAATAAAAGGCAAATTATGTTTTTGACGAAAATTTTGATGCGAACTCACCGAATCACCACTTACACCAATAACTTCAGCGCCTAAATCTTGAAAATCTTGATACGCATCTCTAAAACTGCACGCTTGAGTAGTACAACCTGGCGTAAAATCTTTTGGGTAAAAGTAAATCACAATGGGTTTTTCATGAATGGAAGCACTTTCAAAAGCAGTTCCATCTTGTTTAGTTGCTTTAAAACTTGGTAATTTATCTCCAATTTGAATTGCCATAATTAGTTTCCTTTATAGGTTACAAAGTTTCTAGGAGTTTCATATAAGATAATTTCTAATTCTTTATCAGCATCGATTAAAATGCGAAGTTTATTCCAAATAATATAAGCAATGTGCTCGGCTGTTGGATTCAAATCGCTAAATTCAGGAACGTCTTCGTTTAAATTTTTATGATCAAACGCTTCTTCGATATGTTCTTTAATATAATCGGATAAAACCTTAGTGTCAATTACATACCCAGTTTCCTTGTCAACTTCTCCAGTTACTGAAACTATTAATTCATAATTATGACCATGAAAATTTGGATTATTACATTTTCCAAACACTTCCTGATTTTTTTCCATACTCCAATCCTTGCGATACAAACGATGTGCAGCATTAAAATGGGCTTTTCTCGAAACAGTTACTCTCATGGTAATTTAGGATTTAGAAATTTGAATTCAGAATGTTGTATTATTTTTAAACTTTAAGAAATATGTTTTTTATTGTATTTCTTTAATCTGTATTCCTATAATAGAATTTACAATTTATGATCTTCAAGATAATGGTAAAATTCATCAAATATTATCTTAAACCAAACCGTGTAAGAATTTGGATTGGCAAGCATATCGTCTTTAATAGCTTCAATTGGCATCCATTTCCAGCTTTCTACTTCATCTAAATTTATTACTGGTGCATCATCATAATAACCAATCATCACATAATCCAATTCGTGTTCGGTTAAACCGTTATCAAAAGGGGCTTTATAAATAAAATGAAACAATTCTTTTAGCTCCGTCTCAAACCCCATTTCTTCAAACAAACGACGTTTGCCAGCTTCAATATTGGTTTCACCCGCTCGCTGATGACTGCAACAAGTATTGGTCCATAAAAGTGGTGAATGGTATTTGTGATGGGCGCGTTGTTGTAACATCACTTCGTTTTTATCATTCAGCACAAACACAGAAAAAGCCCTGTGCAAAACGGCCTTTTCATGAGCTTCCATTTTGTTCATCAACCCAATAGGCTCATCTTGTTCGTTGACTAATATTACTTGTTCTTCTATCATAGCATTGAAAATACTTGTCAAAAATACGAAAAAAGAAAGGATTGGAAACTAGTTTTTTAGTTTGTGATAAGTTTAACTTGTGTTGAATTCCATTTAAAAATAAACAGCTAACACTTAAAAAGAGTAAGTTTTAGCAAAGGGAAGGTTTTTTTGATTACATTTGCATCATTGGTAATGATAATAATTTCCTCTCGCAATACTTTGAATAAAAGTACTTTATAAATTTCTTGTTTATTCCGCTTGTGTATTTTTATCCTTTTACTTTTCAAAATTATATTAATTAAAATTATTTAAAATTTAATGGCTAGACCACAAGAAACCTTTAACAAAAAAGAACAAGAAAAACTTCGTGCTAAAAAACGAAAAGAGAAACAAGAGAAGAAAGAAGCACGTAAATCAAATCCTAAATTATCTGGAGAAGATTTATATGTATATGTAGACGAGAACGGTCACTTAACAAGCACACCTCCAGATCCATCTAAAAAGATTATTGTTGACGTAGAAAGCATCGAAATCGGTACTTCAAGAAGAACCGAGGAAGAAGAAGCGCCAACAGAACGCAGAGGAACCATCGATTTTTTCAACGATTCTAAAGGTTTTGGTTTTATTAAAGCTGTAGAAACTGGCGAAAAATACTTTGTACACATTAGTGGTTTACTAGATGATGTTAAAGAAGGTAACTTAGTAACTTACGATTTAGAAAAAGGCGCTAAAGGCATGAATGCTGTAAACGTTAAAAAAATATAATTTCTTTTATATCTAATATTAAAATCACAGTTTTCACTGTGATTTTTTTGTTTAAGAAATCTTTTATTTTTGTATATTAGAATTCATTTTAGAAAAAAGACTCATGCACCAATTCACTTGGCTATTTTTTTTACTATCATTCACAATCTACGGACAAGACTATAGTAAAGACACCACGATTATAACCAAAACCTACTCACAACGTTGGGAACTAGACAAAGCAAACAAAAAAGGAACTTTTAGATTAATATCATACAAACCTATTTACTTAACGGCAGGAAGAATATCAAGCAATCCAAACAAACAGCCAAAAAGCGAAAACCCAGATTACTCAGCTACAGAAAGTTCTCCTTATAAACATGTAGAAGCTAAATTTCAATTGAGTTTTAAAACAAAAATTATTCAAGACTTGTTATGGGGAAATGGTGATATTTGGTTAGGCTATACACAAAAAGCACATTGGCAAATCTACAACACCGATATTTCAAGAGCCTTCAGAGAATTAAATTATGAACCTGAACTAATTTTTAAATACCCAATACATTTTAAATTTTTTAGTGGGCAATTCAAATCTATTGGAATTTCTTTAAACCATCAATCAAACGGAAAAGATCTTCCTGGCTCTAGAAGTTGGAATAGAATTATTTTTCATACTGGATATGAAATTAACAATTGGATTGTTACATTAAATCCATGGATAAGAATAGCTGACAAAGAAGATGAAAACCCGAAAATTACCAAATACATTGGAAATGGAGAATTGAATATTGCTTACAGTTATAACAAACACCAATTTTACTCAATCATTACACATCCATTTACAAGTTTGGAAGGAGGAAGTATTCAACTGAATTATGTGTTCCCAATAAAAGGTCATTTACGAGGTCAAATACAAGCATTTGAAGGCTATGGAGAAACTATGATTGATTACAATCACAGACAAACAACTTTTGGAATAGGAATTTCTTTTGCAGATTGGTAAGATATAGAATTACAAGCTCTCCGCAATTTTTAAAGCACATTTTTCACCATCAATAGCCGCTGAGATAATTCCACCTGCATAACCCGCTCCTTCTCCACAAGGATACAAACCTTTGATTTGAACATGTTCCAAAGAAAAATTATCTCTTGGAATTCTAACTGGAGATGATGTTCTACTTTCTGGTGCATGTAAAATGGCTTCATTCGTCATGTAACCTTTCATGGCTTTTCCAAATTGCACAAAACCTTCACGCATAATTTGCGATAAAAATCCTGGAAAAACTTGCCCCATTTCTACCGAAGTTGTACCGGGAACATAAGATGTTTTTGAGATATCTTTTGAAACTTTATTTTGCGTAAAATCAACCATTCGTTGTGCAGGAACTTTTTGAGTCTGCCCAGCTAAATGCCATGCTTTTTGTTCGATGGCTTTTTGAAATTCCATTCCCGCTAACGGCCCGAATTTCTCATATGGTTTGAAATCTTCCAATTTTAATTCGACTACAATTCCAGAATTAGCTGTCGCTTGATCTCTTTTTGAAGGTGACCAACCATTCGTAACTACTTCGCCAGGAGCGGTAGCACAAGGTGCAATTACCCCACCTGGACACATACAAAACGAATACATACCTCGACCATTGACTTGTTTTACAATGGAATAAGGTGCTGGAGGTAAATAATCACCTCTAAAATCGCAGGAATATTGAATTTGGTCAATCAATTCTTGTGGATGCTCAGCTCGAACACCCAATGCGAATGGTTTTGCTTCTATATGAACGCCTCTTTTATGTAACAATTCGAAAATATCTCGTGCCGAATGTCCAGTAGCTAAAATCACTTTATTAGATGAGATAACATCACCATTTTGAACCACAACACCTTGCATTTCGTTGTTCTTGATTACGAAATCAGTCACACGAGTTTCAAAAAGTACTTGCCCACCACATTCGATGATTTTCTCTCGAATATCTTGGATAATTTGTGGTAATTTATT
This sequence comes from Flavobacteriia bacterium, assembly GCA_004293165.1. GTDB lineage: Bacteria > Bacteroidota > Bacteroidia > Flavobacteriales > Flavobacteriaceae > Flavobacterium. Next base: position 39,047 of record RDYL01000004.1, on the reverse strand, counting down.
AGTTCCAATATGCGGATGTGCTTCGACCATAATATCTGGCGTAGCTCCAAAACCTACTAAAATGGCTAAAATTCTGTCAATATCACCGCGTTTTTTAGAACGAGTATATAGTTTTCCATCCGAATACGTTCCTGCGCCACCTTCGCCAAAACAATAATTTGAATCTTCATTTACGATATGATCCACATTAATTGCTTTTAAATCGCGACGACGACCACGAACGTCTTTTCCTCGCTCTATAACGATAGGCTTTAAACCTAGTTCAATTAATTGCAAAGCAGCAAACAATCCAGCTGGACCTGCTCCTACGACAATAACTTCTTGCTTATTCGTTACATTTGGATAATCAGGTAATTCTATTTTTTGCGCTTTATATTCTTCTCCAATCAAAAAAACATTCGCCTTGATATTCATTTTAATAGCTTTCTGACGCGCATCGATAGAGCGTTTTAAAATATCTACTTTTTGAATTTCTTTTGGGCTAACCTGAAATAACTTAGCAACATGTTGGGCTAACAAACTTTCGCTTGCAGCTACTTCGGGTGAAACTTGAAATTGAAATTCGCGAGGCATAAAATGAATTTAAAAATGAATTATTTTGCAAAAGTAAGCATTTGTAACTATTTTTTTGCTTCAAATGCTCGTAAAGCAAACGAAGCCAACCAATGTTCGCCTTCATAATTACCATCAACAATAGAGGGCAAAGAGAAAGACAAATGAGTATCAGCCATTGATTTCAAATGAGAAAATTCTTTTGGATAATGCTGTATCAAATCATACAAATTCCAAGATCTACTAAAATTAAGTCCATCTAAATGCACTAAATGTCCATCAGTTCTATCCGATACTTTTGCGACTTCCCATTTCCATTTTTTAGAAAATAATTGAGGCGCAAATTTTTTAACCCATAAAAGAAACTCTTTTTCAGGAAGAATTCGTTGCATTATGGCTACTTCTTCCATGCATGGAGAAAGAAAATCTGTACCGCTTGGCTCCCAATTAAAAGGACAATTCTCATCTTTTAAAAACATACGTTTTGCATTTACTTTAATACTGTTTTGCAAAGCAATATTACCAGAAAAAACGGCATAATCCCAAGCATTTGTTAGTCCAAAAGCAGTATTAGAATGTGTTCCAACACGAATAGGATATAAAAGTTTTGGCAAAAATTCGATATAACGTTTGATAATTAAATTAGTTAACGGACGAAGATTATCAGCCAATTCTTTAGCATACAAATCATTTGAAATTTCTAATTCATGTTGTAACTTTAACAACCAATTCCAACCATAAGTTCGCTCGAAAGATTTTTCATGTGTTTTCTCAAAATAAAGCATTTCTTGAGCTATATTCTCTTTAGAAAGATTAATTTGAAGCTTCTCTATAATGAGTTCTTTATCTTTTAAATTTTCAAAGTTAGACAACAAGTAAACTAAACTCCAATGCCCATGCACCGAAGAATGCCAATCAAAACAACCATAAAAAGCAGGATGTAATACTTTTGGAGAAAGTAATTCGGTTTCATTCAGTAAAAGTTGATTTAGTTTATTAGGATATTCTTGCTGTAAGCATTTTACAGGTAAACTCGCCAAATGATTTGCTTCATCAATTGTTAAATTTTGTGAGAAGGCGATACTAGTAACCAGAAAAAAAAGCACACTTTTCATAACAAATAGTTTTTTCAAATTTAGTAAAAACTTACCTTTGAAAAATAGTTAATTACGATGTCAAGAAAAATAAAACTAATTTGGGATTTTAGAGGAGAAGCTTCTGCTAAAACTGCTGAACATCATGATATTCATTTAAAAGAATATTTAGATGAAGAAAAAATAACGTTAGAAAAAACAGGCTTTGAAGTTTTGAACGAAATACATGCAATTGCTTTCATTGTGGTAGAAGAAAAAGACATGATTAGGTTTAGAGATGTTTTAAAACCGCACCGTGGGGAAATATTTTAAACAAAAAATCAATAAAAAAATCCAAAGTCTATATTAAACAAATAGACTTTGGATTTTATATTTTTATTCAGAAATTGGAAATTAATCTTAATTCGCAACCTCACTAATAAATTTAATACGCATAAAACGTAACTCTTCGATATCATAATCACCGTCAAATTCTTTTAAGGCATCTTTTATATTATCCGATTCGGAGTCCATGAAATAATCGTGAATTTCTTCTTGTTGGTCTTCATCTAAGATTTCATCTATCCAATACCTGATATTTAACTTAGTTCCTGAATAAACAATTTGCTCCATTTCTTTTAGCAGACCATCCATATCCAATCCCTTTGCTTTGGCAATATCATCTAACGCTAACTTTCTATCTACGTTTTGAATAATATACAATTTCAATCCCGAATTGGCCCCAGTAGATTTCACTACCAAATCATCAGGGCGAATAATGTCGTTATCTTCTACATATCTATTTATCAAATCAACAAATGGCTTTCCGTATTTTTTAGCTTTTCCTTCTCCAACGCCATGCACATTGCTTAACTCATCAATTGAAATAGGATATTTTAACGCCATATCTTCCAAAGAAGGATCTTGAAAAATAACAAATGGAGGAACGCCCATTTTTTTTGCTTCTTTCTTGCGTAAATCACGTAACATACCCATTAAAACCTCATCTGCAGTTCCCGATGATTTTGCGGCTGTTACAATGGCTTCATCTTCTTCTTCATTGTATTCATGATCTTCAGACATCAAAAATGAAACTGGTTTTTTAATGAATACTTCACCTTTTTCAGCCATTTTTAAAACCCCATAGGTTTCAATATCTTTTGTAAGTAATCCTTCCACTAATACTTGACGAATTAAAGCCATCCAATATTTTTCATCAAAACCAGCACCACTACCAAAATAAGACTGAGTGTCGATTTTTTGGGCTTTAATCACGGCATTTACTTTACCCACAAGCGCTAAAACTACCTCTTTTGATTTGAATAATTGTTTGGTATCTCGAACTACTTTTAATAAGGTAACTACTTGATCTTGTGCTTCTACTTTCTTTTTCGGATTACGAACATTGTCATCCATATCGGCACCATCACCATTGATATCATCAAATTCTTCACCAAAATAATGCAATAAAAACTTACGACGCGACATAGAAGTTTCAGCATACGCCACCACTTCTTGCAACAAAGCAAAACCGATTTCCTGTTCGGCAACAGGTTTTCCTGAAAGGAATTTTTCTAACTTTTCAATGTCTTTGTACGAATAATACGCCAAGCAATGACCTTCACCCCCATCTCGACCAGCACGACCTGTTTCTTGATAGTAACTTTCTAATGATTTTGGAATATCGTGGTGAATTACAAAACGAACGTCTGGTTTGTCGATTCCCATACCAAAAGCAATGGTGGCTACTACGACTTCGACATCTTCCATTAAGAACATATCTTGATGTTTCGCACGTGTTTTAGCATCTAAACCAGCATGATAAGGAACTGCACTAATACCATTTACTTGTAATACTTGCGCAATTTCTTCTACTTTTTTACGACTTAAACAATAAATAACGCCAGATTTCCCTTTATGTTGTTTGATAAATCGAATAATATCCGATTCAATATTTTTAGTTTTAGTTCGTACTTCGTAATATAAATTTGGTCGATTAAAGGAAGCTTTAAACGTATTAGCATGAGGCATATCTAAGTTTTTCAAGATATCTTCTTGTACTTTTGGAGTAGCTGTTGCGGTTAATCCGATCATCGGCACGTCGCCTAAAAGACGAACAATATTTCTTAAATTACGATATTCTGGACGGAAATCATGTCCCCATTCAGAAATACAGTGCGCTTCATCTATGGCCACAAAAGATAATTTGACACCATTTAAAAACTCAATATATTCTTCCTTAGTTAAAGATTCTGGAGCTACATACAATAGTTTAGTTACACCTGAAGTAATGTCTTTTTTTACTGTAGCAATCTCTGTTTTATTTAAAGAAGAGTTTAAAACATGGGCAATTCCATATTCAGAACTCAAGCTTCTTATAGCATCTACTTGGTTTTTCATTAATGCAATCAGTGGAGAAACTACAATAGCAGTACCCTCTAACACTAATGCTGGTAATTGATAACAAAGCGACTTCCCTCCTCCAGTAGGCATAATCACAAAAGTATTGTTTCCTGTAATAATGCTTTTAACTACTTGTTCTTGAAGTCCTTTGAATTGACTAAAACCAAAATATTTCTTTAATTCTTTATGTAAATCAATTTCGTGTGGATTCATTCTCTATTAATATGATTTTACCTAAATTTGCAAACATAAAGATACGAATTTCTTTTATACATACAAATTTTTTAATATTTCTATTTTGAGCACAATTGAAACCATTTTAGCAACAGCTAAACGAACCTTACTTTCTGAAAGCCAAAGCATTGAAAACTTAGTAAACTACTTAGATGCTGACTTTGCTAAAAGTGTTACGGAGATATACAACACCAAAGGAAGACTTGTAGTAACTGGAATTGGAAAAAGCGCCTTAATCGCTCAAAAAATTGTTGCTACTTTGAATTCAACGGGCACTCCTTCTATGTTTTTACATGCTGCTGAAGCCGTTCATGGTGATTTAGGCATGGTACAACCTGAAGATATTGTAATTTGTATTTCAAAAAGCGGCAACAGTCCTGAAATAAAAGTTTTAGCTCCCTTATTAAAACGATTTGGAAATACTTTAATAGGTATGACAGCCGATAAGAATTCGTTCTTAGGAAAAGAATCTCATTACATTTTACATGCTTATGTAGAAAGTGAGGCTTGTCCAAATAATTTAGCACCCACTAACAGCACTACCGCACAACTAGTTTTAGGAGATGCTTTAGCGGTTTGTTTAATGGAAATGCGCAACTTTAAAAGTGAAGATTTTGCAGTATATCATCCTGGCGGCGCATTAGGAAAAAAATTATTGCTACGCGTAAAAGACATGTTAGATACTACTCACAAACCTATGGTGACTCCAGATGCATCCATCAAAAAAGTAATCATGGAAATCTCGGAAAAACGTTTAGGAGTAACCGCTGTTATTGAAAATAATCAGGTTATTGGTATCGTAACGGATGGCGATATTCGTAGAATGTTAAACACGAGAGACACTTTTACAGATTTAACAGCCAATGATATTATGACTAAAAACCCTAAAAATATCAATTCTACTGTTCTTGTATCGGAAGCTTTAGACATTTTGGAAAACAACTCCATTACCCAATTAGTAGTAATTGACAATAACGAATACAAAGGAATACTTCACTTACACGATATTTTAAAAGAAGGAATCGTATAATGGCAGAAAAAAACATAAAAGAGATGTCGTTTTTAGATCATCTCGAGGAATTACGTTGGTTATTAGTTAGAAGTTCGGCTGCCATTTTAATTGGCGGTGTTGTTGCTTTTTTCTTTAGTGATTTTATTTTTAACGAAATTATTTTTGGCCCCAAAAGTCCTGATTTTGTTACCTATCAGTTCTTCTGTGAATTGGGAAAATATGTTGATATGCAAGAAACAATGTGCATAACAGAAATCAATCTCCCTATCCAAAATAGAGAAATGGGCGGACAATTTTCAATGCACATGTGGACTTCCATAACTGTAGGATTCATTTTTGCATTTCCTTTCATTTTATGGGAAATTTGGAAATTCATAAGTCCTGCGCTCTATGAAAAAGAAAGAAAATATGCTGTATCTTTTATCATTGTTTCTTCGTTCTTATTCTTTGTTGGCGTATTATTTGGCTATTATTTAATTGCACCATTATCAGTTCAATTCTTTGCAAGCTATATTGTGAGTCCAGAAATCAGCAATTCAATAGATATTGACTCGTACATTAGCTTAATGAAAACATCAGCAATTGCTAGTGGATTGTTGTTTGAATTACCAATTATTATTTTCTTCCTTACGAAAATAGGATTGGTAACTCCAGAATTTTTAAGAAAGTACCGAAAATACACTTTAGTCATAGTGTTAATTGTGGCAGCAATTATAACACCACCAGATGTATTAAGTCAAATTATTGTTACAATTCCAATTATGATACTCTACGAAGCTAGTATATTAATCAGTGTTTTAGTAGTAAGAAGTCAAGAAAGAGAAAAATTAAACGCATAAAAATGGCAGATTTAGTAAAAGAATTCAACGATTACCGTTCAAAAATGAACAAAAAATTATTAGCTGACAACAACAAAGTCATCAAAAGAATTTTCAATGTAGATACAAATGCTTACATGGAAGGTGCTTTAGATGTAAAAACCAAAGAGCTTCTAGGCTTAGTAGCTTCAGCCGTTTTACGTTGCGATGATTGCATCAAATACCATTTAGAAACCGCCTATAAAAATGGCGTTACTAAAGAAGAAATGATGGAAAGCATGGGAATTGCAACTTTAGTAGGCGGAACGATTGTAATTCCTCATTTAAGAAGAGCTTATGAATTTTGGGAAGCACTTGAAGAAAGTGTTCAATAAACAGAATTCAGTAGGCAGAAAATAAATTATTGTTAATTCGTTTAACTGTTAAATTGTTTATTTGTTTATTTGTATCATAATGTCTTTTAAACTCATAACCTTTTAAACTCATAACCACACTATGAAGCTTAGAGCAGAAAATTTAGTTAAAACCTATAAAAAAAGAAGTGTAGTAAAAGGGATTTCCGTTGAAGTAAATCAAGGTGAAATCGTAGGTTTATTAGGCCCAAACGGAGCTGGAAAAACCACTTCATTCTACATGATTGTAGGTTTAGTAAAACCAAATAGCGGCAATATTTATTTAGATGATATGGATATTACTAACTTCCCAATGTACAAACGCGCACAAAATGGGATTGGCTATTTAGCTCAAGAAGCTTCTGTTTTTAGAAAATTAAGTATCGAAGATAATATATTAAGTGTTTTGCAATTGACATCACTTTCTAAAGAAGCGCAAGAAGCTAAAATGGAAGAATTAATTGCAGAGTTCGCATTGGAACATATTCGTACCAATCGTGGTGATTTACTTTCGGGTGGTGAACGTCGTCGTACTGAAATTGCGCGCGCTTTAGCAACCGATCCTAAATTTATTCTTTTAGACGAACCTTTTGCAGGAGTTGACCCAGTTGCGGTAGAAGATATTCAACGAATTGTAGCCCAATTAAAAAATAAAAATATCGGGATTTTAATCACCGACCACAACGTACAAGAAACGTTAGCCATTACTGATAAAACTTACTTAATGTTTGAAGGTGGAATTCTAAAGGCTGGAAAACCAGAAGAATTAGTAGCAGACGAAATGGTAAGACGAGTTTACCTTGGACAAAATTTCGAATTACGTAAAACAAAAATTGATTTTGATGCTCCAAAAACAACCATCATTCATGGTAAAGGAGAATTAAATTTAAATAAAGAGTAGTTTTTTTTGGGTACACAAAGTTTCACGAAGTTTAACACGAAGTTACACTAAGATTTCTTTCTTTAAAAGTATTTTTTCGGTTCAAGAGATAATTGATAGCATGACAAACTAAGCATCTATTCTAATGTGATCTATGTCAAGTGAAACGACTATTAACAGAAAGCAAAACAATGGTGGCTATGTGTTTAAAGAATAGTGCATTGTGCATTCTTTGTGACCTTAGTGGTTAAAAATCACCGCATACACTTCAACAACAACTTGTTTTTATCTCCATTAAAAATATTCAAATCCACCATACCTTGAACACCTGTAATTTGAGCTTTCTCTGTGAATTGCCAAAACTGCCAATCCGATTCTAAATCGTTTCGCCAAAAATTATAATTAGCAATCCAAAGCGGGTATTCTGAAAATTCTTCTCTCAAAAAATCAGTATAATAACTTTCTCCCGAATAAATAATTGGTTTTACCTTGTAATGTTTTTCAACTTTTTTTAACCAACGACGCAATCCTACTTTCAAACTATCAATAGATTGTTTTCTTGGCAACTTTTCAATATCTAATACTGGTGGTAAATCGCCTTTTTCTAATTTTACGTTTTTGATGAAATTTTCAGCTTGTTCGATCGAATTTTCGTTGGGACGATAATAATGATAAGCACCGCGAATCAATTGACGTTTTTTTGAGGCTTCCCAATTTTCCTTAAATCTTTTATCAGTTTTGTTTTTTCCAGCGGTAGCACGAATAAAAACAAAAGACAATTCAAACGATTCATCGATATGGTAGGTTTGCTCCCAATCGATTTCGCTTTGATATTCTGAAACATCAAAACCAATGGCTTTATTATCGTGTTTATGCAACACTTCATAAATTCTAATATCTGCTAATTTGCGTTCATCAGCAGACAATTCATGAGAATATTTATCAGTTTTAAACCCTAAATAATATAAAAATCCATCTCTAAATTTATAGATTCCTAAGAGAACAAAAAAGATAAATACAAATACAAAAAACCTAATAACCCATTTGCTTATCGAATTGGATTTTTGTTTGGAAGGATATTTTTTTCTATAAATTTTGGAAGCCATTACTCTTTAGCCATCATTTTATTACTGATTACAGAAACCAATACATAACTGATAATAATCAACGGAATGGCTACGAAACCTAGTAGCGAAAAAGAAAACAACGACCCAATTAAAAACAAAATTTGCATTTTATATTTTGCCCAAGTAAACTCTTTTATTTTTAATGAAAATAAAGGAATTTCGGCATTTAGAATATAAGCACTTATTATTGTTATAGCTAAAAGTATAAATGGATTTTTAACTAACATTCCTGCCCATTGATCTTCGTAAGAAAATCTTATCATTGGCAAACTCATAATAAACATAGCATTTGCGGGTGTAGGTAATCCAATAAAAGAATCTGTCTGACGAGTATCAATATTAAATTTTGCTAAACGATAACATGAAGCTAATGTGATTAAAAAACCTAAATAAGGTACAAATCCCATATACCATGTATCTTCTGTTAAAAAATATGGAGATGTACTATCAATTTGTAAATTCTCAATTAATTTAAAAATCATCAAACCCGGGACAACCCCACAAGTAACCATATCTGCCAACGAATCCAACTGTAATCCTAAATCACCAGAAACATTATACTTTCTAGCAAAAAAACCGTCCCAAAAATCAAAGAAAATACCTAAACAAACAAACCAAAATGCTTCAGCTTCTTGATCTCTAAATATTGCTATAACAGCTAACAATCCACATGTAAGATTTAGTAGGGTGATAAGATTGGGAATATGTTTTTTAATTTGCATACAAATAGGTTTAAAATACGGCTAATGCAAAGCCTTAAATAATATACAGCAAATGTAATACAATAAGTTAATACTTTTAGAGTTTACTATTTAAGAAATTTATTTCATCTTTGTAAAAAAATTGGCATTGAAAAAGACCACTTTATATCTTCTACTTGGATTTAGCTGCATAGCTTATGGGCAAACCGTTAGAAAATATTCAAATGATTTTATGAATATTGGCGTAGATGCAGCTGCATTAGGAATGGCTAACGCTGTGGTATCTCATTCCGGCGACGTAAATTCTGGGTACTGGAATCCGGCTGGTTTATTAAAACTAGAAGACAAACAGTTTTCATTAATGCACGCTAGCTATTTTGCAAATATTGCACAATATGATTATGCCGGTTTTGCAATGCCAATAGATGATCAAAGTGCTGTGGGAATATCGATTATACGTTTTGGCGTGGATGACATATTAAACACGACCCAATTAATTGATAGCGAAGGCAACATTGATTACAATAGAATTTCACTTTTTTCTACCGCAGATTATGCTTTTACCGCCTCGTATGCTAGAAGCTTACCCATTGAAGGATTAAATTATGGTGTCAATGCAAAAGTAATTCGCAGAGTAATTGGGGATTTTGCCAATTCATGGGGATTTGGACTAGACCTAGGTATTCAATACATTAGTGAGGACGAAGATTGGAAATTTGGCTTAATGCTTCGCGACATAACTACTACTTACAACACTTGGACAATAGACGAAGAAAAGTTTCAAGAAATTGCCGATGCCATTCCGGGCGAAAATCAGGAATTGCCCGAAACCAGTGAAATTACACTACCAAAAGCGCAATTAGGAATGTCAAAAAAATGGATAATCCGTTACGATTACAGTATTTTAGCAGCAACCAATTTAAACATGCAATTTTCTAGAACTAATGATATTATTTCAACAAATACCGTAAGTATTGATCCTGCAATTGGATTGGAATTTGGCTATATTAATTTGGTTTATTTAAGAGCCGGCGTTGGTAATTTTCAACAAATAACACAAATAGACGATTCTAAAAAACTTAGTTTTCAACCAAATATTGGGATAGGATTTAAATACAAAGGTATTCAAGTAGATTATGCATTAACAGATCTAGGCGATCAAAGCGCCGCATTATACTCCAATATATTTTCATTAAAAGTAGATTGGGAATTGTTTAGATAATTATAGAAGCAAGAGAAAAGAAACAAGACGAAAGACTTTATAAAATGACAAAAAAAATACTTTTCGCTCTACTTATTTTAATTTCTTTTAATGGGTTTTCCCAAAATATTTCGCTCTCAAACCAAGCAAAAGTTAGTATTTTAACTTGTGGTTTAGGACCAGAATCCTATGCGATGTATGGACATACTGGCATTCGCATTCAAGACAGTTTAAACAATCTTGATGTGGTTTATAATTATGGTGCTTTTGATTTTAGTACGCCCAACTTTATAGGCCGATTCATTAAAGGGGATTTGCAATATTTTGTTACTAATGGAAGTTTTATTGACTTTTATTACAACTATCAAGTGGAAAATCGTGAAATAATTGAGCAAGAATTACAGCTAAATCCAAATCAAATAAATAGACTATTTCAACAATTAAACCATTCAGTTTACAGTGATGAACGCTTTTATACTTACAAATTCATAGACAGAAATTGTACAACAATGGTTGTGGATAAAATCAATACTATTTTAGGAAAAGAATACATCAAATCAAACACATCAAATCAATCTTACCGAGAAATTTTATATCCGTACATGACTAATTTTTATATGAAATTAGGCATTCAATTGATATTTGGTACCAAAGTTGACAAACCTGGAACGCGTCTATTCTTACCCTATGAATTCAAAGAAGCTATTTCAACAACAAAAGTAAATGGAAATAAAATTGAGAAGAGTGATGCTAAAATTCTTCAAGTAACCAAACCTGAAACTCATTTTAATTGGTTCAACTCTATTTATTCATTAATTACAGTGCTTTTATTTTTAGTGCTTTTGAATAAAAAATGGATAAAAATGAGCTATTTTATCTTTGCTGGATTATTGGGTCTTTTCTTCTCTTTAGTGGGATTGTATTCATTACACGAAGAAATCTTATGGAATTACAACATCTTATTATTCAATCCGCTGTTACTGATTTTTGTATGGTATTACAAAAAAGAAAATCGAGATAAAACAATACTTTTAGGAAAAATCATACTAGCAATGTTGCTTATCTATTTAGCTTATATGACTACTAAAATCCATTTGGAAATTGTTTGGCCTTTTATAGCACTTCATTTTTATTGGATAGTAAAAATTGTGTTACAAATTAAAAGATCAAAACAAAGTACTTCCTTTTAAACTCTTAAAATTTTTAACTTTCTAAACTATTTTTATTGCCCTCTAAAGAATAAAACCGTACTCATCGTTTTTATTACAATATCAACATCTAAAAACAAACTTCGATGCTTGATGTAATATAAATCGTATCGCAATTTCATCAAACTATCCTCTAAATTAGAGCCATAAGGATAATTCACTTGTGCCCAACCAGTTAATCCAGGCTTAATTACGTGACGTGTTTGATATAATGGAATTGACGCTGCAATTTGATCCACAAAAATAGGGCGCTCTGGTCTAGGACCTATAATTGACATTTCACCTTTTAGTACATTAATAAATTGTGGAAATTCATCTAATCGTGATTTACGAAGAAACTTTCCAAAAGGAGTGATTCTACTATCATTGCTTACTGCAAATACTGCACCATTTTTCTCAGCGCTTTGCACCATAGTTCTCATTTTATAAATTGTAAAGGGAATACCATTTTTACCAACCCGTACTTGTGTGTAAAAAAAACTTCCATTGTTAGCAAAAAGGTTGATTATCCATAAAAAAGGGGCAATAAAAAAAAAGAAAATCAAACCTAGAGTTGAAAAAACAATGTCAAAAAAACGGGTGTAAAAAACAAAAAATTTATTTTGATTACTTCTACTAAAAGGGAAAAACTTGTACAATTCCTTCTCTTCAAAATTTATTGGTAAACGATAAGTTGTATTCTCATATACCTGATTGTATTTTCTAATTACTACTCCCTTTTCAAGTAGTTGCAATAACTTATTGTACAAATCTACAGATGTTAATTTATTATTTATAGTGGAAACTACTATTTCAGACACATTATTTTTACGAACAAATTCATCTAAATTTTCTTGTAGAACTCGCTTTACTTTTACTTTAATTGGAACTTCATCAATAGCTACATAACCAACTACTTTATAATGAGGATTAAATGTTGCTAATTGTCTCAATAAATCATTGATATCTTTACTATTACAAACAAAAATTACTTCTTTCATAAATCGATTAGAAGCTAAGAAGACAATATAAATATACCGCCAAATAGATAACGAAAACAAAATAGAAAAGAAAAAGAGTAAAATTTGCAAACGATTAGAGGGTAAAATCGGAGTATAAAAAGGTGTTAATAAATAAAATAATACGGTTACAGATGTTGTAAGAATAATACTTTTTGAAATTTGAAATCGATTACTAGCAATTTGTAAATTATACATTTCAAAAATAGTACCAAAAAAACTAATATAAAATGCTAATACAATGGTCCAATAAAAATTAGTTTCTGAAACTCTGAAATAATGAAAATTTGTGTAATACCCTATTAATGTTAAAGTTAGTATGGACGAAAAAACATCCATTACACGCAATAATATTTTGCGTTCAGAGATTTCAAAGTGTATTTTTTTTGTCGAATTCATAATTTGGGCAATTATCGTATACAAAGAAACAAAATAATAATCAAACTTCTTTAAAAACTACCCTATTAGCCTAATCCATTGTCTTTTAACGACTTCCCAATCCATTTCTTCAATTTTTCTCCTTGCGTTTTGAACCATAACCATAGTATTTTTAGAGTTGGTAATCAAATACAAAATAGAATTAGTCATTTGATCAACATCATTAGCACTGACTAATAGAGCAGTTGTTTTATGGTTAAGTAAATAAGGGATTCCGCCCACATTTGTACTTACAATTGGTAACCCCAAAGCCATAGCTTCCATTACACTTACAGGAGTATTATCAAAATTAGAGGTGTTAATAAAAAAATCATGTTCTAAAGCTAATTCTAGCCACGCTTCTTTTGATAATTGTCCTGTAAAATTGACAGTAACTCCAAGTGACTCTGCAAAAAATTTTGTAGTATTTAAACTCCCGTCTTTATCAGGCCCAACCATAGTTAACGTTGCGTTGGGAAATATTTTTTGAAGTTCAAACAAAACTTTAACCGCCATTTCAGGATTATAAATCAAGTCAAATGCTCTTACCCAAAGCAATTTAGGAGTAAAATCTGTTCTTGTTTTAAATTTATATTTTTGAATTTCAATTGAATTAGGAATATAAATTATGTTTGCATACCCATTTTGTTCAAACGCTTGCTTCAAATACCCTGAAGGAGCAACGTTTTGATAGGCATTTGCAAACATAATTTGACAAAGTTTAGGATTGGTTTTTAAGCGATTGGGTAAATCACCACCATGTAATATTGGAATGTATTTGATTTTTAAAAAACGTGCCAATTGACTACAAACAAATGAATACCAAAAAGCTTTGGTACTATAAGTATCGATTAAAATGTATTCTATACGCTTTCTGTATTTAAAAACGGCGCTAATCATAGCTAACATCCGAATCGACAATGATTTTTTATCAGAACTATAAAAAATACTTAAACCTTCCATCTCTAATTGAAAACCCAAAGTTTCAATTGTCGTTTTATTAAAACCATGTTTAGACAGTTGATTGCCTAGGTAAAGAATTTGATTTTTCATCCACAAATGTAACTTTTAATAGTGATAAAGCATAGATAAAGGCAGGAGCAGCCAATCGCATGGCGGCATGGTTTATAGTTAGTATCCAAAATAAATAAAAAGATAATATAAAAATATTATTCCTGTTATTTAAATACAAAATAAATGGTGTGATAAATAAAATCAATAAACAAAAAACACCTAACATACCTTGTTCTGCAAGCATTCTTGAAATTTCATTATGAGATGCAGCTGAAATCCCAATCATTTCCTCTCTATATTCTTTATTTTTTCCTACACCAACCCCTAAAATTGGGTTTTCCCAAAACATTTCTAACTCTGATTCAATTAGAATCTCCCTTCCTGTTAATTTACTTTCTTTTTCTCTACCTTTCGCATCTTGATTTGCATATCTTTTATCAATTAATCCACCCGTTTGGACGGAACTATATAACCAGATAAACCCACTTAACAAAATTGTAGTTATTATAATTAATAGTAATTTTGCTTGCCCTTGCTTATTCAATTTATTATACGCTAAAATTACTAAACAAATTATCATAATAGCACCTGTTAACATGCCACCTCTAGAAAAAGTAACTATTCCTCTATAAGCAATTACGGTAGTTAAGATTATATTTATTAGAAGAATCGTTTTAGTTTTTGAATTAAAAAAAGTATTAAAAAAATACACAAAAGTTCCTAATCCTAAAATTGTTGACATTTGATTTGGACCAAAACCTCCAGAAGTTTGAAAATTTGAATAGGTACCAATAACAACATCTTTAACAGATGGAGTGTACAAGAATAAATATAATGTTATTGCAACTATTGGATAACCTAATGCAAAGATCATTTTTTTAATTTGTTCAAAAGTAATTTCTCGATCAAAACAATACAAAGCTGCGAATCCTAAAGTAGCAGGGCCTGAAATATTAAAAGCAATTGCTTTTCTAATATTAGTCTCAAAATTAAGTTGTGAAATACCATAAAATACTCCTGGAATTAGAAAAAGTAAAAACAACCAATACGGAAAAGAATATTTAGAAAAACCCGAATATATCATTCCTAAAACCATCAAAAGAATGACATTGTATTTAGCATACTCGTTAATAAACATCCCGTCTGTCATTCGCAACATTACCTCTGCTCCTATAATATACGCTGCAACAATTAAAACTTCGTTATTCTTATTTTTATATTTAATTACATAACTATAACCAAAAAACATTATAAAAATTGCATACAATTTTGATAGCGGAGGAAATACAAATATTACCCAACCAATAATTAAATGTATCAACAAAAATTTAAAATAATTGGTTGAATCGTTTGATTTCATAACTTATTTAGATAGCTAAAAACAAGCTTATTAACTATTATTTTTTCTGAAAAATTCTCTTCAACAAAAGTATTCAAATTATCAGCTAAAATAGAACTCGAATGAATATTATTTGGTAAAGACCTGAAAACAAATTCCAATTCTTTTACATTTCCTGTTTCAAAAGTAATTCCTGTTTCATGATTTTTAATAATCTGACTACAATAACCTACATTTGAACAAATTACAAATATGTTAGCCCTGCCATATTCTAATAAAGTCACAGGAAAACCTTCATAAGTAGAAGTCAGAAGTCCAACGTTTGCCTGATTTAAAATGTGCTGAACGTCATTACAAGAACCATAAATATATACTGTATTTACTAAATTTTCAGCTTCAATTTTTTGTTTTAAATGAATTGAATAGTCATCTAAATTATCTTTCCCGATAAAATGCATCGTCCAACCTAAAGCAGCTATCTCACTACTAACAAAAGCTTCTAGCGCTAAAAAATGATTCTTAGGTTTTCTTAAATTTGCCAATAAAACAATTCTTTTTCCTTCTGTTCCTTTTAAGCAAGTGATAGCTTTTTCAATTGCTTTTTCTTCAATAAAATTAGGGATAAAATGGATATTAGACGTATTTAAATGATCTATAGCCCATTCTTTAAGCTCTTGATTTACTGTAAAAACACCACTAAAAAAACAGGAAACTTTTTTTATAAAAAAATTTGCTTTATCATTTTTAACTCTGTTTCCTAAATGATCATGCCAAAATATTTTTATTGATGGCGTAATAAATTTCAATAATACCGCAAAAAAATAGGAACTACCGTGAGCGTGAACAATTGATATCTTATTTTTTTTTACAAACATTCTCAATCTAATTAAAGCTCGAAAATCAAAAATTTGTTTTTTTTTCAAGTATAGATAATCAACATTTGAACTGATTGAATCTTTTAAACTTCCTTCTAAACGAGTTACTACTATTCCTGAAAATGTTGCTTCTTCAACTAATGAATTAGCGATAGTAACTGCCATTCGCTCTGCTCCACCTGGCTCTAAACTATCAATTAATTGAATTACTCTCAAATCTTGAATTGGCATTACATTTAGATTTAATTTTTATGTAAATTTAAAAAATAAAAGACCTGTTTAAGTAAAAAGCTAACGAAATTATTTATCTTTTAACAACTTACTAATTTCGGTTTCAAACTTATTAGTTGTATATTGTTGCGACCACAGTTGTCCTTCAAGAGCCATTTTTAAATATACTTTTTCATTATTAATAACAGTTAGAATTCGATTCAAATCATCGTTTAATTTTTCATTTAAAATAATACCTCTGCTTCCATTACCCATCATATAAGAAACACAAGATACAGGAATTGCTATAGGCACACAGCCCCAAAACATGGCTTCAGCAACTACCTTAGGCCAACCTTCACTTTTTGAAGGCAAAAGCAAAAAGTGGCTATTTTGATAGGCTCCTAAAACTTCCTTATGAGATTGATTTCCTTTTAATGTAACAATTGCATGTAAATTATTTTGAATAATATAACAGTCAATTTCGTCTCTCATAGCACCTTCTCCATATAAATCGAGTGTGACATTTTTTCCTTTTTTATACAATTTTTCCACAAGCTGTATAGCATATAATGGCTGCTTCCCTTTGGACAATGTTCCTACAAAAAGAAATTTTATAGATTCGTGCTCTTTTTTCTGTTTAATTCTAATTTTCGAATGCTGAATTTCACTTTCACTATAAGTAGCAGTAAAAAAAGGTTTGATATTTATTGTTTGATTTTCCCATTCGCCATATACCAAAACTTTCATATTTTTAGTTAAAACTGTATTACTTAATATCCACTTTTGGAGACGATAGCTCCATGGTTGATTGCTTTTTGGATCCCAATTACCAGCATATTTTGCAGTTTTAGTTTTCTTAGGAAAAAAAATTTGAACAATTGTTCCAATCAAACCCATATTTCCTGGACAACGCAAGTGAATATGATCGGCTTGTTGCATGACTTTAAATATTTTTATCAAAGCTAAAAAAACAAAAGGAACTGCTTTAATTTTATTTAAAAATGTGGTAATTTCAAATTCATGAAGTTCAATTATATCATCAATTTTAAAAGAAATTGGTGCAAATAATAGCTTTCTATCTTCTTTCCAAATAGGACAGCAAAACTGTATACTAGCAACATGTTTTGCCCATATTTGCATTTCTTTTTCATAGGGAGCATATATGTGTATATTTTTTCCTCTCTTTAAAATTGGTGCTGATGAAATAACAACTAACTTCATTTATATATATCCCTCCGAACTTTTTTCTGAAATTTTAATTGCTGGTACTCCTACCATTACACTATTCGCTGCAACATTTTTATTTACTAATGAACAAGCTCCTATTAATACATTATCTTCTATAATAATATTTCCAGCAATTACTGTATTAGCCCCTACATAAACATTATTTTTGATTTTGGGAACCCCCCTCTTTTTTCCTTGCCCCGATACTCCAATAGTTACACCTTGCGAAATATTGCAATTATCTCCAATACATGCTTTAGCATTAATTATTATTCCTCCAAAATGTCCAATGTAAAATGAATGCCCAATTTTGACTGAAGCTGGAATAGATATACCAGTAGATATTTCTATTCCTTTTTGCCAAATCAAACACAAAATTTGTATAATTTGTTTTAGTAATGGAATAGGCAGTTTATAAACCGAATGGGCGAATCGGTATTGAATACAAGCCCAAAAACCTTGTGTAAAAAATACAATTGTAATAAAATTACCTCCGTATTTCTTATACTTTTTATAATCGGTAAAAAGCAGACTTAAGCAATTCATTATAGTAATCTATTATAAAATGAAATATTTCTAGAAACCAAAGTAGTAATTTCAAACTGTTTTAGCACTGAAACTCTTGCTTTTTTTCCCATTTCATAGGATTTATGCGGATTTTGGAGAATATATATTATTTTATTAGCAATATCAATTGGGTTATGTGGATTGCACAACAAACCCGTTTCGCCATCCGTAATTACTTCGGGTCCTGGTCCTAATTTTGTAAATACTACAGCTTTTTCCATTGCCATTGCTTCTGGTGCCACTAAACCTAAAGTTTCCATATGTGATGGAAATACACAAACGGTAGCTTTTGCATAAGTCAAAGGAATTTCTTGATAAGAGACAACTCCATGAAATATAATATCATTCGACCAATCACCTAGTTTAGGCAACTCTTTTTTCTGTAACATATTAATATATGAGCTGCCGTTTGAAAAAAACCAATCTCTTCCGTAAAGATGTAAAATAGCAGTTGGAAACTTTTCTTTTACTAATGGAAAAGCTTGAATTAATTGACGAACTCCTTTTTTCTCACAAATAGTCCCTGCAAAAGTGATATTAGTGTCATCAGCTCCAATATTTTGAGGTTTAAAATGCTCATCGTTAATTGGATAATATATAATTTCTACTGGTCTATTATGATAACTTAAATACTTTGCTGTATGAGATTTAACATAATTTGAAACGGCAATAAAAGCATCGGCATTTTTAAACGAACGCTTTTCTTGAAATCCTTTCCACCAATTTACGTTTCTTTTTTCAGCTTCTGCAAAAAAATGATGCCCACCGTGTAAACGAATAATATATTTTATTCCATTAATTTTAGGAAGAAATGCAAAAGACAACTCTGATCCTTCTACAATGTGAATTGGATTCTTTTGATGAAGATTTGATAGTATTTTGGCAATAGCCCTAAAATTATATATCCAAGCAAATCCTTTTATTTTGCTCCTTTTTAATCGAACAATTGTGATACCGTTTTGCTCTTCAATTTCATTTAATGCACTATAATTTAATCCAACAATCGTAACTTGTTCTCCATTTTTTACTAATGCTTCAGCAATAGTCTTTACAAAACTACCAACACCACCATGTGGAAAGCCTGCTTTTGGATATTCATTGGTTAGGAAACAGATGTGCATTTTTATTTGTTTTTTAAAAGTTCTTGACACAGTCTTATAAAAAAACTATCTTTTTTAAAATAATCTTCCCATAATTTTCTATTTGCTTTTTGAAGAGCAACAAATTCTGAATCAGTAAATTTAGCATGAAATTGATTCAATATTTCGCCTATGAATCTTACATTTTCCTCTTCAATAATTAAGCAATGATTATCCCAGTTTATTAATTCATCAAAAGGAAATTTACAATCGGTATTAATAACAACAGGTATTCTTCCCATAGCAAGTGTTTCATATAATCGAACAGAAAAATTGCCTGTGCCTCGCATGCAAAAGGTATAAGGGTTGTCAAAAACATTTTGATAAAACTCAATTGTTGTTCTTAATCTGTCTCCTTTCGAAGTAATTCCTGCCCTATATTTTTTACGATAGATAAAATTTGAAAGTATGCTTTTATTATTTTCAATAATTTTCAAATATCTATATCGATAATAACTTGATGGATAAAATGGTTGATAATCGAAATAGTTTTTTTTAAGCATTCTATTGATGTTAAATTTTAAATAAATCAAAAATTCCTTTATCAATTTAATAAAACTTCCGTTTGAATGCCCTACAAAACCAATAGATGCTTTTTCCTCTTTAGATAAAAAAGAAATCTTTTTATTTAAAAGAATGTAAGGATCATCAATAAAGGGAGGCATAATGTATGTTGTATGCTTGAATTTTGAATTAAAACCACCTAATCGAATTGTGATACAATTTGGATGGTTGATGGTTTTACCAATATCACTAGCAGAAAAAACCAACATCTTTTTTTTATAAACATCTGATTTTTCAAAAATTACCTTAGTATATTGAGCATTATTTTTTAATAAATAATCTACGGTAACTGGTAGTGCAATAAAATCACATGTTTCAATTGTGGTAAACTCGTAAAATTGATACAAGTCTGAGGTTTCATCTTGCAGCAATTCTAGCAATGGAAAAACATATCCCCAACTCGGAACATCTTTAATTTTATCTATATCTGAATAAATTTTAATTTTCACATCTTTATAATTAACTGTTCGGCAATTAAAGAAGAAGCTTTATCTAATGGATGTTTAACAACTTTTTGAAACCATAATTGTTTTTGCTTTGCCAATAAATC
Source organism: Flavobacteriia bacterium (assembly GCA_004293165.1). Lineage (GTDB taxonomy): Bacteria > Bacteroidota > Bacteroidia > Flavobacteriales > Flavobacteriaceae > Flavobacterium. Next base: position 18,543 of record RDYL01000004.1, on the reverse strand, counting down.
GGCATGATTCAATCCTAAATTAACCTTTTGAATTATTTCATTTTTATTGTTTAACCAAATCACTACATCTAAATCATTTATGCTTTTAAAATGCTGATAATTATATATAGTTTTAACAGACCAATTACTTTTAATATTTTCAACATCATAATTCAAATAAAAACAAGGCTTATTAAAAACTGAAAAATCAAATGCCATTGTAGAACCTAAATTTACAACAAATTCACAATGTTTTGCTAAATTTACTTGCATAGAAATATCTTCCAATTTAGGGAAGTAGGCTCCCCAACTTAAATTATCTTTTGGGACACTCCAAATGGGGTCAATTGAAAAAATAACATCTTTAAATTGAGAAAGCACTTCATCATATCTATCTGTAAAATCAATAGGACAACGCCTAAATATTATTTGAGGCTGATTAGCTACTTCAATTTTTGAAATTGATTCAGCCAAATCAAATAAATAATCTGGATCATAAGGTGAAGTTTTTACATCATCTCCGCTGAAACAAATCCATTTTTTATTTGCATCTAGATTATATTTTTTTGCAAAGTCTTGCTTAGAAATTATTCTATTTTCCTGTAAATAAAACTCAAATTGTGGTGTGCCTGTAACTACTATTTTTTCTTTCGGAATTTCTGGATAATATAATTTCATTTCTTCTTTCATATAATCCGACCAAACTAAATACTTATCTGCTTGCACTGCTAACCTAGCTTTTGGTATATTATCCCATGAGTAAATTACACTTATTACAGGAATACCTAACTCTTTTGCAGCAATACAAATGGGCATTAATGAGGATACTCTTTGGTGTGTTATAAAAAGTGATGTTGGATTAATTTTTTTGATTTGAGCCTTATGTTTTTCAATGCAACTTCTATCCCAATTATTGAGCGCTATTTTTTCAAACTTTAAAATTCTATCATATTTTTTTGATGCCCAAACTCCTAGTTTTTGAGCTATAAAATTTAAAATTTTTCTCTGAAATCCAATTGGATTATAGTTCCAATTAGTTAATATGGTAGGGTTATTAGTTAGCTTAGAATTTATTAGTAAACGACCATAAGTTGCAGCCTCTTTTAATAATCGAGTAACATTGTTCTCTTTGTCAAAAGTAAATGGGGTAATTTCTATTTTATCAATAGTATCAATCTCCGAAAATGCTGCTGCATTTAAAGGAGTATAAAAATGTAAATTAGCTTTAGCAATACACATAACAACAATGTTAGAAAATAGATAATTCCTAATACCAACACCATCTGGAATAACAAATAAGATTTTATTATTATTTTTCATTCTTTAGTAATACTAAATCATTTATTATTATTGTTGTAAAAAGTCTTGCCCCTTTATCATTTAAATGCCCACAAGAAGAAAAATACTCATCTCCTTGAACCACATGCTCATATTCCTTAATTTCAGGATAGAACTTCTTAACTTTTTTGAAATAATCCATTCCTTTTACTTTAGAACACATGGGAGTGGTTACTGCAATTAAATTGATGCCATTACTTTTACAAATTTGCTTAATCTCTTCGAAATAACGGTTACGAAGAGGTTCTAAGCTTTCAATATTATTTTTCATATTAGCTTTTGGATTAGTGCCTAACGGGTAATACCCTTTGTTTGCTAATGTATTTGTAGGTTCTTGCACTAAAGTTTTATAAAAAGCTCTAAATCCAACTTTACTATCAAATTGAATATATCTATAAAATGGCACAAAATACAACTCCGTAAAATCAGGTTCTTTTTTAAAATGTTGCGTAATGATTTCTGATTGATGCATAAATGGCATAAAACGCCCAAAAGTGCCATCATCGCGTTTTTCATTGGACAAATTCAAATCGGCTTCTAATAGTATGTTTTTAATTTTCCATCCTCGCTCAATCATTAATTTCAATAATAAAGATGTTTCAAACAAATGAGCACCACTCATTCCGTAATTGAAAGTTTTTAAACCTTTTTTTTCAAACAATTCAGAAACAAAATGATTATTTGCTCTAGATGTTCCCAAAATAATAACATTATAATTTTGATTTTTTGAATTGATTACCTGCTCTACTTTATTTCGAGTATTCGATTGTGAAAAAACAAAAGTATAAATGAAATCAAATGCAAATGCCGAAAGCAAAAGTACTAGTATAATTTTTCCGATAAAACCTAAAAACTGTTTCATTAAAATTGAAAATAAATAAATTCTTTATAATCAGAATACACGCCTAACGTTAACAAAGTAATAATTGCTATTGCAACTTTAATCCAACTCAATTTTCCAGAAAACGGTTCTACTTTTGAACGATTAAACCATTCTACACCAACAAAGACGAACAGTAACAGCAATAATTCATAATTATAGCGTTCGTTAGTCAAATACTGACTTTCAAAATGAAAATTAGTCAGCATTTTTTGGATATATCCTGTTGCTTCTGAAATGGTTTTGGCTCTAAAAAAAATCCAAGCAATAGTGGTTAAAACAAAAGTACCTAAAATGTTAAGCACCGTTTTAAGGCTACTAAAGTTCCAACCCATTTCAATTTCGCCCATATTTGATCTATTTCTATTATGAAGCAATAAAGGCAAGAAATAAATCGCATTGATTAATCCCCAAACTAGATACGTCCAATTGGCACCATGCCAAAACCCGCTCACCAAGAAAATAATAAACGTATTTCTAACTTTCGTCCACATACCGCCTTGACTTCCTCCTAACGGAATATATAAATAATCGCGAAACCAAGAGGATAAAGAAATATGCCAACGACGCCAAAATTCTGCAATATCTCTTGAAAAATAGGGGTAATTAAAATTTTTCAGCAAATCGATTCCAAATAACTTTGAAGTTCCTAAAGCAATATCTGAATAACCCGAAAAGTCTCCATAAATCTGAAAGGAAAAATAGATGGCTCCCAATAGTAGCGATAATGAATTCATACTTTCATAATTATCAAAAACTGCATTCGCATAAGTGGCACAACTATCAGCAATCACCACTTTTTTTACTAATCCCCAAATAATTTGATAAATACCTTCTTTAGCTTTTCCAAAGTGAAAATTTCGTTTAATTTTTACCTGAGGTAATAAATGCGTTGCCCTTTCGATAGGACCCGCTACTAGCAATGGGAAATAACTCACAAACAAAGAATAATCAATAAAATTACGTTCTGCAGTAATACGTCTATAATAAATATCAATCACGTACGATAAGCCATGAAAGGTGTAAAATGAAATTCCCACAGGAAGAATTAATTGCAATAAAATAGGATTCGTTTGAAATCCGAAACCGTTAATCAAATCAGCTAAGGATTGAGCAAAAAAATCGTAATATTTAAAAACACCTAATAATCCTAAATTAATTCCAACAGTGAGCCATAACCAACACTTTCGTTTTTTATCAGAATTGCTACGTTCCATCATTATTGCACTAAAGTAATCCAACAAAGTTGAAAACACCAATAAAAAAAGAAAACGCCAATCCCAACAAGAGTAAAAATAATAACTTGCTACAATTAAAACCGTATTTTGAGTCGTTTTATTTTTATTAAAAACAAACCAATAGCATAAAAATACAATGGGTAGAAAAACAGCAAAGGATAAGGAATTGAAGAACATTATATATCTTTAAATTGTTTTTGATGGTTAAGTTGCCAAGTTTTGTGATTTAATAGATATTTTAAGAATAATTCGGCACTATTCCCTTTACCAAAATCATTTGCCGATGGCTTTACTTCATGTGAATCAATCTTTTTTAATGCTTGTAAAATACTTTTCAATGTATAATCAACGTTAATAATATCGGCATGCAGAGCTCTATTTTTCTGGCGTGTACCTATATTGATAATTGGCAATCCATAATAAGGTGCTTCTCTTATTCCTGCGCTACTATTGCCTATAATAAATTGTGCATTTTTTAATAAGGTTAAAAAATATTCAAATCGCAAGGAAGGAAAAATTCGAAAACGAGGATTTTCAGTTAATTGCTCATAAGCCTTCAAAACTGCTTTACTGCCCAAATCGTTATTCGGATAAACTAAAACATAATTATGATTATCTGCCAATAAAGCCGCTACAAAATTATCCGCATAGTCTTGCATGTAATTTGCTTCTGTTGTAACCGGGTGAAACATCGCCACAGCGTAGTTTTCAAAAGCAATTTCGTAATATTCTTTAGCTATAGGTAAATCAGGTAAATTTGAAGAAAACATAATATCAATATCAGGAGAACCAATAATAAATATTGATTCATCTAACTCACCCATTTGTACTAATCGTTTTTTTGCTTGTTTATTAGATACAAAATGAATATGGCTCATTTTACTAGTAGAATGGCGAATCAATTCGTCAATAGTTCCTGAAACTTCTCCGCCTTCAATATGCAAGACTAAAATATTATTTAAACTTCCAACAATTGAACCAGCTAACGCTTCAACTCTATCGCCATGTATAACAATCATATCTGGGCGACAGGTTTTTATATACGTTGAAAGTCCCTCAATAGTTTTTGCTAAAGTTAAATCCATTGTGGTTTCATGCGTATGGTTTTCAAAAGTATGAATATTAGAAAATCCACATCGTTCTACTTCTAATAATGTATAACCATATTCATTTTGAAGGTGCATACCGGTAACAAAAATATACGGTTCAAAATTAGGATGCTCTTCCAAAATCTGAATTAATGATTTTATTTTACCAAAATCAGCACGAGTACCGGTTAAAAACAGGATTTTTTTAGACATGCTACTATTGCTTTGTGTTGCAAATATAAGTTTTTTGGTTAATAATTTTGTGTAAGACCTAATAGGTGCTTGAATTTATATTCACGAATTACTGAAAATCTGCAAAATTTAATTGCTCATCATTTTCAATGTCTCTTTTAGCAGTTTTGCCTAATAAATTATCGAAGTGTTCGGCTAAAATTTCACCCGTTCCTGGTCGCTTTACCCAAATATTTTCTTTAGTTAAAATAGCTCCCTTTTTAATGGCTGCAATAGAACAAACTGTTGCAAAAGCAAAATCAATTGTTACCTGCTCCTCAGATACTGGTTTTTTTGTTCCACCGCGCATTTGGGCCATTTCAGCACTGTTGATAATTAATTCTTTACATGCTTGCTCATCCATACTACATTGTATATCAGGACCAGTCCGACGCATATGATCCGTAAAGTGGCGTTCTAAAATAGACGCCCCTAAAGCTACTGCTCCCAAACAAGCATTATTATTTAAGGTATGATCTGACAATCCAAAAACCTTTGTAGAAAAAACTTTATGCATTTCCATCATGGCACCAAAACGAACTAAATGAATAGGCGTTGGATATAAATTAGTGGTATGTAATAATGCCACAGGAATGTTATTTTTTTCAAAAATATCTACAGCTTTTTGAATACTATCTATTGTATTCATTCCTGTACTTAAAATGACTGGCTTTCCAAAAGAAGCTATATGTTCTAATAACGGATAATTGTTGCATTCACCTGAACCAATTTTATATGCTGGAATATCAAACTTTTTTAAACGTTCTGCAGCAGCACGAGAAAATGGAGTAGATATAAAAATCATTCCTTTACACTCCACATACTTTTTTAATTCTAATTCATCTTCTTCATTTAAAGCACAACGCTCCATAATTTCATAAATGGAAACATTGGAATTTCCTGGAATTACATTCTTAGCAGCTCCAGTCATTTCATCTGCTACAATATGCGTTTGATGTTTGACAACCTCAACGCCAGCTCTATAAGCTGCATCAACCATTTCTTTTGCTACTTGTAATGAACCTTCATGATTAATTCCAATTTCTGCTATGACTAAAGGAGGAAAATCTTGACCTATTTTTCTTCCAGCTATTTCTATATAGGGATTCATATATTTAGTAAATAATTAGTTGTGTATTTTTAAAAGATATTCTGCGTAATCAAAATCTTCTTGTGTATCAATATCTACGTTGGCAAAAGGATGATTTACTACAAAAGGGAACGATTCTTTTGTAATAATTTCATTATTTAATATAGTTGATGCTTTTATAATATAAAGTAACCCATTCTCATAATACAAGGGTTCTAAATCTTGACTGCGTTGCCCCACTTCATAGTTGTATGGAATAAATGTATGGTTTTCAATTTTCCCTAATTTGTGGTGACTACGCGAAACCGTAAACAAACAGTCTACTTGTTCATCTTGAAACCTAACAAAGGCTTCATTTAGTAAGTTATGAGGTCGCAATGGATTAGTAGCTTGTAATAATAGTACATTTTCTACTTCTTGAGTAATGGTTTCTAAAACATGCTTTAGAGCGGAAACGGCAGGTTCAAAATCTCCAGAAAGCATTTGTGGTCTATCGATTACTAAAGCACCATATTGCATTGCTACGCTTTTTATCGCTTCATCATCTGTAGAAACATAAACTGCAGCTATAAAATCATGTTGTTGCGCAAATAAAATGGTATGTACCAACAAAGGAAGTTCTCCCAACAGCTTTATGTTTTTGCCTGGTAAGCGTTTGGAACCGCCACGAGCTGGGATGATGGCTATTGTTTTATTCATAAATACTATGTCTATTCGTAAAATCTTTCAAAAATAAAGGTTTTATTTTTTCTAATTCCTGCTCTGATTTATCCCACCACGCTAACATCTCAATTTCTTTAATAATACTTTCAGAAAAACGTTTTCTAATTTCTTTAGCAGGAACTCCTGCAACTATGGAATAAGGAGCAACATCTTTTGTAACCACACTTCCAGCACCAATTATAGCACCATTTCCAACTATAACATTTCCAACAATTTTCACACCATGACCTACCCAAACATCATGACCTACCTTAATTACATACTGCTCTTTAAATTGGTTTAATTCACCATTGAATAGATTACTATTTATATAAGTTGTTAAATAAGAAATAGGATGGTTTGAAGCGTGAAAAGCTACATCGGCACCAATTTGACAATAATTCCCTATCTCAATCTTTCCGGCAAAACAATTATTTACTCCCAAAGTAGTTCCAAAACCAATTGATATTCCTTTGTTTAAAAATTGACATCGCTCTGGAATAATATTTTTACCTAAAAAAAGAACTTTACAATAACCTTTTGCCATTGTATCAATAAAAACATCTTGTTTTTCCATTCTTTTTCTGAAAAGATAGTTTAGGCGTTTTATTTTGTATTTATATATATATATAATAAGTCTTTTAAACATTTTTTAATTATTTATAGAGTCCCTTACTTTTTAAAAAAATATTCCAAAAAACAGTACTATATAGTATCTTTTCCAGAATTTTCTTTATCCAATAAGGATAAAAATACTTTTTATTTTTATTTAAACAAACAAAAAAATCAATTTCACGATAATCAACTTTACTTGTATTTACAATCATTTTAATTGCATCTGTCATAGTATTTCCCATATGATAGGTGAAATTATCAGTTGTACTTAAACGATAATACCCCTTCATATCGCAAGGAGAATCTAAAAAATCTAATTCACTTCTCCCTCCTAAACTATAACTAGAATAGGTAGCATTCAATTGGTCAAAAAAATCACCTCTATATGTAGCTGAGTAATGACCCGATCCAACAACCGCTTTTACACCATTATGTTCAATTATTAAATTTTTTTTTAATTGTAATTCATTGAACAAATTAGGATTATTAACACTTTTTGCGAAATTATCTAATGCACTTTTATCTGCTACATTTTCAAAACGCATTTTATTTGAAAATAAAAAATCTATGTAAATTGAAGCAGTATAATATTTCAACATGTTAGAAAAAGGTGTTGTTCCAACTACTCCTGCCTTAGGAAAAGCATTAAAAATATTGTATACTTTATTTTGCCATCCATGTAAATATAAAACATCTGCATCGGTTATGGTAATTAAATCAAACGAATTGCCTACAAGAGCCTTCAATATAGCATTCATTTTACCAATTGAAGTTGTATGAATCAATTCATGTATTTGTTTATTATTCATTAAATCATCTAAATAAGCAGCAACTTCTTTGCATGACCCATTATTTACAATTGTAAAATAAGTTTTACTATGACATGTGTTAAATAAGGATTCTAAACATGTTTTCAAAACATTTAGACTCTCATTATAATATGCTTCTTGATTAGGAATAAAAACAGGTACAATCACCTGATGTATAAAATCAGATGTTGAAAGAAGTTGATCGCGTGCTGGATTAATTCCTATTCTCATAACAATGAAATTTAATTAGCTAGAAATAAAATCCCATGTATTGGGAGAAAACACATTTCCATGTTGCTTCTTTAATGGAAATTTATATTCTGTGTATGAACTATTAATCAATTCAAAAAAATAAAAATCTCTAAATTCGATCCTTTTATTACCAATAACATATAAACTTATTGAATATTCTCCAGAGGCAAAGGGTAGTCCATTCTTTAAATAACATGAGAACTCTAAAATATTGGTCTCTACATTAATTACTATTGAATTTAACCAAGTAGAGAGTGTAGTACAAGGTTGTCCAAAACTATTATTAACTACAATTTCTAATTTTAAATCCACGGGTAATTCTTTTTCAAATTTTAAAGTACCTTTAAATGTAAAAGGAGTCCATACATTAATAATTTGTATAGAACTGGCTTCTTTTTCAATATAAAAATCTTTTATATAATAGCCAAAATCATTTTCTTTTTGAACAAATTTTCTATTATTATTTCCTGTAATATATTTTTCAATTCCTTTCTCAACTGCGCCATCATAAGCAATATACCCATTCTCAACAATCAATAATTTTGAACATAGTGATTCGATTGCAGACATATCATGACTCACAAAAAATACCGTTCTTCCTTCTGTTGTTGATATATCTTTCATTTTGCCAATAGCCTTCTTTTGAAACTCCACATCTCCAACAGCTAAAACCTCATCTACAACCAAAATTTCAGGCTCTAAAAATGCCGCCACTGCAAAGGCTAAGCGAACGGTCATTCCACTACTATATCGTTTTGTTGGGGTATCGATATAACGCTCACAGCCACTAAAAGCAATAATTTCATCTAATTTTGAAGTAATTTCTTTTTTGGTCATACCCAAAATAGCTCCATTCAAATAGATGTTTTCTCTTCCTGTTAATTCTGGATTAAAACCTGTTCCAACTTCTAACAACGAAGCTATTCTTCCTCTTGATTTAATAATACCTGTTGTTGGTGCAGTAACTTTTGATAATATTTTTAGTAAAGTAGATTTTCCTGCCCCATTTTTTCCAATTATTCCTAAAACTTCTCCTCTATTAACCTCAAAATTAATGTGTTGCAGAGCCCAAACGTACTCACTATTCCCTTTTAAACTTCTATCATTAATTTCACCGACTTTCAGATATGGGTCTTGTTTTCCTCGAATAGCATGCCACCATCGATTCAAATCATGACTCAATGTTCCAGTACCCACAGTTCCTAAACGATATTGTTTAGAAATATTTTCGGCTTTTAATATGATATCTTTTTGACTCATTTCTCTTACACAGTATCAATAAAACTCTTTTCGGTCTTATTAAAAATTAATACTCCTAATAAGAATATCAAAATTGTTATACCTACAGTATACAACAATCCTGAAATTGAAATACTCCCCTCATGCAACAACATAAATCTTGACGTTTCAACCATATATGCTAGTGGATTATACACAATCAACCAACCATAATCAGGTAATTTTTCTTTTAACAATGCCATAGGGTACATTACGGCAGAAACATACATTAACAGTTGCACACCAAAACCCACTAAGAAACTTAAATCACGATATTTTGTAACCATTGAAGAAATAATCATTCCTAATCCAAGTCCTAAAATTCCCATAGCAGCAACTAATATTGGGAAAAAAAAAGTAGCTGTTGTAAATTGTATTGTTATTTCACCTACTATTAAGTAATAAATATAAAAAAAAATAAAAATAAAAAACTGCATTCCAAATTTTACCAAATTAGAAATAACAATGGCCAAAGGAACTATTATCCTTGGAAAATACACCTTTCCAAAAATGGCTGCATTTTTCTTAAAGGTATCTGATGTATCATTCAAACAAGCTGTGAAATAACTCCAGACCATAACACCTCCTAAATTAAATAAAAAAGAAGGGGTTTTACCCGTATCAATTCCTGCAACATTATTAAAAATAATAGTAAAAATTACTGAAGTAAATAAAGGTTGAATTAAATACCAAAGCGGGCCTAAAATTGTTTGTTTGTAAACAGTTACAATATCACGCTTTACAAACAACATTAATAAATCACGGTAGCGCCAAATCTCATTTACATGAAAAGAAAAGAAATTATCTTTTGGCTCTATTGTATACAACCATTTGTCTTCTGAAAATTCCGGTTTACTCATGCTGATATTTATTCTATATCAACTTTTAGCTAAAGCCAATACAATAATTACAAATATAGGATTTAATACCAATCCGAATGATATTTATTTTCACCAATATAATAAATTAAACCAATAGAAATGTTGTAAAAACTACCACTTTCAGAAACTTTATTAGTATTGATTGGAAAGCCATCAAATCCATATAATTGCTTTAAATTGATATTATATGTAAAATCAGAAACGATGGCAAATTTATTATTGATTCTATATTGAGGTGTAATACCAAATCCAATTATTTGTGTTTTTTCTGATTCAAATTGTTGTTGTAATGAGTTTGCAAAACCAATTGAACCTTCTAAATGAACCAAAAGACCTAAATTATCTCTTGTAAAATAGGTTAAACCTAATTTTTTTCCAGCATTATAAACTAAACCTGCACCCAAAGAATTGTATTGAATCCCTATATTACCTCCTGGATCATTTACAAATTTATCGGATTTAAAAATTATTTTTGTTCCCAAATATTCTGAAAACATGTATCGAAGACCTACTTCAAAATGATTAAATCCAGAAAAATTGGATTGAAATTGCTTGTTATAAGGTTGTATGGCGCCATTGTAACCGTAATTTAATTCAACCGACATATTATTTCTATTGAATTGAGCTACCGCTAGAGAACTACTTATTAAAAACACTACTACTAAAAATAATTTATTTTTCATTATGGCTTATTTTTTTTTATTTCATTAATGCATTATAAATAGCAACAAATGAATTATTACGTTTTTTTTATTTAAGGTTACAAATTTATTCTATTGACTAAAAAAATTTAAAAATTCATTTCCTCTGTATTGATTTGAAAATATCTATATACTAAGTACATCTCTAAAATAAATTTGATGCAAACTTAAAAAAACATTTTAATTGTAAACACAAATTGTAGTATTAAATTGTATTTTTGACTATTAATTTTAAAATCACCGAAATGTTTTGGATTTCTAAGAAAAAAATTTTCTGGAAAGACTTGTGGGAAAATGGTTTTATTGACATCCACAATCACCTACTTTGGGGAATAGATGATGGCTCAAAATCATTAGAAGAAACGATAAGCCTTTGTAATGCTATGCAAGAATTAGGCATCACAGAAGCAATAGCTACACCACACACCTATCCAGGTTTATGGAACAATAGCACAGCTGATCTTACAACTGCCTATGCAAACTATTGCAGTAGTGTTGACTCTTTGTTTATTAAGAATGTTGCAAGTGAATATCTTGCAGATGTCTATTTAGAACATCTGATGGAACAAAAAACTTTAGTAACCTTACCAGGGGGGTATGTATTGGTTGAATTTTCTATGCTTTTTGCTCCATCTGAACGGATAATGGAAACACTGTTCCAATTAAAATTAAAAGGTTTTAAATTAATTTTGGCACATCCTGAACGATATTTGTATTGGAAAAATAATCTTTCCGCTTTCGAGCGCTTAAAAAATTTTGATTTATATTTCCAAATGAATAGCTTATCCATTTTAGGGTATTATGGAAATGATGTAAAAAAACTTTGCCAACAACTACTTGATTTAGAAATGTACAACTTTATGGGTACTGACACCCATAGAATAGAGCACATTCTGTTTACTAAAGAAGTGCCCTTGAAAATTGCCGGTTCAAATTGCAAACAACTTGAGGGACTTATTCAATCAAATCGTATTTTCTCTACTTCTTCTTTTTAAGCATACTTTTAAAAATTCGAGTAAATTTAGCGAATCGACTTGGTAATAAAATACTCATATTATAACCATATCCATAGCCATAATTGTATTGATATGAATAAGCATACCCTTTTCCATATCCTTCATTTTGACCAATATTATTAAATACAATTGCTGTATTTTTAATTTTATTTTGGTGTTTTAAATTATTAATATATGGTAAAATTTGTTTATCAGTATAGTTTGCTTTAATTAAATAAAGCGTTGTGTCTGCATATTTTGTAATTATTGTAGAATCTGCAACTAATAAGGTAGGAGCAGTATCAATAACAACATAATCATACACTTGTTTTAGTTCGGCCAAAATATGCTCAAAATGACCGTTTGCTAAAATTTCTGTAGGATTAGGAGGAATAACCCCTGAATAAATAATATCTAGTGGAATATCATTTATCTCTTCATGACAAACACAATCGTTAAAACTTAACTCAGGTTGCACTAAAAGGTTGACCAATCCAATTTTTTCTTTCTTAGTTTTTAGCGCTTTATGTAATTGAGGATTTCGTAAATCTGTACCAACTATAATTACTTTTTTTCCTAAAGAAGCTAATGTTAGGGCTAAATTAGTTGCAATAAATGTTTTACCTTCTCCTTTTATTGTTGATGAAACAAAAATTGCTGGTGCACTTTTACTATTCATAGGAATAATAAAATTCAAATTAGCCACCAATATTCTGAAAGCTTCCGATAACACAGAATGATCATTTTTCTTGACTATTTTGCTTTGTTCCTCTATAAAGGGAATCTCAGCAATAATAGGCATATCGTCCAATACATGTTCAATCATTTTTCTAGTATGAATTCTACTATCAAATAAATAATACAAAAAAATTAAAGCAAGAGGGATTGATAATCCTAAAAAAGTGGCTATTAAATAAAACAATGCCCTTTTTGGGGAATGAGGATTTGATTCTGAAATCGCTTCATCTACAATTTTAATAGATGGATTTGTTATAGCTAAATTTATACTGGCTTCTTCTCTTTTCTGTAACAATAATAAATACAGTGTTTCTTTTATTTTTTGTTGTCTTTCTATAGAACGTATTGTTTTTTCCTGGTAAGGTAACGCTGCAAATTGAAATTCCTGCATAGCTTTTACTTTGTCTATAGCCTGAATCTTAATTGATAAAACATCTTGATAAGCATTTAGAGAATACCTAACATTACTCTTCAAGTTTTTTTGAACTTCTATTAACTTTTGAACACTTGGATGATTTTCACCAGCGCTTGTAATTATTTTTTGGGTTTCTAAAACTACTTTGTTGTATTCATCAACTAAACCATTAACTTTCATTTCTTCCAAACCTATATTAGTAGGTAACAATTCATTATCATTAACTTCCTTTAAGGCTGAAATAATAATATCACTTAACAAGGATTGCGTTTTAGCTTGCTCGTATTCAGAAAATGTCACTCCCTTTGTTCCTAATAAAGATTGGCTATCTCCCTCAAGAAATGATAATTTTTGCTCTTTTTTGTAATCTGCTTTATTCAATTCTATAGTATCCAATTCTTTGAATAAATATTCGAAACGAGCATTAACAAATTCAATAGTTTTCTTAAAAATTTGTTGCCTATCTTCTCTACCATCTCTATCAAAAACTTCATTTAAAGTATTTAAAATTGCATTATTTTTATTTATTATTGGACCATTTGTAGTAATTTGCAACAAATCACTTTCCTCTCCTACTAAACTTACTTCGATATTAGCTTTTAATCGAGTGACTGCATCATTTAAAGAAATCTTTTTAATTGAAAGTGTATTAACATTATTATGCAGTTCAATAGGAGGAATAACCCTCATCGCTATTCCCTCTATGTCATAAATTTTATTGTATTCTCTTTTTTTATTATCGTTGTCCCAAAAATACCCTTTACTATCATAAGTTATTTTCCACAATCCTTTAAATGAATTTGTTTTTTCTTCACTTCCAATCCATTCAATACTTGGATTTTTTATTCCATATTCTTCAGAATTTTTTACTTTACCTTCTGTAAAAAATTGATTATACAACTGAAGTTCTTTAACTACCTTGGTTAATAAGCGATTAGACCTAATAATTTCCTTTTCATTTTCAATATTGATTTTGCTTCGCATAAAGAAATTAACACCACTAGAAGGCATTTTAAAATCAGAATTAGTGTCATCCAATAGTTTTACAATAGTTTTAGATTCATAAATATCACTTTGATATCTCAAGTAAATCTTTACTGATATTAAAGCAAAGAATAAACCTATAACGAACCAATACCAAAAAGGCAAATATTTATAAAACTCTTCTTTTAAATCAAATTGATTATTATTAATTTCGTTATTTTTTGGAAAATTATTATTCATTTATGAGAGATTAAAGACTTCTAATGATTAAAAATGAGGATAAAATAACAGATATTGTTCCTAGTAAAGTTCCTGCATTACCAATAATACCTGCTGATTTAACTTTAGCAGTATTTGGATTTACAATAATAACATCATTAGGTTTTATAAAATAAAAAGGAGAATTCATCCAATTCTTTTTAGTTAAGTCAATTTCGCCGATTTTTTGCTGATTATTCTCCAAACGAATAACTTTAATGTTTTTCCTTACACCATTAATATTCAAATCTCCTGCCAGACCTAAAGCCTGTAAAACGGTTAAATTATTCTCAAAGAAAGTATAAGTACCAGGATTCCTAACTTCTCCTAAAATAGTAACTTTTGCGTTTAATATTCTACAAACAACAATTGGATTTTTTAATAATTTTTTCGAAATTAAATCCCCTTGAATCCTAGACTCTAATTGGGTATAAGTTAAATTTTTAACCTCAAAATCACCTAATACTGGTAGATTTATTTTACCTTCATTAGAAACTAAATACCCTTGTAACATTAACTGAGTATTTTGTAAATTTTGTTGTTGGGCCGGGTTTAAATTATAAGGAGCTGCTAATAACATATCATCTGCAGTTATTTTTACACTTATAATATCATTTGGTTGTATAATTACATCGGACCATTGAAAACTACTATTCTCATTGGCTTTTAAGTCATTTAAATACAGAATTTCTTTCTTTGCCGTACACGATGTTATAACAAATATTAAAGCCATCAGTTGTAGCACAACCACTTTTTTCATAAAATCAAATTTAACTGCAAATATAGTATAATTTAATTGAATGAAAAATATTTTAAATAAGAAAGCATAAATAGTATGAATGATGTAATTTGGAATCATTTAGTTGGATTTTTTAATATTAAGTTATTATAACCACTAAAGACACAAGTAACACAAATCATTGCACTTTTTATTTTGCACAGAGAATTTTCGATTTTTTTTGACTTGCTTTGTGCTGAGAGAGTTACAAATCATCTGAAAATTAGGACGTTATACTTTTTTTTAGTCCAAGAACTGAATTTGTTCTTTAATTTGAGCTTATGATTTATAATTTTCAATAAACTTATCCACATTAAAAGGCAAAGGAATAAAGGTATAAAATAATATTATAAGATCCATAACAATAGTTCTGTGCTGAATATACCATTTATTAATACGTACTTTATCAGGCCAGATGATTTCGTCATTATACTGTTGAGGATGCTTCTTAGATTGCAATAAAAATTCCTCCTTTTTATATTTTAGTGAGGCTAATCCTGTTATTCCTGGTTTTACCGTTAATATAATTGCATCCTCTCCTTCCAACGTATCGGCATAACCTGGAATATCGGGTCTAGGACCGACTAAAACCATATCGCCTTTACATAAATTATACAGTTGGGGTAATTCATCTAACTTTGTTTTTCTTAAAATACTTCCATAAAAAGTTTGTTTAGCTCCCTCTACTGTATAGGTTCTAAACTTATAAATTGTAAAAGGAATTCCTTTATAACCTATTCTTGTTTGTGTAAACAACATTCTACGTAATTCCCTATTTAAATTTTATCTTCTAAAATCTTCAATATAAATCTGTACCTATTACGTACCTTGAGTGCCCAATGGTAAACATTTAAAACACACGAATCACCTTGGAAAAAACACTTCAATAACCTCAGCAATTCTATCTCTATCAGTATCTGTTAGATTGGAACCTGAAGGCATGCATAATCCTTTTTCAAATAATGTTTCAGATACTTTTGCCCCATAATACGGATACTTTTCAAAAATAGGCTGCAGATGCATTGGCTTCCACAAAGGTCTAGACTCAATATTACATGCCTCCAATGCTAAACGTAATGCTTCTCGTTGCTCATACGACCCTAACACTATAGCACTTAGCCAATGATTAGAAAAATAGTCATTTGACGGTTCATTGAACACCGTAACTACGCTATTCTCTTTAAATATCTCTTGGTAAAATGAATGCATTGCTCTACGTTGGGATACCCTTGTGTCAATTACTTCCATTTGACCTCTTCCTATACCCGCACAAATATTACTCATTCTGTAGTTATAACCAATTTCTGAATGTTGGTAATGTGGTGCGTTATCTCTTGATTGTGTTGCGAAAAAGACCGCTTTTTCTTTACTCTCTTTGGTCTTAGTAACCAAAGCCCCCCCTCCTGAAGTGGTGATTATTTTATTTCCATTGAATGAAAGCACACCAAATGCGCCAAACGTACCACACTTTTGTCCTTTATAAGTACTTCCAAGCGCTTCAGCACTATCTTCAATGAGAGGTATTTCATATTTTGTTGAAATCGCAACAATTGCTTCTACATTGAAAGGCATACCATACAAATGTACCCCTATGATTGCTTTTGGTTTTTTTCCTTTTAAAATTCTGTCTTTTATAGCTTTTTCTAAGGCTATAGGACACAAATTCCAAGTTTCATTTTCACTATCGATAAAAACTGGAATAGCTCCTAAATATAAAATAGGGTTGGCAGAGGCGGAGAAAGTCATGCTCTGACAAATTACCTCATCACCTGCTGTAACACCTGCTAAAATAAGTGCTAAATGTAGTGCAGCAGTCCCAGAACTTATGGCAGCTACTTCTGCACCTTCTTTTAAATAATTTTGAATGTCATTTTCCAAACCTGTTACATTTGGCCCTAAAGGTGCTACCCAATTCGCATCAAAAGCTTCTTGTACATATTTTTGTTCGTTACCCCCCATATGTGGAGAAGATAACCATATTTTAGATGGATTCATATTATTATATTTATGCAAATATATTATTTTTAGAGTTTGTTTATAGTAGTTCTAGATACATTTTTAATAAATAGCTGGGGTAATTTTATGAAAAATCGAAGTGATGAGGGTGGAATTACTTTTTTTCATTAGATTTATTAGTTATGTTTACTGAGATGATTGAAGGCAAAAGGGTGAAAACTATGGCTTCAGTATTTCGAAATCTTACTAAAACTAAGTTAATTTTTTAGTAATCACATATTCAAGAGATGCTTGACAGCATGAACCATCTAATTAGTTTAGTTTGTATTATGAATAACGCAGCTTCCGAAGCTTCGGACTCTGTATAACTTTTTAAAAGCAATCTATTTCAAAAAATACCGATGCAGCTCTGTAAAAAAAATTAACACTCTCTATTTAAAAAAATCATTAACCTGTTTTAAATTCTTTTTGATTTTTTCAATTTTTTACACTCTTTATCGTTATAAACTCCGTACAACTGAAGTAAACATACTATAAATTGAAAACTCAATGGGAATTAACAATATAATTTTTCAAATTTTCATTAAATGAATTAAAAATAGTTTCTATCGTACTAGGATACATTTTATATCTAGCATTTATCATCCCATTTTTTTTAAAATACTTATTTTGATGATCCGCTTCTATTGAAAAATCCATCCATTTTCTTTCCGTATTTGTTTGTATTAGTATTTCCATTTTAACTACCTCGAACTTATAGCTATTATTATTGAAAGAAATTAGAATGGTGGATCTGATATCATAACAATTCAAATCTTCCAAATACTTATCACATAAAATTCTTGATTTCACTTCTTCAAAGCAAATGAATTCGTTTTTTTTTGTATCGTTTAGCTGAATTTTACTCTTTTGTTTATTTAGATTTAACCAACTCATGGTTTTTTCATACAATTCTTTCTGTTTTACGTCTTTAAACTCTTGAATAATAAATTTAGTTAATCCGCTTTGAGTGAATGAAAATAAATTATTTTGAGCTCTTACTGACATAAAAGAAAATAATAATATAAAAAATGAATATTTAATTAATTTCATAAGATAAATTTTTTATTTAATAACAACTATTTTAAAATTTTTACAAGTAAGACATATTTTTCATTATGTAAAAATATCCAATCTTTTTAGATTTAAGATTGTTATTGTAAAATAAAATAATTAAGCCAAGTTATAACCCAAAAAAAAGGCTGTCTTACGACAGCCTCCTCTTGTTTATAAGTTGGTTTCACTTGTACTGATTTATGCAGTACTTGTGTTACTACCTTACTCTTTTTTAACCATTC
>RDYL01000013.1 GCA_004293165.1 Flavobacteriia bacterium | reverse complement strand
TTCAACAGCTTCAAGTTGTTCATCTTCGGGAACTAGTACAATTTCGAATTATGATGCTTCAAATACCTATCTATTTACACCTGCTACATCAGGAATTACAATAGCACCAAGTGGTTTGATATCAGGCATGGTAGAAGGAACAAGTTATACAGTTATTGCAACAAACGGAGGATGTTCATCAGTATCTTCTGCTTCTTTTTCAAATTCATCCATGTTGATTTTACCAACATTAACAGCGTCAACTTCTTTAAATTGTTTAAATAATCAATTTTCAATTGATATTAATGTAACTTCACTAGGTGTTGGATCATTTATCTTAACTGATGGTATATCAACTTGGCCAATAACATCAATTGGAATAATTAATTTAGGACCATATAACTTTGGAACTTCAATTAACATAAATGTTTCAGATTCTTTAAATTTAACTTGTAATAGTTTAGTAGATACTTTTTCTGTCTTAGGATGTCCTCCAGCTAATGATAATTGTGCAAATGCTCAAGTATTGACTCCAGGAGGTGTATTTGATGATAATGATATTGTTGGAACAAGTTTTGCTGCTACGGCTTCAGTTGGTGAAACAGCTCCAGGTTGTGCTAGTTATTTAGGAGGTGATGTTTGGTATTCTGCTGTAGTTCCTGCTTCTGGAAGTTTAACTTTTGAACTTAACACAAACGTAGGTGGTATTACAGATGGTGCTGGTGCTGTTTATAGTGGTTCATGTGGTGCATTAGTGTTAGTAGATTGTAATGATTCTTCAAGTGCTACTCCAAATGATCAACCATTGATTTCTGTTACTGGAAGAACACCAGGTGAAGTGCTTTACTTTAGAGTTTGGGAATCTGGGAATGATATTTCAGGAACTTTCTTAGTATCAGCATATGATGCTTCGTTATCTTCAGGTTCATTTGATAATGCTAATTTCTCTGCTTATCCAAACCCTGTTAAAGATGTATTAAATGTTTCTTACACTTCTGAAATTTCTTCTGTTAGAGTTATTAATATGATAGGTCAAGAAGTAATTTCTAAAAACATTAATGAAACTTCATCACAAATTGATATGTCTCAATTAAGTGCTGGTACATACATTGTAAATGTAACAGTAGGTGATACTATCAAAACTTTAAAAGTAGTTAAGCAATAATTAATAGTTTAAGTTAATGATTAAAGTCCCGATTTATCGGGACTTTTTTTGTTTTAAAAATGACGTTTACAATCTTCATAAAAGTTAAAACTTCGATACATAATCTTTAAATTTTATGTAGGTTTGTAAAAAAAAGTAACATGTATTTTTCGTTTATTGTTCCCGTTTATAATCGACCCGATGAAGTTGATGAATTATTAGAAAGTTTAACAAAATTCACTTCTAATATTCCTTTTGAGGTTGTAATAATCGAAGATGGTTCAACAATTCCATGTCATAGTATTATTGAAAAATATAGTAATATATTAACTATTTCGTATTTTTTTAAGCCTAACTCTGGTCCTGGAGATTCTCGAAATTTTGGAATGCAAAATGCGAAAGGCGATTATTTTATTATTTTAGATTCAGATTGTATAATTCCTTCAGATTATTTAACACATGTTCAAAAGAGTTTAGAATTAGAATATGTACATTGTTTTGGTGGTCCTGATGCTGCATTGGATTCATTTTCAGATATTCAAAAAGCAATTAATTTTACAATGACATCTTTTTTAACTACAGGGGGAATTAGAGGTGGAAGTGAAAAAGTTGATAAATTTCAACCTCGAAGTTTTAATATGGGATTGTCTAAAAAAGCTTTTGAGACATCTAATGGTTTTGGAAATATTCACCCTGGTGAAGATCCAGATTTATCAATTAGATTATGGAATTTAGGTTTTAAAACTAAATTAATTAAAAATGCTTTTGTGTATCATAAAAGAAGAATTAGTTGGGAAAAATTTCAAATTCAAGTAAATAAATTTGGAAAGGCAAGACCAATATTAAATTCATGGTATCCTGAGTATGCTATAATTACTTTTTGGTTTCCAAGTCTTTTTTTAATTGGATTTTTATTTTCAGTTCTATTAACATTTTTTGCTATTTATATATTTATTGCTTTATACATATTTTATTTTTCGTTGCTTTTTATGAGTTCTTTATTGACTAATAAAAGTTTAAAAATAGCGTTATATTCAATATGGGCAGCTGTAATTCAATTTTATGGATATGGAAAAGGTTTTTTACTTTCTTTTTATAAAGTTGTATTATTAAAAAAACAGCCACAAGTGGCATTTCCAGAATTATTTTTTAAGAAGTAAAAATGACTAGAATTATTGGTTTAACAGGAGGAATTGGAAGTGGTAAATCTACCGTAGCTAATTATATTGCTTCAAAAGGTATTCCAGTTTACATAGCAGATGAAGAAGCTAAGAAAATAATGGAACGTACTGATGTTAAACATAATATTCAAAATTTGTTTCCCCAATCCGTTTTAAATGATGATAACACTTTAAATCGGAATAAAATTGCTGAATTTGTATTTTCTAATCCTGAGAAATTAAAACAACTAAATGCGATTGTTCATCCAGAAGTTAAAAATCATTTTGGTAATTGGATAAATGAACATAAAAATGTCCCTTTTATAATTAAAGAAGTAGCTATTTTGTTTGAAACAGGAGGTCATAAAGATTGCGATAAAGTAATCTTAATAACAGCTCCAGAAGAAGTTAGGATAGAAAGAGCTATGAAACGAGATAATTCAAGTAAAAAGAGCGTTTCAGCACGAATTAAAAATCAACTTCCCGAAGCAGATAAAATAAAACTAAGCGATTTTGTTGTAGAAAATACAAATTTGGAAACAACTTTATTAAAAATTGATGAAATTCTTAAAATTTTAGCAAAAACATAATAAAAGGTTATTATGTTAATCTTTGGTTAATGTATTTTAACAAGAAGTGTTAAAATGTTAAATTTGTTTCGATGAATAAATCAAGATTTAGATTATTGGTCTTTTTAATGAGTTTGTCATTAATAGGAATTATTTTAGTTCAATTGTATTGGATATCTACTTCTTTGGATAAAAATGAAGAAGAATTCAAATACCATGTGCAACAAGTTTTAGGAAACGTTTCTAATACAATCAATGAAAAAGAAATGGTTTCTTTCTATAACTATTATAATAAAATTATTGATAGCACCGGAAAAATACCTAAAGAAGAAGAATTAAAAGAGATTTATTTTTACGAGCGTGATAAAAAAACGAATGAAACTATAATTTATACGAACACATTAGTCGCTGAAAATTATGGTATTAACGGTTCTTTTTTCGATAAAAACGCTGAAGCTATTAATTTTGGGAAAGTTATTTCAAAAAGAAAAACGGAAGTTTTTAATGGAAATACTATAAATGATGGAACGTTAAAGATTCGTTCTTTTCCAGATGTTTCCATGAAAAAAGTAGGAAGCGTTACAAGTTTAGACAAAGCAAATTTTGAAGTAACATTTAAAGATGTAGTCTCTTTAAAACCATTGCAAGAAAGAGTTTCGACGGAACAATTAGGTAAATATTTAAAAGACGAACTTCATAAGTATGGTGTAAAAACACCTTTTGAATTTGGAATATACAGTAATGGTTTAGCAACTAAAATACGTTCTGAAGACTTTAAATACAATAGTAATACAACATATGGGATACCTGTATTTCAAGACAATGAAGGACTTTCTAAATATCAATTATTAGTTAGTTTTCCACAAAAAAATAAATTTGTTTTTTCTTCATTAATTGGAATTTCAAGTCTGTCTTTATTGTTTACTTTGGTTATTGTTTTAACTTATTCAAGTGCCTTGAATCAATTAATAAAACAAAAACAAATTTCTGAAATCAAAACCGATTTCATTAACAATATGACGCATGAATTTAAAACGCCTATTGCTACTATCAATTTAGCTTTAGATGCAATTAAGAATCCAAAAATTATTGATGATAAAGAAAAAGTGCAACGATATCTTCAAATGATAAAAGAAGAAAACAAACGAATGCACGCTCAGGTTGAAAATGTTTTACGAATTTCTAAATTAGAAAAAAACGAATTAGATATTTCAAAAGAACCTCGAGATGTTTCAGAAATTATTGAAGATGCAATAGAGCATGTTAGTTTAATTGTAGAAGATAGAGAAGGAATTATTCATCAACATTTTAATGCACAACGAAATACAATCCTTTTAAACGAAGTTCATTTTACCAACGTATTAGTAAATGTGTTAGATAATGCAATTAAATATTCGCCAAATGCACCAGTAATTGATGTATTTACCGAAAATATTAAAGACTTTATCTTGATTAAAATTCAAGATCAAGGAGCAGGAATGAGTAAAGTAGCTCAAAAAAGAGTTTTTGAAAAATTCTATCGTGAACATACTGGAGATTTACACAATGTTAAAGGTCACGGTTTAGGTTTAGCGTATGTAAAACAAATTATTGAAGACCATAACGGGCAAATATTTGTAGAAAGCGAAAAAGGAAAAGGTAGCACCTTTATTATAAAATTACCATTAATAAATTAAAAAGATACACTATAAACTATGGAAGCAAAAAAAATATTATTAGTTGAAGACGATCCAAATTTTGGAGCCGTTTTAAAAGATTATTTAATGATCAATGATTTTGAAGTGACGTTAGCAAAAAACGGAATGGAAGGTTTTGAAAAATTTAAAAAAGATATATACGATTTATGCATCTTGGATGTCATGATGCCCTATAAAGATGGTTATACTTTAGCGAGAGAAATCCGTGAGAAAAACCAAGAAGTGCCAATTATCTTTTTAACAGCTAAAACACTAAAAGAAGACGTTTTAAAAGGATATAAAGTAGGAGCAGACGATTATTTAAATAAACCGTTTGATTCGGAAGTTCTTTTAATGAAAATCAAGGCTATTATCCAAAGAAAAGCTTCAGAAGTGAAACCAGATACCACCAAATTTGAGTTTGAAATTGGTAAATTCCATTTAAATTCTAAACTGCGTTTCTTAACTTTTCCTGGGCATGAGCCAATTAAGTTATCTCCAAAAGAGTGTGAGTTATTAAAAATGTTAGCACTTCATGAAAATGACTTAATGCCTAGAGAATTAGCATTAACAAAAATTTGGAGAGATGATAATTATTTCACTTCAAGAAGTATGGACGTATATATAGCTAAATTGAGAAAATTCTTAAAACAAGATGAAAACGTAGAAATCTTAAACATTCATGGTGAAGGTTTTAGATTAGTAATCAAAAAATAACAAAAAAGTCCTGAGTAATCAGGACTTTTTTTATTCGTTTATTTCTAATGCGAAACAAATCTTATCTTCTTTAGAGATTACATATGTATTTTCATTATTTGAAATGATCACTTCGTCATTCCAATTCAATTCTTTTAGAAAATTCATTTCAAAACCTTTTATGTGCTGTTTTAGGATAAATTTTCTATCCATGGTATTTAGACACCATTCTAGGTATCTTACGTTGTTAGCATGATTTACAATATCTAAATCCGATAATTGTACTTTGTAATCCAAAACTTTTTCAAAAGGAATATCCAAATTAATTCGTTGTACCGATTTTTCAGTAGCGCTGTGTTCTGGATATTTGATAAAATGTTCGTGAGGTAAAGCTAAATTTTCAGGTCTTCTGATTTGAGTATTCAATACTGCCCAATAGGTTTCGCAACCTGCTAATTTTTCATTACCACGATACAATTCCAAACATCGAGTTGAACGCGAATTTTCTAACGATTTAATCCACGTTTTTACGGTAACTTTCTCTTTCCATTTCGGTAAGCTGATAATTTCTAAACGCATTTTGCTCATTACCCACGCCTGGTGATGTTCTTGCATATCGCTAAAACTAATTCCGCCTAAATCGGCATGAATTCCAGCAGTGATTTGAAAAATATTGCATAAATCGGTGTATTTCAACAAACCATTTGGATAGCATTGTAGAAAGTTGATTTCGTATTCTTGTTTTAAGATAGAAGTAAAATGAGGAGAAATGGGCATTTTTATAATTTTTGAATCTGTGATTCTATTTTTTTTATAATCTCTTTTTTATCCATCAAATAATCAAACCAACTCACATTTTCAGTTCGTTTAAACCAAGTAATTTGGCGTTTTGCAAAACGTCGCGTATTCATTTTAATTTGTTCGATAGCGAATTCTAAGGTTGTTTTTCCATCAAAATAATCGAATAATTCTCTGTAACCAACTGTTTGCAATGCATTCAATTGTTTATTTGGATACAATGCTTGTGCTTCGGCTAAAAGACCTTCATTTAGCATGATATCAACGCGTTGGTTGATTCTATCGTACATTATTTCTCTGTCCGCTTCTAAACCAATTATAATAGGAGTGAAGTTTCTCACATTTTTTCGTTTTCCAATAAAACTTGAATACGGTTTTCCCGTTCCTAAACATACTTCCACAAAACGTTTCATTCGTTGCGGATTTTGAAGTGTTTGCGGATTTTCAGTTGAAAGTTTTGTATAATATTCCGAATCTAATTTTTGTAATTGCTCTTGCAAATATTCGATACCTAAGCTATCAAATTTTGTATTAATTGTTTCTCTTACCGAATCATCAATATCTGGAAAATCATCAAATCCTTTCAAAACCGCTTCCACATACAAACCTGAACCACCGACCATAATTTGAATGTTGTTTTTCTGAAATAATTCGTCCAATTTAGCTAAAGCTTCTTGTTCAAAATCACCAACAGAATAACTTTCAAAAATCGTTTTATTCTGGATAAAATGATGTGGTGCAGCAGCTAATTCTATATCACTTGGAACAGCCGTGCCAATTTTCATTTCTTTAAAAAACTGACGGCTATCGCACGAAATAATATCGCAACCAAAATGTTGTGCTAAAGCAATACTTAGCGCTGTTTTTCCGATAGCTGTTGGCCCGATGATTGTAATTAGGTAGTTCATCAACTTTAAAACTTAATTACTTTGTAAACTTTGTTTTTGCGTAAATAACTTTGAATAATCGTTTTAATATCGCGATTATGTTGCATCGGTATAATGATGTTTTTCAGAATATCGATGTTAGTAATTTGATAATTTAATTCGTAAAAACAATAACCTTTGTAAACACCATTCTCAATTAAGACGGCACTTCTTTCATCAAAAGTTCTACCGCGATCAATGATAATCATATTGTTGTTTTCAAAAGCGTTTTCCTCTATAAATTCGGTTACTCTTTCGTTATAACTTTCCGGAGATTCTTCGCCAATACAAGCGCCATTGCATTCTTTTATTTTATGTTGAAAACAAGCGTTTTTCGTGATGTATAAACCATTGATTTTCTGACACAAATTGTGTTTTTCGGTAATTTTAAATAAAGCATTTCTTCCTTCTTGTAAGGTAGTGAATGACGTAATTTCTTTTTTACGGCCATCTGCTTTTTCAACGCTTAACGCTAAATAACCATCTACATTTTTATGCATGTATAAGGCATATTGAAAAATGCTTTTGCGTTGCGCTCTATTATAAATAGGCTTATTGATTTTGATTTCTTCACTTTCTTTTAAAAGTGCTATTAATTCGCTACCCGTTTCTTCAACTGAGACAGTAAATACATCGCGTTGTATTTTTTTACTTTTACTTGAAGTTCCCGTGAAATGTTGGTTGACGCGTTTTTTGATGTTTTTACTTTTACCAATATAAATTAAATCGCCTTTTTCATTGTGAATGTAGTAGATTCCCGTTTTTGAAGGTAAACTTTCTACAATATCCAATAGTTTTGGTGAAATTCCCGATTTGATTTCCGTTTTAATGAAACTTTTTACGATTTCTTTTTCAACGTCTTTTGCCATCAACATCTTAAATAATTTCACAGTTGCCATGGCGTCACCACTAGCTCTGTGACGGTCTGCCATAGGAATTCCTAACGCACGAACTAATTTTCCTAAACTATACGATTCTTGTTCCGGAATTAACTTTTTAGCTAATTCAACCGTGCAAAGTGTTTGCTTTTTGAAATCATAACCCAAACGTCTGAATTCGGTTTTTAAAATACGATAATCGAAAGATGCATTATGAGCTACGACAACGCATCCTTCTGTAATTTCGATAATTCTTTTAGCAACTTCATAAAATTTTGGAGCACTTCGAAGCATGGCATTATTAATCCCAGTCAATTTCACCACAAAAGGTTGAATTGGCTTTTCTGGATTTACCAAACTAATGAATTGGTCCACCACCTCATGACCATCAAATTTATAAATGGCGATTTCGGTAATTCCTTCTTCGTTGAATTGGCCTCCAGTGGTTTCTATGTCGAGTATGCAATAAATAGTTTAAAAGTTTAAAAGGTTATGTATGATAGAGACGCGATTAATCGCGTCTTTACTAATTATCTGGATCCAAATATACTACTTCCAATTCGAACCATTGTACTTCCGCATGAAATTGCGAGTTGATAATCGCCCGACATGCCCATTGAGAGAGTGTTCAGTTGACAGTGTTCAGTGTTCAGTGTTTTGTATTTATCAAAAATCGTTTTTAGATGCTTGAATTCTTTTTCGATTTGGTTTTTATTTTCGGTGAACGTTGCCATTCCCATTAAACCAACTATTCTGATGTTTTTATAGTTTTCTTTGTCTTGTTGAACTTGTTTCAGCAACTCTTCTAATTCTTGTTCATCTAATCCAAATTTACTTTCTTCTTCAGCAATATATACTTGTAACAAACAATCAATCACACGATTATTTTTAGTGGCTTGTTTGTTGATTTCTTGCAGTAATTTCAAACTATCTACACCATGAATCAAATTCACATAAGGCGCCATGAATTTTACTTTGTTAGTTTGCACGTGACCAATCATGTGCCATTCAATGTCTTTTGGCATGACTTCCCATTTATCGGTCATTTCTTGGATTTTGTTTTCTCCAAAAATACGTTGCCCAGCATCGTAAGCTTCCATTAAATCAGCCACAGGTTTGGTTTTTGAAACCGCTACCAATGTAACACGTGCTGGAATTTGGGATTTTATGGTATTGAGGTTTTGTTGGATTGACATTGTATTCTATTTTATTACTGAGTAATCAAAATTAAAATTGTTTGACTTTAAAAATATGGCTATTTCATTCAAAAAATCTTTAGCATTTTTATTTGGTTTGTATTTTAATGCAACATTAATAGCTATTTGTTTTCCTATTGCTTCAGGATAAATTTCATAAATCTGATTACTCTCAACAACTTCTAAATAGGAATTTATTTTATTTTGAAGATGTAAAAAGTGATTCTCATCATCCCAATTTAAATGATCTGAAATTGTTAATTGAACTTCATTTTCGGGAGTTATGCTTATGAAATCTATTATTGATGGATTATCTACAGCCATTTTATTCTTTTTAATGCGATTTCTCCTTAGTCGAAATGACAAAATTTTGTTTATTTTTTATTACTCCCAACTTCCATCTTCAAACTCCCAACTCTATTAAAGCTCATACACTACCAAACCACTTCTAAACTTCGGTTCAATGTATGTTGATTTTGGAGGCATGATTAAATTGTTATCAGCTAAGACTTTGATTTCATTGATGTCAGAAGGGTAGAGCATGAAGCCAACTTCAAATTCGCCTTCATCGATTAGATCTTTTATTACCGAAATGGATTGCTTTCCAGGAATGTAATCAATTCGTTCGTCGTTGCGTAAATCTTCGATGCCTAATATTGGAAATAATACTTTGTCGTATAAAATTTGAGCGTCCAAACTATCTAAAATCGAAGATTCATTGTGGTTTTCATATTTGTAAAAAAGGGCATAAAAACTACCATCTAAATACATACCAAATTCAAACTTGTTTTGGGGTTTCCATATTTCTTGGTCTTTCGCTTTAATAATAAAGTTTTCAGATAATTTTTTGATAAAATCATCTTTACTCAAACCATTCAAATCGCGAATCAATCGGTTGAATTCGTATATTTTGACATTACTTTCGGCAATTAAAAAACTCATGAAATAATTCAAGTTTTCATTGCCTAAATGCTTGTCTTGTTCGTATAACAATTCCGCAGAAGCCGAACGATGATGTCCATCGGCAATATATATATTCGGAATTCCTTCAAAATGTTCTTGTAGCCAATCGATTTCCGATTGTGTATCAATTTTCCAAAGCGTGTGTTTTTCTTTATTGGTAGTTGAATATTCGTAAACAGGCTTACTCTTTTTTCGCAACGCAATAAACGTATTAATCTCCACACTATCAGGATACGTAATTAAAACGGGTTCGGTGTTAAAATTCGTTTGATGTAAATAATCTTTGAACAATTCCACCCGATATTGCAAGGTGTCTTCGTGCTTTTTGATGACGTTATTTTGGTAATCTTTCACCGAAGTACCAGCAATAATTCCAGTAAAAGTTTGACCTTTTGACTGGATTTCGTACAGGTAAAAAACAGGATGTTCTTCTTCAATCAGAATTTGCTCGTGTTTGAAATCTTGATATTTATTGGCAACGGCTTTAAAACGCTTTTCCAAAGACACTTTTTGCGCATTGGCATAAGCAGGATGAATCACATGCAAAAACGAATACGGATTAAAATCCAACCAAGCGGCAAGCTCAGCCGAACTGTAATCGTCATACGTTCTGCAAGTAACTAAGGCAACTTTATCCGCTGCCGGACGAACTGCTTTGAAAGGTTTTATTTTAGCCATTTTTATTTAGTTATCAGTCTCAGTCGCAGTATTCAGATGTAAATGCGACTGAAAACTGTGACTTTTTACTTTGAAAATTGTTTTGCAATTTTCTCTGCTTTTTTGCTTTCTGAGTAATCGTAGAAACCTTCTCCTGATTTAACTCCTAATTTTCCAGCCATTACCATGTTTACTAATAATGGACAAGGTGCGTATTTTGGATTTTTGAATCCGTCGTACATTACGTTTAAGATAGACAAACAAACGTCTAATCCGATGAAGTCTGCTAATTGTAATGGTCCCATTGGGTGTGCCATACCTAATTTCATCACGGTATCAATTTCTTGTACACCAGCAACTCCGTTATATAATGTCTCGATTGATTCGTTAATCATAGGCATTAAGATTCTGTTGGCTACAAAACCTGGATAATCGTTTACTTCAGTAGGTATTTTTCCTAATTTAACTGATAAATCCATGATGATTTTAGTCACTTCATCCGAAGTAGAATATCCACGGATAATTTCAACCAATTTCATAATTGGCACCGGATTCATAAAGTGCATTCCGATAACTCTTTCTGGATGAACAACTTGTGCTCCAATTTGAGTGATAGAAATTGAAGAAGTGTTAGAAGCTAAAATTACGTTATGGTCACAAACATCGCTCAATTGTTTGAAGATGTTCATTTTTAAAGTAACGTTTTCGGTAGCCGCTTCCACTACTAAATCACAACCTACCACACCGTCTTTGATGTCAGTGTAAGTAATAATATTTCCGATGGTTTTGATTTTGTCATTTTCCGTAATAGTTCCTTTTGAAACCATCCTATCAAGGTTTGCGGCAATAGTTGCCATTCCTTTTTCTAATGATTTGTCTGAAATATCGATTAATTTTACGGTAAATCCGCTTTGTGCAAAAGTATGTGCAATTCCGTTGCCCATAGTTCCTGCTCCAATTACTGCTATTGTATTCATTTTGTTATTTTAGGTTTGTTTGGTTTTTATTTATTCATACAATCAATAATCTGATATGCTACACGTAATGCTTCGGTTCCGTCTTCTAATGTAACGATAGGTGTAGTGTTATTATTGATAGCGTCTGCAAATGTTTCTAATTCGTCTAAAATCGCATTATTAGCTTGTATATTTGGGTTGTCAAAATAAATTTGTTTTTTTACGCCTTCAGCATTTTGTAAAATCATATCAAAATCGCCAGGCACTTCTGGCGCATCTTGCATGCGAACAATTTCACACACTTTGTCTAAATAGTCAACAGAAATATAAGCGTCTTTTTGGAAGAAACGTGATTTGCGCATGTTTTTCATTGATATACGACTCGAAGTAATATTGGCAACACAACCGTTTTCAAATTCTATTCGAGCATTAGTAATATCAGGTGAGTCTGAAATCACCGCAACACTACTAGCGTTAATAGATTTTACTTTTGATTTTACTACGCTTAAAATCGCATCAATATCGTGAATCATCAAATCTAAAACCACAGGAACATCAGTACCGCGCGGATTAAATTCAGCCAAGCGATGCGTTTCAATAAACATTGGATTCTTGATTTTGTCTTTCACAGCGGTAAACGCAGGATTGAATCGTTCCACATGTCCAACCTGACCTTTAACATTGTATTTGTTGGCTAAAGCGATAATTTCTTCGGCTTCTTCAACTGTATTTGAGATTGGTTTTTCAATAAAAATGTGTTTACCAGCTTCAATAACTTGTTTAGCACATTCAAAATGTTGTAATGTAGGAGTTACAATATCAACAACATCAACCGCAGCGATTAATTCGGCAATTGAATCAAATTTTTTGTAACCAAATTCGGCCGCTACTTTGTTTGCATTTTCATCAAAAGCATCGTAAAAGCCTACTAATTCATATTTTTCTGATTGTTTTAATAATCGTAAATGTATTTTTCCAAGGTGACCCGCACCTAAAACGCCTACTCTTAGCATAAGATTAAATTTTATCAAAAGTACAATTTTAGTTTAAAGTTCAAAAGTTTAAGTTTCAAAACTTCGGAATAAAAGTTTCAGAAATTTTACATTTGATATTTAGATTTTTCAAGCTATTTTTACGAAATAAATTATTACCCAAATTGAAAGATACTAATAAACATCAAGGACTTAGAAATCAGCTTGTAAAGCAGTTGGAAGAAAAAGGAATTACCGATAAGAATGTATTGGCAGCTATTAGTAAAATTCCACGTCATTTATTTTTAGATTCGAGTTTTGAAGATTTTGCTTATCAAGATAAAGCATTTCCTATAGGAGCTGACCAAACTATTTCACAACCCTATACAGTAGCTTTTCAATCTCAATTATTAGAAATTAAAAAAGAGCATAAAATTCTAGAAATTGGAACTGGAAGTGGTTATCAAACGGCAGTTTTGTGTAAATTAGGAGCAATCGTCTATTCCATTGAACGACAAAATCAATTGTTTAAAAAGACATCACTTTTGTTACCAAAATTGAGTATTCGTCCGAAAAAATTAATATTTGGCGATGGTTATAAAGGTTTTGCAGAGGAGGCTCCTTTTGATAGTATCATTGTTACGGCAGGTGCACCATTTATTCCGCAACCATTGATGGCACAATTAAAAATAGGAGGAAGGTTAGTAATTCCGGTAGGAGAAAAAGATCAAATTATGACGTTGTTGATTCGTAAAAACGAGACACAGTTTGAAAAGCATGAATTTGGTGATTTCCGTTTTGTACCTCTTTTAGAAAATAAAAATTAATTAGCGAAGATTCGTTAATTTTTGTTTTAAAACTTCCAATTCATCTAAGATGGAAGTAATTTCTTTTTCTTTGGATGAATTCCCAACTTCAATGCCTTTTTGTTGAAGAATTTCAGTAATGGCTTGAATGGCAAACGTATTTAGATCGAAATTTTGGTCTAATTTCACTTTGTACCAAGAGACCAATAATGGTTTTAAATCGATTTCTAAAATTTGGGCAAGCGTTTGAATTTGTTTTTTGGTTGGAATTCTAAAACCGTTTTCAAACTTACTAATTAAGGCTTGATCAATTTTTGTAAGTTCGGCTAACTTTCTTGTGGAAAATCCTTTATCAATGCGAGCTTGTTTTAGAATTTCTTTCATTGTGATACGATTAGAAGCTTTTTTTAATTCGGTCTAAATCACGTTTTGTGTCTTGTTCTTTTAACGATTCACGTTTATCATAATTCTTTTTACCACGACACAATGCTATATCTAGTTTTGCTAATCCTTTTTCGTTGGTAAATAATCGAAGTGGTACTATGGTTAATCCTTTGTTGTCAGAATCTTTAAAAAGTTTCTTTAGTTCTTTTTTGTTTAATAATAATTTACGTTCACTTTTTGTTTTATGGTTATAATGCGTTCCATATAAATATTCTTCAATATTAGAATTAATTACAAAAAGTTCCCCTTCATTAAATTCACAAAAACTTTCTGTAATAGAAGCTTTTCCTAAACGGATTGATTTAATTTCGGTTCCAGTTAGGACAATTCCAGCAGTGTATTTGTCTAAAATTTCGTAATCGAATTTAGCTCTTTTATTAAGGATATTTACGGTCTTTAGCATAAGGCTACAAATGTAAATTAAAATTGTAGTATTTTAAAAAGATAATTACAGATAAAATTTTTTTAATCTATGATTTATATCAGTTTTTAGCGTTTTTCTACTAAATATCTTTGACTTATAATTTTAAAACTTAACAAAATGAGAAAAATAGTTTTTGCTTTAATGGCGATGTCTTTAATGACAGTAAATTTTGTAAACGCACAAGATAACGAAACAAAAGAAGAATCGAAATCAAATGAATTTAAAAGATGGCAAGTTAGATTAAGAGCGGTTGGAGTTGCTCCAGATGAAAGTGCTTCAATTGGTAT
The DNA here is from genome assembly GCA_004293165.1 of Flavobacteriia bacterium. Lineage (GTDB taxonomy): Bacteria > Bacteroidota > Bacteroidia > Flavobacteriales > Flavobacteriaceae > Flavobacterium. The sequence continues at coordinate 41,713 of RDYL01000013.1, read as the reverse complement.
TATTGGTGGTGATGTTGCTATTTCAAATGCTTTAATTCCTGAATTAGACTTTACTTATTTTTTTACAGAAAATTTTGCAGCTGAGTTAATATTAGGTACGGCAAAACATGATGTTCAAGCAATTAATACAGCAGCTGGCGATGTAAATTTAGGCAGTGTTTGGTTATTGCCTCCAACATTAACAGCGCAATATCATTTTTATACTTCAGACAAAAAAGTTTTCAAGCCATACATTGGAGCGGGTGTAAATTATACATTATTTTACAATGTTAAATCGGGAGATGTTGCTGATGTATCATATGATAATGCTTTAGGTTATGCAGCACAATTGGGGTTCGATTTAATGCTAGATGAAACATTTTTTATCAACTTAGATGTTAAACGTTTATTTTTAAGTACCGATGTTAGTGTTGATGCTTCAAATTTAGCACCAGGATTAATCATCCCAGCGGAAGTAGATGTCAATCCTTGGTTAGTAGGAGTAGGTGTTGGTATGAAGTTTTAATACGTATTTAAAAAAAATCAGTTAAAAGAGATCGTCAAAAGCGGTCTCTTTTTTTACTTTAATTTCAGGTAAATTTTAAACGACTTTAGACTTCAAAATTAAAAAGTAAAAAAACTACTTTTATATACTTTTTTTTTTAACTTTAAAAACCCTAATTAAACTACTAAAACCATGAGTACTACATTTGAATTAATAGACAAAGAAATAATAGCATTATTAAATTTCCCAAAGTCGGATGTGTTAGAAGATAATGATGAAATATCTTCTCGTAAAAACGAATTAGATCGCGCGCTTTCATTAGGTAATTTAGAGCATGTTAAAATTAAAATTTACTTTGAAGACGATAAGTCAAAAAAAATGGTAGAAACTACAATTTGGGGAGTAACAGATAACCGAGTAATTTTAAAACAAGGTGTTGTAATTCCAGTAAATAGAATTCATAAAATTGTTTAATCTTAATTTTTTAAATCATATGAGAAAAATAGCTCTTTTAGGTTTGTTATTTTTGTTTTCAATAGGTGCTTTAGCGCAAGAAACAAAAGTAATTAAAGATGGTAAAAAAGTTACCAAAGAACAAGTTGTAAAGAACAAGAAAGAATTTCAAAAGAAATTAGACGCAGCTAAAAAAAAAAGAGGCATCCACTAAAAAAGATACAAAAAAAAGGTAAAGAAACTAAAGCTAAAGTTATAGTTAATAAATCGGCAGCAGAATAAAAAGAAGATTTAAACGAGACTGGCATTTATAAAACAGCAGAAAAAAAGTATATACTAAACCCCAAGGCGGAAAATAATATATGAATAAAACGTATATTGATTAATCTAATGATTTTATGGTTACCCAATACCGATAAGCAATAATTGCTTTTTGCCATTTTTTAGCTTTGATAGGATCTAAACGTTGTTTGGTAAAACTAGGTAAAAGAGCTTTGTTAAGTTTGGCAATTATTTTATACATCGTTTAATTTTTGGCAAATATAGTAAAATTAAAAATCCCGATTTTGAATATTAGTTAAAATGATTTTTAATCATATTAACCTATAAAATAATGATTTTTTAAAGCATTTTAAATATTTAAATAAACTTGATTTCTAAAATATTTTTTTATCTTTCTACTGAATTTATATAAATACTAAATCATATATTTAGATATTAAAAGTTATTCTGAAAATCAAATTTTCAGAATAACTTTTGAATAATAAATTATTTTGGTTTCATTGCATTTTCAATTCGCGCCACTAAATCATTAAGGTGAAATTTAGTTAATCGATCAGGTGTAGTTGAAGCAGCAACTTTTAATTGACTTTTTAGTTCATTTAATTGACCTCTAGCAATTGATGGAATATCAGTATCTGCTAAAACAATTCGTCTGCCACTAAAAAAGGTTACATTGCTTTTATCACTAGACATGGTTTCAATAAGTTTAGAAACAAATAGTTTTTGTAAATTTCTTCTATAAATATCAATAGGAGTGTTCATTTTTATTTCAGAGAAAATACCTCTTCTTAAATCACTCATTAATTCATCTACTGAATAATTCGCTTTGTTTTGAGAAGAAGTTTCTAACAATCGAACCAAACGATCTCCAGATAATAAACTGGATAAAGTTCCATCTTGAATCGATTTAATTGCTTCAACTCCATTTTCAGGTTTAATTTTAGATAAAATATTTTGATCTAATAACCACATAGGTGTTTTAAATAATTGTTTATTTAAAAATGCAACTGCTTCGTTTTGAATAGCTGAAGGAACAACTTCATATTGGCTTCCTTCCATGTCATATGTTTTTGGTGTTTCATAAATACCTCCTACATTTTTAGTAACATGTCCCATGTAACGTCTAAATTGACCTGTTAATGAATTATATAAACCATTTAGTTCATCATAATCTTCACCGTTTTCTTTACTCCATTCAATTAAGTTAGGTAGAATTCGTTTTAAGTTTTTAATACCATAATCGGATGCTTTCATGGCGTTATCTCCTAAATCTTCTGTTTGGTATCTTGGGTCGTACGGATTAGTTTCGGTACCAAACCATAAACGACGATTTTTATAGGCATCTTTAGTCATCTCATTTAAAAGTGCTTTTTCAGCATCTGCATCTTTAGCATCTTTGAAATACGAATAACCCCATTTAATAGCCCATTTGTCATAATCACCAATTCTTGGAAATAAATCGGTTACACCATCTTCTGGTTGTGCAACATAATTAAAACGAGCATAATCCATAATAGATGAAGTGTGACCATTTTTCTTTTGAAACTCTGGATTTCTCAACATTTCAACCGGAGTAGCAAAACTTGCACCCATATTGTGACGAAGACCAAGCGTATGACCAACTTCATGAGCTGCCACAAATCGGATTAATTCGCCCATTAATTTATCATTAAATTTTTTGTTTCTTGCTTGAGGATCAACAGCTGCTGTTTGAATCAAATACCAATCACGTAATAAACTCATGATATTATGATACCAACCAATGTGACTTTCCATGATTTCTCCTGTTCTTGGATCGTGAACGTTTGGTCCGTATGCATTTTGAATTTCAGCTGCAAAGTATCTTAATACAGAGAAACGTGCGTCTTCTAAACTCATGGTTGGATCATTTTCTGGCCAATATTCGCCACGAATAGCATTTTTCCAACCTGCAAATTCAAAAGCTTCTTGCCAATCGTCAATACCTTGTTTGATAAAAGGTTTCCATTTATCAGGAGTTGCCGGATCTAAATAATAAACGATAGGTTTTTTAGGTTCAATAAGTTCTCCACGTTTTTGTTTTTCAGCATCTTCTGCGTTTTTAGGTTCTAATCGCCATCTTACAGCAAAAATTTCGGTTTCTGCTTTTTGAGAATCTTCTTCAAATACATCATATCCATTTGCAAAATACCCAACTCTTTTATCAAATGCACGTTTGCGCATTGGATTGTCTGGTAATAAAATAAACGAAGTATTAAGTTCCATCGTTACTACACCAGCATCTAATCCTGCAGGTAAGTCAACTCCAACTTTTGGTGTTGGATTTCTTGAAATTTGTGGAGCAACAGTCGTAAATGTTTTAGTTGTTCTAATTTCTGTGTTGATTGGAAAACTCTTCACAAATTGAATGAATGACTTATCTTTTTGGAAAGCTTGAATACTTAGTAATTGTTTGTTAACTGAATTCAATGAAAAGGTTTGTAAATCAGAGTCGAAGGCAGTTGTCATATCTATAACACTTGCGGTATTATTCTTTCCAGAAGCATCTTTTTTATAGGCTAGAATTTCATAAATTCCTATAATTGGATCGGCACTCGAATTTTTAACCGACTTTGTAATTGGCTTGTCCTCATCGGGAGTCATAATTACATAGGTTATCGAACGAAGCAAAATGGTGTTGTTTTGACCTTTTTCAAATCGAACAACTTGACGATTTACTTCTTCTCCTCCAAAAATTCCACCTCCAGCAGGCGTTTTAGAATATCTAGTTATTGTCATAATCTCTTTTCCAATTAAAGAATCTGAGATTTCAAAAAGGTATTTTTCACCTACTTTGTGAACATCAATTAAACCATTTTGAGTAACTGCAGTTGAATCGATTACCTTTTTATAAGGCTTAGGTTCTTTTTTTGCATCTGGTTTTTTTGCATCTGGATTAACAGCTGCTACTGCATTTGATTTTGTATTGTCTTTTTTCTTACGCTGTGCCACTAGGTCAGTAGTAAATGAAAATAATACAAGACAAATGAATACGGTTAGTTTTTTTGTCATTTTTAATTTAAGTTAGTTTTCATTCAAATTTATTTTAATTTTAATTGCTGTGTTATTTTATTAAGATTTTATTAAGACTTTTAACATATGTTCTCACGTTTTTTGTTTTATAACTTAAAATATTAACTTTGTTATGCATGCATAGTATTTTTATTTTTTCTATATTTGAAAATAAATTGAATTAAAATGGAAAAACAATCGTTGACTTCGCTTTTACAAATTACACATCCGGTAATAATGGCTCCTATGTTTTTAGTATCCAATACTAAAATGGTTATAGAGGGAATGAAAAGTGGAATTGCAGGTTGTATTCCGGCCTTGAATTATAGAACATTAGAAGAGCTTCAAGCTTCTATTAGAGAATTAAAAGCAGCCAAAGTTGCAGGAGGTAGTTTTGGTTATAATTTAATCGTTAACAAATCTAACGTTAAGTACAAAGAGCAATTACGTGTTTTATGTGAAGAAAAGGTAGATTTTATACTAACATCATTAGGTTCTCCAGAAGAAACTATTAAAGAAGCGCAAAAAGTTGGTATCAAAGTTTTTTGCGATGTGACTGACTTATCATTTGCTAAAAAAGTAGAAGGATTAGGAGCTGATGCTCTTGTGGCAGTTAATAACGAAGCAGGTGGTCATAGAGGAAATATTAATCCAGAAGAACTAATTAAATCTTTAAACGAAAACACATCATTACCTGTTATTTCAGCAGGTGGAGTAGGAAGTAAGGCAGATTTAGATAAAATGTTAAGCTATGGAGCGGTTGGTGTTTCTGTAGGAAGTCCGTTTATTGCCTCAAATGAAGCCGGTGTTTCTCAAGAATACAAACAAGCATGTGTAGATTATGGTGCGAAAGATATAGTAATGACGGAAAGAATTTCTGGAACACCTTGTACGGTTATCAATACACCCTATGTTCAAAAAGTAGGAACTAAACAAACTTGGTTAGAAACTTTATTGAATAAAAACAAAAGTCTTAAAAAATGGGTCAAAATGATTCGTTTTTATATCGGAATGAAAGCTACAGAAAAAGCAGCCACACAAGTAACCTATAAAACGGTTTGGGTAGCGGGACCAAGTATAGAGGATACAAAAGCTATTTTACCTGTTAAGGATATTGTGACTAAATTGGTGAAGTAGTTCTTTATGCTTATATTTGTTTAAAATAATTCCTTTGAAAAAAGTCATTCAATGTTTTAGAGCTATAGTAACCGTTTTTATATTCGGTTATTTGTTGTTGCATGGAAATGATTCTTTAGTTGTCCCTCAACTAATAAAAACAGTCTCTACAAAAGAATGTTATTCCCATTTTAGCCAAGGCAAAATCGATTTTAATCAGGAAGGCATTCAGAAAGAGTCAATTTCATTAAAAATCAGTCAAAATCATTCAGGTTCTAATGAAATTGTAAGAAAACAAATTCCTGCGTTTTTATTATTGACTTCTCCTATTCAGTTAGAATTATTAAATAAAAATAGTTTTGAAGTTTTTTTTGTAAAAAAGCATCTTCTTAATCTATTTTTTGGTACTTCAAGAATTATTTTCCCGTTTCATTATTTTTGGTAAAATTTATTTTAAATCTAGTTAATCTCAAATAAATTCAATATTTGAGAAGTTTTTTATACACTTAATTTAAAATAAATTCAAAATGGATATTACCAACACTATAATCGGAATCGTTTTTTTTTCGTTAATCATTATTCCTATTTTCATCATTAATAATAATGTTAGAAAAAGAAAAAATCAATTATTAAACACACTGAATGAATTATCAGTTGACAAAAGCACAAAATTTTCAGATTGTGATTTTTGGACGAATAATTCTGGAATAGGAATTAAAGGAGACATGTTAGCCTTCTTCAGAAAAGGAGAAGATGCTCAGATTAACGAAGTTATTAATCTAAAAGAAGTTAAAAAATGCTCGTTAGTTCAATTTGATAAACATGGAAATGTACCAAAAAGCAATCACGAAATTAATAAATTAGCGTTGCATTTAACGTTGAATAATCATAAAGAAATTAATTTAGTTTTCTTTCATGCTGATGCTAAAAATTTCGTTATTGGAGAAGAATTTAGAATAGCAAAAAAATGGTTAGATGTTATTACAAGTAAAATCTAATAAGCAAAAAAGCCTCAGAAATGAGGCTTTTTTTTATGTTTTTTTTTTAAAATTACTCAACAGTTATCTCAAAAACTTTATCCCAATTTTTACCTGTTACAAAATACGTTTTTGTTGCAGGATTGTATGCAATTCCGTTTAAAACATCGATTTCTACATGCTTAGTTACCTTGTTTTTTAATTCGCTTAAATTGATAATCGCTTCAATTGAACCATTCTTAGGATTTATAATAGCAATAGCATCTTTTTGGTAAATATTAGCCCAAATTTTCCCATTAACCCATTCTAGTTCATTTACTTGTTCAATTTTAGTGCCATTGGTGTAAACATTAATATAATCTTCAACCTTCAAAGTTTCTGGATTTAAAATATAGATTTTCTCAGAACCATCACTCATGTATAGTTTTTCACCATCATTCGTAACTCCCCATCCGTCCATTTCGTAAGGAAATGTTTTTTCTAATTTGAAAGTTTTTGCATCATACACAAAACCTGTTTTTTCTTTCCAAGTCAATTGATAGATTTTGTCTTTTAAAATGGTAATGCCTTCTCCAAAATACTTATCTTCTAACTTAATTTGTTCGGTTACTTTCCCAGTTTTAAAATCGGTTTTTCTTAAAGTTGATTCTTTGTATTGTCCCGTTCCTTCTAATAAAACGCCATTATAGAATTCAAAACCTTGGGTGTAAGCTTTAATATCGTGAGGATATGTATTGATTATTTTATAATTTAAAACTTTTGGTGCTTGGCTAGCATAAATAGAAAATCCCGACGTAATATCAATGTTTTGTCCTTCAAAATACACTAAAGCCTTAATCGTTTGGTTGCCTAATTTTTGATTACTCAATGCAAAAGGCAATTTTTCATTTCCTTTTACAGAACCAATTTTAATTTCGTTAATGTAGTAAACAACAGAATCTATTGTTTTGTTTTCTTTGTTTTGAAGAACTAAATCAATGCTTTCTTCAAGCTTAAGAATTGGTTTTATTGTTGAATTTTCAATCGAAAATAAATTTTTTAATGTATTTTCATCTTCTTTACAAGATGTAGAAATTACACCTAATACAATGAAAGCGAATAGCTTAACTTTTAACATGGTTGAAATATTTAATAAGGTAAATATACAATGATTTTTTATACTCACAATTGCCTTGCAAAAATATAAAAAGGTTGTATATTTGCACTGGCAAGTCCTACACGACCAGCTCCTGCAGACTCCTCCAGGGTGGGAACACAGCAAAGGTATGTGGTTGTAGCGGTGCGATGTAGGTCGCTTGCCATTTTTTATTTCTTTTGAATTGTTGTCCCGTTTGTTCGGGATTTATTATAAAATTATTTCTAATTGCAATATTAATTAAAAACGCCCAGAATTATTTCTGGGCGTTTTTAATTAGGTTTATATTATTAATTTACAATTATTTTCTTTGTAGCTAAAGCTTTTTCAGAAGCCAATTGAACTAAATAAAATCCACTTGACAAATTGTTTACTTTATAAGAATTATCTACCCTTACAGGATTTTTTATTTCTTTAATGATTTGTCCGTTGATGTTGTAAAAAATAATTGATTCTAACTCTTTTTCACTGGAAATAGTAACTTCATTATTAATTACCGGATTTGGATAAATTGAAATAGAATTTTCTAATACAAAGTTTTCAGAAGTTAATGTTGAACATTGTGTTGGAAAAATTTGGCACAAATATTCTGGATGGTCAATATATGGGTTTCTATTATTTTGTCTTGCGTAAACAGCATTATTTCTATCAATTTCTCGTTGACTAACTGGGTCATTTAAATGCCATTTTAATAAAATATTTAAGAACGTATTTGTGTATACTTGATCAGATGTTCCATTAAACATGCTAAATGTAAACCCTGTAACTTGAGTTTCATATCTTGTACCAAAGTATAATAACATTCTAGCGATATCTCCTTTAAACTCATTTATTGGTTCAAAAACCGTTGAACTATATCCAGAGGAATAGCCAGAATTTAAATTATTACCTTTTTTTGACCCATTAGAATAAGTATTTGATGCAGTAGCTACAACTCCAAAAGGTAAATCCCCTCTTTGTGCATTTACATATTTATCTGAAGGCACAACAAAATGAGCGTCTGAATACATTGGAGTAGCAGAACTGAAAGCTGATTGTGGAATTATATGTTCACGATTATATTTATCGCATTCTACAGATCCACCAGTTCCATTGTCTTGATTGGTACCATAAGTAAAAGCACACTCTGGGCCTGTTGGATTTTCAGTATACATATCTAACATAGTTCCATCATTTTCATAGTATGAATCAATATCAGAGGTGGTGTAAGTAATATATAATCCAGCATAACCTTGATCAAAAGCTATATGCTCAGATGATAATCCGTCATTTACATTATCAATAATTTTTCTCAATTGCGTTTTTAAAGTTAATCCTGTTCCAGTTGCAGTAGCGTAATAGTTAGCTGGAATTTGTGCCATTCCAATTAAAGAACACAATAAAAATGTTAAAAGGATAATATTTTTTTTCATATTTTATTTATTTTTTCTTTCTAATAATGCCATGTAAAATCCGTCAAAGCCACTTTCGCTTGCTAAGACTTTTTGATCTTTGACAAAATTAAACTCTTTTCCAATTTCAGTGCTTAAGAAACGCTTAATTTGTTCTTGGTTTTCTGAAGGTAATACAGAACAAGTTGCATATACTAACTTTCCGCCTGGTTTTACAATCTTAGAGTAATTCTCCAAAACTTCCGCTTGAATTTTCTTGATATTCTCAATGAATTCAGGTTGTAATTTCCATTTGCTATCTGGATTTCTTTTTAAAACACCTAATCCACTACAAGGAGCATCAATTAAGACTCTGTCTGCTTTTTCGTGTAACTTTTTGATTGTTTTAGTGCTTTCAATTACTCTTGGTTCAATGTTGAAAGCTCCATTTCTTTTAGCGCGAATTTTTAATTGTTTCAATTTACTTTCGTATAAATCCATTGCAATTAATTGGCCTTTATTTTCCATTAACGAAGCCAAGTGCAATGTCTTTCCTCCAGCGCCAGCGCAAGTATCAACTACTCGCATTCCTGGTTTTACATCTAAGAAATAAGCAACTAATTGTGAAGAAGCATCTTGAACCTCAAACAATCCGTCTTTAAAAGCGTCAGTTAAAAATACATTTGCTCTTTCTGTTAAAATTAAAGCATCTGGATATTCTTTGTGAAACTCGGTTTCAATATTCAAATCCATCAAGATAGCTCTTAATTTTTCTTTTGTAGTTTTTAGGCGGTTTACTCTCAGAATAACCTTGGCTTGCTCGTTTTGCGCTGCCAATTCTTTGGTCCAAACTTCTTCGCCTAGCTCTTTAACCCCTAATTCATCCATCCAATCTGGAATAGACTCTTTAAATTTTCTAGTTTTGGTTAATTCATCAAATTTTCCTTTGATTCTTCTGACAGGAGTATCTTCAAAATACTTCCAATCGGGAAGGTTATAACCTCTTAATACAGCCCATACCGCAAATATTCTCCAGATTTTATCTCTGTCGAAAGGTTCTTTAACTTCAGCAATTTCAGTATATAAACGTTTCCATCTAACAATTTCATAAATTGTTTCAGCAACGAATTTTCGATCATGACTTCCCCAACGTTTGTCTTTTTTTAAAGCTCTTGCGACAACTTTATCGGCATATTCACCTTCATTAAAAATCGCCATAAGCGAATCAATTGTAGTGAATACTAAATTTCTGTGTAATCTCATTGTATATTTTAAATCAGCCCGAGAATTCGGGACACAAAGATAGGAATAAAAATAAAAAAAGCTGTCAAATTTGACAGCTTTAATATTTATCCTCTTCCGCTAGATCTTGAACCCGAATTCCTTGTGTTTGAATTGCTACTAGGGGTGCTACTTCTACCTTGTGAAGAACTTCCTCTTGAAGAACTACTTCTTGCTTGTGAATTTCCCTGATTTCCATTGGTGGATACAGAACTTCTAGTTCCAGAAGAATTGTTTCTATTCTCTGAATATACTCTTGTGCCTTCAGTTCTATTTCTTGTTTCAGATGAAACCCTAGGTGTTTCAGTATTTCTAGTTTCATTGTTGTATCTAGGACTATTGCCTTCAGTTCTAGTTCTTGGTGTTGTTGTATTTGTTGTACGTGTTTCACGTGGGGTATTGCTCGACATTCGAGTGTTAGATCCGTTCATTTCGTTATTGCTTCTAGGCGAACGAATAGTTCTGTTATTGTCTAATTCTTGTCTGTTGCTATATCCAGTATTTCTGTGTGCAAATGAACGATTAGGATGCATTCTTTCGTATCCATTACCTCTTCTGCCATAATAATTATTATAAACATTTCCACATCTTCTGTAACTTGCATAATGATACGAATGACCAAAGTTGATGTGTACATGAATATGATTTCTGTATCTAAAAATTGGGTATGGATTCCAATAACTGTAATAACTAGGATAATAATTCCAATACCATGATGAATAATACGGACGATAATTTCCTATCCAAAAAGTGTTATATATAATGGGTGTGTGCACATATACTGGTTCATAAATATAATTTGTTCCATACATATAAACATCTCCAACCACTTGCACTTGTACTCGATTGTCTCTATCTCGTGCAACTTCAATGGTTGCAACATCTTGAAAAACATCTTTATCTAAAACCGCTTGCACTACCACTAAATGGACATTGTCTTCAACGGATTCAATTACTCTTAAATAATCTACATAATTATCGTTATTTAAGTCTAAATTGGAAATTTGAGTTTTAGGGTCGTTTAATCTTCTTTCAAAATCTTCTAAATTGGAAGCATCACCAAAAATAGTAGCAACTGCTCTTAAATCTAAATTATCGCTAATATCAGAATTTGAAGCTTTTACAGTAGTTTTTTCTTGTGCTACAAGTACATTCATTGTTAAGGATGTAAGTATGCTTAAAGTAAGTAATTTCGTTTTCATAACAGTTGTTTTTGGTTAAACACTAATTTCATATATTCTATTATCCAATTTCTGTGCCAAAAAAAAATAAATATATTTATTTTACTGATTTTCAATTGTTTAAAATTTTTATTCTATGCATAAAATATATTCTCTTATATTTGGAATTATATTTCTATCTCATGAAAAACTATTTATTTATCCTTTTAATTTGTATTGGTTGTGCTTCCAAAAAAGAAATTGTTAGTCCAATATTTGAATCCAAAATTATTTCTACTGAAAAATTGAGTTGTAGAGCCATTCTTGTGGAGGCTGAAAAAGTTTGGATGGGAATGGATAAAGGTAGAATTGGTATTTATGACAGGAAAAAAGATACCTTAGTAATAAAATCAATTGCAAATGTTTCAAATACAACCGAATTTAGAAGTATTGCAAGTACAAAGCAAGCTATTTTTATATTAGCCGTTGGAAATCCAGCAGTTTTAATTCGAATTGATAAAAATACGTTGGACGAAACGATTGTTTACAAAGAAGAGCACGAAAAAGTTTTTTATGATAGCATGCAATTTGCTGATGATCTAAACGGTTTTGCAATGGGTGATCCAATTGAAAATTGTTTGTCGTTTATTAAAACCAATGACGGCGGTACAACTTGGCAAAAAGTTAGTTGTTCTAATTTTCCTGTAGTTGCAAATGGCGAGGCTGCTTTTGCAACAAGTAATACCAATTTAATAGTAAAAGGAAAATCTATTTTTATGGTTTCTGGTGGCAAACAATCGAGAGTTTTTGTTTCTAACGATTTTGGTACTACTTGGAAGGCTTACGAAACTCCAATTGTGCAAGGAGAGGAAATGACCGGAATTTTTACTGCCGATTTTTACGATGAAAAAACAGGAATGATTGCTGGCGGAAATTACACGAAACAAGACCAAAATTGTGCGAACAAAGCTATTACAACAAATGGCGGTAAAACATGGAATTTAATTGCTGATAAAGAAGCTTTTGGTTATGCATCCTGTGTTCAGTTTGTGCCAAATAGTAAAGGGAAAAAGATAATAGCAGTGGGAGGAACCGGACTTTATTATACTTCAGATTTTGGAAAATCGTGGCTTAAATTTTCAGATGATAAAGATTTTTACACGTTTAGATTTGCATCGGAAACCGTTTTTTATGCCTCAGGGAAAAATAAAGTGGCTCGATTTGAAATAAAGTAAACTTTTATCAAGAGAAACTTATTTTTGTTCTTAAATAAAAAAAGCTGAAACAAGTTCAGCTTAGTAAGTTAGACTATTTGAATTACCCTCTTCTTCGGTCTTTTATTTGTTTTAACAAAGTTCTATTAAAATCATCTTCAGCTTTTTTTAGTTTGATGATTTTTTTTGCACTAATAACACCTTGTAAATCTCTGATAAATTTTTTACGAAGATTAAATATATTTTCTTCAATGGTTTCTATTTGAATCAATAGGCTAGAAGCGTCTTTTTCTGACAATTTTTCAACACTTCCAGGCTCAAATCGATTTAATATGGCTCTCATTTTTTCATGACGCAATTCGGATTGTTTTTCATCAAATGCATTATATATTGGCCAAAATTTTTGCGCTTCTTCGGTTGTTAAATTCAATTGCTCAGTTATGTAAGCCATTTTTAATGCTTTCACTTTTTCTTTTTTTTCTCTAAATCCTTGCGAAAAGGATAACGTAGAAATTAACAAGAATACGATTGGATATATGATTTTTGTTTTCATAAAATTATTTTTTTAATTCGTTATTCGTTTAATAGGTAATCTAAATTGGCTGATTCTGATAAATAATTTTCAATGGTTTCATCAGTAACATTATCATTGGTTAGTGCATTTTCCAATTCAGAAATATCTTCATCGGTTAAATGTTTTGTTAGTTCGGTTGTTCCAACACTTTGTTGTTCTGCTAAATAGTTTTCAATAGTTGTAGCATCTAAATTACTTTCTTTGGCCATATTAAAATAAACTGGAATGGCAATAGCTAATAAAAATAGGGCAGCAATACTACTAATCCACACTTGTTTTCTGTAAAATAGCGAAACGACTTTAACCTCATTTTTGGATGGGTTTTTGGCTGAAATTTCTTGCATCATTTTAGCTTCAAATTGCTCAAAATAATGCTCAGGAGTTTTAAATCCAGTTGAAATTTTTTCGTTATTTTCTATATCAAAATTCTTCATGTTTATTAGACAAAAATAATGGTTAAAGGTTTAATTGGTATGTAAATATTCTTCTATTTTTTTTACCGCAATATGGTAACTAGCTTTTAATGCTCCAACAGATGTGGTTAAAATTTCAGACATTTCTTCGTATTTTAATTCTTCAAAATATCTCATTTTAAAAACTAATTGTTGTTTTTCGGGCAAAAGAGCAATTGCTTTTTGAAGCTTTAATTGTATTTCATTGCCATCAAAAAAAACATCACTTTCTAATTTATTTATTGCTTTTTGTTGTACTTCCTCGTTAGAAATACCTTGTTTTTTTGCTCTTTGTTGCATAAAGGTGATAGCTTCATTCGTTGCAATTCGATACATCCATGAGAATAATTTGCTGTCGCCTTTGAAATTTTTAAGATTTGAAAATATCTTTATGAATGTATTTTGAAGCACATCGTCGGCATCATCATGATTTAAAACCATGTTTCTGATGTGATTATACAATGGTTTTTGATATAATTGCAAGAGTTTTCGAAACGCTTCATTCTGCGTTTTTGGTTCTAATAATTCTAAAATAAATGCTTTTTCGTCTTGCAAAATAGAGTTCTTATTTAATTAAGACTAAAGATATTCAAAAAGGTTTAATTTTAATTTTTGTTTTCTTAAAAAAACGAGATGTAGTTTGTAACTTTGCTTTTTAAACCTACATTATTCTATGAAAGATTTAAGTAATTACAGGAAATCCTACGATAAAAGTGAATTATTGGAAAATCAAATTCCCGAAGATCCAATTAATTTATTTCATAGATGGTTTTACGAAGCAGAAGATTTAAATGCTGCCGATGAAGTCAATGCAATGACTGTCGCTACTATTGGTTTAGATGGTTTTCCAAAATCGAGAGTAGTTTTATTGAAAAAATTTAACGAAGAAGGTTTTATTTTTTATACCAATTATAATTCTGAAAAGGGAAAAGCAATACTCAACAATCCAAATGTTTGTTTATCTTTTTTTTGGCCAGGAGTTGAACGTCAGATTATTATCAAAGGAATTGCCGAGAAAACAGCTGATAGTATTTCCGATAATTATTTTGCTTCACGTCCCGATGGAAGTAAATTAGGGGCAATTGTGTCGTCTCAGAGTGAAGTAATTCCAAATCGAGAATTTTTAGAAAATAATTTAAAGGAGTTAGAACAAGAGTGGGAGGGAAAAGAAATTTTGCGACCTGCGCATTGGGGAGGTTTTTTAGTTCGCCCGGTAGCTGTAGAGTTTTGGCAAGGAAGACCAAATCGTTTACACGACCGAATTCGCTATCAATTAACTAACGATTTTGATTGGACCATAGAGCGTTTGTCGCCTTGATGTTTGCTTAAAGGTTAAAAGGTTACTTTATGCAACTTTTAGAAGTATCGAAGAATCAAGAGACTAAATAATAATTATTCTATTCAGTAGGTGTAGTCATTAAAGCAAACTACGGTTAGTGGATAATTTTTTATTTAAATTCATTAAGTTTATCATTTGGTAAATCGTATTCATAAATTTTGTGGTTTTCAATATCATAATAAATCCATTGCATTAGAGTGAAATGACTTTCAAAACTATAGCCAATACCTAAAACTTCGTAAGCCCTATTGTTCATCGTTTGCTCTTCAATAGAGTATTCGATTTCCTCCTTTTTCTTTACGCGACTTTTAATCGACTCATTTTTGGAATTTGCAATATAGTATTGCGCAACTAAATAAAGTTTGTTTAGATAGTCATCAGAATAGCCATCTTCTCCGCTCCAATGATATTTCAATTCTTTATTATAGGTTTTTATAAATTTTGAAAGAGTGCCATCTTGTATTTTTTTGATAGAAATAAGTTGATTTATAATCTGTGCTGATTCATCATCTCCCGCCAAATAAACGGTATCTTTTTTCCATTGGATTTCGCAAATATCTCCTCTATATAAAATGCTGTAGTCAATATCACCAGTTATAAAGACAAAATCTTCGCCTTCTTTTTTTGAATAGAGTAAGTTATTATCACCCTCATCGGTGTATTCAACGAATTCAAATTTATCTTTTAATGTTTCTACTTTTTTTGAGGTTTTGTGAATACCGTTTTCAATCACGGTGGAATCATTAGATTCCTTATGCTGGCATGAAAAAAGTAGAACAATAATTATGATATAGCTTAATTTATATTTGTTTATTTTTTTTTCTATTTGCAATTGTTCGGTTTTTAAAACTTTCATTTTTCCAACTTAGGTTATTGATTTTTAATTGTTTTAGGAAGTTCTTTCAAATTATTAAATCTTGTTTTTCGATATGATTGATTTTAATTTCAAAGTCGTCATCAATATCAATGTAAGCAATACAAATGAAATTAATCCATAAACTATTAATGCTTGTTCGTTATAGACAACTAAAGTTTTTTTATCAAAATAGTTTCCCTCTGAATTGTAATCCATTCTAATTCGAGTATAAAACAACCAACTAAATAATGCAGTCAATAGGGCAAGAATAATTATCAGTACTATAAGAGTTTTAGCTTTCATTTTGTTAAGATTCTTGAGTCTCCGATAAGCTTGTGGTTAACGGTTTTGTGTATGATTAGTGGCGTATTTAAGCACCTAATTTAGCAAATAAAAACTGAATAGAAAATCCGCAAGGATTTTCGTAAGCAAGCCAGAACTAGCCATTAATTATAAACGTTGTTGGCAACAGTTTTTATTCCTAATCTCCTTTTCCTTTTGGAACTATAACAAAAGCCCATTCAGCCTCGTCAGGAACTTTATATTCATCTAAAAACTTTCCGCCAAGACCACTAACTTGAGATTGCTTATCCTCAATTTCAAGACCATAAGTTTCTCCGAACATAAATTTCACTCCGTTGTCTAATATAAGAGTATCAATGTCTTTTAAGTTAAAAATTCGAAACTCATTCGGTTTTATTTTTAGGTTTTCAATAATTCCGATTTCGTCAGAAGTTTCATTGTAAATAAAGACTTTGTATGTTTTTCCTGTTTTATTGTAATTGGCAGGTATTATAGAAATTTCATTTCCTTTTTCGGTGAAAACGTTTCCATTCGAATCAGTCCATTTTTCCACTTTTTTAGATTCAGTTTTTTGTTCCGATTCCGCAGACTTTTCATTCACACTTTCTGGTGTTTTCTTTTCAGTTTCTTTTTGTCCGCAAGCAGATAATGTCAAAAGGATTATAAAAATTTGAATGTATTTCGTCATTTCTTAAATTATTGCCAACGTTATGAGGCTTGCCCTCAGTGGCGTTGCACCAACACAAAGCCATTACAAATATAACAAAACATTCCATTCAGCAGCGGATTTTCCGCAGGAAAATCCGGAAGTAGCCATTGAAGCAAACCGCTGATAGCAGTTACCATTTTATTCGTTTAGCCGATTTTCTATATCCATTTGTTGATGGAGATTTCGGATAATCTCTAACTCACTTTGTTTTTCGTTGATTTTGTAGAAAATAAAATGGGATTTGACCTGAGAACGTAAATAATCTTTTCTGACATGGCTAAAATCAGAACCAGAATTTGGTTTTTGACATAGATATTCTATTTCATCAAAAATCAAATTCAAATACCTGTCAGCTTGTTCTGCAGACCAAGTTTCAATTGTATAAAGCCAAATTTTTTCAAGATCATTTGATGCTTCTTTACTTATTTTGTAAATCATTTACTCAAATGTTTGTTATGTAAATCCTTTAAAAAAGTTTCTCTGTTAAAATCTTTTACAAATCCAGATTTTTCTCCTTTTTTAAGTTCTTTGATAAGTTCAGCTTTTTTTGATTCTTCTTGCTCAAACATTCTTAATGCAGTTCTTACAACTTCGCTTGCTGAAGAAAACCGACCACTTCTTAATTGCTGATTAATAAAATCATCAAAATAATCTCCTAATAGTATTGATGTGTTTTTTGCCATGACAAATAAATTTAAAAAGCAAATATACCAAGTTTTGGTATAATATCAAATTTTACGGAGATTTTTTATGGTTACCGATAACGTAATGCCGCTTTGCGACAGTTGCTGTTTTCATTACAGCCGTTAACAAATATACCGAAAAGTTATGAAATGATTACTTTCTAAAAAAGGAAAAAAATTAAAGCCAAAAGCTAGCTGATAAGTCCCAAGCCCAGCAATTGCGCAAAGCGGTTGTTAGCGGTAGTTATTTAAAGTGATTTATTTGATATTTCATCTCTCGAAAATTTTAAATAAAATATATCATCCTCAAAGTCTGGTATTTCGCCGTTAATAATATTCCAATAATTTGCTCTGTAAATTATTGGTTGTGGAGGAAAATTTAATTGTATCATTCCTTTCATTTCTGTTTCATTAAAATGTATTTTTTCAAATTGAATTTTATCTTGATTAATATTAATTTCATATTTGTTATTATACAGTGTTGAGTTCAGTGTAATTTTTTTCTTGTTTTTCTGTTTAATGACTTTATTTACAAAATTTGTGTACTTTTCAACAGTCAATGAATCATTTTTTATTCCTCCATAAATACCCCAAGAAGTTTCTTCTTTACTATAATAATAAGTATAGTTGTAACTATAATATTCTAAAAAATATCCTTCTTTAAAAGAGCGTAAAACGATTTTAGTTTGTTTTGGATTATAATCCGTAAAGATGTCGTTATTCATTGATTGAATTAATAAATCTTTACAGACTTTGTATCGGTCTTCTTTTGAGTTAAAAATCTCAAAAGGAAGATTTAAATAAATAACTTTTTGATCATAAACTTTATTAAAAAGAAAACTTAACATATCAGATGTGATAAAAACTGAATCAGATTTTAATTTCACTATAAAAGGTTTATTTCCATAAAACATATCTTCAGGAAAATTTTCAAAATAAATATCTTTAGAAACTGTATCATTAACTTTTTTAATTGTCAAATCGAGTTTTAAAAATAAAAGATTTGTAAAAATAAAAATTGTCCAAAATAGAAGAATTATAGATAAAGATTTCAATTCTTTCTTTTTGAACTCTAAATTTTCCAATTTTAAATTTAATATATAGTCAAGCAAATGAAACTTTCCCAAACTAAAGAGAAATATTATTAAATCAAGTATAGAAATTGTAATTAGAAGTTGTATTGATATTGCTAAATTATAATTATTAATTTTAA
Source organism: Flavobacteriia bacterium (assembly GCA_004293165.1). GTDB lineage: Bacteria > Bacteroidota > Bacteroidia > Flavobacteriales > Flavobacteriaceae > Flavobacterium. The sequence continues at coordinate 23,082 of RDYL01000013.1, read as the reverse complement.
AATAAGGAAAATTTGTAAATAATGAAATTAAAGAGAACCCTGGGAAAAAAGCTAAGAAATAGAGATAATATTTTATATTAATTAATAAAATATTTCGCGAGTTTTTCCATTTTAGACCTAAGAAAAGTTTTCCAAATGTATTTCCAATGAAGAATAAAGGCAAACCAAAATACAGGATAAAAGTTATAAAAAGTAAAAATGATGATGCATCTAAATTGTTCTCAATTTGTGTTAAAAAATTGAGCAATATAAATAAACCAAGATAAAGAATAATATCAATTATGTTACTAAGTATTCTCTTTATGACTGTTATTAATTGCATATTTTAAACCGTAATGATAAATTACTACAAATATTGATATTAGTATGAAAAGAAATTCAAAAAAATATTGAACGAAATATCCTTTAACACCAGTGATTACATAGCTTTTGTCAAAAAAAGCATCACCATCACTATGGGAAACTATTATGTCATTTTCTAATAAGCTTTTTTTAAAACTACCCCAAAGTTTAATTTTAATTGATTTTTTTGACGGAATATTAATTAGCTGATTTAAAAATGTAATGCCACGATTCTCATCATATACAAGATTATCATACAATTTTTTTTCTTCATCTTTATTGAAAAAATCACTACTAATACTATAAGCAGTTATTGCATCAGTATTTAAATGTTTGAAAGAAACATCTCTAAGAGTTTTGTCTGAAGTGTTTTCTATTGTAATAGTTTTTAACTCAGTAGTTTTTATTAAAAAACTATAAATAGTGACACCATCATTAATAGTCTTTTGATTATTTTTTGGAATATTTTCAAAAATATTTTCGTAAGCTCTACCAATTGAGCTTGGATATGTCATTTCTTCATTTTGAACAATTACTTTTAAATCTGTTGGTGAAAAAATAAATTTGTAAAGCCCTAGTAATAATGTTGCGAAGAAACCTAATGAAATCATTAATGCATAGTAGGGTTCTAATTTTTTATTTAATTTTTCAACAAAATTCATATATTAATTATTTAGAATTCATATTTATTTTAAGTGCCAAAAATGCCTGATATTCTTGATTCTGCGATATAATTACCGCTAATAGGCGGGCGCTTGACGAAGTCGCTTGAGATTTTTTCAAGCGTCGAGTTGAGCGAAGTGCCCGCCTATTGAGCGAGATGCCTTCGGGCATTTCGCTCAACGTCCCCCAGCTTTCATTCAGTGGCAATTTTTGGCACTGACCAAACAAATATAGCTAAAATTTTATTTCACCAGCGTACTTTCTTGACTAGCCCAAGCCTTGCCATTGATGAAAACTGGTGTTACCAGCCGTTTTTGCTAAGTAATTTTGTAACCTTTGAATTTAAGGTTGACATTCGCAATTTCTATGAACTTAAGCGTTCCTCCTTTACTTGTAGGCCAAAACATCTTTAGTTGATCGTCAACACGCACTTCATTATATCCTTTGGATAATTTCGATGCACGATAAATACATTCCCCAATAGCTTTTGCGTGAACATCATCACCTACACCTATAAGTGTAACAATTGCTTTACTGTACGCTAAACCAATTCCAATTTTCAATTCAGGAAGATTGTATCTCTCTTGAAGTATTGGGTTGACTATTGATTGTAAATATATTAAACAATCTTTAGCAGTTCGATGTGCTACGTAAACCTGATCTTTTTCTTTAGCTGGAAAAAGTGCTAAAAAACCATCACCTAGAAACTCTGTAATTCTCCCTTTATGTTTATTAACTAATACAATTCCCAATGTGTTAATAGCAGTTGTTTCATAATAAACTCTTTCTAATTGAGACACTTTAGCATTTCCTTGACTAATTCTGTGTATTAGGTGATCGGTAGAATTTCGTATGTCAAAAACTAATGCAATAAAATCACCAACTTCTCCTTTTCCTTTTTTTACCGTTGTAAAACCAGGAATTTTAGAATCATTTATGCTTTCATCCATTCTTGAGAAAACCACTGATTTTGATAGTTCATCTCGAACATCATTAAAAATACTCTCCGCTATTTCAAGTTCGCGGATAATAGTTTTCTTTAATTCCTCTTCAAACTCATTCATTTCGTTAAAGACAGTTTTTATTTTTAAGTAATTCAATTTGTCTATTTATTTCGGCTATTTCTATTTGAAATAAAATATATGTAGCAAAGAAAACAGCAGTTGTAGCAATTAGGAAATAAATTAAAATTTTAAAACGATCATTTTTGACATTCCTAATATAACTTATTTTCAATAACTCAAAGGTAAGAGATTTAACAATTTGCTTATTTTTTAATTCTGAAGAATAGGATTCAAATGTATTAGAAAGATTAAATTTTTCTGAATTGAAAAAAGGATACCAAATGTTGTTATAGTTATTGGTTGGTAAATAAAACTGTAGTGATGGTAAAGAAGTATTTCCGAGCGCTATATTTTTTGTTGGGTTATTTGTTGGATTTATAATCCTTGCCGTAATAACAACACAAAATATTAAAAGAATTGAGAAACAAGAAATTAATGACCAAAACATTAATGAAAATAGATTATAATTTGAAATGATTTTATCAAGAACTGAAAATATAGCTACTATATATGCGCCTAAAATTGTAATAACTATAGCTGTTTTAGTATCAATAAATCTTATCAACTCTTGTGCGTCGGTGATAGCTGCTGTCAAAAAAGTTATTTTTTTTTCCATATTTAATCTATTACTGGATATCCAGGGTTATTATCTACAAAGTTAAGCATTCCAAACGATAATGTGCCACCAACTCTTATTGGCCAAATTGCTCGTGAATTCTCAGAGACATGGATCTGATTGAAAGCTTTTGATAATTTTGAAGCGTTATATGCGCAAGTCCCGAAGGCTTTTAAGTCTGTGTCGTATTTATAACCAAAATGAGTAACTATTGTAACTCCGTGGTCAATACCTATTCCCATATTAATCAATGGTAGATCATTTTCCAGAAAAAAAGGATTTAGAATATGCTGACGAGCATACATAATTTCTCTTGCTGCAGTCATACTATTTACAAGTGCATCGTCTAATCCTAATTCTTTAACTCCAAATAGATTCAAAACTCCATCTCCTAAAAATTCGGTCGCTGTACCTTTGTGTTTATCTACGATATGTGCAACAATTCCAGCGTAAACATAGAAGATTAGAAACATATTTACAAGACCATTTGGTCCATTTATAATCGAAGTAGAGTCTCGAATATCTGTCATCATGACAACAAACTCCCGGTTTTCAAATTTACCAAATTTAATCTTACGTTCTTCATAACCTGGTAATTCTGCCTGTTCATTTATTATTAAAGATGAAAGTGCTTGTTTCTGTTTTTCGGTTAATTGTGTTGAAGAGTCAACATGAGATAATGCAATCTTGTAATATTGTTTAGTAAGGTTTTCGAGTTTTATTTTTTCAGCTATTGTCATGTTTTGTGGTTTTAAAATGGTTGGTAACTCGTTTATATGCTCAGTTTTTTGCTATTTTATTGAGCATAGCTAACTGTTTTTGGGTAGCTATGCTCAACTATTATTGCGTATTATTTTTTTATAAATCATCAAAAGGACTTTTAATTTGCTAAATGTTTTTAGTACTCACATGCGTGTATATTTCAGTTGTTTTACTACTATTATGTCCTAATAATTCTTGTATGTATCTTAAATCTGTTCCACTTTCTAATAAGTGAGTAGCATAGCTATGACGTAGCCAATGCAATGTAACAGGTTTGTTTATTGTTACCAATTTAATACTTTTTTTCAATATTTCCTCTAAACTTCTTGCAGAATATTGTGTATTTTTTTTCTGCCCCTCAAAAAGATATGTTTTTGGGCTGTATTCTTTATAGTAATTTCTTAGTAATTCTAATATTTTTGGAGATAATGGTGTAATTCGGTCCTTTTTACCTTTTGATTGTCTAATTATTACAACATTTCTTTTGGAGTCAATATCATTTGGTTTTAAATTCAACAATTCACTTCGTCTTAATCCACAACTGTAAATCATAGAAAGCATTGCTTTGTGTTTTAAATTCTTTGGGGCTTCTAAAATGGCTTTAATTTCTTCTTTACTCAAAACATTGGGTAATACTTTTTCTCTTTTTGGTCGATGTATTTTGTCAATTTCAATTTGACTGTCTTTAACTATCTTAAAAATAGTTTGATAGAATTAACAATTTGGTTTTGATAGGAAGAAGAAAAGTTATTCTTTAAAATATAATCGTTGTTATAACAAATAACATCTTCATTGCTAATGTCTTTTATTGCTTTTGTGTTACAAAACGTTAAAAACGATTTTAAAGCATCGCTATACGTGTTTATGGTATTTGGGCTGTAACGTTTTGATAATAAATAGCGTTTAAAGGTTTCAATACTAGCCATTCCTTCTGCATTAGGCACTAATGTATGGGCTAAGGGCAATTTAAAATGCAAACGATTGGCTTCAGTGTCGGGCAAATGCCAATATTTGTTTGAGGCGCTCCAGCGAGCATCTTCAAAAGTTTTGATACGAGCAATTAATGCGGCATTTTTTTCAAAGTAAACGGCAATTCTTGGCGTTCCTTTGTGTAGGATGGTTTTGGCTTTAAAATTCATTTTAGTGCATTTAGTCTAACAAATATAAAGATTGTCTTTTATATTTTGGTTTTATAAAGAATTAATTTGTTGTTAATCAATTAATAAAATAAATTATTCCGTATTATAAAATCATTTTCCCTAGGGTATTTATCTATTTTCCCTAGGGTATTTAACTAATTTCTCTAGGGAAATTTAATAATTGCTGTACAGTAATAGATTTTTTATTCAGTTTAATTTGTATTTTTGTTCAGTAAAAAATAAGTTATATGGCTATTGAATTTAAAATGGTGCCCAAACAAAACAATATTGCATCGCCACCTCAAACCAAATATTACCCTTGTGCCGTAAGTAAGGGTGAAGTAGATTTAGAATATTTAGCCGAAATTATTGCAAGCCGAAGCACAGTTACCGTTGCTGATTGTTATGGGGTTCTCATAGGGATGAGTCAGGTAATAGGGGAGGAATTAGCGAACGGTAAAATTGTAAAAATAGATCGTTTAGGAACGTTTGCGCTAACACTAAAAGGCGTTGGAACTGATACCCCCGAAAAATTAAATAAAAACACCATTCTAGGTGCCAAAATATTATTTAAACCGGCGCGTAATTTTAAAAAGCTCTTGCAGAATTTAAGTTACAAAAGATTGCGGTAAAAACGAATGATTTCTACTAAAAAGAAATGTAGATTTTTGGTCACAAAAATAGTTTAAAAATACACACTTTAGTGCATTTAACTTTAGCTTCTAAAAATAATAAGCCACAGATTTCATAGATTCAAAAGGATAAATCTGTGTTAATCTGTACCAAAAATAAGGTATTTCAAGGTTATAGTGGTTTGTTTTCGCTAGGGTCGGTTTCACTTTATTTAGCGCAAATAGCGTCTGAAGTCTAAAAAAGTATAATATAAAAAAAACCTGATGCTAAAATCTAGCATCAGGTTTTATATTATATGGGTAAAAAAGATTATTTTCTTTGGATTACTTTTTCTGCTTTTTCAATAATGGCTGCGCTGTTTAAACCATATTTTTCCATTAATTGGTCGGGTGTGCCACTTTCTCCAAAACTGTCGTTTACAGCAACAAATTCTTGTGGTACTAAATAATTTTGAACCAACGTTCTAGAAACACTTTCGCCTAAACCACCAATAATGTTATGCTCTTCAGCCGTAACCACACAACCTGTTTTCTTAACCGATTTTAAAATCGCTTCTTCATCTAACGGTTTAATCGTGTGAATGTTAATTACTTCAGCCGAAATTCCTTTTGCTTCCAAGGCTTCCGCTGCTACTAATGCTTCCCAAACTAAATGTCCAGTGGCAATAATCGTAACATCAGTTCCTTCGTTTAACATGATTGCTTTTCCAATTACGAAAGGTTCGTCTGCTGGCATAAAGTTAGGTACTACTGGGCGACCAAAACGTAAATAAGCAGGACCATGATGATCAGCTAATGCTAAAGTGGCTGCTTTGGTTTGGTTGTAATCGCAAGTATTGATAACGGTCATTCCAGGTAACATTTTCATCAAACCGATGTCTTCTAAGATTTGGTGTGTTGCACCGTCTTCTCCAAGCGTTAATCCTGCATGCGAAGCACAAATCTTCACATTTTTATCTGAATACGCTACTGATTGACGAATTTGGTCATACACTCTTCCTGTAGAAAAGTTAGCGAATGTTCCTGTAAATGGAATTTTTCCACCAATTGTTAATCCCGCTGCAATTCCAATCATGTTGGCTTCTGCAATTCCAATTTGGAAGAAACGCTCTGGGTGGTTTTTCTTGAAGTCATCAAATTTTAATGACCCAATTAAATCCGCACAAAGTGCTACTACGTTTTCGTTTTTTTGACCTAATTCTGTCATTCCAGCTCCAAATCCCGAACGGGTATCTTTGCTTCCTTGATTGATATATTTTTTCATTTGTTTTTAAATTTAATTGTATTCAACTGAATACTTGTAACTGAACACTTTTAACTGAACATTGAATACTATTTAATAGTCTCCTAAAGTTTCAACATTTTGTGCTAAACCTTTTGCTAATTGCTCATCATTTGGCGCTTTACCGTGCCAAGCGTGTGTGTGCATCATAAAATCTACTCCGTTACCCATTTCGGTATGCAATAAAATACAAACGGGTTTTCCGTTACCTGATTTAGATTTTGCTTCAGCTAAACCAGCTTTGATAGCGTCAATGTTGTTTCCTGCTGCAATTTCTAATACAATCCAATCAAATGCTTCAAACTTAGCCTTTAAGCTTCCCATTGCTAAAACTTCGTCTGTAGTTCCGTCAATTTGTTTTCCGTTTAAGTCGATAGTTGCAATTAAATTGTCTACTTTTTTTGCCGAAGCATACATAATGGCTTCCCAGTTTTGGCCTTCTTGTAATTCACCATCACCTAAAAGAGCAAAAACTAAATGGTTATCGTTGTTCAATTTTTTAGCTTGCGCCGCTCCAATTGCAACCGACATTCCTTGTCCTAACGAACCCGAAGCCATTCTGATTCCTGGTAAACCTTCATGAGTAGTAGGGTGACCTTGTAATCTTGAATTTAATTTTCTGAATGTTGCTAATTCCGCTACTGGAAAGTAACCGCTTCTAGCTAAAACACTATAAAAAACCGGAGAAATATGTCCGTTTGATAAGAAGAATAAATCTTCACCAATTCCGTTCATATCAAAACCTTCATTACGTTTCATGACATCTTGGTACAGGGTAACCAAAAACTCAGCACATCCCAAAGAACCTCCTGGGTGACCTGAATTTACGGCATGAACCATACGAAGAATATCTCTTCGAACTTGTGTTGTAAAATCTTGTAGTTGTTGTGTGTTAGACATTATAAAAGATATATGTGTTAATTAGACGCAAAAGTAATTTTATTTTTTTGGTGGTACAAATCATTTTATTAGAAGTTATTAAGAATTGATTTGTGATGGAAGAAAGTAATGGAACGCAGATGACGCTGATGCTGCGCAACGCAGAAAATTACGGATTTATTTTTTGAATATTTAGTTTCTTTAGCTAGAAAAGGCGTAAAGATTTTTTCAAATTAAAAATCAGTTGTAATCCGCGTTTCGCATCAGCGAATCTGTTTCATCCGTGTGCCAATGTATTCTCTTATCATAAATAATTCTAAATTCTAAATTCATATTTCTAAATTAATTTATCTTTGCGTTTCGTAAAAGCACAATATGAAGTTTGATTTAATTACCAAAGACCCACAAAGTAAAGCCAGAGCAGGAAAAATAACAACCGATCATGGTGTTATTGAAACCCCAATTTTTATGCCCGTAGGAACGGTTGCTTCTGTAAAAGGAGTACACCAACGTGAGCTAAGAGACGATATTAATCCAGATATTATTTTAGGAAACACCTATCATTTATATTTAAGACCTCAAACTAAAATTTTAGAAGCCGCCGGAGGTTTGCATAAATTCATGAATTGGGATAGAAATATCTTAACCGATTCTGGTGGTTATCAAGTGTATTCGCTTTCTTCGAACAGAAAAATTAAAGAAGAAGGGGTGAAATTCAAATCGCATATTGACGGTTCATACCATTTCTTTTCACCCGAAAATGTAATGGAAATTCAACGGACTATTGGTGCTGATATCATCATGGCTTTTGACGAATGCACGCCTTACCCTTGCGATTATCGTTATGCAAAACGTTCGATGCACATGACGCATCGTTGGTTGGATAGATGTATCAATCATTTAGAAAAATTACCATTTAAATACGGTTACGAACAAACGTTTTTCCCAATTGTTCAAGGAAGTACTTATAAAGATTTAAGAGAACAATCAGCTGAATATATTGCAAACGCAGGTGCACAAGGAAATGCTATTGGTGGACTTTCAGTAGGAGAACCAGCTGAAGAAATGTATGCAATGACCGAAATTGTTACGGCTATTCTTCCAGAAGATAAACCAAGGTATTTAATGGGTGTAGGAACGCCAATCAATATTTTAGAAAATATTGCCTTAGGAATTGATATGTTTGATTGTGTGATGCCAACACGTAACGCCAGAAATGGAATGTTATTCACCGCTCACGGAACCATGAATATGAAAAACAAAAAGTGGGAAGCTGATTTTTCGCCAATTGACGAAATGGGACACACTTGGGTAGATACCGAATATTCTAAGGCGTATTTAAGACACTTATTTGCAGCCGATGAATTCCTAGGAAAACAAATTGCGACCATTCATAATTTAGGTTTTTACATGTGGTTAGTACGCGAAGCAAGACGTCAAATAATTGCTGGCACATTTAGAGCATGGAAAGATAAAATGGTGATTCAAATGAGTCAACGGCTTTAAAATTTGTTTCAGGTTTCAAGTTTAATGTTGGTTTGAAACTTGAAACCTTAAACTTGAAACTAAAAATATGAAAATAATAGATAAATACATTTTAAAACGTTATTTAGCCACTTTTTCAGTGATGTTGTTAATGTTTATTCCAATTGGGATAACAATTGACGTTTCGGAAAAAGTAAATAAAATGATTGAAAAGAAAATTCCGTTAGCCGATATCTTGGTATATTATGGGGATTTTACAGTGTATTTTGCCAATCTATTATTTCCAATATTTTTATTTTTATCCATTATTTGGTTTACTTCAAAATTAGCTAACAATACCGAGATTATTGCTATTTTGAGTTCTGGTATTTCCTTTTCAAGATTTTTAAGACCGTTTATTTATGGAGCAGTTATTGTTTCTATTTTTGCATTATTAATGGGCTTTTTTTTAGTACCAAAAGCAAGTAAAGGATTCAACGATTTTAGATACGAAAATTTAAAAGGAAATAATAAGACCAGAGAAACTTCTGATATTTTTAGACAAATTAATAAAGCCGGAAAACTAGAAGAAAATATCTATGTAAGTAATTATAACTACATGTCTCAAACCGGGTTTAATTTTACGTTTGAAAAATTCAATAATGAAAAGTTAATTGAAAAAGTTACTGCTAATAGAATAAGGTATAATGATAAAACAAAAAGATATACTTTATATGGTTATAACAAAAGAACTATTGGCGAAGTAAATGATCAAATACAAACGATTGATAAAATAGATTTAGCGTATAATTTTGAGCCGGATGATTTAACTCCAGTAATCTATGTTGCCGAAACCATGACGATTGGTCAATTAAATCAATTTATTAATAAAGAAAGAGCGAGAGGAAATGGAAACATCAATACCTATTTGGTGGTTTTCTATAAAAAATTCAGCTTACCTATTTCGGCTTTTATTTTAACCATTATTGCGGTAGCCGTATCTTCTATGAAACGTAGAGGTGGAATGGGAATAAATTTAGCAATAGGAATTGTTATTGCATTTACCTTTATCTTCTTTGATAAAGTATTTGGAACATTAGCCGAAAAATCAAGTATTCCTCCGTTTTTAGCTGTGTGGTTTCCAAACATTGTTTTTGGAATACTAGCTGTTTATTTACTACGCAATGCAAAACGATAATTTAAAAAGTTATTTGCATCTTCATGTAATTGTATTTATATGGGGGTTTACGGCAATTTTAGGGAAGTTAATTTCATTAGAAGCTCTAGATTTGGTTTGGTATCGCATGCTTTTTGCTTCTGCAATTATGACATTTGTAGTGCTATTTAATAAAGAAAAAATTAAGGTACCTTTTAATGTTTTGATTGGATTTGTTGTTTCAGGAATCATCATTGCGGCGCATTGGCTTACATTTTATCAAGCAATTAAAGTTTCAAATGTTTCTATTACATTGGCTTGTTTGTCCACAGGTGCTTTTTTTGCCTCCATATTGGAGCCCATATTTTACAAACGTAAAGTTATTTGGTACGAATTGCTTTTCGGATTAATTGTAGTTGTAGGATTAGGAATTATTTTTAATGTAGAAACCAAATACGCATCAGGAATTTATTTAGCTATTACTTCGGCTTTTTTATCAGCCCTTTTTTCTGTTATTAATGGTAAATATGCAAAAGAATACAACCCTAATATAATTTCTCTGTATGAACTATCAAGCGGTGTTTTCTTTTTGAGCATCTACTTGTTTTTTGCAGGAAGTTTTACACCTGCTTTCTTTTCACTTTCTGTAAACGACTTAATTTGGTTATTCTTGCTGTCGTCTATTTGTACAGCTTATGCGTTTTCAGCATCGGTAAAAGTGATGAAATTTTTGAGTCCGTTTACCGTAATGCTTACTATTAATCTCGAACCTATTTACGGAATCATTTTGGCCCTACTAATTTTTAAAGACGGAGAAGAAATGTCGCCTTTGTTTTATGTAGGTGCTTTAATAATTTTAGCCACAGTAATTGCAAACGGAATTGTAAAAAGTTATAAAAAAGTAACAACTAATTAACGATAAGTTTACTAAAGTTAATTGAAAATTTTATCTTTGTCACAACAAACACAAACCCAAATAAACCGATTATGGAATATTTAGATTTTGAATTACCAATTAAAGAGCTTGAAGACCAATTAGATAAATGTCAAATCATTGGTCAAGAATCAGATGTTGACGTTTCTAACACTTGCAAACAAATTGAGAATAAATTAGAAGAAACTAAGAAAAAAATATACAAAAATCTTTCTGCTTGGCAACGTGTTCAATTATCACGTCATCCAAATCGTCCATACACATTAGAACATATTACCAATATTACTAATGGGACATTTTTAGAACTTTTTGGAGATAGAAATTTCAAAGATGACAAAGCAATGATTGGAGGTTTAGGTCAAATAAACGGACAATCGTATATGATTATTGGACAGCAAAAAGGTATCAATACTAAAATGCGTCAATACAGAAACTTCGGGATGGCAAATCCAGAAGGATATCGTAAAGCATTACGATTAATGAAAATGGCAGAAAAATTTAATATTCCTGTCTTAACATTAATTGATACACCAGGTGCTTATCCAGGTTTAGAAGCCGAAGAAAGAGGTCAAGGTGAAGCTATTGCAAGAAATATTTTCGAAATGGCTCGTTTAAAAACACCTATTATTTCGATTATTATTGGAGAAGGAGCTTCAGGAGGAGCTTTAGGAATTGGAGTTGGAGACCGTGTTTACATGTTAGAAAACACATGGTATTCAGTAATTTCACCTGAATCTTGTTCGTCTATTTTATGGAGAAGTTGGGAATATAAGGAACAAGCAGCTGAAGCATTAAAATTAACTTCGTTTGATATGAAAAAACAAAAGTTAATTGATGATATTATACCAGAACCGCTTGGTGGTGCACACTACGATAAAGAAACTACTTTTAAAACAGTTGCAGAATATGTAACTAAAGCTTTTAATGAGTTAAAAGATTTATCAACAAAAGATTTAGTGGCGCAACGCATGGATAAATATAGCAACATGGGCGAATTCAAAGAATAAGTGCTTGTTTTTAAATTACAATATAAATCCGAGGCTTTAAGTTTCGGATTTTTTTTGGCTTATTAACAATAATATTGAGTTGTTAACAATGCACTATTAAGAACTCGCATGTATAAATTTACAAAAATAGGTTACCTTAGCACTATGGAAAATGTCAGAAATATGAACCCGATAAGAGTAGATAAAACTACGATTATCAATTTGGAAAAAGGAAAACTACCTCCTCAAGCGTTAGACCTTGAAGAAGCGGTACTTGGTGCCATGATGATTGATAAAAAAGGGGTGGATGAAGTAATCGATATTTTACAGCCAGATGCTTTTTATAAAGAAGCTCACAAGCACATTTTTGAAGCAATTGTACAGCTCTTTAATGAAACTCAACCTGTTGACTTATTAACCGTTTCGGCACAATTAAAGAAAAACGGAAAATTAGAATTGGCAGGTGGCGATTTTTACTTGATTCAACTTACTCAAAAGATATCTTCATCAGCTCATATTGAGTTTCATTCACGTATTATTCTTCAAAAATTTATTCAAAGAAGTTTAATTAAAATTTCTAGTGAAATTATTGAAGAATCCTATGACGATTCAACTGATGTATTTGATTTATTAGATAAAGCTGAATCAAAATTATACGAAGTTACCCAAGGGAATATTAAACGTAGTTCTGAAACAGCTCAAAGTTTAGTAATTCAGGCAAAGAAACGTATTGAGGAAATTGCAGGAAAAGAAGGATTGAGTGGAATTGCAACTGGATTCCATAACTTGGATAAATTAACTTCGGGTTGGCAACCATCCGATTTGATTATTATTGCGGCTCGTCCAGGTATGGGTAAAACCGCGTTTGTACTTTCGATGGCGCGTAATATGGCAGTTGATTATAATCATCCAGTAGCTTTATTCTCTTTAGAGATGTCATCAGTACAGTTGATAACACGTTTGATTTCTTCTGAAACAGGATTGTCTTCTGAAAAATTGCGTACAGGAAAATTAGAAAAACACGAATGGGAGCAACTTTCTATCAAAGTAAAAAATTTAGAAAAAGCACCTTTATATATTGATGATACACCTTCATTATCCATTTTTGATTTACGTGCCAAAGCAAGAAGGCTTTCATCGCAATATGGTATCAAAATGATTGTTGTGGATTATTTACAGTTAATGACAGCGGGTGGAAATGGAAAAGGAGGAGGAAATCGTGAACAAGAAATTTCAACTATTTCTCGAAATTTGAAAGCATTAGCAAAAGAGTTAAATGTACCCGTGATTGCACTTTCTCAGTTATCACGTGCGGTGGAAACAAGGGGCTCTAGTAAAAGACCTTTGCTTTCTGATCTTCGTGAATCGGGTGCTATTGAGCAAGATGCCGATATTGTATCATTTATTTACCGCCCCGAATATTACAAAATAGATGAGTGGGACGACGAAGAACGAACTCCAACACAAGGTCAAGCCGAATTTATAGTTGCAAAACATAGAAATGGTGGTTTAGATGAAATTCGACTTAAATTCGTGGGTAATTTGGGTAAATTTGAAAACTTAGATGATTTTAGTTCACCGTTTGATGAATTACCATCTAAAATGAATTTAGATGAAACTAACCCATTCATCACACCTAATTTACCCACGCCAAATGAAGCATTTGGTAGCACCATGAATACTTATGATGATGATTCAGATGTACCCTTTTAATAAAATTATGAAAAAAATATTCCAAATTATAATATTTATATTATCAATAAACTATTCATTTGCTTCTTTTGTATTGCTACCTATGGAATCTGAAGGACAACAAAATCATCTAAAAGCCTACGGAATTACCTATTGGGCTTTAGATAAAAGTTATAAAGTAAGTTGGTTATTAAATTACAGAGGCGGTTCATTTTTATTGCCCGATGCTCCCGAAATTAGAAAAGAATGCCAAATTCGTGGCGTAACGTTTGAAGTTTTATCTGATGCTGCAACGAATACAATTTTAGAAGATATTAGTTCGCCATCGCAAAATATGGAAACGGTTGTTTTAGAAAAAGCACCTAAAATTGCGGTCTATACTCCAAAAGGGAAACAACCTTGGGACGATGCTGTAACTATGGTTTTAACGTATGCAGAAATTCCGTTTAAAGAAATTTATGACGAAGAAGTTCTATCAGATCAATTACTTTTATATGATTGGTTGCACCTACATCATGAAGATTTTACGGGTCAATATGGTAAGTTTTTTGGAAACTATAGAAATACACCCTGGTATATTCAACAAAAAGCGGAAGCGGAAGCCTTGGCTAAAAAGTTAGGTTATAACAAAGTTTCGGAAGAAAAGTTAGCGGTTGCTAAAAAAATTAGGGATTTTGTAATTGGTGGAGGTTTTATGTTTGCCATGTGTTCTGCAACAGATAGTTTTGAAATTGCCCTTTCTGCAGAAGGTGTAGATATTTGTGAACCCATGTTTGACGGCGATGATTCAGAGGCAAATTATCAAGCCCGAATTGAGTACGCTAATACGTTTGCATTTAAAGATTATAAGCTAGAACGAAATCCAATCGTTTACGAATTTTCAGATATTGATACCACTGAGGATCATGGAAAAGGTTTGTTTACAATGGATAAGGATTATTTTACTTTAATGGAATATTCCGCAAAATGGGATCCAATCCCAACGATGTTGTGTCAAAACCATACACAATTAATAAAAGGTTTCATGGGGCAAACCACAGCTTTTGATGCCGAAAAAATCAAATCGAATGTCTTAGTAATGGGCGAATGTAAAATCAACGGAGAAGCACGATATATTCACGGCACCAAAGGAAAAGGAATGTTTACTTTCTATGGAGGTCACGACCCAGAAGATTACCAACACAGAGTAGGAGATGCGCCAACAGTATTAGATTTGCATCCAAATTCACCAGGTTATCGTTTGATTTTAAACAATGTGTTGTTCCCAGCGGCTAGAAAGAAAAAGTTGAAAACTTAAGCTGGTTTTAAAATATCATCAATAATCATCAAATGATGTTTAGTATGAAGTGCTAAAAAATTTTCTGTTTCTTTTTTGTTTAAAATCCCAAAAAACGGATGCGGAAAATGAGTATTCTTATCCAAATCTTTCCAATCCATCAAATTTTCTTTCACTTTAGACAAACTCAAACCTAAAGTTTCAGATGAAATTTCTCCTTCTGGGCGAACAATTTTTGGTGCTTTTGCTTTTCCTCTTGGAATTTTTTTTGCGAGGATTAGAATTAAAAAGCGATTAAAATTAAAACGCCATTGGTAGTTTGATGGATTCGAATTTTTACAAGCCGTAACAATTTGGTCAATTGTATTTAGACTATGTTCTATATGCCAACCTACGCTTCCCGAAGAAACTGCTAAATTTACTTTGTCAAAAGACGAAATATCCGATTCTAATTGATTTAAAAGCTTGTGTAATTCTTGCATAATTTAATCTTTAAACGTCCAAAACAAAATTCGACTCACTTTATTCCCATGTTTCATTTCTGTAATTTGGTAGGTTGCTTTTACTTTTTTAAGATGCGAAAGCAACGGTTTCAAATTATCCTTTTTAGAAACTAACGAGGAAAACCATTTGCATTGCGCTTTAAAATGCACACTTTCATAAATCATATTGCTGATGAACGTTAGCTCGCCACCTTCGCACCACAATTCGTTATTTACACCACCAAAGTTTAAGGTTGGTTTTTTGGAATCTTCAATGCCTAAGTTTTTATTTTTACGAATCGTGCCTTTATTTGCTTCTTCTTTAGAACTGTGAAAAGGCGGATTACAAATCGTCATGTCGAATTTATCTTCTGGAAGAATGATGTTCTTGAAGATGTTTCGTTTAGATGTTTGTAATCGCAACGTAACGTTTTCTTTTAATTTCTGATTGGAATTGATATTTTCTTGAGCCGCTTCAAAAGCTTGTTTGTCAATCTCGCTAGCTACAAAGCGCCAATCGTATTCTGATACACCAATTATCGGATAAATGCAATTTGCACCAATTCCGACATCTAAAATGCGAATTTTATGCTTGGTTTGAATCGTGCCATACGTATCTGCTAAAACATCCGCTACTTGATGAATGTATTCCGCACGACCTGGAATAGGCGGACAAAGAAAACCTTTTGGAATATCCCAATTTTTCAAACCATAAAAATGCAACAACAACGCTTTGTTCAACATTTTCACCGCATCAGGATTCGCAAAATCAATCGTTTCGGTTCCAAATTCATTTACAGCAACAAATGGCGCTAAATCAGGATTCGCTGCATTTAAAGTTTTGAAATCGTATTTGCCGTGGTGTTTGTTTTTCGGATGAAAGCCGGTTATGGTTTTGGTAGTGTTCAAAGTATTGTTTTTAAAGTGTAAAGGTATTGAATTATAGTAAAGGTTTTGAAGGAATAATTTACAAAAGATGTTTATATTCGATTATTTAATTGAATTATGTGTAATTTAAATAAAAGCAAAACGTTGAAAATTATTTCTTGCTGAAAAGAATATAATTCCCTATTTTTGGACAAAATATTCTAAAAACATGGAACAACTAATAGGGACGTATCTAAGAGAAAGAAGAAACGAATTAGGATTACCGTTAAGAAAAGTTGCAACACATATCAATATAGATACTTCAACCCTTTCAAAAATTGAAAAAAATGAAAGAAAGTTAAATCCTGATTTAATAGATAAACTTGCTGAATGTTTACTATTAGAAAAAGATAATCTTTCTAAAATACATTATCAAAATACTATAATTTCAGAATTAAAGGAATATCCTGAACTTAATGATGTTTTAAATATTGTCCAAGAACAAATAACACAGCATAAACTTAAATTTGACAAGGATTGGAGAGAAAATGAATTTTCAAATCCTAACACAACAATCAAAATTGGTACTATGTTTTCAGGAATTGGGGCAATTGAATATGCTTTGAAACGTTTGAATTTAAATTCTGAAATTCTATTTGCAAGTGACATTGATAACTTTGCAAAGCAAAGTTATTTTGCAAATTATGAAATAGCAGAAAGTAATTGGTACAACGATGTACACGATATTGATGGGAAAAAATATAAAGGAAAATTAGATTTATTAGTTGGCGGTAGCCCTTGTCAATCTTTTTCAATGGTAGGAAAACGCAGAGGTTTTGACGACACGAGAGGAACATTATTTTATGAATTTGCAAGAGTTGTAAAGGAAAGTCAACCAAATGTTTTTATTTTTGAAAATGTTAAAGGATTAATAAATCACGATAGCGGTAATACTTTTGAAACGATAAAAGCAACCTTTGATGAACTTGGTTATAAATATTTTTATCAAGTTTTGAACGCAAAAAATTACGGTATGCCACAACACAGAGAACGAATTTTTGTTGTTGGCTTCAAAGATAAAAAAGCAAAATTTTCTTTCCCTGAGCCAATTGACTTGGAATACAAAATGCAAGACTTTTTAGAAGATTACACAGACAGTAAATATTATCTAAAAGAAAAAGGAGTAAAATTTGTAACTAGCTCTAAAAATAGAAATAAACGCTATACTCAAATAAATGGTGAAATTGCACTTTGTCAAAAAGCAAACCAACAATTTAATTGGCATGGAGATTTTGTATTTGAACACGGAGAAAGTGAATTTGATGAATTTATCTTTGATGTTAATGACGTTGAAGAAAAATATTATTTATCTGAAAAAGTTCGTGATTATGTTTTAAGTAGTGGAACAAAAACATTTAAAACTTCAACAAAAACTGACTTAGAGGTGGCTCGACCACTTTTACAAAGTATGCATAAAATGCATAGAGCTGGAGTGGATAACTACGTTACACATACTGGAAAAATAAGAAAATTAACACCTAAAGAATGTTTACGTTTAATGGGGTTTAGAGATGATTTTAAACAAGTAGTAAGTGATACTCAAATGTATAGGCAGGCAGGAAATAGTATCGTTGTTGATGTTCTTATTGCATTACTTAAACAAATGGACATTACTAAATACTCAACAAAATAATTATGGAGAATTTTCAAAAAATACATATTGAGGGAAAAGAATATTTCATAATTGACTCTATCCAAAATTTAAGAGCAGAAGATAGTTTCATTTATAGAAAGAATAAACTTCAGATGTATAAAGGCAATGGAGAATCAAGAAAATATGTTGGTAGCTATCTAGGTTCTAGTGGAGAAAGATTAAGTGATTTTTTCGAGTATGAGAATTGGGGAAAAGGAATTGAGAACGGGGAGAGAATCTATACACCAATTCAAGAAGGTAATTGTTTTTTTAGCAAATCAAACTTATTAAAATATTTGTATGACGCAAGAATTGAGTATCAAAAACAAGAACAGGTTTACAATTTTGATATTTCAGATTTATATTCAACAAATTTAGAAAGCATCTCCAATCTAAAAGAAGAAAAAATATTTTTTAGCATTTATGATGTTTCGGATTTTACTGATAATAAATTAAGTCGAGGTTACATTCGTTCAGACAATCAAATTTGGGATATTTGGCGTAAAATCGTTTTGCCTAAAATTAGTTATTTATCTATTCTAAAATTATTGCCAGTTATAGGCAACAAGGAAAATCAAAAACCATTATTCTATTTTAGAATTTTACTTGATTATCAATTTAGGTCTATTGTTCACCCAAAATTAATTGGAACAACAGCGGAAATAGAAATTATTGAAAAACAAAATCGTGAAAAAGTAAAATCAATAAGCAGACAAGGCGCAATGCTATATAGAAAAAAAGTAATTGAACATATGCCACAATGTCCGTTTACAAAAATTACTGATGAAAAATTATTAATTGCAAGTCATATCAAACCTTACAGAGTTTGCATAAAAGAAGGACGTGAAGACCAAGCTGTTGACTATTTGAATGGACTTGCTTTGACGCCAACTTACGACAAATTATTTGACCAAGGTTATATAACTTTCAATGATAATGGCGATTTGGTTTGTGGTACTTTGCTTTCTGCATATACTTGGGAGCGACTGAATATCAATCCAAATGCTAAGAATAATTTAAGAATATATCCTGAACAAAGAGAACAATACTTGGATTATCACAGAAAATTTGTGTTTCAAGATGATATTAACGATTTAATATAAAAATAAAAACTACGCCTATTAGCGATTTGTTTCAATAGCTAAACCTTATAGCGTAAAATCACATTTTTGTACAAAAATAAAAAACCCCGACAAAATCGGGGTTTTCTATATAAGTAAGATAAACTGAGTTAGACGTAATTATTTAATTTTGTTAACGATAGCTGTGAAAGCAGCTGGGTGGTTCATAGCTAAATCTGCAAGAACTTTACGGTTCAATTCGATATTGTTAGCTTTTACTTTCCCCATAAATTGAGAATAACTCATACCATGTAAACGTGCACCAGCATTGATACGCGTAATCCATAAAGCACGGAAATTTCTTTTGTTTTGTTTTCTATCACGGTAAGCATAAGCCATTGCTTTTTCTACCGCGTTTTTAGCTACAGTCCAAACGTTTTTACGTCTTCCAAAGAAACCTTTGGCTTGTTTTAATACTCTTTTTTTTCTAGCTTTAGTAGCTACTGAATTTGTTGCTCTTGGCATAATTTTAAATGTTTTTTGCAGTAAGGCGATCTTTCGATTCTTCTAAATTCTAAACTCAAAATTCTGAATTCAAAACAGCCCACTCCAGGGTTACTAAATTGTTTTAACCAACAACGATTAAATTAAATTTAATTGTTGTTTAATGCTTCTCTCATCTGTTGGGTGAACCAATGTAGAGTGAGTTAAAGCTAATTTACGCTTTTTAGATTTTTTAGTCAAAATGTGACTTTTAAAAGCGTGTTTTCTCTTGATTTTTCCAGAGCCAGTAACTTTGAATCGTTTCTTAGCACTAGATTTTGTTTTCATTTTAGGCATTTTCTTCCTGTATTTATAATCTATCTTACTTATTATTTTTCAAAAGAGTTTGCTGGGCAATCTCTTATTTTCCTTTTTTCTTAGGAGCAATATACATAATCATACGTTTTCCTTCTAAAACTGGCATGGCTTCTACTTTTCCATATTCTTCCAATTCTTGAGCCAAACGTAATAACAAAATTTGTCCCTGCTCTTTGTAGATAATCGAACGTCCTTTAAAGAATACAAATGCTTTTAATTTAGCACCATCTTGTAAAAATTTAAGGGCATTCTTTTTCTTAAATTCATAATCATGCTCATCTGTTTGAGGTCCAAAACGAATCTCTTTAATTACAATCTGAGTAGATTTTGCTTTAAGTTCTTTATCTCTCTTCTTTTGTTGGTACAAAAATTTACCATAATCCATCAACTTACAAACCGGTGGTTCAGCATTTGGAGAAATTTCTACCAAATCTACTTCCTGCTCTTCAGCAAAACGAAGGGCTTCCGCTATTTTGTATACTCCAGGCTCAATATTTTCGCCTACTAAACGTACTTCAGGAACACGAATCAAATTGTTGATACGGTGTGCTGCTTTTTTCTCTTCGCGAGGTTGAAAACCTCTGTTGTTTCTAATTGCTATGGCTGTAAAATTTTAGTTAAACTTAAAATTGTTTTAATGTTTTATTGATTTCTTCGTTTATCATTGCCGCAAATTGCTCAATAGTAACCGATATATTTCCTTTTCCTTCTTGTCCGCGTTGTCTCACAGAAATCGTTCCATTTTTCTCTTCTTCCTCGCCAACAATCAGCATAAACGGATATTTGTTCATCTCCGCTTCTCTAATTTTCTTACCGATTGTTTCATTTCGGTTGTCAATTAGGGCGCGAATTTCGTGATTTTCTAGCAAATCTAAAACTTTTTTCGCATAATTTTCATATTTCTCACTCAAAGACAAGATTATAGCTTGTTCTGGCATCAACCAAATTGGGAAATTTCCAGCGGTGTGTTCCAATAAAATTGCGATAAAACGTTCCATCGAACCAAAAGGCGCTCGGTGAATCATAACAGGGCGATGTAACTTGTCATCCGCACCTTTATATGACAATTCAAAACGCTCTGGTAAATTGTAATCTACCTGAATGGTTCCTAATTGCCAACTTCTGCCTAAAGCATCTTTTACCATGAAATCCAATTTCGGACCATAGAAAGCCGCTTCACCAGATTCAATCACATAATTTAATCCTTTATCTTTTGCAGCACTGATAATTGCATTTTCTGCTTTTTCCCAGTTTTCAACGCTACCTATATATTTATCTGGATTATCTAAATCACGAACCGAAACCTGTGCTGTAAAGTTTTCAAATCCTAACGAACCAAAAACGTACAATACTAAATCGATAACATTTTTGAACTCCGCATCTAATTGATCAGGTGTACAAAAAATATGCGCATCATCCTGAGTAAATCCTCTAACACGAGTCAATCCATGTAATTCACCCGATTGCTCATAACGATAAACCGTTCCAAATTCAGCATAACGCTTCGGTAAATCTTTGTACGACCAAGGTCTTGCGTTATAAATTTCACAGTGGTGTGGACAGTTCATAGGTTTTAACAAGAACTCTTCGCCTTCTGCTGGTGTATGAATTGGTTGAAAACTATCCGCTCCATATTTAGCATAGTGTCCAGAAGTCACATACAAGTCTTTCATTCCAATATGAGGAGTTACTACTTGTTCATAACCTGCTTTTTTCTGTGCTTTTTTTAAGAATTGCTCTAATCTATCGCGTAAAGCAGCGCCTTTTGGTAACCATAAAGGTAAACCTTGACCTACTTTTGGAGAAAAATGGAATAAATCCAACTCTTTTCCTAATTTTCTATGGTCACGGCGTTTTGCTTCTTCTAATAATTCTAAGTAATCTGTTAAGTCTTTTTGTTTTGGAAACGAAATTCCGTAAACACGAGTTAACTGTTTATTTTTCTCATCACCTCTCCAGTAAGCACCTGCAACGGATAAAATTTTCATCGCTTTGATAATACCCGTATTCGGAATATGACCACCACGACACAAATCAAAGAAGTTTGAATGATCACAGAAGGTAATCGTTCCGTCTTCTAAGTTTGAAATTAATTCCGTTTTGTATTCGTTATTTTTATAAACCTCTAATGCTTCCGCTTTAGAAACCGGACGCATTTTAAATTCGTGCTTCTCTCTTGAAATTTCTAACACACGATCTTCAATCTTTTTGAAATCGGCATCGGTGATTTTTTTATCACCAAAATCCACATCGTAATAGAATCCATTATCAATCGCAGGACCAAGTGTTAATTTGATGCCTGGGAATAGTTCTTCTAATGTTTGTGCCATCACGTGCGAAGTCGAGTGCCAAAAAGCTTTCTTGCCTTCTTTGTCATTCCAAGTATATAATATAAGTGTACCGTCTGTGGTTAAGGTCGTCGTTGTTTCAATAGTGGTACCATTATAGGAAGCAGAAATTACATTTCTAGCCAAACCTTCACTAATGCTTTTCGCAACATCCATTGGAGTAACTCCTTGAGCCATCTCCTTAACCGACCCATCGGGTAAAGTAACTTTTATCATTTTTTAAAATTTATAAGGTGCAAATATAAACCTTTAATAAAATCCATACAATACATATAAGGTATAATGTTAAAAAAGATTTGAAGCACCCGTTTTAATTCCATAAAGACTAATGGTCCCGCTGTCCACTATATCTTTTATAAACCCAACAGGTTTTTGAAAACCTGTTAGGCTTGTAAAAGGATGCCGTTCCCATCGGGGCTAATCAAGACGTATAGTATTCCAGTTAACCATCCCACTGGCTCGCAAAGCGAGCACAACTTCCTCGCTTTGCGAGCAATCCTTCCTCGCCATGCGAGCTGTCATTCCGCAGAATAGGAATCTCCTGCGCAGCAGGCTACCGCTTAACGCAGTTAAGCCAAGCCCCCACTCATATAAGTGCAACGCCCGACATTTCAGACTCTGTGTATCTCACTTAACACAATCCCTATCAAAAAAAACTCGGTGCATCTCTGAGTAAAACCACACACAACCCGAAACCTTCAATCCTAAACTATACTATATATAAGTAACAAAAAGCTTCTATGCCTTATATGTTTAACAAAAAAATATTTCCCACAAAGAATTTCCCCTTCAAAGGGGGCTAGGGGGATGTAAAAAACTTTTCTATATTAAATCCTTGTTATCAGCGAGTTAAGCAAAGTATCAAAAAAAACATCAAAAAAAG
>RDYL01000012.1 GCA_004293165.1 Flavobacteriia bacterium | reverse complement strand
ACATTTCTGTAGGATTTAATTTGGTGGGCGATGAGGGGTTCGAACCCCCGACCCCCTCGGTGTAAACGAGGTGCTCTGAACCAGCTGAGCTAATCGCCCCAATAAGTTGCTTTACTATTACCGTATTGCGAGTGCAAATATACAAGGATTATTTGTTTTCGCAAGCGTTTTGATGAAAAAAATTACTTTTTTTCTATCTTTTCTAAAAGGACTTTGTTTGTATAATTTACCATCGTAATGGTAATTTCTTCATTATTAGTAGTTTTGCCTTCGATAACGTAAATTTTACCTTTTCTGTAAGATTCGTTACTTTTTGAAAAATCTACATCTCCATAGCGTAAACTTTGTTTAATATCTTCCATTGTAACCCATTTTTCTGCCAGAGATTTCTTGGCTAGGGTATCAATGTCTAATGATTTACTTCTTAAATCTTTTAAAACACGACAATTCGGGAAGTAACAAAATTCAACTCCTTTATCACTTGCTTTTGCTTTTAAAAACCACATTACAAAAACACCTCCTAAAAATAATCCAAATAAATAATAGGCTAAACGAAACTTAAACTTCATAATAGTATAATTTGTGCAAATTTAGTATAAATTATACACATAAACACGTAGATTTTGTAGTGATTTCTAGTAATATTAAAAAACAATCAAGTCTATATCTCTGTGTTCTAAATTAAACCAATCGGCAATAGCTTTGTTGGTTAGAACGCCATGATAAGAATAAATGCCGTGTTTTAAACCTCTGTTGCAACGAATAGCGGTTTCTATTCCACCATCATCAGCAATATGTAACAAGAAAGGAGAAATAATATTGCTAATCGACATTGAAGCTGTTTTAGAATAACGAGAAGGAATATTGGGAACACAATAGTGAATTACACCATTTTTGATAAAAGTAGGTTTTTCATGAGTGGTTATTTCTGAAGTTTCAAAACATCCTCCTGTATCAATACTAACATCAACAATAACAGCTCCTTTTTTCATGTGTTCAACCATAGTTTCTGTAACAACAATTGGTGCACGATTTTTTCCTTTCATTGCTCCAATAGCCACATCGCAACGACGCAATGCTTTTAAAAGCGATTTTTCTTGAATAGTAGAAGTAAAAATTCTTTGATTTAACGTATTTTGTAAACGACGTAATTTCGTAATTGAGTTATCAAACACTTTTACATTTGCTCCTAATCCTAAAGCGGTTCTGGCTGCATATTCCGCAACGGTTCCTGCTCCAATGATAACTACTTTTGTTGGCGGAACTCCAGTTATATTTCCAAATAACAACCCTTTTCCAATGTTTTCACCAATCATTAATTCGGATGCAATTAAAATGGATGCAGTTCCAGCAATTTCTGATAACGATTTTACAGCAGGATAGGAGCCATCTTCGTCTTTTATGAATTCAAATGCTAAAGCCGTAATTCTTTTGGTGGCTAAAGCTTCAAAATATTCTTTTTTCTGTGTTTTTAATTGAATAGCTGAAATAACGATGGTTTGTGGATTCATCATTTCTAATTCAGCTAGAGTAGGTGGTTCCACTTTTAAAATCATTGGGCAACCTAATACTTTTTTGGTGTCTTGCGTAATTTCGGCACCTGCTTCACTGTATTCTTTATCGGTATAACTTGAACTTTCTCCTGCGCCGGCTTCTAACATTACTCTATGTCCGTGAGAAACTAAAGAAGAAACTGCATCAGGTGTTAAACAAATACGGCGCTCTTGATATGATGTTTCTTTTGGAATTCCAATAAACAATTCACTTTTATGTCTTGCCACTTCTAGCTTTTCTTCTTGTGGTAATAATTGCGATTTCGAAAAAGGACTATAAATGGACATGGTGTGTTGTTTTTTGTGGTACCAATTTAGGAATATTTTTTAAAATAGAAAACAGCAATAAGGGAAAAGGGATAAGATTCTACTAATTCTTCAATACTAATTCTCTTTTTCCATCTGCCATAACCTTTATTGAAATGCTTGCGTGATCTATTGGAATTAAATTGGGCGTTTTTTCAGGCCATTCGATAAAACACCAATTATCGGAATAAAAATATTCATCTAAACCCATATCATAGCCTTCTTCTTCTGAATTTAAACGGTATAAATCAAAATGATAAACGATTTCGCCTTCAAACGTACGGTATTCATTCACTAATGAAAAGGTTGGACTGCTCGAATTATCTTTTACGCCTAATTCCTTGACCAATTCTTTAATTAAAGTGGTTTTTCCAGCGCCCATTTGCGCATGAAACGTAATGACTTTTTTTAAGGAAGGTGTCGCTAATATTTGCTTGGCAACGTTTGTGATTTCGTCTAATGAAAAAATTATGGTCATACTAATTTATAACTTTACTGAACACTTATAACTGAACACAGAACACTATTAACGCGGTTCTAAAACTAAAAACGGAATTACCATTTCTTCCAATGAAATTCCTCCGTGTTGATAGGTATTTCGGTAATAACTCACATAATGATTGTAGTTATTTACGTAAGCCAAAAATAAATCGTTTTTCGCAAAAATAAAAGAGCTACTCATGTTGAGTGCAGGCAATCCAATTTTCTTAGGATCTTTCACAGCATAAACGTCTTTGTCTTCGTAGGTTAAACTTCTTCCTGTTTTGTAGCGAAGATTTAAACTCGTGTTTTTATCACCAATAACTTTCGACGGATTTTTACAATTAATTGTTCCATGGTCGGTTGTTATAATCAATTTAAAACCAAGTTGTTGTGCTTGTTGAATCATGTCCAAAAGTGGAGAGTTTTTAAACCAACTCGCCGTTAAGGAACGATACGCTTTATCGTTTGAAGCTAATTCTTTTACTACATCCATTTCGGTTTTAGCATGCGATAACATATCTACAAAATTATAAACAATAGTTGTTAAATCGTTGTTTTTTAATGATTTGAAGTTGTCTGCTAATTTTTTTCCAGATGTGAAATTGGTAATCTTATAATATTCTTGTTTGATGTTTAATCCCAAACGTTTTAGTTGCTCGGTTAAAAATTCACCTTCATATAGATTTTTTCCTCCTTCATCAGGATCGTTTTTCCAATATTGTGGAAACTTCTTCTCCATATCTAAAGGAGTTAAACCAGAAAAAATTGCATTTCGAGCATATTGCGTAGCCGTTGGTAGAATAGAGAAGTAGCTCACTTCTTTTTCCAGTTTGTAGTGATTGTTTACTACACTTTCAAATGCTTTCCATTGGTCATAACGCAAGTTATCAATGACAATGAATAAAATTGGCTTGTCTTTTTTACGGATTTCAGGCGCTACTAATTCACCAAAAATTTCATGAGAAAGAAAAGGCTTGTCAGCTTTTGGTTGGAACCAATCTTCATAATTACGTTCGATGAATTTACCAAATTGCATATTGGCTTCGGCTTTTTGGCTTTCCAAAATTTCCACCATGCTTTGGTCTTCGATATTTTCTAATTCTAATTCCCAGAATAATAATTTTTTGTACAATTCTACCCAATCTTCATAGGTACGAACCATTGCCATATCCATCGCAATTTTTCGGAATTCTTTCTGATAATCTAAAGTTGTTTTTTCGGAAATCAATCGCGAATGGTCTAAATTCTTCTTCAAACTCAATAAAATCTGATTTGGATTTACAGGTTTTATCAAATAATCGGCAATTTTAGAACCGATGGCTTCTTCCATGATATATTCTTCTTCACTTTTGGTAATCATAATCACCGGAACTGAAGATTTCTTTTCTTTTAATTCTGATAAGGTTTCCAAACCACTTAAACCTGGCATGTTTTCATCTAAAAATACTACATCAAAATTGTTTTCTTCAAACAAATCAATGGCATCTTGCCCGTTATTACAGGTAGTTACATGATAGTTTTTCTTTTCTAAAAATAGGATGTGTGGTTTCAATAAATCAATTTCATCGTCAACCCAAAGTATTTTTATTTGGCTCATTTCTTCTTAATTTGTGTGCAAGTTAGTATTTATTAAACGACCATTGTATTAAATTTAGTATAAAATTTCCCATTAGTTTTAAACAATTCTTTTTGTAAAAAATCGCTACATTTGTTACTCAAAATTTATACTTGTGAGCCAAACCAACAAACTCAAAATTTTCAACGATCCAATTTATGGTTTTATTACCATTCCTAATACTTTAATTTACGATTTAATTCAGCATCCCTATTTTCAACGTTTGCGAAGAATTTCTCAAATGGGAATGTCGTATTTGGTTTATCCAGGCGCGCATCATACTCGTTTTCATCATGCATTGGGCTGTATGCATATCATGCAAAAAGCGGTTCAAACCTTGCAATTTAAAGGTGTTTCTATTTCGGAAGAAGAAGAAAACGCACTATATATTGCTATTTTGTTGCACGATATTGGTCACGGTCCCTATAGTCATGCTATGGAGCATAGTATAGTAGAAGAAGTCCATCATGAAGAATTATCGTTGTTATTCATGGAGCAATTGAATAAAGAATTTGAAGGTAAATTAGGATTGGCTATCCAAGTTTTTAAAGGAGAATACCATCGTAAATTCATGTTGCAATTGATTTCAAGTCAGTTAGATATGGATCGAATGGATTATTTAAAACGCGATAGTTTTTACAGCGGTGTAGCCGAAGGAAACATTAATAGTGAGCGTTTAATCCAAATGATGAACGTGCAGGATGATTATTTAGTTATTGAAGAAAAAGGAATTTACTCAGTCGAGAAGTTTTTGGTGGCTCGAAGATTGATGTATTGGCAAGCCTATTTACATAAAACAAGTGTGGTTGCGGAATTAATCCTAACCAAAATTCTAAAAAGAGCAAAAGAATTAACTCAAAAAGGAATTGTTTTGCCTTGCAGCGAATCGTTACAATTTTTCATGCAAAATAAAATTTCCTTGTCAGATTTTGATAAAAGTGTTTTGGATAAGTTTTCTTATTTAGATGATTATGATGTAATGGGAGCTATTAAATCATGGCAGTTTCATGATGATTTTGTTTTACAATCGTTATGTAAAATGATTTTGAATCGTGATTTATTAAAAATTCAAATAACAGATGATAAACCCAACAAAGAGAATCTGTTAGCTATAAGAAATAAATATATTGCAATAGCTGGAATTTCTGATAAAGAAGCCGACTATTTTGTGTTCAAAGGAAAGTTGAAAAACCAAGCGTATAGTAAATTAAGCGAGCCGATTCGAATTTTAAAAAAGGACAAAACTATAGAAGATGTAGTTGAGGCTTCAGACCAATTACATTTAAAGGCTTTATCAAAACCCGTGACAAAATATTTTATATGTTTTCCAAAAGTGGTCTTAGAAGTATAGCTATTTAATTTAATTTCATATTTTTGCCAAGATGAAGTGGAATCAATGCTTTGGTATTGAATGAAAATGAGTATTTTTATATTTTCAAATCTATCTTTTTAGATAGTAATAAAAATTTTAAATGAAGTTTACAGCAGCGCAAATAGCAGGCATTTTAGAAGGTGAAGTAGTAGGTAATCAAAATGCTGAAGTTTTTAAATTGTCGAAAATAGAGGAAGGAACCGAAGGCTCATTGACGTTTTTGGCGAATCCTAAATATATAAATTATATTTATTCTACTCAAGCAACTATAACTATAGTAAATAATACTTTTGAGCCTGAGCAAGAAATAACAACTACTTTAATCAAAGTAGAGGATGCTTATAAATCATTTTCAAAGTTATTAGAATATTACAATCAAGTCAAATTGATGAAATCAGGAATTGAACAACCTTCGGTTATTTCAGAAGGAGTTACTTATGGTTCTGATTTATATTTAGGAAGTTTTTGTTATGTTGGAAAAAATGTAACCATTGGTGACAATGTAAAAATTTATCCTAATACTTTTATTGGCGATAACGTTACAATTGGCGATAACTGTGTTTTCTTTGCAGGGGTACGTATTTATTCCGAAACGGTTATTGGAAATCGTTGTACTATTCATTCGGGTACTATTATTGGTTCTGACGGATTTGGTTTTGCACCTCAAGAAGACGGAACTTATGTAAAAGTGCCACAAATTGGAAATGTAATTATTGAAGATGATGTTGAAATCGGTGCTTGTACAACCGTTGATAGAGCTACTTTAGGTTCTACAGTTATTAGAAAAGGAGTAAAGCTTGATAATCACATTCAAGTAGCACATAATGTTGAGATAGGTGAAAATACTGTAATTGCAGCTCAAACCGGAATTGCAGGAACCACCAAAATTGGCAAGAACTGCTTAATTGGTGGGCAAGTTGGTTTTGCGGGTCACTTAGTAATTGGTGATGGTGTTAAAATTCAAGCGCAATCAGGAATTGGAAAAAATTTAGAAGCAGGAGAAGTGGTTCAAGGAAGTCCAGCTTTTAATTATGGTGATTTTGCGAAGTCATTTGTTCATTTTAGAAATTTACCTAAAATTGTTTCCGATTTAGAAGACTTAAAAAACACAATTAAATAATATAAATACAATTTTATCATGGCGAAGCAAACAACAATTGCTGCAGAAATATCATTAAAAGGTGTGGGTTTACACACAGGGCAAGAAGTTTCTATGACTTTTAAGCCAGCCCCAGTAAACAATGGATTTACATTTGTACGTGTGGATTTAGAAGGACAACCAATTATTGAAGCTGATGCAAACTATGTTGTAAATACGCAACGAGGTACTAATTTAGAAAAATTAGGTGTAATGATTCAAACACCAGAGCACGTATTAGCTGCTTTAGTGGGATGTGATTTAGATAATGTTATCATTGAATTAAATGCATCTGAATTACCAATTATGGATGGTTCTTCAAAATATTTTGTTGAAGCTATTGAAAAAGCAGGAATTGTTGAGCTAGAAGCTGAACGAAAAGTATATGTGGTTAAAGATGTAATTTCTTTTATGGATGAAGCCACTGGTAGTGAAATTACAATAATTCCATCTGAGGAATATTGTGTTACTGCTATGGTAGATTTTGGTACTAAAGTTTTAGGCACGCAAAACGCAACCATGAAAGGGATTAAAGAATTTAAAAAAGAAATTGCTAATTGTAGAACTTTTAGCTTCTTACACGAATTAGAGTCGCTTTTAAACAATGGATTAATTAAAGGTGGCGATTTAAACAATGCTATTGTATATGTTGATAAAGAAATTTCGACAGAAACAATGGAAAACTTGAAAAAGGCTTTCAATAAAGATACAATCACCGTTAAAGAAAACGGAATTTTAGATAATCTTACACTTCATTATCCTAACGAGGCAGCAAGACATAAATTATTAGATATTATTGGTGATTTGTCATTGATTGGAACTCGTATTCAAGGGAAAGTTATAGCAAACAAGCCAGGACATTATGTAAATACTCAGTTTGCAAAGAAAATGGCTAAATTAATTAAAATCGAAGAGCGTAATAATGTACCTTCTTACGATATTAATAAGGAGCCTGTGATGGATATTCATGGCATCATGGATTTGTTACCTCACAGACCACCATTTTTATTAGTTGATAAAATTTTAGAACTTTCTGATACGCATGTTGTGGGGTTGAAAAATGTAACTATGAACGAAGATTTCTTTGTAGGTCATTTTCCAGGAGCGCCAGTAATGCCAGGTGTTCTTCAGGTTGAAGCCATGGCGCAAACTGGTGGTATCTTAATTTTAAGTACGGTGCCTGATCCAGAAAATTACTTGACTTATTTTATGAAAATTGATAATGTTAAGTTTAAAAATAAAGTACTACCAGGCGATACCTTGTTCTTTAAATGTGATTTAATTTCTCCTATTAGAAGAGGTATTTGTCACATGCAAGCATATGCGTATGCAAATGGAAAATTAGTTTCAGAAGCCGAATTAATGGCACAAATTGTTAAAGTAAAATAATAAAATATGAATCAACCATTAGCTTATGTGCATCCAGGTGCCAAAATAGCAAGAAATGTTGTAATTGACCCATTTACAACCATTCATAATAATGTTGAAATTGGTGAAGGAACTTGGATTGGTTCAAACGTTACCATTATGGAAGGCGCTCGTATAGGTAAAAATTGTAATATTTTTCCAGGTGCGGTTATTTCTGCAGTACCTCAAGATTTAAAATTTGGAGGTGAGGAATCGTTAGCGGTTATTGGTGATAACACAACAGTTAGAGAATGTGTAACTATCAATAGAGGTACCGTTGCTTCAGGGCAAACTAAAATAGGTAAAAATTGTCTAATTATGGCAACGGCACATATTGCGCACGATTGTCATATTGGGGATAATGCTATTATTGTAAATGGCGTTGCTTTAGCGGGACACGTAACTGTTGGAAATTTTGCAATTATTGGTGGTTTAGCGGCTGTACATCAGTTTATTTCTATTGGTGACCACGCTATGATTTCAGGTGGTTCATTAGTAAGAAAAGACGTTCCTCCTTTTACAAAAGCGGCTAAAGAACCTTTATCTTATGTTGGAATTAACTCGGTTGGATTGAGACGCAGAGGATTTTCAACAGATAAGATTAGAGAAATTCAAGATATTTATAGAATACTATATCAAAAAAACTATAATACTACCCAAGCTTTAAGCATCATTGAAGCTGAAATGGAAGCTACTCCAGAAAGAGATGAAATTTTAGATTTCATTAGAAATTCTTCACGAGGAATCATGAAAGGCTATACTAGTTCAATATAAATTAGAATCATAAAATTAATAAACAAAATCAAATACAAATAAAACAAAATGGCAAGTACATCAGATATTAGAAACGGATTATGTATCAAATACAATAATGATATTTATAAAATTATTGAATTTCTTCACGTAAAACCAGGTAAAGGACCAGCTTTCGTAAGAACAAAATTAAAATCTTTAACGAATGGAAAAGTATTAGATAATACATTTTCTGCTGGACATAAAATTGATGAAGTACGTGTTGAAACACATACCTTCCAATATTTATATGCTGAAGGCGATCAGTTTCATTTTATGAATAACGAATCATTTGAACAAATTACGTTAGATAAAAAAGTATTAGATGCTCCCGATTTATTAAAAGAAGGAACTAATGTAATGATTCAAATTAATGCAGAAACAGAAGCGCCTTTATCAGTTGATATGCCAGCTTCTATTGTATTAGAAGTTACATATGCTGAGCCAGGAGTTAAAGGAAATACAGCTACAAATGCTACAAAACCAGCTACTGTTGAAACAGGAGCTACAGTTAACGTTCCATTGTTTATCAATGAAGGTGATAAAATCAAAATTGACACAGCATCTGGAAACTATATGGAAAGAGTTAAAGAATAGTTTCCAGTTTACTGTCGCAGTTGGCAGATTCTAATAAGAACTGAAAAACTGCGACTGTAAACTGTGACTGAACACAAATCACTAATAAATGAAATTTCCAAAAGTTTATCCTCTAAAAGAAATTGCCCAAATTATCAATTGTAATTATGTGGGCGATGCCGATTTTCCAGTTCATGGTATGAATGAAATTCATGTTGTTGAACCAGGTGATATTGTATTTGTTGATCATCCTAAATATTATGATAAAGCCCTTCAATCGGCTGCTACTATTGTTTTAATTAATAAAGAAGTGGAATGTCCTGAAGGAAAAGCATTATTGATTTCAGATGATCCTTTTAGAGATTTCAATAAACTTACCAAACATTTTAGACCTTTTCAAGCCTCACATGCTGCAATTTCTGATTCTGCAATGATTGGAGAAGGAACGGTTATTCAACCAAATTGCTTCATTGGACATAATGTTCAAATTGGTAAAAATTGTTTAATTTATCCTAATGTTACGATTTACGATAATACAGTAATTGGTGATAATGTAATGATTCACGCAGGTACTATTTTAGGAGCTGATGCTTTTTATTACAAAAAACGTCCAGAAGGTTTTGATCAATTAATTTCTGGTGGACGAGTAGTTATTGAAGATAATGTAGGTATTGGCGCACTTTGTACCATTGATAAGGGAGTAACAGGTGATACAACTATTGGCGCTGGAACAAAAATAGATAATCAAGTACATGTTGGTCATGATACCGTTATTGGTAAAAAATGTTTGATAGCTTCACAAACTGGAATTGCTGGTTGTGTGGTTGTTGAAGACGAAGTAACACTTTGGGGACAAGTAGGAACTACTAGTGGAATAACTATTGGCGCAAAAGCTGTAGTTATGGGACAGACAGGTGTTACAAAATCTATTGAAGGCGGAAAAACGTATTTTGGTACACCAATTGAAGAATCTCGCGAGAAATTAAAACAATTGGCCAATGTGAAACGCATTCCAGAAATTTTTGAAAAATTAAAGCAAAATGACAAATAGAGAGAAAATCGAATTTTTGTACAAGGAGGATGGCATCAGAGATAAACTGTTTTTAAATTCCTTAATACATGATGATTTTAAATTAGAATGGGATAGTTCTTCTGGTAATTCTATTTTGGATAAAAATTTTATTTTAAATTTAAGTGATGAAATTAACGCTAACTACGAAATCTCCTACTTTGAAATTTCGCACTTAATTGAAGGAAATAATCAGTTGGTTGTTAAGTATAACCACAAAGTTGCAACTATTGAAAATCCAAAAGAAATAATGTTGATAGCAAAAGTTGTTGCAATTTGGACTTTTCAAGACGAAAAAATTATTAATGGATATCTAATTAGCAAACCTAGTTAAAAAAATATAATAAAAATTACGTGTGTATTTGGTAAAAAACTTACTTTTGCATCACAAATTTAAACACAATTTAATTCATATATCATGAGCGTTTTAGTAAATAAAGATTCAAAAATAATTGTACAAGGATTTACAGGGAGTGAAGGAACTTTTCATGCTTCTCAAATGATCGAATACGGAACAAATGTTGTAGGTGGTGTAACTCCAGGAAAAGGTGGCTCAACACATTTAGACAGACCTGTTTTTAACACAGTAAAAGATGCTGTTGAAAAAGCGGGCGCTGATACTTCAATTATTTTTGTTCCGCCAGCATTTGCTGCTGATGCAATTATGGAAGCTGCTGAAGCTGGTATCAAAGTAATTATTTGTATTACTGAAGGTATTCCTGTGGCAGATATGATTAAAGCGTATGATTACATTAAAGGAAAAGATTGTCGTTTAGTAGGTCCTAACTGTCCTGGTGTTATTACTCCAGAAGAAGCTAAAGTTGGTATTATGCCAGGTTTCGTTTTCAAAAAAGGAACGGTTGGAATTGTATCTAAATCAGGTACTTTAACATATGAAGCTGCTGACCAAGTAGTAAAACAAGGATTAGGAATCACTACAGCTATTGGAATTGGTGGTGACCCAATTATTGGAACTACAACTAAAGAAGCGGTTGAATTATTAATGAACGATCCTGAAACTGAAATCATCATCATGATTGGTGAAATTGGGGGTCAATTAGAAGCAGATGCTGCTAAATGGGTAAGAGCTGACGGAAATCGTAAACCAGTTGTTGGATTCATCGCAGGAGAAACTGCTCCTAAAGGAAGAACAATGGGTCATGCTGGTGCAATTGTAGGTGGTGCTGATGATACAGCAGAAGCTAAAAAACGCATCATGAGAGAAAATGGAATTCACGTTGTAGATTCTCCAGCTGAAATTGGTAAAAAAGTAAAAGAAGTTTTAGGTTAATATTGAAACTAGATTATATAAAAAAGTCCCGATTTAATCGGGACTTTTTTATATAATCTCAGCACTTAATCCAGCATCTAATAATGCGGAGCATTGCGGCTTTAATTCGTCAAACGAGCCTGTTTTAACAGTACATCTTCCTTTATAATGTACTAATAAAGCGCATTGTTCAGCTTGTAATTCTTCGTGATTACAAACTCTTATTAAGGTATCAATTACGTGATCAAATGTGTTAACATCATCATTATGTAATACAATCTCATTATTGATGCTTACCGCTTCTTCTACTAAAACTTTTTCTTGTATTTTCTCTATCGTACTCATTTTCTTTACGGTTGAAAGTTCTACAAAAATAATAAAAAATTGTTTCAAATTCAATTACAAAAATCAAAATCAAATTCAAATTTTCATCTCCCCATTCCAAACTTCCAGTTTAAGCTATTTAACAAATTTCAAAGCTACCCAATTGTTGCGTTCAAATTGTTTTACATAGGATAATCCTTTCGATGTACAACTTTCTGAAATTACAGGAATATCTTCAGTGTAAAATCCACTTAAGAATAAAATTCCATTTGTGTTTAAACAATCTACATATTGCTGCATATCGTTTAGTAAAATATTACGATTAATGTTGGCAATAATAATATCGTATTTTTTACCAGCTAATAAAGATGCATCACCTTCATAAACCGAAATGTGCTTGCAATTATTACGTTCAGCATTTTCAATGGAGTTCAAATAACACCAATTGTCAATATCAATTGCATCAATAGGTTGCGCACCTTTCATCTCAGCTAAAATGGCTAAAATGGCAGTTCCGCAACCCATGTCTAATGTTTTTTTATTGGTAAAATCTGTTTCTAAAATATGTTGAATCATCATGTGAGTTGTTTCATGGTGACCCGTTCCAAAACTCATTTTGGGTTCAATTACTATATCGTATTCGGCATTAGTTTTTTCATGAAAAGGAGCTCTTACATGACATTTACCATCAACTTCAATAGCTTCAAAGTTTTTTTCCCATTCTTCA
The DNA here is from genome assembly GCA_004293165.1 of Flavobacteriia bacterium. Lineage (GTDB taxonomy): Bacteria > Bacteroidota > Bacteroidia > Flavobacteriales > Flavobacteriaceae > Flavobacterium. The sequence continues at coordinate 47,637 of RDYL01000012.1, read as the reverse complement.
TTCCAATTTACTTGCTCAATTTCTTCAAAAGTATAACTGATGTTAAATTCGGAATTATCTAAAATTTGAATATCCTCTAAGATATTCTCACTCCACAACTCTTTTTGAACATAAGCAGAAATTCCAGTTTCAGTTTCAATAAAGCTTTCAAACGCTTTTTCGCCTAATTCAGCAATTAAAATTTCGCTACCTAATTCTAGCGGATTAATTTGGAAATGATATCCAATATATATGTTTGACATGTTTGTATTTTTTTGCAAAGGTAGTATTTAGTTCATTCTTAAATATTATTTTTGTATAAAATATCAACGTCACAACAATGAAAAAAATATTAATTTTCTTATTCTTTTCCATAAACACTATTAGTTTTGCTCAAGAGGTAAAAGTCACCACAAAAGATAATGATTTAAAATTAGATGCCCTTCCTTATTATAGTTTTGGAAAAGGGGTAGGAATAACATCACCTGATAGTTTATTTCAGTTAAATATTCGCTTTAGAATGCAAAACCGTGTGACATTTATTCAAAATGAAAGTGAAAGTGCTGCATATTCGGGAGAGATTAGACGATTACGTTTGCGTTTTGATGGATATGTTGGAAATCCACATTTTTTATACGTAATTCAATTATCTTTTGCGCCTGGTGATGTGGGTGAAGTTCAAGATGGTGAAAATATTAATATTATTCGTGATGCGGCTATTTTTTATCGACCAAATAAACATTGGAGTTTTCTTTTTGGGCAAACCAAACTCCCAGGTAATCGACAACGTGTAAATTCCTCTGGGGCAATACAATTAACAGATCGAAGTATTAATAATGCACGATTTACAATTGATAGAGATTTTGGTTTTCAAGCCAATTATTTGAATGAAAAGAAAGATAAATTTTCATATAATGTTAAAACAGCTGTTTCAACGGGTGAAGGAAGAAACTGGACAAAATCGGCGGATGATGGTGTTGCTTTAACCGGAAAATTAGAGTTAATGCCTTTGGGTTCTTTCAAAAAAGATGGAACTAATTTTGAAGGAGATGTTGCTCGTGAAGAAAAACCAAGATTATTATTATCGGGTGCATTTCATCAAAATAATTTAGCTAGAAGAACACAAGGTCAACTTGGAAATGATTTATTTGAACAAAAAACAATGAAATCGGTTTTATTAGATGCCATGTTAAAATATAATGGTTGGGCATTTATGTCAAGTTATATGTCGCGTTCAGCAAAGAATCCAATTGCATTTAATCCTGAAGACATCACAGAATTTAATTATGTACCAGTAGGAAGCGGAATGGATTACCAATTAAGTTATGTTTTTCCAACTAATTACGAAATAATAGGCCGTTTTTCTACTCAAAAAATGCATGAAGACATTAAAGCTTTAACTCCTGATTCTAAGCAATATTCCATAGGTGTTACAAAATATTTATGGGAACATGCGTTCAAATTACAAGGTGAAGTTACGTTAAGCGATTTAGATTATTTCGATGGAACTAACAAACAAAATTGGTATGTTCGTTTCCAAGTAGAAATCGGAATCTAAGTTTTAAAAAATAAGTATAGAAACCACAAGTCAATATTTGATTTGTGGTTTTTTTATTTTCTATATTTCCAATTTTCTAAAATACAATTTCTAATTTTTTAATTGCTTACCTTTGCACTTTATTTATTCAATTATGTTACATATAGGAGAGTTCAATACGTTAAAAATGCTTAGAGATACTAAAGTTGGTTTGTTTTTAGGAAGTGAAGAAACTCAAGAAGACGATGTTTTATTACCTAATAAATATGTACCCAAAGAATTTTCTATAGGAGATGATTTGACTGTATTCGTGTATTTAGATCATGAAGAGCGCCCCGTAGCAACAACTCTTAAGCCGTATGTCAAATTGAATGAATTTGCACATTTAAAAGTAAACTACATCAATAAATTTGGTGCTTTTTTAGATTGGGGATTAGAGAAAGATTTGTTTGTTCCTTTTAAAGAACAAGCGCGACCAATGGAAGAAGGAAAGCGTTATTTGATTTATATGCACATGGATGACAAAACGAATCGTTTAGTAGCATCGAGTAGAACTAATAAATATTTATCTAACGAAAATTTAGAGTTAGAGAAAAATGAAGAAGTTGATATTTTAATTTCACATATTACCGAAGGTGGAATTAATTGTATTATCAATCAAAAACACAAAGGGTTAGCTTATAAAAATGAAGTTTACGATGATGTAAAACCAGGAATGAAAACAAAAGGCTACATTAAAAACATTCGACCTGATGGGAAAATTGATGTGATGCTGCGTAAGGTAGGAGTAGAGGCCATTGAACCATCTTCAAAAACAATTTTAGATGAGTTGAAAGCCAATCGTGGTTTCTTACGATTAACCGATAATTCTCATCCAGAAGACATTAAAACGGTATTGAAAATGAGTAAAAAGAATTTCAAAAAGGCCGTTGGAAGTTTATACAAACAACAATTGATTGAAATTAAAGAAGACGGAATTTATTTAGTGTAAATGACAAACAAAAATAAAATATATCTTTTTCTGAGCGTATTGGTCTTATTCTCTACGTTTGTGGCTATTTTTCAAAATTTTGAAACCATTCACTTTATTGGTTTTGAAACGGAAATCATTTGGATTCCTATTTGGATAGCAGTTGTAATCTTACCACTTTTGAATTTGTATGAAATTGCTATAAATACGGATGATATTAATAAATACTATTGGATATCATTGGTTTTAAACGTTTTAACAATTCTTTTTATCCTTCGCTATTTTAAAATAAATTTATTTTAATTATTCGCCTTCTTCATCATTAAATTTAAACGGATAATCGCCAAATCTTGGAGCCAATCGTTTGGTTTGATATGGTTTTCTCGAAAATCTATTCGAGATTGCAATTATAGTTACGGAGTCTTTTTGTAAGGTTACATAAGAGGAAGTATTACCATGCCACCAACCATTATGAAAGAAATACTGTTGACCGGTTTCAAATTCTAACATGCGAATACCTAAACCATAGTTTTTGGTTCCTTTTCTTTCATAACTATATCCTTTGAACATTTCCTCCTTCATTGCTTTGCTTAAGAATTTTTCCGAATACAAAGCCAAATCAAACTGAAGCAAATCACGAGGAGTTGAATAAATGTTTTTATCACCATACACTTGATCTAAAAATTCAAAAGCCAAACGTAAATAATTATTTTTATAGGACTGACTAACGTCATCTTGTTTTGTAAGATCATCAAAAACAAAGGTATTTTTCATTCCAAGTGGATCAAAAATTAGTTCTTGAAGTACTTGGGGATAAGTCTTTTTTGTTATTTTTTCTATAATTAAGGCTAATAAAGCATAATTGGTGTTACAATAACCAAAACGAGTTCCTGGTTTCGATTCTAAGCCAATATTTTTCGTAGCCAGTAAAGTTAAAACATCTTGATTGGTTAAAGTTTTCTTTTTATCCCAAACGACTTTGTCATCTGTAAAATAGGCGTAATTTCGTAATCCACTTCTATGATTTAAGAGCATTCTAACCGTAGTATTTTTATGCGGAAATTCGGGTAGAATTGTTGTCACAAAATCATCTAATTTTAATTTTTTTGAATCAACTAATTTTAATAACGTAACAGCCGTTATAACTTTACTTACAGAAGCTATATGTAATGGTGTATCTTGTTTAATCGAATCACCTTTTTCTTTATAAGCAAAACCAGAGTAATTTTCATAGAGTATTTCTCCATTTTTGGCAACTAAAAACGAACCACTAAAATCTTTTGAATTGAATTTCGAATCATAAAAAGCCTCCATTTCATTTCCCATTCTTTTTTTATAAATAGTGGTAAGTGGTGAAAAATTTACGGCAAATTCAGACACATTTCCTTCCTTATCTTTAATGGTGGATTCTTTCGCTTTGTCAGGTGTTTCACGACAACTAAATAATAATAATGTTAGGCTTACAAATATTATCTTATTCAACATAGGGCGTATTCTTAATAGTAATATTGGGGTTTAAGGCTTGCAATGTAGCAATAAATTTGTCTTGTTTTTCAGGTGAAATATAAATATCATCATATTTATTATAGGTAATAATTAATCCATTATGACTTAATGCTGGTTTCCAAATAGTTGGAACAATTTTTCCCGAGTGATATTCAATTTTATTGATTTTAGTAATTTCAATTTTTCCGTAAAAGGGACCCGATTTCCAAAATAAAATCGTGTTTTCTATCTTGTAAAAAGTAGTTTTATATATCCAAATCAAAAATACAATTACTAAAAAATGTATTGAAAATAATGCTAAAAATGGTTCAATAGAATCTTCAAAAAAAGTAGGAATTGTTAGGAGTAACAAAAAAACAATTACTCCTACATAAATGTACTTATTCAATTTACTTACTGTCGATTTAAAAATCATGCTATAAACCTAATTTTTTCTTTGTTTCTTTTGAAATTCCATCTTTGTGAACCATTACAGAAATTGCTTTTAATTTCATATATGCTACACTGATATATACATAACCTCCATTGGCCACTTTCTTTTCATCAGTTCCCCATGAATTTTTTACTTTATAATATATATTGCCTTTTTGATCTTTCACTTTTCCAACAATGTGCATTAAATGGTCATCGGTAGTAGACAGATTTTCAAATTCTTGTTGGCGATATTCAGGCGTAATATTTTTTTCAGTGATAATTTCAGCTAATCCTGTTTTGGTATCTTCATCATTTACTGGAACAAAAGCAATACCATATTTTCCTGAAAATGTTGGTTCAGAAACATCACAATCTAAAGAAAGCGAATAACCATTTGCCAAGGCGCTATCTATGTTTGCAATGAATTCGTTTAAAGGCAAATTATACATACTTCCGTTTGAAAAATTATCAGGAATATTCAAAATGAATGATTTGTAATTTGCTTCATGTGTAAACGAAGTCAATGTAATATAATTTTCAGGTTTAATTTGAGCAAATTCGGCAAATGATTTTGGAGTATAATTTTTTCCTTCGTATTCAAATTTAGTCGGAATACTTCCTAAATAAATATCTAAAACGGCATTAATTGCTTGTTTCCAGTTTGATGATAATTTCTTACCTGGATTTTCTACATACGTTTTTAACATCGCTTCTAAAACGGCGACCATTTCGGCATGGTTATGTTTGGTTGTTCCATCGTTCAATCCGTCATAAATACTATTTGGAACTAACCCATATTTTGTCAGACTATTAATTACATCGTGTGCCAAAGCACCTTCACTAAAATTAGCTTTTCCTTGACGTAAAACATAGTTTTCGGCTTTTAAAGGATAGGTAGTTCTTGCTTGAAACATCTCTGAAAGGTCGATTTTCTTTCCTGTTAAGCGTATAATTTCCGATTCTAAAAAGGAAGATGTAGAGAAACTCCAACACGTTCCTGTATTATCTTGAGAGATTACAGGTAAGCGTTCAACATCAATAACATCTTGAAATTCATAGTTTTGAGCTGAAGCTGTAAATAGTCCAGATGCAAACAGCAATCCGATATATAGGTTTTTCATAAATCTAATTGTTTTGAACTTGCAATATAATGTAAAAAATGAATTATTTTTACGGAAATTTACAAATTATAAAAATTACCATTATCTATTTTAAATACTTGAAAAATGAGCAAAATTAATTGGGTAACCGCAAGAGAATTCGAAGATATAACTTATAAAAAATGTGATGGCGTTGCTAGAATTGCCTTCAACCGACCTGATGTTAGAAATGCCTTTCGTCCGAAAACGACAAAGGAATTAATAGAAGCATTTTACGATGCACAAGAAGATACATCAATAGGAGTAGTGTTGCTTTCTGCTGAAGGTCCAAGTTCTAAAGACGGTATTTGGAGTTTTTGTAGTGGTGGCGATCAAAAAGCGCGTGGTCACCAAGGTTATGTTGGTGAAGATGGTTACCACAGATTAAACATTTTAGAAGTACAACGAATGATTCGTTTTATGCCAAAAGCGGTGATTTGTGTAGTTCCAGGTTGGGCTGTTGGTGGCGGACATTCGCTTCATGTGGTTTGTGATTTAACGTTAGCCAGTAAAGAACACGCTATTTTTAAACAAACCGATGCGGATGTTACCAGTTTTGATGGTGGTTACGGTTCGGCTTATTTAGCTAAAATGGTGGGACAAAAGAAAGCAAGAGAAATTTTCTTTTTAGGAAGAAATTACTCAGCACAAGATGCTTTTGAAATGGGTATGGTAAATGCCGTAATTCCTCATGCTGAATTAGAAGACACTGCGTATGAATGGGCACAAGAAATTCTAGCAAAATCACCAACCTCCATTAAAATGCTAAAATTTGCTATGAATTTAACCGATGATGGCATGGTAGGACAACAAGTTTTCGCAGGTGAAGCCACTCGTTTAGCATATATGACAGACGAAGCCAAAGAGGGAAGAGATGCGTTCTTAGAAAAACGTAAGCCAAATTTTGAAAAGAAATATTTACCATAACATAGTAGATAACTAAATGAATATAGTGTTTAATAAACTATTTCTATGAACGAATTCACAAATAATCCCATCGATATTACCCAACTTCCGAAGTTTGAAGAAGTGCAATTAAAAGGATTAAATTCCAAGTATGTTACCGTTTTACTTTTTAATTTTTTATTGCTTTTCATATTGGTAATTGGAGGATTTTCAGCTTTGTTTTATTTCAAACAAGATGCATTTTTGTATCCAATTTGGACAGCAATTTTTGTTGGAATTTTAGTTGTTCTTGCGGGATTAATTTTTTTTACTAAGCTAGGTTTTAATAAAAAAGGCTACGCATTTAGAGAACACGATGCCATTTATAAATCGGGATTAATTTCTGAAACCACTACAATTATTCCTTTTAATAGAGTACAACATGTAGCTTTGCATCAAGGGTTTATATCTCGAAAATTAGGTTTGGCTTCCATCGAATTATTTACTGCTGGAGGGAGTAGTTCCGATTTAGAAATTCCAGGGTTGCTATTGTCTGATGCTCAAAGTATTAAAAATTTAGTTTCTCAAAAAATAAATCCTCCTAAAGTGGAAGAAGTCCTAGGATCAAAATCAAACGAATCATTTTTAACAACTGAAAATGAATAATTTAGTCGATTTTTCACAACCACAACGTCAATCGCTTCCTGGAATTTTGGTAATGTTTGCCAATTCCTTGCAGAAGACGGTTCGTGCTTTATGGCCGATGTTGATTCTTTGGATAGTACGATTTGATTCCTTAAATAAAATTATTTTTTTCGGTAGTATTGCAGCGGCTGTTGTTTTGATAGGAGTAATTTCTTATTTACAGTATTTGTTTTTTACATTTCATATTGATGAAGAAAATAACGAATTTGTCATACAGAAAGGTGTTTTTAATAAAACGAGAATTACTATTCAATTGCATAAAATTCAGCAAGTTAACATTAATCAAAGTTTAATTCAGCGATTAGTAGGGGTTCATAAACTAGAAATTGATACGGCAGGAAGCGATAAAAAAGAAGCTTCTATTAGCGCCATTTCTCATGAATTAGCAACCATTCTAAAAGAACGATTAATCAATCATTCGCAACAAGAAACGATTGTCGATTCTGATAAAATTACAATTGATGAAAACGCAACTTCTTTCATTAAAATTGGAATATTGAGTTTGGTAAAGATTGGATTCACTTCAAATTATATCAAAAGTTTTGCCTTGATTTTTGTTTTTTTTACAACAATTGTAGAAAACCTTCAACAGTTAAACACAGATGTAATCAACGAAGATGAAGTGACACACTATTTGGATGCATTGCCTAATATTACTTCATTTATGATAGTTGTAGGGATTTTTATTGTGTTAATTTTGATAGTAAACTTATTTCGTACCATTCTAAAATATTTCGATTTTACTATTCAAAAAAGTAAGCAAGCTATTATTTTATCTTACGGATTACTATCCACCAAAAACACTTTGTTGAATCCGAATAAAGTCCAAAAAATTAAGATTACACAAAACTATTTTCAAAAAAAGTTAGATGTTACCACTATTGGGGTACATCAAGCCTCTAGCGATGTTGAAAAAGTAAAAGAAAAAGACCAAATAGAAGTTCCTGGTTGTAATGAAAGTGAACGCAATGCAATTTTAATATTACTATTAGGTCAACTGCCTAAAAAAGGAACCCAATATTTGCCCAATTGGAGAAAATTAGCAGTAAATATATTCTTCTTTTTACTTGTTCCCATTTTGATATCGTTATTACTAAATGATAACACTGAATTCGTAACATGGACAGAATGGTTGATTTACACTTCCGTATTCTGTGTATTTGAAGGAATTATGTTATGGTTTTCATTTAAAAATTATAAACTTTTCGTTTCCAATGATTTCATCATCAAGCAAAATGGAGCTTGGGATATTGATACCACAATTATAGAACCATATAAAATTCAAGCCATCGAAACCCAACAATTTTTCTGGCAAAAAGCAACGAATATTGGTTCGGTAACTTTATCAACTGCTGGTGGAACTGTTAGTTTTACCACAGGAAATTATTCAGAAATCAAGGAATTGGTAAATTATTGGTTATATGAAGTAGAAACTTGGGAAAAGAATTGGATGTAAACATTTTAAAATTAATCTATGGAAAAAAATATAAAGCCTATTATTGATAGTGTCATTTTTTTTGTTTCAATGTTAGTTATGTTTTTTTGGATATTAACAAATCGTATAAATATCTATGAAAACAAATTTATTGGCATCATTGCAGAAATACTTTGGTTGCCGTTTATTTTACTAATTTTTGTATTACCTATTTTAACAACGGTATTACTCTTAACAAGAAAGCTAAAAAATTCAAAAATTTTATTTTTGTCATTGACTATTCAAGCCCTTATAATAATAATGCAATTTACAAAGTAAAATGAATATAAAACATTGGATACAAGCCGCACGATTACGAACCTTACCACTTTCCGTTTCTGGAATTATTGTGGGAAGCGCTTATGCCTATCATCAAGGATACTCTGATTGGAGGATTGTTGTTTTAGCCTTGTTTACCACGTTAGGATTACAAGTGTTGTCTAATTATGCCAACGATTATGGCGATGGTGTAAAAGGAACCGATGCTAACCGAATTGGCGAAAAGCGTTTAGTGGCAGCTGGAGTTATAACAGCAGAGCAAATGAAAAAAGCTGTAATTATCACTGCAATTTTAACTTTCATTATTGCTTTTTTATTGATTTACGTAGCTTTCGGAAAAGAAAATTTCGCCTTAAGTTTGATTTTTATCCTTTTAGGAATCGGTTCCATCGGAGCTGCCATTAAATATACCGTTGGAAAAAGTGCTTATGGTTATAGCGGTTTTGGTGATGTATTTGTGTTTATTTTCTTCGGATTGGTTTCTGTAGTAGGTTCTAATTTTTTATTTACTAATTTTATCGATTGGAAATTATTCTTACCCGCATCAGCCATCGGATTATTAAGTGTAGCAGTATTGAATTTAAACAACATGCGCGATATTGAAAATGATAAAATAGCAGGTAAGAATACGTTAGTTGTGAAAATGGGATTAGAAAAAGCTAAGAAATATCAACATTTTTTAATTGTGATTCCATTTGTTTTATTGTTTATATTTTCAATTGGAATTAGTAAACAAATATTTTTCAGTTTTTTTGTTTTTATTTTCTTTTTAAAACACCTTGAAAAAGTTAGAAAATCAAAAAAATACGAAGACTTTGATCCAGAACTAAAAAAAGTAGCACTCGGAACATTCGTTTTAAGTATATTATTTTGGTTTACTTTAGTCTTTTTTAACTAATCACTTTTCACTAAAATAAAAACTATGAAAATCACATTTTACGGACACGCTTGTATCGGAATTGAAGTAAATGACGTTCACATTTTAGTTGACCCATTTATTTCAGGAAATCCAAAGGCTTCTCATATTGATATCAATACCTTGAACACCGATTTTATATTACTAACGCACGCACATCAAGATCATATTTTAGATGTGGAAGCCATTGCAAAACGTACGGAAGCGGTTATAGTTTCTAATTACGAAATTGCGTCACATTACGGAAACAAAGGCTTTAATTATCATCCAATGAATCACGGCGGAAGTTGGGATTTTGAATTCGGAACAGTTAAATATGTAATTGCTCATCACACTTCGTCTTTTCCAGAAGGAAGCTACGGTGGTCAACCTGGCGGATTTGTAATTGAAGGCGAGCATAAAAATATTTACATCGCTGGTGACACTGCTTTAACCATGGATATGAAGCTAATTCCTATGCGAACTAAGCTAGATTTAGCAATTTTACCGATTGGAAGTAACTTTACAATGGACGTGGAAGACGCCATCATTGCTTCTGATTTTGTACAATGCGATAAAGTGTTAGGTTATCATTTTGATACGTTTGGTTACATCGAAATCAATCATGAAGAAGCTAAACGCAAATTTTTCAATAAAGGAAAAGATTTGATGTTGTTAGAAATCGGACAAAGTATTGAATTGTAAATTTGGTACAAAAATTGAATGGTAGTAAACACAATAGTCACATAGTATTTTAAATTATGTTTTCTATGAAAAGTGTAACGCCTTAAAAAACACACACAAAGTAAAACTATGATTCTATGTGTTTAAAAAATAAAAATAACGATTAATGAATAAACTGTATTACTTAGTATCCGCCTTATTGTTTTCAGTATCGAGTTTTTCTCAAAAAGACGGTTTTTGGGACAAAGAACGCGCTACTATTAAAGAATTTACCCTTTCAGCAGGAAAACGCACTTTAATCAAAACAGAAGATTTGCCTGTTGGAACTACCGAATTCGTTTATCGAATTACCGTTTTAGATGAAAATCAAAAGTTAACATCAAGTTTGGTTTCGGTATTAAAAGCCATTCCTGATCCTACCGGAATTAGTCAGGGAACGGCTGGAGCCATTCATTTAACATCTGCAATTGCTGGAGATGACAAATGCACGTTTGCTTTGTTTCAAGAAGCAAATGCGGCTAATTTATTTTTGAAAGAAGGCAAAATGGATAGAGCCTGCTGGGAACAAAAAGAAAAAGTGAATAAAGATGCCAAGTTGATTTCGTCTTCTTCTTTATGTTTGACCAATTTACCTAATTTATGGTTCGGATTCGAAAGTCAGAACTGGGTAATGAATCAAAAAATTGTTTTAGAAGTCGTGCCTTGGGTAGATTATAAAGCGAGTAGAGGTTGGGATAAAACCGCTAAGAATGAAATTTTAAACTTAACTAAAAAGTTACCTGTAGTTTCAAAATTGAACAAAAAAGATGCGTTTTATGCTGCTTTTATTGAAAATATCAGTAAAAAGTTCACTTATAGAGAGTTTTTTCAACTTTTAGCAGTAGAGAAAAATAGTGCAATTGAAAAGCTTATCGAAGAAAGTTTAAAAGAAACTGGGGAAGTAAAAGCGTATTACGATATCATTCGTGAGAAATCAAATGCTGCTTTCCAAAAAGGAAATTATGAAGAAGCGATTTCGATTCTTTCAACCGAAATGTTTGCTAAAAACCGAGCGACTTATATCGATTATAGAATTTTAGGCGATTATTATTTGTATTCAAGACAGTTCACAAAAGCTGAAGAAACGTATAATAAAGGTATAAAATTAAATCCATCTGAAATTCATTTTCAGTTGAATTTAACCCACGTGTTTTTGTTTACTGATAGAATTTCAGAAGCCAAAGACATTCATAAAAAATACGTTCACGAAAGCCTATCCAACGGAAAAACCTGGATAGCACAAACGAAATTGGATTTCACAACTTTCGAAAAACACGGATTACCAACAGATGACTTCAAGAAAATCTTGAGGGTTATTGAATAATTTGCCAATGTCAAGTATTAGATTGTATTTTCAGGTTTTAATTTTGTTTTTTGCTTTTTCAATGAAAGCTCAAACGACTGATTCATTGAAGTTAGAAAGTAAAAAATCAGTTTCTTTGGAATCGTATAGACAAGTATTTTGGGATAATTTGCCTAAACCACATAATTGGACAAACGATTATGAGAATCTATTTTCGAAAGAGGAAGAGACTAAATTGAATCAAATTATTTCCGATTTCGAAAAAGAAACCACTGTCGAAATAGCCATTGTGACTATTGATACCTTTAAAGTTTCTAAAGAAAAGTTTGAAGATTTATCGCTTCACATTGCCAGAACTTGGGGTGTTGGTAAAAAAGAAAAATCAAATGGAATTTTAATAGCCATTTCTAAAGGATATCTAAAAATTAGAATTCAAAATGGAGATGGAATAGTACTATTTTTATCTGATGATGAAACAGCTAAAATTATTCGAAATGAAATTATTCCATACTTTAAAAAAGAAGATTATTTCGAGGGAACTAAAGCTGGAATTTTAAAATTAATAGAACTACTAAGAAAACGATTATAACCATTGGCACATTTTCAAATTGAAAATTGGCACATTAACTTATGAAAGCAACCTACAAAAAATACACACTAAATTTTAAACGACCAAGCGGCACTTCTCGAGGCGTGATGACCGAGAAAGAAACTTGGTTTTTAATTTTGCAAGAAAATGGTAAAACAGGAATAGGTGAGTGTGGTATTTTGCGAACGCTTTCTATTGATGACCGACCTGATTACGAGGAGAAATTACAATGGGTTTGTCAAAATATTCATTTAGGAAAAGATAAATTGTGGGATAAATTAATGGAATTTCCTTCGATTCAATTTGGCGTGGAAATGGCATTTTTATCTTTAGCTTCAAAAACATCATTCGATTTGTTTCCTTCAGAATTTACAAAAGGTAAAAAAAATATGTTGATAAATGGTTTGGTTTGGATGGGAGAGGAGTCTTTCATGAAAATCCAAATCGAAGAAAAATTAGCACAAGGATTTTCGTGTATAAAACTAAAAATTGGAGCAATCGATTTTGAAAAAGAATTAGGATTATTGCGATTTATTCGTCAAAATTTTGATGCTAAAACCATTGAAATTCGTGTAGATGCAAATGGTGCTTTTGGTTTAAATGAAGCTTTAAATAAATTAAATCAATTATCTGAATTTGAATTACATAGTATAGAACAGCCTATACCTAAAAGCCACACTGACAATATGGCAAAACTGTGTAAGTCAGCTCCTTTTCCTATTGCTCTAGATGAAGAATTAATTGGCGTGATTGGAATCGAAAATAAGAAAGAAATACTCTCTGAAATTCAACCACAATACATCATTTTAAAGCCTAGTTTAGTTGGAGGTTTTAAAGGAACTTTAGAATGGATTTCTATTGCTGAAAGTTTAAATATCGGTTGGTGGATTACTTCTGCTTTAGAAAGTAATATTGGATTGAATGCGATAACCCAATTTACTTTTACCTTAAATAATCCTATGCCACAAGGTTTAGGAACCGGTGGTTTGTACACGAATAACTTCGATTGCCCACTAGAAATTGAAAACGGACATATTCAGTATAATCCTGCTAAGAATTGGGATATTTCTAATTTAGGATTGGCTTAATACTTTTTATTTTTTTTCTACGTTTTTATGGAAATAAAGTTATAATTATGAAAAGAAACTTATTAATTGCACTTGTTGTTATTGTCTTTATGTCAATTGTGTTTTTTAGTTTTAAAACTTTTATTTCGACTATTAATAATCAGAGAAATTGCGAATTTGCCAACATTGATAATATTGAAATTAATGTTGGAATTAATATTCCTTCGGTCGAAAGTTCAAATTGTAATTATGATGATGTAAAAAATGAAAAATCAGTTTATTTTAAGTTTGATAAAGATGTAAACATAAATGAATACTGTAGTTTAAACAAATTCTCTAAATTGAAAACTTCTAATTTAGAAGATTATTTAGATTTAAATTATACTGGAAATAATAATCCTTTTAAAAAAGGAATTGATAATTTTTATTCTAAAAGTGAAGCAAGATACTCCAATAATTATCATGCAATTTTAAATGCAAAAACAAAGGAATTATGGATTGTGATTTCTTTTAAAGATTGAAACAAATAAGCTATTTTTGTAATCTTAAATCATCTATAAAATGTTTCGTTTAAAATTACCAACCGACCCAAGATGGGCTAACATTGCTGAAGGAAATTTAGAAGAAATTCTAACCGATCATGCTTGGTGTGAACTAAAAGCTTCTTCCAATGCCATTATGTTAATCAATATGCTACCAGAATTTACAGAGGTAACGACCGAGCTGACAAAAATTGCGAAAGAAGAAATGGATCATTTTGAGCAAGTGCATGAAATTATCAAAGCGCGTGGTTGGGTTTTAGGACGCGAACGTAAAGACAGTTATGTAAATGATTTATTTAAATTTATGAAACCAGGAAATCGCAAGCATTTAATTGTTGAGCGTATGTTATTTGCCGCGATGATTGAAGCCAGAAGTTGCGAACGTTTTAAAGTCCTTTCTGATAATATTAATGACGAAGAATTAGCTGTTTTTTACAGAGAATTAATGATTTCGGAAGCCAATCATTATACTTCATTTTTACAATTTGCTCACGAATTAGCAGAAGAAGGTTACGATGTTAAAAAACGTTGGGAAGAATGGTTAGAATTTGAAGCAAAAGTGATTGAAAGCTACGGGAAATCTGAGACGATTCATGGGTAAAAGTTTGCAGTCTCAGTCTCATTGTTCAGTTATATATTGTGACTGAATACTGCGACTGTCAACTATTCTTCGCTTCAATCCATTTGCTCATATATTTAGTGCTTTGTAAACTTTGATGTTGCAAAATTTGTCCCAAGAAGTTTTGATTGCGATGAGCATTTAAATTTTCCTGAAGATTTCCTACTTGATTCATAAAATCAGTTTGATATAATTCCTTTTTGAAACGCTTTTCAATGATTTTATAACCATTTTTTTGAGCAGTTTCCCAAACGTTTTTATTAGTATATAATTCGATAGCTTTTTCTATAAAATCAGCTTCATCTGAAGTGATGAATCCATTCCAATCTATATTTCCGTTCATTGCTTCGGCGCCCATTTTGGTCGTTACAGATGGTAATCCCAATTGCATGGCTTCAAACAATTTGCCTTTCAAACCTGCTCCGTAAGGTATTGGTGCTAACAAAGTTTTAGCTTTCGAATACACATCTAAGACACTTTCGGCTCTTCCTTTAATTAGAAATCCTTCTTTTTCGTTATGAAGTTGCTTTGCTTTTTCCGAAACATAAGCGCCATAAACATGAAGTTCTGCATCGGGAAGTTGCTTTTTAATTGATTTCCAACATTTTTTTAAGGCTAAAACAGTTTGCCAATTGGGTTCGTGTAAAAAGTTGCCAATACTTACAAAATGGTTTCGTTCTTCAAATGAAAGAATATTTGTTTGAATTTCTTCTGATAAAAAAGGTAAATAGTATAAAAGTGTAGCGTCAATTTTGAACGTTTCAGTTGCCAATTGCATTTCGTATTCAGAAATCAATAAAGTCAAATCGCATCTATAAATGGAAGCCATTTCGCGTTTAAAAATATCGGAAATATAATCTTCAAAAACCAACTCGCGATTTTGTTTGAAAGCAATTTCTCTTGCTTTTCGTAAAAAATGTAAATCTTCCGTATCTAATATTCGTAACGCGTTCGGACAGTTTTCCATCACACGCCAACCGTATTGTTCTTCCATCATGAAACGGTCAAAAAGGACAACATCGGGATTCAATGATTTAATTTCAGCATCAAAGCTACTATCATTCAGTTGAATGGCTTTGGTTTTAACCGAAATCTGATTCAAATCAAACGAAAAATCCGACTTTGAAGCCGAACACAAAAACGTAATTTCATAATCTTGCTTTTGAAACAAAGAAATGAGTTGCAACATTCTGCTTCCAGCTGCTGTTGAAGTTGGTTCTGGCCAAACGGCTCCTATGATGACTAACTGCTTCATGTGACAAAGATAGTTATAAAGAAAAGTAAAAAGTAAAAAGTAAAAAGTAAAAAGTAAAAAGTAAAAAGTAAAAAGTAAAAAGTAAATTTGCACTAATCACTAATCACTAATCACTAATCACTAATCACTAATCACTAATCACTAATCACTAATCACTAATCACTAATCACTAATCACTAATCACTAATCACTATAAAATGACTTTTTTCAAATTTTGTCCCAGCTGTGCTTCTACAAATTTTACGTTTCCAGATAATCGTCGGTTTTTGTGTGATGATTGTGGTTTTACGTATTATCACAACATAGCTGCTGCTGTAGCGATTGTTTTTACCTTTGAAGACAAAGTGTTATTTGCGGTAAGAAATGTAGACCCAGACAAAGGAAAATGGGATTTACCAGGAGGATTCATCGATCCGAATGAAACGGCTGAAGAAGCGGCTTATAGAGAAATCAAAGAAGAATTAGGAATAGAAATTTCAACTAGCGAGTTAAAATATATCACGACGTCTCCCAATAATTATTTATACAAAAATGTGCCCTATCGAACAATGGATATTTTTTATGAATGTCCACTGAAATCAGATGTTATATCTATCAATGCTGAAGACGAAATTCAAGAATTGATTTGGGTAAAACGCTCGGAAATTGATTTGAATCAAATAGGTTTTGTCTCCATTCGAAAAGTAATTGGCGAAAAATATTTAGCTTAAGCACAATTGAAATGACCGCTTGGCATGGGACGATAGGCGTAGTATTGTAATACTTCTTCAATGGCTAATTTGAGTGCTTTATTGATGGGAACAATAACATTTCCCAATTGAAAATCGATTTGAGATAAATTCATGTAGTAATCTGTAAAAATGGGAACTGGTAGGCCTTTATTGATTAATTCGGTTGATTTATTGTAGTTTTCAGCTTGACCTTCTTTGATGATTTTACAAGTTGCTAAACGGAGTTGACCATATTTATCTGTATTTGCTCCAAATCCAAAAAGACGACAAATTAATCCACGGTATTTGTATTGGCTACAGTTTCCTTTGTTTTTATCCAATAATGAAAGTGGATTATATATAAAGCATCGATTTTCAGAGGATTTGTTTAAAATAGTTAAAACTTTTTCAGCTTCACCATTTAAAAATAAGTGAAAAGCCCATGGTAAAAATTCTAAGGGTGACGCATCTAGTTCTGGATGATTACAGCATTTACCACAACCAGCAACACAACTCAATTGGGTATGCGATTGGAATTCGGTTATTTCTAAATCTAAATTATGAAATAATTCCTCAACTAAAACAACCCGTCTTTCAATGGACATAATTTTTTACCGAAGATAGACTATAATTTGGTAGTTTGTTTGATTTACTGGTTTTAATTCAACTAATTAAAAATCAGTATTTTAAATTTTATTTTTGTAGTTATCAGGAAAAGGTCTGTAGGCGTAATATTGCAATACTTCTTCTAAAGCAGCTTTCATGGCTTTATTTACAGGTAGAAAAACATTTCCAAGTTTAAAATCTATTTGCGATAGTAGCATATAATATTCGGTAAAAATAGGTACAGATAGATTTTTATTTATGGCTTCAGTGGCGTTTTCATAATTTGCAGTCTGTCCTTCTTTGATAATGTTGCAAGTAGCAATGCGTAATTTTCCGTATTTATCTGTTGTAGCACCAAAACCAAAAAGTCTGCAAATTAAACCACGATATTGATAGGTACTGCAATTTCCTGATGTAAATTCAGCTAACGATTTTGGACGGTATAAAAAGCAAGTACTTGTTTTGCTTTGTTTTAACTCTAATAACGTTTCTTCGGCTTGACCTTTTAAAAAAATATGAAAAGCCCAAGGCAAAAACTCTAAAGGTGAAGCGTCAATTTCTGGTGTTGAGCAACATTTTCCACAACCTGCAATACAACCTAATTTAGTTTCTTTTTGGAATTCTATAATTTCCACCTCAAGATTTTGAAACAATGTTTCAACTAATCTTACGCGATGTTCAATTGAGTTATCCATTTTTAGCGTTGGTTTGCAAAGAGTTAAAAAAAGAGTTTAAAAACTAAATCAGGTATCAATCCTAACATTTTTTAAACTCTAATTTAAAAAAATAAGATATGCTTGCAGTTTACAAACTAGGCATCAGTTAATTTCTATAATGCAAATATATGAGTTATTTTAAATAAATTCATGGTTTAATTGTCGAGGTATAATTTTTTTAGAAACTCATTTCTTACATAACTTTTAATTACAACCAAAAGAAGTACTTGTATTAAATGTTTTTACGTTCTTTAAAATATTATCTAATTTGGTAAAATCAAAAGATTAGAAAAAATTGATGCAGAGATTGATCATAAACAGTTTTTTAGAATTAATTGGAAATTTATAATAACAAAAGAATCAAATCAAATTTAAACAAAGTGAGCCCGATAAAATATCGAGCTCACTAGTATCATAATTTATTATAAATTTGTCTAAACTTTCGATTTCGAACTATTTATTAGGCATTTTTATTATAATTCAAAGGTTAATTATTTTCCACTTAAATTTTTCATTTCACTTTCTATCATCTCGTAAAATTGGTCAATCTTAGGCATAATGATAATTTTAGTTCTACGATTTTTAGCTCTATTGGCTGGGGAATCATTTTCTACTAATGGAATGTAAGAGCTTCTTCCTGCTGGAATTAATTGTTTTGGATTAACACCTAACTCTTTATGTAAAACTCTAACAATTGATGTTGCTCTTTTTACAGATAAATCCCAGTTGTCTAATAATACAGTATTTTTAATAGGCACATCGTCTGTATGACCTTCTACCATACATTCGAAATCAGGTTTGCTGTTGATTACTTTGGCTACTTTTGCTAAAACTCCTTTTGCTCGATCACTTACTTCATAACTTCCAGATTTAAACAATAAATTATCAGCAATAGAAATCATAATAACTCCTTTTTCAACATTGATATTGATATCCGGGTCATTAATTCCTACTTCACCTTTTAAACTGGTTACTAAAGCTAACGTAACACTATCTTTTTTAGTTAAAGCATCTTGTAAACGAGAGATTTTTAAATCTTTTTCTTTTAAACTCTCTAACGATTTTTCAAGGTTTTCAGCCCCTTTTGTAGTCAAAGTGGTTAAATTCCCCATGTTATTGATTAAATCGGTGTTGTTTTTCTTTAGAAAATCAACCTGATTTGCTAAGGCTTCTCTTTCTGTTAAACAAGTATTTAACTTAACCGTTGCCGTGTTTAATAAATCTTGGATTTCTTTGTTTTTAGCTTCTAATTCGGTGAATTTCTTTTTAGAAACACACGATGTAAGTGTCATAGTTGCTAATGTTACTATTAAGATTACTTTTTTCATAATGATTTTGATTTTTCACAAAATTAAATAGATATTGTTAAAAAATAGCTTTTATAAACCTAAACTATTGTTAAAATAGGTTTTCAAAAACCTTGCCATTTTTTACAAAAAAGCTATAAACAATGCTATTTGTTTTGTAATAATTTAATTTTTGATTTGTTCCACGTTTCTTATAAAATTGAAAGACAAGATGATAAAATGTAAAATGAGCTTCTATTATTGCCCAAAAATGTTTAAATTTTCCTTTTAAAATAAATTGTATTCCTGCTAAACCATCTAAACACATTCGCATAAAAAGGATTGGAAACAGTTGGTTTTTCGGTAAATTCTTAGTTAGCATGAACAATGAATTTCTGAAATTCAAAAACGTTTTTCTTGGATTACCTTCGTTTAAAGTGGCTCCTCCGACGTGATAGACAATAGACTTTGGAGTATATTTTGTTTTATATCCTAAATTAAAAGCGCGCCAACATAAATCGATTTCTTCTTGATGGGCAAAAAAATCATCGTCAAAACCATTTAGCTTTCGGTAGACTTCTTTTCGTATAAAAAAGCAAGCACCAGTTGCCCAAAAAATTTCAATTTCATCATCATATTGATGTTTATCTTCTTCAATGGTATCGAAAATTCTTCCACGGCAAAATGGATAACCAAATTTGTCAATAAAACCACCAGCACCACCAGCGTATTCAAAATGGGTTTTCTTTTTGAAGTCTAATAACTTTGGTTGGATAATCGCAGTTTCAGGCTCATTTTCAAAAAGTGCTAAAATAGGAGCAAGCCAATTTTCGGTAACTTCAATGTCAGAATTAACTAAAGCATAATATTCTTCTTCGACAAACTTCAGCGCTTCATTATACCCTTTTGCAAAGCCAAAATTACCGGTATTTTGAATAATTTTAACGGATGGAAATTGATTTTGAATCACTTCAATAGATGTATCGGTTGAAGCGTTATCAGCCACATAAATCGTAGCTTCATGAGAAAACGCCATTACCGAAGGCAAAAACTGTTCAAGTAATTTGGCTCCGTTCCAATTTAATATGACTACTGCTATTTTTTTCAAGTATTTTTTTGTTTCAGGTTTCAGGTTTCAAGTTGTTTTGATTTCAAAAAAAGTCTTCCAGCATCCATCTTCCAGCACCCATCATTTATATTCTGGAAGTTCTTTCAAGAAAACATATTTCTCATTCTCAAAATCCATTTGACAAAAATAATGATTTAGTCCATTAGTCACCATTAAATATTTAGCTTTCAAAACTAAATTATAACGGGCAATTTGGTCAAAAGTTTGTTGAGAAATTGGAACTTCCGGTGCTTTGCATTCAATTAATAAAAATATTTCTCCATTTGGTTGAAAAACAACACCATCATAGCGTTTGCTTAAATCGTTAATCTTAATTAATTTCTCAACGTTTATATACGATTTTGGATATCTTTTATCTTGTAACAAAAACTGAATTACATGTTGACGTACCCATTCTTCTGGTGTAAGAAGAATAAATTTTTTTCTAATTTCATCAAAAATAGACACTTTATTTTCACTATTTTTGAACCGAAAGGAATAAACTGGAAAGTTCAACTTTTTCAATGTTTATAGTTTATAGTTAATTGTTTGTAGTTGTATGGCAAAAATAGAAAAATTCGAGGACTTAGAAATTTGGAATAAATCAAGAGAAATTTGTATTGATATTGAAACACTTTTTGAAACTACAAATTTAGGGAAAAGATTTTCAATGAAAGACCAAATGGACAGAAGTTCAGGTTCTATTATGGATAATATTGCAGAAGGTTTTGAAAGAAATGGAAATAGAGAGTTTGTAAATTTTCTAAGTTTTTCAAAAGGTTCTTGTGGAGAATTAAAATCTCAGCTATATAGAGCTTTGGATAAAAATTTAATTTCTCAAAGTGAATTTGATAATTTGTCGGTCAAAATTGAATTAGTAAAAAATAAAATTGGTGCTTTCATGAAATATTTGAATTCAACTGAAATTAAAGGTTTGAAGTTTAACAATAAACAATAAACCAAAAACAATAAACAACAAAATGGATGAAGTAATTCAAATTACAAAAGATATAAAAGCCGGAAACATCAAACCTATTTATTTTTTTATGGGTGATGAGCCGTATTACATTGATAAATTGACTGAGTTTATCGAGCAAAATGTATTGCAAGAACACGAGCGCGATTTCAATCAATCAATTTTATATGGACGTGATGTTACGATGGAAGATGTGATTGGCAGTGCTAAACGTTTTCCTATGATGGCCGACCGCCAAGTTGTAATTGTTAGAGAAGCTCAAGAATTATCTCGTCATATTGACAAAATTGAAGCTTATGCTGAAAATCCACAACCAACCACGGTTTTGGTTTTCGCCTACAAATACAAAACGTTAGACAAGCGTAAAAAAGTCACAAAGCTTTTAGATAAAGTTGGAGTGGTTTATGAAAGTAAAAAACTGTATGAAAATCAAGTTGGTGATTGGATTAAACGCGTTTTATCTGGACAAGGATATAGCATCGAACCCAAAGCAGCGGCTATTTTAGTAGAATTTTTAGGAACCGATTTATCTAAAATCAATAACGAATTGGATAAACTGAAAATTATTTTACCAAAAGGACATACGTTTACTCCAAAAGACATTGAGGAAAATATTGGTTTTAGTAAAGATTATAACAATTTTGAACTACGAAAAGCTATTGGTGAAAAAGACCAATTGAAAGCGTATAAAATCATAGATCATTTCTCTCAAAATCCAAAAGATAATCCTTTAGTGGTTACTACTGGATTAGTATTTGGGTTTTTTTCACAATTATTACAATATCACGGTTTGAAAGACAAATCGCAGTTCAATGCAGCTAAAGTTTTAAAAGTTAGTCCGTATTTTGTGAAAGATTACGAAGTGGCATTTAGAAATTATCCTATGAAAAAAGTAAGTGCTATTGTGGCAGCTTTACGCGATATTGATGTAAAAAGCAAAGGGGTAGGTGCTACTTCAATGACACAACACGATTTATTAAAGGAATTATTGATTAAAATTTTCAATTGATTCAATAAAATAAAAGTTTTAAAATTTGTAACTTCGCAGTCCTAAAATTTTAAAAAGTTTAGAAAAAAACAGGTAGTATGGGAATGAATAAAAATACAATATTGGCTTGGGCAACTTTCATCATGATTTTGATGGGATTGCTTTTAATTGGTTTAGGAATTTATCGTTATGCAGATGTAGCTGGGTGGGGATTTTCAGCCGTAGGTGTTGGTTTCTTTGCTATTGCATGGGTTTTTAACGCATTAAAAGGTAGAGTTTAAAAAGTACGAAGTTAAAAGTACTATTTTCTTTAATTATAAATAACAAACATAAAATTATGTCAGACGATAAGAAAGTGATTTTCTCAATGCAAAAATTGAGTAAAAGTTATCCTGGAGCAGATAAACAAGTATTAAAAAATATTTATTTGAGTTTTTTCTATGGAGCAAAGATTGGTATACTTGGTTTAAATGGTTCTGGAAAATCATCATTATTAAAAATTATTGCAGGTATTGATAAGAATTATCAAGGAGATGTAGTATTTCAACCAGGTTATACAGTTGGATATTTAGAGCAAGAGCCACAATTAGATGAAACGAAAACAGTAATTGATATTGTTCGTGAAGGTGCTGCAGAAACGTTTGCATTATTGGAAGAATTCAATAAAATTAATGACGATTTTGGTTTGCCAGAAGTATATGAGAATCCAGAAAGAATGGAAAAACTTATGGATCGTCAGGCAGAATTACAAGACAGAATTGATGCTTGTGGTGCTTGGGAAATTGATAATAAGTTAGAAATTGCAATGGATGCGCTTCGTACGCCTGATCCTGAAACACCAATTAATGTATTATCAGGTGGAGAAAAACGTCGTGTAGCTTTATGTCGTTTACTTTTACAACAACCAGATGTTTTATTATTAGATGAGCCAACCAACCACTTGGATGCTGAATCAGTTCTTTGGTTAGAACAACATTTAGCTCAATATTCGGGAACGGTAATTGCTGTAACACATGATAGATATTTCTTAGATAACGTAGCAGGCTGGATTTTAGAGTTGGATAGAGGAGAAGGTATTCCATGGAAAGGGAACTATTCATCTTGGTTAGACCAAAAATCTACTCGTATGGCACAAGAAGAAAAAGTAGCTTCAAAACGCAGAAAAAACTTAGAACGTGAATTAGATTGGGTGCGTCAAGGAGCAAAAGGACGTCAAACGAAACAAAAAGCACGTTTACAGAACTACGATAAATTATTAAACGAAGATCAAAAAGAACTAGATGAAAAATTAGAAATTTATATTCCTAATGGACCACGTTTAGGAACTAATGTAATTGAAGCAAAAAATGTATCAAAAGCATTTGGCGATAAATTATTATATGACGATTTAAATTTTGTTTTACCTCAAGCAGGAATTGTTGGAATTATCGGACCAAATGGTGCTGGTAAATCTACTATTTTCAAAATGATTATGGGCGAACAACAAGCGGATGGTGGTACATTTGAAATTGGTGATACCGTAAAAATTGCCTACGTAGATCAGTCGCACTCTAATATTGATCCAAACAAAACCTTATGGGAAAACTTTTGCGATGGTCAAGAATTAATTTTAATGGGAGGAAGACAAGTAAACTCTAGAGCGTATTTATCTCGTTTTAACTTTGGCGGAAGCGATCAAAATAAGAAAGTTGCTACTTTATCGGGTGGAGAACGTAATAGACTTCACTTAGCTATGACCTTAAAAGAAGAAGGAAACGTATTACTGTTAGATGAGCCAACCAATGATTTAGATGTAAATACATTACGTGCCTTAGAAGAAGGTTTAGAGAACTTTGCTGGCTGTGCTGTAATTATTTCCCACGATAGATGGTTTTTAGATAGAGTTTGTACTCATATTTTAGCTTTTGAAGGCGATTCTCAAGTGTATAGTTTTGAAGGAAGTTTTACAGAATATGAAGAAAACAAGCGCAAACGTCTAGGAAAAGATGTTGCCCCAACACGAATTAAGTATAAAAAATTGATTCGATAATATAAAAACAAAACGCTGGTTAATACCAGCGTTTTTTGTTTTTCTTTGAAGCTTCCGATTTTCTTGAATTAGAATTCGGGTTTAACTTATTTTTATCTTTATTTCGTAAATCTGGTTTCGCATCAGGATTTACAACTTCGTCTTTCCAAGTGTACGGATGATCTGTAACCACTTTTACTTTCATTCGGATTAATTTTTCAATATCAAGCCAATAGGGTTTTTCGTCTTTTCCACAAAAAGAAATGGCTAATCCAGAATTACCGGCACGACCTGTTCGACCAATTCGGTGTACATAGGTTTCAGAAATATTTGGAATATCAAAGTTAATTACAAACGGAAGTTGTTCAATATCAATTCCTCTAGCCGCAATATCAGTGGCTACTAAAATGTCAATTTCTTTATTTTTAAATTGTTCTAACACGCGTTGACGTGCATTTTGTGATTTATCTCCGTGAATAGCTTCCGCTTTTATACTGGCTTTTTTCAATACTTTTACAATGTTATCAGCGCCATGTTTGGTTCTGGTAAAAACTAAAGCATTACTCAAACTTTCTTGAATAATCAACTGTTTTAAAAGTAAACGCTTATCGTCTTTATTAACAAAATATACTTTTTGAGAAACGTTTTCAGCCGTACTTGAAATAGGAGTTACAGAAATGTATTTTGGACGTGTTAAAAAAGTATCTGCTAATTCTCTAATTGCTATAGGCATCGTTGCCGAGAACAATAAGGTTTGTCTGTTACTTGGGGTTAATTTAATAATTTTCTTTACATCATTAATAAATCCCATATCTAACATTTGATCAGCTTCATCTAAAACTAGATGATGCATATGATCTAAATCTATAAATCCTTGTTTGTGTAAATCTAAAAGTCTTCCTGGAGTAGCGATTAAAACATCGATGCCCATTTTTAATTCGTTAACTTGTGGCACTTGATTAACACCACCAAAAATAACTAATGATTTTACATTGGTATATTTTCCATACGTTTTAAAACTTTCATCAATTTGAATGGCTAATTCACGAGTAGGCGTTACTACTAAAGTTCTAATGTGTTTTGCTTTTTTAGCCGAACCCACAATTCTGTGAATTAAATTTAAGATTGGAATAGCAAAAGCGCCTGTTTTTCCTGTTCCTGTTTGGGCACAAGCTACTAAGTCTTGTCCTAATAATATTTCAGGAATGGCATGTTCTTGGATGGGAGTGGGGTTGGTATAACCTTCTTCTTCAAGAGCTTGTTGTATGTTGTTGTATAATTTTAAATCGTTAAATGTCATATAATATTAATTTTCTCAATAAAAACGTTCAAAGAGAGTACAAAGATAGTGTTATTTTAAGGAAGTTGTATTTAACAGTTTTTAGCCTTCATGAAATCGGTAATTAACGATGCTATTAATTTACCTGTTAAATGGTTGTTTTTAGAATCATCAAGTGATGGTGCTCCCTCGCATATATGTAAGTAAGAAGCATTTTGATGTTTTCCAAAGTAATACACATAATGGCGTGCTTTATCTACACTAAACCCACTTAATGTCATAGCACTGGATGGAATATTTGGAATAGCATCTAAGTCTAATTCAACACCAAAAGGTTCGTTTTTGATAAAGTTTAGCGCATTTTCTAATTCGCTTTCAAAATTTTTCTCTCGTTTTACTTCTACTTCTTCATAGGTAACATACTTTATTCTTGAAGTAAGTTCTTTTAAGGTATTAAAAACACTTTTTGAAACAAAGTTTTCGTGCAATCCAAAAACAAAATATTTTTTTAGGAATCCGTCTTCATAGGCATAACTAAAACCATTTCCTGAGTGTCTTCCTTCTAAAATTCTAAAATCGGTATGCGCATCAAAATTTACAGCATTTACAGGTTTTCCTTTTGCTAAGGCTAATCCTTTAATATTTCCGTAGGCATTATTGTGACCGCCACCTACAATAATTGGAATTTTTCCAGCGTTACAAATTTTGTGAATAATGTGAGAAACTTCAATGTCTAATTGCTCAACTAATTTAAATAATTCTTTTCGATGTTCTTTGTTGTTGCTATCTAAAAGATTGGCTTTTTCAACTAAATCTGTTACATTTAATTTACCTAAAACTAATAAATAATTCCCTTTACAAAATTTATTATGCTGAATATTTGCTAAACTACTCAATGCACTTTCATAGGCAGTAGCCGTACCAACTCGACCTAAATTAGCTTTTACTCCAATATCTTCAGGAATTCCTAAAAGTACAAATTTAGCTTCGCTATTAGTTATAAATTCCAAAACATCAGAGTCTTTAGGAATAGTGATTATTTTTTCTCCAAATTTTATTTCACCACTTCTGTGGTTGGTTATTTTAGCTAATTCGTTTTGGCTTAAAAGAGTAATATTTTCCATATGAGATTTATAATACAATCAAATGTACTATTTTTAAATAAAATTCGTTTAAAATATATAAAATACTTTAAAAATTGTATTTTTGGACAAACTTACTAATAACATTAATAACCATACAATGGAAAACAAATCAAACAATTCTGGATTAAAAGCTGCCGTAGTAGTTTTGGCTTTACTTTTTTTAGGAAGTGTAGGTTACATTTTTAAACTTACTTCAGAAAATAAAGAAACAGTTACTTCACTTACAACTGAAAAAAATACTTTAGCGGAAGAATTAAAGGGAAAAATAGCAGAATATGACACTATGATTGCTGATAACACAGCATTAAAAGATGAATTGCAAGCTGAACAAGCTAAAATGGTTGCTTTATTAGAGCAAGTACAAAAATCCAAAGGTGATGTTGCGGCTTTGGCAAAGTACAAAAGCCAGTATTTCCGTTTGAAAAGAGAAATGGATAATTTAGTAGCTGAAAATAAAATTTTAAAAGAACAAAATGTTGCTTTAACGTCAAGTTTAGATAGTACTAAAGTAGTTTTAACTGATGCTAAAAAATTCAATGATACTTTGTTAACTCAAAACGAGAGTTTAACTAAAACTGTTGAAAAAGGATCTAAATTAGCAGTCTTAAACTTAAAAGTTTTAGCGGTAAAACTAAAAAGTTCAGGAAAACAAATTGAGACAGACAAAGCAGGAAGAGCTGATAAATTAAAAGTTAGCTTCTTAATCGCAGAAAATCAAATTGCAAAAACAGGATCAAGAGAATATTATGTTCAAATAATTGATAGTAAAAGTAATATTTTAGGAGAAAAGAAAACTATTCCTGCTGGAGATAAAACGTTAACTTATAGTTTTATTTCTACTGTAAAATATGAAAATAAAACAGTTCAGGTTAATGAAGAAGTTGCTGGTAAAGATTTTGCTAAAGGAACTTACTTTGTGAATGTATTTGATAAAAACGCTGAATTAGTTTCTAAAACTAGTTTTGAATTGAAATAATTACTTCTTTACAATATTTAAAGTCCAATGAGAGAAATTTCATTGGACTTTTTTTATAGATATTTTGATAAATAACTTCCTAATCCCACAGCTGAAATAGTTAATATTATTGAAGTTATTATGTATAAATAAGCAGTAATTTGTTGGTTGTTTTGAAATAAATTATAGTTTTCGAGTGCAAAACTAGAAAAAGTGGTGAATCCACCGCAAAAACCTACAATTAGTAAAAATTTTAACGGATGGTTTTCGGGAAAATATTTGCTTAAATAACCAATGAACAATCCAATTAGTAAACTTCCTAAAATATTAACTAAAAAAGTGCTCAAAGGAAATGAACTTTGAAAATATTTACTTGTTATCCAATGTGTTAGATAGCGAAATATGCTACCAAAAGCGCCACCCAATCCAATAAGTAAGAGAGTTTTTATCATGTGGTAATTGTATTAAATGAATTTGCCTTCAATCATTACTTTATCAATTAAATTGGTTCCAAAAGCATACGGCAATTGGTAAAAACTCATAATTGGTTTTGTAATGATAAGATTTGCTTTTTTTCCTTTGGTAATACTTCCGTGAGTTTTTGAAACTCCCATGGCATAAGCTCCGTTGATAGTTGCTGCATTGATTGCTTCTTCGGGTGTCATTTTCATTTTTATACAAGCTGTAGCAACTACAAAATTCATGTTTCCTGATGGAGTAGTGCCAGGATTGTAATCAGTTGCTAAAGCTAACGGTAATCCAGCATTTAACATTTTTCGAGCTGGAGTATAGGGTATGCTTATAAAATAAGAACAACTTGGTAATGCTACGGGCATTGTTTTGCTGTTTTTTAAAACCTCCATATCTTCATCGGTTACAATTTCTAAGTGGTCAACTGATAAGGCACCGTTTTTAACACAAGCTTTGATTCCGTCTATAGCAGTAAATTGGTTTACGTGTATTTTTGGTTCTAATCCATACGTTCTACCAGCTTCCATGATTTTTACAGTTTCTTCTACTGAGAAATAACCAGTTTCAAGGAATGCATCAATGTAGTCAGCTAAATTTTCGGAAGCAATTTTGGGTAACATTTCATTGATAATTAAATCTATATATGCAGTATGATTTTGTTTAAATTCCATCGGAAAAGCATGTGCACCCAAAAAAGTAGCTTTTATGGCAATCGGATAATTTTCTTTTAAACGTTTTATGACGCGCAACATTTTTAATTCGCCTTCCACGGTTAATCCGTAACCCGATTTAATTTCTACTGCACCCGTTCCTTGTTGCATAACTTCTTCCAATCGTAATTTTGATTGTTCATATATTTCGTCTTCAGAAGTTTCGTTTAATTTTTTAGCTGAATTCAAAATTCCGCCTCCACGATTAGCAATTTCTTCATAGGATAAACCATTGATACGATCAACAAACTCTTGTATTCGGTTTCCTGCATATACAATATGAGTGTGGCTATCTACCCATGTAGGTAATATAACTTGTCCGGTTGCATCAATAACTTTAACTTCTGAAAGTTCCGGGCAGTTTTCCATCGCACCAAAATCAGAGATGATATTGTTTTCTATTAAAAGATAGGCATTGTCAATTTTTGGTAATTTCGCCATCTCGGCACCAGAAACTTTATCAATATTAGCTTCCCTTATTTGTAATAGTTCTTTTATGTTGATAAATAGTGTTTTCATTCAAAAAATAAATTTCAGTAAAAATACTTCTCATTTTTAAAAACTCCTATCTTTATATAAAATTTGTTTGTTTTGAGAAAAATTAAATATAAAAAAGGAAGAAAAGTTCAGTCTAGTACACTTGAATATACAGGGATTCATAAAGATGTTGCAACAGAAATGCAAATGTTTGTATATGATTTAAATGATGTTACTGAATATCAACAACTAGAACCTCAAGATATTGATTCAAGTGTGGAGGCTACTAAAGTAAATTGGATTAATATTCATGGTTTGAATAATCATGCATTTATTGAGAAAGTAGGAGCAAAGTTTGAAGCCGATTATTTTATTATAGGAGATATTTTAAATACTACTAAGCGAACAAGAATTGAAGAATATCATGATATTTTATTTTTTAATGTAAAGTCGTTATTACCTTTAAAAGCCTCTGATAATATTAATGTGGAACAAATTAGTTTTTTGTTAAAAGACAATGTTTTAATTTCGTTTCAAGAGAAAAGAAGTGATTTTTTCACACATATTAGAGAACGAATTAGAACGAATTCGGGTGTAGTGAGAACAAAAAGAGCTGATTATTTGTTGTATTTATTGCTGGATGCTATTATAGAAAATTTTTACATTACTATTGAGAGTGAAGAAAATAAAGTGGATGATTTAATAGATTTGTCTAAAGAAAATACCAATCCAGAGGTTTTAGCTTTAATTGAAAAACATCGGGATAATTTTAATTTCTTGAAACGATCAATTATTCCATTGCGCGATTCATTGTACTCTATTAAGAGTATTAAAGATGATAATGTTTTTAATGACATTCAACCTGAGAATTTTACTTTTTTTTCCAGATTACATCAAAAATGTTTAGAACTTTTAGAACAAATAGACTCTGATTTAATCACTTTAGACAGTACGTCAAATTACTTTTTTTCGGCTCAAAATCATAAAATGAATCAGGTAATGAAGACATTGACCGTTGTATCGATGTTTTTTTTACCGTTAACATTCATAGTTGGGGTTTATGGACAGAATTTTAAAAATTTACCAGAGTTAGAGTGGGAGTATGGTTATTTTATTATTTGGGGAATTATGTTGGCTGTTGTTGCTGGAATGTTTATTTATTTTAAAATCAAAAAGTGGTTTTAGTTGAAAAATAATTCAGATTCTATTGTTCAAAATAAATATTCCTATTATCTTTGACAAGAATTCATAAATTCCGGAAAATATTATGTTTGAATTTCAACAGTACCTAGGTTTTTTACTTTTCTTAACCATATTAACCATTGGTTTTTGGTTGATGATATTCTTAGTAGGATTTGTTCACTATTGGTTGGGCGGAGCTATTATGGAATTGATTAAAGAGAAAAGAGCTAAAAGACAAGCTGAATTAGAAGGATAATTTCCTTTTAATTTTTAAAATAAAAAAGTCCCGATTTAATCGGGACTTTTTTTATTGTCAGTACTTCAAGAATTAGGGTCTTCCCATAAAATCTCCTTCACTACCGTTATCATCTCTGCGTAGTTGTCTGCCTATTTTAATTATTTGTTTTTAAAATGAAAATAAACATATTGATTATTATTTGCTTGGTTCTTCTAATTTTTTAATTTCAATTTTGAGTTCCTGAGCGGTTTCATCTAAATCCATAAAAATTTGATCGCCTTCAAGTATTTTTGAAGTAATAATTTCCTCAGCTAAAGCATCTTCTACATATTTCTGAATAGCTCTTTTTAATGGACGGGCTCCAAATTGTTTATCAAACCCTTTGTCGGCAATATAATCTTTAGCAGCTTCAGATAACTTAAGTGTATAGCCTAATTCTTTTACTCTTAAATATAATTTATCCATTTCGATATCGATAATTTTATCAATATCGTGTTTTTCTAGCGCATTGAAGACAATTACATCATCAATTCTATTTAAAAACTCAGGTGCGAAAGCTTTCTTCAAAGCGTTTTCAATAATTCCTTTTGAATGTTCTTCTGTTTGTGCATTTTTTGCTGCAGTTCCAAATCCAACGCCTGTTCCAAAGTCTTTCAACTGACGTGCACCAACGTTAGAAGTCATGATTATAATTGTATTTCTAAAATCGATTTTACGTCCTAAACTATCGGTTAAATGACCATCGTCTAAAACTTGAAGCATCATATTAAATACGTCAGGATGTGCTTTTTCAATTTCGTCTAAAAGAACCACACAGTAAGGCTTTCTTCTTACTTTTTCTGTTAATTGACCGCCTTCTTCATATCCTACATATCCCGGAGGCGCTCCCACTAAACGAGAAATAGCGAATTTTTCCATGTATTCACTCATGTCAATACGAATCAAAGCATCTTCAGAATCGAATAATTCTTTTGCAATAACTTTAGCTAATTGTGTTTTTCCAACGCCAGTTTGACCTAAGAAAATGAATGAACCAATGGGTTTGTTTGGATCTTTTAAACCCGCACGATTTCTTTGGATTGATTTAGCAATTTTCATAACAGCTTCATCTTGTCCAATTACCTTACCTTTAATAAGTTCAGGTAAGTGAGCTAACTTATTACTTTCAGTTTGTGCAATTCGATTAACAGGAATTCCTGTCATCATAGAAACCACATCGGCAACATTGTCTTCTGTTACTGTTACTTTATTATTTTTAGAATCTTCTTCCCATTGTTCTTGCGCTATAGCTAAATCTTTTTCGATGCGTTTTTCATCATCACGAAGTTTAGCTGCTTCTTCATATTTTTGTTTTTTAACGACCGTATTTTTAAGTTCGCGCACTTCTTCTAACTGGCGTTCTAATTCTAAAATTTGTTTAGGAACATCAATATTAATAATATGAACTCGAGAACCTGCTTCGTCTAAAGCATCAATAGCTTTGTCTGGAAGAAAACGATCGGTCATGTAACGATTTGTCAATTTAACACAAGCTTCAATTGCTTCAGGTGTATACAAAACATTGTGATGATCTTCGTATTTAGGTTTGATATTGTTTAAAATGGTGATCGTTTCCTCAACGGTAGTTGGTTCTACAATAACTTTTTGAAAACGACGTTCTAATGCGCCATCTTTTTCAATATACTGACGGTATTCGTCTAATGTTGTAGCACCTACACATTGAATTTCACCTCTAGCCAAAGCAGGTTTAAACATGTTGGAAGCATCAAGCGAGCCTGTTGCTCCACCAGCGCCAACAATGGTATGAATTTCGTCTATGAAAAGGATTATGTCATCATTTTTTTCTAATTCATTCATTACGGCTTTCATTCGTTCTTCGAATTGACCACGGTATTTAGTGCCTGCTACTAAACTCGCTAAATCAAGTGTAACTACACGTTTATTGAATAAATTACGAGATACCTTTTTCTTAATGATTCGTAGTGCTAAGCCTTCGGCAATAGCAGATTTACCAACTCCTGGTTCACCAATTAAAAGTGGATTGTTTTTCTTTCTACGGCTTAAAATTTGTGAAACACGTTCAATTTCTTTTTCGCGCCCTACAACAGGATCTAATTTTCCTTCTTCGGCCATTTCGGTTAAATCGCGACCAAAGTTATCTAAAACTGGTGTTTTTGATTTTTTATTAGTTTTATTACCCGATGAAGGATTGTTAAATGCGTTTTCTTTAAAACTGTCATCTTGTCCTGAATCGTCATTAAACGACTCCGCTTTTGGTAAGTTTTCTAAATAATCGTCTTCGTTTGTCATCATGGCAGTATATTGTTCTTTAACGGTTTCGTAATCAATTTTTAATTTGCCCATCAATTTAGTTGTTGGGTCGTTTTCGTTGCGTAAAATGCAAAGTAAAAGGTGAGCAGTACTTATTTCGGTGTTGTTAAAAAGCTTAGCTTCTAGAAAAGTGGTCTTTAATGCACGTTCGGCCTGACGTGTAAGGTGAAGATTTTTCTTTTCAATATTCTGAATAGCGTTAGGGTTTGCTGGACTTAAGATTTCAACTTTCTTTCTTAAGTGAGATAAGTCTACAGCTAAATTATTCAAGATATTAATTGCTTTTCCATTACCATCTCTAAGTATTCCTAGCATCAAATGTTCAGTGCCAATAAAGTCATGACCTAATCGTAACGCTTCCTCTTTACTGAAGGTTATTACATCTTTAACTCTTTGTGAAAAATTATCGTCCATAGCATTAGTAATATAAGTAAAAGTACAACATTCTATAAGTAAATACAAAAATCATACCTTATATAAAGTACAGTTAGGCTAAATGACAAAAAATATTTGAAAAAAGAAAGAAACTGATATAAGATTTATAAGCAATTTGTAAACAAAATTGTTAATAAATAAGTAGAAATAAGTGCTGTAAAAGTTGTTGTAAAAGTTCAAAATGACGTATATTGGCACGTTTTAGTACTAATATATAATTTTAATATAAATACTTATGTCAGAAGGAGAAAAGTTAATTCCTATTAACATTGAAGATGAAATGAAATCAGCTTACATCGATTATTCGATGTCAGTAATTGTATCAAGAGCGCTTCCTGATGTTAGAGATGGCTTGAAACCCGTACATCGAAGAGTACTTTATGGAATGTATGATTTGGGAGTTAATTCACGATCTGCCCACAAAAAATCCGCAAGAATTGTCGGTGAAGTTTTAGGTAAGTATCATCCACATGGAGATACTTCAGTTTATGACGCAATGGTGCGTATGGCTCAAGAATGGAGTATGCGTTACTTATTGGTTGATGGACAAGGTAACTTTGGTTCTGTTGATGGAGATAGTCCCGCAGCAATGCGTTATACAGAGGCCAGAATGAAAAAGATTTCGGAAGAAATGTTGGCGGATATTGATAAAGAAACAGTAGATTTTCAATTAAACTTTGACGATACATTGCAAGAGCCGACGGTTATGCCAACAAAAATCCCTACTTTATTAGTAAATGGGGCTTCAGGTATTGCGGTAGGTATGGCAACAAATATGGCTCCTCACAACTTAACGGAAGTAGTGGACGGTATTTTAGCTTACATAGATAATAATGATATTGAAATTGATGAGCTAATCAATCATATTAAAGCTCCTGATTTTCCAACAGGAGGTATTATTTATGGTTACGAAGGTGTAAGAGAAGCATTCAAAACAGGTAGAGGTCGCATTGTTATGCGTGCTAAGGTTGGTTTTGAAGAAGTAAATGGTAGAGAAGCTATCATTGTGACTGAAATTCCTTATCAAGTAAACAAGGCAAATATGATCAAACATACTGCCGATTTGGTTAATGAAAAGAAAATAGAAGGTATATCGAATATTCGTGATGAATCGGATAGAAATGGTATGCGTGTGGTATATGAATTAAAACGTGATGCAGTTCCAAATGTTGTTCTAAATACACTTTATAAATATACACAATTACAAGCTTCATTTAGTGTAAACAACATTGCATTGGTTAAAGGTCGTCCTCAAATGTTAAATCTTAAAGATTTGATTTATCATTTTGTCGAACATCGCCACGATGTTGTTGTTCGAAGAGCCCAATTTGATTTAAGAAAAGCAGAAGAAAGAGCACATATTTTAGAAGGTTTAATTATTGCTTCTGATAATATTGATGAAGTAATCAAAATTATTAGAGCTTCTAAAGATGGAGATGAAGCGAGAACTAAATTAATTGAGCGTTTTAAATTATCGGAAATTCAAGCACGCGCTATTGTAGAAATGCGTTTAAGACAATTGACAGGTCTAGAACAAGATAAATTACGTGCTGAATACGAAGAAATCATGAAATTGATTACGTATTTAAAAGAATTACTAGCAAGCAAAGAAATGAGAATGCAAGTAATTAAAGACGAATTGACAGAAATCAGAGATAAATATGGTGATGAGCGTCGTTCAAGAATTGAATATTCTGGTGGCGATGTAAGTATAGAAGATTTAATTGCGGATGAAAGCGTAGTAATTACTATTTCACATGCAGGTTACATCAAACGTACTTCGTTATCAGAATATAAAACACAAAATAGAGGAGGAGTTGGACAAAAATCTGCTGGAACAAGAGATCAAGATTTCTTAGAACATTTATTTGTGGCAACCAATCACCAATATTTAATGTATTTCACGCAAAAAGGTAAATGTTACTGGATGCGTGTATACGAAATTCCAGAAGGAACCAAAGCAAGTAAAGGTCGTGCGATTCAAAACTTAATCAACATTGAAAGTGATGATAAAGTTAAAGCATTTATCTGTACACAAGACTTAAAAGACCAAGAGTATATTGAGAGTCACAACTTAATTATGGTTACAAAGCAAGGCCAGGTTAAGAAAACATCTTTAGAAAAATATTCTAGACCTCGTATAAACGGTGTTGCGGCGATTACAATTAAAGATGGAGACGAGTTATTAGGAGCAAAATTAACTAACGGTTCAAGCCAAGTATTAATTGCTGGAAAATCAGGTAAAATTGTGCGTTTTGAAGAAGAAAAAACACGTCCAATGGGTAGAACTGCTTCTGGTGTTAGAGGGATTACTCTAGCCGATGATAACGATGAAGTAATTGGAATTGTAACCGTTAACAAAGAAGACGTAAACGAAACTCAAATTTTAGTAGTTACCGAAAATGGTTATGGAAAACGTACCAAATTAGTGGACGACGACGGAGAAG
This sequence comes from Flavobacteriia bacterium, assembly GCA_004293165.1. Lineage (GTDB taxonomy): Bacteria > Bacteroidota > Bacteroidia > Flavobacteriales > Flavobacteriaceae > Flavobacterium. Next base: position 11,688 of record RDYL01000012.1, on the reverse strand, counting down.
ACGTGTACCGAATTACAAATCGTGGTGGAAAAGGAGTAAAAACATTAAACATTACCGAAAAAACGGGTGCGTTAATTGCAATTAATAATGTAACTGACGATGATGATTTAATGATTATCAACAAATCGGGCTTAACCATTAGAATGATGGTGTCTGATTTAAGAGTAATGGGAAGAGCAACTCAAGGTGTTAAATTAATCAACATTAAGGGGAACGATTCTATTGCCGCTGTAACGAAGGTGCTTCGCGAAGATGAAGAAGTTATTTTAGATGAAAACGGAGAAATAAATGAGGCAGATAATAACGCAGATGTAGATTCGACTGAGGAAGAAACACAAGAATAAAAAGGATAAGGCCCAAATTTATTTTGGGCTTTTGTTTAACCCACATTTTAAAAACATGAAAAAATTAGTATTAAGTGCAGCACTATTGTTATCGGTTGCAACATTTGCTCAAAAAGAAGAGTTAAAAACTTTAAAAAAAATATATGCTAAAGAAACTATTTCAGTTAAGGATCTAGAAGCATACAAAACAGCAAGCGATGCTTTAAATACTTTAGCTGCTGAAGAATCGGATAAAGTTTATGCAAAGTTTTATATGGTAATGTATCCAACTATTGAATTAGCTTCTAAAGGAGATAAAGCAACAATGCAGGATCAAATGAAACTCTATAATCCAGAGTTTATAAAACAATATGGTGCTGTTATCAATGAAACTATTGATTTTGAAACAAAATCAGGAAAAAAAGTTTACACTGACGAATTAATTCAGGAGAAAGATGAATTTAAAAAAGCATTAAACACACTTGCTATGAGTTTAAATGGAGCGTCTAAATTCAAAGAAGCGTCTAGTGTTTTTTATTCACTTTATATTTTTGATTCAAAAAACGAAGGTAGTTCTTTGCAAAATGCAGCACAGTTGGCTGTAAATGCTCAAGATTACAAGTTAGCTGAGAATTTATATGAAGAATTTTATAATAGTGATTATTTTAATAATGGAGTTCTATATTTTGCTGTTAATAAAGCTAACGGAATAGAACAGGTTTTTGGTAGTTCTAAAGAATCTAAAGAATTGAGAACCAGTTATATTTCAAAAGGAATTTTCGAAAAGCCTAGAGATGAAAAAGTAAATAAAAGTAAAGCAGAAGTTTTAAGAACATTATCTATTTTAATTGCTCAAAATGAAGGTGATAAGAAAAAATTAGAAATGTATGTTACCGAAGCAAGAAAATTACTTCCTAATGATCAAGATTTATTATTAACTGAGTTTAATTTGTATTTTAACCAAGGTTATGAGTTAATTAAAGATGATATGAAAATGGTTGAAGAAATTAATAAAGTAACTGATGTTAAAAAGAAATATGATGAATTAGTTGCAAAAAGAAAAGAAATTTTTGCGAAGGCATTACCGTTTTTTGAGAAAGCATATCAAATAAAACCAACGGACGAAAACACTAAAAATGTTTTAAAAATCGCTTATGAAATATTAGGTCAACCTGAAAAAGCAAAGACTATAAAATAAAAATAGAAAATCCCGATACTTTCGGGATTTTCTATTTTAATAAAATATTGATTGCGATATAATTTTTATTTATCGTATTCTAAAATACCCTATTTCTTAATTTCGTACTTTTGAAAATAGAAGCATAAAGGTTTTTATTTGTGCTTATTCAATTATAAAGTGTATTCGTATGAAAATTGTTATATCACCTGCCAAATCCTTAAATTTTGAATCGCCACTTCCTGTTCAAAAGCATACCGATAGTTTGTTTTTGAAAGAGGCCGAAACCATTCAAAAGGCTTTAAAAAAGAAAAAGCCAAAACAGTTAATGGAATTAATGGACATTTCTGAAAAGTTAGCCGATTTAAATTGGGAGCGCAATCAAAATTGGTCTTTACCTTTTACTGCTGAAAACGCACGTCCTGCAATTTATGCTTTTGATGGCGATGTTTATACAGGTTTAGATGCCTACACACTTCCGGTTGAAAAACTTCCGGTTCTTCAAGATAAATTACGTATTCTTTCGGGCTTGTATGGTATTTTAAAGCCATTGGATTTAATGCAACCGTATCGATTGGAAATGGGCACTTCTTTGCCTATTGGGACAAAAAAGAACTTGTATGAGTTTTGGAAAAAGAAAGTAACGCAATCTTTAAATGATGAATTGCAAGAACACGAACTTTTCATCAACTTGGCAAGTAACGAATATTTTTCTGCCGTAGATACTAAAACATTGAAAGCTCCTGTGATTACACCTGAATTTAAAGATTACAAAGATGGAAAGCTAAAAATGATAAGTTTCTTCGCTAAAAAAGCCAGAGGTTTGATGGTGCGCTATATTATTGATACCAATGCTGAAACAATAGATGATTTGAAGCAATTCAATTATGAAGGATATGCTTTTGATGCCAACTTGTCTAAAGGAAACACCTTAGTTTTTACACGATAATAAATGAAATTACACCTCAACGATACTTTCAATCAGCAATTACCCGCCGATTCAAATGTTTCAAATACACGACGACAAGTATTTGAAGCGGCTTTTTCATTTGTGTCACCACGAGTTCCTTCACGTCCTAAATTACTTCATGTTGCCGATGAGGTGACTCAATTGTTAGGGATTTCTCAAGCAGAAACTCAATCTCTTGATTTTTTAAATTTGGTTTCAGGAAGTACTGTTTATCCCGATACCAAACCGTATGCTATGGCGTATGCTGGACATCAATTTGGGAATTGGGCTGGACAACTTGGGGATGGTAGAGCAATCAATTTATTTGAGATGCTGCATAATAATCAACGTTGGACATTACAGTTAAAAGGAGCAGGGGAAACACCTTATTCGAGAACAGCTGATGGTTTTGCCGTTTTACGCTCTTCTATACGCGAGCATTTGTGTAGTGAAGCGATGTATCATTTGGGTGTGCCAACCACTCGTTCGTTATCTTTGGTGACAACTGGCGATAAAGTTTTACGTGATGTTTTATACAACGGAAATGCCGCTTATGAAGACGGAGCTGTTGTTTGTAGAGTAGCACCTACGTTTATTCGTTTTGGTAATTTTCAATTGTTTGCTGCTCGAAAAGATAGTAAGAATTTAAAAGCGTTAGCCGATTATACGATTCAGTATTTTTATCCTGAAATTAATACTTCTGGCAAAGAAAAGTACTTGCAGTTTTATCAGGAAGTTGTCAATCGAACCGTTGAAATGGTGTTGCATTGGCAACGTGTTGGTTTTGTTCATGGGGTAATGAATACTGATAATATGTCGATTCTGGGATTAACCATTGATTATGGTCCGTATGGATGGTTGGAAGATTATGATCCAGATTGGACACCGAATACTACGGATGCTGAGGGTAGAAGATATCGTTTTAAAAACCAACCTGATATTGCTTTGTGGAATTTGGTACAATTAGGAAATGCTTTGTATCCATTGATTGAAGATATTGCTCCAATGGAACAAGTATTGAATAGTTATAGTCAGCAATTTGATAGCCAGTTTCCAATACTACAACAGCAGAAGTTAGGATTACAAGCAGAATATGATACTTCTTTTCAAGATGAATTAATTTCCTTGTTAACTGCTTCAGAAACGGATATGACCATTTTCTATCGCAACTTGGCCAATATAGTAAAAACAGATAGTTCTGATGAAGCATTCGCTAAAATTACCTTTGCGTTTTATCAACCCGATAAAATTGTATTAACATTAAAAACGAGTTGGTTGCATTGGACGGAATTGTATTTGGAGAAAATTAAAGCAGAAGTTGGTTCAGATGAAGAACGAAAACAAGCCATGAATGCCATTAATCCAAAATATGTGTTACGAAATTACATGGCACAATTAGCCATTGAAGCAGCAGAGAAAGAAGATTACACGCTTATTGACGAATTATATACGTTGCTTAAAAATCCATACGACGAACAACCGCAATATGAAAAATGGTTTGCTAAAAGACCAGATTGGGCGCGAGATAAAGTTGGGTGTTCTATGTTGTCGTGTAGTTCTTAGTTCAATAGTTCAAAATTCATCATTCGTTGATCAAAATTCAACATTTAAGAGATGCTTGACAGTATGATAAACTATGCGGATAGTTTTTGTTTACTATGAAAAGTGAAACGCCTATAATCAACAAAACATATAGCTTATGTATCTATGTGTTTAACAAAAAAATATAAAATATGAAAAACTGGAATCCCATTACTACAGAACAACAAGTAAGAGAAATTGTTGATAAATCGAATGAAAAACCTCAAATTATTTTTAAAGATAGCGTGACCTGTGGTATAAGTGCTTATGCGAAAGAGCGCTTGGTTATTGGAAATGATGTATTGATTGCTAAAGCCGATTTTAATTATTTGGATTTGCTTTCGTACCGAAGTGTTTCTAATTTTATTGCTGAGGAATTGAGTGTGATTCATCAATCGCCACAAATTATTGTTTTAAAGAATGGGGAAGTAGTATATCGTGTTTCGCATCATAGTATTCAGGCGGAAGACATTGCGAAGTATTTGTAGTTTTGATTGATTAAATCGCTGCCTTAAAAATGGATTGTGTAGCTGTTATTTTTGTAACTTTTTATAAAAATAGTATAACAGTTTAGTTTATAGAAGTATATAATTTTATGGTTATAAATTAATGCTAATATTATACTATTATGAAAAAATCAACACTTTACTTATTGATGCTAATTATGTCGATAAGTTTCTTTCCAAGCACCATGACAGCTGCAGCAAGTAATCCTTCAAACACACCTGCTACTGCGCCAAGTGAAGTGCCAGCACATGTACAAGTTCAGTTAGATCGTTTGAAAGAAATAAAAGCAATGAATAAGTCTGATATGACTTCTTCAGAAAAAAAGCACTTCGAAAAGAAGTGAAAGTAATAAAATCTTCTTTGCGTGATAGTAACAATGGTATTTATTTATCGATTGGTGCTATTATAATTATTGTTCTTTTATTGATTTTATTGTTGTAATAAGCGATAAATTCGTTTTAATAATACAATGTAAACCCCATAGTTTTTGCTATTGCAAAATGCTTTTGGTACAATTCTTCTACGATTTCAGTTACGTCGTCGTATTCTTGATATAATGCGAAGAATTGGTTGTCTAGAACGGTGCTCAACAATGGGACATTATTTTTATAACCTGAAACAGCATAAGCTCCTGTTACATCTAGGAAGTATTGTGCTGTTTCTTGGTTTAATTCCAATTGCATAGTATTGGCAAAATGTATAAGTTTCCCTGTTAGTTTGCCTTCAAAAAACTCGGCTATTTCTTCTAGGCTATACAAATAATTATCGATGATGATGTTGTTGCCGCTTCCTTGGAATACGAAGTAAATGATTTCGTAATCATTGAAGTTTCGGTCTTCGTAGATTAGGGTGGATAGGATTTCTTCTAATCCTTCTATGCTGTCGCAGGTATTGTAAACATTGGTGACGTTGTATCGCAACGCTAGTTTTTCTAAAGAGGGTAGGATGATGCTGTTTGTTTGGGAAGTGACATCGGGAACGCTTTCTAGGCAAAATAGTTTTGATTGCATTGTTTTTTTACAAAGATATTGAATTTTTAGTACGCGGATGACACGGGTCCGCTTAGGTGGAGCGCAGATGAGGGCTGATTTTTTTTAAAAATACCTAGGCGCATCGTTTTTTACACAGAGCTGCACGGAGTTTTTTTGGAAGTGGATTGTGTTGAGGGAGCTACACAGAGGCGTTGCACTTTTTAAAGAGCACATTAGGCTAAAGGTATAGTAAGTAATCTTTTATGAACCTTATTCTACGTATCGTTATACTTTTTGCTAATATGACTTATATGTTTTAAAAATAGTATGGAAGTATTTTTATAAAGATTTGAGCAGATTTCGAAGTTTCGAACTTGTTTTGAATGTTGAAATTAAAACACATAGAATCATAGTTTTTTACATAGAGCTGCACCGATTTTTTTTGGAAGTAGATTGTCTTGAGAGAGCTACATAGAGGCGATGCACTTTTTATAGAGCACATTAGGTTAAAGGTGTCGTTTGTTATTCTGTTAAGTATCTCTTCAACTACTTTAGATAAAAAAAACGGAATAAATGAAGACTTTGAATTTGAATTTGCTCATATTCTTGATTTTTTTCTTAAAAAAATAGTTCTATTTATTTACTGACATTCAAATGGTTGGGATTGGGGTGAAGAGTAAAGTGTATTTTTTTTACTTTTTTCTTTTGAAAACGTTTGCAGAAATAAAAAATCGTTCTATATTTGCACTCGCAATACGGAAGTAGTGCGCGTCTTATTGGAGAAATGGCAGAGTGGTCGAATGCGGCAGTCTTGAAAACTGTTGACTGTAACAGGTCCGGGGGTTCGAATCCCTCTTTCTCCGCAACCTAAAACCGGTTCAGAAATGAATCGGTTTTTTTTATGGCTTTTTTTAAACACAATAGACACATGGTTTTTACACATAGCTACACAGCGCTTTTTTTGAAGTAGATTATGTTGAGAGAGCTACACAGAGTAAGAAGCTTCGGACGTTGCACTTTTCATAGTTCAGATAATGCTACACGTATCGTTTGTCATGCTGCTAGCCTTCACTTTTTACACTTTTCAACACTTTATAAAAAACATGTAATCAATTGTATAACTTTCATAAAAAGAATGGCAAAAAAGTTAGAAAAAAGTTAAAAATACTTATACTACAATGCAATAGTGAACAGCTTGATTTTCAGATGCTTATAATTAAAAAAATAATATGTTTTATTTTTCAAATACTTGATATTCAATTATTTAAAAAACATAATAATATACTGACAATAACCAACTTTGTTTAAAACTCCTACAAATTGTGAATAAGTTTGGCTTTCATTTATCATTTCTAATTGCAAACTTTGTAAAAGCATAAAGGCACAATTTGTTGGTGTACTTCGCTAAATAATTTTGTTTAATTTAATTGTAAAAATATGTCAATTAAATTCAAAGTTCTTCCAAAGAAGAACCCTCAGGACATTACAGCGCCTGAAAAGTTTTATGCAACTTCGATTGCAAATGGTGAAACCTCTTTAGAGTCGTTAGCCGAAATGATTGCGTATCAGTGTACTTTAACTGACACGGATTGCTATGCCGTATTACGTTCTTTAGAGCGCAACATGCTTATGGAACTTAGCCAAGGCAGAATTGTAAAACTAGGACACGTAGGCACGTTTCAAGTGAGTGTAAGTGCTGCAGGTCAAGTTCATCAAGAAGATGTTACCGCAACAGACATCAAAAAAAGTCGCATTTTGTTTCGACCGGCTAAAAAGCTGAGACAAATGCTTGGTAATTTAAGTTACCAAAAAGCGAGCTAGACACCCGCTATTGAGACTAAGTCTCTTCCGAAAGCCTCGAACGTTCCCGCGTTCGGGGCTTTTTTTTACAGAAAAAACACTTCCAATTCGACCGGTGCAGTTGAAAAACTCGACCTGACGAATTGAAAAACTCGACCTGACAAACTGTTTTTATCGCTTAAAGAAAAAAAATGAGTGAAAATTGAGTAAAAAAGCGCAAAACAAGGGGGCGTAAAACAACTCTATTTTAAACAAAAAGGCATAAAAAAAGCTCAAAAAAATGGAGCTAGACACCCGTTTTTGAGCTAAATTTCTTTCGAAAGCCTCGAATAGTTCCCGCTATTCGTATCGAAATAGTGAGGTAAAAATAATACTTTTTTATAAAATTAGTATCTTTTTCATGAATATTTTATACATCCCAAAAATACATATTATTAAGTACTGTTTAACTCTATTGTATTTATTAAATTTGAAATGTCTCATAAGTTCATATATATGTACTAGAACCGCACAAAGCCTTAAATAAAGCCTTTTTAAAGATTAGACAAAGTCGACCAAATCCTTTCGCTCAAAAAAGACAATCCTGAAGCTGATACTTCAGCTTTAGAGCGTGAGATAGATTTTATGGTGTATGCGTTGTATGGGTTGAGTGAAGAGGAGATTGGGATTGTGGAGGGGAGTTAGATTTTAAAAAGCACTTAGTTTAATAAACAATATTTTAATAAGACTAATTAAATATAAATGAAACATTTTGCACCAACATTTAAAGAAAAATCATTTCATTGTCCAAATTGTGGAATTTTAGCAGAGCAAACTTGGACAAGAAGTGTAATAGGTAATTATTTAAGAATACAGCCTAATGGACAACAGGTCAGTGAAAATTTTTCATTAACAAATTATAGTGTGGCTAAGTGTAACCATTGTGAAAATTTTTCTATTTGGCTGAATAATAAAATGGTTTATCCATTATCTGGTTCTGTTGAGATGGTGAATCCAGACTTACCAGATGATATTAAAAACGATTATAATGAAGCAAAAGATATTGTGAATATTTCACCACGTGGAGCAGCAGCTCTTTTGCGCCTTGCAGTGCAAAAATTATGCGTGAATTTAGGTGAAAAAGGGACAAATATAAATGACGATATAAAAAGTTTAGTAAAAAAGGGATTACCTCAGACCATGCAACAAGCTTTAGATAGTGTTCGTGTTGTTGGTAATAACGCAGTTCACCCTGGAACAATAGATTTAAACGATAATATTGAAATTGCATATGCATTATTTGGATTTGTAAATATTATTTGTGAAATGCTTATAAGTCAACCAAAAAAAGTTAAAGAATATTATGAAAAACATATTCCAGAAAACATAAGAAATGGTATTGAGAAAAGAGATAGTTAAAATTAAAAAATATATTTAGTCGATTAGATTTAAGTTTTAATATGGATAAAAAATTATAATGGATATAGAACAAATTATTAAACGTATTGATGAAGTACACAAACAAAATAGAACAACTGAAATTCTACTTTTAGTTGGTACAGCAATTTTATTTGCCTGTGGAATATCTTGTTTTATTTTAGCAATAGCTAAACATGAATATGCATGGGGCGCTCCACCGGTTGTAACAACCGGTTTACTTTATTTTCCTCTTAAAGAAATTAAAGACTTGAGAAAGAAGAATATAGCTTTAGCAACAGCACCAGCCCTAATAAGTACATTGCCAAAAGCTAAAGCAGCTGAAGAAATATCAAAACTACTTCAAAATTTATTTGGAAATCATGAGTGATAATAAAGATAGAACCAAAATATTACTTGAGCAGTTACTTTCAGAAATTCATAAAGAGCAAGCAAAAGAAACAAGCTCAACGGGTGAGTCATATCTTATTGGTCAAGATGGGCAATTGTTGGGCAAGCTAACAAATAAGTATGATAATGATTCCATTTATAATAAATATGGACCATATGGAGGTAAATATAGTACTACTAGTATTTTTAACAAGTATTCTCAATATGGAAGTAAATATGGAAGTTTCAGTATTCATAATCCATATTGTAGTACACCTCCAAAACTATTTATAAAAGGACAATTTGCTGGACATGTTACTGTAAACAAGTTTGTTTCAAATCAAATTTCGACTGAAACTTTTTTATATCTATTGGAAAATGACTTAAATGCTCTATTAAATAGAAAATTTGACTTAAAAGAATCTGACATTCGCTCTAAACATGGAGAATCATACATTATTGCAAATGATGGACAGTTTTTGGGGAAACTTACTTCTAATGAATTTGACAATGACTCATTACTAAATGGATTTGGGCCTTATGGAAGTGAATTTTCTCCAACTTCTATATTTAACGAATTTGGAAACTATGGTAGCGAGTTTTCTACTTTGAGTCCATTTAATGAATTTTCTTCAATACCTCCAAAAATATTTATAAATGGACAGCTTTATGGTTTCTTGACAGAAAATGAATTTGTATATGGAAAAAAGATAAAACCTAAAGGAATTAAACAATGGATAAAGGATAACTTCTAAAATAAGTTTCTATTCTAACGAATGAATCATTTAATTATGATAATAAGATTAACATATACTCGTATAGATTTATTAGTTATATGGTTTGAGTGAAGAATATATATAGATTGTGGTTCACAGTTTTAAATTGAAAAGAGTAATTGTTTGATTATAATACGATTTACATAAAAAAAAATATTATGAGTGAAAATAAATTTTCCTTAATTAATTTTGGTGAAAGCAAAGTTCCTGAAAAAATTTATGATGATGTTTTATCTGAACCAAGCAAAAAACTAGGACATGCTCTAGGTACAATTATAAATGTAGGGAATTCATTTTTGTGGCCTGTAAAATGGGCTAATGAAAGAACTAGGATATTTTTTGAGAACAATCTTAAAAAATATGAAGAAAAAATATCATTAATTGAAGAGCATAAAATAATAGAAGTTCCTACTGAAATATCAATGCCAATTTTAGAAAGATTTACTTATGTTTCAAATGATGAAATTAGTAACGCATTTGTAAATTTACTAAGTAAAGCTTCGAATATTGATACGATTAATTTAGCTCATCCAAGTTTTATACAAATTATTGACAGAATATCACCAGATGAAGCGTTAATAATAAAGTTATTCTCAGAAAAAGATTTTATTCCTTATTTAACGATTGGGAAATATGTAATAAAAGATGATAAAGTAAATTTTAATAAATATATTAATTTGTTAGTCAAAGCAAACTTAATTACTGAATTAATTAAAATTAGTTTTAATGAAAACATTGGCCTATATATTGACAATCTTATCTCATTAGGATTGATTCGAGATGTGACATATTATTTCACAAAATCTGAAGATGAATTTGAAAAGATTGAAAAGTTATTTGAATTTAAATGTAAGAATGCTTTTGATGATTTGGATGAAAAACATAAGGATAAATCTAAAAGAATGGAAAAAGGTATGTATGAGTTGACAGAATTTGGTAAATTATTTACTAAAGCTTGTTTAAAATAATTATTACTACCACAGATGCTCGAATCCTTAAAAATTCTACAAGCTAACTTGTAAGATATTTAAACAAGTCTAGAATGACAAAGAAAATTAAAATATATCATTTAAAATGCAAAAATACTCCGTAAACCAACACTTAATAGAAACGCTTTTAACCTGGGTAAAGTCGGGTGAAATTGCCATACCTGAAATACAGCCCCGCTCGTGCGCGAAACGAAGTTCAGCGAAGCTAATCCTTACGCGTTCAGTAGTAAAACAATAAATGAGAAGCACTATATTATAACCGAAATAAGTTTCGGTATCAAAAAAAATTACGATTAATGAAAAAAACGTATATCTTATTACTCACTTTGTTATCATTTGGTTTGCATGCTCAAACCTATGGAGAACTCGTTACAATTAAATGCGACACAACAGCTTCTAAAATAGATTTAAAAAAGTACATGGATACATATTTTGAAGAAGAATATGTGAACCCAGACAGAGAAATGACTAAAGCTTTTGATCCTGTTTTTTTTGGAGATAAAAGCAAAAGGATGAATAAAATTATACTTAGTATTTTTTGTAGTACCAGAGGGGAATTAATTTCTGGCAGGTTCAGAAACGAACAAATACAACCTAAAGACAACGAAATTATTTTTCTTTTTGAAATTGAAAATGATAGAAATGACATTTCAACGCATAAAATATATTTTAAAGTAGGTAGTAAAGTACAAGAATCTATACACAGTAAGTCGTTTGACTATAACAAGCTCCTTGTCTTTTTAAAATGTACTGTATTTAAAAATGATTATTTTCCAGAAGATTTAGTCAAAACAGCCTATATTAGAGCTAATAAATTATAGTTAATGTAT
>RDYL01000001.1 GCA_004293165.1 Flavobacteriia bacterium | reverse complement strand
TTTCACAGGTTCTACAAACGATTGGATTTTGGTTTACCATGAAGAATTCAATTCACAAAGCGAAGCTATTCAGAGAGAAAGACAAATAAAAAATTGGAAAAGTAAAATCAAAATTAAAGAATTAATTAAAAATAATAGCATTTAGCTCAGCTGGTTCAGAGCATCCCGATTTCATCGGGAGGGTCACGGGTTCGAACCCCTTTCCGAAATTCGGAACAAGCAATCGCCCACCAATTCAAATCCTACAGAAATGTGGGATTTTTTGTTTTAAATAAAGTATCTAAAATTCCTAATTTTCAAACAAATCAAACGATACTTATTAAACACTACATTATTTTAATTTCAAAACTTCATTCCCTATATTTGTATAAATTTTAAAATTCATGCAACATATAATCGATCGCTTTATAAGCTATGTAACTATTGATACTGAATCAGACCCAAATTCTGATACTACACCAAGTACCAAAAAACAATTAGACCTTGCCAATCTTTTAGTGAAAGAATTAAAAGCAATGGGAATGACAGAAGTAACCATTGATAAAAATGGTTATGTAATGGCAACTTTAGAAAGCAATGTAAAACATAACGTTCCAACTATTGGATTTGTTTCGCATTATGACACAACTCCTGATTTCACAGGTGCTAACGTAAAACCACAAATTGTAAAAAATTATGATGGTGGCGATATTGTTTTAAATGAAAAACAAAACATCATTTTATCACCAAGTTACTTTAAAGACTTGTTACAATATAAAGGACAAACTTTAATTACTACTGACGGAACTACACTTCTAGGTGCCGATGACAAAGCTGGTATAACAGAAATCATGTCGGCAATGGAATATTTAATCCAACATCCTGAAATTAAGCACGGAAAAATTCGTGTAGGTTTTACACCTGATGAAGAAATTGGTCGTGGTGCGCATAAATTTGATGTAGAACAATTTGGTTGCGAATGGGCTTATACTATGGATGGAAGTCAAATTGGCGAATTAGAATACGAAAATTTTAATGCAGCTGGTGCGAAAATCATTTTCAAAGGAAAAAGCGTTCATCCAGGCTATGCTAAAGGGAAAATGATTAACTCAATGCTATTAGCGAATCAATTTATTTCGAAATTACCAAAGAATGAAATCCCAGAAAAAACGAAAGGTTATGAAGGATTTTTTCACGTAGTAGGGATTTCAGGAAGTATTGAAGAAACGGTTTTAGAATTAATTATACGTGATCATAGCGCAAAAAAATTCAAAGAACGAAAAGAATTTATCCACGAATTAGCGAATAAATTCAATAAAAAATGGAAAAAACAATTTGGAGAAGAAATTGTAATTGCGGAAGTAAAAGACCAATATTACAACATGAAAGATAAAGTAAAACCCGTTTTTCATATCGTTGAAATTGCAGAAAAAGCTATGAAGGAATTAGGTATAAAACCTTTAATCAAACCCATTCGTGGTGGAACAGATGGTTGTCAATTATCGTATAAAGGATTACCATGTCCAAATATTTTTGCGGGCGGACATAATTTCCACGGAAAGTATGAATACGTACCCGTAGAAAGTATGGTTAAAGCTACAGAAGTGATTGTGAAAATTGCTGAAATTACAGCTGCTACGAAATAATTTATTTTAGTATAGAAAACAATTATAAAGACAAGTTTTTGATAACTTGTCTTTTTTGTACCTTAGCAATCTATTCATTTTAATTACAAATAAAAACCATATGTTTTCATTCAATAGCAAACAAAATAATGTATTCTTTCTTTTACTATCATTAGCAACCCTAACAGGATTTGGACAAGAAAAACATCTAAAAAACATCAAACAATTAACTTTTGGTGGCGACAATGCCGAAGCCTATTTTAACCCAAAAGGCGATAAATTAACACTACAAGTAACCAATAAAGCATTTGGTGTTTCATGTGACCAAATCTTCATGTTGGATTTACAAGCAAAAGAATTCAACGAGAAAAGTCTACAATTGGTTTCAACAGGAAAAGGAAGAACTACTTGCTCCTATTATATGCCCGATGGCAAACATATTATTTATGCTTCCACTCATGCCGCTGACCACGCTTGTCCTGCTCCTCCAAAACCGATTGAAGGAAAATATTTATGGGCAATTTACCCTGAATTTGATATTTATGTTGCCGATTTAAAAGGAAATATCACAAAACAATTAACAAATACGCCAGGTTATGACGCAGAAGCAGTTGTTTCTCCAGATGGAAAGAAAATTGCATTTACCAGTATTAGAAGTGGTGATTTAGAAATTTACACGATGGATATTGATGGAAGCAATTTAAAACAAATCACATCTGGTTTAGGATATGATGGTGGTTGTTTCTTTTCGCATGATAGTAAAAAAATTGTATTTCGTTCATCACGTCCTAAAACCGCTGAAGCTGTTAAAGAATATAAAGATTTATTAGCACAGAATTTGGTTGCTCCCTCTGAAATGGAAATCTATACCTGCAACATTGATGGTTCCGATTTAAAACAAATTACGAATTTGGGAAAAGCCAATTGGGCTCCTTACTTCCATCCTACTGATAAAAAAATTATATTCTCATCGAATCATCATTCAACTAGAGGCTATGATTTCCAGTTATTTATGATTGATACAGATGGTGAAAATTTACAACAAATTACCTACGAAAGTGAATTCAATGCGTTTCCAATGTTTTCTCCTGATGGAAAAAAATTAGTTTTCTCTAGCAATAGAATGCAAAGTAAACCAAGAGAAACGAATGTTTTTATTGCCGATTGGGTTGAAGGCGACAAAGCGGAAATAGCACAACCAAAAGTATTAAAGAAACACATTTCTTATTTAGCATCTGATGAATTACAAGGACGATTAACGGGTTCGGCAGGTGAAAAAAAAGCAGCAGATTATATAGTGAAAGAATTTAAATCGTTAGGGCTAAATCCTTATGCAAATAAATCGTATTTACAAACTTTCAATTATAAAGTAAAAATAAATCCGCACAGCACAGATGCTTCAAGCGATAAAGCAAATAGCGGAACAAATGTGATTGCCTTTTTAGACAACAAAGCTTCAAAAACAATTGTAATTGGAGCGCATTATGATCATTTGGGATTAAATGAACACAATCATTCTTCTAAGCCTAATTCACAGGGCGAAATTCATAACGGTGCTGATGACAACGCTTCTGGTGTAGCCGCTGTATTAGAATTAGCTAGAATGTATTCTCAAAATAAAACCAAAGAGAATGTCAATTACATTTTTACTTTATTTTCTGGAGAAGAAGATGGATTAATTGGTTCAAAACACATGGCAGAATCACTAAAAAACTTATATCCAAATGTAATTACCATGATTAATTTAGACATGATTGGTCGTTTAGATAAAGACAAAAGTTTAACTGTGGGCGGAATTGGAACTGCCGCACAATTTTCAACAATTGTAACCAAAAACAAACCTGCAGGTTTTAATGTTACTTTAGACAATACAGGGCAAGGACCTTCAGATCATACTTCGTTTTATTTAAAAAACATTCCGGTGTTGTTTTTCTTCACCGGAACCCATACTGATTACCACAAACCAAGTGATGACGAAGATAAAATCAATTATTACGGTGTAAGAAATATTACGGATTATGTATTTAGAGTGGCAAACGAAATTGCAACATTAGATAAAATTGAATTCACGCAAACCGCAATGAATGCTGGAAAAACAGTTCCAAAATACAAAGTAACCCTAGGAATTATGCCTGATTATACAGACCATGGTAATGGTTTACACATTGATGGTGTTACCGAAAATCGACCAGCTCATGCGGCGGGAATTATATCGGGAGACATTTTGGTTAAAATTGGAGATTGCGAAATCAAAGAAGTATATAGTTATATGGATTGTTTAGCCAAATTAAATGTTGGCGATGAAAAAGAAGTAACCGTAGTAAGAGACGGAAAACCAATTACAATGAAAGTGAAGTTTTAACAACTAAATCTGGCTTTAAAAATATAGCATACAATTATTTGTTATCCCGTTGGGAGTAATTATTTTAGATTCTAAATTTCCTACTTTTCGAGAGTTTTTTGAAAGAAAACTGAACCGAGAATATAAAATTTTAGTTCCAAAACCATTCTAAATACATTTTTGTTCTGCATTACTAAACAAAAAATATCGAATTTAGATTTTTTATAATTACACCTAACGGGTTAATCTTTGTTTATTCTATAAGAATTAAAATTCATTGTTAAAAATAGAAACCATTTCTTGTGAAACTATAAGAGTAATGGATTAGAGCAATTTGCAAAGTTAAATTTTGTTCAATCGTCTAAAAAGTTAAAAAAAAGAGTTTACAAATGGGGTATGCTTTACATCATATCATTACCACCTATAATACACAACTTTTTAGAAAAGATTAACTTTGTTTAAAATTGATATCACAAATGAGCCAATACTAATAAATATACTTAGCAACGATTATTTTTGCTTAAATCACGTTTAAAAAGTACCTTATTATTTTGCGAAATATAATCGCCAGATAAAATTAAATAAGGATGATTAGGCGAAAGCCCTGCACTGCGACTTTTTATAAGTATCGTATCATTTACTTTCAGGCTTTTTAAATTTTCAAATTCCTTCGGAATAAATTGCATCATGTATTCTTCTTTATTAATTCTTACTACAAGCCATTTTGGACCTGATGACTTCGCGTTTTTGCGTTTAAATGTTACAGAAGTTACCACAGCCTCCATAGCTTTGAAAGCTTTTAGGTCATTCATTATTTTATGATAACTAGCTTGTACTTTTTTACCTTCAGCAGAAGCTTCCCATTTTTTATAATGTATTCCATCGGGAGAAGCCTCCCATTTTTTTCGTTGATCTAAGTTAGCTTTCTTGTCTGAAATTGACAATGGTTTAAGAGCTGGTTTAGTTTCATTATTAATTTCTCGATTTGCTAATACTAGCATGCTCAAGACACCAAGTGATAAGACCAACACATAAATAAATTTTTTCATAAGGTTACTGTTTTTGAAATTGAAAAAGCAAATATAGTTCGATATCCAACTCCCAACTGAAGCTAAAGTGTAAAAAAAAATGTGAATTTTGTAAAAAAAATGTAAATCACCAGAAATTTCTGTACGGAATTTTTCTACATTCATTCAAAACACCACTCCTTTCTATCCTGAACTCATTCTTAACTTCACTACTCTTTTTTGTCCCACTGAACTCGTTTCAGTATCTCTTCTCCTTTTTGTCATGATGAACTCGTTTCAGTATCTCTTAAGCATCTCCTTACTAACTAAACGAACGCGAAAGGATTCGCGCACGAGCCTTTAGATTTGTTCTTTGAAAAATTCGTAATTTTATATTAACAACCAAACTGACAAAGTAAACCTTCGCGCTAGCAAAGTTAACAG
>RDYL01000011.1 GCA_004293165.1 Flavobacteriia bacterium | reverse complement strand
TGGTGTTACCGTAATAGTACCCGTAGCATTAACGGTACCACAGCCTCCAGTTAATGGAATACTATAGGTGAATGTTCCTGATGCTGTAGGTGTACCGCTTATCGTAATGGTATTTGATGCCCAAGTTGCTGTTACGCCTGCTGGTAATCCTGTGGATGTACCTATTCCTGTAGCACCTGTAGTAGTATGGGTAATATTAGGTGTTATAGTGGTATTAATACATAAGGTTTTAGTTGTTCCAGGTGTTACAGTATTTAATGGTTTTACTGTAATAGTACCCGTAGCATTAACAGTACCACAGCCTCCAGTTAATGGAATACTATAGGTGAATGTTCCTGATTGCGTTGGTGTGCCACTTATCGTAATTGTATTTAATGTCCAAGTAGCTGTTACACCTGCTGGTAGGCCTGTTGCAGTTCCTATTCCAGTAGCACCAGTGTTGGTGTGGGTAATATTTGGTGACAAGGCTGTATTGATACATAAGTTTGTTGTAATTCCAGCGGTGGCCGTAATAGTACCCGTAGCATTAACAGTACCACAGCCTCCTGTTAAGGGAATACTATAATTGAATGTTCCTGATACGGTTGGTATACCACTTATCGTAATGGTATTTGATGCCCAAGTAGCTGTAACCCCAGTTGGTAATCCTGTTGTAGTTCCTATTCCAGTAGCACCAGTGGTGGTGTGTGTAATATTTGGGGATAAAGCGGTATTGATACACAAAGTTGCCGAATAGGATGCAGATGATACTGAGTTATTAGGTAATATTGTAATAGTCCCAGAAGTTACGGCAATCGTACAAGAATTACCTGTTGTTGTTACAGTATAAGGAAACGATCCAGAAACAGTAGGAGTTCCACTTATTGTAAGTGTGGTGCCAGAAATGGAAGAAGTAACACCTGTAGGTAAACCAGAAACAGTTGCACCTGTAGCTCCTCCACCTAATGTCATTGTGATATTGGTTATTGGAGTATTTATACAAACAGTACGGTTTGTGGCTGCACTGATAGTATGAATAGGATTTACAGTAATAGTTCCAGTAGTAGTTGCTGGGGGACACCCACCAGTTGTTGTAACAGTATAAACAAATGTACCTGCAACTGTTGGTATACCACTTATGGTAGCTACATTGGAAGCCCATGAACCTGTAACTCCTGTTGGCAATCCGCTAAATGTTGCGCCGGTTGCGCCGGTTGTTGCTAATGAGATAGTTGGCATAGATACGTTTTGACATACCGTTTGACTAATTCCAGTTGCAATTGTATTCAAAGGTTTTACTATAATTGTTTGTTCTGAAACACTTATCGCAGCACAACTATTTTTTTGATAAAGTTTTATTGTGTAAGTTCCGGCAGAAGTAAATTGAATACTCAAATTAGTTGACCCAGTTGTCCATGCACCAATATCATCTGGGAATCCACCATTACTCCCTAAAGAACTACCTGATTGCAAACTCCATCCTGAGGCAGGACTAATTTCCCAGTAAAAATGCATTAAAGGATTACATGAAGTTTCACTAACTATAGAACCTGGAGTTGATGAATTAATGGTGTTTACTATTTGATTCATACAAGTTGTAGGAGGTAAAGTAAATGATGATATAGGAGGAGTAGAAACCCTAATAGGATATGCATCATTACTAGCACTACCACAAGGATTTTGTGCTTTTATTTTTACACCAAAAGCATTAGTTTCTCCATTATATGTAATATTGCATGAATTAGAAGTAAAGGTATGTGTTATAGTATTTGGTATTGTAGATTGATTAAAACTTAAGGGATTCGTTGGGTCATCTGAAAAAGTAATTGTATAAATTGTTCCTGGAATATTATTTGAAACCCCCGAAATTAGAAAAGATAACAAAAGAGGTGCACAACCTTGAGCATTTTCTTGAAGTTGAATTGTAGGATTAGATGGTTGATTTCCAACAAAAACTTTTATAGTTTTAGTAATTGTGCCACAAGTTGTAGTAATTGAATAAGTTAAATTCCAACTACCTAGATTGTAGGTGTGTAAAATTTGATTACCAGAATTCCATATAGGATTTGTTGAACTGAAATTTGGTGTGCCATCTCCCCAATTAATAGTATAATTCGTCACATATTGCTGCAATGCTGATGGAATTGCATTATTGATAAAAATATTTCCACTAGACTGTCCTGGTGTAGTACATTTAACTAACCAATCTTCATTATTAAAGGTTTGAAGATTATTACTTGAAAATAAAGCATCTAAAACCGTAACGTTAACTTGATCAGTCACTTGGCAATTTCCAATGGTTGCTGTTACGGTGTATATGCCTGCCATTACATCACTAGCGTTACTTCGAGTAGGATTTTGGGTGTTACTTATGAAGCCACTTGGACCAGTCCAAGAATAATTTACTTGTGCCGAATACTGAGATACACTTGATGATAAGTTAATTGTTTGACCTTTACAAATAACAAGATCATTACCAGCATTAACAGTAAAGTTATTTAAAACAGTTATTGTTAAAATATTTGAATTATTATCAACATTAACAGAATTATTAGGTGGAGAAGATGAATCATTTGCAGCAGTTAATTGATAAATAAAAGTTCCAGCTGTTCCAGTTGGGATTGTTAATGTAACAAGATCATTATTAGAAGGTGATTGAATAGATTGAGTTGTTCCACCATTAACAGTATAAAAATAAGTATAGGGAGCATTAGAATTGTTTCCATTTGCAACACTAAAAGTTATTGTAGCAACTTGATTTAAACAGACAGATGTAAATGTTGAACTTATTTGAGCTTTAGGTTCTGGTGGAATATTACTTGCAAATGAATTGTTTAATGATAGAATAACTAAAATAGTAGTTATAATCTTGTATAATTTTCCCATAATTTCTCTATATATTTATTGATATAATTGCAATGTTTAATTACTTATTGTTGATATATTTATCAACAATAAGTAATTGTAAAAATATGCTAATTTAGGGAATATTTAATACTGAAAATACGTAAATGCAACTAATTTTACAAAAATATAATATTTAAGTACTCTTTATGAGTATTTAATTTTTTTTTTAAATTTAGTTAAATTAAATCAAAAATGAAAAAAATATTTTTATTACTCTTGATTACAGGACTAACATCCTTTTCTTCTTTAGAATCTGATGTTTATATCTGTGTTTCTAAAGGAGCTAAACGATATCATTTTACGAAAACTTGTAAAGGTTTAAGTAATTGTAAACATACTATAAAAAAGGTAACTTTAAGTGAAGCAAAAGATTTAGGTCTAACTTTATGTGGTTGGGAAGATTAAATAATGAAAAAAATAATACTACTTCTTTTATTTTTATCAACTTCTTTATTCTCCCAAGTCAAACTCCTTTCTTGGAATGTAGAGAATTTAGGAAGTTCTAAGTCACAATCTGATTTATTATACTTAGTTAATATTCTAAAGGATTATGATGTTGTGGCTTTGCAAGAAGTTGTAGCAGGATCCGGAGGTTCACAAGCACTAGCAAAGTTAGCAGAGGCTTTAAATAGAATGGGTTTTAAATGGGATTATGTTGTTAGTGACCCAACAAGCAGTAGTGCGTATAAAACGGAACGCTATGCTTTTTTATTGAAAACCAGTATGGTTAAAAAAATAGGAGAGGCTTGGTTAGAGAATAAATAACATTTTGAAAATAACAGAGAGCCTTATTGTTTTACGTTTTAAAATAAAGGCCTGCATTTATCTAGTGTACTTCCTGTTATTGGTTCCTTTATCCAATAAATATCCATTTTTTATCACTGTTGAGTCTGAAGGAGCCCAGGTGTTCTCTTGCACATTCTGTGGGTGCAATTAGCGATAAAAAGTTAAGGCCATCGGTGCCACGATATAGGTGGTATATTTCTCCAATAACAGGTTCAAAAGAGAATTTGGCATTGTAAACCAATTCATTGTATTCAAACTCTTTCATTAAATTTTCATATTGTATTTTGAGCTCGTTGAATTTGTTTTCAAATTCTTTGTTGACACTTCTAATGCCTCTGCTCTTAAAGGCAGCTACATCTTCAATTTGAATTACGGGTGCGCCCACATTGGTAGCATAGGTCATTAATTTGGCATTGTAGCCTTCTGTTTCAGAATACACCACATTGTCTGGTTTTTTTGCTTCCATGAATTTACCTTTTAGAAATTTTATTGTTGGAGATGTTGCGTTGTCTTGTGCATTTAAATCGGTCAATGTCTGCATTGCGTTTGGCGCTGTGCTTGGTTTTGCAATTTTCTACTCGTGTGCGCCACAATTTGTAACTGCTCCATTTGAGTTCCTTTTTCATCAAGGCTTTTACGTCGGCTTCCGCCAATCCAAATTGGAAAGTAATCGCATCAAAAGGGGTTCGGTCTTCCCATGCCATTTCAATAATGCGATCAATTTGACTTTCGGTTAGCGCTTCGTTGGTATTGGGTGGGCTTATGGGTTTCACTTTGTTTATATTTTTAAATAAATGATTAAACAAAAGTAAGTAAAATTTTGGATATAAAAAATGTTTTTTTTGGGTGAGAGGTGAGGGGTTAGATTTGATATTTTTTTTGTAGTTTAGCTTAAAATTATTAAAAAAAATATGAAAAAATTAATTCTACTCTTCAGTATTTCTATCGTTTTTGTAATGAATTCTTGGTCTCAGACATCCAATTTGGTTGTGTTTTCAGAGGATTTGAATCCATTTTATTTGGTTGTTAATGGGATTAAGCAAAATGCGACACCTGAAACTAATGTTAAAGTTACCAACATAAAAACACCTGATAATGCATTGATGGTGATTTTTCAGGATAAGGCATTGGGTACGGTAAAACAGAATTTTTACTTTCCAGAAATGGGTGTTGAAGCTACAACCAAAATAACGAAAACTTCAAAAGGATATAAATTGCGCTATTTTGGAGAAGTGCCTATAGAAGAGGCTATTCCTAGTGCTAATCAATACGCTACAAGCTTTCAAAATGTAGATGCCGAAACGCCATCAGCACCTATTGAGGAAGTAGTTCCTGTAGCACCATCTACTGCAATTACTTCAACACCAAAAGAACTAATTGCAACTCCAGCTCCTAAGAGTACTAATGGTTCTTCTAGTGTATCTTCGGGAGCGGTTACAATGAATTACAAATGGGTAGCTGGAAAAAAATATACTTTTGTTGCCAATCAAAACGATCAGGTGACTACTTCTGTATTGGGTATGCAAATGAAAGACAAGTTTAAAGGTACTACTAAATTCTTAATGGCGATTACTAATGTTGATGCCAAAGGAACTGCATCTGGTACTTTGTACTTACTAGATTATAAAGTGGTGGATTCTAAAGGTAGGGTTTTGGCATCGTTAGTTAATTTGCCAGCAACTGCTATTAAAAGTGATTTTAAAGTTGATGCCAAAGGAAATTTTACGTTTTTGAAAAGGTTAACATTAGTTACTACAGCTCAAGGGAATGTGCTTGTGTATGCTAAAGCTAACGACACTTCATTGCATGTAGGTGGCGAAGCAGGCGATGTTAGCGTTGATGCTTATGCCGAATTTGATACTAAAACAGGTGCGATTAAAGCAGGATATTCTATTAAAGCAACGCAACCCGTTAAACAAATTAAAATTAAAGTAGATGAGAATACGGATCTTGTTGATGTATTGCCTTATGATTATTTGGAGCTGTTGGTTTTACCAGAAGGAACAGTAAGTCAAGGTGATAGGTCACAATCTACCGTGAGTATTTATACCATTGCTATTTTGGCAAAAAATATTAGTAATGGTGTAGCACAACTGAATTATAAAATGGAGTCGGATAAATCCAAAAGTACGTTTGGGTCGTCTACTACCATTCAATCTGAGAATTCTTCGATGTCTATGGAAATGCCAAATATGAATCAAATGATGAGCGACTTGAGTCCAGAAGAACAGCAAGGTATTGCTTTAACTAATCAAATGATGCCTTCAATTAGTATGGATTTAGACAGTTTTTTTGATTGCAATTTAGGAATGTTTTCTTTAGTGAAAGGGGTTATGAATACTAGCATCAATACTATGGGAATGAAAATTAATGTGGTGTCCGATTTGGAAATGAAGAGGTTATAGGGTTACGGTTTTCTCTTTTAAAAGTGGTTTTCTTCATCGCACAAAGTGTCTGGCTTTAGTTAGTATATTACTACTTCGGAGTAATTATAGTTGAGGGGTAATGGTTAATGTTAATTAATGAAGGTTGAATTTAAGCTTTATTATTCTATTACAAAAGATATTTATACTATGGGAAATACAAATACAAAAACGCTCAAGATTATCTTGAGCGTTTTTGTATAAAATGTTTTACTTTTTTTTAGTAATTTATATATTCCATAATTTCTAAACCGTAGCCAATCATTCCAACACGTTTGGTAGGAGCAGAGCCGTTAGAAAGTAATTTGATTTTTGTGATGTCTAGGTCGTGTAATATTTGTGCGCCAATTCCAAAATCTTTAGCATCCATTTTAATTTGAGGCGCTTTCATTTCGCCAGCGCTTTGTAATACTTTTAATTCAGCGATACGATCTAGTAACTCTAATGATTTTACTTCTTGGTTAATAAAAATGATAGCACCTTTTTCCGCTTCATTAATTTTTCTGAAGATATCTTCAAGCTTTTTGTCGTTATCGTTGGTTAAAGTACCTAATATATCGTTGTTTACTTGGGTGGTATTAATTCTTGTAACTACGGTATCGCCAGCATTCCAAGTTCCTTTTGTTAATGCAATGTGAACTTGTTTGTTGGTAGTTTGTAAATAGGCACGCATTCTGAAGGTTCCAAAACGCGTTTCAATATCAAAATCTTCTTTCTTTTGAATTAAACTGTCGTGTTGCATTCTATAAGCCACTAAGTCTTCGATAGAAACTAGTTTTAAGTCAAACTTTTTAGCTACATCTACCAATTGCGGTAAACGTGCCATGGTTCCGTCTTCGTTCATGATTTCAACAATCACACCTGCTGGTTTAAAACCTGCTAAACGTGCAAAGTCGATAGCTGCTTCAGTATGTCCTGTTCTTCTTAATACGCCGCCTTGTTTGGCAATTAATGGGAATATATGTCCAGGACGCGCTAAATCGTATGGTTTTGTTTCTGAATCAATTAAAGCTTGTATGGTTAATGCGCGGTCAGAAGCTGATATTCCTGTACTTACACCTTTCCCTTTTAAATCGACAGAAACTGTAAAAGCAGTTTCCATGTGGTCTGTATTGTTACGCACCATAGCATGAAGCTCAAGTTCTTTACAACGCGATTCGGTTAAAGGAGCACAAATAAGTCCTCTACCGTGAGTTGCCATAAAGTTTATCATTTCGGGTGTTACTTTTTCAGCCGCAGCTAAAAAGTCACCTTCGTTTTCTCTGTCTTCATCGTCTACTACTATGATTACTTTCCCTTGACGGATGTCTTCAATAGCTTCTTCTATAGTGTTTAGTTGTATGTTCTTTGACATGGTGTTAGTTGTTGTTGTAGGTTATTCTGTATATTCGGCTACTGCCTCTTTTAATTGTATTTTGTTATATAAATAGATAAAAATAAAAAATGGGAATCCTAAAAAGAAAGCCAAATAAATGTTTGTAAAATTATCCCGATTTGTAATGGCTTTGATTTCTTGTAAACTCTCTGACGATTTATGTATGGTGGTATACATTAGAACTAAATTAACTAAACCAACAACCATCAGGATAACATTTCCTGAAGTTGATAAAATAGCAAATACAATTGATAAAAGACTAAAAGTTAAGGCTAAGCCACTTTGTTTTTGATATAAAGTATAGTAGTAGTTTAATTTTAAATAATCGCCGTTGTATAAACTATTTGTTTGTAATAATTCTTCTTGATGAACGCCTCGATTTTCTAATATTTTTAGTGCTTTTAAACGGTAATCGGTAGTATACCCAAATTGATCTGAATTTTTTACAATTCCTTTGATTACATTGGTTTCCATTGCGTTTAACGATGTATATTCTTCGTTAGATAAGTCAATACTTAAGCTGTCTAATGAAACAATTTGGCGTTTGAATTGCATTTCGATTGTTTCTTTATCTTCTTTTTTAGAAAACAATTTTATAAGAGGTTCTGTTAACCAATCAAAGTTAATAGACATTCCAATATCATTAGTTGCGCGATACGTTAGTAGCACTGCAAAAGGAGTCATTATTATTGAGGCCATCCAAGCACCTAAAAAGGGAGGAATGGAATCTTCTTGTGCAATTTTTCTACCAAAAGTATTGATGAAATGGAACGAAATAAAAATTAACATCGCAAAAACGATTGGTAAACCTAGTCCACCTTTTCTGATGATTGCACCCAGTGGAGCACCGATGAAAAACATTAATAAGCAGGAGTAAGCAATTACAAATTTTTCATGTATGGCTAACCAGTGATTGTTGATGTTTTTCGATTTAATTTCTAAATCTATTTTATTGCTTTGTATGCTAAATTCACTACTAGTAGTATTGCTTTTGGCTGTTTCCAAAATTTGTTTACGTTCCATTTCGTTAAAAATAGACAGTAATTCTTTTGGAACTTCTTTTTTAGGTAATGTGTCTTTAGCTGTGGTGGAATTGTTTTTTCTTCTGAAAATATTTTCCGTACGCATAATGATATTTTCGGCATAAGAAATTACGTCTTTGTTGTAATTTTTTTGCAACGAATCTATGGTATATTTTAATTCAGGAACCGTCAGCATTTTTTCTGATGTAATATTTCCATCGTCTATTTCTGCTTGGTTTAACTTGGTTAAATCAATGTTTATTACATATTTTTTAAAACTACTTTTTGTAAATGGAAGTCGCTTGCGTTCTTCAAATTTTTTAGGATGCAGGTCTTCGTAGTAATAGCCATCGTATAATTCTAATTGTAAGTAATTGGAATCGTCTTCACTAGTTAATATACCGGTTTTGGCTTTAATTACGGTATTAGCACCCAATCCCATACTGTTGTTTTTTACATGCATGGTAATGCCTTCTAAAAACTCACCATTTTCACCCGATTTTTTTTCTACTTTGATGTTTGATGTACCAATGGTATTAAATTGTCCTTCTGCAATTGCCATAGCTGGTTTTTGCTGTACAATCGTTTTTCTAAGGTTGATGAATTTGTATTGAGCGTCTGGAATTACGTTGTTGGCAAAAAAGAAAGATACAAAGGCCAAAATTCCAATTGTAATGGTAAGCATTTTCATGGCGCGTTGCAACGAAATTCCAGAGGATTTCATAGCCGCAAACTCATAGTTTTCTGCAAAACTACCAAAGGTCATAATAGCCGCTAATAATACCGAAAGTGGTAAAACTAAAGGAACGATGGTTGGTGCATAGAACGAAAGGAATTTAATAATAGTAAAGAAGTCCAAATCTTTACCCGCTAATTCAGCAATGAAGAGCCAAATTCCTTGTAAAACGAATATAAAAAACAAGATTACAAATACCGTAGTAAATGTAATCATGAAAGATTTAATAATGTATTTATCTAATATTTTCACCCGAACCGAATTAGTCTAATTTATTGATGTAATAATTAGGATATTTTGATTTGGTAAAGGTAAAATGATTTTTCGATAATGGCTGATTTGTTTTAAAAGAATTAACAGTTAAAGTTGTTTTTGTCCCATTTTTGCCCACTTCAATAATCGTGTAGATGTGTTTGGTTTGTATATCAATACCAATTAAGATTTCTTTTCGTTGGTCTTTGCTGCTAATAGGGGTTAATTTTATGAATTGAATTTTTCGTCCTTTTAGATTTTGAGGAATGTCCCAAGCGTATTTATAGCCTGAATTAAAGAATGTCAACATTTTATTTGGAGTGATGGCATTATCGTCTTTAGCATCAAAATTAGCAATGGTAACTTCTTCATCTTCAGGAACAATAGTATATACTTTTTTTCCATCAAAAATTTTGCTTACTCCCATGAAATTTAGGTTGTATAAATTTCCTTGAAGTGTAACGTTTCCTTTACTTTCTTGGTTGATGTTCTCTTTTGGATTGTTTAAAGAGTATTTAAAGTCAATCACAATGTTATTATACGATTTTACTTTGGCAGATACTTCGTCTAATAATTCTTTTGCTTTTTTAGCATCTTGCGCTTGTAATGAAAAACCAATAAGTAATGCGATTGCAACTTGTAAAAAACGTGTCATTTGGATATTAATTTTGTTCATTGTTTAAAAAATGTTCCAGAGCAACTAAATCAGGAATTAAAACGGAACGGGCTTTACTTCCTTCAAATGGTCCTACAATACCAGCGGCTTCTAATTGATCAATTAAGCGGCCAGCTCTGTTGTAACCTAGTTTCAATTTTCTTTGAATTAGCGAAGCACTTCCTTGTTGTGCAGTTACGATAACTTCAGCAGCATCTCTAAACAAAGAATCTCTTTCGGAGATATCTATATCAAGTTTTATGCCACTATCTTCTCCCACGTATTCAGGAAGTAAGTAAGCTTCGGGATATGCTTTTTGTGAACCGATGAAATCACAAATTTTATCTACTTCAGGCGTGTCAACAAAAGCACATTGTACTCTGACGATTTCGTTACCTTGTGTGTAAAGTAAATCACCACGTCCAATTAACTGATCAGCACCACCTGAATCTAAAATGGTTCTTGAATCAATTTTAGAGGTTACTCTAAACGCAATACGCGCAGGGAAGTTGGCCTTAATCATTCCTGTAATTACGTTTACTGACGGACGTTGCGTGGCAATAATCAAATGAATACCAATAGCACGGGCTAATTGTGCCAAACGCGCAATAGGTGTTTCCACTTCTTTACCAGCGGTCATAATTAAATCGGCAAACTCGTCGACCACTAATACGATGTAAGGTAAAAAACGGTGTCCGTTTTCAGGATTTAATTTTCGGTTTTTGAATTTTTCGTTGTATTCTTTAATGTTACGTACCATGGCATCTTTTAATAAAGAATAACGGTTGTCCATTTCGATACACAACGAGTTTAAGGTATTGATTACCTTAGTATTATCAGTAATAATAGCATCACCACCATCAGGTAGTTTAGCTAAATAATGGCGTTCAATTTTATTGAAAAGGGTTAATTCAACCTTTTTCGGATCCACCAGAACGAATTTCACTTCGGCTGGATGTTTTTTGTAAAGTAGGGAAGTCAATACAGCATTTAATCCTACCGATTTTCCTTGTCCTGTAGCACCTGCCATCAGTAAGTGAGGCATTTTAGCTAAATCTACTACAAATGTTTCATTCGAAATGGTTTTTCCTAAAGCAATAGGTAATTCCATTTCAGCGGTTTGGAATTTAGGTGAAGAAATAACACTCTTCATGGAAACCATAGTTGGATTGTTGTTTGGTACTTCAATACCTATAGTTCCTTTTCCAGGAATAGGTGCGATAATACGGATTCCTAATGCGGCTAACGATAACGCAATATCGTCTTCTAAGTTTTTAATTTTGGAGATACGAATACCTGCTTCTGGGACAATTTCGTATAAAGTAACCGTAGGACCTACTGTTGCTTTTATTTGCGAAA
The DNA here is from genome assembly GCA_004293165.1 of Flavobacteriia bacterium. Lineage (GTDB taxonomy): Bacteria > Bacteroidota > Bacteroidia > Flavobacteriales > Flavobacteriaceae > Flavobacterium. The sequence continues at coordinate 79,396 of RDYL01000011.1, read as the reverse complement.
TACCGATGCTGTAATTCTTTAAGGTATCAACAATTTTATTTTTATTTTCTTCTAATTCTGCTTGATTGATTGTAATACCACCGGAAGAATATTCTTTTAGTAAGTCAATCGAAGGAAATTGGTAGTGCGATAATTCTAAGGTTGGGTCAAATAGCCCAAAATCTTGCACCAATTTAGCGGCTAAATTTTCTTCAACCAATTCTTCTTCTTCCACTTTTTCAATAACAAAAGCATCTTCGTTTACAAAATCTTCTTTGGGAATGCTTCGGTCTTCGATAGAAAAGTTAGTTATTTCTGGTGTTTCTACTTTTGGCTTAGGATCTAAATTTAATTCCGATGCTGAAGCAATTGTTGGTTTTAGAGCTTCTTTATCAATTTCAAAAGTAGAAGGGTAGGTTTTTAATTCGAAATTGCCCATTTCTTCTTCGTCTTCCGTTAAAACGAAGTCTTCTTTAGCGTTGTAAGGAGTAGTTAAAGGTAAATCAGTATTGATCTCCTCCTCATCTTCTTCAGTATCTTCTTTCAGAGGAACAGGAATTGCAGCTGCGCTAATGTCTTCGTTAAATGCTGTTTGTGGCTTTTCAAAAACTTTGGTGAAGCTATCTGGTGATATTTTAATTTTAAAAATTAAGAAAATTAGAATACCAAATAGCAGTACTAAAAGGGTTCCTGTTTTTCCGATATAATCTTGAATGTATAGATTCATTTCATACCCAACAGTTCCTCCAAGTTGCGGAATATAGTCCCAGAAAAAGCCTAAGATTACAGAAACGAAAATGATTAAATAAAAGTCCCAAAAAAAACTTTTATTAAGTTTAGATATCGGTATGTCTAACACACCATAAGCGCCCAGTAAAAATAATATTCTAACAAATATAAACGAGGCTACTCCAAATCCTTTGTACAAAAAGAAGTCGGCCAAGTAAGCTCCAAATTTACCCAACCAGTTTTCTGCTTTAGCATCTCTGTTTATTAATTGAGTTACCAAATCTTGGTCGTTATTACCCGTAATGAAATACGAAATAAAAGAAAGTAATAAGGCTAATGAAAAGAAAATTAGCGAAATACCTAAAATAAATTTCTGCTGACGACTTAAACGCCAAGAGAATTTTTCTTTGGTTTCAGTAGGGTTATTAACGGAGTCTTTGCTTGTTTTTTTTGCCATGTAAAAGGAACAATTTTTACAAAAGTAGCTAAATTAAAACAAATACGGAAAATAAATAATACATCCGATTGCAATTGCAGTTAAAGCTGCAAAAAATACAGCACCAGCGGCAATATCTTTAATAAAACCAATGCGTTCGTGAAAATCTGGGTGAATAAAATCGGCAATTTTTTCTACTGCAGTATTTAAGCCTTCGATTCCTAAAACTAAGCCAAATACAAGAATTTGCATCATCCATTCATATCGGTTAATGCCTACATAAAATCCAGCAAATGTCATGAGCACCGCCAAAGACGATTGCACCATAACACTGTGCTCTGTTGTTATTAATTTGAATGCTCCTTTAAGGGCATACACCATACTTTTTAATCGGCCTGTAAAAAGGGTTTCGTCTTTTTCGAATTTCATTTACTATGTTTTAATTTTTTTTTTTGATTGTATAAGGCAATCAAAATAAGAATTTTGTCATGCTGAACACGTTTTAGAATTACTTTATGGATTCTAAAACTTCTTTGAAAGAAGCTGAAACGGGTTCAGCTTGACAAATCTAGTTTATAATCAATTATAATACAGCTAAAGCTGCTTCATAATTTGGTTCGTTTGCAATTTCGCTAACTTGTTCGGTATGAAGAATTGTTCCGTTTTCATCTAAAACAATTACTACACGCGAATGTAAACCTGCTAAAGGACCATCGGTAATTTCTAAACCAAAGTTTTTACCAAAGCTACCTTCTTTAAAATCAGAAAGATTGATTACGTTTTCTAAACCTTCAGCGCCACAAAAACGTTTTTGAGCAAAAGGTAAATCTCTTGAAATACATAAAACTTTTGTGTTTTCTAACGTACTTGCGTTTTCGTTAAATTTTCTAACCGAAGTTGCACAAGTTCCAGTATCAATGCTTGGAAAAATATTTAAAACCACTCTTGAACCAGCAAAATCAGCTAAGGTTGCTGTTCCTAAATCGGTTTTAACTAAATTAAAATCGGTTGCTTTTGAACCTACTTTTGGCAATTCGCCATTTGTGTGAATTGGATTTCCTCCTAGTGTAATTGATGCCATACCTTTGTTTTATTTAAAGTACAAAAGTAAAGAATAATTAGTTAAAGAAACACTTATATTTTGCTTAAGATTACTTAGCGTAATAACCAATTCTTAAAATCAAAGAAATTTTGAGGTGCTACACCATGTCCAATAGGATATTCATGATAAGCTACTTCTAATCCTAAATTTTCTAACGCAGGTTTAGCTTTTCGAGCCCAGTCAACTGGGATTACTTGATCAACAGTACCATGGGAAACAAAGAATTTCAAATGTGAAATGGCTTTGGTATCGATAACTTCTGGTAAGATGTCTTGATTGAAATAACCGCTTAATGCAACCACTTTTGCTATTTTTTCAGGATAGGTTAGGGCAGTAGCATAGCTTAAAATCGCACCTTGACTAAAGCCTATTAAAGTTACATTTTTAGTATCGATAGGATATTGTTTAACAATCTCGTCAATAAAACAAGCAATTAGCGCTACTGATTCTTTGGCTTGTTCGTTATCAGAAAATTTATTTTCATCTGCATCAAAATGAATGGCATACCAAGCATGACCATACGGTTGTAAATCATAAGGTGCACGAACTGAAATTACATAATATTCTTGTGGTAATTCGGTAGCGAATGAAAACAAATCCTCTTCATTACTGCCATAGCCATGAAGCAATATTAATACTGGATTTTTTTCGTGTATAATTTTAGGTTCTTGAATTAGATAGTGTAAGTTCATTTAAAAAAGGTTAAAAGTTTGGGTGTTTAAAAGTTTAAAAGGATTTGAATACTTTTTGGTAGATTGCTCCTAAAAAAGGAACCATTTTTGTCTCATTATTTAAACACGTTATAAATCCATAAACCCATAAAATAAAAATAAAAATCCAAAACGAAGCTGAAACCATCCAATTATCAAAATACCCTATTGGATATCCTAATAAAAAGAAGGTCAAGAAAATACCTAATGCTTGTCGAATATGAAAACTAGCAAATTCATTACGGTTTTCTTCTTGGTTCATAAATATTGCAATTACCGAACCTATAATGGTTAAATAGCTTACAATTGCCGTTTGCTTCCCTTTTTCTATTTCGTTCATATTCTAAAATTTATCAATTATTCATTATCAATTGTCCATTGTTGTAAATTCCGATGGCTTTTCCTTTCATTTTTTGTCCTAAGAAAGCTGAATTTTTTGATTTAGATTGGATGTTTTCTTTTCCAAAAATCCATTCGTTAGCTGTTGTAAAGAGTGAAATATCGGCTTTGTTTCCAATAATAATTGAAGGGTTATCAACATTGAAAACCAGTTTATTAGCAACTAATTTATTAACTATTACTTCAAGTGGTAAAATTGTTTGTAAAACTCCAAAAGCACTTTCTAATCCGATGGTTCCATCTTTGGCTAAATCGAATTCTAATTTTTTATGTTCGATGTCTAATGGATTATGATCGGATGTGATACAATCAATTGTTCCGTCTAATACTGCTTCTAATAAAGCTATACGAGTATCTTCTTCGCGTAATGGAGGCAATACTTTGTATCTCGAATCAAATCCCATTAAAATTTCATCGTTTAAGACTAAATTGTGAACGGCAACGCTACAAGTTACTTGTAATCCTTTTGCTTTGGCTTCTTTGATTAATTGGATACTTCCTTGAGTAGAAACTGTTGGAATGTGTAATTTTCCGCCAGTATATTCTAATAAAAATAAGTTACGTGCGACTTGCAATTCTTCTGCTAAAGCTGGAATTCCTTTCATGCCTAGTTTTGTACTTACTATGCCTTCATTAGCAATTCCAATTCCTTTTAACGTGCTGTCTTGACAAAATGCGATCACCATTCCGTCGAAATCTTGTACATATTGTAAGGCTATTTTTTGTAAATTGGCATTTTGTAATGCTTTCTTGTAATCACCAAACGCAATGGCTCCAGCGTTTTTCATGTCGAATAATTCGGCTAAATCGGTTCCTTCGCTTCCTTTGGTTAAAGCTCCGATTGGATATAATGTTGTCGCTTGGTTTTTAGCTCTGTCCAATACAAATCGTACTTGCGCTTGATTATCAATGGTTGGGTTTGAGTTCGGTTGTAAGGCTACCGCTGTAAATCCGCTTTTAGCTGCAACTTTTAAACCGTTTTCTATGGTTTCACGGTCTTCATAGCCTGGTTCTCCAAACGAAACCGAGCTATCCATCCAACCTTGTGAAATATGTAAATTAGGAACAGTCACTACTTCAAAACCAGAAGTAGTTGCGATTTCTTTTTCTATTTGCGTTATCGTTCCGTTTTCAATTTTGATGTCCATAGTTTGGTTATGAAACGGACTTGAAGCGTCGATGATTTTGGCTTGTTTTAGAATAACTTGCGTCATTTTACAAATTTTTGGATTAGTAGTTCTGTGAGTAATAATAGTAGTGTTGAAATAATAAACCATTTCCAAATTTCATTGCTCGTACGTTCGGAAGCAATGTCGTTTAAAACAGTGGCTATGTTGTTTACTTTCGTGAAATTTTCAAAATTGGCAGATGTAACTTGGGTTAAGTCACTTTCGGTTCTTGGATAGTTGAAACTGATTTTCTTTAACGAATTATTTGCTTTGATGACATCAAAATTTCCAGCTTCTTCAGGATAATCGCCAAAAGACAGTTTGCATTTGGTATTCAAAATTTGTTGCATAGGAATAAAACTATAGCCTTCTTTTTCTATTGAAACTACTTCGTCTTTGGCTAAAATCGTTTCTAAAATCAGGTTTTCGTTTTCTCCGATGGTGTAAGCGTTAATTCCCGTTTTGCCTTGATTTTGTCCCATGTTGTATAAGGTGGGAACTATCAATGGCGCATTTTGGAAGTTACTATTTTGTTTGTTTATAGGTGCCGAAAATGCATAAAAAGTTCCTAAGCGATTGGTGGTTGAACCCACAAAAACTGTGTTGTCTTCGTATTGCAAAATATTCGTAATTCCTGATAGACCAAAGCTTTCTTTTACATTTGGATATTGAAAATTAGTCACTTTTTTTTCAAATACAGTTTGAAATAGCGGATGGCTAAAGTTGATTTTCGTGATTTGTTTTGTTGAAGCGGAAAGTTGGGTATAATTCAATCCACCGAAGTTTTTTGCAAAAGCATTTAATTGACTTGGTGTATTTTTTGCATTCGGAATCAAAACAATATTACCGCCTTTTTCATAAAATGATTTTAAAGTTGTTCCCAAAGCAACAGGCAAATCTTCCAATTCATTCAACACAATTGCCTCTTGATTTTCGATTTGATTGTAATCTAAAGTCGCTAATTCGGTGCTTTTAAAATTGAATTCATCAACAGTAAAAATGCGACTTAAAAAGTTGTTTTTGTCAGAATTTCCAATGGCAATTATATTCGCTTTCTCTGGTTTTGAAATGCTTAAGAAGTAATCGTTGTCATAGCTTAAACTATTATCTTCAATACTAATGTTTCCATGGAAATCGTTTTTAGGTATGGTGATTAAAATTTCCGTTTTCTGATTTTCAAATTTCGCCATAGTTTTGGCTACCGCTTTATTATTACTAAACACGGAAAGAGGTACTTCGTTTTCGGTTTCTCCAAAGGCTTGTAGCGTGATTTTCAATTCATAAAATTGGTCTAACACTTGAGAAATTACTACTTTATCAATACTGATGTTGGTTTTGTTTTGCGCTTCGGGATGGATGAAATAGACTATATTATTTTCTACCAAATCCGATGCTTTTTTGCTTTCGGATTGAACGGCATCAGTGATGATAACGTAGTCTTTTTTCGTATTTTTCTTTTTGGTTTCGACTTGATTAATCAAGTAGTCCAATTGAAACGTCATTGCAGAATACTTTAAATTTTGCAATTCTTTTTGAATCGATTTGATATCCGTATCCCAAAACACTTCGGAATTGGTAAGCAATGAAAATTGTTGGTTTTCGGGTAATTCTTCTAACAATTCTTGAATGCTTCGTTTCAGTAATTCACCTTTGGTGCCTTTAGCTTGCATAGAAAAAGAATTATCTAACAAGATAATTAACTCGTTTCCTTTGTTGGTATTGTCTTTGGCATCAAAAAAAGGTTGGGCAAATGCTAAAATTAAACAAGCTAACAATAACAAACGTGTCGCTAACAACAACCATTTCTTGATTTTAGAACTTTTTCGGGTTTGAATTTGAAGTTCTTTCAGCAGTTTTACGTTGGTAAAATATTCTTTTTTAAAGCGACGTAATTGAAATAAATGTACCAATATTGGTATAACCAACAGCAAAAGAAAATAGAGGATTTCGGGATGTTTAAATTGCATTTACGATTAGAATTTGTCAAAACTACGAAATTCAATTTAGAATTTAGAAAATGTTGTGCGATAATTTTTTGGAACACAGATGACACGGATTTGAGAAATTTTTAAGGATTTTTTTACTGTCAACTCAATACTGAACACTGTATACTATTTTTTCTTTCTCTTCTCGTCTCTTTTACGTTCGATGTTTCTATTTCTTGATTCGGTTTTGCGGGGTTTACGTTTTCCTGGGCCGCCAAGGTTTACTTTGGCATTTTTATCTTTTTTCTTGTGAAAAGCTTCGCCCCCTTCTTTTTTAGGGGTTTTCAACAAGAATTTCATTTTTTTCTTTTCCTTTTCGAAGTCTAAATAGCGTTCTTCGATTTTTAAATCTTCGGGAAGTGGAAATTCTTTAATCTCGGTATTCATTAACAATTCAACCTCAATTTTACTTTCTACTTCACTTGGCGAAACCAAACTGATGGCAATACCGGTTTTATCGGCACGACCCGTTCTACCAATACGGTGCATGTATTTTTCTGGTTCGTCTGTGAATTGTAAATTGATGACGTGTGTGATATCCGAAATGTCTAAACCACGCGCCATAATATCGGTTGTAACCAAGCCTCTTAATTCGCCTGCTTGAAAAGAAGCCATCGTATTTAAACGGTAATTTTGCGATTTATTGGAGTGAATTACTCCAAATTGCTCTGAAAATTCTTCGTCTAAGGTTTCAAAAACCAAATCAACAATACGTTTGTTGTTGACAAAAATCAACACACGTTCCATGGTTTCGGTTTCGCGAACCAAATGTTTTAACATATTTAATTTGGTCAAAAAGTTTGGAACTTGATATATGATTTGTTCAATTTGTTCTAACGGCGTTCCGCTTTGTGCTAAAGAAACTTCTACGGGAAATTCGAAATATTCGTCTAACATTGCATCTACTTCTTCAGTCATAGTAGCCGAGAATAAGATGTTTTGTTTTTTGCCACGCATCATGGATAAAATGGATGTCAATTGTGCACGGAATCCTAAGTTTAAGATTTCATCAAATTCGTCAATGACTAATTTTTGTAATTCGTCGAAACGCAATACACCATCTAAACCTAAATCCATTACACGACCCGGTGTTCCTACTAAAATATCTACACCTTGTGCTAGTGCTTTTCTTTGGGTATTGATGTTGACACCTCCATAAATTCCAAGCGTTCGTACACTCATGTATTTAGTCAATTTTTCAACTTCTTCTGCAACTTGTACTACTAATTCACGCGTTGGAACTAAAATAACAATTCTGGCTGATTCGTTATTTTGAAACTTCCATTGCTTAAGGATAGGTAATAAATAAGCAAAGGTTTTCCCTGTACCTGTTTGTGCAATTCCCATCATGTCTCTTCCTGAAAGAATAACTGCATGCGATTTTTCTTGAATAGGTGTAGCGTGAACAAAACCTAATTCGTCTAATGCTTTTTGTAGTGATTTTGGTAAATCGAATTCTTGGAACGTCTTCATAATGTAAATAAAATTGTTTGCAAATGTACATAAACTTTTTGGATTGAATTTTGATAGTGAATTCTAAAATAAAGAGTATTTTTATAACATATTAGGTCAATTATATAACAAATTTTTAATTTTATAGAACTATTTTTGTTGGGTGAAAAAAAGAATGCTATTCATATTTGTTTTTATCTTTTGTTTAAGTTCTTTGGGAGTACAAGCTCAGGAAATTATTCAAGAGAAGGATAGTGTTTCTATATATAAGGATATTAATGATTTTTCGAGAAGGAGTAAATTTTCTCGCTTTATTTATAAGTTGCTTTTTAGAGAATCGGCATTAAAAGTTGAAAATATAATTCCTGTTCCTACAAAAAAGCATGAAAATGAGGTTGGAGAACATCAGGAAGGTAAAATTATTCGAAATATCACCATTGAAACGTTGGATCCGTTTGGTTTTTCTGTTTCTAATGTGCAAAAAAAGCCTAAGCGCAAGTTAGAAAATTTTGGAAATGCCGTTCATATCAAGACAAAGGAGATTACCATTCGCAATATTATGCTCTTTAAAAAATATGATAAGTTAGACTCAAAACTATTACAAGAATCGGAACGTTTAATAAGAAGTCAACGTTATGTTCGTGAAGTTGATATTGTTGCGATAGATATTCCTAATAGTGTTGATTCTGTTGATGTTACAATTCGAGCTTTAGATTCTTGGACTTTAATTCCTACGGGTAGTTTATCTTCAAATGAAAGCAGTGTTAAAATAACCGAGCGAAATATTTTAGGTTTTGGACATTTAATAAGTGGCAATATTAAAAATCGATTTAATACAAATGAAAGTGCTGTTTATGGACAATATTCTATCAATAACATTAAAAATACTTATATTAAATTGGATTTGGATTATGCTAATGAATATAATAATGATAGTAGAAGAAGTATAAATATTAATCGACCATTTTACTCTGTTATTGCTAAAAATGCGGGTGGTGTTTTTTTTGAAAACCGTATGCAAACCGAACAATTTCCAGTGGATGATTTGCTTAATCCACAAGTTATTTCATATGATTTGCAGGAATATTGGTATGGAAGAGCTTTTAAGATTAACTCTAAATCTAATCCTAATCGTTATTTTAATAATTTGGTTTTGGCACTAACCTACAATCAAAAAAATTTTGGACGCCAACCTGATGCTGTTTTAGACCCAAGTTTATATTTTTCAAAGGAGAAAAATTGGGTAGGAATGATTGGTTTTTCAAAACAAAAATTCTATCAAGATACCTTTTTATTCAATTTTGAAATTGAGGAGGATATTCCGTATGGAGAAAATATTGCATTGATTATTGGGCACCAAGAAAAGAACAGCACTTCAAGAATGTATTCAGGTATTAGTGTTTCGTATGGTAAAAAATTTAAAATGGGTTACTTTAGTGGAGTTGCCGAGTGGGGAAGTTTCTATAATTCGGGTTCAACTGAGCAAACTACTTTTAAATTAGGATTAAATTATTTTAGTCCGCTTTTGCATGTTGGAAGTTGGCGATTCAGACAGTTTATTAAACCAACTTTTATCTGTGGAAATAATCGTGACGCTTCTTTTAAAGATCGTTTAAATCTATTAGAAAGTGATGGTTTACCTGGGTTTAATAGTCGTTTAAATGGTGTTCAAAAATGGAGTGTTTCTTTTCAAACGCAATCGTATATTCCTGGAAGTTGGTATGGTTTCCGCTTTAGCCCTTATTTTAATGCAACATTAGGTTCTATTGCTGGTGAAAATGCGTTACTTTCAAGTAAAGTATATTCAAAATTTAGTATTGGAGCCTTAATCAATAATGATTTTTTAATTTTCAATAGTTTTCAAATTTCATTTTCATATTATCCCACCATTCCGTTCGAAGGCGACAACATCATGAAAATCAACTCCTTTGAAAATAATAATTTGACTTTATACGATTTTCAGTTGTCTAAGCCAGCTTATATACGTTATGAATAGTTTCTATATTTTAGGTTTCAGGTTTCAAGTTTCATTATATTGTCATTGAAAACAGCTTGGTTTCTGGTGCATTTCTAATAAGACGTAAATCAAAAGCCATGCAAATATTTCGAACAAAAGGCTTCCCTTTTTCGGTTACTGTAATGGTATCGTTTTGAATGGTAAGTAAACCATCTTCTCGCATTTCTTCTAAACTATTTAGCACTGTTGAAAGTTCTGGAAAATCTAAGCTGTTGTCTTTCCATGAAGTTGTGAATTGACACATTAAATTCAAAATATGTTTTCTAATAATTAAATCTTCAGGAGTAAGTAAATGTCCTCTAAAAATAGGCAATTGATTATCTTCTAGATGGGTATAATAATCTTCTAATGTTTTTTCGTTTTGTGCAAAACTGTACCAACTATCACTTATAGAAGAAACACCTAATCCAATCATCAGTTGTGTTTTAGATGCGGTGTAGCCCATGAAATTACGATGTAACTTACCTTCATTGAAAGAAGTATATAAGCTGTCTTTATCTAACGCAAAATGATCCATTCCTATTTCGTGGTAACCATTTTGAGCTAATTGTTTTTTACCTTCTTCATACAACATACGTTTTTCATCATCTTTAGGTAAATCTTCGTCATTAAAACCGCGTTGACCATTGCCTTTAATCCATGGCACATGGGCATAACTATAAAATGCTAATCGGTCAGGAAATAATGATTTTGTTTTATCAATAGTGTCTTTAACTTCTGTAATTGTTTGAAAGGGAAGACCAAATATTAAGTCGTGCCCAATTGATGTATATCCAATTTCTTTTGCCCAAAACGTAACTTTTGCCACATTATGGAAAGGTTGAATGCGATGTATGGCTTCTTGAACTGTTGTTGAATAATCTTGCACGCCAAAACTAACTCTTCTAAATCCTAAGTCGTATAGCGATTGTAAATGTTTTTTGGTTGTATTGTTTGGGTGACCTTCAAAACTAAATTCGTGTTCTGGAGCAATTGTTGCAAATTGGAGAATACCATTTATAAGTCGCTCTAAATTTTCTGGAGAAAAAAAGGTTGGCGTTCCACCTCCTAAATGAATTTCTCGAATTATAGGTTTTCTTGGAAATAAATCACAATACAATTTCCATTCTTTAATGACTGCCGTAATATAAGGGTCTTCAACTTCATGACGTTTAGTGATTCTTTTATTACAACCACAAAATGTGCACAAACTTTCACAAAAAGGTAGGTGAATGTACAAACTTATTCCTTCCGTATGATTTGTTTCTTTAAACGATTGTAATAAAGTTCTTTTCCAATCTTCTAAATGGAATTTTTCTTCCTCCCAGTAAGGAACTGTTGGGTAACTGGTATAACGGGGTCCGGGTACATTGTATTTTTGGACTATTGAGACTGACATAATTATAGAATTTTAGCACAATACAAACTTACTTTGATTGAAAATAATAAAAAATGATATTTATCATGTTAGACTTATGTAACAATTATTACATATAAGCCAAAGGCTATGATGTACCTTTGAGAAGGTAAAATAGAAGTTATGAATGCAAAATTTAATGAAATAATTAACGGTAATGATTTGGTTTTAGTAGATTTTTATGCTGAATTGTGTGGGCCTTGTAAAATGATGTCGCCCATATTGCAAGAAGTTAAAGTAAATCTAAAAGAATTAGTTAAAATTATAAAAGTAAATGTTGACCAACATCAAGATTTGGCGAGTCATTTTATGGTGCGTGGAGTACCTACTTTTATGCTGTTTAAAACAGGGAAAATGCTTTGGCGTCAATCAGGTGTGTTGAGCACAAAAGATTTAATACAAATTATTAGTTCTCATTTGAATTAATTTTTTGTATATTTATTCAAATTAAAATTTAGATTTATGAAAATAAAAGTAATGAGTTTATTGTTCCTATTTTTAGGATTGACTTCTTGTTTAAAGAATCATACCGATGGGATTCAAGTATTAGATGTTGCTAAGTATGAGAAAAAAATTACTGAGCCAAATATTCAGTTAATTGATGTTCGTACACCCGAAGAATTTAACGAAGGACATATAGCCAACGCTGTTAATATTAATTTTTTGGCGGATGATTTTGAAGCTAATGTTGCTAATTTAGATAAAGAAAAACCTGTTATGGTTTATTGCAAATCGGGTGGAAGAAGCGCTAAAGCTTCTGCAAGATTGAAAGAATTAGGATTTAAAAATATTACAGATTTAGAAGGCGGAATTTCTAATTGGAATAGCGCCGATAAACCAACGGTAAAATAAACTTAATACACTTAGATTATGAGAAAAAATGTAGGAACAGGTGATCGCTTTTTGCGAGTTATGCTCGGTGTGATTGCGCTTATATTAGGACTTTCAGGCATGTTGGAAGGTACATTTAAATGGGTTGCCTTAGGTGTTGGTGCTGTTATGGTTTTTACCGCTTCAGTGCAGTTTTGTCCACTTTATACTTTGTTAGGTGTTAATACTTGTAAAGTAAAGCCAAAAAAATAATAATTTCTAAACTTATACTGTAAACTATGAGTGTTTCTAAAAAGCTAGTGTTTGTCATTCCGAATTTATTTCGGAATCTAGTTTAAAATTATATATTTTAGAAGCTGAAACGAGTTCAGCTTGACAAATCAAGACTTTTTAGACACCCTCGTACTTTTTTATTTTATAAATATGATAACTTGGCACGATTTTGATAAGGTTGAGATGCGAGTAGGAACTATCTCAGAAGTACAAGATTTTCCAAAAGCTAATAAACCAGCGTTTCAATTAACGATTGATTTTGGTTTGGAATTAGGAATTAAAAAAACATCTGCCCAAATTACAAAGCGTTACACTAAAGAAGCATTACTTGGCAAACAGATTATTGCAGTTGTCAATTTTCCAAAAAAACAAATTGCTGATTTTATGAGCGAATGTTTAGTTTTGGGTTCGGTAGGCGAGGAGAATGATATTGTATTGCTGACTTCTGATATTCCTGTTGCAAATGGTTTACGGATTGGATAAAAAAAATCCCAAATTCAGTTGAGTTTGGGATTTATTATGTAATTTATAATTTAAATATCGTCGAAGTCAATATTGGTAAAGCTTTCAGATGTTTTTACATCATCGCTTTCGTCACCATAAGTTTCTCTTTTAAAATCTTTTTGATGTCTTTCTGAAATCACTTCTTCTCCTTTTTGATCTAAAACAAAATCGGTCATTTCGTCTAAAATTTCTCTAAATGCAGCAAAATCTTCTTTGTACAAATAAATTTTGTGTTTTTTAAAATGAAAAGAACCATCTTCTTCTGTGAATTTTTTACTTTCAGTAATGGTAATGTAGTAATCATCTGCTTTTGTAGCTCTTACATCAAAGAAATACGTTCTTCTTCCTGCACGCAATACTTTAGAAAAAATTTCTTCTTTTTCTAACATGTCATTTTCTCTCATAATTCTTTCTTTCAAATTAATTAGTTTATAGCGTCTCAAAAATCTAAAAAAAAAATGGATTAAACAAAAATTTAATCAATTTCTTTTTCCGAAAGTTGTTTTAAGTATAACTCTTTGTAGTAACCGTTAAGTTCTACTAGTTGAGAATGAGTGCCTTGTTCCACAATTTTACCTTCATCTAAGATAATGATAGAATCTGCATTTTTAGCTGAAGAAATTCGATGACTAACAATAATGGTAGTTTTATCTTTACAATACGTAAGTAAATTGTTTAAAATTGTTTCTTCTGTTTCAGTATCCACAGCACTAAGGCAATCGTCTAAAAGTAAAATAGGAGCGTTTTTAATTAAAGCTCTAGCAATAGAAACGCGTTGTTTTTGTCCGCCAGATAAAGTAATTCCACGTTCTCCTAAAATTGTTTCATATTGATGATTGAACGTCATAATATTATCATGAACTACCGCTTTTTTAGCCGCTTCAATTACTTTTTCATCGGTAGCCATTTCATTACCAAACTTGATGTTGTTTTTAATGCTATCTGAGAATAAAAAAGCATCTTGTGGTACTACACTAATTTGATTGCGCAAATCAAATAAATTTAAATCTTTGATATCTTTGTTGTCGATGTAAACTGTACCAGAATTGGTATCATACAAACGACTTATAAGGGTTAAAAGAGTTGATTTTCCTGAACCTGTTTTTCCTAAGATTGCTAAAGTTTTTCCTTTCTTTACTTCAAAAGAAATGTTGTCTAAAGCTTTAATGTTGGTATCATCGTATTCAAATGAAACTTGGTCAAATTTAATAGTTCCTTCAATTGAAGTATGGTTCTGGTTTGTGTTTTTAATTTCTGGTTCTTCTTTTAAAAATTCATTAATACGTTTTTGTGAAGCCTCTGCTTCTTGCACTAACGAAGATACCCATCCTAATGATGCCACTGGCCAAGTAAGCATATTGATATACAATACAAACTGAGCAATAACACCAAAATCTGGAATGGTTCCATTGATATACATGTTACCCCCCACATAAATTATAATTAAATTACTAAGACCAATTAGTAATATTAAAAGTGGTCCAAATAAAGCGTTTGTTTTTGCAAGATCCATCGCTTTCTCTCGGCTATCGTTTGTTAAGGCATTGAATTCATTTTGTTTTTTAACTTCAATGGCATACGCTTTTATGACTCTAATTCCCGAAAATATTTCTTGTGTAAAAGAGGATAATGTTGAAAGATTTTGTTGGAATAATCCACTTTTTTTGTGGATTTGAGAGCTAATTTTAAAAATACCGTATGACAATAACGGTAAGGGAAGTAAGGAATAAAATGTTAAGTCAGGAGAAATTAACACCATTTGAATGATGACTACAATAAATATGATGAGTGTATTGATGGAATACATTACCGAAGGTCCTACATACATTCTTACTTTACTAACATCTTCACTAATTCGGTTCATTAAATCACCGGTTCTATTTTGTTTGTAAAATCGTTGAGTAAGTGTCTGATAATGTTGGTAGATATCATTTTTTAAATCAAACTCAATATGTCTCGACATAACAATTAGTGTTTGTCGCATTAAAAAGGTTAAAAATCCTCCAATTAAAGCAACAATTAAAGTATAGATAAAGTTGTTAAATAATATAGAATACGCTTCATCTTTTGGAATGGCTGTATTTTCAATTGCTCTAATAGAATCACCAAAAAACTTTGGAACATAAAGTTTAAATATTTGAGCAACAATGGTTATAATAATTCCTAACAGGAAACGATATTTATATTTGACAAAGTATTTGTTTAAATATTGCAGTTCTTTCATAATATTTTTATGTGAGATAATTATTCATCATTAAATTGATTAAAATGGTTATCAATTGATAATGAATGATTATCTTTTTTTATGGCATTTTATTGCTAAATTATTAAAATAAATATAATTTTTTGAATCAATTTAAAATTATTCGTAATATTGTAATTGAATAGTGAATAATTTTCAAACCAACTAATATCACATGACAACAGAATTATTAAAAGCAAATGAGCTTCATAAAGTAGACCCAGTATTTGGTCAGGTTTCTTTTGATGGTCATGAACAAGTTGTATTTTGTAACGACAAAGATACAGGATTAAAAGCAATTATTGGAATTCATAACACAGTTTTAGGACCTGCATTAGGCGGTACTAGAATGTGGAATTATACAAACGAATGGGAAGCATTAAATGATGTTTTGCGTTTGTCAAGAGGAATGACCTATAAAAATTCGATTTCAGGATTAAATTTAGGTGGAGGTAAAGCTGTAATTATTGGTGATGCTAAAACACAGAAAACACCGGAGTTAATGCGTCGTTTTGGTCAGTTTGTGGATTCTTTATCAGGAAAATATATTACTGCTGAAGATGTAGGAATGGAAACCAAAGACATGGATACTGTAAATGAAGTTACAAAACATGTTGCTGGAATTTCAGTAGATAGAGGAGGCTCTGGAAATCCTTCACCTGTAACTGCTTACGGAGTTTACATGGGAATGAAAGCGGCTGCTAAATACAAATACGGTTCAGATTCTTTAGAAGGTAAAAAAGTATTGGTACAAGGAATTGGACACGTTGGAGAAGTATTGGTACAACACTTAACAGAAAATGGCGCCCTTGTAACTATAACAGATATCAATGAAGAAAGAGTAAATCAAGTGGCAACAAAATACGGAGCTGCTATTTATTCAGGTGATGATTTATATAGTGCAGCAGTAGATATTTATGCACCATGTGCTTTAGGAGCAACAATTAATGATGCTACTATTAACAATATTAAAGCGGCTATTATTGCTGGAGCGGCTAATAACCAATTGGCAAATGAAGCAATTCACGGAAAAATCTTAAAAGAAAAAGGCATTTTATATGCGCCAGATTTTTTAATTAATGCAGGTGGTGTAATTAATGTGTATTCTGAATTAGTAAAATGGACGAATGCTCAGGTGATGGAAAAAACAGAAAACATCTATAATACTGCATTAGAGATTTTCAAATTTGCAGATGATAACAACATTACTACGCATCAAGCAGCCTTTTCAATGGCACAAAAACGTATTGATGATGCAAAAAATGAATTAAAGAAGTAATTCATTTTAAATAAAATTGTATTTTTGCAGAGCGAAAGGAGTTATTCTTTCGCTCTCTTAATTTTATAAAGTTCTTAATTAGTATGTTAAACAGAAGACATATCCGAGTAAAAGTGATGCAAAGTATTTATGCAATGCATCAACATCAATCAGATAATTTGGATAAAGAAGAAAAATTTCTTTTTCAAAGTATTGAAAATACACAAAATTTGTATCTATTATTGCTTTCAGTACTTGTTGAAATCAAAAAGAAAGAATCAGAATACATTGATTTGGCTTCAAAAAAGCATTTAGCAACTAAAGAAGAACGTAATCCAAATTTAAATTTTATAAACAATAAAATTCTTGTTTTATTAACAGAATCGGAAGCGCTTGAAACTGCTTTAGAAGATAATAAAATTAATAACTGGAAATTAAACGACGATATTATTTTGGCTTTGATCGAGGCTGTAAAGGAAAGTGATTTGTATAAAAATCACATGAGTAAGTCAACCACTAGTTTTGAAGAAGACAAACATTTTTTAATTGATTTATATACTGAAGTTATTGCTCCAAGTGATAGATTGTATGACTATTTAGAAGATTATAAATTAACTTGGGTAGATGATTTACCTGGAATTAACACTTTAATTGTGAAACAAATTAAGCAATTAAAATCGGATAAAGATACTCTAGTAATTCCTAAAGTGTACAAAGATGGAGATGATAAAGAATTCGTAAAAAAATTGTTTACAAGAACTGTTTTAAATGAGGTAGAATTATCTAAAGAATATATTGATAAAACGCCAAATTGGGATGTAGAACGTATTGCGGAAATTGATACTATTATTTTAAAAATGGCTATTTGTGAATTATTAAAATTCCCTTCCATTCCAACCAAAGTAACAATTAACGAATATTTAGAAATTGCAAAAGAATATTCTACACCAAAAAGTAGTATTTTTATCAACGGAATTTTAGACAACTTGGTGAAAGAATTTGACCGAGATGGAAAATTAAATAAAGCGGGTAGAGGTTTATTATAAAAATTTTAAAATATGAAAAGAAAATCAGTAGGGTTATTCACCCTTTCGTTATTGATGTTAACAGTAGCTTGTAAAAAAGAAAGTGTTGCAGACAAAATTACTGATGCTGATATGAAAGCTATTCAAACTGAAAATGCTATAGCTGGAAAATTAGCAAAAGTGAAATTTGATAAAGAAGTTCACGATTTTGGAACCATTGCAGAAGGTGCTATTGTAGAAACTGAATTTATGGTTACAAATATTGGCGATTCAGATTTAATAATTCATGAAGCTAAAGGGAGTTGCGGTTGTACTGTGCCACAACCTCCAAAAGAGCCAATTAAACCAGGAGATTCTGCGCCTATAAAAGTATCGTTTGATTCTAAAGGTAAACCAGGAGAACAAGAAAAATCGGTTACTTTAAAAACCAATACAGTTAACGGACACGAAATGTTCAAAATTAAAGCAAATGTAACACCAGCTGCCAAGTAGTAGCTAAATAATAATCAAATTATGAATCCAAGTTTAGCAATACAAATTGTATTAATGATTGCTGTGTTTTATTTTTTATTAATAAGACCACAACAACAAAGAGCCAAAAAAGAAAAAGCATTTGAATCAGGATTAAAAGTAGGAGATAAAATCATTACTAAATCTGGAATTCACGGAAAAATTGCTGAAATGAATGAAGATACTATCGTAGTAGAAACTATGGCAGGAAAAATTAAAATGGAAAAATCAGCGATTTCATCTGAATTAAGTGCAAAATTAGCTGCCAAATAATATTTTTAAATCTATAAAAAAGGGCGAATTTCGGTATAGAAATTCGCCCTTTTTACATATTTTACCAAGACGACTTCATAAATCATTATATTAAATTCTTTATTAATTTACTATTT
The DNA here is from genome assembly GCA_004293165.1 of Flavobacteriia bacterium. Lineage (GTDB taxonomy): Bacteria > Bacteroidota > Bacteroidia > Flavobacteriales > Flavobacteriaceae > Flavobacterium. The sequence goes on along the minus strand of RDYL01000011.1, from coordinate 60,990 downwards.
AATATAAAATACTACTTTTAAAGGGTGTATGAATTAATTTTATATTTATCATCGATTTTTTTTATCTATAGCTTAAAAAAAGTTTTTCGATTATGATTATTTTAATTTCATTAAAAAATAGTAAATTAGCGGTTAATAATTATTGTAAAACTTCATGAAAAAATTAACTTATTTCCTTTTGGGGTGTGTTATTTTTGCTCCAATTCACAGTCAAAATAAAACAAATAAAATGTCTGATAAATTACAGCCACCGGTTGCTAAAATTATTCCTAAAACTTTAGAAAAGCATGGTGATAAGCGAATTGATAACTATTATTGGTTAAACGAAAGAGAAAATCCGGAAGTTATTGATTACTTAAATAAAGAAAACGAATATTACAAAAAATCTACTGCTCACACAAAACCGTTGCAAGATGATTTGTTTACGGAAATGAAAAGCAGAATTAAAGAAGACGATAGTTCGGTGCCTTATTTCTACAATGGCTATTACTATATTACCCGTTATGAAACAGGAAAAGATTATCCTATTTATTCGCGTAAAAAAGGAACTTTAGAAGCTCAGGAAGAAATTTTATTCGATTGTAATGAAATGGCTAAAGGGCATTCGTATTTTAGTTTAGGTGGATTAAATATTAGTGAAGATAACAAATGGGCCGCTTTTGGAGTGGATTTGGTTTCAAGAAGACAATATACGATTCAAATTAAAAATTTAGAAACAGGCGAAATTCTTCCTGTAAAATTAGAAAACACTACTGGAGGTTCTACTTGGGCAGGCGATAACAAAACCTTATTTTACACACGTAATGATCTTCAAACTTTACGCTCAGATAAAATTTATAAACATACTTTAGGTACAGAAGCTACTGCAGATGTTGTTGTTTTTCATGAAAAAGACGATACATTTGGCACATTTGTTTACAAAGAAAAATCAAAGAAATATTTGGTAATTGGCTCATCAAGTACTTTAACTTCTGAATATCAAATCTTAGAAGCTAAAAATCCAAATGGTGCTTTTAGAATTTTTCAAAAACGTACGCGTGGATTAGAATATTCAATTTCACATTTTGGAGATAGCTTTTATATTGTTACTAATAAAGACAAAGCAACCAACTTCAAATTAATGAAAACACCAGAAACGGCAACTTCTGCTGAAAACTGGAAAGATTTAATCGGACACAGAAAAGATGTTTTATTAGAAGGTATCGAAATTTTCAAAGATTATTTAGTTGTAGAAGAACGTTCAAATGGATTGAACAGAATTCAAATTCGTCCTTGGAACGGAAAAGGGGAGTACTATTTGCCATTTTCAAGCGAAACTTATACAGCTTATACCACTACAAATGTTGATTTTGATACAGAAATTCTTCGTTATGGTTACCAATCTTTAGCAACTCCATCGTCTATTATTGATTTCAATATGAGAACTCAGGAGAAAAAAGTATTGAAAGAACAACAAGTTTTAGGTGGTAAATTTGATAAGAACAATTATATTGAAGAAAGAGTTTGGGCTACCGCAACTGATGGTACGAAAGTGCCAATTTCGATAGTGTATAGAAAAGGAATTCAAAAAGATGGTAAAAATCCATTGTTATTGTATGCTTACGGTTCGTATGGTGCTACCATGGATCCTTATTTTTCATCAACTCGTTTGAGTTTATTAGATAGAGGTTTTATCTATGCTATTGCACACATTAGAGGAGGCGAAGATTTAGGAAGAGAATGGTATGAAAACGGAAAATTGTTGAAAAAGAAAAACACGTTTACCGATTTCATTGACTGTTCAAAATTTGTGATTGCACAAAAATACACTTCGGCAGCACATTTATATGCTGAAGGTGGATCGGCAGGTGGTTTATTGATGGGAGCAATTGTGAATATGGCGCCAGAATTATACAATGGGGTTATAGCTCAAGTTCCTTTCGTAGATGTTATTACAACTATGTTAGACGATACAATTCCTTTGACAACTGGAGAGTATGATGAGTGGGGAAATCCGAATGAAAAAAAATATTATGATTACATGCTTTCGTATTCACCATACGATCAAGTTAAGGCTCAAGCTTATCCAAATATGTACGTTTCAACAGGACTTCACGATTCACAAGTGCAATATTTTGAACCTGCAAAATGGGTAGCAAAATTAAGAGTAATGAAAACAAATGATAAACAATTGTTTTTAGATACGAATATGGATGCTGGCCATGGAGGTGCATCGGGTAGATTTGAAGCTTTAAAAGAATTAGCTAAAGAATTTGCATTTTTATTAGATTTAGAAAAAATTAAGAAGTAGTTAAACTTTTTTTTGTTAAATTTGCAAGGTTTTATAAGTGTCATTTGGACTAATTTAGAACATAAAATATAGTATAAAATACGGTAATGCTAGTAAAGCATAGTATTTTGGAAACATTAAAAAAACAATATCTTCATATGAAAGAAGAAATAAAAGCCTATAATAGTGTATTAGAATTAATTGGAAATACACCATTAATCAAACTGAGCAAAGTTTCAGCTGATATAACAGGTAATTTCTATGCAAAAGTTGAAGCCTTTAATCCAGGACATTCTACAAAAGATCGTATTGCATTATATATTATTGAAGAAGCAGAAAAGAGAGGAATTTTAAAGCCTGGTGATACAATTGTTGAAACTACTTCAGGAAATACTGGTTTTAGTTTGGCAATGGTAAGTATAATTAAAGGATATGATTGTATTTTAGCTGTTAGTTCAAAATCATCTAAGGATAAGATAGATATGTTGCGTTCTATGGGAGCAAAAGTTTATGTTTGTCCCGCTCATGTTTCTGCAGATGACGAACGTTCTTACTACAATGTTGCTAAAAGATTACACGAAGAAACTAAAGGTTCGGTTTATATTAACCAATATTTCAACGATTTGAATGTGGATGCTCATTACAAATCTACAGGACCAGAAATTTGGGAACAAACTCGTGGACAAATTACGCATTTAGTAGCTTGTAGCGGAACAGGAGGAACTATTTCAGGCACTGCTAGATACTTAAAAGAGAAAAATCCAAACATTAAAATTTTAGGAGTTGATGCTTTTGGTTCGGTTTTGAAAAAATATCACGAAACGAAAGAGTTTGATAACGCTGAAATTTATCCATACCGTATTGAAGGTTTAGGTAAAAATTTAATTCCAACAGCTACTGATTTTGATATCATTGATAAATTTATCAAAGTATCCGATGAAGAAAGTGCTCATACCACTAGAGAATTAGCTAAAAAAGAAGGTTTGTTTGTAGGATATACTTCTGGAGCTGCTTTTCAAGCGGTGAAACAATACGCTGAAGAAGGCGAGTTTGATGAAAACAGTAATGTAGTTATCATTTTCCCAGATCATGGTTCAAGATACATGAGTAAAGTATTTAGCGATGATTGGATGAACGAACAAGGGTTCTTTGATTCGGTTAACCAAGAAGAAGCATTAAAAATTGAAATTATTAAGTAATTTCCTTTTATAGCATATAGAGAAGAATCCCAGTCTAATGATTGGGATTTTTTGTATTAGCACATTAAAAACAAACTTAACGAGATTAAGGAATTTAGTATTTCGCAATAAAGAAGAATCACTATGTAATTATGCAAAGCACAATTGTAAATACTATAAAAGCATTTTTTGAATTAAAAAAGAGTAAATGATCGCGCCATATTCCTTTTATAGCTTCATTTTGTGTAGGAATTCCACTCTTTTACGGTAGGTACTTTGATGCATTGGCCATGGGTTTAAAAGCTAGTTTAAGAGGATTGGTTATTTTGTATTATCAACCTAATGCTTCCTTTGGAAAGCGTATAGTTACAATGTTAGTAAGTTCAATAGGATTTGTACTTTCATTATGTGTTGGCCTTGGCTTTAGTTTTAATCCTTAAGTGTCAGCGGTGGTCCTTGGTTTTTTTGCAATGGGAATTCACTTAACCACTACATATGTATATGTCAAATATCCCACTAATTATTTGTCTTTTTTGTTACTTATGTTTTAGTCATATAAAGTAATTTAGAGTTGGCTGAGTAAATTATTTATTTATATAAACTTATTTTATTTTCAATTTATTCTAGTTGTTTTAATAAGAGTTAATAACTTCTTTTGTATTAACCCTTTTCATAATGTATTTTTGTAAATTAGTTAAAAGTTATTTATCCTATGAAAGAAATGCACCGTTATATCAGCCAATTAAATGAAGCACAGCAAGCACCTGTTTTGCAGAAAGATGGCCCTATGATTGTTATTGCGGGCGCAGGTTCTGGTAAAACACGTGTGTTAACGGTTCGTATAGCTAATTTAATGAGTCAAGGAGTTGATGCATTTAATATTTTAGCTTTAACTTTTACTAACAAAGCTGCACGTGAAATGAAAAAGCGTATTGCAGATATTGTAGGCACTAACGAAGCTAAAAACCTTTGGATGGGAACTTTTCACTCCGTTTTTGCTAAAATTTTACGTAGTGAAGCTGATAAATTAGGTTATCCCTCTAATTTTACTATTTACGATTCTCAAGATTCTTTGCGTTGTTTGGGAGGTATTATCAAAGAAATGCAATTAGACAAAGAAATATACAAACCAAAACAAATTTTAGGCAGAATTTCATCGTATAAAAACTCTTTAATTACAGTAAAAGCTTATTTCAATAATCCAGAACTACAAGAAGCCGATGCGATGAGTAAAAAACCACGTATGGGTGAAATTTACCAGCAATATGTGGAGCGTTGTTTTAAATCGGGTGCAATGGATTTTGATGATTTGTTGTTGAAAACCAATGAATTATTAAATCTTTATCCAGATGTATTAGCGAAATACCAAGATCGTTTTCGATACATTTTAGTAGATGAGTACCAAGATACAAATCACTCACAGTATTTAATTGTTCGTGCATTGTCGGATAGATTTCAAAATATTTGCGTGGTGGGTGACGATGCGCAAAGTATTTATGCATTTCGTGGTGCGAATATCAATAATATTTTAAATTTCCAGAAAGATTACGAAAATGTACAATTGTACCGTTTGGAACAAAATTATCGTTCCTCAAAAAATATTGTAGAAGCAGCAAATAACGTAATCGATAAGAATAAAACCAAGTTAGATAAAATCGTTTGGACCTCGAACGATGACGGACCTAAAATAAAAGTCCACCGAAGTTTAACCGATGGGGAAGAAGGGCGTTTTGTAGCAGCCACTATTTTTGAACAAAAGATGCAAAACCAAATGTTGAACGGGCAATTTGCTATTTTGTATCGAACGAATGCGCAATCGCGTGCTATGGAAGATGCCTTGCGTAAACGCGATATTCCGTATCGAATTTATGGAGGCTTGTCGTTTTATCAACGTAAGGAAATCAAAGATGTTCTAGCGTATTTGCGTTTGGTGATTAATCCGAAAGATGAAGAAGCCTTAGTGCGTGTGATTAATTATCCGGCAAGAGGAATTGGTGACACAACGGTTGAGAAATTAACGGTTGCGGCCAATCATTACAAGCGTTCTATTTTTGAAGTAATGGAACATATTGATAAAATTGATTTGAAACTTAATTCGGGAACAAAAGCCAAGTTGAATGATTTTGTCACGATGATTAAAAGTTTTCAAGTCATTAACGAAAATCAAGATGCTTTTTTCTTAACCGATCATGTTACTAAGAAGACGGGATTGGTTCAAGAGCTTAAGAAAGACGGAACGCCTGAAGGAATCGCCAAAATTGAAAATATCGAAGAATTATTAAACGGTATTAAAGATTTTACTGAAGGACAAATTGAAATCGACGGTGCTAGAGGTGCGTTATCCGAATTTATGGAAGACGTAGCTTTAGCCACTGATTTAGATAAAGATACTGGAGATGATGATAGGGTAGCACTGATGACGATTCACTTAGCCAAAGGATTAGAATTTCCCCATGTGTTTATTGTAGGCTTAGAAGAAGATTTATTTCCAAGTGCGATGAGTTTGAACACGCGAAGTGAATTAGAAGAAGAGCGACGTTTATTCTACGTAGCCTTAACGCGTGCCGAACATCAAGCGTATTTAACCTATGCGCAATCGCGTTACCGTTGGGGGAAATTGGTAGATAGTGAACCTTCACGTTTTATTGAAGAAATCAATGATGAATACTTAGAATATTTGAATCCAGTAGATTCAGGTTATCGTTATAAACCGGTTATGGATATTGATGTTTTTGGCGATATTGATAAATCAAAATTACGTTTAGCAAAACCAACCGCAGGAACACCACCAAAATATTTAACGCGAGATGAACCCGTTTCTTCAGCCAATATTAGAAGATTAAAACCTGTTTCAAGCAATTATGGAAGTTCAAATGTGGTAGATTCCAATTTAGCTGTTGGAAATATCGTAATGCACGAACGATTTGGAAAAGGACAAATTGTAAACATTGAAGGAATTGGAGCCGATAAAAAAGCAGAAATTCGTTTTGATGTGGGTGGATTGAAAAAATTGTTATTGAGATTTGCTAAGTTAGAGGTGATTGGGTAGGAAAGTTTTAAGTTTAAGGTTTCAAGTTCTTTTTGTTAACTTGAAACGTGAAACAAAATAATTTTAAACAAAAATTAAGATGTCAGAAATTATAAAAATATACGAAGACAAACCCAGCGAAGCGGCTATTAAAAAAGTTGTTGCCGTTTTGAAAGACGGCGGTTTAGTCATTTATCCAACCGATACCGTTTATGGTTTAGGCTGCGATATTACTAATTCTCGTGCACTTGAAAAATTGGCTAAAATCAAAGGAATAAAGTTAGAAAAAGCGAATTTTTCATTCGTTTGTTCGAGTTTGAGTAATCTTTCTGATTATGTGAAACAAATTGATACATCGACTTTCAAAATTTTAAAACGCGCTTTGCCTGGACCGTACACATTCATTTTACCAGGAAATAACGATTTACCAAAAGAATTCAGAAAGAAAAAAACAGTCGGTATTCGGGTTCCCGCTAATAATATTGCGTTACAAATTGTAGAAATGCTTGGAAATCCTATTGTTTCCACTTCTATTCATGATGATGATGAGGTAATTGAATACTCAACCGATCCCGAATTAATCTTCGAAAAATGGAATAACAAAGTGGATTTAGTTATTGATGGTGGTTACGGAGACAATGTAGCTTCAACCATCATAGATTTAACAGGTTATGAACCGGAAGTTATTCGTGAAGGAAAAGGAAGTTTAGATGTTTTATAAATGTTTATATGAAAATTTTTCTTCAAGTATTATTACTTTTCCCCTTATTCTTATTTTCACAATCCAAAATAGATGGTTTTGTTAAAGATGAAAAAGGCGAACCTATTTTTGGTGTTTCAGTTTATGTTGATGGTTCTACTATAGGAACAATTACAGATGAAAACGGATATTTTTCTTTATTAATTTCATCAGAAAGTAATTCAATTTTAGTCCTTAGAAACATTGGTTTTAAATCAGAGTTCTATCAGATCAATAAAATTACTTCTTCTTTTAATGTTATATTAAAAGAAGAAGTAAAAGAATTGAAAGAGGTTGTTGTAGGACAAAACTTTTTTTCAAGAAAGCAAATGCAAAAATTATTTAGAGAACAATTTTTAGGAATTAATGTTGCTGGAAAAAATTGTATAATAGAAAATGAAGATGAGATTTATTTTGATTATGATAGAAAAACGTTGACTTTAATTGCTTATTCTGACCAACCATTAATCATTATTAATAACTATTTAGGTTATAAAATTGAATACCAATTGATTGATTTTCAATGTAAGTTTGGAAAGTTTAGTATGAATTCTGAATTCGTTACACAGTTTCAGTATGCGGGTAATTCATTGTTTACAGAGATTGATTCTTCGAGCAAAATAAATAAAAGAAGACAAAAATCATACAACGGTTCTACGTTACATTTTTTTAGAAATCTAATATCTAATAATTGGAATAAAAAAGAATTTACTCTTTACGAAGGTAGTTTTATTACCAATCCTCAATTACATTTTAAGCAAACCCAAATAGAAAATGGGATGTATAAAATAGAAGTATTTCCTAAAAAAAGCATTGGAATAAAAACAAAATTTGTTAATCAATTTAATATGTTGTTTGATAACAATGAACAATCTAAAATTCAGTTTTATACCTCAGAATTTTATGTAGATTCATATGGGGTATTTACTAATTATGAAAGCATTATATTTTCTGGTGCTATCGTTTCAAAACGAATAGGCGATTTGCTTCCTACCAATTTTTTAAAATAAAAAACCGTTTCAAAATATAACTATTGAAACGACTTCTTTTAATTTATATTTACTTCTATTTGTTTTTTTAAAGTAATTTTGTCAAAAATAATTTTTGATTTTTCAATTTTATATATTCATTTATTATGAATTCTAGTTTAAATATTATTGAAGCTGAAATCAATTTGTTGCGATATTAAAAGTATTATTTGAAAAATACTCAAATTTTATCGAAATGAATTACGTATGAAGTTAAATTTGGATGAGAGTAATTGTGTAAATAATTATTTAAGCAATGGAAAACAAAAAAATAGTTGAAATAGGAAATGTTTCAGTTTAAGAGTTAGTCGGAACTATAACCAATATAGCACTAATTAACTTTGTGTACCAACGAAGTCATAGAAATAGCAATCAATTTTTAAAAAAATCACTCCAAAATAGCTTAAAGCATTATTTTTTTAAAAATTCCGACCAATCTGACTTCGGACATGTTGTTAAATACACGAAAGCGAAGCATATATCTGTTGCGTTGTTAGATTTAAGGATTTAAGATTTATTATTTATGAAGCACAAGCAAGTTAATCATGCCTTTTTTATTCAGGAAATTGATAATTATTACTGAGTGGGCTTTAAAATAAGACGTATTGGTTAGTTTTTGAGTAGCAATGTGGACTAAATAGTAGAAATAAAAAAGCTTAACCTATTTATTTTCAAATAGTTAAGCTTTTAACAAGTGACCTCGACTGGATTCAAACCAGTAACCTTCTGAGCCGTAATCAGATGCGCTATTCAGTTGCGCCACGAGGCCGATTTTGTGAGTGCAAATATAGAGATATTTGTGTAAATTGCAAACCTTAACAAGAAAAAAAGTAAATAAAAATGAACTTACAAGACTATATTCGTGATATTCAAGATTTTCCGAAACCAGGAATTGCATTTAAAGATATTACACCTTTGCTAATTTCACCAGAAGCCACTAAATTTTGTCTAGAAACTTTGGTAAATTCATTAGAAAATCAAAAAATTGATAAAGTAATAGGAGTAGAGAGTCGTGGTTTTTTCTTCGGAATGTTATTGGCACAAAAACTAAATGTTGGATTTATTCCTGTACGTAAGCCAAAAAAATTACCGTTTGATACTATTAGTGCATCTTATAAATTAGAATATGGCACGGATACATTAGAAATGCATGTTGATGCCATTAAAAAGGGAGATAGAGTTTTGATTCACGATGATGTTTTAGCTACTGGAGGAACTGCAAAAGCCGTTTGTGAGTTAGTAGAGCAATTAGGTGGCGAAATTGTGCAATTGAATTTTTTAATGGAATTATCCTTTTTAAACGGAAGAGAAAAATTAGGAAACAAAGAAGTTTTTGCGGCTTTGAGATATTAAAAATAAAAAACCATTCGCTTGGCGAATGGTTTTTTTAAACAAACTAAACCAATTAATTGCTGTATTAAAAAGCGTATTTATTTTCGCTAATAATTTTTGCAGCAATTTTTTCACGAAGACCAATTACATTTGGCATGTTCGTATATTTTGTAAAACGTTTTAATCCCATTAACATCATACGCTGTTCGTCACCTTCAGCAAAAGAAACAATACCTTCTTTACCTTTTTGGTTCACGATATCTACGGCATGATATAAGTATAATTTTGCCATTGCAATTTGCTCCTGAACTTTGTCTTCACCTTCTTTTTTAGCTAATTTCTCCGTTCTAAGAATAGTACTTTCAGCCATATAGATTTCGATTAAAATATCAGAAGCGGCCATTAATAATTGTTGTTGTGATTCTAATTCAGCTCCGTATTTTTGAACTGCAGCACCAGCAACCATTAAGAATACTTTTTTCAATTTGGCAATCATTTCTTTTTCTTCAGCAAATAATTCAGAATAATCTGGAATATCGAAAGATGGAATTCCCATTAATTCTTCGGCAACAGCCATTGCTGGCCCTAATAAATCTACGTGACCTTTCATTGCTTTTTTCACTAACATACCAACGGATAACATTCTGTTGATTTCGTTAGTTCCTTCGTAAATTCTTGCGATACGAGCATCTCTCCAAGCACTTTCCATTGGCGCATCTTCTGAGAATCCCATTCCACCAAAAATTTGAATTCCTTCGTCTGTACATGCTTGAACATCTTCAGAAACCGCTACTTTTAAGATTGAACATTCGATTGCAAATTCTTCTACACCTTTTAATTCTGCTTCTTGGTGCGAATTTCCTTCACTAACTCTAATATTAATTCTGTTTTCGATATCAGATGCAGCTCTGTAAGTAGCACTTTCTCCAGCGTAAGCATTAGTAGCCATTTCAGCAATTTTAGCTTGGATAGCACCAAAACTTGAGATTGGTGTTTTAAACTGAACTCTTTCGTTAGCATAATGAACGGCACCAGTAATGGTTCTACGTTGTGCTTCTAAACAAGCAGCAGCTAATTTAATACGCCCAACATTTAAAGCATTCATCGCAATTTTAAAACCTTCGCCACGACCAGCCAACATATTTTCTACTAGTACTTTTGTTTCATTAAAGAAAACCTGACGAGTAGAAGAGGAGCGAATTCCTAATTTGTGCTCTTCATCACCCATTGAAATTCCGTTTGATGGATCATTTTCAACGATGAAACCAGTAATATTTTTATCGTCTTCAATACGAGCGAAAACAATCATTACGTTACAAAAACCCGCATTAGAAATCCACATTTTCCCACCTGTGATTTTATAATGTGTTCCATCTTCTGAAAGAACGGCTTTTGTTTTTCCTGAATTTGCATCTGAACCAGCTCCAGGTTCTGTCAAACAATACGCTCCAAACCATTCGCCCGAAGCTAATTTTGGTACATATTTTTGTTTTTGTTCTTCAGTTCCATATAGTGTAATTGGCATGGTTCCAATTCCAGTATGCGCCCCAAAAGCAGTTGAAAACGAACCAGTTGCTCCCGAGATATAATCACAAACTAAAACCGTGTTTACGAATCCCATTTCCATTCCGCCATACGCAGCAGGAACAGCAACGCTTAGGTAACCCAATTCACCTGCTTTGCGCATGATGTCTTCAGTTAAAGCGTAATCTTTCTTTTCGAAGCGTTCTTTGTTTGGCCAAATTTCTTTGTCTACGAATTCGATAACCGAATCACGCATCATAACTTGTTCTTCATTGAAATCTTCTGGAGTGAAGATGTCTTCGCATTTTGTTTCTTTTACAAGGAATTGTCCTCCTCTGATGATATCTGACATAACTTTTATTTTTTAGAGAAAAGAAAATAAAGAATAGAAAAGAGACTTTTCGGAATTCTATATTTTCATTTTCAGTTTATCTATATTCTTTTTTCTTTGTTCTATTTTCTTATTTCAAAAATTCGTAAATTCCCGCTGTTCCTTGTCCTGTTCCCACACACATTGAAACAATTCCATATTTACTTCCTCTTAATCGCATTTCGTCAAACAATTGAACAGAAAGTTTTGCACCAGTACAACCCAGTGGGTGACCTAAAGCAATAGCTCCTCCGTTCACATTTACGATATCAGGATTTAAGCCTAATTCTCTAACAACCGCTAATGATTGGGAAGCGAACGCTTCGTTTAACTCTATTAAATCAATATCAGATTGTTTTAAACCTGCTTGTTTTAATGCTTTTGGAATTGCTTTTACAGGTCCAATTCCCATGATTCTTGGTTCTACACCTGCAGAAGCAAAGTTTACTAATCGAGCAATAGGTTCAAGATTTAATTCTTTTACCATTTCTTCACTCATAACTAATACGAAAGCTGCTCCATCACTCATTTGAGATGAGTTTCCTGCTGTTACACTTCCGTCAGAAGCAAATACGGGTCTTAAACCTGCTAATACCGCAACAGAAGTTCCTGCTCTTGGTCCTTCGTCTTTGTTAACAACATAAGAACGCGTTTCTTTTTTACCATTTTCATTGATAAAAGTTTCTTCTACTGTAATAGGAACTATTTGAGCGTCAAATTTGCCTTCTGCTTGTGCTTTTAAAGCCTTCATATGTGAATGATAAGCAAACTCATCTTGATCTTCACGAGAAACGTTGAATTGTTTTGCAACCGCCTCAGCAGTTAATCCCATTCCCCAATAATAATCTTCGTGGCCTGCAGCTGCAGCTTTATAATCTGGTGTTGGTTTATAGCCTCCCATTGGAATATAACTCATACTTTCGGCACCACCTGCAATGATACAATCTGCCATTCCGGATTGAATTTTAGCCGTAGCCATTCCGATAGTTTCAATACCTGATGCACAATATCTATTTACTGTAACACCTGGAACATCTTCTACTTTTAATCCCATTAATGAAATTAATCTACCAACGTTTAAACCTTGTTCTGCTTCAGGCATGGCATTTCCTACCATAACATCATCAATACGAGTTTTATCAAAATTAGGAAGCTCTTTCATCATGTGTTCGATGGTTTCTGCTGCTAATTCGTCAGGTCTTTTGAATCGGAATACTCCTTTTGGTGCTTTTCCTACTGCTGTTCTATATGCTTTTACTATATATGCTGTTTTCATCTTTTAGTTTCTTAACGGTTTCCCTTTGGTTAACATGTACTGAATTCTTTCTAAAGATTTTCTTTCTCCAGTTAATGATAAAAATGCTTCTCTTTCTAAATCCAATAAATATTGTTCAGAAACTAAAGTTGCTTCTGATAAATCACCACCAGCCATTACGTAAGCTAATTTATTGGCAATTTTTTTATCGTGTTCAGAAATGTATTTGCCAGCTTCCATTTGGTCAGTTCCTACTAAGAACATACCTAAAGCTTGTTTACCTAATACTTTGATATCTTTTCTTCTTACAGGTTGTGTGTAACCTTGTTCTGCCATTTGTAAAGCCACTTGTTTAGCTGTTGCAATTTGGCGGTCTTTGTTTACCACTACGATATCTCTTCCTTTTTGTAAAACTCCTGTATCAAATCCTTCGTAAGCTGAAGTAGCTACTTTTGCCATTCCGACAGTTAAGAAATATTCTTGTAAAACGTTTAATTCAACATCGTTTTTACGGAATAAATCAGAAGCTCTCAAAGCCATTTCTTTAGAACCACCACCACCAGGAATTACACCAACACCAAATTCTACTAATCCGATGTACGTTTCTGCTGCGGCAACAGCTCTATCAGCGTGCATAGTTAATTCGCAACCACCACCTAATGTCATTCCGTGAGGAGCTGCTATAACTGGAATTGCAGAATAACGACAACGCATCATCGTATCTTGGAACATTTTGATAGCCATGTTTAATTCGTCATATTCTTGTTCGACTGCCATCATGAAAATCATTCCTAAGTTAGCTCCAACTGAGAAATTAGCTCCTTGATTTCCAATCACTAAACCATTGTAGTCTTTTTCAGCAATGTCAATAGCTTTGTTGATTCCTTGTAAAACACCAGCACCTATAGAATTCATTTTGGATGTAAATTCTAAATTGATGATTCCATCACCTAAATCGGTAATAATAGAATCACTGTTGTTCCATATTTTTTTGCTTTCGCGAATATTATTTAAGATAATGAAGGCATCTTGACCTGGAATTTTTTTTACTTTTTGGTTTGTGATAGAGTAGAAGTGTGTTGCTCCATCTTTAATCGAATAAAAAGAAGTGTTTCCAGAAGCTAACATATCCGTTACCCAAGAAGCAGGTTGATATCCTTCCGCTTTCATCAATTCAATTCCTTTTTCAACTCCAATAGCATCCCAAATTTCGAACGGACCATTTTCCCAACCAAATCCAGCTTTCATAGCGTCGTCGATTTTATAGAAAGCGTCTGTAATTTCAGGAATTCTGTTAGAACAGTATTGGAACATTGAAGCAAAGTTTTTTCTGTAGAAATCACCTGCTTTGTCTTTTCCAGTCACTAAAACTTTGAATCTGTCGATTGGTTTTTCAATCGTTTTGGTTAATTCTAAAGTTGCGAAAGAAGCTTTTTTATTTGGTCTGTAAGTTAAAATATCTAAATCTAATGTTAAGATATCTTTTCCTTCTTTTTTATAGAAACCTTGTCCTGTTTTGCTTCCTAACCATTTGTTTTCCATCATTTTGTTAACAAATTCAGGAAGTTTGAATAATTCATGTGCTTCGTCGTTTGGACAATTTTCATAAATTCCGTTAGCCACGTGAACTAAAGTATCTAAACCAACTACATCAACCGTTCTAAAAGTAGCCGATTTTGGACGACCAATAATGGGTCCTGTTAATTTATCCACTTCTTCCACGGTTAATCCCATTTCCTTTACTTGGTGGAATAAACTTTGAATTCCGAAGATTCCGATTCTATTTCCGATGAAAGCTGGAGTATCTTTTGCTACAACTGAAGTTTTTCCTAAGAATTTTTCACCATAACCATTTAAGAAATCCAATACTTCATTTGTGGTTTTTGGACCAGGAATGATTTCAAATAATTTTAAGTAACGTGCAGGGTTAAAGAAGTGCGTTCCACAGAAATGTTGTTGAAAATCTTCGCTTCTTCCTTCGCTCATGAACTGAATTGGAATACCAGAAGTGTTAGATGTTACTAAAGTTCCTGGTTTTCTATATTTGTCAACTTGTTCGAAAACAATTTTCTTGATGTCTAAACGTTCTACTACAACTTCGATAATCCAATCGGCAGTAGCAATTTTTGACATATCATCAGTAGTGTTACCTGTTGTAATTCTTGCCGCAAAACTTGGATGATATATAGGAGAGGGCTTTGATTTTAAAGCGTTGCCTAAATGATCATTAACCAATCGGTTTCTAACGGCTTTACTTTCTATGGTCAATCCTTTTTTCTGTTCGGCTTCGGTTAATTCGTTTGGAGCGATGTCTAATAATAAGACTTCGACACCAATATTGGCAAAATGACAAGCAATGCCACTTCCCATAATTCCGGAACCAATAACAGCAACTTTTTTTATAGTACGTTTCATGTTGGTAGGTTTGTTGTTTTATTTATCGTTATAGATTTTTTTATCAATAATTAACTCGTTGATGATTTCAGCTACTTCCATAAAATGAAGTAATTTTTCCTCACTAATATTTTGTCTTACAGCTTCATTAAATCGAAGTACAGTTTCTTTAGAAAGTTCTCTTTTTTCTTTGCCGTCTTTGGTTAATTGTATAATTACCCCTCTACCGTCAGTTGGATTTTTTTTACGGGTAATTAATCCTCGTTCTTCCATAGATTTTAAGGTTCTGGTTAAACTAGTGGCTTCCATTCCCATTTTTGGGCCTAACGTAGTGGAAGGAGAACCTTTTTCTCTATCAATACTTAACAAAGCAAAACCTGTTGCCATTGTTGCTCCGTATTTTGCAGCTTCCTCGTTATACATTCTAGCAACGGCTTGCCAGGTTGTTCTTAATGCATAATCTATAGTTTTATCTTTCATAGTATATAATCAAAACTTTTTCAAATATAAAAAAAAAATACTATGCACGCATAGTATTTTCTGTGTTTTTTATAAAATTTAACATTTTAATAAAATAAAGCCCACAATTTGTGGGCTTTATAATTTTTATCCATAAATTTTTTGATACAAATCAGCATATTTTTCTTTAATAATTTTACGTTTCAATTTCATGGTAGGAGTAAGATGTCCGTCTACAATTGACCAAACATCAGGAGTAAGTTCAAAACGTTTAACTTTTTCCCAATTACCAAATTTTTCATTGCAATGGTCAATTTCTTCTTGAATTCGGTCAATTACCATTTTATTGGCACATAATTCTTCATTAGTATTAAATTTAAGATTGTGTCTAGTAGCCCATTCTCTAACAAATTCAAAATTTGGCTGAATAAAAGCAGCTGGCATTTTTTCTCCGTCACCAATTACCATTATTTGTTCAATAAAACGCGACTGTTTGAAAGTATTTTCTAAAACTTGAGGTGCTACATATTTACCACCTGAAGTTTTGAACATTTCTTTTTTACGGTCGGTAATTTTTAAGAAACCATCGGCGTCAATTTCACCGATATCACCTGTGTGGAAATAACCATTTTTTAAAACTTCGCTGGTTTGAGTTTCATCTTTGTAATAACCAATCATTACGTTAGGACCTTTACATAAAATTTCTCCGTCTTCTGCAATTTTAACTTCAACTCCGTCTAATACTTTACCAACTGAACCTACTTTGAAACCGCCATTTCTCATATCGTTTACTGATATTACAGGAGAAGTTTCTGTTAATCCATAACCTTCCATAACAGGAATGTTAGCAGCGCAGAAAACTTTTGTTAAGCGAGATTGTAATGCAGCACTTCCTGAAACTAGTAATTCTAATTCGCCACCTAAACCTTCTTGCCATTTAGAGAAAATTAATTTTCGGGCAATTTTAAGTTTAAATTCATAAAATGCACCATTTTGTTTGTAAGGTTTGTATTCCATTCCTAAATCTAAAGCCCAAAAGAAAAGTGCTTTTTTGATTCCGGTTAAATCCGCTCCTTTAGCATAAATTTTATCATATACTTTTTCTAATAAACGAGGTACAACCGACATAACATGTGGTTTAACCTCTTTTAGATTGTCAGATATTTTTTCAATACTTTCCGCAAAGTAAATTGATATACCATAATATTGGTATAAGTACGTCAACATTCTTTCGAAGATATGACAAATAGGTAAGAAGCTCAAAGCTCTTGTACTTCCTGCTCTTAAAGGTACTCTTGGAGCACTCATCAAAACATCGGAAACAATGTTTTGATGACTAAGCATTACACCTTTTGGTCTTCCAGTAGTTCCAGAGGTATAAATGATTGTTGCTAAATCTGTTGTTAATACATTATTTTTTCGGTCTTCAACGACATCTTGGTTGTCTGTATTTGCACCTAAATCTAAAACTTCTTTCCAACTTTTACAACCTGCAATATCATTATAAGAATACACTTCTTTTAATAATGGTACATTAGATTTAATGCTTTGTAATTTCTCATAGACTTCATGGTCAGAAACAAAAACGTATTGTGATTCTGAATGATTTAAAATGTATTCGTAATCTTCGGCAGAAATTGTTGGATACATTGGAACGGTTTGAGCACCAGTTTGTAATACACCAATATCTGTGATATGCCATTCAGTTCTATTATTAGACGAAATGATTGCTATTTTATCATTTTTATTTACGCCTAATCGAAGTAGACCTCTTGAAATCGCATTGGCTTTGTCTAAATATTCTTGGGTAGAAGTTTTTACCCATTCATTTCCATATTTAGTAACTAAAGCATCTTTTAAATTATACTTTTCTAATTGGTAGTAAGGAAAGTCAAATAAGCGTGTGATATTGTTCATAATTCGCAATTATTATTTTATGCAAATTATAAAAATAAAATTAATAATACAATTTTTTATATAGTTGATAATCTTTAGATTATAATTTTAACAAAAATAAAATAGTATGCTTGCCTACTAATTTCTACATTATTTGAGAAAGTGTGATAAAAATTATTGAAACTATTGCTAAAAAGATACCAAAGTAGTTCCATTTTGTTATTTTTTCTTTAAAAATTAAAATCCCAGCAATACTACCTAAAATAATTACTCCCATATTCATACCAGCAAAAACTGTGGATGGATTTTCAGATAAAGCTTTGTGAGCTTTTAAATAGAAGAGAATATTTCCGAAATTTAAAATTCCTAAAGCTAATCCCCATAGTATATTTTTGAATTCTAATTTTTCTTTTTGAACTAGTATTTTTCCGATTAGAAATGATATAGAAATTACAAATGCACCACAAAAGATTACAAATAAAGAAGTAGTAAAGTTAAATTCTTTCAAAACCGCTACCTTCTTAAATAGAATATCAATAATTCCAAATCCCAATAAAACCAATAATGGATATACCCAATTGTTAGATTTAGTATCTGATTTTTTATTCAATGTAAAAAATATAGCTGAAAATCCGACTATAAATCCGATAATTTTTAGTTGACCAAACGTTTCATTAAATATAAAATAGGAAGCAGTTAACGGAATAAACAAAGACAATCGTTGGGCAATATCAGTTTTAACAATCCCAGTTTCTTTAATTGACTTGGCTTGAATTAAAAAAACAATTGGTAACAAAATCGCTAATCCAATATAAAGCGAATAAGGGATTGTTTTTTCTTTGAAAGTTAATTCGGGTTGGTAAGTAAAATAGGTAAGGAGTAGAGCCGAAAAATAATTAAACGTAATAATTTGAAAAACAGATAACTGCATTTTTTTGGCTACTTTTAAAAATAGGCCAACAGTTACACTACAAATTACACTTAAAAGTACAAACCACATGAATTTTAATTTTTGCAATATTAGTGAAGTTTTAAGCAAAAAGCGATAAGGTTATTCAAATCAATGCTCTTTTTTAGTAAAAAATGGGATTTATATAAATATTATCCTTGATTTTATAACAATAGTGAAAAATAATTAACCACCTTTGAATGAGTTGTAATTCAAGATAAAAGAAATAAAGCAATTCGGTTAAATAAAATGAAAAAGCCAAACGAGTTTGTCGAAGTCGAAAAAGGAAAAATTCACATAGTTGTAGAATTAATTGAATACATACCAAATGCAGTGGTGAGTAAAACAATTATAAAAAAAGTGACAGGAAATGTTACCGCTTCTTCCTTTGATGCAGGAGAAGAGTTAGACGAAAAAAAATCACCTTTTGATACGTATATTCAAATTATTGATGGCGTGGCAGAACTAACTATTAATAAGAAAAAATTCAAGTTAAAATTAGGAGATGGTATGGTTATCCCTGCTCATTCTAATCATCAATTTAACGCTAGTGAACAATTCAAAATGATTTCAACAGTAATAAAAAGTGGTTATGAAGATTAAATAAATAGGGCAAAAATTAATTTGCAATTAAACACAAAAAAAATGATACTCTATATTAAATATATGGTTAGTCTTCGTTGTAAAATGATGGTCAAAGAAGAGCTAAAAAAAATAGGGTTACATCATATTATCGTAGATTTAGGTGTTGTAGAGATTTTAGAAGATATTACTCCAATACAATTTGAATTACTCAAGAAAAATTTAGCGATGTCTGGTTTAGAATTGCTAGATGACAAAAAAGCTATTTTGATTGAAAAAATAAAAGATGTTATTATTGAAATGGTTCATTATACTGATGAATTACCTAGAGTAAATTATTCTGAATACATTAGCGATAAATTACACCAAGATTATACATACCTATCTAACATATTTTCAGAGGTAAAAGGAATTACCATTCAACAATTCATAATTAATCATAAGATTGAACGCGTTAAAGAGTTGCTCTTATATGATGAAATGAATTTATCTGAAATTGCTTATTTACTAAACTACAGTAGTGTTGCACATTTATCTGGACAATTTAAAAAAGTCACAGGATTATCTCCATCCTATTTTAAACAACTTAAAAAGAAAAGAAAATCTCAACTTAGAGATAATCTTGAAAACATTTAATTGCAAATGTTTGTAAATGTGTGATTTATACAATATTTACTTTTATTACTATAACAGATTTTTATTAGTAAAGTATAACCTTTGTTTTATAAGATTATAACATTTAAATATAGTAAAAATGGAAGCAAAAGCAAACAAAGGTTTAGAAGTTTTTAAAATCTCTGGTGATTGGAAAAGACAAGCTGATAAATTGAAAGATAAATTTCCGCAATTAACAGATGCTGATTTAAAATTCCAAAGTGGTAGAGAAGATGATTTACTTGAAAGAGTAGAGGCACGCTTGCATAAAAAACGAGAGGAAGTAATCAATATTATAAGAAAAGGGCAACCAACAGCATAATAATTGACTTTTTTTGTGGGCAACTTAGTAACTAAAAAATGCTAAGAATACACATAATAGCCAATAAAAAGGCGTAGGTGATTATCGTCTACGCTTTTTTTTATTCTTCTAACACAAAATCACATGATACAAATAAAAAAAGAAGGAATTCTTCTAAAAAATACGGAACTCCCGTTTGAAAATGATAGTGTTTTAAATCCAGCAATTCTACAAGACGGAAATACAGTGCATATGTTGTATCGAGCAGTTAGAAATGGAAATTATTCCACTATTGGATATTGTAGATTTGAAGGTCCTTTACAATTGATACAACGTAATAATACGCCCCTACTAATTCCTTTTTCTGATGCAGAATCAAAAGGAATTGAAGACGCTCGAATTGTAAAAATAGATGATATTTATTACATAACATATACAGCCTATAATGGTATCAATGCATTAGGTACTTTAGTAACATCTACTGATTTGTTAACTTTTGAGCACCATGGCATTATAGTTCCAAAATTTACTTTTGATGAATTTAAGCGGTTGGCGGAATGTAATAATTTGGTAAATGCCAAATATTTTCGTCATGTACGACATTTTAAACACAATGAAGAAGTTTTTCTTTGGGATAAAGATGTTATGTTTTTTCCAAGAAAAATAAATGGAAAATTAGCTTTTTTGCACCGTATTCGTCCCGGAATTCAATTGGTTTTAATTGATAAATTGGAAGATTTAACTAAAGAATTTTGGAATCAATATTTTCTCCATTTTAATGAACATATTATTCTAGATCCTATTGGTATCAATCATGAATCAGGTTTTATAGGTGGTGGATGTCCTCCTATTGAAACGAAATTCGGTTGGTTACTTATTTATCATGGTGTTTTTGATACTTCGGAAGGTTATATATATTCTGCTGCTGCTGCTTTATTAGATATTGATAATCCTACAAAAGTAATTGCAAGATTAGTGGATCCATTATTTACTCCTGAGCTAGATTATGAAAAAAACGGCGTGGTATCTAATGTAGTTTTTCCAACTGGAACCGCTTTATTTGAGGACACACTTTACATCTATTATGGTGCTGCAGACAAATGTATTGCCTGTGCATCTTTAAGTTTGAAAGCTTTATTACAAGAACTTTTACTAAATCTAACACAACATGAGAGCTAATTTTTTTCCTATTTATAACAATTCATTACTTATTTATAAAGAAGCTAAAAACAACCTGAAAACAAGTAATTTAATGGAATTTATTAAAAATTCTAAATATGAGCTAGTTCCAGTTGTTCAAAAAACGTTACCTGAAATTCTTTTTATTACTTCTTATCCACCAAGAGAATGTGGTATTGCAACTTATACGCAAGATTTAAAAAATGCGATACAAGAAAAATTTGGAAGTACATTTTCATTAAAAGTATGTGCATTAGAAGCATCTCAATCTAATTATGCATATTCTGAAGAAGTAAAATACAAACTAAATACTGCAATTCAAGAACAATATGCTGATTTAACCTTAAAAATCAATGCTGATAAAAATATTGCCATGATTTTTTTGCAACATGAATTTGGTCTATTTGGAGGAGATTATGGTGATTATTTGTTGAAGTTTATGAAACATTTAAAACGTCCAATTACTACAACATTTCATACAGTTTTACCAACTCCAAACGAAAAACTAAAAAAAGTAGTTCGTAAAATAGCAGACTATTCAGATTATTTAGTTGTAATGACTGCAATTTCAAAATCTATTTTAATGACCGATTATGGGATTGCTGAACGAAAAATTTCAGTTATTTCGCATGGAACACATTTAGTTGCTTCTTTTGAAAATGGAATAAGAAAAACAAAAAATCAGTTCAGTGATAGAATTGTATTGTCAACATTTGGTTTGCTAAATGAAGGTAAAAGTATTGAAACAGCTTTGGATGCTTTGCCTAAAATCATCGAAAATTTCCCGAATGTTATTTACTTAATCATTGGAAAAACACATCCAGAAGTAGTAAAAAGAGAAGGCGAAAAATACCGTAATTTTCTCTATAACAAAGTACACGATTTACATTTAGAAAACAACGTTCGATTTATAAATAAGTATTTGTCTTTGGAAGAGCTAATGTGTTATTTACAGCGCACAAAAGTTTATTTATTCACTTCAAAAGATCCAAATCAAGCGGTTAGTGGAACATTAGCTTATGCGATGGCTTGCGGTTGCCCAGTAATTGCAACGCCTATTCCTCATGCCAAAGAATTTTTAGATGGTGCTGGATTCAATTATGATTTTCAAGACGCTAGCCAACTGGCCGAAAAAACCATTGAATTACTTTATAATCCAAAATTATTGAGAGAAATGCAATTAAACGCCTTGCATAAAATTAGCCCAACATCTTGGCAAAATTCTGCGATTACTCATATTGATTTAGTTAAAAATAATTGTCAAAAACATAAAATAGTTTTACAATATCAAATACCAAAAATTTCTTTAGATCATATTAAACGTATGACAGCAAAGGATGGAATAATTCAGTTTTCTGAAATTGCAATCCCTAATCTTAATTCTGGATATACTTTAGATGACAATGCAAGAGCTTTGATTGCAGTTACAAAACATTATGAATTAACTAATTCTGAAGAAGATTTAGAATTAATAAATACCTATTTAACGTTTATATTATTTTGTCAGCAAGAAGATGGTAGTTTTCTAAATTATGTGGATATTGATGGTAATTTCACTTCTAATAATATATATGAAAACTTAGAAGATGCCAACGGAAGAGCCATTTGGTCCCTTGGTGAATTCATTTCTTTTAAAGATGCTATTCCAAACAATTTAATTAGAAAAGCAAAGTTTGCTCTTGAAAAAGCATTACTACATTGTCATAAATTGCATTCACCAAGAGCTATTTCTTTTGCAATCAAAGGATTGTATTTTTATAATTTGGACAGACAAAGCCAAAGAATAAATTATTTAATTACATCATTGGCCGATAATTTAGTTTCAAAATACCGTGGAATTTCAGATAAAAATTGGAAATGGTTTGAAGATTATCTTACCTATGCCAATAGTATTTTACCAGAAGCAATGTTGTTTGCTGGTTTGAGTACAGGAAGTGAATTGTATAAAGATATCGCAAAAACTTCATTTGACTTTTTGTTGTCTATAATTTTTAAAGACGATCAAATCAAAGTAATTTCTAACCAAGGTTGGTACCATAGAGGAAGATCGGTCAATCAATTTGGCGAGCAACCCATTGATGTAGCTTATACAATTTTAGCGCTTCAAACTTTTTATCAAGTATATGAAGATGAAAATTATAAAAACAAAATGAAGATAGCTTTTGATTGGTTTTTAGGAAAAAATCATTTGCATCAAATCATTTATAATCCAAAAACAGGCGGTTGTTATGATGGCTTGGAACAAAATCATGTCAATTTAAATCAAGGAGCAGAATCAACAATTAGCTATTTACTTTCGAGATTAGCAATGGAAAACGCAGTAAAACCAATAACTGTAGCGCCTTTATTTGAAGAATCTTTTCAAAATGAGTGAATCATGTAACTTATATAATAGATTGTGTAACACATTTTGAACGTTCTGCTCGCACCTTTGTAATATAAATTAGAACTATTAATAGTAAGGTTTATAATAATATTACGCATATAACTTAAAATAAAAAAAAATGAAAAAAGTAATCATAATGATTGCATTAGTAACACTTTCAGTTACCAATTCAAAGGCTCAAGAATCAACATTGACAGATAATCGTGAAAAATTATTTTTCGGAGTTAAATTAGGTACAAATTACTCCAATGTTTATGATTCAGAAGGAGAAGATTTTGTTGCAGATGGAAAATTCGGTTTAGTTGGTGGTGCATTTGTATCAATACCACTAGGAAAATATATAGGAGTTCAACCAGAAGTATTATTTTCTCAAAAAGGTTTTAAATCAACAGGAACATTTTTAGGAACAGATTATGAAACAACAAGAACTACAGATTATATAGATATTCCGTTATTTTTTGCAGTTAAACCGATAGAATATGTTACCCTTTTATTTGGACCACAATATTCTTATTTGTTAAAACAAAAAGATGAATTTACAGGAGGATCATTAAGTTCTACACAGGAAGAAGAATTTACAAATGATGATATTAGAAAAAATACATTCTCGCTTATTGGTGGAGTAGATTTGAATATTAAAAATCTAGTTTTTGGAGTACGTGGTGGATGGGATTTAAAAAATAACAATGGTGATGGAACGTCTACAACACCTCGTTATAAAAACATGTGGTATCAAGGAACTGTAGGTTACCGATTTTAATTTTTAAAAATATAAAAAATGGAAAATTTAAATAACAAAGGAAGATTAGTTGTTGGAAGTTTATTGGTTGGAGCACTAATTGGAGCTACTGTAGGTGTATTGTTTGCACCACATAAAGGCAAAAAAACAAGAAGTAATATAGCAAAAGGATTAAAAAATAGTGCTAACAAATTCAAAGATGAAATAAGTAAAGATAGCCAATATTTGAAAGATCAAGCCATGAACTTTGAACATCAATTAGAAGACAAAATGAATAAAATGGGCACTTCGTTTAAAGATAAAGCAAACGAATTACTCCATAGCGGTTCTGATCATGAAATGATTAAAAAATAATTAATAAAGACCATGGTTTCATTTTTAAATCACAATTTGATAATGTGTTTGTAAGGGAAATATTTAATGAAATGTAGATAACATATATGACCGCTAAAAAATAAATTTTACATATATGAAAAAGAAATCATGGTTTTATAAAATAACAAAAATGAAAAAAAATAGTGCAAAAACAATTATTGCGTCATGCTTAATAGGTTTTTTAATGAACAGTTGCAATAACTCGCCTACTGAAAAAGTAGAAGATGTAAAAGAAGCAACTAAGGATTTAATTAATGCAGAAGCAGATTTAGAACAAGCTGAATATGATTCAATTAATGATTTTAGAATCTTTAAAGAGAGCATTCAGTTAAAATTAGATGAAAATCAAAAAATTGTATCTGAGTTAAAACTTAAATTAAATTCGAAAGGAAAAGCTGAACGCGATATTGATGAAGTTAAAATCAATAAATTAGAAAAGCGAAATTCTGATTTACGACTTAAAATTGAAAATTACGAACAAGGTCCAGAACAAAAATGGGCATTATTTAAAGTAGAATTCAATAATGAAATGAACGATTTAGGAAAATCAATTTCAGAAATGGCCGAAAATAATATGAAAAAATAATAAAAATGAAAACGAATTATTTAGTTCAAAAATTAGTACTTTTTTTAGTATTGTATTTTGTCTTATTGCTAACATTTACGTCTTGTTCCAAAAAAATTCAATTTGAAAATTCAAATGTGGTTCCGGCAGCAAGGGGAGATGTATCGGTTAAGAAAGACAAAAATAATAACTACAACATTCAAATGGAGGTTTCTTATTTAGCCGAACCAGAACGATTGCAACCACCTAAAAAATATTATGTAGTTTGGTTATCATCATCAGATAATCAAATTCCTTTAAATATTGGTCAAATTGTAGGAACCTCCAAGCTTCATGTAAAGTTTGAAAGTGTTTCTTCATCCAAACCAAAACGAATTTTCATCACAGCAGAAGACGATGCCAGTACACAATATCCTGGGCAATATGTTGTGCTTGAAACGGATAAGTTTTAGTTTTTTTGGGTTAATTTAAAAAACTGCTTTCGGGCAGTTTTTTTGTATAAAAAAAGCTCTCGTTAAGAGAGCTTTACTTTTATTTTTTATTTTTTATTTTCAATCCATTTTCTAGCATTCACAAACGCTTCTAACCAAGGCGAAACTTCATCTTTTTGTCCTTTTTCTGGATAATGTGCCCAATTCCAAGGGAAAGTTGAACGCTCAATGTGTGGCATCATCACCAAATGTCTTCCAGTTGTATCACACATCATGGCTGTATTGAAATCAGAACCATTTGGATTCGCTGGATAACCTTCGTATGCATATTTTGCTACAATGTTATATTTCTTTTCTGAATAAGGTAATTTGAATTTCCCTTCTCCGTGCGAAATCCATACACCTAAAGTTGTTCCTTCTAACGTTGATAACATCACTGAATTATTCTTTTGAACTGTCACCGAAGTAAAGCCACTCTCGTGTTTGTTCGAAGTATTGTGGTGCATTTTTCCATGAACTTCGTGTTCTGGATTTATCAATTCTAATTCCATTAACAACTGACAACCATTACAAATTCCAACAGAAAGCGTGTCTTCACGTTTGTAGAAGTTTTTTAAAGCTGTATTTGCTTTTTCGTTGTATAAAAATGCTCCAGCCCATCCTTTAGCCGAACCTAAAACATCTGAATTCGAAAATCCTCCAACGGCTCCAATGAATTGAATGTCTTCCAATGTTTCTCTTCCCGAAATTAAATCGGTCATATGAACATCTTTTACATCAAATCCTGCTAAATACATAGCATTTGCCATTTCGCGTTCTGAATTACTTCCTTTTTCACGAATGATTGCTGCTTTTGGTTTTGGTTTTGACCCATCAATCACAGGTAATTTTCCATCAAAATGCGATGGGAACGTGAATTGTAATTTTTGGTTTTTGTAATTATCAAAACGTGCTGCAGCCATTCCGTTTTTAGCTTGTTTCGAATCTAAAAGGAACGATGTTTTAAACCAAGTATCTCTTAAGGTTGAAACACTGAATGTTAAACTATCATCTCCGTTGATAACCGTAAACGCATCGCCATCGATAGCCGAACCAATTTTGAAAATCTCAATATTATGTTGTGCGAAAGTCGCTTCCACTTCAGCATTTGCTTGGAAAACAACTCCAATATTTTCATTAAATAAGGCTTTAACCGTATCTTTTTCTCCTAAAGAACTCAAGTCGATTAACGCACCTAATTTATCATCTGCAAAACACATTTCTAATAGTGTAGTGATTAATCCACCACTTCCAATATCGTGTCCTGCTTTAATTTTTCTTTCTTTGATTAAATCCTGTAAAACGTTGAATGCTTTTTTAAAGAATTCGGAATTTTGAATCGTTGGAACATCATTGCCAATTTTATTCAATACCTGAGCAAATGAACTTCCACCTAATTTAAACGAATCTTGCGATAAGTTGATGTAGTAAATGTTACCTCCGTTTCTTTGTAAAACAGGTTCAACCACTTTCGTAATATTTGAACAATTTCCAGCTGCTGAAATAATAACCGTTCCAGGCGCAATTACTTCATCATTTGGGTATTTTTGTTTCATCGAAAGCGAATCTTTTCCTGTTGGAATATTGATTCCCAATTCAATAGCAAAATCAGAACATCCTTTTACTGCTTCATATAAACGAGCGTCTTCTCCTTCATTTTTACAAGCCCACATCCAGTTCGCCGATAAGGAAACCGATTTCATACCTTCTTTTAATGGAGCCCAAACTAAATTTGATAAAGCTTCACCAATCGCAGTTCTTGAACCCGCTACCGGATTTACTAAAGCCGAAATAGGTGAGTGCCCAATCGATGTAGCAATTCCTTCTTTTCCTTTAAAATCCAATGCCATAACTCCGACATTGTTTAAAGGCAATTGTAATGGCCCAACACATTGTTGTTTAGCAACGCGTCCGCCTACACAACGGTCAACTTTATTAGTTAACCAATCTTTACAAGCTACTGCTTCTAATTGTAAAACTTGACTTAAGTAGCTTCCTATATTTTCTTTTGAATATTCTAAATCTGAGTAATTTGTTGCAACGGTTTTATCCGTCATAATCGTTTTTGGCGAACTTCCGAAGAAATCTTCCAACGCATAATCCATTGGTTTTACACCTGTTGATTTTGATTCAAATGTAAATCTATGGTCGTTAGTTACATCACCCACTTGATACATAGGAGAACGCTCTCTGTCGGCAATTCTTTGTAAGGTTTCAATGTCTTTTTCACCAATAACCAATCCCATTCTTTCTTGCGATTCGTTTCCGATGATTTCTTTTGCTGAAAGAGTAGGGTCACCAACAGGTAATTTATCTAAATCAATTAATCCACCAGTTTCTTCCACTAATTCAGATAAACAATTCAAATGTCCACCCGCACCATGATCGTGAATGGAAACAATTGGATTGTTGTCACTTTCTACCAAACCACGAATGGCGTTGGCAGCACGTTTTTGCATTTCTGGATTCGAACGTTGGATCGCATTTAATTCAATTCCTGAACCAAAAGCACCAGTATCCGCTGAAGAAACTGCAGCGCCACCCATTCCAATTCTATAATTTTCACCACCTAAAATAACGATTTTATCGCCAGCAGTTGGTTTCTTTTTAATGGCTTGATCTAATTTTCCGTAACCAATTCCACCCGCTTGCATGATCACTTTATCATAACCAATTTTACGATTGTTTTCTTCATGTTCGAAAGTTAAAATAGAACCCGTAATTAAAGGTTGCCCAAATTTATTACCAAAATCTGAAGCTCCGTTGGATGCTTTTATCAAAATATCCATTGGTGTTTGGTACAACCAAGGTCTTTCTGCCATACCATTTTCCCAAGGACGCTCATTTTCTAAACGAGAATAAGAAGTCATGTAAACTGCAGTTCCTGCTAAGGGTAACGAACCTTGCCCTCCCGCTAAACGGTCACGAATTTCTCCTCCTGAACCGGTTGCAGCTCCGTTGAAAGGCTCCACTGTTGTTGGGAAATTGTGTGTTTCTGCTTTTAAGGAAAGAACTGAGTCAAATTCCTTTTCTTGGTAGAAGTCTGGCTTGTCAGCACTTTTTGGTGCGAATTGTGTTACTTTCGGACCTTTTACAAAAGCTACATTATCTTTATAAGCAGAAACAATATCGTTTGGATTTGTTTCTGATGTTTTCTTAATTAATTTGAATAATGAAGTTGGTTTTTCTACGCCATCAATCACAAAAGTTCCGTTAAAAATTTTATGACGGCAGTGTTCTGAATTCGCTTGTGAGAAAGCAAAAATTTCAGAATCGGTTAACTTTCTTCCTAATTTTGTAGAAAGATTGTTTAAATAATCCACTTCTTCAGGGCTTAATGCTAAACCTTCTGATTTGTTGTAAGCGTTAATATCTTCAATATCCAAAATCGCTTTTGGTTGGATATTAATCGTATAAATTTCTTGATTTAATTCCGAATACTTTTGGGAAAGCATTGGATCAAAATCGTTAAAATCGGCAGCTACTTTTTCAAATTCCTCAATACGAATGATACCCGAAATCCCCATGTTTTGAATAATTTCTACCGCATTGGTACTCCAAGGCGTAACCATAGCGGCACGTGGTCCAACAAAAAAATCCGACATTACGGATTTTTCTATTTTATGTGCGTTGCCAAAAAGCCAATTTAATTTGTTGATGTCTACAGTCGATAATTCGTTTTGCGTTTGTACCGCAAAAACGGTGTAGGATTGGTTTCCGAAGAAATGAATCATTGTAGTTTTGTTTTAGAGACAAGTTTACCTTATCTGTATGTTTGTGTTGTTGTTGAAAGTACAAATTTATTCTAAAAAGTTAGAAGTTCAAAGTTTTAAGACTGCATAAAAACAAAAAAAGCTGTTCTTTTTTGAACAGCTTTGTATTTATTTGTTGAAAACTATATTTTGCGTTTCGAAACTACTTGCATTGATTTGAATTCTTTGCCATCTTCCAAAACATCAAACATTTCCATTTTTTGGTTGTTATCGTCAATATAGGTAATAACTTCTTTTACATTTTTAGCCTTTTTAGTTACTGGGTCTACCATTTCTCCATGAAAAGTAGATGTTTTTGTTGCTTCATCATATTTTCCGCGAGTAACCATCATTCCAGTTCCCATATTGTCAATCCAAGTTGATACAAATTCTTCAGTTGCATTATCAAAAGCAACCGTTCCTTTTCCTTCAAATGGCATTCCAAACATATCTCCAGAATAAGTTCCTTCTTGATATTTACCACCCATAATCATTTTGTAGGTTACAGTAGCTGTAGATTTCATTTCTTGTGGATTGTCTGGCGACCAAAACGTTAATTCAGCATCCCAAGTTCCCGTATCTTTAGCTAATATTTCATGCCCTTTTGATGGAGTGGCATAATCTGCCCAGGCCTTAGCAACGGTCGCAGAATCAGGTTTTGTTTCAGTAGTAACTTCCTCATTAGTTATTGTTTCGGCTGGTTTTTGCCCTTCTTCTTTTTTGCAAGAAACAAATGTTAAACCAATGATTAAAAGAGATAAAGAGAGATTTTTCATAATTGTAAATTATTAATTAGTTATTCAAAAGTAATCCAATTATAAGCGCCAATATCAGTAGCGCCACTTCTTGAATTATTTAAAATATCATTAAAAGTAGAGTAGATGTTATTAGCAGTACCTTTGGCTGCCGAATCTTCTCCAATGATTAATTCATTATTTGAAGCATCTTTAAAATCGGGTTTATTTACAGTTGAATTTGTAGCAATCAAACAATTTACAAATCTCGGATTTACTGAAAATTGATACAATGTATTGTTTGCAAATTGATTACTATAATCGGCAAATTTTATTAAACAATGATCAAAATTATATTCAAAAAAAGTTCCTCTTTTCTTAAGTGATAAACCTAAATTTGAGGATCCATAAATTATACAATTTTTAAAATTGGCACTGGTTAAGGCTTCAATTTGTTCTCCAGTTTCAGTTTCTATGTAATCATCTAAAATAATGCATGTTTGTGTTGAACTAGCCCAGTAATTTGCAAAAGTACAATGAGTGAAATCATAACTACCCCCATAACTACCAGCAAAAGCGGCTTGTCCACAATTGTTAATTACGGTGTTTTTACCTTCAATATTTCCTGTTCTTGCTAAAATACCAACATTAGAGCAGTTATAAATTTGAGTGTTTTCAAGAGTTAATGATGGTGTAGAAGTGCCATCATTTCCGGAAACTAAAATCCCAACAGTAGCATTTTTAATAGTTAGATTTTTAATTTGATTATTGGTGCTTCCTTGTGTGAGCCAAATGGTTCCCCATTGCCCAGGAACTTCAGAAAAATCTGGTTCTAAACGATCGCCTTCGAAGATGACTTCGTTTTCTAAAGCGGCTGTTGTTGAATTGCCGCCATTAACATGGATAGAGGCATTATTGGCTACGATTAAGCCTGATTCGGCATGAAAATGAATTCGAGCACCTGCATCAACCACTAATATCTTATTAGAAGGAACCGCTGCATAACCATATATCACATAAGGTTTTGTGTTGGACCAATGCAATTCATTACCATTTACTGGATTGCTTTCTTCTAAAAATCGACCGCGAATGGTAATAGGATCGCCATTGCCATCTATTCCTAAGTTTAATTCGTCATAAGTATAGCTTTCATCTGGATTTTGAACTCTACCAGGGTAAATAAAATAAGCATCTTGAATCAATGTAACTAATTCTACTTTTTGATGATTACTATTGGTTTCTTCACCAAATAATATTTGATCGGTATATAAAAAATCGGTTGGGTTTACATCGGCAACTTCTGCAGTTACCGACACAAAAATATACATGCTATCTTTTGCTAGAAGTTCAACATCTTCAAATACTTGTCCAGCCATACCATCAACCATTAATCGGTATTTTGAAGTAGTTCCTTTTTTTAGTCGTAATGAAGGAATTGAAATGTTTTTATCACTTCGGTTATACACTTTTAAAGTGTAAGTACTTGATCCAATGTCAGTAAAAACAGTATCTAAATAAACCGTGTCTTTCGAAAATTCCAAACCACCAGTTTTTGATTCAAAATCAAAATCGTTTCGGCAAGAAGTCACAGAAACGGCTAAACCTATTAATAATAAAAGTAATAAACGACGCATGTAAAGAGTAATTTTGGTAAATGTAACTATTAATTTTAAATTTTTAAAAACAATGAACTTTTTACTTTAATACTATATAAAAAAAACTTTGTTCAAGAATAATTTTTATTAAATAACTTAATTTTATAAAATTTATTTTATTTTCAACTTGACAATGTAAACTTAATGTTCAATATATTTAAAAATAAAATTTGGATTTAACGCTTTCATATTGCAAAACTACTTTCCGATACAATATTTGAAGTTATTAGTATTTATAGTGCTTTACAAGGTTTGGGCAACAAATAAGCATCAAAATATTATAAATAAAGGCTTAAAAACAAGTAAATAAAGGAAAGTTGATTTATTTGTCAGCATGTAAATATATAAAAAAAGTCGCTACAATGAGCGACTTAATTTTTAGTAATTTAAGCTTATCCTGCGATTTGAGAGCCTAAATAAGTACTGTTAGATAATTGTGTTCCATCTGCTGACATGAAAGCTATAAATAGCTCTAATGTATCTCCTGCATAGGTCGTTGGAATTGGAACAGTAAACGAACCATCAACACGAGTTGCACCATCACCAACAATTGAAACGGATTCTCTTTTTACTGGATTGTACGCTAACAACATGATTTTATCTGTTGCGTTTGCGTTACTTTCAGCTGAGTTATCGCCCCAAGTGAATGTAACCTCTCCAGAAGTTGATGCATCTGCTGTTGGGTTCAAAGGCATTGATAAACCTCCTCTACTCAAAAGTGCTAATGTGTAATCTACAATGAAGTCAGGATCTATTCCTGTAATTGCATTGTTTAAGATGTAAGACATTGCAGCATTAAACTCTGTTTTTTTGTTTGCTAGGTTTCTATAACCTGCCTTAACAAAAGGTTTCACAGCTTGTAAAAACTCTAAAGTCACAGTAAACTTAGTTCTTTGCATTACTTGACCTGCTGTTCTCGGATTTGCAACATTTGAAGGCTTTACTCTGATGTAGTCAATACCTTTCCAGTTACCACCGATAACATTACCAACTTTACCTGATACTCCTCCTAGAATACCTTGATTAATTTTTCCCATTTGGATTAAAAATTTAAGAATTAGAAATTTGTTTGGACTTGATACGGCTTTGTCCAAGAGCTGTACCATTTGTATAAATATAAGTCAATAATCGTGCTAATATGCTGATTAAGAAAGTGTTGCTTTGTATTGCGTTCTGTTGCTTTATAAAGGATATGACAAGTTATTTAAGACAAAATGCAAAATAATGCAGGAACATTTTTTTAGTGTCATATATGACAAATTTTCAATGTGAATTTTAAAGAAAAAGCCCGAAAAAATCGGGCTGGGATTAGAGATAATAATGAAGTATTGCAGCTTTTAATCTTTCTATCGTGTCTAAATTTTTGGTGTAGATGGTTGATAGACTTTCTAGTTTTTTGAGTTTTTCGACGTTTTCAGTGTGTTTTTTGTGTTCCTTGTAGATTTGCAACACTTTATCTCTGAAATTGCTTTTAAACTCATATAATCGAAGAAACGGAATAACTGAACCGACTAAGTGTTGGTACCAGAATTTTGATTTCCATAAGCTTAATGCTATCCAGTAGAGATTTTCGGCTTCTTCTTCGGTTTTTACCAGTATTACGTAGCAGTTCGGGCAAGGTTCTTTTAAAGGTTTTCCGCTATTGATTCCTTTGCTTAAAACAAAAAAGTGGGGTAGGCTGTAAATTCTGTCTTTTTGGTGTGTAAATACGTTGTGATAAGTCATAATATCGGATTTAAAGTTATGCTCGCATTTCATGCTTCGCCTTAAAATTTTTCAAAAGAAAAAAGGAAAAAAAAGAAAGCCATCTGCTCTAGTGAAGGGTTTCAAAAAAGCAAGTTTTTTTTAAAAAATACTACCACCCTAAATAGTCTTATGAATGGTTTGATTACAATAAATGTGATACGGAGAAGTATGGGTGGTGGAGATTTTTTAAAAAACCCGTAGGGCTTGAACTTGCTTTTTTGTAAACCCGAAACTTACCTTTGCATTCTTTTTTTTATTTTTTTTTGTTTTGTTTCCTTGACTTAATCGGGAGTTGTTTTTTGGTTGGATTTTCTTTTTTACTCGGGTAGTTCTGAAAGGGTAACAAATTTTAAGGGATGGATATAAAAACCATTGAAAAATCAAATAAAACTGCTTTATATCCAGCACTAAAATTTGTTACTCTTTCTTGGTTTTGATTTTTGAGGGTGCAAGAGTGTTGATTGAAATTAGGGTTTTCAATGCTTGCAGAAATGTTGTTATGGAAATGTATTGCACCTTCAAAAAACAATGAAAATACTGTTCCTATTTACTCCCGAAGACGATTATTTGTTTTTTTAAGGAGGTCGTGATTACTAACGTAATTCGGGTGGGAGCGTTGGCTGAGCGGCTATTTTACATAATAACTGTTATAACTGCCGATGGTGAAGCGTTGGGAGATGGGAGGAATTATAACACTTATTATGTAAAGATAGCTTTGGGAGTGGTTTTAGCGTTGGGTTTCAGCTCTTGTTTTTTGGAGTGGAAGTACAGCTCTTTTATTTTCCTGTTTTATGTGCGATGGGGTTGGGAAAATAAAACAGGAAAATAAAAGTGCTGTACCTTTGGGAAAACAAGTGCTGAGTGGGGTGGGAGAAACCACTTGTGCGGCTGGGAGCGTTGGGCTGGGTGGGATGCAAATACGTCAGCGATAGCGTTCCTATTAGTATATTAATTATGAATTGGAATAAATTAATTGTTAGTATTGTTGAATTAAAAATGTAAATTAAATTACTTAATATTAGGGTAATTATAAATAACTCTTATTTGAAATTCTAATATTGGGAATTTTATAATTCTTTTAGAGCATTAATTATATCTTCAGTTGAGTGTATAGAAGTGTTGAGTGCCATTTTATCAGCCAAACTTGGACTAAATTCAAGTACTTCATCTTTTGATATTTTATGCCAAATGGGTAAAATAACTTTGTGACCATTCATTTCTCTTGCTACCATGCCATTTAATTCATACTCTGTCCAATTTTTTTTCACAAAATTTGGTGAAATAATTACTATCCCAAATCTTGAATTTCTTAAACCAATATCAATTTTTTTTCTTAAACTATCGCCAATTTTTAATTCAAATTCGTCATACCAAACTTCAAAACCATTATTTTTTAGAGAATCAGCAAGATCTCTAACTATATCGTCTTTATCTTCAGATGCATGTGAAATAAAAAAATCATATTTTTTATTTATATCATTTTCAATATTTTGAGTTGTTTGCTTAGAAGAGTAATTTTGATTAATTAAAAAATCTAATTGAGTTTTTTGCTCATCAATTTTTTTTTGTAGGCTAAGTTGAAAATCTACTTGTTGTTTATTTTGTTTTTTTAATTCGTTTTCTTCCGCCTTTCTTAAATCTTGTTTTTTTCTACCTAACTCTATTGATTTATCTGCTATCTTTTTTTGATACTCGGCAATTTTCTTCTTAGAATTATAAATATCGTTTTGATAACCCTGTATTTGTCTTTGCTTACTCTGTAATGAAGATAATGAAGTGTTTTTATTTATTGATTTATTAACCGTATCAATTTGTTTATTCTTGTCATTTTCTTTTTTACTTTCTTCTGCAATCTTTTTTTGAAAATCTGCAATATCTTTTTCTATTTTATTTATTTGGTTTTGATAATAACTTGGATTCATATCTTCATATTAAAATTTTAGATTAATACTTAATTGATTATTGTAATGAAGTTTTCAAATCATCTAGTGCAATTGAAATTCTATATTTTTTTGTAGAAGATTGTAATTTGTAAACACAATTTTCCAATTCATTTAATAATTCAAATTTTATGAACGGATCTTTTATTTTTTCAATATTCTCTGTGATATTTTTTAAATCTGAATTTGATTTATTGATTTCATCCAATAACTTAATAACTTTAGCATTCTTTTTATCAGCTAATTCTATATCGGTTTTTTGAATGTCTTTTTTATTCTTTTGAATATTCATTCTATAATTTTGAACTTTCAAATAACCAAAATAAAAAGAGTAAACTATTGCACCAACTTTTATTAAACTTAATATTGACCAAGGGCTTTCATGAGATATACTTTTTATTGCGAAGTTGTCGTAATTGATAAAATTATTGAAATCATAATTTTCTAAGTAATATTCATTTGTATTAAAACAATATACTTGTGGAAATTCATTAATATGAATTAGACTTATAACATCTGCAATGTATTTCTTTTTGTGACTATTTTCTTCTTCTTCATGGTTGTTAAATAATATATATAATTCCTTATAAGAATCTCTTCTTTCAAAAGTTTCATCTGTTTTGGTTTCAATTGCTTTTACCAATTCAGGTATTTTATATTTGATAGCTTCTTTAATGAAAAATGTTTTTAAAAAAGTCATTGTATTCTTGAATGCATCATCATATTGATTAATTTCATCTTCAACATTTTTTATGATAGCACCATTATATGTTTTGATTGCTTTATTAAGCGACCAATCCCTTTTAAATTCTTCATCTATATTAAAGAAAATTCTCCTAAAATGAGAAAAATAATTAGATATTAAACGATAGTCATTAATCAATATATTTGGATAAAATGAAGAAAAATTACCATTAGAAATTAAAAAATCAGAAAACGTATCATTTGATAAGTTAACTTTATAATTATCAAAAACTTTTTTATTTGGGTTTGAAAATAATACAAGATTCTCTAATTGTATATCTTCTTTATTAATTGTATTTGTCAGACCATTAATTAATTCTATTTTATAATTGATACTTAATAATGTATTTACAAAATCTATAATTTGAAAATCTGATAATTTTTCAGGATTTTCTTGTTTAAAAAATATGTTTTTAAAACTCATAATATTTGTTAAAAATGTTTGAACTTAATATTTTACAAAAACCACAATATCTCTTTACCATGAGGTGGAATGTTACCACTTTCAAAGTATGGTGCTATTTCGGCTACCATTTCTGGGTATTTGATGGTTATGGGTACGTTTTGTTGTCTTAATGATTTCCAATATAATCTACTGAATTGATATACTTGCTCAATTAGTTTTTTGATTTCGAAATTATCTAAATTTTCTTCGTTATTGGGTGATGAAATTTTTAGTTTTATTGGGAAAGGATAGCCTTCTCTATCTAAATTATTATCATAATCGTTGTATCTCGTATTATTGTATAGTAGGTATTCTTTTTTTCCAATTTTTATTATGGTACCACTTTTTGGCATTAAACGATTGAACCAATTGTTGTCAAAAGCAATTAAGTCTTCAGAATTGGTTTTATTAATGTTGATTATGTATAACGGACAATCAAGATTTAGCTTGTTCATTTTTTGAATGATAGGCTTTAATTCCTTTTCACTCATTTCTTTGTAAAAGTGAATTACTACTTTGGTTGGGTTGTCTTCTAGGTTTGCATATTGATGAATTGCATCGCATATTGAACCTGCTAACAAATTCGTATCACTTTTAGTAAAGTATTCGAACTTTTTAAATGAACCACTATTGTTGAAACTAAAAGCACTTGCCACGTAATTAGTGTTTTCATCTACATTTTTAAATGCACCAACACCAATTATTAAATCTCTGTTTGAACTTGTTGAAAGTTGCCAAGGTTTACCCTCTAATTTGGCTAACAAGGCTAGTGAAATGTTACTTAATTCGTATTCGTAATTGTATATTTTTGATTTTAATTTATCATAATCAATTACTTGTGAAATAATTCTTCTTTTAAGCAATTCTTCTTTTACCCTGTAATAAACTTTTTTACGTGCTTTATCTTCGTCAAACTTTGCAATAGGACTAATGTAAAAAGCTACGTAGGTATTATCGTAATTGAAATTAGCACTATTCAATTTTTCAATAATCTCAGGTAATGGATTATTTGCGTTTTTGTATTTTATTGCTAAAGACATATCGATGTGCAATTCTAAATTGGTAAATTTATAAATGCCTGGGTAATATTTGCCAGTACCATTTTTGAATTGCTTATGAAGGCTTTTGCATGTTTCAGCATGATTTTCATGATAAATGAAAAATAATGTAATGTTACGTTTTGGAGATGTTACTAAAGCTCCATTTCTCGGGAAATCTATTTTTGGTATTGAACCAATAACATAGTCTTTAAATAATAATTCATTACAACTTTTATCTACGTTTAAAATCTTTGTTTCTTCTACTTTTAAGTATTCTAAGGAATGTAAGGGAACAAGGGATTTAAAATCAGGATTGTCTAAATAGGTTTTTACAAATTCATCAACAGCACCTTTATAGCGAGTGTATCTATTTATAGTTCTTTCAACTTCTACATCGATGTTTAGTTTTGATGCTAAATCACGATTAAGTATTGGCCATGAATTTTCAAGGTCAATACTTGTTTTTTCTTCAGCTGATAATTTCTGATATTTATGAACGGATTTATCTGTTATGATTTTATTAATATGTATTGGGGCAACATCTTCTAGAACTTCAATTACTGATTTTTTACACATTTTGGAGGTATCGTCATAAGCAATAACTAACTCAGGAAACTTTGATACTTTACTGAATTGAATTTTTAAAGAAAATTTATTGAATACCCAAAAGTCTTTTTTTTCTTCAGCTTTATTGTTTATCCAAATTTGAGGTTCTTTGATAAAATTTCGAGTTACAATTATTCCTGTTATTGATTTAAAATAATGGTATAACTTATAGTTTAGAAAATCTTTATAGAAAAAAACATTTTTATCATTAAAATCAATTTCTAATGGGGTAGTGCCTTCGAGATTATTATCGAAAGAGGTGTAGATTTTCTCAATTCCCTCGTTTCCTATATTGGGGAAAATTTCATTTATGTTGTTTGG
Organism: Flavobacteriia bacterium; assembly: GCA_004293165.1. Classification (GTDB taxonomy): domain Bacteria; phylum Bacteroidota; class Bacteroidia; order Flavobacteriales; family Flavobacteriaceae; genus Flavobacterium. The sequence continues at coordinate 22,335 of RDYL01000011.1, read as the reverse complement.
GTAGTTAGATTTATACACCAAAACACTTCCTTTAATTTTTTCAAGACTAAAGTATAGTGTTATTGGCTTTTGTGGCCAGTCAAAAGTTAGTAGGTTGAAATACAATTGTTGGCTCATAGTATAAATTTAATTCATTAATTGTCTTATTTTTTGTTCCTCGTTTTTGTCTTCGATGAGATAAGCTTCTACTGCATCATTTAATACATTTTCTCCAAAGTCAATTTCGATTTGATATGTTTTGATACTTTTGTTTTTGTATTGTTCCGTCAATATTTGAAACACTTGATTTTTATATGTAGTATCATTATTCCCTAGTAAATGTTCCCCTTTACTTTCAATTAGATAAACTATTTCAATTTTGTCATTATCCTTTTTCTTAGCTACAACAAAATCAGGTCTAATTTTATTCACTCTCCATCCTTGAATTGCATACCAGTTTTTTGCTACTTTGTTTCTAAACCAGAATAAAGTAGTTTCTTGTTTTTCTAAAACATCAATTACTTTCTTTTCTAGAGTATTTAAAGTGCTAACTTCAACATCATCATAGAGATTTAAATTATATAAATTGGGAGAATTAGTAGTAGTAATAACATCATTTTCGGGAACTCTGAAACCAGAATTTTTATCATTTGTAATTGCTAGTTTAATGATACCCTTATTTAATGCCTCTTTAAATATTTGTTCTTCCCTTAAATGTTTATAATTTTCAAGGTGTTGAGTTAGTAATGCTGTAATAAAACTAAAATAATTTGAAAGGGTTTCTAAACCGATTTCTTTTTTTAAGATTTCTATAAATTCTACCGCTTTTTTTCTTGCTAAAAAGGCATTTTCTATAACTTCGCAAAATCTACCAGTAATGTATGATAGACTAATATTGTCTTTTAATTCATTTTGAATTGTTTCAACTTGTGGAGCAATTTGATTTTCCTCTGTAATTGTTATGCTAAATGTGTTACGTTCACTTTTCTCTTTACTGAGTGAGTTTTTAATTACTGTAATTATTTCCGATGTTAAAAAACAATTTTCAAAATCTAGAAAAGGTTTTATATCAAAAGCATATTTAAATGCTCTAAATTTATTTTCTACTCCTAATGTTTTAACCCATACAGGAAGATAAAAAGCATATTCATATTTTTTGAATTCCTCTTTTATCTTTACTGTTTTTTTAGGATTAACTTCTGGTTTGTTGCTAATTTGTAATTGCGAAACCAAATCACCTAAACCTTCATCTTCAAATCCTCTTATTACATTATTTAGTAAGTTATTTGTATCTCCTTTGGAGTAATAAACATAACTTTCATCAAGTTCTTTTATTCCTGTTTTTTTTGCTCTTGGTTGTCTTAATATTCTACCAATTAATTGAGTTACACTTGTATTTGAATTAACATTCGGGATAATACCTAAAACATAGGCAAATGAACAATCCCATCCTTCATTCAAGGCACTTTGTGTAATAATATATCGTATCTGGCAATCTTCAGAAAATAAGTCTATATTTTCAATATCATTTTTATCACTTGATTTTATAGCTATTTCAGATGGATTAATACCTTCCGATATTAAATGTTCCTTTACATCTTCACTATGGACAAAACCATTTCCTCTTTGGTCTTTACCAGTTCTTTCACATTGAACTAATGCAATTGGTCTAATATATTGTCCTGTTTCTTGTTTATACTCAATTGCTTTTTGTTCTAAAATATTTCTTTTATTAGTGATGTTTTGTAACATTGCTTTCCAATCATTATCAATATTACCAACAGGAGGAATAATGTGTAAATCTAGTTTAACCATTTCCTCATTTTTTAATTCTAAACCTGTTACTTTTGATAAATTATTCATTAACTCTTTAGGAGTTGCTGTTAATCCTAAAATAAATTCTGGATTTAAATTATCTATTGTAGTTTTTGCTAATGGAGTAAATACTTTATGAAATTCATCTATTATAATAAAAGGTTTTGAAACTCTAACAGCATTACCTAAACTTGTGATTAGTTGTGCTTGTTCACCATTTTGCCACATTGCATCAAGATTTGGTACTTTTTCCAGCCACTGGTAATGTAAATCATAACGATTATCTTCTGGGAAAAAACTATCAAAACCACCACTATCTTTAAATACTTTCAAAGATTCCTCAGAATTAGACCTACTTACTGATTGTGACATAATAAATAGTATTACAAGATTTTCTTCAATATCTTGTTTTGATAGTTTTTGTCCCTTTTCAGCTATAATTGTTTTACCACCACTTGCTTGGTCTAATAGTTGTCTATAAGGATGACCTTTATCTCTTAGTCGTTCTACTGTTTGTTTATAGATTATTTCTTTAGGTACAATCCATACTACTAAACCAGTTTTCTTTTGAGCAAATAATGTTTGATATTCTTTAATTGCTTCAACTGCTAAAATTGTTTTACCACCACCTGTAGGAATTTTTAAATTAACTCTAGGGTAGAATCTATTTAAACCATTTTTTGATTCGTCATTATATTCAAGCTTTAATTTTTCATGAGTTTTTTTAACATAATTAAGAGAATCTCTCATGTCTTCTGGAAGGGCTTCCATAGCTGTTTCAAATGATAACTTTGTTTCTTTTGCTACTCTTAAATACTCTTTAATCTCGCTAATTACCCTTTGTTGATATTTTTTTAAGTACATATTTTCAAAAAAGTTTAATTAGATTTTTTTTCGAATAAATTAAAAGGTATGGAAACAAATTCTATTTGTTTTTCTTCCATATAATCAGCATCTAAAAAACAAGCTGGTGCATATATCATTCTACGTTTGTTAGGACTATTTTTAACAATATCTTCAGCTAAAGATAGATTTAAAGCTAATTTAGATAGTGAATCTAAATCAGGTTCATATATTAAATAAAAGTCTTGTGAACCATGATTACCTACAAAATGAGTTTTCGGATTAATAGCTTTAATATCTTTTAAATTTTCACCTGTACCCAAATAGTAAATGTACTTAGCAAATTGCTCATAAGTTGGTAAATTGCCTTCTAACATTTGTTCGGGATCAATTGCGGTTCCAACTCTTAAATATTTGAATCCACTATTAATATTATATGCTTCAATAACTTTTTGTATTCTTGTTCTTGTTTTGTCTAAGCAAATGTTTTTGTTTGGTTCCTTTTCTGAATCTTCTTTCATTTGGATTAGTATAAACTTTCTATTACCACCATCATCTTCGTTTAATTGCATTACAGCTTGACCTGTAGTTCCTGAACCACCGAAAGAATCTAATATTATATCATTTTCTTCTGTACAATATTCAAATACTTTTTTAAGAATTTTTGGTGATTTGGGGTTTTTAAAAAAATCTTTACCTAGAAGTTGTTCTATCTCTTTTGATGCACTACGACCGTCTTCATAAATAATACTTTTTAAACTTGCTGTTACTGTTTCTAGTCTTTTTTTAATTTTTGGGATTGTTGTTTCATCTATACCCCATAAAACGTCTTTTTTTTCATCAGCTGCCCAAAAAGTCTTGTCTGGCCATCTGTAACCATATTCAGGTTTTGAGCATACTTTTTTTGTAACTGGATGTATAATGTCAAATGTGTAGCCACCCATTCTAGTGTTTGAAGGATTGCCAGGGTAAAAAACACCAATCTCATCAACATAATTATAATGAGTAACTTTATCTAAATTAGCCTTATTGTCTTTAACCCAACTTCTTAATTTAGTTTGAATCTCTGAAATATTATCTTTATGAATTTCTTTTAATTCTAGATATTTTTCTTGTATTAAATCCGCTTCTTTAGATTTTGCTTCCCAATTAGATTGATATTCTTTGTCTCTTGAATAGCAAAACATATATTCATGTTCTGTGGAAATTTGGGTAGGATTATTATCTGTAGCTGTTTGTACAATAATAACACCTAAAAAATTTTCTTCTTGAAAAATTTCATCCATTATTAACTTAAAATTGAATGCTTCATTATTATCCAAACTGATGAAAATAACGCCTTCTTTAGATAATAGTTCTCTTAGAAGTTTTAACCGTGGAACCATCATACATAGCCATTTGTCGTGTCTTGTTAAATCTTCTTTTCCTACTACACTTTTAAACCATTCTGTTATCAACGGACTATTTACCTTATCACTATATACCCATTCTTCTTTACCTGTATTGTATGGAGGATCAATATATACACATTTAACTTTACCTGCATACTCAGGTATCAATGCTTTCAAAGCAAGTAAATTATCTCCTTCAATAATTATATTATCATTTCCTTTTTCAGGTTGAAAGTTTAATTCTTCAACTTCTTCTAATGTATGATAAGGAACACTTAAATGATGATTCCAAATGATATTTTTTCCTTTAAATTGTAATGTTGGCATTGTAATATATTATTAAGATAAATTGTTGTTTTTAAAATGAATTTCTTGTTCAGCTACTTTTAATATTTCAGTAGGATTTTCTTCTTCTTTAATTAAATCATATACTTGGTCAGCTAACCATATTGTAAATAATTCCTTTTCATTGGTTTTTAAAAGTGAAGCTAGAATAGGTATGTGTTCTCTTTTGGCTCTCCGTTCTCCTCTTTCTATTTTACTGAGCATAGCTGTATCTATTTCAAGTACACTTGCTACCTGCCTTTGTAACAGCTGGTTTTGTTCTCTCAATTGTTTTATGTGTTCTCCAAAGTTCATACTACATTAATTGACTTGTCAAATTTTGTCTAATGTAAGAAAAAGTAAATAAATACTAAAAAAAAGAAAGAAAAAGTTATTCACATTAATTTAAGTAGTTAGGGGTTTTGAGGAAATAAGGGAAACTTGAATTAGTTTCCCTTAAAATCCTTATTTCCTTGTTTGCTATTGTTGAGGTATTTACCATTCATTTCTCTATGAATTAATCCTGCTTTTGTAAATGCTGTAATGTAGCCTTCGGCAGTTTTATGAGGAATAGTTAGTTTTTCAGCAATGGCTAAATAGTCGGCAGTTGTAAATGATTCAGAAAGCATTTCTAAGAACTTTTCTTTTCGGTTTGTTCTTGTTGCTACTGGAGATTCCGCTGGTAAATCGTTAAACACTTTGCTACTATGCTGTGTCAAAATTGCGACTAAATCGAGTACATTTTGAAAATCGATGTCTTCACATTCTCTAGTTGTTGAACAATCGCCATCTTCCATTATTCGTAAAGTAGTTATTAACATCATTAATCGAAAGGCAATTAATCCCATTCTTCGTACTGTGGCTATGTAATCGTCTGTTTGTACATTCAAGTATTTGGTTTGAATTTTAGAGAAAAATGCATTGAATTGTATTTGTTGGTTTTGACTTAATGTAATTTGTATTCTAGGGTTATTGTTCAATGCTTTATAAAACTCTAAGAATTGTAAGCCTAATGCGTTATAATAATCATCTAAACCATTTTCGGTTTGGATTTCAAACACGTTTTTCCAAATAGGAGTAATGTTCATGTAATAGAACATAAATCGACTGAATAAACCATTTTCTGCATTTGGTATTAAGGCGGAAACTTGTTTTGGTGTTCCTGATAATACCGTTGATAAACAAGGATTTTCAATGTCTACATATTCACGGTCTGTTCTTCGGTAATAGCTTATTGTTTCGTGATGGAATGCTTTCCGAAAACCATCGGAATAATTACCATAATCGCTTTTAAATGCTTGTGCTAATGTATCGCCTTCGGTTTCAAAAATTAATCCTTCGCCATTGTTGTCAAATAATAATTGAAATACTCCAGTCGTACTATTATTGGCAGGAATAAACAACATTCTTTCTGGTGGTTTCGCAGGTTTTTCCGCATTTGGATTTTTGCCTTTTTCTAAGTTATAGGAAACTAAACTGGCTTCATATTCTTTTTTCATTAAACTGGATTGTTCCCTTTTAAGTTTGTGAATGGGTTGTACTAATTGTTTGCACTGGGTTAATCGTCCTTTTCCTGCTGATGCTGGAGCTGTTACAAATAAATATAAGTTTGCCATTACTTTTTTACCATCGTAAATACCATAAATGGTAGGTAGGCAAGCACTTAATGTTGTGAGTGTACCCAATAACAAAATATCTCTTTCCTCGTTTGTTGTTGCAGGTTTAATGCAATCTTTTAGGAATAGTGGTAAGGTGTCATAAATATGACTTGGAAATACTGGAGTTTTCTCTGTTTTTACTTCTGTAACTTCATTATTTACTATTGGCTTTTCATTATGTATTTTAATGTTGTTGTGTTGTGCTAAATAATAGATTGTAGCCATTGTAACGCCTGTTCCTTTGGCTTTTAAACAACTACTATATTGTGCATCACATTCCTTAGAATTATAACTACTTCCAAATTTGCTTATTCTGTGAAAATAGTCTCTACCCATTTCGCCAAATTCGTCAGCTAGTGCAAAGCCTATGTTTCTCCAATTCTCGTAGCCCTGTGTAATGTCTGTTCCTGTGTATTCAATTTGTTGTAAATAGTTTTCAAACTGATTGTCGGAAACAATAGGAATAGGTATTTGTTTTGGTTGAGGTTCTTGCTTTGCAGGAACTTCTAACCATTCTTTTGGATTAAATATTTTTTTATTCATTTGATTGTGTGTCTAGGGTTAATGTAAGCTTCGGAATCATAACATAAAAAACAAGCTCGGGAAATGTCTTTTCCAGATGCATCGACTTTTATATTGTATTGCTGCTCTAAATAATTCGATACTGCGATATAATACTCTTGATGAGTTGCTTGTTCTAAATCAATTTTTATAATCCATTTTAAACCATCACCAGAAGGAGATTTGAAAAGAAATTCGGTTTCAAAATATTCATCTTTCAATAACATTTCTCTAGTTTGGTTTAGGTTTTCCAAATGATCTAAATCAATTGTCATTAGTAGTGAATGTTTGATTAAATCTTCGTCATTACGCTTTGTAAAAGTGCCTGAGAAGGTTACATAATCAAAATGCTTTGCTTTGTACTTTCGTTTCTCTTTTGGGTCTGTAATCGTTCTTAAATGGTTTGTAACACTTTCATAAGTATTGCTTTTAATTAAATCGTATATCTCGCTTAAATTCAATTCTTTTGATGGAATTACATTCATTACTGGTGCTTTGAAAAAGCTACATTTTACATACCAAGTTGTATCTTCACATTCTATGTAATTTGTATTCTTTACTTCTGAAATATTCAGTCTTAAATGCAATACTTTATCTATTGTATGTAATAGCTCTTTTTGATTATTGGCTTTAAAATACAATTGGGCAAAGTCGAAGACATCTCCATGAAAATCCAAAATTTCGACATCTTTATGCGTTGCACAATTATTTACTATACTTACCAATAATGTTTCTTTATCCTGATTGTAAGGGTTACAAGTAACACTACATTCTCTCCCATGAAGAGAGAGAACGGTAGCGTTAGGATAAAACTGTCTCAATATAAACGCATAGATATTTAAACCGTAGTGCGTTTTGTTCAGTATTTTTTCCTTTGTAATCATACTACTTGTCTTTTGATTTGTTAGTATAATTACTTTGTAAAAGGTTTTCTATATCACTTGATTTGTAATAGAATTTACCTTCAATTTTACTGAATGGAAGTGTACCATTGTCACGATAGGTTTGTAGTGTTCGTGGGCTTATATGAAGTGTTTGTAGTACTTCTTGATTGTCTAGCCACTCATCACTTAACTTTCCTCTTTTTTGATTTTTTAAGGCTTCTATATAAGCTTTCAAATATTGGATGTCTTTTGACATTTCCATTGCTAAGTCCATTAACTCAATCATAATTGCACCCTCCCTTTCTTAATTAAGTAGTTAGCTGCTTCTTGTTCGGTTTCGTCAATAGAATTGCTTCTGTTTCTCAATAGCCAAGTGTCTAGTTCTTCGCGTTTGAAATACAGTTTCTTCCCATTAGGTTTGTAATGAGGAATGCTTCCGTTACTTGTTAATTTGTACAAGTGTGATTGTGAAAGCTCTAAATAAATACAAGCATCGTTTAAGTTTAGTACTTGCTTTTGCATTGCTTGCTGTGTTTCTAGCAATTTTTCAATGCGTTCTAATTTTTCTAAAATATTCGTGTCCATCTTCGTTAAAAGATTTAATTAAAAATGGACATCAGGCCTAATGTCATAGTTGGTTTTCAACTACGTTTCAAAGGTAGACAGAGTACTAAGGGTCGTAAAATTTAGCAATAATGGTATTAGTAAAGTGTTATTAAACAACGCTTTACGTAATTGACTGGTATTAACGTTTGGTATTAACATTAGATAATACCACATTAGTATTTTTAGAATATAGAATCTAACCAGCTATATCTTTGAATAATTGCTTCGTATTTGTGAGATTGGGTTGTTTTAAAGTTTCTAAACTCTTTATCTGTATCGCTATTGTTACCGTAACGATGAGCAAAGAATTTAGTTATTTCTCTATCTGGAATATCTTTTAGAGGTTTAAAAGTCTTGTCGAAAAAATAACCTTTGTAGAATAATTTTAGAATAAAAGCAGTTAGAACTTGTTTATTACCACGTTTGTTGATAAAGTCAAATTTGACATCAATTATTCCTTCTTCAAAAAGTTTGTATTCAAGTTTGGCAAAAAGTTCCTTTTTATTGATTAATTGATCATAATTTAAAACACTATTGTTTGTACTTCTGTGTTCTAAATCGCCCATTATTTTGTTGAAACCTTTACCTTGTATTGGTGCTTTTTGTACGTATTGAATTTCATCTCCGTCATAGTTAATGATTATGAGTTTTTTAGGAGCTTCTTCAAATAATAATGATTCAAAAATTTCTTCTAAAGTAAGTGCGTCAAAATTTAGATGATTCAGAAATCTATCTTGGAGTTCCATATAGAGCATTACGCAATTGTACTTTATAAAATGGGTTACATACGATTCATCAGCTATTTTTTCTTTTGATGGAGTATTATACAAATCTTCCGTTAAGTTATAGTTTGTTATATGCTCTCTTATATAACTGAAATATTGCTTAATGTTTTTATCTAAAATATGAAATGAATATTGATATTCTTCTTCAAGCTTATCAAATTTGGATTCTTTTACTATTTCATTGAATAACTTTATTGTGAAATTAGATATTAGCTTATGATAGTATTTACGAATAGGCGATAGTGGTTTTTTGAAGTCCAGTTGATAAATAGGTGTTCCAACAAGAATTTCTTCTGTTATTACTGCTGTTTCTTCTATTAATTGAGTTTCGCTTCTATCATCTTTACTTACCCTAAATAAAAACAATACATCTGTATAAATATCTTGATACATAACTAGAAATCTAATTTAATTTTGTTAGCTGCTTCGTGTTTTTTCTCGTCAATGATTTTTGCATAAATTTGAGTAGTTCTCAATTCTTTATGTCCTAACATTTTTGATACTGTATAAATGTCTGTTCCAAGTGTTAATTGCAATGTTGCATAGGTATGTCTTGCACAATGGAATGTAATATCTTTATGAATCCCAGCTCTGTAAATCCATTGCTGTAATTTCAAGTTTGACCAAGCACTATAATTTAAAGCATCAAATATTTTATCATCTGGTTCTTTGCGTTCTCCTAATAAGTTTACTGCTTGTTCTGAGATTGGCTGTGTTTCAGCTCCTTTAGTTTTCTTTTGTCTGAATCTTATGTAGTAGCCATAATCATTAGAGTGTTGGATTTCAGACCATTTCAGTTTTTCAATATCAGACCAACGCAACCCTGTAAGGGCTGAAAATATAAAGGCTCTTTTTAGTTCTGGCAGTTCACATTCAACAGGAACCAGTTTTTGTAATTCTTCTAAAGTTAGAAATTCTCTTTGCGGTTCTCCTTGCTTAAAGGTATCAACTCCTTCACCTGGATTGGTTTTTATAATACCATCTTTTACCGCTTGTTTTAGTGCAGCTTTAAATTTATTGAAATAAGAATATTTAGAGTTTTGAGAAAGTTTCTTTTTGCTTTTGGATTCTGCTTTAGAATCTAAATAGGTTCTGAAATTCTCTACTAACTTTCTATCTAAATCTTGAAAGCTTACATCGTATGGAGCAAAGGTTTTAAAGTGTTTTATCATACTATCCCAATTACCATAATTACCATCACTGGTATTTCGGTCTTCAGAAAGCTTTAATAAATAGGTTGTAAAACTTCCTTTTAGCTTTTCAATATCATGAAAGCCAAAAGTTCCGTTTTGCATTTCTATTTGTCTTTGTGCTCGAATAGTTTCTGCAAGTTCACGCGTTTTTTTGTTTACATCTTTTTCAGCCTTTGTTTTAGGTTCTGGGTTGAGGTATAGTCTTAAAAACTCGTTTTTTCTTTTTCCTTTGTGATAATAGTCAAGATATAAACTGATGCTATTACCTTTTAATCTTTCTCTTAGTGTAACTTTCATAGTGTTAAGATTTAAAAAGGTTTTCTATTTGTTCTTTCTGAATAATTTTCTTTCTTCCAAATTTGTGAATTTGCAAATCGCCACGTTTTACCATCCTATTAATAGTCCAACGACTTACACCGATGAGGTCGGCAGTATCTTGGATTGATAAATAGCTTTTAGATAGTAAAGAATTTGGATTTAAGATTTGAGTATCATTTTTTGAAACAATTATGTTTTGTTGTTCCAGTAATGTTTTTTCAATCTTATCCTGTTTGGCTTTTAATTTGTAATCTCTGGAATTGCATTTGTGACTGCAATACCTTGTAGTGGTTTTGTGGGCAATATAAGTTTTGCCACAATGATTACATACTTTTGGAATAGAAATATTACTGCTCATAAAATGTTGCTTTATGTTGCAATAGGTAGCGAAGTGTAGCAATATGTAGCACTATTTCTCTACTTTATATCATTTGGTTATTTGGGCAACAAAAATGATATTATGGCAACAATTGAACAACAAATATATTTAAAAAAAGGCAATTTGGCAACAAATAAAGGAAGAAAAAAATCTGTAAACCCAACAAAAACAAGTGCTTAACAAAAAAGAGAAGTGTAGTTACTTCCCGATACAGAAATTCGCAAAAATGTTCCCCAATAATTCATCATTTGTAACTTCTCCAGTAATTTCGCCAAAGAAATACAATGCACTTCGAATATCAATCGCCATCAAATCAGAAGAAATTCTTGAATCTAATCCCCATTTCACTTTCTGAATTTCCTCTAAAGCTTTTAATAAAGAATCGTAATGACGCGTGTTGGTTACAATCGTTTCATTATTACGTAAAGCACCTGTGTTTACAAAGGACATTAATTCGTTTTTTAACTCTTCAATACCTACTTTTTGTTTTGCAGAAATGAAAATTGAATTCTCAATTTGTGATTCTAGATTTTGAAGTAAACGCTTTTCTAGTTTGTCTTTTTTATTAAAGATTGTAAGTAAAGCTTTTTGTGGGTATTTGTTTTTAATTTTTTCAACTTCCACTTTTAATCGTTCTAAGCTTTCCATTGTTAATTCTGTGCTGTCAACAAGGAACATTACCACTTGCGCTTGCTCAATCTTTTCAAATGTTTTTTGAATTCCAATGCTTTCTACATGGTCTTGTGTTTCACGAATTCCTGCCGTATCAATAAATCGGAAACCAATGCCATTGATAATCAATTCATCTTCAATCGTATCACGAGTTGTTCCTGCAATATCGGAAACAATAGCGCGTTCTTCATTTAATAAAGCATTCAATAAAGTCGATTTTCCAACATTCGGTTCACCTACAATTGCAACAGGAATACCGTTTTTAATTACATTCCCAACCGCAAACGAATCAATTAGTCGTTTTAAAACAAACTCAATGCGTTCTAACAATTCATGAAATTGCGTTCTATCGGCAAATTCAACATCTTCTTCGGCAAAGTCAAGTTCGAGTTCGATTAGGGAAGCAAAATTTAATAACTCTTCACGTAATTTGGCAATCTCGTTACTAAAACCACCGCGCATTTGTTGCATAGCGATTTGGTGACTCGCTTCGTTATCAGAAGCAATTAAATCTGCCACCGCTTCTGCTTGTGATAAGTCTAGTTTACCGTTTAAAAATGCACGTAAGGTAAATTCACCCGCTTGTGCCATTTTAGCGCCTCTGCGAAGCAATAATTGAATAATTTGTTGTTGGATAAAAGTAGAACCATGACACGAAATTTCAATCACATTTTCCCCAGTATAAGAATTAGGACCTTTGAAGATAGAAAGCAGTACTTGATCATATACTTTGCCATTATCGACTATATGTCCTAAATGAATCGTATGCGTCTTCTGTTTTGTAATATCTTTCCCAGAAACCGATTGAAATATTTCAGCCGCTATCGTAATAGCATTTTTACCAGATAATCGAATAATAGCAATCGCACCCGCTCCTGACGGTGTAGCTAATGCAACTATAGTTTCTTGTGGAATCATGTTCTAAATTTAGATTGCAAAGATAAATCAAAGTCGGAAGTTAGAAGTTAGAAGTTGGGAGTTTTTTTATTGTTACCCAAAGTATCACAAAGTTTAGCACGAAGTTTCACAGAGTTTTCTTTGCGAAAAAACTTTGCGTCCTTTGCGTTTAACAAATTTTAAAAAACCACTATAGCCTAAGCCAAGTGGTTTTTAAGTTAGTTAGGGTTGGTAATAAGATTTTCAGTTAGCACTGTAAAATCAAATATTGTGAATTAGTTGCTTAACATTACTGGCATTACAAGCATTGTAACTGTTTCGCCTTCGTCTAAGCCGTCTACTGGAGTTAAAATTCCAGCACGGTTTGGCATCGACATTTCTAATTGGATTTCATCACTTGATAAATTATTCAACATTTCTGTTAAGAAACGAGAATTGAAACCGATTTGCATGTCGTCTCCTTGGTAATCACAAGTCAAACGCTCGTCTGCTTTGTTTGAATAATCGATATCTTCTGCCGAAATATTCAATTCAGTTCCAGCAATTTTTAAACGAATTTGGTGCGTAGTTTTGTTAGCAAAAATAGCCACACGACGAACCGAGTTTAAAAACTGAACTCTGTTGATTAATAATTTGTTTGGATTTTCTTTTGGAATAACCGCTTCGTAGTTTGGATATTTTCCATCGATTAAACGACAAGTCAATACATAATTCTCGAAAGAAAATGTTGCATTTGAATCGTTATATTCGATTGAAACTTCAGCGTCAGAAGCGCCTAAAATTCCTTTTAAAATGTTTAAAGGTTTCTTTGGCATAATAAAATCAGCAACTTGCGATGCTTTTACATCGGTGCGCGCGTATTTTACTAATTTGTGAGCGTCAGTTGCTACGAAAATTAATCCTTCTGGTGAAAATTGGAAGAAAACACCACTCATTACAGGGCGTAAATCATCGTTTCCAGCTGCAAAAATTGTTTTACTTACTGCAGTTGCTAATACTTCTGCAGGAACTAATGTTTTGGAAGGATCATCTAATACTACTGCTTTAGGAAATTCTTCTCCTGGAGCGTATGCAATTGCATATTTTCCAGAGTTCGAGCTAATTTCTACAGTTGAATTGTCTTCTACGGTGAAAGTTAACGGTTGTTCTGGAAATGTTTTTAAAATATCTAATAATAGCTTCGCTGGAATAGCAACACTTCCTTGACTTGTAGAATCAATTTCTAAAGTAGCTGTCATGGTAGTTTCTAAATCAGAAGCTGAAACTTTTAATTGGTTGTTGTCTAATTCAAAAAGGAAATTATCAAGGATAGGCAAGGTGTTACTACTGTTGATAACACTACCTAATACTTGTAATTGTTTTAATAAATACGAACTCGATACTATAAACTTCATCATCTTGTATTTTAAAATCGTGATTTGATTTTATATTTTACAAATATATTCTAATTCTACTCAATCGCAAAAACATTTTTATTAACAACTAGCGACTGTATTTTATTTTACGCAAGAAAGTGAATAAAAATCCAAAGATTGCCAGAATAACTATTGGTAATCCGACAGTTATCAATTGAGCTGCGGTGTAATTTTTATATACTTCTTCTTTGTTTAAAAGAGGTAAATCAACATCTTTGCTTCGGATGTTAATAAGTCCGTTGTCATCTAGAAGGTAATTTACACAATTCATCAAGAACTCTTTGTTCCCATATAGTTGATTGGTCCACTTATCAAAACCTAATTCTAACGGTGCGCCTTTGTCAATTTGATTTTTAACGACATCACCGTCTGAAATTACAATCATCTTATTCTCTTTTCCAGTAGCTTGAAACGAATTATCTTTAAACGGTAATATACGATTTTGGTAAGCAGATTTGAATTTTCCTTCCATTAAAACTGCCACTGGAAGCAATCCTTTTCCTTCGTATTCTTCAGGAGTAGTTTCTTCTGTAACCATGTCTAAAGAGATTGGACTTGGCGTTCCAATGGTTTTCGAATATTCAGACGAACTCAATAAAACGGTTTTCTTAATATCGTTTTTCAGGATTTCGATTGGGGAAGTAAATTCAAACTTAATCCCTTCCATGTTTTTTACAATCGGATTGGTAGAAGTTGGATAGATAAACGGAGCAAATTTCCAAGTGTATTCTTGCATTTGTGTTTCGCTTCCTTGATTTCCTGATGCTAATTTGATAGGTGTTGCATATTCATCTTTCACCAATAAAGGATTGATTCTAATTCCGTATTTGAAGAACATATCAGTTAAATTCAACTCACGTTGCGATGCTAAAATAGTACCGGTTTCGTTGTACAAACTGTCCATATCGGCTGAAACTACATCTACTAACCACAAGGTTTTGCCACCATTCATGATGTACTGGTCTAACACTTGTTTTTCTTCTTCCGTAAAAGCTTCGGTTGGCTTTGCAATTACAGCTAAATCGTATTTTTTAAGCGCTTCTAATGTCTGAGTCGGTTGTTTGGCTACCGAATCCAATGTAAAAGGTCCGATATAATAACTTTCTTTAACTGTTTTTAAGAAATCGGCCATGAAAGGCTCAATTAACTCACCATTCCCTTTGATTACGGCAATTTTCTTTTGTTTTTCTTTTGAAACTTTATTGATAGCTTCCGCAAAACCAAATTCCAAATGCTGTACGGAACTAATTACTTTTTGCTCGGTTGAAGCACCCATTAAGTTTTTAAGCAAAGCTATTTTTGTGAATTTATCGCCATACGTTGCTTGCGCCCATGGGAAAACCACTTCTTGCGATTGCTTTCCTTTATCTTCCACTGTGATGCTCAGTGGTTGCATGCCTTTTGCGTAGAATTCTTTCATTTTTTCTACTCGCGTTTCCTCTTTCTCAATCGGATTTTTGAAGTTGAAAATAATGTTCGAATTATAAGCCGTAAATTCCTCTAAAAGTTGTTTGGTTTCGTTTTGTAAACGCTTGAATTCTGGCGGAAAATTTCCTTCTAAATAGACTTCAATATAAAGCGGACTATCCACACTTTCAATGATATTTAATGTCGTTTCCGATAAGGTATAGCGTTTATCTTGCGTTAAGTCGAAACGTTTGAAAAAGAAGTTGCTGATTAAATTGATAACGATGATGGCTAAAAATACAATTCCCAATTGCTTTAAAGCTTTTGATTTATTGGCTGCCATTACCATTTCAAAGATTTAAGTTGATAAACCGTTGCCGATAAAAATAAAAACGTCACACTCACAAAATACACAATGTCACGCGTATCTAATACCCCGCGACTCATACTTTTAAAGTGATAATCCATTCCTAAAGCAGCAAACATTGAACTGTAATTTCCAAGGAACGATGCAATGCCATCAAATCCGAAATAGAAAAAGAAACAACAAAAAACGGCAATTATAAATGCCACAATTTGATTATCCGATAAAGTAGAAGCAAAAATTCCAATCGCCGTATAAGCCGCAATTAAGAACAACAATCCGAAATAGGAACCTATAGTACTTCCCATATCAATATTGCCTTGTGGATTTCCAAAATGCGAAATCGTCAATACATATATAATTGTAGGAACAATGGCTAGAATGATTAAAATTAGTGCGCCAAAGAATTTTCCGTTTACGATATCCCAATTAGAAAGTGGTTTAGTAAACAACAATTCTATCGTTCCTTGTTTTTTCTCATCCGAAAAACTGCGCATGGTTACGGCAGGAATTAAGAAAATTAAAATCCAAGGTGCCAATTTGAAAAACGGACTCATATCGGCAAAACCCGAGTTTAATATGTTGAATTCGCCTTCAAAAACCCAAAGAAATAATCCGTTGAGTAAAAGAAAAATCCCGATGACTAAATATCCAATCGGCGAACCAAAAAAGGATTTTATTTCTCGTAATAATAATGCTTTCATTTTTTATTGTTTGTTTCAGGTTTCAAGTTTCAAGTTTTTTAACTCTAACTTCTAACTTCTAATTTCTGAATTCTAAATTCTAATTTAATGTTACCAATCTATCAACACTCCAAGCTTCTGGTTTGTCGCTAAATAAAGTTTTAGTGTATGTCCAAACGCCATCAAACAAAGCCGATTTTCTGTAGTTTTCTAACGCTTCTTCGTTTTCCCAATAACTATACGTAAAGAAAATACGTGGGTCGTTTTTGTCTTGATATAATTCTAAGAAACGGTTTCCTTCGAAATTTCGTATGTGGTGTTTCACTTCTTCAAAATTATTTAAAAAAGCTTCGATTTTATCTTCGTGAAAACGCATTTTTACAATTCTTATGAACATAGTTTTGTTTTATTTAAATTTTACCGAAATACTATCTCTAAAATGCAAGCCTAACAAAGTAGATGCTGAACCAACCGTTTTGGGATTACTTTTATAAATAGCAATTTCTAAATACCCATTCTCGTTGAACAAAGCCAAGAAGTCGCCTTCTAAATCTTTCAGTTGCTTTGTGTTTGAAACAGGAAAATCAGAATAGCTTCGGTGTAAACGAGTTATTTTTTTATTTTTAATACTAATTTCAAATTTTCTTCCTCGAATCGTTTCATTAAACTGTTTGTGAGAAATATTAGTAACGCAATTTCCAAACGAATCGATATAAACGATTTGTCCTTTTATTTCGGATAAGTCATCGGAAATCGAAGAAGTCAATACGCTAACCTCTTTTAAGGATTTGATTTCTTTACCAATAACGTTTAATAAACCGCCTCTAGAAATATGACAAGCCACAGCTGCAAAAACAGCCATGTCGCTCAGATCGGTGTTCAAGCGATCGTGAATGGTGATGGCAACAATTTTCTGCGGAATTTTCTTTTGTATCAAGGTATTCAAGATGCCATTATCGGCACAAATAAAATAATGATCGTCCCATTGCATTGCAATATGTTGGGTATTACCCACCCGTTCGCTATCGACTCCAATAATATGAATCGTCCCTTTTGGGAAATTAGAATACGCGGCTTCAATACAGTAACTTGCTTCTAATGTGTTGAATAAGTCAATTTCGTGCGAAACATCAACAATAACCGCTTCTTTTTGTTCCGACAGAATTTTGCCTTTCAAAGCGCCTACGAAGTAGTCTTTGTGTCCAAAATCGGTAATTAGCGTAATTATTGACATTTTTTTGTTTATAACTTATTTGAAATACAACAGTAGTTTTTACTAAATTTGATTGCAAAGCTACTATAATTTTAGCGTTTCAAAAATAATTAAAAAAACAAAGCCTTTGAACGAAAGAATCATTGAATTAGTCGACATTGCTCCAAAAGAATTTTGGGGTGCGCAAGATGCTCATCTTGAAACCATTAAGAAGTATTATCCAAAACTTAAAATTGTAGCACGAGGAACTACTCTCAAAGCGTATGGTGAGCCTGAAATCTTGGATGAGTTTGAAAATCGCTTTAGACGATTAATGCATCATTTTACGAGGTATAATAGTATTGATGATAATGTTATCTTGAGAGTTTTAGAAACCAGTCATCAACACGATGCGGAACACATGCACGATCGCGATAAGATTTTAGTGCATGGAATAGGAGGAAAGCTAATCAAAGCAATGACACCAAACCAACAAAAATTAGTCGATACCATTTATAAAAATGACATGGTATTTGCTATTGGTCCCGCTGGAACAGGAAAAACCTACACCGGAGTGGCTATGGCGGTGAAAGCGTTGAAAGAAAAACAAGTCAAGCGAATTATTTTAACGCGTCCTGCAGTAGAAGCAGGGGAGAATTTAGGGTTTCTTCCAGGTGATATGAAGGAAAAACTAGATCCGTACATGCAACCTTTGTATGATGCATTGCGCGATATGTTACCACCACAAACCTTAGAAGACTACATTTTAAAAGGAATTATTCAAATTGCACCGTTGGCTTTTATGCGAGGTCGTACGTTAGATAATGCGTTTGTAATTTTAGATGAAGCGCAAAATACCACGCATTCCCAAATGAAAATGTTCTTAACGCGTATGGGAAAAAATGCTAAATTCATGATTACAGGCGACCCAGGTCAGGTAGATTTACCACGTAGAACTATTTCGGGATTGAAAGAAGCGATTTTGGTATTGAAAGATGTAGAAGGCATCGGGATTATTTATTTAGATGATAAAGACATCGTACGTCACAGATTAGTGAAGAAAATTATTGATGCGTATAAGAGTATTGAAAATAATGATTAGATAAGAGTTCAAAAAGAATTGAAATTTAAAGGGGTCGAATTCGATTCCTTTTTTTTATGAAATAATTTTTGAAAGAAAATAAATAGTTTACTTTTGCACCACACAAACAACAACACAACATAATGAACACAATTACGAGTACCAATTTCAATTTTCCAGGTCAAAAATCGGTGTACCGTGGAAAGGTTAGAGAAGTTTACAATATCAACGATGACTTATTAGTGATGGTTGCTACCGACCGTCTTTCGGCATTTGATGTGGTTTTACCAAAAGGAATTCCTTACAAAGGACAAATCTTAAATCAAATTGCGACAAAATTCATGGAATTAACGTCTGATATTGTACCGAATTGGTTAGTAGCTACGCCAGATCCAAACGTGGCGGTAGGACATTTATGTGAGCCGTTTAAAGTGGAAATGGTAATTCGTGGATATTTATCAGGACATGCAGCACGTGAATATGCAGCAGGAAGAAGAATTCTTTGCGGTGTGGAAATGCCAGAAGGTTTAAAAGAAAACGATAAATTCCCAACACCAATCATCACGCCTACAACCAAAGCAGATAACGGTTCGCACGATGAAGACATTTCGCGCGAAGCTATTTTAGCTAACGGAATTGTTACCGAAGAAGATTACCTAATTTTAGAAAAATACACTAGAGCGTTATACCAAAGAGGAACTGAAATTGCAGCGTCTCGCGGTTTAATTTTAGTGGATACAAAATACGAATTCGGGAAAACAAAAGACGGACAAATCGTGTTAATCGATGAAATCCACACACCTGATTCTTCTCGTTATTTCTACGCAGAAGGCTACCAAGAAAGACAAAACAACAACGAAGAACAAAAACAATTATCGAAAGAGTTTGTGCGCCGTTGGTTAATTGAAAACGGGTTCCAAGGAAAAGAAGGACAAC
Organism: Flavobacteriia bacterium; assembly: GCA_004293165.1. Lineage (GTDB taxonomy): Bacteria > Bacteroidota > Bacteroidia > Flavobacteriales > Flavobacteriaceae > Flavobacterium. The sequence continues at coordinate 2,952 of RDYL01000011.1, read as the reverse complement.
AAATTCCAAACATGACCGACGAATATATCGAAACAGTTTCAGAACGTTACATTGAATTATTCGAAAACATTATTGGAGAAAAATTCGTAAAAGCGGATATTTCAAACATCAATGAAAGAATCGAGAAAAACGTTTTGAGTTATTTAGAGAATAGATAATATAAAATCCCGTGAAAGCGGGATTTTTTTTGTTTATACTTTAAAAATGGCGAGTAGCTATAAACAGCTTTTTTAAAGTGCCGCGGCTACACGAGGTGCAAGGCTTCGTGACTGCATATTTTCAATTTAAGTAAAAAGTACAATGCGAAACGGCAATTCCACTAAATCCTTGCATCTTGTGTAACGGCTGTTAGCAGTAGTTTTTTATTTTACCAAACCCCAAATGATTAAGATAATTATAAACACAAAACTAATAAACCTAAATATTGCTTTATTTTCTTCTTTTGCTTTTACTTGTGCTGAATATCTAATTGCTTCATAATGTTTTTTAATCTCTTTATTTCGTTTCTCTTCCTCATGAATTTCTCTTAAAGCTTTCGATTCGGAATCGCTTAAAACTCCATAGTAATAAGGATCATCAATTTCTCTTAAATATTGTTCATAAGTGATTTTACCATTGGAATATTTTAACCAAATTTTGTATAAATCTTTTCTTGTTTGTCGCTCTTCATTATCCATACTGTAATATGCTCTCAAGTCTGGTTCGTAATCGTCTATATCTTCATGCATTTCTGTGGGTTTAAAATTACTGCTAACTCGTTTATATGTCTGACAAAATCATACATATCTACCCAATTTTGGGTGTATATGTCTGATAAAGTCAATTTCTCCTGCAATATAACAAAATTCCCACAAACAATTTGCTTTAGTTTTTCTGTAGTTTGTGTTAAAATTTCAAAAAAGCACAAAAAAATCCTCAAACAAATGAGGATTTTAAATTTTATGAGAAAAACTACTATTTAAAATAACTAAACGTTTCGTTATTTTCAATTTTCAATAACGTTTCGTAAATCAATTTAATTACATTTTCTACGTCGTCGCGGTGAACCATTTCTACGGTCGTGTGCATATAGCGCAACGGTAACGAAATCAAAGCCGAGGCAACACCGCCATTGCTATACGCAAAAGCATCGGTATCGGTTCCGGTAACGCGAGAAGTTGCATGGCGTTGGAAAGGTATTTTGTTTTCTACTGCTGTGTTCACAATCATTTCACGTAACACGTTTTGTGTCGCTGGAGCGTAAGCAATAACTGGTCCGCGTCCCATTTTTAAATCGCCTTCAATTTTTTTGTCAATCATGGGCGTAGTCGTGTCGTGGCAAACATCGGTTACGATGGCAACGTTTGGTTTAATGCGTTGGGTAATCATTTCGGCACCACGCAAACCAATTTCCTCTTGCACCGAGTTCACAATGTACAATCCAAAAGGTAATTTCTTTTTGTTTTCCTTTAATAAACGCGCTACTTCGGCAATCATAAAACCACCCATGCGGTTGTCAATGGCTCTACAGACAAATTTATCGTTGTTTAAAATCTCAAAATTATCGGGATACGTAATTACACAACCCACATGAACACCTAATTCTTCCACTTCGGCTTTCGTAGAGCAACCACAATCAATAAATATGTTTTCAATTTTTGCCGATTCTTCAGCTTTTCCGTTTCTTCCTCTCGTATGAATTGCTGGCCAACCAAAAACACCACGAACAATCCCTTTCTTGGTATGAATGTTCACACGCTTCGATGGTGCAATCATGTGATCACTACCGCCATTTCTAATCACATAGATTAATCCGTCATCGGTAATATAATTCACATACCACGAAATTTCATCCGCATGCCCTTCAATCACTACTTTATAAGGAGCGTCTGGATTAATAACTCCAACGGCACTTCCGTAGGTATCGGTAATAAAAGTATCTACATACGGTTTTAAGTAATCCATCCAAATTTTTTGTCCTTCCGCTTCATAGCCAGTTGGCGAGGCATTATTTAAATAATTTTCCAAAAAAGTCATCGACGACTTCTTTAATATCGATTTTGTACTCATGTTAACTATAATTTTTTGCTAAAATAGAAATAAGTAATTAGAGTTTCATATTATTTCGATAATTTTGGTTTACTTTTTGCTATGAGTTTAAAAGTATAAACACAAACATTATGTATAAGTTATTTTTTAGTAGTTTCTGCCTATTCATTACTACTTTTTCTTTTGCTCAAACCGAAACCGACAAGTTAAAGATGACGCAACAAGATTCGTCAATCATATATTCTATCGAATTAAAAGAAATTATTTTCACACCCGATAACGTTTATACTACAAGCGAAGATAAAAAAGCCAAGTTAATATTAAAGAGAAGAATTTTCAAAGTGTATCCGTATGCCAAATTAACGGCTGATAAATTAACGCAGTTAAATGCTACCATGGCAAAATTGAAAACCAATCGCGAAAAAAAGAAATACTTTAAACTGGTAGAAAAATATTTAGAAGAAGAATTTGAACCGCGTTTGAAAAAACTATCCCGCAAAGACGGTCAAATCTTAGTAAAATTAATTTATCGCCAAACCGGAAGTACCACTTTCGATTTAATAAAGGAGTACAAAAGCGGATGGAAAGCCTTTTGGGCCAATTCTACAGCTTATTTATTTGATATCAATTTAAAAACACAATACAAACCCTACGAAATTAAAGAAGACTACCACATTGAAGGAATTCTAAATGCAGCCTTTAACCAAGGGCAACTTACCAAACAAGAATCAAAAAAGCCTATCGATTTTGATAAACTCAACGAACACTGGATTAATAAAATTAAACTTCAGCCTAAAACAACACCTAAAGAATAATTTTTTTAGAAGCACACGTTTTAATTCCATAAAAACTTTTGGTCCCGCTGTCCACTATATCTTTTATAAACCTGACAGGTTTTCAAAACCTGTCAGGTTTATAAAAGGA
>RDYL01000019.1 GCA_004293165.1 Flavobacteriia bacterium | reverse complement strand
GATCCACAAACGGGAACGATCACGATCGCTCAAGGTGACTTCCAGGCATCTCTCTGGTTCGCGGGGGAAACGCTGATCGTCGAGTCCGCTGACACCGCCGCCCACCCGCTCGAGGTTGCTTATGGCACTTGGCGCGAAAAAACCAAAGATGGCATCCGCTGCGATATGATGGGAGCCAAAGGGACTTTCCACGGCGACCAAGTCCAAACCTCTCCCAGCGGCTTTTTAGCCTATCATCGGAATGCCGATTACCCACTCGATCTTAACGGACTCGCTCAGGGACGCGGCGCTTCCGCCGACATCCTGCCCGATGTCACAGCCCGACGCATCTTCGGCTCTGCCATCGCGATTGAAGGCGGGATGAACGCTCAACCCACCGAATCCGATGTCCGCTGGCAGTTTTGGAATGGCAAGGCTTGGACTGGTGTCACCATAGCGCGCAAGCAGCACGTCATCGCCATGAAACTCGTCGCCGCCGTCGATACCGACCCGAAAAAATGGCCCGCACAAGCCACAGCCATGCTGACAGAGGAATCGCGCAAAGCTGCGAAAAAAGACGAACTCGCGCGCTGGAAGCAATTCTGGTCCCGCAGCCACGTGCGCATCAACCCTGCAGGAGATGAGTCGGATTCCGGCTACCTCATCGGTCGCAATTATCAACTGTTCCGCTACATGCAGGCGTCGAATCGCGATGGCGAATTCCCCCTGCTCTTCAATGGCGGCATTTTCACCACCGACAATAACGGTCGCATCAAGGGCAATAACAATGATGAATTGCCCACTTTTGAAGGCGAACCCGCTACACCCGACTTCCGCCGCTGGATGAGCTGCCATTTCATGTCGCAAAACCAACGCTGGCTCGGTTGGCCGACGATTGCCAATGGCGATGCCGACCTACTCTCTCCCACCACTCGCTTTTACCGCGATCGCGCCAAGGTCGCTGCGCGCCGTGCGCAAAACATCGGCGCTCAAGGAGTCGCGTACACCGAACCTCTCGATGTCTGGGGCCTCTGCCCCGTGGGTCCACGTCCCGATGGCCTCTGCGGCGCTCAGCACCTCACTTACCACTTTTCCATGGGTGCGGAAAATGCCTGGATGAACTTGCAAGCGCACGATGTCCTCGGCACGGACATCGCCCCC
>RDYL01000010.1 GCA_004293165.1 Flavobacteriia bacterium | reverse complement strand
TAATTTAAGCGGTACATTTATTTGTGCCGCTTTTTTTATTAAAATGATTTTTTGTTAAATGAAGTTGTGGCTAAAATTAAAAATAGATAATAAAATACCCCCAAAAAGTGTTTAACTTTTTGGGGGTAGTCTATAAAAGATTTGTTATAATAATTAAATTATTTTTTATTGTAAGTTGTAATAGCTTCCTTTAAAATTTGAACTGATTTGATTAAATCATCTTTCTTTAATACATAAGCAATACGAACCTCGTCTAAGCCTATATTTGGCGTTGAATAAAATCCTGCTGCAGGTGCTACCATTACAGTTTCACCTTTGAAATCATATGATTCTAATAGCCATTGAGCAAATTTATCAGCATTATCAATTGGTAATTTAGCAATGCAATAGAAAGCTCCTTTTGGGGTTGCTACTTTTACACCTTCAATTTTGTTTAATTCGGAAATTAAAGTATCTCTTCGGTCCTTATATTCAGAAATTACATCGTCAAAATAACTTTGTGGAGTTTCTAATGCGGCTTCACTTGCAATTTGAGCATATGTAGGAGGGCTTAAACGAGCTTGAGCAAATTTCATTGCAGTAGCCATTACTTCTTTGTTTTTTGAAACAATACACCCAATACGCGCTCCACACATGCTATAACGTTTGGATACAGAGTCAATCATAATAGCATGTTCTTCTAATCCAGGAACATTCATTACAGAATAATGTTTGTCTCCATCGTAGATGAATTCACGATATACTTCATCAGCAATTAAAAACAAATCATGTTTCTTAACAATTTCAGCTAATTTTAAAATTTCATCTTGTGAATATAAATAACCTGTAGGGTTACCTGGATTACAAATTAAAATTGCTTTCGTTTTAGGCGTAATTAGTTTTTCAAAAGCTTCAATTGGAGGTAGCGCAAATCCTGTTTCTATTCCAGAAATTACAGGTACTACTTTTACTCCAGATGCTGTAGAAAATCCATTGTAATTTGCATAAAATGGTTCTGGAATAATGATTTCATCATTTACATCCATTGTACTTCCCATTGCAAATAGTAAGGCTTCAGACCCTCCAGTTGTAATAATAATATCTTGTGTGTCTATTGGTAAACCATGGTTTTTATAGTATTGAGAAAGTTTTGTTCTATAGCTTTCAAAACCTGCTGAATGACTATATTCTAACACTTTAATGTCTGCATTTTTTACAGCTTCTAAAGCTACATCAGGAGTTTTTATATCGGGTTGACCAATATTTAAATGATATACTTTATTACCTTTTTTCTTAGCAATTTCTGCATATGGTACCAATTTTCTAATTGGCGATTCTGGCATTTGTTGCCCTTTTATGGAAACTTTTGGCATGATGTGTTTTTTAAAGATGTGCAAAATTGCATTTTTTTTTTGTTATAATAATGAAACAACTGATTAAAAAATGTTAAATCATTTAATTAAACTATTGTTTTTTGTATCTTAGAATAAAAATCAATGTTGAAATTATTTTTGTTAAGAATTCTGATTTTAAGCTCTGCAGTTTCTGTAGCACAAAATTCTGTGTCTTGGAATTCTAAAAGAGATAGGATAAAAATTCCTTTTGAACTTTCTCATAATCTAATTATAGTAGATGTTGTTTTTAATGATGTTAAATTAAAAATGATTGCGGATACAGGTGCATCTAAAAGTATTGTATTTAGTATACCAAACAATGAGTCTATGGTTTTAAAAGAAGCTGATTTGATAACAATTTCTGGGGCTGGAATTAGTGAAAAGGTTGAGGGGTATTTGTCAACAAACAATAAATTACAATTAGGGAAATATAGCGATAATGATTTTGAAGCAATTTTTGTCTTTGATAGGGATATTAGTTTAGTAAATAAGTTAGGTATTCCAATAAATGGTATTTTAGGAAGTTCTTTTTTTAAAAATTACCTTATTGAAATTGATTATCAAAAAAAGAATATAATCTTATATAAATCTTCTTTAATAAAATTAAATGATGACTATATACATTCAAAAATTGAAATTAATAATGATAGACCTTATATTTTTTTAAAAACCAAACTTGAAAATAGTGAATTTGATTTAAAATTGCTTTTTGATACGTGATTAGGCGATGGGTTATGGCTTTTTGAAAATGATAGTATAAAGTGTAATTCGTCTTTCTTTTCAGATTATTTGGGTAAAGGACTTTCGGGCGATATTTATGGAAAAAAATCTAGAGTAGAAGAAGTTAATTTTGAAAATAATGTTCTAAAAAACGTTTTAGTTTCTTATCCAGAAGTAACTTTTTTTGATAAAAACACAATAATTCAAAATCGAAATGGATTGTTAGGAGGTGAAGTTATTAAAAGATTCAATTGGATTATAGATTATAAAAGGCAGATGATTTACTTTAAAAAGAATAATTTATTCTATCGACCATTCAATTATAATATGTCTGGTATTGAAGTACAGCATATTGGATTTCAATTTGTTAAAGAAAAAGTAGAGAATGCCTTTTCTACTAATGTTATTAATTTTGATAAAAATGCAGCAGCTGATACTTATTCAGATTATTTTAAATTTGAATTAAAGCCAAATTTTGAAATTTATTCTATACGGAAAAATTCTCCAGCCGAGCGTGCTGGATTACAAATAGGTGATGTCATATTAAAGCTTAATAATTATTCTTCTCAAAATCTAACAATACAAAGGATAGTAGATTTATTTCATTCTAAAGAAGGGAAACAAATAACAATGAAAGTTGACCGTAAGGGAGAAATTAAAACCTTTAAATTTTATTTAGAAAAAATCCTATAAAAAAAGCTCCAAAAAGTATCTTATTTTTGGAGCCTGTTCATTTTTTTCTTTATAAATTAGGAAACGTTTTCTTTTTTACTAAAGGACTAACTTCTTCCTTAACAATAACAGTACCTTTAATTCGAAGGGGCACCATACCATTTGGTTTGTTTATAGCGTTACTTTCAATAGTAATTGTTTTGCTTATTGGACCTGGATTCATATTATATTGTACCTTAATTTGACTCTTTCCTCCTGGTGGAATTGGTTCTTTTGGCCATTCAGGAACCGTACAACCACAGCTAGATTTTGCGTTTCTAATTAAAAGAGGTTCATTACCAGTATTTGTAAATTCAAAAATTCGTATCCCATCGTCTTTTCCTTTTTCCACTTCTCCATAATTAATGGTTTCCTCTTTAAACTCAATCTTAGGGCCATTTTGAGCAAAGGAAGATATTCCAACTAGTAAAGTTAAATAAACAAGTATTTTTTTCATCATCTTATAAATTAATAGGTTGTTGTAAAAATAATTAAATAAAAGTAACCAACAAACTACTCTTAACATTTTTTTTATTTTCGTGATATAGTTACTTTTGCATTTAGTATTGCAAAAAACATACCAAAGTTATCTTGCCTAAATATTTATCTAGCGAATCGTTCGGGATTTATCAGTAATCCATTTTCCCGCTGTCCGCTATACAAGGTGCCGCTCCCATCGGGGCTAAAAGGCTAACTTTAGGAGTTTTTGTATTCGTTGTTTCATCATATTTAAAGCAACAATCTAGTAACAACAAACAATAAAACACAATAATGATTCCTGCACAATTCAACGCTAAAGAAGTAGAACAAAAATGGTACGCGTATTGGATGAAAAATGATTATTTCACCTCTAAACCTGACCATAGAACGCCATATACCATTGTAATTCCGCCACCAAACGTAACGGGAGTCTTACACATGGGACACATGTTGAATAACACTATTCAAGATGTATTAATTCGTCGTGCGCGTTTAAAAGGGTTCAACGCTTGTTGGGTGCCAGGAACAGATCACGCCTCAATTGCAACCGAAGCTAAAGTAGTGGCTAAGTTAAAAGAAGAAGGCATCAATAAAAACGATTTAACACGCGAAGAATTCTTAAAACACGCTTGGGAATGGACTGATAAATACGGTGGAACCATTTTAGAACAATTAAAACAATTAGGTTGTTCTTGCGATTGGAGTCGTACTAAATTTACGATGGATGACGACATGTCAGCATCTGTAATTCATTCATTTGTAGATTTATACAACAAAGGTTTGATTTACCGCGGTTACCGAATGGTAAACTGGGATCCTGAAGCAAAAACTACCTTATCTGACGAAGAAGTAATCTTTGAAGAACGTCAAGGAAAATTATATTTCATCAAATACAAAATTGAAGGTTCTGAAGATTTTTTAACCGTTGCAACAACCCGTCCAGAAACCATTTTTGGAGATACTGCAATCTGTATCAATCCAAATGATGAACGTTTTTCACATTTAAAAGGTAAAAAAGCAATCGTTCCAATTTGTGGTAGAGTTATTCCTATTATTGAAGATGAATATGTAGATGTTGAATTTGGAACAGGTTGTTTAAAAGTAACGCCAGCTCACGATACTAATGATAAAACGTTAGGTGATAAACACAATTTAGAAATTATCGATATTTTCAACGAAGATGCTTCTTTGAATTCATTCGGATTGCATTACCAAGGAAAAGACCGATTTGTGGTTCGTGAAGAGATTTCGAAAGAATTAGAAACTATCGGAGCTTTAGCAAAAACTGAAACGCATTTAAATAAAGTGGGGACTTCTGAAAGAACCAAAGCGGTAATCGAACCAAGATTATCAGATCAGTGGTTCTTAAGTATGGAAGAATTAGTAAAACCAGCCATCAAAGCTGTTTTAGAATCAGACGAAATCAAATTATATCCAAGTCGTTTCAATAACACCTATGCGCATTGGTTAAACAACATTCGCGATTGGAATATTTCGCGCCAATTGTGGTGGGGACAACAAATTCCAGCGTACTATTTTGGTGACGGAAAAGAAGATTTCGTAGTGGCTGAAAACATCGAAAAAGCGCTTGAGCTTGCAAAAGAAAAAACTGCTAACTCAACTCTAACCACTGCTGACTTACGTCAGGATGCTGACGCACTTGATACTTGGTTCTCCTCATGGTTATGGCCAATGGCTGTTTTTGGTGGTGTTTTGAATCCAGAAAGCGAAGATTTTAAATATTATTATCCTACCAACGATTTAGTTACGGGTCCAGATATTTTATTTTTCTGGGTAGCACGTATGATTATTGCTGGTTATGAATATGCAGGCGAAAAACCATTTTCAAACGTATATTTAACAGGATTAGTTCGTGATAAGCAAGGCCGTAAAATGTCGAAATCATTAGGAAATTCTCCTGAACCTCTCGGACTAATTGAAAAATTTGGTGCAGATGGTGTTCGTGTGGGATTATTATTGAGTGCTTCGGCAGGAAATGATATTTTATTCGACGAAGAATTATGCAACCAAGGAAAAGGTTTCTCTAATAAAATTTGGAACGCTTTCAAACTAATCAAAGGTTGGGAAGTAGCGGATATTGCACAACTAGAATCTTCAAAAGTTGCCATTGAATGGTACGAAGCAAAGTTGCAACAAACCTTAGCCGAAATTGAAGATAATTTTGATAAATACCGTTTATCTGATGCGTTAATGGCAATTTACAAATTGGTTTGGGACGATTTTTGTTCGTGGTTCTTAGAAATGATTAAACCAGGTTACCAACAGCCAATCGATCGTGCTACGTTTGACAAAGCAATTGAAATGTTAGAAGCTAACTTGAAATTGTTACATCCGTTCATGCCGTTTTTAACGGAAGAAATTTGGCATCATATTGCTGAAAGAACCCCAGAACAAGCGTTGATAGTAGGAAAGTGGCCAACAGCAAAAGCATTTAATCAAAAATTAATTTCCGATTTTGATTTCGCAACCGAAGTTATTTCTGGAATTAGAACCATTCGTAAAGATAAAAATATTCCGTTTAGAGATGTAATTGAGTTACGTGTGATGAATAATGAAAAAGCATCAGTCTATTTTGATTCGGTGATTCAGAAGTTAGGAAATGTTACTACTTTAGAATATGTTTCTGATAAAGTAGACGGTGCTTTATCGTACCGTGTGAAATCGAATGAATATTTTATTCCAATTACAGGAAACATCGATTTAGAAGCTGAAGTAGCTAAATTAACTGAAGAGTTAAACTATACTAGAGGTTTTCTACGCTCTGTACAAGGCAAACTTTCGAATGAAAAATTCGTGGTTGGAGCACCAGAACAAGTAATTGCCAATGAGCGCAAAAAAGAAGCCGATGCTTTAGCAAAAATTGCCATGATTGAGCAAAGTTTAGCCGGTTTGAAATAATATTTTTTTATAAAAAAATCCCGAGCATAAACTCGGGATTGATTGTTTTTAATGTTCTTTTATTTTTTCTACCGCTGTATCTAAAACACGAGTTACTTTTTCTAAAGCCTCAAAAAATGCTTTTTCAACGGTATCTCCATGAGCCGTTACAGCAATAGGTTTTTTTTTCTCTACACGAGCTTCAATAACGACTTTTTTATCGTTTGGACTAGATTTACTTGCATTTTCATCCGTAACATGAACTTCAATTCGCGTTACAATTTCGTCAAATCGTGCTAATTCATTTTTAATTTCGTTGGTAAAGAATTCTGAAAAACGGCTTCCGCCTTCAATATTTTTGTCGGTATGAATTTGAACTAACATAGCATTAAGGATTAAATTAATAATACCTAAATTTACGAATATTCTACTCTCAATAAAGTTAAAAAAGTCCTAAATCTAATCTTCTACATACTCCAGAATATCACCAGGTTGGCAATTTAATGCTTTGCAAATTACTTCAAGTGTACTAAAACGGATAGCTTTAGCCTTTCCATTTTTTAAAATAGATAAATTTGCTAAGGAAATATCTACCTTTTCCGAAAGTTCGTTGAGCGACATTTTTCGTTTAGCCATCATCACATCTAAGTTTACTACTATTGCCATAATTTATACGGTTAATTCGTTTTCTTCTTGAATTTCGATGCCTTTTTTAAAGATAATCGCGATAATATAGATAACACCTCCCATTAAAATAAAAGCTCCGCTGTCTGCCCAAAATTGATTTAAGTTATCGGGAACAAAACCGTGATGCATCAAACTTTTAACTATTTGTCGGGCAACATGACTTAATACTCCAATTGAAAGGGTGAAATAACTAATAAGTAAAATTTGTTTTGACACAAAAGTATTGAACGGTTTTGACAAATTCATTTTGTGCATGAGATGAATTACGGCATAAAATAGCACCGCTTTTAAAATGGAAATGATAAGTATAAAGCTATAAACACCATAAAAAGTTAATCTACTTTCGTTATACATAGCCATTAAGTCTAACTTTTGATAGAGATTTCTAATAATTTCAGGGTTATAGATACTGAAAAAGAAATTAACGAGTAAGGCTCCTGCTTCAATAGACAATCCTACAAAAATAAGCCAAGCTATGGCATATAAGCCCCAAAATACGAAGTTGTTTGTTTTTGACATAAGTATTAAGTTTAAAATTACTCTGAAAATTTCAATAAAAATTTATTGATAAACAATAAAAATTTAATTTATTTAGATAAAAATAACAGAATACCAAAGTTCTTGGTTTTTAGAATAAAAAAAATCCCGAGTGAATTCACTCGGGATTAAGAATTATATGATTTAGGATTACTCTTTTTTACTACCACTAATTATTCTTGAAATCAATCCTTTTTGAGTGGTACATTCGGCAAGTAAAACACCGCCAAAATGCAACACCATAAATCCAAGTAAATAGTACAACGAAAGAACATGTATTTCTTCCATTGGGTCTTTTAAATTTTTAGGGCCAAACTCAATAAACAAACCAGTTATTAACGAAATAGCAGTACATACATAAAATACAAGATAAACCCAAAATTGAAATTTGGTTTTCGAGTCTAATTCTGCTTTAAAAGGAGAAGAAAATTTCATTTCTCCAAAAAATGGTACAGCCAAACGAATGCAGTACAATCCGGTTAATACATAACCAAAATAGATATGCCAATTCCACATCGGTTTTCTGATTTTTTTAGCTAACAAAATGGCTTCGTCTTCCGATAAAGCGGTATGTCCATTATCCCCTAAAAAATCCTGAATTATTCCAGCCACATGGTTTTTTTCCATCCATGTTTTGCGTAAAAAAATAGTCAGCAACAACAAGATAAACGTAAGGGCAATTAGCCAATGTAGAATTCTGTATACTTTTGAATAGTTTCGAGTTTCCATAATATAGTTATTAAGTTACTCAAATGTAAGCATAAGTTTCCATGAAATTAATTCTGATTTTTAAATCTTGCTTAATTTTTCATTCTTTAATTTAAATAATCTCAAAATAAATAGATTTAAAAATTTGTTTCTGTAATATGCTAATTTAGTCATACGATTATTTATAATCCAATTTAATTATTCCATTAAAGTAATTATCTTTGATAAAATTAAAAAAAGTCAAATGAAAGCTAAAATTGTATTCTTAACATTATTCCTTTTTCAAACTATTTCACTGTTTGCGCAAGACATAGCCTCTTTAAAAGCAGAAGCACTTAAGTCATACAAGGCTAGTGTTAATATGAATTTTGAAGATATTTTTGAAACTACTTATCCAAAAGTATTTGATATTGTTTCGCAAGAGCAAATGAAAACCATGTTTGGTCAAATGATGGAAAACGAACAATTTTCAATCAAATTAGTAGAAGTTGAACCTGATTTTTCGTATGGAGAAATCAAAAAAATAGAAGCAAAATCGTTTTGCTTGGTTAATTATAATAATGTGATGGCTATGAAATTTAAACAGCCCATGGAAGATGCAGAATCTATGATAGATATTTTTAAAAGTTCGATGGGAGCTGATAAAGTATCGTATGATAAATTAACCAATACCTTTCGTATAGAAATGCGTTCTACATTGATTGCTGTTTCTGATGATTTGACCAAAAACAAATGGAAGTTTTTAAATAAAGACAAAGAGAATAAAATGTTTTCTATGATTTTTAATGACAAAATTGTAAAAGCTTTAGGATTATAACATGAACGAAAATAACATCACCTATACTGAGTTTTTCAACCAAGTTAGAGCAAGTATCGCTGAAGGTACTTTTGCGAAATTAACACTAGCTAAAACCGTTGGAAAGCCCGAATTACAAAATATTTACGTAAAAACCATCGTAGAAGACAATATCTTAAAATTGTCGATGACGTATAAAATTTACACTACCGAAAAGCAAGAATTAGTAAAAATCTGCAAATTAGACAATTTAGAAGCGGAGCTAATTCCGCATATCAACAACCCGTTTTTATCTGCTTTGTTATTTACTACTGAAGCTGATATTACAATGAAATTAAACAAAAAGCGCGTAGCCAGTATTATAGAACAAGCACCAACTTTTAAAAATGCGGATGCGAGTTTGATGGAGTTTTTGAATAAGTAGTTGAATTAATCATTCCCATCAGGAAATATCTTCCCTGGATTCAATACATTATTGGGATCAAAAATCGCTTTGATGCGTTCCATTAATTCCAAATGTACTTTTGAAAACGCAATATCCATGTAGTTTTTTTGCACCAAACCAATACCGTGTTCACCAGAAAGTGTACCTTTTAAACCAACCGTTAATTCAAAAATTTCACGAATTCCTTTTGGAACTTCAGTTTTCCAATTGTCATCGGTCATGTTACCTTTGATGATGTTTACATGCAAATTGCCATCGCCTGCATGTCCATAACACACCGATTGAAAACCATACTTCGAACCAATTTCTTTGATTCCTTTTAATAATTTTGGTAATTCATATCTTGGTACAACGGTATCTTCTTCTTTATAAATCGAATTTGCTTTTACCGCTTCCGCTACAGAACGGCGCATTTTCCAAAGCGCATTTTTTTGTTCCTCGGTATCGGCAAATAATACTTCGTCGATTTCAAATTGTTCTACTACTGCCAAAATTTGTTCGGCTTCTTGCATCAAAATTTCTGGATAATTTCCATCTACTTCAATCAACAAATGCGCTTGAACGTTGTCTTTTACTTCCACATTCAACCCATCGACAAATTTCAATGTCCAATCAATGGCATCACGTTCCATAAACTCTATAGCACTTGGAATAATTCCCGCTCTAAAAATAGCCGAAACCGCTTCACAAGCTTGCTCCGCTTTATAAAATGGAACCAAAAGCAAAACGTTGTGTTTATTTTGAGGTAATAATTTCAATACAATTTTAGTTACAATACCTAAAGTTCCTTCACTACCAACCATCAATTGCGTAAGATTATAACCCGTTGAATTTTTCAAGGTATTAGCACCTGTCCAAATAATATCACCTGTCGGTAAAACAACTTCTAAATTTAGCACATAATCTTTCGTAACGCCATATTTCAAAGCTCTTGCACCACCAGAATTTTCAGCAATGTTTCCACCAATATAACAACTACCCATACTACTTGGATCTACGGGATAAAACAAGCCTTTTTCGGCAACAGCTTCACGTAAAACTTGTGTAATTACACCAGGTTGAGTTGTAACTTGTAGGTTTTGTTCATCAATTTCAATGATTTGATTGAATCGTTCCATTGAAATTCCAATGCCACCATAAATCGATAAGGCTCCGCCACTTAATCCCGTACGCGCACCAATTGGTGTTGTCGGAATTTTATACGTGTTCGAAACTTTTAAAATTTGCACAACTTCTCCCGTATTGGCAGGTTTCACCACGACATGAGGCGGAAAACTTAAATCTTCCGTTTCGTCGTGTCCATATGTTTTACGAGTAGCTTCATCAGTAAAAATATAAGCCGAACCTACAATGTTTTCAAGCGCAAGTAATATTTCAGAATTCATAGTGTACAATTGAAGTGTAAAGATAACAAAATGTCAAATATACGCTTACTGATTTTATTACTATAAATTTTGTATTTTTACAGAAAGCAATTATCTTTTGAAAACACCAAATAAACAATCGGCACTTTCAGAAATTCACGGCGTTGCTCAACCCGAAACGTTGAGTGCGGTTGTAGCAACTCAAATTCAACAATTTCGAAGAAAACAGCCTTCGGCAGAAGAATTGATTGCTGGAATTTTAAAAGGTGATAAAACCGCTTTAAGTCGCGCAATTACTTTGGTTGAAAGTACGAATCCTGAGCATTTAGCCAAAGCGAATGAGGTAATTAAAGGTTGTTTGCCGCATGCAAATAATTCGGTTCGAATTGGAATTACAGGTGTTCCAGGTGTTGGAAAAAGTACATTTATAGAAGCTTTTGGAAAATATTTAACTTCTATCGGAAAGAAAGTTGCTGTTTTAGCGGTTGACCCAAGTTCGTCCATCAGTCACGGAAGTATTTTGGGCGATAAAACCCGAATGGAAGAACTGGTTAAAGATGAAAATGCCTATATTCGACCAAGTGCTTCGGGCGAAACGTTAGGTGGTGTCGCTAGAAAAACTCGTGAAACTATTATTTTGTGTGAAGCTTGTGGATTTGATACAATTATCATTGAAACGGTTGGAGTAGGGCAAAGCGAAACTGCTGTTCATAGTATGGTCGATTTCTTTTTGTTGTTGAAGATTTCAGGCGCTGGTGATGAATTACAAGGTATCAAGCGCGGTATCATGGAAATGGCAGACACTATCGTAATCAATAAATCCGATGGAGATAATATTGCGAAAGCTAAATTAGCAAAAACAGAATTCAATAGGGCATTGCATTTATTTCCAGCCAAATCTTCAGGTTGGATTCCGAAAGTAACGACTTGTAGTGCCTACGAACAAACAGGAATTGATGCGATTTGGGAAATTATTTCCGAGTATTTTGATTTGGTAAAAGCAAATCATTATTTCGAAGAAAAACGTCAAAATCAAAACCAATTTTGGATGATGGAAACCATAAACGAACAATTGAAATCACACTTTTACGATCATTCGAATGTTATTCAACTCTTAGAAAAAAATAAAAAAGCCGTGCAAAATAATGAATTATCACCTTTTGCCGCGGCTATGAATTTGTTGGAACAGTATTTTAAAAAATAATAGTAGAGACAAGTCATTGACTTGTCTCTACGGGAATAATAATCAAAGATTATTCTTGTTCGTAACGTTCAATTTCTCTATCGTAGAATTCCCCTGCGATGGTAATTAAATGTTCCATTTCCGATTCTAATTCTTTTTCGTCTTCTTCTTCGATGTCTTCTAAAAATTCTACTTCGTCATCTTTTAAATTGATTACGAATCTTGGATATTCTAAATGGATTACGAAAATATCTTCTGGAAAATCGGTATTATCACCGATAACAAATTTTGGTAAGTTCATGTTTTTATAATTGTAAAAATATATTTTGTAAATATATAAATTCTATTTGTCTGACAAAATCACGGGAGCACTTCCTTTTCCCATAAAAATTATTTTTGTATTTGAAGAAGTAGCAATCTCTTTTTGTGCTTTTATTTGTTCGTATTGCAACTGTTTTTCTGTTAAACCCGAAGAAATAATTCTTTGATAATCTGCAATTCCCTGAGCTTCTACACGTTTTCTTTCTGCTTCTTGTTTTTCTTTTTGTAAAACGAATTGCATTTTTTGTGCTTCTTGCTCCGCATTGATTTTACTTTCAATCGTAGTTTTTACAGAGGCTGGTAAATTAATATTTCTAATTAACAGCTGTTCCAAAACCAAACCTCTTGCTTTGAAATCTGCTTCAATAGTTTTGAAAATACGTTGTTGAAATTCATTTCGTTTAGTGGAATATAAAGCTACCGCATCATAATAAACAGCGTTGTCTCTGATGCGCGTTCTGGTAACTGGACGAACAATTTTGTCAGTGTAGTTCTCTCCAATTCCTTTTAAAATTTTTGGAGCATCACCCGGAACAACTCTGTATAAAACGGTTAAATCTATTACAACTTCTAATCCGTCATTTGATAAAACGCGAATAGCATCATCACCATCTTTCGAACCTTCATCATGAATAGCAGACATGGTGTAATTTTGCGTTTGAATATCGAAAGTTGTAATATCTAAAAGTGGATTAACTAAATGCAAACCACTTTCTAAAATATCTGCTTGAACTTTCCCATAAAGCGATTTTACACCCACTTTACCAGCATCAATTTGTTTGAACATTGACGATAGAATTCCTATTACAATAATCATAAACCCAATATTTCTAATAATATGAGCGAACTTTGCTAATGGATTTTGATTGTTTTTTAAAGTAATTCCAGCAATAATTAAAATACTTCCGATAATAATTAATAGTATCATTTTTATGTTTTTATTTGCTTATTATACGCAATTACAGTATTTAAGTTACAGTTTATTAACTATTTATTTTGAATGATTATTTTTTTTGTCAAATAATTAAAGCGAATATACAAAAATATAGCTGCTGCGGTTAATCCAGCTAAAAGTCCAATCCAAACGCCAACGGCTTTTAATTCGGTTTCTAATCCTAAATAAATGGATATTGGAAATCCAATTACCCAATACGCTACAAACGTAATATACATTGGAATTTTCGCATCTTGCAAACCACGAAGCGCTCCTAAAACCACCACTTGCAGGCCGTCAGAAATTTGAAAAACAGCTGCCACCAAAAGTAAATTAGCTGAAATTGCAATTACTTCTAAGTTTTCAGTTAGGTTTTTTACATCGTTGATATCTACGAAAATGTATGGTAAAGTCGTATGTAAGGCAACAAATAGTAAAGCAAAAACAATTTCAATTACCACAGCTAATAAGAAAATTGATATGGCTACCTTTCTTAAGGTTACATAATCATTTAATCCTTTTTGGTTTCCAATACGAATCATAGCAGTTACGCTTAATCCCATCGCAAACATGAAGGTTAATGAAGCCAAGCTTAACGCAATCTGATTCGCAGCCTGACTCGTTGTTCCAATCATTCCACACAACCAAATGGCTCCAGTGAACAAAGCCACTTCAAAGAACATTTGCATGGCAGAAGGCATTCCAATTTTAATAATTTTTTGGTTGACTTCTTTCTTGATTTCTTTTAAGCTAAACCCTTTAAAATACGGATGGAATTTTGGTTTTAGATTCATTATGTAATGCATATAGCCTAACATTACAAAACGAGAAGCAATAGTTCCAATGGCTGCTCCAACGATACCTAATTCTGGAAAAATCCAAATTCCGTAGATAAGAAAATAGTTGATAACCACATTGGTGATATTTCCAATAATGGTTGCCCACATCGAATATTTAGTTTCACTCAAACCGTCTGCAAATTGTTTGTACGCTTGGTACATAATTAACGGAATCAACGAAAAACCAACTATATCTAAATATGGTTTTGCCATTTCTACAACAGCTTCGGGTTGTCCCATGTAAGCAATTAGTGGTTTCGAAAAGAAAATCAATGTAAACAATGCTACACCTAAAATCGTACATAAATACAATCCATGATGAAAAGCTGAACGACCGCCAGCGACATCATTTTTTCCATCTGATTCCGCTACTAAAGGTGTAATGGCAGTTGAAAATCCAATTCCTAATGACATCGCTATGAATACAAAACTGTTTCCTAATGACACTGCTGCCAATTCGGTTGGACCTAATTTTCCGACCATGATATTATCCACAATTCCCACAACGGTATGGCCTAACATTCCTAAAATAATAGGGTAGGCAAGTTTTAAGTTATAGGAAAATTCTTTGGTGTAGTCAGAAAAAGTCATTTTGGCAATTTTGAGGCAAAGGTAATAATTTGAAAAGGATTTAAAGAAAAAACCTGACAGGATTCAAAATCTTGTCAGGTTTAACTATTTGTGAGTTTAATTTACTTTTTAATATTTGAATTAATAGTGTCACTTTCTATAAGTCCATCTCGTAAACGGATGATTCTGTGTGCATAAGCAGCAATATCTTCTTCGTGTGTTACTAAAATTACCGTGTTGCCATTGGCGTGAATTTCGTTGAATAAATTCATGATTTCCACCGAAGTTTTACTATCTAAGTTTCCAGTTGGTTCATCGGCTAAAATGATAGAAGGTTTGTTCACCAAAGCTCTAGCCACCGCTACACGCTGACGTTGACCTCCTGAAAGTTGATTTGGTTTATGATCCATTCTGTCGTTCAAACCTACTTGTGTCAACACTTCTGTAGCACGTTCAACACGTTCTGATTTAGAATGACCTGCATACACCATCGGTAAAGCTACATTATCCAAAGCCGTTGTTCTTGGCATTAAGTTGAACGTTTGAAAAACGAATCCAATTTCTTTATTACGAATTCCTGCCAATTCATCGTCTTGCATTTCGCTCACGTGTTTTCCGTTCAAAATGTAAGTTCCAGAAGTTGGTGTATCCAAACAACCTAAAATATTCATTAATGTTGATTTTCCAGAACCTGAAGGTCCCATTAAAGCTACATATTCGCCTTTATTGATTTCTAAATCGATGCCTTTTAACACATAAACGATTTCGTTTCCTAAAGGAAAATCTCTTTTGATATTGGTTATTTTAATTAACGGATTTGCCATAATGAAATTAGAATTTAGCCTCTCGACTTCGCTCGAGATGACAATATTATTGATGTAACACTATTATAAGTAGAAAAAGAAGGGATTTTGTTACAACTAAAAATGAATTCTTTCAAACAAATGCGAACTAATCGTTTTATTTGGATTGATGATAAAATATTCTTTTTCTTGTTCGATTCTAAAAAAGACAATTCCCCATTGAAAGGTGTCAATTGTAACCGAAACTTTTGGATGATTTTTTATGATTTCCCATGCTTCTTCCATATCGGCCGACCAATGAATGTCATCGAAAATCCAAACAGAATCATTTGAAACGGTTGGCAGTAATGCTTCAAAATAATCTAAAGTAGCTTTTTTGGAATGGTTGCCATCGAAATAAACCAAATTGAAGATTTGGGGTTTCGAGTTTAAAGTTTGCTCCGCCAGTTCGCTTTTTAAGCTCGAGTCAGGTTTGAAGTTCTCAAAAAATAAATTAAATTCTGTATTAACAAACTCAACAGTATTATTGGGAAACTTGAAACTTGAAACTTGAAACATTTTTTTGGCAATAGCCAACGTATTCGGACATCCTTCTAAAGTAATAATTTTTGCTTTATCGTTTCCTAAAGAAAGAGCCGAAGTGGCTAATCCTAACGAAGTTCCAATTTCTAAAACGTTTTTTGGTTGAAAATAGCGAACAATTCTAAAAAGTAATTCGGCATTTTTTAGAGTAATTCCAGCGGTTTGTGCAATTTTTGCAATTTCTCTGGTATTCGATTTAAAAACTCGTGAACCTGCACCAAAATCAGTAACTTCAATCGTGTTTTTATTTTCTAAAAGCGATTTTCTATACGATTTTAAGGTTTCGTATTCTGGATACTTTGTGTTGTCATAAAAACATTTCGTAACCAAATCAAACACAAATGGCGAATGCACTCCATGTTCGTTTTTGGAATGGAAAAGGAATTTTATGTAGGATTTAATTATAGTCACAGTTTTCAGTCACAGTTTTCAGTCACAGTTTTCAGTCACAGTTTTTCCTGCGTACTGAGACTGAGACTGCAAACTAGTTTTTATTCCATTTTCGAACTCAACTCAAACCAACGTTCTTCTTTTTCTTCTAAAGATTTGATGATTTTTTGTAATTCATTTGCTTTTGCTTCAATTTTATCATCAGTTACTTTACCGTCGGCGAATTCTTGTTCGATTTGTTTTTTGTTGTATTCTAAATCTTTGATTTCTTTTTCAATTTTATTGAATTCTTTCTGCTCATTGAAATTTAAACCAGCTGAAGTAGTATTTTTTTCTTTCCAACTTACTTTTTCAGTACTAACCGAATTTAAATTTTTTGGTTCAGCCGAATCTTCATAACTTCTAAAATCTGAATAATTTCCTGGGAAATCTTCAATTTCACCTTCGCCTCTGAAAACAAATAAGTGATCCACAATTTTGTCCATGAAATATCTATCGTGACTCACTACTAACAAACATCCTGGAAAATCCAATAAGAAGCTTTCTAATACGTTTAAGGTTACAATATCTAAATCATTCGTTGGTTCATCCAGAATCAAGAAATTCGGATTTTGAATCAAAACTGTACATAAATACAAACGTTTCAATTCGCCACCACTTAATTTTTCTACGAAATCGTATTGCTTTTTCGCATCAAATAAAAAGCGTTCCAATAATTGCGAAGCAGAAATAATTTTTCCTTTCGTCAACGGAATATATTCGCCATATTCTTTAATGATATCGATGACTTTTTGTCCTGGTTTTGGATTGATACCACTTTGCGTGTAATACCCAATTTTAATCGTATCACCAATAATCACTTTACCCGAATCAGGTTGAATGGTTTGGGTTAAAATGTTTAAGAAAGTCGATTTTCCTGTTCCGTTTTTACCAATAATTCCAATGCGTTCACCACGTTGAAACGAATAGCTAAAATCTTTTAAAATGGTTCTATCAGGGAAATTTTTGTTCAATTTTACCATTTCGATAATCTTGCTTCCCATACGCTCCATGTTGATTTCGAGCTCTACTACATTTTCTTTTCTACGGCTTTCCGCTTTTTCTTTAATCACGTAAAAATCATCTTGGCGTGATTTTGATTTGGTAGTTCTAGCTTTTGGTTGACGGCGCATCCAAGCCAATTCTTTTACGAATAAGTTTTGTGCTTTGTCGATACTCGCATTTTCAGAAGCCAAACGTTCTTCTTTTTTCTCTAAATAATACGAATAATTGCCTTTGTATTGGTATATTTTTCCGTTGTCTAATTCGATAATTTCGTTACAAACACGTTCCAAAAAGAAACGGTCGTGCGTTACCATAAACAACGTGATATTTTCTTTTGCAAAATAATCTTCTAACCATTCAATCATTTCTAAATCCAAGTGATTGGTTGGTTCGTCTAAAATTAATAAATCAGGTTTACTAATCAAAATAATCGCTAATGACAAACGCTTTTTTTGTCCACCCGACATGTTTTTGACTTTCATTTTCAAGTCTTCTAACTTCAGTTTGTACAAAATTTGCTTGAATTGCGTTTCAAAATCCCAAGCATTGTGGCGGTCCATATCGTCAAAAGCTCTTTGATACGCTTCTTCATCATTCGGATTTTCTAGGGCTTTTTCGTAGCGTTCAATGACTTTCAGAATTTCATTATCCGAAGCAAAAATATTTTCCTCAATGGTCAATTCGTCTTGCAAATTATTGTTTTGCGACAAAAACGCCATGTTGATTTCTTTTCGAATCACCACTTGACCTGTATCAGGCTCATCCAAACCATTAATCATGTTCATAATGGTGGTTTTTCCAGAACCGTTTTTAGCGATAAAAGCTATTTTTTGGTCTTTATTAATTCCAAAAGAAACGTTGTCAAACAACACGCGTTCGCCATAGGATTTTGAGATATTTTCGACTGATAAGTAATTCATTCTTTTAATTTGTCAATTAGACAATATGGCAATGTGCCAATCGTTTTGCAAAAATAGGCTATTGTAATTGATGGTACAATGTTTTGGAATAAATAAAAAGCCATCATTTCTGACGGCTTTGGATTACTTGTTTTTATGAATTTAATCAATTGTAATATTAACAGTTTTTGCTTCTCCTTTGTTAAAAGTCATACCAACAGCTTTCTTTTTATTTACTCCGCCAAGACTATAATGTGCTGAAAAATGGTAAGTTTCTTGATTTTCATTAGGAAAAAAGGTTCCTGTATAGTCTAAATTACTAAATGTGGATTTGCCTTCTGGATTAGAAATCACATTTTGATTTGAAAAGAATGAATTGTCTCCGTCAACTTCCCAGCTATCTTCTGAATAACTATAGACTGTTATTCCTGAAACTGGTTGACCACTAGCATTTTTTAAAATTACCGTTGCATTGGTTACAGTAGTAGTGTTGTCATCATCTTTAGAACACGAAGCAAAAATCAAAATACTGATGCTTAATAATAGAATTTTTTTCATTTTGAATAGTTTAAAATTTTCCAAATATATAAAATTCGGATAAAACTCCGTAACAAGAATTGATTTTTTTTCTTTTAGTTGGTTTTATTTGTTAAATGCAAAAACAATTGGAAGAAATAAAAGCTATTCTGATTAAAAGAATTTATGATCTCTTTATTGAAAAATATGAAGGGAATAAATCTAAGTTTGCAAAAGACGTTGGGTGTGATGAGAAAACAATTCGACTTATTTTTGATCATAATCAAGGAATGACAATGAATTTATTCTTTAAAATTTCAAAAGCACTAGCCGTTGAGCCTTCAGAATTAATCAAAGATTTGAAAATAAAAGAATAATATTCTATATTATTTCCTAACTTTGTGAAAATGCATTTTATGATTTCCAAAAAGAAAAATAAAATAGAAGAACCAGCAGAAGCATACGAAGTAACTCCTAAAAGTGAGGTATCTTCTGAAGAATTACATCCTGTTTTGGTTCAAATGCTTGAAATTGGACTCAAACAAATTGAATTGGGGCAAACAAAGCCTCATGAACAAGTTATGGCAGAAATGAAGAAAAAATACAATTTCAAGTAAATAATGTATTCGATTCATTGGTCAAAATTAGCAGAAATTACTTTTTCTGAAGAAATGTATTTTATTTTTGAAAAATGGAATCAAAAAGAAGTTGATAAATTTGGACTTTTAGTTCAAAATTGTCTTCAATCAATTTCTGAAAATCCAAAAATTGGAAAAAATGAATCTGAAAATCAAGTATATTCTTTTGTGATTTCAAAACAGACAACTATTTACTTCAAAATTTCAGAAATAGAATTAAGAATTGATTTGATTCTATTTTGGAACAATAAGAAAAATCCAATTTTACTTGATAAATATCTAAACTATTAAGATTTAATTCTTGTTATATTTGTACAATGCAACTATCCATAATCATTCTCAACTACAACGTCCGCTATTTTTTAGAGCAATGTGTTTTTAGTGTTCAAAAAGCATTGGAAGGCATTGATAGCGAAATTATAGTCATTGATAACGCTTCTTCTGACGATAGTTGCGAGATGATGAAAACCAAATTTCCGCATATCAAACTAATCGAAAACCAAGATAATTTAGGTTTTCCAAAAGCAAATAACATCGGAGTTGCTCAAGCAAATGGTGAATACATTTGTATTTTGAATCCAGATACGGTTGTTGCTGAAGATACTTTTTCTAAAATACTGAACACTAAAAACTGGCAACTGAACACTGGAATTATAGGTTGTAAATTAATCGACGGTGCTGGAAATTTCCTTTCCGAAAGTAAACGTGGCGTTCCAACTCCTTGGGTAGCTTTTACTAAGATTTTTGGATTGTATAAAATTTCAAATTATTTTGGAAAATATTATGCTCAGCATTTGTCCGAAAACGAATCTGGGAAAGTGGATATTTTAGTTGGTGCTTTTATGATGATGAAACGCGAATTATATTTAAAAGTTGGCGGGTTTGATGAAAATTGCTTTATGTATTCGGATGATATCGATTTAAGTTATTTAGTTTTGAAAGCTGGAAAATCGAATTATTACTTTCACGAAACTTCGGTGATCCATTATAAAGGAGAAAGTACCGTTCGAGATGGAACTTATATGAAGCGTTTCCGTGAAGCGATGCAATTTTTTTATAAAAAA
Organism: Flavobacteriia bacterium; assembly: GCA_004293165.1. GTDB lineage: Bacteria > Bacteroidota > Bacteroidia > Flavobacteriales > Flavobacteriaceae > Flavobacterium. Next base: position 77,115 of record RDYL01000010.1, on the reverse strand, counting down.
CATTTCAAAAAATCTTGGTTTTTTGATGTGATAATGCAAGCGGGAACTGTTGTTTTTAGTTTGTTGAAAAAGAATCAGCAGAAGAATGAAGTCCGAAATATTGTCGAATACATTGTTTTTACAAAAGAAAATTTGAAGTTAGAACTATCAAAAAAAACGACTTATTTATCTGATTTTAATCATTTTGAGCATCAATCTCAAAAAAATATAGAAATAATATTTGATACCACTAGTTTTAGTTTTACTGAAATTATTACTTTTATGAAGTTAAATAAGTCTAAAAATATAAGTTTCAAGAATTATATTTTAAGTTCTAATTATTTAATAGGAAGTAATAATTCTAATGATAGAGGGCAAATAAGATTGTTGTAAAAAATTATTGAATTCTCTGTATATTGATTGAAAAATTATTATTTTTGCAAATCAAATAGAAAAAAACAACTTTAGTTTAAAGATATGGCAAAGTTTGAATTGAAATTACCTAAAATGGGTGAAAGTGTTGCTGAAGCAACCGTAACCAACTGGTTAAAAAAAGTTGGCGATAAAATTGAAATGGATGAAGCAGTTCTTGAAATAGCTACTGATAAAGTAGATAGTGAAGTGCCTTCGGAAGTTGCAGGAACACTTGTTGAAATTTTATTTAATACCGATGATGTAGTTCAAGTAGGACAAACTATCGCTATTATCGAAACCGAAGGTGGTGCTGTTGCATCAACTCCAGATGTTAAAGCAGACACTCCAGTTGCAGTTGCTGAAGTTGCTAAAGAAGTAGAATCAGCAAAAGAAACTGTTGCTCCAGCAGATTTTTCAACATCGGATAAATTCTTTTCGCCATTAGTAAAAAATATTGCAAAAGAAGAAGGAATATCTTTAGCCGAATTAGAGACAATTGCTGGTTCTGGTAAAGATGGTCGCGTAAACAAAGAAGATTTATTAAATTATATCAAAAATAGAGGAAGTCAAACTAGTGTTCAGTCTTCAACTTCAAGTATTCAGTCAACTCCTGTTGCTCAAAACTCGAAACCCGTAACTTCAAACCCGCAACCGGTTTCTGTAAATGGTGGGGATGAGATTGTGGAAATGGACAGAATGCGTAAGTTGATTTCGGGTTACATGGTAGCTTCGGTTCAAACTTCGGCTCACGTACAATCGTTCATTGAAGTTGATGTTACTAATATCGTAAAATGGAGAGATAAAGTGAAAGCTGCTTTCGAAAAGAGAGAAGGTGAGAAGCTAACTTTTACTCCAATTATGATGGAAGCGGTTGCAAAAGCTTTGAAAGATTTCCCAGGAATGAATATTTCAGTTGATGGTGATTTTATTATTAAACGTAAAAATATCAATTTAGGAATGGCTGCTGCTTTACCAAACGGGAACTTAATTGTTCCTGTAATTAAAAATGCTGACCAATTAAACTTAGTTGGAATGGCAAAAGCAGTAAACGATTTAGGAAACCGTGCTAAAGCAGGAAAATTAAAACCAGACGATACGCAAGGCGGAACATATACAGTTACAAATGTAGGAACTTTTGGTTCTATTTTTGGAACGCCAATTATCAACCAACCACAAGTAGGTATTTTAGCTTTAGGAGCTATTAGAAAAGTGCCTGCGGTTATTGAAACTCCAGAAGGTGATTTCATTGGAATCCGTCAAAAAATGTTCTTATCACACTCTTATGATCATAGAGTAGTTGATGGAGCGTTAGGAGGAAGTTTCGTGAAACGCGTTGCAGATTATTTAGAAGCTTTTGATGTAAACAGAGATTTCTAATTTCAGATAAATTATAAATTAACCCGATACTGAAAAGTGTCGGGTTTTTTGTTATTTTTGATTTATTAAATCCATCTTATGAAATTTTTGTATCCATTAATTTGTATCTTATTCTTAACTATTTCTTGTAAAGAAGCAATTAAAAATGAAAGGAAATTTGTAGCAGAGCAAACTTTTGAAGAAATTCAATTCGTAGAACCAAAGGTTAGTAATAGCTTAGTTGTGAATAGCAAAGAAGATTTGTTAGGTTATTGGGTGGGCGATTTTAATGCTAATTTATCGGATGAAGAAATGGATACAATTTATGGAAACGAAAAATATTCAAACTTAATCACTAGAAAAATCACATTTTCAATAGATGAAATTAAAGGTGATTCTATCATTGGGCATTCAATTTCTGCTGGAAATATTAGTCCGTTTAAAGGTGTATTGTTTCAAAATACATCCTGTTTTACAATGCAAGTTGATGAGTTCAAAAAAGCAAAAACCGATGGAAATTTTTCAATTCAAATTAAAAAGACCGATTCTGTTATGAAAGGAAATTGGGAAGCTTACAAACAGTCTGAATTAATGATTTATAAACGAAATTTTGATTTAAAGAAGAAACTTTTTGTTTATGATAAAGCACAAAACTTAGACATGACTTTCTTTGATACTGATAAATCAAAAGAATATGTTTATGCTACAGATACAATTGATGGAAAGATTGAAGAGTACATCGATAGTGAATATTATGCAACTACAGAAAAACTATTCGAAAAGAACGCTTCAAACGAAGAATTAACTTCTGATTTTGTTTCCAATTTATCAAAAGCCGATATTTTTATTCTCAGAAACTCCATTTTTGCCCGTCACGGATTCGCTTTTCGCGATAAGCAATTGCGTGTTTATTTTGAACAATTTGATTGGTATATGCCAGTTTTTGGTAATGTTAAAGATGAATTAACCGAAATCGAAAAGAAAAATATCGATTTACTACTTCGTTATGAGCAAAATGCTGAAGAATACTATGATACTTTTGGAAGATAATGTGGATTAAATATTCAAAATATCTTTTGTGGATTGGATATATTTATTTTTCATATCTACTTTTATTGATAACACTTCAGTATATTCCATATGATACAGATGTAGCTTTTTTACGAATTAAACAAGAGGTAATTGTTCTAAATCATTACAAAATTGCTTTTTTTACACATGTGTACACGAGTATTTTTTTGATGATTTTTGGTGCATTTCAGTTTTCAAATTACATTCAAAGAAAATACATAAAATTACATAGAATTTCAGGAAGAATTTATGTTGGAATCCTTTTGTTGCTTTCTGGACCAAGTGGTTTGGTAATGTCATATTATGCAAATGGTGGTTTGTTAGCACAAGTTTCTTTCTTGTTATTGTCAACTTTTTGGATGTTATTTACTTTTTTGTCTTTGTATTTTATTTTGAAAAAACAAGTGATTAAACACCAAAAGTTTGCTATCCGTGGCTTTGCATTGACCTTATCTGCAATTTCACTTCGATTGTTTAAATATCTATTAGTCTTCTTTTTTGAACCTTTACCAATGGATGCCTACAGAATTGCCGCCTGGTCTGGTTGGACTTTTAATTTATTGGTTGCCGAAATAATTATTTACTATAAATTTTCAAGAATTAGTAAATAAAAAAAATCTTCAATTATCTTTGTAGGATATATAATTACTATGGAATTAAAATTAACACGCCCAATCTGCTTTTTTGATCTTGAAACTACTGGAATTGATGTAGCTAGAGACCGAATTGTAGAAATCTCAATATTTAAAGTATATCCAAACGGAAATAAAGAAAGTAAAACTTGGTTGGTAAATCCTACCATTCCAATTCCGCCACAAACCACTGCGGTACATGGAATTACCGATGAAAAAGTAGCCAATGAGCCAACTTTCAAAGAATTAGCAACGCAAGTTCATAACATGATTAAAGATTCTGATTTGGCTGGATTTAATTCGGATAGATTTGATATTCCGCTTTTAGCCGAAGAATTATTGCGTGCTGAAGTTGATTTTGATATGAAAAACCGAGTTTCTGTCGATGTACAAACCATTTTCCATAAAATGGAAGAAAGAACGTTGAGTGCGGCTTATAAATTCTATTGTGGGCAAAGCTTAGAAAACGCACATAGTGCCGAAGCAGATACAATGGCAACGTATGAAATCTTAAAATCACAATTGGATCGGTATGAGAATTTAGAAAATGATATGAAATCGTTATCTGAATTTACAACGCGAAAAAAATCAGTTGACTTTGCCGGATTCATTGCTTTGAATAATGAAGGAAAAGAAATTTTTACTTTCGGAAAACACAAAGGTGCTTTGGTAGATGATGTTTTTGATAAAGAGCCGGGTTATTTTGGTTGGATTCAAAACGCTGATTTTCCGTTATACACCAAAAAAGTTTTGACGGCTATTAAATTGAGAAAGTTAAATACTAAATAGTGTAACTAGTAAAAAGTAATTAGTAAATAGTTGCTAATTACTTTTTATTGATCATTAAAACCATGAAAATAATTTGCATTGGGCGTAATTACGCTGATCATATTTCGGAACTTAATAATGAGAGACCAACAGAACCGGTAATCTTTATGAAACCTGATTCTGCTATTTTACCAAATAAAAACCCATTTGTAATTCCTGCTTTTAGTAATGATATTCATCATGAAGTAGAAATTTTGGTTAAGATTTGTAGAGTAGGAAAGCATATTGATGCTAAATTTGCTCATAAATATTATGAAGAAATTGGTTTAGGTATCGATTTTACCGCTCGAGACGTGCAAAGTACACTGAAAGAGAAGGGATTGCCTTGGGAAAAAGCTAAGGCATTTGACCATTCAGCGGTAATTGGGAACTTTATATCGAAAAAAAATTATTCTTCGCTAGAAAATATTAACTTTGAGTTAAAATCAAATCAAGTCACTGTTCAAGAGGGTAATACAAGTTTAATGTTGTGGAAAATTGACGAGTTAATTGCATATGTTTCTCAATATTTTACACTAAAAATTGGAGATATTATTTTTACAGGTACTCCAAAAGGTGTTGCCAAAGTTACAGAAGGTGATGTTTTAGAGGGTTTTATAGAAGGAGAATTGATGTTTAAAATTCAAATTAGGTAATTATGGCTTTACAATACAATTTAGCAAAAGTTTACGAGATTTCTGAAAATGATATTGAATTTGCATTGCAAATCGTAACATTATTTTTTGAAGAAGTTCCAGCTGAAATTAGAGCTATAAAAATTGCGATAGAAGAAAAAGATTTCGATAAAGCCTATGCTTCATCTCATAAAATCAAGCCTACATTAGATTTATTAGGGATGGATTTAGCTTATGAAGAAAATCTTCAAATCATAACTTGGGCTAAAGCCGAAGGTAAAAGAAAAGAAATTAAAGAAGTATTCAAATCTTTAAAAGATAGAGTTGAATTAGCAGTAAAAGAAATAAAAAAAGATTTTAAACTGTAATTCTATTCTAATTAAACTTCCCCAAAAAACATAAAATATTCAAATGAAAGCTGCTATAGTAACCATTGGCGATGAAATTCTTATTGGCCAAATTGTTGATACGAATTCTTCCTACATCGCTAAAGCGTTAGATAAAATCGGTATTGCAACGCATGAAATGTTGTCAATTTCAGATGACAAACAACATATTTTAGACACCTTCCATTCGCTTCAAAATAAAGTAGAAGTTATTATTGTAACTGGGGGATTAGGCCCTACAAAAGATGATATCACTAAAAAGACATTTTGTGATTATTTTCAGGATAGTTTAGTTGAAAATGAAGCTGTTTTAGCACATGTAAAATCAATTATTGAAGGGTTTTATAAGCGACCAATTACACAAATTAATAGAGAACAAGCATTAGTTCCAACCAAAGCAAAAGTGCTTTTTAATCAATTAGGAACTGCGCCAGGAATGTGGATGGAAAAAGAAAATACTGTTTTTGTTTCGCTACCAGGTGTTCCTTATGAAATGAAATACTTGATTGATAATGAGGTGATTCCAAATTTAGTTCAAAAATTTGAGCGACCCTATATTGTTCATCAAACCATTATGACTTATGGTCGTGGGGAAAGTATGATTGCGGAGCAAATTGAAGATTGGGAAAATAATTTGCCCCATTTTATTAAACTTGCTTACTTGCCTAGTCCAGGAAAAGTTAGGCTAAGATTAACTGCAAGAGGAGGAAATGAAGAGTTGTTAAAAAATGAGATAAAACAACAAGTTGAAAAACTAGATTTATTAATTGGTGATGTAATTGTAGGATATAATGAAGATGAACCAATTGAGGTTGTTTTAGGAAGATTGTTGACGAAAAATAATCTTACAATTTCAACAGCCGAAAGTTGTACGGGAGGAAAAATTGCTGCAACTTTGACTGCGGTTTCTGGAGCTTCAAATTATTTTAAAGGAAGCGTAGTTAGTTATGCTACTGAAACAAAAATAAATGTATTAGGAATTGATAATGAGGTTGTTGAAAAATATGGAGTTGTTAGTGCAGAAGTAGCTTCAGAAATGGTAAAGTCAGTTCAAAAAATAATGACTTCCGATTATGCAATTGCTACAACAGGAAATGCAGGACCAACAAAAGGTGATGCGCAAGCCGATTTAGGCATTGTTTATGTTGCTATTGCTACGCCAAATGCAGTTTTTGTAGAAGAATTTAATTTTGGTCAACCACGTGAAAAGGTTATTGATAGGGCGGTTAGTAAAGCATTGGAATTAATTTATAAAGAAATTTTAAAAAAATAATAAAAGATAGTTGTGTATATGAAATCGATTTTGTTTCTTTGCACCCTGATTTTAGATAACGAAATAAAGCTGAATAATAATGTCAAGAGTTTGTGAACTTACAGGTAAAAGAGCAATGGTAGGGAACAATGTTTCTCACGCTATGAATAAAACAAAGAGAAAATTCTCAGTTAATTTAGTAAAAAAGCGTTTTTACATTCCTGAAGAAGATAGATGGGTAACGTTGAAAATTTCAACTGCTGCATTAAAAACTATTAATAAAAATGGAATTGCTGCTGTATTGAAAAGTGCAAAAGCTAACGGATTTGTAAAATCTGTATAATCCTCAATAATATATATCAAAATGGCAAAGAAAGGTAATAGAATCCAAGTTATTTTAGAATGTACAGAGCACAAAACTTCAGGAGTTCCAGGAACGTCTCGTTACATTACTACTAAAAATAAAAAAAATACTCCAGATAGATTAGAGATTAAAAAATTTAATCCAATCTTAAAAAGAGTAACTGTACATAAAGAAATTAAATAAGATAAGTCATGGCAAAGAAAACCGTAGCAACTTTACAAACAGCTTCAAAAAGATTAACCAAAGCTATTAAAATGGTTAAATCTCCAAAAACTGGCGCTTACACATTCGTTGAATCTGTGATGGCTCCTGAATTAGTTGATGAATTCTTGAAAAAGAAATAATTCATAAAAACAATTATATAGAAAAGCTACTTTCGTTTGAAAGTAGCTTTTTTATTTTTACATTTGTTCTTTATTAAGTGCATATTAATTAAAATCACTTAAAATTATAATTAAACTGTATATATGAGTTTTTTTAAAAAAATATTTTCTTCTGATAAAAAAGAACCTGTTTTAAACGAACAGGAAAAACAGTCTCTAGATAAAGGGTTAGAAAAAACAAAAACATCTTTTTTTTCTAAACTAACCAAAGCTGTTGCAGGAAAATCTAAAGTTGATGCTGATGTATTAGATAATTTAGAAGAAATATTAGTTTCTTCTGATGTTGGGGTTAATACTACCCTAAAAATCATCGAGCGTATTGAAGAACGTGTTTCAAAAGACAAATACCTTGGAACTGATGAATTAAACGGAATCCTTAGAGAAGAAATTGCAGGGTTGTTATCAGAAACCAATTCGGGTGAAGCGACTCAGTTTGAAATTCCAGCAAATAAAAAGCCATATGTAATCATGGTGGTTGGTGTTAATGGTGTCGGAAAAACTACAACAATAGGTAAACTAGCTTATCAATTTAAAAAAGCGGGGTACAGCGTAGTTCTAGGTGCTGCAGATACATTTAGAGCAGCGGCTATCGATCAATTGCAAATTTGGGCTGATAGAGTAGGTGTTCCAATAGTTAAACAGCAAATGGGAAGCGATCCTGCTTCAGTAGCGTTTGATACGTTACAAAGTGCGGTGGCTCAAAATGCCGATGTTGTTATAATTGATACAGCGGGTCGTTTACATAATAAAGTTGGTTTAATGAATGAGCTTTCAAAAGTGAAAAAAGTGATGCAAAAAGTGGTGGAAAATACACCAAATGATGTACTTTTGGTTTTGGATGGTTCAACTGGGCAAAATGCATTCGAGCAAGCCAAGCAGTTTACTGCAGCAACGGAAGTTTCTTGTTTAGCAGTTACTAAATTAGATGGAACCGCAAAAGGAGGAGTAGTTATTGGGATTTCTGACCAGTTTCAAATTCCTGTTAAATATATTGGGGTAGGAGAAGGTATTGAGGATTTACAAGTTTTTAATAAATATGAATTTGTAGATTCATTTTTTAAATAAGATATATATTAGAGATGGAACTTTTAAAATACAAAACAGTTCGGTTGTTATTAGCAGCTATAATTATGGCTTTAATTGCCATACCTTTTAGTGATTATGATTTTATATTCCTTACCTTACGGTTAGCATCATTTGCAATATTTATGTACTTGTTAATTAAGTTTACGAGTGGTAAAAAGAAAGTAAAAAAATAAAAAATAAATGCTGTTAGTTGATAACAGCATTTATTTTTTGCCAAAGTACTTCATCAAAATCTGATAAAGCAAAGTTACTTCCATCTGCTGCGTCTCCCATTCTAATAATTACTAGTTTTCTGCTTGGGATTACATATATTTTTTGATCATTTTTACCTAATGCACAATACATATCATTAGGGCCAGATGGTATAAGTGAACCGTTCAACTGAATTTGGCTTTGCGGCATATGATAGCTTGCCTTTCCATTCAGCCACCATAGATATCCGTATGCCAAGTTGATGTTTTGAGAAGTAGCACTTGCATTTTCCATATAAACTTGAGGAACAACTTGTGTGTTTTTCCATTTTCCTTTATTTAATGCTAATAAGCCAAATCTAGCCATATTTCTAGTTGTACTCCAATACACACTCAAGCCTCCATTTTGAATCCAAGAACCGCCAGTCATGCCTATTTTATCTCTTAACTTAGTATTGAAATAGTTTGTCCATGTTTGACCCGTAGAAGCTGCCACAACGTCTTGTAGTTTAACGTATACGTTATGATAGGCCCAACGCGTGCCTGCATTTGCAACGTACTGTAAGTTTGCTGGAGAAACATCATCTCCAGGTGCATCGTTTAAACCAGAGGTCATGGTTAAAAGATGTTTATTTGTAATTAAATTTTCTTTGATAAGTGGAGCACTTGTCCAACCTGTTCCAAGATAATCAGAAACTTTATTGTTAATATTTAAGAATCCTTCTTGTTCTGCTATTCCTGTGACTGTTGCAGTTAATGTTTTTCCAGCACTTGCCCAATACCATGGAGTGGTTGCAGTATGACCATTAAAATAATTTTCCATTACAATTTTTCCATTATGTAATATGATAAAGCTTTTTGTATTCTTCAATTCTAAATAATCTAATAGAGGTTGAACTTCGGATTGATTCCAATTTAAACTTTGAATAGTCTTGGTTTCCCAATTAGTTGATCCTATTGGAGGGAAATACATTTCTTCTTCTGGAATGGTTGAAGTTGAGGTTTCATCAGAGCTACAACTAATTAATACCATTGCTAACAAAAAAGTAATAATTTTTTTCATAGGAGTAAAACGTTTATATAATTGTTAGACAATAAAAGTAACGAATAGTTTAATTCAAAAAATAAATAGTTGTAATTTTATACCATAATTAAACTATACACAATGAAAAAAATATTTTTATTTATTGTTTTTGGCCTTTTATTGTCTTGTAAACAGACTATTTCTAAAACTGATTTGAATAATTTGAATGGATATTGGGAAATTGAAAAAGTAGAACTTCCTGATGGAGATAAGAAAGAATATAAGGTAAATGAAACTATTGATTTTTTTAAAATTAAAGACGGAAAAGGTTTTAGAAAAAAAGTTATGCCTCAATTAGACGGCACCTATTTAACTAATGATATTCAGGAAGATATTGTTATTGCCGTTAAAGATGGTGATGCTACAATTAAGTATAAAACTACTTATGCTAGTTGGAACGAAGAAATTATCGAGTTGACAAAAGATAAATTAGTTATTAAAAACCAACAAGATTTTGAATATCATTACAAAAGACCGGTTAAATTTTCGATTAAATAAGTATGGCAAAGCGATTTAATGAAGAAAGCCCTATTAGTGATGTATTGAAACAATTTATATCTCAAAATAAATTGGAAGCGGGTATGGATGTTGTAAATGTTCGAGAGGCTTGGAAAAATTTAATGGGAAATGGTGTCAATAATTACACAACCGAAATTCAATTAAAAGGTTCAGTACTTTATGTAGCCTTATCTTCGGCAGTTTTGCGAGAAGAATTAAGTTACGGAAAAGATAAAATCATCAAAATGATTAACGAAGAACTTAGAAAAGATTTGGTAACGAATTTAATTTTGCGATAAAAAAATCCCGATTCATTGAATCGGGATTTTATATTTTTATACATAATCGACTATACTGTCAACTGCGAATGAGCACTGAATACTAAAATTGCTCTCTTCCAGAAAAATGGAAAGCACCTTCAATAGCAGCATTCTCATCAGAATCAGATCCGTGAACTGCATTTTCACCAATTGAAGTAGCGTATTTTTTACGAATAGTTCCTTCAGCAGCATCTGCAGGATTTGTAGCTCCAATTAAAGTTCTGAAATCTTCAACAGCATTTTCTTTTTCCAAGATTGCCGCCACAATTGGTCCTCTTGTCATAAATTCAACTAATTCTCCGAAAAAAGGTCTTGCAGCATGAACAGCATAAAATGCTTGAGCGTCAGCAATTGTTAATTGTGTTAATTTCAAAGATACAATTTTGAAACCACCTTCATTAATCATGTTTAAGATACCACCAATATGTCCGTTTTCTACAGCATCTGGTTTAATCATTGTAAAAGTTCTGTTTGTTGCCATTTTTTATGTTTTTTGCAAAGTTACTATTATTAATAGGTTTTGCAAGAGTTTTTAAATTATTTTATAATTGATTTAGCAACTCTAAAACCATAAAATTCATGCGTTTTATTTGGTTCAGTAGAAATTCTGTTTGCAGGTCTTACGTAGTTAGCTTGGCTATCCCAAGATCCACCTCTAACGCTTCTTCTATTTCCCATTTCAGGTCCTCTTGGGTTATCTCCTTTTTCTAGTTTGTAGAAATCTTTGTTATACCAATCCCAACACCATTCCCAAACGTTTCCGCTCATATCATATAGTCCTAATTCATTAGGTAATTTTGTTCCTATTGTATGAGGAGTTCCAGTGCTATTTCCTTTATGCCAAGCAATATCGTCTAATGAATTACTTCCACTATATTTAAATCCTTTAGAAAGTGTTCCGCCTTTTGCAGCAAATTCCCATTCTGCTTCAGTGGGTAATCTGTAACCATTAGCTTTAAAATTACAAATAAAGTTAGGACCTTTTTTAGAATATACTGGTTGTAATTTTTCTTTTTTACTTAACCAATTACAATAGGCTATTGCTTCATTCCAAGTTACACCATTTATTGGATGATTGTCTTGCCAGCCCCATGTTGGTTTTGAAGGCATTTTCATTTTATTAGCTTTGATGAACTGTTTCCATTCCCAAACGGTTACTTCAAATTTGCTAATTTCAAAGGTTGTTAGGTTAACATTGTGTTCTTTTTGTTCGTCAATATCGGCTAATCCATCAGAATTTTTGGAACCCATTTTGAAAGTTCCTCCTTCAATTTTTATTAATTCAGAGTTTAAAATAGTGTTTTTGAATGCGAATAAAGATAAAATTGCAATTAATAAGGTTGAATAAATCGTAATTTTTTTCATAAGTTGTGTTATTAATTTAGGGTATGCAAATATAACATTATTATAACATTGTTTGTAAAAAAATGTTATAATAATGTGATTGTGTCTTGTTTTAATGTTAAAAAAATAAATATATTATTTTTTGTTGGATAAAAAAGCTTTTTATTGATATTTTATAATATGACAACAGAAAAATGTTGTTCTAAGGGTTGTAGTTGGTTTTGTAGTTGATTTAAAAATGAATCGAAAGAATCAATTTCTTCACAAAAAGAACTAAAATTTGCCGTTCTTTCTTGCAATCCTTGGTTTGGAAATAGTTGATTTTGAATTTGTACTATTCGTTCTAGTTTTTCATTATGAATTCTTTTTTCTGCTTTTAAAAGTCTTTTTTCTAAATTATCTAATCCTTTTAATTGCTTTACTTCTTGCGCTTTAACTGCTCCAAGGAATGAAGGATCTGTTTGGTGTGCGATTTCATTTACTACTTCAAATTGTCTTTTTAAGGTTTCTCTTTGTTCTGAAAAGTCAATAGTAAATTTAGAAAAATCCTTAGTTTTATTATTTAAAAGTGTTTTTTGGTCTAAGAAAATATCTTCCCAACGTAAATGTAATTTAACTAATTTAGATTGTTGTTTTTTAGTTACTAAAAGCACTGAATTACGAACTAAAAGTACTGGAAACGTAATTTTATGGGCTTCAAAATTTGATTTTAATTCCAACCAATAAGCAATTTCACCACCACCACCAATGTAACATAAATTAGGTAAGACGACTTCTTGGTATAAAGGTCTTAAAATAACATTAGGACTAAAGTTTTCAGGATTATTCTCTAGTTCGGTTAGCAACTCGCTTTCAGAAAAAGATAAAAGGGTATTATTGATTTTATAATTTCCATTTTCATAAATAATACGCTCTCTTAATTGATCTTGAATATAGAATAAATTAATTTCTCGAGGATTTACTTGAATCGAATAATTTTTTATTAGCGGAAGTGTTTCATTTACTTTTTTAAATGAAGTTTGATGTAATAATTCGTTTTTGGCATACGGAATAAATATTTTTTTTAGTTCTGAATCATCTCCATCAACAATAACTAATCCTTCTTTTTGAAATAGTTTATAGGTTAAATATCTTGTTGCATCTGCTAGATTGTCATGTTCAAGATATGATTTTTGGAATAAATCTCTCAAATAATTGGCATTATTGCCTAAGCCTAATTCGAAAGAAAAAGCATCAAAAACGTTATCTAACCCTTGAGTATTTAATCTACCAACAGGTCCATTACTTTCTTTTTCCCATCGGATTTTCTTTTCTTTAAAATTAAAAAAATTAATTTCTTCAAAATCATGATCTTCGGTTGCCATCCAATAAATAGGAACAAAATTATTTTCAGGATAAGCAGCTTTTAGCTCTTTAGTTAAATTAATTACTGTAATAATTTTATAAATAAAGTATAAAGGGCCCGTAAGTAAATTTAACTGATGGCCAGTTGTAATTGTAAAGGTATTAGGTTGATTTAAAAGCTCAATATTGTTAGTAGTTACTTCCGAAATGTGAAAATTAGTATGTTGTTTTTTTAAAGCATCTACTAAAATTTTTCTATTTTCAATTGGAAAATTTTCTCCTTTTTCTTCTAACTGAAATTTAAAGTTTTCTATAGTTGGGAAGCGATTGTATAACGATTTTAATTCAGATTTTTGGTCTAAATAATCAACAATTAGCGGAATGAAATAGCCTGAATTTTGATACGTTATACAGTCGTTTGGCATTTTAGTTATTTTTTTGCTAAAATACTAAAAATCTTTGTTCCTAAAACGTCTTTAACAAGGAGTTAGTATTTAAAAAAAGAGTTATTTTTGCTAAAATTATTCACATTGAAAAACCTCCTTCTAATCACACCACCTTTTACCCAACTGAATACACCGTATCCAGCAACGGCATATATCAAAGGTTTTCTGAATACCAAAAACATTTCGGCTTACCAAATGGATTTAGGTATTGAGGTAATTTTAGAATTGTTTTCAAAAAAAGGTTTAGAAAGTTTGTTTCAAGTTTCAAGTTTCAAGTTTGGAGAATTTGGACCAAATTCACAGCGAATTTATGCGCTCAAAGACGAATACATCAAAACAATAGATTCTGTAATTGCTTTTCTTCAAGGAAAAAATCCATCGTTAGCTCGACAAATTTGTGCTGGAAATTTTCTTCCAGAAGCATCACGATTTGACCAATTAGACGATATGGAATTTGCTTTTGGTAGTATGGGAATGCAAGATAAAGCCAAACATTTAGCCACCTTATATTTAGAAGATTTATCGGATTTTATTGTAGAATGTGTTGATGAAAATTTCGGTTTTAGTCGTTATGCAGAGCGTTTGGGAAGAAGCGCAAATTCGTTTGATGAACTTTACAATCATTTACAAAACGAAAGAACTTTTATAGACGAAATCACAATCAAAATTTTAAATAATAGAATAGAAGAAGTTCAACCAAAATTAGTTTTAATTTCAGTTCCTTTTCCTGGAAATTTATACAGTGCTTTTCGTTGTGCACAGTTTTTAAAAGCTAATTTTCCAAATGTGAAAATTGCAATGGGTGGCGGATTTCCTAACACGGAACTTCGTGAATTAAAAGACCAACGTGTTTTCGAATTCTTTGATTTTATTACGTTAGATGATGGTGAATTACCAGTTGAATTGCTTCATAATTTTATTTGTCATTCTGAACTTGTTTCAGAATCTGAATTTAAAAGAACTTTTCTTCTAGAAAACAACCAAGTAGTATATAAAAACACCACCACACGTCACGATTACAAACAAAGTGAAGTAGGAACACCAGATTATTCTGATTTATTGCTAGATAAATATATTTCGGTCATCGAAATTGCCAATCCTATGCACAGTTTATGGAGCGATGGACGGTGGAACAAGCTCACGATGGCACATGGTTGTTATTGGGGAAAATGTACATTTTGTGATATTTCTTTAGATTATATTAAGTTATACGAACCCATCGCTGCTAAAATTTTGGTAGACAGAATGGAAGAATTAATCGCTCAAACAGGCGAAAACGGATTCCATTTTGTAGACGAAGCAGCACCGCCAGCTTTAATGCGTGAAGTAGCGCTGGAAATCATTAAACGTAAATTAGTAGTCACTTGGTGGACAAATATTCGTTTCGAAAAAAGCTTCACCGCTGATTTATGTTTTTTATTAAAAGAATCCGGTTGTATTGCGGTTTCTGGCGGATTAGAAGTGGCTACAGATCGCCTTTTAGAATTAATCAAAAAAGGAGTTACCGTAGAGCAAGTAGCAAAAGTTACCCGAAATTTCACTGAATCTGGTATAATGGTACATGCATATTTAATGTACGGTTACCCAACACAAACCATTCAAGAAACAGTAGATAGTTTAGAAATGGTGCGTCAATTGTTTGAATTAGGTGTTTTACAAAGTGGTTTTTGGCATCAATTTGCTATGACAGCGCATTCTCCTGTGGGAATGTTCCCTGAGGAATTTGGGGTAATTCCAGAACAAAACAAAATTACATTTGCTAATAACGACATTAATTTTAAAGATAAAACGGGAATCAATCACGATAAGTTTAGTTTTGGATTAAAGAAATCATTATTCAATTTCATGCATGGAATTTGTTTTGATTATGATTTGCAAGATTGGTTCGATTTTAAAATTCCTAAAACAAAAATTGCACCTGATTTTATATCTAATTGTTTAGAAAAAGAGCAAAATTTCACTACAAAACCAAATGCAAAAGTCGTTTGGTTGGGAAAAAATCCGCAAGTTGAAACTTTTACCAAATCTAAAAAGGGAAATTCTTGGGAAATGATGAAATTAACGTTTCATAACAAAACGCATACATTTGATATAGTTTTAAATAAAACAGAAGGAGAATGGTTAGTTTCTGTATTAGAATTACTTTCAATTCAAGCAGAACATAAAATCACTTTTTCACAATTAAAAGCGAATTTTGAGAGTGAATTAGCTGATTTTGAATTGTTTTGGTATGGTAAACCTGTTCAAACTTTAAGGAAATCAGGGTTACTTTTGTTATAATTTAGCTATATTATTTTTACAAATTTTATGAGATTTATCATTTACGCAAACGTTTTCTTTTTGTAAGTTTACGTCAACTAAAAACAAACTCATATGGATGTCAATTATAGACTTTTAGTAAATAATACTACTTCGTTTGAAGTTACTGAAAGTGAAAGCACAAAATTAAACGCTGTTAAAGTTGCTGAAAGTAATTTTCATGTACTTAAAGATAGTAAGCCTTACAAAGCTGAAATAGTTTCAGCAGATTTTATTTCCAAAAAATATACGGTTAAAATAAACAATAATTCATACGAAGTTGTTATTTCTAATGCTTTAGATGAATTAATCAAAAGTATGGGAATTGAGCGAGGAAAAACTAAAGTGGTTAACGCTATCAAAGCGCCAATGCCTGGTTTAATTCTAGAAATCAGTGTTGAAGTTGGTCAAAGCGTAAAAGAAAACGATCCTTTATTAATTCTTGAAGCTATGAAAATGGAAAATAGTTTCCTTTCGCCACGTGATGGAGTTATCAAATCTATTGCGGTTGAAAAAGGGAATGCGGTAGATAAAGGACAATTATTAGT
Organism: Flavobacteriia bacterium; assembly: GCA_004293165.1. Taxonomy (GTDB): domain Bacteria; phylum Bacteroidota; class Bacteroidia; order Flavobacteriales; family Flavobacteriaceae; genus Flavobacterium. Next base: position 60,677 of record RDYL01000010.1, on the reverse strand, counting down.
TGAATTTGAATAAAAAGTTTAAAGTTTCAAGTTATGGTTTTCAATTTTATATAGTGACTCATTTTAACTTTGAATACAAACTTTTTCAACCTGAAACCTGAAATAAAAATCAAGATGAAAGAAATTAAAAAAATATTAGTTGCCAATCGCGGAGAAATTGCTATTCGAGTAATGAAAACCGCCAAAAAAATGGGTATTAAAACCGTAGCTGTTTTTTCCACTGCCGATAGAAATGCTCTTCACGTAAAATATGCTGACGAAGCCGTTTGCATTGGTGAAGCAGCTTCAAGTCAATCTTACTTACGTGGTGATAAGATTATCGAAGTTTGTAAAGATTTAGGTGTTGATGCGGTTCATCCAGGTTATGGATTTTTAAGTGAAAATTCTTCTTTTGCAGAAGCATGTGAAAAAAATAATATCATTTTCATCGGACCAAAATCGAAAGCCATTGAAATGATGGGAAGTAAATTAGCAGCCAAAGAAGCGGTTATGAAATATGATATTCCCATGGTTCCTGGAGTAGATCATGCAATTATTGATGTAGAAGAAGCTAAAAAAACAGCAAAGGCGGTTGGTTTTCCAATTTTGATAAAAGCATCTGCTGGTGGTGGTGGAAAAGGAATGCGTGTGGTTGAAAAAGAAGAAGATTTTGAATCCCAAATGAATCGTGCAATTAGTGAAGCAACTTCTGCTTTTGGAGATGGTTCTGTTTTTATTGAAAAATATGTAACCAAACCACGACATATCGAAATCCAAATTATGGCTGATAGTCATGGAAATGTGTTGTATGTTTTTGAAAGAGAATGTAGTATTCAGCGTCGTCATCAAAAAGTGGTGGAAGAAGCACCTTCGTGCATTTTAACTCCTGAAAAACGTAAAGAAATGGGCGAAGCTGCTGTTAAAGTAGCTCGTGCTTGTGATTACCTTGGAGCTGGAACAGTTGAGTTTTTAATGGATGCCGATCACAATTTCTACTTTTTAGAAATGAATACACGTTTACAAGTAGAACATCCAGTTACAGAAATGATTTCGGGATTGGATTTAGTTGAATTGCAAATCCGTGTGGCTCGTGGCGAAGCATTAGATATTAAACAAGAAGATTTAAAAATTCACGGGCACGCTATGGAACTTCGTGTATATGCTGAAGATTCTATGAATGATTTCTTACCAAATGTAGGTTTTTTAAGTACTTATAAATTACCTGAAGGCGAAGGAATTCGTGTCGATAATGGTATTGAAGAAGGAATGGATGTGCCAATTTATTACGATCCAATGCTTTCCAAATTAGTAACTTACGGAAAAACTCGCGAAGAATCTATCGAATTAATGATTAAAGCCATCGATAATTATCATGTAGAAGGCGTAGCAACAACTTTGCCTTTTGGAAAGTTTGTAATGGAGCACGAAGCATTTCGTTCTGGTGATTTTGATACCGGTTTTGTAAAAGCTTATTATGATGCCGAAAAACTAAAATCAAAATTAGATATTGAAGCAGAAATCGCAGCAATGATTGCATTACAAAAATACCTTGAAGACCAAAAAGTGTTACGATTACCAAATTAATTGGCACATCGACAAATTGTCTAATTGACTCATTGAAAGAAAATGGAAGATAAAATAAAAATATTAAACGATAAAATAGCTTTAGCCAAATTAGGTGGAGGCGAGAAACGAATAGCTTCGCATCATGCTAAAAAGAAATTAACTGCAAGAGAGCGAGTAGAATACCTTTTAGATGAAGGTTCTTTTGAAGAAATTGGTATGTTAGTAACTCACAGAACAACCGATTTTGGAATGGAAAAAGAAATCTATTATGGTGATGGTGTAATTACAGGTTATGGAACAATTAACGGTAGAGTTGTCTATGTATTTGCACAAGATTTTACGGTTTTTGGAGGTTCTTTATCAGAAACGCATGCTGAGAAAATCTGCAAAGTAATGGACATGGCTTTGAAAAGTGGTGCACCAATGATTGGACTAAATGATTCTGGTGGTGCTCGTATTCAAGAAGGAGTTCGTTCATTAGGTGGTTATGCTGATATTTTCTACAGAAATGTACAATCATCAGGAGTTATTCCGCAAATTTCTGCAATACTTGGGCCATGTGCTGGAGGAGCTGTTTATTCGCCAGCAATGACTGACTTTACCATGATGGTGGAAGGAAATAGTTATATGTTTGTTACGGGTCCAAATGTGGTAAAAACAGTTACAAACGAAGAAGTAACATCGGAAGAATTAGGAGGAGCAAGCACGCATTCAACTAAATCGGGTGTAGCGCATATTACATCTCCCAATGGCGTAGAATGTTTGGAAGATATTAAAAAATTATTGAGCTATGTTCCGCAAAACAACAGAGAAACAACGCCTAAAATACCATATGTTTTAGGTAATGAAAAACGAGAAAAGTTAGATGCAATTGTTCCAGATAATGCGAATAAACCTTATGATATGCATGATGTTATTGCAAATATCATAGATGAAGATTCGTTTTTTGAAATTCACAAAGATTTTGCCGAAAATATCATCGTAGGTTTTGCCAGATTAGGTGGAAGAAGTATTGGAATTGTGGCTAATAATCCAAAATTTTTAGCGGGATGTTTAGATGTTAAATCATCTATTAAAGGTGCACGATTTGTCCGTTTTTGTGATTGTTTCAATATACCATTATTAGTATTAGAAGATGTACCAGGTTTCTTGCCAGGAACCGACCAAGAATGGAACGGAATTATTGTTCACGGAGCTAAATTATTATATGCATTTAGCGAAGCTACTGTTCCAAGAGTTACTGTGATTACTCGTAAAGCGTATGGTGGTGCTTATGATGTAATGAATTCAAAACACATTGGTGCTGACATGAATTTTGCATGGCCAGGAGCTGAAATTGCAGTAATGGGAGCAAAAGGAGCTTCTGAAATTATTTTCAAAAAAGAAATTAGTGAAGCTGCAGATCCAGCTGCTAAATTATTAGAAAAAGAAGCAGAATATGCAGAGTTATTTGCAAATCCATACACAGCTGCACAGCGCGGATTTATTGATGAGGTTATTTTACCTCATGATACGAGAAGAAAATTACTAAAAGCTTTTAGTATGCTAGAAAATAAAGTGGTTGATACACCCAAAAGAAAACACGGTAACATTCCGTTATAATAAGAAAGACCGACTAAATGTCGGTCTTTTGTTTTTTTAATTTGGAATCAACATAATTGGCTATAAAACCTAGTTTCATTCGATTTAGCATTTTCTTTTCAAATTCCCAAAAGAAAGTGAATTGACCGAAAATAAATCCCATTAAAACGAGTAAAACTTGATAGATAGGGAAAATTAGTACGATGCGTAAAACTCTATACAACCAATGAGGTTGAAATGTTTCAGGAATACCTATTAAGGTTAAAAATGGTTTCGCTAATTGTAACGAACTGAATCCAGTAATTGCAAATACGATAAAAATAACTATTAATTGCAAATTTGTGGTTACGTTCCAGCGTTCTTTTAATTTCTTCATAATTTAAATTCTTGGTGAAAATCCACCGAGTTTTTGATTGTTTTTGAGTTGGAAATAAACTAAATAATTGTAAAGCATATAATTAACTTCGTAACCGTAATTAATATTAGTTTCATAATTAATTGTCATTTCATATAAATTTTGATTGTATTGAGAAGATAGCATTGCTCTTCTGTTCCATTCCAATACCCAAACTCTGTTTCTCGATTCTAAATATGATTTAGAATAATAATTTCTTGGTTTTGCGTTACTATTAAACCAAGAAGAAAACCCAACATCAATTATTAAAACCTCGTACTCAATTTCTTTATTTGCTATGCGAATTGTATCACTTTCTAGTTGTGATTTTTCTTCAATTTTTTTCTTACTCTGAGAAGCATTACAAGCAACTAGAATTAAAAATCCACTAAAAAGAAGTACAATACTACGTTTCATAGCTTAAAATTAAGAGTATAAAGATAAAAAAAAGCACCAAATAAATTGATGCTTTTAATCATTAATGATAGTTTTAATTGTTTTTCAACAAACTTATAATTTGTTCTGCTAATTCAGTTCCAATTCTATCTTGAGCTTCACCTGTAGCGGCACCAATATGTGGTGTTAATGAAATTTTTGGATGCATTAAAATTTTAATTTCTGGAGTAGGTTCATTCTCAAAAACATCTAAACCAGCGAATAATACTTTGTTATTGTCTAAAGCTTCTACAAGAGCAACTTCATCAATAACACCACCACGCGCACAATTTACAATTCCTACACCATCTTTTAATTGAGCAAATTCTTCTTTTCCAATTACATATCCATCTTGAGCAGGAACATGTAATGTAATAAAGTCAGAATGTTTAAAAATATCTTCTAAAGGTTCTGTTTTTATATCAACATTAATAAATTGACCATTGTAAAAATCTACACGAATAATAGCTTCGCTCACAAATTTATCAGCAGCAACTACTTTCATTCCTAAACCAAGAGCCATTTTAGCAACTGCTTGGCCAATACGACCAAAACCAATAATCCCTAAAGTTTTACCTCTTAATTCAACTCCATTTGCATAGGCTTTTTTTAATCCTTCAAAATGGGTGTCGCCTTCTAGTGGCATATTTCGGTTAGAATCATGTAAAAAACGTACCCCAGTAAATAAATGTGCAAATACTAATTCGGCTACACTTTCAGAAGAAGCAGCAGGTGTGTTAATTACATGTAATCCTTTTTCACGAGCATAAGTAACATCAATATTATCCATTCCAACACCACCACGACCAATGATTTTTAGTCCTGGACAAGCATCAATAATGTCTTTACGCACTTTTGTTGCACTTCTAACTAAAATAACTTTTACATCGTGGGTATTGATGTAGTTAGCCACTTGTTCTTGTGCTACTTTTGTTGTAATTACTTCAAAACCTCCTTTTTCTAAAGCTTTGATACCGCTTTTTGAAATTCCGTCGTTTGCTAATACTTTCATTCTATATATTTTTATTCTACTAATAACTAGTTACTAAATTTTATTTTCTAATTCTTTCATTACATCAACTAACACTTGAACACTTTCAATTGGTAGAGCATTATACATGGAAGCACGATATCCACCTACCGAACGATGTCCAGCTAAACCTGAAATACCTGCAGCTTTCCACATACTGTCAAATAATGCTTCATGTTCTGGATTTACTAAAACAAATGTTGGATTCATATTTGAACGATCTTTAGTTGCAGCAACTCCTTTAAATAAAGGGTTTCTGTCGATTTCTGAATATAATAAAGCTGCTTTAGCTTCATTTATTTTTTCAATTGCTGCAATACCACCTAATTTTTTTAACCATTGTAAAGTTAGAAGTGAAGCATAAATTGGAAACACTGGAGGTGTGTTATACATGCTCTCTTTTGAAATATGTTGTTGGTAGTCTAACATACTTGGAATTGTTCTTCCAGTTTTGCCTAAAATTTCTTCTTTAACAACAACTAGAGTTGCGCCAGCGGGTCCCATATTTTTTTGCGCTCCAGCATAAATTAAATCAAATTTTGAAAAATCTAAAACGCGTGAAAAAATATCAGAACTCATATCGCAAACTAAAGGAACATTTACAGTAGGAAACGATTTCATTTGTGTTCCAAAAATGGTGTTGTTACTCGTACAATGAAAATAACTTGCATCACTTGGAATTGAATAATCTTTTGGAATATGATTGTAGTTTTCTGCTTTAGATGATGCAACAACTATAGTTTCTCCAAAATGTTTCGCTTCTTTAGTAGCACTATTTGCCCATGTCCCAGTATCTAAATAAGCAGCTTTTCCATCTACTTTCATCAAATTGTATGGAACCATTAAGAATTCTAAACTGGCTCCACCCGCTAAGAATAAGGCTTGATATCCTTTGCCTTCTAATCCTAAAAGTTCTAGAACTAAGGCTCTCGCTTCATCCATTACTGCAACAAAATCTTTGCTTCGGTGTGAAATTTCTAAAATTGATAAGCCAGAATTATTGAAATCTAAAATAGCTTGCGCTGATTTTTCAAAAACTTCTTGAGGAAGTATGCATGGACCAGCACTGTAGTTGTGTTTTTTCATTGTTGTGGTAGTAGTTATTTTTGAATATTTTTTTAAAACGACAAATTTCGTAAATAACAAATAAATATCATCCTTTAATTTGATAATAATTCTATAATATTATTAACGAAAACGTTTTATTATTAGGTAATAATTATTAAAAATGAAATTATATTTTTGATAAAAAGGCTAAAGTATCAACATTGTCTGCGTAATCCCAAAGTTTAGGCTGTTGTGTTTGTCCAAAAGCAACAGAATTTTGAGCAAAACAATTAGAGACGATGCATTGAATTTGTTCAGTTTCAGTTAGTAATCGAGAATTTAATTCCTCTAAATTATCATAGAATTCATAAAATACAGAAGAAATAGGGGATGCGTAACTACTATCTTCTTTGATTGTTAAAAATTCATTATCTAATAATTGAAAGTTACTCATTAAGAAAACCGCTTTATTGTAATCATAATTATTAGCATATTTTTCATATTTGATTACATCGCGGTATTCATACATCGCTTTGAAGAAGTTGTCAAAATTATAACCTTTAGGAACAAAAAGTTTAGAAACATTTCTACAACCTAATCCAAAATATCTAAAAATATCTTCGCCTAATAGCACTAAATCTTCAAATGATTCTTGTCCATTTAAAATAGCTACAGAATTTCTGTTTTTACGAATAATACTTGGTTTATCTTTAAAGTAATATTCAAAATATCTAGCGGTATTATTACTTCCTGTTGCAATAACAGCATCAAAACCTTCTAATTTACCTTCAACAAACGTTATTTTTGAGTTAAGTTTTGGTTCTATAGCAATCAAATATTTTGCTAAAAATTTTAATAAATATTGATCGTTTGATGATGTTTTTACCAATACATCATGCCTAGAAATTAATACCGAAAGAAAATCATGAAAGCCTACTAAGGGAATATTTCCAGCTAAAACTAGTCCTACTTTTTTAGTGGTTGTATTGGAGAAATCATATGGATTTATCCAGTTATTTAAGTTGTCTTCCGTTAATGCTTTTGCCCATGATTGAATGCTAAAGTAAACGTGTTCAGGGGTAAACCAGCCATTATGCGATTGTGAAAGAGTTATTAAATCTTCAAAATCGTGAAAGAACAAATCGTTTTGTAAAACCGAAGCGTTTTTTGTATTTCTGTCTTCAGAAAATTGACGCAAGAAATTTCCTAATTCAACAAAACTCGATTTTATTTCAATTTGTAACATTTGTAACTTGTTTATATTTGGTTTACATTGTATTTTTGTAGCGCAAAATTAATCATTATATTAGAATATCAAGTTTTTCTGAATTCTAATTTCTAAACATAAAAGCAAACATGGCAATTATAATAACAGACGAGTGTATCAACTGCGGGGCTTGTGAGCCTGAGTGTCCAAATACAGCAATTTATGAAGGCGCTGATGATTGGAGATGGAAAGATGGTACAAAATTAAGCGGAAAAGTAATTTTACCTGATGGAACAGAAGTTGATTCCGATGCGTCTCAAACTCCAATTTCTGATGATATTTATTACATAGTTCCTGGAAAATGTACCGAATGTAAAGGGTTTCATGAAGAACCACAATGTGCTGCGGTTTGTCCAGTAGATTGTTGTGTGCCAGATGATAATCATGTGGAGAGCGAAGAAACGTTATTAAACAGACAATCATTTTTACATAACGAATAATCGTTTTTAAAATCAATAATCAAAGAGAATTTTCAATAGAAAGTTCTCTTTTTTGTTTTATAGCCATAAAAAATAGGATTAGAAGTGTGTTTTTGACATTTTTTCGTTAAATTTGATAGATAGCAAATTTTTATGATAAAAAAACTTACTTTTTTATTCTTATTTTTTTCTTCGATGGTTTTCTCACAAAGTATCGAATATACAATTATTGTAAAAGATTTTGATACAGATTTGCCTATAGAAGAAGTAACCATAACTGCTTTAAGAACACGACAAGGATTTTTAACTAATAAAGACGGGAAAGCATTTGTTAGTTTAACTAAAAGTTCTGATTTGGAATTTATTCATTCGTCTTATAAAACCATTGTTATTAAAATAGCCACATTAAATAAAAATGAAAATGTGGTCTTTATGGAGCCTAATACACAACAACTCGAAGAATTCATTGTCACAAAAGATCATCCCCAACAAATTTTAAAGAGAATTGTTGAAAATTCTAAAGATAAAATTACAATCCCGATGAATTTAAAAATCTATTTACGGGAGTTTTATAAACGAGATAATGAAATAGTTTTTTTTAACGATGGATTGATTAATTTTCAAATACTTGGAAATGAAAATAATATTAAAACAGATATTTTAGTAGAACAAAATAGAGCCGTTGGAGTTTTAGATGGAGACATTTATCCCAATATTTTAGGATATGATTTAAACAATATTATTGAAAATTATTATCAGTTTAAATATTTAGATGAAGTACTTGATAATAGTGCTAAGAAAACACATGATTTTTCCATTAAAACATATCCTTCAAATGAAGATTATTTAGTGATTAAAATTGTTCCATTTCCAGAATATCAAGGGATTCTATCCGATTTTATTATTGTGTATGATAGTAATAAAAAAATAATTGTTGAGTTGAGTTCTTATGTTTCCTCAGAAAGACTTCAAAAGTATAAAGAGAGCATGTTTGCTAGTCGAAAAGTCTATAAATTAGAATTTAAAAACACATTTCGATTGGATGGTGATGTTTACTATTTAGCCAATTCAAAAGAAGTAATTGGTTTTGAAAAACGCTACAAGAAAAAAGATCGAAGAATAGAAGTGAAAAATCACATGGTTATTACAGATTTCGATAAACAGCCTTTTGAATACAACGATAAAAATATATTTAAAGGAAAATCTCTAATCAATAAGAAAACTTCTTTTTTTACGAATTATTGGGATGTTGAATCAGGTTTTGTTTCTACTGCAGAAGAGAAAGCGGTTATAGAAAGTCTAGGAAAAGCAAAAGAAGATATTCAAAGCGAAGAGCAAAATCCTAAAGAATAATTAAGCAATCTAAATGAACTCCTTTTATTTAATACTTTGATACTAATTAGGATTAAAGTATATTTGCGCACTTTTAAAAAATACATTCAGAATGAAAGCAGGAATTGTAGGATTGCCAAATGTTGGAAAATCAACTTTATTTAATTGTTTATCAAACGCTAAAGCGCAGAGTGCTAACTTTCCGTTTTGTACTATAGAACCAAATATTGGTGTGGTAAACGTTCCAGATCCACGTATTGCTCGTTTGGAGGAATTGGTGAAGCCAGAGCGTGTTCAAATGGCAACAGTAGATATCGTAGATATTGCCGGTTTGGTAAAAGGAGCAAGTAAAGGAGAAGGTTTAGGAAATCAATTCTTAGGAAACATTAGAGAATGTAATGCTATTATTCACGTTTTACGTTGTTTTGATAACGATAATATTGTGCACGTTGATGGTAATGTAAATCCAATACGCGATAAAGAAACCATCGATATTGAATTGCAATTAAAAGATTTGGAAACAGTTGAAAAACGTTTGGAAAAAACCAATCGTGCTGCCAAAACTGGAAATAAAGAAGCCCAAGCTGAAAAAGCATTGTTAGATAGAATTCGTGAGACTTTGATGGAAGCAAAATCGGCTCGTACGGTGGTTCCTCAAAATCAAGATGAGGTGGATATGATGGAAGAATTCCAATTAATCACCACAAAACCTGTTTTGTATGTTTGTAACGTAGACGAGGCTTCAGCTGTAAACGGAAACAAATATGTTGACCAAGTTCGTGAGTTAGTAAAAGATGAAAATGCAGAAGTGATTATTCTTTCAGTAGGAGCAGAAGCAGATATTACCGAATTAGAAAGCTACGAAGAGCGTCAAGTGTTTTTAGAAGACATGGGATTAACAGAGCCAGGTTCGGCTGTATTAATTCGTGCAGCGTATAAATTATTAAAATTACAAACGTATTTTACGGCTGGTGTTAAAGAAGTTCGCGCTTGGACTATTAACATCGGAGATACAGCACCAAAAGCAGCAGGAGTTATCCATACCGATTTCGAAAAAGGATTCATCCGTGCTGAAGTGATTGCATTTGAAGATTTCTCTAACTTTGGTTCTGAAGCTAAAGTAAAAGAAGCTGGAAAGTTAAGAGTAGAAGGAAAAGAATACATTGTAAAAGATGGTGATGTAATGCACTTTAGATTTAATGTGTAATATCTAGTTTACTAATAAAATAAATTCAACTATGGCATTACAAGAAGAATTTGAAAAACAAGGACTTTGGCTCTTTAGATATAGAGGTGTTTTACCTATCATTATTTTGGTAATAGGTTTTGTGCTTTTTATTCAAACAGAATTAAATCCTGATTCTTTTTTTCTAAAAAATTCCCCATACGAGATTTATTTTGAAATGTTTTGTCTTGCAATTGGACTCTTTGGCTTATTCATTAGAATTTGCGTTATTGGGTTTACACCTAAAAACACTTCGGGTAGAACTGTAAAAAATCAAGTGGCTGATACTTTGAATACAAAAGGAATGTATTCTTTAGTAAGACATCCTTTGTATGTGGGAAATTATTTCATGTGGCTTGGACCCGCAATTTTATCTGGAAATTTTTGGTTTGTTGTGGCATTCTCCCTTTCCTATTGGGTATATTATGAAAGAATAATGTATGCAGAGGAGCAGTTTTTAAGAAATAAATTCGGAAGTATTTATGCCGATTGGTCTAATAAAGTACCAGCATTTGTCCCTGATTTTAAAAATTTCATAAAGGCTGATTTGTCCTTAAGTTGGAAAAAAGTAGTGCGAAAAGAGATTACAGGTATCTTTGTTTTATTTGCTATTTTCTTTGTTTTCGATTATGTTGGGGTTTACCTAAAAAATGATGAAGCACCAAATCCTTTTCTATTATATAGTATGATATTTTTATTAATTGCCATTGTAATTATTAAAATTATTAAGAAAAAAACCGATTGGTTAAAACAAGAAAATAGGTAAGTTTAGTTATAAAATATTTTGGCATAAGTTTTGTCTTGCTATTTTAAACTAACAACCATGAAAAATTACCTAATTCTTTTAGCGGGAACGCTTTTATTTACATCTTGTAAAGAATCTGCTATAGAAAATAGTTTTATCTATTTTTCTGAAGCCCAGCCCACCAATGTTGATGCTATAATTGAATTTCCTAAAAAGTTTGTTCGAACGTATACAATGGATTATTCGCATCGTTTGGTAGTGGAGCCAAAATGCGCTTATATTAAAGAAATTGAAACCATTACCTCTTTAAAATCAGAATTGGATTCTATTCCCGAATTAGAATTTCGAAACAATCAAGTTTATGATAAATCTGAAAGTAAAGCTTATAAAACGTTTATAAAAGGCGATACAATTACGTTCGAAATAGAACGTTTAGATACTATTTTTTCCTTTGCAGAAAATGAAATAGCGAAACAATATAAATCTTCGTTAGTTTTAAATAAGGAAGTAGATGGGAAATACCAAACCAGTATTCTGAAATTATCTACTATTGGAGCAAGTCATACTCAACTTGGAACTAAAAAAGATTTTACTAAATTAAAATCCGAACTTAAAATTCCATTTGTTACTGAAATGAGCGAAAACGACACACTTCACGTTGTTTTAACGCCATCTCGTGCCGATTTTAGAAAGTTATTACGAAAAGAAGGTTTTGAGTACGAAAGTAATTACTTGTTTAAATAAAAAGCTATGAAAATCATCAAAAAACTGCTGAAATATTTAGCGATTTTCATTCTATCATTGTTGACGTATTTGTTAATCGTAACGTTGTTGTCATTTGTTTCTGTAAATGAAGATTTTGCTGAAAACCATCAAGAAATTCCAATCTACATTCTAACAAATGGCGTTCATACCGATGTTGTTCTACCTATTAAAAACGAACATTATGATTGGTCAAACCAACTGAAATTTGAACATACAAAATCAAAAGATACTACATATCAATATGTTGCTTTAGGTTGGGGTGATAAAGGTTTTTACTTAGAAACGCCCACTTGGGCAGATTTGAAAGCAAGTACAGCTTTGAAAGCTGCTTCTGGATTGAGTACAACGGCAATGCATATAACGTTTTACAAAGATTTGAAAGAAAGTAAGTCTTGTAAGAAACTTCAAATTTCTTCTGATAATTACAAAAAGTTGATTCTATTCATTAATGAATCTTTTAAAACCAAATCAGGTGAATTTTTAAAAATTGAAACCGAAGCCGTTTACGGAAAACACGACGTTTTTTATGAAGCCAACGGAAGTTATTCGTTATTTTATACTTGCAATTCTTGGGCAAATCAAGCCCTAAAAGCAGCCAATCAAAAAGCAGCTCTTTGGACAATTTCAGATAGTGGGATTTTTAGACATTATGAGTAGTTAGAAAATCTTTTTTTCCTTCTCTTTTTTCTATCTTCTTAACCATATTTTGTCAATAACTTCTCGGATTTTCGCTTCTAAAATTTGGAGATAAATGCTATATTGCACAAAATCCAAATTCTGTCTATGTTAGAGCAAAATCAATATACCGAAGACAATATACGTTCCCTCGATTGGAAAGAACATATTCGTATGCGTCCCGGTATGTATATCGGAAAACTAGGTGATGGTTCTTCGCCCGATGATGGTATTTATATTTTATTAAAAGAAGTATTGGATAACTGTATCGATGAATTTGTCATGGGTGCAGGAAAAACCATCGAGGTTACCATCAAAGACAAACTCGTAACGGTGCGCGATTACGGTCGAGGCATTCCGTTAGGAAAAGTCGTTGATGTAGTTTCTAAAATGAATACGGGTGGAAAATATGATTCCAAAGCCTTTAAAAAATCAGTAGGTTTAAATGGAGTCGGTACAAAAGCCGTAAATGCGCTTTCTAATTATTTCCGTGTAGAATCGGTACGTGATAACCAACAAAAAGCAGCGGAATTCTCAGCCGGAAATCTAACATTAGAAGAAGATGTTCAAGAAACAACCAAGCGTAAAGGAACCAAAGTTTCGTTTATTGCCGACGAAGCGATTTTCAAGAACTACAAATACCGAAATGAGTACATCATCAAGATGCTCAAAAATTACTGTTATTTAAATACAGGATTGACCATTTATTACAATGGCGAAAAGTATTTTTCAGATAACGGTTTAAAAGATTTATTGCAAGAAGCCATTCACGAAGACGATATGGTATATCCAACGATTCATTTGTTGGGTGAAGATATCGAGGTAGCCATCACACACAGTAAGTCACAATATTCAGAAGAATACCATTCGTTTGTTAATGGACAAAATACTACACAAGGAGGAACACATTTAGGAGCTTTTCGCGAGGCAATTGTAAAAACCATCAAAGAGTTTTACAACAAACCTTTTGAAGCTTCTGATATTCGTAAATCGATTGTTTCTGCGGTTTCGGTTAAGGTTGAAGAACCTGTTTTCGAATCGCAAACCAAAACCAAATTAGGTTCTACTGATATTGGTCCGAATGGGCCTTCGGTGCGTTCGTTTGTGAATGATTTCATCAAAACGAAGTTAGATAATTTTTTACATAAAAATCCAGAAGTTGCTGATGCGTTATTGCGTAAGATTTTACAAGCCGAACGCGAACGTAAAGAACTATCAGGCATTAGAAAATTAGCCAAAGACCGCGCTAAAAAAGCCAGTCTTCACAATAAAAAATTACGCGATTGTCGTGTGCATTTAACCGATGCGAAAAATCCAAGAAGTTTAGAAAGTACGCTTTTTATTACCGAGGGAGATTCGGCTTCTGGTTCCATTACGAAGAGTCGTGATGTGAATACGCAAGCGGTTTTCAGTTTACGTGGTAAGCCTTTGAACTCGTATGGAATGACCAAGAAAATTGTGTATGAAAACGAAGAATTTAATTTATTACAGGCCGCATTAAACATTGAGGAAGACATGGGCGATTTACGTTACAACAATATCGTAATTGCAACCGATGCCGATGTCGATGGTATGCACATTCGCTTGTTGTTGATTACGTTTTTCTTGCAGTTTTTCCCTGAGTTGATTAAAGACGGTCATTTGTATATTTTACAAACACCTTTGTTCCGTGTGCGAAATAAAAAAGAAACGATTTATTGCTACAGCGAAGAAGAACGAGTAAACGCCATTGAAAAACTAAAGCCAAAACCAGAAATCACCCGATTCAAAGGATTAGGAGAAATTTCGCCAGATGAGTTCAAACATTTCATTGGGCAAGACATTCGATTAGATCCTGTGATGTTAGATAAAGCCACTTCAATTGAAACCTTGTTAGAATTTTATATGGGTAAAAACACCCCAGACCGACAAGATTTTATTATCAATAATTTGAAAGTGGAGTTGGATGTGGTAGAGAAAAATTAGTATTCAGTGTTCAGTTTATAGTGAGCAGTGATTTTGAACTTAAAAAATATACTGAAAATAATTCAGCATAAAAATGAAAGACGAAGAAGATAACATCATTCCAAACGAAGACGAAAATTTCGATAATCAAGACAATTCTACTAACGAGGAAGGTTTTGACGATATTCGTGTTTCAACGGGACATCATTTTTACGAAAACAACGAAAACCCAGAAGACACCATTACCAAAGTTACAGGAATGTACAAAGATTGGTTTTTGGACTATGCTTCCTATGTAATTCTAGAACGTGCAGTTCCAGCGATTGAAGACGGTTTTAAACCGGTGCAACGTCGTATTATGCACTCCATGAAAGAGTTAGATGATGGTCGTTACAATAAAGTAGCCAATATCGTTGGGCACACCATGCAGTATCACCCTCACGGAGATGCAAGTATTGGTGACGCCATGGTGCAAATTGGTCAAAAAGACCTAATCATCGACATGCAAGGAAACTGGGGAAATATCTTAACAGGAGATAGTGCCGCTGCTTCCCGATACATCGAAGCCCGAATTTCAAAATTTGGTCACGATGTGTTGTATTCGCCAAAAATCACCGAATGGGGAATGTCATACGATGGTCGTCGTGCCGAACCGATTAATCTTCCGGTGAAGTTTCCTTTGTTGTTAGCACAAGGTGCAGAAGGTATTGCCGTAGGTTTATCGACCAAAGTGTTACCACACAATTTTAACGAATTAATAGATTCTTCTATCAAAATATTAAAAGGGAAACCTTTTACCTTATTTCCCGATTTTCCAACCGCAGGTATTGCTGATGTTTCCAATTATAATGATGGATTACGTGGTGGACGTGTGCGTGTGCGTGCAAAAATTGGGCAGTTAGACAAACAAACGTTGGTGATTACCCAAATTCCGTTTTCAACCAATACGTCAACATTGATTGATAGTATTTTGAAAGCCAACGAAAAAGGGAAAATCAAAATTAAGAAAATTGAAGACAACACGGCGGCTGAGGTTGAAATTTTAATTCATTTGCCAGCTGGTGTTTCTCCAGATAAAACTATTGATGCATTGTATGCGTTCACGGCTTGCGAAACTTCGGTAGCGCCTTTAGGTTGTGTGATTGCAAATCATAAGCCATTGTTTATTGGAGTTTCTGATATGTTGAAAATTTCGACCAATAGAACGGTTGATTTACTGAAACGCGAATTGGAAATTCAGTTAGACGAATTAGAAAATAAATGGCATTTCTCTACGTTAGAAAAGATTTTCATTCGTGAAGAAATGTATATTGACTTCAAATTGTATTCCGACAGAGAATCGTTGTATAAATATATGTATGATCGATTTGAGCCGTTTTTAAAATCATTTGTTCGGGATATTAACGACGATGATTTGCAAAAATTGACGCAAATCCCAATGATTCGTATTACACGTTTCGACTCGGATAAAGCCGATGAAGCGATTTCGAAATTGGAAGCCGAAATGGAACAAGTGAAATATCATTTGGATCATATTATTGATTATACGATTGATTTCTTCCAAAAACTAAAAGACAAATACGGAAAAGGGCGCGAACGCCAAACCGAATTAAGAAGTTTTGATAATATTGAAGCAACGAAAGTAGTTTTGAGAAACACAAAACTATATGTGAACAAAGAAGAAGGTTTCTTTGGAACCGGTTTAAAGAAAGACGAATATGTTGCCGATTGTTCGGACATCGATGATGTAATTGTATTCCTTCGTGATGGAAAAATGATGGTAGCGAAAGTAGATGATAAAAAATTCGTTGGAAAAGACATTATTCACATCGCTGTTTTTGATAAAAACGACAAACGAACGATTTACAACATGATGTATCGTGATGGTAAAAATGGTTCCACTTTTATCAAACGTTTCAATGTTTCGGGTGTAACTCGTGATAAGTTTTATGATTTAACTCAAGAAAAACCAGGTTCAATGGTGTCTTATTTCTCTGCCAATCCAAATGGAGAAGCCGAAGTGGTTACGATTTTATTACGCCAAGTAGGAAGCGTGAAAAAACTGAAATGGGATGTTGATTTCTCGGACATTGCTATCAAAGGAAGAGCTTCTCGTGGTAACACGGTGACCAAATATCCAATCAAAAAAATCGAGTTAAAAGAGAAAGGAATTTCAACTTTGCGTCCAAGAAAAGTTTGGTTTGATGATACCGTACAACGCTTAAATGTCGATGGAAGAGGTGAGTTGTTAGGAGAATTCCGTCCAAATGATCGTTTGTTGATTGTGAACCAATCCGGAAAGTTGAAGACCATTATTCCAGAATTGACTACGCATTTCGAAGAAGATATGATAGTGTTGGAAAAATGGAATTCAAATAAACCAGTTTCGTGTATTTATTATTGTGGCGAAAAAGACCGTTATTTTGTAAAACGTTTCTTAGTTGAAAACGAAAACAAAGAGGAAATTTTCATCACTGAACACGAGAAATCGCAATTAGAAATTGTTTCAACCGATTGGCGTCCGGTCGCTGAGGTTATTTTTGCTAAAGTAAAAGGAGTTCAAAAAGAAAATCAAGTGGTTGATTTAGAACAATTCATAGCTGTAAAAGGAATCAAAGCGTTAGGAAATCAATTAACTACGGATAAAATTAAGCAGGTTAATCTATTAGATCCACTTCCGTATGAAGAAGTTTTAGACGAACCAGAAATAGCAACCGATGAAATTTCTGAAGAAGGAAACGATATTCAAGATTTCAATATAGAATTAGACGACGACGGACAAATTACGTTGTCCTTAGAGTAATAAGATGACCTGCAAGGCTTTTATAACCTTGTAGGTTTTTTTATTGATTTTTATCATTTTTCTTCCCAAATAAAAACTTTAATTTCGCACCCAAACAAAACACAACAATATGTCAACATTTCCATCAGACATTGAAATTGCTCAAAATGCAACGATGTCTCACATAAAAGAAATCGCTAAAAAAATCAATATTGAAGAAGACGATTTAGAATTCTACGGCAAGTATAAAGCCAAATTACCTCTTCATTTGCAACAAGAAAACCCTAAAGGGAAACTGATTTTAGTTTCTGCCATGTCGCCAACCAAATATGGGGAAGGAAAAACTACAATGTCTATTGGATTAACAGATGGTTTGAATTACATTGGTAAAAAAGCAATTGCCGTTTTACGTGAACCTTCATTAGGACCTGTTTTCGGTTTAAAAGGAGGAGCAGCTGGTGGTGGTTATGTTCAAGTGTTACCGATGGAAGATATCAACTTACATTTTACTGGTGATTTTTCGGCAATTGAAAAAGCGAATAACTTGTTATCGGCTGTGATTGATAACAACTTGCAAAACACGAAATATTCATTAAATCTAGATCCAAAATCAATCGCGTGGAAACGTGTGATGGACATGAACGATCGTTCACTTCGTCAGATTATTATTGGTGTTGGTGCGAAAGCTAATGGCACTATGCGTGAAGATGGTTTCAATATTACACCAGCTTCAGAAGTGATGGCGATTTTATGTTTGGCAAAAGATTTAGAAGATTTGAAATTTCGATTAGGAAATATATTCGTTGGAAAAACTTTAGAAGGAAAAGCTATTTTCGCTAGAGATTTGAATGTAGTAGGAGCAATGGCAACCTTATTGAAAGATGCGATCAAACCTAATTTAGTACAAACTATCGACGGAAATCCAGCAATTTTACATGGCGGACCGTTTGCCAGTATTGCGCAAGGTACAAATACAGCAATTGCAACCAAAATGGGATTATCTCTTGGAGATTACGTTGTGACAGAAGCTGGTTTTGGTGCTGATTTAGGTGCTGAGAAGTTTCTACACATCAAATGCGAACAAAGTGGTTTAAAACCAAATGCGGTCGTTTTAGTAGCAACAATTAGAGCGATTAAACATCATGCGGGATTAGCGGCGGAAGATTTCAAAACAGAAAATGTAAGCGCGATTGAAAAAGGCTTTAGCAATTTAGAAAAACACATCGAAAACATTCAAAAATTTGGAATTAATCCAGTGGTTTGTGTGAATGCTTTTCCAGATGATACACAAGCTGAATATGATAAATTAAAAGCATTATGTGCTACTAAAGGAGTTACAGCAATTGTAAGTACAGCTTTTGTTCATGGAGGAAAAGGTTCTGCGGAAGTAGCTGAAAAGGTGGTAGAAGAAATTAATAAAGGAAATGCCAATTATAAACCTTTATATCAACCATCGGACAGTATTGAACATAAAATAAATACAGTTGCTAAAGAAATTTATGGAGCGAATTCAGTAGAGTTTTCTCCAAAATCTAAATCACAATTAAAGATGATTAACGATTTAGGTTTTAGTCATTTTTCGGTTTGTATGGCTAAAACACCAGCGAGTTTTTCAGACAATGAAAAGTTAATTGGTCGCCCAACGAATTTTGATATTACGGTTCGTGAATTTGAAATTGCGAGTGGTGCTGGATTCATTGTGCCTTTGTTAGGTGAAGTAATGCGAATGCCAGGTTTACCAGCAGTTCCAAACGCAGAACGAATTGATATTGATAATAACGGAGTGATTACAGGATTGTCTTAAACAGTATCTTTTATAAAATAAAAATGTCCCGATATTTATCGGGACATTTTTTATATAATCATTTTATAATTAATTTTTCTTACGCATCTTCATATTGATAAACTCATTAGCCAATGAGAAGGTAATTGCAAAATACAAATAACCTTTTGGAACGGCTCCTACGTGTTGACCCGCTAATTCAGCATTGGATAAATGCATACTTTCGGTAATCAACATAAATCCGATTAAGATTAAAAATGATAATCCTAAAATTTGAATGGAAGGATTTGCATTTACAAAATTTCCAACAGGAACCGCGAATAACATCATAATTCCCACAGATATTACTACAGCTGTAATCATAATTAATAAAGCGCCTTCGATTCCGTTTGTCATACCAACTGCGGTTAAAATACTGTCGACAGAGAATATAATGTCAATTAATAAAATTTGACCAATAACGCTTGCAAATGATTTGGTAGCCGAAGTTTTCAATTCTTTTTCTTCTTCACCTTTGTGGTCTACTTTTTCATGAATTTCTTTAGTACTCTTGTAAATTAAAAACAGTCCTCCAAGTAACAATATCAAGGCTTGACCTGTAATGTCAGCAGAAAACCATCCAAAATCAAAGCTAAACCAAGGTGCTTTCATGGCAATTAAAATGGTGATTCCAAAAAGCAAGGCAATACGCATAAACATGGCTAAAAATAGCCCAACTCGTGTTGCTTTTTTTCGTTTTTCTGGCGGTAATTTTCCGGTAACAATCGAAATAAAAATGATGTTATCGATTCCTAAAATAATTTCTAAAAAAGTTAAGGTTAACAGTGCTATCCATGCATCGGGATTTAAAAATACTTCCATTTTTTGTTTTGGTTTTAGAACTAATTATACGTTGACTAGTTTAGTTTTGTTACAGTACCACGTTGTTTTTTTGAATCACCAACAAATGAATATTCAAAAGTGTATGAATTAGTAGTAGTGGTCAAAATTTTCATTTGTACAGGTTTTTTTTCTTCTCTGTTTTTGGGATTATTGTTTTGTATAATGTATTCACAATCATTCGTCCATCGTACTTTAAAAGTATCTATTTTCCCTTTATAGCTTTCAATTTGAATAGAATCATTTCGTTCAAAAGTACTTGTGAATTTTTTACCTTCAATTTCTGTTTCCGAAATAAATTTACCGGTTTTAAAATCATTACAATTACGTTCCTGATTGTAGCAAGAAGTTAGCAACGTAAGTAGTAATAAAGTACAAATAAAATATTGTATTTTGAATTTCATATTTGATTTTGAAATTGTTATTTATTTTGAAATTGATATTGATATTGAATTTTTATCGCCCTTGTTTATCTCCCTCAAACATGCTTTTAACAATGGTAGTAATTCCTTTAAAAATCAGAAACATTGCCGCTATAGCAATTATGATTCCAAGAGCTAAAATGTATGGATATAAAGGATGATTTTCGTTTTTAAAAGCACTATTTATTACAAATGGACCTATAAATAGTAAGGGAAGCGCACCTGAAAGATATTTAATACCTTTTGCTAAAACTGTTTTATCTGTTGCCATTATATTTTATTCTTGAAAAAATTAACTGCGTTCCTCACACTTCTGTGGGTTTCTAGAAGTTTTCCTGCTTCTTCGTAATTTACCGGAATTTCATCCATAATCATTCGCGTACCTCTATCAATTAATTTGGTGTTGCTCAATTGCATATCCACCATTTTATTTCCTTTTACTTTACCCAACTGAATCATAGTTGTAGTAGAAATCATATTTAAAACCAACTTCTGAGCCGTTCCTGCTTTCATGCGACTGCTTCCAGTAACAAATTCAGGACCAACTACCACATCAATCGGAAATTTAGCCGTTTTGGATAATGGACTTTCTGCGTTACAACTAATACTTCCCGTACTGATGTTATTTTGATTACACATTTCTAAGCCACCAATTACATAAGGAGTAGTTCCCGAAGCGGCAATTCCAACAACCACATCATTTTTATTGATATTCCATTGTTGTAAATCTTTCCAAGCTTGTTCTCTGTCGTCTTCGGCAAATTCTACTGCTTTTCTAATGGCAGTGTCGCCACCTGCAATAATTCCAATTACCAAATCAAAAGGAACTCCAAAAGTAGGTGGACATTCTGAAGCATCTACAATTCCTAAACGTCCTGAAGTACCTGCGCCAATATAAAACAAACGACCACCTTGTTTCATTTTCGAAACAATTTCAGTCACTAAAGTTTCAATTTGAGGTAATGCTTTTTCAACGGCTAACGGAACAGATTTGTCTTCGTTGTTGATATTCGTCAACAATTCAGTTACCGACATTTTTTCTAAATGTTCGTATTTGGAAGCTTGTTCAGTGGTTTTGGTAAAGTTCATGCGATTATTTTAAAACATGATGTGCTAAAACATTTTGCACGTCATACACATTAACTGATTTGTTAAATTGTTTCACAACACTAGGATGTGCTTCGCTTGAAACCCAAATCTTCAATTCAGCTTCTAAGTCAAAAGTTCCAGCAGTTTCTATACTGAAACGTGAAATGCTTTTGTAAGTAATCGATTTGTATTCTATTTTACTGCCTGTAATTCCTTGTTTTTCAACTAAAATTAATCGTTTGTTGGTAAAAATAAAAGTATCGCGAATTAGTTTGAAACCTAACTCAATTTCTTCACCTGTAATTAAAAGTTTACCATACTCTTTTACTAAAGTTTCCTGATTTACAGCACCTGCATTGCCAAGAAGCGCAGAAAATAATCCCATATCAATTGTTTTAAATATTGTTCAAATTTAACTAAAAACTACATACATTTTATGTAGCGATATCTTTTAATGCGAATGTCCCATTTCAATTATATATGCTAATACAAAACCAAATACAATCATGGTAATTTTAGCTAAATTGAATTTATGTCCTTCGTTACTTTCAAAAATAATTGTAGACGAAATATGAAATAAAATCCCAACTACCACAGCCGAAATTTCTTTTGAGTAATGTTGTGCAAAATGCATTTGTTCCGCTAATAAAGTTCCTAGTGGAGTCATTAATGCGAAAGAAAACATAAAAGCAAAAATCATTAGTTTATTCATCTTCGCATTTACGAAAAACAAGGTCAAAATAATAGCAATAGGGAAATGGTGTACTGCAATTCCATAGGCTAAATTGTTGTTTTCGTGAATTGGAAAACCTTCTAACAAGGCATGAATACACAAACTAATAAACAACAACCAAGGAATTTGATGCAATTCGTTATGTTCGTCGGTGTGTACGTGAACGTGACCATGTTCTGCACCTTTTGAGAAAAATTCCAATAAAATTTGGAACAATATTCCAATCATTATAAAAACGCCAACCGGTAAAGTAGCGTGTGCTTCTTCTCCTTCGTGAACGTGATTGTGTCCTTCACTAAATAATTCAGGAAGTAAGTGTAAAACGGTTAGTGATAATAAAAAAGCACCACTGAACGCCAACAATAATTTGATGTTTTTTTTCTTTTGAGGTTTTAAAAATAATGCAATTAAAAAACCTAAAATAACAGCTGAAAAGGTGATGATATATTGCATTATTTAAAAATCATAATTAAACGTTCCGATTGAGTTTTAAAGAATTTTCGCAATTTATAATCGCCAAAAATATCCAAAAGATAAATGCCCGCTTCCTCCATCATTTTTTCGAAATCTTCTAAACGAAGTGCTTGTACTTTTTCGATGAAATGAAACTTTTCGCCTTTATCTTCAAAATCAATTTCTTTGTATATGTGTCCGTCTTTCAAATAACGTTTGATGTGAAAATCAATTCCGTCTACCGATTTTATTTCATCGGCAACCAAATTTTCCAAAACATAATCCACATTCATAAAATCGATAACCGCAAATCCTGTTTCGGTTAAACTGTTGTGAATGGCTTTAATGGTTTTGTAATTATCGGCATCGTCTTCAAAATAGCCAAAACTCGTAAACAAATTAAAAATAGCATCGTATTTTTCGTTACACGTTTCACGCATATCGTGCACTTTAAAATGTAGTTTTTCATTCGTAAATTCAGACGCTTCTTTAATGCTGTTTTCAGATAAATCGGCACCCGTAACATCAAAACCTAACGAATTTAAATAAATCGCATGACGCCCTTTTCCACAAGCTAAGTCTAAGATTTTAGCGTCTTCTGGAAGGTTTAAATAGTGAGTTAAATTGTCCATTAACAATTGTGCTTCTTCGTCGTTGCGTTCCTTGTATAGAATGTGATAATATTCGGTATCAAACCAAGATTCGAACCAATTTAAAGGTTGTTCGTTGTTTATTATTGGTTGTTTATTATTGCTATCTGACATTAATTCTGAATTCGTTTCTTTGAAGTAGCAAATTTAATGTATTTTTGCACAAGAATATCTTAATTATTGCAATTGCAATTGATTTTTGCAATTGAACTTGAAATTGAAGAATGGAAAATTATAAAATGACGGCCAAAACCTTCTTTGGTTTTGAAGAAATATTAGCTAAAGAACTACAAATTCTTGGTGCACAACAAGTGGAAATCGGTACACGTGTGGTGAGTTTTAAAGGTGATAAGGGATTTATGTATAAAGCCAATTTGGCACTTCGTACCGCTTTAAAAATCTTAAAACCTATTAAAACCTTTAAAGCACATAACGACAAAGCCTTGTATGAAGGAATCAGAGCTATTGATTGGTCGGATTACTTGACTGAACATAATACGTTTTTAGTAGAAACTACATTGCATTCTGAAAACTTCAATCACAGTCAGTTTGTGGCTTTAAAAACAAAAGATGCGATTGTAGATCAATTTAGAGATTTGAACGGAAAGCGTCCAAGTATTGATAAAGATTTCCCAGATTTACAAATTCATGTGCATATAGATAGAGATAATGTGACGGTTTCGTTAGATTCTTCGGGAGCTTCGTTACACCATAGAGGTTATCGTACTGCTACAAATATTGCACCAATCAACGAAGTTTTAGCGGCTGGTATGTTGATTTTAGCAGGTTGGGAAGGAAAAAGTCATTTCTTAGACCCAATGTGTGGTTCAGGAACTATTTTAGCCGAAGCAGCTATGATTGCTTGCAACGTTCCAGCGAATATTAATCGTAAGGAATTTGGTTTTGAGAAATGGAAAGATTGGGATGCCGAATTATTTGATAATATTTTAGAATCGTTATTAAAGAAAACACGCGAATTTCATTATACGATTACAGGCTATGACAAAGCGCCAAGTGCGGTTGCTAAAGCAAAAGACAATGTTAGAAACGCCAATTTAGACGAATATATTACGATTACCAACGAAAACTTCTTCGATTCTAAAAAAGAAACCGAAGGACCGTTGCACATGGTGTTTAATCCGCCTTATGGAGAGCGTTTGGATATTGATATGGAACGTTTTTATAGAGAAATTGGTGACACCTTAAAACAAAATTATCCCAATACCAATGCTTGGTTTATTACAGCCAATTTAGAAGCTTTGAAATTCGTAGGTTTGAAACCAAGTAGAAAAATTAAACTTTTCAATGGTAAGTTAGAAGCCCGTTTGGTGAAATACGAAATGTACGAAGGCAGTAAGAAAGGAAAGTATATGAATACTGAGGAATAGATTGTAGTAATTAGTAAAAAGGGATTAGCCATCGATTTAACAATTAAACATTATAAACAATGACAAAAAAAGTAAAATCATTCTTATATAATTTCTTAGGATTCGTAGTGATTTATTTACCGACATTATATTTAGTTGGTGAATTCACGCACTTGAATGGAATATGGATACCAATGACTGCTTTTATGGTAGCGTTGCTTTTAGCACCAAAGTTTCAAGCGATAAAAACGCACAACGGAGAAAAAATCTTCATGAAGTGGCTTTTTATTAAAGGTGTAAAAGAAATTCAATAACAAAATCCCGAATGTGAGTTCGGGATTTTGTATGTTATTAAGCTATAAAATGGGTTACTTTTGTTTTTTATGAAGTCTTGGATTGTTTAATATTAAATAACCGATACAAATTGCTAGTATTAATATTGAAATCCCTAACTCTGTTTCAAAACCTATATGTTTTACATCCATAGTAATTACTTTTCTAGCTATGGCTGTTAATGCAATTAATAAAATTAGTTTGACTTTTCGTAAAATATTTTCATTGTTACTTTTAAAAGTTTCCATAATTTCTAATGCAATGATGATATTAAAAAATAATGGAACTCCAGTAAGTGCTATTGATTTATTTTCAATTGAAGCTTTGGTTACTTCTTCGTAAAATAACGTAACAAGATCAAAAACTTCATAGGTTACAAATAAAAGTAATAAAAATGATAATATGTAGTAAATTGTCTTTTCAGTGGAATGAATTATTTTATCTAAAATGTTCATAGGTTTTACTTTTTAGTTACTTTTTTCTTTTTTGATTGCAAAGGAGTAACATCTTTTATAACATTTTCCTTATTTGCATCATCATCAATGATTTGTTCTTTGATTGCTGAAAAATCTATTAATTTAAGGTCAATTTTTCTAACTTGTCTATTCCACATGGTATGATAATAATAGACTTTTTCTTTTAAGTCACACGAAGATGTGATTTGAGTTGCGCTAACAATATCTGATGGTGTTTTTTCTGAAGGCATTTGAGCACCAAGTGGAATATTGAAGTTGTCAAGTATTCTAAAAGATTCAAATACAGCATCAATTGAGGTACTTAATGGACGGCACGAAGCTGTAAAAGCAGCTGCTCTAACAAATCTTGATGGGGGAGTAAAATCACCAGGCAAACCTATTAATCCAGAACCTCCACCTAACGGATTTAATTCGTAGTTACCAAATACTTTTTGTTGATTGGGTGAATTTGAAAGATTTAAATAATTTCGTTGATTAATAAGATGCCAATCATATGTTGGAGAATTAGTAATAACCCCTAAGTACGGATCGTATATTTTTACCTCACCTTTATTTACAATTTCAATTATTTTGCTACTTCCACTTGGATCAACTATTTTAAAATGAAAAGGGAGTGCTGCGCCACCAAAATCTTTGTTTTCAACATTAACCACAATAACGTTGTTAAGTTGCGTAATTACTTCATCTACGGTTTTAAAAGAAGACAGCATCCATTGCATTAAATCTCCTACACTCATAGATTTAGAAGCTTTAGTTTTGTCATAAACTGCATATTCTGCAAAACCCGGTAAATAATAAACACCCACGTATAAACCTTCTTCATTGACACCATCTGGGCCATAAGGTTGTCCATAAGCGGTAAGGGTTACAAAACCATATTTTCCCTTCCAACTTTTGCCATTTGTTCCTTCAGGAGTTTGTGCTTTGAATTCTTTATTTCTTGGAACTACTAATAGTTGATTGTGTTGTGCATCATTCAATGCCCATTCTACGGTTCTAGCTACAACTACACCGCCATCTTTTGAGAGTAAAGTAATACCAGTACAAGCATAAATAGGGGATGAAATTAACGAAACAACAATAATTGTTATTATACTATTTCTAATGAAGTAATTTATTTTCATGTGATTTTTATTTTGTTGTTTGATTACAGGTCATTGTATTATTCAAATATAATATTTTTAATTTTCTATATTGCTATATTTTTAACGATTTTATTGGGTTTTTATCGAGTTCTTGATTTGAAGTTGAAGTGGAGATTATCTTATAAAGAATTGTTTAAACAACTTGATATAAATAAAAATTCCTCAAGTGATTGAGGAATTTTTATTTATTTTTTGGTTGGTTCTATTTCTTTTTTCTTTTTGTAAATAGGTATGAAATAACTTAGTGTGTAGTTAAATCCAGCTCCAAATTTTCCATCGTATGTTCGATTATACCCTGGAATGAACAGATTGTCAAAATCTGCTGGTTTTTTGTTGGAAACTAAATAGTTCAATCGTACAGAAAAACCTAAATATAAATTATTGAAAAGTTCGGCTTTAATACCACCAATTACTTCAACCCAACTGGCATTTAAATTATCAAATTTTGCTCCAGAAGTAATGATTGTTTCCCCATAATAATTCGTGGGATCATAAATTTTATACGTATTTAAAGTATGACTAAAGCTACTAACACCATAACGCATTCCAACGTATATCATGTTTTCCATATCGAGCCAGTTTTCAAAAGAATTGTAGTCAAAACCTACTTTAAAATAGGTTCCTTTCGTGGTGAAATTCAGGCGGTCGTCGTCAATTGTTTTGTCTTCGTTTCCAATTTCACCGGCAACGTAAAACTTTTTAGTTAATCGGTAATCTCCAACCACTTCCAGCCCTCTGTAGTCTTTTTCATAAAAAGTTCTAGCAATTTTATGTAAATCAATACCTAAGCGTAAACCATAACGCTCTGGATATAAAACTTTTGTAGTGTCTTTGGTTTGAGCATTTCCTAATAACGAAACGCAGACCAAGCTCAGACTAAAAATAAATTTTAACATGTACTTCATTTTCGGTTTCTATATTAGATTGCATAATGTCAATATCTTGAATCCAATATCCTGAGACAGGAAATGGAGTAGGAGTAATATCAATTAAATTAAAAATTGTTTTATATCCACAAGCACGAGAAATATAAACATCATCTTTTGTGTAATTAAAAGTAATGACATCTGTATTAGCAGCAGCATCACCATAATTAAAGATGAATTCAAATGCTGAAGTTTCTGAAAATGTTTTTAATGGAATAGCAATTTTATTCCCGTTTGCTAAATACCTTGCAGGAACAGTTTCATCCATGTCTTCATTAAAAACTACTCCGTTATCTGTATTCAATTCCTCTACTCTAAGATTGGTAACATTCTTCAAAACAGTAGGATTAGCCGCATCATAAAACTCAATAATTAATCGAGGTGTTACAGGCGTTCCATCCACGCAGATATCATCTTTTTCACAATTCCAAAATGAAACGGCTAAAAGTAAGGATAGGGTTATAAAAGCTATTTTTTTCATATTATCTTTTTTCTAAAAGAACCACATTTTCCACATGATGTGTTTGCGGAAACATATCCACAGGACGTACACGAACTACTTTGTATTTTTCGTCCATCAAAGCCAAATCACGAGCTTGTGTTGCCGAATTACAACTTACATACACAATTTTTGGTACATCTGTTTTCAATAACATTTCTACCACATCTTTATGCATTCCATCTCTCGGTGGATCGGTTATGATAACATCTGGTTGTCCGTGTTGGTTAATGAATTCATCGTTGAAAACGTTTTTCATATCACCAACATAAAACTCACAATTAGTAATGTTATTGCGTTCGGCATTCGCTTTTGCATCAATAATTGCTTCAGGAACGGCTTCAACACCAATAACTTTCTTCGCCTTTTTAGAAACGAATTGAGCAATTGTTCCGGTTCCTGTATATAAATCGTAAACCGTTTCATTTCCTGTTAAACCTGCAAATTCTCTAGTGATTTTATACAATTCATATGCTTGGTCAGAATTGGTTTGATAGAATGATTTCGCATTAATACTAAAATGTAAACCTTCCATTTCTTCCAAAATATAATCGCGCCCTTTGAATAAAATAATGTCTTGGTCATACAATGTATCATTCAATTTTTGATTGATAACATATTGTAAAGAAGTGATTTGAGGAAAACGTTCCGCCAAGAAATTCATCATCAATTCGATTCCGTTTTTATCGTTTTCATAAAACTGAATCAGCACCATGATTTCACCAGTTGAAGCAGTACGAATCATCAAAGTTCTTAATAAACCTTCCACAGCTCTTGCATTGAAGAACGTAAGATTGTTTTCGTTTGCAAAACGTTTGATTTCGTTACGAATTTCGTTCGATGGATCTTCTTGTAAATGACATTTTTCAATATCTAAAATCTTATCCCACATTCTTGGAATATGAAAACCTAAGGCATTTTTATTGTCAAATTCAGTTCCCGATTGAATTTCCGCATCGGTCATCCATCGCGCATTCGAGAAACCAAATTCCATTTTATTTCTGTAGAATAATTGCTTTTCGGAACCTAAAATTGGCTCAAAATCAGGTAATTCAATCTTACCTATACGTTTCAAGTTATTAAATACTTCCTGATTTTTATAGAACAATTGTTGGCTGTACTTCATATTTTGCCATTTGCAACCACCACAAGCACCGAAATGCTCACAAACTGGTTCAATTCTATGTTCTGAAAATTCATGAATTTTTATAGCTTTGCCTTCGTAATACGCTTTTCTTTTCTTCATGGTTTGTACATCTACCACATCGCCTGGTACTACATTTGGAAGAAATATTACTTTGCCATCAGGCGCTTTTGCCACTGATACACCTTTTGCACCTGCATCAAGGATTTTTACGTTTTCGAATACGATTTTGTCTGTTTTCTTTTTTCCCATGACGCAAAAATAAGAATTGTTGGGTGGATTTGATAATATATTTTACTTTTATGCCAAATTTTAAAAAATGAAAACCCACTTAGCTTTATTACGCGGAATTAATGTTTCAGGACACAACATGATTAAAATGGATTCTTTGAAAACTGTTTTAGAAAACGCGGAATTTCAAAATGTACGAACTTATATTCAATCGGGAAATGTTTTTGTGGATTCAGAAGAAGAACATGGCGCTAGTGTAGGGTTTAAAATTAAACAAGAAATTTTTAAAGAATTAGGTTTAGAAGTTCCTATAGTGGTTGTCTCTAAAGAAGATTTAAGTGCGTGTTTAAAAAATAGTCCATATCTCCACGAAAAAGAATGCGATACCAAAAAATTGTATGTGGCTTTTTTGTCCAAAGAATTACAAGGAAGCGCCATTAATGATTTAAAAATAAGTCAATTCAAACCTGATGAAGCCGCTATCGATAAAAGTAGAATTTACATCAAATACGCGGTTGGAGCAGGAAAAACAAGATTAGACCAAAAATATATCGAAAAAAAACTCAATCTTGTGGCCACCATTAGAAATTGGAATACGGTTTCGACGTTGTTGGAAATGTTTGAATAGTTGATGGATGATTGGTGATGGGTGATTTTTTCCATCTTCTAACAAAATTTACTACTTTTGTAATCGGTTGATTTCTCACCATAAAGAAGGAATTGCGATGTAACAATCAATAAAAAACATTTTATGTCAGTTTTAGAAAAAATGAGTCCAGCTGAAGCTATTGCATTAGAAGACAAGTATGGTGCACACAATTATCATCCACTACCAGTAGTTTTAAGTAGAGGAGAAGGAGTTTATGTTTGGGATGTGGAAGGAAAGAAATATTATGATTTTCTTTCAGCTTATTCTGCAGTAAACCAAGGACATTGTCATCCAAAAATTGTAGGAGCAATGGTAGAGCAGGCGCAAACATTAACCTTAACATCAAGAGCATTTTACAACGATAAATTAGGAGTGTACGAACAATTTGTTACTAATTACTTCGGATTTGATAAAGTATTGCCAATGAATACAGGTGCTGAAGCAGTAGAAACCGCTTTAAAATTGTGTAGAAAATGGGCTTACGAGAAAAAAGGAATCAACGAAAATGATGCTCAAATTATTGTTTGTGATGGTAACTTCCACGGAAGAACTACTACAATCATTTCATTTTCAAACGATGAAAACGCAAGAAAAAACTTTGGACCTTATACAGCAGGATTTATAAGCATTCCTTACGATGATATTGATGCTTTAGAAAAAGCAGTGAGTTCTTCAAAAAACATTGCAGGGTTTTTAGTTGAACCAATTCAAGGAGAAGCAGGAGTTTATACACCAGCTACCGATTTTCTTAAAAAAGCGCAAGCAATATGTAAAGCTAATAATGTATTGTTTATTGCCGATGAAGTACAAACTGGAATTGCAAGAACAGGTTCGTTATTAGCGGTTTGTGGAAATTGTACATGTGAAGCAAAATGTGAAAAACAAGCTACTTACACTCAACCTGATATTCTAATTTTAGGAAAAGCATTATCAGGTGGTGCTTATCCAGTTTCGGCTGTTTTGGCAAATGATAGTATTATGAATGTTATCAAGCCAGGACAACATGGTTCAACTTTTGGAGGAAATCCAGTGGCAGCTGCGGTTGCTATGGCGGCATTAGAAGTAGTTTCTGAAGAAAGTTTGTCTCAAAATGCTAGAAAATTAGGAAAAATCTTCCGTGATGAATTAGCAAAATTCATCGAAACTTCAAACATTGCTACTTTAGTAAGAGGAAAAGGGTTGTTGAATGCTGTTGTAATTAACGATACCGAAGAAAGCGATACAGCTTGGAATATTTGTGTACGTTTAGCAGAAAAAGGTTTATTAGCAAAACCAACACATGGAAACATCATTCGTTTTGCACCACCTTTAGTAATGATTGAGGAACAATTAAGAGATTGTGTTTCGATAATAATTAATACGTTAAAAGAATTCGAAAAATAATATGGAACAAAATTTAGAATTAAATCAATTGGCTAAAGACGCTTTAAAAGAAGGCGCAAAATGGACATTTTTCTTGTCAATTATGGGTTTTATTGGTGTAGGCTTAATGGTGCTTGCTGCAATTGTTATGACTATAACATTATCAACTTTACCAGACGAAGTTAGTAGTTTTGGTTTTTTTGGCGCAATGAAAAATTTCTTGTCATTATTTTATTTGTTAATGGCTGTGCTTTATTTTTTTCCGATTTATTATTTGTATAAATATTCTTCAAATGTAAAAACTGCGCTTCAGTTTAATGATAGTAATTTATTAGCAGATGCTTTTGTGAATTTAAAATCACATCACAAATTTTTAGGAATTTCTATTATAGTTATATTTTCTTTGTATTTACTTATAATTATTGGTGCTGTTATCACGATGGTTGGTTCAGCTGCTTTTTAATAGAAAGTAAAAGAATCAAAAAAGCCATCTCATATTTTAATAATGAGATGGCTTTTTTATTTATAAATTATTTGGTTAGTATTACATACCGCCCATTTGTTTTTGAAATTCTGCCATAGTAGTTTTTGTAAAACCTTCTCCAACTTTAAATGCTTCCGCAGGAACATCTTTTGAAAATTTAATAGCTTTCATAACCATGTCTCCTTGCGCAGTTTGAGTTGTGATTTCCAATGGATAACCAGCAAGTTTTATCTTTGATTCAGGGGCTACCATTTGTGGTGCAATAGCTTCTGTTATATAAAAAGTGCTTTTTGTCCCATCATTCATGTTTACGGTAGCTTTATAACATTTAAAACCTGCAATTTCTTTTGTGTCTTTTTTATCGTAAACAATGTCTTTTGCATTTTCAAGATTACCAACGCTATTACTTGCTTTACTTGCGTCTTCACCAGTATCTGTAATTTCGTATTTCATACCCATAACTTCAACAGTCATTTTTGAGTCTTTTTTATTTTCATTAGGAACGATAGTTTTCATCAACATCATGCCGCCCATCATACTCATGTCGGTAGCTTGCATTTTTTCGTCAAAATGAACCGTAATTGTGCTTTCACCCATTGCTGCCATTTCTTCTGTTGCGTTTGGCATTGTCATACTATAAGTTACTGAGCCTTTTTTTAATTGTGTTTGTGCATTAACAGTAACTCCTACAAATAACAAGGTTGTTAGTGCAATTTGTGCGATTTTTTTCATTTGGATTTGTTTTTTGTTTCGTAAAAGTAATAAATTATTTTATTGTAGTATAAATATAGATGAATATTAATTTTAATTAAAATTTTAAAAATTCAATAAAAAAAACCGAGCTTTGCTCGGTTCATTCTATATTTAATTTTTCTTTATAAAGCTTTCGGAATATTTCTTGCCTTCTAAAGTTTCAATGAGTAAGATGTATAGACCTTCTGATAAATCTGAAACTGAGAAACTTGAGTTAGAAAGTTTTACTTTTTTAATTTCTTTTCCTAATGTAGAAATGATCGAAATATTTTTAATATTGAGCATTTCGATATTTGCAAGTGTAATTATCTCACTACTTGGATTTGGGTGTAAAATAATTTGTGAGTTTCTATTGTCTACTAAACTTAATGGACTTGAACCTTCAATAATATGTAGTGATTGATTGATTGAAGGATTATTTATAACATCAACTAATCCAGAGGGCCATCTAATTATTACTTGTGAGATACTATTTGCTGTTCCAATTCCAAAATGAGCATTTAACGAACTCATGTATCTAAAACCTTCACCACTTCTGATATCTCTAATTTGTTTGCCCCATGTACCATAAATTTCAACTCTAGCTCCAATTCCATTGCTATTACTTTGAATCCCTTGTAAAGAAAATTTAATCCAATTATTTCCGTTTGGTACCGCATATCGTATTGTTGTACCGTTTTGAATATCTAAAAATCCATCATTATTCAAATCTCCAACAGCGCCAACACTAATTCCAGTGTAGTTAACAGGTGAAAAAGTACTATTTCCTTGATTAAACATAATTTTATTTCCTCCACCTAAAACGTCAACAAAACCATTGTTATCAAAATCGTATGCAATATTATCAATATTAGTAGATGTATTAGTATCCCAACCAGATCCTGCAGTTATATTTGAAAAAGTTTCTTCAGTTGAGTTAGTTGTATCTAGATTATTTCTGAAATATTTGTGTAAACTTGCACTAGCTGTGATAATGATATCCATATCTCCATCATTATCAAAATCTGCAATGGCAGAAGACCAAGTTTGTATAGGAGTAACATTTATACCTGCAATGGCAGAAATGTTGGTATAGGTGTTATTTCCATCATAACGATATAATTCACAAGGAGGCCCAGAACATTTTGATACAAATACATCACTATCCCCATCATTATCAAAATCTGTGAAAAGTGTAGCATAATTTCCAGTTGTTGTTGCTATGCTCATAGATCCTGGAGTCACTGTTGATTGGTAAAAAGTTAAAACACCACTTCCATTATTTAGATAATAACAACTTGGAGCGATATCATGGCATACGAAAATATCTAAATTACCATCATTATTTAAATCTGAAAAGTTAGTTCTTTGCGAAAAAATATATTGGTCTGAACCTGGAACAAATGCCGAATAGCTTGCTCCAGAATTTACAGAAGTAATTATTGAAGCACCACTTGTGTTACCTAAGACTAAATCATTAAAGCCATCTTTATTATAATCGCCTGCTGCCAAACTCCAGTTTGGAGCCAAAGCAGCATTACTAGTTCCTGAAAAGGTAAAATTATGATCTGTAATTGTAAAATTTCCAGCAGTATTTCCTTGATAGTGTACACGCATAGAAGTTGTATTAATACCAACGATATCATCTTTGTAATCCCCGTTCATATCAACAACACAAATGTTATAAGAACTGTTAATTGTTCCGATGTTTTGAGTAGTGTATGTTATTGGTAAGACAATAGGAACTTCTGTTATAGTAAAATCAAATCCTGTAGTACTCCATTTGTTATCCCATACAATATAATAAGTAACTCCAGCAGCTACTTCAAATGTTTTTACTGAAAGGTTAGAATTAGTATTCCCTGAATTACAAGCAATTATTCCTGAATTATCATCATTAGTGATACATGTTAATCCCGTTGTACAATTACCTGTATACACACTAAAATTAGTGTCTTTACAAATATTAGTCACAAGGTCTGAAGAAACAGTTACTGTAGCGTTAACTGTAGGCGTATAAGTATACCATTTAGATAAAGTAGTTGTGGAACAAGCTGTATTAATATTGGTTTGGTCAATTGCATTAACCGTTGTAGTGCCAGCAGTTATAGCCGTTGCACTAGCACATGGGTTATAGCCTGCAGGAATTTCGCTAATTTGAAAATTAAACCCTGCAGAAGCCCATCGATTATCCCAAACAATATAATAGGTGGTGCCAGCAATAGCATTAAACGTTGCGCGTGATAACCATGAAGAATTATTTGTAGTGCAAGTAATAGTTCCTGAATCGTCATCAGCAACTACACAAGTCAAGGCAGTACAAGAACCACTATAAATTCGTAATCGGGTATCTTTACAAATATTTTCAGGTAAATCAGATGAAACAGTAACAGTAAAATTACTTGTTGGGGTATACGCATACCATTCTGCAGCAGGATTTGTAGTTGGATTTGTATATGTACAAATTGTTTGTGGTAACTCTGTTCCATTAATAGTGCTAATGGTAAAAGTTCCTGCTGAAGTAATAGGTAATGCAGTTGCACAATTGTCTTGTGCTAAAAGTGTTCCAAATCCAAACCCAATTACTATTAAAAAGTAAATTTTTTTCATATAATTAATAATTATTTATCGACAATCGTCTAATGAGTTAATCCAATTTTCTATAAGTGTTACTCCTTCTGTATGAATTATTGTTCGTCCATGAAGTGGCATTCTGTAGGTTTCATCAACGGTATTTAACCTATGGTATAACATGGATTGATCCACTCTCCTTGGAGTTATAATTTTGCTTAATTCTGGAGAAAAATCTTGCATATCTTGTGTGTCTACACAAACCCCCATATTGATTAAATTGTTGTTTGTTTCTGAAAATGCCATTCGCATTGGTCTGTAATCACAGTGACCATTTTCTTTATGACAATGAGCACAATTAATATCAAAATAAGACCGCACTCTTTTTTCTAAAGGCTTACTAACATCGTTATAGTTTACGGTAGTACTTTCTTCGGTAGGTAAATTAAAATTATTTTCTAGCATACCTAGTTCAATCCATTTAGTTAATTGATTTTTGGTGTCATTACCATAATTAAATAACATGTTTAGATTTTGGGGTTTAATTCCAATTGGAATATTTTTTTGAACATAATTTCCGTTTTCATAACTTTTAGTTTTATGACAAACAATACACTGTGATTCATTTGGAATTCGATAGTTAACATTTCTAATCACATTGTTATCGTCTTTCCAAGAAATACTTTTTGTGCTTCCATTTAAATCTAAATAGGCTTCTGTTTGGTCTTCATTCCATACATAATCTGCAAATATCCAACCATCGGATTTTCTAATCATTATGCGTGTTTCAATTATTTTAGTTGTGTTTGAAGGTTGTACATTATCATAATAAAATGTTTTAATTATTGCCGCTCCAACTGGTAGTTCTAAAATTTCATCATCTCCATTATAAGTTGCTTTGGTTCCGTTTGGTAACCAAATAAATCTTTTTTTATGGGCATAATCAGTAAATAGTGAAGAAATTGGTTCGTAAGGAATAACATCTAGTGAAGGAATTTGATTTTTCATTTCACCTTCAAAAAAATGATAGTCTGATAGATTTGGATAAGGAACTTGGGTTAAATCTACAGTAACAGGAGAAACTGCGATATATTCTTCATCATCATGATCTGTACATGAAAAAATTAAAATAATTGAAATGGCAAAAAATAATAAAAAAGCGTATTTTTTTGTCATATTATTAGGGGTTTATTTGTTTAT
Source organism: Flavobacteriia bacterium (assembly GCA_004293165.1). Classification (GTDB taxonomy): domain Bacteria; phylum Bacteroidota; class Bacteroidia; order Flavobacteriales; family Flavobacteriaceae; genus Flavobacterium. Next base: position 24,363 of record RDYL01000010.1, on the reverse strand, counting down.
AGTATGACAAATATAACTTTTTTTTTAAAATGACAATATATTTTTCAGAACGTTATATATTGTTAATCAGGTTTTCAGAAATTTCAACATTATAATTTTTAAGGTTTTCTAATGATTGAGCCGATTTATAATCAAAGTTAATTTCTAATTCTTTATGCTTTTTTTTATTATTTATTCGATTGACTCCATCGTAAAATCGTCTAACTTCATTCATGTTGGATAAAATTAAACGAGGAACTTTTACATTATTTCCGTTTTCATCTTTGGCAACCATAGTAAAATAACTCGAATTACAATGTTTTTTTATTCCAGTTTGAATGTGTTCTGATGTAACTCGAATACCAACAATCATTGAAGTTTTTCCAACGTAATTAACTGATGCTTTCAGAATGACTAATTCGCCAATTTCAACAGGATTTAAAAAATCAACTGTGTCCACAGATGCAGTTACACAATAGCAACCCGAGTATTTTGAAGCACATGCAAAAGCAATTTGGTCCATTAATTTTAGTAAATAGCCACCATGAATTTTACCACTAAAATTAGAATGCGAGGGTAACATTAATTCCGACAAGGTAATTTTTGATGCTTCAACTGTATTTACGGTTTCCATATATGTTTAATTTTCTAGAGTAACTTTGGTAATAAAATAGCGAGTGTCGCCCCACCAAAAGAAAGTTTTATAGCGTTCTTCAAATTCTAAAGTAACTTTTTTGCCCTGCCATTTTTTCATTTCTGCTATTACTACATCTTCATTTTCCATTACTGAAAATGTAAAGATTTGAGCTCCTGATATTCCTTGACTCAATTCGCCTTCCCAAGTTTTCACAATAAATCCTTTGTGACTAATTTTGATTAATTCCCCAGAACGTACCCCTTCGCTGTAAGGAATGTAGTAAATAAAGGAAAAATAAATCACTGAGATTAAAGTAAGTGATAAGGCGATGTAAAGCAATATTTTTCGAAACATAGTTTTTTTTAGTCGTTTTCGTTTTTAGAAAGTAACGCAATTTCGCCAGATTCTTCAGCTCTTTTTAAAACAGCTTCTGGAAGTGATTTTTTAGCTTTGGCTCCCATTTTTTTCAATTTTTCAACACTGTTTACCAAATTTCCTTTACCATCAACCAATTTGTTCATAGCGTTTCCGTATTCTATCTTGGCTTCATCCATTTTCTTGCCAATTTTAATTAAATCGGCAACAAAACCTTCAAATTTATCATACAATGCACCAGCCTGACGCGCAATTTCAATGGCATTTTCTTGTTGTTTTTGATTCGTCCACATGCTATCAATCGTGCGTAATGTTGCCAAAAGGGTAGAAGGCGTCACAATCACAATATTCTTCTCAAAGGCTTTGTTGTACAAGGTTGTATCTTCATTCAACGCTACAGCAAAAGCGGATTCAATAGGGATAAACAACAATACAAAATCGGGACTTTCCATTTGGTATAAATCCTGATAATTTTTGTTACCCAATTGTTCCACATGACGATTAATAGAAACTACATGTTCTTTTAAATGCTGATTTTTCAAGCTGTCATCTTCTTCATTGATGAAACGTTCATAAGCCGTAAGCGTTACTTTTGAATCGATAATCATTTTCTTGCCATCAGGAAGATTGATGATAACATCTGGAAAAACTCTATTTCCGTCTTCAGTAGTGTGACTTTGTTGAACGAAATATTCTCTATCTTTTTCTAATCCCGATTTTTCTAAAACACGTTCCAAGACCAATTCACCCCAATTTCCTTGCATTTTGCTATCGCCTTTTAGCGCTTTGGTTAAATTGATGGTTTCTTTACTCATTTGTTCGTTCATTTCACGAAGTCCCAATATTTGCTGACGTAAAGCAGCATGATAATCAATGCTTTCTTTGTGCGTGTCTTCGACTTTCTTTTCAAAAAGTTGAATTCTGTCTTGTAGAGGAGATAAAATATTTTTAAGATTCTCTTTGTTTTGCTCGGTGAATTTCACCGTTTTTTCTTCCAAGATTTTATTAGCCAAATTTTCAAATTCTTTGGTAAATTTATCTTGAAGTTGCTCCACTTCTTGCTTTTGTTCTTTATTACGTTCTAAAAGATTATCGAAATCATTTTCTTTTTTGGCTAAATGAATGGCTAACGATTCTTTTTCTTTTTGAAGGTTTTCTTTTTCAGAACTAAGTTGTAAAAGCGATTTTTCAAACTGATTTCGCTCGGTTTGAAACTGGATTTTTAATTGTTCTATTTGACCTAAAAAACCATTAATTCGTTCTTCTAAACCTGATTTTTCGGATTGTGATTGGGCAGTAAAAAGCATCTTTCCAAGGAAAATTCCTATGGCAAGTGCAACAATAAACGTAACTAAAATAAGCATTGATTCTGGCATAAATGAATTGTAAAATGTAAAAATACGGAATTAAATCAAACTTCAAATTTGAAAAATGTATTTTTGCAACAAATATTTAGCATGCATCATCATTTCCTTATTCATAAGCCTTATGGCTATTTGTCGCAGTTTATTTATGAACTAAAAAGACCTAAAAAATTACTTGGAGAATTGTATGATTTTCCGGAAAATACCATGGCAATTGGTCGTTTAGATGAAGATTCTGAAGGTTTACTTCTGTTAACAACCGATGGCATGATGAGCGAAATCGTCCGAAGTAAAAAAGTAGAAAAAGAATATTACGCTCAAGTGGATGGAATTGTAACCGAAGAAGCCGTTGAACTACTTAGAAATGGTGTAGAAATTGGTTTTCATGGAAAAAAATACATTACCAAAAAATGTAAAGCATCTATTTTGGAAACGATTCCTAATTTAGGCGAACGTGCCAAAAAGATTCGAGATGAGCGTCACGGGCCAACTTCTTGGGTTTCGATAACTTTAACAGAAGGAAAATTTCGTCAAGTGCGTAAAATGACATCAGCTGTTGGTTTTCCTACCTTACGATTGGTTCGAGTTCGTGTGGGAAACATTCATTTGAATGATTTAAAGGCTGGTGAAGTTCTCGAAGTTAGTGGTTTTGATTTGTAATTTATTTGATTTTAAACTTACCTATAGTTGCATCAAAAGTCAAATGTTCGTTATCAAATAACGTATTGAAAATCCCAGTTTGAATCAAATTACAAGGTTGGTTTTGAACTATTTGAGTTGGTGTAAATACAATCATTTCATCACTCATTTGAATCGCTAAATCGATGTCATGTGTAGAGTAGAGGATGGTTTTGCCTGTTTCGTGGGTTAGTTTTTGTAATAATTTCAATAAAGTTGCTTTGTGTACTAAATCTAAATGTGTTGTAGGTTCGTCTAAAATAATTACGGAAGTATCTTGAGCCAAAGCGCGCGCAATCAAAGCAATTTGCAACTGACCATCGCTAATTTCGTCGTGTTTTTTATGAATTAAATGTTGGATTTCTGTAAGCGAAATAGCTTCTTCAATTTTGATTGTGTCTTCTTGTGACAAAGAACCTAACCAATTGGTGTATGGTTGTCTTCCTAAGGCAACAATTTCATAGATAGTTAAATTACTTGGTGGCAATTTTTCAGTTAATACGATGCTTAATTCTTGTGCTAAATCAAGTGGTTTGTAACTTTGAAGCGATTTATGGAGTAAAGAAACTTCGCCTTGTAAAGGAGGAATAATTCCCGTTAATGTTTTTAATAAAGTAGATTTCCCAATTCCGTTTTCACCTATTAAAGCAATTAATTTGCCTTTTTCTAAACCAAGATTGATGTTTTGAGCAATAGTAATTGTTTCCGATTTGGTTTTGTAGCCAATCGAAAGGTTTTTGGTTTGTATGGTGAAATTTTGTTGGGTCATTATGAAATACAAAAATAGGTTTTACCACATAGAAACATAGTTTTTTTTAGAGAGTTTTATTTAGAAACTAAAGTTTTGTATAGTTTTATTCTTTTTCAAACTTTTGAAATAGGTTTTACCACATAGAAACATTGATTTTTTTAAGAGTTTTATCTAGAAACTAAAGTTTTGTATAGTTTTATTCTTTTTCTAATTTTTTAAAATATTCGTTTACAAAAGTTTTTTGACCTTCTCGGAATATATTGAAACAATTAAAGTTAATTATAATTCCTTTTGGGACTTTTAATAAGTTCATATAATTTAAAACTTGAGCATCATGAATTGGTTTTATTTCAGAAACAGACTTTAACTCGACTATTAAGCAATTTTCAACGAATAAATCACAACGGAATTCAATATCAAGTTCTTTTCCTTTATAAACTACAGGAACTTTAAATTCGGAAACAAAATTTATATTTCTATTGGTTAATTCCTCTATAATACATTGTTGATAAACACTTTCTAATAATCCACTTCCCATGTTTTTATGTACTTCAATAGCCGCTCCAATAACTTTAAATGTGAGTTCGTCTAAATATTTCTGTGTCATATTTTTTTTAATTTACCACATTTAAACATAGATTAAAATTATTTCATTTACTCTATCTGTAAAAACAAGTTTTCTATAATAATCTCAACATAAAATATACCTATGTATCTATGTGGTTTTATTTTTTTTGTTTTAATTTAAAAACGTTTCTTTCTAACTAATAACCAAATCACCACAGGTGCTCCAATTACTGATGTTATTGCGTTTATTGGTAATGTAATATCATTTCCTGGAACTTGAGCAATCGTATCGCAACATAACATAGCAATCGCACCAAGCAGAAGCGTACTCCAAAACAACACAAAATGATTACTCGTTTGAAACAACAATTTCGCCATATGTGGAACCGCCAACCCAATAAAAGCAATCGGACCTGCAAATGCGGTGATGCTTCCTGCTAAAATACTGGTTGCTATAATAATTAAAAAACGGGTTTTTTTATAGTTGATTCCTATACTTTGAGCGTATTTTTCTCCTAAAAGTAATGCGTTTAAAGGTTTTATAACCATAAAGCTAATAACTATTCCAATGAAAACAAAAACAGATAAAAGTGAAATTTCATTCCAAGATAAATTTGAAATACTTCCCATCGACCAAAAAGTGAATTTCTGTAATTTTTCAGCCGAAGTAAAATACGACAAAACTGAAACAATCGCGCTGGTAAAACTTCCAAACATTAATCCTACAATTAAAATGGCCATGGTGTCTTTCAGCTTTTGTGAAATTATTAAAACGGCCATAAAAACTAAAAAGCTACCTAAACTTGATGCTAAAATCAATCCGTAATTCGATAAAAAGAAAGTAGAAAGAAAAGTAGGTAAAAAGCCTGTTCCTAAAATGATAAAAGCCACTCCTAAACTTGCTCCAGAACTCAATCCTAAAACATAAGGTCCAGCTAATGGATTTCTAAACAACGTTTGCATTAATAAACCACTCATTGAAAGTCCAATTCCAACTAAAATAGCTGTTATGGCTTTTGGAAAGCGGAAATTCCACAGAATAATTTCCCAACTTTTCTTACTCATTTCTTGCGATAAAAGTCCGTTAACCACTTCTTTCAAAGGAATAGAAACGGAACCTAAGCTAATATTAACCAAAAACAAAAACACCATTGCTACAAGCAAGAGTATAAAAAGAAGGTTTTGTTTTTTGGTTAATGGCATGCGCTGAATTTTTGGCTAAATTACGTTTTTTGGGATTTTAAACACATAGGCACATAGAAAAAATTAAAGTAAATTACTGTTAAAGCTATTTCATTACCACATAGCTATGTTGACTATGTAAAGTGAAACGCCTAAAATCGACATAAAGTTGAGCTATGTGACTATGTGTTTCAATTTGAAGCTAGGTTTCAATTTTACTTTAACTTTTCAAAAAAGAACAATTCATGATTTGGCAACACTTCAGGGTGTAAAATCTTTACAATATCTTTTAAAACTAAATCAGGTCTATTTTGCGCTAATTCGTAATAAATTACGCCACCTGTTTTGCCTTTTTTAGTACTAAACGAATACACTTTTTTGTTCTTAACTGCTTTGAAATGAATGTAATTTGGGTTGTTATCTAAAATTTCTTGTATCGAAGTAAATTGTCCTGGACCAATCCAAAAATCAGCGTCTTTTGCTTTGTCTAAAACACTTTCGAAGGACAAAGCTAAACTTCCGGTTCCTTTAGAATCTTTCCACAAATAATTTCCGTTGCCTTCTTTTAAGAAATAGGCTGCCCAACTATCGCCTTGCGGTAAAAACCATTGGTCTTCGTAAATAGCTCCTGCAAAAATCGTAGGTTGGGTTTTAGTGTTTTTAGCTAATGCTATTACCGAATTGTATTCTTTCTCAATCGAATTAAAGATTTCTGTCGCCTTTTCGTCTAAATCATATAAAGCACCAAAAAACTTAATCCATTCGGCTTTTCCCAAAGGTGTTTTTTCGGTCCAATCGCCGTTAAAGATTATTTTCTGACTGTTTTTTTCTAAGTTTTTGTAGGTTTTTAAATCGCCATCCACACTAAATCCTACGATTACATCAGGTTGAATGTCTAAAATAACTTCTGTATTTAATCCTTGATTGGAACCTAAATCCCTCACTTTTCCAGCATCGATTATTGCTCTTGTTTTTTCAGAAGAAATATATTGTGTGGTTGGAAAACCAATTAAAGTATTTTCTACTCCTAATGATTCTAAAGCTGGAATATGAGTTGTTGAAGTAACGATTACTTTTTTAATTGGAACTTCAATCGAAGTAAATTGTTGTAAGCTATCTGGAATTTGAACACCTTTTTTATGAAGTATATATGTATAATCATCTTTAGCTTCAGGATAAGCGTTAGAAACTTTTACAACCGAAAAGCCATCGTATTTTTCAATAGAAAATCCTTCCGCATGTTGAATATAGTTTTGGACTGAATTAGAAAGACTTGTTGAGTTTTCCGATTCTTTACATTGGATAAATCCTAAAAATAAAACAACTAAAAAGATATAATGGCGCATGAAAATGTTTTTTGCAAAAGTAGTTTTTTATTTTCTGCTCGCAAAGATGCAAAGGTTTTTTCATGTAACTTTGTGTAACAAATAAGACAGAAAGAAACTAATAAAACCACTAAATTTGTCATAAAAAAACATGAGAACAGATTCAAATGCTTTCCTTTATGCAGTAGCAACAATTATTTTAGCACATTTTGTAATTGGCTTTATTTGGTTGTGGCGTAAGATGAATAAGAAGAAGTAAGTTACAATTTAAAATTTATTGGAATAGCGTAAATAACTTTAACAATTTTACCTCTTTGTGTTGCAGGAATAAAATTGGGTAATAAATTAATTATTCTTTTTGCTTCTGCTTCAAAAAGTATTCCATATTCATTTCTTAAGTTCGATTTTACTCTTTCAACTGATATTTTTCCGTCTTTTTCAATTTCAAATGTAACGAAAACTCGAGCTTCAATTTTATTTTCTTTCGCTTCTTCAGGATATTTTAAATGTTTTTCAATATGTTTTTTAATTTCTTCTTGAAAACATTCTCTTTGCAAGTTTTTTTCAATTTTTTCGCATGAACCAAAAAGCGGAACTTGTTCAACTACTGCAAAAGGGATTGCCGTATTTTCAAACTCTAAATCTCTAACTGTATCTGCTTCTTGGACTAAAACATTTTGAGGATCTGAAACTTTAACTTCACGCACTTCAATTTTTTGAGCTTGTGTAAATGTAAAACTAAAGATGAACAAACTTAAAACTAAAATTCTCATTTTGAATTTATTTAAAAATATGAAATTCAAAGATATAAATTAAGATTGTAAACTTTTAAAAAATACTTACCTTTGCCCTCGAATTTTGGTTGTTGTTTCTGAATTTTTCAAAACAACATTAAAAGGGAATTAGGTGTAATACCTAAGCTGTACCCGCAACTGTAAGCTATTAAGCTTGTTATTATCTACAATACCATTGTTCGCCTTGGCGAATGAGAAGGTTGATAACAAGACGCAAGCCAGGAGACCTGCCACATTCATTGAGTAACAAACTTTCGGGAAAAAAAGTTTGAGTATGGGTAAATTCTGTGCTTTTCTCCCAAATTATTAATTATTGATTGAAGTGATTGGTTTAAACACATAGTCACATAGTGTTTAGTTTATTTTAAAGGCTGTTTTAGAAAATGATTTTTACACATAGCACTATGTTGTCTATGTTAAATGAAATGCCTTTTTATGTTCTATTTCATCTACGATTCTATGTGTTGAAAAAATTATTTCAGCATGTTTTTATTAACCCTAAAATGAACAAAAAGTTTATTGGCTTAAGTGTATTTACACTAGCTACTGCTTTTGCGTATGCACAAGAAACAGATACGCTAAAGGTGACCAATCTTAAAGAAGTGGTCGTTTCGGACACTAAATTTGCGCAAAGCAAAGAAAAATCAGGTAAAATTATTGAAGTCATTACATCGCAAGACTTAGAAGCAAAAAAAGGTCAAAATTTGGCTAACGTTTTGAGTCAAGTGGCTGGAGTGGAAATCAACGGGAATCAATCGTTTGGTGGAAAAAATTTAGGCTATTACATTCGTGGTGGTCGTAATCGTCAAGTTGCGATTTACATTGATGGTGTTCCAGTAACAGATGCTTCAGGAATTAATTTGGAGTATGATTTACGTTTGATTCCGGTAGAACAAATCGAGAAAATTGAAGTAATGAAAGGCGCTTCAAGTACGTTATACGGAACTGGAGCAGCAACTGGAGTTATCAATATTACATTGAAAAAATCAGCAAAAAAAGAAATTTCAGGGAATGCGTACATCAATATGGGAACGCAAAATACTTCGGAAACTTCAAAAACAAGTGCACAAGATTTCAATCAAGGTGTATCGCTTAACGGAACCATTAATAAAGTGTCGTACATGACCACTTTAAATAGTACGGAAACCAAAGGAATGTCCGAAGCAGCAGGAGAAGATTTTGAAGAAGATACATTTTCGAGAGTCAATGTGTTGCAAAAAATTGGTTTCAAAGCGAATGATCAATTAAGTTTTGAGTTTTTTGGAAATTACGATCGAATCAAAAATACGTTTGACAATTCGTTTGATGGTTTTATTGCAAATTCTGATGATTTGAACAACAATAGTTTTTCGGAACAATTTAGAATTGGTTTCTTGCCAAAATACAAATACAATAAAGGAGAATTTGCAATTAATGCAGGAGCATCTACTATAGATAGAATAATAAATATCTCAAATTCTTGGTCTGGAACAGTTGATGCATACAACTATACTGGTAGAACAGCATCTATCGACGCGTTCAATAAATACAATTTCAGCAAACAAGTATATTTAGTGGTAGGCGCTCAATATCAATATTTCGATATGACGCAAAAAGACGCTTATACCGATGTAGCAAGAGAAGGAGCGAAGTTTAATTTATTAGATCCTTATGCAACGGTTGTGTTTAATTCTGAATTTGGTTTGAACATTAACGCTGGAGCTCGTTTCAATACACATAGTGAATACGGAAATCAAGTTGTGTATAATTTCAATCCGAGTTATTTATTTGAGAACTTACCTTTGAAAGTTTTAGCTTCTTATAGCACAGCTTTCATCACGCCAAGTTTATATCAATTATATGGTCCTTATGGGAATTTAGATTTAACTCCAGAAGAAAATGCTACGGCAGAATTGGGTTTTGAATCGCAATTATTAGATAAGAAATTAACCATTAATGCAGTTGGTTTTTATAGAGAAGAAGAAAATACGTTTGGGTTTTATACCAATCCTTTAACTTTTGCATCAAACTATATTAATATTGACGGCACCTTCAATGCAAAAGGAATTGAAACAAGTATTCGATACAATTTATCTGAAAGATTTAATATCGGAGGAAACTATACTTTCACAGAAGTTGAAAAACAATTAAACCGTTTAATTCCTAAGCACAAAGGAAATGTAGATTTGAATTACAAATTTAAAAGAGGAACATTTGGAATCAATTATCAATTTGTAGACAAAAGAAGTGATGCTTATTATGATTCGAATATTTGGGCAACACAAGCAGTTAATTTAGCAGCTTATCAATTGGTTAATTCTAATATTTCATACGAATTATTGCCTAATCGTTTGCAAATATTTGGAGCAGTAACTAATATTTTAAACGACGATTTTCAGGAAGTAATTGGTTATAATACTAGAGGAAGAAATTACAAATTAGGTTTGAATTTTCTGTTTTAGATAAAGTTTAATTATTTGATTTTAAAAGGTTTTGGTATTTATTTATCAAAACCTTTTTTTTATTTTGTAACAAAAATAAATTACATTCGTCTTCATTATAAACCAACTAACTAAAATGAATCAAAACGAGTTTGTACAGATAATTACTCCTTTTAAGGATAAGTTATTTCGTTTAGCGAAACGAATGCTCGTGAGTACGGAGGAAGCAGAAGATGCTACTCAGGAAGTTTTGGTAAGGTTGTGGAATAAAAACAGTTCTTTGGATCAATATAATAGTGTGGAAGCCTTGGCAATGACGATGACCAAAAATTATTGTTTGGATCAACTAAAAAGCAAGAGAGCTACTAATTTGCAAATTGTACATAACAATTATCAAGACAAGCAAGCTAGTGTTGAAACACAAATAGAACATCAAAATACGTTGCAGTGGGCCGAAAAGTTAATAAACAATTTACCAGAACAACAACGTTTGATATTACAACTAAGAGAAATTGAAGAATACGAATTTTCGGAAATAGCTCAAGTATTAGAAATGAATGAAACAGCGGTTCGAGTAGCTTTATCAAGAGCACGAAAAACCTTAAGAGAACAAATAGAAAAAACACATAATTATGGAACTCAAGTTAGTTGAACAATTATTGGAAAAATACTTTCAAGGAGAAACTACAATAGCTGAAGAAAAACAATTAAAGGCCTATTTTTCTTCCAATGATGTGGCGCCACATTTGGCAAAATATCAATCGCTGTTTGGTTACTTTGAAATGCAAAAAGGAACACAATTCGAGCAAAAACTTCCATTACAACCTAGAAAACAAAGAACTGTAAAATGGATGGGTATCGCAGCAAGTTTTGTTGTACTTTTTGGATTGGCAACCTTCTATTTTTATCCGTCTGAACCTAAGAATGAAGATTTAGGAACATACGATAATCCAGAAGAAGCCTTTGCCGCGACACAGAAAGCATTGTTAATGGTTTCAGAACAAGTAAACATTGGCATGGAAAGTGTAGTCTATTTAGAAGAATACGAAAAAACAAAAAAAACAATTTTTAAATAAGAGAAAGAATGAAAAATTTAGTAGTAGTTATAGCGTTTTTATTGACATCAACGGTTTCTTTTGCGCAAGGAGCTTTTGATAAATTTGAAGATAAAGATGGAGTAGCATCAGTTATTGTAAATAAGAAGATGTTCGAAATGATGAGTAAAGTAAAAGTTGATGCAAAAGATAAAGAAATGCAACAATACATGAACTTGCTTAAAAAATTAGACAACTTAAAAGTGTTTACAACTAGTAATGCAAAAATTAGTGCAGATATGAAAGCAATGGTAAATAGTTACTTAAAATCAAATCCGTTAGAAGAATTAATGCGTGTAAATGGTGATGGAAAAAACGTAAAGATTTATGTAAAATCAGGTGCTAACGAAAATATTGTTAGAGAACTTTTAATGTTCATTGAAGGTGCGAATATGAAAGATGCTAGTACAGTTGTTTTATCTTTAACAGGTAATTTTAGTTTGGATGAAATTTCTATGTTAACAGAAAAAATGAGCTTGCCAGGTGGTGATGATTTGAAAAAAGCTTCTAAAAAATAAGTCATGAAAAAGTTATTATTGCTAGTTTCTGTTGTACTCATACTTTGCAGTTGCGAAGACAAGCCTTCACTTCAAAAGTATTTCGTAGAGAATACAGAATCTTCTAAGTTTATCGCAGTTGATTTAGCTCCTAGTATTATTAAAACCGATAAAATGGCATTGTCTGAAACAGAAATAGCAGCTTTAAAATCGTTTGAAAAAATGAATATTTTAGCTTTTAGAACTGATTCTACAAATAGTGTTGGTTACGAAGAAGAAATAAAAGAAGTTAAAACCATTTTAAAAGATGAAAGCTATCAGCAATTAATGAAAGCAGGTTCGGGTAATGATGGTGCGGCAATTTATTTTGTGGGCGATGATGATGAACATATTGAAGAATTTGTAGTCTTAGTTGGTAAAAAAGAAAATGGATTTGCAGTTGTACGTGTTCTTGGAAACGATATGAATCCGACACATATTATGAACATGCTTAGTTTGCTCCAAAAATCACAAGTTAATTTAGATCAATTGAAACCACTTCAACAATTAATGAACTAAAAAAATCCCGTAGAATAGTGTCTAACTTTGTAAGGTAGTGGAGAAGTAGAATTTTTTAGTTCACTGAAATAAACTCTTTTATTTTTTGAATTACAGCTTCATCGCCTAAAATCTTACGATGACCTAAACCTTCGGTAATCATAATTTCAGCATGTTTTAAGTGTCTTTGAATATGATATGCTCCTTTTACAGAAACCTCATCGTCGTCTTTATCGTGAATAATTAAAACTGGAATTTCGGTTTTCTCTGCAGCTTTGTAAGCGGAATAATCATCCATTTTTCCACCATATTTTGCTTCAAAATGATCTCTTAGTTTAATTCCAAAGACAGGCTTAAGTTTTAATTTACTTATAAAATCATCAATAATGTCTTGAATAATATCGCCAGAACCTATAGTGATAGCTTTTTTTACGTTAAGATTTTGTTTTATCGCATTTAATACTGACATACCGCCTAGTGAATGCCCAATAGCAAATTCAAACGGTCCAAACTGTTTTTCAATTTCTAAAATCGAAGCAATAAATTCAATCATAATTGATGAATTTCCTTTCGATTTTCCATGAGCCGGAGCATCAAAACTAATAGTCATATAGCCCATTTTCACTAATTCATCTGCAATTTTAACTAATTGCGTTCCTCTTCCAGACCAACCGTGCACTAATAAGATTTTCTTTTCACTTTTTCCATATTCATACACTACAATTTCTTTTTGAATTTCGGGAACTAGTATGCTTTTTTGGACACTTTCGTGTTCCATATGAAGTTCACGCTTTGGTAATTTATGTTTAATTGGAGTCGTAAAAAGTTTGGCTGCAAATTTAATGGTAAGAGGAGCAGAAATAGCTTGTAAAAATTTAGCTGTAAACAAAATAGCTTTAGGAATTTCTATAACTTGAGATTGCTGTTGTTTCTTTTTGGGCATTTTATGAAATTTTACGCAAGGTACAACATATATAAAATAGGTGTAAAAAAGAGATTATAAAAAATAGTTAAAAAAGACATGAAAATTGGATTTAAGTAACAAGTGAAAATTAAAAAGACGTAAATTTGTGAAAAATAATTACGATGAATTTAAAAATTAAAATTGTTGGACTGATAGCTTTTGCATTTGTAGTTTCTTGCGCAAAAAATCCATTTACAGGGAAAAGTACCTTGGCATTAGTTCCAAATAGCGAAATTTTACCTTCTGCGTTTCAACAATACAATCAGTTTCTCTCTGAAAATAAAGTAATTACTGGTACATCAGATGCGAAAAGAGTAGAAAATATAGGCTCTAAAATTAAAGTTGCTGCTGAACGCTGGTTAAATGCAAATGGGAATGCAGGTTATTTAGATGGTTATGATTGGGAATATAAATTAGTTGAAAGTAAAGAAGTCAATGCATGGTGTATGCCAGGAGGAAAAATTGTTTTTTATACTGGAATTATGCCTATTTGTAAAGATGATGCGGGTATGGCAGCAGTTATGGGGCATGAAGTAGCTCACGCCTTAGCTAATCATGGGCAACAACGTATGAGCGCAGGAGTTTTACAACAAGCAGGAGCGCTTGGTGTTGGTCTAGCAACAGGAAATAAATCAGAAGAAACGCAACAATTAGCCATGACAGCTTATGGCGCAACCACTCAATTTGGAGGGATGTTACCATTTAGTAGAGCTCATGAAAGCGAAGCAGATATGATCGGATTAACATTGATGGCAATTGCTGGTTACAATCCTGATATGGCTGTAGCATTTTGGGAAAGAATGGCTTCTCAATCTGGAGGTCAAGCACCGCCAGAATTCATGAGTACGCACCCAAGTAATGCTACACGAATTGCAAAAATTAAGGAGTTAATTCCACAAGCAAAAGCAGAAGCAGCTAAGTTTGGAGTTACTTTTAAATAATTAAAAAAATACTATTATATTTGAATCCCGACACTGTCGGGATTTTTATTTTAAAATAATCGCTATGCAAAAACTTCTTAAAGGAGATTCTAAACTTCTAAACGCTTGGGCTTTTTATGATTGGGCAAATTCGGTTTATGCTTTGGTAATTTCGTCTACTATTTTCCCGTTGTATTATGGCGCTTTGTTTCGTCAAAAAAACATTGAAGAAATTGTATTACTTGGTTTTTCGGTTAGAAGCGAAGCTTTAATAAGTTATGTAACAGCAATAGGATTTCTAATCATTGCATTTATATCACCATTATTATCTGGTATTGCTGATTACATGGGAAATAAGAAGTTTTTCTTGAAACTTTTCTGTTACATTGGAGCTATTTCATGTATGTCATTGTATTTCTTTTCACTTAATACAGTTGTTTTAAGTTTGGTTTCTTATTTGTTAGCTTTAATAGGTTTTTGGGGAAGTTTAGTTTTTTATAATTCGTATTTACCCGATATTGCTCACAAAGAACAACAAGATAAAATCAGTGCAAAAGGATTTAGTTTGGGTTATGTTGGAAGTGTTATTTTATTATTGATTTGTTTAGCGATGGTGATGTCAGTAGAGAATGATGCTGAAAGACTGCAAATGATGAAATATTCATTTTTATTAGTTGGAATTTGGTGGATAGGTTTTAGTCAGTATACTTACCATTATTTGCCAAATAATAAGAATGAAAACAAACTGCATAAAAATGTAGTTTTTAATGGTTTTAAAGAATTGCAAAAAGTTTGGCAACAAATTAAACAATTGAAATCCTTAAGACGTTATTTAAGAGCTTTTTTTGTGTACAGTATGGCAGTGCAAACCATTATGATTATTGCCGCTTATTTTGGGGAAAAAGAAGTACAATGGGGGAGTGACAGTAAACGGACAATAGGGTTAATAGTTAGTATTTTATTGATTCAATTAGTGGCTGTGTTAGGTGCTTGGTTAACATCAAAACTAGTAGCGTACTATGGAAATATACTTGTTTTAATTGTATTAAATTTTTCATGGATTTTAATCTGTACTTATGCATATTTTGTGGTTACGCCAAATGATTTTTACATAGCTGCAGTATTTGTAGGATTGGTTATGGGAGGAATTCAATCTTTATCGCGATCAACGTATTCAAAATTTATTCCTGAAGATTCTAAAGACACAACCTCATTTTTTAGTTTTTATGACGTAGCAGAGAAAATAGGAATTGTAATAGGTATGTTCACTTATGGTTATATCGCCGATGTTACAGGCAAAATTCAAAATGCCATTTTATTTCTAATTTTATTTTTTATAATAGGTTTACTTTTATTACTCAGAGTACCAAAAAAATAAAATATCTTTTTATATTTGAAAACTTTTAAAATATAATTATGAAATCTATAAAATCAAGCGTAAAATTTTTAATTTTATCAATAGCATTAGTAACTGTTTCTTGTGATATCGAACCAATTGATCCAGCAATTGATATTTCTGCAAGTTCATCGGTTACAGGCACCTACTATATGACCGCTTTTAATTCTTCAATTCCTACCGATTTGAATGGAGATGGTACTGCTTCAACTAATCAAATGGATGAAACAAATTGTTTTAATGGGGGTTTTATTACTTTAAACGGTGATAATACTTTTGTTGCAAATAGTAAGGGTATTGATATTAATATGGATGGAGCAACTTCAACAATTGAATGTTTTGATGAAGGAAATTTTACAGGAACTTGGGCTTTATCGGGTAATCAATTATCTATAACTTATTTAGATGAAGGCGTTGAATATACAGATGTTGCTACTTTATCTGGAAACACAATAGTTTCAACAGTTCAAAATGGAGAAGTTGTAGGAACTACTTCAGGTGGAGAACCAATTTATTTAACATCTAATCTCCAAATAGTTTTCACGAAATAAACAATTGATGTAATAAATTTTAGATCCCGATTGTTTCGGGATTTTTTTATGGCATACATCTTGAACTATAACTTTTGAATTTGCTGTTTAAGGTTAATTTATGATTTGATTATCAATAAAATAAGCTTGTTATTTGTAATTTTAAATAGTTGATAATAATTTAATATACTGACAAAAAGACCATATTTATACATATGCCACATCACAAAATATTAGCGATTGACAATTTGTCACTTCAGGAAATGGATCCCGATTCAGAATTGATTCCTTTAATGACGCCGGAAGATGAAGAAGAAATGAATAATGAGGCTTTACCTGAAGATATAGCCATTTTACCTTTACGAAACACTGTTTTATTTCCTGGCGTTGTAATTCCTATTACCGCAGGAAGAGATAAATCGATTAAACTAATCAATGATGCCAATGCCAAAGGAAAAATAATTGGTGTAGTGGCGCAAATTGATGAAAACGAAGAAGATCCATCACCAAGTGATGTGCATCATATTGGAACAGTGGCCCGAATCATGCGTGTTTTAAAAATGCCTGATGGAAATACAACCGTAATTCTTCAGGGAAAAAAACGCTTTGAAATTGAGAATTTTACGCAAGAAGAGCCTTATCTTAAAGCTAAAATTAAAGAGGTTACGGAAGAACGTCCAAATAAAAAAGATGTAGAGTTTAAAGCGATTGTAGAATCAATCAAAGAATTAGCTATTCAAATTATTAAGGAAAGTCCAAATATCCCTACTGAGGCTACTTTTGCTATTAAAAACATTGAAAGTAATCCGTTTTTAATCAATTTTGTTTCTTCGAATATGAATCTTTCAGTTGAAGAAAAGCAAAAATTATTATCGATTCCTAATTTAAAAGATAGAGCGCTTGAAACCTTGCGTTTTATGAACTTAGAGCTTCAAAAGTTAGAAGTTCGTAACGATATTCAATCCAAAGTTCGATTTGATTTAGACCAACAGCAACGCGAATATTTCTTACAGCAACAAATGAAAACCATCCAAGAGGAATTGGGAGGTGTTTCGTATGAAGCTGAAATTGAAGAAATGCGTGCCAAAGGTTTAAAGAAAAAATGGGACGATAAAACAGCAAAACATTTCGAAAAAGAACTATCTAAATTGCAACGAACCAATCCAAATTCACCTGATTTTGGTATTCAACGCAATTATATCGAGTTGTTTTTAGAATTGCCTTGGAACGAGTTTACAAAAGATAATTTCGACTTAAAACGCGCTCAGAAAATTCTTGATAGAGATCATTACGGTTTAGAAGAAGTAAAGAAACGGATCATCGAACATTTAGCAGTTTTGAAATTGCGTAACGATATGAAATCGCCAATTCTTTGTTTGTACGGACCTCCAGGAGTGGGAAAAACTTCCATTGGAAAGTCGGTTGCCGAAGCTTTAGGAAGAGAATACATCAGAATGTCGTTAGGTGGTTTACGGGACGAAGCAGAAATTCGTGGTCACCGTAAAACTTATATTGGTGCTATGCCAGGACGAATTCTTCAAAACATCAAAAAGGCAAAAACATCAAATCCTGTTTTTGTTTTAGATGAAATTGATAAATTATCGACCAGTCATAATGGCGATCCATCATCGGCGTTGTTAGAAGTTTTAGATCCAGAGCAAAACAAAGAATTCCATGATAATTTTTTGGAACTAGGATACGATTTATCAAAAGTGATGTTTATTGCAACATCCAATAGTTTGTCAACCATTCAACCTGCACTTCGTGACCGTATGGAAATTATCGAAATGACGGGTTATACAATTGAAGAAAAAATCGAGATTGCAAAAACACACTTATTACCAAAACAATTAAAAGAGCATGGATTAACGGCTAAAGATTTACAAATTGGTAAAAAACAGTTAGAAAAAATTGTAGTTGGTTATACGCGTGAATCAGGTGTACGTGGTTTAGAGAAAAAAATTGCTCAAGTGGTGCGTCATGCCGCAAAATCAATTGCAATGGAAGAAACCTACAACGTAAAAGTTTCGGATGCGGATATTTTAGAAGTCTTAAAATCGCCTCGAATGGAGCGTGATAAATATGAGAATAATGATGTAGCGGGTGTAGTTACGGGATTAGCTTGGACTTCTGTAGGAGGCGATATATTGTTTATTGAATCCTTGATTTCAAAAGGAAAAGGAGCAATGACGATGACAGGTAATTTAGGAACGGTTATGAAAGAATCGGTGACAATTGCTTTGGAATATATTCGTGCAAATGCTGAATTTTTAGGCATCAATCCTGAAGTTTTAAACAATTACAACATTCATATACACGTACCAGAAGGTGCCACTCCAAAAGACGGACCAAGTGCTGGTATTGCTATGTTGACATCCATGGTTTCTTCATTTACTCAAAAAAGAATCAAGAAAAATATTGCGATGACAGGTGAAATTACCTTGAGAGGAAAAGTATTACCAGTTGGTGGTATCAAAGAAAAAATCTTAGCTGCTAAAAGAGCCAATATCAAAGAAATCATTTTATGTAAAGAAAACAAACGTGATATTGAGGAAATTAAACCTAACTACATTGAAGGTTTAACGTTTCATTATGTGGATAAAATGAGCGAAGTATTAGATATTGCCATTACCCAACAAAAGGTAAAAAATGCAAAATCATTGGATTTTAAAAAATAAATACTAAGAATTTAATAGTATACCAATAAGAACTCTCATTAATTCATTTATTGAGAGTTCTTTTTTTGTTTACTATACGATATAATTTTATCTTCGCAGTTGCGTTATAAGTAAGATTAACACCATAAAATGCGAAGAAAAATTGCAATCCTTTTATTATTTCTACTATCGACTACTACTTTTAGTCAAATAGGAGGTAAAAGTGTATATCAGTTTTTAAACTTAGCACAATCACCAAGACAAGCTGCATTAGGAGGAAAAACGGTTACAGTCGTTGATTACGACGTAAATCAAGCGTTTTATAATCCGGCTACAATTAATGCAAAAATGCACAATCGCTTATCTGCAAATTACGGAAGTTATTATGGCGAAGTGTCCTATGGAACGGCTGCTTACGCGTATACTTATGATCGACATTTACAAACCTTTCACGCAGGAATTAGTTACATCAATTACGGAACTTTTGAAGGAAGAGACGAATTAGGCAACCAAACATCTGATTTTACAGGGAGTGAAGCCGCTTTGTCGTTTGGATATGCTTATAATTTGCCTTGGACAGACATGTATGTGGGTGCCAACGCAAAATTAATTTCTTCTACGTTAGAAAGTTATAATTCATGGGGAGCTGCAGTAGATTTGGGATTTTTATATGTAGATTATGATAACGACATTAATTATGGTTTAACGGTTAGAAATTTAGGATTTCAAATCAAACCTTATGAAGATACCAATGAAAAACTTCCTTTAGCTATAGATGCTGGAATTTCACAATTGATGGAAAATGTTCCCATCCGTTGGCACATGACCTTTGAAAATTTACAACAATGGAATATAGCTTTTTCAAATCCAAACAGGGCAGAGAGTAACTTAGATGGTGGTACTACAGAAGAAAAAGTGTCTTTTTTTAACAATGCTTTACGCCATTTAATTTTAGGGGCTGAATTGTTTCCAGAAAAAGGCTTTAATATTAGATTAGGATATAATTTTAGAAGAAGTGAAGAGTTACGAATTTTAGAGCAACGAAATTTCTCTGGAATTTCCGTTGGTTTTGGAATTCGATTTGGAAAGGTTAAATTTGATTATTCGTATTCAAGATATACCGTAGCAGCCAATACCAGTTTGTTTGGTTTGATGATTGATTTGGAGTAGAAAAGAGTGATTAGTGAAAAGTAATTAGTGATTAGCTTAAATGAACTTCTTTATTCATAAAGTAATACTTAAAAAACTTTTATGACTTATATGTTTTAAAATTATTAGTTTAGAAAAATATTAAATAGAAACTAGCGCCATAGCGTTTTCGTGACAAAATATGAAAAAAATTACCATAGCAATCGACGGTTTTTCGTCAACAGGAAAAAGTACATTGGCTAAGCAATTGGCTGCAGCATTAGGTTATGTTTATGTAGATACCGGTGCAATGTATCGCGCTGTAGCGTATTTTGCGATGCAACACAACTTGGTTTCTGAAACACATTTAGACAAAGCCAGTTTGATTGCTCAATTGCCAACGATTAATTTGCGTTTTCAATTCAATCCTACTTTAGGATTTGCCGAAATGTATTTGAATAACGAAAATATTGAAATGCAAATCAGAACCATCGAAGTTTCTCGCATGGTGAGTAAAGTGGCCGAAATTTCTGAAGTGCGTGCTAAATTAGTAGAACAACAGCAAGAAATGGGTAAAGACAAAGGCATTGTGATGGATGGAAGAGATATTTGTACGGTTGTTTTTCCAGATGCCGAATTAAAATTATTCATGACGGCGAGTTCGAAAACTAGAGCACAACGCCGTTTTGATGAATTAGTAGAAAAAGGACAACACGTTACTTTTGAAGAAGTACTTCAAAACGTGGAAGAGCGTGATTATATTGATACCCACAGAGATGATTCGCCACTTGTAAAAGCGGTTGATGCTATTGAAATTGATAATTCTTCGCTAAGTAAAAAAGAGCAATTTGAATTGGTTTTAAAGTTGGTGAAGAAGAAATTGTAGGTAAAAGGTTATATTAAAGCTGAACAAAAAAATATGAAACTTATAGACAGAATTCAGGTTTTTAAAAACCAGAAAAACATTTCAAGTTTAATAAAAGAATTTCAACAAAGTTTTTTTGATGAAGAATTTGACACAGTTGATGATGAAATGTTTGATGCAATATCATTGAAAAATGAAAAGCTAAATTATTCAGGATTTAGTATAATGTTAAATCACTCAGAAATTAATTCTTATCCAAAAGTTTTATCAGAAAAAATAACAGAAGTATTGAAGTTTCTGAAAACCGAAAAGTTAATTCTAATTTCTCACCTTAAATTAGATTTTTTCGGAAATTTAAAACACGATTATTTAAAAGTAATTAATGCATATTCAGAACTCTCTAAAATTACAAATTCAAAAACTTATAAAGAAGCAATAGAAAGTGAAATTTCAGAAATTGAAAGTCTTTTCGAAATTTTCTTTTGGCTTGAAAGATGCGATTCAAGTATTCCTGAATATGTTTTTTGGACTGACTCGAAAGAAAGGTTTTGCTTTTACTTTTGTAAATATGGAAATATTCACTTTGTAGATTTTACAAATGGAAATTTAATAAATGAAAAAGAATTAGAAAAATTAAATTTTATTGTAAATGAAGATTATGACCAATTTTCTGAAGATGGAATAATTGAAAACAGACAAGTAAATACAAAAGATTTTAAATAGAAATAAATGATAAAAAATATAAACTACTATTATTAGTTTTTTACTTCAATAGCTATTTCCCTTGCTTCGCTTTCTCCTTCGCTTGTTTTTTGAAATAGCCTCTAAACAAAAAATTGTGTTTTAAAGCTTCTAAATCTTCATTTAATTTAATACTAGCTTTGTTTACATTTGTAATAGTTGAGTCAATTTGTTGTACAAGTTTAGGATTGTTTGATAAATAATTTATGGCTCCTTTTCCTTCTTTGATGTTGGTAATGGTAGCATTCAAATTGATTACCACTTTATCAATTTCAGTACTCGATTTTTCCAAATTGGTAATTATAGTTTTCATTTGTAATGCCACTTCTTTATCTTTTAAAACGCCAATTACATTGTCTTTTTGATTCAAATCAGCAATCATTTTATTCAAATTAGCTACAGATGCAGTGGTTCCTTTTGTGGTTTCCTTTAAATAATTCATTGTAGCTTTTAAATCTTGCGCCATTAATGAATCTCGAAGAAGTACACCAACGGTTCCGTTTCCTTTGTTGATTTCATGCGTTATTTTTAATAAGTCGGCAGTTAAAAGTGCTGCGTTTTTGTTGGTTACATCTAATGTTTTTAGCATTTCATCTGTGCTAGATTTACTATAAGATTGAATAATATCGCCAGGAATAACAGCATTTTCATTTCCTTTTCCTGGAATAATATTAATAATCATATTACCCACTAGTCCATCAGAACCTATGGTGGCTATGGCATCTTTTTTAATGTGTATTAGCATTTTATCTTCAATAGCCATCGATACATTTATAGTTGTATCATTCACCATTTCAATGCTCTTAACGGTTCCAATATCCATGCCGGCATATCTAACGTTATTTCCAACTTGTAAGCCGCTTACATTGCCAAAAACCGCTTTTAGGTTACTTGTGTTGCCAAATAAATTTTGCTTATTTCCCACAAAATAGATTGCTGCTAAAAAAAATAGCGAACCTATAATGATAAATAAACCCAATCGTATTTTTTGTTGATCTGTTTTTTCCATACTATTTTATTTAAAAAAGGCTTGCACTTTCGGATCGTTTGAAGCGTTTAATTCATCAAAAGTTCCTTCAATATAGTTAATTCCATCTATTAATAAAACCATTCTATTTGCGATTGCTTTGGCACAATCTACATCATGCGTAATGATAATAGAGGAAGTATTGTATTTTTCTTGAATGGATTGCATCAAAAGTATAATTTCTTTTGAAGTTATTGGGTCTAAACCTGTTGTAGGCTCGTCGTATAAAATTATTTTTGGTTTTAGTATTAAGGTTCTAGCTAAGGCAATTCTACGTTTCATACCGCCAGAAAGTTCATTTGGCATTAAGTCAATTGCGCTTGCTAAACCTACACTTTCTAATGCTTCCATAACTAACGGAGTAGTGTCTTCAATTTTGCCAAATTTTTTGGTGTGTCTTCGTAATGGGAATTCTAAATTTTCTCGAACTGACATTGAATCATATAAGGCACTTCCTTGAAAAAGAAAGCCAATTTCGGTGCGAAGTTCGTCAATTTCCTCGCGTTCAAGCGTATTAATCTCTTTGTTCATTACAAAAATAGAGCCACTATCGGGTGTTTCTAATCCAATAACACATTTAATCATCACCGATTTTCCAGAACCTGATTTTCCCATTACAACCAAGTTTTCTCCTTCGTTTAAAACCATATGAAAGCCATTTAAAACGGTGTTGGTTCCAAAAGTTTTATGCAAATCTTTTATTACTATTATGGGCTCTTTTTTTGTTTCCATATTACATGTCATAAAAAATGTTGGTTACAAAAACGGCAATAAAATCAATTACAAATAGGAGCATAGAGGTATAAACAACTGCTTCATTGGCTGCTTTTCCAACGCCAGCCGTGCCTTTTTTACAATAATACCCTTTGTAGCAACCTATTAATCCAATGGCAAAACCAAAGAAAAATGTTTTTAAGGTTGCCGGAATAAGATCGCTAAATTCTAATATATTAAAAACTTGATTAAAGTAAAGTTGAAACGATACATTGTCTTTTACATTTTCCACTAAATAGGAACCATAGATAGCCAACACATCGCCAAAAATAACTAACAGCGGCAACATTAGACTAGTAGCTAGAATTCGGGTTATGACTAAATATTTAAACGGATTGGTGCCTGAAACTTCCATAGCATCTATTTGTTCGGTAACTTTCATAGAACCTAATTCGGCTCCAATACCCGATCCAATTCTTCCCGCGCAAATTAAAGCGGTGATGATTGGACCAATTTCTCTAATTATAGAAACACTCACCATGGAAGCCATCCAAGAAACAGCTCCAAACTCTTGCAAGGTAGGTCGCGACTGTAACGTGAAAACCAATCCAATAATAAATCCCGTTACCCCAACTAAAAATAGTGAACGGTTACCAATATAATAGCATTGGCGTAAGAATTCTTTAAATTCGTAGGGTGGAAATAGAAATTCTCTAAAAAATCGACCTGCAAAATAAGATATTTCGCCAATTTCTTTTAAGAAAGATTTTATCATTTCAATTATGTTTGCGAAATACTGTTTCATAATTTTTTGATGATAATTTTTGTAAAGTACTTACCAAAGGTAGTGATTTTTTATAACAAAATAAGGCTCTTTAACGCCTAACTTGTTATAAAAAATCCGATTTGAATTCAAATCGGATTTTTTAATATTTATTTTATGATATCTATAATTATAGTTCTATTATAAAATCGTTCTTCAGGATATTTATTTTCAAAAGGTGCTACTTTTTCGTTTTCACCTTCACCATAGATTTTAAATTGAAGGGTTCATTTCCTCATTAAAAGTAACCGTGATTACTTGATTAAGAGGTATGTTTGTAGCCGCTTTATCTGGATTTGTATCAATGATCATTGGGCACATCCCAGCAGTCTCTTGAAAATCATCTTCTGCGCAACAAATAATTAAAGTAGCTAAAACTATCGCAATAGTTACTAGAA
>RDYL01000018.1 GCA_004293165.1 Flavobacteriia bacterium | reverse complement strand
TTACTTATTAAACTTATATTGCTTTTTATAAACAATGTTTCATAATTCATATATAATAAAACATTGTTTTCATTTAAAAATAAATCTGAACTTAATTGTAATTCATTTAAACAAAGGGTAAAAGTCCCCCAAGAAGTATCACTTCGTGAATCAACAGAAATATAGTAGGTGTTTCCTGGAATTAGATTAGAACTCTCAACACTAACATCTGGTCCGTTTACTGAAGTTGCATATGTCTGACTTGCTATTTCAGTTATTCCATCTGATTGCCAAAGAGCCATTTGCGTGTAAAATTGAGTACCTGTTACAGTGCCAATATCGACGATTATATTCATATGTGCCGTTGAAGCAGTAAATTTAAACCAACGGTTAAACTTTGGGCCAGAATTATTCCAATTACTTCCAGCCAGTTTATCAGGAGATCCACCTACAGTAGTATAGCTTGCGTTAGGAGAACAACTGTTTATAAAACTTGTAACATCAATAGCACCTTCATAAAAATCATAATCTATATTACTTTGTAAACAAAGCGTGAAAGAACCTAAAGTGTTATAATCAAAAGTATCAACAGAAATATAATAAGTACTTCCTGGTGTTAATCCAAAAGCTCCAATAGATACATTTTCACCATTAAATGCGTATCTTTTACTGACTATTTGTGTTGTGCCATCTGATTGCCAGATTGCAATTTGTGTTCTAGATTGAGTGCCTTTTACACCACCAATTTCAACAGTTACATTTATTTGACCTGTTGACGGAGCTGTAAATTTGAACCATCTATTATATTTGGGACCAGAATTATTCCAAATACTTCCAGCTAACCTATCTGGAGTACCATAAGTAGTTCTATAAGCGGCATTTGGCGAGCAACTATTAATTATACTTGTAACATCAATAGCACCTTCATAGAAATCATAGTCAACAGTACTTTGTAAACAGAAAGTAAATGTGCCAATTGTACTAAAATCAAAGGTGTCTACAGATATATAATAGGTATTTCCTGGCGTTAATATTAATGACCCTATAGAAACATCATCAGTATTATAATTATATTTCTGACTTGCTATTTGAGTAATTCCATCAGCCTGCCATAAAGCAATTTGTGTTCTAGATTGAGTTCCTTTTACACCACCAATGTCAACAGTTACATTTATTTGACCTGTTGAAGGTGCTGTAAACTTAAACCATCTATTGAAACGAGGACCGGAATTATTCCAAACACTTCCGGCTAACTTATCAGCAGTACCGCCAACAGTTGTGTAAGCGGCATTTGGCGAACAACTATTTATAAAACTTGTAACATCA
>RDYL01000017.1 GCA_004293165.1 Flavobacteriia bacterium | reverse complement strand
TCGAACCACTCCCAGAACCTGAGCAAGCATGAACCACCACTATCACACCATCGTCAACGGCGCGACTGGCATACTTGCCAGCGCAACCAGCGTGATCTCGACGTTTCAGACGCAGCTCGAATGGTGGGTGCGCATGTCTGGATCGTTCATCGGCTTGATCATCGCGATCATCTCGCTTTACAACCTCATCGCTAAGCCGAAGAAATGAACCCGTTCCCCGACACAATCAAGCTCGAAGACGCGGGGATGCGCGGAGACAGTCGAATCTTTCGTCTCGCCGCTCGGTTCCGCTATCGCGACCTTGAAGTGCCAAAGGGATTTGTTACCGACGGAGCTTCTGTTCCGCGCATTTTCTGGAGCATCCTTTACCCGTTCGGAAATTACTTCCCTGCTGCGCTGGTTCACGATTACCTCTACTCCAAAGCATCGGGCGACTTAAAAATCACCCGCGCAGAAGCCGACAAGATTTTTCTGCAAGCAATGAAGGACGTTGGCGTCGGATGGCTGACACGTCGAACAATTTATCGCGCCGTTCGGCTTGGTGGATGGAAGGGATACAAGAAGGCGCCATTGGAAACCGATTTGCAATGAAACCCGTCATCATCATCGACATCGGTCACGGAATGGGCAATCGACGCGCCAATCAGTTCGATCCCGGAGCGGTCAACGGAACGCGCCGAGAAGCGGACATCACACTCGCTTGGGGGAACGAGCTGCGCAACATTCTGCGCTCCCGCAAAGTCGCCGTCGTGCGCACACGGGTGGACAATCAAGATCCTGCACCAGTGAGCCAACGCGCTGCTATTGCTCGCCAATACAACGGCACGATCATGCTATCCCTGCATTGCAACTCAGGTGGTGGCGCTGGCACCGAGACATTTTATCGAGGCGCAGGAAATCTCGCCAAAGCGCGAGCCATCAATGAGGCTTGTCGCTTGGCTCTCGGGACGCGCAACCGAGGAGCAAAAACCGAGGATCAGTCGCAGCACGGCAGGCTTGCGGTCATGGCGTTTCAGCCGACGTTCTTGCTCGAGA
Source organism: Flavobacteriia bacterium (assembly GCA_004293165.1). GTDB lineage: Bacteria > Bacteroidota > Bacteroidia > Flavobacteriales > Flavobacteriaceae > Flavobacterium. Next base: position 301 of record RDYL01000017.1, on the reverse strand, counting down.
TCGGGTTTATTGATCATTTCGGTGACCTCAACAAAATGATTGATCCCGCTTTGCGTCGTGCGGCTTGTGAAAAAATTGCCGATGTTTTGTTAAGGATTGCTTGACAAACACCGCGCAGGGTGTGAAATTTTACACATGATCATTGGTTGATCGCCGCGTGCGTTGTTTTGGATGGCTGCGCACGCGGCAAAAATTTTCTCTCGCAATGTGTTGTTACACGCCCTCATCAGGTTCGCTTGGTGAGGGCGAATTACTTTTTCTGCAAATTTCTTGTTGACGAGCGCAATTTTCTGCAATACTC
>RDYL01000003.1 GCA_004293165.1 Flavobacteriia bacterium | reverse complement strand
GATTTATTGTTTATCCTAAAACAAATTTATTGAATTATTCGCAAAATAATAATAAATAAATTATGAATTTTTATTTGGAATAATCATAGTAATCGGGGGGAAATATAACCCTTACTCAAAGTTGTTAATAACTTTATGTTGCTTTACATAGGAACCGCTGTTGTGTGAAGTGCTTTTATTTCAGATAAATTTCATTTTTAACGTAAGTATTATTTAGCCAAAAACAATGTTTAGTATATTCGTTTTGCTTTGTTAATTTGTCTTTTTTCGGCAATTCAAAGGTGTCTAATGCGTTTGTTGCGTGTGGACGAACGTGAGAAATAGAACTAAATTTCTTACTAGGAAAATTCGTGAAACGAATTTCCTTTCCTTTTTTATTTGTTTTTATTTCTTTTACGATTTCGCCTTTTGAAACAATCTGTTTTGTTTTTAACCAAACTTTTTCTACTTCAATTAAGTCTAAATATGGCATATTCCAAAATTTAACTTTCTTTAAAACAAGTTTTTCGTTCTCAAATTGAAAGAAAACAAATAAAAATTTGTGTTCTAAAATATCTTTAAAGTCAGATTCTTCCCAATCTTGATTTACGATTTCTTCATATTTGAAGTTAGGAAATGAAATATCTTCTTTTGGTAAATCATTTTCTTTTAAACGAACAGTTTTTACAATGATTTCTGCTTTTTCAAACTCTTCGATTTCTTTATCAAGTTCAATACCGAGAATAGCTTTTGTCAGATTTGCATAAAAACTTTTTGCTTTTGTATTGATTTCAATATTTAGAATTTTCACAATTTCTTGTTCGGTTTTTCCATAAAATGGTTTAAATTTTGAAAGTACAATTTCTTCAATTGTTTGCTTTTTAGCAATTTGAACGTTTGTAATTAATTTTCCATAAGTTTCTTTGCTCTCATTTGCAATTGATGCGATGATATGATTTACATAACCTTGTTTGAAAGAATAAGCTCTTTGTTTTGCAGGAATTTCAGAGAATGGTTGTTTTCTAACAGACAAAGCGTTTGCTCCTTTGGTGCAAGCGCCAAGATAAAAAGTGTCGCCTTCAGAAAGTTCGTGTGCTTTTCCGTCAGCTATTTTCTTTGTAATTAATTCCCAATCTTTTTTTATAATTTCTAAATCTGTTGATGGAAAACTCCATTCATCTACAAGTTTTATTAAATAATCTAAAATGTCAAAACCTGCTTGATGTAAATAGAAAATCAAAAGAATGCTTGCATTCTTTTTGAAAAAATCACTATTTTCAAAATTCTGATTAACAACATTAACGTAGTTAATGATGTTTAAAACTAATCGCTCTTTTGAGCGAAACTCATCATTTTTTAGTTGTTTTAGCGGAGATGATTTTAGTTCCATTCCAATTTGAGCAAAATCTGCCTCTGCAATCGAGTTTGGTTCATAACCAAAATAGAATTTCTCTAAAACTTGACCAAAGTTTCCTTTTCCTGAATAGGAATGTTCTAATACTTTTGGATCACAAACTTGTCTTAAAGATTTTCCTTTTAATTTTTTTGCATACTCAATTATAGAGTTTTTATCACTTGGATTATATGGTAACTTCATTGTTTATTTTTTGAGTTAATGCAATACCAATTTTTTCAATTACTCCAACAACCAAAGCATTTCCCATAAAAAATGCACGCTTTGTGTCGGTAACTCCTTCAAATTTTGTGTGATTATCTGGAAACATATTTAATCGTTCAAGTTCAACTGGCGATAATCTTCTATAACCTTTTGCAGTTTTTATAACGTGTTTAAATCTCGACGCAGATTTTCCGCCTTCGCCTGTAATTATTGTTCTTGATGGTTTGTCTAACGGATCAGGAAATATCATTCCGCCTTCGCTGTAGTTGTATTCAAAACCTTGAGAATTTTTCCTCATTTCTTTTTTTGCACCTTTTAAATAAAACCACTTATCTAAATCTTCCTCATTAATGTAGAATTCTTCGGTCACTTCTCCGTTTTGAATAATGTCTTTTAGAATTGTGAATTTATCTTCATAACTTGGTTTTGTTTTGATTGTTGTTACAATTCCACCAATCATGATTCCTGTATTTTCAAACATTCCTGTTTTTCCATTTTTGTTGAAATTTTCTGAAATTTCAACAATATCACCCTTTAGTTTGAATTCATTTGGAAATAAAATGTTATCAGATTGAACAGGAAAAGCATTTGCTAATGTTCCATCTTTAAGCAACCAATCTGTTGAATTAGTTTCTTTTATTTCGTTATAAATTGTTGAATTTTGAGAATATGCCAAAATGAAAATTCTTCTTCTTCTTTGTGGCATTCCATATTCAGCAGCGTTTACAACTCGCCATTCAACTGCGTAGCCTAAATCATTTAAACTCTTTAGAATAATTGCAAAATCTCTTCCACGTTGTCCTGATGGAGAAATTAAAAGTCTGTCAACATTTTCTAAAAACAAATATTTTGGTTTGTTTTCTTTTTCGCTTAATATTTTATGAATTGACCACCACAAAACACCTTTCTTTCCAATTAATCCTTTTGAATTTTTTAGTGTTGTAGCAACGGAATAATCTTGACAAGGAAAACCTCCAACTAACAAGTCGTGATCTGGAATTTCAGATATTTCAACAGTTGAAATGTCCTTATTTGAATGATTTTTTTTGTCCCAACGAGATTCATAAACCATTGATGCGTGTTGAACTTTGGTTGATGGTTCCCATTGATTGCTCCAAACTATTTCATATGGACTTTCAAAATCTTCTTTGTAATTTGACGATGCGGATTTATTATTCCAACCTTCTAAACCAAGTCTGAAACCTCCAACTCCTGCAAACAATTCTACTACTTTTATTTTATTTTCCATCGTGAATAGTTTTTAAGTAAATTGCTTTTTCTTCTGCTACTTTTAGAACTTCTCCGATATTTTCTTCATAAAGAATTGTATTTGCAATTTGATCGCTTAACCAACTTGTAATTAATTTGTTTTTGTCTAAATCGTAAAATTCAGCAAATTTTTCAACTTGTTCTTTTGATGGTTTTCTTTCTCCACGTTCAAATTTACTTACAATAGCTTGATCAATGTCAAGTGCAGAAGCAACTTGTCTTAATATTAAGCCTTTGCTTTCTCTTTTGTTTTTAATAATATCTCCAAATGTTTCCATAAGACAAAATTTGTTTTGACAAAAATAGTCAAATTAATTTTAGAAACAATTTTTTTTAAAGATTATTTTATTAAATGCAGTTTTTCAGCGTCTCACAAGGCATTTCACACAACGTTCCGCCGCTTGGCGAGATTGCGAGGTTCGTAACCGTTTATTTTCTATTAAAGATAAAATTTCTTGCGGAACGCAAACGTGAATTTACCACAAAATTCGCAATCTTGCCAAGCGTGAGCTTTAAGAATTTAAAAAGAAAAATATGAAATAAAAGAGGAAAATCTATCGTGGCATCATTGATAAAGTTAGCCTAACTTTTTATGTCCTTGCCTTTGGCGGACAAAAGTTAGTTGCCAACTTTACCAACAAGCCGTGTTGCGAATTATTAACTCGAGAAAAAACGAAATATAACCCTTACTCAAAGTTGTTAATAACTTTATGTTGCTTTACATAGGAACAGCTGTTGTGCGAAGTATTTTTAATCCTTCATTATTTCATTCAACAAATCTTGAGTAGATATTTGGTTTGTGTCTTTTAAATGTCTAGCGATTTTGTTACTTATCTCTTGAGCACCTTGAGCACCAGAATAGCCTTTAAAATCACCTTTGTTACTCCAATCCCATTCTTTTCCTGAATTTAAAATATCTAAAAATGTTTGAGTATCAAATTTACTATTTATTAAACCTCTGTCAATTACTTGTGAACCAAGATAGCATATTGACCAAAGTCCAACACCTCTCAATGCTAAAAAATCTTTTGGTGTTGACCAAGCATTAGGAATCCATTGTTTTACAGCACTAAAATAATTTTTGATTACTTTATATTGCGCATCAGTATCATTTAGTCTTGATAATTGAGTAGATTTTGAGAACATATAAATTAAGCCTGTTTTAATTGCTCTTAATGGAATATCAACTCCTACAGGTTTTTTTCCGCCATCATAAATTCTCTCAAAAAATGGACTTTCCGAATCAGTTCCAAGTTTTTTTCCAATAAACAATTCGGGTTGTCTTCTTTTTAATTCTTCTTCTGGACTCAATCTCACATCAATACCATCCAAATGGCTCGTGTTCATTGGTTTTTGATTTTTATTAATATCTTTAAAAAGTTTTATTTCTTCTTCACGAGTTAAATCAAAAGCAATACAAAAAGAAACTTCTTTATCGATTTTATTAAAGCCCTTTTCTGAACTATTTCCATAATGAAGTCTGTGATTACCGTCAACTCTCGATAATAGAATTTGTTTACTTTCTAAAATTTTATTTGTTTCAAATTCTAAAAGTCCAATTTCGGAATATTCATCTGAAATTGGATTGAATGTGATAATACTATTATTTCTTGCACATAGAAAAACTTCTGGCCAAAATCCCAAATCATTGTTTTTTACATATTCGTATGCTTCTTTAGCGTGTTTTGGACTTAAATCTCTTTGTGTTCCAGTAGGATTATTTTTGGCATCATATACATCAGCTTTTGATAAAAATGATAAATCAGATAGTTTTAAATATCCGCGATATACTTTTACTCCTAAAACTTTGCCTTTAATGGCTGGACATTTTATATTTTCAAATTTTTCTTTTGCCATTTTATTTCTTTGATATTATAATTGTTTTTTCATTACCATTAATTTTAGTAATTGAATTATTAATTGCTTCCAAAATTACACAAATAGTTACAAAAAAGGCTTTAACTTCATTTGAATTATTTACATTGTCTTCAAAAAAACGCTTTTTCGTTAAATCAAATGAAGGCCTATTAACGACACTTTTTTTTAATGATAGAATATGGTCTTTGATTGGAGATTTTGTTAAGTTAAGTTCAACACTATGAGCTGACATATTTCTTATTTTTCTAACATTATCTAATACTTCTCTGAAAGAATTATCAATAATTCCTATTCGATAAATCATTTTAATTCGAGAAGAAAAAGTTGAAAGTGGATTGTCTCCTTTTAAAAGATCATCATCTTTTTTTAATGGCTTTATTAAGTAAGCATTTAAAATACTGTAAAGTTGTTCATCAATAATTGATGAGCATAAAATGATTAATGACCTATCATTTCGTTCATCTAAAATTTCATCAACTAATTCATCAAATTGTCTTGTCATCATTTTTTCGTAATATTTCGCACAACTTGTAAATATGCGCTAAATTATAGCGCTAATCTACCCAATTTTGGGTGTATATGCGTTATAAAGTAGCGTTTATCAAATATAGTATTTTTTTTATTTCTATAAATCATCAAACGGTTTTTTATTTGTTGTATGCTTTTTGTACTTACATGCGTGTAAATTTCAGTTGTTTTTACTGCTATTATGCCCTAATAATTCTTGAATATACCTTAAATCGGTTCTGCTTTCAAGTAAATGGCACATTCTCCCAAATCGCCCTTCAAATAAATACTCATTGGGTTTGTAAACTAGGTAATATTCACAAAGTAACAGTACTACTTTTTCAAACAACCACTAATCCTCTTTCTTTTGGTAAAATAGGCGCCCATTCCCCGTTAGTATCAGAAAAAAAAGAAATGGCAACTAATCGCAACCAAAAACCATCGGGTGCTTCAGCAGGCAGCGCAAAAGAAATTTCAGGAGCCATTTTTTCCATTTGCCAAGTCGAAGCCTCTAAATGTCCTGTTAAAGTTTCAAAATCAAAAAAGAGATACAACACGCGCATCCCCAAATAAGCTACAGGAGTAGTAAGTAAATCATCAGGCACTAAAGTCGTTAGAGTAGCGTCTGTAACCCTAACCGCCACCCTACATTCAGGATTAAACGAGTACCCAGCAATAGCTTGTTGGGCTGCAGTAGTTGCCAAAGCCATTTTCAATACACGAGCACCAGGAGGATGTATCGCATCATGAACCAACAAACTCCGCATTTTCTTAGTGAATGAATTCACAACCTCCAAATTATTATGTTGGGTTAAATCCTCTTTCAAAAGCATTCGAATAGCTTTACATGTTTTAGAAACCAATCCAAACTCACTAGCATTTTGCCTACACAAAGCATACTTAGGGCTAGTCAATAACTTTTTAGTTGTAAATCCAGTTTTTTGCCTAACAATCAAATCGTCTCCTAATGGATACACAATATAATCGCCAATCCTTTTGGGAGGTTTTCCTTCATAAGAGGTTATTTTTGCCATATATGGTTAGAATTGGTTTAGGTTTTGTTCGTGTTTTGTTCGTAGTTGTGGTACCCTTTATTTTCAAAAATAAGCTATACTATTTGAAAAAAAAGTACTTTTCACAAAGAATTATCAACCAAATTACAAACAAAATACAAACTTATCTATAGCCCTTAAGTATAGATACTCCATAGCAACGGTATAGCAAATGTATAGCAACGGTATACCAAAGGTTAGGTTGTGGTACCCTAGCAAAACCTTCTACTGTAATAAAGTAATAATTCCAATAATGAATAACTTTCAAATTTAAAACCATCCAAAAACAGTAAATGGGATAGAAAACCCGATTTAAAAAAAGTAAAAATCCCAACACTGGTTATCAGAGCCAAACACGATATCATGGATCCAAAACACATGGAAGAAATATCGAAAATTTTACCAAACGGTTCGTATTTGTTTTGTCCAAAAGGAAGTCTCATAGCTTTTTAAGACGACCAAAAAACCTATTTTAGTGGATTAATTTCGTTCTTGAAAAACTAATTTTTAAGTTTTCAAACTCTTAAACTTTATCTTATATTTGCCTATTAAAATTCGATACAAAATGCGTATATCTTACAATTGGTTAAAACAATTTATTAAAACCGATTTAAAAACGGAAGAAATTGCCGACATTCTTACCGACTTAGGTTTAGAAGTAGAAGGTGTTGATAAATACGAAAGTTTAAAAGGAGGATTACAAGGCGTTGTTGTAGGACACGTAATAACTTGTGAGAAACATCCTGATGCAGATAAACTAAAAATTACTACGGTAGATTTAGGTGATGGAAACGCTCCGGTTCAAATTGTGTGTGGAGCTCCAAACGTAGCGGCGGGACAAAAAGTACCAGTAGCAACTATTGGAACTAAATTATATGATAAAGACGGAAACGCATTCGAAATAAAGAAAGGTAAAATTCGCGGACAAGAAAGTCACGGAATGATTTGTGCAGAAGACGAATTAGGCTTAGGCGAAAGTCATGACGGAATCATGATTCTAGCAGAAGACTTAAAAACAGGAACTCCTGCATCCAAAGTATTCAATATAGAATGCGATGAAGTATTTGAAATCGGATTAACACCAAACCGTGCCGATGCTATGTCACACATGGGAGTAGCACGTGATTTAAGAGCTGGTTTACTTCAAAAAGGAATTACTTCAGAATTAATTACTCCATCAGTTAGTAAATTAAAAGTAGAAAAACGTACTTTAAAGATTGATGTTAAAGTTGAAAACGAAAAATTAGCACCAAGATATTGTGGCGTTACTATTTCAGGAATAACGGTTAAACCTTCACCAAGCTGGTTGCAAAACCGATTAAAAGCAATTGGTTTAACGCCAAAAAATAATATTGTTGACGTAACCAATTACGTTTTACATGAATTAGGACAACCTTTACACGCTTTTGACGCTTCTCAAATTAAAGGAAATAAAGTAATAGTAAAAACAGTTGCAGCAGGAACAAAATTTACTACATTAGATGATATTGAGCGTACTTTACACGAAGAAGATTTAATGATTTGTGATGAATCTGGACCTATGTGTATTGCAGGTGTTTTTGGTGGAAAAACTTCGGGTGTGAGTGAAAAAACGCAGGCTATTTTCTTAGAAAGCGCTTATTTTAATCCCGTTTCGGTTAGAAAAACTGCGAAAAGACATACATTGAGCACCGATGCTTCATTCCGATTTGAAAGAGGAGTTGATCCTAATATTACACAATATGCTTTAAAACGTGCTGCCTTATTAATTCAAGAAGTAGCGGGTGGTGAAATTACTTCTGATATTATTGATATTTATCCAAAAAAGATTGAAGATTTTAGTGTTTTCATTCATTTTAACAAGGTAAACAAAATTATTGGTGAAGAAATTAAACCAGAAACCATCAAGAAAATTTTAGCTTCTTTAGATATCAAAGTAAATAGTATTACAGAAACTGGTTTGGGATTAATTATTCCTTGCTACCGTGTGGATGTAACTAGAGAAATTGATGTTATAGAAGAAATTTTACGTGTTTACGGATACAACAACATTAAAATTCCTTCAAAAGTAAATGCTACAACAGCAAACTCGTCAAGAACGGAAGAATATAAAGTACAAAATATTGTTGCCAATCAATTGTGTTCGTTAGGTTTCAACGAAATGATGGCCAATTCATTAACAACACCAGATTACGTAAAACTTTCTGAACAATTGAAAGAAGAATGTAATGTAATGATGCTGAATCCATTGAGTAGCGATTTATCAGCTATGCGCCAATCGTTATTATTCTCTGGATTAGAAGCGGTTTCTTTCAATAGCAACAGAAAAAGAAGTGATTTAAAATTCTTTGAATTTGGAAAAAGTTACCACAAAACATTGAATGGTCATGAAGAAAACAAACACTTAACTTTATTAGTAACTGGAAACAGACAAAGTGAAAGTTGGACGAATGTTGCCGCTAAATCAGATTTCTTCTTGTTTAAAGGCTATATCAATGCAGTTTTAGGTCGTTTAGGATTAGACAAGAAAGTAATTTCATTACCTTTTGAAAATGATGTTTTCGCAGAAGGACTGGCTTTAGCCGTTGGAAAAGAAATCATTGTAGAATTTGGAACGATTAAAAAATCAATCTTAAAATCTTTCGACATCAAACAAGAAGTATTATATGCTGACTTTGCTTGGGATAAGATTCAGAAATATGTTTCTACGAAAATTAAATTTACCGATATTCCAAAATATCCTGAAGTTAGAAGAGATTTAGCTTTGTTGTTAGATGAAAACGTACCATTCGAACAAATCTATAACATTGCCAAACAAACCGAAAAAGGCTTGCTAAAAGAAGTGAATTTATTCGACGTGTACACTGGAAACAATTTACCTGAAGGTAAAAAATCATACGCAGTAAGTTTCATTTTACAAGACGATTCAAAAACACTAACCGACTCACAAATTGATAAAATTATGAGTAAGTTACAAGGTAATTTTGAAAGTCAGTTAGGCGCGAGCTTACGCTAGAGTGTTCAGAAAACAGTCGCAGTTTACAGTATAAAAAAACTCCCGATTCAAATGAATCGGGAGTTTTTTTATATCTAAAGTTCCTATTGTCATTTCGACGTAAGGAGAAATCGCATAAAGTAATTAGATAATGTGATTTCTCCTTCGTCGAAATGACACAAAACTATTCCTTCACAAACTTAGCATTAGCACAAAAGTGTTTGTGTTAAAGCCTAAAGATATCTGTTCGCACTCAAAAAACTCACTTTGAAATTAGCATTGGGTATATTCACAACCTGCGCATTAGCAGAAAAATCAATAGTAAAAAATAATAAAATGTAAAGTTTTTCCATATCATCAAAATTTCAGTAAAGAAAAAAATGGTAACAAAGAAATTTTTACAAATATTTCCTAATTAAAACCTGACAGGTTTGCTATACTTCAAAAATTTAGACTTATCTCGTTCTAAAACCTGTATAATTTTTAACTAAAATAAAATTAAAATTCACTATTTTTACCCAATGATAAAAGTAGTTTTAATCGGTTCAGGAAATGTGGCACAACATTTAATTCAGGTGTTGTTGCAAGCTAAAAATGTAGATTTGGTGCAAGCATTTGCTCGTAACCCAAGTCATTTATCGCATTTATTACCTAAAACCAAAATTACTTCTGATTATCAAAAAATTACAGAAGCTGATTTGTATATTATTTCAGTTTCTGATAATGCGATTGCGGGAGTTGCTGCGCAATTACCGTTTGAAAATCGTTTGGTGGTGCATACTTCGGGTTCGTCGGAACTTTCTGTATTGAATGATAAAAACAGAAAAGGCGTTTTTTATCCACTACAAACCTTTACCAAAGAAAAAAAAATCGACTTCGCTCCTATTCCAATTTGTTTAGAAGCTGAAAATCAAGACGATTATCAACTTTTGGAAAAATTAGGCAATTGTATCTCGCAAAAAGTGGTTCGAATCAATTCTGAACAAAGAAAAAGTTTACACGTTGCAGCCGTTTTTGTTTGTAATTTTGTAAATCATTTATACGAAATCGGAAATGAAATTTGCCAAGAAAACAACGTTCCTTTTGAAGTGTTGCATCCGTTAATTCAGGAAACAGCTCATAAAATTACGGAACTTTCACCAAGAGAAGCACAAACGGGTCCAGCCTTACGAAACGACACCAAAACCATTGAAAAACATTTAGATTTTATAGAAAATCCAGAATATAAAAACCTTTATCAATTACTTACCCAATCGATACAACATGTCAAAAAGTTATAAAGAACTCATGAACGAAATCACCACTTTTGTCTTCGACGTAGACGGAGTGTTAACCGATGGAACTATACACGTAACCCCAACAGGTGAAATGCTTCGCAATATGAACATCAGAGACGGTTATGCCATGAAAGCTGCTGTTGAAAATGGCTATACGGTTTGTATTATCTCAGGCGGAAGCAATGAAGGTGTTCGTGTACGATTAAGAAATTTAGGCATTACCGATATTCATTTAGGCGTTCCAAACAAAGTAGAAACGTTTAAAGAATTCACAGACATTTACAATATCAAACCTGAAAATGTGTTATATATGGGTGACGACATTCCGGATTATCATGTAATGCAATTGGTAGGATTACCAACTTGTCCACAAAACGCAGTTCCTGAAATAAAAGGAATTTCTAAATACATTTCGCATGTAGAAGGCGGAAAAGGTGCCGTCCGTGATGTCATTGAACAAGTTATGAAAGTGCAAGGCAAATGGATGGAACATTTTGATGCGAAGTTTGATTAATTGATTGGATGCTGGTGGATGGTTGCTGGAAGACGGATGTTTTGCTTAAAAAAGTGAAACGTCTCAGCGTATCTCTTTCAACATAATCCAAATCAAAAAAACTCGGTGAAGCTCTGTGTAAAAAACTTGTAACCTGAAACTTGAAACAAAAAAACAAACATGAAATACTTAAAACTCATTCGATACCAAAACTTACTAATGCTAGCCTTTATGCAATTGGTATTTCGTTATTTATTTTTAGAACAATCCTATGTTGATTTAGCCTTATCCGATTTTAATTATATTTTATTAGTGATTGCTACTGTTTGTGTGGCCGCTGGTGGATATGTAATTAATAATATCATGGATCAGGAAACCGACGAAATTGCAAAACCGCAAAACCGTGTGGTGGGTGTTTCTATTTCGGAAACAATGGCTTATAATTGGTACATTGGGCTAACCATCGTTGGCGTTGGAATTGGATTTTATTTATCCAATGTGATTTACAAACCTACTTTTGCCTCTATGTTTATCCTGGTAGCTACACTTTTGTATATGTACGCTACAAGTTTTAAACAAATTCCAGTTCTTGGAAACGTTGTAGTAGCATTACTGCTTTCTACAAGTATTATAATTATTGGCTTATTCGATATTTTACCTGCAATAGATGCAGATAATCGTTTTAGAATGAAAGAAGCTTTTTCTATTTTAATGGATTATGCCATTTTTGCTTTTATCATCAATTTGATTCGTGAAATTGTGAAAGATTTAGAGGATATGGATGGCGATTATCAATCTGGAATCAACACCTTGCCTATTACTATTGGAATTCCAAAAACAAAAATAATCGTTGGAATATTAACTGTAATTTCGATTGGAATGTTGGCGTATTACATAAACAGTAACTTATTTGAATTAGATTATGTAATATATTACACCATGGTTTTCATCATAGGCCCGCTAATTTATTTTGGGGTAAAATTAATGAATGCTGAAACTAAAAAACAATTGCATCACTTAAGTTTGGTTTTAAAAATCATTCTATTTTTCGGAATATTATCTGTAGCGATAATTGTTTTCAACTTAAAATTAGCTAATGCTTAAAGAAAAACTAAATAAAATCAACATCATTTTGGCTTCAGGTTCGCCAAGAAGACAGCAATTCTTTAAAGAAATGGATTTGCATTACATCATTCGCTTAAAAGAAATTGAAGAAGTGTATCCTGAGCACTTAAAAGGAGCAGAAATAACCAATTTTTTAGCTGAATTAAAAGCAAGTGCTTTCGAAAATGAATTGGAAGAAAACGATGTTTTAGTCACGAGTGATACCATCGTTTGGTTAAACGGAAAAGCTTTAGGCAAACCAAGAGATTATGATGATGCATTTAAAATGTTGCAACAATTAGCCAATCAAACACACGAAGTGATTACCTCTGTTTGTTTGAAATCTATTGCCAAAACAGAAGTTTTTCATTGCATTACCAAGGTTACTTTTTCTAGCTTATCCGACGAGGCTATTAGCTACTATTTAGAGCATTACGAACCTTTCGATAAAGCAGGAAGCTACGGAATTCAAGACTGGATTGGTCTAATCGGAATTTCAAATATTGAAGGGTCTTATACCAATGTGGTAGGTTTACCCACAGAAATGTTATTTCATAAATTAATGCAGTATGCTTAAACTAATCAATAATCCCTATTTAGATCAAGAAATTGCAACATTAATTGTTGTGATGGTTTACTTTATTTTAAGAATAAGCTTTACTAAACTTGTTCGTAAATATGCCAATTTAAACGAAATATTAGAGCATCGTACCAACCTAGTAGTAAAATACATCAATTTATTATTAGGTGTTTTAGCTTTCATTTCTATTGTAATTATTTGGGGAGTTAAAAAAGATCAAATTTTATTGTTTATCTCTTCCGTTTTTGCAGTGGTAGGTGTAGCCTCGTTTGCACAATGGTCTATTTTAAGCAACATTACGGCTGGAATAATTATATTCTTTTCGTATCCATTTAAAATTGGAGACAAAATAAAAATTCACGATAAAGATTTTCCTATTGATGGTGAAATTGAAGACATCAAAGCTTTTTATATCATTTTAAAATCTTCGGACGGTGAAATGATAACCTATCCCAACAATTTATTGATGCAAAAAGGCATTTCGGTGCTAAAAAATAATTCAGAAGAAAGAGAATTTTTTGATTAAAACAATTACAAAATAATGTTAAAAAGGAAGCAATTAAAACTTCCTTTTTTTTATTTCCTTATTTTTGAAACAAATCGATAAAAATGAACAGAAGCTTTACTTCAATATTTATATTTTTAATTTCAATCATAACATTTGCGCAAGCCCCACAAAAATTAAGTTCCGTTGAAATTTATGAGCAAGTTCAAAAGCTTAATTTCTTAGGCAAAGTATTGTATGTTGCTGCACATCCAGATGATGAAAACACTAAACTTATCACCTATTTTTCAAATCATTACCACGCACAAACAGCCTATTTATCATTAACTCGTGGCGATGGAGGTCAAAATTTAATTGGAACGGAACTACGAGAAAAATTAGGTGCTATTAGAACACAAGAATTACTAGCTGCTAGAAGAATTGATGGTGGCGAACAGTTTTTTACACGCGCCAATGATTTCGGATTTTCTAAAGAACCAAATGAAACATTTGCTATTTGGAATAAAAATGAGGTAATGGAAGACGTTATTCAAGTAATTGAAACCTTTCGTCCAGACATTATTGTGAATCGTTTTAGTCATAACACGCCTGGAACAACCCACGGACACCATACGGCTTCGGCTATGTTGAGTTTGGAAGCCTATGATTTAGTAAAATACCAACCTAAACGAATATTTTTCAACACTTCTTGGTGGTTTTACGGAAGCCAAGAAGCGTTTGATGCAGCCGATAAATCAAAATTATTAGCTATAAATTCAAACGTTTATTATCCGTTAAAAGGAAAAAGTAACAACGAAATCGCGGCTTTAAGCAGAAGTCAGCACAAATGTCAAGGCTTTGGAACTTTAGGAAGTCGTGGCGACGAAACCGAATATTTAGAACTATTAAAAGGAAATTTACCAAGTAATACCAATCTTTTTGAAGGAATTGATACGTCATGGAATCGAGTAAAAGGCGGCAATGAAATTGGAAAATTACTAAACGAAATTGAGAAAAATTTCAACTTTGGAAATCCATCAATACACATTCCAAATTTAATCAAAGCGTATGATTTGATTCAAAAATTGGAAGACTCCCATTGGAAAGAAATTAAATCCAAGCAAATTATCAAAATTATTGAAGCTTGTAGTGGTTTATTTATGGAAGCACTTGCCGATACAGAAACAATTACGAAAGACAGTAAATTTAATCTGCAATTGGAAGTAATAAATCGCAGTCAGTCAAATGTGAAATTGATTTCGGTTAACGCTTTAAATATCAAAAACGAAACTCAAAACAAACCTTTAAAAAATAACGAAAAAGTAAATTTTCAATTCAAAGATGTTGAGGTTGGTAATGCCGTTGATTATTCGAATTTATTTTGGCTAAAAGAACAACAAACTGAAGGAATGTATCAGGTTTCAGATAAATCGATTCGTATTTTACCCGAAGTTTCAACTTCCTTTCCGGTGATTTTTACAATTGAAATTGAAGGAAAAACAATCGAATTTGTAAAGAACATTTGTTATAAATTCAATAATCCAGACGATGGTGAAACGTATGTTCCCTTCAAAATTCTTCCTGAATTTACATCAACTATTGAATCAAAAGTTTTAATCTTTAACTCAACTCAACCCAAAGAAATTTCAGTTAAAGTGAAAGCACATAAAGCAAATGCTTCAGGAAAATTATCTGTAGTAATTCCTACTGATTGGAAAATTGAACCCCAAGAAATTCCATTTACAATAGAAGCAAAAAATGAAGAGCGAAAATTCTCGTTCAAAATTTATCCTTCTAAACCCGAAATTACTACAAAATTAGTGGCGCAAATTGCTACTTCAAACGGAACTTTAGATAAAGAATTGATTACGATTCAATATCCACATATTCCAAAACAAACTATTTTAATTACTTCAGCAGCCAAAGCGGTAAAATTAGACATTGCTACAAAAGGAAAAAATATTGGTTACATCATGGGCGCTGGTGATGAAGTGAATAAAAATCTAGAAAATTTAGGCTTTCAGGTTACCAATTTAAATCCGAATGAAATTACTGCTGAAAATTTAAAATCGTATGACGCAATCATTTTAGGGATTCGAGCTTTTAATGTGGTTGACGAATTAAAATTTAAAAACAAAATATTGTTTGATTACGTTTTTAATGGCGGGAATGTCATTGTGCAATACAACACCACAAACAACCTGACTACTAAAGAAATAGCTCCTTATAATTTAGAATTATCAAGAGATCGAGTAACCGATGAAAATGCGAAAGTTACTTTCTTAACGCCAAATCATAAAGTACTTAATCAACCGAATAAAATTACTGAAAAAGATTTCACTGGTTGGGTTCAAGAACAAGGTTTATATTATCCAAATAAATGGAGTTCAGAATTTATTCCTATTTTAGCTTCCAATGACGAAGGAGAAACTCCAAAAAAAGGAGCCTTATTAATCGCAAAACACGGAAAAGGAAATTACATTTATACTGGATTGAGTTTCTTTAGAGAACTTCCAGAAGGTGTAAGTGGCGCTTATAGATTATTAGCAAACATGATTGCTTTGGATTGATGATGGATAATGGAACTTGATTTTGAATCTGAAACCTGAAAAACCTGAAACAAAAAACTTTATGGAAGAAAAACACAGATGGAAAAAAAGTTATAGCATTGTACTGATTTTGAATGCTATCTACATTTTGATTTTCTATTTATTAATGGAAATTTATACTTAATATGGAAAATTTAGATTGGATAGTACTATCAGTCACTTTATCGTTTATAGTCATTTACGGAATTCTAAAAACTAAAGGAAGCGCCAATGTAAAAGACTATTTATTAGATAACAACGAAACGCCTTGGTTTACTGTTGGAGTTTCAGTTATGGCTACACAAGCCAGTGCAATTACTTTTTTATCAACCCCAGGCCAAGCATATCATGACGGAATGGGATTTGTGCAATTCTATTTCGGATTACCATTAGCAATGATTGTAATTGCTTACACTTTTATTCCAATATACCATCGACTAAAGGTTTACACCGCTTACGAATATTTAGAGCAACGCTTCAATATTGAAACAAGAACATTAGCAGCTGCTCTTTTCTTAATTCAGAGAGGATTAGGCACCGGAATTACTATTTATGCGCCTTCAATAATTTTATCAGCTCTTTTAGGATGGAATTTGAATATGCTTAATATCATCATAGGTATTTTAGTAATTCTGTATACTGTTACTGGCGGAACAAAAGCCGTCAACGTTACTCAAAAACAACAAATGTTTGTAATTATGTCGGGGATGTTTATCATCTTCTTTTACATTCTAACCAATCTTCCCGAAGATGTCGATTTTACAAATGTGCTTCATATTGCAGGCGCCAATGGTAAAATGGATATTTTAGATTTTTCTTATAATCCAGAAACTCGTTATACTTTTTGGAGTGGAATAACCGGTGGTTTTTTCTTGATGCTTTCTTATTTTGGCACCGATCAATCGCAAGTAGGCCGATATTTATCTGGAAAATCAGTAAAAGAGAGCCAAATGGGATTAATTATGAACGGAATTTTAAAAGTTCCGATGCAGTTTTTTATCTTGTTAACTGGCGTTTTAGTATTTGTTTTCTTTCAGTTTAATGATGCACCCTTGCACTTTAATCCTACAAATGTTGAAAAAGTAAGAACTTCTAATCAAAAGGAAGCCTATGAAAATTTAGAAAAAAAGTTGGCAGAATTGAATACAGACAAAAAAATCGTTAATCAAATATACATTGAACAACTAAAACACAACGAATACGAAAATCCAACGCTTAAAAAACAAATGGTAGCGCTTTCCTTAAAAGAGAAAGATTTACGAGAAAAAGCAAAGGTGGTCATTTCAAAAGTAGATGGTAAAACGGAAACAAATGATAAAGATTACGTATTTCTATATTTCATCTTAAATTACCTTCCAAAAGGGCTTTTAGGTTTGTTATTAGCTGTTATTTTTAGTGCTGCAATGTCATCAAGTGCTTCTGGATTAAATGCTTTAGCAGCAACTTCAGCAATTGATATTTATAAACGAAACGTAAATACTAAATCCGACAAACATTATGTGTACGCTACCCAATATTTTACTGTATTTTGGGGCATTGTTGCCATTGGATTTGCTTGTATTAGTTCGCTATTTGAAAATTTAATTCAATTAGTAAATATTATTGGTTCCATATTTTACGGAACTGTTTTAGGTATATTCTTAATTGGATTTTATATCAAATATTGCAAAGGAAAAGCAGTATTTATTGGAGCATGTATTAGTCAATTAACTATATTCTATATCTTTTATTTAGATATAGTAAGTTATTTATGGTTGAATTTTATAGGAGCGCTGTTAACTGTTGGAATCTCATTACTACTACAAAAAATATTTAATAAATCCGAATCCTAAGAAACAAAAAGAGTGCTAAAGATAAAACTTCAACACTCTTTTTTCCCTATTAACTAATTTTTATTAATGACAATTGCCTTCTGGTTGCACAAATAAACTCATATTACTTGGCGACAAGTATGGAATATCCAAACCTAAACCTCTTACAATAAATAACATTCCTATTATTAACGCTACTAGCGGAATTGCTTTTTGAATGGTTCCTCTAAATGAAAAAGAAATCAATCCTGAAGCATAAATTACTGCAACCATCATTGGAATGGTTCCTAGTCCAAAAAGTAACATATACCCTATTCCTAAAGTTACATTTTGCATGGCAATAGCTCCAAAAAGTGCTACATAGACCATTCCGCAAGGTAAAAAGCCATTCAATAAACCGATAGTGAATAACGATTTATAACTTTTGTTTTTGAACTGTTGACCTAAACTCGATTTTACCTTTGTTATCAATCTATACACTGGTTTTGAAAAATTGTATTTAGCAAATACTTTTTCAGGAATTACTGCGACTAAAATCATTAAAACTCCAACGATTATTGATAACTGCTGTTGCATTCCTGCCAAATAAAAACTTCTACCCAATAACCCAAAAACTAAGCCTAAAATTCCGTAAGCGGTTAATTTTCCAATATGATACGTTATAATTTGGGTAACTTTTTTTGTTTCATTCGTTCTATCCACAGGCAACATCATAGCTATTGGACCGCACATTCCTATGCAGTGAAAACTACTAATTAAGCCAAATATGAAAGCCGAATATAACATCAATTACAAATTTCAAAGTAAAGAATAAGTTCAAAATCAATAATGCAATTTAATCAATTTTAAACGAATCTTTGTTTAAATATTTTACACCATCGTATTCCCAATCGATAGAAATGTCCCAAAGACCGCCAGCCAAATTACTTTTAGGTATGAGCAAATGTGGACTAGATAATGAAATCGGAATTTCAAAATCTAATTTCTGACTTGACGGTCTGTATAAGGACACTTTTCCATTTATTTTAGAATAATCGAAATCTGAAGGAAATTGAATTTTAATTCCCTCTACAGTGTTTTCAATTGTTATTTTATTTGTTAATGCATTTGCATTTTGCTCTCTTTCGATATTATCTTGAACAGTTGCTTCTTTCTTATAATAATCTTCTACCACTAGTTCATGATCATATTTATCATTTGATTGTACTTTATATACATATGATAAAATGAATGTCATAAAAAGTGCAAATGCAATAACTATTCCTGTTCCCCAATTAAATTTCATAGCTTTTAATATTTTAATTAAAGTTTCTCGGTCCTTGGAAATTAGTTGATGTTTCTTCAATCAATGTATCTCCATTATATAATTCAAGTTTTAAATGTACTTTTTCTTCTTTTAACAAGCTCTCTGGAATATCAATATATAATGTTCCGCTTGCTAAACCTTGTTTTGGTACTTTAATAACTGGACTTCCAACTAATTTTATTTCTCCTTTATAATTTACAATCTTAACAATTACATTATCAAAAGATTGTTCTGTTTTATTTACCACTTTGTAAGTGTAAAAATTTCTGATATTTTCTCCATTATGTTGGAATAATTGACCCGACATAGGTAAGAAATTTGCTTCTACATCATTACGTAAAAATAACATTCCAATTAAAACACCAACTAACAACGTTAAAACGGCTATATAGCCCTTCATTCTTAGTGTTAACTTGAATTTCTCTTTCTTTACAATTTCATCTTCACTTGCATAGCGAATTAACCCTTTAGGTAATCCAACTTTTTCCATGATGATGTCACATTCATCAATACAAGCCGTACAGTTGATACATTCTAACTGAGTTCCATTTCTAATATCAATACCTGTAGGACAAACCACCACACATTGGTTACAATCGATACAATCTCCATACCCTTCAGCGGTTCTGTCTTCTCCGTTTCTCCATTTTTTTCTACCGTTTGCACCTTCACCTCTTACATGATCATAGGCAACGTTAATTGATTTATTATCTAATAAAACACCTTGCATTCTTCCATAAGGACAAGCTATAATACAAACTTGTTCTCTAAACCATGCAAATACAAAATAGAATACACCTGTAAAAATTAAAAGAGCAATTAAGGTACTTAAATTATTTGCTGGTCCTTGGGTTATCATTTTGACTAATTCATCACTGCTAATCAAATACGCTAAGAAAACATTCGCAATGAAAAATGAAAAAATAAAAAAGATAATCCATTTAATAATTCTTTTTCTTATTTTTTCAGCATCCCACTTTTGTCTTGCTAATCGCATTTGAGCACCTCTGTCTCCATCAATCCAAAACTCAATTCTTCTGAAAACCATTTCCATAAAAATAGTTTGCGGACAAAACCACCCACAAAATATTCTACCAAAAACAACCGTAAATAATGTTAATCCTACTACTCCAACAATCATTGAAATGACAAACAAATGAAAGTCTTGAGGCCAAAAAGCAAATCCAAAAATACTAAAACGTCTTTCTAATACATTGAACATCAAAAACTGATTTCCATTGATTTTGATAAACGGAGAAGCAATTAAAAAAACCAAAAGAAAATAACTTAATAATTTTCTTTTTTCATAAAAAGGCCCAGAAGGCTTTTTTGGATGAATAAAATTTCGCTTACCTTCGGCATTGATTGTAGCAATGGTGTCTCTAAAACTATCGTCTGGTAAATTTGACATAATGAATCATTTTTTAGTTTAAAAAAGGTTTTGAGAAATTCTCAAAACCTTTTTTATGTACTAGTTATTTTTTTGCAGGTTCTGCTACTTTTGTTGAATCTGTAACAGTTTCTGTGGCTGGTTTAACTTCTGCTGTTTCTTTCCAAACTTCACCTTCTGCGGCTTTTGCTCCTGCAGGATTAGAACCTTTTAAAGTTAAGATATAACTTGCAATGTTTTGGATATCAGAAGAAGATAAATTACTTTTCCAAGCTACCATTGAAGGGTTGTTTTTACTTCCTTCTGAGATTAGTTTGAAAACGTTTTTGATTCCACCTCCATTAATCCAATGGTCATCCGTTAAATTAGGTCCTACTAAACCACCACCATCGGCTTTATGACACGCTGCACAAGCGTTTGTGAAGATTTCTTTTCCTTTAGCTAAACTTGTTGCATCTGTTAAAGCTACTACTGTTTCATAACTTACTTCATCAGCAGCATTTTTAGGCAATTTAGATTTTTCTAATTCAGCTAACTCTACTTCATTTTTAAACTCTTGTTCTTGATCATATTCATTCATTACATGGAAACGAATCATATAAACTAATGCAAATATAATTGTACCATAGAATAAATAAACCCACCATGGTGGCAAAACGTTATCTAACTCTTTGATACCGTCATAATCGTGATCTAACATGATATCTTCTTCTCTTTCTATTTCTTTAGAACGAGTAAGTTTACTAACAATGTTTTGATACCATTTACTTTCTGTAAATGAAACCGATTGAGCTTCTTCTAATTGTTTCTTTTGTTCATCTGTTAATAAATGATACGTTACTTTATCAACAGCGTCGATTACAATTTCGATTGCAATTAATAAAAACAAGAATACTCCCAAAAATAAAGCTACCATTGGAAACTTTATAAAAGCTGGCCTATCTCCTGAATCGATAAAATATTCCATAGCTGCAAATACGAATGCAAACAGTAATGGAACTCTTACGTATGATGGAATTAATTTTTTCATATGTAGAAAATTTTGATGTTATGTGAAGCTGACCAACCATAAATAAAACCTTATGGTTGATTCAGTTTCAGTAAATTATAATTATGACTATTCGTCGTTTAATGGCATTTCGCTAATTTCTTTGATTTTTTCTTTACTGTAAGTAAAAGCCCAAACTGTGAACAATACAAATGCTGTAAAGAAAATAGTCAATGAAATGATTGGATAAATTTCTACTCCCGTTATGGTTTCTAAATTATGTTTAATAAATTTTAGCATAATTATTATTTTTTAACTTGAGTATCAGTACCTAATCTTTGTAAATATGCAATAAGAGCTATAATTTCTCTATTTTTCAACGGAGCAGCTGTTTCATTTCCAAATGATTTCTTAATATCTGGATTAGCCAATAAATTGGTTTCAATTTTTGTAGCTTGTTCGTCCATATGTTTAAGAGCATTATTAATTTCCGCATCAGAATAAGGAACCCCTAAAGTTACCATGGCTCTCATTTTATCTTGAGTGGATGATTTATCCAACTCATTTTTGATTAACCATTGGTATCTTGGCATAATTGATTTCTCATTTAAACCTTGAGGATCATACATGTGGTTAAAATGCCAATCGTCTGATCTACCTCCGTTAAACGGTTTTCCTGTTACACCCTCACGAGCTAAATCTGGACCCGTACGTTTAGAACCCCATAAGAATGGATGGTCGTAAACAAATTCACCCGCTTTAGAATAGTCACCATAACGCTCTACTTCTGAACGGAACGGACGAACCATTTGTGAGTGACAACCCACACAACCTTCTCTAATGTATAAATCTCTACCTTCTAATTCAAGAGGTGTGTAAGGTTTAACAGATGAAATTGTTGGAATATTTGATTTTACTAAAATGGTTGGCAAAATTTGGATTAAACCTCCAATTAAAATAGCAACTGTAGTCAATAACATAAATTGAACTGGTTTTCTTTCTAACCAAGAGTGTAATTTTTCACCTTTTAAACGGTTAGGAGAAATTACAGCTAAAGCTGGTGCTTCTACTAATTCATTCTCTACTGGAGAACCTTGTCTAACTGTTCTAATGATGTTATATACTAATACAATAACTCCTGTAAGATATAAAGTTCCACCCACAGCACGCATCCAATACATTGGCATTAATTCGGTTACTGTTTCCAAGAAATTACCGTATTGTAATGCTCCACCATTTGGTTTAAATTGTTTCCACATAGAAGCTTGCGTAAATCCGGCAACATACATTGGAAGTGAATATAAAATAATACCTAAAGTACCAATCCAAAAATGGAAATTCGCTAATTTTTCAGAGAATAATTTTGTTTTTGTCATTCTTGGGATTAACCAATAGATCATACCAAATGATAAGAAACCATTCCAAGCTAAAGCTCCAACGTGTACGTGAGCAATAATCCAATCTGTAAAGTGCGCAATAGCATTAACGTTTTTCAATGATAACATTGGACCTTCAAAAGTTGCCATACCATAGCCTGTAATAGCTACAACGAAGAATTTCAATACAGCATCAGTACGAACTTTATCCCAAACACCTCTTAATGTTAATAATCCATTAATCATACCACCCCAAGATGGAGCAATCAACATTACAGAGAAAACAACTCCTAAGTTTTGAGCCCAATCTGGTAAAGCAGTGTATAATAAGTGGTGAGGTCCAGCCCAAATATAAATGAAGATTAACGACCAAAAGTGAATAATTGATAATCTATATGAGTACACAGGACGATTTGCTACTTTAGGAACAAAGTAATACATCATTCCTAAGAATGGCGTAGTTAAGAAAAATGCTACCGCATTGTGTCCATACCACCATTGTACTAAAGCATCTTGAACACCAGCATAAACCGAATATGATTTCATTGCTGAAACTGGTAATTCTAAACTGTTAAAAATGTGAAGAACTGCAACTGTTACAAACGTAGCGATATAAAACCATATAGCTACATAAATATGACGTTCTCTTCTTTTAATAATCGTTCCGATCATATTGATACCAAAAACTACCCAAATTAGAGCAATTGCAATATCAATTGGCCATTCTAACTCTGCATATTCTTTAGAAGTTGAATAACCTAATGGCAAAGATACTGCTGCAGCAACAATAATTAATTGCCATCCCCAAAAGTGAACTTTACTTAAAAAGTCACTAAACATTCTAGTTTTTAACAAACGTTGCATAGAGTAATATACTCCAGCAAACATTGCATTTCCAACGAAGGCAAAAATGACCGCATTGGTGTGTAAAGGTCTTAAGCGCCCAAAACTTAAAAACGAAATGCCGCTTGTTAAGTTTGGAAACAAAAATAGGAAAGCTAAAATAAGCCCTACTAACATCCCCACTACTCCGAAAACGATACTAGCGTAGATGAAATTCCGTACAATTTTGTTGTCGTAATAAAATTGTTGCTTCTCCATAAATTAGATTGATTTTTGTTTTTCTGTTTGTATTAATTTGTTTGGATTCTCTTTTACAATTTCATCGTCAAATAACATTCTGACTGATGGTGTGTAGTCATCATCATATTGGCCACTTTTAACTGCTTTTATAAAAGCAATTAAAAAAGCTATAGCTACTACTATACTGATCGTGATTAATAAATAAATGACACTCATACCATAAATTGTGTTAACAAAGTTACTTTTACTCGTTTTTATAAAACATGACTTTTATCATGTATTAAAATTTTCTTAAAATTTAGTCTACTAATCGCTTTCTTGCATACAAATTCGTCATAATTGTCACAAAGCTAACGATTGTTATTGTGCTCAATGGCATAATGATAGCCGCTACAATTGGATCTAATTTACCGGTCACTGCATAACTTAATCCTACTACATTATATAATAAAGAAAGACCAAAACTCATATAAATTGTTTTCATTGCGTTTTTAGAGTAACGCATGAAAAAAGCTATCTTATCAAATTGAGATGCATCTAAAATACCATCACAGGCGGGTGAAAACACATTTACGTTTTCTGAAATAGACAATCCCAAATTACTTTGAGCTAAAGCACCAGCATCGTTTAACCCATCACCTACCATCATAACGTTTTTACCTTTTTTTTGTAATTGTTCTATGAATTCGAGCTTTTGCTCTGGCTTTTGATTGAATACTAATGTTGTTTTTGCTGGCAACATTTTTTCTAATATGCTACGTTCACCATCATTATCGCCTGATAAAACCACCAAATTGTAATGTTTCGCCAAAACTTCAAACAACTGTTCTAAACCTTTTCTGTATTGGTTATTGAACACGTAGCTTCCTTTGTAAACCGCGTTTATTTCTACATGCACTTTGGTTTTCTTATGCGTATTTTCGGTCATGGTTTTTAGGAATTGTGATGAACCTAGTTTTACTGTATTCCCTTCAATTTCTGCGAAAATTCCTTTTCCGATAATTTCTTCGAAGCTTGAAGTTTCGATTTTGTCTTGGTTGGGAATAAATTCATACAATCTTCTACTTAAGGGATGATTTGAACCTCGCAAAACATTTTTCAATAATTTTAATTCGGCAGTACTTAATTCGGTTCCTTCGTAAGTAATGGCGGTTTTTTTATTGGTCGTAATCGTTCCTGTTTTATCGAAAACAATGGTATCTACTTTGGCTAATTGTTCGACTACCAAAGCGTTCTTTAAATATAACTTTCGATTGCCTAAAATTCGCAACACATTTCCTAACGTAAACGGGGCCGTTAATGCCAACGCACACGGACAAGCCACAATCAAAATCGCAGTGAAAACATTGAAAGCAGTAGTAACATCAATAAAAAACCAATAAATAAAGGAAACTATGGATAATCCTAATAAAGCTGGTGTAAAATAACGACTAATTCTATCGGTAATGTTTTTGTGTTGTTGCTCTACGCGTTTTTGGAAGACATCGTTACTCCATAATTGAGTCAAGTAACTATTTGATACTGAAAACAAAACTTCCATTTCAATGACTTTTCCCATTTGTTTTCCGCCAGCGAATACTTTATCACCTGATTTTTTCTCGATTGGAACGGCTTCACCAGTTACGAAACTGTAATCAATAGAAGCTTTTTCAGAAATTAAAATCCCATCTACTGGAATTAACTCTTGGTTTCGAATTAAAAGCCTATCACCTTTTTCAATATCATAAACTTGAACTGATTCTTCTTCTCCATTTGGTAATATCTTAGTAATAGCAATTGGAAAATAGGATTTATAATCGCGTTCAAACGAAAGAAAATCGTATGTTTTCTTTTGGAATAACTTCCCTAAAAGCATAAAGAAAATCAATCCCGCCATACTATCGAAAAAACCTTGACCGTAATCGAAAATAATATCAACTGTACTTCTTACAAACATGACTACAATTCCTAAAGCAATTGGAATGTCGATATTCAGCATGCCCGATTTAATACTTTTCCAAGCGGAAACATAATAACCAGAAGCGGAATATATAAGAGTAGGAAGCGACAAAGCAAAAATTAACCAACGGAAAAATCCACGGTATTGATTAATCCAAAATTCCTCCACTTCAAAATATTCGGGAAACGAAAGCAGCATGATATTTCCAAAACAGAAAAAGGCTACTCCAATTTTATAGATTAAACTTCGATCAATTTTTTTCTTCCCTTCATCAAAATTTTCTAAACTGATGTAAGGTTCATAACCAATTGAACTCAATAGATAAACAATATCTTTTAAGGAAGTTTGTTCTGGATTGAACGTAACTCGGACATTTTTCTCCCCAAAATTAACTTGAGAAGCGTTTATTCCTGGTTGAAGTCTTTGTAAATTTTCCAGAATCCAAATACACGAACTACAGTGTATATGAGGAATGTAGAGTGAAACAATATGTGTTGTACGCTCTTGGAATTCCAATAATTTTGAAACAATTTCTTCATTGTCTAAAAAGTCATATTTGCCCTGAATATCTTGTGGTGTGGCGCCGGGTGCTGCCTGAAAATCATAATAACACGTTAAATCGTTCTGACTAAAAATTTCGTACACAGTTTTACAACCATTGCAACAAAACTTTTTATCATCAAATAGAATTTCGTCTTTTTTTATTATTTCATTACCACAATGGAAACAATTTTCTGTGTCCATAGATTTGCTCATTTTACCTAAGCACAAATTTCTTACTTCGAAGCAAAACAAAATATGATAATTGTCATACTTTGTTTATATTTGTATCAAACTTTAAACATTTCTTAAAATGAGTAAATGCGAACAATGTATTGTGAGGCAATTTAGTTCATTAAAGGCCTTAAATAAAGAAGAATTGCTACGCATGGCCGAATGCAAAACATCTTACACTATAAAAAAAGGAGAGCCCATTTTTGAAGAAGGTGAAGTAACTAATGGTATTTACTGTATAAAAGATGGTGTTTGCAAATTGTCTAAGTTAAGCGACAATGGAAAAGACCAAATCGTAAAACTAGTAAAACCAGGAGAATTATTAGGGCAACGATCAATGATTAGCGATGAACCTGCTAATTTAAGTGCTGTGGCTTTAGAAGACATGGAAGTTTGCTTTATTCCTAAAAGCGAAGTGATGCAGTTTTTTACAAAAAACAACCAGTTTTCGATGAATGTAATGAAAACGATTTGTGAAGATTTAAAAGGAGCCGATGATCATATGGTGAATATGGCACAGAAAACCGTACGCCAACGTTTAGCCGAAACCTTAATATATTTAGAAGAAACTTTTGGTAAAAACGAAGATGGTAGTTTACGAATATATTTGTCTAGAGAAGAATTAGCTGGAATGGTTGGAACGGCAAATGAAAGTTGTATTAGATTACTATCTGATTTTAATAAAATTGGTTATATAGAATTGATTGGAAAGAAAATTAAACTTTTAGATAAAATTAAATTAAAAAAAATCTCATAGTAAAATCCGCCTTTAATGCGGATTTTTTATTTTAAATAGCTATTTTTGAAAATAATTTCTTTATTAAATATTACATATATGCCTAAAATAAATTTAAAATTTTAAAAAATTATATTCTAAAATAAAATGAATAATGAAACTTTTGGTATTACATTTCAATATGCAATTTGCATAAAATATAAACTTGAAAATACTATTTCTTTAAAAAGAGTTAATCAAGATTTGCTAAATAATTTTTTAAAATCTAAAATTATAAACAAAATATTTAGAGGTAAAAGACCTATTAGATATCTGGCTGATAAGAAAGAATTTACTTCTCCATTTATTAAAAGATGTCCTCATAATTTTCTTTTGGAAAATAATCAAACTTTTTCTGTAAGAACTTTTAAAGGAAGTGGAAAAATGTTTGCTCCAAAGGTAGTTGGACAAGCAGGAGATGATACTTTTAATCATTTTTTTGGTCATTTATCGGATGAAGAAATAAACAAGAGAAATTTTAAAAAATTTTGCATAAATAATATTGACGATATGTTGCCAATAATTGTTGATTACGCATTAGTTAGTGATTTCAATTGTTGGATTTATTTAAAAGAAAATTCATTTGACTATGAAATAATTAAAAGGGATAATCTACCCGAAATAACTTTTGACTACAAGAATTTTTCTTTTACAAAACCAACTGAAACAGAATGGGTTGAATCAAACACAATAAAATATAAAGGTAAAACTGTTTTAGAATTACAATTACACACAAATAGAACAGGTTATAAAATCCGCTTACATAGAGAAAACTTTCCACTTTTATTAAGCGTTGAAAAAGAAACAAATAATTCATTACTTGGAGATACAGCAGAATTAGCTATATGTAATTTATTTGGACTTGATTCGGGAACACAAAATGAAAGATTAAAAAACAATTCTGATAAAATAATTTTAGAAGCGTTTGAAAAACATTATTCAAATAATAAAACTACATTATTTCCTTTAAAACCAACAAAATATTCAGGAACAGAAAAAAGAGAACGTGGTGGACATAGCAAAAGTGGTGTTGACTTCTATCTTGAAAATAATACAACATTATCTGTAAAAACCAATAAATCAAAATCATTCAAAGTTTGTCCGCCTGAAGTCGGACAACCTTCACCAAAAACTTTTGATTTACATTTTTCAACCAAAGGTTGGTATGATGGAAATATGAACGAAGAAAAATTTAGGCTTTTGGTCAAAGACAAATTAAAACTTTCTTTACTATTAAGTGAATATGTTAAGTTTTTGAATGAATGTGATTTTCTGTTATGGTCATTGTACATAAACGAAAAAAATATAAGCTCAAAACTTGTAGGAAAAGCTGATTTAGAAAACATAACTTTTAATCCAAATTTAATTGACTATTCAAACGATTTTACAGAAAAGAGTAGCGTAACAATAAAATATGGAGAAGATAATTTTTCATTAGGAGAATTTCAAGTTCATTCTGCAAGAAATTCATTAAAATTTAGATTTAATTTCAACAACCTTTTGTCAATTTAAAAAATTGTATTTAAATTTGGACAAATTTGGACAAATATGGACACAACAGAAAAGCTATTAAGAATTGAAAATGTTGCCGAAAGACTAAATATATCTCAAAAATCTGTTAGAAGATATATTCATGCAGGAAAATTAAAATCTAACAAAATTGGTGGAGTTCATCGTGTTGCAGAAAGTGAATTGCAATATTTTTTGAACCTTTCAATTTATGAAAATGGTAAATTGAACGAAATTGAAATCACTTATCCTAAATCAAAAAAGACAGATTTAGTTAATTGGATGGATATTTCAGACGATTGGGACGGAACAACTCCAAATGATTTTACTTCTGCTGATTTGTTTTGTGGAGCAGGCGGGATGGCAAAAGGTTTTGAAATGGCAGGTTTTAATCAAGTTTGTGGTTTAGATTGGTTCAAAGAAGCAGGAATGACATACAGAGAAAACTTTTCTCATCCATTAATTGAAGGCGATATTACTCAAAGAGAAATAAAAGATAAATTCATCAAAACTGTAAAAGAAAAACTAAAAGGAAAAAATCTAACTGTTCTTTCGGGTGGTTTTCCTTGCCAAGGATTTAGTATGTCGGGAAATAGAATTGTTGAAGACAAAAGAAATTCTTTATATAAAGATATGCTAGAAATTATTGAAGAATTACAACCTGAATTTATTGTAGCAGAAAATGTAAAAGGTTTACGTTCAATGCTAAAAGGCAAAGTGGAAGACAAAATAAAAGCTGACATAAAAAAACTTGGCTATGTTGTAAACGTAACTGTATTAAATTCTGCAGATTACTACGTTCCTCAAAAAAGAGAGAGGGTTATTTTTATTGCAAACAGAATTGGTAAAAAAAATTATCATCCAGTCCCTCTTTTAGAACCTGATTCATACATTACAACTAAAGAAGCAATCGGAGACTTAGTCAAGTTAAAAGATAATACTAAATTTAATCATGTAAGAACTAAGCATACCGATGATATGAAGGAAAGATTGGCAAAAGTTCCAGAAGGTAAAAGTTTATATGATAAGTATTCAGATTCTTGGAAAAAATGTCCTTGGAATGAAGCAAGTTGCACAATAAAAGAAAATCACGGTGGAGTTAATATTCATCCAATAGAGCCAAGAGTTATTACTGTTAGAGAAATGGCTAGGCTTCAATCTTTTCCTGATAATTTTATTTTCAAAGGAACTAAATCTAAACAAATGGTACAAATTGGAAATGCAGTTCCTCCTTTACTAGCTAAAGCAATTGCATTATCTATAAAAAAAGCTAAAAAGCAATAAATTAACCCAAAAGAAATCCGCTCTTCAGCGGATATTTTTATTCTGTTGGTCCCTCCCAATTAGAAAAGCCACCTAGTAAATTAAAGGTGTTTTCAAAACCTAATTGTTCCATGGCGTTACAAGCGTTGGCACTACGTACACCGGCCGCACAATACACATAGTAGTTTTTCGATTTATCTAACTCCTCTACTCTATAAATAAAACCTTGTCCTTTATAAATGTCGATATTTATTGCGCCTGGAATATAACCATCGTTAAATTCATCTTCGGTACGAACATCTAGTATAACACCATTTTCATCTTGTGAAAACTGGCTCCACCACGTGTTTTGATCTAAGTTTGTCATCTTTATTATTTTTTTCAAAAGTACTATCAAAAAATGCAATTTTAAAACTTTAACAAAAATTTATCAAACATTTGTACATACAAATAAAATTATTACTACATTTGTACATACAAATTTTACAACGACAAATGAGAATAGAAGAAATCATAAAACCAAATACTCCAATGGCAATGGAAAAGAAAACATTACTTAATGTGATGTATACTGAAAATGTCATTTCGGAAAAGTTTAATGAGCTATTAAAACCATTTGACCTTTCCCCAGAACAATTTAACGTATTACGTATTTTAAGAGGGCAAAAAGGAAAACCTGCAAATATGTGTATGATTCAGGAACGTATGATTGCTAAAACAAGCAATACCACTCGATTAGTTGACAAACTGTTATTAAAAGAATTAGTACTTAGAGAAATTTGCCCCATTAATCGAAGAAAAATGGAAATCACAATTACCGAGAAAGGTTTGCAATTATTACTTCAATTAGATCCCTTAGTTGAAGCTCATGAGCGCTATTTTTCAAAAAATTTGACTACTGCAGAATTAGAATTGTTAAACGAATTATTAGAGAAATTTAGAAATTAATATAAAAATTGCTATGAATACATTTATTGAAAATCAAAATTGGCGTTATGCCACTAAAAAATTCGATGCTTCTAAAAAAGTATCTGCATCAGATTTAGAAACTTTAAAAGAAGCGATTCAATTGAGTACTTCTTCTTATGGACTACAGTTATATAAAGTATTTATTATTGAAAATCCAGAAGTTAGAGCAAAGTTGCAACCTGTTTCATGGGGACAATCGCAAATTGTAGATGCTTCTCACCTATTAGTTTTTGCTAATATTGTAGATGTTCAAGAAAATCATATTGATGAATATGTTCAAAACATTGCGGCTACAAGAGGGTTATCAGTAGACGATTTAAAAGGTTATTCTGACTTTATGAAATCGAAAATTGTACCATTACCTGTAGATAAAAAATCGGTTTGGACATCAAAACAAACTTATTTAGCGTTAGCAAACTTAATGAATGCAGCTGCTGAACTTAAAATTGATGTTACTCCAATGGAAGGTTTTGAACCTGAACAATACAACGAAATTTTAGGATTAAACGCTTTAGGATTAAACGCATCATTAGTTGCAGCAGTAGGATATCGTCATGAAGAAGATGCGACACAACATTATGCAAAAGTTAGAAAATCAAAAGAAGAATTATTTACTACTATTTAATATTAATTAACACTTAAACATTTTTACACATGAAAAATTTCAAATCAATCGCTTTAGCTCTAGTAGCTTTCGTATCATTCGCAACTACAGCACAAACTAAAAAAGTAGATGCAGCAAAAAGTACTATTAACTGGGTTGGTAAAAAAGTAACTGGCGCACACGAAGGAACTATTGCTATTAAAGAAGGAAATTTAGTATTCAAAGGAAAAAAAGTTGTAAACGGTAACTTTATTGTTGACATGACAACTATCAATACAACTGATTTATCTGGAAAAGGAAAAACAAACTTAGATGGACATTTAAAATCTGATGATTTCTTTGGTGTTGAAAAATTCCCAACAGCTACATTAGTTTTCAAAACTATTGGTGAAAAAGGAAATGGAGTTTACGCTGTAACTGCAGATTTAACTATTAAAGGAATTTCACACCCAATCAAATTTGAATTAACAGTTGCTGGAAACACAGCTGCAACAACTTTAAAAGTTGATAGAACTAAATACGATATCAAATACGGTTCAGGTAGTTTCTTTTCTGATTTAGGAGATAAAACAATTAGCGACGAATTTGAATTAACTGTTAAATTAGTGTTCTAATTTTTTGGGAAACATTGCTATGAAAACAAAAAGCCTTGAAATTATATTTCAAGGCTTTTTGTTTTCTTCTTCATGCTACTTAAGGCAATGTAATTTCTCCTAAAAACAACGTCCATACTTCTTTTTTAGAAGCGCCAAAACTTTTAATTACAGGTTTAAATGCTACTTTTTGGAAATAACGTACTTCAGTAAGTTTATTATTTTGACTAATAGTCAATTGGTATTGCGTAGTCCAATAATCTATTGCTACTATTGAACTTTCATAATTAGAAAGAGAAAATATATAATTCTTATTTGCGATTTTTTCAATCAAATCAGGTAATGAAATAGGACTATTTTCAATCGAAGTAAAATCAATAACCATAACATTTTCACTTTCAAATAATCGGAAAATACTCGTTTTGATTTCTGCTTTTAAAGTTTCAGAAGTTAGGTCACTCGATAACAAAGTAAGATATTGGTAATAATCCTCAATTTTTAATGTCGCACTTTCCTGGTATGCTTTTATAGAAGCTATAGTAAAATTAGCCTTTATTGCTGAAGAAGAATGCGGATTTTCATTTTGCCCAAATAAGGAAAATGTAGATAAAATAAACAGAAAAAGGCAACTTCTTGTAAACATCTTATTCTTGTATAATTCGTATAAATTTAATTTCATCTTTATCATTACTTTGAATATCAATCACTTTCATTCGCTTCAAAGCAACACTTGGCACAATCAATTTTTCAGAAAATTCTTGTTTGTTAAAATATTCAATTCCCAAATCGTTTTTAAGCATTACCAAAACTTCTAAATCATCGGCTAAAATCTTTTGCAATTGTTCTTTTCGGGTTTCCCAATCTTTAATATCTGATTTCATAAAACCTTTTAACATCATTGCATAATCATCTGGTTGTAAAGAAATTGTATTGGAATTTTCTTTTCCTACTACAATTGTTTTGTCTTTATAATACGGACTTTTCAAAACAATTTTCGCACTGTCTTTAGTTGTAATCTGAATTTTAGAATCTACAATTTCAATTGGTGTTTCTACATTATTTTCAATCATTACGGCTTTTACTTCCTCGCTGTTGATTTGTTCTTCGGTAAACGCATTTTTCACTTCAATGGTTTGTACTTCTTCCCTATTCAAATAACGATATGAAAAAAATCCTATCAAAAACAAACCTATAAAACCAAGACTAAAAACAACATTATAATTTCGTTTTGGTTGAACCACATTTGGAACCACTTGTTGTTTCCATTTAAACACATATTCATCCCAACCCGAATAACCGACCAATTGCGATAAAATATCCAACATATCTTTTCGAGGCAATTTATCATTGGCTTCGACTTTCAAATGCGTGTAAATCCATTTTTCGCTAACCGTTTGTTTTACTTGAACAGCTATCAAATCAATTAAATTTTGAATGTCTTGCGAACTAAACGTTTTCCAATTTCCCTCAAAATAAGGATACTGCTTCTGATACGTCAAAAGCACATCGTTTTTAAGTTTATGAAATACGTCTATTAGATTCATGTTTGTTTGGGTCAAAAGTAAGTGATTGCGAATTTTTATTTACTGTAAAACCACTGTAAATGTAGCGAAAAAACTTTACAGCAACAGGAAAGTAGTTTTGCCAAACGTTTTTCTTTTTTCGAAAGTACTATTGCAGTCAAATCATTAAAAATATAAAATTATGAAAACACAAGTTTCTTATTTAAACGGAAAAATCAACTGGATTATTGTAGCTTTAGTATTGACATTTAGTGTGACTCAAGCACAAATTAGCGGCAATCAAGTCTATGGAAATAATCGCTACAACGAGAACAATTACAATCAGAATGGTTTGCCTAATAATACGGTTGTTTCTATCAATGACAATCATTTAACAGTTACCGTAAAAATGTTGCTTAATAAAAAAGCTGACGGTTTTGTAATTACATTGGGATTGAATCAAGAAGACGAAACCGTTTCGGGTTGTAGCAAAAAAATAAATGCTCGAATTGATGGATTTTTAGACAAAATAAAAGCATTGGGAATCAAAAAAGATAACTGCTACATTGATTTTATTTCGCAAACCAAAATTTATGATTTTAATGTCAATTTAGAAACCGCACAACAAATTGATAAGGGTTTTGAAATCAAAAAGAACATCATTATTACAACTTCTAATGCCAATAGTTTGGAAAAATTAATTGCGATAGCTTCGGATTTTGAAATTCACGACATCATAAAAGTCGAATATTTTAATAATGACACCAACGCGATTCACAATTCACTTTTTGATGAAGCATTGGTTTTAGCCGAAACAAAAAAAATGAGATATATGAAATCCTTTGGAAAGCGAATCATTGGTACACCAACAGCAACAGAAGAATTTGCAACGGTTTTCCCAAAAACGCAATACAAAATGTACCAAGCTTTTGAATCGGCAGAAATAGAAACCAATCAAAACAACAGAAACCAATACCTAAAGAAAATCGCACGAAAAAACAAAACCTTCTACTACGACGGAATTTCAGCTGCTGGTTTTGATAAAGTCATTAATCCTAACCAAACAGAAGTTGGTATTCAATATGTATTAACGCTTACGATGGCGTATAAAATTGATACTTCGATTTAAGAAGTTTATTCCATAAAAAAAGCCTTGAAATTTAATCTCAAGGCTTTAATATTTATAAAATTATTTCAGCGTGTTCTATTATTTAGACCATTCTGCAATACTATCTTTATTCATTTTTTCATAATCACCATTTCCTGCTTTCACAGATAAAGCCAAAGATTCTTTCGCAGTTGCAATAGCTCCTTTTTTGTCACCTGTTTTTGCTTGAATTAACGATTTTAATCTTAAATACCAAAATGGTACATCTTTATCTTTAGGTGAATTTGAAATTGCACTGTTTACCCAAGATAATGCTTTAGTCATATCTCCATTCGTTTGATAAAAATATTGAGCTGAAGAAAAATAATCACCTGCAGAAGGCCCTGCTAATGTTTTTTCAATACTTTTCATTGCAGTTTCTTGCGTAGGAACCGTAAATGGAATAGGTACCATTGTTCTTTCCCAAGATAATTCAATTAATCCAGAATCGTTTGTAAGATTATTTAAGAAAATTGAAAAAGATTCAACAGATTTGCTTAATGTTTCAGGTTTTACAGTAACTCTTAAAGCAACATTAGCTTCGTTCCAATTTTCAGGTAAACCCCAATTATTCGTGTCAGAATAAAAAATAACATCCCAACTATCTGCTTTTGGAAATGTAAATAATGCATATTTACCTTTTTTCAAATCTTTTCCACCCACTTTAACATCTTCACTGAATGAAATAGTAGTATTTGCATTTGCTCCTGTTCTCCACATTTTCCCAAAAGGAACTAAATCACCATATACGGTTCTTCCTTTTGCACTTGGTCTAGAATATTCAACTTGAACTGTTGTTAAACCAACAACTTGTTCAATTTTAGCTAAAGGACTAGATTGAGGCGTCTTAACTTGCGCTTCCATAACAAAATTGGCTATTACTAAAGCCAACATAACAATAATTTTTCTCATAGGTTTTGATTTGATGACCAAATTTACAAATTGTATTAGAATCAAATGTTAATATAAACTTAAATGAATTATTTTTTGTTTAATCATTTATAATTATTGTTAAACAATTTTATATCTTTACAAAAAAATATTATGAAAATATACCGTTTACATACCATACAAAATTTACCCATTACTATAGACCAAGCGTGGGAATTACTTTCAGATCCAAAAAACCTTCAAAAAATTACACCTGAATATATGGGTTTCAAAATTTTATCAGGAGCTGATAGACCGATGTATCCCGGGCAAATTATTCAATATATCGTTACACCTGTATTAGGAATTCCTGCCAAATGGGTAACTGAGATCACACATGTAGTAGATAAGCAGTATTTTGTAGATGAACAACGTTTTGGTCCCTACGCGTTGTGGCATCACAAACACTTTATAAAAGAAATTCCCGGCGGCGTGGAAATGGAAGATATTGTAGATTATAAAGTTCCGATGGGAATTATTGGACAATTGGTTCATCCATTTTTAGTAAAACCTAAATTGAATGAAATCTTCGAATACAGAAGAAAAAAATTAATCGAAATGTTTGGGGAATTCAAGTAGAGATGTGATTTATCGCGTCCGTAACTAATAAGAGAGAAAAAAAACATGAAAAACATATTATTAATAGGCGGTTCTTACGGAATAGGATTAGCCATTGCTCAAGAACTTCAAAACGATAATAATATTTTTGTTGCATCTAGATCCAATGAAAATTTAGCAGGATTGAATGTTACTTATATTCCGTTTAATGCTTCAACTGATACTTTAGATACATCAAAATTACCTGCTGTAATTGATGGTTTGGTTTATTGTCCTGGGAGCATTAATTTACGCCCGTTTAGAGGATTAAAACCAGAAGCTTTTGAAGCCGATTTACAAATTAACTTCATAAGTTTAGTAAAAGTAATTCAAGCTATTTTACCCAATTTAACAGCTAGTGAACAATCAAGCATTGTACTTTTTAGTAGTGTAGCTGCTTCAATGGGAATGCCATTTCATACTAGCGTGGCAGCGGCTAAAGGAGCTATTGAAGGTTTTGCAAAAGCATTAGCAGCCGAATATGCTCCAAAGATTAGAGTAAACGTAATTGCACCCTCATTAACCGACACACCATTAGCTGATAAATTCTTAAACAACGAAACCAAACAAGAAAAGTCAGCCGAGCGCCATCCGTTAAAACGATTTGGAAAACCAGAAGACAGCGCCCAAATGGCAAGCTTTTTATTAAGTGATAAAAGCAGTTGGATTTCAGGACAAATTTTCCATGTAGATGGCGGAATGTCAACATTATTAGTAAACGGCTAACAAATTCAACGACAATAACAAATTCAAAAATCAAATCTTAAACTTGAGATCTGAAACTTGAAACAAATAAACAAACATGAACATTTTTTGGTTTAGACGCGATTTAAGAATAGAAGACAATGTAGGACTTTTTCATGCTTTAAATAGTGCTGAAGAAGTTCTCCCAATTTTTATTTTTGACGAAATTATTTTAGCGCAACTTCCTAAAGATGATGCTCGAGTTTCGTTTATTCACGAGCAATTAGAAAAAATTCAGTCGGAATTAAATAAAATTGGTAAATCGCTTGCTGTTTTTCATGGAAATCCAATTGAAGTTTTTACCAAATTAATTTCCGAAAATAAAATTACTGCGGTTTATACTAATCATGATTACGAACCTTACTCTCGTAAGCGCGATAAGGAAATGAATCAGTTGTTTGTTTCCAATGGCATTTCTTTTTTAACTTCTAAAGACCAAGTTATTTTTGAAAAAAGTGAAGTCGTAAAAGATGATGGAACGCCTTATGTAGTTTACACACCATATTCCAAAAAATGGAAAGAGAACTTCAGAAAAATTAAGTTAGTTCATTATCCATCGGAAGATAAATTGGATAAAATTACGAAACACTCCTACCCTTTTTTATCATTAGATGATATTGGTTTTGAAAAATCAAGTATTAAAGTTTCACCATTTGATGTTTCCGAAAATTTAATTCAGAATTACGAAGCTACTCGGAATTTTCCTGCTTTGAATAAAACCTCTTATTTGGGAATTTATCTCAGATTTGGTGCTGTTTCTATTCGAAAAATGATTAAAAAAGCTATCGCTGAAAAGAATGAAACCTTTTGGAACGAATTAATTTGGCGCGAATTCTTCATGCAAATCTTATGGCATTTTCCACATACAAAAAATGCGAGTTTTAGACCAAAATATGATGCCATTATTTGGGAAAGCAATGAAGATTTATTTCAAAAATGGTGTCAAGGAAAAACAGGTTATCCTTTTGTTGATGCGGGAATGCGTGAATTAAATGCAACCGGACACATGCACAATCGCGTTCGTATGATTGTAGCAAGTTTCTTATGTAAACATTTACTAATCGATTGGCGTTGGGGCGAAACTTATTTTGCTCAAAAACTATTAGATTACGAAATGGCGAGTAATGTTGGAAATTGGCAATGGGCCGCAGGTTCAGGAGTTGATGCTGCTCCATATTTCCGAATTTTCAACCCAACCGAACAAATCAAGAAGTTTGATAAAGACTTAAAATATATTAAAAAATGGATTCCTGAATTGGAAACCCAATATTATCCAAACCCCATTGTAGATCACAAAGAAGCACGAGAACGTTGCTTGAGAGTGTATAAAGAAGCGGTTGGTTAGTTCAGTGTTCAGTTAAAAGATAAAATCATAAACTGTTTAAAAATGAAAGTTGTTTGGTTCAAGAGAGATTTGCGTTTGCACGATCATGAAGCCTTACATGAAGCCCTATCGACTTCGGGTAAAACCTTATTGCTTTATATTTTTGAACCTTCGCTGATGAAAGATTATCATTACAGTCAGCGTCATTTTGATTTCATCAAACAATCATTAGAAGCGCTTCAAAAAGAACTGCAAAAATATCACACGCAAATTTTAATTGTTCAAGGCGAAGCGGTGTCAGTTTTTCAAAAGCTAACCCAACTTATTTCTATACGAGAAATATATTCCCATCAAGAAACAGGAATAAAACTGACTTACGAAAGAGATTTAGCAGTGGCTGAATTACTTAAAGAAAAAGGGATTATCTGGAAAGAATACATTACAAATGGCGTTATTCGTGGTATCAAAAACCGAAAAACGTGGAAAGAAGATTGGTATGATTATATGGATAAAGATTGTTTACCCTTTCAACCTACACCAAGAAGTTTTGTAAAATATATAGAAATTGAAGAGTTAGAAAATGCATTTGATGTTCCTTCGATTAAAACAGTTCATAATCCAAATTTTCAAAAAGGTGGCGTTCCTACGGCAATGCGTTATATGCATTCTTTCTTTGAAGAACGTGTTCAAAATTATAGCAATCACATTTCAAAACCCGAATTAGGCAGAAAAGGTTGTAGTCGATTATCGCCTTATATTGCTTGGGGAAATTTATCTATCAGACAAGTGTATACTAAAGCTTGGGAAGTACACCAACAAGGAAAATTCAAACGTCAGATTTCTAATTTTGCGTCAAGATTACGTTGGCAAGCCCATTTTATTCAGAAATTTGAAATGGAAAGCGCAATGGAATTCATCGCTGTGAATAAAGGCTATCGCAATTTGAATCAAAGAGTTAACGAGAAATATCATAAAGCTTGGATTTCAGGAAAAACAGGAGTTCCGTTGGTTGATGCTTGTATGCGCTGTTTGAATACAACTGGTTATTTAAATTTTAGAATGCGCGCTTTGGTGGTTTCGTTTTACACGCATCATTTGTTCCAGCCTTGGCAAAATTGCAGTCCACATTTGGCACAACAATTTTTGGATTTTGAACCTGGCATACATTATCCTCAAATTCAAATGCAAGCGGGTGTGACTGGAATTAATACGTTGCGAGTTTACAATCCCGTAAAAAACTCTTACGAACACGATGCTGATGGCACTTTTATCAAAAAATGGGTGCCTGAATTAGCAAATATTCCAGCAGCGTTTATTCATGAACCTTGGAAATTAACTCCTATTGAACAAATGTTGTATGATTTTGAAATAGGTCGCGAATATCCTTCTCCAATTGTCAATTTGGAAGAAGCACGTAAATTTTCAAGTGATTTCTTTTGGTCCATGCGAAAAGACGAATCCGTGAAAAAAGATAGCAAACGAATAGTCGAAAAACACACGTTTCAAGATCGAGAAATGAGTTAATTTAAATCACGAACTTTCTCAAAATTCAATTCGTTAAAGTGCTGAATAACCACATTTGCCTTTGATAAATCCTGGTTTTTAGAGTGAAAACTATTGTAACCCACACAAAAAATTCCAGCTGAAACTGCCGCTTGAATTCCGTTGGTGCTGTCTTCAATTACGATACAATTTTCTTTTGGAGCAACTGATAAACTCGCAGCATGTTCAAAAATAGCAGGATGTGGTTTTGATTTTGGAAAATCTTCTCCCGAAACAATATGCGTAAAATATTCATGCAAATTAAAACGGGTAAACACTCGGTTGATTGTAACATTTGAAGCTGAAGAAGCCACAATTAGTTGCATTCCGTTGGCGTGTAAATCTTTGATTAAATCTTCTACTCCTTCAATTAAATATAAATCTTCTTTTGAATCGAAAGCATCATTGAAAAGATTTCTTTTGGTTAAAATCAAATCTTCCACGTCATCTACTAAATTGAATTGTGCTTTTAATTTCTGAAAAATGTTTCGTGTTGAATTTCCAGTAAACGAAGTATACATTTCGGAAGTAACTTCAATGTTTAATTGTTTAAAATGTTGTTGATACGCATAATGATGCACCGGTTCGGTATCTACAATTACGCCATCCATATCAAAAATTACAGTTTGTATCATATTAAAATTCAAATTCTTTACCGTCATCGGCTAAAAGTACGTTTTCAAAAATAGTTTGTGCTTCTGTTTTAAAAGGCTCAATAGAACCATACCTTGTAGAATAATGTCCCAAAATTAGTTGCTTTACATTCGCTAACTTCGCAATTTGAGCGGCTTCTTTTGCGGTAGTGTGTTTGGTTTTTTCAGTGTAATGTGCTTCGGAATCTAAGAACGTGGATTCATGATACAACACATCTACATCCTTAATGACTGTAATAATGGATTCATCATACACCGTATCACTACAAAAAGCATAACTTTTAGTAGCATCTGGCGGAAACGAAAGTAATTCATTTTCAATCACTTCACCTGAATCTAAAGTTACATTTCCTCCCGACTTAATTTTATCGAAATAACATTTTTCAATTTTGTATTTGGCAACTGCTTCGATATTCAAATGGCGTTTTCCTAGCTTTTCTTGAAACAAAAATCCGTTGGTATAAATTCTATGATTTAATGGAATTGTTTTCACAACTACGGTATCATCTTCAAAAACGACTTCACTTTCTTTAGATTCTAATTCATGGAAATACAAATTGTAACCTGTAAATGAACCCGAAGCACGCAATTGCAACAAGATAATTTCTTTGATTCCTTTTGGACCATAAACGTGTAAATCATTTTCACGATTTAATAACATAAAAGTCGAAATCAAACCAATTAAACCATAAAAATGATCGCCATGTAAATGCGAAATAAAAATATGATTAATACGAGAAAACTTGATTTTATGCTTGCGTAATTGCACTTGCGTTCCTTCACCACAATCGATTAGAAATAAATGGTTTTTTATGTCTAAAACTTGTGATGTTGGGTTGGTTATAGTTCTTGGAGTAGCTGCGTAACAGCCGAGTATTTGTAGTTTCAAGGTTAAAAAGTTTCAAGTTTCAGGTTTCAAGTTTTTCTTCCAACTTCCTTCACCCAGCATCCATCATTAAAATCCTAAATCGCGTTCAATTTCGTCCATTTCAATCATGTCGTGTGCTTCTAAAACGGAAGGAACTACGTTTAAATAATTGGGAACTTTATCAAAATCAACAACATCAGAAACTATAATCATTGATTTTTTTGCTTTTTTATGGGTTTTAGCTAATTCTTTAAAATGAACTAAATCAGCATTAGCAAGTGTTTTATTGTGTGATACATCCAAAATTAAATTCTGACCTTGAAACACATGATATTCATTGGTAATTTTACCCACAAAAGCTTCCACATTATTTTGTGTGTCTTTGATGATGGTGGTATGCCCTTTTTGATCTACTCTCATTTTGGTGGTATTACTGATTATTGCTAATATAACAAATTAATTCTTAATCTTACTTGCCAATAAATAAATAACTGCCATACGAACCGCTACACCATTTTCCACCTGATTCAAAATCACCGATTGCTGTGAATCTGCTACATCGGAAGTAATTTCAACTCCTCTATTGATTGGTCCTGGGTGCATGATTACGATTTCTTTATTTAGTGAATCTAATAATTCTTTGGTTACACCGTATTGTTGGGTGTATTCTCTTGTGGTTGGGAAATAACTCACATCTAAACGTTCGTTCTGAACGCGTAACATATTGGCTACATCTGCCCATTCTAAAGCTTTTCTTAGATTTGGCTCAACAGTTACTCCTAATGATTCGATGTATTTAGGAATCAACGTTTTTGGTCCGCAAACTTTCACTTCTGCACCTTGCATTTGTAATGCGAAAATATTTGACAAAGCTACTCTTGAGTGTAAAATATCGCCTACAATTACGATTTTCTTTCCGCCTACATCACCTAATTTTTCTCTAATCGTAAAACTATCTAACAAAGCTTGTGTTGGGTGTTCGTGTGCTCCATCTCCAGCATTTACAACACTTGCATTAATATTTTGTGATAAAAAATGAGCCGCTCCAGGACTACTGTGACGCATTACCAACATATCCACTTTCATTGATAAAATGTTGTTTACCGTATCAATTAATGTTTCTCCTTTTTTAACCGAAGACTGTGCAGCCGAAAAACTAATAACATCGGCTGAAAGTCGTTTTTGTGCTAACTCGAATGATAATTTGGTTCTGGTACTATTTTCGAAGAAAATGTTTGCAATCGTAACATCACGTAATGAGGGTACTTTTTTGATGGGACGATTAATTACTTCTTTGAAATGGTCAGCCGTTTCGAAAATTAAATCAATGTCTTGTTTGGTAATATATTTTATTCCGATTAAATGATTTACTGATAATTCTTTCATTTATATGTAGTTGTGTTTGTTATTGCTAGGTGTTAGTTGATTAATGATGGATGAAAAACTTATTTTGTAATTAAGTAAACTGCATCTTCTCCATCGTTTTCAAGCCATTTTACTAATACCTTTTCATTATTTATGGCATCTACTTGTCTTCCTCTATAATCCGGTTGAATGGGCAAATGACGGCTAAATCTTCTGTCTATTAAAGTCAATAATTCTACTTCTGATGGTCTTCCGAAAGATTGAATAGCGGTTAAAGCAGCATTGATACTTCTTCCGGTATATAAAACATCGTCAATAAAAACCACTTTTTTATCTTCTACTAAAAAATCGATTTGGGTTTTGTTGGCTTCTAAAGGTTTTTCGCCTCTTCTGAAATCATCACGAAAGAATGTAATGTCTAAAAATCCCAATTGAATATTAGAAACTTGGTATTCTGATTCTAAAATTTGTTTGATTCTTTCGGCTAAAAATTTGCCTCGAGGTTGTAAACCGATTAAGATAGTATTTGAGAAATCTAAATGATTTTCAATTAGTTGACAAGCTAATCGATGCAAGATAATGTGTACTTCTTTTGAAGTGAGCAAAACTTTTTGACTCATGATGTGTTGTTTGTACAAATTTAGAATTTAAATTTCTAATAGCAATCGTATTATAAAAAAAATCCCGTTACTAAAACTAGCAACGGGAATGATATTAAGAATACATTTTCTGTCTTAATTCTTTGATTTTGTCATCTTCTAAATATTCATCAAATGTCATGTATCTGTCGATGGCGCCATTTGGTGTTAATTCTAAGATTCTGTTTCCTACGGTTTGCGCAAATTCGTGGTCATGTGTAGTAAACAATACTGAACCTTTGAAATTATTTAAGGAATTATTAAAAGCTGTAATCGATTCTAAGTCCAAGTGATTTGTTGGTTCATCTAACATTAAAACATTTGCTCTAATCATCATCATACGCGACAACATACAACGCACTTTTTCTCCACCCGATAAAACGTTACATTTTTTCAAGGCTTCTTCTCCTGAGAAAATCATTTTTCCTAAGAATCCACGAACATAAACTTCATCACGTTCTTCTTCGGTTTTTACCCATTGACGTAACCAATCTACCAAGTTTAAATCTACACCATCAAAATATTCATGATTATCAACTGGTAAATAGGATTGTGTTGTAGTGATTCCCCAATCAAATGTTCCAGAATCTGGAGTCATTTTATTGTTTAAAATTTCATAAAAAGCAGTAGTTGCTCTCGAATCTTTAGAGAAAACTACAATTTTATCACCTTTAGCCATGTTTAAATCTACATTTTTAAACAAAGTTTCTCCATCAACTGAAGCTGCTAAATCTTGTACATTTAATATTTGGTCTCCCGCTTCTCTTTCTACATCAAAAATAATGGCTGGATATCTTCTACTTGA
This sequence comes from Flavobacteriia bacterium, assembly GCA_004293165.1. Classification (GTDB taxonomy): domain Bacteria; phylum Bacteroidota; class Bacteroidia; order Flavobacteriales; family Flavobacteriaceae; genus Flavobacterium. Next base: position 262,357 of record RDYL01000003.1, on the reverse strand, counting down.
AGGTTTAATCTCGTCTAAATTTAATTTTTCGATCATTTTTTTACGAGAAGTAGCTTGTTTTGATTTGGCCACATTCGCGCTAAAACGACGGATAAATTCTTCTAATTCAGCTTTTTTCTCTTCAGCTTTCTTATTCTGTTGTGCTTTTTGACGTGCCGCTAATTGCGAAGATTCGTACCAAAACGTATAATTTCCAGAATAATGTGTGATTTTTCCGAAATCAATATCTGAAACGTGCGTACAAACCGCATCTAAAAAGTGACGGTCATGCGAAACCACTAAAACCGTATTTTCATAATTCGCTAAGAAATTCTCTAACCAACCAATGGTTTCAAAATCCAAGTCATTGGTAGGCTCATCCATAATCAATACGTCTGGATTTCCAAATAAAGCTTGTGCTAATAAGACACGAACTTTCAATTTCCCATCCAAATCAGCCATTAAAGTATAATGATATTCTGCACCAATTTCTAAGTTAGATAGCATTGTTGCAGCATCGCTTTCTGCATTCCAACCATTCATTTCGTCAAACTGCAATTGCAATTCGCCAATTCTGTTGGCATTTTCATCGGTATAATCAGCATATAAAGCATCCATTTCTGTTTTGATTGCATGCAATACTTTATTTCCCATTAAAACTGTTTCTAAAACAGTGTGTTCATCAAATAAGTTGTGATTTTGGTTTAAAACCGACATACGTTTTCCTGGTTCAAGAATAACTCTACCAGACGTTGGTTCCATTTCACCTGCAATGATTTTCATAAAGGTAGATTTCCCTGCACCATTGGCTCCAATGATTCCGTAGCAGTTACCTTGTGTGAACGTTGTATTTACTTCATCGAATAAAATTCGTTTCCCAAATTGAACCGATAAATTTGAAACTGTTAACATTTTTGTATTTTTTTATAAAACTGTTGCAAAAGTACTAAAAATAGTAGATTTTTGAACACTTTAATTTAGAATTAAAAATAGATTTATTTTAACTGTACCTTAACAACAAGATTTGGATATAACTAATACATTTGTTCAGAAATCAATAATCAATTGAATGATTAAGAATTACATTAAATATTTTTTACCTCTATCTATAGTACTCTTTATTTCTTTAACTTCTTGCAAAAAGGTTTTTAAAGAGGATAATTTTGTTGCCTACTTTGGAGGAGAAGTATTAAACCCTCAAGAAAAATACGTTTTGTTTTTAAAAGATGATGAAGTCATTGATACCATTTATCTTGACAAAAACAATCGCTTCATGCATAAATTTGATTCATTAACGCCAGGCTTATATACTTTTAAACACAATCCAGAATATCAATATGTTTATTTTGATAAGAATGACAGTTTAATGGTTAGAATCAACACTCTTGAATTTGACAATTCTATTGTTTTTTGTGGTCGTGGAGATGAAAAGAATAACTTTTTAATGGAATTGTTTTTAAAAAACGAAGCCGATCGATCTATGATGTATGATAATTTCGATAAAGATGTGAAAAGTTTTATAAAAAATATTGATTCTAGTTACGCTATTCGTAAATCATTTTATCTAAAACGCAAAGCTGAAATTGGATGGGATGAAAATTTTGATTTGGTAGCAAAAGCTTCATTAGATTTTCATCACATTACAAAAAAAGAAATTTATCCCTACGCTCACCAATTTAGAACAGGTGAGAACATAAGAACAAAATTACCTTCTAACTATTATGAGCACAGAGAAGATGTTGATTTTGAAAACGCACTATTAACAAATTATTCTCCTTTTATAAAATATGTAAGTGTTATGTTGAATAACGTTTCCTTACAAAAAGATGATTTAGATTTAGATGAAAATTCATTAGAAAACAATATTGAGAAATTAAACATCACTGATACTTTAATTAAAAATCAAAAAGTAAAAAATGTAGTATTGAACAATGTTGCCATGATGTACTTGTTAGAAGATCAAAACATGTACAACAATCAAAAATTTATTGAACGCTACTTACAATTAACAACCGATTCAAAAAACAAAAAAGAAATTAGTGAAATATATAATTCTGTACAGAATTTAAAAGTTGGGAATCGATTACCAACTATTGAATTAGTAAATACTGAAAATAAACCCGTAGATATTAATACTATTATTACTAAACCAACTATTTTACTTTTTTGGACGAGTCATGCTGAATCACATTTTATAGCCTCCCATAAGAAAATTAGTGATTTAAAAGTAAAATATCCTGAATATGATTTTGTGGCTGTGAATGTAAATGATAACGCAATGAATTGGCGAAATTCGTTGAAAAAATACAATTTTGAAGGCATTAAAGAATTACACGCTGTTGACTTTGAAACCATCAGAAAACAATGGGTAATTACTAAAATTCATAGAATTATCATCTTAAACGCAGATGGAACCATTAAGAATGGTTTTGCCAATTTGTTTGATGTTAATTTTGAACAGAATTTGAAATAAGAAAATACCAAACATAAAAAAAAGCGTTCTGAAATTTCAGAACGCTTTTTTGTTTTATCTAGTTTAGGAAAATTATTTATTTCCTTTTTCGTAATCTGCAATAAACTGAGCAATTCCAATATCAGTTAAAGGATGTTTTAATAATCCAGTAATTGATGATAAAGGACCTGTCATAACATCAGCACCAATTTTAGCACAGTTAATTACGTGCATTGTGTGTCGAACAGAAGCTGCTAAAATTTGCGTTTCAAAGCCGTAGTTATCATAAATTTGACGAATTTCATCAATTAAGTTTAAACCATCTGTAGAAACATCATCTAATCTACCTAAGAAAGGTGAACAATAGGTTGCTCCCGCTTTTGCAGCTAATAAAGCTTGACCAGCAGAGAAAATTAAGGTTACATTGGTTTTAATTCCTTTATCAGAGAAATATTTACATGCCTTTACACCTTCTTTAGTCATAGGTAATTTCACTACAATTTGTTCGTGTAAGTCAGCTAACTCCTCACCTTCTCTAATCATACCTTCTAAGTCCATTGCATTTACTTCTGCACTTACATCTCCGTCAACAATGTTACAAATATCAACGTAATGTTTTAGAATATTATCTTTTCCTGTAATGCCTTCTTTAGCCATTAACGATGGGTTTGTAGTAACGCCATCTAAAATTCCTAATTCTTGTGCTTCTTTAATTTGCTCTAAATTAGCTGTGTCAATAAAAAATTTCATCCTTTTTAAATTTTAAAGTATTGTGTGTTGTTTTGAAATGCAAAAGTAAGAAATCAAAATCAGAAAAAAATAATAAAATAAAAAAACCGCCTCATAAAATAAGGCGGCTAACCAAAAACTAAAAAATAGAACTAAGCCTTTTCGTTTGAAGTTGATTTTACAGCTAAATTGTATATAACCAATCCAAATCCAATTTTGTTAATTGCATCAGCAATGTTGTAAGCTACATCTACACTTCCTTTTCCTAAGAAATCTGTGTACCAACCATCAGTTCCTAACATGTAACCTAATGGATAAATTGCCCAACCTACTAATACGAACCAACATAAAATTTTGTGAGAAGCTAAAACATTTCCACCCGCTGCAGCAGCAAGTTTAGAAGCTTCACCAAACCAAATTTCGTAAACAATTGCAAAATAAGCTAAACCAGAGATGAATCCCCATAAAGCAGCTTGATCACTAAAAATTGTTTCTCCAAAATATCCAGTTACCAACATAACTATTGAAAAGAAAATCATTTTCCACAATAGATTTTGCTTTGCTCCTGCAACTTTAAGAATCAAATAAAACTCTAAACACATTAAAGGCACAGTTAGTACCCAATCAACATATCTAAAGAACGTTGGCGATTCTTGAAATGCATTCCAATAATCACGCATGTAAAAATAATGCACTGCAGCAATAAAAGTAATTAAACCCGATACTAAAACTGATGTACGCCACTTTTTATCAAATTGGTTCAATGATAAAAAGAAAAATGCTGAAGCAGCCATCATAGCCATGCTTCCAATAAAAAAGGTAAACCCCACATAATCATTAGGTAACATTTTTGTTACACTAGTTGAAAGAAACATTAAATTTGTCATAATAATATAGTTTAAATTAGTTTGTTTAAGTAAATTTATAAAAAATTAAACAGAATAAAAAAGTTTTTGTTGATTATTTTTTAAAAAATATTAAACAAAATTAATTAAAATCAATCAGAAATGAGTAAAATATCAATCATAACAAGCTTTGCGGGGCTTTGGCTAACTTCTTATTTATCAGATAGAAACCAATTAATTTTTGGCTTTATTTTGATTTTTACCTTCGGAATTTTACATGGTGCTAATGATTTGGTACTAATTAATCAAATTGAAAATCGTAAAAAAATAACTTTTTTCAAAATTATTGCTTCTTACATAGTAATTGTTATAGTTTCAGCTGTATTATTTACATTATTACCAGTTTTAGCCTTGCTTTTATTTGTGTTGGTAAGTGGTTATCATTTTGGGGAACAGCATTGGGAATCGTTAATTCAAAATGCTAGTAGATATAAAAAACCTTTTGAATTACTATATGGTCTATTTATATTATCAATCTTATTATACATAAATGCGGAAGAAGTAACGAAAATAATTTTTGAGATTACAGGAATTCAATTAATTGCATTTGCCTATGAAACTTTTTTAATTACAACAGGAATTTTTTTAGTTTTACTTTCTTATTTGATGACTAAAAAACATCTTGATTTTAAAAAACATCTAATAGAACAATTATTCTATCTTGTTTTACTTTGTGTTATATTTAAAAGTTCTAGTTTGATTTGGGGTTTCACTATATACTTTATTTTTTGGCACAGTATCCCGTCGCTAAATGATCAAATTATATTTCTATACGGTAAATATAGTTTTCATAATTTTAAACAATACGTTAAAACCGCATTCTTATATTGGTTACTATCTCTTATTGGAATTACAATACTATATTTTGTAGCGAAAGATTTGGTGGTTTTTGATGCCTTATTCTTTTCTTTATTAGCCTCAATAACTTTTCCTCACGCAATTGTAATATTAAAAATGTTTAAAAAGTAGTTACAACTTATAATGATTCATCAACATTTTTTCATAAACCGTATCTGGTAAAATGCGTTTTAAAACTATAGAGAATTTTTGCATGAAAGCCCCAATTTTATAATGTATTTTTGGTTTATCTGTTTGGATGATAGCAAAAATAGCTTCTGCCATTTCGTTTGGATTACTTCCGCTATCCACGTGCGAATCCATTTCTTTTAAGGTGTTTCCGTAAGGAACTTCGTAAGCTGAACCTTTCAATACCGGCGCATGATATCGTCCTGCTGCAATGTTAGTAGCAAAATCGCCTGGAGCTACATTGGTAATTTGGATTCCGAATGACTTTACTTCCATTCGTATGGCTTCGGTTATTAATTCTAAAGCGCCTTTTGAAGCGGAATATATGCCACGATAAGGCAATCCCATATAACCTGCAATTGAAGTAATATTAATGATTAAACCCGATTTTTGTTCACGCATTTGAGGTAAAACCGCTTTCATCACTTCTATTGGACCAAATAAATTCGTCTCGAAATTATTTCGGATTTCTTCCGTTGGAATTTCTTCAATAGGACCTGTAATTCCCACTCCAGCATTATTAATTACGATATCCAATCGACCAGATTTTTGAATTACTTCAGCAACACAATTTACAATACTTTGCTTATCGCGAACATCCAAAGCTACTAATGGAAATATCGAATTCGTGATTTTTTCAGGATTTCGGCTCGTGCCATACACCATAAAACCTTTTTGATGCAAATACTCTCCAATTGATTTTCCAATTCCTGATGAACCACCTGTAATTAATACTACTTTACTCATTTTAATGTGAATTATAGTGCGAAAATACGGCTTTATATTATTTCAAGGAAATTCCTAACCCAACTTTCTCCGAAAGCAGCACTTTACCTTTTTCAATGGTACTTCCGAAAGCGATGTCGTTTGCAATTAAATTCGCGCCATCTAAATCCACATAATCTACTAACGGAACTAAAACAGCTCCGGCTGAAATTCCTACAGTAGATTCGGTCATGCATCCTATCATGATTTTGAAATCATTTGCTCGTGCTTCTTTAATTAGTTCCAAAGCTGGAGTTAATCCTCCAGTTTTAACTAATTTAATGTTGATGGTTTTATAATGCGATTTTAAATCGGAAAGTTGGGTTTGTTCTTGACAATCTTCATCGGCCATCCAATTCGCAAATTTAGATGCATTCAAATGGGAATAATTTGAAATTCCAGTTTTCATGGGTTGTTCAATGTAAGTAAATTGAGCAGATGACGGATTTTCTTCCAATTGCTGACATTCGGAAATTGAAAAACTTCCGTTCGCATCTAAAGCGATTTCTTTTTCACAATTCAGTAATAAATCCAACGCTTTTTCATCGCAATGATTCCATTTTACTTTGAATTTATTCCAATCGGATTTTGCGATTTTTTGCAATTGTTCTTCGATGGGTGCGACACTTATTGTGATGGAAGATTCGGCTAATTGTTTTACTTCTATCAAATTTAATTCTAAGAAACTCTTATTTTCTAATTTTCCAAATAAATCCCAATACGCACAATCTAAAGCCGAACGTAAAAAAGAATGCAATTGTAAACTTTCCAAAAAAGCATAAAATTCGGAAGGATGATTTATGGATTGTTTTTCGATTTGGGCTTGAATTTTGACTAATTTCTGAGTGAATTCTGACAAGTTAATTCCGTAATAATCAATTGCTGTACATTCGCCATAACCTGTCTTTCCGCTCTTAGAAAGCAAGATGATTAAGCCTTCTCTAAACGTATAACTTCCGTAACTAATTGAAAACGTTTCTTTTAGTTGTAAGCGAACTATTTGCCAAGTGATTTGCATAGGAATTAGAATTGTTGACAATTTTTATTATTTCTTTTAAAATAAATTTTTACTTTATTAGTATCCTTTAGATAAAACATAATTATTTAATGAATAAGCAACATTTCTAATAATAATGACTTTTTATTAATAATGCATGACGTTTTGCTTATCAATAGCTTTCATGAAATCTAAAGTGTAATGTTTAATCAAAATTTCTCGTTCAAAAACTTTGTATACAATTCTTTAATAGTTGAATTTGAATTTGCTACTAATTTTTCAACAATGTTTCTGTATTCTGTTTTTTTAAGTAGTAAACGAACATTATCTCTAGCAAACTTGGTAAACTGCCATTTGTGATGATTCGTAGCTAAAAATAAAGCTTCGATTACTTTAGGATTTTCATAATTAACCACTAACAAAATTTCTAAAGCATTTTGACGAATTGAACTTTCGAAATCTACAGAAGCATATTTTAGTAATTCATCAATACTATTTTCTTGATCGAATCTTGAATTTTGACCTTTTAGTATTTTTAATTTCAACCAAGTTAATTTTAAACTTTTATCATTATTACCTTCAATACCTTTTGTTTGTTTCAAATATTTTTCAACCTCTTCTGGAAAACTTTCACATAAATTAATCAATGCAATTTCTTTCGTTTGATACGAATTGTCATTTAGTAACGTTTCATATTGCGTTTTAAAAACTTCTGGAATTATTGGTGTGTATTCGGCAACCGCTCTTCTTACCAAAATATCATTTGTGGCTAAAGCGGTTTCTAAAATGACTTTGCGCTCTTCAAAAGGAATATTTCGTGTTTGATATACGATGTATTGTTTAATCGGATAATAGGCATTTGATTTTAAAATTTCTGTTAGTTCTGATAACGATTTTTTACTTTTCTTTAAAGCAAAATACTCTTGAATGAATTTGTTTTTAGATAGATATTTTTGAGCTATTTCCATTTCAAATCCAGCCGTTTCTAACCAAACCTTTTTAAAATTCTCAACATCATAACCTGAAACTTCTTTCACGATTTTCAAAAAATCATCTGTGTTGACGTTTTTATATTGGTATTTCTTTAAATATTTTTTAACTGCTTTTTGAAAATTCTTTGCTCCAATGTCTTCTCGCATCACATGCAACGCCCAAGCCCCTTTTTTGTAAAACGATAACGAACTCGCCTTTTCGTTCATTACTGGAATTGTATCAGTTTTGGAAGCACGTTTTAATTGTTCGGCATAATCGTTTAATTCTTCGTAGAAATAATCATCACCAAACAAATGACGTTCCGCCAATAAAGCATAATACGTTGCAAAACCTTCTTGCAACCAATGGTGTTTTCCAGATTGCGCCGTAATCAAATCACCAAACCATTGATGTGCTAACTCGTGCGCATTGACATTTATATAATTTCTGTCGTTAAAACCTATTTCATCTACTACAAAATCTTGTGCAAAAATCGTAGAAGTCGTATTCTCCATTCCAGCATACAAAAAATCACGAACGGGAACTTGTCGGTAAATGCCCCAAGGATACTTTACGCCTATTTCTTGTTCCAAATAATCGAACATTTCTAGAGAATAGCGATACGTTGGTTTAAATTTTGAAATATCTTTTTTATCCAAATAAAATTCTAAAAGTGTTCCTGATTTAGTGGTTGCAGTTTGCTTTTCGAAATTTCCAATGGCTAGCATGACTAAATAAGAAGACATGGGTTTTTGCATTTCATATTCCCACAATGTTTTTTTTTCGTTTGGAAATTTTGGATTTATTTTATTTATAAGTTTACCATTAGATAAAACATGATGTTTTTGATCAAAATAAACACCTAATTTAAATATCACTTTCTCATTCACATCGTCAAAACTTGGCAACCAATGACTCGTGTACTTTCCTTGGCCTTGTGTCCAAATTTGAAGATTTTCTCTTTCTCCCGTAAAATAAAGAGTTTGCTTGGGTTTTGCCTCATATTTAATTGTAATTCCGTTTAACCCTTTTTTAAGTCCATCATATAAAATTATTTGGTCATTTGTGAGCTTGTACTTAAATTTAGTATTATCATTTATATAAATCGCTGAAAATATCATGTTTTTTGCATCTATTTTTACAGAATCAATATTATTCTTGATTTCGAATAAATAATGAACCGTTCCTGATATTGATTTAGTTTTAGCATCTGGAAACAATAAGGCTTCGCAACTGATAAAATCAACCGATTTTGTTTGCTGAGAGAAAGTAAGAATGGATAAAAAAAGAAAAATATAGCGCATAAATAAAAATCAATTACATACAAATATATTAATTGATTTTGTTAGAAATATAATTTACTAAAAATTTATTATTGTATAGTTTTAGTAAAGGTCAAGAATTTACCTTATCAAAAAAAAATAATTATTTTTGAAAAAAATATAATGCGCACCAATATTTCATTATTACTTTTATTTTCTCAAGTAAGTTTATTTTCACAAACACAAGTTTCACAAGACAACTTTGAGGGAAATAGCACTATAGCATCTTGGTTTGGAGACAATTGCTTGATTGATACTAATTTTAATAACCCACATCCCTCTGGTATAAATTCTTCTGTAAAAGTTTTAAAGTACACTGACGTTGGCGGTCAATATGCCAATATTGGTTTTGATGCGGGATTTAGTTTTAATTTAGCTACAAGTAGCGTTTTTTCGCTAAAAATTTATGTTTCATCAGCCGAAATAACAGGAAATCAGCCTAATCAAATTGCATTAAAGCTTCAAAATGGTTCATCAGCAACACCTTGGTCAACTCAATGTGAAATTATTAAGCCTATCGTTTTAAATCAATGGCAAACCATTTCCTTTAACTTTGCTACAGATGCTTTTATTAATTTTGATTCAAATTCACAAAACCCATTAAATCGTTCAGATTTTAATCGAGTATTAATTCAGATAAATGGAGAAAACAACAACTCAAACGTAATGGCTTACATTGATGATTTCTCCTATGAAGGAGCAGCATCAATTAATAATAACTTGGTTTGGAGCGATGAATTTGATGGAAATGGAGCAATAAATTATTTAAATTGGTTTCAACAAACTCAATTTCCAATGGGTACTAGTTGGTTTGGCAATGAACAACAACATTATACAAACCGTGTTGATAATTCTTATGTTAGTAATGGTACTTTAAAGATTGTTGCGAGACGGGAAGCATATACAAATCAAGGAATCACCAAACAATTTACTTCTGCACGATTGAATTCAAAATTTGCTTTTAAATATGGTCGCGTAGAAGTACGTGCAAAATTAGCTGAGGGAAATGGAACTTTGCCTGCCATTTGGATGTTAGGCAAAAACATTAACGAGTTAGGAGCGTATTGGCAATTAAATGGATATGGTTCTGTGACTTGGCCAGCCTGTGGTGAAATAGACATTATGGAATACTGGGGTTCTAATGTCATTTCAAGCGCAGTTCATCATCCAATAAATGGTAATTTATCAGTAGATGAATACGTCGCAAATTATCAATATAAAGAAGGGGTAACAAGTGATTTCCATATTTATGCGCTTGAATGGAGTAATGAAAGAATAACACTAAGTGTAGATGGTATTAATCATCTAACCTATGAGCCATTAATAAAAAACCAATTTACTTGGCCTTTTGATGCGGAACAATATATCTTATTAAATATAGCAATCCTGTCAAATGTACCTGCAAACTTTATTCAATCTACTATGGAGATTGATTATGTAAGGGTATATCAAGAAGCTTCATTAGCAAATACAAATTTTCAAAAAAGTTCAAAAATTAAATTTTTCCCAAATCCTGTTTCAGACAAATTAACTATCCTAAACATAGAAAATACAAAGCAAAAAGTAGAAATATTTTCAATAATAGGTAAGAAACTATTTACTTGTTCATTATTGAATAATGAAACAAATATTGATGTTTCTAGTTTTCAAAATGGAATTTATTTAATTAAAATAATTTCAGAAACTGGAAATGATACCTATAAATTTATAAAAGAATAAAATTTAGAATTTATAACTATCTTCGCTTAATAATTTTTAGACATTAATTCAAAAAATGTAATCAATTTATTTTTTAGTGTTTATAATATTAAATTGATAGTATAATTCAAATTGAACCTACTCGAAACTCCCATAGAATATCTCAAAGGCGTTGGTCCTCAGCGTGGCGATTTATTGCGCAAGGAGTTGGGCATTCATAAGTATGTAGATTTACTAAATTTATTCCCAAATCGCTACATTGATAGAACGCGTTATTATAAAATTAACGAACTACAAAACAGCAACTCAGAAGTTCAAATTGTAGGGAAAATAATCAATATCAAAACCATAGAACAAGGCAAAGGAAAATCAAGATTAGTCGCCACTTTTGTGGATGATACAGGTCAAATGGAATTGGTTTGGTTCCAAGGTCAAAAATGGATTCGCGAAAGCATCAAAATTAATACACCCTATGTGGTTTTTGGAAAAGTAAGCCAATTTGGAGCTACCTACAACATGGCGCATCCCGAAATGGAATTATTAGAAGAACACAAAGCGAGTCTTCGTTCAGCCATGCAACCCGTTTATCCAAGCACTGAAAAACTAGGAAACAAAGGGGTCTCAAACAAAGTCATTAATAAAATGATACAACAATTGTTTGTAGAAACCGAAGCTATGTTTTCGGAAAATTTACCGAATTATCTATTAGACGAATTGAAGTTAATTCCTAAAAATGCCGCTTTATTCAATATTCATTTTCCAAAGAGTCAAGATTTGTTGGCAAAAGCGCAATTCAGATTGAAGTTTGAAGAATTGTTTTTCATTCAACTGCAGTTGATTACAAAGAACCTTATTCGGAAACATAAAATAAAAGGAATGCCTTTTGAGCGCGTAGGTGAAAACTTCACAGATTTTTATAATAACCATTTGCCTTTCGATTTAACGAATGCGCAAAAACGTGTTTTAAAAGAAATTAGAAACGACTTAGGAAGCAACGCTCAAATGAATCGTTTATTGCAAGGCGACGTGGGTTCTGGAAAAACAATTGTAGCGTTAATGTGTATGCTTTTGGCTAAAGATAACGGCTTTCAAAGTTGCTTAATGGCACCAACCGAAATTTTAGCCAACCAACATTTTAACGGAATAACCGAATTAGCAAAACAACTGAATATCAATATAAAAATATTAACTGGTTCAACCAAAACTGCAGATAGAAAAATTATTCATGAAGCTTTAGAAAACGGCACTTTAGATATTTTGATTGGAACTCATGCTTTATTAGAAGACAAAGTACAATTTCATAATTTAGGTTTAGCGATTATTGATGAACAACATCGATTTGGTGTTGAACAACGTTCAAAACTTTGGAAGAAAAATGATGTTCCTCCTCATGTTTTAGTCATGACCGCCACCCCTATTCCACGAACCTTAGCCATGAGTTTATATGGCGATTTGGATATTTCCGTAATAGATGAATTGCCACCTGGAAGAAAACCTATTCAAACCGTACATCGTTATGATAGTAATCGTTTAAAGGTTTGGAAATTCTTAAAAGATGAAATTGCAAAAGGGCGCCAAGTGTACATTGTATATCCGTTAATTCAAGAATCGGAGAAGATGGATTACAAAGATTTGATGGATGGTTACGAAAGTATTTCAAGGGATTTTCCTTTACCTCAATATTCTATTTCCATTGTTCACGGAAAAATGAAACCAGCTGATAAAGATGAAGAAATGCGACGATTTTCAGAAGGAAAAACCAATATTATGGTTGCAACGACTGTAATTGAGGTTGGTGTGAATGTACCAAATGCTTCCGTAATGGTGATTGAAAGTGCAGAACGCTTTGGGTTATCACAATTGCATCAGTTACGCGGTCGTGTGGGTCGAGGTGCCGAACAAAGTTATTGCATCTTAATGACAAGTCACAAACTAAGCAACGATAGTAAAATCCGTATGGAAACGATGGTTCGTACGAATGATGGCTTTGAAATTTCAGAAGTCGATTTAAAATTACGTGGTCCGGGTGATATCATGGGCAAACAACAAAGTGGCGTTTTAAACCTTCAAATTGCTGATTTAGTTAAAGACAAAGATATTTTGCAATTAGCACGTCATCATGCTATCAAACTCTTAAAAGACGATGCGCCAATGGAAAAACCAGAACATGCAAAACTACGTGAAGCTTTTATCGAATTAAGCAAGAAGAAAACTATTTGGAACTATATTAGTTAGTTCTTTTTAAAACATTTCCCCTTTTAAACTTTTAAACAACTAAACTTTTAAATTTTTCCAACATTTGTACCTACAACTATGTTAAATAAATCGTAAGTTTGAGTTGAAATTATGCTGTAAAAGCTAACTTTGTAGCAACATCAATAAGAATCAAATCATATTATGAAAATAAAAACTATAAGCATCACGTTAATTACTTTAACTCTTTTAGGTTTAATTGGATATCGAATTACAAAAAATAGTGAAGAATCTGAAAAAGGCGGTGGAAAAGGAGATAAAAAACCACCTATGATGGTCGATGCTATAGTCGTTTCAGAAACTAATTTTGCGAATACCATTTCGCTTTCAGGGTCTATTGAAGCCAATGAAAATGTAGAAATAAGAAGTGAAGTTTCTGGAATCGTAGAGAAAATATATTTTACAGAAGGCACCAATGTGAGAAAAGGTCAAGTTTTATTAAAAGTAAATGATATCGAATTACGTGCCCAACTTTCGCAAGCTCAAACCCGTCAAAGTTTAGCTTCAGAAAATGAAAGAAGAGCTAAACTATTATTACAAAAAGAAGCCATTAGTCAAGAAGAATACGATATTGCAAGTGCCGAATTCAGAAGTTTAAAAGCGCAAACGCAATTAATTCAAGCGCAAATTGCTAAAACAACTCTAAAAGCTCCCTTTTCGGGAAAAATTGGATTGCGAAATATTTCTCCTGGAACGTATCTAACTCCAACTACGCTAATCACTAAATTAGTAAGTGCAAATCAAGTAAAAATAAGTTTTTCAATTCCTGAAAAATATGCTTCAGAAGTGGAAAACAACTCACCTATTCAATTTACAATTCCAAATAATCCTGAAAAATTCACAGCTAAAATTTACGCTATCGAACCTGAGATTGAAACTTCTACACGAACTTTAAAAATCAGAGCGATTGCCGAAAATCCAAGTGGAAAATTATTAGCGGGAACATTCGCTACTATTGAACTTCCTTTAAAAAATATCAAAGGTGCTATTAAAATTCCTTCAGAAGCAGTAGTTCCTGTTCAAGACGGAAAAGTGGTGTACATTGCCAATAATGGAAAAGCAAAAGAAGTAAAAATTGAAACCATTGCCAGAACAGATAAAGACGTTATCGTTACACAAGGCATAAAATCTGGCGATACAATTCTAACTTCTGGCGTTATGGCTCTAAAAGATGAAGCCGAAATTAAAGTTAAAGTCAAACAATCTAAACTTCCAGCTTCCAGCTTCTAACTTCTAACTTCCCACTTACAAATGAGTTTATCTACTTTAAGTATAAAAAGACCCGTATTTACCATTGTAATCAATTTATTGATTATACTTTTTGGTATTTTAGGCTATAGTTATTTAGGTGTTCGTGAATTCCCATCGATTGACCCAGCTGTTATCAATGTGCGAACCAATTATACAGGCGCTAATGCCGAAATTATAGAATCACAAATCACCGAACCACTTGAAAAAGCCATTAACTCTATTGATGGAATTCGAAATATTACCTCTTCAAGTAACCAAGGTTCGAGTAATATTACGGTCGAATTCAAATTAGAAAAAAATTTAGAAGAAGCTGCCAACGATGTGCGTGACAAAGTTTCACAAGCTGTTAGAAGCTTACCGCAAGATATCGATGCACCACCCGTTGTAGCAAAAGCAGATGCCGATTCAGATGCTATTATTTCGATGACCGTTCAGAGTCAATCTAGAAATGCTTTAGAATTAAGTGATTATGCTGAAAACGTAATTTCCGAGCGAATGCAAACGATTCCAGGCGTGAGTAGTGTGCAAATTTGGGGACAAAAACGTTATTCGATGCGAATTTGGATGGATCCCATCAAATTAAATGCTTACGAAATCACGGTGGCTGATGTTCGAAATGCTTTGGACAAACAAAACGTGGAATTGCCTTCGGGAAAATTGACAGGTGCCAATACCGAATTAATGGTAAAAACCCTTGGGAATCTTTCTACTGAAAAAGAATTTAATGATATAATCATAGTAGCTGATGCGAATAAAACCGTTCGATTAAGTGATATTGGTTATGCCGTTTTAGCTTCTGAAAATTTAGAAACTAAGTTTACCGAATCAGGAAATCCAATGGTGGCGGTGGCAATTATTCCACAACCTGGAACCAATTATTTAGAAATTGCGGAACAGTTTTATGCCGAAGTGGAAAAATTAAAGAAAGATTTACCAAGTGACATCAAATTAGATATTGCACTAGACAATACTCTTTTTATCAAAAAATCAGTAATTGAAGTAGCGGAAACCTTAGCCATTTCAATTGTTTTAGTAATTATTATTATCTTTTTATTCTTTAGAGATTGGTCAATTGCATTTAGACCATTAATTGATATTCCGATTTCGTTGATTGCTACGTTTTTTATCATGTATTTGTGTGGCTTTTCCATCAATGTATTAACACTTTTAGCCATTGTTTTAGCCACAGGATTAGTAGTAGATGACGGAATTGTAGTAACAGAAAATATCTTCAAAAAAGTAGAAGAAGGTATGTCGCCAATTGAAGCGGCTATTAAAGGTTCCAACGAAATTTTCTTTGCTGTAATTTCTATTTCGGTAACCTTAGCTGCAGTATTCTTACCGATTATTTTCTTAGAAGGTTTTGTAGGACGATTGTTCCGAGAGTTTGGTGTTGTCATTGGTGCTGCTGTATTGATTTCCGCCTTCGTATCGTTGACCTTAACACCTATGTTGAATGCGTATTTAATGAAAGGTGGCGAACAAAAGAAAACCAAATTCTATGAATTTACTGAGCCATTTTTTGTGAATCTGAATAAAGGATATGCGAATTCATTAACTAATTTCTTAAAAAGAAGATGGTTGAGTTTTCCAATTATCGGAGTTTGTATCGGATTAATTGTATTATTCTTTGCTATTCTTCCGAAAGAAACTGCTCCTTATGATGACCGTAGTTTAGGAGTTGTGAGTGTTACAACTCCCGAAGGTGCTACTTTTGAATACACCGACAAATTTATGGATGAGTTATCAAAATTGATTAATGATTCCATTCCTGAAAAGAAAGTGGCGTTAGTAATTACTTCACCAGGTTTTATGTCTTCATCAGTAAATGCTGGTAGGGTTCGTTTGGCATTGGTGGACCCAAGTGAAAGAGAAAAATCGCAAAAAGAAGTGGTAGATGATTTGAACAAATGGGCAAAAAAATATCCGCAAGCCAAAGTAAACGTATCCGAACAACCTACTATTTCGGTAAACAGACGTGGTGGTTTACCCATCCAATACATTATTCAAGCGCCAAACTTTGAAAAATTAAGAGAAAAGATTCCGCAATTCATGGAAGAAGCGAGTAAAAACGAAACTTTCTCGAATGTAGATGTGAATTTGAAATTCAATAAACCAGAAATCAACGTAACGATTAATCGTGAAAAAGCAGAAAGTTTAGGGATTTCAGTTTTAGATGTGGCGCAAACTTTACAATTATCGTTAAGCGGACAACGTTTTGGTTATTTCATGCAAAATGGAAAACAATACCAAGTCATTGGACAATTTGATGAAAAAGATAGAGATGCTCCTTTGGATTTGACTTCAATGTTCGTGAAAAACAAAGCGGGTGAATTAATTCAATTAGACAACATAGTTGAGGTAGAAGAACAAAGTAATCCACCACAATTATTTCATAACAATCGCTACATGTCGGCAACGGTTTCTGCTGGTTTAGCACCTGGAAAAAGTATGATTGACGGCATCAACGCCATGGACGAAATCAAAGAAAAAGTATTAGACGATACCTTTACAACTGATTTAGGTGGTGAATCACGTGACTTCGTAGAAAGTAGTTCGAATACTTCTTTCGCTTTTGGATTGGCTTTATTGTTGATTTATTTGATTCTAGCTGCACAGTTTGAAAGTTTCATCGACCCGTTTATTATTATCTTAACTGTACCAATGGCGGTGGCTGGAGCATTATTCTCGCTTTGGTTGTTTGGGCAAACATGGAATATTTTTAGTCAAATTGGAACCGTGATGTTAATTGGACTCGTTACCAAAAACGGAATTCTGATTGTCGAATTTGCGAACCAACTTCGAGAACAAGGAAAATCGAAATACGATGCCATTTTAGAAGCTTCGGAAGCCCGTTTACGACCAATTTTAATGACAAGTTTAGCCATTGCATTAGGAGCATTACCAATTGCTTTGTCGCTTGGAGCCGCTTCGGCAAGTAGAATGGGAATGGGAGTTGTAATCGTTGGTGGAACGATGTTTTCATTAATCTTAACTTTATTTGTAATTCCAGCCATTTATTTAATGTGGTCAAGAGCCAAAAAACACCGACCAGAATTTGATAATTTAGACGCTTTAGAGAAATAATAGTATGCAACAGTTATATAAAATAGTATTCCTTTTCATCATTGGATTTTCAGCACAAGCGCAAGAATTACTTTCGCTTGAAGTTGCTGTAAAAATTGCTTTAGAAAACAATTACGATATTAAAATTGCGGATAATAATTCCAAAATTGATGCCACCAATAACAATTTAGCGAACGCTGGAATGTTGCCATCGTTGAATGCAAATTTCACCAACAATAACAGTCAGTTAGATACCAAACAAACACAAGGCGATGGAACAGTTCGTGAATTAGACGGAGCCAAAAACATGAACTTAACCTATGGTGTGGGTTTAGATTGGACTATTTTTGATGGGTTGAGTATGTTTGCCCGAAAAGAACAGCTAAATGTTTTAGAACAAAAAGGAAAAGCAGAATTACAAGCAGCTATTTTAACTCGAATTAGTGATGTGTATACTACCTATTTCGATTTGGTACAACAACAACAAGTTTTAGCTTCGATTGATACGGCGATTGTGATTTCAAACCAACGCTTAACTACCGCTCAAAATCGTTTTAGTATTGGAAAAGCTTCGAAATTAGAAGTTTTGAATGCGCAAGTAGATTTGAATAGCGATTTGAGTTTACAATTAAGACAAAAAGAACTCATCAAAATCAGTAAAATTAGATTGAACGAATTATTAGTGCGTGATACACAAACCTATTTTAAAGTCGCTAACGAAGTTACATTCGAACAAAATTTAGATTTCAACGAATTAAAATCCACAGCCGAAAAACAAAATCCGCAATTGCAAGCGCAAATCCTGACTAAAAAAGTAGCCGATTTGAATTTGAAACAAGTCAGAGGCAATCGTTATCCAACGGTTAGAATTACTTCGGGTTACAATTTCACGCGTTCAGAAGCTTCTTTGGGATTCATCACGCAATCTTCTGGGCAAGGTTTTGTTTATGGAGTAACAGCTACTATACCCATTTTTAATGGCTTTCTTCAAAACAAAAACGAAAAAGTAGCGAAATATCAAGTGGAAAATGCAGGTTTACTTTTAGAACAGCAAAAACTATCGCTAAACTCACAATTAGCTTCCTTGTTTAACAGTTATCAAACCAATTTAGAGTTGGTAAAATTGGAAGAAAAAAACCTAGAAATCGCCAAACAAAACTTAGATATCACCTTAGCTAAATTCAAAATTGGAACCATAACCACTATCGAATTCAGAACCGCACAACAAAATTTTGTAGAAGCTGCCGTTCGGTATTCAAATGCACAATATGCAACCAAACTTTCCGAAATTAACCTAAAAGAATTAGCAGGCACTTTACAATTAAATTAATATATTTAAACTTTTTACTTACAAATGGTTCAATACAACCCAAAAGACTGGATTACATTCATCTTCCGTTTTCACGAATCAGACACCTTTCGTCAGTTGATTCCGATGATGATTTTCATTGGATTTTATGCAGGAGGCATCGCCTATTTAGAGTTAGAATATTGGAATCTTTCCGAAAGTAGTCATGTTAAAAACCTAACCGTAATGCATACAACAGTTGGTTTCGTATTGTCGTTATTATTAGCTTACAGAACCAATACCGCTTACGACCGTTGGTGGGAAGGTAGAAAACAATGGGGCGCCTTAGTAAATAATAGTCGAAACCTCGCTTTGAAATTTTCAGCCTATTTATCTGATGAAAATGATAGAAATTTTTTCAGAAAAGTAATTCCTGCTTATGCTTCAGTACTTTCTAAACATTTATTAAATGAAGAAGTAAGCAAAATGTTGTTTGATGGTTTAGATTTAGAAATGGATCATCACAAACACAGACCAAATCAAGTAGCAAAAATGCTGTTTCAAAAAGCAAATGATTTGTATAAATCTGGAAAAATTACAGGTGACCAATTTTACATCATCAATTCGGAATTACAATCATTTACAGATATTTGTGGTGCTTGCGAGCGGATTAAAAACACGCCTATTCCCTACTCGTATAGTTCGTTTATCAAAAAATTCATCTTCTTTTTTGTGATGACCTTACCATTCGGATTTGTATTTAGTTTGGGCTACTATGTAATTCCTGTGGTGATTTTCATCTTTTATGTGTTAGCGAGTTTAGAATTAATTGCCGAAGAAATCGAAGACCCATTTGGCAACGACGCGAACGATTTACCGATGACAAAAATTGCTTCTAATATTAAAAAGCATGTGGAAGAGATTTTGTGATGTATTTATTTGTATACAATATATTAAATGAATAATAAATCTAGAAAAATAAAAAAATAAATAATATATTTATATTTTACCAAAAACAATTTTTGAAGAATTAAAAAAACAGTTCCATTTCATTAGTTAGAATTCAATTTTCTGGCGCCTCTAAAGATTATGTAATTAAAAGCGAATTAGTATCGGAATCTTTGAAAACAAAAACAAATCCAGCTAATTATTTTATGGAGTTTTTGAAGTGTGTGGAGTAAAAAGTAATGTGACTTGCAGAAGTGGCGGATTAAAGAAGCCTAAAACTTTCGGTTAAACACTGACTTTGCAAGTACAAAACCAACTTTAAATTAAGCCCAAAAACCGTCATTTTTGCAAACTGCTGTTATGGACTGGGCTTCTACCATTATTCACTGTCAATATCGTAAATGTAGTTATCAGAAAGTAAAATTTCGAAACGTACTTTTCCCATTTCCCAATGTCTGTCCTTCTTCATTTTAGCAATTATGACTTCTCTTATTTCAAGGTCATTGAACTTAAAAAGTTCTTCCACTGTTTTGTAATAGTCAGTTGTCCCAGTATTTTTAAATTCTGTTTCGTTGAGATATTTAACAAGAGCTATCTTTATTCTGTCCACAAATTCAGCTTTGTGCCAATTGCTTAGATAGAAAATTGCTTCTCTTTGTCCTTGTTCAAACGCTAAAATTGAGATTTGTGTTTTATAGGGTTCTGCATAAATTCTATTTTCCAATGCTCTATTTAAAAGCAACCAGTATGGTTTTTTACTAAATATAACGATTCTGTCAAGTTCCAAAAGTATTTTGTCGTTTGGCCTTTTTGAAACATCCACTTTGTTCCAATATCTATGATATAATTCGCTAGAAATATTGTTTTCAGATACTATACAACCACTAAAAGTTACAACTTCTTTATCTTGTAAAACGAATTTCTGAAAAATTGCTTTTAAGTCTGGATATGCATTGTCAGCTAAAGCCCAACTTGCGTAACAGGCTACCGTTGCATTTTTGTTATCAGTCAATTGAATCAATTCTTCTGTTGTTGCGATTTCTTTTAATTGCTTAAAGTTTTTATAGTTTTCACTTTCAGACCCCGCAAAGCCTACTTGTTCTTCCTGAACTTCATTGATTTTTGCAATTTTTTCAACTATTGCTGTCAGCTTTCTCGACTGTCCAAACGATAAATTAACACTTAATACAAGTGTCGCTAATAAAATTCTTTTCGTCAATTGTTTCATTATTATTCTCTGTTTGTCGTTTTGTTAGCCTTGCCCATAACTTGTATATATCACCAAATATACCATACTTTTTAACAAAAAAAACACAAAAACTAGTAAAAACAAAAAAGCCTTGCGTTTGCAAGGCTTTTTTGTGATCGCGCCAGGATTCGAACCTGGGACCTACTCATTAGAAGTGAGTTGCTCTATCCAGCTGAGCTACGCAACCTAAAATTGTTATCGTCGGGGTGGCAGGATTCGAACCTGCGGCCTCCTGCTCCCAAAGCAGGCGCGATAACCGGGCTACGCTACACCCCGAAAACAAAAAAAGCGGAGAGACAGGGACTCGAACCCTGGCGACGGTTACCCGTCGACAGATTAGCAATCTGCTCCGTTACCACTCCGGCACCTCTCCTATTATTCTGTAAGAACTTATCTTTTTTGCGGTTGCAAATGTATGTTTTCATTCCTTAATATACAACTATTATTAGAGATTTTTTAATATTTTTTTAATATAAATTTTAAAAGCACTAATAGTCAATGCAATAACAATGATTAAAAATTCAGGAATAATTCGCATTTCATAGAAAATCAAAAATAAAGTCTAAATAGTAGAAATCCATTTTAATTATTAAAAATCAATTTCATTTCCTTTTTAAGGAAGAATTATAGTGTTTTCTTTATCAAAATTCGAATAAAAATAGTAATTTCGCAATTCAAATAAAAAACCTTTCTATCATGAACAAAAAAGTAGTTATCGTTTCTGCCGTAAGAACTCCAATTGGAAGTTTCATGGGAGCTTTATCTAGTGTACCTGCAACTAAGTTAGGTGCTGCTGCCATCAAAGGCGCTTTAAATAAAATCAATTTAGACCCTAAATTAGTTGACGAAGTATTAATGGGTAATGTAGTTCAAGCTGGAAACGGCCAAGCTCCTGCTAGACAAGCCGCTTTATATGCTGGTTTATCTGAAAGTGTTGCTTGTACTACCATAAATAAAGTTTGTGCTAGTGGTATGAAAGCTGTGATGCAAGGAGCTCAAGCAATTATCGCTGGAGATGTTGAAATCGTAGTAGCGGGTGGTATGGAAAACATGAGTTTAATTCCGCATTATGTTCATTTAAGAAATGGCGTAAAATTCGGTCCAACTTCTTTAGTAGACGGAATGCAAAAAGACGGCTTAACAGATGCATACGACAATAACGCTATGGGTGTTTCTGCTGACTTATGTGCTGCTACATACAATATCACAAGAGAAGCGCAAGATAACTTCGCAATTCAATCGTATGAGCGTTCTGCGGCTGCGTGGGAAGCTGGTAAGTTTGATGCAGAAATTGTTCCTGTTGAAGTTCCTCAAAGAAGAGGTGACGCTATCATAGTTTCTAAAGACGAAGAATTCACTAATGTAAAATTAGAAAAAATCCCATCTTTAGCAGCTGTATTTACTAAAGAAGGGACTGTAACTGCTGCAAATGCATCTACTATTAATGACGGGGCTGCTGCAATGGTTTTAATGAGTGAAGAAAAAGCACAATCTCTAGGATTAACTCCTTTAGCTTACATAAAATCATACGCTGATGCAGCTCAAGAACCAAAATGGTTTACAACAGCGCCTGCAAAAGCCTTACCAAAAGCATTAGACAAAGCTGGTTTAACCGTTGCTGATGTTGATTTCTTTGAATTCAATGAAGCTTTTGCTGTGGTTGGATTAGCTAATGCGCAAATCTTAGGATTAGACAATAATAAAATCAATGTAAACGGTGGTGCAGTTTCTTTAGGTCATCCTCTAGGATGCTCTGGTGCAAGAATTATCGTAACATTAATTAATGTATTACAACAAAACAATGCTAAAATTGGTGCTGCCGCAATTTGTAATGGCGGTGGTGGTGCTTCGGCAATTGTAATTGAAAAAGCATAATTTATTTATATTTACTAATGATGAATTTTGAAATTTAGTTACATTTGTAATTAAATTCTTAATTCATCATTTTTTATTTCGACCAACATGTTTGGAATTTGTAATTTAGCCATAGTACCCATAAGAGCAGAAGCCAGTGATAAAAGCGAACAAGTTTCGCAATTACTCTTTGGTGAACACTTTAAAATAATTGAAATGACTGCCAAATGGGCGCAAGTAGAATTGGCTTATGATGGCTACAACGGTTGGATTGACACAAAACAATTTCAAACAATTACTGAACAACAGTATACCATTTTAAACAATACTACTATTGTTTTAAATGCTGAATTTGTAGAATATATTACTGCTCCAACCAATCAATTAACCTCAATAACTCTAGGCGCTTCGTTATCCTTTTTAGATAATGAGGAAATCAACATTAATAAATATTCTTTTGAAGGAATTAAAGTGTGTGGAGAAAAGCCAAAATCTGAAATTGTTAAAACCGCATTTTTGTATTTGAATGCACCCTATTTATGGGGAGGAAAAACACCTTTTGGAATTGACTGCTCTGGTTTTACTCAAATGGTATACAAACTAAATGGATATAAACTATTACGCGATGCTTCACAGCAAGCAAGTCAAGGAGAAGCACTAAGTTTTATTGAAGAAAGCGAACCGGGTGATTTAGCATTTTTTGATAACGAGGAAGGCAACATTATTCACGTTGGAATTATGATGGAAAATAACTACATCATTCATGCTTCTGGACAAGTAAGAATAGATCGTTTAGACCATTTAGGAATATACAATGCAGATACCAATCGACATACTCACAAATTAAGAGTTATTAAAAAGATTATTTAACAAGAGTTGATTTCTTTTTAAAGATAAAAATTCAGGAATTACTATACTTCAAATTTAAAATCTTGAAAATTTACTAAAAAAAGTCAAATTCTAAACTTAAAATAAATTAGCACTTTTTTTTGAAAACTAACTCATTTTTCCAATGGCACAGCTCACATACGATTTAGCTTTTGAACCTAAATTATTTGCTTCGCCATCCTCAGGATATCCTAGTGTTTTTAATTTCTCTTTTACTTCCATAAGCTTTCCTCTGTAGGATAAGCAAAAGAAACCGAACTTTCTTCAACATTTACTGTTACTTCAGTAATAGCTTCTAGTTGAGCTAAATTCTTTGTGATAGTGTTAGCACAACCGCCACATTTTAAATTTTGTATGTTTATTGTAGTATTCATTGTATTTCATTTATAACTACAAATTTACATAATATAACACTAAACAAAGTAAAAGACAACATACTTTAACTTAACTTTAATGAGGCAATTTGTCTTTTAGCAAGCCGTAAATATAAGTCCCTAGTAAAGCACCAATTAACACTACGGCAATTGCATAACTTCCGGTTCCTAACAAAATAAAAATAGGCCCTGGACAACTTCCTACTAATGCCCAACCTAAGCCAAACAAAGTACCTCCAATAATGTAACGCCAAAAACCACGTTCCTTATCAATCACATGAATTGGAAACCCTTTGTAATCTTTAATCTTATATCGTTTAATAATTTGAAGTCCAATAACACCCGTAAATAAAGCCATTCCAATAATTCCAAACATATGAAACGATTGAAAGTGAAACATTTCATAGATACGATACCAAGAAACAGCCTCTGCTTTAGTTAAAACTATTCCGAAAAAAATTCCAGTTAAAAAAAATCTAGCTAATTTCATGTGCTTATAGTGTTTTAATAATTAATGGTAAAAGATAATGTGCCATAAGCAAGCCTCCAATAAAAAATCCGATGACGGCTACCAAAGAAGGCAATTGAAAGTTACTTAATCCAGAAATAGCATGACCAGAAGTACAGCCCCCTGCATAGCGCGTTCCAAAACCAATTAATAATCCCCCAATCAATAAAATGGCGAAACCTTTTGGAGATTGAAGCGTTTCCACACTAAAAATAGCATCAGGCATTAATTTACCATTGGGAGCATCAATCCCTAATGTTTGTAATTGCGAAATTGTATCTGGATTGATATTCACGCCACTTCCATTAGAAAGAAAATAGAAGGCAATAAATCCGCCAACAAAAGCACCTAAAACAATGGTTAAACTCCATTTTTGTTCACGCCAATCAAACTTAAAGAAATCACTAAACTTCCCAGCGCCCACCATAGTACACATTGTGCGCAAATTAGACGACATCCCAAACGATTTTCCAAAGTAGGTCAACAATAACATCGTAAATCCGATTAAAAAACCAGAAATAGCCCAATGCCAAGTACCATAAATATATTCCATACCGATATAAAATTTTGTGCAAAAATAGAAATTTAAGATCGGTTTTTATAACAAATCATACAATTTTGGCTAATTTTGAAGCAACAAAAAACAGAAACAAGATGAAAAAGTTTAAAATAGAATTCAAATGGGCTGTAATTATGTCTATTATATTTTTGGCTTGGATGACATTAGAAAAGCAATTGGGTTTTCATGACGAAAAAATCAAATGGCAAATAGCCTTTACGATGCTGATTATATTACCCAATTTTCTATTGTATTATTTAGCATTAAGCGATAAGAAGAAAAACTACTACAATGGCGTGATGAATTGGAGACAAGGCTTTATATCGGGTGTGGTACTTTCATTCATTGTTGTATTCTTTAGTCCGATTACACAATTCATTACGCATGAATTCATTTCACCCAATTACTTCGATAAATTAATTGCGTATTCTGTAGAAAGCAAAAAATTAACGTTAGCGGACGCTCAAAATTATTTTAATTTAACCGCTTATATTTGGCAAAGCATTTCAGGAGGATTATCATTTGGTGTGGTAATTGGCGCGATTGTTGCTTACATTTTAAAACCTAAAGAACAAGTATCAACCAATAAATCAAAATAAAATGAAATACCTATTGGCTATCGTTTCAGCCTTTCTTTTAGTCAGTTGTGTGAGTACTAACTCCACTTTAAAAAACGTAGACAATACTGCGCTTCGCCCAATGGTAAAAGACAAAGCCTACGTAATTACTGAATATGCCACGGACTCAAAATACGCATACGATCAAGATTATCCAATCAACATTGGAAACATTAGAGAAAATCAAGAAGATATTAATATTGCCTATTATTTTAATGGCATAGAAGGTCCTAATGGCGAAAAAATTAGTTTTAAAAAAGTAGACACCTGTTGTCCATTCCCTACAAAAAACAACACAATGGGCGCTGGAACTATTGGAATTTATGAAGTAACTTTTGAAGACAGCAACAAAAAAACAACCCTTTATTTCAATATTTATGAGAAAGGTAAAATTTTATGCCCAAAAGGATTTTCTATAAAAAAATCGCTTGCAGAAGCTAAATAAAAACATTTTCACTATCTGTAACATATGTAACCTTTTCTACTGCTGTAGGAAAGGTTTTTCTTTTTATCTTTGCAACTTCAAAATCAACACAAAATGAATTTAAAAAACATTCCACAAATTAAACATACTGAAAGTGGTAACTTTTTTTTGCTTGCAGGTCCTTGCGCTATTGAAGGCGAAGAGATGGCAATGCGCATTGCAGAAAAACTAGTTTCAATTACAGACACATTACAAATTCCATTTGTATTCAAAGGTTCTTTCAAAAAAGCAAATCGTTCTCGAATTGACAGTTTTTCTGGAATAGGTGATGAAAAAGCACTTAAAATTCTTCAAAAAGTTTCTAAAGAATTTGGTGTACCAACGGTTACTGATATTCATACCAATGAAGATGCATCAATGGCAGCAGCTTATGTAGATGTTTTACAAATTCCAGCCTTTTTAGTACGCCAAACAGATTTAGTAGTGGCGGCGGCTAATACAGGTAAAACCGTAAATTTAAAAAAAGGACAATTTATGAGTCCTGAAAGCATGAAACATGCAGTACAAAAAGTATTGGATTGCCAAAATGAAAATGTTATGGTTACCGATAGAGGTACGATGTTTGGCTACCAAGATATGATTGTAGATTTTAGAGGGATTCCTACGATGCAACAACAAGCTACTACTGTATTAGATGTTACACATTCTTTGCAACAACCTAACCAAATGACAGGAGTTACTGGTGGTCGTCCTGATATGATAGAAACGATTGCAAAAGCAGGAATTGCGGTTGGTGTTGACGGAATTTTTATTGAAACTCATTTTGATCCAGCAAATGCTAAAAGTGATGGTGCTAATATGTTACACTTAGATTATTTTGAAAATTTAATGACTAAACTAGTAGCCATCAGACAAACAATCAATCAATTTTAATTATTTCTTTTTATTTAATGAAACATCCATTTTTAATGGTTGTACTAACTTTTTGTGTGTTTTCACAGTACGCCTTTTCGCAAGAAACAGTAGAAAATCCTGATAAATACACAGCTCATAACAAAGGTAAGTTCTATATTTTTTGGGGTGGAAATCGCGAATCGTTTACAAAATCTGATATACGATTTAAAGGCGCTGATTATGATTTCACCATTTATAATATCGAAGCGCACGACAAACCAAAAGGGTTTCATATCGATTATTTTAATCCAGCCAGAATGACTATTCCTCAAACCAACATTAGGGTAGGCTATTTTATTTCTGACCATTACAATATTTCTATTGGATTAGACCACATGAAATATGTAATGTATAACGATCGACGAGTGGATTATTCTGGTTATTACCCAAATGCAGGTTCTTACAATGAAAACCCTGCGAATGGTCAACTAACATTAGACGAAGACTTTTTACTTTTTGAACATACCGATGGTTTGAATTACATCAATACCGAAATTGCAAGAGTTGATGATATATCAAGCATTTTTAAAATTAGAAATACCGATAAATTTCAGATTAATTTAACCGAAGGTATAGGAGGAGGATTTTTATATCCAAAAACAAATACTACGCTCTTAGGCAAAGAACGCCATGACGATTTTAATGTGGCGGGTTTTGGATTAGCTGCTAAAGTAGGCTTGAATTTTACCTTCTTTAAATATTTCTTCATTCAAACCGAATTAAAAGGCGGTTATATTGAAATGAATAACATTAGAACAACTAAGGATAGTGCCGATTCAGCTGAACAAAACTTTTGGTTTTTACAACGAATACTAACTATAGGCGGAATATTTAGAATCTAACCTTAAAAATAGATAAAAAAAGCACGAAGAAATTAACTTCGTGCTTTTTTTTATTTTAAAATTTGAGCAGCATGAGCTTTGGTTTTAACATCCGAAATGACTTCTTCAATAATTCCGTTTTCATCGATAACAAAAGTAGTTCTATGAATTCCATCGTACTCTTTACCCATGAATTTTTTAGGTCCCCAAACTCCAAATGCCTGAATAACCGATTTGTCTTCATCAGCAAGTAATGGAAATGGTAATTCATACTTTTCTATAAATTTAGCTTGGGCTTTAGCGCTATCGGCACTTACCCCTAATAATTCGTAATTGTTTGCTTTAAATCGCTCAAAATTATCTCTTAAATCACAAGCTTCGGCTGTACAACCTGGAGTACTTGCTTTAGGATAAAAGAAAACTACTAATTTCTTTCCTTTATAATCGGCTAATGTATGCGAAGTCCCATTTTGGTCTAAGCCTGAAAATTGGGGTGCTTTATCTCCGGTTTTTAATGTTGTCATATTTTTATTTTTTATGGTTTAAAACATATAAGTCATATAAGCAAATGTAAGGATTTCTTTGTCTTGACAAGTTCAGATAAGCCAATTCTATGTTTTCTATGTTAAGTGAAACGGCCTAAACTTCAACTTAAAATATCCACAAAGAAATTCTATGTGCCTATGTGTTTAAATATTTACAAGGACTTTGCTAAAAATTTTACTCCCGAGGCTTCGGGATTTGCGTTAAAAATTACTTTAAACTTAAAATTTATATTATTTTTACTCTCAAAAGTAATGAAAATGACCAAAAGCCAGAAGGTAACATTTGTTATAAATACGTTAAATGAATTATACCCCGAGATTCCGATACCGTTAGACCATAAAGATCCTTATACTCTGTTGATTGCAGTGTTGCTTTCGGCACAATGTACCGATGTTCGAGTCAATCAAATTACACCACTCCTATTTGCTAAAGCCGATAATCCTTACGATATGATTAAAATGACGGTGGAAGAAATCAAAGAAATCATTCGTCCGTGTGGGTTATCGCCTATGAAATCGAAAGGAATTCATGGTTTATCAGAAATTTTAATTGACAAATACAATGGCGAAGTTCCACAAAGTTTTGAAGCATTGGAATCGTTACCCGCTGTAGGACACAAAACTGCAAGTGTTGTGATGAGTCAGGCCTTTGGAGTTCCTGCCTTTCCGGTTGATACGCACATTCATCGATTGATGTACCGCTGGGGTTTAACCAATGGAAAAAACGTACAACAAACCGAAAAAGATGCCAAACGCATTTTCCCAGAAACCTGCTGGAACGACTTACATTTGCAAATTATTTGGTACGGACGCGAATATTCGCCTGCTCGTGGCTGGAATTTAGAAAAAGATATTATTACTCAAACTATTGGAAGGAAAAGTGTTTTGGAAGAATATTCAAAGAAATAAAAAATGCCTCAAATCTCTTTGAGGCATTTTCTTTAATTAGCTATAATTTCAATTGTTGAATTTCCAACTTTGTAGACCTTTAACGCTTTTGAATAATTAAGCAAAAAAGAAATTGTTTCTCTTTTAGGTTTCATTTGTTGATTCGCTAATTTTTTCTTAGAGTAGAGTTTTGCCATTTAACTTATTTTGATTTATAAGTAAATAACGGCAAAAAATTACTTTTAGTATTAGTTGGTTAAAATAATTTGATTTTTTTCAATAATCTTTCTCAAATTTAATAACGCATAACGCATTCTTCCTAAAGCCGTATTAATACTAACTCCTGTTAATTCGGCAATTTCTTTAAAACTTAAGTCTTGATACATACGCATTACCAATACTTCTTTTTGATCTTCTGGAAGTTCATCTAACAATTTAGTTAAATCAGAAGCTACTTGGTCTGAAATCATTTGTCCTTCGATATTTAAACCATTATCGGTCATAAAATTAAAAACAGAATATTCATCTGTTTCACGTTGCAAAGGCATTTTTTTGGCTTTTCTAAAATGATCTACCACCAAATTATGAGCAATACGCATCACCCAAGGTAGAAATTTACCTTCTTCGTTATAGGATTGCGATTTTAATGTTTTAATAACTTTAATAAAAGTATCTTGAAATATATCATCTGATAAATCTCTATCATTTACTTTAGAATAAATAAAACCAAATATTTTAGATTGGTGTCTTTGTATTAGTGTTGCTAGAGCAGATTCATCTCCACTCATATAATTTTTCACCAATACCGCATCAGGAAGTACAAGATTAGCCATAATAATACCTTTTAGTTGTTTAAGATTCGGGAATTCTAAAAAGTATTTTTATTGTATAGGCAATGTTGCTTTTAAGATTATTTAAGCCAAATTTAACATTATTTTTTTTTATAAAACAAATTTTCAGTAAAAATTTAACACTTTTAAAGCAATAAAAAAACAAAACACCTTCAATTTATAGCAAAATTGAAGGTGTTGAGATGGTTCTTTAAAAAGTACCTAATTGATAATTACTTTCTTACTCCCTTTTTTATTTCCAGAATAGACCACCATTAGATACACACCTTTGGATAAATTTGATACTTCGATTTCATTTGTATTGTTGGTTTGACTAATTACCTTTACACCGATGAGAGAGTACATTTCCACTTTATCAATATTCGATGAGGATTGAATATAAATATAATTGTGAGCTGGATTCGTAAAATAAAAATCAGAAAAATCCATAAAATCATTTTGACTCATTGTACAATTACTTCCCACTACGTAGGATATATATCGGGTTACAGACATTCCGTTAGCATACGCAAATTTAACGGCATAGTTAATGGTAGCTCCAATCGTTTGACCCGTAATCGTATGCGTAAAAATATTTCCTGAGACATTAGACATTGGTGTTTCGGTAAAAGGTGATTGTTTCCATAAATAAGCCACCACTCCTACTTTATCCGTATCTAATAATTCAAATGTAATTTTAACATCTGTCCCTATTGTTTCAAAAGCATAATTGTAACCTGAAGTAAACGAACCTTGAGAGGCGACTGTATCTGTACCGTTACAACCTATAACCCCTGTAGTTGTTGCGTTTAACACAATCGAATTATTGGTTGCATTGTTTCCTGAAATATCACTTGCTGCTATAGAAAAAGTATAATTTGTATTTGAATTTAAGCCTGAAATAACTAATGACTTTTGAACACCCGATGTTCCAGCAGAAGTAACTGTTGTACTTCCATATGTAACATTATAAACAATGTTTCCAGAATTATCCGTAGCATTTAATAATAATTGTACAGATGAACTTGTTACATTTCCAACAGTAGCTGTAAAATTAATTGGAATTTGAGTATCTACTTGCACATTTTGATACACTCTAACGTAATCAATTACCATAGAACTTTGTGTATAACTTGGATCGATTGTTCCTGCAATTCCCCCCATTGCAATATTTAATAAAAGATATTGTTCTAAATCGAAAGGCCAATTGCTTGGTGTTTTTACTGCAGGATTGTAGGTATAAAAAGCTACGCCATCTAACAAAAACGTAATTTGATAGGGTGACCAATTCATAGAATACACATGATAATCAGTTCCTAAATTATTGGCTATAGCGCCTCCAATATTTGATGTATTTCCAAAGGAAGAAGGGGTATGAAGAGCACTTTGAATATAATTAGTAGGCTGCGACGGTGTAATACCGTGTTCCATAATATCAATTTCACCACAAGCAGGCCAATTGGTAGTTCCAAAAGCGGCATCAAAAAAAGCACCATCTTCATTAACATTTTTTCCTAGCATCCAAATGGCAGGCCAAGTACCGGCTTGTATAGGTAATTTAGCTCTAACATCTACTCTTCCGTATTTA
Organism: Flavobacteriia bacterium; assembly: GCA_004293165.1. GTDB lineage: Bacteria > Bacteroidota > Bacteroidia > Flavobacteriales > Flavobacteriaceae > Flavobacterium. The sequence continues at coordinate 230,607 of RDYL01000003.1, read as the reverse complement.
AACGCAAATTTTGAATTTAAACGTGCCGATGTATATTGTTTCGTAACACCTTGACTGGTGTAAGGCTCTTTTTTGGCTACAATATTTAAAAAACCACCATTTACAAACGAATTGGTTAACTGATCTGTGTAATGTTGGACTTCTCCATTGAACCAACTACCGCCAGCGGGTAATTGTGTTTGATGAAACCAGTTGGTTGCATTTACCGCTCCGTTTACATCAAATTCATCAGACCATACCAAATCGTTATAAATGACATCAACCTGCGCAAAACTAATGTTCACGAATAATAACAGTACTACTAACTTTTTTATTTTATTAATCATTATATTTTAGTTTTTCGTTTTTATCCCAAATACCCCAATAAGCACCCACTTCACCTTCAGCTCCTACTTTCCATAACTCATCAAAAGAAGAAAAATAAAAAATATCAATATTGGATGCTTTTGACCAAAGTTGCGTATTAATGAAATATTTCATTGCGTTTTCTTTGGATGGATGCGAATCTTTAAAACTTTCGCCTTGACTAGGCCAGCCTGTTTCGGTAATGATTACTTTTTTTCCTTGGGCTGCACTTTTAGCTTGATAATACATACTTTTCATATGTGCCAAAGCATGATCTTGATTAGAGCCTTCCCAATAGGGATAACAATTGGTTAAAATCACATCGCAAGCTTCTGTTATCCTTGGTTTAATTGTGAATTCATAATAGGCATCTACATAACCCACTGGAATATGAGATGGAATATCATTTTTTACATTTGCAATATATTCTAACAATTCGTGTTCCGATAAATCTTTACGGTACATTACTTCGTTTCCTACCGCAGCAATATCAACAAAACCTTCATTTGCTAGTTCAATTAAAGCTTTAATTTCTTTATTATTTTTTTTGGCATCATCTCCTAACCAAGCACCAACAAGAGTTTTTATTCCTAATTCACGAGCAATTTTCGGAATAAATTCATTTCCTTCGGTACAAGAAAAAGAACGCACCCATTTCGTATAAGGAGCCATAATTTCTAATCTTCTTCGCACTTGTTCCTCAGAAATAGTATCACCTGGCTGTTGTCCATCTTCATAGAGACTAAAACAAAGTCCGTGCATCCCTTGTGCTAAAGTATTTGCAAATAAATCAATCAAATCTGATTTTGAATTTGAAAAATGAAAGCCTTCAAAACTATCAAGAATACCGAAGTTTTCCTCATTTTTAAAATCAGAAAGATGAAAATTATAGGTAGTTCTATTTGACATTATGAAATATTTTTGGGTGTATTTGATTTTTCAGCTCTTTTTAGTTCTAATTCCTTTTTAATTTCCGCTACTTTATCTTCGTTCAGGTCGTAATTCCACATTACCCATACGGCTAAAGCTGCTGTTAAACAAGGAATGATAATATCTGCTATTCGCAATTGATTCATTGTTTCAAAAGATTGTGTTGCGTTACCCGCATCAAAACCTACCATCGACAAAACTAATCCTCCTAAAGCTAAAGCAATAGATTGTCCTATTTTAACCATCCACCAATATACCGCTCCAAAAGTTCCTTCTCTTCTTGGTAATCCATTTTTAAGTTCGTCTAAATCACATACATCAGCCGTCATACTCATCATTAAAGTAAACAATCCTCCTAATCCAAAAGCTATAAATGGAATGGGTAATAATAAAATTAATGGCATTTCAATAGAAATTTTTACAACGCCAATTTGCAATACAACATCATTAAATAGCACGGCTGTATTTTCATCTACAACTACAAAGCCCCACCATTTTAGACTGTAACCTATAATGGATAAAATAGTAGAAATGATGAAGGCATTTCTTTTTCCGTATTTATTGGCTAACCATGAAACAATAGGAATGATTAACACAGCGGTTAGAAATGCTCCCAGTATAGAAAATATTGCAGGAACAGTACCCGCCATTTCGTAACTACCTTTATACATGTAAAAAACAATAATAAAATAACTAAAAGAAGCTACCATTTGAAAACCATTGAATACTAAAAAAGTAGCTCCACACAAACGCATGAATGGATTATTTTTAGTCATGTTCTTCATGGTTTCCCATAGAATTTTCATGTTTTTTGTTAAATCCTTCATTGTTAAATTGGCTTTACTTTCTGCATCAGAAACATCCATTTCTTTACAAAAAATGGCAGGCATAACACCAAAAAACAAACAAGCAAACCCCACAAAAATTGACAAAGTTCTTACTCCATCTGCTTGAGAATCAAACAAATCTTTATTAGCAATTAAAACCCAAAATAGAGGAACTATCATCCAAGAAATTTGTCCAACACTATTGGCAATTCCCATTAATCTTGTACGTTCTTTAGTATCTGTAGTCATTTCATAGCCCATTCCAATTAAAGGGGTAGAAAAAACGGTATTCGCAAAAATGAACAAAATAGAGAATAGTAAAAAATACCAAAAATTGTACGTTGCCCCGTTATCTTCCCACATTTGCCATTGTATCACGAACAAGATTGAAGCTAAAATAGCCCCTGAAAAAATATACGGTCTTCTTCTCCCCCATTTTGAAGTAGTATTATCGGAAATAAACCCCATAATTGGATCGGAAAGAGCATCAAAAAATCTTGGTATTGCCGATAACAATCCTGCAATAGCTGGCTCAATTCCAAAGGCTGTAATTAAGAAAAACGAAAAAACGCCAAGTGCACCCGGTAATAAATTATTCACTAAATGTCCTGATCCAAAAGCTGCTTTTTGAACAATAGGAACTTTAGTTACTATGTTTTGGTTATTTTGTTCCATATTTTTATTTTTTTATAATCACAGTTTGTAATGCTTGTGCATCAATTGAAAGGATTGTATTTTGATTGTTAATTTGTAATTCTAATGTATGTTTAGTTGCTGTTGGATTAAATATTACAAGAGCAATTGACTTATCTAGATTTTGAACGGCAGTAACTTTAAGTTGTTTATTATTGACTTCGCAACCAATTTTAACCGCTCCGGGTCGCATGAATTTGCTAAAATGTCCCATTACGTAATACAATGGGGTAAAATACACTTCGTCATTTTCAGCATCAACAATTACGGGAGCTACACACCAGTTTTTAAACCAATTTGGGCCACCTTGTCTATCTAAAACCATATTCCAATCTACCCAACCATCAACTTGATTATTTAAACAACCAATAATGTCTTCTGCATAACGATTCACGGGAGCATATTTTGGATGCAAATATTTATCTTGCTCACTTGCCCAATCCCAGCCCCAATCGGTAGCTTCTTTTTTCCAATACCAAGCATCGTCTTGCCAATGGGGTACTTCTGAATCAACACAAGCTTCGGTTTGAATTAAATGTTTAGTAGGCGCTTTGTGGTGTGCGTATTGTAGTGCATCAGGAAATACTTCATAGGTACTTTCATACCAATGGATGGCTGTACCTCCAAAATATTTTGAAGCCTTTTCATCACGATACATTTCATCAACCCATTCTTTTAAGCCAGCTCTGTTTTGATCGTAACCTAATATTTTAACATCCTTCCATCCGTCATTTTCTAATTTAGGACCTAAGTGATTTTGTACAAAATCGGTCATTTCTTTCGGAGAAAACAAAGTACTTTCCCAGTTATTACCATTTCCATGTGGTTCGTTAATAACAGTAACTCCCCAAATATCAATCCCTTCCTTTTGATAAGCTTGTAAATATTTAGAAAAATACAAGGCAAAAGTGTCGTTATATTCAGGAAGTAATTTTCCACCAACATAACTTTTATTATCTTTCATCCAAGGCGGACATGACCAAGGGGATGCAATGATGTTAAATCCTTCTTTAGAAATAGCTTTCGCCTCTAAAATCATGGGAATAATATCTGCTTTATCGTCTTCTATCGTAAAATGCTCTAATGCTACATCATTTTCTACTTTAGCATAAGTATAATTATTGAGAGAAAAATCGCAAGACGCTATTGTTGTTCGTGTTAATGAATAATTTGCTCCGTTTTCACTGAAGTAAGCTTCTAAAACTTTCTTCCTGTTTTCTTTACTTAATTTATTCAATAGGTAGGCCGAAGCCTCTGTAAAAGACCCGCCAAAACCCGTAATCGTTTGAAACTTTTGCGCTGTATTAATCGTAATTTTTGCCTTATTTTCTGAAGTAGAAAATTGATTTACTTCTGTAAGAGCATTTTTGTTGGCTGAAGTTTCATATACAGTTACTTCAAAAGCATTATTTACACCTTTGCAATTTATCATTGTTACAAAAATTAAAAGACTTACTATGTAATTTTTCCCTTTCATGTTACCCTTTTTTTGGTGGTGCTAAAACACTTTGTATTAGTAACTCTTTATTTCCAGAATATGTTTTTACAATTACTTTTTCGTCACGTTTTAAGCCAGAAAAAGCATTTTCCTCTACTTTATCCCATACTGCATACTTTGCTTTACCATCTACTGTAAAAATCCCAAAATGATTTTCTGAACCTAGCGGATTATTACTGTCTTTCCAAGGTTCATCAAAAGCTTCAAAGAAAAAACAAGAAATTCCTTCACTATTTGTCCATTCTCTCATGGCTTTGTAATAAATAGCTTGTTTGTATTCATCAGATGCTCCAGAACCTTCCTTTCCATAAAAACCATCTGAACTTGATGCCCAGCCAGTTTCACCAATATGAATAGGTTTACTAGGATTTATACTTCGAACATAATTTTTTACAGTTGCATACTGCATTTTAGCAAATGCGATAGAACGATGCATTGCCTTAGTTACTTGCTCTTGTTCGGTTAGTTGATTTTCATCCTGAGGAACGTTCCAAAAACTTGGGTTATAATGGGTGTTATGATAAGGATACGTATGCATTGAAACATAATCAACTGCATTAATTAAATCTTCTAAATCTTTCGTTTTATAACTATCATCTCCTCCGCCCCATGAAGCAAAATCATCTGATGAAGTAATCCATAAATCTTTTGATAATTTATTTTCCTTTTTTAATTGTTGTAAATAATTTACCCATTTTAAAATAACTTTTGGTTGCACATAATACGCTGTAGCCCATTTTACCATTGCTTCGTTTCCAACTGCAATGACTTTCACAATCTCTGGATATAAGTTAGCGAGTCGAACCGCTTCGTTAATTTCAATTGCATTCCGCTGACTTTCTAAATCATGATCTGGAGTTTGCTCAGTCCATGCATATTTACAATCAATCCAAGCGCCAAGCATGACATACATTTCAAAATTTTTATCTTCCTTTTTTAATTCGGAAATTGCCTTTAGCACATTAGAAGCATGCACTAAATGAACATTGTAGGTTCGCACTATTTTAATATTCATAGCTGCTAAAATCAATAAGTCTTGCTTTAATTGATTCACTGTAGGTTGAATTTCTCTACTATTTTTTCTATAACCGCCATAACAAATGGCTAAATAGTTTGGATTTCCGAGTATTTCTTTTGCAGTCACGTTATATTTTTTTTGGGTACTACCATTATACACTTGTTTACAGGAAAAAACGATACATAGTACTGTAGCTATCAGTACATATTTGAAAGTTGATTCTATATAAACAAATATATTCATTGGTAACTTTTATTTTTAATGGTCACAGCTTGAATCACTATTTTACACATTGGTCTTAGCTTACGCAAACATTTTTTGACTAGTGATTTTAAATTACTACTTTAATTCATTTTCAACAACACTTACCGTAATTTGAATAATTTCACCAACTCTTTTAAAAACTTTTAAACTGGTTTTACTATCTAATTTCAAACCATCAAACTTTTGAATGTGATTATCTTTATAAGTAACTTCTATTTCATTTTGTTGCGCTATTTTATAAATAATTGGTATTTGACAATACGTAAAACAAAGTGAATTTGCTTTTAATTGAATTGAAGAATGTTTAAAATTGATATCAACATAATTAAATAAAGTTTCTTCAGACAAAAATTCATCTTTTCGCAATAAGCATGGATTGAAGAATAAAGTTCCTTGTTTCACAAAAACGCCTAATTCTCCAAAACGGCTCAATATATCTTCTTTAACTTGCCCTGTCATACCAGGCTGTTGTGCCCCTTTTCCTGCAGGTGTATGTGAGTAAGGATCTGTTGGGAAAGCACCATACAAAGCGGGTGATTTATGAACACCAATTCCTTCGTTAATTTCATAATAGTGTTCTAACAATCTGCCAATAACTTCAGGAGATTCTCTTTCTTCAACAGCTTTTAAACAACATTCTTGTACTGCTAATTGTAGTTTAGAAACCATGTGCCAATAAATAGAGCCCAAACCTTCGTACCCGTAAAAAGTACCTGAACGCCCTGTAAACGATTTATGATTAAAAACGGTTTCATAAGTTTGTAAAACAAGGTTTTTATCATTTTTAAGTTGTATCGAATAGGAAGAATTTGATAATGCATCTAGTGCTTTTTCTACATCGGCCGCATTTTTAAAATTCCCATTGAAATGATACTTTCCAAAACAATCTTTTTCAATAATTTGGGTGTTGTTAGCAGCAATTAATTCAGAAAGTAATGCTGATTTTGCAACAATCTCATTTGGAATTGTATTTTTCTCATTGAATTTTGGCAACTCATTATTAGGATACAGAATATAACTGTATTGATCTTGTCTAAAAAGCTTGCTGTTTTTTAATCCATCTAATACTTGTAACACTTCTTTTGAAGATAAATAGCCTGAACTTAAAACAGCTACCTGACCTTCTAACATTTCGCTTAAATAAGAAACCGAAACTTCTTTATCATTTACAATCGTCATTAAATTATAGGCATGATACAAATTATCTGTTCGTTTATTGGCAGCAATAGAATGATCAATAAATTTTATACTTACAGCTATGAAACGCTTTAATCCGTCCATAGAATGTGTTCTTTTGTTACCCCAAAAACCATTTTGATATACTTGGTGACGGTATTCTGAAGCCGCTTTACCTAGTGCATCTAATATTGTTTTTCTATCGGCATCGGTAAATTTACCTGCTAACAAAGGTTCATATTTGATTAAATTTTCTCTAACGGAATGATAGAATTCTACCATTTCATTAGAAATTTTGATTTGCTCAACATCGGTCGTAGCAATCAAATTTTGGAAATAATTTAGAAATCTTCTAAGGTAATATAGTGTAACCATAGAAACTCCATTTCCAACTAATGCGTTATTGGCATCATTCCATTCTGGTCGTTGTGTATTTAGCCAAATACCGCCTTCTGGAATAAAATTTGACATTTTTGCCAATACTGTCGCCAACATTTTTTCAATAAAATTGACTTTATAAATTTCGCCGTTGGCATCTTTTAATAAAGCACCATCAGCACCAATTATATTTCGTTCTTCACGAATTTTCCCATCCAATTCATGATTAAATAGAATTGTATCTTTTGGATTTTTCAAAATATCCTCGTAAGATTTAATTACATACGGAACATTTGCATAAACAAAAATATCGTTATTAAAATAAACTTCCAGTTTATTAGGCTGGTGATTTTCAATAAATTCTAAAAATTTTAATAGATAAATTATTTGATGATCTCCCCAATATCCTATATAGGACCAAGGATTATCTTCTTCAACCGTTTCCCAATCAAAACCACCCTTAGTAACGCGATATGGATTGTAACCGTCAAAAGTGGTAGCATTCAGAAATTTATGAATCATATTTTCAATAAAATCAGGAAAAGAATGCGCTAAGGCTTCCCAGTTTTGAAAAATATCTCGCCAGTTTCCTTCGTAATCTAAAATTTTGGAACCGTCAATTTCGCTTTGTGTATTGATGGAAAATTTATTCCATGGACGACTAGGATCGCCATGGCGTCTACTGAATTTTAAAGGTAAATATTCTAAACTTAAACGCTCAAAATCAGTATTATGATGTTGAACAGCAAAGTCTTTTAACGTTTCTAAAGAAAATGTATTGGGTAATTGATTTATGTCATTTTCAAGTTTTTGAAATACGCTGCTATTTGCATTTTTTATATAAATGAGGAAATCTTGTTTTTCAATTTGATAATTGAAATCAAATATACCACCACGCATAATATTAAATAACGTATTTGCAAAATGTCGGGTATCTCTTAAATTGTCATTTGTTAGCTGTAAAGCATCAGAAGACGCATTAAGTTCAATTAGTTTTTTTGTACCCTGCTCAATATCTTGTTGAATTAAGTCTAAAATATTGTTTTCCGACTGAATGATTTTTTGAATTTGTGCAACATCTGAATGATCTTGATTTACATTCGCAATAATCATCCAATTTTGTTTAGAATTTTTAGGTAATAAAATTTCAGAGGATAAAAAATAAGCTCCTTTTTCACCTTTCACATCAAATTCTGGAACAACAGGCTGTTTTTTTCTAAACGTAGAAAGTTGTAATGAAGAAACCAAATAATTAGGTTTTTGTAGTCCTAATGACCAAACAATATTGGCTTTTAACGCTTCACTTGGTTCTGCTTTATCAACAATGATAGCACTTAAAGCATAAATTCCTACACCTGTTTCTGCATCTAATTCACTTCGTTTGTAGGCATCTACTAAATTACTTGCGGCATTTTGTAAATCGCTACTAACGCCATAAGGCATGATATTTTGAATTCCATCAACGAATGAAATTTGATAATCAATGTTAGAATGATTAATTAACTCTGACTTTCTAATAAATCCATATTGATGGCTTGAATTCCATTGGTATCGAAATGTAATTTGTAAGTCATGGTTAATTTCTTCAAAAATTACCTTATTGCCGTGTAAGTTTTTATATAAATTCCTTGAAATAGCATAAATATTATCTGAAAAACGTTCTGAAAAAGGTTCCCAAATTTTAATTTCATTGTTCCAATGGATTTGAAAAATAGACTTGCTTCCAGTACTATCATAAGATTCTGTTATTTTATCATCTGTATAGTAAGGAAATAGCGCAAATTCAGCATTTTTTCTACCCGCAGTAAGACCACCATTACTTGAAATAAACATCCAATGATTCGAATCGCTTACTATGCTCATGAAAAATGGGCGCATACTATCGTTATTGGCGATTTTATAATATTTTTCTCCATTTAATAAAACGATATCCATGGATACCTTTTTATCTTCTAATTCATTTTCAACAAATATAGTTTGGCAATTGTTCATGGTAATTTTTAAAGTAATTCTATATTATTTTATTCATAATAACACCTAGGCCATTTGTAAATAGCCTAGTAGTTATTACTTTAAATTTTAATTATTTCTATTAATTTAATTATTGATAAACTCTAACATAATCCACTAACATTTCTTGTGGAAAAACGGTATCGCTATTAGGACTCCCTGGTAAGTTACCCCCTACAGCCATATTAAGAATCATGTAAAAGGAATCGTTAAAAACCCAATCTCCAGGCACATCATCAGGTGTAATTTGGTTGTATAAAACATCGTCAACATAATAATTGATGTAATTTTCACCCCATTCTATTCCAAAAACGTGAAAATCATTATCAAATCTATTGTTAGGAAGTGTATACGTTTTAGAAATAGAAGCCCCACCTGAATAACCAGGACCATGAACTGTTCCAAAAATAGATGTTGGTCGATTCCCTAAATATTCCATGATATCTATTTCACCACATTGTGGCCAACTTACTTGGTCAATATTAGAGCCTAACATCCAAAATGCTGGCCATAATCCTCTGCCCCAAGGCAATTTAATACGGGCTTCAAAACGGCCGTATTTTTTTTCAAACTTTCCTTTGGTTACTATTTTTGCAGAAGTATAACCCGAACCCAAGTACAGCTCTCTTTTTGCTGTAATTTTAAGCATTCCGTTTTCTACAACAATATTTTCTGGTCTACTAGTATAATATTGTAATTCATTATTTCCCCATCCGTTATTTCCTGTACCAATGTCATACGACCATAATGTATTATCAGGAGCGCCATTTACATTAAATTCATCTTGCCATACCAATTGTTTCATAGTAGTAACGGTTTGTTTTTCATCGGTAGAACATCCCAATAACAATAATAATGTACTTGCTAAGAGAAGACTTTTCTTTATTTTTTTAGTCATTTTTGATATCTTTTATAATGTTAAATGTCTTGTGTTAGTTATAAAAATAAATGTTATCAACATAAATTACTGAACTATCACCACCTTCTAGAATAAGTTGAGCTAAATGCGATCTACTTACTAGACCTGGCATTGCAGAAAAAGGTATATCTATAGAAATCCAATTTTGTGATACAACAGCTGTTGGTGTTGATGCAGTAAAAGTAGTAGAGTGTCTTGTATCGTCACCGCCACCATATGCCCCATCTGCACCAAAATCAATAAGAAGTACTCTAAGTTGTCTACCTGGAGCAATTGGACCTGGAATAAAAGCATCTAAATGAACGTGTGTCATTGCTGTAGCATTAATCGTTGGACTGCTAAATTCAATTCCCACAAAATTAAAAACTGTATAATTTAAAATATTGTCGCCATTAACTGAAAAATCATTTGAAAGAGTTGTTTGCCATGGAGCCCAATAGCCATTATAATAATTTACTGGAACGTTGGCATACCTATCTGAAAAAATGGAAATTACATTAGACTGTGGTCTAGTAGGTATAGGTGCAGCAACGAATGTTCCTTGACAATTGATGGTTAAACTGCCCGTAGCAGATTGATTTCCAAATGTTGCAGTTATCGTAGAAGTTCCAGCACTTAAGGAAGTTATTAAACCTGCAGCATCAACAGAAGCAACAGAAGGATTTGAAGACGTAAAGTTCATGTAAGATGGACTTATGGTAATAGATTGATTAATTCCTGTTGGCAAATTAAACGTAGCTATTACACCTTCAACTCTTGAATTAACACCAACAAATGTTGTTTCAGTCACATTGTTTCCGTTTTCAATAGATGCTTGACCATGTGCAATAGTACCTAATTTTTCAAATCGCAATTCATCAATCCACAAGGTATAACCAAATCCGTTTGTACCATTAGTACCAGCTGCAAATCTGAACATTCCTCTTTCGTGTAAAAGTTTAGAAGCATCAGGAATTGGGATGATGTATTTTGTCCATTGGGTACCAACACTAACATCTTTCATAGTAACCATGAACTCATTAGGATAGAAATCTTCACCAAAACCAAATTCACCAATAGTTACCCCTTGCGAAGATTTAGCCCAAAAAGTTAATGCATCAAAATCAGTTAAATCTCTCCCAGCACCATCTATTCTAAAAATACCTCCAGCATAACTTCCTAATGGATCATTTGCGTTAGGCACATCTATTCGTATAGAAGCGTTTCCAAGATAAGCTTCGTTATCATCAACAGAAAATGCAGTAAATTTTGAATCACCGTAAGGAAAATAAAAATCACTTCCGAGACCAATAAAATTGTCTGTAAAGATTTCTCCATTTTTAGAAAACGTTGCCAAGGTAGCATCGTCAGACATTTCTCTTTCACAATTCAAATTAGTAATTACCACTAATCCTAAAAGAAATGCATTTCTTAAATAATTATATGTTTTATTTTTCATTTTAATTTAATTTTAAAATTATTTACCAATATTTATGTGAATGTATGTTCTAATTTCCCATTCAGAACCATTTCCAAATCCAACAGGACTAATTGTAGGTACTGGAGGATAAGTATTAGCAGGAACAGCATTAGGTGAATAACGTGGCGAATATTGATCTAATGAACGCCAAATACCCATGATTCCAATTCTAGTATCAGGTAAAATAAACCAGCTTGGTTTTCCAACAGAAGTTGAAAGATCGATTGATGATTGTACAGGATAAGTTAAGTTGAAATCGCGGTGGTAATCGTAAGGTCCCCAATCGTTAAATTTGATAGAACTTGTTAATTTAACTTTTTTGTAAATCATTCTAACATCAGCTCCAGATCTATTAATAGTTCGTTCTGAATCACCATTACCTTGACCATTTCCAAAATAAACATTAGCAATTAAACCAAGATCTGGTGTTAATTTAGAAACAATTCTAGTATTTGACTCCCATAAATCTTGTGCAGGTGCTGATTTTTCAAAAGCAAAAGCTGTACGATTTGCTAAAAATCCAATAGCTGCATCCATTGTTGTTGGTAAATGACGGTATACAAAACCAGTACTAAAAGCAAATTTTGCGTCTTCAACCATATCATTATTCCATTCATACATCCAAGTTGCTGGAGTTGGGTCCCATGTTAATAATAACTCACCTCCAACTGTTTCTCTATTCACTCTAACAACAAATGGATCATCTTGAAAATTTCTTAATCTTCCAGGAGCGTCAACACCATTAGGCATCGCCTCAACTAATGGTTTTTGCCATAAAAAGTTAGGTGCAATTTGTAAATTTGAGTTCACATTATAAGTAAAACCGGTTAAAAAGTTCATTTGGTTTCCACTTCCACTATCTTTTAATCTCCAGCCTGTAAATGTTTGGACATTATCTGCTCCTCCATTAGCAACTAATCCCATAATTGCTCCTTGCGTGTAAATATTAAATCTTCCTTTGGAGAAAGTAAACTTAGCTTTACCACCCCAATTATCTTTTGCATTAATGTAATCATTATACACTATACCATTTTCATACATTTGGAAAGTACTTCCATTTAATGGTCTTCCACCCCATATACCGCCTAAAGTAATTCCGAAAGCTCCAAATTTTCTTTGTAATGCAATGGTTGCTCTTTCAGTTGGCCAAGCAGGAATGATACCCGTTCTAACTTGATTTTGATTTAAAATACGTTTACCACTTGAATCATATTCTACATCTGTATTTATATCTCTATGATAAATACCTGTTATATCCCAGTTTAAAACATTTTTACTATACTTTAATAAATAAGTTGGATTAGCGCCCCACCATAATTGAGGACCTACAGCCACTTTTAATCCGTCTAAACTTCTTTTACCATCAATTTCGAAACCTAGTGTTTCACCATTATAAATATCTAGGTTAGGACCATAATTTGCTTCAGGATATAGTGCAAAAATATCACCTTCATACCCCCAGTGGTAATGACCTGTTCTGTAAAAACCTCTTAATTCAAAATCTTTTTCATTCCATGAATAAGAAGCATTATATACTTGAACTCTATTATTATCGCCTATAACTACAGGTCCGTCTGGTGTATCAACTGTTTGCGTACGCCCTCTGTTTTCGTAAAAAATTTCGTTGATTGGATTTTCAGCTACTCTTCCTAAAATATTAACATTCACATTTGCTTTCATATTTGGTGCAGGATTACCCTCTACACCTATGTAATATGATTCCATGTGATCGAAGCCTAATTCATTTGGATAAACAACGTTATCAGGATCCGCAACATTTGGAGTTGTAATCAAACTTCCACCAGTGTTGAAGGTTGTAAACTCAGCTCTTAAATTACTTATTTTTACTATTTCACCCTCTTTACCTCCTAAAGCAGCCTTATCCGATCTTGCTCGTAGCAAAGCGTCCATTAAATTAATATTTTTAAAATATTCATTTAAATTATCAGCAGTAACCCCTTCATCATAAGGACTAATTCTATGCACTTCTTTAATAGCATAATAGGCAGCTCTTGGATATAATTCATACAAACCTCTAGAATTCACAGGACCTTTTGCACAAATTCCAAACCATTCTTCGTTCATATTGTTTTGACCTTCTTTAAAATCAAATGGATAACCACCATTAGACCAAGAAGCATTATTATCATGCACTTCTAAATTTTTAGTTTGGCCATATTTCCACCAACCATCACTAAATTGAAAAGTAAAACCTCCTAATGAATTTTCATTTTTACCAAGTCCTGCAGCATTAGAATAGATATCTTTCCAATTCTCAATCATATAATAAGCTTGCGATTTTTGATCTTCTTGATTGTCAATTGCATTAAAAGAATCGGAACCAAACTCAGTCAATAATAACGGTTTTCCAAATTCTTTTTTAACTCTTTCAAAAGCATCTGTAAAAGTTGCCCCTCGATACATATTAGTACCCAAAATATCTATGTCTTTACATTCTCTTACGATGATATCTAGGAAAAGTAAATCACCATTACAAATCGCCATTGGATGAGAATTATCTATAGCTTTCATTTCTAAAACAGCTTTGTTAAATAATTTGTACATCGACTCAGCACGCACGGTTGATTTTCTGTTTTGAATTGGAATATCCTCTGTTTCGGCACCATCCCAGAAAAGACCATAATTGTTTTCATTACCTAATAAAAACAACAATATCCCTGGAGTATTTTTATATTCAGTAACCATACTTTTCACCTCAGATAACAATAATTCTTGCGTTCTTTTATCTGAATATTCCGTATTAGCTACCCAAGTACCATCGATTGTAAGACCATATCTTCCAAACGAATGATTTAACATGGTGTAAATACCATACTTTTCATAAATATATTTAATCCATTTAGCTGGAACACCTGTATATTGTCGTACGGTATTAACACCCATATTTTTCAATAAAGACATTTCGGCATCTAGTGCAGTTATAATTACGTCATCTGACTGCTTCCAAAGACTATAATTATAGTTAGTACCAATAGGATAATAATCCCAGTTCATACCTTTAACCATAAAGTCTTTACCATTAACTTTAAGTCGATGACCTGAATTATTATTTTCAACAACAATTTTATCTGCTTGAGCAAATATTGAAGAAGAAAAACAAAAGGTTAGTAATAGAATAATTTTTCTCATATATTAATTTGATTAACGTTTTTAATGTTTTGAAAAAATGATTACAATCTAATTTTATTATGGGGTAATAATTTGTCTAATTAATTAATACCTACTGTATAAACTCGTAATCATTTTATAAAAATAAAAGTAATTATTATATAAAATTGAAAAAGAACCACAACAAAAAACATACATGATAAATAATTACATATATTACTAATAAATTATTAATAAAACATGGAAAAATTAGAATGTAGAAAAAATGAATAAAAATAAACTACAACGTTAGTGATGAGTTATTGTATAGGTTAAATCAACTAAATGTATAGTTTAAAATTGTAAGATATACTCAACTAAGCCTTGTTCGTGAGGTAAATCCATTTTTTTACGCAAACGATATCTTTTAATTTCAATACTACGTACTGAAATATTTAGTAAAGGTGCTATTTCCTTAGATGATAAATTCAATCTCAAATAAGCACAAAGTCTAAGATCATTTGGCGTTAGAGATGGATGAATCTCTTTAACTTTTTTAAGAAAATTATTATCGGCGCTATCAAAAGCTTCTTTAAAAATATTCCAAGTATTTTCTTCTTTTACGTTTTTATTAATAGTTGAAATAACCGATTTAATACTATTTGTGGAACTATCCGCAGAATTTTTTAAATCGCCTTTAATAATATTTAATAGTTCTGTTTTTTTAATTAAATTCATTGTTGAAACAGCAAGTTCTTTATTCTTTTTATCTACATCTAACGTAAGCTGTTCATTTTTAATTTTCATTATTTTCTGCTCGTTTTCCAACTCTTTCAGTTCTAACAAAATGTTGTTTTCAGAAATAATTCTTTGGTGGCGTTTTTCATGATAAATTGTGTAAAACTTATGGATATAATATCCGATAGTTGTAAGTAAAATAAAATATATGAACTTAGCCCAATTATTAGAATACCATGGTTTTTTCACAACAAATGAATACGTTGCAATATTTTCAGTTATTGAATTAGCAACTTTAGCTCTAACACTAAATTCATATTCACCCGCTGGTAAATTTTCAAAAACAACTTGGGATTCAAACGACCAATCACTCCATTGGTTATGAAGCCCGTCCAATTTATATTGATACTCCGCATTTATATATTTATCAAATTCTGGTACCGTATAATTAAACGCAATATTGTTTTCATCATGTTTAAAAGTTCCCTTTTCGTTCAGTGAAATATTGGTAGATTTTGCATTGATTACATTATTTGAAATTCCATAAACCAATACTTTATGATTATTAAATTTAATATCATTGTTATTTAATACGTAATAACCATCAGTAGTTCCAATTAAATAACTATCATCGCTTAATTGTAAAATGTTTTCATAACCAGGCATGGTGTTGGTCAAAAAAGAAGGAATGGGCAAACTATTTTTCTTTAATTCTGAAGACAACTTACCTGATGAATAGTAATGAATGTAATTTTTTGTAAAGAACCATAATTTGTTGGACTTATCTACAATCATTTTTCCTGTAACATATTCATCATTTTGAAAAATTACACTTAATATAGAATTATATTCAAATAATTTTGATTTTGTATTTAATTTAAAAACTCCTTCTTTGGAAGCATAATAGATTTGATTATTATACTTCGCAATAGTTGCATTCTTCCCTTTTTTGGGACTTTTAAATTTATACAAATCATAGGCATTAAGTAGAGATTTATCAATTTTAATTTTATAAACCCCTTTATATTCGTGACTTATATAAATTTCTTTAGCATCTAAAATCTCAAAATGTTTTGAAGAGTAATTAAAACCTTTTATTTTATTTCTGAAAACCCAAGAATTATTTTTTTTCTCTAAAACAGATATTCCATTATAGTTTCCTTGTAAAATATAATTACTTCCATTGAAAAAAGGTTCAAATTTCCAGGTACCAGAGCCTTTATAAATAAAGTTTGCAGTTGTACCTTTAACAATATAAGTTCCGGAATCATGACCGCAAAAGAGGGTATTTTGGTACGAGAATAAAGACCAAACTTGACCTTTAGTGTTTTGAACAAATTCAAATTTAGTAGCTGAATTTAAATCCTTACAAAATAGTCCTTGATTTGTTCCAATATATAATTTATTGTTGTGAGTTATAGAAGTATATGTTGTGCCTAAAATTCCTGTATTATCAGAATAAATTTTTATAGGCGATTTTAGATTAATGCAATTAATGCCGTTATCTAGACCAATCCATAAGTTTTTATCTATATCTTCAAAAAGTGAAAGCGCTGTGTTATTGCTCAATCCATCGTTTTGTGTAATATGGTAAATAAGTTTACCTTCTTTGGATATAATAAATATACCATTTGAAATTGAACCCAAAGCGATACTTTCATCAGACAATAGTTGACTACTGTATATATTACTTTGTTGAATTTCTGAATCAATAGTAGTCGTAAACTTACTTAACAAACCATTTTTATATTTATAAATTCCTTGGTTTTGTGTAACTAAAATTAACTCGTTATTAGCATAATATATGTTAATCAGTTTGTTTTGGTTGACAATTTCATGATTCAAGAATAATTTACTTTTGCCTTGATCAATCTCGTAAAGCCCTTTAGTAGTTTGAAAGTAAATACCATTAGATGTTTTAAATGCTTTATTTATAGTACTTTTAGGATCAATTATAGTAAACGATTTTGTTTTTGTATTGTAGGCATATATTTTTTCAAGAGATTGGAAAAGAATCCAATTATCAAATGGAAAGATACCCCAAAATTGTTCATCATCATTAATTTTATCCTTTATTGCTTCACTCAATGAGTTGTAAAATAATTGTCCATTAACACCGCGTTCCCAGAAGCCAAATTCCATAAAAGCTCCTGTATATATTTTATCATTTATACATTTCACCGAACGTATAATTGTCTCATTGGGAGAAGGATTTAATATCCATTTTGAACCATTAAATTCTAATAATCCTTCATTATTAGCAAAATACATAAAACGATGATTATCTTGAGAAATCATCCAGTTTTGAATGCCAGCATTATATATATCTTTAGAATATTTCACAATGGGAGGAAGTTGTTGAGCTGAACAAACTAAAGAAACCAAAAATAAACTAAGTCTAAATAGAATTTTATGAAGTTGCATTTGCAATGATATTAGAAATTAAAGATATATAATAATAGTTTCATAAAAAAATGATTTTAAAAAAAAGACTGCCATTTCTGACAGTCTTCAAAATTTTATTGTTAAAAATTATTCTTTAATGAATTTTGTAGAAGATAAATTACCATCAATCATAGTTTTTATAACATAAACACCTGATTTAAGGCTAGAAACATCAAGACTGATTGTTGAGCTATTCACTTCTTTAGTCATTACTTCTTGACCTATAATATTGTAAATAGCAATAGATTGGATATTTGCTAAAGCTTCAATATTTAAAGTACTTGCTGTTGGATTTGGATATAATTTAACTTGAGAAACAGCAAAGTTATCAGAAGATAAAATAGTGTTTTTATGTAAATAAATATTGTCAATATAAACAGACGATAAATTAGATGTTAATAAGAACTGATATAATGCATTTTTTGCTGATCCTGTTCCGCCAAAAGTAGTTAATGGAACATCTAAAGAAACCCAAGAACCAGCTGTAGTTGGAAGGTTTGTAAGTAATAATGCAGAAGTTTCACCAGATTGAGCAGCATGATTTGACCATTTTGGATTAAGTACTTTACCTGTTAAATTTGTTCCTGCATCGATGTAATAATCCATGTGAAAATGCGTCATTGAAGTTGCATTTTGATATTCAGCAAATTGAACTCCTAAGAAGTTTACAAAATTTACTTTTTTCATTGCATTACCTAAAAGGGAAATATCTTGAATACTTGAATCATCCCATGATGTTGACCATTCTGTTACACCAATATTTGTATATGCATCACTAAATAAAGAAATGACATCATTAACTGGTCTCGCTGGAGGCGTAGGTGCATTTGTTGATGGACCTGTAACCACAAAATTAACTCTATACGTTTTAGTAACTGCAGAATTTGCAGAAGTTACAACAACAGTTGCGATTCCTGGTAAACCTGTAGCTTGAGTAATCACAGTAGTAGCTGATGAGTTAGTGGCTGTAACACTTGTAATTTGAGGAACAACTGTTGAGCCAGTTAATAATTCATAAGTATAATTTTCAACACCTGAACCAAAACCAGCAATTGTTGAACCATTAATTTTTAAGTCACTTAAAGTTGCATCTGCAGTTGGATCAACGCCAACTTTCCAAAAATAAATATTATCTAAATAAAAATTTGCAGGTGTTATACTTCCAGGTCCATTTGCTGCAAATTTAATTTGATATACATTTGTCCAAGTCATACCAGTAAATGATGATTTTGGAATATCAACACTATACCAATTACCTTGAACATGATTTAAAGTAACTAAAACTTCTACTGCTCCACCGGCATTGCTTATAGGACTAACTTTTAGAATGGTATTTGTTGGATTAGAAACAGACCAAACATCAACATGTAAAAATTCCATAGTTGATAAATTTGAAGGTGTAACTTCTGTTCCTTGATAATTAAAATTTGTGTAAGCTAAAATATTGTTTCCACCAGCAACAACAAAATTTGGATTAACTGATCCACTTTGACCCCAATTTGGATTTAAATTTGTTGCAATACTTGGATAAGAATCGCTAAAAACTGAAACAACATTTGCTGCAAGATGAGTAGGAATAGGCGCATTAGTAGTTGGTAATGATGAACATGGTGTGCAAGTTCCACCACAATCTACACCAGTTTCAGTTCCATCTTGAACGCCATTGGTACAAGTATTAATAACTTCTGTAACAGAAACATTATCTATAAAAACGTAACCTAAAGCAGCCCCTAAATCAAAAATAACCCTATCAGGAACAGCATTACCATAATTAATAGTAATTTGATAAGTAAAAGTCTGAGGTGTAGCAGTTAAAGTAGTTGTGTATGTTAAAGAAGAATAAGGAGCTCCTGTTTGTCCTAAACCAGCTAGAATAGTTCTTGAACCCGTTATTGCATCTGTAAAAGCATCAAAAGTAAAGTTGTATGTTTTACCATTGTCTAATAAAATTTCTTGACTTAAGTTTACATCCCAAGGATTACCAACACCTTGCACATTGGCTTGATTTAAAAAGTTTCCTCCACCTAAATCAACTACATTTGCAGCATTATTGTACCAGGGTGCTGCGGTACCCGTTTGAAAATCACCATTAGTCACAAGGTTTTGAGCAAAACCCAATGAGCTTATCATAAGTGATAGCAAAAAAGTAATTTTTTTCATAATATCGAATTTTATTTGGTTAAACATTAATATTGTAAATTTAATTGATAATATTTTTAAACAATTTACGAACCATTATATACAAACTATACAATTTGTTTTATTTAGGAATAAATAGAAAAAATAAATAAAAAACATAAAATTATAATAATCAAATAGTTACAAAATATATTATCTAGTTATTTTACAAAATGTATAGTAAATGTATAGTTTTTAATTTTATATGAATTTGAACTATAACTTTTTCATTTGGTTATTTTAAAATAAAAAACAATTGATAATTAAAGTTAAGGTATAACTTAAGTAAGAATAATTATCTTTGCAATACTATTAAAATCAAGAATGATACAACCCGATTTTTCAACATTAGAAGCAAAAAAAAATATCCTTATAAAAGGGGCACAATTGCACAACCTAAAAAATTTAGATGTAGCTATTCCAAGAAATAAATTGGTAGTAATTACAGGGCTTTCTGGTTCTGGAAAATCAAGTTTGGCATTTGATACACTTTATGCTGAAGGTCAACGTAGATATGTTGAAAGTTTATCATCTTATGCACGCCAATTTTTAGGAAGATTAGACAAACCAAAAGTTGAATACATCAAAGGAATTGCACCTGCAATAGCTATTGAACAAAAGGTAAATACTAGCAATGCACGTTCAACTGTAGGAACATCAACCGAAATTTATGATTATTTAAAACTTCTTTTTGCCCGAGTTGGAAAAACCTACTCACCTATTTCTGGTAAAGAAGTTAAAAAAGATACCGTTTCTGATGTAATCAATAACATTAAAACATTTCCAGTTTATGGTAAATGGCTACTCCTTGCTCCTATTCATTTAGAAGAAGGACGCGCTCTAGAAGACAAACTAAAAGTTTTATTACAACAAGGATTTGCTCGTATTTTAGTAAATAACGAAATGGTACGTTTAGATACCTTAGACCAACATGAATTAGACAATAAAGATGTTTTATTAATTGTAGACCGAATTGTTGTCAAAGAAGAAGAAGAATTCTTCAATCGCCTGGCGGATGCTGTTCAAACTGCTTTTTATGAAGGAAAAGGCGTTTGTTATTTGCAAGAAGTGGATACCAAAAAACGTTTAGAATATAGTGCTAATTTTGAGTTGGATGGTATTACGTTTTTGGAGCCAAATATTCATTTATTTAGTTTTAACAATCCTTACGGGGCTTGTCCCACTTGTGAAGGCTATGGAAGTGTCATTGGAATCGACGAAGAATTAGTAATTCCAAACACGGCTTTATCTGTCTATGAAAACGCTATATTTCCATGGCGTGGTGATAGTATGGGTTGGTACCGAGATCAATTGGTAAACAATGCCTATAAATTTGATTTTTCTATACATAAACCCTTTTTTGAACTTTCAGACGAACAAAAACAGTTGATTTGGGATGGAAATAACTATTTTACTGGATTAAACGATTTCTTTGCTGAATTAGAAGAGAAAAACTATAAAATTCAAAACCGCGTTTTACTTTCAAGATACCGTGGTAAAACAAAATGTCATACCTGTAAAGGAAAAAGATTACGTCCAGAAGCAAATTACATTACCGTTGGTGGTAAAACAGTTTCTGATTTAGTGGATTTACCTATCGTTAATTTGATAGATTTCTTTAAAAAATTAGAATTAAACGAATACGATACTAAAGTAGCCAAACGTTTGTTAATCGAAATCAATAATCGTTTAGACTTTTTATTCAACGTAGGATTGAGTTATTTAACTTTAAATCGTAACTCTAACTCACTTTCTGGAGGTGAATCACAACGTATTAACTTAGCCACTTCTTTAGGAAGTAGTTTGGTAGGTTCGATGTATATTTTAGACGAACCAAGTATTGGTTTACACCCAAAAGATACCGAAAGATTAATCGAAGTTTTAAAAGAGCTACGTGATTTAGGCAACACTGTCATCGTAGTAGAGCACGACGAAGATATCATGAAAGCTGCTGATATGATTATCGATATTGGACCTGAAGCCGGTACGCATGGTGGCGAATTAGTGGCACAAGGAACGTATGAAGAAATCCTGAAATTTGATTCGCTTACCGCAAAATATTTGAATGGTCAAGAAGAAATTTCGGTACCAAAAACTAGAAGAAATTTCAAAAATCATATCGAAGTTATTGGCGCACGAGAAAATAATTTAAAAAATGAAAATTTCACTTTCCCATTAGAATGTTTAACCGTGATTACAGGTGTTTCAGGAAGTGGAAAAAGTACCTTGGTAAAGAAGATTTTGTTTCCAGCTATTCAAAAGAAATTAGAAGGTGTTGGTGAAAAAGCAGGTCAATTTACCGAATTAGCGGGAAGTTTTTCGCACATCAAACATATTGAATACGTAGACCAAAATCCAATTGGAAGAAGTTCGCGTTCGAATCCTGTTACTTACATTAAAGCGTATGATGATATTCGTGAATTATTTGCGAAACAAAACGTATCGAAACTAAGAAATTATCAAGCCAAGCATTTCTCCTTCAACGTAGATGGTGGAAGATGCGAAGTGTGTAAAGGTGATGGCGAAGTAACCATTGAAATGCAATTCATGGCTGACGTTCATTTAGAGTGCGAAGCTTGTAATGGAAAACGTTTCAAAAAAGAAGTATTAGAAGTTACGTTTGAAGGAAAAAACATTGATGATGTCTTAAAAATGACCATTGATGAAGCTTTGCATTTCTTTACCGAACAAAAACAAACAAAAATTACGCAAAAATTACAACCTTTACAAGATGTTGGTTTGGGATATGTACAATTAGGACAATCTTCTTCTACCCTTTCAGGTGGCGAGGCACAGCGTATAAAATTAGCTTCGTTCTTAGTGAAAGGAACCATAAAAGATAAAGCATTATTTGTATTTGATGAACCCACAACTGGTTTGCATTTTCACGATATTAAAAAATTATTAGCTTCATTTGATGCTTTACTAGAAAAAGGACATTCAATTATCGTAATTGAACACAATTTGGACTTAATCAAATGTGCTGATTATATTTTAGACATTGGTCCTGAAGGTGGCGAAAACGGTGGAAAATTAATGGCTTTTGGCACACCAGAAGAAGTAGCTAAAAACAAGAATTCAATTACAGGAAAATATTTAAAAGAAAAATTAAAATAATGATAAACCCTTCTACAATCGGATGGATTGACAAGTTTTTTGCTGAGAATCGTGATAATTTCATTGATTTTCAAGGTGATTATTTGTCTTTTTATGAGAGCTGTAGAAAAACAGGTTTTATTTATGGCTATGTAGTAAATTTTCAATTGAAAGAAAATCTAAATACTACCAAATGGTCGTATGATGAAATAACAAAAGTAGGATTTTTAAATACCTTATTTTCAATTTATTCCCTCGAAAATAAAGACGCAAATTCGAAAGATTTTATTAGTGCTGTTTACCAATTTTACAACATCATTCAGCCAGAAAACCTGAATTTTATCAAAAAAATGTTACCCGAAGGTTCTCATAGTTCTCGCTTAGAAAAAGTTATTGATGATCGAATTCAAACGAATCAAAATAGTATTACTAAAAACTTTTCGCATATTATAACCAATGCGTTACTATTTATTGATGTATTAGCATTTCATTCCTATTTAAAAAACAAAGAACTAGCTTCAGATTACCTGAAAAATGTAGAATCGGATTGTATTAAAATTGTTTCTTTAGCACTAAAAACGAAGGTAAATAAAACAAAATATGATGAATTATTGGTAAAGCTGTTTGAAAACTCCATTCGTTATACCAAATTTTCAACCATTGATTCTATTGAATTCTCAGATATTAAACTGCTAAAATATACCGAATTATTAGAGAAATTATACCTATTGGATATTGCTCAAATGGCGTTATGGAGCGATGAAAAATTAGAAGAGCATGAAGTTGTATTTTTAAAAAATATCAATACCGATTTAAACTTAGAAGGAATAATTCTTCAAAAAAGCATTAGTGATATTAATTTTTTCATCAATCAGTACAAAGCAGAAATACCTTTCTTTAATTATTCAAATCCTATAAAACATTTTTACGAACAAGCTAATAAAAATGTTACCAAGCTAATCATTCGCAATAAAGATAGATTAACGAAAGAAATTAAAGAAAGTGGTGAATTAATGCAACTTTTAGCAAAATCTACTACAAAAGATTTAAGCAAAGAAGAAAAAAAGAAAGTTAAAAAACAACTTTTAGATGTTTGTAAAACCATCCCTTCTTTGACCATTTTTTTACTTCCAGGCGGCAGTTTGTTATTACCTATTTTGATAAAATTTATTCCTCAATTATTGCCTTCTGCCTTTAATGAAAATTTAGAAGATTAATTTTTTTTAGTAACAATTAAAAAATAAAAGCCCCTAATTACATCAGTAATTAGGGGCTTATCTATTGTTGTGTTTTAATTATTCGTTAACTAAAACCCATTCACCAGAAGCAATCATGCTTTCTGCTTTTTTGTATTTCATGGTTTCGCTTTTTCCACTCATTACATGTTTGATAGTAACGGTATCATTACGATTGATTTTTGGCATTTCTCTTGTAATCGTTTCCGTTACTTGAGGTCTTTGGCTTGCCATTTCTCCTGCTCTTTTTGCTTGTGCTGCCGTATCTTCATTATCTAAATCTTCTTTAGTTTCAGTATAGTTTTCTTTTTGCTTTACTTGCTTAGCTTCCTGAATATCTGATGAATTATGCGAAGGTAAATCACCTTTGAATAAGAATGAAATTACTTCTTTATTTACATCATCAATCATTTTCTTGAACAAGTTGAAGGCTTCAAACTTATAAATTAACAATGGATCTTTTTGTTCGTGAACCGCTAACTGAACCGATTGTTTCAATTCGTCCATTTTACGTAAGTGTTTTTTCCATGCTTCATCTACAATAGCTAACGTGATATTTTTTTCAAAATCAGCTACCAACGATTTACCTTCTGAACTATATGCTTTTTCTAAATCAGTTACTACGTTTAAAGATTTGATTCCGTCAGAGAATGGCACAACAATTCTTTGGTATTGACCATTATTGTTTTCGTATACATTTTTAATGATTGGATACGCTTCGTGAGCATCTCTAGCAATTTTTTCTTCGTAATGTGCTAAAACCGCTTTATAAGTTTTTCCAGTAATTTCTCTCGCTGATAATTTTGAAAATTCAGCTGGAGTTACAGGAGCACTGATTGAAAAATAACGAATCAATTCGAATTCGAAATTTTTGAAATCCTCTGCTAATTTGTTTTGCTCTACTACTAATTCGCAAGTGTCATACATCATGTTTGCAATATCCACTTTCAAGCGTTCTCCGTGTAAAGCGTGACGTCTTCTTTTGTATACTACTTCTCTTTGTGCGTTCATTACGTCGTCATATTCTAACAAACGTTTACGAACACCAAAGTTATTTTCCTCTACTTTTTTCTGAGCTCTTTCGATAGATTTTGTCATCATCGAATGTTGAATAACTTCACCTTCTTTTAGACCAATTCTATCCATCACTTTCGCTACTCTTTCTGAACCGAATAAACGCATTAAGTTATCTTCCAAAGACACGTAGAATTGTGAACTACCCACGTCACCTTGACGACCTGCACGACCTCTTAACTGACGGTCAACACGACGCGAATCATGACGCTCTGTTCCAATAATTGCTAAACCACCAGCTTTTTTAACTTCGTCAGATAATTTAATATCGGTACCACGACCTGCCATATTAGTTGCAATCGTAACTACGCCAGGTTTTCCAGCTTCAGCTACAATTTCAGCTTCACTTTTATGCATTTTAGCATTCAATACATTGTGTTGAATACCTCTAATTTTTAACATTCGGCTTAATAATTCCGAAATTTCTACCGATGTGGTTCCAATTAACACAGGTCTTCCTTCCTCTGATAATTTCACTACATCTTCGATAACTGCATTGAATTTTTCACGAACCGTTCTGTAAATTAAATCGTCTTTGTCTTTACGAGCCATTGGACGGTTGGTTGGAATTTCTACCACATCTAATTTGTAGATTTCCCAAAACTCACCCGCTTCAGTTGACGCAGTTCCTGTCATTCCTCCTAATTTGCTGTACATACGGAAATAATTCTGTAAGGTAACCGTTGCAAAGGTTTGAGTAGCAGCTTCAATTTTTACGTTTTCTTTTGCTTCGATTGCTTGGTGTAAACCATCTGAGTAACGACGACCATCCATAATACGTCCTGTTTGCTCGTCTACAATCATTACTTTATTGTCCATGATAACGTATTCGGTATCTTTTTCAAATAAAGTGTATGCTTTTAATAACTGCGTTAACGTGTGAATACGTTCTGATTTTATTGAGAAATCACGGAATAATTCTTCTTTACGTTCAGCAGCTACTTCTGGTTCTAAATTTTCTCTTTCAATTTGAGCAATTCCTGTTCCAATATCTGGTAAAACAAAGAATTGCGAATCCGTATCTTGAGATAAATATTGGATTCCGTTATCAGTTAACTCAACTTGATTGTTTTTTTCTTCGATAACAAAGTATAACGCCTCATCAATTTTAGGCATTTCTCTGTTGTTATCTTGCATGTATTGATTTTCGGTTTTTTGAAGCAATTGTTTTACTCCTTCTTCCGATAAGAATTTGATTAAGGCTTTACTTTTTGGTAACGCTCTGTATGAACGTAATAAATTAAATCCAGCATCTTTAGCATTTCCTTCTTTGAACAAACGTTTTGCATCTGTTAAACAATCTGTAGCTAATTTACGTTGTAAAGTTACTAAGTTATCAACTTTCGGTTTTAATTCATTAAACTCATGACGATCACCTTGAGGAACAGGTCCAGAAATAATCAATGGCGTTCTAGCATCGTCAATTAAAACTGAATCGACCTCATCAACAATAGCAAAATTATGCTTACGTTGAACCAAATCTTCTGGTGCGTGTGCCATATTATCTCTCAAATAATCGAAACCAAATTCGTTATTTGTTCCATAAGTAATATCGGCTTCGTATGCTTTTCTTCTTTCTGGAGAGTTTGGTTGGTGATTATCAATACAATCCACCGTTAATCCATGAAACTCGAATAAGGGCGCTTTCCATGTACTATCACGTTTTGCTAAGTAGTCATTCACAGTTACTAAATGTACACCGTTTCCAGTCAAGGCATTTAAGTATAATGGTAATGTTGCTACTAATGTTTTTCCTTCTCCTGTTTGCATTTCGGCAATTTTACCTTGGTGCAACACGACTCCACCAATCAACTGTACGTCGTAGTGAATCATGTCCCAAGTAATTGCTTTTCCAGCAGCATTCCAAGAATTTACCCAAACAGCATTGTCGCCTTCAATGGTTATATATGACTTAGAAGCTGATAATTCTCTATCCTTTGCAGTGGCAGTAACTGTTAAAGAAGTATTTTCTTTGAATCGACGCGCAGTTTCTTTAACTACAGCAAATGCTTCTGGAAGAATTTCGTTTAATACTTTCTCAGCAATTTCATATGCTTCTTTCTCGATTTTATCTATCTCACTATAAATATCTTCACGAGCATCAATATCTTGTGTTTGTTCAGCGTCTTGTTTTAAAGAGGCAATTTTAGCATCTTTTTCAGCACGAGCTTGTTGAATTTTAGCTTTGAATTCGGCCGTTTTAGCACGTAATTCATCATGAGATAATGCTTGTAATGCACTCTCAAAAGATCTTACTTTGTTAATAAGTGGTTGAATTGCTTTTACATCTTTCTCGGATTTATCTCCCACAAAAGCCTTCAATATTGAATTTATGATACTCATAATTTTTATTTTCTAAAATAGGTTTGCAAATATAACCACAAAAAAAGTCTCAGTGAAGAGACTTGTTTCTGTTGTGTTTATTTATTTTTTAATATTCATCCTCATTCCAAAGATAATCTTCGTCAGTAGGATAATCAGGCCAAATCTCTTCCATTGATTCATAGATTTCTCCTTCGTCTTCTATAGACTGTAAGTTTTCCACTACTTCTAATGGAGCTCCAGTTCTGATAGCATAGTCGATAAGTTCATCTTTGGTTGCTGGCCAAGGGGCATCACTTAAGTAGGATGCTAATTCTAATGTCCAATACATCTTTTATCGATTTTAGTTTATGCAAAAATAAATTTATTACCCAATAAGGCAAGTTTTTTTTTACTTTTTTTTTAAAAATTTAAGAACGTTTATTTTTTTAGTCTACAGTGATTAGTTTTTAGTGTTCATTAAGAGCCTTTTGGCTTCTTTTTTAGCATAAAACTAAACTCTGTTTACTACTTTCGAGGTATCCATTGTACCTCATCAGCGTTCAAATCATAGGACAACTTTCGTGCCAAGACAAAAAGGTAGTCAGAAAGTCGGTTTAGGTACTTGATTACGCGTTCATCTGTAGGTTCTATGTCATTCAAATGCACCGCTAAACGCTCCGCTCTACGACAAACACAACGAGCAATATGACAATATGACACTGTAGTATGACCACCCGGCAAAACAAAATGCGTCATTGGAGGTAAAGACTCTTCCATGATATCAATTTCGTTTTCTAAAAACTTAATATCTGATTCTATTATTCCTAGATTTTGTAAGCGAGGCTGCCCATTTTTCAAGGTTTTTTTTTCAGGTGGAGTTGCCAATACTGCTCCTACGGTAAATAATCTGTCTTGTACTTCTATTAATACTTTTTTATACAAATCACTTATATCTTGATCACGAATTAATCCAATATGCGAATTTAATTCATCTACTGTGCCATAACTTTCTATTCGTATGTGATGTTTTGGCACACGTGTTCCCCCAAATAAAGCTGTAGTTCCGGTATCGCCCGTTTTTGTATATACTTTCATTTTACTTAATTTTTTAAACAATAGATAAGACAAGTCATGACTTGTCGCTACATTTTTTTTAATTGTGTTCTATATTCTTCGGTATTTAATTTCGTTGCAAAATTGGCTAATTTATTAGCTGTTTTTACTTTAAAATCTTCAATATTTATATTTTCCATTTTCAATCGCTTCTTAATATGTGTAAAAATAGTACTTTTATGAGCAATTTCTGACTTAAAATTTTCACAAATTTATCGGTAAAAATATGGAAAAATTTGAACTTAGTAATCTATTTACTATAAAAGGTATTGCAGCGCCATCTGGTTTATTATACTCTCAAAATGTATTATTTGTTATTTCAGATTCGAGTCAATTTTTATATCAATATGATATTGAAAAAAAACTTTTACTCAAATTTCCATTGGTAAAAGAGGCTAAAGAAAACATTATCAAAGAAAACAAACCCGATTTAGAAAGCATCACTCAGTATGGTAATCAGCTCATTATGTTGGGCTCTGGCTCTACCAATCAACGGAACACTATGTTTACATTGGATTTAGGTTCCGATACCTTGCAATCGCAAGATTTGAGTATTTTATACCGCAAATTAAAAAATGTTGGTTCCTTTTCGGACGACCAATTGAATATAGAAGGCTCTATTTATGCGCATCAAACCATGTTGCTTTTTCAAAGAGGCAATTCAAAAAATAGTAGAAACGGAATTTTTATTGTGCTTAATCATCAAGAAGATGGTATTCGTTTTGTGCCGATTTCGCTTCCAACATTAGATGACATTGAAACCACTTTTACCGATGCAATTTTGGTTGGCGATACTATTTATTTCTTGGCTTGCGCCGAAAATACAATATCAACTTATGAAGATGGCGAAGTGCTAGGAACCATTTTAGG
Source organism: Flavobacteriia bacterium (assembly GCA_004293165.1). Taxonomy (GTDB): domain Bacteria; phylum Bacteroidota; class Bacteroidia; order Flavobacteriales; family Flavobacteriaceae; genus Flavobacterium. Next base: position 200,929 of record RDYL01000003.1, on the reverse strand, counting down.
TGTCATGCATGCACCAACCTTTGAAATCATAGAAGTTCACTTATTATCCGAACATCAAAAATTTGAAGGAATAACCTTGTATAAGGAAACAGAAAGCGAATTCACCTTTTTATTATGTGAAGACAATGACACCGAAGATTTAGAGGCTACAATTTATAAATTGAATTTTAAGAAATAAAATCGTAACGTTTGCTAAGAAAATAATACATATAAGAAACCTAAAAATTATGATTAAATATTTTCTTACGCTCGAATGGAGATCTTTTGTTCGGTCTGCATCGTTTAAAACCAATTTGGCTTTTAAAATTTTCATGGCATTAATATTCTTATATTTTGCTGCTATGTTTGTTCTTATGGGAATTGGCGCCTTTTACGGATTTAAAAAAGCCGGACTGGAACCCATAGAAACGGTAAATAAATTTATGATTTACTATCTTTTTGTGGATATGATGATGCGCTATTTTTTTCAAAAAATACCCACATTAACTATTCGTCCTTTATTGGTTTTACCTATAAAAAAAGATACCATTGTACATTTTTCTTTAGGGAAAACAGTTTTAAACTATTTTAACACGACACATGCTTTCTTTTTTATCCCTTTTAGTATTATTTTATTATTAAACGGATATGACATATTGGGTGTAATCACATGGCATTTAGGTATTTTGAGTGTTATTTTATTCGTTAATTTCTTAAACATTTTAATCAATAACAAAGACGTGCTTTTTGGCATCGTTGTCACAATTGTTGTTGGATTAATTGCTTCACAATATTATCAATTGTTTGATATTACTATTTACACCCAACCTTTCTTTCAAGGTTTGTATGAGCATATTTGGATGGTTTTACTTCCAATTTTAGGCTTGATAATTATCTATTATTTTACCTTTAATTTCTTTAAAAAAGATTTAACGTTAGATGAAAGATTGCACATAAAAAAGAATTTAGCTTCAACAAACGACTTAACTTGGTTGAATCAATTTGGAACTTTAGGGACTTTTCTAAAAAACGACATCAAGCTATTAATGCGAAATAAACGAGCAAAAACAACTTTATACATGAGTTTATTTTTCTTGTTTTATGGTTTTATATTTTTTCCACAAGAAATTTATAAAAACTCGGTAATGCAAGCATTTGCTGCGGTATTTGTAACGGGTGGTTTCCTAATTAACTTTGGACAATTTGTTCCAAGTTGGGACAGTTCATATTATCAGCTTATGATGACACAAAGTATTTCGTATAAAGAATATTTGAATTCTAAATGGTGGCTAATGGTTATTGGAACTGCAATTAGTATGCTTTTGGCTTCTTTTTATCTTTACTTTGGCTGGGATATATACATTACAATATTAGCAACAGGTATTTACAATATTGGATTTAACTCGTTTTTAGTCTTATTAACTGGTGCCTATACCAGAACCGCAATTGACTTAGAATCGGCAAAAGGAGCTTTTGGGGATAAAAAAGCTTTCAACGTAAAAACCTTACTGTTTTCGTTACCTCAAATGGTTATTCCAATTTTACTTTTTGGAGTGGGACTTTTGGTAGACAATATTTACATTGGAATAGCATTAATTGCCGTTTTTGGGCTTCTTGGCTTGCTTTTCAAATCGAGACTTTTCTTGCTTATTGAAAGAATTTATAAGAAAGAAAAATACGAGACAATCGTTGCATACAAACAAAAAAATTAATTTAATTATACTAAATTATCATGATACAAGTAAACAATCTTACCAAAAAATATAATAACTCGACTGTTTTAAATATTCAAGAACTAGAAATTCCAAAAGGACAAAGTTTTGGTCTTGTGGGAAATAATGGCGCTGGAAAAACAACATTTTTTAGCTTGTTATTAGATTTAATTGAACCAACTACCGGTGGAATTATCAATCATACTATTCAAGTAAACATCAATGAAAATTGGAAAAAATTCACTGGTGCTTTCTTAGACGAGAGTTTTTTAATTGGCTATTTAACTGCCGAAGAATATTTTTATTTTATTGGTGAATTACGTGGACAAAACAAAGCAGATGTTGATGCTTTACTAAAAAAATATGAAGAATTCTTTAACAATGAAATTCTAAATACTAAAAAATACTTACGTGATTTATCCAAAGGAAACATGAAGAAAGTGGGTATTATTGCTACTTTAATTGGAAATCCAGAAGTAGTTATTTTAGATGAACCGTTTGCTAATTTAGATCCCACAACTGTAAACCGATTGAAGAAAATTGTCAAAGAATTAGCCGAAAACCCAGAAATTACGGTTTTAATCTCTAGTCACGATTTAATTCACACTGTTGAAGTTTGTAACCGAATTGTAGCTTTAAACAAAGGTGAAGTGGTTAAAGACATTATTACTTCGGAAGAAACTTTAAAAGAATTAGAAGCGTTTTTCGCAGTGTAACACTATATTATTTCATACTTTTATAATCGTAAGTTTCATAGCTTACGATTTTTTTTTGAAAATATTTTAAAGTCATCCCAACCTTTTACCAACTTTTCTGCTCTATATAAAAAAGCAAGTTTACCAATGGATGTAAAACACATACAAGGCTGCCGAAAACAACACCGCGAAGCGCAACGCTTGGTGTATGAAATTATGGCACCCAAACTCTATCGTTTGTGCAAACGGTATTTAAAAAAGGAGGAAGAAATAGAAGAAGTTTTGGCCGATGCCTTTTTTACCCTATTTACAAAAATCGATCAATTGAAAGAAGATTTGGCTTTTGAAGCTTGGGCACGAAAAATAACTGTGAACAATTGTTTATTGCAAATTAAAAAGAACATCAACTTTAATTTGTATTTGGAAGATGTAAGCTATAATTCGCAACCACTTGCCGATGAAGTTACCGATTTAGAAGAAGAAGATTTACTCAATTTACTAACGCGAATTCCCGATGGATGTCAAACGATTTTTAATTTGTTTGTGATTGAAGGCTATTCGCACAAAGAAATTGCAGAGCAACTAGGTATTAGTGAAGGAACATCAAAATCACAATTGAATGCCGCTAAAAGTAAATTAAAAGAATTGGTAAGAACTTTTTATTATCAAAAAGCAAAATAGTCATGGGAACAGAAGAAAAATTATATAAAAAAATACAACAAGCTGCCGAAAAAGCCGAGCAGAAAGACTTTCCTGGAATGGAGAAGATTTGGGCGCGTGTGGAAGATAAGCTAGAAACACAAACGCTAAAAAAGGAAAAACATTTGTGGAAAAAATTAGCGGTAGCTGCATCAATAGTTTTAGTTGGAACACTTACTTTTTTCTTACTACAAGAAAAAGAAAATGTAGTAATTCCTGAAAATACTATTACTACGGTTGACACCACAAAAAACAACATTCCAAAACCTGAATCGGCGAATGGTTTAGTAAATACATCTCCAGAAATTAAAAAAGAGGCTGAGCAGATTTTGCAACAACAAATTGTGATTCAAAACAATATTGTGATTAATGATACGATTAATTACAAATCGAAAAAAGAAGTTACACTTTCTGCACCTATTGCTATGGAAGAAGTTCAAGAAACTGCAAAAACGAGTTTGGTTCCGAGTTACAATAATAGCATGTCTAATTCTGCCTCAATAAATAATGCAGGTTATTTAGCAAAGGGAAAGCGTTACGATGTTTCGATGAATTTGGCAGCAACTAATCAGGATAAAGACAAAGTAGTAGCAAGTGATGATATACTACTTATCAATGGTGAATTGAGTAAAGAATCGCTTTCGAACCTTAATCCAAATGAAATAGAGTCTATCGTTGAACTAAAAGAACCAATTTATTTTATTAACGGAATGGAATATTCGGAAGAATCATTATTTGGAGAAAATCCTACCAGTCCGTATGCTCCTTTAAACAAACAAAAAATTGACAAAATTGAAGTCATCCAACCTGCAGATGCTGTAAAAATTTACGGTAAAAAAGGAGAAAAAGGGGTGGTGATTATTTTGATTAAGAATTAAATGTTCAATGTCAATGTCAAATTCAAAAATCAAATTATGAAAATGAAAACTTTAAAACTCACACTAACAATTGTTATACTATTTTTAGTAAATATCACTTTTAGTCAAGATAAGAATGTAAAAATTGTTTCCAAAAAAAACGATCCATTAATTGTTGTAAACGATTCCATCTTAAAATATGAAGTTTTAGAATTCTTAAATCCAAACGATATTGAATCGGTAACGGTTTGGAAAGATGCAAAGGCTATTTCTTTATATGGTGATAAAGGTAAATTTGGAGTTATTGCCATTACAACTAAAAATTTATCTAAGAGGAAACTACGAAAAATGTATAAAGAATATAGTTTAGAAAATGTTCAAAAAAATGAAACCGAAATTTTTAAAATTTCTGGAATAGTCTATGATTATGGAAAACTTGCAATTCCCGGGGCATATATAAAAAATCTGAATTCAAACGCAATTGCTCAAACCGATTTTGATGGAAAATTTTCGATTGAAGTTAAAATAAATGATGTTTTAGAAATATCTTTTATTCAATTCGAATCTCAAAAAGTTAAAATTAAAAATAAAGAAAATCTTGTTATTAATCTCAAAGTAGAACATCAAATTATGGTTGAAAAACCTGTAATTTATCTTTATCCGAAAGAAAAAACAACAATTGACATAAAACTAAATTTAAAAGGAAAGCTACTAACTACTTTTCCAAAATACGATAAAAATTGGGAAGTAATTGCAGAACCAAACGGACAAATTTACGATAAAAAAACAAATCGTTATTACAACTCTTTATTTTGGGATGGAACAATTGACTTCCCAAAAGAACATTACGAATATAATGATGGCTTTGTAGTTCCAAAAGATAAGTTAGTCGAATTTTTGATTGAAAAGTTAGAATATGTTGGTCTAAACAATCAAGAAACAAACGAATTTATACAATATTGGTTGCCAATTTTAGAACGAAACAAATATAATTTTATTCATTTTTTAGTAAATGAAAAATGCAATGAGATAGCTGATTTAAAAATCAATCCAAAACCAGAAACATCTATTAGAATTTATATGGAATTTTATGGTTTAGAAAATTTTATAAATTACAACGAACAACAACTTCCAAAAACAGAACGTAAAGGTTTTACTCTTATAGAATGGGGTGGTGCAGATGTTTCGTCAAAAATTAAAAACAATGAACTTTAAACTAACCTTAATAGCTCTTATATTCTGCTTAACATTTCAAGCTCAAGAAAAAAAACAAAACGACACCATCAAAATCGAAATTAATTCGAATACAAAAACGATTTATCTTTTAGGCGGAATTGCATCGGTGATTTCCAAAGAAGATTTGGCTTTTGCTAAAAAGTATAATGTCCAATTTCATGATTTTGGTTGTGTTGCTCCTACCAATTTTAAAGAATATGAAACTAAAAATGTTATGGTTTTTGAATACTTAAATAAAACATTTGGTAAATTATGGCAAAAAGAAATTAAACCTAGTGTTTTAGGATTTGAAAAGTGGAAGAAGAAATAAGCCATAAAAAAAACTCTATTTGGAGCTTTTTAAATTACTTTTCTATCTCTTTCAAAGAATCCATTTTCTTATGTGCTAAGAATCCTTTGATGTCTTCGAAATGTTCTTTTACACGTTTGTGTCCAAATTCGAATACTTTTTCGGCTAAACCATCTAAGAAATCACGGTCGTGCGACACTAAAATTAAGGTTCCGTCAAAATCGCGTAAAGCATCTTTAATAATGTCTTTTGTTTTCATGTCTAAGTGATTCGATGGCTCATCCAAAATCAATAGATTTACAGGCTCTAACAACAATTTAATCATTGCTAAACGTGTTTTTTCACCACCCGAAAGCACTTTGACTTTCTTTTGAATATCATCTCCTTGGAACATAAATGCGCCCAAAATATTTTTTATTTGAGTTCGAACATCTCCAACAGCAATTCTGTCAATGGTTTCAAAAATTGTTGCATTTTCATCTAACATTGCGGCTTGGTTTTGAGCAAAATAACCAATTTGACAGTTATGGCCAATTTCTACAGAACCGCTATTAATTTCAATTTCTTTCATGATGGCTTTAATCATGGTCGATTTTCCTTCACCATTTTTACCCACGAAAGCAACTTTTTGTCCGCGTTCAATAACTAAATTCGCATCTTTAAAAATTAATTTATCACCGTATGATTTTTCTAAATCTTTAACAATTACAGGATATTGACCCGAACGAACTGAAGGGGGAAACTTCAACTTCAAAGCCGAATTATCTATTTCGTCCACTTCAATTGGAACAATTTTTTCTAACATTCGCACACGCGATTGCACTTGTTCTGTTTTTGAAAAAGTACCTCTAAATCGCTCAATAAAAGCTTGGTTATCGGCAATGAATTTCTGTTGCTCATCGTACGCTTTTTGTTGGTGAATTCTTCGGTCTTTTCGTAATTCTAAATATTCAGAATACACGGCTTTATAATCGTATATACGTCCCATTGTAACTTCTATGGTACGATTGGTAATATTATCAACAAAGGTTTTATCGTGGGAAATAACCATTACTGCTTTCGCTTGGTTAATCAAAAATTCTTCTAACCACTGAATACTATCCATATCTAAGTGATTCGTTGGCTCATCTAAAAGAATTAAATCAGGTTTAGTCAATAGAATTTTTGCTAACTCAATTCGCATTCTCCAACCTCCAGAAAATTCTTTTGTTGGGCGATTAAAATCTTCTCTTTCAAACCCTAAGCCTTTTAAAATTTTTTCAACTTCAGCTTCATAGTTCACTTCTTCAATAGAATAATATTTTTCAGACAATTCCGAAACTTTTTCAATCAATTTCATGTACTCATCACTTTCATAATCAGTACGAATAGTCAATTGTTCATTGATTTCGTCGATTTCTTTTTTCATATTCAACACCGAAGCAAATGCTTTTGATGTTTCCTCCATAACCGTACAATTATCTTCTGTCAACAAATGTTGCGGCAAATAAGCAATTACAGCATCACTTGGCGCCGAAATAACCCCACGAGTAGGTTTATTTGCTCCAGCAACAATTTTTAATAGTGTAGATTTCCCTGCACCATTTTTACCCATTAAGGCAATTTTATCATTTTCATTAATGGCAAATGTTACTTCACTAAAAAGTGTGGTTCCTCCAAATTCTACGGCAATGTCGTTAACTGTAATCATAATGTAAGTTTAAAAGTTTAAGGTTTAAAAGGTTAAAAGTGATTCCTTAAATTTTTGAAGGTGCAAAGATAGATTTTAAATTAGATTTAAGAAAGCAACTGCGTCATTTCATAAAATATAGTTATCTTTTGCTATTATACTATTATTCCATTATTTTTACGTTTTAAAATTCAATATGATGAAAATCAAAACCATACTTTTATTCTCAGCATTAACTAGTGCTGTTTCTATGCAATCACAAGAAAAAAAACAAACAACTATGAATCCGTTTTTTGAAACGTACACAACTCCATATGAGGTTCCTCCATTTGATTTAATTAAAAATGAGCATTTTAAACCTGCTATTTTAGAAGGCATCAGAAAACAAGAAGCAGAAATTAATGCAATTGTTTCCAACACTGATAAACCTAGTTTTGAAAATACAATTTTAGCCATGGAAAATTCAGGAAAGCTTCTTGCGAAAGTAAGTACCGTTTTCTATAATTTAAACAGTGCAAATACGAATGAAGAAATTCAAGCTATTGCAAAGGAGTTAGCGCCAAAATTATCTGCACATAATGATAACATTAACTTAAATGAAGTTTTATTTAAAAAAATTAAGATTGTTTGGAGTAACCAAGCCAACTTAAATTTAAACAAGGAGCAAACCAAAATATTAGAAAATCTATACAAGAATTTTGTTCGAAGTGGTGCTAATTTATCCGAAGAAAACAAAAAAAGATTGAGAGAAATCAATTCTGAAATGGCGGTTGCTACATTGAAATATGGTCAGAATATCTTAGCGGAAACAAATTCTTATGAATTGGTGATTTCAAATAAAAATGATTTAGCAGGTTTACCGAATGAACTAATTGAAACTGCGGCTTCTGATGCAAAAGCTAAAGGTAAAGCTGGAAAATGGATGTTTACTTTATCAAATTCTAGTGTGATGCCTTTTTTACAATACAGTTCAAATAGAAAATTACGTAAGGAAATTTGGAACGCTTACCAAATGAGAGCAAATCACAACAATGATAAAGACAATAAAGAACTTGCTATTAAAATTGCAAATTTAAGAGGTGAAAAAGCACGTTTATTGGGATATGCTACACATGCTGATTATGTTTTAGAAAAATCAATGGCAAAAAATCCAGAAACAGCAACTAAATTATTAAATGATTTGTGGGTTCCAGCTTTAAATATGGCAAACAAAGAAGCAGCTGACATTAAAGTAATGATGCAGAAAGACGGAATCAAAGATGAAGTTCAATCTTATGATTGGAGATATTATTCAGAAAAAATCAGAAAAGAACGATTTGATTTAGACGAGCAAGAAATGAAGCCTTATTTCAGTTTAGAAAAAACAAGAGAAGGTGTTTTTACGGTTTGTGGAAAATTATATGGATTGCAATTTAAAACTTTAAATAACGTTCCAAAATACCATGAAGATGTAACCGTTTGGGAAGTTACCGAAGCAGATGGCAAACATATTGGAATTTTATATATGGATTTTCACCCAAGAACTTCGAAACGTGGTGGTGCGTGGATGACCTCCTACCGTACTCAAAAAATGGAAAATGGAAAACGAATTGCTCCCGTTGTTTCAATAGTGTGTAATTTTACAAAACCAACTGAAAATGCTCCAGCTTTATTAACTTTTGATGAAGTAAGTACTTTCTTCCATGAATTTGGACACGCTTTACACGGATTACTATCGAATGTAACTTATGAAAGTTTAGCAGGAACAAGTGTTCCGAGAGATTTCGTAGAATTACCCTCTCAAATTATGGAAAATTGGGCTGCTGAACCAGAAGTAATGCGAATCTATGCCAAACATTATAAAACAGGACAAGTAATTCCTGATGCATTAATTGAAAAAATGCAAAAAGCAGGTACTTTTGATCAAGGTTTTGCAACTACTGAATATTTGGCAGCTTCTATTTTAGACATGCAATATCATACACAAAAAGGTGCAATTACAGTTGATGCTGAAACGTTTGAAAAAGAAGCAATGACTAAAATTAATTTACCAAATACTATTATTCCTAGATATAGAAGTACTTATTTTAATCATATTTTTGCAGGTGGATATTCAGCTGGATATTACAGTTATATTTGGTCAGGCGTATTGGACACCGATGCATTTGAAGTATTTAAAATTAATGGTCTTTTTAATTCCGATTATGCTAAATCATTTAGAAAAAATGTCTTGGAAAAAGGAGGAACTGAAGATCCAATGGAATTATACAAAAGCTTTAGAGGTGCCGAACCTAGTGTAGCGCCACTACTACGAAAAAGAGGTTTAGACCAAGTGAAATAAAACTAAAAAGCTCCTGAAAATTCAGGAGCTTCTTTTTTATAGTGTGTTGAAGAGTCGTTTATAGACTCATTCGAAATTCTTCTAAAACGGGACTAATTTTACCATAGTAACGCTCGTCTACAAATAATTCAACAGCTAAATCTGAAGAACCAAATCCGGCCATTCGAGCCGATTGTAAGTTGTCTTTTTTAACAACCTCTACTCCTACTGCCTCAATTTTTTGTTTCAAGGCATCGGCAAGAATTTCACTTCCCGAAAATACTTTCATTATTCCCATATTGCTCTTTTTAACTAATCTTCTGATTCGAAGAAAAGTGGTTCAATCATTATTCTATCCGCTAAAATTTCGACTCTTTCTGTGATTTGAGAACAAAAAAACAAACGTTGTGTTTTTTCGGCACTCATAGAAAGTCTTTGTATAATAGAATCTTCACGCTTGCGTAACATTTCTTCCACATCATCTACCACAAACATTTTAATTGTATTCATGTTAAATCCAGCTGAAGAAAACATTTCATTGATGCGAATAGGTGTTCCAATCAAAACATCCATTCCTAACGAAATTTGATTCTTATCGTAATCCATATCGCCTTTTTCATGTACTCCAAAAACACGTAAATTAGTGTAATGGTTTAACTTTTTGAATTGCTCAACAGCTTCCAAAACTTTTTCTTTGTCCTGAACCAAAACCAAAGCACGGGTACTTTCGCCCACTGGTTTTTCCATTCTTTGAATTACATTCAATAAAATAGTTGTTGTTTTTCCTGAACCACTAAGTGACTGAATAACCGCATCAACCCCACTTTTAATGGTTGAAAATGTCTCTTGTTGTAACTCATTCGCTTCAATAAAGTCATTTTCAATTAACGCTTTCTGAAGGTTGGGATTTATTTTTTTTAATTGCATTTTTATTTAGTAATTAGTGAAGAGTGATTAGTAATTAGCAAACTATTTTCAAATCTCTCTTCACTTGATATTATTTACTCGCAAATAGTTGCACGTCTTGTTCTGAAATTTCGGCTCCACCTAGAATAATTAGGCGCTCTACTACATTTCGTAACTCACGTATGTTTCCTGTCCAATCGTATTCTTGTAATAGTTTAATAGCTGTTTTGGAAAATGATTTTTGTGTATTTCCTTGTTCTGATGCGATTTTAGATGCAAAATGCGCTATCAACTCTGGAATATCTTCTCTTCTGTCATTTAAAGCGGGAACTTTGATTAAAATTACAGCTAATCTATGATATAAATCTTCTCTGAATCTTCCTTCTTGGATTTCCTTTTTTAAATCCTTATTCGTCGCTGCAACAACTCGAACATTAACTTTAATATCTTTATCTGCACCAACTCGTTGAATTAAATTTTCTTGTAAAGCGCGTAAAACTTTGGCTTGAGCAGATAAACTCATGTCGCCAATTTCGTCTAAAAAAATGGTTCCGCCATCTGCAGCTTCAAACTTTCCTGCTCTATCTTTAACCGCTGAAGTAAAAGCACCTTTTACATGACCAAATAATTCACTTTCAATTAATTCAGAAGGAATTGCCGCACAGTTTACCTCGATTATTGGAGCATTGCAACGCTCGCTTCTTTCATGTAATTGATGTGCTACTAACTCTTTTCCAGTTCCGTTTGGTCCCGTGATTAAAACTCGGGCATCAGTTGGAGCAACTTTATCAATCATCGTTTTGATATGATTAATTGCCTCACTATTACCTATCATTTCATAGTTTTTAGAGACTTTCTTTTTCAAGATTTTGTTCTCTACAACCAATTGTTTTTTATCTAATGCATTTCGAACCGTATTCAATAAACGATTCAAATCGGGCGGTTTTGAAATGTAATCAAAAGCACCTAAACGCATAGTATTTATTGCGGTTTCCAAATCGCCATGACCTGATATCATGACCATTGGAATTTCAGGTTTTATTTTTTTTACGGCTTCTAATACCTCAACACCATCCATTTTTGGCATTTTGATATCGCAAAGAATTAAATCATAATCCTCATTTTTAACTTTTTCGATTCCTTGTAAACCATCTTCTGCTTCTTCAACTTTATACGAATCATTTTCTTCGGAAAGTATTTTAGTCAATACTCTTCGAATTGCTGCTTCGTCTTCTATGATAAGGATTTTACTCATTTTTTATTTAATCTATACACTAATTAATTTTTAAAAAAAGCCATTACAATTAAAATGAAAAAGCAAAACAAACCAATAGTTTGGTAACTTGTCGATAATTTGTATTCACTTAAAAAATTACTTGAAAAATTATTCTCTTTCATAATTTCGATTTTATTTTTAGAATCAAAAAAATCAAATAAACTCCAAAATAAAAAAAATACCAAGAAAAAATATCTTGCTAATTCTCCAAAAAATCTAAATAGGAAAATAAGTATAATAATATTCACTATTCCTATTAAAATAACAAATTTTGTTCTACTCAAAAAAAGTTGTTGCTTACATTCTTTTTCTATGCTATCCAAACTTTTATACTTCACATTTGAAAATATTGTAAAAACAATACCTACTAAAAACAAAAGATAAAATAAAATTTTAAAAAACATAGAAAAACTTTTAAACTCCTAAACTACAAACTCTTAACCTCTTTTAATATTTCAACCATTTATATAATTCTTTCCAAGTTGGTTTTTTTCCATACATTAAAATACCTACTCGGTAGATTTTTGCCGCAAACCAGACTACAAAGATAAACGTTCCGTACAATAAAACTATAGAAAGTGCTAATTGCCATAATGGCACACCAAAAGGAATACGCATTAGCATGACAATTGGCGAGGTTAATGGAATAATAGAAAAAACTGTAGCTATTGTTCCATGCGGGTCGTTAATAACAGTAAAAAATCCGATATAAACGCCTAAAATTAATGGCATAATAATCGGTAATAAAAATTGTTGCGAATCGGTTTCAGAATCTACTGCGGCACCAATTGCGGCATAAAATGAGCTGTATAAAAAATAACCTCCAATAAAATAAATAATGAATGAAATAATTAATGTAGCCAATGGCAAGTTCGCAATTTCATTCAAATACAATTGAATTTTAGCCATTTTATCTATATTTCCTGCTGCTTCGACCATTTCCGGAGACATTGTTGATGAAGCTCCCATTTGCAAACCTAAGAATGTGGAGGCGATAAAGAATAATAATGCTCCAACAATTGCCCAAATTAAAAACTGTAAGATTCCTGCCAATGAATTTCCAATAATCTTCCCCATCATTAATTGATATGGTTTCACTGAAGAAATGATAATTTCTATAATTCTTGAGGTTTTTTCTTCAATAACGCTTCGCATTACAAAATTGCCGTAAATAACAATGAACATCATAATTAAATAACCAAACAAACCTCCAATGATGACTTTAATTTCGTTTAAGCCTTTTAAACTTTCTTCTCCTGAAAATTTGGAAAGTTTTAAGGAAGAATCGGCTTTAGCTTTATCAATTTTATCTGCATCAAAACCCAAAACCTTTAAATTTTCTTGCGTAATTACAGAATCTATAACTTCTTCTACATCCGAAATAAAGTCTAAACTTGGACTATCTTCTGAAATATATTCTACTTTTTCTTTTAAATCTTGAACAGTAGTTACTTTTGGAATATAAAGCAATCCTTCATAGCTTTTACTTGCAGTATCTTTTGCTGTTTTGAATGGTAATGCAGACAAATCTGTATAATTAGTATACTTGTCGTTTTTAAATTCTTTTCTTAGCAAACCTGCTTCGTCATGAATAGCTATTTGAGTTACCGAATCTTTATTCATAGTAGATAAATACCCCACTAGAACAGCCATTCCAACAAATAAAAGCGGACTTAAAAAAGTCATTACGATGAACGATTTATTACGCACTTTGGCAATAAATTCTCTCTTGATAATTAAGTATAATATGTTCATGATTATTGGCTTACGGTTTGAATAAAAATATCGTTTACACTTGGAATTTTTTCAACAAAGTGAGTTACTTGCCCAAATTGTGTCAAAATAGAAAGTAATTCGTTTGAATTATACTGACCTAAATGTACTTCTAATTTTAAATCATCGTTTAATGATTTAAAATTGGTTTGATTCAACGTAAATTTATGTGTTAATTGCAACATTAAACCTTCAATATTGTTTGTAATAATACCTACTTGGAACGTATTAGTTCTGTGTTGGCGTTTTACATCTTCTAACTTCCCTTCGATTAATTTATTGGATTTATGAATTAAAGCAATGTAATCGCACATTTCTTCAACCGATTCCATTCTGTGAGTAGAAAAAATTACCGATGTTCCTTTTTTATTCAATTCGATGATTTCGTCTTTAATTAAATTTGCATTAACTGGATCGAAACCCGAAAATGGTTCGTCTAAAATCAATAATTTGGGATTGTGCAAAACAGTAACTACAAACTGAATTTTTTGTGCCATTCCTTTAGAAAGTTCTTGGATTTTTTTGTCCCACCAACCTTGAATTTCTAATTTCTCAAACCAATATTTAAGTTGCTTTTTAGCTTCTGCTTCTGGCATTCCTTTTAATTGTGCCAAATACAAACATTGTTCGCCAACTTTCATGGTTTTGTATAAACCACGTTCTTCGGGCATATAGCCAATATATTGAACATGCTGTGGTTTAAGTTTTTCACCATCTAACAATACTATTCCACTATCTGGCATCGTAATTTGATTAATAATACGAATAAGAGATGTTTTTCCAGCACCATTTGGACCTAAAAGTCCGTATATACTTCCTTTAGGAACTTGCAACGAAACGTTGTTTAAAGCGGTATAATCGCCATATTGTTTCACTACGTTTTGTACTTCGAGAATATTGCTCATAAATTGAGTTGATTTTATTTACTTATTAGTAGCAAAAAAATGCTTTTGTTACAAAAAAAACCCACCCTTCATTGCTAAAGGATGGGAAAAATTGCTATGAAAAAGAAAAACTCACTCTCCTAAAAAAGTGAGTTTCAAAAGTATTAAATTATATTTAATTATGAAAACATATCTTTAACTTTTTCAAAAAAAGATTTATCTGATTTCTCAGGTCTAGGAATGAAGTTTTCATCGGTAAGCATTTTTTCAAAAAAATGCTTTTGCTCTTTGTTTAATGTCTTTGGCGTCCATACGTTCACATGAACTAACAAATCGCCATTTCCATAAGCATTAATACTTGGTACACCTTTACCTTTCAAACGTAAAATTTTACCCGATTGAATTCCTTCTTCTAATTTGATACGTACTTTTCCTGAAACGGTATCAATTTCTTTAGAAACTCCTAATGCTGCTTCTGCAAAACTGATGTATAAATCATAATGTAAATTTTCGCCTTCACGCTTTAAGAATTCATGTTCAATTTCTTCAATAGCAACAATTAAATCCCCTGGAATACTATTGCTTCCTGGCGCTTCATTCCCTTTGTTTGCTACTTTTAACTGCATTCCGTCTACAACACCTGCAGGAATTTTGATTGAAACCGTATCATCCTCTAATAACATTCCTTGCGCATCGGCTCCAGCAGGTTTTTGATCTAAAATTTGACCAGAACCACTACATGTATGACACGTAGTAGCAGTTTGCATTCTACCTAATATTGTGTTCGCAATTTTCATAATTTGTCCTGAACCATTACAAGTTGGACACGTTCTATAGGTTACCCCTTTAGCTTGAACTTTACGTTTAACTTTTACTTTCTTTTCAACACCATTTGCAATTTCTTCCAAAGTTAATTTCACTTTGATACGAAGATTACTTCCTTTTACTCTACGTTGACCACCGCCACCGCCAAATCCAGAAAATCCGCCACCGCCAAAAGCACTACCAAAAATATCACCAAATTGACTGAAAATATCATCCATGTTCATGTGTTGACCACCGCCAAATCCACCACCATCAAAAGCTTGGTGACCATATTGATCATATTTTGCTTTTTTGTTAGCGTCACTTAATACTTCATAAGCTTCGGCAGCTTCTTTGAACTTTTCTTCCGCTTCTTTGTTCCCTGGATTTTTGTCAGGATGAAATTCGATTGCTTTCTTACGATATGCTTTCTTAATCTCTTCTGCTGTAGCATTTTTTGAAATGCCTAATATTTCGTAAAAATCTTTTTTCATTTTAAAATATTATAATAATGATTAAAACGCAATGAATCGCGTTTCTACGGTAAAAATTATTGTCCGATTACAACCTTTGGGAAACGAATAATTTTGTCTCCTAATTTGTAACCTTTTTCAATAACATCTACAATTTTACCTTTTAATTTATCGTTTGGCGCTGGAATTTGGGTAATTGCTTCTGCAAAATCAGCATTAAAAACATCTCCCGCTCTTACTTCAACTTCTTCCAAACCTTTCGCAACTAATGTACTTCTTAATTTATCATGAATCAATTGTACTCCTGTTACCAAAGCATCATCATCTGACTTAGACACTTGTGCCCAAGCTCTGTCAAAATCATCTAATACAGGCAACATTGCTTGCAAAACTTCTTGGTTAGCAGTCTTGAATAAGTCAATACGTTCTTTAGTAGTTCTTCGTTTATAATTTTCAAATTCAGCAAAAAGACGTAAAAATTTGTCTTTTTCATTGCTTAATTCTTCTTGTAATTGCTCTTCTACAGATAAATCAGGTGTAGGAATTCCTTGAGTTTCTGAAACATTTTCTTCATTAATGTTCTCCTTTTCGATGTTTTCAGTACTTTCTTGACTCATATTTTTAAATATTTTTTTAAACATTTTTACTTTAGTAAATGGGATTGCAAATGTATTGCCAAATGTTTAAAAATGTCAAATTGTCAGGAAAAAAGATGAAGAAACACTTTATTTCAACAAATCATTCAAAGCTTTGTCTAAAGAAGCAAATTTAAATTGAAAGTTTTCATCCAATAATTTTCTACAACTTACATGCTGACTTGAAAATAAAATTTGATGCATTTCTCCAAGAATAAGCTGCATTACGAATTTTGGGATATTGGGAAGAAAAAATGGTTTATTAAGCGTTTTAGCAATTGATTTAGTAAGTTCTGTATTAGTTACAGGATAAGGTGAAACACCATTATAAATTCCTGGAAGTTTGTTTTCGATGACATGATAAAAAATAGCAACTAAATCTTGAATGTGAATCCATGATTGATATTGTTCTCCGGAACCAAATGCTGCTCCTACTCCATATTGAATTGGTTTAACCATTTCTTGCAAAGCGCCACCATTATTAGCCAACACAATTCCGATTCTGATTTTAGAAACGATGAGTTGTAATTTTTCAAATTGGTTGACTTCATTTTCCCATAATTTCACCACATTTCCAAGAAAAGAAACATCAATATCCAAATCAGATTCATGATAAATATTGGTTAAACTATCAGGATAAATTCCGATTGCGGAAGCCGACACGATTTGTTTTACTTTATTTGGTGTATTTTGAAGGGTTTGAAATAATAATTTAGTTGAAAGTACACGACTATCGATAATTTCATCTTTATATGATTTTGTCCATTTTTTAGCTACGCTTGCACCCGCTAAATGAACAACAACCTCAACATCAGCTAATGAATCGGTATCAATTTCTGCTGTTTTTGGATTCCAATAAAAACCTTTATAATTAGAATTCGTAACTAATTTATTATTTGACGTAGATAAATAATGAACCGTGTGTCCGTTTTGCAAAAGCAAGCTTACCAACTCCTGCCCTACTAATCCTGTTGCACCTGTAATTAAAATGGTCATTTTTTTCTTTTTCTCAAAGTTACAATCAAAAAAAGAACAATGAAAGTAAATTAACGTATGTTTAGGAATAGTTGAGCGTTTCGAATAATGTAGTTTTGGATGTGATAATTAAAAGTAATTTTTAAGCTCTAACTTTAATAGTCCATTCAAACTGCATTTCTGAAACTTGCTCGCCTTTTTCGTTTTTACCTGTAGAGGTTAGCCAAATGGTTTGTCCTTCATTAGAAGTTATTGCTTTTTTAATAGTTTCTTTAATTGCTGTTCCTTGATTGCAAGTAAAAGTAATTCTTCCAGTAGCTTTTTTAGTAAAAACACTTTTGTTTTGAGCCACTAACATTGAAATATTCTTTTTGCTTTCTTTAATTTGATACATTACCAAAGCGCCAGTTGTAAATTCTGCTGCCATTGCTTGTACAGCAAAATACATCGAGTTAAACGGATTTTGATTGAACCAGCGGTGTTTAACCGTTACTTCACAAACTTCTGGTGAAATTGATTTCACACGCAGGCCACTCCAAAAAGCAGATGGCAGTTTAAAAAAGGTAAAAAGATTCAGTTTTGCAGGTGTAAACTCCATGATTCATTGATTTATTTTGTAAAAATACAAAAAATACTATGCATTCCTACTATTTTTTTAATTGTTAAATATATGTTAAATATTAGTACTATGCGTTACACAATACCTTCTTTTAGAATTATCTTTGTATAAGAAATTAATAGGTATACTAGTTTCAATCATCAAATCAATCAACTGCGTAAGCAAAACAATCAAAAAATGAACAGTTTAATTAAAAAAAACAAAAGGAATTATGAACATTGAGAACACTAAAGCGCAAATGCGAAAAGGTGTTTTAGAGTTTTGTATCTTATCTGTATTAAAAGAAAAAGACGCTTATACCTCTGAAATACTAGACACGCTAAAAAACGCAAAACTACTTGTGGTAGAAGGCACCGTTTATCCTTTATTAACAAGATTAAAAAACGATAACTTATTAAATTATCGTTGGGAAGAATCAACATCGGGTCCGCCAAGAAAATATTATGGATTAACCGATGAAGGGAAAGAATTTTTACAAGAATTAAATGGCACCTGGAAAGAATTAGCTGATGCCGTAAATATAATAACTAGTCAAAACTAAGAGTCATGAACAAAACAATAAGTATAAATTTAGGAGGTTTTTTCTTCCATATTGATGAAGATGCCTATCAGAAGTTATCGCGTTATTTTGATGCGGTGAAGCGCTCTCTTGCTCCAGATGGTAGAGATGAAATCATGAAAGACATTGAAAGTCGCATTGCAGAATTATTTCAAGAGCGATTAAAAAATGACAAACAAGTTGTAGGATTAACTGAAATTGAAGAAGTTATTTCTATTATGGGACAACCTGAAGATTATAAGATTGATGATGACAAAACAACTTATCAATCAAATTCGGGTGCTTCAACAAACTTTTATTACCCTTCAAAAAGATTGTATCGAGATAAAGAAAACGGTATGCTTGGTGGTGTAATGGCTGGTTTAGGACATTATCTAGGAATTGACACTTTATGGTTACGTATTTTTATGGTTATTTTATTTTTTGGATTTGGTACGGGTCTATTTGTCTACATCGTATTGTGGATTTTAGTTCCCGAAGCAATATCTACAACTCAGAAATTAGAAATGAAAGGTGAACCCATTACCATTTCTAATATTGAGAAAAAAGTAAAAGAAGGATTTGATGATATTACATCTAAAATAAATAGTATTGATACCGAAAAAATTGCCCATACCGCTAAATCAGGAGCTTCTAGAATTGGTTCTTCAATTGAAGAAGTTATTACAACAATTTTCAAAGTATTTGCAAAAATAATAGGTTCATTCATCTTATTTTTCTCAGCAATAGCATTGCTAGGGATTATTATAACAAGCATTATCATGATATTTTCATCAACAATGCCTGAGAACTATATTTTGAATCACATTCAAACTCCTATTGGGTTAGAAACACCACTTTGGGCACAAGGAATACTATTTTTATTAGGATTTGGAATTCCATTATTTTTCTTATTTATTTTAGGATTAAAATTAATGGTTAATACTATTAGATCAATTGGAAACTATGTAAAATATAGCTTACTAGCGGTTTGGATTATTACAGTAGGAATATTAATAACACTAGGAATTAATGAAGCCTCTCAACTAGCATTTGAAAGTAAATCAGTTCAAAAAGAATTAATTGCAATTGCACCAACAGATACTTTGAAAATAAAATTTAAGAATAATGATTTTTATTCAAAAAGTATTTACAGAAATCATGAATACAAGATAACACAAGATGAAGGTGATAATGAAATCATTTACTCAAACAACGTAAGTATTGAGGTTAAATATACCGATGAAACTACACCTTATATTTTAATAGAAAAGTTAGCTAATGGTAAATCAACTTCACAAGCGAAAAAAAGAGCTGAAAAAATCAAATACGACTATAAAATCGAAGAAAACAACATAACCTTTAATAATTACTTACTAACAGGTGTAGACAATAAATTTAGAGGCCAAGAAGTAGAAATTTACCTTTATTTACCAAAAGGAACAATCTTTCAAATAGACGATAGTTTTAGTAACTTTGACAGAAGTGATTATGAGTTTTTTGATGAAAATGAATTTGACACTAAAAACCCAGTTTTTAAAGTAAATCAAGATAAGGTAAATTGTTTGAATTGTTCTTCAGAAGAAATAGACGATAGTTTAAGTGTAAAAATAGAAACTGGTGATACCGCTGCTTCAATCTATTATGATGAAAACGGAGTACTTGTGAAAAAAGTAGTAAACACTGAGAAAACAGGTGTTGTTACAAAAAAAGAAGAATATATTATAGCAGCTGATGAAGTAGAAAAAAAGGTATACAAAGAAATTAAAGAACAAAAAAATAGATAAAATCTAAATCAAATAATATGAAAACGACTTTTAAATTAATAGCGCTACTAATTACATTAAGTTTAGCTTCTTGTAATGCCAATTTAAACTTAGGAAATGGCATAGATGGTAGTGGAAATGTAGTATCCGAAAAAAGAACTATTGATACACCATTTACAAAAATTGACGCTAGTACAGGTGTTGAAGTAATTGTTGAACAAGGAAATCCAACGGAAGTAATTGTTGAAGTTGATGACAACTTGATGGAACATATCATTACAAGAGTAGAAAACGGTACTTTAATTGTAAAAATTGAAGGCAATATTAATTCTATGGAAAGTGCTATTGTTCATGTCAAAACAACTACAATTAACGGATTAGAATCGTCTAGCGGAGCGAGTATTCGTTCAAAAAGCACTTTAAAAGGGACTAACTTAACGGTAAAAACAAGCAGCGGGAGTTCAATTAATACTGATTTAGAGTATGAAAAAGTGGAAAGTGAATCTTCAAGCGGAAGCGAAATAACACTGTCGGGAAAAGCATTAATTGTAAAAACAAATTCATCTAGTGGAAGTACTATTAATGCGCTAGATTTAGCAGCAAATGAAATTACAGCTGAGTCTACAAGTGGTAGTAATACAACTGTAAACCCAATAGTTCTTTTAAATGCAAAAGCATCTAGCGGAAGTTCTATTGAATACGTAAAAGATCCTAAAAAGGTGGTAAAAGAAGAATCTTCTGGCGGAAGCGTTTCTAAAAACTAACGTATTTAACAAATAATTAATATATAATTAACAGCTTTAATTTAAGCATTTTATAAATTTACAGTACCAAAATTAGTCCTAAATCTCATTCTCATGATTAAGTTAATAATTCAAGTCGTAGAATTTGTTTTTACCCTTATGGTATATTTAATAGATTCAATCATATAAATATAAAAAGCATCAGTTTATAACTGGTGCTTTTATGTTATTATGCATTTTCAAGTAGAAAATTTTATGTCAACTTCCTAAAATAATAATTTTGGAATAAATTTTGTGTATGTTTGTGATATTAAAAATTTCGAAAAAATGACAAAAAAAATATCGTTTCTGCTTACACTTTTACTGTTTACATCGCTTGTAGTTGCTCAGAAAAAAGAGAAAATAAAGGGTTCTAAAATTGTAACCGTTTCTGTTAAAGAAATTCCAACTTTTGAAAACATAGAAATAAATGACAATTTTGAAGTTTTTTTAGTAAAAGCAGATAAAACTTCTTTTGAAATTGAAGCCGATGACAATTTACATGATATCATTAATTATGAAGTTATAGGTGGTACTTTAAAAGTATCGGCATTAAGAGAAGTAACTGGTGAAAAAAAATTTGCTATTAGAATTAATTATACTTCTGATTTAAAATTAATTACAGCTAAAAATGAAAGCACTATTCATGCTTTAGCAGATTTAGAATTAGATAATATCACTATTAAAAATTATGATAATTCAAGATCTTTTTTAAATGTAAAAGCTAATTATTTTGCATTAATTTTAAACGATAAATCTGAAGCAGAAATTAATGTTAAAGCAGATAACACCTCTATTGAATTAAGTAAAAATGCCGATTTAAAAGCGCTAGTTACTGGTAAAGAATTGAAACTTGACATGTACCAAAAAAGTCAAGCTACCATTGAAGGAAACGTGAATGATGCTAAAATTAGATTAGATAATTACATTATACTAACCGCAAAAAAACTAATTATTGCTAATTTAGAATTAACTACAGAGGGTTATTCAAAATGTTATGTTAA
Source organism: Flavobacteriia bacterium (assembly GCA_004293165.1). Lineage (GTDB taxonomy): Bacteria > Bacteroidota > Bacteroidia > Flavobacteriales > Flavobacteriaceae > Flavobacterium. The sequence goes on along the minus strand of RDYL01000003.1, from coordinate 179,059 downwards.
TGTAACTAGCGAACTTACTTTAATGGCTTCTGGAAAAAGTGAAATTGAATTACTTGGAGACTCAAAAATTGAAATAACCAAATTTGCAAATAATGCAACTTTGTATAAGAAAGAAAAATAAAAATATAAAAAAAGAGCTGAATATTAATTCAGCTCTTTTTTTATTGGTCTTTACCTCCTTTAATTACGTAGGTATAAAACCATGTAATTGTAAACGTAGGAATCACATCAACAAAAGGTAATAACTCTTCTATAAGTCCAAAAATGGATGCTAATTTTCCTGCTGTACCCTTAAACATTATAAGCAGTAATAGTGCTGAAATTGGCGCCCAAAATAGATCTGTAACTTCCGCAAAAACAGGAATAACATAAGACAACATCCCTATTCCATCAAAAAATAAGCTAAGAACTAACATTGTCCCTTTATTGTTTTTAGTAGAAACTGCTCCCGAAGGAACTTGATCATGTATCATTTTAAAAATATTAATTCTGTATAACGAATATACAAAACTAATACCACTTTTTTATTCTTTATGAATCATTTTGTAAAAGTCATCACGAAATTCTTTTTGATTAAAAACACCTCCATATTGTAAGGTTGAAGTATAACTGCTTTCATCTTTAATCCCTCTACTCGAAACACACAAATGTGTAGCTTCAACAACAATCATTACATTATCTGTTTCTAAAACTTGTTTAAGTTCATTAAAAATCTGCATAATCATTCGTTCTTGCACTTGTGGTCTTCTTGCATAATAATCTACAATTCGATTCAATTTAGACAAACCAATAACTTTACCAGACGAAACATAACCAACGTGCGCTTTTCCAACAATTGGTAAAAAATGATGCTCGCAAGTAGAATTAAAACTAATATTTGCCTCCACCAACATTTTATCGTATTGATACGAATTATCAAAAACCGAAATTTTTGGTTTGTTTGCCGGATTTAATCCCGAAAAAATTTCTTGTACAAACATTTTAGCAACACGATGAGGAGTTCCTTGTAAACTATCATCTGTTAGGTCTAACCCTAATTCTTTCATAATGATTTCAAAATGATGCTCAATAACTTGCATTTTTTGGTCATCAGATCTAGCAAAAGCATCTGGCCTTAAGGGTGTTTCAACCGAGGTCATTTGATGATTATCACCAATAATGTCGAATATTTCTTTTTCAATAGCAGTATTCATAGCAATTTTCCCCTTCTATTTTAATTTCGATTTATAATATTTGTGCAATTTTTCTAATTTTGGAGCAATCACCATTTGGCAATAACCTTGACTTGAATTTTGATTGTAGTAATTTTGATGATAATCTTCCGCTGGATAAAATTGAGTAGCTGAAGATATTTTAGTAACTATAGATTTATCGTATAATTTTTCTTTTACTAACAATTCAATATAATTTTCAGCTTTTACTTTTTGAGCTTCTGAATGATAGAAAATTTCACTTCTGTATTGCGTTCCAACATCAGCTCCTTGTCTATTCAACGTTGTTGGATCATGTGTTCCAAAGAAAACTTCTAATAAATCTTCATACGCTACCTCCTTTGAATTATAGGTAATTTGAATTGCTTCAGCATGACCAGTTTCTCCTGTACATATATCTTTATATGTTGGATTTTTAGTCTTTCCTCCAATGTAACCTGAGACTACTTTTTCAACGCCTTTAATTTCTAAAAAAACAGCTTCTGTACACCAAAAACAGCCTCCAGCAAATGTTGCAACTTCCATACCTTCAATTTCTTTAACTTTAACAGGTTCTTTAAAATCATCCTTGATTATTGGTTTTTCTTTAGCTGTACAAGAAGTAAAAACCAAACCAAAAATTAACGATAATGCTTTTATTTTATTTTTCATTAATTCAATTCGTTATTTTGTTTAACAAATTTAAACAAAAATTAAACACAAATTACATTTTAACTTAACTTTATTATTTGATAAATAGTAATTAGGAAAAGAATTGTTTTTTTATTCGATAAAAATCTTTGTTTCTTTGTAGAAATGTTCCATTATGATTACTGCAAAAAATCTACATAAATATTACGATTCCCTTCATGTTTTAAAGGGGGTTGATTTACATATTAAAAAAGGCGAAATCGTTTCTATTGTTGGTGCTTCAGGTGCTGGTAAAACAACGTTGCTTCAAATTTTAGGTACATTAGATTTACCAACTAAGCAAAATGATACTGTTTTAGAGATTAATGGTTCATCGGTTTTGAATTTAAAAGACAAAGAACTTTCAAAATTTAGAAACCAACATTTAGGCTTTATTTTCCAATTTCATCAACTGTTACCAGAATTTACGGCATTAGAAAATGTTTGTATACCTGGCTTCATAGCTAATCGCGATAAAAAAGATGTAGAAAAAGAAGCAAAACAATTATTAAACTATTTAGGACTTTCAGAAAGAACACATCACAAACCAAGTGAATTATCTGGTGGCGAACAACAACGTGTTGCGGTAGCCAGAGCATTAATTAATAAACCCGCAGTAATTTATGCCGATGAACCTTCTGGAAATTTAGATACACAATCTGCCGAAATGCTTCATCAATTATTTTTTAAACTTCGCGAAGAATTCAATCAAACTTTTGTAATTGTAACCCATAACGAAGAGTTAGCAAATATGGCTGATAGAAAATTAGTAATGAAAGACGGCTTAATTATTGTAAATTCTTAAAATGACAAAATCCGAGTTAAAAGAATTTTTAGATGAAAAAGTTGATTTATACAACCATCCCAATTTCATAGATAGCGATCCCATACAAATTCCGCATTTGTATACTTTGAAAGAAGATATTGAAATTGCAGGTTTTTTAGCAGCAACTATTGCTTGGGGCAATCGCAAGATGATTATTAACAATGCTAAGAAAATGATGGATTTAATGGGAAATTCTCCCTATGATTTTGTTATGTCTCATAATGGTAATGATTTACAACGTTTAGAAACTTTTGTCCATCGAACATTCAACGGGCAGGATTTCATTGGATTTATTAAAAGTCTTCAAAACATATATTTGAATCACGGAGGACTTGAATCAATTTTTACAATACATCAAGAAAAGGATTCTATGCAAAATGCTATATCCAAATTTAAAACTATCTTCTTTGAAATTGAGCATTTAAATAGAACTGAAAAACACATTTCTGACCCTAACAAGAATTCTTCAAGTAAACGACTAAATATGTGGCTTAGATGGAATTGTAGGCAAGATAACAAAGGAGTAGATTTAGGTATTTGGAAAAGCATATATCCCTCTCAACTCTCATGTCCTTTAGATGTGCATTCGGGTAACGTAGCTAGAAAACTTGGATTATTAACTCGTAAACAAAACGATGCTAAAGCCTTAGCAGAACTCGACCAAAATTTAAGAGCATTAGACCCAAACGACCCTGTAAAATATGATTTTGCCCTATTTGGATTGGGTGTTTTTGAAGGGTTTTAAAACAAAAAATCCTGCCGAAACAAGATTCTTGTGGAGAAGATGGGGCTCGAACCCACGACCTCTTGACTGCCAGTCAAGCACTCTAGCCAACTGAGCTACATCCCCATTTTATTGTACGAATATAAGCTTTTTTTTAATACTGCCTAATTAAATAATTCAGTGCACAACTTAAAATAAAAACCTTTGATTCGATCAAAAAAATAAAGTAATTTTATCCCACTAAAACGAAACCATGCACGCAGATTACATTACCGACCAAAACTTTACTGATTTAACCTATGCTGAAAGCGATGTAAAATACAAAGAATACGAAAATTGCACATTTACCAATTGTGATTTTAGATTGTGTTCCTTTATTGCTGTAACGTTTATCGATTGTAATTTCATTGAATGTAATTTTAAAGGCACAAAAATCAACCACGTTTCTTTACGTGATGTTTGGTTTTCAAAATGTGATTTTACTTCCGTTAACTTTGCAATGACTGACCAAATTTTATATGAATTCCACTTTAAAGACAGCTTGCTTGATTATGCACAGTTTTATAGCTTAAAGCTAAAAAGAATGCAATTCATTAACTGTAGTATGATTGCAGTTGATTTTATGGAAAGTGACCTTACGGAAGCTTTATTTGACAACTGCAATTTACGACATGCTGTTTTTATAGGAACAACAGCTAATAAAACTGATTTTTCTACAAGTTATGATTTCATTATTGACCCTGAAAAAAACAAGTTGAAACGAGCAATTTTTTCTACAGAAAATTTATCTGGTCTGCTTAAAAAATATGATTTAGTAATTAAATAAATTTAAAATTTTAACTGATACACATCGTCTAAATCTTTATCGCAACTAAAATTTACTCCTAAATCTGTCACATAGCCAGAATTTAAACCATAAACCCAACCATGAATCGATAATTCTTGTCCGTTTTTCCAAGCATTTTGTACTATGGATGTTTTGGCTAAATCTAAAACTTGTTCTTTCACATTGACTTCAACAAATTTATTGAAACGTTCATTTTCATCTGTGATAGCATCTAACTCCTTTTGATGAAAACGATATACATCTTTAATGTGGCGAATCCAATTATCAATAATTCCAATAGAACTATTTCCCATTGCAGCTTTCACACCACCACATCCATAATGTCCACAAACAATAACGTGTTTCACTTTTAATGCATTTACAGCATAATCCAAAACGCTTAACATGTTCATGTCGGAGTGAATTACCATATTAGCAATATTTCTATGTACGAAAACTTCTCCAGGCTCTGCTCCAATAATTTCATTAGCCGGAACTCTACTATCTGAACAACCAATCCATAATAAAGGTGGCTGTTGTCCTTCTGCTAAATTGTTGAAATACTCGGGACTAATTTCTAATTTTTTCTCAACCCACTTCTTATTATTTTCTAGTATTTTTTTATAAAAATCACTCATTTTATTTATGTTTAATAAAGTTATTTATATTATTTTTTTTCGTCTTTAATTTTTACATGCTTAAATTCAGTCGTCTCTATGTCATAATGATCTTTAAAACCTTTTAATGTCAATTTAATATTCTTATCTTCGGCTTTAACGTTTCTAAAATCTTTAATCAATTCTACCACATCAAAGTCAATATAATTTGTATTTGAGGCATCAATAATTAATTCCGAACCTTCTGGAATGCTTCCTAAAGTATTTTTAATGGCCGCTTTATTCAAAAACGAAACTTCTTGGGCTAATTTTATTGTAATTACATCCCCATCGTGGAATGATTCTTTCTTAAATGAATAAGCTATTTTTAAATTTTGATACAATATAAACAAAACACTAACTCCTAATCCAATTGCGACGCCTTTCAATAAATCAATACGAACTACCGCAATTACAGTTATTACAAATGGAATGAACTGAGAAAAACCATTTTTCCATAGATGAATAAACACACTTGGTTTTGCTAATTTATAACCCACCATTAATAAAACAGCGGCTAAAGCAGCTAATGGAATTTTATTTAATACAAATGGTATTGATAATGCAAAAAGAATCAATAAAAAACCATGAAAAATAGTTGCTAGCTTAGTTCTACCACCTGAATTAATATTAGCAGAGGAACGAACAACAACTGATGTCATTGGCAAACCACCTAAAAATCCACTTAAAATATTACCAATTCCTTGCGCTTTTAATTCGCGATTAGTGTTTGTAAATCGTTTATACGGGTCGAGTTTATCGGTTGCCTCAACACACAATAAGGTTTCAATGGATGCAATAACTGCGATAGTAACAGCAACAATCCAAACTTTTTCATTGGTTAAAGAAGTGAAATTTGGCAAAGCAAAACCGTTTCTAATTTCAGTAAACGAAGGCAAACTTACTAAGTGATTTTGTGTTACAATAGCTAAACTTGAACCTGATTGAATAAAAAACTCATTCAAAAGTATACTTACTACCACAACAACTAAAGCTCCGGGAACCACTTTTATTTTCTTTAAAAAAGGAACTTTTTCCCAAATAATCAAAATAGCCAATGATAATAGCGCTATAATTAATGCTCCAGTATGAATATAATTTATTGACTCTATTAAAGTATCAAAAGTGGTATGACCCGATTTTTCGATAAAGAAAAAATCACCTTCATTATCTATATCATGTCCAAAGGCGTGGGGAATTTGTTTTAAAATTATAATTATACCAATAGCAGCCAACATACCTTCAATGACACTTGTTGGGAAATAATTAGAAAAACTACCTGCTTTCAAAAAGCCAAATATAATTTGAATTACACCCGCTAAAATTACTGCGACAAGAAAAATATCAAAACCACCTAAATCTGAAATGGCTGTTAAAACTATAGCTGTTAAACCGGCTGCTGGTCCTGTAACACTTAGTGCTGAGTTGCTTAAAAACCCAACTACAATACCTCCTATTACACCCGAAATTATACCTGAGAACAATGGTGCTCCCGAGGCTAACGCAATACCTAAACACAAAGGTAAAGCTACTAAAAAAACTACTAAACCAGCTGCAAGATCACCTCTTACATTGGAAAAAAAAGAATGCGTATTCATGAATTTTAATTATTAATACATTAATAATAAACTCTAAAAATGAGTTCAGAAAAAAAGAAAATGTATTAAATAAAATTCGGAGGTGGAGAAAAAATTTGATGTGCTAAATTATCGAAACTTAAATTAGCAACAAATACAAAGCTAGATTCTGTTAAGCCTTTAATTGCAATTTTAAAAACTGAAATACAATTAGTCTGTATTGACTCAATATCACTGTAGGACGTGAAATTCTCTTCCTCTTCACACATGCTGTAAAAATAGGAAGTATCTGCTTCATTATCAATTACTCCTAAAACTGTAGGTGTAATTAAAAATGTTAGAAATGAAACTAAAAAAATAACAGATAAAAATTTCATATAACAAATATAAAAATATTTTATCTATTATTTCAATAAATTCTATTAATAAAAAAACTACCTAAAAGTAGAATTAAAAAATTATATTAAATTTCTTCTTCCATCCAAGCTTTCAACATCCAATTTGTTTTTTCTTGTTCTGCAATAAAATCACTCATCATTGAATTAGTTCCTTCGTCATTAATTTCAGCTGCTTTATTCAAAATTACTCTCTCTATTTGCAGCAAAATACTTAATGATTCTAAAATCAACTGAATCGCTTCAACATCGTTAGAAATATTTTTTCCTATTTGTAATTTACTATGTTCTATATAATCTGAAAAAGTATGTAATGGTGTTCCTCCTAATGTTAAAACACGTTCGGCAATTAAATCAATTTTAATTTGACTATCGTTGTACAACTCTTCAAACTTTAAGTGCAAATCAAAAAAACGTTTACCACGAATATTCCAATGCAAACCTCTTAAATTTTGGTAATACATTTGAAAATTGGATAACAAACCATTTAGTTCTATAACTAATTCTTCTGATTCTTTTACGGGCAATCCTAAACTATTGTATTTCATAATTTCTTTATTTACTCAAATTTACAAAATTTACCCCCTTAGTTGTATAAATTTAATTGATAGTTTTTATATTTGCATAATAAATATCAATACTATGACCATTACTCAACTATACTATGTTTTAGCCGTTGCAGAATATAAAAATTTTACATTTGCTGCAGAAAAGTGCTTTGTAACTCAGCCTACTCTAAGCATGCAAATTCAAAAATTAGAAGATGAATTATCAATATTAATATTTGATCGAAGTAAGAAACCTATTTTATTAACTGAAGTAGGTGAAAAAATCGTAAATCAAGCAAAGAATATTGTAAATGAAGCTGGAAGAATCAAAGACATTGTAGATCAGCAAAAAGGGTATATTGGTGGTGAGTTTAAAGTTGGAATAATTCCTACAGTGATGCCAACATTATTACCTATGTTTTTAAATAATTTCATTAAGAAATACCCAAAAGTTAATTTAATTATAGAAGAACAAACAACGGAAGAAATCATCAAAAGATTAAAAAATGGTCATTTAGACTGCGCCATTGCAGCAACTCCATTAGAAGAAGAAAATCTAAAAGAAATTGTATTGTATTATGAACCTTTTGTTGCTTATGTACCAAAAAATCATTCTGCCATTGATAAAAAGGAAATTGAAATTTCTGATTTAGATTTGGATAAAATATTGCTATTACAAGATGGACATTGCTTTAGAAATGGAATTTTGAATTTATGTAAAAACAATAAATACTTTGCCGACAGTCATTTTCAATTGGAAAGCGGAAGTTTTGAAACACTTATTAAATTAGCAGATGAAGGTCTTGGAACAACCTTACTTCCCTATCTACATACGTTAGATTTGAATGAGAAAAACAAAGAAAAACTAAAACATTTTAAAGATCCTAAACCTGCAAGAGAAGTAAGTCTAATTTATCCTAAAAATGAATTAAAAATACATATTATTAACGCACTTCGTGATGTGATTTCTGGAGTTGTTAGAGGCGCAATTGCTTTTAGTGATGTAGAAATTATAAGTCCAAAATCTAAATAAAACAAAAAAGTCCCGATAAAATCGGGACTTACTATTTTTAGTTGATATAAATTAAACATTGCCTTAATTCTGGCTTTTCAACAGTAAACTGCAAAAGCCATTCTCTCAATTGATCTATCTCATAAGGAAGCAATGTTCGCATTGCTTTTTCTAATTCTTTACAAAACAGTTTCGCATCAAAACTCACTCTTTCCAAAATCGACTTGGTGTAGGAAAACATTGCTCTGGGCATACATATTCAAGATAAAAGGTTAAACTTGGGACTAGAACTTGTAGTAAAGATAAATAAAAAAACTTCACAAAAAGGATATAGTTGATAAAAAAAATGCTAATTTTTTATTAAATTTTTACTTTACAGTAAAAATCATTCATTTTTTGTCGCACGTAACATTTCGCGTTTTCCAGGTGCTCCAGGCAGTTTTTCAATAGAAAATCCAACACTTAACATTGCGTTTTTAATTGTAGAACGGCAAGCATAAGTCACTAAAGTTCCTTTAGGCAAAAGTGCATCGTACATTTTTTTAAAAATCACTTCACTCCATAATTCAGGTTGTAAAGGAAATCCGAAAGCATCAAAGTAAATTAAATCGAATTGATTTTTATCTTCAATATCTTGAAAAAACTGTTGCCTTTTGGTTAAATGAAAGTTATTTGAAATAAATTGATTTTGTTCCCAATTACAAGAATGCATTGTACTAAAAACTTCCTTATATTGTTTAGCCTGCAATTCGGAAACATAATTCATTTGAGCAATTTCTTCAGCTGAAATAGGAAATGCTTCTACTCCAACATAATTGACTTTATCTTTATTTAAAGTTTCTAAAAAGGTGATGAATGCATTCAAACCCGTTCCGAAACCAATCTCTAAAATCGAAATTGAACCTTGATTTTGAAATAAATCCAATCCGTTTTTTATAAAAACATGTTTTGCTTCCTGAATAGCACCGTGAGTTGAATGATAGTTCTCATCCCATTCCGGAATTCGGATAGTGGTGGAACCGTCATCGGTAATAATAATTTCTCTTTTCATTGGATTTACAATATAAAAAAAGGTTGTTTAAAGTGTTTTGTATCAAACTGAATTTACTTCAGCTTCTCTTGAAAAGATTCTGAAATCGAAAATTCAACGTAGTTAAACGAGTTCAGAATGACAAAGCAAATAACTTTAAACAACCTTTTAAAAACTATATCAAATTTTACTCAATATACAACTTCTTAATTTTTGGTATCGGTCCACCACATTTTACTTCGTGGCATTTGATACAAGCATCTATTCCGTTATTAAAATGCTCTTTCGCGTTTTTCGGGTCTTGATAAATTAATTCTTGCGCTTTGATAAATTTAGCCGCTTGTTCATTAAAATAAGCATCTTTATCAGTTTCATCAGTCATTACCGCTTTATGAATTTTGATGAAATGTTGTGGAAATTTACCAATAGTATCTCCTTTAATGATGCGCTCTTTTAATCGTTCGTTATCCACATACATTTGCTCCATAAGCGCTGCCATTTCTGACATTTCGTACATTTCAAATCCATCTTTATTATTTGAGATAGAATCTTTTTTTGAAACTTCAATACCTAAAACTTCTATAGAATCACTATTTTTTAAGTTTTCACAAGAAAAAATAAAAAAAGATAATACAAAAATTAAAAATAAATTCTTCATTACTTAGCAATTAAAACACCATCTGCCATAAATGAATACGTAACTTTTGGCTCAGTAATACTATCAATTGCTGCTTGCGATTTTCCGGCATCTTTGGCATAATGTTTTAAAACATCAACACTTTCTACACTTACAAATGCTTTTCCATTTACAATAACCTCTTTGTCTTGTGCATTTTTAGGAACAAAGAAACCGTAGTCTTTAAATTTCACAAAAGCTTCTTGGTCATCTGCTAAATCTAATGTCATCCAACAACCTTTCTTTTGACAAACTTCGTTAATTCCTGATTTGAATTTTACTTCTAGAGTATCGCCTTCTTTTAATGATTTGAATTTTTCCATCATTTCAGCATTCGACAAAGCGCCTTCAGTTGAAATTGAATCTCCAAAAACAGCATAATCCACTTTAGCAACTTCTGGTGTAGTTTCTTTTTTTTGTTCACAGCTCACAAAAGCAATTGTCAATAGAGAAAGAGTAAGTATTTTTTTCATCTTAATTGAATATTATTTCTACAAAATTAACTATATTTTTTTTACTTTTACTTCGCATCAAAAAAAAGTTATTTTTGAACATAAAATTGAATTTAAATTCATAAAAGAACAATTCATTATTTATTCTCATTTTAGTTGATTTTAATGTATTTTAAAGTTTTTATTAAGAATTAATTTCGGTAGTTGTTGATAATTATTTTTAAATAGGTAAAAACAAAACTTCTTTTTTTTTAGTAAATTTGCAACGAAAATCAATAAATCGTCTTTTTTTTGACGATTTTACAAAACTATAAATTATAACAGTTTACCTCTAATGGAATTAAAAACTTTAAACGAAATTGATATTATTTCGGCTCCACATTCAAAAATCAACGAGGTTGATTTTGAAAACTTAACCTTTGGAAATGTGTTTACAGATCACATGTTGGTATGTGATTATGTGAATGGAGTGTGGCAAAAACCTGTTATAGAACCTTATGCCCCTTTTTTACTAGATCCTTCAGCAAAAGTATTTCATTATGGTCAAGCTATTTTTGAAGGCATGAAAGCTTACAAAGACGAACAAGATGCTGTTTGGTTATTTAGACCTGATGAAAACTTTCACCGTTTTAATAAAAGTGCAACTAGAATGGCAATGCCAGAAGTTCCAGAAGATATTTTCTTAGGAGGTTTACACCATTTATTAGAAATTGAAAAAGAATGGGTTAAAAAAGGAAAAGGAAATACCTTGTATATTCGTCCGTTTATGATTGCAACTGGGCATGGAGTAATTGCTGCTCCTTCTCAAGATTATCGTTTTATGATAATTTTATCACCTGCACGCGCTTATTATTCTGGAGAAGTAAAAGTACTAATTGCAGAACATTTTAGTAGAGCTGCTAATGGTGGAATAGGTGCTGCAAAAGCGGCTGGAAATTATTCTGCCCAATTTTATCCAACAAAATTAGCAAACGAACAAGGATTCCAACAAGTTATTTGGACTGATGACGCTACTCATACAAAATTAGAAGAAGCAGGTACAATGAATGTGTTCTTTAGAATTAATGATACTTTATATACTGCTCCAACAAGTGAAAGAATCTTAGATGGTGTAACTCGTAAAAGTGTTATCGAATTAGCAAAAAGAGAAAACATTAAAGTAGAAGTACGTTCCGTTTTAGTTGACGAATTAGTAGCCGCTGCAAAAGATGGTTCGCTAAAAGAAATTTTTGGAGCTGGAACCGCTGCCGTTATTAATCCAATTGTAGGTTTTTCTTATTTAGGCGAATATTATGAATTACCAAAATTAGAAAATGCAGTTGCTTTAGAAATCAAAGAAAAATTAACAAACATTCAATACAAATTAGCAGAAGACACTTTTGGTTGGACTGTTAAGATATAGTGTTCAAAATTAAAAAACATATAAGTAAAAAGGCGATTTCAAAATTGAAATCGCCTTTTTTTTTATTTTAAAATCTCCTCAAAATTTGGCTTGAAGTAATTTGGCCCTTTCATTACTTTTCCATCTTCTCGATAAATTGGTTTTCCATCTTCACCAAGTTTACTCATATTAGAACGTTGAATTTCATCAAAAACTTCTTCAATTTTATGTTGCAAACCGTGTTCTAAAATTGTTCCACACAAAATATACAACATATCGCCTAAAGCATCGGCAACTTCAACTAAATCATTGTTTTGAACTGCTTCTAAATATTCTTCATTTTCCTCTTTCATTAAATTAAAACGAAGGTCGTTTTTTAAATTACCTAAATCGGCTTTCATTTCTTCACTGACACCTAATCCATAAGTTTCATGAAATAGCTTTACTGCTTTTAATTGTTTTTGCATAATTATACTATAAATTTCACTAAAATTAAAAAAATTGATAGTATTAAATTACTATTTTTGTGAAAATTTTCAATATGTTTTCAACAGGTCAAATCTACTTTGCAATTTTCTTTATTATTGCTTTTGTAATTACAATGATATTAGTGTATCGTAAAGATTTAAAAGTTTTAAAACCTTTTTATAAAGGAACGTATTGGGTTTTTGTAGGTTTTTTAGTTTTTATTGGATTACTGTTTGTAATTAAAGTACTTATGAAAGATTAATTTATTACTTTTGAAAAACAAATTCATTCCTCAATGAGAATTTTAAAATACATACTTCTTTTATTACTTCTTTTAAGTGTTGCCTTTGTGGTTTTTGTGGCTACCCAACAAAGCGATTACAAAGTGATACGCTCAAAAGAAATCAAAATTTCTAAAGATATTGTATATAATTTAGTTTCAGATAGCACATCTCTTATCGATTGGAATCCATGGGAAAAAGACGAAGCCGTTTTTAAAAATGTAAAATTAGTTTCTGGTGATACAATACTGCAAAAAATTTCCTTATCAGGAGAAAAGAATGAATCCTTTATGCGTTTTCAAAAAACAAAAAAAGGAACATTAATTTCATGGGAATTAAAAGGAAATTTAGACTTTGAATTAAAATTGCGAAGTATTTTACAAGGTGGGGTTGAAAATGTATTAGGTGATAAATTAGATGATGGATTAAACAACATTGATAATTATTTAGTTAAAGAACTAAATACCTACAACATTAAAGTGCATGGAATAGTAAAAAAGCATGCAACCAATTATATTCAACAAATTGACACTTGCTCTTTTGCCGATTTTCAAAAAGTATCGAAAAAAATGCTACAAAATATGATAGCATTTGTTGAGAAGAATGACATTGCCATCATTGGTTCTCCTTTTATTACTCATCAAACCTGGGACAAAAAAGCTAAAACAACCATTTTTTCAATGTGTGTTCCTGTGGAAGAAGAAATACTAACTACTTCTGGTAGTGAGATTTCAGGTGGCCATTTTGATGATTTTTTAGCCGTTAAAACTACTTTAACAGGTGACTATTCTCATAATATAGAAGCTTGGAATAAAACCATCAACTACATTAATAAGAAAAAATTAATTAAAGATACTGAAGGTTTAAATATTGAAGTTTATAAAATTAGCTTACCCAAAGAACGTAAACCTTCAAAATGGGTAACTGAGATTTATATTCCGGTCAAAAAACGAGTATACATTCCAAAACCAAAACCTACGGAAGTACAAGAAGTTGTTGGCACAAGTGAAACCTCAACAACAAATACAACTAAATAATTTATTTAACTATTTATAAAATGAACAAACTTATTTTTTCAATTGCATTTATATTTATTGCTACATTCATTTCTGCGCAAGAAGTTGAAATTAAAGATGACAAAGTATTGTTAGGTGGAAATCCAATTTTAAAGTATGAGAAAATAAACATAATACAACATTCGTTCTATTCTTTAGAAAGCGATGATGAAATATTACTTTTTAAATTTCATGACAATGAAACCAATCAATACAGTGATGATGATTATATCATTATAAACTTTTTAACTGCAAAAATTAAAGTTGAAACAACAAGTGTTGAACATGTTATTTCTGGCATGGGAATGAATTCGAAAAAAAACATGCAAAAACTAGTAAAATGGTTACTTAAAGAAAAAGTAATTGATACTAAAGGAAATTTAAACCTTGAAAAAGTACAAACATTTTACGATAAATACAACGAAGATATCACACTAAGAACTTCTAGATAAACAAAAAAAAGGACATTTAAAAATGTCCTTTTTTATTACTTATTCTTTCCTATAAGATGTTTAACAACGGTTTCTGCAGCATGTAAACCAAATAAAGCAGGCATCCAACTATTGGTTCCATAAAACGATTTTTTGAAATTAGAACCATCTGTCATCTTAACACTATCATAATCGGGACGTTCATAAGAATAAACCACTTTAACACCACTTGAAATGCCTTCTAATTTCAAACGCTTTCTTACTTGCTTGGCTAACGGACAATAATCTGTTTTACTGATATCTTTTACACGAACTTTCTCAGCTTCAAACTTACCTCCTGCTCCCATATTACTAATGACTTTGACTTTTTTTCGTTTACAAGCCAATATTAGGTTGATTTTTGGAGTCAAACTATCAATGCAATCTAAAACATAATTAAACTCTGGAGAAACCAATTCAAATGCGCGTTCTGGAGATAAAAATTCTTCAATTCGAGTAAGTTTCAATTCTGGATTAATATCCATTAATCGATCGCCTACAATTTTTACTTTTGGCTCACCTACCGTACTGTGTAAAGCGGGTAATTGTCTGTTAATATTAGTAATATCCACAACATCTCCGTCAACAATTGTCATGCTTCCCACACCAGCTCGTGCTAAAAATTCGGCAGCAAAACTTCCTACTCCACCTAATCCAACTACTAATACATTTGCATTTTCAAGTTTTTGAATTCCTTCTTCTTTGAATAATAAAGCTGCTCTTTCTTTCCACTTTGCCATTTTAATTTATGGTTTTAGTTAATTGTTAGTTGTTAAAAATTCTCGAAAAATTAGTAAAAACAATCGTTTTTAGTTCGTCTATGGAAATTCCTTTTATCAAAGCTGCTTTTTCATACACTTGATAAATAGATTCTTCAATCGTATCTGTTTCTAATAAAATTTGATTTTCGGGTGCAAAGGTAAATACTTTTTCTAAATCTGGATTACGAAGTAAATATTTTCCAAATGATAAATAGAATCCGTTTTTTAATAAAGACTGAGCCACTTGATCATTTTTTGAAAATCCATGAATAATCATTGGGTTATCTATTTTCATTTCTTTTTTTATAGCTATTACTTCATCATAAGCAGCAACACAATGCAACACAATTGGTTTCTTAGTTTGTTTTACAATTTCTAATTGCTTTTTAAATACTGAAATTTGGACATCCAAAGGGATTTCTATTCGTTTATCTAAACCGCACTCACCCAATGCTAAACATTCTTTTAATTGTAGTTTTTTTTTAATAATTTTTAAATCATTATTCAGACGTTTTTCATCAATATACCAAGGATGAATTCCTATAGAATAGTTTGATAAAATAGAATTAAATTCCCAAGGATATTGATTTACAACTTCAATAACATCTGAAAGATTGGAAAATTTGTGCGTATGTAAATTGATAAACTTAGTCATGAAATTTCTTTACACCTGCTAAAATTTCAATATCTAAATCATTTTCTAAAGGAACAATCGGACACGAATATTCATAATTATAAGCACAATACGGATTGTATGCTTTATTAAAATCAATCGTCCAAATAGTACCTTTTTGAATTCTTACATCCACATATCTTCCTCCAATATAACTTTCTTTTCCACAGGTTAAATCAGAAAATGGTAAAAACAAATAATCATCATACCCCGATTTTTTAATTAAATCTATGTTTTGATACACATTTAATTTGAATTCCTTTCCCTCAATTGAAAAACGCAACTCACCATATTTTTTATATAATGGTGTTCTTGATGTGGTTGTTTTCATGCCAAAAGGTTTTTCCTTTTTTGTCCTAACAAAAGTAGCTTCAACAATGTATTTTTCGCTTATTGGGAAAAAATCAAGACCTTTAAAATGATTTAAATCTTCTTTAGTTAATGGACTTTTCAATGAATCTGCATAACTTTGATTCAATTCTGTTTGAAACTTCTTAGAAGCCAACACATCTTTTTGAGCAAAAACAAAAGTTGAACAAAAAAGAAAAAGTAAGATATATTTCATTAGTTGTATTTTTTACAAAAATATATAATTTCTATAACATTGTAATCGTCTTAGCTTTTGTAAATTTGCAATTCAACATTAGGTATGCTACAAAAAGCTTTTAATAAATATGTCGATAATTTCAGAGGATTTTCTCGCGAAATTTGGATACTTACACTTATCACTTTTATCAATCGTGCTGGAACTATGGTATTGCCTTTCTTGTCTAAATACTTGAAAGAAGATTTACATTTTTCATATAGTCAAGTAGGTTGGATTATGGTAAGTTTTGGCTGTGGCTCTATTCTAGGTTCTTGGTTAGGCGGTAAATTATCCGATAAAATTGGATTCTACAAAATAATGATATTTAGTTTATTAACTAGTGGTATTGCCTTTTTTGGACTACAATTTATTACTAGTTTTGAAGGATTACTTGTCGCTATGTTTTTTATTATGGTTATTGCCGATATGTTTCGACCTGCCATGTTTGTATCCTTAGGCGCTTACGCAAAACCCGAAAACAGAACGCGTGCGTTAACCCTAGTAAGATTGGCTATAAATTTAGGATTTGCCGCTGGTCCCGCACTTGGAGGATTGTTAATCATGAGTGTTGGCTATAAAGGGTTATTTTGGGTGGATGGAGCTACATGTATTTTAGCTATTTTAATATTCTGGATTAAGGTGAAAGAAAAGAAAAAATCAAAATTTACCGATTCAGAACATCCGGGAGAAATTTTAACACACTCCGTTTTTAAAGATAAACCTTTTTGGATTTTCCTTGGAGGAACTTTGATAACAGGTATCTTATTTTTTCAATTGTTTACTACCATTCCACTCTACCATAAAGAGCAATTTAATTTGAGTGAATTTCAAACAGGATTACTACTAACTCTTAATGGTATATTGGTTTTCTTCTTAGAAATGCCAATTGTGAGTTATATTGAACGTCATAAAATTAACAAATTAAAAGTAATCACTTATGGTTGTTTAGCGATGGCAACTTGCTTTTACTTGTTATTAATTAACCAATGGGCAGGTATTTTAATTGTTATGATGATATTTATGACATTTGCAGAAATGTTTGCTTTTCCTTTCTCAAATTCATTTGCTATGAGTCGCGCTCCAAAAGGACATGAAGGTCGTTACATGGCAATTTTTACCATGAGTTATAGTTTGGCTCACATCTTAAGCGCTAAAACTGGGATGGAAATGATTTCAATTTTCAATTATCAAACCAACTGGTTTTTTATGGGAACACTGGGAGTTATTGGTGTTTTACTTTTCATTTGGACCATGAAATTGGTTAAATATGAACCACCTAGAAACCTGTAAAACTAAAAATTTAGTTAAATAACTATAAAAATAGTTGTATAACTAAAAATATAGTTTAACTTTGATTTATCAAAACGATAAGTCATGCAAAAACTAACCAACAAAGAAGAAGAAATTATGCACATTTTATGGAAGCTAAAAAAAGCTTTTGTAAAAGATATCTTAGAAGAAATCACCGACGATAAACCTCATTACAATACACTTTCAACCATTGTTCGTAATCTTGAGGAAAAAGGTTATGTTGGTTATAATGCCTATGGAAAAACGCATCAGTACTTTCCTATTGTTGCCATTGAAGATTACAGAAAAACTTTTATGAATACCGCTATTGATAACTACTTCAATAGTTCGTATAAAAATTTGGTTTCCTATTTTGCAGAAGAAGATAAAATTTCGGCAGATGAACTTCGTGAGATTTTAGCGTTAATCGAAAAAAAGAAATAGTATGGAAAATCTAATGCTATATTTTATAAAGGCAAACGGACTTATCATTTTATTTTATTTGATGTATGTCTTATTTTTGAGAAAAGAAACGTTTTTTGTCTCAAATCGTTTGTACCTGATTTTAGGATTGATAGTATCCTTATGTTTACCCTTGATAACATTTACCAAAACCATTTGGATTGAACCAACATCTGTTCCAGAATTTTATCAAGAAACAACTACTGTAAACAGTGATTATATCGAAGTTCCCATTCAAGAAACTCCAATAGATTGGTCTTTAATTTTGACTACAGCATATGTTGTAATTTGTGTTTTAATTTTAGTAAAAATTGGTATCGAAATAGCATCATTTTACAATAGAATCAGAAAGCACAACCAACAGAAAGAAGCAGATTTCATCTTAATTCACTCGAATAAAACCGAAAATCCATTTTCATTCTTTCATTACATTGTTATTAATCCTCATTTATTTTCGGAAGCAGAATTACAACATATTTTAACACACGAAAGTATTCATGTAAAGCAAAAACATTCAATTGATGTGTTGCTAGGAAAACTATTTTGTGCTGTGTTTTGGGTAAACCCAATCATTTGGTTGTATCGAAAAGCAATGCTTCAAAATCTTGAGTTTATTGCCGATAGTGAAACCTTTCAACAAATCGAAAACAAATACGAATATCAAAAAACTTTATTAAAAGTTGTGACTCATCAACACGACTTAAGTATTACTAATCAATTTTATCAATCATTAATCAAAAAACGAATCATTATGTTACACACAAATCAATCCCACAAAAGAAATGCTTGGAAATATGCTACAATTCTTCCGCTATTAGTTGGCTTTATGCTATTGTTTCAAATTGAAACCATTGCGCAGGTAAAAGAAAACTCAAAAGTGGCAACTTATGCTGTTGAAGAAGTAACTTATTCTTCAATTCTAACCAAAAACACGACCGATAAAGAGTTGCGAGAATTAGAAAAGACTTTTTCAGATGAAAAATATAAACTTAAAATTTCAAAAGTTAAGCGAAATAAAGAAGGGGAAATAACTGGAATAAAACTTTCTTTTGACTCTGGAAAAACCTACAATCGAATTTTGGAAAGAAAATCAACTGAACCTATTGATGCTATTAAAATTTTTATTAATTCTGATAAGGATGATGATAATGCTTGTGGTTTTGAAGAAATTAAAAATACTGTAGGCGTAAATTGGAATGATGCAAAATCCTTAAATACAGTTGAAATCAAAAAATCAGCTACTGATGAAATGATTTACATCATCAATGGAAAAGAATATACTAAGGAGGAAATGAAAGATAAAATCGTTGAATTAGACGGCGCAATAGAAATGAATGAAGATGAAAAAAGTGGAAAAAAAGTAATGGTGTTCAAAGGAAAATCTAATATATCAGATGAACCAAAAACTACAATTTCTTTTAACGAAATAACTAAGAAAAAAGAAAGTGAAAAGCCGAATTCGGATGCCGTGTATGCAGTAGTAGAGGGTGAATATTCAGAAGATGGAACTTTCAGCCACATAGATAAAATCAAGCATAACAAATTAGTTGATGCTAAAAAGGCTCTGATTCTCTTCAATGGAAAAGAAATTAACTATGAAGATTTAGATAAAATAGATGCCAAAACAATCAGTTCATCTGGTAATACTATTGCTTCTCACGCAATGAAAAAATATGGCGAAAAAGGCAAAAATGGAGTAATTTTTATTAATACCAAAGCGTATGATATAGAAAATAATCCTATTATAAGAGAGAATTTAATTTCAAAGAACAATTCTGAAAAACCAAAACCAAAATCAATCGAACTTAAAAATGGTGATGTTGTCGTAGTTTTTGAAGGTGACAGAATTAAATTTCCTGGTTACCCAACGCATTATTTAAATCAGTTAAAATTAGAGTTTCAAGGTAAAATTCTTGAAGACAACATTGATTTCTTCAAAAACTACGAACTTGAAAAAATAAAAGATATTAAAATCATAGAAGACGAATCATCTCCAAAAGAGAAGAAAAGAATCAAAAAAATCATCATTGAAACCAAATAACAAAAAAATCCCGATTTTGAAAAAGGTTCAAAATCGGGATTTTTGATAATATAAGTTACTTTAAATCAGACAATTTAAGTTATAAATAGTGAACTCGATAAAATATCAAGCTCACTATTATCAATTATTATAAAATTTTTTATTAAGTCAATTTATTCTGAAATGAATTAATAATTAATTATTTCACTTCTTCGAAATCTACATCTTGCGTTTGGTCTCCTGAAGCGCTCGCTTGTGGCTCAGCTTGAGAAGTTCCTCCTTGCTCTTGTGATTTGTACATTTCTTCTGTAGCTGTTTTCCAAGCTGCATTTACGTTGTCTAAACCTTTTTGAATAGCGTCTAAATCTTGTGTTTCATGACCCATTTTCAATTCAGTTAAAGCATATTCGATAGCTGTTTTGTGTTCAGCAGTTAATTTATCACCAATTTCTTTCAATTGACTTTCTGTTTGGAAAATCATAGAATCAGCTTCGTTTAACTTGTCTGCTCTTTCTTTAGCTAATTTATCCGCTTCAGCATTTAATTCAGCATCTTTTTTCATTTTTTCGATTTCTTCTGGAGTTAAACCTGAAGAAGCTTCGATACGAATATCATGCGATTTACCTGTTCCTTTATCAGTAGCTGATACTTTAATGATACCATTTGCATCAATATCAAACGTTACTTCAATTTGAGGAACGCCTCTTGGTGCTGGTGGAATTCCGTCTAAATGGAAACGACCAATTGTTTTGTTATCATTTGCCATTGGTCTTTCTCCTTGAATAACATGGATTTCTACCGATGGTTGGTTATCTGCTGCTGTTGAGAAAACTTGTGATTTTCTTGTTGGAATAGTAGTGTTCGACTCAATTAATTTTGTCATTACACTTCCCATAGTTTCAATACCTAATGAAAGTGGAGTAACGTCTAATAATAATACGTCTTTTACTTCACCAGTTAAAACTCCACCTTGAATGGCAGCTCCAATTGCTACTACTTCATCAGGATTTACTCCTTTTGATGGTTTTTTACCGAAGAATTTCTCTACTTGTTCTTGGATAACAGGAATACGAGTTGAACCTCCTACTAAAATTACTTCGTCAATATCAGAAACTGATAAACCAGCATCTTTTAACGCTTTAGCAACTGGTTCCATAGAACGTTTTACTAAAGTTTCAGCTAATTGCTCGAATTTTGCTCTTGTTAAAGTTTGAACTAAGTGTTTTGGTCCAGAAGCCGTAGCTGTTACGTATGGTAAGTTGATTTCTGTTTGAGCAGAAGCTGATAATTCAATTTTAGCTTTCTCAGCTGCTTCTTTTAAACGTTGTAATGCCATTGGGTCTTTACGTAAATCAACACCTTCATTTGCGTTGAATTCGTTAGCTAACCAATCGATAATTACTTGGTCAAAATCATCTCCACCTAAGTGTGTATCTCCGTTTGTAGATAAAACTTCAAAAACTCCGTCTCCTAATTCTAATACAGAAATATCAAATGTACCTCCACCTAAATCATAAACTGCAATTTTTTGGTCTTTACCTTGTTTGTCTAATCCATAAGCTAAAGCTGCTGCTGTAGGCTCATTGATAATACGCATTACTTTCAAACCTGCAATTTCACCTGCTTCTTTCGTAGCCTGACGTTGCGCATCGTTAAAGTAAGCTGGAACAGTAATAACTGCTTCAGAAACTGAATGACCTAAATAATCTTCAGCTGTTTTTTTCATTTTTTGAAGTGTCATTGCAGACAATTCTTGTGGTGTGTATAAACGACCATCGATATCAACACGTGGAGTATCGTTGTCCCCTTTTACTACCTTGTAAGCTACTGTTGAAGCTTCTTTTGCACTTTCAGTATACTTGTTACCCATAAAACGTTTGATAGAAGCAATCGTTTTTGTTGGGTTAGTTACTGCTTGTCTTTTTGCCGGATCTCCAACTTTAATTTCGCCACCTTCTACAAATGCAATAACAGATGGTGTTGTTCTTTTTCCTTCTGCGTTTGCAATTACAACAGGTTCTCCACCTTCCATTACAGCCACACATGAGTTGGTTGTTCCTAAGTCGATTCCAATAATTTTGCTCATTTTTATACTTGTTAGATTTTAAATTTCAATTTTAAACTCGATGTCTTTAATTCAAGGATTGTGCCATTACGAAAAATAAGGGAAATTGACAGAAAACAGCTTTTGTCAGGTTTAAAATACTGACAAAATGTCGTTTTATAGTTGTTTTTTAACTCTATTATGTCTTAGATTTTTAAAATTCGTCAAGTTAAAAACCAAGATAGAAATCAAAATCAAGGAATAAGAAACAATTTGTGCAATTGAAACCGATTCTTTAAAATAGAAAATGGCTAAAAAGAAATGAATCAAGGGATTAGTATACATCAATATGCCAACAGTTGAAGAGTTCAATCCTTTTAAAGCATATAAATTCAGGAACAATGGAATAATGGTAAAAACAATTACTATAGTTAAAAGTAAACCATAAAACAAAAACTCGGTTGGGATAGCGCTACCAAAACTAGGATAAAACGGCAATAAAATAACCGATGAAACTATCATTTGAATGGTTAACACCAAGAATTTATCAAAATCACTATTCTTCCGTTGGGAAACCAAATAAAATCCAAAACTTAAAGCGATTATAACACTATAAATCAAATCTTTGAAATTTCCATAAGATAATATTACACAACTAATTACGCACAATCCTACTGCAATCCATTGCCATAAATCAATTCTTTCTTTCAATAATATAAAAGCTAAGACAGTGGTTAAAATGGGACATATAATATAAGCAAACGAAGCCGATTGCAAACTCACGTGATTCACCGCATAGATAAATAAAAACCAATTCAATACTAATAAAAGTCCACCAACAACCGTCATGATTACTGCTGATTTTTGTTTTTTCTTGGAAAGTTCTTTAAAAGTTTTCTTCGCTTCTAGAACAACTGATTTTCTAAAAAATAAATTGATAACCAATAAGAAAGCCGTAGCAATGAAAACTCGAAAGAATAAAATATCTAGAGAAGCATAATTAATAAGTGGTTTTAATGCCAAACTAAAAAAACCCCAAATAATAAAGGCAGATAAAGCAGACAAAAAATATTTATTTATGGGCATTTTTTTTTTTGCAAATGAACTAAAAAATTCACGATTCGAATCTTAATTTTATGTTATTAATTCAATTTTTTTTAACTTTTGAACTGTAATCGGAGTTGTATAAATTCAATTTTAAAGACTATATTTGCTGTAGTAAAGAAATAAAATTATGGAATGTATATCCGTTTTTGATATGTTAAAGATTGGTGTTGGACCTTCGAGTTCTCACACTCTTGGACCATGGCGTGCTGCCGAACAATTTTTAAAAGAATTGCGCGAACGTAATTTAATTGACAACATTATTGGTATCAAAGTAGATTTATATGGTTCCTTATCATTAACTGGAAAAGGGCATGCAACAGATTTAGCCGTAATGCTAGGCTTAAGCGGTGCTGACCCAGAATATATTCCAGTGGAAAGTATTGATGTAATTATTTCGGCAATCAAAAACAAAAAAGAGATTTTCTTAGGGAATGAAATTTTAATTCCGTTTTGTTTTGAAACGGATATTGTGTTCAATAGAAACTTTTTACCTTTTCATGCTAACGGATTAACTTTTACAGCTAAAACCGATACCGAAACATATTCGGAAACCTATTATTCTATCGGTGGCGGATTTGTAGTTAAAGAAAAAGAAGACCATCACAAAGAAGAAATTTTACATACTTTTCCTTTTCCAATTGAAAAAGCAGATGAATTATTAGCTTTCTGTTTATCGGAAAATAAAAAAATATCTGAAATCGTTTACGAAAACGAAAAAACCATGCGAAGCGAAGAAGAAATTCACAATGAATTACTTCGTATTTGGGATACGATGTTGGAATGCATGTACATTGGATGTCATTCAGAAGGAATTCTTCCAGGTGGATTAAATGTAAAGCGAAGAGCATATGACATGCACAAAAACTTAATTGGCGTTTTACCCTATGAAGATCCTTATTCGTGGTTGCAAATCATTAGACAAACCGAAGTTAAATTTCGTCAAATCTTAAAATGGGTAAGCTGTTTTGCTTTGGCAGTAAATGAAGTAAATGCTTCGTTAGGTCGTGTCGTTACAGCGCCTACCAACGGAAGTGCGGGAGTTATTCCAGCTGTTTTAATGTATTATTTAGTAATTGAAAATCACAAAGCGGGCGAAAAAGAAATCAAACAATTTTTAATGGTGGCGGGCGAAATTGGTTCCATCTTCAAAAAAGGGGCTACCATTTCTGCAGCTATGGGCGGTTGTCAGGCAGAAATTGGAGTTTCGAGTGCTATGGCAGCAGCAGCTTTGTGTGAATTGATGGGCGGTACTCCAGCTCAAGTTACTATGGCAGCCGAAATTGCAATGGAACATCATTTAGGGTTAACTTGTGACCCGATTGGTGGTTTAGTGCAAATTCCCTGTATTGAAAGAAATACGATGGGTGCAATCAAAGCCATTAACGCTGCTGAATTAGCATTAGAAACCGATGCTTTACATGCAAAAGTACCACTTGATAAAGTAATTAACACCATGTGGCAAACTGCAAAAGACATGAATTCAAAATACAAAGAGACATCTGAAGGTGGATTAGCAATAGCAGTAAACATGTCGGATTGTTAATTTATGAGGAAGTTTCTTTTTATCTGTTTATTTCTATTTACGCATGTGTTTTCAATTGCTCAAGACAGATATTGGATTATTAATGATACCAAATTATTTGAAAAACCATCTACAGAAAGTAAATTTTACGGTTATTTTAGATATGGTGCTGAAGTAAAAATCATTGACGATTTAAAAAATGGTTGGCTCAAAGTGCAATCGGATAATTTTACCATTGGTTTTGTAAAAAAAGAGTTGATTCGAACTACTATGAATGGAAACGATAAAATTATCGAAGATCCTTCTAACCCAATTATTAAAGGTGGTGATGCTTATTATGGTGGCAATCATTTATTTGTTACCGTTGCTGGTTTAAAAGCTAGAAGTAAACCTGATAAATTGGCTTCTGTAAGAGAAATTCTGACTAATGGTGATGCGGTTTCGGTTAGTTATTTTCCTGTAAATAAAGAAGAATGGGTTAATATTGGATATGGATTTGGACCAAATGCAGCAAAATTTGTTTTAGCAAAATATTTAGGAAAACGACCTGTTTATGAATATTTATTGACACAATTTGATAAACTACCAAAAACTGATGTTGCGAATAGAAAAACCATTGGAGAACGATTAGTAGAATTAACATGGAACAGTGGTGAAATCAATGAATTACCGGCTTTAGAACGATATTTAGAAGTAGCCAAACAATTAAATGATGAAAAATTAATTAAGGATACAGAGTTTAATATCTTAATTGCTAAAAATATAGTATTACATTCTGATTTAGACTTTAAATTACTACAAGAAAAAATACAATCATCCTATTTTGAAATCCATGGTTTTAAGTTTGACAATACAGCGATTTCGTACACAGATTTACTGAAAAAATTTGGTAAACCATTAAAAATTGAGAATGTTGAAGATGAGTGTGGTGTATATTTATCTAATGTTTTATATCATTATTCAGATTTTATAATTAGTGTAGATCAAGAAACCAATAAAGCAGAATTGGTAGAAATCTTTTTTAAACCTAATACTAAATTTTATTTTGATGCCCATTCCATATTTAGTCAACAAATTTCTGAAAAAGATTTTATTTTGAAGTATGGTCAATATTTAGAATATAGCTTTAAGAATCCTCATTTTTATAATATCTCTTTTGATTCAGGTTTTTATTCTATTTATTTTAAGGATGGTGTTTTGTATTCAATCGAAGTAAATTATTATTGTTAAGTATATTGAAAAACAATAGATTATATTATTTTTTAGCACTATTTATAACATTGATTTTAGGAATTTTATCCCGAAAAACAACTGTTGTTCCTTTATTTATAGGAGATGTTTTGTATGCTGTTTTGATTTACTTCGGATTTCGATTTTTAATTATAAAATCGGAAAAATCAACTTCACTCCTATTCTCCCTACTTTTTTGTTTTGGAATCGAATTTTTACAATTAGTACAAATTGATTGGTTAATTGCCATTCGTAAAACCACTTTAGGACATTATATTTTGGGACAAGGTTTTCTTTGGTTGGATTTACTTTGCTATGTAATTGGATCTTTACTAGCTTTTCTAATCGATTGGAAGTTCGTCAAAACTCAAAACTTAAACTCGAAGTAACAAAAAAGTTATTGGATTTAGTATCAAAGAAAATAGCTTCTTTTGAATCGAAATAACGGGCTTCGGTTCTTAATTTTACTTTTGAATTTGGTAAATAATCAAAATTTATGGAAGCTCCTGAAGTTTTAAAAGCATCTGATGTAGTAACAATGACATTATCCTCATCTTGATAATATTCTACTCGAACAGCCGTTTGCCATTTTAGATTTATCGAATATTGTGCAATCAAAACGGGACTCAACCAATACAAATGTTTGTCATTTAAAGAAGAACTATCTTGAATGCCAAAATCAAATCCTAAAATGGTGCGCCACTTTGCATTCCACGTATTGTCCCAATACAAATTACTGAAATAACGCATTGCTAATTCGGTTGCATAAAATTCTTTTCCAATAAATGTGCTCCAGTTCAAAGTTGTTTTTTCTCCTGGTTTATAAACAATTTGTGTTCCAAAAGCTGGAGCAACGTCTTTTTGCGGCTTATTAATGCGTTGCCAACCATTAGTTACCAATCCCGAAAAACTCCATTTATCTGAAGGTTTGTAATTATACTTTACTCCCGTCATAAAATAGGGCGAATTATCCGCTAAAAGAGAACGCGTTAAAGTCAAATTGGAAGCTGTAGTTGCCGATTCAAAACCGATATAACTTGGCAAAATCCCAACTTCTATGGATGCTTTTTTGTTATCATTCAAAAACAGTCCCACATAAGCTTCGCTCAATAATTTTATATCTTCCGATGCATAATTATCGTCTACATAGGTTCCTGCATGAACTGCGATTGATGCATAAGTAGTTTCATATTGCAATTGCGCGCGAATTAATCCATTGTTCACATTAAACTCATTATGACGGTTGTAATTGTACATAAATGAAAGTTTAACATCGTTTGTTGGATTACTAAAATCATACGCATAATACGTTTCCAAAAAACCTGAAACTTTAATTTTTAAGGTATCTTTTTCTTGAGCAAACGATATTGCTGAAATGCCAATTATTAAAAACTTAATTATATTTTTCATCTATTTTTTTCTATTTAAGGAAATATTTGTTGTGGGTTGGTATACCATCGGTAATTCTTCTACTACAACATCACTTTTATCTAAACCAAATGCTTTTGTATCTGAAATTGCCATTCTTTTCAAAATAAAATAACTATTTATTAACCAACCTTCTTTTATTGAAAATTCATTTTCAACCGATAAAAATTTTTCCAAAATTACAAATTTAAAGTCAGGTTCGGCATTGTATTTAGTTGAACCATCAGGTCGAGTATGTAAATTTAATTCGTTTTGTTGTACTAAATCTTGAACAATTTTTTTGAAATACAATTCTACCTTCGGTTGGATTCTAAACCCAACATTTAAAACTATTTTAATTACTTTGTCATCAATAATTTCATGAACTTCATAATCTAGCGTAAACGGTTCATCTGTACGATTAATATGTAAAATCCAGTAAACATCTGCTCTTTTTGGTTTTTTTGAAAAGATTGAATTTATAATTTTTTCTTCTATTTGATTGATTTTATCTGCTTTTGAAAGATAAATTAAATGAGTTGAATACTTTGGAATTGTGTCGTCATTACTTAACTCTTCTAATTTAAAAGCATGTTCTTTTATGTTTTCAAATTTTAAAAATTTGTTGTTAATTTTTCTTGAATAATACCAAACATACATTACCATAAAAATGAACAACTCAAAGAACAAAAACATCCATCTTTCTTTAATTTTAACCACATTTGCAATAAAAAATGAGATTTCAATAACTGAAAAAAGAAATAAAATCAATGCAATCCAACCGATTTTCATTTTCTTAATGTAAAACAAGTAATATGACAATAAAAAAGTGGTCATTAACATGGCTACAGTTATTGAAAAACCATAAGCTGCTTCCATGTGTTCCGAATTTTTAAAATATAAAATCATTAATACACAACCTATCCATAAAATTGTATTTACAGAAGGTATATAAATTTGACCTTTCGTATTTGTTGGGTTTTTTAAGGCAACTCTAGGCCAAAAATTAAGTGAAATAGCTTCATTAATCAATGTAAAAGAACCACTAATCAATGCTTGTGAAGCAATAATAGCTGCCATTGTAGCAATGATAATTCCAAAAATTAAAAACCATTGAGGCATAATACTATAAAATGGATTTCTTCCTTCTAGAAATTGGCTTCCTTGCGTCATAATCCATGCGCCTTGACCAAGATAATTAACTACTAAAGCAGTTTTTACAAAAATCCATGTTATTCTAATATTGTCTCTTCCACAGTGACCTAAATCCGAATATAAAGCTTCAGCTCCTGTAGTACAAAGAAATACAGCGCCAAGTAACCAAAATCCATGTGGATACTCAACTAACAATCGATAGGCGTACATTGGATTTAAAGCTTCTAATATTTCAGGATGAATAACAATTTGTGAAATCCCTAAAATTAATAACATCGAAAACCAAACTACCATTGCTGGTCCAAAAAAGAAGCCTACTTTTTGGGTTCCAAATCTTTGAAACAAAAACAAACCTGATAAAATGGCAATTACAATTGGAACAGTAGGCAAATTTGGAATTACAGCTTCTAAACCTTCTACCGCAGAAGCTACTGAAATTGGTGGTGTTATAATTCCATCTGCCAAAAGAGTGGTTGCTCCTAAAATAGTTGGAATCACTAATTTACCCTTACCAAAACGTTTAATCAAAGCATATAAGGAGAAAACACCGCCTTCACCATGATTATCTGCTCTTAATGTCAATATGATATATTTAAAAGTAGTTTGAAATGTTAGTGTCCAAAAAACACATGAAATTCCTCCATAAACAAGCATTTTAGAAATTTCTCTATTTCCAATAATTGCTTTCATTACATACAGCGGACTAGTCCCTATATCACCATAAATGATTCCTAATG
Source organism: Flavobacteriia bacterium (assembly GCA_004293165.1). GTDB lineage: Bacteria > Bacteroidota > Bacteroidia > Flavobacteriales > Flavobacteriaceae > Flavobacterium. The sequence goes on along the minus strand of RDYL01000003.1, from coordinate 149,808 downwards.
CTACTAAAAGTGTTGCTGCTGTTACCTTTTGATAATTTGAATTACTCATTTTTTTGACTTATTTATATTTTTAATAAAGTGTGATGCATAATACATTCCTAATTTTTCAGCTACTAAACTCAAATCGTTTAATTGATTTTCCAAATCATCATCCCGTTGTGGACATTGATTAATTTTGATAAATTCTCGAAGCCAACAATCTGAATTTGAATTAGCTTGCGAGGGGTGAATTGCTTTATTTAAAGACAAACTATCACTGTTGCTTGGCACATTAGCTGTGTTGCTGTCTGAATTTTCCATATGTAATGATTTTTATGTCAGAATAAATCGATAACCAATTCCGCTTTCGGTGAGAATCATTTCCGGATGATTGGCATCTTTCTCAATTTTTTTTCTTAATTGTGCTACAAATACTCGTAGATATTGTGTTTGATCACTATAACTTTTTCCCCAAATTTCTTTTAATAAGTATTGATGTGTTAATACTTTTCCTTCGTTTTTTGCCAAAATGGCTAATAAATTAAACTCTGTTTGAGTTAATTTGACTTCTTCGTCATTTACTTTTACAATTCGGGCAATTAAATCAATCGAAAAATTAGTTGAACTAATCACTGGTTCAGTGGCTTCTTTGATGTGATTTCTCATATGAGAACGCACTCTTGCTAATAATTCCTGTGTTCTAAATGGTTTAATTAAATAATCATTTGCTCCATTATCTAATGCTTTTACAATTTCTGATTCCTCACTTTTAACCGATAAAATCATAATTGGATTCAAATACCATTCGCGCAATTGTTGCAACACTTTTTGTCCGTCAACATCGGGTAAACCCAAGTCAAGCATAATCAAATCAGGTTGAAAAGTGGCGGCAAAACGAATGCCTTGTAAGCCATTTTCTGCTAATTTCACCTCAAAATCATTTGTACTTAAAGTAATTTCTAAAAGTTTTCTGATTTGTGTTTCATCATCAATAACTAAAATTTGGCGCTTATTCATTTTCTGTCGGATTAAATTTTGAAACTTCAGTTTTAATTTGGATTACAAATTTTGCTCCACCTTCTACTCTATTTTCTAAAGTTATTGTTCCGTTCTGTGCTTCAACAAAACCTTTTACAATTGATAACCCTAACCCAGAACCACCTGGTCGTGAATTTTTAAGTCGGTAAAATTTTTCGAAAACAAAGGCAATTTCATCATCTGGAAAACCATTTCCTTCGTCTAAAATTACAATTTGCAAGGTATCTTCATTGTGGGATAAATCGATTGTTATATTACTATTTTGCGGTGTATAAATTATCGCATTATTTAATAAATTATAAATTACATGCTCCATTAATCCATAGTCTAATTTGAATAACGGGAAAATTTCAGTGGCATTAACTTCAATTTTTTGTGAATAGGATTTAATTTGCAGTGATCGAATAACTTCATATACAATTTCATTTACATCTACCCAATCCATTTTTGCAACAATAACACCCGATTCTAATCGTGACATGTTCAGTAAATTTTCTACTTGATTGTTTAATCGTAGTGTTGCAATTGAAATTTCTTCCAATAATTTTTCCTTCTGATTATCAGTCATGATTGCATTACTTTGAAGCGCATCGGTTGAACCAATAATTGCAGCAATAGGCGTTTTTAACTCGTGAGATAAACTATCTAAAAGGGTGTTGTAGAGTTTTATAGATTTTAATTTGGACTCCTTTTCATTTGCTATTCGTTCAATTTGTCTAATTTTAAATGTCAAAACCGCATTTATTAAAGCAATTACAAAATACATAAAGAACATAAATTGGTCTTCAGTATTTCCAATATGAAACGTAAAATAAGGTTTGATGAAAAAGAAATTCCAAATTAAAGCACTTAAAACAGCTGCTAATAATGTGGGAACAATTCTATAAAACATGGCTACAAAAGAAACAGTAACCAAAAGAATAAAGGCAATAACTTTATAACCAATAATCTCTTTAAAAGCAAAGCAAACAAGCGAAATTAGCACTACTAATACTGTGCTAAAAATATATTGATTGTTCGGATTTGATGTTCTACTAAACACGTTTTAAACTTTACCATTGAATTACTTGGCAAAGATAAGTTGGGTTTTATAAATAGTGTATAAAAGAACTACTAATAAGTATAAAGATTTTATAAAGATTTCTTCCTTCTAGTATCAATCAAATGGATAATTTGCCACTTCCCGTTATCATTAAAAAGCGTAAATGCGTTGGCTCCTACATGACTTAAAGTATCGTTCACATAAAACTCATAAGGCGTCCAAACATGTGCCAAATTAGCATCTATTTCTACTTTGTAATCGGTTAATTTTTCAAAAAACTTCATATTAGACGGAATTGTAGCTATCGATTTTAAGAAATCTTGAAACGGTGCTTCAACCAATTTATTTCCTTCTTTAGTATTAGCAATTGTTTTCATTACGATATCTTCATGACACAATTGCTTTAAAGCAGTAGTATCTTTGGCATGAAAAGCAGTAAAAAAATCATCAATTACCTTTTTAGGAGAATTTTCTTGTGCTAATATCGAATTTGATAGAAGAATAAAAAGAATAAAAAGTTTAGCTCTCATAAATTTAGTTTAATGCATTAGTAGCACTTGAACCAAATAAGTTACAATTCCAGCAATATAACCTACTACAGCTAAAGGAGTTATCTTTTTTAAATACCACATAAAAGTGATTTTTTCTTTTTCCATAACCGCAATCCCAGCAGCAGAACCAATAACCAACATACTACCACCCGTTCCAGCACATAAAGCAATAAACTCCCATAAAGAATGATCCATTGGGTAATCTGCAAGTGAGAACATTCCTTGAGTAGCAGCAACTAAACTTCCATTATCCACAATTGATGATAAGGCACCAATAGCTATAACCATCGAATTTGTATTTGGTAAATTCGTAATTAAAAAGGTAGCCATTTCTTTCAAAACACCTACTTCTTGCAAAGCAAATACCATTAATAAAATACCCATAAAATATAGTATAGAACTTACATCTACTTTGGTTAAAGCATAAGCAACCGAAAATTTATCTTTTTCTTCTTGTGTTTTATTTCTATGATACATAATAGAAACCAATGAGACCATTGATAGCGAAATTAAAACTCCTATAAAGGGAGGCAAACCAGTTAATGTTTTGATAACAGGTACCATAACCAAACCTACCACACCAGCAATAAACACACTCACACTTCCTCTCATTTTTTCTTCCTGTCGCACTTGAGCCATAGAAACTTGAGCACGAAGAACAGCAAAACCTTTCATTCTAAAACTTGCTATAATCACTGGAACTAACAAAACCATAATTGAAGGTAAAATCAACGCTTTTACAATTCCAAAAGAGCTAACCTGACCACCAATCCATAATAAAGTTGTCGTAACGTCTCCAATAGGACTAAAAGCACCTCCTGCATTGGCTGCAATTACAACAATACCTGTTAATAACATTCTAATTTCGCTTTTAGGCATTAACTTTCTTAGAAGCGTCACCATAATAATTGCAGTAGCTAAGTTATCTAATAAGGCTGAAAGAAAGAATGTGATAAATGCAACTATCCATAATAATCTTAAAACTGATGTAGTTCTAATTCTTCTTGTAATAACCGTAAAACCTTTGTGAATATCTATTAACTCAACAATAGTCATAGCACCCATTAAAAAAATTAACAAGCCTGAAATTTCTCCAAAATACTCCATTAATCTTTCGGTAACTAAATGTTGATCATCATGGCTAAATGAGGCAATAACCACCCAACATATTGTTCCAGTAAGTAAAGCAGTAATCGTTTTGTTAATTTTTATAGGAGATTCAAGAATAACAGACAAATAGCCTAAAATTGCTACTAAAAGTAAGATAGATATCATTTTTTTGTATTTAAAACACAAAAATAAAACATTAATTTAACTTTAATTTAATATTTGATAATTATTTTTTTTAAACTAAAAAGCAAATAACATTTAGTACCTTTGTTTTTTTAAAATTAAAAATAATGTCAGTAGCGAAGAAAGATTACAAGAGAATTACGACAAAAACATTAATTGAAATGAAAGAAAATGGAGAAAAAATCTCCATGTTAACTGCTTACGATTTTACAATGGCAAAAATTGTAGATTCTGCTGGAGTTGACGTAATTTTAGTTGGTGATTCTGCGAGTAATGTAATGGCCGGACATGAAACTACGCTTCCAATTACACTTGATCAAATGATCTATCACGCCTCTAGTGTAGTTAGAGCTAGTGAAAGAGCTTTGGTTGTAGTTGATTTACCCTTCGGAAGCTACCAATCAGATTCTAAAGAAGCCTTACGCTCTGCTATCCGAATTATGAAAGAAAGTGGTGGACATGCTGTTAAATTAGAAGGAGGCAGTGAAATTAAAGATTCGATTAAAAAAATATTAAATGCTGGAATTCCAGTTATGGGGCATTTAGGCCTAACACCACAGTCTATATATAAATTTGGCACTTACACCGTTAGAGCCAAGGAAGATGCAGAAGCTGAAAAATTATTAGAAGACGCTAAAATGCTAGAAAAACTAGGTTGTTTTGCTCTTGTTTTAGAAAAAATTCCAGCTGCATTAGCAGAACAAGTAGCAAAAAGCATTTCAATTCCTGTAATAGGTATTGGTGCAGGCAACGGTGTTGACGGACAAGTATTAGTTATTCACGATATGTTAGGGATGAACAATGAATTTAGTCCAAGATTTCTACGTAGATATTTAGACTTATATAATCAAATGACAAAAGCAATTGGTCAATATGTAACCGATGTAAAATCAGAAGATTTTCCCAATTCAAACGAACAATATTAATTGTGTCTACGAAAGAAATTTCCACTAAAAACAACCTACAAATTATTCACGAAGACAACCACATCATAGTTGTCAATAAACGTGTTGGCGATATTGTTCAAGGTGATAAAACGGGGGATAAACCACTTTCAGAAGTTGTTAAAGAATACATCAAAGAAAAATACAACAAACCAGGAGATGTTTTTCTAGGTGTTGTCCATCGTTTAGATAGACCAACTACCGGAATTGTGGTTTTTGCTAAAACTTCTAAAGCCTTAACACGTTTGAATGAAACTTTTAAAAATAGAGAAACTCAAAAAACATATTTGGCAGTTGTTAAAAAAATGCCTCCTAAAGAAAAGGATACTTTAGTACATTTTTTAAAGCGTAATACTAAAAACAATACCTCAAAAGCCCATTTAAAAGAAGTTCCCGAGAGTAAAAAAGCTAGTTTAAGCTATCAAATCATAAAAAAATTAGACCATTATTTTGTGTTAGAAATTGATTTACACACGGGTAGACATCATCAAATCAGAGCGCAATTACAAGCCATAGGTTGCCCAATAAAAGGCGATTTAAAATATGGCTTCGATAGAAGTAATCCCGATGGAGGAATTCATCTTCATGCTAAAAAATTAGTTTTAACACATCCAGTTTCAAAAGAAATTATTATATTTAATGCATCAACCCCTAACGATAGTATTTGGAACTCACTTTAAATTTACATACCATGAAAAAAATTATTCTATCATTTTCGTTAATTGCTTCAATGTCGGTTTTTTCTCAAGAACATTTTAGTGGGATTTCTACTTCAAAAAGAGGTGGACTATTAAGTGCAGCAAATAATCCTGCGGAATTAGCAAATATGACTACAAAATATGAAGTAAATGTTTTTAACTTCTCTGTGGCAATGGCTAATAATAAGTTATCAATAAGCGACTTAACTAGTGACGATAATATTGAAGATAAATTATTTGAAGGTAGCGACCCCGTAAACTTACGACTAGATACACAATTTTTTGGTCCTTCCTTTGCCTTCAAAAAAGGAAAATGGGGTTTTGGTTTAAATTCTTCTGCTTATTTAAAAGCAAATGCAGTAAATGTTGATAATGAATTGGGAGAAGCAATTAGCAATGGTGGTTTAAGCAATTTGTTTACACAAACAAATCTATCTTCAAACGAAAATCAACGTTTAAATGCTACTACTTGGGGTGAGTTAAGTTTTAATATTGCAAGAAATCTTATGGATTCTCCTAAACATAAAATCAACGTTGGTACTAATATAAGATTATTATTTCCAGGTGCGTATGCTAACTTTTCTGCTTCTAATTTAAACGGAACTTTGGTAAATAATTTTGGTGATATTTCTTTAATTAATGCAAGTGCAAACATTAACATCTCTTATGCTGGAGTTTTAGCAAATGACTTCTCTGACCAAGGTAATTATAATGAATTTTTCTCACAAGGAATCAATGGATATGCCTTTGACTTAGGATTTAACTATAGATTAAAGGATGAAAATGATGCTAACAGTTATAAATTAAATACTGGACTTTCTATAAAAAACTTAGGAGGCATGACGTTTAAATCTGACAATAATTTAAGTAAAAATTATTCCTTGAATATAGATGGAATTGAAAGTTTAGACATAAATCAGTTTGAAAACGTACAAAGTATTGAAGAAATTGAAGCCATATTAAATGATCCTGCTAATGCTGGTATTTTACAAACAACTTCTAGCAGTGCTGATGTAAAAATTAAGTTACCTACCGTAATTAATGCATATGCAGATTTACGTCTTCACAAAAAATGGTTTGTTACAGGAACAATTAATCAAAAAATTTCAGATGATACTGAAAGTGATGTAACAACAACTCAAAACTCATATTCCTTAATTCCTAGATTTTTATCAGGTTGGTTTGAAGCCTACGCACCTCTTGCTGCTAATGAAATTTCAGGATTTACAAGTGGTATAGGATTTAGATTAGCTGGTTTTTTCATTGGATCAAACAGTGCTTTTTCTGCATTAGCAAGTGATGGGAAACAAGCCGATTTCTATTTAGGGGTTCGTTTCGGATTTTAAACATTTTTAAAATCTGTTTACAAAATGTAGAATTTGATTTGTAATTTCAACTATTAGACCATTTTACACAAAAAAATCGAATACTAATTTTAGGTAATTCATTTAAATATTTAACTCTAACAATTTCCATCTGAAAAAATTACCGAATTCAATTGAAGCACTTGAGTCTGATTATTTGTACATTCAAGATTCTCAAATAACAAATGCTGGAAAAGGTTTGTTTTCTGCTATTGATATATACAAAGATGAAATAATTTCCTTTTTTAAAGGTGAAATTCTAACGGAAATTGAAGCTGAAAAAAGAGCACAATTAGGAAACGACAAATATTTTATGAACATGTTAGATGGAAGCATTTTAGATGCTATGCATTCTGAATGTTTCGCTAAATATGCAAATGATGCTGAAGCTTTTTCAAAATTAGAATTCAAAAACAATTCCAAAATAACTTTAGATGATGAAGATAATGTTTGCCTCATAGCTACAAAAAAAATTAAATCAGGTAATGAAATTTTTTGTAGCTATGGTGCAAAATATTGGAAAAAACATGGTTAAAATTTATCCTAACCATCCTTCCCTATCCAAACTTCTGTATTGAATCGCTTCCGCAATATGATGCGATTGAATTGCCTCTGAAGCTTCTAAATCGGCTATAGTTCTTGCAACTTTTAAAATTCTATCATACGCTCTTGCAGACAAATTCAATCGTTCCATAGCTGTTTTTAGCAATTGTAAGGAAACCTCATCCAAAATACAAAATTCGCGTATTAGTTTGCTACTCATTTGCGCATTGTAATGAATGTATTCATAGTTTTCAAATCGGTGTGATTGTATTTCTCTTGCTTTGGTAACTCTTTTTCTAATTTCAGTACTATTTTCTGCTTTTCGAGTTTCGGTTAATTTTTCAAACGGAACGGGCGTTACTTCAATATGGATATCAATTCGATCCAATAAAGGTCCTGAAATTTTACTTAAATACCTTTGCATTTCCATTGGTGATGAAGTTACAGGTGCATTGGGGTCATTAAAATAACCGCCCGGACTCGGATTCATACTTGCCACTAACATAAATGATGATGGATAAGTAATCGTAAATTTCGCTCTAGAAATCGTGACTTCCCTATCTTCTAAGGGCTGACGCATGACTTCTAAAACTTCACGTTTAAATTCGGGTAATTCATCTAAAAATAAAACACCATTGTGTGCTAATGAAATTTCACCTGGTTGTGGATAACTTCCGCCACCAACTAAGCTTACGCTCGATGCCGTATGATGCGGACTTCTAAAAGGGCGTTGCGCCATTAAACCAACATCTTTCGTCTTTCCAGCTACGGAATGAATTTTGGTGGTTTCTAAAGCTTCACGCATCGTCATTGGTGGCAAAATACTAGGCAAACGTTTGGCTAACATTGTTTTTCCTGAACCTGGAGGACCAATTAAAATGATATTATGTCCGCCAGCAGCAGCAATTTCCATACAGCGTTTAATTCCTTCCTGACCTTTAACATCGGAAAAATCGTGTTCTGGGAAATCTAAGGTTTTATTAAATTCTTCTTTGGTGTCAATAGTAGTGGGAATCAAATCTGATTTTCCTTCGAAAAAATTAATGACTTGCAACACATTTTCTACTCCATATACATCGAGTCCGTCAACAATTGCAGCTTCTTTTACATTTTGAAAAGGCAAAATTAACCCTTTAAAACCTTCTTCTTTGGCTTTAATGGCAATTGACAAAGCTCCTTTTATGGGTTGTAAACCACCATCGAGTGATAGTTCACCCATAATTACATAGTTGTGAATATCTTCTGATTTAATTTGGGAAGAAGCGGCTAAAATACCAATAGCCAAAGTAAGGTCATAGGCTGAACCTTCTTTTCGTAAATCGGCCGGAGCCATGTTGATGGTGATTTTCTTTCCGGGCAATTGATACCCGTTGTTTTTTAGTGCAGCAGCTATACGATAACTACTCTCTTTTATAGCGGAATCTGGAAGACCTACCAAGTGGTAGCCTATTCCTTTATCAATATTTACTTCAACCGTAATGGTGGTGGCTTCAACGCCAAAAACGGCGCTACCGAATACTTTTACTAACATGGCTTATACTATTTAATTGGCTTATATAGATGCAAATATAAAAAAGTTTTTGAAATAAAAAATCCCGATTACTCGGGATTTAATTTATTTTTTGAATTTTGATATGCCGTCTTCTAGCCATTTTTTATAAACAGCTGCGTCTGGCGTATAACCAATTTGCTGCGTAATATCCTTTCCATCACTATCTAAGATAATGTAATATGGTTGTGCGTTATTTTTATATCGTGTAATTTGATAATCGCTCCATTTGTTTCCAATAGTTATAATCTCTTTACCAGTTTCTTTAGATACATATTGCTCATCTTTAGGTAATTCACGTTTATCATCCACATAAAGTGAAACTAAAACTACTTTATCTTTTAAGAGAGACAAAATTTCTGGTTTTGACCAAACAAAATCTTCCATTTTTCTACAATTCACACAAGCGTGACCAGTGAAATCTAATAAAATTGGTTTCCCAACTTTCTTCGCATAAGCTAAACCGTCTTCATAATCATGAAAAGCAATAATTCCATGCGGACCTGAATGTGCGTGTTCTGGTAAATCTATAGCTGCTGTTGAAGTTCCACCAGAAGTTCCTATTCCATTTGGACTTTCACTATAAGTCATTGGCGGTGGGAATCCTGAAATAATTTTCAAAGGAGCTCCCCATAAACCAGGGATTAAATAAATTGTAAAAATAGAAACAAAAATAGCCATATATAATCGTCCAACAGATAAATGTGTTAGTGGACTATCATGAGGTAATGTCAACTTTCCAAATAAATATAATGCCCAAGCACCAAAAATTACAATCCAAATAATTAAGAAAACCTCTCTTTCTAATAAGTGTGCTTGAACTACTAAATCAGCATTTGATAAAAATTTAAAAGCTAAAGCTAATTCTAAAAATCCTAAAGAAACTTTTACTGTGTTTAACCAACCACCCGACTTTGGTAATGAATTCATCCAACCAGGAAACATTGCAAAAAGCATAAAAGGGAGCGCAATTGCAGAAGAAAAACCAAGCATTCCAACAATTGGAGCTATTCCTCCTTTAGAGGCAGATTCAACTAATAAAGTTCCAACAATTGGCCCTGTGCAAGAAAAAGAAACTATTGCTAAAGCTAATGCCATAAAAAATATAGCAACAATTCCAGACTTTCCAGCTTGTCTGTCTACTTTATTAGCCCATGAATTAGGCAAAACAATTTCAAAAGCACCCAAAAAAGAAGTAGCAAAAAAAACTAATACAATAAAAAATATAATGTTAAATAAAACACTAGTTGATAAAGCATTTAAAGCATCAGCACCAAAAATACCAGTAATTAGAGATCCTAATAAAACATAAATCACAATTATTGAAAAACCATAAATGAGTGCATTTGCAATTCCTTTTTCCCTTGTACCACTTTGTTTGGTAAAGAAACTTACCGTCATTGGAATCATTGGAAACACACAAGGTGTTAACAAAGCAGCAAAACCTCCGAAGAAAGCTAAAAAGAAAATAGCCCATAATCCTTTTTTCTCTTCTTTAGGAGCCGAAGTGGGAGCAATTTCTTTTGTATTTTTTTCTACTTCAGAACTTACAACTGAGGAAGAATCTAAAGCAACTGAAGAAGAATCTGCTGTAACTACGTTGCTTGCAGTTTCCACCGCAGCTGTTTTAATTTCTGGCAAAGTAAACGTGAAAGTGTTATCGCCTTGAATACATTGTTCTTTACAAACTTGGTATTCTACATATACTTTTATCGTTTTTAATTTGGGATTAGTAACTTTAATCGTTTGTTTGAAAGTGGCTTTTTTAGCAAAATAATATTCATCTACTTCAAAAATATCATTGAATACTTTTTTATAAGGGCTTTCCTTAGTTTTTCCAACCAATTGATAATTTCCTTTCGATTCTTTAAAGGTAAAAGCGGTTGGTTGCGAACCTCCGTCTGGCGTGAATTGCGAATACAAATGCCATTCGTCTTCTATTATCACATCCATCACTAAAACAAATTCATTGTCTGATTTTTGCTCAATTTTAGAAGACCATTTTACTGGATTAAAAATTTGAGAATATCCTAAAAAGGAAAACAATAAGGTGAATACTAAAACTAATTTTTTCATTAGGCTAATTCTATTTTTATATTTTGTTGTGTTGTTTCTGTTGCAATAAAACGTTGGTCTGCTCGTTTTCCAATTACCCAAATAATTTGGTCTTCCGAACACAATAACCATTGATTTTCTTTATCTAAAAGCGAATATTTTTCGTCTTTGAAATATTTACTCAATTTCTTTTTTCCATTCATTCCGGCTGGATAAAAATAATCGCCTTCTTGCCATTTTCTAATTATAAGCGGAAATTTAATTTTATCCTTGTCTACAAATATACAATTTGCATTCACATTTTTACCCCCTGAAAACCTTGAAAAGATAAGTTTTAAGGGAATATTAACTTTACATTCTATCGATTCAATGATAAAAACTTCAGATTTATTTATTGATTTTCTTTCCGAAAGGATTAATTTCTCACGGTCTTTCAATAAAACATGTGTTTCAGAAAACACTTGCTTTCCAGATTGTGCGTTTACCAAATCATAAATATCATTCCAAGCCGAAAAACCATAACTTTTAAGCCATTGGAACAAATAGGCTTTATAATTTTGGAATTCAAGCAATGGTTTCAAATGGATTTCTATTTGATTTCCATTATCTTCAACAACTTTTTCATACACTAATTTAGAGGCATCATTTACCAAAGATTCTGCTTGTTGCAAATGATGTAAGGTATTTTGAAACGAATCTAAAAATCCTGTATTCAATTCTTTTAAAGTGGGAACAATATTGTGACGTAATTTATTTCTAAAATACTTGTCTGAAGCATTACTCGAATCTTCTCGCCATTGGATTTTATTATCTATGGCATAATTCTCAATTTCGTCTCTTGAAAAAGGCAATAATGGTCGGATGATGTTCTCGTTTTGCGATGGAATTCCTGTTAAACCTTCCAAACCAGTTCCTCTAGTAAAATTGATTAAGAACGTTTCTACATTGTCATCTAAATGATGCGCAGTTAAAACATAATCAAATCCAAGTGAAAGTAATTTTTGAAACCAATCATAACGCAACTTTCGAGCGGCTAATTGAATGGAAAGTTTGTTTTCTTTAGCAAATTCGAGTGTTTCAAACGAATTTATAAAATAAGGAATATATCCATCTTGACATATTTCTCTGACTAACAATTCATCTGCATCGCTCTCTTTTCCACGCAATTGAAAATTACAATGCGCTACGCAAATGTCAAACTTCAACTTGTAAAATAAATCCAATAAAACCATACTGTCAACACCACCACTAACTGCTAAAAGCAATTTCTTGTCTTTTAGTTGGGCGAAATTTTGTTCGATATGATATTGGAATTTTGTAAGCATTAATAAAGTAATTAGTAAAAAGGGATTAGGGATTAGTTATCTGCCAATTTATTAATTAGCGAATTTAGCATTTTTTCAATTTCAATTGACAATTCATTAATTTCTTTACAATCTTCTTCAGAAATAAAATTTAAATTAATTGCAATTTCTATTTGGGTTTGACATTCAAATAAAGAACCTCTCGCAATTTGTAAAAATCTTGAATAATCTTTTTTGTAATTTCTACCATAACCTTCTGCTATATTAGAAGGAATAGAAACTGAACTTCTCCTAATTTGTGAAATCAATCCAAACTTTTCACTTTCAGGAATTTTTGATGTAACAGAATAGACAAATGTTACCCAATTCATCGATTTTTGCCAAACTATTAAATCTCTATAACTTTTCATATTTATTGCTTTTTACTCTTCCCTAATCCCTTTTTACTTTTCCCTATCTTAAAACCTCAAACATCGCTTTTGCCTTCAATAAACATTCTTCGTATTCCATTTCTGGTATGGCTTGAGAAGTAATAGCACTTCCAACAGAAAATGATAAATATTGATTTTCCGAATTATACAAAATACTTCGTATCACCACATTAAAATCAAAATCCCCATTTGGAGTGAAATAACCTACTGCTCCACTGTATAATCCTCGTTTGGTTTCTTCTAATTCTTCAATGATTTGCATAGCCGAAATTTTGGGTGCACCAGTCATGCTTCCCATTGGAAAAGTTGTTCTTAGAATTTCGATGGGTGAAGTGGTATTTTCTACTTCTGAAACAATTGTCGAAATCATTTGATGAACTTGCTTAAACGTATAAATCTGACACAATTCTTCCACTTGAACGCTTCCTTTTGTGGCAGTATGCGATAAATCGTTTCGAACTAAATCTACAATCATAATGTTTTCTGAACGCTCTTTTTCGTTTTGAGCTAAATCAGATTTTAATTGTTCGTCTTGTTCTAAATCGAAACTTCTTTTGGCTGTTCCTTTGATCGGCTGGGAAATAACTTTATTTCCTTCTTTTCGCAAATAACGTTCTGGTGAAGCGGAAAGTAAATACTGAAAATTATTTTTGAAATACACCGCAAATGGTGGTTTGGAAATAGCATTTAGTTTTTGATAGATTTCCAAAGGCTCAATTTGAGCATTTTCTACAAAAAATTCCATACAGAAATTGGCTTCGTAAATGTCGCCACGATGAATATGCTCGAGCATTTTGGTAACTTTGGAAAGGTAATTTTCTTTTGAGATTCTCTGATTTATTGAAATTTCTCGCAAAGTCGCAAAGTCGCAAAGTTTTGACAAAAAAATATCGTTGAAATCAGCTTCTATTTCGTCATCACACATTCGTAAATATTGAATTTCGACTTGATTTTCTTTAATCAAAAACAACTTTTGGGGTTGAAAGAAAAACAAATCTGGAAAATCTAAACCATCGAAATTATTGGATTGTAAAGCTTCGGTATCATTTTTTAAATCGTAGGATAAGTAACCAAACAACCAATCTTTCGTTTGGCTTTGGTACTGATACAAATCTTGAAACGCATTTTCGTAATCGGTTTTAATCGAAGTAAAAGCATCAACCGCCAAAACTGCATCGTAACTCGAATACTTTTGATGATACTGATTCGAATCTAAAAAAACAACTTCTCTGTGTTGGTTAGCCCAATGCAAAAGTTGGTTTTTAAAGTCAGGAAACTGCGAAATATATTTTGTAATTACTGTTCTCAAATTGGAAAATTTACTTTGTAAAAGTACAACAAAAAAATAGTTGTTGGAAAATGGTTCAAATGTTAAAATTTGGCACGGTTTTTATTCTTGCCTCTATAACTAACCAATTAAAAATTCATTTCTATTGATTCTATAACTACTCGAATTAAAAACAATTAATCAATAACTTTAAAAATGAATTTTTATGAACAAAAACACCAAAATCGTATTGACTTTACTAGCGCTTGGTTTAGTAGTAGCTTGTAAAGAAAGTGTAGCTGAAGAAACATCAGATTATTCAGAAAATGTTGCAACCGATAGCACAAGCGTTGTTTCCTCCTCGGCAGCCGTTGAAAACAAAAACAGCAATCGTAAATTTGTACGAACGGCCGATGTAAAATTTAAAGTCAAGAATGTTGCCAAATCGACTTATGCGATTGAAGATGCAACTACGAAATTTGGTGGATTTGTAACCTATACCAATCTTCAAAGCAACATTCACAGTGAAGACCGAACCAAAGTGAGTCAGGATAGCACGTTAGTAACTACAAAATATAAAGTGGACAACAACATTACCATTCGTGTTCCAAATACAAAAATGGATACGGTGATTAAAACTATTGCGAAACAAATTCATTTTTTAGATTATCGCATCATTAAAGCAGATGATGTTTCCTTACAAATGTTATCGAATGAAATAGCGCAAAAAAGAAGCAATTCTTCAGAAAAACGTTTGGCAAATGCAATTGATTCGAAAGGAAAAAAACTAAATCAAGTTGTGGATGCCGAAGCAACCTTAGATGCGAAAAATGAGCAAAATGATGCTTCAAAATTGCAGAATTTATCACTTCAAGATCAAGTTAATTTTAGTACTTTAACGCTAAATATTTACCAAGACGAAAGCATCAAACAAGAAATGATGGCTAATGAAAAAAGCATCAACGCCTACCGACCAAATATTGGGTTACAAATCTGGGATAGTATTAAAACGGGGTGGTTTATGTTGGAACATATTATTTCGTTTGTTGTAGTGCTTTGGCCTTTTGTTTTAATTGGGTTTCTAGGATTCTTGGGATATAAAAAGTTTTTGAAAAAGTAAGAAATAAACCATCGGGAAACTGGTGGTTTTTTTTATATTTGTAAATATACTTAACATCTTCAACATGACAGAAATTGAATTAATTCAAGATTTTAAAAAAAAATATTATGGAAAAAAATTTAACGAAGCTGAAGTTAGATTTAAAATAATTGACGAAATTCTTGAAAAATATTTAAAATGGCCAAAAAACAATACAAGTGTTGAAGTATTTCATAATGGAAATAGAGCTGACTATGTTTTATATAATAATTCACAAAGGCCTGTTTTAATTATAGAAAGCAAAAAAACTGGTAATTATTTTGAATTACCAACAACTATAAATTTTAAGAACCAATTTGAAAAAATTGCTCTTGAAAAATTATTAACAGACAAGCATATAAAAGAGGCGGTACTTCAAGTAAAAGAATATTGTGAAGATTTGATGTGTCAATATGCTGCAATTTGTAACGGGGAAGTTTGGATTATTTTTAAAATAACATCAACAAATCAAAATCCTTGGAAAAAATTACCAGCTTATGTAATAAAATCTTTAGACTTTTTTGAAAACAATTATACTGAAGCAATAAATTTTTTAGGATACACGAGTGTTATTAACAAACTATCACTTCAAAGCTTAGTTGGTGTTTCTAAAATATTACATCCTGAAATATATTTTCCTAGTTCATCAATTACAGCTTATGATACATTAGTAAGCAGCAATAAATACGCTAATTCTTTATCAATAATTTCAAGAAAATATTTGGGAATTATTCCTGAAAAAGATTCTGAATTTATGGATAATTGCTATGTAATCAATAAAAGACAATATGAAAATTTACAAAACAATGTTCAGAATTTTTTAGTTGATTCTTTAACTCCTTATTTTAAAAATCAGGGTTTTAAAAATTTTACGACAGAAAAGGACGGTGGTAGTTTTGGAAGAGCAATTGTAAACACTATAAAGCAAGAAAATTTAGATAATGTTATGATTCTTTTTGGAGGTAGAGGTTCAGGAAAATCTACATTCTTAAAAAGATTTTTATATCATGTTAGACCTATAGAAATTGACATGTATTCAAAAATTGCTTTAATTGACTTAATTAATTCATCACAGACATCAGAATTACTATCACAGGAAATTTGGGATAATGTATTAAAGTCAATTGATCAAAATAATATTTTTAGTGGTAAAAGAGAGGATATTTTTGAACTTTTCTCGGAAGAATTTGAAGTTTTTGAAAAACAATTTTTATACAATTTAGATTCGTCAAGTGAAATTTATAATAAGCTTTTAATTGATTTTACGCAGAAATGTTTAACTGATAAAAAGATATTTTGTGAGAAATTAAGTCTATATTGGAAAAATAAAAATAGAGGTTTAATTGTTTTCCTAGATAATATGGACCAATTAAGTAGCGAATTACAAGATGTTTGTTATTTAATTGCTGTTGAAATCGCTAAAAAGCTAAGCTGTTTGGTGATCATATCAATGAGAGAAGAAAGGTTTTATAATGCAAAAACAAAAGGCGTTTTAGATGCTTACCATACCCCTGGCTTCCATTTGACAGCTCCTTTAATTCCTGAAGTAATAAATAAAAGAATTAAATATATACTTGAACGATTAAAATATACAATTGATGTAGAAACAGATTATAATATTAATAGTAATATTGAATTACAGAAGATTGAATCTTTTTTTAGAGTTTGTTTTAATCAGTTGAAAATCGAAAATTCACATTTCAATAAATTCTTACGATTTGCGACTCATGGGGATGTAAGACAAGCATTAGAATTTTTTAAGGGTTTTATTACATCAGGATATATTAATATTGATGAAATCTCTTTTACAGAAACTTGGCATTTTCAAATTCATCAAGTTATTAAACCAATGATGGTGCCAGATAGAATGTTTTATAATGAAAGTTTAAGCAAAATACCAAATTTACTTAAATTAAGGAATGATATTAATAGTTCACACTTTACTGGTCTTAGAATATTAAATCTACTTAGCAATTCTTCTGGATTTATCGATGCAAAATATTTTCTTCAAGAATTTGAAAATAGATATTTTTTAAAAGATGATTGTGAACAACATCTAAACATATTAATAAACAGAGGTCTTATTGAAGCAAGCAACAGATTAGAAGAATTTAATAATGATGTTGATCAAATAAAAATAACTGCATTTGGAAATTACTTATACGAGCATCTAGCATTTAATTTTGCCTATTTAGAGCTAGTTTGTATTGATTGTGGAAGCTTTAATGAAGAACTTTGTAATTATTTAATTAAATCTGCAAATGATGAATTAAAACTAAAACAAACTCACAAAACTATTGATAGAATCCAACTCAGAATTGAAAGAGTTGAAAAATTTATTGAATATTTATGCAAACAAGAAAAAGAAGAATTTGAATCTTTAAATCTTGACAAATCAGAAATAAATTTTTCTTCAAAAATGAAGATTTCGTTTGATGCCGAAAAAGAAAGAGTTTTAGAAAGCGCCAATAAAAACAAAAAATACGAAGATTAATTAGTATTATTATTTCATTATCTTTGAATTAACTAACCAAAAAACTATTCAAATTATGAAAATTGCAACTATTATTGTTCGGGTACTTTTAGGAGCTATGATGCTTTTTGCTTCGATTTCTTATTTTTTTAACCTAATGGGAGAACAACCTGAACCAACAGGAGATTTGGCTACTTTAATGGCTGGATTTATGGCTTCAAAGTACATTTTTCCAGTAGCAAAAGCTATTGAATTATTAGCGGGATTAATGTTAGTAAGCGGTAAGTTTATTAGATTGGGAACTATAATTTTACTTCCAATAAGCATCAATATTTTTCTAATTCACGTAGTTGTTAGTGGAACAGATATTCCAATGGCAGCAGCAATCTTACTTGCAAATGTGTTTTTAATTTATGCTAATTGGGATGGTTTTAAAGAAATTGTAAAGCCATAATATTTAAATAAAACAAAACAAAAAAGCCGAAATTTCAATTGAAATTTCGGCTTTTTGATATAATAACTTTTCTATTTACACGTGTAATGCTCTGTTATCTGTCGCTGCCAATGCTGCTTCTTTGATTGCTTCTGCAAATGTTGGGTGTGCGTGAGACATTCTTGAGATATCTTCTGCACTAGCTCTGAATTCCATAGCGGTTACTGCTTCAGCAATCAAATCAGCACATCTTGCTCCAATCATGTGAACTCCTAAAACTTCATCTGTTTTGGCATCAGCTAAGATTTTTACAAATCCGTCTGTGTCGCCACCAGCTCTTGCTCTTCCTAATGCTTTGAAAGGAAAACTTCCTGCTTTGTATGCTACACCTTCTGCTTTTAATTGCTCTTCTGTTTTTCCAACAGCGGCAACTTCTGGCCAAGTGTAAACTACTCCAGGGATTAAATTATAATCGATATGTGGTTTTTGTCCTGCTAAGATTTCAGCTACCATTACTCCTTCTTCTTCCGCTTTGTGTGCTAACATCGCTCCACGAACTACATCTCCAATCGCATAAACATTTGAAGCTGAAGTTTGTAAATGATCGTTTACTTCGATTTGACCTCTTTCGGTAACTTTTACTCCTGCTTTATCCGCATTTAATCCATCTGTATAAGGACGACGACCTACAGAAACTAATGAATAATCACCTTCTAATGTGATGATTTCTCCTTTAGCATTTTCTGCTTTTACCGTTACAACATCTCCAGCTCTTTCTACTGATTGAACTTTGTGAGACGTGTAGAATTTCATGCCTTGTTTTTTCAACACTTTAGTCAATTCTTTTGACAAAGCTGCGTCCATTCCTGGAATAATTCTGTCCATAAATTCTACTACAGAAACTTGCGCTCCTAAACGTAAATATACTTGACCTAATTCGATTCCGATTACACCACCACCAATAATTACAAGGTGTTTTGGAACTTCTTTCAGTTTCAAAGCTTCAGTAGAAGTGATGATTCTATCTTTATCTAATTTGATAAATGGTAAGCTTGAAGGTTTAGAACCTGTAGCAATAATAATATTTTTTGATTCAATGATTTCCGAAGAACCATCTTCTTTAGTCACTTTTACAGAAGTAGCGCTTTCAAACGAACCTACTCCATTGAAAACTGTGATGTTGTTTTTATCCATTAAGAATTTTACACCACCCGAAGTTTGATCTACAACTGCTTGTTTACGAGCAATCATTTTCTCTAAATTCACTTTTACATCTCCCGAAACTTCAATTCCGTGGTCTGCAAAATGTTGTAATTCTTCATAATGATGCGAAGAAGCTAATAATGCTTTAGAAGGAATACATCCTACGTTTAAACAAGTTCCTCCAAGCGTTGAATATTTTTCAATAATAGCAGTTTTAAAACCTAATTGGGCACAACGGATCGCCGAAACATATCCTCCAGGTCCAGAACCTATAATGGTTACATCAAATTGACTCATGATTTTATATAAAGTTTGTTGTTTGACTTAAATTCGGATACAAAAGTAACGCTTTTTGAATTAATTATTTGTTGCTTTTTTGGTAAATTATTATAGCTGATTCTTACAAAGTAAAAGCAGTCGTATTTTTAACTTCTCCAATCATAAATGAACTGTGTGTACTTCCAATGTGGTTTAATCCTGTTAGCTTGGTAACCATAAACTCTCTATATTCGTCCATATCTTTTACATGTACTTTTAAGATGTAATCATAATCACCACTTACGTGAAAACACTCTAAAACTTCATCTAATTTTACAACTTCGCTTTCAAAAGTTGTTAAAAAATCTTTAGTATGCTGAATTAATTTAATGTGGCAAAATACCACAAATGCTTTTTCTACCTTATTTCTATCTAGAATGGCGACATATTTACTAATTACGCCTTCTCGTTCTAATTTTTTTATTCTTTCATAAACCGCTGTTACTGAAAGATTCAAAACCATTGAAAGTTCTTTTGTAGTTTTTTTTGTGTCTTCTTGGAGTAATCCCAGAAGTTTTTTGTCAATTGAATCCATTAATTGTGTTGTTGTTTGTAGTTGTTATCGGCAAATGTAATCAAAACGATTAAAAAACGGAAATAAAAACTACAACATGAAACAAAATTAAAATTAAAATCTAATTTATATAATTACTATTGATTATTAAACTATACTATTATATTTTTGATTTAAAATAAACAACTAAACATTAAAAATATGGAAAATTTCAATCCAGCAGACAACATTCAAGACTTACAATACTTTGGAGAATTTGGAGGTGTAAATCCATCTATTTCCGACAGTTCAACTTATACTTTTTTGTCGGCAAAAACCATGTTCGACACCTTTGAAGGCAATGCAGAAGGATGTTATTTATATTCACGTCATTCATCTCCAAGTAATTTATACTTAGACAAAGCATTAGCTGCCATGGAAGGAACAGAATCGGCAAACGTTGCTGCTTCTGGAATGGGTGCTATTACTCCTACTCTTTTACAATTATGTGGAAACGGAGATCATATTGTTTCAAGTAGAACTATTTACGGAGGAACATATGCATTTTTGAAAAATTTTGTTCCACGAATGGGCATCAAAACTTCCTTTGTTGACATTACCAAATTAGACATCGTTGAAGCTGCAATAACACCAAATACCAAAGTTTTATATTGTGAAACTGTAAGTAATCCTTTATTAGAAGTAGCTGATATTGCTTCCTTAGCTAAAATTGCAAAAAAACACAACATTAAATTAGTTGTTGATAATACTTTTTCACCTTTATCAGTTGCTCCTGCAAAATTAGGTGCTGATATTGTGATTCATTCGTTAACAAAATACATCAACGGAAGTAGTGATACTGTTGGCGGTGTGGTTTGTGCTTCTCAAGAATTCATCAATAGCTTGAAAAATGTAAACGACGGAGCAAGTATGCTTTTAGGTCCAACAATGGATAGTTTGCGTTCGGCTTCTGTGATGAAAAACTTAAGAACCTTACACATTAGAATGAAACAACACAGCCACAATGCAATGTATTTGGCTAACAAATTTGAAGCAGACGGAATTAAAACGGTTTACCCAGGTTTAGCAAGTCACCCAAGTCATGAAATTTATAAAACCATGATTAATCCAGAATATGGTTTTGGAGGAATGATGACTATTGATGTAGGTACTTTAGATAAGGCAAATGCTTTGATGGAATTAATGCAACAAAGAAACTTAGGCTATTTAGCAGTAAGTTTAGGGTTTTACAAAACCTTATTTAGTGCGCCAGGAACTTCAACTTCATCTGAAATTCCACTAGATGAGCAAAAAGAAATGGGCTTAACGGATGGTTTAATTCGTTTTTCTATTGGTTTAGATAATGATATTGAAAGAACCTATCAAATGATGAGACAATGTATGGTAGAATTAGGTGTTTTATAATTCTTAAAATCAATATTTTAAAAATCCAGTTGAGTATTCAACTGGATTTTTATTTTAACTAAACTTTGCGATATACTTTCCTTTTTCTATATTGCATCCTCAAACAAAACTAAATGGACACTAAAATCATAAAAAACAGAGAGCTAAAACTATGGGAAGCTTTAATTCCTGTATTTGCTTTAATCGGAATGCTTGCTTATAATGTGCTTTATGCCTATAATGGACCAGATGATAATGCACTAGGTGGAAGTAATCAATTTATTCTCTTATTAGGTGGCGCTGTCGCTGCAATTGTAGGCTATTTTACCAAAGTTCCCTTTCATAAAATGCTAGACGAAGTTGCTAATAATATTAAATCAACAGCAAGTGCCATTCTTATTTTGTTAATGGTTGGTGCCCTTGCTGGAACTTGGATGGTGAGTGGAATTATTCCTTCAATGATATATTATGGTTTACAAATTTTAAGTCCGGCTATCTTTTTACCGGCTACCTTAATCATTTGTTCGGTAATTTCTATTGCTACTGGAAGTTCTTGGACAACTTCTGCAACTGTAGGTATTGCATTAATAGGTATTGGTGGTGCATTGGGTTTTGATTTAGGAATGGTGGCTGGAGCTGTAATATCTGGCGCTTATTTCGGAGATAAATTATCCCCCATGTCTGACACCACTAACCTTGCCCCTGCAATGGCGGGAACCGATTTGTTTACGCATATTAAATACATGACATTAACTACAATCCCAACTTACATAATCACTTTAATTTTATTTATCGTCTTAGGACTTTCTGTAGAAGTAAGTGGTGAGGCAAATACAAACGATTTATTAAACTCAATAACAGCAAGTTTTAATGTTACTCCATTATTGTTTTTAGTTCCAGTTATAGTAATCGGATTAATCGTTAAAAAAACGGAACCATTGGTTGCGCTTTTAGTTGGGACTTTATTAGCGGGAATTTTTGCTATTATTTTTCAACCGGAAATTGTTACTCAAATTACTGGAGCCGATAGTTTAACTTTCAAATCAGCTTATAAGGGGGTAATGCAAGCTATAACTACTGAAGTAATTGTTCCTACAGAAAGTAAAACATTAGCAGATTTATTTACTTCTGGCGGCATGGCAAAAATGTTACCCACCATTTGGTTAATTTTATGTGCGATGGTTTTTGGCGGAATTATGGATGCAATTGGAGCTTTAGCAAGAATTAGCGAATCATTATTGAAGTTAGCGCATACAACTTTTGGTTTGTTTGCTTCAACTGTTGGAAGTTGTTTAGCATTAAACATAACAGCGTCTGATCAATATTTAGCAATTGTAGTACCTGGAAAAATGTTTGCAAAAGCATATAAAGACAAAGGACTAGCACCAGAAAACTTAAGTAGAACATTAGAAGATACTGGTACAGTTACATCCGTATTAGTACCTTGGAACACTTGTGGTGCCTACCAAGCCGGGACGCTAGGTGTTTCAACACTGGATTATTTACCTTATGCATTTTTTAATATTTTAAGTCCATTCATGACATTAATTTTTGCGGCTTTCAATATTAAAATCAAACAATTGGTTTCAGAAATAAAGAAATAAAAATACCATAAACAAAATCTATATTAAAATAAAAATTAACCATGACTTAACTATAGTTGTGGTTTTTTTATTCGTAAATTTGTATCAGAAAATAAATAACAATTTAAAATTATAACATTATGTCATTAGTAGGAAAAAAATTCCCAAACATTACAGTTGATGCTATCTCTTTTATGGGAGATAATTTAAGAATTAACGTATTAGAAGAAGCTGTTAACAACAAGAAAAAAGTAGTATTGTTTTGGTATCCAAAAGATTTTACATTTGTTTGTCCAACAGAATTACATGCATTTCAAGCTGCTTTGGGTGAATTTGAAAAAAGAAACACAATGGTAATTGGCGCTTCTTGTGATACTAACGAAGTACACTTTGCATGGTTAAATACAGCAAAAGA
The DNA here is from genome assembly GCA_004293165.1 of Flavobacteriia bacterium. Lineage (GTDB taxonomy): Bacteria > Bacteroidota > Bacteroidia > Flavobacteriales > Flavobacteriaceae > Flavobacterium. The sequence goes on along the minus strand of RDYL01000003.1, from coordinate 126,290 downwards.
TAATGGTGGAATTGAAGGTGTAACTTATCCACTTTTAGCAGACACTACTAGAAATTTATCTGCTGCTTTAGATATTTTAGATGCAGAATGGGTTTATGACGAAAATCTTAATGATGAAATATTAGAAGGTTCAAATGTAACTTTTAGAGCTACTTATTTGATTGACGAAGAAGGTAAAATTTTCCACGAAAGTGTAAATGACATGCCATTAGGAAGAAACGTAAACGAATATTTAAGATTAGTTGACGCTTATACGCACGTTCAAACTAAAGGTGAAGTTTGTCCAGCTAACTGGGAAGAAGGAAAAGACGCTATGAATGCAGATAGAAATTCAACTGCTGCTTATTTAGCTTCACATTAATCAATAACAAAAATCAATAGCAATATCAAGTTTCAAATAATTGAATTTAGATATTGCTATTGAAATTGAATTTTAAAAATTATGTTTACAGAAATAGAACAAGATAATTTAGCCGAAGTAATTGCAAACAACGAAACGGTTGTGGTACAATTTTCAGCTTCATGGTGTGGAAATTGTCGTATCATGAAACCAAAATTCAAAATGATGGCTTCACAAAACGAAACCATTCCTTTTGTAATTGTAGATGCTGAAAAGTTTCCAGAATCTAGAAAATTAGCTAAAGTAGATAACTTACCAACTTTTGCTACATTTAAAAATGGTGCATTAGTGAATCAAACACAAACTAATAAAGCTGAAGTTTTAGCTGAATTGGTTGCAGAAGTAGTTTAATTATAAGTTTCAAGTTTGTAAACAACCTGAAACCTTAAACTTGAAACAAAAACAAATATGAAATTACCCGTTATAAAACAGTTAACTCAATTTATTGAAGATAACGACCAAGATTATTTAGTTGAAACTATTGAGGTTCTAGAGAATCTTTGTGAAGTTTCATCATTAAAAGATGAAGAATTAGATGTAATTGCCGAATTAATTTCAAACATGTATGGTGCACTTGAAGTAACCCAAATGATAAAAGAAGGCAAAGACAAAAAAACAGCCTTGAACGATTTCATGAAACGTGTTTTAGGTTCTATAGATAAATAATTAGAAAGCTCCAGTTGGAGCTTTTATTTTTATTGAATTTTCGTCATAATTAAATTATTTTAGAAAATTTAACACATATTTTATATATTGCACTAATTATTATCCTCAGAATAATGTGCATGAATAAAATTACCTTTTTTTTATCATTTACTTTACTATTCATTTCTTCCGTTGGATTTTCTCAAAATCATCGGATTGAATTTAAACCTAGACAAGCCGAATTCGAGTATTTTGAATACAGAAACGACAGTATTTTTCCATTAAAAACCCCTGTTAGAAATACAACTAGTAGGGTGTTTGAAAGCAAATTACCTTATCCTATTCTCTTTATTCACGGATTAAATTCAAGTTCGGAAACTTGGAATACATCTACCGATTATTACGATACACAATATTCATTTACCTATGGAGGACGGTTTGATTTCTGTTTAAATGCAGACAACAACAATACCACAACTAATAAAAACTTTTATCCTACTGCAGGAGCTGATATTGCTGCATTTGAATCGTTTGTGCAAAATGGAGACTATTTCTATGTAAATTTTAATGTAAACCCAAATGGCGCAGTTGGAACAACTGTTTTGAGTAATCAATCAGCAATTGCTAAGCAAGGCGCTGCAGTAAAAGTAGCCATTCAAAGAGTAATGGAAGTAACCGGAAAAGACAAAGTTATTTTGATTGGGCACAGCATGGGTGGTTTAGCATCCAGAGAATACATTCAAAACGCGTATAATTGGCAATCCGATAATCAACACCATGTAGCTAAGTTATTAACTTTAGGAACTCCCCATGGCGGAAGTAACGCAAGTGATAATGTTTTAGCGTTTATGACCGGAACGGATGTAAGTTCTGAAGCTATAAGAGATTTAAAAACCACTTACTATTATAGTGGCGAAGGAAGTCATTTTTTATTTGGAGGCACTGAAATTCAAAACAGCACAAGCATGAATGACAACTCCTATTCTCCAGATTTTTACAATGTTGATGTTAATTGCAATGGCATTTCAGGAGAAACCATTCAGGGCTTAAACCAAAAATCGATAGATAATCTAATTGATTTTTCATGTGTAATTGGACGAATAACCAATGCGTTTGGAGGTAATATCACTACTGATGGCGTGGTTCCTGAACCTTCTTCAAATATGAATACTTATTTAACTGGATTAACTTATCCTGCTAAATTATTTTACTTCAATTCGGGTTATGATATCATTGAAAATCATACTGAATTACCCGGTTATCCTTACCAAATGATGCAAGGTTTAGACGAACCTAATTTCAAGGAATTAGCTTATGGCATTACAACAAATAAAAATTATATTGGCTATACAACCGTACAAAATCCAACAGCTGCCGATAATGATTATTTCAAATTTAGTGTTGTAGACAACGTTAACGCAATTGTTTCTGTAAGTAGTATTGTAACTTCATCCATGAATGGAACTATTTTAGATGCAAGTGGAATAGATATTGGTGCTACTCAAAACAATAGTGGCGCTACACTTATTTTTACAAGAACACTTGCTCCTGGTAACTATTACTTAAAATTAACAAGTACTAACCCAACAAACACTAATTATACCACACCCTATCAATTTACTATTACGACTACTTTAAGTGTTAACGACAATAGTTTTGCTTCTTTTACTTTTTATCCTAATCCCGTTAAAGATATTTTGCATTTAGAAAATATTTCTATAACAAAAGCTAGTATTTACAGTATGTTAGGTCAATTAATCGAAACACAAACATTTGAAAATACGACTTCTAATAGTTTAGATTTAATTAGTTTAGAAAGTGGAATATACTTAATTGTGTTAGAAAACGATTTGGAACAGAAAACCATTAAAGTGATTAAAGAATAAAACAAAAAACGCTCTTAAAAGAGCGTTTTTTTATTTAAAATATTTCTTTCTCAACCAAAAGGCTACATTTACTAAGATTATCAAAGCAGGAACTTCAACTAACGGTCCGATAACACCCGCAAATGCTTGTCCGCTATTGATTCCGAAAACACCGATGGAAACTGCAATAGCTAACTCAAAGTTATTTCCTGAAGCGGTAAACGACAACGCTACTGTATCTCTATAACTAGCTCCTATTTTCTTCGCTACAAAAAACATCAAGAAGAACATAATCGCAAAGAAAATGACTAAAGGAATAGCAATTCTAACCACATCCATTGGTAAATCTACAATCATTTCGCCTTTTAAACTGAACATCACTACAATCGTGAATAAAAGTGCTATTAACGTAATTGGAGAAACAAATGGAATAAACGTTTGATTGAAAAACTTATCTCCTAAATATCTTTTAATCGCAAAACGACTCATAACTGCTAATGCAAACGGAATTCCTAAATAGATTCCAACTGTTTGAGCAATTTCTGAAATAGTGATATTTAATGCTAACTCTTTGATTCCAAATAAAGGTAACATGATTTCTAAATAGAAATAAGCATACAAACTGAAGAAAAACACTTGCAACAAACTATTAATTCCGATTAAACCAGCAGTTAATTCTCTGTTTCCTTCGGCAAGTTCATTCCAAACGATAACCATGGCAATACAAGGCGCAATTCCGATGATAATCAATCCCGTCATATATTCTGGATAGTCTTTCAAAAAGAAAGTCGCCAATAAAAACATTAAAAAAGGACCTACAATCCAAGTGATAATAAACGAAGCCGATAACAACTTTGGCTTTTCAAACATTTGCGGCACTTTTGAAAAATCGATTTTGGTTAAGGGTGGATACATCATTAAAATCAAGCCAATTGCCAACGGAACATTGGTAGTTCCAGATGAAAATGAATTGATAAAATCAGCTGAATTGGGAATAAAATATCCAATGGCAACACCAATTAACATCGCTAAGAAAATCCAAAGGGTTAAATAACGGTCTAAAAATCCTAATCGTTTTTTCATTTTATTACTTTTTTATTTGAGAAAACACAAAAAGCATTTCGCTGGCAATTTGTATACTACGTTCTGCATATTTTTCGTTCATTAGATCCGTACCATCAAATGCTTTTGGATCGTCATATTTGATTGGGAATCTAGCTTCTGCACCAAAAACCATGGGACAACCTTCGTCGGCGTTATTGCAAGTCATGATGGCTCCAAAGTTGTTTTTCGGATTAAAATCATCGAAATACGCTTTTGAAAAACAGATGATTGGATGTTGATTGTCATCGAATTTTACTGCATAAACTGGATTTTGTTCTAGGCTTAACTTCTGAATTTGAAATCCTTGATTTATTAAGGTTTCGCCTACTTTTGGAAACATGGCTGTGGCTTCCGTTCCGCCAGAATAGCAATATACATTCTTGATTCCGAAATGAAACGCCATAGTTTGTGCCCAAATTTGCGATAAATGACTTCTTCTGGAATTGTGTGTACAAATGAAGTTCAAACGAATCTCTTCATTATTATTGACTTTGTTTTGAATGTAATCTGCTAGTGGCTTTAAAATTGCTTTACGTTCGTCTGAAACTGCAATTTTAGTAATTAATTCGATGGTTTTTGAAAGATTTTCTAACATAATTATTTAAGTGAATAGTGAAAAGTAATTAGTGATTAGCTACTATTAAATTAAAAAAATTAACAACAACCCGAATCTGGTGTGCAACAAGAGGTTTCTTTTGGTTTCCACTCGCCTATTTTGATTTTCATTTTTTCTGGTGGAATACCGCAGTTGTCTTTTGCTAAACAATCGGTTAGTTTTGATTTCAATTGGAAGTTAGTTCCGTCGAAATCTAAACTGAATTTTCCGATGGTTTCCTTCATTTGGTATTCGACTTCGATTTCTAAATCTGGAATTTGTAATTTAGCTTCTGACAATTCAATAATATGAACCAATTTTTCAGGATGTAATCTGTGGTCGTAATCATTGGCTTCCCAAAGTTGGAAGTTGGCTACTTCTTCTGTGCGGACAACACCTCCACAATCGATGAAATGTTTAGTAATTTTACCTACTTCCGTTACATGGAAATGATTGGGTACTAAATCACCATTTGGTAATTGAAAGGCAATTGTAGTTAAGTTTTTTAGTTGGTTTTTGATTTCTGATAATTTCATAATTTAAAGTATTAAGATTAAATCCCTTCGACTTCGCTCAGGGTGACAAGAGAAAATTAGCAACATTTGCTTTTTAACTTATGACGAATTATACCAAAGTGATTTTCTATTTTATCAATTGTATCCGGATTGATGCAATAGCATATAGCGGTTCCCTCGATGGTTCCTTTGATGATGTTGGCGTTTTTAAGTTCTTTTAAGTGTTGTGAAATTGTAGGTTGTGCTAGCGGTAATTCGTTTACGATATCGCCACAAATACAGGTATCTACAGTTAACAAATAGTCGACAATAGCTATACGAGCTGGATGTGACAAGGCTTTGAATAAGGTTGCCATTTCGTTTTGTTCTACTGAAAAGGATTCTGATTTAGATGCTCCCATGATTAAAATTTACTTGTTTGGTATAATTGTTAAAAACGGTTCTCGATACCATTTATAAAGTAAAAATTAGCATTCTTACTTTATAAAATCACTCTAACTGACGTTTTTAACAATCTTATTAAATTATTATATTACAATATTACGATAAACAAATATACTACACAATAAAAAATCCCGAAATTTCTTTCGGGATTTAAAATATTTAGAAATTTAGAGATTATTTACCTCCTTTTTCCATTTTAGCTTTTAATTCAGCAAGAATGTCGTTGTTATCACCTAAAGTAGATGTTTGTTGCGCTGAACTATTTGATGTAGTTTCAACAGCAGCTTTAACGTTTTTCTCTTCTTCTTCTCTGAAGATAGCTGTATGAGAAGCTACTACTCTTTTGAATTCTTTATTGAACTCAATAACTTTAAAGTCAGCAGTATCTCCTTTTTTCAATTTTTTACCGTCTTCTTTTTCTAAGTGACGTGTAGGAATGAAAGCAACGATATCGTCACCAAATTCTACAGTAGCTCCTTTGTCAACGATTTCAGCAATAGTTCCGTTGTGAATAGTTCCAACAGCGAATGCATCTTCGTATTTATCCCAAGGGTTAGCAGTAGTTTGTTTGTGACCTAAAGATAATTTACGACCTTCAACGTCTAATTCTAATACAACTACGTCTAATTTTTCACCTACGTTTACAAATTCAGATGGGTGTTTGATTTTCTTAGTCCAAGATAAATCAGAGATGTATACTAAACCATCGATACCTTCTTCTAGCTCTACGAAAATTCCGAAGTTAGTAAAGTTTCTAACTATTCCAGTGTGTTTAGAACCTACTGGGTATTTAGCAGTGATATCAGTCCATGGATCTTGCGTCATTTGTTTGATACCTAAAGACATTTTTCTTTCGTCTCTATCTAAAGTTAAAACAACTGCTTCAACCTCGTCTCCAATTTTCATGAAATCTTGAGCACTTCTTAAGTGAGTAGACCAAGACATTTCAGAAACGTGGATTAAACCTTCTACACCTTCAGCAACTTCGATGAAAGCACCGTAATCAGCTAAAACAACTACTTTACCTTTTACTTTATCACCGACTTTTAATTCAGCTCCTAAAGCATCCCATGGATGAGCGTTTAATTGTTTTAAACCTAATTGGATTCTTGTTTTCTCATCATCGAAATCAAGGATTACCACGTTTAATTTTTGATCTAATTCAAGAACTTCGCTTGGGTGATTGATTCTTGACCAAGATAAGTCTGTAATATGGATTAATCCATCTACACCACCTAAGTCGATAAATACACCGTAAGAAGTAATGTTTTTAACAACACCTTCTAATACTTGTCCTTTTTCTAATTGACCAATAATTTCTTTTTTCTGTACTTCAATATCAGCTTCGATAAGCGCTTTGTGAGATACTACTACGTTTTTGAATTCGTGGTTAATTTTAACTACTTTGAATTCCATAGTTTTGTTCACATATTGATCGTAATCACGGATAGGTTTCACATCAATTTGTGATCCTGGTAAGAATGCTTCAATTCCGAAAACATCTACAATCATACCACCTTTAGTTCTACATTTAACGAAACCGTTCACGATTTCACCTGTTTCGTTAGCAGAAATAACTCTATCCCATGCTTTGATAGTTCTAGCTTTTCTGTGAGATAATACTAATTGACCTGTTTTATCTTCACGAACGTCGATAAGTACTTCTACTTTATCACCAACTTTTAAGTTTGGATTGTAACGGAATTCGTTTAAAGAAATAACACCTTCAGATTTAGCGTTGATGTCTACAATTGCATCTCTTTCTGTAATTCTAACTACTACTCCTTCTACTACTTCTTCTTGATCTGTAGCGATGAATGTTTTAGTTACTAGATCTTCAAATTCTTGTAAGTTTTTTTCATCTACTGGATCAATTCCTTCTTGGAAGTTATGCCAGTTAAAATTCGCTAAAAACTCTTCTTGTGTTTTGTTAATTTCAGACATGCTGATTAAAAATTTGTATGCCGTGATTCTTGCGTTTCTTGATGCGATTAGAAAACAACAGCAGTGTTTTACGTAAATGATTGATACCTAAAGGAAACGCTATTCGCCAAAAGGTGTGCAAAATTACAACTATATTTTTGATTTACAAAACCTTTACCACTAGTTTTTATGGTTTGAATACTATTTATATTTTTTAAAATAAGTAATTTTAAATACATTTGCAGAAATTTAATTGATAAAATGAAAAAAATAGTACTTATTGTTGCTTCTATGCTTTTGGTTGTTTCGTGTAACAATCTTAAAGATAATGAGTTTTTAATTTCTGGTAAAGCTGCTGGAATTAAAGATGGAAAAAAAGTATTTGTAGAAATACAAACTGAAACGGGTTCTACCGCTAAAGATACCGCTGTTGTTACTGATGGAAAGTTTGAACTACAAGGTATTACAGATGGTATTGACATTGGTTTTATTCGATTTGAAGGTGAAGAAATTAATTTACCTATTATTTTAGAAGAAGGAAATATTACTGTTGATATTGTTAAAGATTCGATTCATAAATCTACTTTAGGCGGAACTCCAAATAATGATAAGTTTCAACAATTTAATACTGAAACCAGAGTGATTTCTGAAAAAGTTGTAAAATTTGAAAAAAGCAACGGTCCTGCTATGCAAAAAGCCCGTATGAGCAACGATACCGTTACGGTTAATAAATTATTAAAAGAATATAAAAAGTTTCAGGATGAAATGAATAATTATTCTAAGAAATTTATAAAAGAAAATCCGGATGCTTATTTATCTGTATTGTTATTAGAGAATTTTTTAATGAGACAGTATTTAACTCCAGAAGAAGTTAAATCGTACTATAATGGTTTAAGTAAGGAATTAGCTGCTACTAAAAGTGGTAAGAAAATTAAAACTACTTTAGATGCTATGACTGCTATTGTTATAGGTAAACCAGCACCTTTATTTTCGGGACCTACTCCTGACGGGAAAACAGTTTCGTTAAAAGAAACTTTAGGAAAAGTTACTATTATTGATTTTTGGGCTTCTTGGTGTGGTCCTTGTAGAGCTGAAAATCCTAATGTGGTTGCTTTATATAATGAATTTCACGCACAAGGTTTAAATATTATTGGGGTTTCTTTAGACAAAGACGCTGCTAAATGGAAGGAAGCTATTGCTAAAGACAAATTAACTTGGGCACATGTTTCTAATCTTAAATTTTGGGAAGATCCTATTGCTAAAAAATACAATGTTCAAGCAATTCCAGCTACTTTTATTTTAGATGCTAAAGGAACTATTGTTGCAAAAGATTTAAGAGGTGATGCTCTAAAAGCGAAAGTAAAAGAACTTTTAGGAGTTAAATAATTCCTACACAAACTATATTTAAAAAAATCTTCCGAAGAAGATTTTTTTTATGTTTTTCATTTACAGAAAGTTATAAAATAGTCTGCAAAATAGTAGAAAATAACTTTGCAGGAATAAAAAACAATTCTATATTTGCAACCGCTTAGTCAAATAAGCATGATGGCTTGGGGAGATACTCAAGCGGCCAACGAGGGCGGACTGTAAATCCGCTGATTACATCTTCGCAGGTTCGAATCCTGCTCTCCCCACAAAAGCACCTCTAAAGAGGTGCTTTTTTTTATATAGCTATTTATAAGACAAAAAAATCCCAATCTTTCGATTGGGATTTCTATATCTAATTACTTGGTAAATAACAATTCTCTGTATTTTGTTAATGTCCAAAGTTCGTCGTCTACTAACAATTCTAATTTGTCAGCGTGGTAACGAATTTCTTCAAAGTAAGGTTTTACTTTATCGCAGTATGCATCCGCCATTTTTTCTGTGCTTGTTAAGGCGTTTGCTTTTTTACGTTCGTCGGTCATTTTTCCCACTTTGGTGTTGATACCTTCTATGTGTTCTGAAATTTCTTTGATTAACGAAATTTGTTCTTTAGCAATTTTTTCAAAGTCTTTACCAAAGATTTCTTTTAATCCTTTTACGTTTTCTATTAACACATTTTGGTAACGAATAGCTGTTGGAACCACATGATTACGAGCAATATCACCTAAAACACGACCTTCGATTTGGATTTTCTTCACATATTCTTCCAATTCAATTTCGTAACGTGATTCTACTTCAACATGATTCATTACGCCCATTTCACTAAACAATTCAATTGTTTTTTTAGAAACTTTTGCTTTTAATGCTTGAGGTGTTGTTTTGTGATTGCTTAAACCACGTTTTTTAGCTTCTTTTTCCCAAGCATCGCTATAACCGTCGCCTTCAAATAAAATAGCTTTTGTACCTTTAATATATTCTCTCAAGACATTGAAAATCGCTTCGTCTTTCTTTAAATCATTTTTCTCAATTAAAGCATCTACCTCAATTTTGAAATCTTTTAATTGTTTAGCTACAATCGTATTTAAAGTAGTCATAGAAACCGCACAATTTGCAGAAGAACCAACTGCTCTAAACTCAAATTTGTTTCCTGTGAAAGCAAATGGAGAAGTTCTGTTTCTGTCTGTATTATCTAATAAAACGTCTGGTAATTTTCCTACTACGTTTAATTTTAAATCTGTTTTTTCTTCTGGAGATAATTTCCCTTGAGAAACTCCTTCTAATTCCGCTAATACTTTAGTCAATTGTTGTCCGATGAAAACCGAAATAATTGCTGGTGGTGCTTCGTTAGCTCCTAAACGGTGGTCGTTACTTGCAGAAGCTATTGACGCTCTCAATAATTCTTCGTTGTCATGAACCGCTTTAATTGTGTTGATGAAAAACGTTAAGAATTGTAAGTTACTCATTGGCGTTTTTCCTGGACTTAATAAGTTAATTCCAGTATCAGTTGCTAATGACCAGTTATTGTGTTTTCCAGAACCATTTACACCTTTGAATGGTTTTTCGTGGAATAAAACTTTAAAATCGTGACGCTCTCCTACTTTTTGCATCACATCCATTAATAATGAATTGTGATCTACCGCTAAATTTGTTTCTTCGAAGATAGGTGCTAACTCAAATTGGTTAGGCGCTACTTCATTGTGACGTGTTTTAACTGGAATTCCTAATAACATACATTCGTTTTCTAAGTCACGCATATAAGTTAAAACTCTTGTTGGAATTGAACCAAAATAATGGTCGTCTAATTGTTGCCCTTTAGCTGCAGTGTGTCCTAATAAAGTTCTTCCTGTTGCTAATAAGTCGGGTCTTGATGAAGCTAAAGCGCTATCTACCAAGAAATATTCTTGTTCCCAACCTAAAGTTGGTGTTACTCTTTTTACGTTTTTATCGAAATATTTTGCTACGTCGATAGCCGCTGAATCGATAGCATGTAACGCTCTTAATAAAGGCGTTTTGTTATCTAATGCTTCTCCTGTATACGATACGAAAACTGTTGGGATACATAAAGTTGTTCCAAAAATAAATGCTGGTGATGTTGGATCCCAAGCTGTGTAACCTCTCGCTTCAAAAGTGTTACGAATTCCCCCATTTGGAAAAGAAGATGCATCTGGCTCTTGTTGTGCTAATTGACTTCCTCCAAATTTTTCAACTGGATCACTTCCATCAGGGAATGTTTCAAAAAAAGCATCGTGCTTTTCAGCAGTTGTACCTGTTAATGGCTGAAACCAATGTGTATAATGTGTCACACCTTTAGACAAAGCCCATTCTTTCATCCCAAGTGCAATATAGTCTGCAATTTTTCTATCAATTTTAACACCGTCAGCTGCTGCTTTAACTGCTTTATAAGCATCTGGAGTTAAAAATTGTCGCATAGCTTTGTCACCAAAGACATTACTACCAAAAATAACTGATTTTCTATCCAATTCTTCTACGTGAACTGGCTTTCTGTCTGTTGCTTTTCTTAAAGCTTGAAAACGAAATGTTGACATAAGTTCGTGTGTGTTTAAAGTTATACCCATGAAAAGTTATGCAAATATATGAATTTTTTAATAAATATTTATTTGCACCCTATTTTTTTAGGGGTTAAACATAAAAAATATTACTTTTACACTATGAAAACAATAAATTTACACATGATAATGCTCGGATGTACTCCAAAAGGACGTTTTACCGAACAACACGATATTTTTTTCGGGATAGGAACAGGTTTAAAAGATTTAGTTCCAGATATGAATGCTTTTTGGCCAGAAGCAAATGGTAGAATACATATTGACGCATGGCAAAAAATCACAACTGTTAATGGGTTTTCAATTGAAGTTGTATCTAAAGAAACACCATTTACACAAGAAGAACAATTATTCTTTTTAAATTTAGGTGGTTACAAAGAAGGTGAATTTGAAGAATATCATTATAAAGTAATAGTGGTTGCGAAAACAAAAGCCAAAGCGATTAAAAAAGCGAAACAAACTACATTTTACAAACATTATGGTTTCAAAGGAGCCGAATCGCATATTGATGATAAATATGGCATTGATGTAGATGATATTCACAACATTGAAGATATTCTTTCGGAAAAATTCAAATTGCAGTACCGTTTAAAAATAACAAAAACCAATGCGACTTCAGAAGATGAAAAGCATATTGGTTATTTAAAGATTGATAAAATTTCAGAATAAAAAAGAGCTATCGTATCGGATAGCTCTTTTAGTTTAAAGATTTTTTATATTATTTGGATTAATACCAAAAGTTTCTATTACAGCATTATAATCATTAAAATCAACTTGAACAGCTCTTCTACTTGAAAAATATCCTGGTATTATTACAATCCTAAAAGTTTGATTAAAAATATATTCTGGTGTTTCTGATAAATCATAAGTCCCATTTGCATAAATAGTAAAATCTTCTTTACTAAAATCATAATCATAATCAAGTTCATCTCCATTACTAAAATATACTGTTCGAGGAATTAATTGCCAAACTGGTGTATTTGAATCTATTAAATCTGACATTCTATAAATTAAAATATTATCAGAAGCGTAAATTTGAGGATTTAAACTTCTATAAATAAAGTATCCCCCAGTTGAACTATTATAACTAAAATTAACGTTTCTCAATTCAAAAACCTCAGCAATAGTATCGTTATCAACATTATCATTTTCTTCGTTAACTGTACAACTTTGTAGTGCTATCATCCCGATAAAAGCTATCAATAAAGTAATTTTCTTCATAATATTTAAATTTTAAATTATTTCTTGTGTAAATATAACCAATTCTTGTGCCAAACTTTTATACGATATAAATTAGTATCTTTGAAATCTATATAAAGGCTATAAAAATGGGAAGAAATAATCCAAAAAATATTAAAGCACACAACGACAAATTACACAAAGAGCAATCGAAAGAAAAAGCCAAAAAAAATGCTCGAGCAGAAAAATTAAAAGAAATTCAACGAAAATTCAACGAATCTAAATCGTAATTTATGTCGGGTTGCTATTGCGGAAATAACGTTTCCTTTCAAAATTGCTGTGAACCTTATATCAAAGGAATTAAAAACACACCCACAGCAGAAACCTTAATGCGTTCTCGTTATAGTGCTTTTGCAACGGGTGCCGCCGATTACTTGGTAAACACTACTCATATTTCAAAAAGACGATTCCACAACAAAAAAGATATTTTAGATTGGAGTCAAGCCAACAAATGGTTAAAACTAGAAGTTCTAGCCTCAACAGAAAACACAGTTACCTTCAAAGCGTATTATTTAGATGAAAATTTAAAAGCACAAGTACATTACGAACATTCAACTTTTAAATTAGAAAACGAAAAATGGTTTTATGTGGATGGAGAATTTTAAGCTTTTCTTTTAACAGGAATCCAAATTTCTTCTTCAGAATCGGGTGAATTATTTTTATATTTCGCTCCTAATATTTCGAAATGCGGACGATTATCTAATTGATATTCCGAGTTAGGCAACCAAACACCAAAAATATAACCAAAAGTTTCTCTTGCTTTTACTGCATCTCCCACATGATTGAAAACCGCATACAATCCTTCTTCAACTATTAACTGTTGCATTCCATCTGGAATAGATTTAAAATCTGTTACAGGAATCACAGCCCATTTCACAAACTCAGTTTGCGGATTAAAATCAAAATTATCGGGATTGATTTGAATATTGAATAAATCCGTTCCTATTGTATTTTGAATTTCATTTCGTCGTGGCATAAAATTACCCCACAATTCTCCTATTCGGTAATCTGAATAGGAAATTACACTATTCATTCCGATGAATTTTGTTATTGGGAAGGTTTTGATGATTGGTTTCATAATTTATAAAATGTATCTTCTTTCCATTTTGATGGATTTTGTTCAATATAATGTTGAATTTTTTCAAATGATTCCGAATTACGAATGATATGATCGTGAAATCGGGATTGCCACCCGAAATTGGGGTTGATTTGTCGTGACATTTTGGTGACTATGGATTTATATGAACCTACGATTGATGAAATGGTATTTTTTTCCTGATTTTGAAATCGGGATGAACCAATAATTGAATTGGTTTCGATGTTAGAGACAAGGCAATGCCTTGTCTCTACGAATGGTTCATCATTCGTTTTGTCAATAATCAATATCCCATGAACATGATTTGGCATCACCACAAAATTACCCAATTCAATCATTGAAAAATGATTGGGTATTTCATACCAAAATTGTGCTGCCAATTTCCCGATTTCGGATAATTGCATAATTCCGTTTTTAATATTTCCAAAAAAATGTTCTCGATTTTGGGTGCAAATGGTAATAAAATAGGCACCATTGTTGGCATAATCCCAGGTTTGTAGACGTGCGGAAGGAATGCGGTATTTGTTTTGAAATTTATTTTGCATGGCGTTGAATGTTATAATATTACGAAATAATGAAATTATTTTGGGAATTGAAAATGATTTTGATTTTTTTTGAATGGATTCAAAAAAAAGAGACAAGGCATTGCCTTGTCTCTACAAAATATATACATTCGAAATATTACATATTGCGTCGATACTGACCACCAACCTCGAATAACGCATTGGTGATTTGCCCTAACGAACAAACCTTAGTTGCATCCATTAATTTTTCGAAAATGTTTTGGTTCTTAATCGCTGCTTCTTGTAAAATATTAATGTGCTCGGCTACTTTTTCTGCACTTGTTTTATGCAAATCGGTTAACATATCGATTTGATATTGTTTTTCTTCCTCCGTTGCACGAATAACCTCAGCTGGAATAACTGTTGGCGAACCTTTAGAACTCAAGAAGGTATTTACACCAATAATTGGGAATTCTCCTGTGTGTTTCAAGGTTTCGTAATACAATGATTCTTCTTGAATTTTTGAACGTTGGTACATGGTTTCCATTGCGCCAAGAACTCCTCCACGTTCTGTGATTCTGTCAAATTCTTGTAAAACAGCATCTTCTACTAAATCGGTTAATTCTTCAATTATGAACGAACCTTGAATTGGGTTTTCATTTTTCGCTAAACCTAATTCTTTATTAATAATCAACTGAATTGCCATTGCTCTACGCACTGATTCTTCAGTTGGAGTCGTAATCGCTTCGTCGTAAGCATTCGTATGCAACGAGTTACAGTTGTCGTAAATCGCATATAAAGCTTGTAAAGTCGTACGAATATCATTAAAATCAATCTCTTGTGCGTGTAACGAACGTCCCGAAGTTTGAATGTGGTATTTCAACATTTGTGCTCTTTCGTTGGCTCCGTATTTATTTTTCAAGGCTTTCGCCCAAATTTTACGTGCTACACGACCGATTACCGCATATTCTGGATCAATTCCGTTTGAGAAGAAAAATGATAAGTTCGGACCGAAATCGTTGATGTTCATTCCACGACTTAAATAATATTCTACATAAGTGAAACCATTTGCTAACGTGAAAGCTAATTGTGTAATAGGATTCGCTCCTGCTTCAGCAATATGATATCCCGAAATCGAAACGGAATAGAAATTACGAACGTTTTGCTTAATGAAATATTCTTGAACGTCACCCATCAAACGCAATGCAAATTCCGTAGAGAAAATACAAGTATTTTGTGCTTGATCTTCTTTTAAAATATCAGCTTGAACTGTTCCACGAACTTGTGCTAACGTTTTAATTTTAATATCTTGATATACATCAAAAGGTAAAACTTGGTCACCTGTAACTCCTAAAAGCATTAAACCTAAGCCATTATTTCCTTCTGGTAAAGTTCCTTGATATCTTGGACGCTCTACTCCTTTTTTCTTGTAGATTTCGTTGATTTTAGCTTCAACTTCATCTTGTAAACCGTTTTCAATGACATATTTCTCACAGTTTTGATCGATAGCAGCATTCATGAAGAATCCTAACAACATTGGTGCTGGACCATTAATTGTCATCGAAACGGAAGTTAATGGATGACTTAAATCGAAACCTGAATATAATTTCTTCGCATCATCTAAGCAACAAATTGAAACTCCTGCATTTCCAATTTTTCCATAAATATCAGGACGAATATGTGGATCATTTCCATATAAAGTTACCGAGTCAAAAGCGGTTGATAAACGTTTTGCTGGTAATCCCGCAGAAACATAATGGAAACGTTTGTTGGTACGTTCTGGTCCTCCTTCTCCTGCAAACATTCTACTTGGATCTTCACCTTCGCGTTTGAACGGATATAATCCTGATGCGAATGGGAATTCACCTGGAACATTTTCTTGTAAATTCCATTTTAATATATCTCCCCAAGCTTGGTATTTTGGCAAAGAAACTTTTGGAATTTGAGAATGTGATAACGATTCAGTATGCGTTGCAATTTTGATTTCTTTATCACGAACTTTAAAACTATAAACAGGATTTTTGTATTTGTTTACTTTTTCGTCCCAAGTTAAAATGATTTCCCAGTTGTATGGGTCCAAATTCATTTTTACACGGTCGAATTCTTTAGTCAATAACGAAACAAAATCTTTGTTATCAGCAGTAATGTTCAAAGAACTTTCAACAATTCCTGCTTTATCTATTTGTGGAACATTTCCGTTAACGGTTTCTATAGTTTTGCAAATTCCGTATAATTTTTGAGCTACTTCTACTTGCGAAAGTGCTGTTTCGTCGTATTTTCTATTGTTTTCTGCAATTTCAGATAAATAACGTGTTCTGTGAGGCGGAATTACGAAAATTTTCTCGCTCATTTCACGTGTAATTTCAAAAGTCGATTTTAAATCAGCTCCTGTTTTGGCTACAATCTTATCCATGATAGATTTGTACAACGTGTTCATTCCTGGGTCGTTGAATTGCGAGGCGATTGTCCCAAAAATTGGCATTTTATCAGTATCTACATCCCATAAATTATGATTGCGTTGGTATTGTTTTTTTACATCACGAATGGCATCTAAAGCACCACGTTTGTCAAATTTATTCAAAGCAACTAAATCAGCAAAATCTAACATATCGATTTTTTCTAATTGTGTTGCTGCTCCAAATTCTGGTGTCATTACGTATAATGAAACATCAGAATGTTCTAAAATTTCGGTATCCGATTGTCCAATTCCAGATGTTTCTAAAATAATGATGTCATATTTAGCAGCTTTCAACACTTCAATTGCTTCAGCCACATATTTTGATAAAGCCAAATTAGATTGACGTGTAGCCAACGAACGCATATAAACACGAGAATTATTAATCGCATTCATACGAATTCTATCGCCTAACAAAGCACCTCCCGTTTTACGTTTTGATGGGTCAACCGAAATTAATCCAATAGTTTTTTCAGGGAAATCGATTAAAAAACGACGTACTAATTCATCTACTAACGATGATTTTCCGGCACCACCCGTTCCTGTGATTCCTAAAACTGGGATTTTTGACGTTTCATTCTTTTGGTGAATTTGGTCAAAAACTGATTTTGCAATTTCTGGAAAATTCTCAGCTGCAGAAATTAATCGTGCAATTGCAGTTGGATTTTTATCTTCGATATGCGATAATTCTCCCGTTAATTTATCTCCAATTGGATAATCCGAACGTTGCACTAAATCGTTTATCATACCTTGTAATCCCATGGCACGACCGTCATCTGGCGAATAAATTCTTTCGATACCGTATTCGTGTAATTCTGAAATTTCAGAAGGTAAGATAACACCTCCACCTCCACCAAATATTTTGATGTGACCTGCTCCTTTTTCTTTAAGCAAATCATACATGTATTTGAAATATTCGTTATGACCTCCTTGGTAAGATGTCATTGCAATCGCATTCGCATCTTCTTGAATAGCTGTATTTACAACTTCTTCCACACTTCTATCATGTCCAAGGTGAATAACCTCAACACCCGTAGCTTGAATAATTCTACGCATGATATTAATGGCTGCATCGTGTCCATCAAAAAGTGACGCTGCGGTCACAATTCTTACTTTATTTTTAGGAATATAAGGAGTTTGTAGTTCCATCTGTAATTTTTATTCGTTTTTAAGGGTGCAATTTACGAATTTAATAATTTTATTTCATTCAAATTTTAGAATAAATTCAGTCAAAAAATGGCACTATCTTTGGAAATAAGTTAGTAAAACAGAAAAATATGAGAAAAATCGCCCTTAGTTTAGTAGCATTTGGTTTGTTTGGTTGTGCCGAAATGCAACAAGTTTTAGATCAATTACCACAAGGAACCGGTGTATTGAGTCAGGCAGAAATAGGAAATGGATTAAAAGAAGCATTGAACAATGGTATTGCTAAACAAGTTTCAAAATTAACCGCAACAGATGGTTTTTTTTAAAAATGAAGCTGTAAAAATATTATTACCCGAAGAACTTCAAACAGTCGATAAGAAACTACGTCAAATAGGTATGGGTAAATTAGCTGACGAAGGTTTAAAAGTAATTAATCGTGCTGCGGAAGATGCTGTTAAAGAAGCGACACCAGTTTTTGTGGATGCTGTAAAACAAATGTCGTTCAACGATGCCAAAAACATTTTAATGGGTAACGAAAGTTCGGCAACAACCTATTTACAAAATACAACTTCTACTGCTTTGTATACCAAATTTAATCCCGTAATTAAAAATTCGTACACCAAAGTTGGCGCTGATAAAGTTTGGAAAGAAATTATCACTAAGTACAATAGCATTCCGCTAGTTAAAAAAGTAAATCCCGATTTAACAGACTATACCACTAAAAAAGCTATGGAAGGAGTTTTCAAAATGATTGCAGTGGAAGAAAAAGATATTCGAACTAATTTAGCCTCAAGAAGTTCTGATTTATTAAGAAAAGTATTTGCTTTACAAGATCAAAAATAATTCTTTCTACGAAATTTATTTATTTTCAAAAAAAAACTTTAAAATTTTAATAATCAATAACATAAGAATAACACAACCTTAACATTACAATTCAAAAATTCATCGGATATTTGCATAGTAATAAGAATAGAATTCTCATATAGTTAGGGTTAGTTTAGTAAAAATCACTCCAATGAAAATTGGAGTTTTTTTTTGTATAAAAAAAAGACCAATTTTCATCGGTCTTTAATATTTAAATATACATTAATTTCTACAAGTAGGATCTAAATGCCTTCTTAACCTAGTAGCTGTTGTGAAATCATTTGAACAACTAGGGATACCCTTTGTATCATCATATGGAGTAGAAGGATTATCAACAAGAGCCCCATTAAATGGATAATAACCTGTTCTAGTTTCTGTACCATCCAAATATGTAAATGAACGTTCTGTTTTCGTTAATACTCCATCAGCATCATCATCAACATCGATATAATCTGGTCTTTCATCACCATCTGTATCAATTGCATCCTCATCAAAATTAGGTCCATATTCATGCATCGACAAAATACCATCTCTATCATGATCTCTTCTTCTTAAATTATACAATTTAAAATTAAAAACTAAATTAGAATATGCTTGAATTCCGGGTCTTATAGAATTAAAATAAGCCAAACCAGAAGGAATAAAAACAACACCTACACCAAAGTCGCTGTAAGAAATAGTACCATCAGGATTTGAATTGTAAGATCCTTTTTTAAATTCAGGAATTATTGCAGACCAACCTCTAATTACTCCATCTAAACTAAACCAAATAGGATTAACATTCTCTTCAAATACAGATTGATCATAAACCGTATTTCCATTAACAGTTCCTTTATAAATTGTATTTCCTTTATAAGCTACAAGTGTTGAATCAACTCTTGTAGGATTTTCACCAGTACCTTCTCTCAATTTCAAATAATAAACCTTATAAGTGATATCATGAAGATCTACTTCTTTAAATTCTAATTCCTGCATATCAGAAACAGGAATTTGAGAACCTCCATCAGGAATTTTTGTAAAAACTGTATTAAAGTTCCCATCAATAGTTACATAATGAGTATCTAAAAACTCTTCTATTTTTAAAATATCCTCAGCATAAACATCTGCATAAGGTCTTGCTGGAATTACATCAGTTCCATCATCTGGTTGACATGAATAAAAACCCATAAATAAACTTAAAACCAATACTATTTTAATCAAACTCTTCATTATTATGCTTTTTTTGTGAGCGCAAGATACAATTTTCATTTATTTTTGCAGAAATATTAACATGGTTTTTTGATTTATATTATGCGTATAGATAAACTTTTATGGTGTTTACGTTATTACAAAACCCGAAGTATAGCAACTGAAGCGGTAAAAAAAGGGCATATAACAGTGAATGGTCAGGTTGCAAAAGCTTCAAGAGAAGTCTATCCTACCGACAAAATTACACTTCGTAAAGACCAAATTAATTATAAATTAACCATCATTGACATCCCTCAAAATCGTTTAGGTGCTAAATTGGTGGACATGTACAGAAAAGACGAAACTCCTGCGGAAGCATTTGAACATTTAGAATTATTAAAATTATCGAAAGAACATTATCGTGCAAACGGTACAGGTCGCCCCACTAAAAAAGAGCGAAGAGATATTGATGATTATTTATGGGATTCAGACGATGCAGAAGATAGTAATAAAACAGAATAAATGAATTACTGGGAAGAACGTTATTTAAAAGGAGAAACTGGATGGGATGCTGGAACAATTACCACTCCACTAAAAGAATACATTAATAAGTTGACCGATAAAAATCTTAAAATTTTAATTCCAGGTGCTGGAAATGGATACGAATTTGACTACTTAATAGAAAAAGGATTTCATAATGTTTTTGTTGTTGATATCGCTAAAACTCCATTAGAAAACATCAAAAAAAGAAAACCTGAGCACACCTCAAATCTTATAAATACTGATTTTTTTTCTTTAACTACATCGTACGATTTAATTATTGAACAAACATTTTTTTGCGCCTTACCTCCCGAAATGCGTCCTCAATATGCTAAAAAAATGGCTTCTTTATTAAATCCTAAAGGAAAATTAGCCGGCTTATTATTTGATTTCCCTTTAACTAATGAAGGTCCACCA
Organism: Flavobacteriia bacterium; assembly: GCA_004293165.1. Classification (GTDB taxonomy): domain Bacteria; phylum Bacteroidota; class Bacteroidia; order Flavobacteriales; family Flavobacteriaceae; genus Flavobacterium. The sequence goes on along the minus strand of RDYL01000003.1, from coordinate 105,443 downwards.
TTTGGAGGTTCAAAAACAGAATATACAAACCTGTTTTCAAATTCATTTTATTTAAAAACATTAGAAATCGCATATAATTCAATAAAGCCACGAGAAAATAAAGAACTCTTTTTTATCTTTGAAGTCAAATAACAACAACACATGGAAAATATTATACTAACTCACAAAGAAATCGCACACAAAACTAAACGAATTGCTTACCAAATTTTTGAAACTTTTGTTAATGATGAGGAGGTAATATTAGCAGGAATTGCGAATAATGGATATATTTTCGCTCAAAAAATAGCCACTGAATTAGCTTTGATTTCTGATTTAAAAATTACACTTTGTGAAGTTAAAATCAATAAACAAAACCCACAAGACAATATTACCACATCAATACCAACAGAAGATTACCAAAATAAATCGTTAGTTTTAATTGATGACGTGTTAAACTCTGGAACTACTTTAATCTATGGTGTTAAACACTTTTTAGAAGTTCCGTTAAGTAAATTTAAAACAGCCGTTTTAGTAGACAGAAACCATAAAAAATATCCTGTAAAAGCTGATTTTAAAGGGATTTCGCTTTCAACTTCGCTACAAGAACATATTCAAGTAGTTTTTGAAGAAAATAATTCGTACGCTTATTTAAGTTAATAAAGTTTCTATTTCATCTGAAATTTGCTTTACCGACTTATTATCTACAATTATTATTTTAGTAGCTTGATGGTAATAAAAGTTTCGGTCGAATAAATGCTTATTGATAAAATCTCTCAATGAAACTTCATCTTGATTGTGCAACAATGGACGTTTGTCTTTTTCGTTTATCAATCGATTTACTAAATTATCCGTAGAAGCCTTCAAGTAAATTGAAAAAAAGTCATCTTGTTGCAACAATTCATGATTATTAAAATAACAAGGTGTACCGCCTCCTAAACTCAAAACAAAGTCTTCTTTTTTATTTAGGAAAGTTTTCAAGACTTCATTTTCCTTTTTTCTAAAATAAATTTCACCTTTACTTTGAAACAATTCGGAGATAGAACTTTGAGTTACTTTTTCAATTTCTTTGTCCAAATCATAGAAAGATACTTGTAACTTTTTTGCTAAAAAATCCCCAATTACCGACTTACCACATCCCATGTAACCTAACAACACTACTTTCATATGTAAATAATCCTCTATAAATTAAAGGGTTAAGAAATTAATTATAAAAAAAGACAAATTTATAATAAATTCCCATTGGAAAATAAATAAATGTTTATATATTTGCACCCGCATTCAAGAAAAGAAAATGACTTGGTAGCTCAGTTGGTAGAGCACATCACTTTTAATGATGGGGTCCTGGGTTCGAGCCCCAGCCAGGTCACAAAAAAAACACTATTTTCTTGAAAGCTACGACTTGGTAGCTCAGTTGGTAGAGCACATCACTTTTAATGATGGGGTCCTGGGTTCGAGCCCCAGCCAGGTCACAATAATCTAAAGACGTTGCAATGCAACGTCTTTTCTTTTAGGGCCATGTGGAGAAACGGTAGACTCGCCATCTTGAGGGGGTGGTGCTCGTAAGGGCGTGAGGGTTCAAATCCCTCCATGGTCACAAAAAACACTACATAATCTCCCCTCTTTTACTACCAAAACAATCTTTGTTTAACTTATTTTAATATTGAGTAAACATTTTTCATTCTAAAAATGTTTTTGTTTACTTTTTTTGTTACTTTTGTTGAACAAAATAAAGTAAAAGATGAACAATGTTAAAAATGTTTTCAGTATCAAAGATTTAGAAAATCTTTCTGGCATAAAAGCACATACGATTCGTATTTGGGAAAAACGCTATAATGTTTTAGAACCTATGCGCTCGGATACCAACATTCGTTCCTATGATATTAAAAATCTTCAAAAGTTATTAAACATTGTCTTGCTTCATAATTACGGGTATAAAATCTCAAAAATTGGCACGCTTAATCAAGAACAAATTAACAAGTTAGCAAACGATATTATTTCCGAAAAAAGTGCAAAAAATCACGCCATCAGTACTTTTAAAATGGCAATGATGAATTTTGATCAATCATTATTTTTTAATACTTACAATCAATTACTTAACGAGAAATCATTTAGAGAAGTCTTTTACACTGTTTTTGTACCCTTAATGCAAGAATTAGGATTTTTATGGCAAACTGAAACCATTACTCCAGCTCACGAGCACTTTATCACCTATCTTATCAAACAAAAACTTTTAATTAATACCGAAAAAGTTCAAATACTAGAACCTATTAAAAATGATAAAGTTTTTGTGTTATTTCTTCCGTTGAACGAAATACACGAACTAGGATTAATGTATTTAAACTACGAAATTCTATTAAACGGTTATCAAACTATTTATCTAGGAGAAAGCATTCCTACTGACAGTTTAGTAGACTTGAAAAATTCATTTGAAAAAATCACTTTTGTAAGCTATTTAACTGTTGAACCTAATCAAGATGAAGTAAACGGATATCTAGCTGACATGTATTCTAAATTATTAGAAAACACGAACCACGAGCTCCTTTTATTAGGAAGAATGACACAGTTTATTTCATCTAAAACAATACCAAATAACGTTCACATATTTAATAGTATAGAAGAACTTTCAAATACTTTATAAAAAGTTTTGTTTTGTTTAACTTTTTTATTATTTTTGTTAAACAAAATAAACAGCAAGTGCAAAAAAAAATTGTCATTATCGGTTCTGGATTTTCTTCATTGGCTGCGGCTTGCTATTTAGCAAAACAAGGTAATGATGTAACAATCTATGAGAAAAATAGCACCATAGGAGGAAGAGCACGTCAACTTAAAAAAGAAGGCTTTACTTTTGATATTGGCCCAACTTGGTATTGGATGCCAGATGTTTTTGAGCGATTCTTTGCTGATTTCAATAAAAAACCGTCTGATTATTATGAATTAATTAAATTATCTCCTGCTTATCAGGTGTATTTTGGGCATTTAGATTTTGTAACGATTGCAGATAATTTATCTGAAATTGTTAGCACTTTTGAATCTATCGAAAAAGGAAGTGGTAAACAATTAGAACAATTTATGGCAGAAGCCAAAAGTAATTATGACATTGCTATTAAAGATTTAGTTTATCGTCCAGGTGAATCTCCATTAGAATTAATCACACTAGAAACAGCCAAAAAAGTGAATCAATTTTTTAGTAACATTAAAAAAGATGTTCGAAAAAGATTCAAAAACATGAAATTGGTTCAAATATTAGAATTTCCCGTTTTGTTTTTAGGAGCCAAACCAAGTGACACACCATCATTTTATAACTTCATGAATTATGCTGATTTTGGCTTAGGCACTTGGCATCCAAAAAACGGAATGTATTCTGTAATATTAGCCATGGAAACATTAGCAAGAGAATTGGGTGTCAAAATAGAAACCAATGCTAACGTTGAAAAAATTGATGTAACCAATGGAAAAGCAACTGGCATATTAGTCAATAATAAAATAGTTGCTGCGGATATTGTATTAAGTGGAGCCGATTATCATCATTCTGAAACATTATTAGAAAAAAATTATCGTCAGTATTCAGAAAATTACTGGGAAAATAAAACATTTGCTCCTTCTTCCCTATTATTTTATGTGGGGTTTGACAAAAAAATTGACAATGTAGAACATCATTCTTTATTTTTTGATGTGGATTTTGATGTGCATGCCGAAGCAATTTATGACCATCCAAAATGGCCTGAAAATCCGCTTTTTTATGCTAGTTTTCCCTCTAAAACAGATGCTTCATCAGCTCCAGAAGGAAAAGAAGCAGGTATCTTTTTAATCCCTTTAGCTCCTGGTTTGGAAGATACTAACGAATTACGTGAATTGTATTTTGAAAAAATAATTACTCGTCTTGAACAATTAACTGATCAAAAAGTAAAAAATAATATTATCTTTAAAGAATCATTTTGTGTAAATGATTTTATAAAAGATTATAATTCGTACAAAGGGAATGCGTATGGTATGGCAAATACCTTACTGCAAACCGCTTTTTTAAGACCTAAATTGAAAAGTAAAAAAGTAAAAAACTTATATTTTACTGGTCAATTAACTGTACCAGGACCAGGAGTACCTCCTTCCTTAATCTCAGGAAAATTAGTATCAGATTTAATAGAAAAATATCAATAAGCATGAAGGCAATATTTGACAAAATATCTAACGATTGTAGTGTAAAAGTTACTAAAGCATATAGTACCTCTTTCTCGAGTGCCGTAAAAATGCTGGCGCCTAGTATTAGACAAGATATTTATAATATTTATGGTTTTGTTCGTTTTGCAGACGAAATTGTAGATTCGTTCCATGATTATGATAAAGCATTTCTTTTTGATAAATTTGAGGAAGATTTAAAAGATGCTCTTTCACATAAAATAAGTTTAAATCCTATTTTAAATTCATTTCAACACACAGTGAATAAATACAATATTCCACAAGAGATGATTGATGCTTTTATGAAAAGTATGAAATTAGATTTAAGCAAAAGCGAATACAAAACAACAGAAGAATATCAAGAATACATTTATGGTTCTGCTGATGTAGTGGGTTTAATGTGTTTGAAAGTTTTTGTAAATGGAAACGAAACAAGATTCAATGAACTAAAAGATTCAGCGATGCGTTTAGGCTCTGCATTTCAAAAAGTAAATTTCCTAAGAGATTTAAAAGCAGATTTTGAAGATTTAAGTAGAACTTATTTTCCTAATACCGATTTGAATCATTTAGACGAAAAATCAAAACAAGAAATAATTGCAGATATTGAAAGTGATTTTGAAGCGGCATTCGAAGGAATAAAAAATCTTCCGTTAGAAGCTAAATTTGGAGTGTATACAGCTTATAGATATTATAAAAAGTTATTGAAAAAACTTCAAAAAACCCCTTCTCTTGAAATTAAAAATACTAGAATAAGAGTTTCTGATTATCAAAAAGTACAATTATTAGCAAGATGTTATGTCAAATATAGATTAAACATTATTTAATCGGTGATGGGTGTTTTGCCATGCTGAATTACGTTTCTATAGCTTTCAATAAAATTTAATTATTAAAATTTAAAATATTATGTGGATTCACGTTTTAGTTTTTTTTATCACCTTTTTTATTATGGAATTTATGGCTTGGTTTACGCATAAGTATGTAATGCATGGCTTTTTATGGAGTTTACATGCAGACCACCATAAAAAAGATCATGATTCTTGGTTTGAAAGAAATGATGCCTTTTTTATTTTTTATGCCATTGTTAGTATTACTTGTTTTTATACGTGGAGTATTGGTTCATTCGAATTAGGAATATCAATAGGTTTAGGAATTTTAGCCTATGGAATTGCCTATTTTTTAGTCCATGATATTTTTATACACCAACGTTTTAAAATCTTCAGAAATGCAGATAATAAATATGCTAGAGCAGTTAGAAGAGCCCATAAAATGCATCACAAACATATTGGAAAAGAACACGGCGAATGCTTTGGAATGTTAATAGTTCCTTTTAAATATTATAAAAACTAAAAAATACCGCAGAAGCGGTATTTTTAGTTTTTATAAAATAATGAACTTATTCCCCGTTTTTATCGACTTTTATTCTTTCTTTTCTATTGGCTAATTCCCAAGCTAGGGCAAAAGCTAGTTGGGCACGTTTTGCTAAAGCATCATATTCAATTTTATCAGGAGTGTCACTTGGTAAGTGATAATCTGCATGAATACCATTAAAAAAGAAAATGGAAGGAATTCCTTTTTTAGCAAAATTATAATGGTCAGAACGGAAATAAATTCTTTCAGGGTCGTTTCGGTCGTTATACTTGTAGTCTAATTCTAATTTTGTGAATTTAGTATTTACTTCTTCGTTTATAGTATGTAACTCGCTACTTAATCTATCAGAACCAATTACATAAATATAATTGTTAGTAGCTGGATGAAGTGTGTCTCTACGTCCAATCATATCAATATTGATATCTGCAATAGTGTTTTCTAATGAAAATAATGGATTTTCTGAATAGTATCTAGAACCATGTAAACCATGTTCTTCACCTGTTACGTGTAAAAATAAGATAGAACGCTTTGGTCCTTGTCCTTTTTTCTCAGCTTCTTTAAATGCTTGAGCAATTTCTAATAACGCTACAGTTCCTGAACCATCATCGTCGGCACCATTATAAATTTCACCATTTTTCATTCCTACGTGGTCGTAATGTGCAGAAATAACTAAAATTTCTTCTGGTTTTTCAGAACCTTTAATGAATGCCCAAATATTTTCTGAATCATTCAATTTTGGAGCAAATCCTCTTTTCATGAATTCAGAAGGAACTTTTTGATAAAAATCAGTTGCTCCTGGAGGAAAACTGATTCCCATTTTTTTGTATTCGCTAATCAAATACTCACCTGCTTTTTTTTGTCCAGGTTCTCCAGTATTTCTACCTTGCATTTCATCTCCAGCAACAATATATAGATGCTTGCTTAGTTCTTCAGCTTTAATAGTAGTTATGTAATTACTGGCGTCTGCTTGTTTTTTTGTGGTTTTTTGTGCAGATGAACAGCTAACAAACATGGTGAAAACAACACCAAATAACATTATTTTTCTCATAATAGCATGTGTAAATTTTTTTTTCAATAACAAATATAATAGTTTGTTGTTAAATTTAAATTTTTATTGTGGGAAGAACGAAAAAAAACTAATAAGTAATAAAATTATTTATTAAAATGTATCGCTGATAATATTGTTTAATTTCGGGTTACTGGCTAATATTACTCTTTATCTTTTGTCTCAAGGATGTAACCAATCCCGTGAATATTCGTTAATTTCAGGGTTTCATCTTCAATTAGTTTTTTACGTAACTTAGAAATGTAGGTGTCTAAGCTTCTGCCAACAAAAACACCATGATCTTCCCATACTTTTTTAGAAAGTTCCTCTCGTTTGATGATTTTATTTTGATTCGCAACAAATAGGCTTAACAATTCAACTTCTTTTTTAGAAAGACTAATTTCTTTTGTTTCTAACATTAGTTTGTTTTCGCTTGGGTAGAAATGAAATTTACCAATCAAAATGCTATTTTCGTTAATTAAATTAGTTGGTTTTGTTTTTTTTCTCTTAGGAAAGAACACAAAAGTTAAAATAAGACTTACTAATAAGAGTACAATCCAAAACCAAAAGTATTTGTTAAGTGAATTTGCTATTTTTTCTAAAAAACGCACTTCTATTATATAGCATTTTTGTGGAATGATACGTCCGCGACACGGTATGATACTTTTTCCTTGGTTAGCATATTTTAGAAAACTATAAGCGACTTCTAAATCTTCACATTGTTTTACTTCAATTTGGTAATCGACAGGAAGGTTTGCTTGTTTAAAACTACGAGCGACAATTGCAATTAAACTATCAGGGTGAATAGCAAGTGCTTTTTCAAAGGAAAGTTGATATTTTGAATCGCCTATTTTTTGAATAGGTAAAATAAGTGAGGTACTATCTCTATTGGACAATAACAATTTGTTACCAACATCGCGCAAAGTAATTTTGACTAGTTCTGGAACTGGTTCACTCTTTTTATTTGATGATAAAAGCATTATGGAAGCAAAAACTGCTATGCATAAACTACAGTAGAAATATATTTTTCTTAGATTCATAAGTAATGCAAATAACATAAATTTTTGCCGTTTTTTAAAAGCATTGACACTTATTTTGCATTTTTTTTACATTTGAAAGGTTTGACTAGTTTAGTTTTACATTGAATTTAATAAATACTAGGTTACATTTATTCTTGTAACAATTTTAAAAGCTGAATTAGACCAATTATGAAAGGAATAAAATTATTTTTCTTCAATTTTAAAACAATTACTATTTCAATGTTTTGTTTTTCTTTATTTTCATCTTGTGCGGGTCAAGTTGAAAAAAATGAATTGCCATTAAAAATTAGGCCTGAACAATTTAAAATACACGAAGACAGTATTAGTATGAAAGCTGAAACTTTACCCGAGTATAAAATCAGTCCACACGATAAAGAAAGCCAAGGATACCAAATAAGTGGTGTTGTTCGTACAGTACTTCAAGATAGTAAAGGAAATTTTTGGTTTGGTACACAAGATGGACTTTGTCGTAAGGATAAAAGTGGTGTTGTTTATTTTTCGATTAAAGATTTGAAAGGTAATGGTATAACAGTTCATGTTATTCTTGAAGATAAAGCAGGAAATATTTGGATAGGATATAATAATGGGATTGCAAAATATGATGGCGAATTTTTTACCAATTATTATGTGAAAGATATTGAAGCAATTGGTGCGCTTTGGAGCATGATAATGGATACTAAAGGAACCCTTTGGATTGGAACAACACAAGGTGTTTTTACTTTTGATGGACAAGTTTTTACATCGTTTGAAATTCCTGAAGGGATAGTAAATCCTAATATGGGAGTTAGTACTTCTAAAATGATCCATTCAATTATAGAAGACAGTAAAGGGAATATGTGGTTTGCCACTAATGGCGGAGCTTATGTTTATGATGGAAAGGCGTTAATAAACATTTCAGCAAAAGATAAACTTCTATCCAATTTTGTAAATCAAATTATAGAAATTTCGAATGGAAATTATTTGGTTTCAACAGCTAATGGACTTTTTCGATACGATGGAAATTCATTTTATAACTTAACTGAAAAACTACTAATTGAAAATGAAGGCGTAGGCTATATTTTTGAAGATATAAGCGGTACCATTTGGTTTACTGCAAATAAGCGCGATATTTATAGTTATAATGGTGAAAAAATTCAAAAAATTCAAATTAAGGAAGGTGAATTTAGCCCATTACCATTTCAAATTTACCAAGATCAACAAAACCGATTATGGTTTGTCGGTTTTAAAGGGGCATATCGATTAGAAAATAATGCATTTGTAAATGTTACCAGATTTGGACCTTGGTAACACTAAAAACATTTTACTTTATTTATATTATTAATTTAAAAAATTTCAATCATGAACCACAAATTAATTTATTTTTTACTGATTCTATTGTTCAACTGTAGTTGCACAAGTGTGAATTCTCAAGAAACCGTCACTAATGCACATGAACTAGATAGCATTAATATGATGCCAACTCATTTTAACGATGATGTAGTACATGTTGATCAACTTTACACTTCAATTATTAGAGTAGATGAAGTGATTAAAAATGAATATAGGCTATCGGTACAAATGAATTTAAAAAATGGCTCTTATTTTATTTCACCCAATGAAAAAGGAGACTTTACAGGTAAATTTATCATTAATATTACTGATCCCGAAAAAATATTAGTCGACGAGGCAATTATTGAAACACCCCTTTCAAAAGGAGAACTCAATAACCATGGAAGTCTTGTAAATTGGGTTCGTGAAAACACCAATTACAAAAAAACTTTAAAAGTATTATCTAACGATGATTTTGAAGTCAGTGGGTATATCCAATTTACTATTGAACCTCGTTGTACATTAGAAAAAATACCTTTTATCCTTTCTAATACCAATGGAAAATTGAGTATAAGAATAGATGGATGTTAATATAGATTAATTTTACCCCTTAAATGGTATTGCTTTTTGTACTGAAAATTGATTATAATAATATTATGTAAAAATATCACATTCTTTAGTGCTTTAATAATAGATTAAAATAAAATTACTAAAAAAAGTAGCAAGAGTTTGTAATAGAAAAAGCGTTCTTTATATTATTTATTCAAACAACTTAATAGCTAAAAATATTTTAGAAAGTTCATAGTTGTATCTTAGTTTTGTAATTATACGATTACTTTTACATAAAAGTTAAATTTTATAAAAAATGTAATCTATTTCGTTAAAACTAATTTTCAATCCAATTTTTTAAAATTTGTTTTCCATGCACTGTTAAAATGCTTTCAGGATGGAATTGAACACCTCTAACATCATAAACAGAATGTTTCAATGACATTATTTGACCATTTTCATCAGTAGAAGTTATAATCAAATCTATTGGAAGGTTTTTATTTGAGATTACCCAAGAATGATATCTTCCAACATATAATTCATTAGGTAAGTTATTAAAAATAGAATCTTTTTCTTTTATAAAAATTTTTGTTGCAACGCCATGATATACCTTTTCTAGATTGGATAATTTCCCACCAAAGATTTCACCAATAGCTTGTAATCCTAAACAAATACCTAAAATACTTTTTGTAGGAGCATATTTTTTGATAACTTCTTTTAATAAACCAGCTTCGTCAGGAATTCCAGGTCCAGGAGACAAAAGTATTTTCTCAAATTTTTCTAAATCTAATAATTCAAATTCATCATTTCTAAATACAGTAACTTCCACATTCAAATCCTCTAAATAATGAACTAAATTATAAGTAAAGCTATCGTAATTATCAATGACAGCGACTTTCATTAATACAAATTTGGATATTTTGTTGGATTTGCCTCATTCATAATCGCATATACTTTCTCAAAAATGTCTTCTGCTGAAGGTTTTGAGAAGTAATCACCATCAGTTCCATATGCAGGTCTGTGTGCTTTTGAAGCTAATGTTTGCGGTGCACTATCTAAATATTGGTATCCTCTTTGGTTTTCTACAATTTCTTGTAAAATATAAGCACTTGCTCCACCTGGAACGTCTTCGTCAATTACTAATAAACGATTCGTTTTTGCTACCGATTTCACAATGTCGTGATTGATATCGAAAGGTAATAACGATTGAATATCAATGATTTCAGCACTAATTCCAACCGATTCTAATTCATTTGCTGCTTGTTCTACCAAGCGTAAAGTAGAACCGTAAGAGACTAAGGTAATGTCACTTCCATTTTTAATAGTTTCTACCATTCCGATAGGCGTTTTGAATTCACCTAAATTCGTTGGCATTTTTTCTTTTAAACGGTAGCCATTTAAACATTCAACCACCAAAGCTGGCTCGTCAGATTCTAAAAGAGTGTTGTAAAACCCAGCAGCTTTAGTCATATTTCTTGGAACTAAAACGTGAATTCCTCTAATGGCATTGATAATCATTCCCATTGGAGAACCTGAATGCCAAACACCTTCTAAACGGTGCCCACGAGTTCTGATAATCAACGGTGCTTTTTGTCTACCCGCTGTCCTATATTGTAAAGTAGCTAAATCATCACTCATGATTTGAATAGCGTACAACAAATAATCTAAATATTGAATTTCAGCAATTGGACGCAATCCTCTCATTGCCATTCCAATTCCTTGTCCAAGAATCGTAGCTTCGCGAATTCCGACATCGGCAACACGTAATTCTCCGTATTTTTCTTGCATTCCTTCTAAGCCTTGGTTAACATCACCAATATTTCCAGCATCTTCACCAAAAATTAATGCTTCAGGGTATTTTGAAAATATAGCATCAAAATTATCTCTTAATACCAAACGCGCATCTACATCTTCAGCTGTTGCATCATATGTTGGAGCGACTTCTTTCGTTTTTAACACCGTCTTTTCTGATTCTGAAAACAAGTGCGAACTAAATTTTGGTTGAATTTTTGCCAAATAATTTTCTATCCATGATGCTAATGAGGCACGAGAGTTTTCTCTAATAATCATGCGCAAGGCTTTACGAGCAGCCACTAAAATATCTTTTCGAATAGGCTCTTTGATTGAAGCAACATCATTGGCTATTTTCTCAATAAAAACCTTGTTTTCACTTTGTGAAGCGATAGAATTCAATAAACCAGCTAATTCTTGTTGTTCTGCTTTGATAGGTGCGGTAAAGTTTGCCCAAGCCACTTTTTTACCTTCTAAAACATCTTTTTTAGCTTGATTGTCAATTGCATCTAATTCTTCAGAAGTAGCAAGATTGTTTTCAATTAGCCAAGTTTTCATTTTAGCTAAACAATCAAACTCGGTTTCCCAAGCCAATCGTTCAGCGTTTTTATAACGTTCGTGACTTCCAGAAGTTGAATGCCCTTGTGGTTGAGTTAATTCTTGAACGTGAACTAAAACTGGAACATGTTCTTCACGTGCAATTTGTGATGCTTTTTGATATGTTTCCACTAATGCTGGGTAATCCCAACCCTTAACACGTAATATTTCGTATCCTTTATTATCTTCATCACGTTGAAATCCTTTTAAAATTTCTGAGATGTTTTCTTTTGTTGTTTGGTATCGTGCATGAACAGAAATTCCGTATTCGTCGTCCCAAACGCTCATTACCATTGGTACTTGTAAAACACCAGCAGCATTGATGGTTTCAAAGAATAAACCTTCTGAAGTTGATGCATTTCCGATTGTTCCCCAAGCTACTTCGTTTCCGTTTTTGGAGAAGTTCGTTTGGTTGATACCTGAAACATTTCTATATATTTTTGAAGCCTGAGCTAATCCTAATAAACGAGGCATTTGCCCTGCAGTAGGAGAAATATCAGAACTCGAATTCTTTTGTTGCGTTAAATTGTTCCAATTTCCATTTTCGTCTAATGAATGTGTAGCAAAGTGACCACCCATTTGACGACCTGCGCTCATAGGATCAAAATTAATATCGGTATGTCCATATAATCCAGCAAAAAATTGCTCAATAGTTAAATGGCCAATTGCCATCATAAAAGTTTGATCACGGTAATATCCAGAACGAAAGTCTCCATTTTGGAATGCTTTTGCTAATGCTAATTGCGGAACCTCTTTACCATCACCAAAAATACCAAATTTAGCTTTACCAGTAAGTACTTCTTTTCTTCCTAAAAGACTACATTCTCTACTGATTTTAGCAATTTTATAATCGTTGATGACTTCATTTTTGAAATCTTCAAAAGATACTACTTCTGGTGTTGTTGCTGTTTTCATAAGCTGTTTATACGAAATTGATAATTCAACAAATTTAATTAAAACCAGTTATAAAACAATAGGGGTAATAATATTTTTTTAATTATTATTAAATTATCAATAGTTTTAATTTGAAAAACGCAATGAATCTATTAAAAAACGAATATAAGTTGCGAAATTATCATTTAATTAGGCAAAAAACTATTAAAGCCATTTTCTAGTAAATAGCGAAATTAATGTTTTTGGACTTAAAGTTACAACGAATCGAATTTGTTGGCCATAATTTGCATCGTTTAACGAAAATCCATTTGATGAATATACAGGTAAAAATAATTCAAAATAATCTGGAACTAAATTGAAGTGTAAACCTGAATCATAAACAAATTTTACCTTATCATATTTGTTTTTTAACATTCCCGCATCACCATATATTTGAATCCAATTCCAAATATTAAAAGTACCATTTACAGTTGTAATCCATTGATTTGCATATCTTGTATCTAACTTAGATTTAAATCCGCCTTCTCCGTAAACGTATTGTTGGCTATAAATTCCTGTTGTTTCACTTCTTCCTAGTAAGTTGTAATCAAACATATAATCGTTTGGTCGATCTAAACCAAAGCTGAAAAAATCAGAATTTGAGCTATTAAACATAAAGGCTCCAGCATAAAATCGTAAACTAATTTGTCTGTTGTTTTCAAACAATTTTCTATAATGTAATTCGGTAGCTACTTTCCCAAATTTGCTCGAAATTTGTAAATCATTTGAAATTGAAAAATGTTTGGTGCCTTCAGATTGAAAATTACCATATTTTGCATTAAAAATGTTATAATTTTCAGTGTTTTTATTAATAAAAGCCGATTTTTCTCTATCGATATAAACTTGTCTTAGTTGTATAAATTCATTTTTATTAACCCTAAGATTTTTATCTCTAAATAAAAACTGTATAGTTGGGACAATATCGGTGTATGTAGCATCTTGTGCATAATGAAATAAACTACCTCTTAATAAGTATCTTATTCGATATAATTTTCCTTCATCTCTAATATTATCTTCGACTAAAAATGTTGCTTTTCCAACAAATTTTCCTGTGTTTGAAGAATACATTGGTGTTGCACTAAACGTAAAAGGTTTGTTTAAAATAGATTTATTATTGAATCTTATACCTGGTGATATTCCATCATATAAATTAAATTCTACTTCAGGTACAAAGAAAAGTTGATTGTAGTGAGGTTCTTCTATATCTTTAAAAAATGATAATTTAAATGGCCTATTGTTAGAGAAAAATCCTTTTAATGATTTCCAGTTATTTCGTAAGTTGTATTCTGGAACCTCGTTATTGTAATTTAATGTTAGCTTATCGGCTCCTAATCTTGGAATTACGATTGTAGAATCCGTTTTAATATTTGTAACCCAAATTTTATTAATTACTTGATTGTCTTTTAATTGATATATAGAAATTGGAATATTTGTATTTGTTCTATTTATGATATTAACAGCAATAGAATCATTAGTTTTGGTAACTTTTCCAAATTTATAATCGATTAAATCTCTGGTTTCAATTATAGTTCTAAAAAACCAATTGATATCTTTTGGACTATTTTTTAATAAAACCGTTTCAAACTGACGTGAATTGGTGCCAAAATATTGATTTTCCTGAATAAATTCTTTTATGGTATTATGAACAATGTCGTTTTCTAAATAACTGTCTAAATATTTTAAACTTAACCCAGCTCTATATTTACTAGCAATTTGTTCGTTAAATTTAATCAATCTATTTTTTGGCTCATTAAGGGCTTGGTCTAAGTTTTTTCGAGCCATTAGCATATGTAAATAGCTATATTGTTCGTTGAAATTTAGATTAACAAAGTGATAAGATTTTAATATTTTTAAGTTAGCGATGTTTCCTGTCATTTTTAAGTTAGGATAATATTCCTCAACATATTGCATCATTAAAAACATTTGGATGCCATCATAAATCCAATAGTCTTTTCGTTGGTCTAGATTTAAATTTTCTTTTAAATAATTATTCAAATAGGTTTTTAAAAATTTCAATTCAAAAATTAAATTATCAGAAAACGGACTTAAAAAACTTGGGAGTTGATTTAATCCATAAAAAGGTTGTCGGGAGTAATCTTCTTGTGTAATCAATATTTTTGAAGAAAGCGGCATGCCTAATTTATCAGCAGTAAAACGACTAACTTTGTCAAAAATGATTACTTTGTCAATTTCATTAACTCTATTGTCTTCTAGTCCACAACTTACTTCAATAATTTCATTTTTATAGTTTTGGTAAGTATTATTGGGTTGAAGCGTAAGTATCGCTTCAGGTTTGTTACTAGCTTTTAATATAATTTTTTTAGAATTTGATAAGTTCAGGGTGTCTATTTCTTGTAAATTACTAGATAATGAGTAGTTAGTAGGTAGTTCAAATTCTATTTCAAAATCAGAAAAAGCATTTGGAATATCATCAATGTTTTCATTACTATATTGCGTAAATTGTTTGTGTATATATCGTGCTGGATTTAAATACCAATTTTTTAACGTAATTCTGCCATCATTATCGAATCCGTATTTTGTGAATTTAGAATCAGGAATTTTTACGGAATATACAAAAGTGAAACTCTGTTTAGAACAAGGCAATATAGGTTGTGTTAATTCAATTTTAATTAAATCTATTTTCCCATCAGGTCGACTCCAAGGAAGCGGGTTAAAATTACTGTCAATGATATTTTTAACATCTGTGAAACCTCTTTCTTTTTCGGTAGCTAAATGAAAAGATCTAATAAATTCATCCGAAAATCGTTTTGCTAAAGCTGACGATTTTGAAGAAAAGGCATTATTCCAATCGTTTAAAATAATGTATTTTAAAGTATCATTACTTGTATTGTTATAGGTTAAAACTTGATTGACCAATAGCGTTTTTTCTTCAACATTAATTCTAACATTCATTTTGGAAGAATGCTGAGAAAAAATATAGAAAGGAAAAAATAAAAAAACTATTTTGATAACAAATTTCAAATGATTACTTATTTAATGTTAGATGACAAATAAAGTAAAAAGTTGCTTTAAATAATCATAATATTTAAAAATAAAATTAATTAATGCTTAAATAGAGTTTGTCTAGATAAAATTGAAGTCATTTCAATATTATATTCGTAATTTTGATTAAAATAGTTGTTATGTTTAGAAAAATACTCATCCTTATATTTCTTTTATCAGGAATTTCTATTTATTCTCAGGTCGTTATTAACGAAATAGATGTTGATATGACAGGCTCAGATGTGAATGAATTTATAGAATTAAAATCTACTACACCAAATTTCTCATTGGATGGTTATGTATTAGTTTTATACAATGAAACCAATTCATTAAGTTATTACGCAATAGATTTAGACGGTTATTCTACTGATATAAACGGAATTTTTTTATCAGGAAACACAGCAGTTTCTCCTGCGCCAACACTTGTTATTCCAAACGGTAAAATTCAAAACGGACCCGATGTTATTGCTTTATATCAAGCAAATGCAACAGATTTTCCTGACGGAACATTGGCAACGTCAACTAACTTAGTAAATGCAATAGCCTATTCTACTGCAGCTGCAACCGCTACAAATTTAATGGCAATCTTTGGGCTTACTGTTTCAACAAACGAAAACATGAACGGTTTGGGAACTACTCAATCTATTCAACGTAAAAATGATGGGACATACGAAGTAAAAACACCAACTCCTGGAATGAATAATGATGGTTCGGGAATTATTTTGAATTATATCACAGTATCTACTTCTCAAACCAATTATAATGAAGGCGATGTTTTTGATTTTGTTTTTACAACGAGTCAACCTGTGACCGGTTCAGATTTGCTATTTAATTTTACGTTGGTAAACGGAAATTTCATGGTAAATGATTATACCAATACAAACTTAACTGTTTTAATACCAGTAGGACAAACAACCGCTTCAAATACATGTACCTTGTTTGATGATATAACGGACGAAGGTGATGAAGAATTGTTAATTGATATTCAAAGTGTACCCACAGGATACGTTATTAATAATGATAATTTAATTCTTAGAGTTTACGACAACGATTATGTTGTGCAAACATTTGGAACGCCTATAAATCCTACTTATAATATAGTTACACCAACAATCCCAACAGGTTATTACGATTCGTTAGAAGGATTATCAGGTAATGCTTTAAAACAAGCGGTTCAAGATATTATTGCAGCACCCACGGTACGATTACATAGTTATGCAGATATATGGGATATTATACGAACTGCAGATCAAAATCCAGAGAATTCCAATCAAATATGGGATATGTATTTAGAGATTCCAATGGCAAAATTAGATCAACAAACCACAAGCAGTATAGTGGGTAAATGGAATAGAGAACATATTTTTTGTCAATCTAGAGGAGGTTTTGAGGTTGCTAATGGTGATACTGCGGATGGAATTGGTGTTTGGAATTCTACAAGTGCAGCAAGTTTTGTAGACGGTGTTTCAGATGCGCATCATATAAGAGCAGAGAATGGTCAGGAAAACACTTCAAGAAATAATAAAAATTACGGAACTGTAAATTCAGCAACGGTTTATGCAGGTCCTTCAGGAACTCAAGGTTCTTGGCGAGGCGATGTAGCCAGAGCATTGTTTTATATGGCTGTTCGTTTTGACGGATTGAATGTAGTTAATGGCGATCCAAGCGAATATTTACCAAGTACATCTATAGCTTCTGGAAATATTGGTGATTTAGCAACTTTGTTAGTTTGGAACCATTCTGATCCAAGAGACGATTTTGAAATGAATAGAAATAATTACATTTATACTTGGCAAATGAATCGTAATCCTTTTATTGATTATCCACTGTTAGTAGATTATATTTTTGGAGCCAATTTTGGTCAGCCATGGTCGTCAAGTTTGTCTATACAAAATCCTATTGAAAATAAGGTTGCGGTTTATCCTAACCCAACAACCGATTATATAATTGTAGCTGGACTAGAAGGAAATTCAAAGGTTGAAATTTATACAATTACAGGTCAAATGGTTCAAAGTCAAAATTTTGAAAATGAAATTCGAATAAATATAGATTTAAATGCCGGGATGTATTTAGTTAAAGTATCAAATGGATTCCAATCCACCACAAAAAAAATAATTGTGAAGTAAATAAAAAAGGTCAGATTTAAAATCTGACCTTTCTCTTTTTAAATTCCTGCTATTTCTTTTAGTTCTTTAACAAATCGTTCTGCCAAAACATCAGCTTCGGTTTGCGTTGGAGCTTCGGTATAAATTCTAATTATTGGTTCCGTATTTGATTTTCTTAAATGAACCCATTCTGTTGGAAAATCAATTTTTACCCCGTCAATTGTTGTAATGTTTTCTGATTTATACTTTTCGGTCAATGTAGCCAAGACATTATCCACATCAATTTGAGGTGTTAACTCAATCTTGTTTTTACTCATATAGTATTGAGGATAAGAAGCTCTAATTTCAGCAACTGTCTTATCTTGATTTGCCAAGTAAGTTAAAAACAAAGCTACACCCACCATACTATCTCTTCCGTAGTGAGATGAAGGATAAATAATCCCTCCATTTCCTTCACCACCAATAATAGCATTGGTTTTCTTCATTAATTCTACCACATTTACTTCTCCTACAGCACTTGCTTGGTAGGTTCCACCGTGTTTTTCAGTAATATCTCTCAAAGCACGAGAAGATGACATATTAGAAACTGTATTTCCGGGTGTTTTAGATAAAACATAATCGGCAACAGCTACTAAAGTATATTCTTCACCAAACATTTCACCATCATTTGAAATGAAAGCTAATCTATCCACATCAGGGTCCACTACAATTCCAAAATCGGCCTTTTCTTCAATAACCAATTTACAGATATCGCCTAAATGTTCTTTTAAAGGTTCTGGATTGTGGGGAAAATGACCGTTTGGTTCGCAATACAATTTTACGACTTCAACACCCATTTGTTCAAGTAAATTTGGGATAATAATTCCGCCGGAAGAATTCACACCATCAACAACAACTTTGAATTTCTTTGTTTTTACCAAATCGGCATCCACTAAAGGTAATTCAAGTACTTCATCAATATGAATATCCATGTAGGCATTGTTCTCAATAACTTCTCCTAAATTATCAACATCAGAAAAATCAAAGGCTTCTTTTTCGGCAATTTCTAAGATTAATTCACCTTCTTTTCCACTTAAAAATTCACCTTTTTCATTTAATAATTTAAGTGCATTCCATTGTTTAGGATTATGGGAAGCAGTTAAAATAATTCCACCATCTGCTTTTTCAAGGGGTACAGCTATTTCCACTGTGGGTGTTGTAGATAATCCTAAATCAATTACATCAATTCCTAGCCCAACCAACGTATTCATTACTAAATTATGTATCATCGGTCCTGAAATTCGTGCATCTCTACCGATAACTACTTTTAATCGTTCGCTACTTTTAGAAGCGTGTCTTATTTTTAAAAAAGAACCATAAGCTGAGGCAAATTTTACAGCATCAACTGGAGTTAAATTATCACCAACCGATCCACCAATAGTGCCACGAATTCCTGATATTGATTTTATTAATGTCATTTGTTTTACTTTTTTGTTATACAAATATAATTGATGTATCTCGCAAAGACACAATGTCGCAAAATTTTTTTTTATATATTTACGAAAAGAACTAAGAATACTATGAACTATTTAGCACATGTTTATTTATCGGGTAATCACAATTTGTTAAAAATAGGTAACTTTATGGCAGATAGTATCAAAGGGAATGACTACGAAAAATTTGATACCGAAATTAAAAAAGGAATTTTATTACACCGACATATTGATAGTTTTACCGATTCGCATCCCATTTATCGAAAAAGCAAGCATCGTTTGCATGAGAAATATGGCCTTTATTCAGGGGTAATAATGGATATATTGTATGATCATTTTTTAGCAAAAAATTGGAGTATTTATTCAGACGAAAAATTAGAGAAGTATGCTAATGATTTTTATAAATTATTAGAAGCAAACAGAAACATTCTTACAGATAAAATTATTAGCATGATGCCTTATATGATTGCTAGAAACTGGTTTGTTAGCTATGCAACGATTTCAGGCATGGAGATGATTCTTTTTCAAATGGATTATAAAACCAAACATAGAGCTAATATGCAGGAGGCTATTTTAGAATTGAAAGATTTTTATTTTGAATTTGAATCGGAATTTTTTCTTTTTTTTGAAGAATTAATTCTTTCTTGCCAATATAAATTAAAGGAATTAAATGGAGTATAGTTTTTAACTTCTAATTATATAACTTAATTTCGTAATTAAATAAAAAGTAATGCCAAGAAGTAAACCATTTTCCTTACAAACGTTTTTATATAAAACTTTCAGACGTTTAGAACGGTTTATTTTTCTTTTGAAATCGCTTTTAACTCCGCGTCAGTTTATTTATTTATCTTGTGTTCTTGTTGGAATTTCATCGGCTTTAGCTGTAATTATTCTTAAAACATTTGCGCACTGGGTTTTTAAATCATCCCAAGAGTTAGATGATATTTTACATCTTCCATTTAGTAATAGTACTTTGCCTATTATTGGAATCATCATCACCGTAATCATTATCAAAAAAGTGTTGGATGGTTCTATTGAAAAAGGAACATCGCAAATTATGTATGCCGTAGCCAAAAAGCGAGGTATTATGCCTAGAAAACAAATGTTTGCACAAATTATAACGAGTTCCTTTACCGTGGGGATGGGAGGAAGTGCAGGGTTAGAATCACCTATTACCATTACGGGTGCCGCTTTTGGGAGTAATTATGCGCAAAATTATCGACTAAGTTATAAAGATAGAACGCTGCTTTTAGCTTGTGGAGTGGCTGCAGGTGTTGGAGCTGCTTTTAATGCGCCCATTGCTGGAGTTTTGTTTGCCATCGAAGTGGTTTTGGCAGAAATTAGTATTACTGCGTTTATTCCAATTATGATAAGTGCAGCAACAGGAGCTTTGGTTTCAACAGTAATGTTGAATGAAGACATCTTGTTTTCGTTTAAAAAAGTCCAATTTTTCGATTATCATAATTTACCATATTATATTTTATTAGGGGTTTTAAGTGGATTAGTTTCGATTAATTATGCTAGAACTTTTAGGAAAATTGAACACTATTTCAGTAGATTGAAATTAAATATAATTAATAAAGCTCTTTTTGGAGCAACTATTTTGGGTGTATTGATTTTTTTGTTTCCATCGCTTTTTGGTGAAGGGTATGAAAGCATTAAATTATTAGCCGACAGCAACCCAGAACGATTGGTTCAAAATACAATTTTCGAACGTTTTCAAGAATCAAAATGGATTTTATTGCTATTTGTTGGAGCTACAATGTTGATTAAAGTTTACGCAACAAGTTTAACTTTAGGCGCTGGCGGAAATGGTGGAAATTTTGCGCCTTCATTATTTGTGGGTTCTTATTTAGGATTTTGCGTAGCTTATTTCTTTAATATCATTGGTTTTGCTAAATTACCTATTGGTAATTTTACTTTAGTTGGTATGGCTGGTATTTTGAGTGGATTGTTTCATGCACCACTAACGGCTATTTTTCTTATTGCCGAAATTACAGGTGGTTACAATTTGATGGTTCCCTTAATGATAGTGTCTTCTGTGAGTTTTGCAATTTCTAAACGTTTTGAACCCTATTCGTTTGATATTAAAAATTTAGCCGATAAAGGGGAAGTTTTTACAGATAACCGCGATTCAAATATTCTAAATTCTATTGATGTTGCAAAGTTAATTCAGACCGATTTTAAGCCGATTATTTTGCAAAATAATTTGGAAGAATTGGTTCAAAAAATCCAACAATCAGATGAACATATTTTTCCAGTTTTAGACGATAAAAGTAGATTATTGGGATTAATTCATTTGGATGAAATTCGACCTATTGTTTTCTCTCAATTCAAAGTAAAATATACTGCGGTTGAAGAAATTATGCAACAACCAAAAGAAATAATCATTTACGATGAAACCCTTGAAACCATCATGGATAAATTTGATGCTTCTGAATGTAAAGTTTTACCAGTGCTGAAAAACGGAATTTTTCTTGGGTTTATGCACAAACAATTAATTTTAGAAAAATATAGACATCGTTTAAAATCTATGATTATTGAATAAACGGACTTTATTTAACAAATTCTTATTCTTACTTCAACCTAAATTTTCGCACTAAAATCAGTATCTTTGCGTTTTGCGAAAAATTATGCAACACACAACTGAGGAAACTATCGAAATTATTGGCGCTAGAGCCCATAATCTTAAAAATATTGATGTATCTATTCCGCGCGAAAAACTGGTAGTAATTACTGGTCTTTCGGGGTCTGGGAAATCGTCATTAGCTTTTGATACTATTTATGCCGAAGGACAACGTAGATATATTGAAACGTTTTCTGCTTATGCGCGTCAGTTTTTGGGCGGATTAGAGCGTCCGGATGTAGATAAAATCGACGGACTTTCGCCTGTGATTGCCATTGAACAAAAAACTACAAGTAAATCACCTCGTTCAACCGTTGGAACTATTACAGAAATATACGATTTCTTACGTTTGTTGTATGCTAGAGGAGCTGATGCTTTCAGTTACAATTCAGGTGAGAAAATGGTTTCGTATTCAGATGAACAAATAAAACAATTGATTTTAGAGGACTTTAACGGAAAACGCATCAATATTTTAGCGCCTGTTGTTCGTTCTCGTAAAGGACATTATCGTGAGTTATTTGAGCAAATTGCCAAACAAGGTTTTTTAAAAGTTCGTGTGAATGGCCAGATTCGGGATTTAGAATTCGGCATGAAAGTCGATCGTTATAAAACGCATGATATTGAAATTGTAATTGATAGAATGGCAATTGATACGGAAGAAGATACCGACAAACGTTTATCGGAAAGTATCAAAACAGCTATGTATCATGGTGATGACGTAATGATGGTGATTGAACAAGAAAGCCAAGAAGTTCGCTTTTACAGTCGTAATTTAATGTGTCCGACTTCTGGAATTTCGTATCCAAATCCGGAACCAAATAATTTTTCATTTAATTCTCCAAAAGGCGCTTGTCCATGTTGTAACGGATTAGGAACTGTGAATGAAATCAACTTACAAAAAATCATTCCAAATCCAAAATCATCAATTAAAAATGGTGGTTTTGCTCCTTTGGGCGAATATAAAAGTTCTTGGATTTTCAAGCAATTGGAAATTATTGCTCAAAAATATGATTTCAAAATTACCGATGCTATCGAAACCATTCCGCAACAAGCAATGGATATGATTTTGTATGGTGGAAGCGAAAAATTTTCAGTCGTTTCAAAGGTGATGGGAATTACCAAAGATTATAAAATCGATTTTGAAGGAATTTCAAACTTCATTAAAAATCAATATGATAATTCCGATTCGGCAAGCATTAAACGTTGGGCAAAAGAATTTATGGACGAAAATGATTGTCCAGAATGCGAAGGCACACGTTTGAGAAAAGAATCGTTATATTTCAAATTAAACGGGAAAAACATCGGCGAATTAGTTCAAATGGATATTGCCGAATTATCCGAATGGTTTGCAGATTTAGACAATCATTTATCTGAAAAACAAAAAGTTATTGCTGTTGAGGTTGTAAAGGAAATTACAGCGAGATTGCAATTTTTGTTAGACGTTGGTTTGAATTATTTATCATTAAACAGAAGTTCAAAATCACTTTCTGGTGGTGAAGCGCAACGTATT
The DNA here is from genome assembly GCA_004293165.1 of Flavobacteriia bacterium. Lineage (GTDB taxonomy): Bacteria > Bacteroidota > Bacteroidia > Flavobacteriales > Flavobacteriaceae > Flavobacterium. The sequence continues at coordinate 81,944 of RDYL01000003.1, read as the reverse complement.
CGATTGGCCACACAAATTGGTTCGCAACTAGTTGGTGTTTTGTATATTTTAGATGAACCAAGTATTGGTTTGCACCAAAGAGACAACGAACGCTTGATTAAATCCTTAGAAAGTTTGCGTGATATTGGTAATTCAGTAATCGTAGTAGAACACGACAAAGACATGATTGAACGTGCCGATTATGTGATTGATATTGGTCCAAAAGCAGGTCGCTTTGGTGGACAAATCATCAGTAAAGGAACACCGAGAGAATTACTAAAAGAAGATACGATTACCGCACAATATTTGAACGGTAAAATGAAAATTGAAGTGCCAAAAACGCGTAGAGAAGGCAACGGAAAATCTATTAAATTATCAGGTGCAACAGGAAATAATTTAAAAAATGTTTCAATTGAAATTCCATTGGGAAAATTAGTTTGCGTTACGGGTGTTTCGGGAAGTGGAAAATCGACATTGATTAACGAAACCTTGTATCCGATATTAAACGCACATTTTTTTAATGCGGTAAAAAAACCACAGCCTTACAAGAAAATAGAAGGTTTAGAACATATTGATAAAGTTATCGACATCGACCAAAGTCCGATTGGAAGAACACCGCGTTCCAATCCAGCGACGTATACCGATGTTTTTTCAGAAATTAGAAGTTTATATACGCAAACGCCTGAAGCAATGATTCGTGGTTACAAACCAGGAAGATTTAGTTTTAATGTAAAAGGTGGTCGTTGTGAAACTTGCGAAGGTTCAGGTGTTAGAACCATTGAAATGAGCTTTTTACCAGATGTTTATGTGGAATGCGAAACCTGTATGGGAAAACGATTCAATAGAGAAACATTGGAAATTCGTTATAAAGGAAAATCAATTTCCGATGTGTTGAACATGACCGTTGATGAAGCGGTTGAATTCTTTGAAAATATTCCAAAAATCTATCGAAAAGTAAAAACCATTCAAGATGTTGGATTAGGTTATATTACATTAGGCCAACAAAGTACAACACTTTCAGGAGGTGAAGCGCAACGAATCAAATTAGCCACAGAACTTTCAAAAAAAGATACCGGAAATACCTTTTATATTTTAGATGAACCTACAACAGGTTTGCATTTTGAAGACATTCGAGTTTTGATGGATGTAATTAATGTGTTGGTTGAAAAAGGAAATACGGTTTTAATTATTGAGCATAATTTAGATGTTGTAAAATTAGCCGATTATGTAATTGATATTGGTTACGAAGGTGGAAAAGGTGGTGGAGAGGTTGTAGCAAAAGGAACTCCCGAAGAAATTGTCAAAAATAAAAAAAGTTATACAGCGCAGTTTTTGAAAAAAGAATTATCTTAGCAACCTAATTACTACAAACAACAACACTGCTAAAACTTTATTATTAACTTTAATATTTTGTTTTTCAACAAATAAATAAAATTATTATGGCAGCAGATCAATACGAAAACGAAGATCACAGAATTCAAGAAAAATTCAAGCAAAAAACTTGGAACGAAATACGATCAAACGATTCTTGGGCAATTTTTAAAATCATGTCGGAATTCGTAAATGGGTATGAATCCATGGGAAGAATAGGACCTTGTGTGTCTATTTTTGGTTCTGCAAGAACAAAACCAGAAGATAAAAACTATTTATTAGCGGAAAAAATTGCTTTCAAAATCAGTAAAGCTGGATATGGTGTAATTACAGGTGGTGGTCCCGGTATCATGGAAGCTGGTAACAAAGGAGCGCATTATGGCGGTGGAATTTCGGTAGGTTTAAACATCGAATTGCCTTTTGAACAACATTATAATCCTTATATTGATAAAGACAAAAACTTAAATTTTGATTACTTCTTCGTAAGAAAAGTAATGTTTGTAAAATATTCACAAGGTTTCGTTGTAATGCCAGGTGGTTTTGGAACATTAGACGAATTGTTCGAAGCAGTAACATTGATTCAAACCAAGAAAATTGGAAAATTCCCAATTATTTTGGTTGGAACTGAATTTTGGTCTGGTTTATTAGACTGGATTAAAACTGTTATGATTGATAAAATGAAAAATGCCAATCCAGAAGATATGAACTTAATCAAAGTAGTTGATACAGAAGATGAGGTATTAGAAGCGTTAGATAACTTTTATAAAAAATACAACTTATCTCCTAATTTTTAATAAAATATACGTTCTTTATAATAAAATCACCCACAAATAATCTTTTATTATTTGTGGGTGTTTATTATAACAAAAGTGTAATTATGCTTTTACATAAAATCTGAATTAATTTTTCACTATCAAAATCACTTATAACAGACAAATTCTCTATGCTTTTAGAGGTATTTAATCCACAAGTTTTTTGTTTTGTTTGAAATTAGAACACAAACATTGCTCTTTCGCTCATTAATTCATTTACTTCTTCTGCCACTTGTTCCAAAACAGCTTCATCAGTATAATTCATTAACACTTTATCAATTAAAGCAACAACCGTTTCCATATCTTCTTCTACTAAACCACGAGTTGTAATTGCTGGAGTACCTACACGGATACCAGAAGTAACAAATGGTGATTTATCATCAAATGGAACCATATTTTTATTTACTGTAATTTCAGCTTTGACCAATGCATTTTCGGCATCTTTACCTGAAATTCCTTTATTTCTTAAATCAATCAACATCATGTGGTTATCGGTACCACCTGAAATTAATTTATAACCTCTTTTATTGAAAGCTTCTGCCATTGCTTGTGCATTTTTCTTTACTTGCATCGCATAACGGAAAAACTCATCTGTTAAACACTCCCCAAAAGCAACCGCTTTAGCAGCAATAATATGCATCAAAGGCCCACCTTGATTTCCAGGAAAAACCGACATATCTAATACATGTGACATCATTCTGATTTCTCCTTTTGGAGTTGTTAATCCCCATGGATTTTCAAAATCTTTACCCATCATAATCATTCCACCTCTAGGACCTCTTAAAGTCTTATGAGTGGTTGTCGTTATAATATGACAATGAGGAACTGGATCGTTTAATAATCCTTTTGCAATTAATCCGGCTGGGTGTGAAATATCAGCTAATAACAAAGCACCAACGCTATCTGCAATTGCTCTAAAACGAGCAAAATCCATATCGCGAGAATAAGCAGATGCTCCTGCAATAATCATTTTTGGTTTGTTGGCTAAAGCTATTTCTTGAATTTTATCATAATTCAAAACGCCCGTCTCCTCTTCTACTCCGTAAAAAACAGGATTGTATAATTTTCCCGAAAAATTAACTGGAGAACCATGTGTTAAATGACCACCATGCGATAAATCAAAACCTAAAATCGTATCACCTGGTTTTAAACACGCTGCAAAAACTGCAGTATTTGCTTGAGAACCCGAATGTGGTTGAACGTTTACATATTCCGCTCCAAATAAAGCTTTAGCTCTATCAATAGCAATTTGTTCAACAACATCTACCACTTCACAACCACCATAGTAACGCTTACCAGGATAGCCTTCGGCATATTTATTTGTTAAACATGAACCAGCAGCTTCCATCACTTGGTCACTTACAAAGTTTTCAGAAGCAATTAATTCAATTCCGTGAATTTGTCTATCTTGTTCGTCAAGAATTAGTTCAAAAATTTGTTCGTCGCGTTGCATTGCAATAAATATTCGTTAAAATTAGGTCAAAATTACAAAAAAGGTTTGTTACATTGATAGATAATTTTATATTTGATTCATATTTTTTCAACAACAAACTAACAATATATTTATGCCAATTATCGCAAACGATATTAACAGAAAATCATGGATTCCTGTACCTAAAAACAGCGACTTCCCTATTCAAAACATTCCTTTTGGTGTTTTCATTACAAAAGATGACGTTATAACTATTGGGACTCGAATTGGAAATTGTGCCATTGATATGGGCGCTTTACAACAATTAGGTTATTTTGAAGGCATTGACTTAACAGACGATATGTTCATGCAAGATACTTTAAATGATTTTATTTCTGATGGAAAAAAAACTTGGCGACTAGTTCGTAATCGTTTAGCAGAACTTTTTGACGAAAATAATCCTAAATTAAGAGACAATAAAGCACACAAAGATGTTGTAATATTCAAAGTAGAAGATATTGAAATGCTTTTACCTGTTCAAATTGGTGATTATACCGATTTTTATAGTTCAAAAGAGCATGCCACCAATGTAGGTAAAATGTTCCGTGATCCAGAAAATGCATTATTACCAAACTGGTTACATATTCCTGTTGGCTACCATGGAAGAAGTTCTACAATTGTTCCTTCTGGAATTCCAGTACACAGACCTTATGGACAAACCTTGCCAAATGGTGAAACTAGTCCTGTGTTTGGACCTTCTAAATTAGTGGATTTTGAATTAGAAACTGCTTTTATTACTACAGATGCTAATTTAATGGGAGAACCAATTCCTGTTGAAGAAGCCGAAGAACATATTTTCGGAATGGTTTTATTTAACGACTGGAGTGCGCGTGATATTCAAAAATGGGAATATGTACCACTTGGACCCTTCTTAGCAAAAAACTTTGCTTCATCAATTTCACCATGGATTGTAACAATGGATGCTTTAGAACCTTTTAGAGTAAAAGGACCTGAGCAATCACCAGAACCACTACCATACTTACAACAAAAAGGCGCAAAAGCATTTGATATCAATTTAGAAGTAGCTATTCATCCAGAAAATGCAGTAGAAACTGTAGTTTCTCGTTCGAATTTTAAATATATGTATTGGTCAATGGCGCAACAATTAGCGCATCATACCATTAATGGATGTAGAGTAAATTCAGGTGACATGATGGGAAGTGGAACTATTTCAGGTCCAACAGAAGATTCTTTTGGTTCTATGTTAGAATTGAGTTGGGGCGGACAAAAACCATTAAAAATGAATGATGGTTCTGAGCGTAAATTCATCAACGACAACGATACTGTTATTATTAGAGGATTTTGCCAAAATGATAACTTACGAATTGGATTTGGAGAAGTTTCGAGTAAATTGTTACCAGCGGTTGATTTAAAATTATAATTTTAAAATTTTATAGCATAGTTTTTGTTTTTTTGGAAGGCTATTCTAAATTTTTTAAATTATGAAAAAAATATTTATTAGCTTACTTTCATTATTGTTATTCAGTTTTACAAAAAACGAATTGAAATTTGATAGTTACGATGTATTTAACCAAAAAAATAAACTTGAAAAAAATTATATTTTTGTTAAATTAACTGGTAATGTAGATAAAAATATTAAAGAAAGCGTTCTAGAAAATTTAATGAATATAAAATCTAAGACAAAAAATGTAAAATTCGAATTTTCCGAAAAGAATATTATTAATTCAAATTATACTTTAGAAATCAATATAGATAGTGTAACAATTAGTCCAGAAAAAATTAACACAAAAGAACATATATATAATAGTGCTATTAGAGAAGAACGAACCAATTTGATTAGTCGAATTGAAAGTTATGAACAAAATTATGTATACACAGGACAAATTCAAGGAAGAATAACAGTTTTCAGTAAGTCCAAGTCCTCTCAAATAATTACAACTGTAAAACTTTTAAAAAATGACATTACAGTAAAAACAGATGTTGTAAAGGGGGAATATTATTTTTTTACAATTACGCTAAAAGAGAAGGCGTTTATCCTTATGAATTTAATCAACGATTTCCTTATTCTTCAAAAGACAAGGATTTCATGAATGATAACGAAATGATTGAAAAAACAATAACAGATTTAAATAAAAAATTAAAAAAAGTATCAAGTCAATAGATTTTGATTTAGACTAAAAAGTTCTAATAAAATTGTAAATAAATATCAAGTTTTTTAAAAAAATAAACAAACTAATTTTATTGAATATTAGATTACCTAAAATATAATTTTAAAACTTTATTAACAAAAGACAGTAGTACAACCAACTGTCTTTTTTTGTAACTTTATAAGTGTTTTTAACTCTAAAAAATGTCAAAATGTCATTAAAACAACTACAAAACACAGAAAACAAAGACATTTTGACATCCTTTAATGATTGGAACATATATTGAATAATCACTATCGAACAACTCTATAAAAAGGATTAATTAGAATATGAACATCAATAAATTCACAATCAAATCGCAAGAAGCTTTGCAACAAGCACAGCAAATTGCACAAAGTTTTGGGCAACAACAGCTAGAAAACGAACACCTTTTTAAAGGAATTTTGGAAGTGGACGAAAACGTAACTCCCTTCATTTTGAAAAAACTCAACGTTAATGTGGAGCTTTTCAAAAAAGTATTGGACAGCGCCATTCAAAGTTTTCCAAAAGTGTCTGGAGGAGAAATGCAATTCTCTCGCGATGCAGGAACTGCAATGAACGAAGCGGAAATCATTGCTAAAAAAATGAACGACGAATTCGTTTCTATCGAACATTTAATTTTAGCCATTTTCAAATCAAAAAGTAAAGTCGCGCAAATTTTAAAAGATCAAGGTGTAACTGAAAAAGGTTTGCAAGCCGCTATCGACGAAATGCGCAAAGGCGAACGCGTAACTTCGGCTTCGGCAGAAGAAACGTACAATTCACTGAATAAATACGCAAAAAACCTCAACGAACTGGCTAAAAGCGGTAAACTTGACCCTGTTATTGGCCGTGATGAAGAAATTCGTAGAGTTTTACAAATTTTAACACGCCGAACCAAAAACAATCCGATGTTAGTTGGTGAACCTGGTGTTGGTAAAACAGCCATTGCCGAAGGTTTAGCACACCGAATTGTAGATGGCGATGTTCCTGAAAATCTAAAAAATAAAATCGTTTATTCATTAGATATGGGTGCATTGATTGCAGGCGCAAAGTACAAAGGTGAATTTGAAGAACGATTAAAAGCGGTGGTAAAAGAAGTTACTTCTGCCGAAGGTGATATTGTACTTTTTATTGACGAAATACATACTTTAGTTGGTGCTGGCGGTGGCGAAGGTGCTATGGACGCCGCAAACATCTTAAAACCTGCTTTAGCTCGTGGTGAATTGCGTGCTATCGGAGCAACAACTTTGGACGAATATCAAAAATATTTTGAAAAAGACAAAGCACTAGAAAGACGTTTCCAAAAAGTAATGGTCGATGAACCCGATACCGAAAGTGCGATTTCGATTTTGCGTGGTATCAAAGAGAAATATGAAACACACCACAAAGTACGTATCAAAGACGATGCTATTATTGCGGCTGTCGAATTATCACAACGTTATATTACCAATCGTTTCTTACCGGATAAAGCGATTGATTTGATGGACGAAGCAGCTTCAAAATTGCGTATGGAAATCAATTCCAAACCAGAAGAATTAGATGTTTTGGATAGAAAAATCATGCAATTGGAAATCGAAATTGAGGCTATTAAACGTGAGAATGATGAAACTAAATTGAAAGGTTTAGGTTTAGATTTAGCCAATTTAAAAGAAGAACGCAACGAGATTTTCACCAAATGGAAATCGGAAAAAGATGTTGTAGACAATATTCAAAATGTAAAACAAGAAATTGAAGATTTCAAAATTGAAGCCGAACAAGCGGAACGTAATGGAGATTACGGAAAAGTAGCCGAAATTCGTTACGGAAAAATTAAAGAAGCACAAGAACGATTAGATACTTTACAAATTCAGTTAGCCGAAAACCAAGCAGGAACTTCCTTAATCAAAGAAGAAGTTACTCGCGAAGATATTGCCGAAGTCGTTGCCAAATGGACCGGAATTCCCGTAATGAAAATGTTGCAAGGCGAAAGAGAAAAATTACTACGTTTAGAAGAAGAATTACATCGAAGAGTTGTGGGTCAGGAAGAAGCTATTGAAGCCGTGAGCGATGCTGTTCGTAGAAGTCGCGCTGGCTTACAAGATATGAAAAAACCAATTGGTTCATTCTTATTCTTAGGAACTACAGGTGTTGGGAAAACCGAATTAGCCAAAGCATTAGCCGAATATTTGTTCGATGATGAAAATGCGATGACTAGAATCGACATGAGTGAATACCAAGAACGTCATAGCGTAAGTCGATTAGTAGGTGCGCCTCCAGGTTATGTAGGTTACGACGAAGGTGGACAATTAACCGAAGCAGTTAGAAGAAAACCATATACAGTAGTTTTATTAGATGAAATTGAAAAAGCACATCCTGATACGTTTAATATCTTGTTACAAGTGTTAGATGAAGGACGATTGACTGATAATAAAGGGCGTGTGGCCGATTTCAAAAATACGATTATCATCATGACTTCTAATATGGGAAGTGCTATTATACAGGAGAAATTTGAAAATTTAAAAGGAGGAATTGATGCTGCAACTGAAGCCGCCAAAGTAGAAGTTTTAGGATTGTTGAAACAAATTGTTCGACCAGAATTCATCAACAGAATTGACGAAATTGTAATGTTTACGCCATTAACCAATGCAAATATCAAAGAAATTGTTGGTTTGCAGTTGAAAAGCGTTATTAAAATGTTGTCGCATCAACAAATTACAATGGATGCGACACCAGAAGCTATTGAATACTTGGCACAAAAAGGTTTTGATCCTCAATACGGTGCACGACCTGTTAAACGAGTAATTCAACGCGAAGTTTTAAACCAACTTTCTAAAGAAATATTGGCTGGTAAAGTTACTGTTGATAGTATTATTTTGTTAGACAGTTTTGATGGACAATTAGTTTTTAGAAATGAAAGTGAATTGGTTAAGTAAAACCAATTAATAGAAATACCCTCAAATTCATGGGTTCATAATGAGTTTGTTTTAGTTTGGGAAACACCGATTTAGAATTGAATCGGTGTTTCTTTTTCTATTTTTAACCAATTATTTTCTATTTTTGAAACAAATGAAACCAAATGGAAAACTTTACTCTGAAAGAAAAACTACAACATTTATTATCTTTTCCTGTAATTGTAGCTGCTCTAGGCTATTTTGTTGATATTTACGACTTGCTTCTTTTCGGGATTGTTCGTGTTCCTAGCTTAAAAGATATGAACTTAGATGTTGATACTGCTGGGACACTAATCTTAAATTATCAAATGGTAGGTTTACTTTTAGGAGGAATTCTGTGGGGTATTTTAGGAGATAAAAAAGGAAGACTTTCGGTTTTATTTGGTTCCATTTTAGTGTATTCTTTGGCTAACATTGCTTGTGGTTATTTACCTCACTTTCCTGTGGAAGATAAAACCATGTTGTATGCTTGGTTGAGATTCATAGCAGGAATTGGTTTAGCTGGTGAACTCGGAGCAGGAATTACTTTAGTATCTGAATCATTACCCAAACAATTACGAGCTATTGGAACTTCCATCGTAGCTGGTTTTGGCTTACTTGGAGCCGTTGTAGCACAATTAACAGTTGAATTAGCAGGTGATTGGACAATTGCGTATTACATTGGCGGTGCTTTAGGATTAATACTTTTAGCATTACGAATCAGTGTAGCAGAATCTGGAATTTATAACGATATCAAACACGATAATAATATCAAAAAAGGGAATTTCTTTTCGTTTTTTACCAATTGGAATCGTTTCGTAAAATATATGAAATGTATAGCTATTGGTTTACCAACATGGTTTTGTATTGGAATTTTAGCGGTAATGGCCAATCAGTTTGCACCTGTAATGGGTATTGACAATATTCAACCTGGAAAAGCAATAATGTGGGCGTATGTTGGAATCTCGGTTGGTGATTTTGCTAGTGGTTTTATTTCGCATTGGTTACATTCACGCAAAAAAGCGATTTTCTATATGATGTTGTTCACTATCATTGGAGCTAGTTTGCTACTTTTTGGAGGAAATAAATCAGAAAATATGTATTACTTTTATTGCGCTTGGTTAGGATTAGGAACGGGTTATTGGGCGATGTTTGTAACCGTTGGAGCTGAGCAATTTGGCACTAATATTAGAAGTACGGCTACCACGACTATTCCTAATATGGTTCGCGGATTAGTTCCAGTAATGTTATTGGTATTTGACGTATTAAAAGTAAATAATGGCGTGATTGTTGCAGCTGCAATTGTAGGTTTCTTTGCTTTTGCACTAGGCATCTACTCTACTCTAACTATTGCTGAAACACATAATAAGGATTTAGACTTTAACGAATAAATTAAATGAAAAAACTACAACTTTATTCCGTATTATTCTTTATTGGACTGCTAATTTCAGGAATTCAGCCAAAAGAATATTTTACTTGGTTTTTAGAAGTTTTACCAGCAATTATCGGTTTCCTGATTTTGACTTTTACTTATAAAAATTTTCGATTTACGAATTTTACATATTTCTTTATTTTAATTCATTGCTACATCTTATTCCTTGGCGGACATTACACCTATGCCGAAGTACCTCCGTTTGAATGGATAAAAGAAACGTTTCATCAAACTCGAAACAACTATGATAAAGTCGGACATTTTGCACAAGGTTTTATTCCAGCCATGATTACACGAGAATTATTTATTCGCAAAAATGTAATTGCTAATCAAAGTTTCTTTAACTTCGTTATTGTTGCTGTCTGTTTGGCAATTAGTGCGGCCTATGAATGGTTAGAATGGGGCGTTTCACTTTGCACTGGAGATGGTGGCGATGCTTTTTTAGGAACGCAAGGCTACGTTTGGGATACGCAATCAGATATGTTATACGCAACAATAGGCGCTATTTGTATGTTAATTTTATTTAGTAAGAAACACGACAAAGCAATTCAAAAGCAAATTAAATCTCAATAACAAGATTCAAATTATAAAAAATAAATGCTACAACTTAACTTCTCACCTTTTCCTATACTTGAATCTGAACGTTTACGTTTTCGAAAATTAACCCATGAAGATGCTCCTGAAATTATAGTATTTCGAGGGAATCCTGAAACTATGAAATTTATTCCGAGACCTTTGGTTGTAGATATTGAAGGTGCTTTGGCGCACATTAAAATGATTAACGACAAAATAGACGAAAATTTAGATATCAATTGGGCAGTAACCGAAAAAGGAAGTGATAAATGCATCGGAATTATGGGCTTTTATAGAACACAACCTGAACATTTTAGAACTGAGTTAGGCTATATGATTACATCCGAGCATTGGGGAAAAGGGTATGTTACCGAAGCGGTGAAAACATTATTAAATTTTGCTTTCAACACCTTAAATTTTCATTCTATTGTTGCAGTTATAGATTCAAGACATGTTGCCTCGGAACGTGTTTTACAAAAAGTTGGCTTTGTAAAAGAAGCTCATTTTAAAGAAGATTTTTACTATAATAACGAATTTACCGATACCGTAATGTATGGTTTACTAAAACGAAATTTTATAAAATAAAATATATGACCGAATTTGAAAAACAATTCCGCGAGGTGCAAGAACTTCTCGAATTTAACGACTTCAATCAAACCATAAAACGAGTAATCGATTTTGCTTTAGATACGGAAAACATTGATTTTTACACTAAAACCAATGAATTTTTAAATTGGTTAGACCATAATGAAAAAGAAGACGAAGATAAAAAAACACGCTTAAAATCCTTGTTAGATGAACTTTACGCGTTTTTAAATAAAAAAGAATGCCATTATCATCAAACAATTATTTCAGTTAAAAATCTACAAAAAATTTACAATGCTTCTTTTGGATTAGGTCCGATTAACTTAGATATTAAAACAGGTGAAATCATTGGTTTGGTTGGCGAAAATGGAAACGGAAAAACTACTTTACTTCGTAGCTTATGTGGTGAATTGCATCCAACTTCTGGAACCATAAATTACCAATTTGAATACGATGATTTGTATGATTTGCGAACAAAATTAGTCTACATTCCACAACGAACTGACACTTGGCGAGGTTCTATGTACGAAAATTTAGAATTCACTGCAAGTTGCTACGGCTATTCGCCAGAAGAAAATAATTTGGTAGTCGATTTAGTCATCACGCGTTTAGGATTGCGAAAATTTAGAAAGCATTACTGGAATAATTTGTCTTCTGGTTACAAAATGCGTTTCGAATTGGCCCGAATGTTACTTCGTAAACCAAAGATTTTATTGATTGACGAACCTTTGGCAAACTTAGATATTTTAGCACAACAAACCATTTTAGACGATTTTAGAAACATCGCTAATTCGGCTTTTAGACCTATCGCAATTGTGTTGAGTTCGCAACAATTGTATGAAGTGGAAAAAACATCAAATCAAGTGGTTTTCTTAAAACGTGGTTCGCAAAAGAATTTGAATACCGAAAATGATGTAGCAAAAAATTGCATTATCGAATTCGAAAGTTCATTGAATTTAAGCGATTTAAAACAAGCTTTTACCGCTTTAGAATTAATTTCTTTGGAACAAAATGGTGGAACTTTTATTGCAACTTTTCCAGAAAATATTCAAATGAACGATTTCTTGAAAGTGGTTATAAACCAATCGATTCCAATGACTTATATGCGAAATATTTCAAATTCAACACGTCGCTTTTTTGTGAACTAAAAAAATAAAATCATGTTTAAAGATATACAGAAAAAATTATTATTAAAATATCCATTGCTTTGGAACACCAAATTTGTTCCTATGGTTGCCATTGGATTACTACTCCACCTCATCTTTTTTGGTTTAGGCTATTTAGATGGAACCATCGATTTTTCGAACAGAAATAATTTAGATATTGAAGTAACTTGCATACTATTTGGTGTTTTGCTTGTTATAATTATAATTATTTTATGGCTGATTAACTATTTTAAAAACAATTCATTGAAATCGTTTTACAGTAAATCAAAATATAGTTTGTTTTACGAATGGTTGCAAATATTTGTTGTTAGTGCATTATTAATTACATTCTACATACCATTTTCTGTTGGGAAACAATTGCATCAAAAAAATTATTATTCTCTTGAAGAAACAACCAATCGTTGCAAAACTATTGCTACCGCTGATATGTTTATAGATGGAAGTTTTGGTGAAACAGAAATAGATTCATTAGCCTCTGGATTAATTGATAGTTTAGGGAATAAAGTGACACTTAATTATAATCCCGAAGATGCAAATACTGCGGCATATTCCACTGAACAAGAAAGTTTAGCAGTTGAGGCGGTTTCTGGATACACTTATAAAAACCACATCATCTTTAACGGAAAAAAATACGACCAATTTTCATTAGTTAATCGTAATACATTTGAATTCACTGTGATTTCAAGAGAACAAGATTCGTTAAATAAAATTCAAGTTCAAAATTGGCTACATCAGGACAATCAAGCTGAAGTTAAAAAATTAATGGACAATTACTTAAGCCTGATTAGAGAACATGATTTAGCCACTAATTTAAATATGGATAAATGGTTTGAAATTGTTTACAAAGCTCCAGAATCTGATGAATTTTTATACATTCAACCTTATTTAAAACAATATGAAACTGATAATTCCTATAATAATTATGACTATGCAACAAAAATTGGCAATGGCGAACGTAAGTATTCGAAGTATTTTGTACAACAGGATGTACTAAAAGACAAATATGACATGGTTTCAGAAGCACACACAGATTCCTTTTTCAAAATTGAAATTATTTTAGGATTTTTATATGGTGCCTTTGGATTGTCTATTTTGATTTTTTCTTTTCGTGTTACAACTGGAAAAAGTTGGTTGATTGCAGTTGTTACAACTGGTGTTATTAACATTGTTTACGGTATTTTAACAGCAATTACAGGCGTAGGAGATATGTATGCTTATTTAATTTTATTTACTATTCTAGGGATAATGTTTTATTTCTTCTTAATATATTTCAACAAAAAGAATTTACAACTCAGTAGAATTGCATTGAATTTATTTTTATGGTCTTTCATAGGAATTATTCCATTAATTTATTTCTTAATTCAAGAACATTACTTAAGAGGTGAACATAGATACAATTATAACTACACATCACCAGAATATGAATGGATGGAAGATCATGTATTTCATATGTTTTGTTTAAACTTTGTTTTATCAATTCTAACACTTTTCTTTTTATCCAAAGTAATAAGAACTTGGAAAGGAATTTCAGAAGATTAATTATGATAATTACACTTTCAAATACTAAAATTTCGGCATCAATTGATTCTCTTGGTGCCGAATTAATTCGTTTAGAAAAAGATCACCAAAATTATATTTGGACGGTTGATGAAACCCATTGGAATAAAACGTCACCCATTTTATTTCCTATTGTAGGAAGATTAAAAAATGATGCTTACACCATTGCTGATAAAACTTATGAATTACCACGACACGGCTTCGCAAGAAATTTCGAATTTCAAATTCTGAATCAAACCGAAAATTCTGTTGTTTTTGTCTTAGAAAGTAATTCCGAAACTTTGAAAAATTATCCGTTTGAGTTTCAATTACAATTGGAATATGAATTAGACGGAAATGAATTAAAAATGAAATATTCTGTTGAAAATAAATCGAATGTAACTATGCCATTTTCCATTGGAGCACATCCTGCATTTACCATTGAAGATTCATTTTCAGATTATTCCTTACAATTTAATGAAGCAGAAGAATTTGTATCCTATGAATTAGAAAATGAACAGTTTAACAATTCATACAGAAAAATACATTCTGAAAACGGACAAATTAATTTAGATTATTCGTATTTTGAGAAAGACGCTTTGGTTTTTAAACATTTGAAATCCAACAACCTAACTCTTTTGAAAAAGAACCAACCTTTTCTTTCTGTTAATTTTAAAGGATTTCCTTATTTAGGGATTTGGACAAAACCAAATGCGCCATTTTTGTGCATTGAACCTTGGTGTGGTTTAGCCGATAATTCAAATCACAATGGAAATTTAATGGAAAAAGAAGGTATTCAGTTGTTAGAAAAAAATGGTGTTTTTCAAAGAGAAATTATAATAAGCCTTTTATAACAATCCATTATACTTTCTAACAAACCATTCAGTAGCTAAAGAAAGTACAACTAAAACAAGTAACCAAATCCAATCGATTAGTGGAGTCTTTTTAATAGTTTCTTTTTGTGTTGGAATGTAATTTTCGTTTTCAATTAACGATTGAATTAATTTCTCTATTTGATTTGGATAAAAAACAGCTCCGTTGGTATTGGAAGCCAATTGTTCTAATCTATTCTTATCTGGATTTACGAATTGTTTTTCAATTTCAAAATCTAACACTTCAAAAGATCCAGAAAAACTTGAATTCGATTGTTTTTCAGTCACCTTAAAAGTATAATTTCCAGCTTCTAATCCGTCTAAATTAACTTTAAATGAATTTGTAGCTTTGAGTAAATCGTATTTCTTAGCAGCTTTTGTTTTAGAATTTACAACTTGAATTGTTAGTTGAGCTTTATCGTCAAACTCATAGTTTTTATTGAAATATTCGGCTATAATTTCTATGTTTTCACCTGAATTATAAAAACTTGCATACGTTACGTTTAAATTCTTTTTTGAAGCGTTTGTTACTAAAAACTGAATAATTTTATCAGTAAACAAATCAAAATCTTCAAAAGACTTTTTATTTAATTTGTTTTCCAAGCGCCATTTCCAGATGTTTTCACCTAATAAATAAGCATTTCTTTTGCTTCCATTTTCAGTAAAAGTTAACAATGGATTTGGTAATTGTACATTTCGAATTCTAGCAGAAAGTAAGGTATTTACGTTACTTTTTATTGAAATTGCACCAAAATTATGTTCCAAAGGAGGAAAATTTTCAAAACCAATATTAGCTTGCGAAAACAAATTAAAGTTCGATTCATAAGTAGCCAAATAATCTTCTTTTTGTGCCGACATTTTAAATAACAAATCGCTTTGGACTTGGTTTAAAAAATTAAAATCGGTTGCAGTTCCTGTGATGACAAAAGTGTTAATCTGGGCTGCTTTATTTTGTTCAAAAATAGCTTTAAAAGAAGTGGTTGGCTGATATAAAACCAAAATATTATAATTCTGTAATGACTTTACTTCATCTGGTTTTAGGATGGAAACTTTGCGTTGTTGATTAGTTTCGATACTTCGCTTTAAAACACCTAAATCTGGATGATTTATTGCGGAAATTAAAGCAATTTCACTACGTTGATCAATAACTTCTACTGCAAAATTTTTGGTGTTATTAACCGTGTTTTTCTCTTTTATATTGGAAGAAATTAAGGCTTTATATTTTGCAATCCCAACTTTGTCTGCATTTAACAAAATAGAAATAGACTGTGCTCTTTTATCTTTCGAAAAACTAACAGTTTGTTTATAAATGGTTTGATTACCATTCTGAATAGCGAAAGTTGTTGAAATAGTTTGATTGCCATTGTATTGCAAGAATACTTCAACTGGAAATTTATTCTTTAAAAACGCGTATTTATTAACGTTAATTTGATTGATTTTTAAATCGAAAACCGTAGTGGTATCCCCTAAAACAACGGGTAAGACACTTGTATTTTCCTGAAAGCTGAACACATAATCATTTCCCATGGTTTGGTTTCCATCAGTAAATAAAACTACAGGATAATTTGTGTTTCTATATAACTGTTTTAAATTTTTAGCAACACCATCAATATGCGATTGATTTCCTTTAAAATCTAATTGTTCGAGTGACTTAAATTCATCATCAAATGAAAATAATTGCACATCGTATTTTTCGGCAATCGCTTTGTTTTCAACAATTTTAAGATATAATTCAGCTGCTTCTTTAATTGCTTTTAATTCGGTAATTGATTTGGAATTATCCACAACAATAGGCAAAGGTGCTTTCTTGATTTCGTTGATTTTTCGGCTAATAATTGGGTTGATTAGCAATAAAAAGATAGAAAACAGACTAACAAAACGTAAAAAAGCCAAAAACCAATACAATTTTGACTGATTTTTGACTTTATATAAATATTGATAAAACGACAATCCAGCAGCAATAATTACTGATAATAATAGAAATAAAATGGTAGTTGTCGTCATTTTTTTATGAATTGTTAAAAGTAATTATATTTTTATGTCAGCATTCCTCCATCAACATTAATAACTTGACCCGTTACATAAGCACTCATGTCAGAAGCTAAGAAAACACAAACGTTTGCTACATCCTCTGGAGTTCCACCCCTTTTTAAAGGAATAGCTTCTCTCCAGCCTTTTACTACATCTTCATTCAATTTAGCAGTCATTTCTGTTTCAATAAAACCTGGAGCTATTGCGTTGCAACGAATATTTCTTGAACCTAATTCTAAGGCGATAGATTTTGTAAATCCGTTCATACCAGCTTTAGAAGCAGCATAATTAGCTTGACCAGCATTCCCTTTTACTCCTACTACACTACTCATATTTACGATAGAACCTTTACGGTTTTTCAACATAATTTTTTGAACAGCCTTAGTCATATTAAAAACTGACTTTAAGTTGATTTCGATTACTTTGTCAAAATCTTCTTCCGACATACGCATTAATAAGTTATCTTTTGTAATTCCTGCATTATTGATTAATACATCAATAGTTCCAAATTCAGCAATTACATCATCTACTAATTTTTGTGCTTCATTAAAATCGGCAGCGTTTGATTTGTATCCTTTAGCTTTAATTCCTAAAGCGTTTAATTCATTTTCTAAAGCCAAAGCCGATTCTACAGACGAACTATAGGTAAAAGCAACATTAGCGCCTTGTTCTGCAAAAATTTTTGCTATCCCACTACCAATTCCACGGCTTGCACCTGTAATAATGGCAACTTTTCCTTCTAATAATTTCATGGTCAATATTCGTGTTAGTTTGTTTAAAATAAAGTCCAAATATAGGAATATTTTAAAGTATAAAAAAAACATGCTCTTACATTAAACCTTTTTTATTTTATGTTGTCTAAAGAAATAATAACTTAAATACTAAGCATATGAAAAATCAAATTATGGTCAGTCTATTGACTATATTCGGATTGACTTCTTGTAACAATTCAGATGACAATTACGAAGATATCGCTACTTATCCGTTTGTAGAAGCTGAATTTGGCTCGTCTTTAGATTTAAATAATTTAGCAAATTATGGAAATCAAACAGTTCCACCCTATATCACTAAAGACAATTCCCAAGGAAATTCAATTACTGATAAAGGGGCTACTTTAGGACGCGTTTTATTTTATGATAAAAATTTATCATCCAATAATACTATTTCGTGTTCAAGTTGTCACAAGCAAGAATTTGCATTTAGTGATACCAATGTGGCAAGTTCAGGTGTTAATGGAACAACTGGAAGGCATTCGATGCGTTTAATTAATTCTAGATTTGCTACAGAAACTAAATTCTTTTGGAATGAACGCGCTTTAAATTTAGAAACGCAAACTACCATGCCTATTAAAGATCATGGAGAAATGGGCTTTAGTGGATTAAATGGTGATTTGACCTTTGATAATTTAATTACTAGATTAAATGGAATTGGGTATTACAAAGAACTTTTCAAGTTTGTTTATGGATCAGAAGAAATTACAGAGGTAAAAATTCAAAGTGCATTAGCACAGTTTATTAGAAGCATTCAATCTTTTGATTCAAAATACGATGCAGGAAGAGCATTAGCTAATAATGACGGACAACCTTTCTCAAATTTCACAGCACAAGAAAACCAAGGTAAAAATTTATTTTTATCGCCTCCTGTTTTTAATACTAGTGGCGTAAGAACTTCTGGAGGTTTGGGTTGTGCTGGTTGTCATAGAGCTCCTGAGTTTGACATAGATCCAAATACTCTAAACAATGGAATTATTGGTACAATTGCAAGAACTGGAATAGATACTGGAAATACAAGAGCTCCTTCTTTAAGGAATTTAGTTAGAACAGATGGAACTCAAAACGGACCAATGATGCATACTGGAGTAATATCAGATTTACAGACTGCTATTGGACATTATGGGACGATAAACTTAGCGCCAGGAAATAACAATTTAGACCCAAGATTAACCCCAGGTGGTGTTGGACAACAATTAAATTTAACGGCAACTGAGGTAAATGCTGTGATAGCTTTTTTGAAAACGCTTTCTGGAACAGATGTATATATTAATGAAAAATGGTCAAATCCTTTTAATTAATTTCTAAATATCCTTTAAAAAAGTTTAAATTTGCTAAACTAAAATAAAAAGCATGAAAAAGTATTTTATCGGCTTATTGCTCATCACATCTTTATCTTTTGCTCAAAATCATCATTTTAAAGCAGAAAGAAAAGAGGTAACTTGGCAATTAGGATTTAAAACAAATTCAACAGATATTTTAAATTTGATTGATAAAAATCATACCAAAATTTCTGTAAACAAGGAAGATAATTCAGGTAAGGGAATAAATTTAAATTGTGATTGTAAAGGAGGTGGTTGGTATTTTGAACAATCCTTTAATTTGAATTTTACTGTAGAAATTATAGACGAAAAATATATAGTAACTGTTTCTGATATTATTTTTGAAGGTGAAGGAGAAACTAATAAAAATAATAGATTAGAAAACTATGTTTTAAGAATAGGACAAAGTAATTTTCATACAACCGAAAAAAATCTAATCAATTTAAACTGTTTAGAAAATTATTTTATAAAATTATTTCAGATTCCAAATTCAGAAATTATTTTAAATTAACTAATAAATCCCACAATAGTGGGATTTATTTTATTCTTCTGTAAATGTTTGTGCTTTTGAATACACACGCCATTTTTCAATACATTCCTGTAAATCTTGTGGAATTGGCGTATCAAAACGTAAAAATTCTTTTGTTATTGGGTGTTCAAACCCTAATGTTTTCGCGTGAAGTGCTTGTCTTGGTAATACTTTAAAACAATTATCTACAAATTGCTTGTATTTGGTAAACGTAGTTCCCTTTAAAATAGCATCACCACCGTAACGTTCGTCGTTAAAAAGCGTGTGACCAATGTGTTTCATATGCACACGAATTTGGTGTGTTCTTCCTGTTTCTAACTGACAAGAAACTAAAGTTACATATCCAAATCGTTCTAAAACTTTATAATGTGTTACCGCTGGTTTTCCTTTTTCATCGCTTTCATGAACCGCCATTCGCATACGGTTGGTATCATGACGACCAATATTTCCTTCTACAGTTCCTTCCTCTTCTTCAATATTTCCCCAAACCAAAGCAATATATTCTCGTTCCGAAGTTTTATCAGCAAATTGTTTTGACAAATAAGCCATCGCATGTTCGGTTTTAGCTACAACCAATAAACCTGTGGTATCTTTATCAATTCGATGCACCAATCCTGGGCGTTCCGAACTATTCAACGGTAAATTCTCAAAATGATAGGCTAATGCATTTACTAAAGTTCCTGAATAATTTCCGTGTCCTGGATGCACTACCATTCCAGCTGGTTTGTTGATGACCAATAATTGATCGTCTTCATAAACTATGTCCAACGAAATATTTTCAGGCGTTAGCAATTGCTCGTACGTTGGATGCGCCAACACTAAACGCACAATATCACCTGCTTTTACTTTATAATTGGATTTTACTGCAACATCGTTCACTAAAACAGAACCATTTTCTGCTGCTTGTTGTATTTTATTTCGGGTGGTATTTTCAATTAAGTTCATCAAAAATTTATCCACACGCAAAGCTGATTGTCCTTTACTTGCTTCAAATCGATGATGTTCGTATAATTCGTCTTCTAATTCAGTTTCAACCTTATAATCCGCCATTATCTTCTTTAAATTCTACTGGTTCTGTAACGCCTTCTTCTGCTGGTGGTAAAGTATCTGCAGGTTCTTCCGAACTAAAGGTTTCTTCATTAAATACTTCTTTACCGTCGCCTAACACAAAATCAAGTGTTGAATTTTTCTTCACCTTATCACCTGCTCTCAGTCTTCTTCCGTTTTGATAAATTTGCAATACAATATCTTTAGCAATGTGCGGTTTATAGGTTATTTTACCTTCTTTTAAAGTCAATGATTTTATCGTAGCCGAAATTTGTCGGAACGTTTTGTCTTTAAACTCAGGAATCGTAATATCTGTAAATTCTCCTGCATTTAATTTCACATACACTTTTCTGCCGTCTTTTACTAAACTTCCTGCCTTTGGATCTTGCTCTAAAATTGTAAAAGGAGGAAAATCGGCATTAAATTCTACCGTATCCAATAAAAATACTTCTAAATCCAATTCGTTTAGTTTTTCTTCAGCAATTTCTAATTTCATTTTTGATAAATCAGGCACTTTAATTTCCTGACCATGATTGGTTCTAAAATCTAAAAACTGTATTACTAAAAATGTGAAAACCACAACAATAGCAATTGCTAAAAAAGCTTGAATAAAAAAAGTTCGGCTTGTTAAAAATTTAATTAAACTCATACAAAATGATATTTTGACAAAGATATAAAATTCAAAAAGAAATAACGAAGCAATTCATTTTGATTTCTTCACACTTTTAAAACGGCACATTTGAAAAAATATTTCTATGGTAAACGAATAAAAGAATATAAAATCTCAATAAATAATGTAATTTTGTGTAGAACAATTTGAAATTTACAATGAAAAACGTAGCCATTATAATGGGAGGTTACTCTAGTGAGTACAAAATTTCGTTAACTAGCGGAAATGTAGTGTTTAAGAACATTAATCGTGCAAAATTTAATCCATACCGCATTCATATTTTTAAAGAAAAATGGGTATATGTTGACGAAAATGATACCGAATTTCCTATTGATAAAAACGATTTTTCAGTAACAGTTAATGGTTCAAAAATCAATTTTGATGTGGTTTTTAATGCCATTCACGGCACACCGGGCGAAGATGGTTTGATGCAAGCGTATTTCGAATTATTGAATATTCCTCAAACTTCGTGCGATTATTACCAAGCCGCGTTAACATTCAATAAACGTGATATGTTGTCGGTTTTAAAACCATACGGAATCAAAACGGCGGAATCGTACTATTTGAATTTAGGCAACGAAATTAACGTAGATACCATTTTAGCTAAAGTGGGTTTACCTTGTTTTGTAAAACCAAATAAATCAGGTTCAAGTTTCGGAATTTCGAAAGTAAAAACAGTAGCAGAATTTCTTCCAGCCATTGAAAATGCTTACAAAGAAGACGACGAAATCATCATAGAAAGTTTCTTGGACGGAACAGAAGTTTCGGTGGGTGTAATCAACTATAAAGGAACGGTTACCGTTTTACCTATTACCGAAATCGTATCCGAAAACGACTTTTTTGATTACGAAGCGAAATATTTAGGGAAATCTAAAGAGATTACGCCAGCGAGGATTTCAAATGAATTGAAAGTAAAAATCGAAACGGTTGCCAAAAGAGCTTATGAAGTATTGAAAATGAAAGGTTTTTCGAGAAGTGAATTCATTATCGTAAACAACGAACCACACATGTTAGAAATGAATACGATTCCAGGCTTAACTACCGAAAGTATTTTACCACAACAAGCTAGAGAAGCAGGAATTTCATTACCTGAATTATTTGAAAACGCTATTGAATTGGCTTTAAAGAAGTAAAAAATGAAAAAAGCAATATTTCCAGGATCATTTGACCCCATTACGAACGGGCATTACGATATTATCAAAAGAGGCGTTTCTTTATTTGATGAAGTGATTGTAGCGATTGGTGTTAATGCCGAAAAAAAATACATGTTTTCCTTAGAAGATAGAAAACGCTTTATCGAAGAAGCTTTCAAAGACGAGCCAAAAGTAAAAGTCATCACCTACTCTGGTTTAACAATCGATTTATGTAAAAAAGAAAACGCGGAATTCATCTTACGCGGACTAAGAAATCCGGCTGATTTTGAATTTGAAAAAGCCATCGCACACACCAATCGTGTCATGTCTAAAATAGAAACCGTTTTCTTATTAACAGCTGCTAGAACTTCTTTTATTTCCTCAAGTATTGTACGTGATGTATTAAGAAACGGTGGCGACATTTCGCAATTGGTTCCTAAAGCGGTTTTGGATAAGAAATAATTTTTTTTAACCACATAGAAACATAGAAATTAGTTAAAGTCTATAAAAGGCGTTTTACTAACTTAAGTAAACATAGACTATGTAAATCATTTATGATCTAAAAAAGTCTTAATAACTATGTTTCTATGTGGTTAAATACTTTTAATAATTCATTTTAGCATTCAAACACAATCAATTTCTCTTTGATAATTAAATTCGAAAAGTGAAACTCAGTTTTTATCCATTCCAATGTTTTGGGTTGGTAAATGAAAACATGGGTAAAATCATCTTTGTAATACCAATTTTCAAAAGGCATTTGATGGTTGTAAATGGCTGTTTTGCAATACAACTTACCTTTCGGAAGTAATAAGCTTTTCAATAATTCAAATTCTTGATACGGATGATGAAAATGCTCCATTACTTCGCAACACGAAACGTAATCATATTTATCTTTCAAAAGCGATGGTTCATTCGCAAAAAACAAATCGTAATTCTGTACTTGATAGCCTTTATCTGTCAACATTTTAGCAATTACCGGACCTGTTCCTGAACCAAAATCCAGACCTTTAGCTTCTGGAGAAAAATCATGTAAAACAGTATTTACGATTGGTGAAACAAAGTTTTGATAGCGTTCATCAAAAACATCATTATTGTGTTTTTCGTAGTGTTCTTTCTCTTCTTCAGCGGTTAAAAAAGTATGTTTTGGTCTGAAAATGCCATCGCAATTGGTGCATTTATAAAACAAATGCTTTGGCTTTTCGCAGAAAAGCGTTGCATTGGAATTGCAAAGTGGGCAGTTTAGATTCATTTTTATCCTAAATTCACATCAATACATTGTCATTTCGACGCAAGGAGAAATCTCATAATTCAATCTACGTTATGTGATTCCTCCTTGCGTCGGAATGACAAAAAACTAATTCATCTCTTTTTTAATTGAAATAAAGCACTATTTTCTATTATTCTCTTTACGTGACGTAAATTTCGGATGGTTTTCTTCCTCCTCCTCCTCTTTCTTTATTACCTTTCTCGCTACTTCAATTTTATACTTTTTTCCTTTCATTTTCTCCTCTTTGATGTTTTGCAATAACGATTTTACTTTTGGATATTTCACCGCTACAAACGAAATAAAATCTTTTACTTCGATTAATCCAATATCGTCTTTTTCTAATTTTCCTTTTTGCGAAAAGAAACCTACAATGTCAATTTTATTCAATTTATTTTTCTTTCCTCCGCTGATGTAAAGCGTTTGATATAAAGGCGCTTTTGGCAATGATTTCGCACTAGAAACATCTAATCTACGTTTGCCGTAATCAAAATAATCGGATTTTTTCTCGGTTTCGTGAATTAGCACATAAGCGGTTCCTGTTGCTAACATACGCGCGGTTCTTCCATTTCTGTGGGTGAATTCGTCTTCTTTTGCGGGCAAATGGTAATGAATTACGTGTTTCATTTCGGGAATATCCAAACCTCTCGCACCTAAATCGGTTGTAATCAAATACGAAACACTTCCATTTCTGAACTGAATCAAAGCACGTTCACGCTCGTCTTGGTCTAATCCACCGTGATAATACGTGGAAATAATTCCTTTTGCAGTTAACATTTCATGAATGCGTTCTACCGCTTCTCTATGATTACAAAAAATAATCGCAGCTTCAGAATTTAAAGAACAAATCAACTGAAACAACGAATCAATTTTATCTTTCGATTTCGAAAATACGATGCGAACATCTAAATTATCATTCTGTTTTTGGTTCGGAATAAAATCAATTACTTTCGGATCAATTACTTTGGTATATTTCGGAATTTCCACACCAGAAGTCGCAGAAACTAAAATTCGTTTGTTGGCTCTCGTGATTTTTCCAATGATATACGACATTTCTTCATGGAAACCCAATTGCAACGATTTGTCAAATTCGTCTAAAACATAGGTTTTGATGTTATCGGTAGCAAAACTTCCTCGGTCTAAATGATCGGCAATTCTTCCGGATGTTCCAATTAACAACGCTGGTGGATTACTTAAATTATTGATTTCGATATCAATCGAATGGCCGCCATAACACGTATTGACTTTGTAATGCGTGCCCATTTTTTTCCAAACTTGTTCAATTTGCAAACCTAATTCGCGCGAAGGCACTAAAATTAAGCATTGAACCCCTTTTACATCTTCTTCTAATAATTGGAAAATAGGCAACAAAAACGCTAATGTTTTCCCCGAACCTGTTGGAGAAAGCAATAAAATATTATCTTCATTCAAAATAGCATGTTGCGCTACTTCTTGCATTTTGTTTAAACTTTGAATACCAAGATTCAATAGTACATTGTTGGAATATGGATTTTGACTCATGCGACAAAGATAAAGCCAATTAATTAAAAATTACGAATTATAAAATTCTACCTCAAAAAGATTCTTTATTTTTGAAAATCAAATACAAGTCTGCTATGCGCTTTTTAAAAATAAGTTTGCTTTTCTTTTCTATTTCTGTGTTTTCACAAAACAACTTTACCACACCCTTTGAACGTGGGAATGGCAATCAATCTACTACTTATGAAGAATGCATTGCGTTTTATGAAAAATTAGACGAAAGTTTTGCCAATATCCAAATGATTCACAAAGGAACCACCGATAGCGGAAAACCTCTGCATTTGGTGCTTTTTTCAAGCGAAGGCAAATTTGATTTTGACGAATATTTTACTAAAAACAAAGCCGTAATATTAATCAACAACGGCATTCATGCAGGTGAACCTGACGGCATTGACGCTACGATGATGTTGATGCGTGATTTAGCCATGGGAAAAATAAAAACAGCTAAAAACACTTTGATAGCTGCTATTCCGGTGTATAGTGTTGGTGGGATGTTGAACCGAAATTCGCATTCAAGAGCCAATCAAAACGGTCCAGAAGAATATGGTTTTAGAGGAAATGCTCGAAATTATGATTTGAATCGCGATTTCATTAAATCGGACACTAAAAATTCGAGAAGTTTTCAAAAGTTATTTACCGAGTTAAATCCCGATATTTTCTTAGACAATCACGTTTCCAATGGTGCGGATTATCAATATACGTTTACTTGTATTGCGACCCAACACGAACGTTTGGGAAACAAATTAGGGAATTATTTCATCAACGAATTATATCCTTCAGTGGTGAAAGACATGAACAAAAAGAAAATCGATGTGGTTCCTTATGTAAATGTACACAGCACCACGCCTGATAAAGGTTTTGAGCAATTTACCGATACACCAAGATATGCGACAGGTTATTCGACTTTGTTTCATACTTTAGGATTTGTTCCCGAAACACACATGTTGAAAGTCTATAAAGAACGAGTGAAAGTGACTTACGAATTTATGGTCAGCACGATCAATTTCGCAGACTCAAATTGGCAGAAAATCAAACAAATGCGAAAAGACGCATTGAACGAATATCAAGCTGGAATGGAATATCCGATGGATTGGGCAATTGATTCAACGAAAGTGTCTTATATAGATTTTAAAGGCTATCAAGGCGGTTACAAACCAAGCGATATTTCAGGAAAAGACCGATTGTTTTACGATAAAAGTAAACCGTTTACCAAGAAAATCCCATTTTATGGGAATTATAAACCTACGAAATTTGTAAATATTCCGAAAGCGTATATTATTCCACAATCGCAATGGCAAGTTTTGGATATTTTGAAATTGAATAATATCAATGCCGAACGTATTCAAAAAGATACGATAATTGAAGTAGAATCGTATAAAATTGAAAGTTATCAAACCTCAAAATCGCCTTACGAAGGACATTACGGACATTACAATACGAAAGTGTCTAAATCGACTCAAAAAGTGAAGTTTTTCATGGGCGACTATGTGTTTTACACGAATCAACCAGGCGTGAAATATTTAGTAGAAACCTTAGAACCTGAAGCAGTGGACAGTTATTTCAATTGGAACTTCTTTGACCCTATTTTACAACAAAAAGAATATTTTTCGAGTTATGTTTTTGAAGATTTAGCCAAAGAATTTTTAGACAAAAATCCAAAAATCAAAGCCGAATTAGAACAAAAGAAACAAAACGACAAAGCTTTCGCTGAAAACGGCGCAGCACAATTGGATTGGGTGTACAGACAATCGCCTTATTATGAAAAAGCGCATTTGCAGTATCCAGTTTATAGATTGAATTAGACAATGTGTTAATGAGCCTAAATTGGCACATTGTCTAATTATCAAATTGACACATTAGATTTCTCCGCCTCAAATAACAGCTTAATATTCTCGTACGAGTTCTCTAATAAAAACTTAATATCTTTTGGATTCACCCATTCTACACGTTCAATGCCTTCATCGGCTTGGCCTTGTGGTGTGCCTTCGTATTTGGTGCGCATTTCAAACCATTGTGTAATTTTCAGTTTGTAACGACCGTTGCGTTTGAAAATATGGTAGGTTTTTTGGAGTTTTTCGGTGATGACTAATCCGTTAACACCTGTTTCTTCCTCTACTTCGCGCATAGCGGTTTCTTCAATGGTTTCGTTTTTTTCAGTGCCGCCTTTTGGTAAATCCCATTTGCCGTTTCTAAAAATAAAAAGCACATCGCCGTCTTTGTTGTAAACCAATCCACCACCTGCTTTTTCCACAGGTAATTTGGCACGAAGCGTTTTCATGATTAACTTTTCATCGGGATGATACAGAAACGCTTTCTGAATTTTATGCTGAAAAATTTTAACAATCAACTTCTTGATATCAACACTTTCTAATAAAAAAAGTTTGAAATCAGTCTCCTTTTGAACTTGATTTGTCAAAAAAAGTGGCTTATCGTTCACAAAAACTTTATACATTTGCAATATGATTTTTAACAACAACACAGCACAACAAACAGCCGAATTGCTTTTACAAATAAACGCAATTAAATTAAATTCTAAAAATCCTTTTACATGGGCTTCAGGCTGGAAGTCTCCGATTTATTGTGATAACCGTATAATCCTTTCATTTCCAGCGGTTAGAAATTATATTCGCGATGAATTTGCCAAACATATTGAAGAAAAATTTGGTAAACCCGATGTAATTGCAGGCGTTGCAACTGGCGCAATCGGAATTGGTATACTTGTTGCAGAAGCAATGGGACTGCCTTTTGTATACGTTAGACCTGAACCAAAAAAACACGGAAGACAAAACCAAGTGGAAGGTTTCTTGCAAAAAGGACAAAATGTAGTTGTCGTAGAAGATTTAATTTCAACAGGCGGAAGTAGTTTATTAGCAGTTGAAGCTTTACGAAACGAAGGCGCTAACATCAAAGGAATGGCAGCGATTTTTACGTATGGTTTTCCAGTATCAAAAGAACGTTTTGAAGCAGCGAATTTGGATGTTTTCACATTAAGTAATTACGAAAACTTATTACAAAAAGCGGTTGACAAACAATACGTTTCGGAAAACGAATTAGAAACGTTGAGTGCTTGGAACGCCAATCCTGCAGAGTGGAACGTAGAAGTTTAAACAAAAAAAGATCAACAATAAATAAAAAAACATATGAACTTAGAAAGTCCAAAAGTAAACGTAGCAAAATCGGCTGAATATTTATTCAACGCTTTGAACGACGTAAAGAATTTTGAAAAATTAATGCCTGAAAATATCGCAAAATTTGAAGTAATCGACGAGAATTGCTTTGAATTCGGCTTAAAAGGAATGCCAGAAATTAAATTGGTAAAAAAAGGTGGCACTCCAAATTCACAAATTGTTTTAGGAGCAGCTTCAAGTAAATTACCTTTTACCTTAACTGGAAACTTAAACACAATTGATGCTGATAATACAGAAGTACAATTAGCTTTTGAAGGCGATTTCAACCCAATGATGGCAATGATGATCAAAGGACCTATCACAAAATTTATTGAGACATTGGCTCAGAATATGGGGAAATTGTAGTTTCCTGAATAATTTATTGAACACGAATTGCATGATTTAATTGATGTAATTCGTGTTTTTTTTATTGCTTTTTGTCATCCTGAACTTGTTTCAGGATCTTTTCTTATATTTTTGAGATGCTGAAACGAGTTCAGCATGACAGAAGTTTTATTTAAGCAGTTTTCAAAGCCTCAACTAGCAAATCAATATCTTCTTTCGTATTAAAATGACTGAATGAGATTCTTAAACTTGGTTTTTTAGCTTCTTCTGATGATAAAAATTCGGCTAAAACGTGCGACGGTTTAATGCTTCCGCTTTGACAAGCGCTTCCGCGAGAAACCGCAATTCCTTTCATATCTAATGTAAATAACAACATTGATGTCTTTTCTTCTGATAATGGTAATTGCACATTCAAAAGGTTATAAAAAGTATTTTCTCCGTTGATTTTCAACTCTGTAAATACTTTTTTTAATTCCGAAAAGCAGTAGTTTTTTAAATCGGAAATGAAATTGATGTCATTTTCTAAATGTTCATAAGCTAATTCTAACGCTTTTGCCATTCCAACAACTTGATGTACGGCTTCTGTTCCGGCACGCATGCCTTTTTCTTGTTCGCCGCCAAAAATCATCGGTTGTAGCATTGAATTCTTTTTCAAATACGCAAACCCAATTCCTTTTGGACCATGAAATTTATGCGCAGAAGCCACTAAAAAGTCGATTCCCAACTCTTGTACATCTAAATTCGTTTTCCCTACAGATTGCACCGTATCACAATGAAAAAGCGCTTTCGCATACTTGCATAAATCTGAAACACGTTTGATGTCTAAAATCGTTCCTATTTCGTTATTAATGTGTATTAATGATACTAATGTTGGAACTTCTGACAATAATTTTGAAGCCAAATCTTGATAATCGATATTTCCGTTTGGTAAAATGGTGATATATTCCACTTGAATCCCGAATTCCTTTGCTAAATGTTCAACCGTGTGCAACGTAGCGTGATGCTCGATTTTAGTCGTAATAATGCGTTTTATCCCCAAATCTTTAACCGCGCTGGTCAAAATCCAATTGGTGGCTTCAGTAGCACTTGATGTAAAAATAACTTCGGAAGCTTGTGCATTTAGTAATTTCGCAATGGATTTTCGGGATGATTCTAACAAAGTCTTGGCACTTCGACCAAAACTGTGCGTTGAAGATGGGTTTCCGAAATCATTTTGAAGTACACTCATCATCGCAGTAATAACTTCTGGATGAATAGGCGTGGTTGCGGCGTTATCTAAATACACTTTTCTCATAAGGCAAAGATACAAATCATTTTATTTTGGAGGTCTTAAATTCAATTCGTGTTGAAATTAACAAACTTTAGCAAAATAATAAATTAAAACCTTTATTTTTGTTGCATAAATTCGATGAATAAATGAAAAAACTTATAGTTTTAGTAGCCTCAGTTTTTATGCTACAAGCTTGTGATGATGGCGATATTACGTTGGAATCTTTCAATTTTGATTCCGTAACCGTTCAAGAATGCACAGATAATAATTTGATTTTTAAAATTAATAGCGATGAAATGTTGTTAATCAATATTCCAGAAGCTAGTTTTGCAAATGTTGAAACTCCTGATGGAAGTCCACGAATTGTTAGTGTAAGTTCAACCAATCAAATTATCTACAGAATTTATTCAGCAACTGTAACCTCAACAAGTATATGTAATCTTATTCCACCAGCTACCCCAGTAGTTAATCAGGAATGGAATGCTACAGGAGGAACCATTGAAATTATTACAGATGCACTCTACGCTTCTGACGGAACAACAATTAATGGATACACGCATAACATTAAATTTAAAAATGTAAACTTTTCTGGACCTACCAATTCATTTAGTTTTACAGAGTATACTTTCGGAAATTACGAAACCGATTTGTAAAAAAATATTTTAAAAAGTGAAAGGACTATTCAAATTTGAGTAGTCCTTTTTTTTATTTTACGAAGTGAAATTCGAGTGAAATTTTAAACCAAAATGTTACTTCACATTTTGTTTGATGTACACTTCTGTAGCTCCCAAACCATATTTTTGATAGTTCGCATCTTGGAATGAAATGCCATCATTACGACCCAACATAAAGTCTAATTCAGCCTTCAAAACACCTTCACCTACACCATGAATAAACACCACTTTTGGCATTCGATTTTTGATAGCAAAATCGAGTTGTCTCTTTGCGGTTTCCATTTGCAAAGTTAGAATATCATAGTTGCTCATTCCACGTTTTGAAGGGACTAATTTTTCAATATGCAAATCAACTTCTAAGACAAATTCATCTTTACGAGAACGCTTTTCTTTGACAAAACTTCGCTTTTTAGGCTCTTCTTTCTCTTTTAAAACAGAACCTAAACTTTGACTAGAGAAAAAACCACTTAACTCATTGGAATTGTTTATTTTAATTAATTCGTTGACAAAAAATGTCATCATAAATTTATCGGTAGTTTCCACCGAAATTTCATTATTTTGAACCTTAATTACTACCCCTGAAATGTCGTCGTCTAAAACGGCAACCTTATCTCCTATTTCAAATTTCTGTGTCATTTTCTTCTTCGTTTTCTCCATTATTTTGAGATGGAATTTTCTTCATCAATCTAAATAATCCAAACATAAAAACGGCCATTGCCCCTATCATAATAAATCGATTTGGAGCTGGTTTTGATTGCTCAATCATAGCAAAAATTCCGACTGCGGCAAACATCAAAATGTATAAAAATTGCTTCATAATTTTCTCTTTAAATAAAGTTTTCAAAAGTAGTCTTTTTAAAATTAGTATTTGTTTTTGAACTTTTTTTTGTAAACTTGTAATGCAATTTTAACAGCAAAAAGTTTTATGGAAGAACATATGTTGCCTTGTATGAACAAACAACTTTTTGGAGTTGAATGTCCAGGTTGTGGAACTCAAAGAGCTATTGCTTTTTTGATGGAAGGTGAATTTTATGAAGCCTTTAAAATGTTTCCTGCTATTTACACTTTAGGCTTATTCTTTATTTTACTGAGCCTTCACTTATTCGACAAGAAAAGAAATTATACTAAATTAGTAATTTCAAGTGCTATACTAAATGGAGCTGTAATTCTAATAGCCTATTTTATCAAAATGTATTTTAACAACTTAACCAATTAAATTAAATAAATATGGAAAATCAAAAATTACCTAATGCTACAATCGTACTTGTTTTAGGCATTTTTTCAATACTAACGATTTGCTGCTATGGAATTTTTAGCGTCATTTTTGGCGCTATAGGTCTGATATTAGCTAACAAAGACGCTAAATTATACGCTCAAAACCCAACACTTTATTCCAATTATAGCAATCTTAAAATAGGTAAAGTATTAAGTATTATTGGGCTTGTGTTAGGTGCTATTTTCTTCATTACAATAATTATCATAGTTGTTTCTTTAGGTGAAGAAGGTTTAATGCAAATGCAACAAGAAATGCTAAGAAGACAAAATCTAGAATAATTTACTAAAAAAATAAACATATAAAAAGAACGCTATCAATAAGTTAGCGTTCTTTTTTTTATTTAATAACAACTCATTAACAAATCGTTCACACCTCTTTTTTTGAGTTTGGCACAGCAATTGAAAACAACTAATCAAGCAACCTTTTTAGAAACAAATTTTAAAATGTAGTTGTTAGTTTAATCTTTAAATATTTGTATCATGAAAAAAATTACACTTTTAGTAGTAGCCAGCTTCATACTGGTAGGAAGTATGGCTTATGCGTCAGAAAACCCTGTTTTTTCTGACAACACAGATAGAAGAGGGTATTACATCGATTATCGAGATGCCGAACCTATCATTTTTAAAGAACGAGGAATTGAGTTTATGCTTTTTCCAAATGGAGAATTTGATTTCAACACAAGACCAGCAGTTAGACCAAGAGTCAACGGAACAAGTGGTGCTCCAAGAGGAATGTACTATGGAACTTCAGAAAGAGGTATTCGAGTAGAACACGATAATTTTGGTAGAGTAAGACGCGTAGGAAATGTTTACATTAACTACGATGCTTATGGAAGAGTTAAACGTATTGGGACAATTTACATGAGTTATAACAGTTTTGCTGTAACTAAAGTTGGTAATATGCGAATTGTGTACGACAGAAGAGGACGAATTGTAGATGTATATGGTTTTATCAACCACGCTAACGGCGGTTACTTCTACAACCCTGGAACTCATTACTCAGGTGGAAATGGCGGCTATGGTTACGGGGATGATTACAATGATGATTATGAAAGTGACGATGACTTTTATTACTACCGAAAAGATGGTTCAAAAGCAAAAATGTCTGAAGAAGATATAAAAGAAATCAAAAAAGAAACTTTAGAAGTAAAAAAAGATAAATAATTGGTTGGTTAGTTTGTTTTAAATCCTGTGGATTCTGGGAAGATGAAGCAGGATTTTTTGTTTTTAAATTTTAAAAATCTTTATTTGGAACACAGATTGAATAAATCGAAGAAATTAAAAAAATCTTTATTATTTCTTCAGAATTCTCTTGAAAACAGAGTTCATCACAAAATTAATATCGGAAGAGATTTTCAAATAATAGCTCAATCCCAAATAGAAAATAGACACTAAAATAGATTTCAAGATTATATTCACAAAAGGATGAAAACTAAAATCCCAAAAATAAAACACGCCAAAACTCACTATTGTTAAAGCAAAAGACACAATCGTATTTTTTGTAAACGGAAATAACTTCATTTTAAGCACCACAAAAAGCAATTTAGCTAAACTATATAACGTAATTGATATTAACGTTGCTATAGCCGCTCCATTTAAGCCATAAAGCGGAATGAAGATCATATTTAAAGAAACCGTCATAAAAACTAGAAATAATCCTAAAAATAAGACTGCTTGATAATATTTTGAGTTAAAAATAATTGCATTATTGTTTCCTAAAACCAAATCGAAATATTTAGAAATACCAATAAAGAAAACCACAGCAATTCCTTCGCTATAACCTGCTGGTAGAACACTGTATAATTCATTTATATTAACCAAAATCCCAACTAAAATCAAACCACCGATAACTTGAAGCGTAATGGAAGATTTTTTATACAATTCATTCAGTTCATCGTGCTTATTTTCACTCATCAATTTAGCCGTAATTGGATACGTAATTTGATGCATCGCACGACTTGGCACAGCAATCACAGTCGCAATAAAAATAGCAACCGAATAAAACGCAATATTATCGATGTTGATGTAAAAATTCAACATGAATTTATCTACATCTAATAACATATTGGCTACACTTCCCGACAAAATAATAAAAAAACAATAGGTTAAAACTGCTTTTGCATTGTCAGGAAAAACTAAATTGAAACACGGTGTTTTGACTTTCATTGCGTATAAAAACATAGCAATGAGCGATAAAAAGTAAATTCCCATTAAAGCAAAAACGAATTGCTGTGGCGAAAGGAAATCAAAATAAACTGCAAATAAGAAAATCGAAATTAGCACACGAAGCAAAACTTCTTTCACAAAACTCCCATAAACCGATTGTAAATGCACTTTTACCCAAGCGTAAAAAATCTCAAAATATCCCATACAAAGCCCAATTACTGGAATTTGCCAAACATAATCATATACAATTGGATTTTTTTGCGATAATAATTCCGCAATTTGATGATAACCAAAATAACCTATCAAACTTATTGGAAGAATTATTAGTAAAGGCAACACCAAAACAAACGTTAGAAATTGCGATTTTTTCTCTTCGGTTTCGTATTCGTTATAGAATTTCACTAACGTATTGTGCACACCAAACGCCATCAAAGGCATCATTATATTGGCTGCCGACAAAATAAATCCGACTAAGCCATAAAAGGTATCGCCTAGAAATTGTCCATACATAAACAACGTGTTAATTGCCCCAATACCAAAGCCAATGTAGGTAATAATGGTATTCTTAATCGATTGTTTGATGACAATTCCCATTTTCTTAGTGAATAGTAATTAGTGATTAGTGATTAGCAGTTTGGCTAATTTCTCTGTCAATGATTTTCTGCTGTATTGTTGCAAACCAACAGGATATACTTTTAAATTATTTTGTTGAAATTGCTTAAAACAACTCAGAATTTGTGCTTTTAACGCTTCTAATTCGTCATATTTGAAGAACGTTCCTGTATTGGTTTCTTTAATGATTTGGGCGAAATCTGCATTTTCAGGTCCGACAGCGATGATTGGTCGTTCTGAAACCATATATTCGAATAATTTTCCAGGAATAATACATTTGGTTTCTTCTGAATCAATTTCAATAAGCAACAAAACTTGTGAGCTACGTTGTTCGATTATGGCTTCATCATGTGGTAAATAGCCCAAATGATTCACATATTTTTCTAACTTAAATTCTTTTAAAGCTTGAAGCACCTCAGCACTCACCGCTCCTATCAACTTTAATTGAAATTGTTTTTTGAAATCGGGATTTTCTTTCGTTAATTCTTTCAGCGCTTTCCACAAAATTCTCGGATTTCTAGCGGATAAAAAGGAACCAATGTGCGCTAAAGTGAATTTTTCATCCAAAGGTTTTTTAATCACTTTCTCCACATCATAACCATTTGTAATAACTTCAATCGGTTTTGAAGTAATGACTTCAAACTCAGTTTTTGTAGTAGGAGATGTTACTAGAAGTCGGTCACAAGTATTCATGACTTCCTTTTCCAAATCTTTATGCTTTTTAGCCGCCCACGAACTTAATTTCAACTGTTTGTGATAGCCAATGGTTGTCCAAGGATCACGAAAATCAGCTAACCAAGTGATTTTTAATTCTTTTTTTAACTGTAAGCCTATCAAATGCAAACTATGAGGCGGACCTGTGGTAATTATCGTATCGATTTGATGTTCTTGAAGGTATTCTTTCAAAAACTTAACCGAAGGTTTCACCCAAAACACTCTTGCATCGGGAATAAAAACATTACCACGAATCCAAAGCATTGCTTTTTCTACAAACGATTGCTTTTTTTGATTCGGAATAATTCCTGAACTGATTTTTTTAGTTTTATTTTTCGAAAAAACCGAAGCCAATCCGTAAGGTTCAAAAATTGGTTGTTTGATAATAACTGCTTTATCCGAAACTTCCTTTACTAATTTCTCATCAATTAAAGGATAAGTTGGGTTTTCAGGAATATAAACGTGCGGTTCGATGTTAAAATCGGGCAAATATTTGACAAATTTTAACCAACGTTGCACCCCTGGACCTCCTGCAGGTGGCCAGTAATAGGAAATGATGAGTATTTTTTTTGTTGGTTGCAACTTTACTTTTATAAAACACATAGACACATAGGTCTACTTTAATGATTTTTAGAAAGGCGTTTCACTTAACATAGTAAACAGATAAAATCTTTATTATCTGCGTTCCTAACTAATTATGCTTTTTTCTTTCTCTCGAAATAAACTCCAGCTCCAATTAATAAAAGCATTCCAATCGAACTGATTAATGCAATGGTACTTCCTGTTTTGACAACTTGAGGTTCAAATTTGAATTCAATAGTATGTTTTCCTGCTGGAATTTGTAAACCTCTTAAAACGTAGTTTACTTGAAATATTTTCGCTTCATTTCCATCTATTGAAGCTTTCCAACCGTTTTCGTAATACATTTCTGAGAAAACAGCAAAACCTGCACTAGTATTGTTTGAAACGTATTTTAATTGATTCGGCTTGTAAGATGTTAATTGAATTGAAGAAGTTGAATCTTTTGCAATGCTTTCTGAACCTTTAAAGTCTTGACCTTCATTTATTAAAGTATTTACAACAACTATTTTTTTAGTATCTAAATTATCCAACGCTTTCATTTCTTCATTGGCAGAGCTCACAAACTTAACTTTCTCAACAAACCAAGCATTTCCATTCGCTGCTGGATTTTGTAACGCTAATTTTTGTCCGTTTTCATCGGATTGGATGACGTATTTTACGTTTAACATGTTTAACACACGAACGTTATTTTTCGCAATTTGATAGTCGAATAATTGTTGCATTCTTCTTGGTTTCGCCGCATGGTATCCACCAATCGATTTATGAAAAAATGACGTTCTTGCACTACTCATTCCGCCTTCTACTTCAAAAACACGGAAATGTGTAGTATCGGCTAAAATTCTTTGATCAGCTTCTGTAGGATCAAATGGCATATCTACTTCTCTTGCACTTCTGAATTGATCGGGATTGTTATTTACATAACGTTTATCTACCATAAACAAGTCAAAAACCATTAAAACTCCAACTATAATAATTGCTGTAGTTTCTTTCATCAGGTTTTTTACAAACAAAAATAAAACACCAAAAGTAAGTCCAACAAACAACATCGAACGCAAGACATCGGAAGTATACAAAGCAGCTCTATCAATTTTTAATGTACGGATGAAATCATCGCCATAAGCTTGGGCATACATCGTATCATTTGCAGCAGAGAAATTGAACATACCTTTGATTAAAAACAACACTACCAAAAGTCCTAAAGTAATGGCTCCAGATTTCCACAGGGCATTCCATTTTGCTTTTTCGTCTTGTTTAAAAAATTGATACAATCCTACAATCGCTAAAGCAGGCACACACAATTCTAAAAGAACTTGAATTGAAGAAACAGCTCTAAATTTATCGTAAAAAGGTACATAATTGATAAAGAAATCAGTTAAAAAACTAAAATTCTTACCCCAAGAAAGCAACAATGAAAAAATAGCTCCCGCAAGAAATAAAAATTTAATTTTTCGTTTTTCAACAAAAAACGCCATTACGAATAAGAAAAAGACCACTGCTCCAATGTAGGCAGGTGCTGCAACAATAGGTTGGTCACCCCAATAAGCAGGTGCGTGTTCTACTAATCCTTGTACTTGGTCTGCTGGATAACCTTGCGCCACAAAGTTTTCATAAGTTTCTGATGTAACACCTATATTTTCATTATTTGAACCTCCAAAAAGTCCTGGAACAATTAGATTCAAACTCTCTGCAATCCCATAACTGTATTCGGTAATGTAATCGTAAGACATTGCATTACTATCTGTTTTTGGCGAACCGTCTGGATTAAAGGTTAATTCACTATTATTACGAGTAGAAAATTTAGCATACTCGGAAGTCGCCATTAAATTAGTTGCATTGGCTCCTAAGGCAAAAATTCCAGCAATAGCAAAAACTCCTATGATTTTTCCCAGTTCTTTAAATTCTTTATTCTTAACAGCTATTACAATGTAATATACAGCAATTATCAATACTAACAACAGCAAATAATAGGTCATTTGGAAGTGATTCGCATTGATTTCTAATGCTGCAGCAACCATAGTAAGCAATCCACCAATGATGTATTTTCTTTGAAAAACCAATAAAACTCCAGCAACTACCATTGGCATGTAAGCAATAGCATGTGCTTTAGCATTGTGTCCAACACCTAAAATGATAATCAAATAAGTTGATAATCCAAAGGCTAAAGCGCCGAAGAAAGCTTTTAAAGGATCTACTTTCAAGACCATTAATAAAACATAAAAGCCTAAGAAATATAAAAATAAATAATCCGCAGGACGAGGAAGAAAGCGTAAGGCATCATCTAACATTCCAATAAAATCGTTAGGATATTTAGCTCCTAATTGATAGGTTGGCATTCCTCCAAAAGCACTATTCGTCCAAAAGGGTTCTTCTCCCGTTTCTTTTCTGAAATCGATTTGTTCTTTTGCCATTCCGGTATATTGAACAATATCGGATTGAAAGATTTTATTCCCTTGTAAAACGGGATAAAAATAAATTAGTGAAACCAAAATAAATCCTACTAAAACTAATAAATGAGGATAAAATGCTTTTATATTCTTCATGGGTATACTTGTAAATAGGGTGCTAAAGTAATTAAAAAAAGGATATTGTTAAAATATCCTTACAGCTATTGAATCGTATTCAATTATTTTATTTCTTCATAATCAATGTACTCACCTACTTCTTTTTTAGGCTTAGGAGTTGAAGTACTTCCTTGAGAAGCACTACTTTGCTGCTCTTGTTGTTGTCTGTATTGTTCTTGCATTTTTTCTTGCATCTTATTTACCGCTTTTTGAATTAAAATTGGGGCAAATATTCGCATTAAAAACTTGAACAAATAATAAAACAGAATAATGTAAAATATAACTTTTACAGTTCCTGTAATTGAAGCCATTTCCATGCTATAAAATTTTAAAGTTCAAAAATACAGTTATTGGTCGGTAAAACTTCAAATTTATTTCTTAAAATTATGATAAAATAACTATTTTTGGACATAAATCATTTTTCATGAAATCACTTCATACACTTTTTGCATTGACATTTGTAAGTATTTGTCAATTTTCTTATGCTCAATTTACAGATGAAATTAACTCTAATCGTCCCGGAAAATCAATGATGGCTTTTGCGGTTGGTAAAAAAATTATTCAAACCGAAACTGGCGTTACTTATGTATCAGAAGACCATAATACACTAAACTATCAAGCTAAAGGTTTTGTGGGAGAATTAGCAATCAGATACGGATTTTTGAAAGAAGAACTAGAAATTAT
Organism: Flavobacteriia bacterium; assembly: GCA_004293165.1. Classification (GTDB taxonomy): domain Bacteria; phylum Bacteroidota; class Bacteroidia; order Flavobacteriales; family Flavobacteriaceae; genus Flavobacterium. Next base: position 42,754 of record RDYL01000003.1, on the reverse strand, counting down.
AGGCGAAATTCAATACCAAAAAGACAACTTAACTTCAGGAAGTTATGAAGAAGGCAGAAGTGGTCTTAAGCAATTGACTTTAGGTGCTAAGTATTTAATTTATGATCCATTTAAAAATTACGAAGACAAACCTAACTTGTATAGTTGGAAGGCTAACCATCGTTTTAAATGGAGACAATTTATTCCAGCTTTTTCAATGTATGCTGGAGGAAATTTCAATGTTGGTGACAACCCTTTTAATTATGCGCCTGCTGGATTAGAAGAACCAAGTTTTAGTCCTAAAGTGACTGCAATTGCTCAAAATCATTTTGGAAGCCACTGGGTATTAGTAACTAACTTATCGTATGATAAAATTGGAACCGATTTTGCTAGTGTAAATTATGTAGTAACTCTTACTAGAGGATTTAACGCTCAATGGTCTGGATTTATCGAAAATCAAGGCTATATGGGCGACTATTATAGTGATGGTATATTACGATTTGGCGCTGCATTTTTGTTTGATAAAAACATGCAGGTTGATGCGTCAATCGGAAAAAACATAAAAGATACTCCAGGTATTTTGAATGCTGGAATTGGATTTTCATGGCGTTTTGCAGATCAATATGAAGAAGTACAAATTGCAAAACCAGGAACTGAAACCAAAACAGATAAAAAAATGAAGAAAAAAGGAGAAAAAGAAGCGAAGAAAAGAAAAGATGCCGTAGAATAAAATGATAACAATTAAAGAAGCACTTACCAAAAAAGAAATGAAAGATTACGTGATGTTTTCTTTCGAATTATATAAAAACAACCCGTACTGGATACCTCCTATTATTGCTGAAGAACTTGAAACTTTTGATAAAACAAAAAATCCAGCCCTTCAAACTGCAGAAGCCCATTTTTATTTAGCCTATAAAGACAATAAGATTGTTGGCAAAATTGCAGCAATTATAAATTGGGAAGAAGTAAATTTATTAGGCAAAAGAAAAACTCGATTTGGATGGTTTGATGTGATTGATGACATTGAAGTTACTAAAGCATTGTTGGAAAAAGTAGAAGAACTAGGAAAAAAACACCAAATGGATCACATGGAAGGTCCTATTGGATTTTCAAATTTAGATAAAGTTGGTATATTGACTGAAGGTTTTGACCAAATGGGCAATATGATTACTTGGTATAGTTTGCCATATTACAAAGAGCATTTTGAACAATTAGGCTTCGTAAAAGAAAAAGAATACATTGAAAGTACTTTCTCATTTAGTAATATTGACCCAACACAATTTACAAAATTTAGTTCACTTGTAAAACAACGATACGAATTGCGAAGTCTTAACTTTACAAAAACAAAAGACATAATGCCTTATGTGGACAAAATGTTTGATTTGTTTAATGAAACGTATTCAAAATTACAATCATTTGTACCTATTAACAGTATTCAAAAAGAATATTTTAAAAAGAAATATATTAGTTTTATAAATCCAGAATTTATTAAATTCATAATGGATAAAAACGACAATATGATAGCTTTTGCTATAGTAATGCCAGGATTTTCACAAGCACTCAAAAAAGCTAATGGAAAACTATTCCCTTTCGGATTTTATCATTTGCATCAAGCTAAAAAACATTCAAAAGAAGTAGTTTTTTATCTTATTGGAGTTACTCCTGAATATCAAAGTAAAGGTGTTACAGCAATAATTTTTGATGAATATTATAAAATTTGTCAAGCTAAAGGCATCGATACATGTACTAGAACTCCTGAATTAGAAGAAAATCATGCCATTCATAATTTATGGAAAAACTTCAATACAAAAATCAACAAACGTAGAAGAACGTATAAAAAAACACTATAAAAAAAGGGATTCCAATTGGAATCCCTTTTCGTTATGTATAAAGAATGTTTTACTCTACATTTTGAACACTTGCCTCTGCAATTTTAGCATACGTTCCGTTTACCAATTTCTCACGAATAGCTTCAAAAGCTGCTAAAGTTTCAGCAATATCTTGTAAGGTATGAGAAGCCGTAGGAATCATTCTTAATAAAATAATTCCTTTAGGAATCACAGGATATACTACAATAGAAAGGAAAATTCCGTAGTTTTCACGTAAGTCATTTACCATAATCATTGCCTCTGGAATAGAACCTTCTAAATATACTGGTGTAATACATGTATTGGTATCTCCAATATTAAATCCTTTTTCTTTTAAACCGTTTTGTAATGCATTTACATTAACCCATAATTTATCTTTAATTTCAGATGAATTACGTAATAACTCCAAACGTTTTAATGAACCAATTGTTTGAATCATCGGCAACGCTTTTGCAAACATTTGCGAACGTAAATTATATTTTAAATAATCGATAATATCTTTATCTGCTGCAACGAAAGCACCGATATTAGCCATTGATTTTGCGAAAGTTGAGAAATACACATCAATTCCATCTTGACAACCTTGCTCCTCACCTGCTCCAGCACCTGTTTTACCAAGTGTACCAAAACCGTGGGCATCGTCAACCAATAAACGGAAATTGTATTTCTTTTTCATCTCAACAACTTCTTTCAGTTTTCCTTGTTGACCACGCATACCGAAAACTCCTTCGGTAATGAATAATATTCCTCCACCAGTTTCTGTAGCTAATTTTGTTGCTCGTTGCAAGTTTTTCTCCATGCTTTCGATGTCGTTGTGCTTGTAAGTAAAGCGCTTTCCACTATGTAAGCGTACTCCATCAATAATACATGCATGAGCATCAACATCATAAACAATTACATCATTTCTAGTAACCAAAGCATCAATGGTTGACATAATTCCTTGGTAACCAAAATTTAATAAATAAGCCGATTCTTTCATTACGAAAGCTGCCAATTCTTGTTCTAATTGTTCGTGATATTTTGTATGACCACTCATCATACGAGCGCCCATTGGGTAAGCTGCTCCATATTGCATTGCAGCCTCTGTATCAGCTTTTCTAACTTCTGGATGATTTGCTAATCCTAAATAATCATTTAAACTCCAGTTTAAAATATCTTTTCCTTGAAATTGCATTCTTGGTCCTAATTCTCCTTCTAGTTTAGGGAATACAAAATATCCTTCTGCTTGTGAAGCCCATTTTCCTAAAGGACCTTTATTGTTTTGAATTCTTTCGAATAAATCTTTTACCATGATATTATAGGTGTTAAAAACGATGCAAAAGTATAAAGAAAAAAGTTTTTATTATAATTTATTTGGAAGTAAAAATGAAGCAAAAAAAATAAATTAGAAAAGCACTTGTTTATTTGATAAATGGGCTTACATTTGCAGCGAACGACACAGAAATGTGGTTACACGTTCACCGTAAAAGTCGATCGCTCCAGATCGGCTTTTATACTTTTTAGACGTTTCGTATTTTTACATTTCTAAATTACTTCACATGAAACTCGTTTTTGCATCCAACAACAAAAATAAAATTCAAGAAATTCAGGCTTTAGTTCCAAACACCATTCAAATTGTCAGTTTGGAAGAGATTGGTTGTTTTGAAGATATTCCAGAAACAGCTGTTACAATTGAAGGAAATGCGATTTTAAAAGCCAATTACGTTACCGAAAAATATGGTTACGATTGTTTTGCAGACGACACAGGTTTGGAAGTGAAAGCTTTAAACGGAGCTCCTGGAGTGTATTCGGCTCGTTATGCAGGTGAACAAAAAGATGCAAATGATAACATGGACAAACTTTTATTCAAATTAAAAGATAAAACCAATCGAAAAGCTAATTTTAAAACAGTGATTGCCTTAAATTTAAAAGGGAAGCAAAACTTATTCTCTGGAATTATTCACGGAAAAATCATTGAAGAAAAAATTGGAACTAACGGATTTGGGTATGATCCAATTTTTGTAGCTGACGGATATAATAAAACTTTTGCTGAATTAAGTATGGAAGAAAAATCAACCATCAGTCACAGAGGAATTGCAGTTAAGCAATTGATAGAATATTTTATGAAAAACAACGTCTAAAACTTTCGGAATTACCTATTCATTACAATTCTATTTATATATTTTTATCTAAAATATTGAAAATCAATATATAACAAATTAGTTTATATGATTTTTAAAGCGTACCTTTGCACCCAATTTAAAATAATATATGAATAAATTTGAACAATTAGGATTGAATGAGTCGCTACTGCTGGCGATTAAAGATCTAGGATTTGAGAATCCGTCAGAAGTGCAAGAAAAAGCGATTCCAGTACTATTGGAACAAAACACAGATTTAGTTGCCCTAGCGCAAACAGGTACAGGAAAAACCGCAGCTTTTGGTTTTCCACTAATTCAAAAAATTGACGCTGAGAACAAAAACACTCAGGCTTTAATTTTATCGCCAACACGTGAGTTATGCTTACAAATCACCAACGAGATTAAATTATACTCAAAGTACATAAAGGGGTTACATACAGTGGCTGTTTATGGTGGTGCAAGCATTACAGAACAAGCTAGAGAAGTTAAACGTGGTGCACAAATTATTGTGGCTACACCAGGTAGAATGCAAGACATGATTAACAGAGGTCTTGTAAACATTAAAAACATCGATTTTTGTATCTTAGACGAGGCAGATGAGATGTTAAATATGGGATTCTACGAAGACATTTGTTCCATTTTATCGGACACACCAGATGAGAAAAACACCTGGTTATTTTCTGCAACTATGCCTGCTGAAGTAGCGCGTATTGCAAAACAATTTATGTCGTCTCCAGTAGAAATTACTGTAGGAAGCAAAAACTCAGGTTCGGCTACAGTTTCACACGAATATTACTGTGTGAATGCTCGTGACCGTTACGAAGCTTTAAAACGTTTAGCAGATGCCAACCCAGATATTTTCTCGGTTGTGTTTTGTAGAACCAAAAGAGACACACAAGCGGTTGCTGAAAAACTTATCGAAGATGGGTACAACGCAGCAGCTTTACACGGAGATTTATCGCAAGCACAACGTGATGGCGTAATGAAATCGTTTAGAGGTCGTCAAATTCAAATGTTAGTTGCTACAGATGTTGCGGCTCGTGGAATAGACGTAGATAATATTACGCACGTAGTAAATTACCAATTACCAGACGAAATCGAAACCTACAATCACCGTTCTGGAAGAACTGGTAGAGCTGGAAAGTTAGGAACTTCTATCGTAATCATTACGAAAAGTGAAATCAGAAAAATACACTCAATTGAGCGCATTATCCAACAAAAATTCGTAGAAAAAACAATCCCATCTGGAATTGAAATCTGCGAAATTCAGTTATTACACTTAGCAAACAAAATTAAAGATACAGAAGTTGATCACGAAATTGACAACTATTTACCAGCTATTAATGAAGTCTTAGATGGTTTATCTAAAGAAGAGTTAATCAAGAAAATGGTTTCTGTTGAATTCAATAGATTCATCAACTATTACAAATCAAAACGTGATTTATCAGGTGAAAGAGGAAATGATAGAGAAAGAAGTTCTGAACCAAGAGAAATTAGAGCAGGTGATCCAGTTCGTTATTTCATCAACATTGGAGCAAGAGACGATTTCGATTGGATGCAATTGAAAGACTTTATCAAAGAAACTTTAGATTTAGGCAGAGATGACGTATTTAAAGTAGATGTAAAAGAAGGTTTCTCTTTCTTTAATACAGACGGCGAACACACTGAAAAAGTAATGGAAGTGTTAAACGGTTACGATATGAATGGTCGTAGAATCAACGTTGAAATTTCTAAAAATGATGGTGGCGGTAGACGTGATCATAATGGAAGAAGTTCTGGCGGAAGTTTTGGTAGCGGAAGACGCGAAGGTGGCTTTAACCGCGAAAGAAGTGGTTCTGCTCCAAGAAGAGAAGGTGGTAGAGATGGCGGTTTCCGTAGCGATAGAGGTGCAGCTCCAAAAAGAGAAGGTGGCTTTAGAGGCGAAAGAAGCAGTGCTGCTCCAAGAAGAGAAGGCGGATTTTCAGACAGAGCGCCAAGACGTTCTGAAAGTGCAGGAGATGCTTCAAGACCAAAAAGACCAAGAAGAAGTTAACATTTTTCGTTAATTTTCTTATAAATTTATAGAAAACTACAAAATATCACCTTTTGATTCGTATTTTTGAATCAATAAATTAAAGGATGAGATATTTTGTAGTTTTTCTTTTTGTACTAATTTCATATAGTAGCTTTTCTCAAAACGATTCTCTTGTAAAGAATCTAAAAGGAACCGTTATTCATAATGAAACAAAACTTCCAATGAGTAATGTCCACATTATTAATACAACTCGTGTTAAAGGTAGTATAAGTAATCCGAGTGGTACATTTGAAATTGAAGCAAAAGTAAACGACACCTTATTATTTTCTTACCTAGGTTATGAAACAGTTAAAGTAAAAGTAACTAACGACTGGATAAGAAACAACCCTACAAAAATTTATTTAAGCGAAAAAGCCTACGTATTAGACGAAGTTGTGGTGGCTAAATACAATTTAACAGGATATGTAGAAGTCGATACGCGATTAATTCCGGTTGCCGATGATTCTTATCGATACAGTATATCTGGACTTCCTGCAGGGTATGAAAGCGGCACTTATAACCCAGGAGCAATTGCTAAAATTCTAGGTTCTATATCAAATCCAACCGATTTTCTTTACAATATTTTTGGTAAACGACCGAAAGAAATGAAGAAACTAAAAGAAATGAAGAAAGATGATACTGTTCGGAATCTTTTAGCTACCAAATTTGACCGAGAAACACTTGCCGCTTTATTAGAAATAAGTAAAGATGATATCCCATTAATTCTTCAAAACTGTAACTATTCAGAATATTTTATTCAAACAGCTAATGATTTACAGATAATGGATGCAATAAGTGCTTGTTATGAAGAATATAAAATTCTAAAAAAGAATAAATAGTTATTCAGATTCATTCTTTTTCAATTCATAAAACTTTTGTTCAATAAAATCAATATCTTTTATCGATTTTCGTGTCCAATCTAATCGTTTTTCTAAAACTTCTACTTCCGTTAATTGCCAATTAATATCCGATTGACGCAAACGATTTGTTATATCTTGAATAATAATCGCTGCTGAAACCGAAATATTCAAACTTTCAGTATATCCAACCATCGGAATTTTCAAATATCCATTAGCTTGATTTATTACTTCTTCTGATAAACCATTACGTTCTGTCCCAAAAAATAAGGCAGAAGGCTTAGAAATATCAAACTCATGCAACATACAGGAATCATTATGTGGAGTTGTAGCAATGATTTGATATCCTTTGTTTTTCATTTCATCAATACAACTTTGCACCGAATTGAAGCGATTCACATCCACCCATTTTTGAGCGCCCATTGCAATCTCAGTATCAATACGTTTTCCGAATTTTTCTTCAACAACATTTAATTCTTGAATTCCAAAAACCTCACAACTACGCATTACCGCACTCGTATTATGCAATTGATATACATCTTCCATCGCAATGGTAAAATGTTTGGTTCTATTCTTCAATACCCTCAAAAATCCTTCCTTTCGATTTTCAGTAATAAACCCTTCTAAATATTCTAAAAGCGCATGATTAGAAAAACTCATGTTTTTTTTATTAAATTTACTACAAAGAAAAAGAAAATTGAGCTATGAAAAAAATTGTAGTACTAACAGGTGCTGGAATTAGCGCCGAAAGCGACATCAAAACCTTCCGTGATGCTGATGGTTTATGGGAAGGTCACAATATTATGGAAGTGGCCTCACCTATTGGTTGGAATAAAAATCCTGAATTAGTCTTAGACTTTTACAACAAAAGAAGAGCCCAACTCTTAACCGTAAAACCCAATAAAGCACACGAAATCTTAGCCGAATTAGAAGAACATTTCGATATTCATATCATAACCCAAAACGTTGACGATTTACACGAAAGAGCCGGAAGTAATAAAGTCGTTCATTTGCATGGCGAATTATTAAAAGTAAGAAGTATTTTTAATGAAAACTTTGTTCTAGATTGGAAACACGATTTAAACTTAGGTGATTTTGATTTAGAAGGTAATCAATTGAGACCGCATATTGTTTGGTTTGGTGAAGATGTTACCATGATTGAACACGCTATTGATATTGTAGAAACCGCTGATATTTTGATTATTATTGGGACTTCGTTACAAGTATATCCTGCGGCTGGATTAATGAATTATGTAAACCAAAACGTTCCTGTTTATTATATTGATCCAAAACCAGCTACGATTTATGATTTACCAAACGAACTGAAAGTCTTACCCTTGACCGCAGTTGAAGGAATGAAAATTGTAAAAGAGGAATTGGTAAATTCAATCCAAAAAACTTCTGACTTCTAACTTCTAACTTCTAACTTCTTATTATATTTGCACTTCTTTAAACAACACACAACAAAATGCAATTAACAGAATTAAACGCTATTTCGCCAATTGATGGTCGTTATAGAAGCAAAACTATTTCATTATCTCCTTATTTTTCTGAAGAAGCCTTAATTAAATACCGTGTTTTGGTAGAGGTTGAATACTTTATTGCTTTGCGCGAAGCTGATTTACCTCAATTATCCAAAATTGACAAATCGATTTACGATTCTTTAAGAGCTATTTACAAAAATTTTTCTACTGAAGATGCGCTTTGGATTAAAGAAACTGAGAAAACAACGAATCACGATGTAAAAGCAGTGGAATATTTCATCAAATCAAAATTCGACGGTTTAGGATTACAAGATTACAAAGAGTTTATTCATTTCGGATTGACTTCTCAAGATATCAACAATACAGCTATTCCGCTTTCTACTAAAGAAGCTTTTGAAAACGTATATTTACCAGGATTAGTAAGTGTAATTGCGAAATTGAAAGAATTAGCAATGGAATGGTCAGCCATTCCTATGTTAGCCAGAACCCACGGACAACCAGCCTCTCCTACTCGCTTAGGAAAAGAAATTTTAGTTTTCGTAGAGCGTTTAGAAGAGCAAATGCGTTTGTTATTCAACGTTCCTTTTGCAGCTAAATTTGGTGGTGCAACTGGAAATTACAACGCACACAAAGTAGCCTATCCTAATACAGATTGGAGAAAATTTGGAAGTGATTTCGTAGAAAACAGTTTAGGATTACATCATTCGTTTCCAACCACACAAATTGAACATTACGACCATTTTGCAGCATTTTTCGATGCTTTAAAACGCATCAATACGATTTTAATCGACTTGGATAGAGATATTTGGACGTACGTTTCAATGGATTATTTCAAACAAAAAATCAAAGCAGGAGAAATTGGTTCTTCGGCGATGCCACATAAAGTTAATCCGATTGATTTTGAAAATTCGGAAGGAAATTTAGGAATTGCCAATGCGATTTTCGAACATCTTTCCGCAAAATTACCACTTTCAAGATTACAACGCGATTTAACTGATAGTACTGTTTTACGTAATATTGGGGTTCCAATGGGACACACTTTAATCGCATTTGAAGCTACTCTGAAAGGCTTGAACAAATTATTATTAAATGAAGAAAAATTTGCAGAAGATTTAGAGAAAAATTGGGCGGTGGTTGCTGAAGCAATTCAAACAATTTTACGTCGTGAAGGTTATCCAAATCCGTATGAAGTTTTGAAAGACTTAACCAGAACAAACACTCTAATCAACAAAGAAGCCATTCATAATTTCATTGGAACTTTAAAAGTTTCTGAAGAAGTTAGAGCTGAATTGATGCAAATTACACCGAGTAATTATTTGGGGATTTAATTCCTTCTAAAACATGCCAAAACCTATCAGTATAAAACTCATTTGCTTTAGTTTACTGATAGGTTTTTTCTTTTATTCTTGTTCGTCTACCAAAACCCCAACCACAAATTCCAAAGCTGGAGTTGTTATCACATTTGATGATTACTTCGTAAACGAATGGAAAGAAGCCGATGTTCAACTCACAAAATACAATTGGAAAGCCACATTTTGCGTGAGTAATTTTGAAAAACTTTCGGCTAATGATATTTCTAACCTAAAAGAACTTCAAAACAAAGGGCACGAAATTGCTGGTCACGGATTTCGTCATCTCAATGCAAAAGAATTCACTAAGAAAAATAATAAACAGCAATACTTAATAGTTGAAATTTTTCCTTTAATCGAAGCATTCAAAAAAGAAGGTATCGAAATTAAATCGTTTGCTTATCCTTTTGGAGCCAAAACTCAAACATTAGACTACGAATTACAAAAACATTTCGAAATCATCAGAGGCACAGCAAAAGGCGGCAAAAGAGTAGCCGATAACGCTAATTTCTATAACGGAACTCGACTAGCAAACGGAATTGGAATCGACAGTAATTACGAGCATTTTAGTTTAAACTACTTAACTAAAATTTTAAATTACGCTAAAAAACACAATAAAATAGTGGTTTTCTACGGACACAAACCCATTGATAAAGCTACAAAGGAGTATGAAGTAGATCTGAAAACATTAGAAATGATTTGTCAATTTGTGGTTTCAAATCAAATGAAATTTTACACGCTTCAAGAACTAAATTCGTTAAAAAAACAATAAAATTGAGCGCATAAAGAATTGAAATTTTGAAAACCGACCACTTTTCACTATTTTAGTAAAAATTCAATTCTATGCCCATATTGCTTACTGATTCAACTGTTCATTTACCCAATCTAATTAGCGATTTAGGTCTAATTTTAGTCACTGCAGCCATTGCAGTACTCATTTTTAGAATCTTAAAACAACCGTTGGTTTTAGGATATTTGGTCGCGGGATTTTTAGCTGGAAGTGAATTTGATTTTTTTCCAACCGTAAAAGACATGAATAGTGTCACCGTTTGGGCAGAAATTGGCGTTATATTTCTTTTGTTCAGTTTAGGACTCGAATTTAGTTTTAAAAAACTAATGAAAGTCGGCGGAACGGCTTCCATCACAGCGTTAACCCAAATAATTTCAATGGTAGCTTTGGGTTATTTTGTAGGACAAATGATGGATTGGGGCAAAATGAATAGTTTGTTTTTAGGAGTTATCTTATCTATTTCTTCCACGACAATTATCTTAAAAACATTTGATGAATTAGGTGTAAAAACACAAAAATTCGCAGGAAATGTAATCGGAGCCTTAATTGTGCAAGACATTTTAGCCATTTTAATGATGGTTTTATTGTCAACAGTTGCTGTAAGTCAGCAGTTTTCGGGTACTGAATTGTTTCAATCCGTTTTAAAATTAATTTTCTTTTTAACCATTTGGTTTGTAGCGGGAATTTTCTTTATTCCAACTTTACTTAAAAAAGCCAAACATCTTTTAACCGATGAAATGTTACTCATTGTTTCGTTGGCTTTGTGTTTATTGATGGTTTTATTTGCTGCAAATGTAGGCTTCTCTCCTGCTCTTGGTGCATTTATCATGGGTTCGATTATTGCAGAAACCACGCAAGCCGAACACATTGAACATTTGGTAAAACCTGTAAAAGATTTATTTGGTGCGGTTTTCTTCGTATCGGTCGGAATGTTAATTGATCCTGAAATGTTGATGAAATATGCATTTCCTGTTGGAATTCTAACTTTAGTAGTAATTCTTGGACAATCCCTATCTTCAACCATTGGCGCTTTACTTTCGGGACAACCGTTGAAACAATCCATTCAAACTGGAATGAGTTTGTCTCAAATTGGAGAGTTTTCGTTCATCATTGCCACATTAGGAATGACGTTAAATGTAACAAGCGATTTCTTATATCCAATAGTAGTTGCGGTTTCAGCCATCACCTCCTTTACAACACCTTTCATGGTGAAATTTTCAACGCCTTTATCCGTCTTTTTAGAAAAAAAACTACCCAGACGTTGGGTAAAAAGAATAGAACGCTACAGCGCCAATACCGAAGCCATTAAATCAGTAAGCACTTGGCAAATTGTACTTCGTGCTTACTTAACTCAGGTAATTATTCACTCGATTATTATTGTAGCGATTATTTTACTTTCATCGAAATATATTTTGCCTTTAGTTTCAGCATCTCGTTTTGGAAATGCTATTGCTGCTTTAATAACAGTTGTTATTTTATCTCCTTTTTTGTGGGCATTATCGTTGCGAAGAGTAGCAGTGGAACAAGTACAAGAATTAATGAAAGTAAGAAAATATCAAGGTCCAATTATTGTTTTGGTCTTTTTTAGAATTGCATTATCCCTTTTTTATATGGGATTTGTATTGAATGAATTTTTCTCACCTATTATTGCATTTATCGCTTTAGTAATTGGAATTGTTTTATATATTTTATTTCCAAAAAAATTACATGCCTTCTACAATAAGATAGAGAGTCATTTCATAAAAAACTTCAACGACAGAGAAATTACCAAACAAAGTAAACGCCAAAATGTGCTTTCACCTTGGGACGGACACATGGCTGATTTTGTAATTGCAACAGCCTCTAATTTAGCAGGTAAAACCCTAGACGAATTGAAAATCAGAGAGCAATTTGGAATCAATATTGCCTCTATAAAACGTGGTGAGATTACGATTAATATTCCTATTCGAACCGAGCGCCTATTTCCGGGTGATGAAATCAACATTATTGGTACCGATGAACAAGTAAAGTTATTTAAAAACTATTTGGATAAAAACGAAATCGACGCGCCTGAAACGCTAGTTAAAGAAGACATCATTCTACAACAATTAGAGCTTAAAAACCGAGTTTGTATCGGAAAAAGTATCCGAGATTCACAAATTAGAGAGAAAACGCATGGCATCATTGTAGGCATCGAACGCAACGGAAAACGTATCCTAAATCCAGAATCACACTGGATTTTAGAATCTGATGATATTTTATGGATTGCTGGTGATCGGAAAAAGATTAATGAGTTTTTGAAGGGGTAATTCTTTAGTATCCAGTTAGCAGTCACAGCGTTCAGTTATCCAAAACTTTGTCATTCCGAAGGAATCTCTTGGATTATTTTGGCATGAAAATTGGCATTAATCTAGATATCAAACCAAAATTTATGAGCAAACTTTTCTTCTTTATATCATTTTTGTTTTCCATTTCACTTTTTTCTCAAGAAGAAATTGAAATCGACTTTGAAAAATTAAATTCAAAAGTTACTATTTTAATAAACAATCACAGGAAATCACTAAAATTAAAAGAATTCGAAAAAGATACTTTTCTTCTTAAAGCTGCTGAAGATCATAGTCTATATCTAAAGACATTAGGCTTTTTATCGCACGAACAAAAAGATGTAAAAAAGAAGAATCCAAGTGACAGAGTTTCTTTTTATGGTGGTAAAAAGTTTAGCGGATTTGGAGAAAATATTTTATTCACTTCTATAAAAAAAGAAAAATATAGCGATAAAGAGTTGAATAAGCTAGCTCAAACTATTTTTAATCAATGGAAAAATTCGCCACCTCACTACAAAAACATCATTAACAAAAATTTTGATGCAGCCGATTTAGGTTTTTTTATTGATTCAAAGAGAAATAGGATTTATGCTACTAATGTTTTTGGTATAAAAGGAATTCAAACACCAAATCAACTATCTGAAAATGCCTTTGGAGTTGAAGAAAAAAATAAAAAATGTAGACCAATTGATTTTGGAACTAAATTACATATCGGAAATAGCATTGCAATAGAGGGCGATAATGTTATTCTGTATTATCATGATAAAAAGAAATTTGAATTGATGTTTTCTGAACCAAGAGATGGAATTGCAATTGATTTTGTTGAAAAAGAACAAATGAGTTGCAACAAGCCTAACACTTTTGACGTCTCTCCAATTTATGATGGCGTCATGTCAGAACCTATTTACAGAGAAGAATTATTAAAAAACAACACCGCTCAAAACGAATACAAATTAATCACCAAAGTTGGAAAAGTTCCCAATCATCTTATCGGAAAAGAAATTGTCGCTAATGTAGTTTTGATTTTTGATAATTGCGCTTGCGAATATGTTGTGCCTTTAAAAGTTAATTCTAAAACAATAGATTTATTTCCTTTAGAACCCATCATTGAAGTAACAAATGATGCTAGTTTGAGTAATAAAGGTATTTTGTTCACTGATGTAATTTTATTTGAATTTGATAAAAATAAAATAAAATCAAAAAATGAATTCTACTATAAATATTATAACAAAGTACATTCAACTCAAATTTATAGTTATAGTTCCGTGGAAGGAAATGAAATTTCTAACAAAAAATTACACACTGATAGAGCAATTGCTATCGAAAAATTTGCAAAAGATTCTTTAAATATAAAACTAAAACCTTCTTTAGTAATAGCGGAAGAAAATTGGGAAAAATGCTACATTCAATTAGCTATGGAAAACATGGAATATTTAGCCAGTAAACCCAAAAATGAAATTAGAGATTACATAAATATAAAAAACAAAGATTTTGAAACGTATCTAAATGATCAAAGAGTTTCTAAATTAGTTGTCAATTATTATGGAGAAATTAATAAAGATTCGTTGTCGAATGAAGATTATTTTAGCACTTTATATGACTTAAATCTAAAAACTGCTATTTATGATAAGGAATATAAAAAGGCGAATTTGGCGCTTTCAAAATTGTATACTTCGGAATATAGTTTGAGTATTTTTGATGAAATGGTTTTTAATGAAATTAAAACAAATCCTAAATTAGTTCAAAATGCTACGGCAGTAATCTGTAAAAATTTCAATCAAGATTATTTTAAAACGACTCAATTTCTGAAAATTTGGTTAGAAAAATTTGATACTTTACCAAAAAACGTACAACTAAACTTATTGATTCTTTATTGTAGAATAAATAGCGAATTACTTGAAAAATGGGATGTTAATATTTCTAAACTAACCAATGTTAGTAAACCGGCGTCAATAGAAAACAAGTTCCTAACATTTAAAGAAAATAAAAAGCTTCAATCCAATTTCGATTATATTTTACTCTATTATAGCAATCATATCAACGATTATAAAAATATCAAGCAATATTTCGATAGAGTTTACATGAGCTTTAAATCGAACATAAAAACAAAAGAAGATAGGATTAATTTAGCTTTATTTGTCAATCATTGGAGTGTTTATAGTTATAGTATTACTTTACTCAAAGCCGAAATGAATAAGCCTACATTTTCAAAAGAAGAAGCATTATTATTAGCGCAAACTGCTACTCTTTTCTTTGATGAAAACGATGTAAAAACCAATCAACAAATTTTAAACAAAGTCTATCAACTGAATAAAAAAGAATGGTGCGAATGGCAAAAAGAAAATTTCAATCTTTTGAGAAATGAACTAATTAAATCAGATTTCTGTAAAAAATGCAATAATCTGTAACTTAAACGAGTTATTGTAAAAAATCTCCAACTAACATGAAAACCCAAATCAACCTGTTTTTAATATTCATATCCACATTTAGTTTCAGTCAAAATCAAAACAAAATTGATTTGGAAAAACTGAAAACAAAAGTATATCAATTGGTAAACGAAGAACGTTCCAATAACGACAGAAAATTACTTGGTTTGGATGTTCATTTGAAAAAAGCAGCTGACGACCATGCTAAATACATTGCAAAAACACAAACTTTATCACATGAACAAACAGATGCAAAAAAGGAAACTCCGAAAGTTCGTGTTTACTTTTATGGTGGAAATTCGTTTGTATTAGTGGGTGAAAACTTATTATTCACAGGAATTAAAGACCAAATTTATACTGAAACTGACTTAGACACTTTAGCCTTAAAAATGTTCAATCTGTGGAAGAAATCACCAAATCATTTAAAAAACATTTTAGACCATCAATATTTTTATACTGAAATCAGTTTTAGTATCGATTGGGAAAATAAGAAAATTTATGCGGTGCAAATGTTTGGCGCAAAATAAAAAAACCTGATAGCTTATAACTATCAGGTTTCCATTTTTACTGCTAACTGCGACTGATCACTGAAAACTTAAAAAATTATCTCGAATAATTCGGAGCTTCTTTTGTAATCGTTACATTGTGTGGGTGACTTTCGCCAATTCCACTTGCTGTAATTCTGATAAAACGACCGTTTTCTTGTAAGGTTGGAATATCTTTTGCTCCACAATACCCCATTCCGGCTCTTAAACCACCGATGAATTGTTGCATACTTTCGTTTAATTCTCCTTTGTATGGTACGCGACCAACAATTCCTTCTGGAACTAATTTCTTAACATCATCTTCTACATCTTGGAAATAACGGTCTTTTGAACCTTCTTGCATCGCTTCCACAGAACCCATTCCACGGTATGATTTGAATTTTCTGCCTTCAAAAATAATCGTTTCACCTGGTGATTCTTTTGTTCCTGCTAATAACGAACCTAACATTACACAATCAGCTCCCGCAGCAATCGCTTTTGGAATATCTCCTGTATAACGAATTCCACCATCTGCAATCACTGGAACTCCTGTTCCTTTTAAAGCCGCAGCAACTTCTAAAACTGCTGAAAATTGAGGAAATCCAACACCTGCCACAACTCTCGTCGTACAAATAGAACCTGGTCCAATTCCAACTTTCACCGCATCAGCTCCGTTTTGAGCTAAATATAATGCTGCTTCTGGAGTAGCAATGTTTCCAACAACTACATCTAATTCTGGGAATTTTGCTTTTACTGCTTTTAACACATCAACAACCCCTTTTGTATGTCCGTGAGCGGTATCAATAATTACAGCGTCAACACCAGCATTTACTAAAGCCGTTGCTCTTTCAACAGCATCAGCTGTTACGCCCAAAGCAGCAGCTACACGTAAACGACCAAATCTATCTTTATTAGCAATTGGTTTTTGCGTTAATTTGGTAATATCTCTAAAGGTAATTAAACCTACTAATTTATTATTGTTATCAACTACTGGCAATTTTTCAATTTTATTTTCTTGAAGAATTCCTTCAGCTTCTTGCAAAGTAGTGCCTTGAGCAGCCGTTACTAAATTTTCGGAAGTCATCACTTCTAAAATAGAACGCGTATTTATTTTTTCGAAACGTAAATCTCTATTGGTAACAATTCCTTTTAAAATTCCGTTTTCATCAACTACTGGAATTCCGCCAATACTAAATTCTTTCATCGCCATTTTCGCATCACCCACAGTTGCTGTTAAAGGCAACGTTACTGGATCGATAATCATACCGCTTTCTGCACGTTTTACTTTCTTTACTTTCGCTGCTTGTTGCTCAATCGTCATGTTTTTATGTAACACGCCAATTCCGCCTTCTTGCGCCATAGCAATTGCCATAGAACTTTCGGTAACCGTATCCATTGCTGCGGAAACGATAGGAACATTCAAAGTAATATTTTTCGAAAACTTCGATTGAATACTAACTTCACGTGGTAAAATTTCTGAATAATTTGGAATAAGCAAAACATCGTCGTATGTAAGTCCTTCGCCAACGATTTTAGTTGTGTGTGCTTTCATGGTGCAATTTGTAGTTGTTGTTAAATTGCGTGCAAATATAGTAAATCTTAAGCAAATAATCTATTACTTTTATGAATAAATTATGTAACTTGTCTAAATAATATTTCAACTACAATGAACAATTCTAAAAAAATAAGTACAGGTTTAACTGATTTAGAAGTATTAGAATCCGCAAAAAAACACGGCACTAACTCCGTTGAACATACTAGAAAAAACCATTTTTTAACTTTATTATTAGACATTGTTAAGGAACCCATGTTTCTTTTATTGTTTACCGCAACAAGTGTTTATTTTATAACTGGAGATTATGGTGATGGAATTTTTATGGCTATTGCGATTGTTTTTGTCATTGCTATTTCTGTTTTTCAAGAATCCAGAAGTCGGAATGCGATTGAAGCTTTAAAAAAATTATCCCAACCGAAATGTAAAGTCATTCGAAATAGTACAATCATCGAAATTCCAACCGAGGAAATTGTAATTGGCGATTGTGTTCAGCTGGAAGAAGGCGCTTTCATTCCTGCAGACGGAATTATTCTTTCATCCAATGATTTTTCAGTGAACGAATCCATTTTAACAGGCGAATCTTTATCGATTTTTAAATCAAATGAATCCGAAAACAAACAAGTATTTCAAGGTACAATTGTAGCTTCGGGTTTAGCAATTTGCGAAATAACTTCAATTGGAAATAAAACACAATTAGGAAAAATTGGGGCCAGTTTGAATGCAATTGAAGAAGAAAAAACACCTCTGCAAATCCAAATCAACAATTTCGTTACCAAAATGTCAATTATCGGTTTGGTGATTTTCGGAATCGTTTGGGCGATAAATTACTATAACTCCAGATTGGTTTTAGATAGTTTATTAAAAGCGCTAACCTTGGCAATGAGTGTTATTCCTGAGGAAATTCCAGTAGCATTTACCACTTTTATGGCTCTTGGTGCTTGGCGATTGCTAAAAATGGGCATCATTACCAAACAAACCAAAACGGTTGAAACCTTAGGAAGTGCCACCGTAATTTGTACCGATAAAACGGGAACAATTACTGAAAATAAAATGAGTTTGGCCGAATTGTATCTTTTTGATGCTGATTTGATTATTGATACGAAAGAAAAATTAACAACAGAAGCCGAAGAAGTTTTGAATTACGCCATGTGGTCGAGCGAGCCTATTCCGTTTGATGCGATGGAAATTGCTATTCATGAAGCGTATTCTAAATTTGAAAGCGAAGACGAACGACCTCTTTTTAAATTGGTTCACGAATATCCGCTAAGTGGAAAACCACCAATGATGACGCACATTTTTGAAAACGAATTGGGTAAAAAAATCATTGCGGCTAAAGGTGCTCCTGAAGCGTTAATCGAAGTCAGTCATTTGAGTGAAGCTGAAAAAAATCAGGTTTTAACTGCGATGAAAGCCATGACGCAAAAAGGTTTTCGTGTTTTAGGCGTGGGAGTTTCTGACTTTTCAGGAACCGATTATCCAAAAACTCAGCAAGAAATAAAATTCAACTTCAAAGGATTAGTATCGTTTTACGATCCGCCAAAACACAATATCCAAGCCGTTTTTGAAACGTTTTACAAAGCAGGAATTCAAGTAAAAATTGTTACAGGTGATAATGCCGAAACCACTTCTACTATTGCTAAACAAGTCGGATTTAAAAATGCTGATAAAGTCTTGAATGGTGACGAATTAATGGCAATGGATGAAGCTACTTTGAAAGAAAAAGTAATGAAAACGGCTATTTTCACCAGAATGTTTCCGGAAGCCAAACTTAAAATCATTCAAGCGTTAAAAGCAAATAATCAAATTGTAGCCATGACAGGTGATGGCGTAAATGACGGACCCGCTTTGAAATCGGCACATATAGGCATTGCCATGGGTAAAAAAGGAACTGAAATTGCCAAACAAGCCGCCAATTTGATACTCGTAGACGATGATTTTGAAAAAATGACGGATGCCATCGCTATGGGAAGAAAAATTTACATCAACCTCAAAAAAGCTATTCAATATATTATTTCAATTCATATTCCAATTATCTTAATTGTGTTTATTCCATTGGCTTTAGGTTGGATCTATCCGAATATTTTTACACCTGTTCACATCATTTTCTTAGAAATGATTATGGGACCAACCTGCTCTATCATCTACGAAAACGAACCTATGGAAGATAATCTGATGGCACAAAAACCAAGACCGCTAACCACAACTTTCTTTAACTTAAAAGAAGTACTTATCAGCATCATTCAAGGGTTGGTTATTACATTAGGATTGTTATTTATCTATCAATATGCCATAGGAGAAAGCATGACTGAAAACGGCACTAGAACTATGATTTTCTTAACGTTAATCACTTCTAATATTGTATTAACATTAGCAAATCGTTCGTTTTATTATTCGATTTTTAAAACGATTCAGTACAAAAATAATTTGGTAGGATTAATTATTGGAATTACCATTTTACTAACAGGCTTGTTATTGTTTATTCCTGCATTTTCCAACTTCTTCTTATTTGAAATGGTAAGTGCAACCCAAATAGGAATAAGTGTTTTAGTGGGAAGTATTTCTGTACTTTGGGTAGAAATTTATAAAGTTTTTAAGCGAAGAAAATCAGCTTAATGAAACTCGCCAAATAATTTTGTCGCTTCGTTATAAGCACTTTCAAAACTCATTGGACTGGTATTCGTGTTTTCTCTTTTGGTTGTGAAATATGACAATAATTTTTCTGTAGGCATGTTTCCTGTTAAATCATCTTTTGCCATAGGACAACCGCCAAAACCTTGAATCGCTCCATCATAACGACGACAACCTGCGTTGTAAGCCGCATCAATTTTTTCAAACCATTTGTCTGGTGTGGTGTGTAAATGGGCTCCAAATTCAATGTTTGGGTATTTAGGAATCAAATTAGAAAACAAATAATCAATTACTTCTGGAGTCGAACTTCCAACGGTATCCGAAAGCGATAGGATTTTTACACCCATATTCGCTAACTTTTCAGTCCATTCGCCAACGATTTCAACATTCCAAGGATCTCCATACGGATTTCCAAAACCCATTGAAATATAGGTCACGACTTCTTTATTCGATTTATCAGCAATTTCTAAAATTTCTTGTAAGGTCACCAAACTTTCAGCTATCGTTTTGTGCGTGTTTCGCATTTGAAAGTTCTCCGAAATCGAAAAGGGAAATCCTAAATATTGAATTTCTTTGTGAATTGAAGCATTTTGAGCGCCTTGTGTATTGGCAATAATCGCTAATAATTTACTATTCGTTGCCGATAAATCCAGTTGTGCTAAAACCTCAACCGTATCTTGCATTTGAGGAATCGCTTTTGGCGACACAAAACTTCCAAAATCAATAGTATCAAAGCCTACACGCAACAACGATTGGATGTATTTCACCTTTTTTTCGGTTGGAATAAAAGGTTTAATGCCTTGCATGGCATCGCGTGGACACTCGATAATTTTGATTTCGTTCATAGCTTCAAAGATAGAAATTTTAGCTGTTTTCCAAAATCTTTTTGTTGATTGCTTTCACTAAAGCTGGACCTTCGTAAATAAATCCAGTGTACAATTGTACTAAACTTGCACCAGCATTCAATTTTTCAATCGCATCATCAACAGTGTGAATTCCTCCTACTCCAATGATTGGGAACGACTTATTACTTTTTTCCGAAAGAAAACGAATCACTTCTGTAGAACGTTTGGTTAATGGTTTTCCAGATAAACCACCCATTTCTGATTTGTTATCTGATTGTAAACCTTCGCGAGAAATCGTAGTATTTGTAGCTATTACGCCCGCAATTTTAGTTTCATTTACAATATCAATGATGTCTAAAAGTTGCTCATCTGTTAAATCGGGAGCGATTTTTAGTAAAATTGGTTTTTGTTTTGGTTTTGCGTTGTTTTGATTTTGAAGCGTTTGTAATAATTCTGTCAAAGGCTTTTTATCTTGTAATTCGCGAAGATTTGGTGTGTTTGGTGAACTCACATTCACCACAAAATAATCAACATACGTAAACAAAGCCTCAAAACAGATTTCGTAATCCTTCACTGCTTCTTCGTTTGGCGTGACTTTATTTTTTCCGATGTTTCCACCGATTAAAACGCCTTTATTTTTTTTCAAACGTTCCACTGCTTCTTTAACGCCGCCGTTATTAAACCCCATTCGGTTGATAATTGCATTGTCTTCTTTTAAGCGAAACAAACGTTTTTTTGGATTTCCTACTTGTCCAATAGGAGTCAATGTTCCAATTTCAATAAATCCAAAACCGAAATTCGATAATTCTTGATATAACTTCGCATCTTTATCAAATCCTGCTGCTAATCCCACTGGGTTTTTGAATTTAATTCCGAAAACTTCACGCTCTAAACGAGCATCTTTTACTTCGTAAAGCGATTGGAAAATACTAGAAAAAACTGGAATTTTATTCAAAAAACGAATTAATGAAAAGGTAAAATAATGCACTTTTTCTGGATCAAAACAGAAAAGTAAGGGACGAATAAATAGTTTGTACATAATATGTTGTGTTGTTCTGCAAAAGTAAGAAAATGCCATTCCAAAAAAAAGTATTGACGCATTTTGTAACAATAAAAGATTTGGTGCGTATAATTAGGGAAGTGAAAAGTAAAAAGTAAAAAGACTAAACTTCTAATTTCTAAATTCTAAACTCTAAATTCTGATTTCAAAATGGCTCAAACTCCTTCTAACATGTTACCTTTAGGCACCCTTGCTCCTGATTTCAACTTGAAAGACACCAATGCTACCGATTTTAAAACTTTTGCTGATTGCAAAGGTGAAAAAGGAACGGTTGTACTATTCATTTGCAATCATTGTCCGTTTGTACATCATGTAATGGAAGAAGTACTTAAAGTGGTAAATGATTATCGTGTGCAGGGTATTGGTTTTGTAGCGATTTCAAGCAATGATGTAGTGAAATATCCGCAAGATGCACCTGAATTAATGACGGAATTTGCCTTTGCAAACGGATTTGAATTTCCTTATTTATATGATGAAACACAAGAAGTAGCCAAAGCGTACGATGCTGCTTGTACACCTGATTTTTATCTTTTCGATAATCAAAATAAATTGGTTTACCGCGGACAATTAGACGACAGTAGACCAGCTAATGGCATTCCATTAAGTGGTTCAGATTTACGTAGCGCTATTGATGGCGTGGTTATGAATCGATTGATTAATCCAGAACAGAAACCTAGTATTGGGTGTAATATTAAGTGGCAGTAGTTAAATAAAATCGCCAATTAAGATAATCAGAACTAAAATTAAGATTACAATTGAGTAAACTAAGAAATGGAATTTTTGAATTTTTCTTTCTTGTCTATAATCTGAAAATAAAATAGTTTCGGTACTTGCTATAATTTCATTATCCATAAGAAGTTGATCAATAATAATTCTGTCTTTATCTAACAAAAAGAAACGAGTTCCATCACTAATATCAGAATTTTCATTGATATTACAATAGTAGTCTATGTTGTTTTCAAGCAACAAATTTTCAAAAAGGATATAATCTTTGAATAAGACATTTAGTTTAAAATGCTCTTGGAATTTTACTTCTATTGAATTTGCCATATATCCGTTACTTTCTTTCCAAAATCACCTCAATCGGATTATTACTTCTTGGTCCGAAACTTCTGGCTTGGCGTTCGTTTTCACTTGAACACAAAATATACATGTTAAAGGCTTGAATTTGCACTAATTGCTCTTTAAACTTTCCTTTGGTATCCTGAATTTTAATAAAGAATTCTTCTGCTGGAAACGTATTGGTTACCGAGAGTAAATAAGTATCTTCCGCATAAGGAAAAAACCATTTTTCGGGCTCATTTGACTTACTAATTAAATTATTACGCGTAAAAACTAAAGGTTGGTTTCCGTATTTCCAACTGTATTTATTGTTCTCGTTGATGATTTCTTCTCCTTTTTCATTGACCAATGTAATTTTTAAATCAGGAATATTAGCTGTCTTACTTTCTTCATGAACCTTAACCACTAAATACGAAGTAAAATCAAACCCGCAATGTGGCACTTGTCCAAAGGAGAACAAAGTGAAAAGAAGAAAGAAAAAAGATAATTGTAATTTCATATATTTAAATTATTGGTAAAAATACAAAAACAATACCAAAAAAATATCCGCCAATTGACGGATACTTTTATTATTTTGTTAGATAAGCGTATATCTTTTCTCTTTCTTCATCTGAAATTTTAGCTTCCTGTTGCATTCTTAACATGATAGGCTTCCATTGTTCTGCATTAAAATCTTTTGCATCGTATAAATTGTGACATTTACCACAATTATTTACAAAAAGAGCTTTACCTTCTGCTAATTCTGCCGTTAGAGGTGTTTCAATAACAATAGCAGCAACATCAATTTTTGGAGCTTCTGGCTGAATAACTTTAGGTGAACACGAATAAATAAAAGTTCCTAAAAGGACAATTGCAATAATTTTAATTTTCATATTTTAAGATTAGTTTGATGGGTAAATATATAAAAAAATCCCAAAAAAATGTTTTTGGGATTTTATATCGATTATGAATAATAATTACTTCAAATCCATTAATTCAACGTCAAAAACTAAAGTTGCATCTGGTGGAATTACTCCTCCAGCACCTCTAGAACCATATCCTAAATAAGAAGGAATCACAAAACGAGCTTTATCTCCCACTTTTAATAAAGCAATACCTTCGTCCCATCCTTCAATAACTTGCCCAACTCCTAATTGAAATTCAATAGGTTGTTTTCTTTTGTAAGATGAATCAAAAACTTGTCCGTTTTCTAAAGCTCCTTGGTAGTGAACAGATACTTTTTTACCTTTTTCAGCTTGTTTACCACTTCCTTTTTGAATGATTTGGTAACGTAAACCACTTTCAGTCTTTTGAAAACCAGCAGCTAATTTTTCTAAAGCTTCCTCTGCCATTTTTTTTTGCTCAGCAATTCTTTTCGCTCTAGAACCTTCAAATGTTCTGAAAGCTTCTACTGCATTCCATTTTTGAGCTTCATCTCCAACTCTAATGATTTCAATACTTTCTAAAGCATCGTCACCTGCAACAGCATCAACCACATCTTGTCCTTCAATTACATGTCCAAAAACAGTGTGTTTTCCATCTAACCAATTTGTTGGAACATGTGTAATAAAAAACTGAGAACCATTCGTGCCAGGTCCAGCATTAGCCATAGATAAAACACCTGGTTTGTCGTGTTTTAAACTTGGGTGAAACTCATCGTCAAAGTTGTAACCAGGACCACCTGTTCCTTGCCCTTGAGGACAACCACCTTGTATCATAAAATCAGGAATTACACGGTGAAATTTTAATCCATCATAATAAGGTTTTCCCATTGGTCTAGCCGAATTTTCTAATTGACCTTCTGCTAATCCTACAAAGTTACCTACTGTTCCAGGTGTTAAATCGTGTGTTAATTTTACTAAAATAGCACCTTTTGCAGTGTTAAATTTAGCGTATATTCCGTTTTCCATTGTTTTGTTTTTTAATTTGAAAGTGCAAAATTACAAAATAAATAGTAGATTTGATATACAAAAATTGAATACTGTGGAAGCGAAAGATTACATCAACATCAACAAAGAAACATGGAACAACAAAGTCGATGTGCATATTGACTCCGATTTTTATGATATGGAGGGTTTTCTGAACGGAAAATCAACCTTAAATGCTATAGAATTAGAATTACTTGGCGATGTAAAAGGAAAAAAGATTTTACACTTACAATGTCATTTTGGTCAAGACACTATGACATTTTCAAGAATGGGCGCAAAAGCTACTGGTGTAGATTTATCTGACAAAGCCATTGAAAGAGCCAGAGAAATAAATGAAAAATTAAATTTAGATGCCACGTTCGTTTGTTGTGATATATATGACGCTCCCAATCATTTAGATGAAAAATTTGATATTGTTTTTACCAGTTATGGAACTATTGGTTGGTTACCCAATCTAGATCAATGGGCTAAGGTAATTTCACACTTTTTAAAACCAGGTGGAAAATTTGTTATGGCCGATTTTCATCCCGTAGTTTGGATGTTTGATAATGATTTCAAAGAAGTTTTTTATAATTATTTCAATACCGAAGAAATTATTGAAGATGAATCGGGCACTTACGCAAATAGAGAAGCTGAAATTTCAACACAAACCATCACTTGGAATCATCCCACCTCAGAACTTTTAAACGCTTTGATTACAAACAATTTGGAATTAAATTGTTATAACGAATTTGATTATTCTCCATACAATTGTTTCAATCAAACTGAAGAATTTGAATCCAATAAATTCCGAATTAAACATTTGGAAAACAAAATTCCAATGGTGTATTCCCTTTCGACAACTAAAAAATAATCTGTTATCTTTGCACCATGCGAATTGATATTATTACAGTTTTACCCGAATTAATGCGAAGTCCGTTTGAGGCTTCTATTATGAAACGTGCCATTGAAAAAGGTTTGGTCGAAGTTCATTTTCATAATTTAAGAGACTACACTACTAACAAACAAAGGAGTGTAGACGATTATCAGTTTGGTGGCGGTGCCGGAATGGTGATGTCTGTTCAACCAATTGACGCTTGTATTTCGAAACTAAAAAGCGAAAGAACCTACGACGAAATCATCTACATGACGCCAGATGGAGAAACTTTAAACCAAAAAATGGCCAACTCGATTTCGATGTATGAAAATATATTGATTTTGTGTGGGCATTATAAAGGTGTAGACCAAAGAGTACGTGACATGCACATTACACGTGAAATTTCAATTGGAGATTATGTATTGAGTGGTGGCGAAATTGGAGCTATTGTGTTTTGCGATGCCATTATCCGATTGATTCCTGGGGTTTTGAGTGATGAAACTTCGGCTTTAACAGATAGTTTTCAAGACAATTTATTATCACCTCCTATTTATACACGCCCAGCCGACTATAACGGATTAAAAGTACCCGAAGTTTTATTAAGTGGAAATTTCGCCAAAATTGAAAAATGGCGT
Source organism: Flavobacteriia bacterium (assembly GCA_004293165.1). Lineage (GTDB taxonomy): Bacteria > Bacteroidota > Bacteroidia > Flavobacteriales > Flavobacteriaceae > Flavobacterium. Next base: position 16,453 of record RDYL01000003.1, on the reverse strand, counting down.
GAAGACATGGCGTACGAACATACCAAGAACAGGAGACCTGATTTACTGGAGGATTAGTCGCAGTGTTCAGTAGCAGTTGGCAGTCGCTATTTAATTTAAAAAATAGTTCTGAAAACCGAAACTAAAAACTGAGAAAAAAGTTGTATATATAAAATAAATTTGTAATTTTGCACCCACTTTGAATCAACCTCTGGCGATAGACGTGTATGTTGCTTTGAATCAAACTATTATAATTAAAGACTATGTCAAATTTAGTTGATTTCGTTAATAGCGAATTTGTAACAAAAAAAGATTTCCCTGATTTCGGAGCTGGTGATACTATCACTGTGTATTATGAAATTAAAGAGGGTGAAAAAACTAGAACTCAGTTCTTCAAAGGAGTTGTAATCCAAAGAAGAGGTGCTGGAGCAACTGAAACTTTTACAATCCGTAAAATGTCAGGAGCTATTGGTGTTGAGCGTATCTTCCCAGTAAACTTACCTGCTTTACAAAAAGTTGAAGTGAACCAAAGAGGTAAAGTTCGTAGAGCTCGTATCTACTACTTTAGAGATCTTACAGGTAAAAAAGCAAAAATCAAAGAAAGAAGATACAAAAACTAATTTGTACTTTCTCAATCATAAAAAGCCACAACATTGTTGTGGCTTTTTTATTGAACTTTATGCAAGATTTAAGCATTTATCCCAAATTATTTCTCTCAAAATTCTTATATTTGGCAGATTTAACAAATTATATTCAAACATAACACATAACATTCATGTCTAACCAATCTAAAATAATGTATACCATTACGGATGAAGCGCCAATGTTGGCAACCCATTCGTTTTTACCTATTGTAAAAGCCTTTACAAAACCTGCAAACATTGCTATAGAAACAAGAGATATCTCTCTTGCAGGTAGAATTTTATCTAACTTTCCAGAGTATTTAAAAGAAGATCAAAAAATTGGAGATGCTTTATCAGAATTAGGGCAATTAGCAACTACTCCAGAAGCAAATATTATTAAATTACCAAATATTTCAGCTTCAGTACCTCAATTAAAAGAAGTAATAGCTGAATTACAATCGCAAGGTTACAATATTCCTAACTTCCCTGAAGAAGCTACAACGGAAGAAGAAAAAATTATCAAAGCTAAATTTGCAAAAGTTTTAGGTTCGGCTGTAAATCCAGTATTACGTGAAGGAAACTCTGACAGAAGAGCTCCAAAAGCAGTTAAAAACTACGCAAAAAACAATCCACATTCTATGGGTGCTTGGTCTTCAGACTCAAAAACTGAGGTAGCACATATGACAGATGGCGATTTTTACGGAAGTGAAAAATCAGTTACAGTAGCTGAAGCTTCTCAATTTGTAATCGAGTTTGTGTCAGAAAACGGAACTTCAAGTATTTTAAAAGCGGCTGCTCCATTAAAAGCAGGTGAAATTATAGATACTTCGGTATTAAATTTAAAAGCTTTAAAAGCCTTTGCTGCTAAAGAAATTGCCGATGCAAAAGCAAAAGGCTTATTATTATCGGTTCACTTAAAAGCGACGATGATGAAGGTTTCTGACCCAATCATTTTTAGTGCTATCGTGGATGTTTTCTTTGCAGATGTTTTTGCTAAATACGCAAATTTATTTCAAGAATTAGGCATCGATACCAAAAATGGATTAGGTGATGTTTATGCTAAAATTGCCGGACATTCAATGCAAGCTGAAGTAGAAGCTGCTTTAAATGAAGCTTTTGCTAACGGACCTGCTGTAGCAATGGTAAATTCTGAAAAAGGAATTACAAATTTCCAAATTCCATCAGATGTTATTGTGGACGCATCTGTTCCTGCTTTTATTAGAACTTCAGGTAAAATGTGGAACAAAGATGGAGCTTTACAAGATACAAAAGCTTTAATTCCAGACAGATGTTATGCTGGTTTATATGTTGCAACTATTGATTTCTGTAAGAAAAATGGAGCTTTTGATCCAAAAACAATGGGAAGCGTTCCAAACGTAGGTTTAATGGCTCAAAAAGCTGAAGAATATGGTTCACACGATAAAACGTTCCAAATGACTGCTAATGGTACTGTAAAAGTTACTGATGGTAACGGTCATGTATTCATGGAACAAAAAGTAGAAGCTGGCGATATCTTCAGAATGTGTCAAGTAAAAGATGCTCCTATTTTAGACTGGGTGAAATTAGCTGTAAACAGAGCAAGATTATCTAATACGCCAGCCGTTTTTTGGTTAGACGAAAATCGTGCACATGATAGAGAAGTTACTAAAAAAGTAGAAGCTTACTTAAAAAACTTCGATACTACAGGTTTAGATATCAGAATTTTAAATATTGTGGATGCTACACAATTTACTTTAGAACGTTTGAAAGCAGGTTTAGATACTATTTCCGTAACAGGAAATGTTTTACGTGACTATTTAACGGATTTATTCCCAATATTAGAATTAGGAACTTCGGCTAAAATGCTATCAATTGTTCCTTTAATGAACGGTGGTGGTTTGTTTGAAACAGGTGCTGGTGGTTCTGCTCCTAAACACGTTGAGCAATTTATCGAAGAAGGGTATTTACGTTGGGATTCGTTAGGTGAAATTTTAGCTTTAGGTGTTTCTTTAGAACATTTAGGTCAAACTTTAAACAATGCTAAAGCAATGATTTTATCGGAAACTTTAGATGAAGCTACCGAAAAATTCTTAGCAACTGATAAATCTCCCGCAAGAAAAGTTGGTCAATTAGACAATAGAGGTTCTCATTTCTACATTGCATTATATTGGGCGCAAGCTTTAGCATCTCAAAATAAAGATGCTGACTTAAAAGGAATCTTTACTCCTATTGCTACTGAACTTACTGCAAACGAAGCAATAATTAATGAAGAGTTAATTGCGGCACAAGGTAAACCTCAAAATATTGGTGGATATTACCATCCAAGTTTTGAATTAACAGAAAAAGCAATGCGTCCGAGCACTACTTTAAATACAATTTTAGCGAAATTAAAGTAAATCATATTATATTTTTTAATTTTAAACCCCAAAAAGTAAACAACTTTTCGGGGTTTTTTATATAAATTTAAATATAATTAATCAATACTTTTATTAAAATTGAATTACACCTTTTTATTAATATTTCCACATTCTTTCGCGATCTAATTTTGCTTGTTCCTCTATAACTTCTGTAGGAATAACTTTTAATAACGAAGGGTGTTGTTCAATTGCAAATTCAATCATTTCTACTACTTCATCTACTGTTGCATTTTCGTAATCAATTTTTAATGGTTCTTTAATCACCATCGATTGCAAAATTCCTTTTTTCTTGATCATCAATCCTTTTCTATCAAAAGATCTTCGAAAACCATCAATTACGATGGGAACAACTATTGGTTTATGTTGTAAAATAATATGAGCAGTTCCTTTTCTAACTGGTTTAAACGAACGTGTAGTACCTTGAGGAAAAGTAATTACCCATCCGTCTTCTAAAGCAATTTTAATGTTCTCTGTATCATTAGGATTTACTTCTTTTTTTTCGGTCACATCTTTTCCTTTAGCGCGCCAAGTTCTTTCAACGGTAATTGCACCCGCATAAGCTAATATTCTTGGCAATAAACCTTCTTGCATGGTTTCTTTTGCGGCAACATAATACATATTGAGTTTTGGATTCCACAAATAAAATACATTTTTAATGTTATTTTCTCTTCCTTTCAAACTTGCATTAAATACATGAAACATCGCTACCACATCGGCAAAATAAGTTTGATGATTTGAAATAAATAAAACATTCGTATCTGGCAAACTTCTTATAATTTCAGAACCTTCGATGTGCAATTGGTTAAAATATCGGTAACGTCGATGTGTTAAAAACCCTGCTATTCGAATTAACCAAGTCTTTAAAAATAATATATGTCCAAAAGGATTTCTCTTAAATAATCCCATAATTTTTTATCTTTTTAACAACGTAAGAACGCAAAAGTAGTAAAATAGAGCATTTTAAAAAGAAAATTCAAATAAAAAAACATTTTAAACAAATCTGTGAAAAAATGAAGATAAAATTCTAAAGCAAAGCGCTTTTAATTGTTTCTTTTAACTCACTCATCATCATTGCAGTAGCTCCCCAAACAACATATTTGTCTACCATAAAAGCAGGCACTTCAATATCGGTAGCATAAGAAGTGGACATTTTAACTTTGGTAATGCTTTTCTCGTCTAAAAAATCAGCAATTGAAAATTCTAAAACCCTTTTTACTTCATCTAAGTCGGGAATAAAAGTCAACTCTTCATGAGAAATCCCCATAAATGGCGCTACCAAAAAATTACTAGGCGGAATATAAATTTCACTAAAAGCTTTAATAATCTGTACCTTATCAGGATGAATACCAACTTCTTCATGTGTTTCTCTTAATGCAGTTTGTTCTAAATTAGCATCAAAATCTTCCACTTTACCACCTGGAAATCCTATTTGCGAAGAATGTACTCCTGGATAAGAATTTCGCACAATTAATGCCAAATGAGTCATCTCATTTTTAGGATAAAAAAGCATAAGGACAGCAGCCTTTCTCGGATTTTTATCTTTGTAATTTTCTTCTTTTAAAAAAGAAATTCGCTCTAAAGGCGCCATTTTTGCATGCGCATCTGCAGAAAGAAGCGTTTCTTTTTCTATCTTTGGAATATGTTTTATAAAATCATAAAAAAGCATATCAACCTAATTTTAGCAACCTTAAAGGTAGCTATTTTTTTAAACAAAATAATATTCTAATCCAATAATATGTTCAGTAAAGAAGAAGCGCTTCAAATTAAAAAAGACTTTTGGATTGCCTTTGCAGCCGAATATCCGCGTAAATGGTTACTCTACAACACCAAAATTAAAGACGTAACTTTTAAGTTTTATGTTGATAATAAAAAAGCTCAAGTTTTACTTGATATAGAACCAAAGGACGAAGAAAAACGTAAAATTTATTACGAAAAAGTTGAATCGTTAAAAAATATTCTTTTGGAAGACTATTTAGAAGATGCCATTTTTGAACGTAATTTTTATTTAGAAAACGGAAAAATTATTAGTCGCATTTGGGTTGAAAAAACAGGAATAAGCATTAATAATAAAAACACATGGAATAGTGTTTTTGAGTTCTTTGAAGCAAAAATGGACGCTTTTGAACGTTTTTTCTATGAAAATGAAGACTATATTAAAGATTTAGAAATTAATACCTAATTCAAATATTTTGTAATTTAGTTAACACTTTATTTGAATGCTTACCTTTAAATTTGAAAAAACTGTTAGCTATGAAAAAAATATGTTTATTGTTACTTGTTATAACATTTCAATCGTGCCAATCACAATCTAAAGAACCTAAAACCATGAATTCAAATTCTAAAAAAACAGAGGCTGAATGGAAAGCAGCACTTACTCCTGAACAATATGAAGTATTAAGAAACAAAGGAACTGAAAGAGCTTTTACTGGCGAATATTGGGATCATTTTGAAAAAGGAAAATACGTTTGTGCGGGTTGTGGAAATGAATTATTTACATCAGACACCAAATTTGATTCGCACTGTGGCTGGCCTTCGTTTGATAAAGCGATCAAAGGATCGGTAAAATATGTTCAAGATTTGAGCTATGGCATGGTGCGAACAGAAGTATTGTGTGCAAAATGTGATGGTCATTTAGGACATATTTTTGATGATGGTCCAAAAGAAACTACAGGCCAACGTTTTTGCATGAACTCCGTTTCTATAAAATTTGTTCCAGAAACAAAATAGTGATTATGTTAATTCAAAATATAAAAAACAATTTTTTAGAAAACATTGAATTGCTTCGTCAACTAACAAATAATGAATATACGCAACAAAATCCTGAGCTAAGTAATGCAACTATAGGTGAACACATGCGTCATATTATTGAATTGTTTGGTTGTTTAATAGAAAACTATGAAAATGGAATAATCAATTATGACAAAAGAAAACGAGATATTTTAATTCAAACCAATAAAAATAATGCGATTTCAATACTTGAAAAATATCTTGATGAATTAAACAAACCTAATAAATCTCTTTCATTAGTTCATAATTGTTACAGTACATGTGAATTACTTCCAACGAATTATTTTAGAGAATTAATATATAATTTAGAGCACAGCATTCATCATCAAGCACTTATAAAAGTGGCTTTACATAACTTACCTCATATCAAGGTTGCTGATGCATTTGGAATTGCACCTTCAACACTCGAATATCGAAAACAATGTGTACAGTAACATTTATTCCAACAAATCAAGGTTGCATAATTACATCCAATAGAGATGAAAAAATAAGCCGTGAAAAAGCAATTTCCCCGCAAGAATACGAAATCGACGGAAAAAAAATTACATTTCCAAAAGATCCAAAAGCAGGCGGAACTTGGATTGCCCATACCAATAATAAAATAGTGGTTTTGTTAAATGGTGCAAAAGAAAAGCATCTTGTAAAATCTTTTTATCGAAAAAGTAGAGGTTTAATCGTTTTAGAAATTGCTAGTGAAAATGATAGTTTAGAATGTTGGAAAAACATTGATTTAACAGAAATTGAACCTTTTACCATGGTCCTTTTTGAGAACAACAAACTCTATCAACTTCAATGGAATGAAATCGAAAAAAGTATAGAAGAATTATCCAATACAGAACATCATATTTGGTCTTCTTCTACCCTATATTCTAGAGAAATTAGAACCGAAAGAGCTATATGGTTTGCAGATTTCAGTCTTAAAAATGAAAATCCAAGTGCTAATGATATTTTAAATTTTCATCAATTTACTAAATCTGAAAATAAAGAGTTTGGCTTGCAGATTAATCGCAATAACAAATTAAAAACAATAAGCATTACGCAATGTATCGTATTTAATTCGAAGATAGAGATGGTTTATCTAGATTTATACAATTAATAGAATGGCAAAATTTAATCTTTTTCTTCACAAACTTATCCATTGGGAATACTGGCCATACCAAGTGGTGTATTTTCCAGTTTATTTTCAATATTTGTTTTATGCCATAAGAACGCGTTCATTTTTTTATTTTAATGCTTCAAATCCTTCTATAAAAAATGGCGGTTTCTTTATGGAATCAAAAAAAGAAATTTACGATTTAATTCCGCCCCAATATTATCCAAAAACCCTTTTAGTAAATCCATCAGAAAATTTAGCCTCAATTATTGAAAAAATAAATGCCACTAACATAACCTATCCATTAATTGTAAAGCCCGATATTGGATTGAGAGGAACCGCTGTAAAAAAAATATACAGTACGGTTGAATTAGAAAATTATATCAAAAAAGCAAAATTTAACATTTTGATTCAAGAACTAATTCCTTATGAAAATGAAATTGGTCTTTTTTATGTTCAATTACCAAACAAAGAAGGGAAAATAACGGGAATAGTATCCAAAGAATTTATGATTCTTACCGGAAATGGCAAAAATACCATACGTGAATTATTACATCAAGACAAGCGCTATTTATTACAATTAGAATCGTTAGAAAAAGAATTTAAAGACAAAATAAATACTATATTAAAAGACGGAGAAACTATCAATTTGGTTCCGTATGGCAATCATTGCCGTGGTACAAAATTTGTAGATGCAAGCGATAAAATTTCACCTGAAATGACCGCTAGTTTTAATAAAATTTGCAGTCAAATTGATGGTTTTTATTTTGGTCGAATGGATATTATGTTTTCAAATTTCGATGATTTAGCACGAGGCGAAAATTTCCAAATTGTTGAAATAAATGGTGCAATTAGCGAACCAACTCACATGTATGACCCAAAACACAGTTTTTTGTTTGGTTGGAAAGAACTTACTCGACATTTTCATTACATGTATCTAATTAGTAAAAACAATCACAAAAATGGCGCAAAATACCTGACTTTCAAAGCGGGTGTTCAAGAATTTAAAAATCACCACAAACACTATGATGCCATTTTAGAGTTCTGATTTTTTATAATGTTAAAAAAGGATCATTTTTAAGAAAATCAGCACAAAAAATCGAAATAAAATTTATATTTGATAAAATTTCTTTCTCCATGAAAAACCTATTCTTAACATTATTAATCATTGGGGTTGCCAATGTTTTTTCTCAAACCAAAAAAGACTATTCATTTGTTTATTTAACGGATTCAATTATCAGTACTGCATATAAACATTATGAAAAAGGGCAATATAACGATGCCGTCACAGAATTCAAAAAAATCGCCAAGTCAGATCCAAAATATCTTGCTGCACAATATGAAATTGCTTTGTCTTTATTTGCAGATGGTAAGAAAGAAGAACTGCTTAATCATTTAGAAACGCTTTATAAAGAAGGAAAAATGAAAGAATATCCTTCTTTATACACCCTTTTTGGAACCTATTATAGCGACGAAAAAGAGTACGACAAAGCTGAAAAAATTTTTAACGAAGGAGCGGAATATTTAAGTAATTCTTCTAATTTCTTATACAATCAAGCTATTTTATACTTAAGAAAAGAAGAACTTCAAAAAAGTGCTGATTTATTAAAAAAAGCAGTTACAATGAATCCTAATTTATCGTCTGGACATTATTTTTTAGGAGCTATTGCGATTGAAAATGGAAACATTGTTGAAGGAAGTTTGGCTTTGTTAAGTTATTTAGCAATTTCTCCCGATGGAAAATATGCCAATGAAGCGGTTTTAAAATTGAATAGTAAATTTGGTGAGAACTTCCTTACCAAAGGAAAAGTAGTTTTTTCTAACAGTGGAGATAATTTTGAAGAATTAGAAACCATTTTAAGAAATCAGCTTCCATTACGAAAAGCATACAAACTAAAAACTGAAATTGACGATATTATTATGCGTCAAATGCAAGCGGTAATGGAATATAGTTTAGATCATAAAATGGGAAATGGTTTCTTTGAAACTACTTATATGCCATGGGTTAAAGATTTGGTTTCAAAAAATCAATTTGAAGGTTTTAGCTATTACATGCTACTTGGATTAGAAGAAAATTTAGAAAAAGAACTTACAAAACATAAAAAACTGATTACAACTTTCTACGAGAAATATTATATGGTAGATTTTTGGAATCATTTTGCTAAAAGAAATTTAGATCATTTTGGAACCAAACAAGATGTAGTGATTTACTTAAATGATGGAAGACCATTTATTATGGGGCCAGTAGTAAACAATAAAAAAGAAGGAAAATTTAAACTTTTAGGCGAAAACGGAAATGTTGAAGGTGAATTGTTCCTAAAAAATGACGAATTAGAAGGCGTACAAAAATATTTTGACGATAAGGGAAACCTAGAGATGGTGAAAACGTTTAGTGCCGGAAAATTACATGGAGAAAAAAAAGAATATTATTCCAATGGAAACATCAGTGTAATTGAAAATTATAAAGATGATGTATTACAAGGAGTAAGTACAACATTTCATTTAAATGGAGGTAAAAATTGTGAACTTAATTTCACAAATGGTGAAAGAGACGGAGCTTTAACTTGTTATTATCCTAATGGAACTAAAAGCAGCTTAATTACCTATTCCAATGGAAAATTAAATGGTCTTTACACGTTATACAATGAACTTGGCGATATTACTATGGAAACAACCTACAAAAACGATGAAATCGATGGTAAATACATGCAGTATTTTGATGGAAAAATAATTAAAGCTGAAGGGAATTATAGCAATGGAAAAAATCAAGGGAGTTATAAAAAATACTATGCTAATAATAAATTAGAATTTGAAAGTTTTTATACCAATGGAAAAATCACCAAAACCATAAACTATTTCTTCAACGGTTTACAATCTTCTGAACTTATTTTTAACGATAAAGAAGAATTAGAATCATACAGTTATTTCGATCCTAAAGGACAAAAATATTTTGAAGAAAAATACAAAAGTGGTGAGTTAAAATCTGGATTACAATATTTAAATTCAAATCCAAAACCTATTGAAATTAACCTAACTAAAAAAGCATTCCAAGTTTCTAGTTTAAACAACAACAAACAAATTACTGGATTTTTCGAAAAAGGTAAAAAAACAGGCGAATGGAATTATTACTTTACAAATGGTAATTTAAAAATTAAAGAAAATTATGCTAATGGAATGCAAACAGGCATGAGCCATTCTTATAACAATAGAGGACAATTAGCCACCATTTCACATTATGAAAATGATGCCTTAAATGGTGTTTTTGAAATATATGATAGTGGTGTATTAAGTGAAGTTTCCTATTATTCAAATGGTACACAAAACGGACCTTATAGTTCATATTATGCAGATGGAACTCTAAAAACAGAGGGATTTCTTTTAGATGGTGAAGTTAATTACACTAAAACAAATTACAGACAATCTGGAAAACTTTCTCAAATTTCTAAATATTTAGATGGAGAAATTATTTCAACCGAAAGTTATGACAATAATGGGAAAAAAGAATTTGAGTTAGATTACAAAAACAAATCTGGTAAAGTCAATTTAAGCTTAAATAACGGAGCTACAACTCAAGAATTTGAAATGATGAATGGAAATTACAATGGTAAATTCACATCAAAAGATAAGTTAGACACCAAGATTTCTGAATACAATTACATCAACGGAAAACTTCACAACAACTACAAATATTACGGTCCGTATGGCACTTTAATGTTTGAAAGAAATTACTATTGCGGTTTAATAAATGGAACCGATGTTCAATATGATTTAGTTGGTAATTTAAGAATTACAAGTGAATATACCTTTGGGAACGACAATGGAAAAACAATTCGTTACTACCACAATAAATCTAAAATGTTTGAATACAACGAATTAGATGGCTTGACTGATGGAGAATACATCTATTACAACCAAAAAGGAGAACCTATTTTAAAAGTTGATTATGAAAGTAATGCGGTAGTAAGTTATTCAACTTTAAATAAAACAGGTGGATTTTCGGAAAAAATCAAAACACCTACTGAAAGTGCAGAAATTACATCGATGTATCCAAATGGAAAAGTGGCTATAAAAGTGAACTATGTTAAAGGAAATATCGATGGCAAACTAATCATAAACAATATTGAGGGAAGAGTAGAATATGAAGCTAATTATAAAAATGGCTTATTCGAAGGAGAGCGCACCGAATACTATTCGAATGGAAAAGTATACAAAAAAGAAAATTTGAAAAACGGAGATTTTGAAGGCGTTCATACATATTTCAAAGAAGACGGAAAACCATGGTTAACTGCAAATTATAAAAATGATGAGTTACATGGCGATTTATTAATATACACAAATGGTGTTTTATCATTAACTAAAAAATTCGATTCAGATGAATTGGTTGAAATCATTAAATAAAAAAACGTTTATAGGTTTGTTTATTGGATTGACTTCGATAAGCATTCAAGCGCAAAATACTTTTCAGGATTATAAAAAAGAATATCCCGATTTTAACGAACTCGTATTATTAGACTATCAAGGCTACGATATTTCAATTGAGAATAAAAAACTGAAAATTATTCAAAACACTTCTTTTGAATCAATGATTCTTTCAGAAAACGGAATTCACAACAACCAAGAGTCATTTACCTATTCTGAATTAGTAAAATTGGTAGAATATGGAGCTTTCTCGATTGTAAATACTAATGGCAAAGAGAAAAAAATTAAAGTCACACAAACCACTGAAAAAAACTCAAGTAGTAGTTCTGTCTTTTTTGACGATATAAAAGAACGACAACTTGTTTTTCCAAATTTAGAAACTGGAGCTAAAAAAGTATACCATTACAAGCGCGAATTTGTAGATCCTTTTCTACTTCACAAATACATGTTTATAGGAGGTTTCCCAATTAAAAATGCAACATTTGAAGTAAAAACCGATAAAAATGTAAACATTGGATACAAAATTTTTAACGATCCAAACAATACCATTCAATTTAAAAAAACCGAAGTAAAAGGTAAAATTGTGTACACTTGGACATTGAGAGATGTTAAAGCTTTTAAATTTGAATCAAATGGTCCAGGAATTTTATACTCGGCACCTCATATTGATATTTACGTAAAAGACTATACAATAAACGATAAAAAAACAGTGGTTTTAGATGATGTTTCATTACTTCATAAATATTATCAAGGCTTTGTAAACAATTTAAATAAAAAAGAATGCCTCGATTTAAAAAAGATTACAGAGGAAATCACAAAAGATAAAACATCCGAAGAAGAAAAAATAAAAAGCATTTTCTATTGGGTAAAAGACAATATTAAATATGTTGCTTTTGAAAATGGTTATGAAGGTTTTATTCCACGAGAAGCCAATTTAGTCTTTGAAAGAAAATTTGGCGATTGTAAAGACATGGCCAATATTATTGTATCAATGGCTTCATATGCCAATGTTAAAGATGTAAATTTATGTTGGATTGGAACAAGAGAAATACCTTATTCTTATTCAGAATTAGCTACGCCAGCTGTCGACAATCATATGATTGCTGCTTATAAAAAGGGTGACGAATACATTTTTTTAGATGCAACAGATAGAGAAACACGTTACGGCTTACCAACTTCTTTTATTCAAGGAAAAGAAGCATTAATTAACAACGAAACTGAATTTAAAATCGTAAAAGTTCCAGTAGTTGAAGCTAAAAAAAATCAAGTTGATGACCTTGTAAAAGTTCAAATTAAAGAAGGCAAGTTAATTGGAAATGGAAGAATAGTTTTCAATGGCTTTAACCGAAGTATGACTTTAATGCAAATAGGTGACGCTTCAGGAAAAACCCGTTTTGAAATGATCAAAAGTCTAGTTTTAAAAGGAAACAACAAATTTAATTTGAATACCTATCAAGAAGAAAACATCGGCAATCGCGATTTACCATACAATGTAAACTATGATTTCGAATTGGATAATTACTTGATTAAAGTAGAAAAAGAATTATATATAAATCCTTATTTGCATAAAGTATTCGAAAAAAATCCAATTCAAAAAGACCGTGTAACTGGATATGATTTTGAAATTGTTTCGTTATTTAACTCAGAATATGAATTTGAAATTCCAGCCAACTACAAAGTAAAATACATTCCAAAAAACTTTACATTAGATAACGAATTAGTTCAAGTTAACGCAGTATTTTCAGAAACAAATAATAAAATAGTTGTAAAATACACTTTTGAAGTAAAAAAAATGGTAATAGAACCTAGCGACTTTCAATTGTGGGATGAAAGTGTAAAAAAAATGAAAAACAATTATAGCGAAACTTTAATTCTAACCGAAAAATAACATATTCAAATGAAAAAATTACTCGTTAAAAGCCTACTTTTTTTATTATTGTGCAACTTTAATTCAATAGTAGCACAAGAATACACCTTCAAAGATTATAAGTGGGAACAAAAGCCGCAAGCCTTTACTTTACCGGAACAATATAAAAATGAAAACCAATTAATTGTAAGTAGAACCATCAAAATTGAAGTAGTTACCGACAAAAACGGTCCTAAACAATATTACTTACTACACGATAAAATATTTATCAATTCGGATGATGCCATTGAAAAAAACAATAAAATATACTTACCCTTCAGTTCCAATGAAAACGTTGTTAAAAACGAAGCACGTGTTATTTTAAAAAGTGGCAAAATCATTACTTTGGATAAAAAAGACATCAAAGAAGAAGTAGATGAAGAACGAGGTGTAAAATATAACTATTATGCAATCAACGGATTAGAAAAAGGTGCTATTATAGAAAAAATATTTCTTTTAGAAGAATCTCCAGAACTTAATGGTAAAACATTTAGAATGCAAGACGATTTACCAATTCTAGATATTAGTTTCGAATTAATTCATCCAAATCACTTAGAATTTAAAACAAAAGGCTATAACAATCTAGCAGCCGCAGTAGTAGATGATAAAATTTACAAAGACAAAATTTCGATTTCGGTGAATGAGAAAAATGTACCTAAATTAGAAGACGATGAAAAATATTCAAACTGGAAAGCAAACATTAAATATTTTCGTTACAAGTTAGATGCAAACCTGTACAATGGATCAAAAAACCTATACAATTACAAAGAATTTGCTTCTAATGTGTACGAAAGATTCAATGTAGATTTAGACAAAAAAAGTCAAAAAGCCGTTGATGATTTTTGCAAAACCATTGTAACATCAAATAATTTACAAGAACAAATTTGGAACATTGAGAACAAGGTTAAAAAAACAATTCCTTATAACCGTTATTTTGATGCAAAAGAAAATTTAGCAGCCGTAATAAAATCAAAACAAGCCAATCAAACAGAAATCTTAGCCCTTTATTTGGCTATTTTCAAGTATTTCAAAATTGAAAATCAAATTGTGTTTGCTTCAAACCGTTATGATATTGCCTTTGATCCTGAATTTGAGAGTTATGAAAACTTAGATGAAATATTATTCTATTTTCCATCAATTAATAAATTCATTACACCAACCGAAATTGAATATAGAATTCCTTTGATTCCAAACATATTAGCAAACAATTACGGACTTTTCATTAAAGGAAAAGAATTTGCAGGGGTTAAAATGGGAATTGGAGAAATCAATTTTATTACCATTCCTGGAGTGGAAATAACACACGATGTAATGGATATCACTATCGATTTTACAAAAGATATTGAAAATCCAATCATTACAAACGAAATCTCATTTGGAGGATATGCAGCCATTAATTTTCAACCTATAAAAGATTTTGCACCAGCAGATCAATACAAGGAAATATTAAAAAGTATTGCCGAAAACTATACCATTCAGGAAGAATACACTTCTTTAACGACTGAGAATGATGGAACAGAATTCATAGGCAAAAAACCTTTCGTCTTAAAAGTAACATTTGAAGGAAAAGATTTAGTACAAAAAGCAGGAGACAATTATTTATTTTCTATTGGGAAAACAATAGGCTCACAAATGGAATTATACCAAGAAAACAAACGTATGATGCCAGTTGAAATTGATTATCCTCACTCATATTTACGTAAGATAAAAATTATTTTACCTAAAGGAACAACGGTTAAAAACGTAGAAAAATTCAACATGAGCCATAAAACCGATATCAATGGCAAAACAGAAGCTGCCTTTGAAAGCAGTTACAAGACACAAGGCGACGAAATTCTAATTGAGAATACAGAATTCTATAATATCATTAATTACCCATTAGAACACTTCGATTCGTACAAAGCAGTCATTAACGCTGCCGCCGACTTCAACAAAATAGTCATTGTTCTAAATAAATAAAAATTCCAATCCGACTTCACAAGGGTCGGATTTTTTTATGGGCGTTCCCCAAGGGTCGGGCTATCCGCACTCGCTTTACTTAAAATTCTTAGGCATTTTAAGTAAGAGCTCAAACAAATGCTCCTATCCCTAACGCAGACTTGATTTTCAGTTGAATTAAATTAGAAAATTATTTGTAAATTGCTGAAAAATCAAAACATGCGAAGGGATTCACACACCAGCTAGAAATACTATATACATGAGTTGAGACTATTGGGTGAAGTGCATCAAACGTTATAAATAAGAATTATGTTAAAAAAAAATGGATATTTAATTGTTATTGTGATTTTTGTTTTATGGCTATTATATAACTTTTATCATGGGTACAATTATAACAAAGAGCTTAAAGAGTCAGGAATAGTTACAGTGGGTATGATAACGGAATTTAAAGGGGCTGCTAAGGGCCCTTATTTGAATTTTAAATTTTTTATCGATGGGAATTCAAATTTTTCTGATTCTCCAAGAGATAACAATGGAGAAAAAATTGGAGAATTTTTTAAAGTAGTCTATTCTTCTAAAAATCCAGAGGTAAGTAGAATTTATCTTGATGAAAAAATCACAGACACGACATTAATATTAAAAGCAGGATTTTCTAAAGAGGACATTGAGAAGATGCCAAAATAATAATGAATAAATTCATCAAAATTCATAAATCCTAACCGTTAAAAAGTTAGGTTATTTTTTATGTGACCCTGCTATCTCGAGCGGGACGCTCGTGTAAACAAATCCACGAGCGGGACGCTCGCGTTAGCTTTTCAGTAGTCTAAACAATAAAACCGCCCATATAGGTGGTTTTATTGTTTTGTAAGGACAATATCTTGAAAAGAAAAAAGCTCTATCAAAAAATAATAGGACTTTTCAAAAGAAAGCCGTCGACATACTCTCCCATCACGCCTAAGCGAATAGTACCATCTGAGCAATCGTACCGACACTTCGGGGATTAACTTCTCTGTTCGATAACTTTAATTTATTTTTCCTAAAAATGCTATATAACAAAAAACACATCATCGTTAGATGAAGGGTTTTCAAAAGAAAGGCGGCGACATACTCTCCCATCACGCCTAGGCGGACAGTACCATCTGCGCAATCGTCCCGACACTTCGGGATTAACTTATCTGTTCGATAATTTTAATTCATTTTTTCTAAAAATGCTATATAACAAAAAACCCCTCATCGATAGATGAAGGGTTTTCAAAAGAAAGGCGGCGACATACTCTCCCACATAACTGCAGTACCATCTGCGCAATCGGGC
>RDYL01000009.1 GCA_004293165.1 Flavobacteriia bacterium | reverse complement strand
TTGTCTTTTTAAAATGTACTGTATTTAAAAATGATTATTTTCCAGAAGATTTAGTCAAAACAGCCTATATTAGAGCTAATAAATTATAGTTAATGTATGTTCTACCTCAAACCCAGCTCTTGTGCAAATACTTTTGCGTTTTTTTATAAATAGGATACTGAAATGATCCTGAAGTATCCGATATCTCAGATTTGCAATCCATGACTTCAAATAGACAAATACCAATAAAAAACCCTGTAAAATGAATGTTTTACAGGGTTTTTTGTGGAGTCGGAGAGAATCGAACTAATCTCAAAACCGCCTATTTTAAAGAGGTTAGGAGAGGCTACTTGATAAAGGTAACCGATTTACCACCTCTTTTTTACTATTCAATTTATCGTAAATCGTATGAAGTAAATTTACAATATTATTTTTAAAAAGGAAAATATAAATACTAAAATTTGAACTAGTTGTTTGAGTATTTAGTTATTCTTGTTTTGGTTAAGACATGTTATTGGTTTAACCAAAAATCAAGTGAGTTACTTGTTCATATTTTATGCCACAATATGTACAGAACTCTTCAATCGTTAGAAACTCATTTTCGAGCTTGTTGAGGTCTTTTTTAATCTTTTGCATTAATCTAGTACTTTGACGATAACTCTTACCTGTTATTCGTTGTATGTCCTTTGGATAGATGCATACCCTCTGATTATTAAATTTCATACTTTAACTATGCTTTTGATGTAGCTATGCTATACTGCTCACGTGCAGAAAATCTTTTGCAATTTAGTTATAATTTTTCACACTTATTTATTGTGTTTTTGTGTTTGTTTTGGACACTTGTGTCGTTTTTGGACATATCGTACATACCTAACTTTTTATTTACTTAATTACATTGTAAACTTTGCTTTAATCATTCAAAATGGGGTTGCAACTGATTGAAAGAATGAAGAGATTTAAGATGAATGTTTAACAAAATTTTGAAGTTATGGCTAGACAGAAAGGCATAATTAAATTGAAAGGTACTATCGGGGATATTACTTTTTATAAAACGCAAGATGGTCACTTAGCGAGAGAAAAAGGAGGTATTGATGCTAGTAGAATAGCTAGTGACCCTGCGTTTCAAAGAACTCGTGAGAATGGTTCCGAGTTTGGTAGAGCTGGAAAGGCAGGAAAAATGCTTAGAAACGCTTTACGACCGTTGCTTTTAAATTCTGCTGATGGTAGAATGGTGAGTCGATTGACGCAGGCTATGATGAAAGTTATTCAGGCGGATTTGGTGAGTGTTCGTGGTTTGCGAAATGTTATTGATGGCGAAGCTGAATTGTTATTTGGTTTTGAATTCAATATTCGTGGTAAATTGGGAACCACTTTATTTGCTCCTTTTGTGGCATCAATTGATCGTGCAGCAGGAGAAATTAAAGTGGATTTGGCATCCTTTATTCCTGCGAATATGATTGCTGCTCCTAGTGGAACTACTCACTACAAAATCATTTCTGGTGGAGCTGAAATTGATTTTGAAGCTGAAACGTATGTGGTTGCTACTTCTGAAACGGCAATTTTACCTTGGGATGGAACTGCTACTGCTCCAATTAATCAAGTGAATGAGGTTACACCTGCAAGTACAAAACCATTGTTTTTGGCTTTGGGTATTGAGTTCTATCAGGAGATAAATGGGCAAATGTATCCATTGAAAAATGGTGCTTTTAACCCATTATCGATTGCGAAAGTTGATAGTGGTGTATAACCAGTGGTCAGTTATGGTACTATTTTTAACTAGAACTTATTTCCCTGAAGGAACCAATGGTAAACTCGAATGCGAAGGCAAATTGATTTGTAACACCATTGAATTGCCGTGGAAGATGAACGAAACGAAGGTTTCCTGCATTCCAGAAGGGAAATATTTTATTAGAAAGCGATACAGTGCAAAACACAAATGGCATTTGGAATTGGTAGATGTACCGAATAGAACTTATATTTTGATACATCCTGCCAATAATGCGCAAAAGGAATTACGTGGCTGTATTGCTCCTGTTACTAAACTTTCTGGACCTGGTTTAGGTTTGCTATCGAGAAAAGCTTTTACGAAGTTGAAAGACTTAGTTTATAAAGCTTTGGACAATAAAGAAAGTGTTGAATTAATTATCCAATAGATCCTTTACAGGATGACAAAAAACGTAATTATGAAAAAAATCATTACTAGAGCAAAAGCTCCCACACCAAAGTTTTTCAAAGTGCTTCGAACTGTTGGGTTGGCATTGGCTGCCGTTGGAGGAACAATTTTAGCTGCTCCAATAGCTTTACCTGCCATTATAACTACCATTGGCGGTTATGTAGCAGTAGCTGGAGGAGTTTTGTCAGCTGCAAGTCAGCTTACTACAACTGATGACAGCCAATAATCCCACCTTGATGGGAACTGCTGGAGGTACATTTTTAAGTATTGCACCTAATCTTTCTTCTGATGATATTGCCAAAACGGTTATCTTAGCTACCGTTGGAGCTGTGGTCAGTTTTACGATTTCGATATTACTTAAAAGCCTGAATAAGAAGCACAAAAAATAAGTTTAGCCCTAGTTGTGGTGACCTTTGGGTTAAACAAAATGAAAGTCAGGTCTGAAAAGACTTGACTTTTTTTATTTTTTTTATTATATTTGAATTAACTAATTTATGAATACTAGTAGTACTTAGTTTTTTATCGGTTTCTTTTTTTGGATGTCCTCCAGCAACATTTTTCCAGTTTGCACTGGGTGGAATAACAGTTTATAACTATATTAAAAATCTAGAAGATATGAATGACATTGGAATTTTTTTGAAAAGGTGGATTGGAGTTAACGCGGACAGACCAAAAGTCAAAAAGTCTAATTGATTTAAAGCTAAGAATGAACATATTGCAGTTAACTTCTCAGGTTCGATCCCTGACTGTCCACAAGTAAATAACCCAGCAGTGCTGGGTTATTTTGTATTACAGTAACGATATAAAATCACTCTTCTCATATCGTTTATAAGGTTGATGTTTTCGTGAAATTGTTTTTCTTTTTGCTCCAAAAGTTTAAGAGCTGCAACATGCTTTATGTGAGCTTCGTGTTCTTCCATTATAATTTTAGATTTTATAAAAAACTCCTTTTTGAAATCGTTAAGGCGTAAAAATGGAATTACGGAACCCACTAAATGTTGATGCCAAAAATTTGTTTTCCATAAACTGTAAGCAACAAAATAAAGATTTTCGCAGTCCTGTTCTAAGTCAAAAATGACTACAAAACTATTGGTAAATGGCTCTTTTTGTGGCTTTCCGCTGTTCATCCCTTTGTTAAGTAGGAATAAATGGGGTTTCGAGTAAATCGTACCTTTCTTGTGGGTTTTGATGATAAAATTCTGCATACTTTCGGCTTTAAAAATTGATTATATTTTCAATTTTTCGCAGATTTTCTCTTGAAATGCAGGTGTGCTTCGCTACGCTCCGCACATTAAAATTTTTCAAAAGAAAAAAAAGAAAAAAAGAAAGCCTTCTGTTCAAGTGGAAGGTTTCAGAAAAAAAAGTTTTTTAAAAAAAATACTACCCGATACATCATCGGAAATCGGGTTTTGTTTTTTAGTATAAAATATCTTGCGAAACGTTATGGGTGGAGATTTTTTTTAAAACCCGTAGGGCTTGAACTTTTTTTTCTGAATACATGGAACTTACCTTTGCTTCCTTTTTTTATTTATTTTTTTTGAAATTTCCTGTCAAATCAAATGTTCTTTTTTAATCGGATTTTAGCTGAATGAATGGATGTTAAATTGGAAGATGGTCGTCTTGGGAAAGGGTATCAAATTCTTTGGATGGATGAAAAAACAAATCAAACAATAAAAACGCTTTTTATCCGGCCAAAGAATTTGATACTCTTTCTTGGATTTGATTTTTGAGGATGCCTGAAAGTCAGTTGACAGTCGCAGTGTTTAGTTAGCAGTAAATAATCTTATGGAAATGGAAAGCATCTTCAAAAAACAATGTATTTTACTACCGAGTGCGATGTGGCAGTAGCGCAAGTAAGGGTATCATTTTTTATTTGCTTATTGGGATGTTTCTGATTGCTTTAGTGGAAAAGCTGATGCTTGAAATTCAGTTGGTAGTCGCAGTGTTTAGTTGGCAGAAAATAATCTTAAAAACGCTATGGCATCAGCTTTTCCGCTGGAGCAATGACTTGGGGTTTCTGGCAAATAAAAAATGATACTCTTACTGTGGATTTTGGTTTTGTGGGTAATAAAATGGCTTTTACCATAGGCAAATTAACTTAAACTAAAAGCCATTTTATTACTTACAAAAGCAATGTAAATACTTCCTATTTAACCACAAAGTTGATAAAAACAGTTAACGTGAACGTTCATAAAAGCAATTATAACCGTAAAGTTTCCTATGAAATGGCGAACGTTGTTGAAGACAGTGGCGAAGGACGGTGTTTTTTGTAGCTGGGTGATGCGATGGGAGCTGCAAAAAATGTTGTCCTGGAGCCACTGGCAAGCGCGTTGGGTGAGCGGCTTTTTTACATAATGTTATTATAGTTCATCCGTCAACATCAATAGTAGCAGGGACTTTCTTTATGAACTATAATGCCACATTATGTAAAGAAGCTTTGGGAAAAGTTTTTGTTGCCTACTACCATTTTGTATCAGAGTGATGAATTTCTGGCATACAAAAACTTTTGGAGCGATGGGAAGGGGTGGCAATTATATCTTAATAATTGTTATGTCATTGAATTTTACAAAATCTGTATCATCACTGACTAATATCCAATTTTTATTTTTACACTCATTGTAAATTATAGAGTCATTATAATCCAAAAATTCGTAAGAAGTAAAAATATTATCAAAATTTAGAGCATTAAAAGAATCAGGGTGTTTTTCTGAAATTTTTAAAATCTTATTTTTTACTGTATTTGTAATATTTTGTCTCGTATCAATAGCTCTTTTACTTGTAAAATAATCATTTTTAAAATTTGCTAAAGGATTTTTAGTTTCTTCTTTCCAAAGATTAAAATCTAGTCTAAGATATGCGTTACAAAATTCTGAAATAATCAAACTGTTAACAATTATGATACAATTTCTGCTGAG
Organism: Flavobacteriia bacterium; assembly: GCA_004293165.1. GTDB lineage: Bacteria > Bacteroidota > Bacteroidia > Flavobacteriales > Flavobacteriaceae > Flavobacterium. Next base: position 125,028 of record RDYL01000009.1, on the reverse strand, counting down.
AATTTTTTCAAATAATGTAGATATTGTTTTTTGTTTTGCTTCATTAAAGTTGGCAATAGGACAATAAAGAAACATCCAAATATTATTGTCGAAAAAGAAACTTTGATTTGATTTAACATCAAAATCTTTAGCTTGAAAAAGATTATTTGTCATAAAATGCACTATTTGCAGAATCTTCAAACCCTTTTTTATTTTTATAGTATTCTTTAGCTCGTCTTATAACCATTGAAAATAGAGGTTTGTCTTCTGATTGTACATTAATAACTTTTAAGTTATCATTTAGAAATTCACTTGAAAAGCTATCGTTACTGTAGAGTTGACCAATAGCTGCATTTAAAAAAGCTGTAGTCAGAATCGTAATCTCATTAAAATCAAGTATTACGGCATGTTTTTTTGATAAATGATATACAATTTCATTAAACACTTTATCACCAGCATCTGTAGCAACAGCTATATCGCTATCGATAATATTTTTAACAATTAAATTGCTCATAAATAATTTTAAATTTGGTACAAAGATACAAAATAGTAATTAAAATAAATTATTCCAATCATCATCTGCTTCTTCGATTAGTTTATAGTGTGAATTATCATTTAAATTAAATCTCAAATTAGCAATTGTTCCATTAAAAGGATTGTTTAATTTCATTTTTGTTGATTTACCTCTATGCCATTCCCAAAAACCATCCGAAGAGATAATTTGAATTTTACCTTTGTTGTGCTGAATGAACTGAAAAATCAAATCTAGACCTAATCCACCAGATATATCTCCAGTTTTAGTAGTATTTCCTTTTTTCATTGCCCATTCAATAGACTCTATGGCAGATACATTACTATTTAAAAATTCTGAAACATTTTCTTGAATGTTTTTTCCTGTATCTACAATTGTAACATTTAAAGGTTTTTCTGTTTTTCTAGGGAAATATTGCCCACAAGCATGAATATAATCACAAGACCCATGTGTTCTTGCATTCTCATACAATTCAAAAATTCTAAGTGTTATATGTTTTCCTAAAAGTTTACTATGTGATGGAAAATCATTTTTGCTTAATAGTTGTAATTTAATATAGTCTTCAAAATTATTATCATCTAATTTATCCTTGGGATCAAATTTTTGATATCTGATAGATGTTGCATAATTATCAAAAATCTTCTCGTAACCAAACTGATATAAAAATTCATTTTTACGAAGAATTGTTTCCACTTTATTGTTGAAATTAATAAGTTTTACAATTTTTCCTGATTTTTCTATTATCTCAATTATTGTTGCTAAAATGGCACATAAATTTGCTTCAAAGAAAAAAACATTAGAAAAATCTACTGTTATATTTTTGTCAGTGCTCTTGTTTATTTTTGATATTAAATCAATTAATTTTTGATACCCATCAAAATCAGTTTTAATATCATCTTCAAATTTTATTATCATATTTAATAAATTGCAACGCTTTTAAAACATTTTATTATTTATTCGTTCATTTTATTATAGACCTTTTTTAGCATCATTTGCTTAACTAAATCCCCAAATGATTTGTCTTCTAATATTTTCTCAAAAATGTCTTGATTTTGGTCCATTCTTTCTATTAATTTTGATATAAATAAATCTTCAAAAGCATATTTGAATGTATCTATTTTGTTTACTTTAGCTTGTGTTTGAAGTGTTTCATCTTGCATTAATTCTGCTTCGATTTGGTCAAAGAATAGTTTGTCAGCTTCTTCAAATTCTGTACCGAATCTATCATTTAATACTGTTATTATTTCAGAAAGTAATGCTTCGTCTTCTTTTGCTCTTTTTAAACCTGCTTCAGTTGTACCACTTAATTCTCCGTCTTCACCAACTATTAAATCAATAGAACCCTCTTTAATTTTTTGAAGTCTGTAATATTCTAAAGCCACTTCATCATCTAATTCAAAAACATCTGAAATATCTCTTTTTGGAAGTCGCATTTGCAATAATTTCGCATAGGCATAGAATTTTTCTAATTCTTGGTCTGTGAATGGCATTATTTGAGATAAGAAAGCATATAGATTAGTCCAAGAACGTATTCCTTTTTTAAATTCGTCTTTCTTATCTTCTTCAGTAATTTCTTTAAAACGTTCTACTGCACCATCTGTAAAGCTATACAAGTATTTTTGTTCTCTAGCATTATGTAATTTTGTTTTTGGGTTAAAATATACGTTTGCAAAAGCATCAATTTCATTTTCCCAATAAATTTTAAATTCATCCAATCTATTTTTTAAATCAAATAAATGATTAACATCTGTCTCTTCTGTTACCGTTGTAATCTCATAATATGGTTGAAAAGATTCTAATATAGTTTGTCTTTCATTTGAAAAGTCTAAAACGAAGGTATCTTCTTTACCAGGACAGGTTCTGTTTAAACGCGATAATGTTTGAACCGCTTTAACTCCTGATAATTTTTTATCTACATACATAGTATGTAATAAGGGTTGATCAAAACCTGTTTGGTATTTATCTGCTACAATTAAAATTTTGTATTCTTCTGTATCAAATATTTCCGGTAATTCTTTTTCGCCAAAACCGGTTAACTCAGGTTCAGAAACCCCCATTGGATAATTATCATCTTCTACTTTGCCAGAAAAAGCCACTAAAACTTTTATTTCATTTTGATAACTCTTTTCTATAATGTATCTTTCAAATTCTTCAAAGTATCTTTTTGCATGTAATCTTGAACCACAAACTAGCATCGCTTTAGCTTTTCCTCCTATTTTTTTTGCTACAATTTGTCTAAAGTGCTCGATTATTATTTCAGATTTTTGGGCTAAATTATATGGATGGAGCGAAACATATTTACCAATAGCTTTAGAAGCTTTTTTACGGTTTAATTTTGGATCATCTTCAATGGCTTTATTTAATTTGAAGTATAATTCGTAAGTAGTATAATTTTTTAAAACATCTAAAATAAAACCTTCTTCAATAGCTTGACGCATTGCATATAAATGGAATGGTTGCGGTTTTCCATTTGCATCTTTATGACCAAATACTTGAAGCGTTTTGTATTTAGGAGTTGCTGTAAACGCAAAAAAGGAAATATTTTCTTGTTTACCTCTTGCTGCTGCTGATTTTTCAATTTGTTCTCTAATATAATCATCAGCTGTGAAATCATCAGCTTCTTGTTGTTCTGCTTCCACTAATGATTTTACTGCTAAGACTTCTTTTAATTTTTTGCTAGCTTCACCACCTTGAGAACTGTGAGCTTCATCAATAACAACAGCATATTTACGCTCAGGTAATTCACCTACTTTGTCAATAATGTATGGGAATTTTTGGAGTGTTGTAATTATAATATTAGTGCCATAACCTATAGCACTTGCAAGTTGAGTACTATCCTTATCAATTTTTTGAACTACACCTGTTTTATGTTCAAATTGATAAATAGTGTTTTGTAATTGTTGGTCTAGGACTTTTCTATCTGTTACAACAATAACACTATCAAAAATACGTTCATCTTGGTTGTTATGTAAGCTTGAAAGTCTGTAAGCTAACCAGGCAATTGAATTACTCTTACCAGAACCTGCAGAATGCTGGATTAAATAGTTTTTACCAGTACCAAAAGCTTTGGCATCAGCACCAATTGTGCGTACTGCGTCCAATTGATGAAAACGTGGAAAAATCATTTTTTCTTTTTTGTAGATTTTACCTTCCGCTTCAATTTCTTCAGTTTGTAAGTGAACAAAACTTTGAATAATTTCTAACCAACTATCTTTTGTTAGAATATCTTCCCATAAATATTGTGTTTTATATCCTTGCGAATTTGGTGGATTTCCTTTTCCGTTATTAAATCCTTTATTGAAAGGTAACCAATAGGTTTTATTACCATCTAATTTAGTTGTCATAAAAACCTCATCTTGATCCACAGCAAAATGCACTAAACTTCTTTTTTTGAAAGCAAATAGAAGTTCACGGTTATCTCTAGAAGTACTGTATTGTTTTAAAGCATCGTTAACATTTTGACCTGTAAATTGATTTTTTAATTCAAAAGTAGCCACTGGTATACCATTTAACGCGATAACCAAATCAACCGAATTTTTGTTTTGTTTACTGAAATAAACTTGTCTGTATATTTTTAAATCGTTTTGAGCATATAAAGTTTGAGCATCTGGATTTAAACCAGAAGAAGGTTTGAAAAACCCCATTTGAAAACGTACTCCATAATCGGTAAAACCATTTCGTAAAACATCTAATGAACCTCTTAAATCTAATTCTTTATATAGACGTTGTAATACTCGATTATCCACATCTTTTTCATGTATGGCTGCTAGTTTTTCCCATTTTTTTGGTTGTGAATTTTGAAGAAACTCTAAAATATCTTTCTTAAAAAAACCTAGGTCACTACTATAGTCTTGAGAATCACCCAAGCAATATCCACCATTTTCAATTAATGAATTTACTATAGCGGTTTCGAACGTATTTTCTGTTGTTATACTCATACTAGCAGAATTATTGTTGTGTAATCATTGTATCGTTATCTGTAAACTGTAAATAAATGGAATTTGATTTACTCTTCATGTTGAATTCTTCTGTAACTCCATTTATTAAATCGTTATAATTTTCAATAAAGGCATCTTGAACATATTTATGTAAATAACCTATTGTAAAATTAATTCCATGTAATTTTAACTGTAATTTTTGTTTTTCACTAGTCACTAACACAGTTTCATTTTTTCCTTTACTCAATAAATAGTTAAACTCTTCTTTATTATCGTTCTTAAAAGTCATTCCTTCAAAGTTTTCTTTTAGCACAATTTTATTGATATAAGCATCTATATATCTTATGTTTTTTTCATTCATTTTACTAAAAACTATATCCGTAAATTGAACATCGAAATAATTTTCAATTTTTCTTAATTTGGTAAAGTAATTTTGTAAAAAAAACGCATCAAAACTATCCTTTTCAAAAGCAATTCTATCTTTGTGATTATAAAACAACTTATTGTCTTTAAAAAATTTAATTCTTTGATTTGCTGTAATTCTTGATAAGATATTATAAAAATTGAGTCCGTTTTTTGTTGAAGTTATTTTTTCATTTGGAGTTATTTGAATGTGTATTTTTTGACTTTGAGAATCTTTAGTAAAATCAATTGTTAAAAGTATTTCAAAATCATTTGCTTTAATTTTAATCTTGGCTTGATCATCATTAGGAGTTGCTATGAAAAATTCTAAATAATAATTATCTAATTCAAAACCATCTTCACAAACAATGTTGAACATACCAAAAACAGAGGGCATTTTTTTAATATAAATACTTTTAATATTTTCTTGGTTGTTTATTCTGATACCGTTAAAAAAGTGGCTGTATTCTTTTAATAAATCTCCGCTTAATTGAACATCATCAAAATCTTTACCTCTTATAGAATCTATAATTTTTTTTGTGTTTTTATTTTCTCCCTCTATTTTAAATTTTACTTCATTATTTGATAAACCACTTAGCGAACTTAGTTTATCAACAATATAGTAATCATTTGACTTACTCAATCCTATATCAATATTGTTAAGTTTTGCATAATCAAAAGCTGTATCTGCATTACCTATACCTTTATTTAAACCTGGTATATAATTATATTTTAGATCTTCTTCAATTTCTTTAAAAAGTTCTTCTCCCTTTGCTTGAACGTATTCAATACCTTTTAACTGTAAAAATTTTAACTTGGCTGGCTGAATACTTGGAGCCACAAAAAACATTTCTTTTCGGTTATCCCCTAATTCATTTATTATTTTTTCAATGATATTTAAAATGTTACTGTCCTCTAATCCATATCCAATAAATATTACATGATTTTCAATCAGTTTTGTTTTGACTGTATTCCAAAATACAGATTGCTCTTTTTCTTTTACAAAATAATTATTGTAGTCAGAATTGGTTAAAATTAAATTTGTTGTGTCTGTTAAATCTCCATGAATTTTAAATAAACATTGTTTTTTTAAGTTTGCCGTTGCACAATCGGCACTTTTGCGGATTACCTCAATATTTTTATTATTACTCTCAATTAATGTATCATAATTGGTTGTGATTATGGTTTTTATTTGAGGAATTTTTGCTAAAATTTGATGGGTTTCTGTTGAAGATGGTACTTTTTGAAATTCTTTCTTGAGCACTTCAATCAAGAAATTTTTATTTCCACCTTTTAGGTAATAAATGTCTTCTGCTAATTTGGGTAAATCAGTAGAGAGATTAATATCTTTTTGTAAATCGCTTGTAAGGTTGTTGTATATTATTTCTGCTAATTTTGCTCCAGAAGGATAGCCTGCATATAAAGACATTCCAGCTCCAACAAAAAGGGCTGCTTCTTCTTTTCTGATTAATTCAAAAATTCTTTGTTTACTCATTTCTAATCTTCTTGCTCAGTTAAAACCTCATCTTGTGATTGATTGAATACAAATTGATTAAATGCTATTTCTTTAAATATCAATTTTAAATGATGTCTTTGTTTTTCTGATATAGTATTACTTAAAAAACCATCTGGATAACATTCCAAAATAAAACTCGTTTCTTCTCCAAAAATATCCTCATTTATTTGAGATAATTTATAAGGTAAATCTGTTTCTATTATTTCAAAAGTATCTGGGTCAAAATAGCGAACGTTAGGTTTGTTTTTTTCTACATATTCTCTACCTTGAAAACATGGTTTGCCTTTTATTGAATGCCAGTATGTTCCAAAAAATTCTGTTTTGTTTGATTTATATACCTTTGCTATTTGTAGACTTCCACCAATCCCTATTATTGTATTATCAATAGCTGCTTTTCTCAAAATTTGAAGTGGTTCCATATCTAATTTCATATGGAGTTTTTTTTCATGAATTAAATGATTGGTTAATTGTTCATTAGCCCAATCTTCCGCATTTATGTCTTTTGCTTCACCAATAAAAACATAAAAATTAGTTTTTTGTGAATCATCTGTTAATTCATTAGCTTCAAATTTTTCAGAATCTGGATTATACAAAACGTACCAGATTCTAAATTGACCTAGTTCCCAATCCCAGCCACCAAAAAGAAAACGTGCTTCACCTCTAATTTCGTGTTTATCTGCAACAAAATCAGAAATAGATTTTATTAATGTTGAAAACGTTTCAATTATATGGTCTTTTAAATCTGAAAGCGTGTAAGTCTTCTTAAAAAATAAATCTTCATAAGATATTGAAGATATCAAATTTAAAATTAAAGGATAGGCTCTTAGTGTAGTACCTGTAAAACACAATAAACCATCCTTATTTGGTAATTCGAAAAGCTTTACACCTTTATCCCATCTTTCACCACCACCACGAAGTTCACTATCTGTTGCAAAAATTAATTCTTCAGTGTTATTGGCTTGTCTTATCCATGCTGTACAGAGAGTCATAGTCTAATGCTTTAAAGTATATTTTACTCCTTCTAATTCAAATTCTAATTCTCCATTGCTATCATCAAAGGTCATGTAAACATAGGCACTCCAAACTGGACGATAATATCCATTAGCTTTGAAAACATCAGAATAAATCACAAAACTTTCGTTATCCAAACGATCTTTACATTCTATTTCGAATGAACCTTTAAAATTTTGTCTTTTAGCATTTACATTTAGTAATAAATCTAAATGATGTTTCATTGTATTTAACTGTGCAGCTTGAAGAAAAGATTGTACAGCTCTAAATGATTCTGTAAGTTTTTCTCGGTCTAATAAATCACCCATACTTATTCTATTACATTTACTTTACCCGTTACTATATCACTAATTAAAGCGGAACGGTATTCGGTTAATAAATCGATTAATTTTTTAGTTTTCTTTATTTTAGAATCAATTATTTTAGTTTCTTTTTGAATAAAATTAACTATTTCTTTTTGTTCTTCAATAGGTGGAACTGCAAAATCTAAATTTTTTGTTTTACTTTGATTTAGAATTGGAAGTGTCGTATAATCGGCTTCTAATAATAAAATGTCCTTACAAGCGATTAGATAAAAATAACCATACATTGAATTACATATTTCTTGATAAAATGAAATTACATTTATTTGTTGATTTGCAGACGCCTTCTCTGAACAATAACTTATTTTGCCTAATGTAGCACCAATACTAACTAAGTAGATTGAATTTTCAGGAAATAATTCAACTTCATTTTGATGTACAGCTTCTTCTATAATTCTTCTTTTTGATTTGAAAACTTCCTTGTTAGATTTAAAATCAGAAGGAGTAAACCAATTAATTTTACCATTTTCAAAATAATCAATTTTGGAAGATTGAATTTTAGGAGTTCTACCTGTTTGAACCTTTCCTAAATATTTTAATTTCTTTAATTTCCAATGTTTGGGAATATTGCCAATCCATTCAATACCTGAGTTTCTAAATTCTGTTTTTGGATTTAACCCTTTAGTTACTGCTTGGCTTGTAACAGCTTTTTTTTCTTCCTCAAATAGCTCTAACAATTGTTTTTTATCTTCGATAAGTTGGTCTATTTCCTGTGTTTTTTTGTAAAGATAGTTGGCAATGAATGTTTGTTCATTTTCTTTTGGTAAAGGATGGGAAAATTCTACAAATACATTTTGATACAAATGTTGGATTGTTGACCCATATGATGTAAAATCATTAAACTGAGTAAATATTTTGGATTTAAGAATCCAAAATAAAAAATCTGTTTTTAAGCTGTTATTTAATGACCTAACAACAAAAATACCACTGTTTAAACAGGCTGGTTTGTCAATGTTTTTTACAATAGCTAATTTTCCTATTGTTCCATCCTTTGTTATTAGTAAGTCATCTTCAACTAGTTGAATGTATGGGTCATCTTCATATCTATTTTTATCCACGAAATAGCACTCTTTCCAATTTACAACGTCATTTTTAAAATCTTGACCTGTTACTAAATAAGAATAACCTTCACTTAAAAACTCATCTGATTTTAACCCTTTCCATCCAACCCTAGCTTTTACGTAGCAATTGTGTTTTATCTTTTTTACTTCCCAATGCTCTGGAATATCACCAATCCAATCTATATTTGTTGGTTTGTATTTTTTGTATTTTTTCATTTTTTCCAGATTAATTCTGCCACAACATAAAGATTTTCAGCTCTTTTATCCATTTCAGATTCTTGCCAATTTTCAATTGCTAAATAGTCTGTAGTTTGTTTTAAAGTAGAGTAATCTTTTAATTTTGCTCTTTTATTACTCCAACTAGAATCTCTTAATGAGCTGTTTAGTTTTCCCTGTATAAGCGTTAGATTCCCTAATGTAAGTAATTTGCCGTTTCGTATTTCTTTGGTTATTCCTTCTGGCAATGTTTTCCAGTTTTTGTTCCAATTTTTTGGCATCATGTGTTCCACACTAAAACCGCTAAAGTTTAATTTTCGGTTGTCAACATAGGCATGGTTTAAATCATGTAACGCAATACAATATAAAACTTCACGACTGTATTTATTTATTAAGTATTTGCCAAAGAATGCTTCTTTGAACTCGGCATCATCAGGAAATTTATTAGTTACTTCAGTGTAACTGTTTAGTTTTTTTAATAGGTTTTCAGCTGTTATGTTTTCCATTTTATTTACCTCACTTAATATAGAAATAAATAAATTGTTGTAGTTTTTGGTAGTAAGTTTACAAATAGTTCTTCTAGCAATATAAGATTCTAAAACTCTAAGAATTTTGATTCTTTCTTCAAGGTTTGAAACTTCTTTATAAATTAACAGTACTAATGGGAATATTGTATTTACATCAAATTCTCTTATTAAATGAAAGAATCTTTTTTCGTGTTGGTCAAAACTAATTTCTGCTAAATTTTCACCATCGGGCATTTCTTCATATACTTTTGCGTATTCATTAATATCTTTTGCAAAAGCAATTTTATCTTCAACAGATAAATCTTTTAGATGATTCTTAAACTCTTTGAATAACGTGTCTAGTTTTACATTTGCTTCTTTTTTTATTACTAAATAACTATACAAAAATAATTCTACTGTTGTTCTTCTAATTCTACCTGAAGTTTTTTCTCTATTCCAAAAATCAATTGCATCTTCGTCAGCTTCAAAAACAGATTGCCAATAAGGTTCATAATATTCCCTGAGTTCAACTGCTGAAAACAAATAATTTTTAAGTAATTCAGCTGTCGTAAGTTTAACACCTAGTGAATTAATTGTATCAAATATCTGTTGTACATCATCATCAGCATTTAATGCCATGTGAATAACTGGTAATTTTTCAATAACTATATTTATATATTTCCTTACATCATCAATATTGCATTCGTTTTCAATTTTATGACGATAATAAATATAACCTCCAATAATTCTACTTTCATTTTCAAGCTTTTTTTCTACTTCATCGATTCGCAAATCTTTATATTCGTCCCATAATTTTTGGTTATTGTCTTTATTTTGAATAATGGTTTGAAAATGATCTCTATCTACTTTACTATGTTGAATTCTAATCTTTTCATTACCGTAAGAATCTTCAAAAGTTAAAAACTTATTTATCCATGTTTTGGCACTATTTTCAAGTGTAGCATCATGAAACGCTTTTAATAAAAGATTGATTGTTGTCATTCGCTGTTGCCCATCAATTAGCTCGTATTCTGTAGCTCCAACTTGCGAGGTTAATAGTTGTTTAATAATAATGGTTCCTATAAAATGTTCACTTTTAGGATTATTATTTACTACTAATTCTTCATATTCTTCTAAAATATTTTCCCATAATTCTGACCAATTTTCCACTTTCCAAACATAACTTCTTTGAAAAAAAGGTATTATATATTGACTTGAACCATTTAGGAACGATAGTAATTTTTCTTTGCTTGCACTTAACATAGTCTTTCCTTTAGTTTAATATTGTTTTTTCCGATTCTAATGTTTTTTCTTCTAAGGCTATAATATCTGCTTTAATATCTGCTAAAGGTCTCAATGGTTTGAACTCATAAAAATATTTAGTGAAATTTATTTCATATCCGGTTTTGGTTTTATTAAAATCAATCCAAGCATCAGGCACATGAGGTTTTACTTCGGATTCAAAATATTCTTCAATATCTTGGGGTTGCAAATTGCCAGAGCTGTCTTTTTTTAGAAAAGCCACGTTTTCATAATCTCTTAGTGATGGATCTGGTTTAGGATTACCAGAACGGTCTGTTACTATTTTGTCATTTTCTTTTAAAGGTTGTTCAATTGTTATTCTAGAATAACCAAAGAACTCATTTGGATAAATTTTACTGAATTCATTTTCTTCAAAATTTCCATACAATTGAGTAATGAAACCAATGCCTTTTGTATTTCCGTTTTCGGAAATCTCTTTTCGTTTGTTACCTAAACTACGGTCTTTTTTATTCCAAAACCTGTTGAATTCTAGTTTACCTTCTTTTACTAATTCTTCGTCTTTAACACCAGTTGCATTAATCAATTGAATTTTTCCTCTTCTGGCGTCACTTTTATGGTTAGTTACTATCCAAATATATGTTGAAATTCCTGTGTTGTAGAATAACTGGTCTGGTAAACCCACAACCGCTTCTAACCAATCATTCTCAATAATCCATCTACGAATATTACTTTCACCACTTTCGGCAGCACCTGTGAAGAGAGGAGAACCATTAAAAACAACTGCGATTCTAGTTCCATCTGGTTTCATCTTAGACATCATGTGTTGTAAAAACAATAATGAACCATCATTAATACGTGGTAATCCAGCTCCAAAACGACCAGACATTCCTTTCTTTTCTGCTTCTGTAGTAATGATTTTTTGAGCCTTTTTCCAATCTACACCAAATGGAGGATTGGAAAGCATGTAATCAAATTTTTCAAATTCTAAGCCATCAACTGTGAAAGTATTTCCAAATTTTATATTTGATGGATTTTGTCCTTTGATTAGCATATCTGATTTACAAATGGCATAGGACTCAGGATTTATTTCTTGTCCAAAAACTTTTAATTCTGCTTTTGGGTTTAATGCTTTTAAATAAGTTTCTCCAATTGAAAGCATACCACCTGTTCCGCAAGCTGGATCATACAACGTTTTAACAATACCTTCTTGGGTTAAAATGGTTCTATCTTCGTTAAACAACAGATTTACCATCAATTTAATTACTTCTCGAGGTGTAAAATGCTCTCCAGCAGTTTCATTTGATTGTTCAGCAAACTTCCTAATCAATTCTTCAAATACATATCCCATTTCCATAGAATCCATATCAGACAAATCTATTTCTTGAAATTTTTTAATGACACGATAAAGAATGTCGGCTTTAGGGTCATCCATTCTATCTATCTGGTCATCAAAGTTGAAGTATTCAATTATTTCTCTTGCACTTGTAGAAAATCCATTAATGAAGTTTCTAAGATTAACAGAAACATCATTTGGTTCAGCTACTAGTTTATCAAAATTATATTGACTTTTATTATGGAAGTTGTAGCCTGCTACTTTGTTTAAAGCAATATCTTTTGCACTTTCTTTTAGTTTCTCTATTTTTGGTAAATAGTCTAATACTTTTTGCTTTGTAGGCTCTAGTACGCAATCTAATCTTCTTAGAACTGTAAGAGGTAATATAACTTTTCCATAATCTGATTGTTTGTAATCACCTCTTAATAAGTCTGCTACTTTCCAAATCAGGTCTGCTTTTTCTTTGAAATTATTCATTTAAATTATTTTGTTAAAACCTTTAAATCTTTAATAAAAAGTTTCTTGTTGTTTTTATTTAACTATCATAAAATTTTTAATCTTTCTACTCACTTCTCTTTCTACTTGCTCAAAATCGGGTAAATCTTTGATTTGGTCGTTCATTGAGTTTTTCCAACGTGCTTTGTATTGTGGTAATTTTTGTTCTAGTTTATTGTGAAAATCTTCGGGTTTTAATTCTTTACTTGTGCATTTGTTCCGGAATTCATTTGTGAAATATTCAACCTCCATTTTTTCTACTTCTACTAAATACCATATGTCATAGTAGTCTCTTGGCTGTGTGCGTTGCATGGTGCAGCGTAATTTTTCTACTAATAGTTCTTCTAAAGGATAGCATACTAGTTTATAATCCTCTAAATCTGAATAATCCACAATAGCATTTTTTACTACCGGTTCAAATTCTAATTTTTCACTCTTAGAAATATCTACTTTTACTTTTTTGTTGTTACCAGAGCCACCCAGTGGACCAACATAACCTATATAAAAATTGATGCCTCCATCTTCATGCTCGTTATCATCAATTATTTCTAATGGAATATTGGATTCTTCCTTTATTTCTTCGAAAGTTTCTTTGAACCAATCAAAAATTTGTTCGTTTGTTATTTCATTATTCAACAATGTAAAATCTAAATCTTCTGAGAAACGATAGTCTTCAAAATAGACTTTTTTTAATACGGTTCCGCCTTTGAATACCAGTGTTTTTGAAAGCTGTTCGTGATTTGCTACACCCCAAAGTATCCAGGATAAAATGTAATCTTTCTCGATTTGTTGGTCGCGAACTCCAACTTGGTTTGCTTTCTTTTGTATTTCGCCTGGCTTGATCATGTGAACATGGCTGATTTAATGGTTTCTGTATCTAAATTTTGCTGGATACTCCAACGGCTATTTCTTTTACCAGTCTTAGGTAATTCGGTATCTAAAACTACATAGGAAGCGGTTTTTAGTTTTTGTAATTCTTGGATTATTTCTGTTTCTATTTCAAAGAGTTCTAAAATATACCCTAGTCTTTTTACCACTGCCTGAGAATCGAATTTTATGGTGTATTCTAAAAGCTTCTTATAATCTAATTTCTCTTTTGTGCTGTATATGGCTCTTGCTACCTCTACAATTCCTCCTGCGTAATCCGGTTTGAAAAGGCAATCTATTATTGTTTTTTCTATATCTGAACAGCTTACTTTATTGAAATTATCAATCCATGTTTTCTTTTCTCCAAAAAAGTGACTTTCGTTATGATAGATAAATTGAAAAGTGATGTCTTTGATTTTTATTTCAGAAGGCCTGATTTGTTTTGCCACCACAATTTGTTCTTTTAATGATGGTTGTGTTATTAGATTATGGATTTGTAATGCAGAATAATACCCTATGTAATGCTTGGCATCTTTTACTAAATACTTTACCAATATATGCCAATCGGGCATAAAGGTTTCTGCATTTTCTTCGTAAGGGATAATGTAATACACACCGTCTTTTATTCGCATTAGTAAGCCTCTTGAAGTCATATCGCTAAGTAGGCGTCTAACTGTATTTTCTCTAGAGTTAGGCAACACTTTTAAAGCATCCTTGTATTCAAAACAAACTTTGTTCCTACTATTAAAATAAGAAAGAATTTCATTAGATTGTGTTGAAGTATTTTTATGTTTCATAGTCGATTTGAGAGAATTAAACTCACTACAATGATACAAAATATAATATTATATTTTTTGTTTTTTTTATAAAAATTACTTTACGTATGCAATATGTGAGATTAAAACTCACAATTTAGATATAAAACATAATTATTTTTTTACTCACTAAGTCTATTAATATTATTTTCCACCCACTTATCTAATTTTTTTTTATAAATAAAACTCACAATTATAGATTAAATAATTAATTATCAATACTTTAAATTAAAAAATATTTTATTGTGTGCAATTTTACAACCCACCCGATCTACCTACCTTTTATTGCGTTGTTTTGATTTTAGATTTTCAATAATTAAAATATAAGACTATTTTATATTCAAAGTGTTCAAATTGATTACAAAATCTAATATCATGATTGTCATTAACTAAATCTCTTAATACATTTGGTTTAGGGTGACCATAAGTGTTACCATAACCAAAGTTAATAATTGAAGAGGTTAAACCTTTATTATTTAACCGTTTAAGAAAATTATTGTCCCAACCCGTTTTTGATCCATGATGAGGTATCTGAAAAACTTTAACATATCTCAAATTGTTTTTTATGTATAATGAGTTTTCTATTTGATTTAATCCAATATCACCTGTTAATAATGTTACACCCCAGTTATTAGTTCTATTTCTGTGTGTATAAATGTAGTCTCTAAATCTTCTTAAAAAGAAATTAAAAGAATGCAGTATTTCATTACGGATTAATTGATTTTCTTTAAAAAGTTTTCCATATCTGTATGATAAAGGTTTGTGTTGAACTACTAATCCAGTTTTATTTAAATCTTTAAATATTTCTTTAAATTTATCTCTAAGTACTTTTAGTTTATCCTTATTATCTAATATTGTCATTAAATCAGATTGAGATAATTTTTTGTCAATAGTGATTCCATATATCTCTTGAATTGAGCTAATAAATTGAGAAATTTGTACTTCGCTTGCGGGTTCATTATATAAATAGAATTCCCAAATATTCCCAATTTTAAGTTTTCCATTTGCTTTTTTAAATACAACTTTCGAATCTTGAGCTAATGATACCATTTCAGCATTAAATTCTTCGGTAGACAAAAGTTCTAATGAATCTGTAAATTCATAATTTAAATTTTCATCATCTGGCTTTTCTTTTGGGTTTTTATCATCTAGCACTTTATTATCAGAATTTCCTTTTATGTAAGTTATTTTTCTTACTTCGCTTTTATCATCAAAAAGATAATCGTGAGGACTTTTAATAAAATTAATAAAGTTATCAAAATTGTTAGTGTCTTTTGGTTTATGTCTGATAGATACAATAAGCCTTTCGAATGGTGATAAATATGGCATGTATACATCATTACATATAATGTCTTTTAATAATTCCTTAATTCCATTAACATGGTCATCATCTAAATGAGATATAAATAGAACATCAATTGTCTTATTACATATTCTATTTTTGTAACTTTCTATTGCGAAATTTAAATTATTTCTTTCACTTAATGTTCCGCAATCATAAACAAAGTTAAACTGCGAATGATTTCTACCATATAAATCTAAACAGCCTGTATAAAATCCTCCTTGTCCAATAGGATGAAATTTAAAAAATGAGTTCATTATCATAATATTATTTAATTTTAAACCAACTCTCTGCTAAAGTTTAAGAAGTTCACTAGCGAACTTTTTTATTTTTATCAAGTGATGGAAATTGCTCTATATCTCAGGTTTAAAAGACCAATTAGTTGATTGAATTATATTTCGTTTATCTCTTTCTCAATTAACTTAAATTTATCTTTAATGTCTTCGCCCATATAAAAGTCAAGTAGATCCTTTTTAGTAAGTGTTCCTTGAGTTAAGAAACGTTTTAGGTACTCTTGATTAAATTCCATTAACAACATTGATTTATCTAACTGCTTTAGAATGGCTTTGTTGTTTTCGATGTTATTTAAAACTAATGATTTTACTAAAAGAATCTCGTTTATGTCTTTGATTATTCTATTTACAATCATTGCTAAAACATGTTTATCCAATTCTATTTCTTTGGCATTTGTTGCAATGTCACGAGCTAACATATAGGCAATGGCTAGGTTGGAATAATCTCCTTTTTGTGAATTGATAATTGCTACAAACCCCACTTCAGGAATGTATCCCACATTGTCAAAGTTTTTGAGAATGGAATTGTCTACTAATGAAATATCAAAAACAATGATACTCACTTTTGAATTTCTGTTGGCTTGCGCTTCAATCAATTGACTCCAGGCTGAATCTGTTTTACGAGTAAAGATTTCTTTGTTTTCAATTTCTCCAAAACGAATGCTTTTGTCAAACTTACATTCGATAGCAATTTTTAAATCGGGTGAGCCATTTACTTCGCAAATTATGTCTCCAGTTTTGTTTTTTAGAAGAGTTCCTGATGTGTTACCGGTTAAAAAAGCTTTGTCTTTTAATCGTCTTTCTGAAAAATAGTTGTTTAAGAAATCGGCTATTTCATCTTCGGCTAGCGTTCCTTTAATGGTTGATTTGTAAAACAACTCTTTTTTCATTTCGAAAATCATTTTCAGACTTTCTAACTCTGTGCCCAGCTCATTATTTGTTTTTGCTAAAAAGGCAGAAATTCGATCTTCCATTAATGCTAATACACCAATGTAAATAGCACGAAGTAATTTTTCGTCTCGTTCTGTAGCTGATAAATTATCAAAGTAGTTGAAAACAATTTGGTTTTCGATTTCAAATTCTTTGATTTCAATGCGTTTGAGTTGTTGGTTTACTTTAAGCATTTTTAAACTTTAGAATATCTATAAACTCCCTTAATGTTTTGTACTAAAAATTGACCTTGGGAATCGGCTTGCATTAATCCTTGATAAATATGCTGAGGTACATCAAAATACTGATAGATTGAATTGTTCAAAAATTCAATTTCTAAAGTTGAAGTGTTTTCATCATATCCAATTGAATCGATATTTGATGATTTTACAGGTATTCTTTCCATAGTTGTTTTTATTTTAATTATGCGTTCAATTTTTGGGTTTTGTGCTCTCCAGGTCTCTATAACTTCTTCATAATTAGGGATTTCTTCCATTTTGTTCCCCCAACCACCTGGTCGTAATGAATTTTCAGATTCAATTTCATCAAAAACAATTGGGTCTTGGCTGTCTGGTCGTCTATCTTTTGAAGGAGCTTTTATAATTGTTCTCATAGGTAACTTAACTGCTTCACCTAAAATTATTGCTTCACCTGTTTTTAAAATCGGCAACATACTTGTAAGACCTTCAAGGTTATCAGAAACAGTACTCGTAATGTGACCTCTGTCTGTAGAGTTTGAAAGTCTTAAAGCGAAGAAAGTACCACATTGAGAAAGAATTGTAGAATTTATTTCTGATGGCCTTTGGCTTACTATCATTGTTCCAATACCATATTTTCTACCTTCTTTTACTATTTTTTGGACAATAGAAAGTGCGCTTCCTTCTGAGTTTAAATAATTGTGAGCCTCTTCCATTAACAATAAAAGTGGTCTTTGTTTACCGCCTTGAGAAAGCTCTCTAGACCAAAACAATCCATCATAAACTATTCTAAGCAAAACCCCTATGATGGTGTTTAAAATTGTAATTGGAACACCTGATAGATCTAATATTGTAATCGGTTTATCACTCCCGATCCAACCTTTCATTAAGGTATCTAAATCTTGAGTAGTTTTACCATCTGCTTCGGGAGTCCACTCTATTCCTGGCTTAAAAATAAAGTCATATCTTGGAATTCTTAATTTCGACCCCAAAGAATGTAATTGCTGACTGCTATTTAAAACCGTATCTGAGAGTTGTTGAACCCTTTCACCATTTGCATTATTTTGATTTAATTTTTTGAAAATCGGCGGAATTGCTTCTTGAGGACTTCCTTTTAGTTCATTACCACTAGCATCCGTTTCATAAGCAAGATTCTCTAATTGTGAACCCTCTCTATCTCTATAAAATCTACCTAATGTTTCTTTATATAAATCATACCACAACTGATTTAAGTTAAATGGCACAGGAGAATCAATATTAACAGTGTCTTTGTTAATTCCCTTGCACGGATATGTTTCAATTGTTTTGATTTTTTCTTGTAAAATTCTCTCGAGAATAGCATTTTGGTCTTTTTCATTATTGAATTTGCCAAAACTAATTTCACACAATTCTTCAAAACTTAGAGCCCAAAAAGGCAAGTACAATTCTTTTTCAACACTTCCTGCGCTTTTATCCGCATTTATCTTATAAATATTGGCTTTGTCTTTTAATGCCTGACCATATTCACCGTGAATATCAAAAACTAAAATTCGAGAAGACGGATATTTCTCTGTATCTGATAAAGCATTTAATAAGCTTGCAACGGTTGTAGATTTACCAGAACCTGTTGTTCCAACAACTGCAGAATGTCTTGTTATTAATTTGTTGACATCAATTAATGCTGGAATAGACTCAGCACCTGCAATATGCCCAACATTCACAAAATATGGCTTGTCAGGTTGTCCGTATATTTTTTTTAAATCTTCCTCCGAAACTAAATGAACTTCGTCACTTATTGTTGGATATTGGGAAATTCCTCTTTGAAATTCGCCTGCTCTTTGCCCTTCACCAACTAATTGAATTGTAATCCATCTATTACCATATGGTTGATTTTCTAATTGATTTTCAGGTACAGCACCTGCACCGACTTGTGTAATAATGCCAAATAAATAATTATATCCAATTGGTATTTTTACAAAGCTCCCAATTTGCCCAATTCGATAACCATCTCCGTTAACATAAGTCAAACCTGAAAGAGAATCATTAACCATTGCTACCCTTATGGTTGTTCCAGTTACATCTTGAACTGTTCCTAAATATGTAGAATTATTTTTCATCTAATTTAGTTTGATTATACCCAATAAGTGCTTGCAAAAAATCCCCTAACTTAGAGAAATCTCCTAATTTTAATTGTTGGTCTTTTTTGTCATAACATTCTGCTAAATTTTCTTCATCTTCGATGTCAACTGGGATCTTCCATTTACCTCTTGCAGTACCTATAATTGCTTCGTCGTAAGCCCATAGAGCAAGATTGTTTCTTTTTGCGGTTTTAATTGCTTCTGGATATCTTTCAACTATTTCTCCCCCTTTTTCATAAGTCATAGTGTCAAATAAAAGTGCAATAGCCATCGAATTTGGATTAGCTTTTAATGCGCTTATTATAGTATCGTTTAAATGTTGGTCATTAAAAGAATATCCACTGATAATCAATAAAGAATTGGGTTGTCTAATAAATCGATTTAATTGATCAATAAGAGCTAAATAAGGCATTTTTCTACTTTGTTCATATTTCAAGTGAGAAGGATATATTAAATATGAATCACCATTACTTTTTGTCAAACTCGACCTATAAACTTCTTTGTTTTTTTTTTGAAACCAATTTATAGAACCGTGAATTTTCCATAATCTAGTCCAATGTTTAGGAATCAGATTATCCTCAACTGCACGCAAATCAAAAAAAGATTGTCGTGAACCTACAAATCCATCAAAATATGGGATTGATAAATCTTCAAACGCTTCTTCAAGAAGCAAATCATAATTTGTAGTAAATACCTCAATTGGTTTTTCTCTGTCAATTGAAATCCATTGAGCTAGTTTATGGTATGGCGTATCTTTATCGGGAAGATTTACTTCAAGCTTTCCAACAATTTTATTACAGATGTTTTTTTCAAGTTCAACCAAGTTTTCTTTTGTGAATCCTCTTACAGAACTTCCTACAGATACCTCCTTTAATCCTCGGAGAAAGCTTAATATATCTTCAATATTGTTTGATTTTAATTTTGATAAGATTACTTCATCAATCAACTTATCAAAATTGTTTTTCTCGGCTGTTTCCGACTTTAATTCGTTAATTATATATTCTGTAAGTTTTGCTACATCAGGTATCAAAGGCCATTTGCCTTCTGCCATATTTACCGCAAGAGGGCAGCCTGCCGAAATAAAAAAACCTAAAGGTTTCTTATCTTGTGAAAGTGTTTGTCTTAAAAATTTTATATGTTTTATTGGATCATGAAAGTTTGACATATTTAATATATATTTATGTTGTTGATAAATTAATTAATAATGCCTATTCTTTTCAACTCCCAAAAACATTTTGCAGTAGCATTAATATCTATCATTGCATTATGAGCTTCTTCAAATTCAAATCCAAATAACTTGTAATGAAGTTCTGATAGTTTAGGCCATTTATAGCCATAATACCCTTCGATTTTACAAAAGTTTGTTGTGCTATGCATAGTACAAATTCTTGGTTTAGATGGTATTGTATTGTTAAATCCATTTCTTAAAAATTCAGAGCCAACTATCTTTTCATCAAAACTCATATTGTGAGCTACTAATGTTTGTGAATTATTAATAAGCGCATGAAAATCAATTAGAACATTATGTAGATCAACACCTTCATTCATTGCTTTTTCATGGGTGATTCCATGAATATTTGAAGATTCCTTTGGAATTATAAATCCACTAGGCTTAATAATGAAATCTCCTTCTGAAATTTTATTTCCATTATTGTCA
The DNA here is from genome assembly GCA_004293165.1 of Flavobacteriia bacterium. Lineage (GTDB taxonomy): Bacteria > Bacteroidota > Bacteroidia > Flavobacteriales > Flavobacteriaceae > Flavobacterium. Next base: position 104,196 of record RDYL01000009.1, on the reverse strand, counting down.
AATTGTAAAAAAGCTAATTGCACCAATCTTGGCCAATTATTTAAATCTGTAACAGGAGCTTTCCAATCTCTTGGTAATCCTGTTGTTTCGGTGTCAAAGAATAAGTACATATTTTTAAGTTTATAATTAATTCCAATACTGTTTTTCCTTCATCTTGTTGAATATTAATCTTGTGCAGGATTGTCCGGATTTGGAGTCGTCCCAGTAGGATTGGTGCATGGTGATGTGTTTTAGGGTTAGGAAACTGAAGACGTTGCATTTTTCTTTTCGGGCTATTTCGTAGTTGAGGTTGATTGGGACTTCTTTTTTGCCTTTGATTCCGAATTGTGCTTTTCCTGATTTGTTGTCTTTTCTGAAATTGCTTGCGAAGGCATCTAGGGTAGAGTAGACGTTTATCCATTCTATTTGTTGGCACATTTTATCGGTTCTTCCACTGTAGAAGTTGGGATAATAACTGTCTATAAATTCGTATGGTGCTCCCACGGTTATGAGTAGTTTGATGTTGTTTAGTATGTTGTTACAAGGTTCTGTTCCAATTGGAAATAAGGCATCTAATGCTATGATGCTTCCGAAACTGTAGGTGTGTAAATGGACGGTTGGGTTTTCTTCGTTTTCTACAATGTATTCTACTAGTGCATCAAAGTTGCCTTGTATGATTTGGGATTGCTCTCCGTATTGGATGTAGTTGTCTATGGTGGTGAATTCGGCTGCTACTTTGGTGAGTAGGGTATTGGATTCTGGGATGAATAATATGAGAAAAGTCGTAATTGGGATTGTAAATTTACTCAACTCAGAAAACCAATCTAGGTTGATTTTTAAGTTGTGAATTTTAAAAAATTCTATCTCATTTATCAATGATAACATTGAAGGTAATAGAAATAGAACTGCAATTGCCATTATTAAAAACATGATAAACATATAAAATGTTTGACCTCCTTTTGTGTAGGTTGTTTTTTTGAACAAACTGGCTATTATTCTTGGGAATTTTCTAATCACTAAAAGTAATAATGCAATGTTTTTGAATAATAGGTTTTTATTTTGGAATTTTTGGTTTAGGAGTTCGTTGTATTCGAAATCGTAGAAGGAGTAGAGTAGGGTATCTTTCTCTGATTTTGGTTGTTCTTTTGGGTGTTGGAATATTCTAACCGCTAGACTACTTTGGTCTTCGTTGTAATAGATTTTTTCGACTTTGGTGTAGTAGTTTATGCCAGAGGTGCAATATTCTAATTCTTTGATATAGCGTGCTGCATACTTTTCTACTGACTCTTTTGTAGTTGATTGACCTAGTCCTGCTATGTAGATTCCTGTTGGCATTGATTTATCTTAAATTGCTAAATTACGTTTGCTATTGTTTTCAGATTACGGTGTTTTTATTAAATTTATTACGGTATTACCGTAACAAAAACTTAAAAAACACCGTAAATTCTTTTTAATTTCAGTAGGTGTTTTGGCTATGTGAATTTTTTAATCTAAAACACAATTTATGATTCAACAACTCCCAAGAGTCAAGCAACAACTTTTTTGTTCTTCTTTTTCTTATCTATTATTGGGAATGCAAAAGGTTATTCCTATACCAATAATGAACTTTTAATTTCATTGGATATAGGATTCCGACTTATGATTTTGATGCATAAGAATTTTATATTGAAGAGATAAGTGGTTTACATTTGGATTGTATTAATTTAAATCGGATTCAAAACTTAATTAAATTTCGAAAACATGGAGTAGAAATCCGCTCTGTACATTTGTTTACCAACTATTACAATTACAATAGCGACTTTCAGATTTACCCGAAAGCAGCTATTGTTACAAACTGTTGTTGTAAGAGGTTTTATTGTTTAGTTAATACCATATTGGCAGGGGTTTTGAATGGTGTTGTATCAAAAGGATAACAATCTGCACCAGCATTAAAATCTACCCTATTCCAAGTTAATTGTTCAACACCATTGCTATTAGAGTAAATTAAATTAACTTCTCCCGCAATTCTTCTCCCGCAAGGATTGTCAGTAGGTTCACGAAAATATATATTATTTCCATTAGAAAATGAACCATTGTTGCTGTAAACAAATTTATCATTGATTACATTATAAATTTCAATACCGTTTAATTTATATTGATAATGACCAATAATTCTATCGTTATATATAGTAATTCTTTTATTAGCAATAGGTGTTTCTCTGTAATAAGTTTGTTTATAAAATTGTATTTTAAAATATTGTGTACCATCATCAAAAATCCAAGTACCTACATATTTATTTAAAATATTATTTAAATCTTTAAAATAAACATGCTTATTTTCATCAGGATTAAAAAATGTTTCAAGAGGTTTTTCAACAATAGTTTGTGAAAAGCTAGAAAAGCCAAATAATAAAATTATTACTTTAAATATATTTTTCATTTTGTGATTTTTAGAGTTAAACGATTATTTTTTCTTCCAAGTATAATCTCCTGTTAGAGTTGTTGGGTGAGGAGCAAAATAAAAATCAATGCCCCATGCAAATGATTTTATAAAAGTACTTAAATTATTTAATAGTAATTGATTGTATTCTGCATCAGAACAAGTGCCTCCACATTGATTTTGGGATTTTTTTATGACTTGACTGTTATATGCGTCTTTAAATGCATTAAAACTTACTTGATTTATTTGATATTCATTGTAAAAATCTTGTAAGTCTGATACGTTACTAACCCTTAAAGCATGTAGACCACTTACTGAAACCATTATTGAGGTAATGTTAGTATTTTGAGGAGAGCTTGGGTTTAAATTTTTTTTGTCAAGGTAAAACCCTACCATACCTATAATGTCTTCGGCACTAAATATTGGGTCTAAGCCTGAATGGTGTTTATGCATTCTGATTAGAGGATTATTCGTGCTAACTGGTGGAAATTGTATGCCATCAAAACCAGCTGGCATTGTAAATGGTGTATATGTATCATCTGAATTTAAACTAAACTCAATTCCTTCTTCAGAGCCATTATTCAAATTAGATTTCATTTGGTCAATGGTATTTCTTAAAATGTTAGTACCATTTTCGTTTTGAGTTGTAATTTTGTTTAGTTCGGGTAAACTTAAATCAATAAATTCACCATCAGTTGTAATTGGAGTTGTGATAATTGGTGTATTTGTATTTATTCCATCTGTGTTAATACTTCCACCTCCGCCACCGCCACCTGTGTAACCACTAGTATTACCACTAGTGCCTTCAACACCAGAAGTTGAGCCTCCACCTCCACTTCCAACCAAGCACAATCCTCGGCACTAAGAACCCAAATACCAACATAATTTATACTACCTCCAATTAAGTCACCTTCATCAGGGAAGCCTTTAATTTGTTAACGTTATTTCAATATTTAGGTCGTAATACGGTACTTTCTTCCAGTTATTATATTCTGATAAATTATAAGTAAAATTATCAGGAGATTGTTTTTTAACAAAAAGACTTGGTTCGTATTGGTAAAGATTTTTGTTATATTGACGATAGCTTTTATTGTCTTCAACTAATAATATTTGAATTGAAACCATAAAACCTTCTTTTGGAACAATTATATTATACTCTTCTAATTTAATTACACTTTTTTGATTTCCTTTTTTAATATTACAAATCAAGTTGTCGTAATTGATAAGTTTGTATGGTTGCATATTGTTATCTAAAGAATAAATATTAATTTTTGCTGTTGCATTTTTTAACATAGAAAAAGTGTTAAATTTTACTTCTTTTAAAAAAAGACATGTTGTATCTTGTGGGATGAAAACTTTGCCAATTTCAGCAAATTTACTATCAAAATTAGCAGCAATTATTATATCTTTATTTTTATTCGAGCCGATTTTAATTTCTTTGTTCGACTTTCTATTAGTTACAATTATTTCTTTAAGATTAATTGATTCAGGAGTTAAAAGAACTTTCTTTTTTGATAAATCAATTTTCTTTTTTTTATAACCTAAACATGATACATTGTATTCAGCATTTTTATTTTCAATGATAAATAATCCATTTTCATCAGAATTTGTAAAAATTTTATTATTTATCCAAATGTTAGCATAAGATATTGGCTCGTTAGATAGACTATCTATAACGATATAACTTTCTTGACCGAAAAGTACATTAGAAAAAATGATAAGAATTGTTAAAAATATTTTTTTTTTGAAAAACATAAATATAAATTTTAAATAGCTGTCCATTAATGGACAGCTATAATTTTTATCTAAAACCACAAGGTTCAACTAAAAGGGTCTGATTATCATGAAGTGATTTCTGTGGAACATGACTAACTCTTATCCCAAGAACATAATAATCTTTGTAAACATAAGTCAAACCTGGACCAGCTTCACCACATTCACCTTGATTAAACTCTGAACCCCAAAATCTTCTTTCAGCAACTTCTGTATTTGAATTATCGTCTAAAGCAATTTCGATAAAGTCAAATTCATCGGTACTGAAATAATTGTAAATTTCATCAATATTATTAAAAGTTTTTTGCTCACTATTTTTAACATCTAAAGATGTTAATGTATATGTATCTCTATCAACATCTATAAAATATAATAACTCTCCAGTATTTTTGTCTGTAATTATATATCCTCGTGCTTTAGTTTCGTTGTCTACAAAAACTTCTGTTAATTCAACTTCTTCTAATGAAGCAGTACGAGCCATTGCTGAAATTTGTGAGTTAGGGTTTATTTTGGCGCTTTGACCAAAAGCATAATCCTTTGAATAGAATGATTTTAGAAAAGTATTTACATTTTTATTTGTAGTTTCGTTTGTTGTTGTTTCATTTTCTTCTGAACAACTTATAAACATTGTTGAACTAACAAAAAGTGCAATTAAATAAAAAAGTGTTAATTTTAAATGTTTCATTTTACATTTTATTAAGTTATGCCTACTATTTTTTATACGGTTCCTGTTCAGCTTAATTTCTCCGTTTCATTCAACTATATGAATATTGAACTAAAAACATATTTTCAACTCGAAATGTTAAACTAAAATAAAAATTATGCTACTTTCTTATCAAATTAGGTAACAAATCTAATATTTAAAAGTTTTATCTTCATTAGTTTATGTTAGTTTTTACGTTTTTTTTCATAAGGTTTCCTTTAATTTATTAAATTTCATAGATGCTTTATAACTTTTTTGTAGTCTAATGATTTTATTTCTTTTGTGTAGATTTCGATGGCTTTAATGATGATGTATTTTTGGCTGTTTTTTATTGTCAAGTTGCCTTTGGTCAGGTTTTTCTGTTGTTGTTACTATTTATTTTGACTCAGGTTTGATTGCTTCTGTTTTCATGAGTTTTGATTTTAAAACTTATTAAGCATAGATTAAAAATCCGCACAATCGTGGTATTAAATACACTATATAAGGTTTACTTATCGTCCTCATAGCAGCCAAATAAAAGTATCTTTGAACAAATTATGTTTCTAATTTCATCATCAGAAAGCTGACAATTTTTCGAATAGTCGTCAGCTAAACTTGTTGAAATGCGAATGCGATTTATGCACCACTTATATTGTGGATTTTCTGAACAGGTTGGTATAGGTCGAGGGATAACGCAACATTTGTTTTGTCGTAAAACATAAGCTCTACGAATTTCAATTGACATATTTCCCTTATCATCCATTGTTTGGTTGCCAGTTGGTGTCAAAATAACTGGTTCGCCACAATTGTTTAACACCATTTGTATGTGAGAAATGACCGCTGAATAACTCATTTTATTTATTTTTTATTGTTATCAAAAATTGCTTGTAAAAGTTTTATACCTCCATATACAGCTAGTCCTGTTACTACAACTTTACCAGCAGTTTTTATGTTTTTGTCAGTTTTTAGATTTTGAACAAATTGATATGCGTTGTTTAGTAGAGAGAAAATGATTTTTTTTTGCGTCAAAATCATTCTCTTGTCTATTAAGAGTAACGTATTGTGTAATATTAGGTATTGCATTTCCAATATTTGTTCCTTCTTGCACAAAAACAACGGCTGGTTTACCATGAGCAATAGCCATTCCTGTTTCAACGTGAACCATTTCTGAAAGTCCGTGAGTAATTATTCCAGTTGTAAGGTCTTTCTGTATGTATCGTGGTGTTGCTACAATAACAACAAAGTCAGCAAGTGGAATATTTTTATTCATAAGTGTAATAGGATTTTCAGGTGATGCAGAAAATTTTCCAACTGTTCCAAATGCTTGAATGTTATGCACTTCAAGTATTCGGCAAACATAGTTTACAAATTTTTCGTCCTTCTGTCTCAAACTACAACTAACAAAAGCTTTAGCTGCATATTTTTTTTCTGTGTCTGCCATTTCGTGTCTTGTCTTTTTTTATGTCTGTTTAAGCATTCGTATTGAAGTTTGCACATGTTAAACTTGCGTTAACTAAAAAGTAGCATTATTATCAGAATTCTTTTTTAGTTTTTAGTCGGATTGTACTTAATTTATTTTTTTGTTGTTGATTTCGATGGTTTTAATGATGGTGTGTTGCCAGGTGTTTTTTTATTGTCGCGTTGCCTTTGGTCAGGTTTTCCTGTTGAGGTTGCTATTCTTTTGGGTCCTGGTTTGATTGCTTGAGTGTTCATGTTATTTGTATTTATTTATAAGTAAGTAAGTAAGTAAGGATTATAGATCCATTGTTTTATAGTTCTTTTTGATATTTAATTATAGCTATTAGTAAAAAGATTTCATGTGTTTGATGTTGTCTTTTACTCCTTTTGTTAAGTTATAAGATAAGGCAATAAAGAAACCTGGAACATAATTTTTATCGGATACATTTTCAATTGTATATTGTTGTGGTACAATGCCACCTTCCTGATATCCATTATTTAAAACAGGTAAATTTTTTATGGATAAACCCGAAGTTAAAGTAACTCTTTCATACTTGCCAACTGTTAAACTTGGGCCTACAAAAAAGTTATCAAAGGTTAGCGATCCTTCACTAGCACTAACTCCTATACCTATGCTAAATCCACAAGAAAAATGAGTTGCACTTCTTCGGCTAGCTGTAAAAAAACCTACAAAACTCGGTGTGAAAATAGACTCGTCGTTTTTCATTATGACATTTTCATTGTTTTGATTCATTTTAACTGCGTACGAATATTTATCCGAATGTAGACTTCCTGCTACACCTAAGCTTACATCTAACCGAAGTCCATGTCTTACAAATTCTTTGTGCGAAAACTTTCTACTGTTGTCAATTAAATTATTATCTGTTTTTTTCTTTTTTATTTCTACATCAAATATTACAACATCTTGAAATGGTTGTATGGGATGCGAAACATATTCAAAGATTAAATTTCTATTCTGGCTCTTCAATAGATTCTTCAATTGAATCAATTCATTTCTTAAGTCATCAAAATTAATTTTATTAATTTTTTCATTAATGTGATTGATTACAACGTTTTGATTATCACTTATATAATTAAGCTTCATTACACCACCATAATTGGTTGATTTCCCTAATTGTATGTTTGTTTTTATGGCATTGTATTCGCTTTGAAATTGATTCACTAATAACGAAATATCCTCTTTAATGATTTTATTATTTTCAAATTCAAGCACTATATTCTCTAGTTTTAAATCATCTATTTGATCGTTGCTTGACAACAATGGTTCATTAATAAAACTACTTATATGTAAATACTCTTTACTAAGGTTGAGCATTATGTAATATTTTTCTAAAATTTTTAAGTAAAGCGTAGTTAGTTTTTTTTGAAGTTCGAGATGATTTGATATGTCTTCATCGATTTTATTTACTACTTTAATGCTATTGATTGAATCTAATGCTTTTTTTATATCATCTTTATTCATTTCATTTAGAGGTAAGTTTGATTTTGAAGATAGCTCTATCATAAAGTTATTAATCGATTTTTTTAATTCTTTATTTTCATTTTCAGAACCTTTGAAATCATCAACAACTACTGCGGTAAAGGGTTGGATATTTGATTTATTGATATCCGAAGTATTTATTTGCTTTTCTAAATTTTCGATTTGCTCCTTTTTAAATAATTCCGTTAATCCCTCCATATTTGATACCCCAATAACTGAATCTTTTGCTTTTACCCTCACTTCATATGCCAAGCGATTGATGTTTACAATTTTAAAAATAACAGGACTATTGACAATAATTTTTTGATTATTCTTTTTAAAATATCCGCTTTTAAAATCATATTCAATAACATAAGTATTTGTTCTCCCTTTTCCCATTTTTCGATTTATAGAATCAGAAGTTTCTTGACTAAAGCTGAATGCTATAGCACTAAGAATGCAATAAATTGTAGCTAATTTTTTCATACTATTTTGGTTTTTAAAATTTCTATTAATTCTATCTTAAAATGTGTATACTATTAGTACCTATTATTCAAAAGCTTCAAATTGTATTGAATATGACAATACTACCTAATCTGTATTATTCACTACTGCGGTAATGATATCAATACTTATATGAACAATTAAAAAAATTAATCTTATCATTTGACTTTGTTTCTGTAATTACTTTTGTCTATTCTATTTTTGGGTTTTGGTTTTATTGCATGGACGTATATATAGTTTATTTTTTTTATTAATTGAGCTCGGATTACAAATCCGAGTTAACGGGGTTTTCAATATTAATTAAATTGGGGTAGCACGGATTAGAAATCCGGGCTATCGGGTGTGCTTCTTGTCTCCTTTCGCATTTCACACCATGCATTTACAGTCATTTTCCCAATACTTAAAATTAATAATACTATAACTGGTGCAATAAATGCTCCTGCGGTACCCAAAGTCTTGCCCATAGCAGCTGACATTACGCCAATTATATACTTCTGTGATTTGTCTCCACTCGTTGCGATTTTTTTTCTATCCTCTTCATATCGTTCGTCACCGCAAAAGAATTTTTCAAGTTCTTCTAAAAGTTTGTCTCTGTAGATTTTAGTCTTATTAGGCTCGCCTCCAAATTTTGCAGTATTTGCAGGTCCTGCGTTTAGCCAGTAGTCTACACTTTGTAAATAATTATTGGATGTAGATTTTAAAAACGCTTTGACTATGTCAGCTTGATAATCGTCTATTGAGCTAAGTAGTTGTTCTTGGTCAGCTTGTGTAATGTTGTTAAGTTCTACCATATTAAATCATTTTTAAAATATACTCAGCTGAAACTGCATGAGTAGTTTGATGTAACGTGTGTGGGTCAACTCCTCCAAGAGAAATTCCACCACCTCCAGGAACATATGAGCCGATTATCATTCCAACTAATTTTGAATCGCTTAATCTGAATATTGGACTTCCTGATTGTCCAGGTCTCGTTTGAATATTAAGAATTAGATGTTTTGATTTAATTCCGGAAGATTCAATTAAAACCTTAGCACCAACAACTGTAGTTTGAAATGTTAGGATGTTTCTTCCATTAACACAGTGTGGAAATCCAACTACTCCGAGATTATCTGTAACCTTAACGTCATCGGAACCACCAACTTGCAAATTAGCTTTACCAGGGGTATTGATTTTTAATATACAGATATCACGAACAGGGTCAACTTTATAAATAGATGCAGGAACGGTATGACCTTGATTGTCTGATGTGTCCTGATAATTATTTAAGTCTGTCTTACCAGAAACAAAAATCACCAAATTGTTATTGTCATTGTTCGTAACATGCGATGCCGTAGCAAAGAGTCCCTCTTTGTTTAATAAAAAGCATGTGCCTAAAAGATTTACACCATTCGGAGTGATTCTACCAACTGTGTAAATTACTTTGTCTAATCCTGTTATTTCCATATTTATTGATTTATGTTGTTGTTTGATATCATTGCAGGTAACGTTTTGGCGCTTGGCGCAGTGGCGGATTTCGGAGCACCAAACTATCAGCCCAGCACAAAAGTTGATGCGAGGTAGAATGCTCATTTAACCACTTCACCCGCCATTGAGCCAAACGCCTGTTAGGTCAATTATATATTTTGATGTATTGATTTGCTTCTAAAGTGCCGTATTTATTGGGTTTTATATTTTTTATGGTTCAAAATGAAGCAAAAAAAAGCAACAAAATGTTTGTTTTGTTGTACTAAATGTTGTACTCTTGTATTCCGTTGCACTCAATTGCAATCCCTTAATTTTAATGGGTTTCACTCGTTTGCATCCTTTTACAAATATAGTACAACATTTCATTTTTTCATAATATGGCATCAATTAAACTGATTTTAAGAACACATCAAGCCGACCAAACGGGTCATTCTCCATTGTATATAAGAATTATTAAAGATAGAAAAACTAAATTTATTTCAGTCGGTTTAAAGTTAAAAGAAACCGAATGGGACGAGGGAAAACAGCGTGTAAAGAAAAACCATCCCAATAGCGCAAGAATGAATGCTTCCATTTCTCAAAAGGTTGCTGATGCGGAAGCGCAAGTTGCCGACTTGGAAAGAAAGGTAAAATCTGTTTCGGTAAAGAAAATCAAGGAAGCAATCAAAGGAAAAGAAGTGCCTAACTTTTTTGAGTACGCCTATAAACGTTGTGAAAAAATCAGAGGTAATGTTTCCATTGCCACCTATAAAAACTATATCGTCTATTTAGAAAAGTTTGAAAAATGGACTGGAACAAGAGATGTTTATTTTGATGATATTACAGTTTCTCTTTTAATGGATTATATGAGTTATATGGGTAATACGTTAAAAAATGGAGCGACAACTCAAAGATATTCTATAATGATTTTAGCCATTATGTTCAAGGAAGCCATAAAAGAGGATATTATCCCTGAGTATATGTATCCCTTTAGTAAACTTACATTAAAAAAGGATACTGGTAAAAGGTTATTTTTAAAGAAAGAACAAATACAGGCTATGATTGATTTTAAAGCCCAAGAGGGAACTTTAAGCTGTATTTACAGGGATATGTTCGTTTTTTCAATTTATGCCGGAGGATTACGTTTTAGTGATGTTTTAGAAATCCAAAATAAACACTTCATCGAGGCTGAACAAAGAATTAAAAAGACAATAAATAAAACAGGGAGATTACACCAATTTAAAATTGGTCAAATTGCTCTTGATATTATCAAAAAATATCAAAAACCAAATTCACAACCTGACGACCTTATTTTTCCAATTGTGAAAAATCCAACCTTGTTTTTAAAGAACAAAGAGTACAGATATGAGATAACCGAAAAAGCCAATAAGTCAGCAAATTTTCAGATACAGAGAATTGCAAAAACTTTGGAGTTTCCAATACACGTTTCTTTCCATTTGAGCCGTCATAGTTTCGCTACCAACGCACTTAATAACGGAATGAGAATTGAACACGTTTCTAAATTAATGGATCACCAAGATATTAGAACAACACAGATTTACGCCAAGATTATTAACGAGGAATTAGATAAAGCAGTGGACGAATTTATTTTTTAACAATCGTATTTTTTAACTAAATTATAAATTATTTCCGTATTATCTTTGTTGCAAATCATAGGCAAAAATGAGTTAGTTTATGAAAAAAACCCTTGTTTTAGGGTTTTTTTTTGATAAAATGTGACGAAAATTCAATTATTGCGATTTTAGAAAAAGTAACACTAACCCAAACTAACCATACTTGAACTCTAACAAAATCCCAGTAAAATCAGTTCCTTTTTTGGAGCAAATGTCTGTAACTTCTGTACAGTCAAATAACACTAATTTAGATGTAATTGTAGAAGAGCAAAGCACAATTGAAGACTATTGCAATGCTGTAATTCAAAAGCTTTTTAAATTACCTCAAACCCAGTTTTTAAATTTTATAAATCATCAACTAGAACAGGTCAAATCCCCTTCAAGTTGGCTCGACAGTTTTGATTTGCTTATTGCAGAAAATGAGAAACTTTTTGTTGAAAATGGTTTATTGTCTAGGTACAACAAACTATGCAATCTTATCGAAAAGAAAAGAGATTTATTGCAATGCTCAACTGCAAAACCAATCAAACCTAGTGTAGCAAAACGATATATCAATGCAGAAAGTGATGAAAGGTATTTTTCATTTTATGAAATCAAAAAGCAACTTGGCTCACTAGATGATGACAATGAAAAAATCCTTTTGTTAACTAAAGAAAAACATGAGTATAAACAGGCTAATATTGAATTTTTGAATCAAAAATTACCTTTGTTTGATAAACAATGTGCCAAAGAGATTGAGCAGATTTATGAAATGCAGAGTATAAAAAGTACTATTGAAAAACAGAAACCTGCAACATCCATAAGCCCCAACAATTTCACAAAATTGCAATTCAATTGCAATGTCAATCAGTTTGTAGATATTTTTTACCAACTGTCTCGTGAAATCCTTATTGACGGTAAGCCAGTTATTGAGGGGAATATTAATGATGTTGCAAATATCATAGTAAACTCATTCGTTGATAAAGACGGCAAAGAAATCAGTCCGCAAAGCGTTAAAACTATCCTGCAACCCTCCAGAGAAGATAAACGCCCGAACTCAAATAAGCGTATTGATGTAACCAAGATTTTATAATTAAAAAAAAGTCCACAAATCCTGCGTGGACTTTTTATATTTTACTTACTTATTACAAAGCCAAAAATCTATATAAACCTTTGTAAATAAATGGCTTTCGATAAATACAAAAAGTCTTTTTGCTAAAAAAAGACCTTAAAGACTTTTTGTAAAACTCCCGTCTTTTTTAGCTTAAAAACAATAAAACAGCATCATTTTAAGCTCGTTTTAACTCATTTCTACACAAATCAAAAAAGGTCTTTTTGTAAGTTCAGTTCTTTTAAAATTCCATACTCCAAAAGCCCCTTAAATAGTGGCTTCCCGAAGTCTTCAAAAAAACTTAGTCCTTGAAGACCATAAAAAGACTAAAAGACTTTTTCAGACCCTGCACATTTGCCTCATAATTTTTAATCTTTTTCAAAAATGGAGGTATATATTTTGTCTAAAGCCCAGTTTTCAGAGTTAACCACAAGGTTAGATACTTTGCAAAATTTAATCAGCACCCAACCCGATACTTCAAAAAAAACCATTATGGATAATGAAGAGTTTATGAAGTTTATGGGTATCTCAAAACGTACTGCTCAAAGTTGGAGAGACGAGGGAAAAATATCTTTTAGCCAAGTCGGAAACAAGATTTACTACAAAATGGCTGATGTAGATAAGCTACTGGCAGAGAATTACAATAAATCTTTTAAGAAATAACAATACATACACGGCAATAAGCTGTAAGACCTTGAAGCAATGGCGCGAAAATGCGCCATTGTCAAGGGTTAAAACAAATTCTTATGAGTATAAACACGCAAAGACTAGATAACAAATTTTTTTCAATGGCATCTACGCTTTTTGGCTTTGGAGAAAATCAAGCTGTAGAAGTTCAACAAACACCAGTTGAAAAACCATTGCAATTGTCAGGCAGAATAATTGCAATTTATCCTGCAATCATTGAAGAGGCATTTTCAAGTACGATGGATAATTACCGCAAGTATATTGCGTCCTATAATTTTAAAACACAGGCAGAAAACGAACTGATACAAGCGCACAATAATTCTGTAAAGGAATTTTGTAAAGCAAATTCATTGACTGATATTCAAAAAGAGTACAAAAGACTGTTTTTACTCCATAATTCAAAGAATAGTAATCCAAGAAACTATAACGAGGCAGTTACCCAGTTTTGCAATGATTATGGGCTTATCGTAGAGAAAAAGAAAATCCAAACGGTAAAATATGCTACTGAAGTAGTGTTTCAAAATCTATTGCATTTGTATAACTCCCAATTGATGAAACGCAATGAGAAGTTTATCAAAGGTGGTATTACATCTAAGCGACCAATTGAAGAGTTTAAAATCAATTCCTTTCTAGTTACCCAGCTAAAGCGAAATGAGGTTAACAGTATAGCTATTTGCTCTAAAACGGTTCGTAATCACAGAAAGCGTTTAGAAGAGGCAGGAGTGTTTGTGGAATATCATTTCGCAGGGAGAAACAGACCTGTTGAGCTACATATAAATCCTGAAATTCTCGTGATTTTGGATGTTTACACCTCAAAAATAAAACGCTCTGAAAACAAAGAACTTAAACTTACATATTGGAATGTTTTACCTGATAACAATGAAAGTACAAGAACATTTATAAATGAAAATAAAAAGAAAGAGAATGTTGAAAACAATTCTCAGGGTATAAGGAGTTCGAGCCAAGCTCTCACGCCTTCTCATTTGTTTTTTACAGGAACACATACCAGCAAAGAAGCTATTTCCACTAAGGGGGCGGCGGGCGAATCACAAAGCAAAGAAAAAACGCTTTCAGACCACTTGCAGGAGTTAATTCTACATCCACAGGAACTAGCCGAAAACCTAGCTAGTGGACTATATCACAATTACAAGCCTATCGACATTCGCTATCTGTACAAAGAAGCTTTCAGCGGTACGCTAACCAATGAAGAGTTTAGAGAACTGGCAATACAGGACTTTTTCAAATCCGTATCAAAGATTTACAAAACGGCTACTCCTTTTGCAGGAAGCTACAAAAAAGCCATTAATCTGTATTATCAGAACAAGTGGATTGCCTTTACAGGAAACAGCTTTAATAAGAGCGTGTTGGTTGATGAAATAAGCCAAATGCGATGGCGTATCGAGTGGGCTAGAAAATGGTTTGCTAAAAATGAGTTTTCGCCATTATTCCCATACGATTATTTCGATATGACCCGAAAAACGGCAAAAGAAGTAGGTTTTGAATACACTAAAACCAAATGGAATGAGCATTTATCAGCCGTTGCCAAGTATGGTGCCATAAAGAAGAAACAGCAAAGCAATGCAACCAAAAGAAAAGAGACTATCAACCACTCCAAAAAGTGTGAGACGGCAATAAACCGATTCTTTAAAAACAAGTTGACTTACTCGCAATTATTCGATTATGTAGAGCAGAATTTACCAAAACAGTATCTTGATAAATTACCTGATTTGATACTAAAAAAATCGCTTAAAACTAACGAAAAGAGCCATGTAATTACCAGTGAAGAGACCGTAAAATATAGCTTTTTTGAATTTTAAATTATAACCAATGCCAGTATTTAAGAAAGAGAAATCAAAGATTAAAATGGTAATTCTAACCAAAGGTAGGGATGATAACGTGGTTTGGCACTCTCCTATAAATCAGAACAGCAGAGACAATGAGGCAATAATCAAGAGTATGCTTAACCGCCTTAAAAGGAAAGAACTCTTTAACCGGACTAATGTCGTCCAGTTCTATGAAAATAATTTGTTAATCGCAGAATTTAAGTATTGATATGAAGATAGTTTTAAAGAAAATCAAAAAGGAAAACATTGTTATTATCCAGTCGGAACTTTTAAAGTTTATCCGCCACAAAGTAGATAATATTTCCAATTGCAATGATTATGAAAAGTATTGCAATGACATCATTGTTATAGATGTACTCCAAAGTATGTTCTATACTTTCAGAACCAAGATTGAAAACCCCAAAAAGGTTTCAAATATTGCATTTACACCATCACAGGCAGTAATACTTCTTTTCTGTTGTCAATGGAAAAGAAATGACAGAACAGAAGAGCAAAAATTTACGATGCAAACTATATCCGATTTGTTGCATGAAAAACTAATAAACATTTAAACTATGACCTTTGTAAACCGCCTTAAAATAGTTCGATACAACTTGTTTGCATTACTTGTATGCTTTGCAATTATTCTAACTGCTCCATTGCAATTTTTGGATTTTATTATACTAGGAAAGAACAGGATATTAAAGTTTTTGGAATCCTATGTTTTCAGAACATTATTTAAAATAAATGATTTAAAAGTTAAAGAACAAACCGACTGTAAAAATGAATAAAAACATCAAAAAACCGCTTCCTCACTCTGCAACAAAATCGGAATTGGTTGAGATGTATTGTGACCAGTTTAGTGAAACCAAAATCAGAAAGCAAATCAATGAGATTTTAAAAGAGAAAAACATATCGAAAGATACCAAAATAATACCTCATTTAGAGTTTATGGAATTTGTGGAAACCTATGGATTACCCAAAGGATTTTATCTTGATGATAGTAGCTAATTGCAATTTTATTGCAATGGTATTTCAAAATCATTGCAATAATACCTTATCATACCTTTCAATACCTTAACGTACCTAAAAAATCTTTGCAATACCTTACTATACCTCGCTTTACCTAAAGGCGAGGTTTTTTTATTTCAAACATTTGCATCAGAAAGTTACAGGATTTAGAAATGACAAAAGAAGAGATTAACGTAATTCTAAAGCGTAGGATAAAAAACGGAGACGAGTTTAATCATTTAATCGAAAAGCCCAAAAACCAAAAAGTAAAGCTTGCAACAGGAGATACATTTTATTCGGTTCGGGTAATGAGAGATTGGGCAAAGGCTTATTACAAGCAAGTAGCCAAACTTTCACAGGTTTTAAGAGGAAAAACGATTGAAGAGACCTGCAACAAGATACATTATTTTCTCTTCTATGATATTCAATATCAGGCTGACGGAGTAACGCAAAATATAAGAAGCCCCGCTAATAGTTGGTTCAACAGAAGAGAGGGAATTGATTGTAAAAGCTACTCAATTTTTGCCAGTTGCATACTTCTCAATTTGGGGATTAAGCATTACATCAGGCAGATAAAACAGCCCAATTTCAATCCGAAGCAGTACACCCATGTTTACGTTGTAGTGCCAAAAAATCAAGTAAGTGGAAAACTGGATGATGGGCATTGTGTAATTGATGGAACAGTACAAAGTAACAGAGAACCAAAGTACACAAGTAAAGAAGATGTTTTTATGAGTTTAAAACTGCCACATATAGGGCTTAATTGCCCTGCACCAAAGAAGAAAGGCTGGTATGTAACAAAGAAACCCTGTCAAAAGGCGTATGAGTTATACGATTTCGCCCGAAGTGCCGAACAAGCAAAAAATATGCTACAGTCATTGGGTACAGATGCCATTGCTCACAAATCAAATAGCGAGGGCGGAGCTTACAATATCTATGTAAAAAGCAATAGTGTTTACGGTAGTAAAAGAGGGCTTAAAGGAGCATCAAAAAAAACAAGTTCCACTAGAGGAAGATTTCCTTTTTAAACAATAACAGTATGATAATATTAGAAGAACAAGCAGGTTTAAATGCAGGTTTAAACAGAGGGCTTAAAATTGGGAGGTTCATAAAACGAAACATCAAATCAGCTAAAAGAGACATCAGCATAAAAAATGCCATTAAGGTAGGCAAAGTAGCCATTCCATTAGCCACTACTGCAATGAGTTTTATTCCAGGAGGCGGTATTGCAGGGAAGATACTTGACAGTAAAGCAGGTAGGCTTTTTACCAAAATTAAAGGTAGTAAAGCTATCAAGTTTGCTACAAAAATTGGGAATAGTAAGGTTGGAAAGTTTGCCATTAACAACGTGGTAAAGCCAACAATTAAAAACGCAATTTCTGGCGGAGGTTCACAAGAAGTTTACGATGATGCACAAGGCGGAGAAGTGATGCAAAATGCTACACCAACACCACAGCAATTGGAAACCATTGCACAGGTTAAAGGAGTACCTGCTGAGACTTTGGCAACCGATACGCAAGTAAATGAAGCTTTGCCAAATGATGCTCAATTAGAGACCATTTCAAAAGTCAAGGATATTCCAGTAGATAATCTAAAAGAAGAGGTTGCCACTCAAAAGGAAATGGCAAAAAATGAAACAGCAAACCCAACTGACAAACCCAATTATACTATTCCAATAGTTATCGGCGTGGGGGCTTTGGGAGCAGTTTTACTAGCAACAAGTTCAAAAAGTAATTAATAAAAACAAAAATGAAACAGGAGTTAATAACAATTAGTTCTGCCGTTGCTGTAGGCGCACTCTCAAGAGGTCTTACAGGCACAATGACAGAGACATCATCAAACACGGTAAAAGGTGTTGTAAATGGTGTAGTAGCTGTCGGAGCAGGATTCTTGGCAGTAAAGGTAAAAGGGAGTGATAGTAAAAGTTCCCTTATGAGAGGTTCGGCAATTGGTGTTTCCATTGCTCACGGTTTAGAACTGGTAAAAAACATTTTTTCATCTGAAGCCATCGCCTCAAAGCTAAGTTCGGATAGCGCAATGGGAAGATTTATGCAAAAAGCTGTAGGTCTTTCAGGAGCAGTAAACGGTCTAAATGGCTATATCGATGCCTATGGCAATTACCACGAAGACGGATTGGGTGGTTACATTGATGTAAACGGCAATTATGTTGAAAACGGTTTAAACGGATATGATGATGAAGACGGATTAGGCGGTTATATCGATGCAAGTGGAAACTATGTTGAAGATGGTCTAGGTGCTTATGAAGATGAAGATGGTTTAGGAGCCTACATCGATGAAGACGGCAATTACATAATGTAAACCCAAAAAGAAAAGTAAAATTTAATTCAAACAAAAAAATGGAAAATAGAAATCCACAATTGCAAAGAGCAATCAAAGTTTTAGGAGCGAGACAACGCCAACACGCACAAGCTGTGCGACCACAAGCAACCAAATTAGTAGATAAAACATTCTACTTAAATGTAAAGGTTGACGGAATGAGTGGGATAAACCAATTGGTTGATGCCAACACCAAAAAATTAGTCGGAGTAACCAACTTTGACGGAAACCTTTTAAACTCTGGTCGTGATGTTGTCATTGATTCTGTCCGAACCTTGTTTACCTCTGACGGAACTGATGTTACAAATGCCAACTGGCAAAATTCTGAAAGAATACCGGCACAACTGCAAAATGCTGATTTGAGACTTATCCAAACCAATGATATGCTTATTGATTTGCCGATGACCGATACTCAAAATTTCAAACAGGACGACCACAGACCAATTGCAACTACTCCGCTTTTAAGAGCAAAAGAAGAGTTCAAATTGGAGTTGGAATTTCCAAAAGGGGTTACAATTCCAACAGGAAAACCGCTTTTTATGCGATTGGAGTTCAGAGTAACAGAAGCAAAAAAATAGTATTTCAAAACTCAAAAAGCCATAGTTCTAGGGCTATGGCTTTTAAATCCCAAAAGACATGAGACAAATTCAATACGTTGTGAAGGCACTAATTAAACCAGGAGAAACTGATACATCGGTAAACTTTAAACTGCCTACAGGCTTTACTACAGGTGCAGCACTTTATACCAATGGAGTTGAGAAACAGGCAAACGCAATGGCATCCGTTGAAATGAAAGACGATAACAGCATTGCAATTATTCCATC
The DNA here is from genome assembly GCA_004293165.1 of Flavobacteriia bacterium. Taxonomy (GTDB): domain Bacteria; phylum Bacteroidota; class Bacteroidia; order Flavobacteriales; family Flavobacteriaceae; genus Flavobacterium. The sequence goes on along the minus strand of RDYL01000009.1, from coordinate 85,052 downwards.
GGTGCATATTGACAACTGGAGACAGTCAAACGGTGGAGAATATGAGAAGAGTTTTAAGCCTCTAAATTTTGATACTGGCAACAAAGATTACACTCTCAATTTTACACTAGAGGACAAACTGGAATCAGAGAGACCGCTAAAATTTCATGTAGTGTTCCTGTATAATAATAACGTTAAAAAAATGTAGCAATGTTTGTAGAATCGGCTTTTATAACAAGAGAATTTAGAGAAGAGCAAATCCCAGTTTTAGAGAATGTTACTTCACTTTGCGTTGTCAATAAAGGCACAAGCATAGCACAGGTTAACGGAGTTCTGATATACCCAACCCAAAAACAAATTTTAGTTGTGCCTGATGGTACTTATTCAAAAGTGCAATTAGAGGTAATCTACACAGATACCAATAACAGCAAAAAGGGTTACACCCCAAAAAACAAAATACTACTTATCTACAAGAAACTAATTTAAAATGGAGCAATTAGATGATTTGATGGATAAACTCAACAGCGACAAGTTTTGTGCTGTAACGGTTTATGACAGGGATACTTCCAAGCCGATTTTTCGCAATGTAACCCACGAGCAAATAAAAAATGAATATGGTACAGCAGAAGAGTTTTTCGAGAAAGTTTTTGCTGATGGTTACAAAAAACTAACCCTACAGGAGAAACGTAAAAACGGAGCAAATGCCTTTAAAATGGAGGGAGACCCTTTCGATGTGAGTTTTGGAAAATCAAATGAACCAGAGGAAAAACCAATTGCCAAAAGAAAGAAGAAAAAGAAAATGAAAAGCGGACTGATGGGATTGGGTATGACAGAGATTTTTGATTTAAAGCTTCAAGCCTACGACCGAGCAGAACTCGCAAGAAAACTAGAGGAATCAGAAAGAGAAAATAAGGAACTCAAAGCTAAAAACGAGGCACTAAATGAAGAGAAGTTGCAGAGACGGTACACAAAGGAGAGCAACGACAGTTTTAACAATATGCTTTTAGGTGCTATAAAGCAAACCCCGATAATTTTAAAAGGATTGGGATTTAATGTACCAGTTGAAGCAAATGGTTTGGGAGTTGCCTCGACCGATGATGCAGAAAACGAAACTTATTCAGAAGTTAAAAAATCGTTTTTGGAGATCATAAAAACCCTTGATGATGATACCATAACACTTTTACAAGTCATCTATCAAAAAATCAATGAGAATACCGAAAACAATGTTTTCTCACAAGAGTTATTTCAATTATTACAACAACATCAAATGCTAGTATAATGAGCGCATTAACCATAAAAACAAAGGAAACAAACCCTTTCAAGTTGCAGAAAAAAGCAAAATTGATTGAAACCCTAGCCGATTTAGATAATGAGGTTTTAGAGAAGTTGGTAGAACTTAAAAACTCTCAAAAAGCAATTGCAATGGTAACTGATGCGCAGAGTTGGCAAACAATAAAAGAGTTCATAATGTAGGTAGTGTTGGAGTAGCTTGTCTGTAAGCTCCATTTACAGGCAAGTGAAACAACAGCAAAGAAATAGCTGTAACAATTGCTCCAATTTAAGAAAGTAAAGATGAAACGGGAGTAGTAAGATTAAGCGGATTACTGGGGCAACCCTTTAAGAAACTTAAAATGAACTTCCAGAAGTAAAAATGAAATTGGGAGCAGTCGCTACAGCCAACAACAGAGACAATGAAAAAACAAGGTTTACACAATCCAGCAGTTATGGCAGTAGCTTCTTCCCCACAAGGGCAAAAGGCAATCGCCAATACGCTTGACAATGCCAATGCTACAGTAAATGCAACGGCTTCAATTGTAAAGGGTGTACTTAAAACAGGCTTTTTTCTTGGGGTTGGATATTTTGTTTACAAGAAGATTTTTAACGGCTTTTCTAAATTAAGTGAAGATAGAAGAGAAAAGCCAAGTAATATTTCTACTGGAATGGCAAAGAATAAAGCGGAAGCCATTTTTAGCGCAATGTATGGTTTTGGAAATGGGTTTAAATCTGTAAAACAAAATCTGATGGGAGTTAATCACAATGGATTTATTAGGATTTACAACGAGTTTGGGCAAAGAAAAGGTATTAATCCCTTATCAAAGAAAATGACAATGATAGAATGGTTTGCCGACCAGTTTAACCCAAGCGAACTTATGGAATTACGCTTTTTAATACCGCACTTTTTTTAAGATGGAAAGTACAAAAATTATCCCTGTAACCATTGGACTTGCAGGACTAGGAATAATGCTTTTGGCAGTTTCCCAAACCAGTAAAAATAAAAAGGCAGGAGCGTATTTGGATGCAGGTTTAACGGATTCGAGTTTCAATGCTAAAGAAGTTGCCACAATGCTTTTCAATGCAATGAAAGAAGCCAATTTCACTAACACCGAAAAGCGCAAAACCATTTTTACAGCACTTACTGGAGTAACTGAAGCACAATTTTCAAAAGTGATTACAGCCTTTGGAAATAGATATTATAACACCCTAACAGGTAACACCTATTTCGCTTTTTGGCAAACTCCGACAAAGCACCCTTTAAAGGTTTGGCTCAAAGAGGAATTAAGTACAGAAGATTATCAATTATTAAAATCAAATTATCCAAAACAATTATAAAATGACCACAGAAGATAAATTATGGATTGGTGGCGGTATAGCCCTAGCGGTAGGTGGTGGCATCTATTATTTTGTTCAAAAAGGTAATGACAAACAGCAGAATTATATTGAAGAACCAATAGAACCAGTAGCACCTGTAAAAACTCCAACATTGGCTACCAATCCAATCAAGGTTCAAACTCCAGTAAAACCCAAAGCCCCAGTCAAAGCCCCAGTAGTAGCTGATAGTTTTAGATACAGCATTGGGCAGGAAGTAATGGCGACAGGATTTTATGGTACAAAAACCTATGATGCTAGGAAAATGGCTGACGGTAATTATATCAGTGAGGGAATCCGAAAAGCCACTTTTAAAAAGGGCGATAAAATCGGTACTATTATTTGGGTTGGTTTAAGACCTGACGGAACGTATCGCTATGTAGTGCAAAGAAACGGCGCATTGCTCAATGATATTTATTGGATTGCTGACCAAGATGTTATAAAACCAGTAGGTAAAATTTACCCAACAGTTGCATCGGTTAGTTCATCAAACGGTTCGGGAGTAGATAAAAGCAAACTCTTGAAAAAAGGAAGCAAAGGGCTTGAAGTAAGAGCCTTGCAAACACTACTTAAAATCAAGGTTGACGGAGATTTCGGGCGTAATACTGAAAACGCACTATTAGCCCAAAAAGGTGTAAAACAAATCAAACTAAAAGACTTTTAAAGATGAGTACAAGCGGAGCATTATGGCTATCACTAGCCGTAGCAGGAATTTTAGTTGTTGCCACTATGGATAATGAGAAAGCACCTGAAATTAAAGAGACAGAAAACAAGCCAACTAAAGAACCCAAAAAAGTAGTATTGTAATGGAATTTTTACTGACAAACAGCATCACTTTTTTAAGCATTTTTAAAAAATATGCTATCAATACTCCAAGACGGATTGCGCATTTTTTGGCACAATTACATGAGGAAAGCGGAGGATTTATAAAGTTTACGGAAAGTTTGAATTACACTCCACAGGGGCTAATTAAAACTTTTGGAACTAATCAGATTTCGGTTGCACAGGCTAACCAATACGGCAGAACAGCAAAGCAAAAAGCCAATCAACAAGCCATTGCAAATATTGTTTATGGCGGTAATTGGGGAAGAATAAATTTAGGGAATACACAGGTTGGTGATGGTTGGCGATTTAGAGGTCGTGGACTTATTCAACTCACAGGGAGAGCCAACTACCAAGCCTATAAAGATTATTCCGGGCATGATGTAATTGCAAATCCCGATTTAGCCTCAAGACCCGATATAGCTATTGATATAGCAGGTTGGTTTTGGTCGGTTAGATTCAAGCTCAATCCGATTGCCGATAAAAACAACATCAATTCCATAACCGAAAAGATAAATGGAGGCTTAACCAATTTAGAGGAAAGAGTTAAACAACTCAATTATTATATCTCTGTTGATACAATGGGGATATTAAAAAAAAAATGTCAAGACAGCACTCTTACATAATCCCTATTACAATTTTTGGTCTGGGCTTTTCAATCTTAATCAGTAAACTATACAAGCAATGACAAAACAACAAATATGGGAATGGTTAACCAATCATTCCAAACAATTAATGGATTTTCTATTATTTCTTTTACTCGTAAGTATGGGAGCATTTGTGAAAATAATAAAGCAAGTGCGACAGGGAGTAAAAGCCTCTTGGAAATGGTTTTTAGCCGAAGCAATTGTATCATTTTTTGTTGCTCTCTTGGTGTATGGCTTCTTTGACCAGTTCCTGCACACTAGCAAACTTTTTACTTATGTAGTTTGTGCTTGGTGCGGTTCATTTTCAACCATTTTCCATAAAAGAATGGAAGATCTATTAGGGGCAATTTTTGACAAGCTAAAACAATTGATAAGTGAAAAGACAACTCTTTAACAAAATGGTGGTAATCGCCAGTATGTATTGGGGGCTTGATTTTATCCAATTTCTTGAAGCAGGCGAAATGTTATTCTTTACTCTAAAATCGACTTTTAAAAAAAATAATAATGAAACAGACAATCAATAAATCATTTGCAATCTCACTTTTACTGGTGCTACTTTCTTTTGTTTTTATCGGCTGTTCTTCAGCTAAAAAATACAAAGAGGAAAACACACTACTCAAAAGTGAAATTCAAAGAAGAGACAGCCTCAGAAATGTAATCATTAATCAGGCAATCGATGATAAATTAATTACTCCAGTTGTTCAAAGCAATACAGGAAACAAGGAAGTTGATAGCCTAGTAAATGCAAAGATTGATGAAATTTTATCAAAACTGAATACTTCAAAAAATTCAGGAGACAACAGCTATAAACTTGAGTTTAACAAACTAGCCAAACAACTGGAGTTCTACGCTAAAATTGCGCAGACCAAAAATGAAAATACAACTACCAATACAGCAAATGATAAAACTATAATTAGGGTAAAAAAGATTCCAATTGAGATTGAAAAGCCATTAACTAAACTGGAGAAGTTTTTAATGGTTTTGGGAATTGCAACACTTCTTTTGATTGGGTTTAAAACGGTTGTATTTATCAGAAACAAAACAAGTTTATGGGTATAAGAGCAAAGCATATTGTTATTGCTGGCGCACTGGTAGGCGTTGGCGTACTATGGTACAAAAACAAGGTAAATAAGTGGAAAGAAACAATGGGAAAACTCAAAGCGTTGCCGACTGGATTTAGAAATTTTGACATCAATTTCAAAAGAATGAGGTTCAATTTAGATGTAACTCTTTTTAATCCCACAAAGGATAATTTCAGCCCTGATGGTGTTATTGCAGTTGTTAAGAGAATTGTACTTAAAGACAAAACAGCCAAACGAATTGCAACCATTACGGTAAACAAATCATTTGTTTCAGTTCCCGCCAATGGCAAGTTTGTTTTAAAGGATTTGGTAGTTGAGATTCCGATACTGGAGAACCTTTCCAATATGCAAAGCCTAGTGAAAATCACAGGGATAAAAGACATTCAAATTGAAACCATTTTAGGGGTTTTAGGTAAAGAATATTCAATAATTCAATAGTATGGATTTAGTACAATCATTTAATAATCTAAACGGAAAGCAAGTTTCCCGAAGCACACTAAAAAAGCTACTGGCAAGAGCCAAAAAGCAAAATCATACGCTTATTTCAAAACGCATCACAAACGTTTTAAGACAGAATAAAGATTCCGTTTTTGAAATTGAAATAAACGATTTTATTACTGAATTAGGATTAAGTGGTGCAGAGCAAAGTATCATTTTGCCCACTTTAGAATATCAATCAGAACCCGATTCAGAGGGTGGTTTAAATGGTGTTTCGCCTGATGATATTTACAGCTACATCACGGACTTAATTATCAATACCATTGAAAAGGTTGGGCATTTGCCTTGGCAAAAAGATTGGGTTGGTTCGGGAGCTGATGGGACAGCTAAAAACTATGTGAGTAAGAAAGAATATACTGGGGCAAATTTCCTTTTGAATTTCGATATAAAATTTGATGAAGAGGGCAAAGGTTATTTAGTGCCGATTAAGTTTATACAGCCCTACTATTTAACCTTTAACCAAATCAAAGATGCTAACGCATCACTCAAAAAAGATAGTAAGGCAAGGCGTGTTATTTATTATACCATGATTTTTAATTATGATGATGGAACGCTAAAATTCAAAACCACCGACAAGGCAAAGTTTACCGAGTTTGTAAAAGCTCACGGACTAACCAAAGATGATTTGAAACAGCATTTAGTGAAAATCCCAGTAATTAAATATTACAATGTTTTCAGAGCCGATGATTGTACAGGATTAAAATTTCCGAGTGATAAAATTGATAGCAAAAAGGTCAATCCAATTCAACAAGCACAGTTACTGATTGACGGGTATAAAAACCCGCCTATTTATACTTTTGTTGGTGATAAAGCCTATTATCAACCTGCTACCGATACGCTCAATATGCCTAAAATAAATGCTTTTAACAAAGAGGCATCTTATTACTGCACTTTCTTTCACGAGCTGACACACTCAACAGGTGCAAAGAAGCGATTGGATAGAGATTTTTCAGGAAAGTTTGGAAGTAAAAGCTATGCTTACGAAGAACTTATTGCAGAACTAGGAGCAGTATTTTTATGTTCAGAGGCAGGGATTTTATTTCAGACGAAAGAGAACTCGGCAAAGTATCTTAAAAGTTGGAACAAGGTTTTAGTAAATGAATTAGAGAACGACAACCGTTTTTTCCTCAAAGCTTCAGCACAATCTCAAAAGGCAGTCAATTACATTTTAAATAGAAACACCGACAGCGAGAATGAACAAGAAGAAGAAAAGAAAGAAGAGTCAACCAAGAAAGTAGCTGTAAAAACTCCAGTAAAGAGACCAACAAAAAGTAAAGTTAAAAGCAAAACCAAACAGGGGGAGCAATTGGATTTATTTGCAGGATTAGGAGCAAAAGCCAAAACCAAAAAAGCTACTGAAGAGAAGAAAAGAAGAGTTGTGCCGGCAACAAAAAAAACTACAACTAGGGTAAGTAAAAGACAACCCAATTTGGATCAGAATAAAAGTCTAAATCAATTAGAAAAATTAGGCTTTGTTTCAGCGGGAACAGCACCAAAAGAGGCTAAAGATGTTTTTATACTTGATGGAGAGATTGGAAAGTTTTTGCAAAAGCAACAACCACACAAGGCACTTATCCTGATTAAAGGGAATAAGCACAGTTCAAAATCACAGTTGGCTATGCAGATTGCTAACGCTTTCGGAGAACAACAAACACCAGTAGCCTACATTGATTACGAGCAAGGCGGGATTGAAAGTAAAGACACGCTAGACAGTATTAATCGAAATACGAGCGAGAAAGGCAGAAAGTACATAGCTATAAAAGGTTATTTAGAAAAACCTTTTGAAGAATTGCAGGACTTCTGTAAAGTGGTTAAAGTCATAATTGCGGATTCGGTTACAGATTTAAAAATTACAGCCGACCAACTGAATTATTTAAGAACCACTTACCCAAAAGTAATTTGGTGCTTTATATCTCAAGTCAAGGAAAATGGGGCGATGTATGGCGGTAACAAAATGGCACACAATCCAACTTCAGTAATTCATTGTTCATCACATCAAGACCCAAAACAAAGATTTGCAACTCTTGAAAAAAACAGAGGGAATGACCTCACTTTAAAATACTCGATGTATTACAAGAAAGTAGTCAGCGAGCCAACAGAACAAAAAAGTAAAAGAAAATTATCATTTAAAGTTAAATAATCTAAATTCAAAATCATGGTAGCGAAAAAAACAAAATCGAAAGGCAAAAAAAGAATCTCCGCAAAGAAACTTTGTAGTAGTGTAATCAAAAGGGAAGGTGTGAAAAAAGACGGAACTCTAAAAAAAGGTTTTAGGTATGTTAAAGGGGGTAAAGTTGTAAAGGCAAAACCAAAAAAATAGTTTAAATTGATTAAGTTAGTATGGCTGTGTTACAGAAGTGTAACACAGTTTTTTTATTTTTAAATATTTCAATTTTTGTAGTATTTTTGAGTAATTATTTGGCAAACATAGAATGATGTTATCATAAGTTAAAGCTACAATAATAAAAATTAGCCAAATAATAACAGCGTAAAAAACACTTATAATGTACTTATCTTCAATTTATATAGAAAACTATAGAGGCATAAAAAAGCTTAATGTAAACTTTCAAAAAGACATTAATGTAATTATAGGAGAAAATGGTAGTTGTAAAACAGCATTAATTGATGCAATAAGATTACTTTATAATCTAGGAAGCCAGCAGAGAGAACTCTATGTAACAACGGATGATTTTTATATAGGTGAATCAGTTATTACAATTTCATACGAGTTCAGAGATTTGACAACAGATCAAAAAGGAGCATTTTATGAATATGTAGTTTTGGGAGAGAGTGAAGAAAATGATTATGCAAGAATTACAATTTCTTACAAGAGAGAGAATCAAAAAATATTATTCAGTTATTTTACAGGTGAAGTTGAAGGACAAAAGGCAGACAGTATAACATTTCAGTTTTTTATTCATTATTATTTAAGTGCTTTACGAGATAGCACAAGAGATTTGATGACAAATCGTAGTAGTATTTTGGGTAATTTAATTAACAGACAAGTTGAGAATAATAATAGTCAAGAGAATTATGAAACATTAATAAAGAATGCCAATGATAATTTACTAAAGCTAAAAGAAGTTACAGATTCAAGGGAATCAATAAATATTAATCTTACCAAAATTTACAAACAATCAATAGAAAATCAAATTGGTTTACGCATTGAAGAAACAAAAGCTGAACACATTGTAAATATTATTAAGCCATATTTACCGCATGATACTGAAGCTTTATCTGGGGATGGTTTTAGTCTTAAACAAAACAGCTTAGGATTTAATAATCTTATTTATATAGCAACTGTTTTAGGAGATATAAGCCAACAATTAGAAGATGATAAAACTTCTCATTATTCTTTATTAATTGAAGAGCCCGAAGCACATCTTCACCCTCAATTACAATTGAATTTATATTATTTTTTAAAACAAACGAATAGTGAGGGAAACTCTCAACTTTTTATTACAACCCATTCACCAACTCTTACTTCTAAAGTACCTCTTGATAATTTAATTCACTTATCGAAAGATTATGAAGCTATAAATCTAAACAAATGTTTTGAAAGCAGAGAGGAAGTAAAAATTGAGGATGAAGATGAAGATACATATACGGATGATGCCATATACAGAAAGGGACAATTAGAGAGGTATATAGATGTAACAAAATCTCAATTGTTCTTTTCTAAAGGAGTTCTGTTTGTTGAGGGTATATCAGAAGAACTTTTGATACCTGTGTTTGCACAAATTCTAAATCAGAAGCTAGAAGATTATAATATTGAGTTGCTCAATGCAGATGGTACATCTTTTTATCCATTTATATATTTGTTCAACTCAACCGATAAGTATAAAACACTACCTATTCCCTTGTCCATTCTAACTGATGATGATAGATTCCCAGCATCTAAAAATACGGAGTATAGTTTCATTAATGTTAAAGACAATTTAGCATTGGCACAACAACTTTTTGAAAATATTAAAGCAGCACCACAAACAACAAGAATTAAGAATATTTCAGAAGTAATTAAAAATGTTCCTGACAAAATAAGTTTAAATTTTTCATACAAAACATTTGAATTTGCAATTATCCAAGCCAATATTTCAAAATCAAAAGGACAGATTAATGAAAATCTTCTTTGGGAGTACCTCTCACAAGATAAATCAATTATAAAAAAGTTCAAAAAAATCAAAGAGCATTTAGATTCTTTTGCGGGAAGTGAAATAACGGAAAATGAATTATGTCAATTACAAATACTTATATGGAAAGCATTACCAAAAAAGGCAGAGTTTGCCCAAAATTTTTCTGTTTATTTATTAGCAAATATTGAAAAAGGAAAAACGAATTTTATTGTTCCGGAATATATTCAAAAAGCTATTACTCATTTAATAAATTATAAAGCAAAATGAGTATAATACTATCCGAAGAGCAAATTGTTTATTTACAATCATTTGGCAAAGTAATTCTTAATGCTTGTCCAGGAAGTGGAAAAACAACAACAGTTGCTCATAAAATTCATTTATTAATTCAAAGTTGGGATATTCAATTTCCTAAGAATAGCGGAATTATATGCCTATCATTTACCAATGTTGCAAAAAATGAAATTGCCGAAAAATTCCGAGAAATAAATGGCTTTTCCTTGCCTTATCCTCATCTCATTTCAACAATTGACAGTTTCGTAAATACATTTATTACTTTGCCATTTGCTCATAAGCTAAAAGATGTAGGCAAGCGTTATAAAATAATTGATGATACAAGTTATTTGGATGGTATTTTTCAATCTGATTGGCAATTGATGAGAACGTATAAAACTTATTTATTTGCATTTGCACCTAGTAAAATAGATTACACAATAAACAATGGTTATTCTTGGGATGGTCACAATAAAAGTGATGATGCAGAATTTGTGAAATATGCAACAGCAGTTAAAACTAAACAGATAGGATTGGGGTTACTTAAAACTAGCGATTCGGCTTTTTTTGCGTATCATATTTTGAAAAAATACCCAAGAATAGCGAAATACCTCGCGGCTAAATTTCCTTATTTAATTATTGATGAAGCACAGGATACATCAGAAATTCAACATTCGATTTTAGAAATATTATATAATGAAGGATTAAAGAATATTGATTTAGTTGGAGATCCTTATCAATGTTTATATCAGTGGAGAGATGCAAGTCCGGAATTGTTTCTTCAAAAATTTGATGATAGTGCAAATTGGAGAGGAATATATCTAACTGAAAATAGGCGTTCAACAAAAAAAATAATTGATGTTTTTAGTAAATTAAGACGAATAACCGATGAGGCTATTATACCTGTCATTAATTCTGAAACCGATTTGCCTTTACATATTATAAAATATGATATTGAAGATTATCAAGATGCGATAAGAAAGTATGAGTTACTTTGCCATGATAATAATTTAGAGTCTAATAATATACTGGTTAGAGGAAATTCTTTAAAAAACTCTTTACTAGGGAAAGAAAAAAATTTCTCACCGTGGGGTAATTCTTTACCATATCTCTTAATCGAATCCAAAATACATTTGCAATCAAATGAAATTAAAGAAGCTGTTAGAAAAGTAAGGCGCATATTAATAGAACTTTTAAATCCAAATATTTCATTTTCTGACTTAAAAGAAAAAGAACTAGAATTAAAAAATGATAAAGAAACAAATTCAGCAATATTTAATCTAATAAGAAGTTTGCCTTCATTTGACTTGTCAATCAAAGAATGGACAGTTCAAACGCAACAATATTTGAAAAAGGAATTAGAATTAGTGAGTGAACCTGATTTTAAAATAAGAAAAAAAAATACTACTACTTTTGATAAGAGAACTTTAGATAATTCTGTAAATTATCATTTTAAAAAAGCTACAACAGATAACAACTTTCCTGTGACAACTATTCATCAAGTAAAAGGAATGACCTTTGATTCTGTGTTTCTAATATTAAGTAGTGATAGTAAAGGGCAAAACATATCCTTAAATGATTTTGTTCTAAAAGAAACAATGCCGACTGAAAAACAACGTTTGATTTATGTTGCAATCTCAAGACCAAAAAGTTTATTATGTATTGGTGTTCCTAAAACTTTATCAGAGGAAGAGATAAAGCAAACTTTTGAGGGTGAAATAATAATTCTCTAAACAAAAAAATAAATTATAAAAAGACAAGCGTATCATATATTTTAAAACGCTTGTCTTTTATAAAATGTAATTAAATTATATCATCAAAGAAGTCCCAATTAGTCAAATCGTTTTTATCGTAAAGATAAATGTCTTGTTGATTTAACCTCCATTTTTTAGTTTGGTCTTGAATGATGATACCACCAACTAATTTTTTTCCTTTTTTATTTTCAGTTTTTATATATTCTTGCATGGCTTCAGCTCTTGAAGTAGCTTCAGTTGCTGTACTTCCTGCTTTCGTATCTCCAATGAATATTTTACCCGATTTAAGTTTAATAATGTAGTCTGGATAGAAAGTTTTTGGCAAATCATTTTCTTCATATTTGATGCCTAAAAAGTCTATTTTACTTTCTCCATTTTTAAACCACCATTCTATTTTTTCAGTCTTTGTTTCAATGTATTTTTCAAATTCTTTTTCTGGAGTAGAACGTGACTTTGACAAATAACAGGGGTTATAAATACAAAGTTTATAATCTAACTTTTCATCAGTATGTTGATTGTAAAACTCTTCAAATTTAACATCCCATTCATAATTTTTTTCTTCAATTTTTTCCTTTATTTCAGCTTTTTGAATTGGTTTATATTCTCCCGTTGCTTTTGATAAAAGTTTACTAAATATTTCTATGTTTTTGGGATGTAAAAAAACATTTTGGATTGTAATTATTCCATTATCAATATGATAATTTATACCTAAGTATTTCTTAAACCATTGATAAATTGACCCTCTAACGGTAGGAATTGAGCGTTTTGGTGCAAATCCATTTAAGTTTTGGCGAATAATAATATTAAATACATCGTATAAGTCATTATCCCCTAAACGTAGTTTGGTTCTTTTTACTTGGCTTTCAAAATCAGTGTCTTCTAACTCGTCAAATTTTGTTGAACTTAAAATTTCATCAATTATAATGCTTTCATTGTACGGTTCTGCAACGATAGTCATAGATTTTCGTTTGATTTTTTCGCCATTTTCAGCAATGTTTATTTTTACAGCGGTTGGGTCAATATCAAACTCTTTGCAAAAGACATTTTCTAATACTTTACCAAAGCTATAAGTAATATCTCCGAAATCAACACGGCTTTTATAATATGATTGAAGTTTGATATTTTCGTAAATAGGTTTTCGAGTAGCTTTTAAATGTTTTATTATGTTAGGATTATATTCTTCTTTTGAAACGGTTATACTTTCAAGATTAGTATAGATATAACCTTTATTTAATCTTTCATCTTCATAGTGCATTTGTTCTGGCATACGAAGAATTCGACCAACTGTTTGTACTTCAAAAGTAAAACTTTGAATATCACGTAACTTTACTAATAGATGTGCTCTTGGGCAATCCCAACCTGTGTCAATAGCTTGTTTAAATAATAAAAACTCTACTGGGCTGTCAAAGTCTGAAATCTCATCTAAACTATCTGATTTGTCTTCACTCAACCATATTGCTAATTTTCCATTACTTTCAGTTATTCCTTTAGTTGCCAAAAAAGATTGAACAACTTCTTTTTTAGATTCTCCGGATTCTGCGTTAGGTAATTGAATTAAGCATAATGGGTTTATATCAGTCCCCGCATCGATAAATGCTTGCTTTAATTCTAGTCGTTTGTTGTATGAAGCTTCAATTATTACTTCTTGTGAAGTTTTTTCATCGTCTGCTAATTCCCCTAAATTTTCATTTATGATAAGCTCTTTTTTTATCATTCCTTCATCAATTACATCTTTTGGCTCTACAAAAATGTAATAAGCCGTTTTTTTAGCAATGTCGATTGGAGAGGGTTGTATTTTAGGCGTTGCACTCATTTCAAGTGTAACATCTGCATTTACTATTTGACGAAGTTCATTTGTGCGTTCGGTATCACTAGCATAGTGGCTTTCATCAATGATTAAAACTATTTGACGCTTTTCTTTTGTTTTTTGTAATACTTCAATGAAATTAACGTTCTCTCCGTCTTTCATTACTTTACTTTTCCATTCTCCTGTAGCTCGGTCTTTAGTTCTTAATTTTTCCCAGTTTCCTACTACAACCTCATTTCTTTCAATAATATTTCTACTGCCAAAAAACTCATCTTCCAAAAGCGAAACTTTAGGATCTCCATCAAAAATTCTCTCTAATGATTTTTTACTTTGCTTGTGCAGTTCCCCTTTACCAATACTAATCCATAAAAAACAAAAATCACTTTCAGTTTCTTCTTTAATTATTCTTTCGATAAATTTAGCAACCATAACAGTTTTTCCTGAGCCAGTTGGGCTTTGAAAAACACAAACTTTATTCTGTGCATCCTTTGGTAGCAAGTCAGAAATCGCTTTAACAAGTTCCTCTACTTTTATATCTTGATAATCTTTTAGTTCTATGTGCATATTTATTAATCGTTATTAAAGATACGTTTATAAACATCTAATATTTTTTGAGGAATTGGTTCAAGTCTTGTGTTTTTCCAACCTCTAAAATTTATTTTATTTAACTCAGTATCAACTGTAAAACAATATAAAACTTTTTCTCCTTTTAAAGAGTTCATTTCGTCTTTTAGTTCATCAAGTGTTACATTGGCAAAATCGTAATAAACAGCTAAATACTTATTACTATGTTGAAATATTTTATAATCGATGGTTTCTTTATATAGGTTATAAATTCCCTCTTTCAAACAGAGCATTTCAGTACATTTTTTGGTAATATCAATTTTTAACTGGTCTTTATTTCGATTATTTGCAACAAATGAGGTTTGAAAATACTTCAGATTATTTCCAGTGCCTTCAACTTCAATTTCTCTTTTTTTAACTTTATAGGTATAACCTTTTATTACTGCTTCTATTCTCGGTAAAGTAACTGTTTCGCAAATTTCATTTTCATTATTAGTGCAGACAATTAATTTCCTATTACTTGCAGGATTATCTCTATTCAATTCTAATACTGCTTGAGCAGTAGTTCCCGAACCTGCAAAGAAATCAACAATTATTGAATCATTGTTTGAGCCAAGTAGTATAATATCTTTTATTAAATCAACAGGTTTAGGATTATTAAACACTTTTTTATTATTAAAAATTCTTTTCAATAACGCTGTCCCGGTACTCGAACTATATGTTGCTTTATAAAACAATGTTTTTGGTTTTTTTGAAGGTAAATCACCTATTGATGGACGTTGTTTTTTATAAAACGAAAAACTACCATTTCCCTCTGAAATTAGTACTTCTGTTTTTAATTTTTCTTTGTTTTCGTTGCTCCATCCCCAACGCCATCTACCATAAGACCCATCATCATTTTTAGGTATTATAAAGGCAAATCCATCTGCTTCATACTTATTTTGTAAATCAATTAAATGATTATCATCAAATGTTTTTGATGTTGCGTTATAAATGGTTTTAAACTCATTATCTTTAATAGGAATTATTTCTTTGGATTCTTTATCTACCAAAATTGGATAAAACATTTTTGGTCTATTTTCTCTTCTTGATTCTGCTCCAGTCGCTCTCATTGGAGCACCACGTTTAAAAAAACCAAACTCATCTTCATCCCATTCGTCCATCTCCTCGTCATCTAAATCAAATTCATTTATTTTTGTCTTTGCTTTATTTTTAGAATATACTAATGTGTATTCGTGAGTTCCTGCAAAACCAAATTGGTCTTGATTTCCTTTCAAATTCATAATAGTTGGAAGGACAGTAATAAAATTGTCTTCACCAAAAATTTTATTACAAAGCAATTTAAGTTGTGCGATAGAATTATCATCAATGGATATAAAAATAGTAGCTTCATCTTTCATTAGGGCTTTTGCTAATTCAAGACGTTTTCCCATAAAATTCAACCATTTACTGTGTCTATATGTATCGTTTTTATCAATAATTCTATCATTGTAAATGAATACATTGTCTTTGCTACCAGTATTATAAGGTGGGTCAATATAGATTAAGTCAACTTTATTTTTGTGCGTATAATTTAATACGGATAAAGCATGGTAGTTGTCTCCTTCGATAAGGATATGAGTTGGTTCTGTTTCGTTTGTAGTAATTTCTTTTGAGTTCACTGCTGTTAAAACAGGTAACTTATTTTGGCAGTCAGTTACAACTTTTTCGGGAACACGCTCTTCATCCCAAACTAACCCATATTTTTTCTTATTTTCCAATTTTTCAATTACGTCAAGTAATTGTTCTTTGGTTAGGTTACTATAATCTTTTTTTGCCATTTATTATGTTATAATCGATTCATAAATTTTAAGTCACAAATTTAGTTTTTTAAGTCGATAGTTTTCTATGTTGTTCCAAAAATGTGAATACTCTTTTGTAAGGTTAGTTTTAATAAAGATATTAGTGTAAAAGATGAAGTTTTAATATTCTGTTAACGACATGAAAAAGGTTGTTTAAAAGAATATTTCTGTTATCGTGATATTTATTTTTTCCAATTTTTTATTAACTCAATAAAATCAATTTTTTCTATTTTTTTTAATGTTCTTTCGTCAACTATTTCAAAAATGTGCTTTTCAAAGTCAAGAAATATTTTTCTTTCTGAGTAATCCCAACTTTTTCGACGATGTTTCCAATCATAGAAATATAATCCTTTGTAGTTTTTCATAATTCTAACCCGATCCTCTTTATGTTCAAGTTCCATTTTTTGTACAAATTTTGAATGCTCTTCATTTTCTGATGCTTCCATTTCTTTGATTTTAACACTCAAGTCATAAAGTTTATAGGTTTTCTTCTCAAATTCTGAATCGGTTAGCTTTCTATTATTGTTTTCATCAACGATTTTTTGTTTTAAAAAATCAACCAATTCTACTTCTGTTTTTTCTTTTAGAATTTCTATTTCTGTATTTAGTAGCTCTATTTGTTTTTGAATAGCAACAATTTCATTTGTTGTTCTATCAAATTTTTCAGTTGTGTCAACTAAAATATAATAATTGGGATTTCTTTTAATTCTGTCAAATTCTTCTTTACTATTAAATTTCAAAATGTTTGGAAAAAATGTTGGTGTTTTCTCTTTTTCAATCATTATACATTTCTCGAAAGAAGAGGCGTTTATAGATTCTGTTTTAATGTATCTATATTTTTCAAAACCATCAAGATTACACTTTTTGAGATTATTAATAGTTGTGATAATTAACTCTTTTTGAATCAATTCATCATTCAATTTAGTAATATTCTCTTTTATACTTTTAATTAGATTATTATTATCAGTTTTAAAATCATAAATTATTGATGAATAATAATATCCATTAAAATATTCTTTTATGTTTTCTTTTATATCAAGTAAGTACTTTTCAAAAGATATAATTGTATTTGATTTTTGTTCATATTCATAAGCGAGGTTTTTTAAGGTGTTTTCAGTTTTTTTATGCTTTTCCCTTAATTTTTGTAAATCATAACTTTCTGAATGACCATAATAATTATTGTCATTATGGCTTCTATCTTTATTTCTTAGAATTGTAGTTACCGCACTTCTTATGCTAAAATTATCTTTAAATTCATTTGCATTTATTAACCAATATATGTCCTGGTAAAAGTTTTCACGAATTTTAATTGTAGCACTAGAAATAGACGAGTTTTGAAGCTCTAAAACTAAACCGTTCGGTGTTTTAATATCTGCAATATGTTTTTCGTAATCTTCATTAATTACTATTTCTTGCCATTCCTTTGGAAATTCATTTTTCCATTGTCTATGCCAATCTGATTCGCTTTCTTTCCATGAGTCACAGAAATTAAGATTTTTATGTCTCCAATGATGAATGTAAATTTCGCCACAATATGCTAATACTTCATTTAAACATAATTGACAAAATCCTCTACCTTTTTTAGTTGGTAAAGTTCTATTACCATCTTTGTCGATTGCAATTAACATAGTGAGAAAATGTGTTTTTTAAGATTGGTGCGAAATCATAGCAACTAACTTGAATATAATCGCTATTTTTTATAGATTTTTCTATCAAATATATGAAAGATTTAGACGAAGTAAAAATTGCAATAGTTAGCATTAATAGGAAACTTTCGATTTGTTGTACCTATGTTGTACCAGTTAAATTTATTTTGAAAAAAAATCAATGAAATCAATGCTTTACAATGGTTGTTGTTATTAACGGCTGTTACCAGCCGTTTTTTTATCGTCTAATTTGAAGTCCAATTCTGTCATTGTCTACATACAAGTTTTTTTCATGTTCTTTATTCGTGTCAAAAATGAATGGTTTAATTTCATTTGTAATACCGTCTTCTGCATAATCTCTTATTGCTAGTGGAAGAATTAATCTCGGTCTGTAATATTCAAGAATTTCAAAATGCCAAAAATGTCTGAACGGAAATTCATCAGGGAATAATTTTTCAAATGGTCTATAAGATAACTCAACTTCATAAAAATTTTCGCCTTGAATTTCTATTTCTCTATAGTTGAAATATTTTTCGTTTAAAAATTCTGAAAGTCCAATATAATATTGTTTAGTTAGCTTTCTTAATAATTCGTTGTCATAAGGAACATTGTCATTATATGGGTCGTGATATTTACATTGAACATTGTTGTATAGGTTGTAAGAAACACAAGCAACAGAAAAATTGACTGGAATTCCGCCTGTTTGAGATTGGGTTTTATGTGTTGTCATATTACCGTGTCCACCAGAATAACCCTTTGTTTCAATAGCAAACATTGAATTTTGTTTATACGCAAGTAAGTCAGGTCGTCCAACATTCAGTGGCATATTCCTTAGTCTCATTGCAGCTTCATAGTTTACAGTAAAAATACTTTGGTCAATTCGTTTTGATAAATAGTCCGCTATTGCTTTACCTGCAAGATTTGAAAACTGTCCTTTTTCAGTTGGGTCGGAAAGATGTATTGGTGGCTCCGAAAACCTATTGTTATTAAATGCTTGTCTTTGCACGTAATAGCTGTAATGAAAAAACATTGAAAGTGTCCTAATAAGTTTTTGAGGACTTGGGGCAAAACCTTGTCCAGCAATTGCTAAATGTTTTGCAAAAGCAATTCGTGTCAAGTTGTGAGTTTGATTAGTAATTGTCCCTGCGGTGTCTTTATATTCTACTGTTAAATTCATTGTTTAGTTGTCGTATTAAAATGGCTGGTAACTAGTAAATATCAACAATTATATTACCTTTTCCTTTTGGTACTATAAGTTGTACTAGGCTTTTCTTTAGCTTCTTTTTTTGTGATGTATCTTCCAGTTTCGGCACTTCTGTGTTGTTTGTAGGTTTTTGATTTTTTTTCTTGGGCTTGGAGTGTTAGACTGCATGCCATAGCAATTGCTAGAAATAGTATTTTTTTCATTCTCTGTTTTGTTTTAAAAATATTTTTTAAAATTACGAGTATAAAATAGTTTGTTATTACGGTAAATAGATGGAAAATATTACGGTGTTACCGTAATAAAAACCTTAAAAACACCGTAAATTATTTTTTATTTCCTTCCGTATTTTGGCTATAAATTTTTACTAACCAAAACACAATTATTATGAGTAAACAACTCTTTAGAGTCAGACAAAAAATATTTTTTGTTTTAATCTTAGCTTCCTTTTTGCTATTGGGAAGTGCAAAAGGATATTCCCAAACTAATAGCGGAATTGCTATTTCTTGGGACAAAGAAGTAGGCTGCCAAACCTATAATTATGATGATAGAAAAAAAGTCTTTATAGAAGATATAGGTGAATCTGATTGCATCCGAATGTGTGAGCAAAGTGTCGTTCATTATACTTTGACTAATTTACCAGCTGGTGCTACCACCACTTGGAGTGTTGGGGGTGGTACTCTTTCCAATGCTACCAACACTGTATGTACGGTGAGTTGGGGCGCAGTAGGAACAGGCTCTGTATCGTTTACAATTGTATCTGGAAGTACGATTTTATCCAAAACTTTATGTATAGAGAAAATTGTTATTCCGTCAGCATTGTTTGAGATTGCTCCATTGCACCAATACACGCCTGATGACAACATTTATCTTTGTAGGGATCAAGTCATCAACTTTATTAATCTTTCGTCTGCTAATAATGGTACTAGTTTAATTAGTTATCATTGGGTTTTTAAGAATAATACAACAGGTACTTTTACAACCTCTTCTGAGTTTCAACCGTCGGTTGCATTTACAGAAGATGGTGAATATAAGGCCATTTTGACTGTTACTAATGCATGTAATTGTACGAGTGAATATGTATTAAAATTTAAAGTGAAAGGAAGAGGATTTGAAATTTCTTGTCCAACTGTTATTTGTGAGGGGCAATCCTCAATTTATTCTCTACCGTTTGATGGGATGGATATTTGTCATGAGCACTTTAATTGGACCGTAAATGGTGGTCGGGTTATATCTGAAGGTGGTGGTAATATTGAGGTTTTATGGAATGCTGTTGATTCGAATGGTTTTGGCTATGTTACTTTTTACCCAATGGATTGTCGTTTAGATTGCCTAGAGCCAAGTACTATTAAGGTCCCTGTAATACAGACTCAGGGAACCATACAAGGTCCTACTGATATCTGTTATAAAGGGCAGGGGAGGTACAAGTTACCTCAATGGCCTACCACAGACATTCAATGGGAAATTGTTGGCAATGTAAATAATGATTTAGGTGAAATTATATTAACTGACCAGCGTAATGAAGTAATTGTTACTCCCTATACAATGGGAACTATTACTTTACGTGCTACTTATATCAATACTTTATTGCATTGTGGAGGTGAAGCGGAATTAGAAATTTTAATTTCTAGACCTTTAGAGATTACTGGAGAACAATTTGTATGTCAGAATAATTCCTCTGTATATACTACAAATGATGGGATTCCTGTGCAATGGAATTTAAGAACTAATACGGGTGTAACTATCTATTCTGCATCGAATAGTACAACATTTTCCTATACTTTTAATCAAAGTGGTTCTTATATTTTGACAGCTACTGGTGCAGGCTATTGTGCAGGTGAACAGAAAATTATTACTGTTATTGCAAAGCCGTTGGTGCCAAAGGGTGTAAATGGAATTTTAGAGGTATGCCCTAACTCTGTTTATACTTATACTGTACAAAATCCAAATCTTTCAAATGATTATTATTGGGAAGTTACCAATGGTTCAATTGTAGGAGCAAATACAGGTAATCAAGTTAATGTTACTTTTACAGGAGCTTTTCCTGCAACGATTAAAGTGTATCAGAAAACAATATCACCGATATCGTGTATGTCTGATCCAAAAATCATCACAATAAATCAAATTTCTGTAAATGCTCAGATTTCTTCAAATTTTACAGCTATTTGTGCTAACTCTATTGCTAGTTATCAAGCCTTAAAAACAGGAACTTCAAATTTACACACAGATGGTGATACTTATACTTGGAGTTTTGCAAATGCATCAAATGGTCTTGTAGCGTCAACATTAGGAAGTATATCCAATGGTCAAGGAACAAATTCTGTAGATGTTACTTGGAATAATGTTACTGCTGTTACTACAGTAGATTTGATATTAACTATTGGTAAATGTACTATTACACCTGCACCACAGTTTGTTAAGCAAATTACTTTGTATCCAAAAACTGAGATTGTTATTACAGCATCTAATAATCCAGTGTGTGCTGGAAGTTTGTATCCTGTAACTTTTACTATATCGTCTATCAATGGAGTTCCACTAAGTGCAACTGACCAAGTGACTTGGAATTTTGGTTCTGGAGCTTATACTACAGCACCTGGTGTTTTTACGCAAACAACAACATTTAACAATAATTCAACAACTAATATTGGACAAGTTGTCACTGCTTTTATTGCCAATGCAAATGGATGTGGTCAAACCAATACTAGTTCGGTAACTGTAACCGTTTTACCTAATCCTCCAGCTATTGCAACTTTAACGAGTCAATACAATGCTTTTTGTACAACTGCCGAAATTAATGCTACAATAACTGTATCTTCTAACACTACAGGAGTTACTTTTCAATGGTATAAAAATGGAGTTGCATTATCACCAGCTCAAACAGGAACCTCTTTAAATGTTACGCCAGCTATGGGATTTGGTTATTATACTTTTAGAGTTACTAATTCAAATGGGTGTATTAGAGAGTCAAATGGGATTAATATTTCTCAAGTTTGCCCTGATATTGAACCTTGTACTATTACAGATACTATTTCTAATACTTCTTATTTGAGTGCTTGTGGTCAAATTACTTTTCAAGGAACTGCAACAGGAACACCATTAAGTGAAGAATGGATTGTATTGGGTTCAGGAAGTGGAAACTACACTATTAATGGTACTGTTTTAACTGGCGAACCAGGCAATTATAAAATTGTATACAAAGTTTATTATCCATGTGAAGAAGGTGGCCCTGGCTACTTAATTAGTATAAAAGATGTAGTTATTCCTTATAAACCAGATTTCTCTTATGTAGTTGAATGTGCCAATAATAATAGTTTTAATGTCAATTTTATTGATAATAGTAATTTTTATGCACCAGTAGCATCGCAAACCGTACGTTTTTATTACAAGCTTTCAGGTGCCGCTACTTTTACTGGTCCTGTCTCTTATGACCCTAGTTTAGGTGTATTTGAAATACAAAATTTGCCAGCAGGAAACTATATTTTTAAACAAGAAGTTGAAGGTACATATCCTGGCACTCCAACTATTGTTTGTAGTAAAGTATATACTGTTAATTTACAAGGTGTTAACCCGTTTTTAAATATCATTGTTAATAATAATCAATCGATTAAATGCCATAATACATCAGTCAAATTTGATTTAAGTATTCTTCTAGAGGATGGCTCAACTGTTTTATGGAATTTCGGAGATGGAGCATCAAATACTTTAACATCACCAGATAGAGTATTTGGAATACCTGATACCACATATAACGTTACTTGTACCGTTACTAATCCCTATGGATGTAGTCGAATTTTAACAGCGCAGGTTTATATTCCAAAAGAATGTTTTTTTGGAGATATTGTTGCATTACCAAGTAATGCTACGGTATGTCAAGGACAATCTGTTACTTTAACTTATATTCCCAATAATGATAATTGTTCTGTTGCCAATTATGTTTGGATGAAAGGCAATCAACCAGTAATTGGTGCACCAAATAGCAATCTGTTAACGGTATCTACTTCTGATTTTTATTGGGTAAAAGTTAAAAGTATCAACGAATGTGAGTATAATTCGCCTACCCAAATTAAACCCGTATTTAATGGGCTACCTACATTAAAATTATTAGGTAATACAACTTTTTGTGAAAATGAAGATGTGGTAATGAAGGTGAATACTAATGCTACAGACATAAAATGGTATGTTAACAATAATTTGTATGCTGCATTTAATAATCTTACAGAGGCTGTATTTACAGGTTTAGCTTCAGGGAATCATACTGTGACTGTTGTAGTGACTTCAGTAAATGGTTGTACCAACACAGCTACACAACTAATTAATGTACAAGAAGCAATTCATCATATTGATTTTAATGTACAAATTGAATGTGAGCCTTATTATCGGGTAACTATTACAGCTACAGCTTCAAATGGTAGTGGTATAATTTACAACTGGAGTAATGGTGACACTGGTGCAACTATAGTTGTTCCTGATGGAGGTCCTTATAAAGTTACAGCTACTTTAGGAGGTTGTAGTATATCGGCACAAATAGATGTACCCAAAAATCCGGAGAATTATATTTGGATTTTCCCTACAGGATGTTACACGGACTGTTCATCAGAAACTAATTATTTGATTGGACCTAATTTACCTTTAAACGAATGGAGTTGGAATATGGATGCGCAATCGGATGCTCATGGTTCGGAATCATTTGCTGATACTTATACCTTAATAAAGGATGGTGATTATACTCTAACTATTAATACAGGAGCTTGTTCATTAGAATCGGAACCTTTACATTATTCTACTACAAAATGTGATAAATGTAAAATTGAACGTTTTGAAATTAAGGAAATTAAGCAAAATGAAACGCCTTATTGTTCTTATACTTATACATTAGTAATTTATAGTAATATGACAGTTCCTTATCAGGTTACTTTGAGTGAAGATACTAACCAAGTATTATTATTGCCTTCTTCGTTTACATTAAATCCAGGGCAAAATGTAATTCAGGTTACGGTAATACCACAAAGTCCTTTTACGGGAGGTGTTTTAACTTGGAATTTACAAGGTACCGTTCCTTATAAAGATGGATATGAATTATGTGTTTCTAAATTTGAAGCTGATATCCCATGGTGTAACTCTTCAAGTAAAATGAATAATGAGAGTGAAGATAAGATTTTAAGTACTAATAGTTTTAGTATGTATCCTAATCCAGCTGCTACCCAAGTAACGCTTGTATATACTATGGAATTAGAAGGTGCAACGCTTGAAATTTATGATTTGACGGGAAGAAGTATTGCTAAAAAAGCATTATCTTTGACTGATAGGGAAGTTACTTTAGCTGTTGACTCTTATCCAGCAGGTATGTATATGCTGGTAGTGAAACAAGCGGATACTATCTTATGGCAAAACAAATTAATTATTAAATAAATAATCAAAAATAGGCAGGCAAAGCCTGCCTATTTTTAAATTAATAAACTATGAAGAAAATTTTACTAAGTATTTTATTTTTGTTATTTTTTACCATTACTAATGCACAATGTTATGATAATTTAACTTTTGGAGGTGCCCATACAACTGGAAAAAAATCTGATGGGACTTTGTGGGGATGGGGTGCGTCTTCTTACGGCAATTTAACAACATCAAACACCACAGAACCAACTCCAGTTCAACTAGGGACAGCAAATGATTGGAATGCAGTTTATAATGGGGTTGTAAACACTTTTGCAATTAAAAACAATGGTACTTTATGGGGTTGTGGTAGTAATCAACATGGTTCTTTAGGTGTTAATTCAAGTACTCAAAATTTCACTAGTTTTCAACAAATTACAACCGCTACTAATTGGGTTAAAGTAGCTCCATCTTATTTCCATACTATAGCACTTAAAGCTGATGGTACAATTTGGGGCTGGGGTCTAAATAATAATTACCAAACTGGAAATATTCCTGCTTCTTTAAATCAACCTATTCCCTTGCAAATAGGTACAGATACCGATTGGGTAGAAATTGCTACTGGAACAAATGATATTTCCTTTGCCATAAAATCCAATGGTACCATTTGGGGTTGGGGCTCAAACCCTTCATCAATAATAGTTTCAGGTTCGGGTACTACGACCGTATCAACCCCTACTCAGGTAGGAACTGATACAGACTGGGTTAAAATGAGTGTTGGTGGAGGACATATATTAGCTCAAAAGCAAAATGGTACACTATGGTCTTGGGGAGGAGGAGATGCTTTAGGTGTTGGTGGAACCCCACCAGTCACTAATATTCCACAACAAGTAACTACAGATACTTGGAAAAGTTTTTCTACAGGTACAGGAACCTCGTTTGGTATAAAGTCTGATGGAACACTTTGGGCTTGGGGATTTAATGGACAAGGTCAATTGGGAGATGGCACAACAATCAACCGTTTAGTACCTACTCAAATAGGAACTGATACCAATTGGGATACCGTTCAAGCCAGAAATTTTTACACTACAATGGCAACAAAAACCGATGGTAGTGTTTGGTATTGGGGTACTAATTATTATGGAGAGTTTGGTAATGGAACTGATTATGATACCAATTATTATATTTCACCTCAACAAACTTTAGGTATTTGTGTAACGCCATTGTCTACTCCAATATTTCAACAGGAGAATGTTTTTACAATGTTTCCTAATCCTGCTAAGGATGTAGTAACCTTACAATATGATTTAGCTATAAATAATGCTACGGTTACCATTTTTGATGTAACTGGCAGGTTAATTCAAAATGTAGCTTTAAATTCTTTTTCAGGAACTAATGAGTTGAATGTTAGTGCTTATCCAGCTGGGGTATATTTGATTTTGGTTAAGCAAGGAGTTGCCGTGGTTTCTAGTAGTAAGTTGGTTGTTGAGTAGATGGTTTCGGGTTGTTAACTAAACTGCGTTTAGTGGTGTGCCTAGGGTTAGGAGATTCCTAGCAAGCTCGGAATGACAAAATCGTGATTTACAAACTTGTAATTTATAGTGGTTTTCCGTTCCCCTATCAAGTGACTTTGAGTGATGAGACTCATCAGGTAGTACTAATTCCTTCTACGTTTACTTTACAACCAGGGCAGAACGTAATTCCGATTACTGTAATTCCCCAAAGTCCTTTTAACAGAGGCGTATTGACTTGGATTTTGCAAGGAACAATACCTTTTAAAGAAGGTTATGAATTGTGTATCACTAAATTTGCTGTTGATGTTGCAGGATGTGATTCTACTGGCAAACTGAAAAATGTAGTTAAAGATGAAGTTACTTCTAACCCAACTAGTTTTAGTCTTTATCCTAATCCTGCCGTTACAGCCGTAACTCTTTCTTATCCTATAGAATTAGAAGGTGCCATATTGGAAATTTATGATTTGACAGGAAGAAATATTACTAAAAAAGCCTTATCTTCGGCTGATAAGGAAGTCACTTTAGCGATTGACTCTTATCCTGCTGGTCTATATATGCTAGTAGTAAAACAAGCGGATACTATCTTATGGCAACACAAGTTAATTATTAAATAGAATAACCCTAAACAGGTACGCTAAAAGCGTACCTGTTTTTAAACTAGTTAATTATGCTTAAAAAAATTACTTTATTATTTCTATGGGGATCCATATTTACTTATGGTCAATGTTATAATGATTTTCAGATTGGGGACTATCATGTTGTTTCTATCAAATCAGATGGCTCGCTATGGGGTTGGGGTTCAAGTGATATTGGTCAATTGAGTAATATTAATTTAATTAATCCTACTCTTTTTCAAATAGGTATAGCTACAGAGTGGTTAAAAGTAAGTACTGGCCCATACAATACTTTTATTATTAAGACTAACGGTACTTTATGGGCTATGGGAGATGGTAGGTACGGACTATTAGGTAATGGCTCTACTTCCCTATCAAATCCAACATTACAACAAATCGGTACCGCCACTAATTGGCAAAAGATATCCGCGTCGAGTGATATGACTATTGGATTGAAAACCGATGGCACTATTTGGGGCTGGGGGCAAAATGATCAGTATGAAATGGGGAATAATACGTGTTGTGCCAATCAACTTACTCCCATTCAAATTGGTACAGCGAATCATTGGGTGGATATTGAAACTAGTAGGGGTGCTTCAGTTTTTGCTTTAAAAAATGATGGCACTATTTGGGGGTGGGGATTAAATCTCGCAGGTTTATTAGGTAACAGTACTGTTATGGCACGAAGTATTCCCACACAATTGAATGCAGCTACCGATTGGGCTAGTATTCATGTTGGCGCTGCCCATATTTTAGCCTTAAAAACCAATGGTACTTTGTGGTCTTGGGGGGGGGGGAATATGGACAAACTGGAGATAATTTCCCTTCATCTTACTATAGAGACACACCAACTCAAGTGGGTACAAGTACTTGGTCTAAAGTATTTGCAGGTTGGAAAGTATCCTTTGGAATTAAACCTGACGGTACCCTTTGGGCTTGGGGACTTAATGATGTGGGACAGCTTGGAATAGGCAACACCACTAATCAATTTACCCCAGTTCAAGTGGGAACCGATACTGACTGGGTTGATGTGGTTTCAGGTGGCGCTGGCAATGATCAGTTTACTATTGCAACAAAATCCGATGGTACGGTTTGGGTATGGGGAGATAATCAAGGGGGGCAATATGGTAATGGTACTGTTGGAAATCCAGTTTATGTGCCCACCTTAATGCCTGGGCTTTGTGCTACCTTACGTACTGATGAATTTGAACAAGAGAATGTTTTTACGATGTTTCCTAATCCTGCTAAGGATGTGGTAACTTTAGCTTATAATTTAACTGATACAGATGCTATTGTTTCCATTTATGATGTAACTGGCAGGTTGGTACACGAGATGGCTTTGGATTCTGTTTCAAGAACTAATGAGTTGAATGTGAGTTCTTATCCTGCTGGGGTTTATATGGTATTAGTTAAGAAAGGTGCTGCGGTGGTTTCTAGTAGTAAGTTGGTTGTTGAGTAACGGGTTACGGGTTTCGGGTTTCGGGTTACGAGGTGTGGTTAATTTTTTACACCGAGCTACACTGAGTTTTTTTTGAAGTGGTTTGCGCTGAAAGAGATGCACAGAGCGTTTCACTTGTTTTGGAACGCGGATGAAATGGGTCCGCCTAGGCAGAGCGCTGATGGTGACGGATTTTTTTTAAAACACATAGAAACAATAGCTTTACTTTGTGTTGATTTTAGTCCGAAGCTTCGGACGTTTCACTTTTCATAGTTCACATAAGACTATCCACCCAGTTTGTCATGCTGATAAGCATCTCTTGTATAAGTGATTAACGATATTTGAATGATGATTTTTTTTGGAACACAGATTGAAGAAATTGAAATAATCTATAAAATTTAAATGGTTAGAAATTTTTAGAAATTCATTGTCTCGATTGTCATCCTGAGCTTGTCGAAGGCTAATGAAAATGTTTTACACCGAGCTACACCGAGTTTTTTTTGAAGTGGATTGCGTTAAGCGAGTTACACAGAGCGTTTCACTTTATTGCTTTAGGTTACGAGTTATGAGTTTCGAGTTTCAGGTTTCACACTAAACTGCGTTTAGTGGGGTGATTAGGTATCTTGACTTCGCTCCATATGACAAAGATTATAATTTTATAAAAGTCCTTTGCTTTTGGCTATTTCTATTAGTTCTTTATCATAGCCTGTTTCAAAAATCAATTGTTTTTTGATATTGGATTTTCTTTTTTCAATTGCACTTAATGATAAAGGAATTAATTTGGTTAGCTGAGTAGTTTTATATCCTTCTGCTAAGAATTGTAAAATTTTCGTGTCGTATTCGTCCCAATTAATATTTTGTTGAATCATTATTTTATTTGATTTTTTTATCGACTCGCTGTAAAAGAAAAAATCAGCTTCAATTTTCGAGCAAATTTCAGATAATGACTTTGCATCCACATCTGATTTTGCTAAAAAACCTTCTGGATTAATCGCTTTAATGATTCTATTAACCCATAAAGGATCATTATGCATAGAAATTATTATTATTTTACAATTTGGAAATAGTTCACGAGTTAAAACTGCTAAATCTTCACCCGATTCAATATTTTTTTCTTTGTATGGGGGTAAACTAATATCAAAAAGCACCATTTTTAGGTTTTCACCATTTGAATTAATTTTAGTTATGATATTGAATGCTTTTTCAGCAGTAATTGCGGTTAGATAATTTATTTTTTTTTCTTTTAATGCTTTTGATATAATTCCCTTATGTACTTCGACAGTTAATGGATGATCATCGACAATTAGGATGTTTTCAGTACTTCTATTTAATTCACTATTAGGCATCTATTCTAGATTTAAACATGAATCCAAATTTAATTAAATAAAACTAAAATTTACGGTAAAACCGTAAATTTTAGATATCAATTAGAACTAATTTTAATCAAAATTAATTTATTGTGCTTCATTCATATTTAATAATTGATTCGACAGGTTTGGTTTTACAACAAATTGAGTCTTCGCAATTTGTAGAAGATTATTTATGTTTGGGAGTTTACAGTACTTATGAAACAGCATTAAATGGAATTCTTGAACATAAACCACAACTACTATTATTTCATTTTAATGAGTTAATAAGTTTACAACTCTTGCTTGATTTACATCAATATTTAAAAGAATTACCCTATGTTATTGCACTCAATGATAATAAGACTGAAGCTTATTCTGCTTTAAAATTAGGGGTATCAGATTTTTTACTATTTCCAATAATTCCTATAGAATTGCATAAATCTTTTTTAAAATTTTCAAAATTAAATCGTAGAAATTCTGAAACTAAACTATGTATTAAATCAAATGGAGATTATCACTTTATTTCATTGGATGATATTGTTTATTTGAAAGCGGATAATAATACTACCGATTTTTATTTACAAAATGGTAAAAAAATATCTGGATTTAAGACTATGAAATTTTTTGAGAGTCAATTGCCGTTTTACTTTTTTAGAATTCATCATAGTTATATTGTTAATATCCATTTTGTAAGCAGGATTAATTTAGGTAAAAATGTTTGTTACTTGCTAGATAATGAATATAAAATCCCTTTTTCGAGAGGGTATAAAGAGAACATAGACACAATTATAAGACGAATTCAATAGTTAATTTGTGCAGTTTACTTTTATATTCATGCTGATTACTACAATAGTATAGCCATTTACTAAACACTCTTTTTTCAATACTTTTTACACCAAAACTCTTTCTATTTTTGGCTTGTTCAAAACAACGAACAATTGAATTCAATTCGGTTTTTTAATGTGGGAACTAATAGTTTATTCTTTTAGTCGTTAGAAAACTACTGCTAAAGTACTCCCTGCTTTTTCAGAAAATCAAAAGCAACTCTTTGAGTTGCCTAAAAAACTATTGTTTAATTTTTTAATTGATTTTTATGAAAATTTATTATTTTATTGCTGCTGTAGCAGTTTGTGCTCTTTTTGTTTCTTGTTCTAATGATGACCAAGAAAATTTATATCAAAATGAATTTGAAACTCAACCATTAGATTCGGAAGATATTATGTCTAAATATGGTGATTCAATAAACATAGGAGATCCATATCCACCAAAACCTAAAGGATAATAAAAAAAACTATGCAATTGCATAGTTTTTTTTTTATTTTTGATAAATTATAAACAATTGAAAAACACTTTATTTTTAATTTTAGTAGTTCTTTTTTTAAATTCATGTACTAATGAAAGAAGTTCATTTAGTAGTGAATCAATATATTCTAATGAATATAATAATTTTTCAAATAAAAAGAAAGCAGAGTATTTAGATTCCTTAAAAACTGAAATTGAATTTGTAAAAAAAGATTCTTTAAAAATTAAATTATTTTTCGAAGTTGCCGCTGAGTACTATTATTTAAATGATTTTAAGAACTCATATATTACAAGTAAAAAAATTTACACTCTTTCACAAAAAAATAAGGATTCGATAAGTATTGGTAGAGCTTTATATTATATGGGAGATTGTTTTGAGAATTTTCAAAAAGATAGTGCCTATTACTACTATAAGGAATCTGAGAAAGTCTTTAGATTACTAAAAGATGATGAAAGAATTGCAAAAGCACTTTTTAACAAAGCTCATTTACTATTTACAACTGGCAATTATATTGAAAGTGAAGTAGAGGTTATTAAAGCTTTACAAAAAATAAAGAAAACAAAAAAGTATGAGTTATTATATTCATGTTATTATTTACAATCTTGTAATCATACAGAACTAGAAGAATTTGATGAAGCTTTACGCTATATGAATTTGGCATTTATAAATTTAGAAAAAATTAAAAATATCAACCCTAATTATTTGGAATATAAATCACTCGTTGTTGTTGGTATTTGTAATATTTATGATAAAAAGGAAGAATTTGATAAATCTATTGCCTTATTGAAAACATTATTGACAGATGATTTAAAATTAAATCACTCTATTTTATATTCGAATGTGCTAAGTAATTTGGGATATTCTTATATGAAATCAGGTAATTTTACAATAGCTAAGCAATGTTTTGATGAATCTATTGATTTATTACCAAAAAATTCTTTAGACAAAAATTATCTTTTCAGAACAATACATTTAGGTGAATATTATCTTTTGAATAAAGACACTTTAAAATCAATGGATTATTTTAGAAAGGCACTTACTTTATCTAAGTTAATCAAATCTAATAATGAATTGTTAAAAACACTTAATTTTTTATCCCTATCTGATAAAAGAAAATCTACTTTTTACAAGAATGAATATGTAAAAGTTTCAGATAGTATTATTAAGCAGCAAAGGTTAAATCGAGATAAATTTGCTAGGATTGAGTATGAAACCAGTAAAGTTGAAGATGAAAATGAAATACTTTCTACCAATAATTTACTATTAATTTTAGGTTTGGCTATAAGTACAGTTGTATTTTTAACCGTAATTATTGTTAGAACTCAGATAGCTAGAAAAAAAGAATTGCTATTGATAAAGCAAAAAGAACTTGCCAATGATGAGCTTTTGAGTTTGATTAAAGAGTTTCAATACGGTTTAATTCATGCCAAAGAAGAAGAGCAAAGTAGAATCTCAAAAGAATTACACGATGGTGTTGTTAATCAAATTTATGCTATTCGAATGGTTCTAGATACTTTGAATGATGCTGATGATGCTATTACAAGAGATAAAAGAATTACTTATATTAAGGAACTCCATAAAGTTGAAACAGAGATAAGAAATCTTTCACATGAGTTATATATCGATTATTCAATTTATGATTCTAATTATTTGTTTTTACTTCATTCTTTAGTTAAAAGTAATACTGATTTAAATGGGACAGTTTTTAATCTTTCTCTATCAGATATAATCGATTGGAATAATTACTCTTCAATTGTTAAGATTAATCTCTATCGAATTTTACAGGAACTCTTTTTAAATGTGAACAAATATGCTCAAGCATCTGTTTGCAATTTGGTCATAGATGAGACAACTGATTTTCTACTTGTTACAGTTGAAGATGATGGAATTGGTTTTGATAAAAATCATACAACAGATGGAATTGGGTTAAAAAACATAAATGAGCGTATTAAAACAATCGATGCTCAAATTTCTATTGAAACAGCGGTTGGTAAAGGTGTACGAGTTTCGATTAAAATAAAGAGAGATTTATAAATTAACTTACCTTTCATCGTTGATATATAATTTTAAATGATGTAATTTCAGATGATCAGTATTTATTTGATGAAGCTGATTAATTTCAATAAATTTTAAATCATTAGCGAAAGACTTTTCCCCAATAAAATGTTCTATAATAATATATACTGCCTCAGTAAGTTTAGGATTATTTTTATACACTACATAATTTTTAAGTAATACTTTTATACCCAGATCTATTGGTTTTTCAGGATTACCTAATAGAATAAAATAGCTATCACTCACCTTTATATTTATTCCATAAAATTTAAATGGTTTGTCAGTGCCGTTTTCGTATTTATCAAGGTCTTTTTCAGGTTGGAGAAATGCCGTTATTTTCCATCGCTTTATTTTTGGGGCATAAAAAACTAATAGTTCTACTTCTTTAAAAAGATAGGGATTGCCATGTGCCGTAATAATTAATTCTGCTTCATTTTTTTTGTTTTTTATGATAAGATCTAAGTTTTTGTTGTAGCGGTATAGTTCTTCTTTGAGTTTATAGAAATGAAATTTCATTTCTTCCTGCGAAACTTCGTTTAGAAATAAGAAAACGAAGTTGTTTTGTTGGAAGTAGTTCCAGAAGTTGGTTATTGTGTTCATTTTGTTTCAAGTTTCAGGTTTCAGGTTTCAGGTTTCAATTTTCAGGTTGTTGGAACGCGGATGAAACGGATTCGCCATGGCGAAACGCAGATTAATGCGGATTTTATCTTTTATCTGGTGCTGATTTATCGAATGCGATTAGATTGACCATTTGTCTTAGTCGACTTCTGACTCTGTTTCCGTACTGTTTTTCTATTTCAGTAGCTGATAGGTTAGTGGTGATGTGGGTTTTTAGTTTTTTGGAGATGAATAGATCGTATCTGCTTAATAGAATTTCTGCCATTACGTTGCATTCGTTACCGAAGTACTTTAGGTTGTTTTCTGTTCCTAAATCGTCGAAGCAATAGGTTCTTGGTTCGGTATGATAGAGTTGGCCGATACTGTATTTGTGAATGATAGGGTAACCCTCTTGAATGAATTCGAAGCTTATGTCTCGGCAAGGTTTTACAGAGAATTTATTTCCTATTGGGGCTATATGTTTCATTAGGTTCATTAATGAGGTTTTTCCGCAGCCGATTGGTCCAGTTAATAGGATTCCTTTTTCTAAATGGATATTGAATTGATTACAGGCATGCTCGTCTTTTAAAAAATAGGCTATCAACTTATAAATTATTTCATGGTCTGTTTCTACTATTTTGAAATGATTACCGTATAGTTCAATTCCTTTAGCTTCGAGCCTATTGATTATTTCGGGGTAGTTGTAGTTTGA
Organism: Flavobacteriia bacterium; assembly: GCA_004293165.1. Classification (GTDB taxonomy): domain Bacteria; phylum Bacteroidota; class Bacteroidia; order Flavobacteriales; family Flavobacteriaceae; genus Flavobacterium. The sequence continues at coordinate 51,210 of RDYL01000009.1, read as the reverse complement.
TTTTGTTGAATTATTCATTTTGAGTTTCAGGTTTCAAGTTTCGGGTTTCAAGTTTCGGGTTTCAAGTTTCGGGTTTCAAGTTTCGGGTTTCAGGTTTCAAGTTTCATTTTGTTTGCTAAAGCGGAGGTTTTGGAACACGGATGACACAGATTTAAAGGATTTACGCGGATTTTTTAGTTTTAACCGCAAAGACTGCAAAGGTTCAACGCAAGGTTCGCTAAGATTTTTTTGCCACGGATTAAATGGATTAGCACAGATTTCTTCAAAACGGAAGCTATAAAGGTTCTGCATAGTCTTTGTCGGTTGTGGTGTTGAGGTGTTTTGCTTTGTTTGGTTGTTCTGCATTTGAAATGAATTTTGGTGCATTGATTATCCAATTTTGTGCTGCTGCTTGCCAATTGATCATTGGTGTTTTGCCACCGACAAGCCAACCGACACTGGAGAAATAATTATAGAATTTTTGGGCTTCTTGTTCTGGGAAGTTGTTTTCTTGGAAGTAGATTTTGATTTCATTCAAGTTTGGTTCAACGAAACTTTTACCTCCAAGTTTATGATTGATTTCAATTTGAGTCGGTGAATCCGAAACGGATTTCTTTTTTTCGCGCAACTTTTTTTCTTTCTCATTTTCGGTTTCATTTTCTAAATTGGAGTTATTTATTTTTTCAAATTTTTTTGCTTGCTCTTCCAAGTTTGAAATGTTTTTATCGTTTAAAAGGTTTGTATTGTTTATATAGTTTATAGAAGGTACTACTGCTTGTTCAGTACCTGTTTCACTACTAGTACACGACTTGTTCAAAGCTTGTTCATTGACTTGTTCAAAAACAAGTTCATTTTTTGGTTTTCTTTCGGACTTTGGAACTGGTTTTAAATCATCTGAAAAGTTGAATAAAATGACATGACTTCCTTTGAATGGATTGTATGATGGTTCGTAATTGATGTAACCCAAACTATGCAAGTTCTTCAGGCATTTGTGATAGGTTGCTTTTGAACTGATTTTACTGATGCGCATTACCTCATCGCGATTGATACTGATAGGATTTTTGAAGCGGTTGCAGTTCCAGAATTGGAATAGGGCAATGTATAGGCTGATGTGTGTTGGGTTTAGGGTACGGTCTAGGGCTACTTTTTCGAAGAAGCCAGTGAGGTGTTTGATGTAGTTCATTTGGAAGTATTAAGATTGGTGTATTAAGTATTAAGACTGGTTGCTTGAACTTTGTTCAAGGATTGACCTGCTTTGCAGGAGATACCTCGGCTTCGCTCGGTATGACAAAGTTGGATGGTTTTACGGAATGAGGTTACTTAAAAAGAGTTGGTAAGGACTTTACCTTGTTTCCATTTAATAACTTATCAATATCTGTATTGTCATAATACATGATACCGCCTATTTTGGTGTAGGAGAGGGTGCCGTTGATACGGAGGTTTTGGAGAGTTCCTGGTGAGATGTTTAACAGCTTGCGGACTTCATTGGATTTGAGCCACTGTTTTGTTTGTTGGGGTTTGGAATTGATGATTTCTTTTAAATCGTTTAATAAAAGATTTCTGAATTCGTTTAAGTCTTCGATGGTAATAATTTGTACTGCCATAACGTATGTTTTAATTTGTTATGGGACAAAATTCGAGGGTATGATTTATTTTGTTTCACAACGGAGGTCGTGTTGTGAATGATTTTTACTTAAATTATATCATCTGAGTTTTCCATACGTTTTTGAAGGGAATCATTTAATGTGGTTAGGAATTTGGTACGATCGTTTTTACGTGCCCTAATTTCAAGGAATGCACGGCGGTATTGTCCTAAATCGATATCAAAAATGTGTTCGAAATATTCAGCTATTTCTTTTAAGTCTGCTGCACCATTATTGAATACTCCTTCGGTGTGGAGTGCGTACATTAGTTCAACTAAAGCTACTTTCGAGCCTGTCCATGTCATTTTCACGTTCGGTTTGCGTTGTGATTTTTCTGAATTTTCTTTATTTTCCAACATAATCAATTGGTTTTCAATATATAGTTCGATGAGGTCATTTGCTAAGATTGTTGCTACTTTGAAATCATGTGAGGTGGCAAATGACATGTCGGATTCAAAATAATAGGAATCTAATGCTAGTTTGATGTCAAATTCCCCTCTTAGGAAATATTTATAATCTAGATAGGTGCTTCCTGAACGAAAGTATTGATAGAATTCTAATTCGTTGTCAAAAAAGGCTTTGAGTTTTAGTAGCTCGTTGTTGTAGTATTTTTTAAGTATTCTATTACCACCGTTGGGCTTTTTCATTTCAATTTTATAAACACGATTAAAGTAAATAAATTTTGAAGTAAACTGTGGTTTAATCTCTTTAAAGAACAGAATTTCTTCACTTTTTGATTTGAAATTGTTTTTAGCGGTTAATTTTTTAAGCTCGTTTATCGATTTTAGAATAATAGTAATGGCTTGCTCACACTTCTTGATTTGATCGTCTATTTCTAAATCAATAAAGTTGAGTTGTTCGTTGAGGTTGTTTAATAGAATACTGTATTTTGGGTTCAAAGAATTGAGAATTTTGAATTGGGAATTATTTGGGAAACTTTTTTATACTCCTCGTCTAGCTCTTGAGACATTACCTGATAATTGAGCTCGGTATGCATCTCTAACACTATTTAAACTTATATCAATATCTTCTACTTCCTTTTCATCATATTTTTCAGGGTCAAGCCAATATTCTGCTTTATGGTCGCAAGTCAAGGCTAATTGTTCATCAAAATGTCTGATTGGAATAGCTGCTACTGACCAATATTTTGCCAACATTGCTTCCCTATCTAAATTTTTTGGTACTCCTTTTTTTAAATCTCTATAGTAAATGAAAGTTTCTTCTAATGCTGTTGAAATGGCACGAAGTGCTGAATCTTTTAGCTCCCGACGATCTTTTGAAATTGTAGCTATTGGACCTAATATTTTAGTTAAGCCATCAAGTATTTCTTTAAACATATTACTAAAATTATTCTATTTAGAACATTATTGATTTATTAATAAATAATCTAAACTTTAATCCAATCAAAGTCTATAAGATGTCCTAAGTTATCTGTCAGTTTATTGTCCGGATTGGATCTTAAATATTTACCACTAAAGCCATTAACAATTGTAATATTTTCACCATTAATCCAACCTGAGTTTTTATAATCCCAAATCCAAGTTATAGCAACATTTGTATTACTTTCTAAAAGGGTAATTGCATCTGCTTTACTAATTTTTTCTGCACGTGATATGTTGTCCTTATCAACAATATGAATTGCATAATGAGTAATTACGTTATTTGAATCCTTCCAAATTCCTGAAATTTTAAATTCTGCCATACTTTATAAATTCTTTAAATTATCTGTTTCTTTATATTTTACTTACACACACCACAACTTCCGCCATTTTTAGCACAGTGTTTACAGTATTTGCAATTTTTACAGGCTGTACAATTCTTTGAGCCTGTACATTTTTTACCTGCACTATAGTATGCTGATGTTGTTCCTATTGCCGTTAGCAGTATTATTGCTGAAATGATAATTGATTTTTTCATTTAGTTTCTAGTTAGTTTTACATAAAAAAGGGTCTGGGTCTCCTGGAATAATAGTAATGTCTTTATCGTAGCATAGATTTAGTTCTTGTGAGTAGACGTTTTTAACATTTAATTTAACGGATGTACCTCTGTTGCTATCGGGAGCGCTTACTGATTTTGTATCGTTTGCTCTTATGTTTTTTATTACTAGACTTTGTACATCAAAAACACCTCCATTTTTTTTAATGTATTCTATTTCAACAACTACTTGATCCATATTGTAATTTGAATTGTTTGTAACCATTACATCTAAATTGGAAATGCCTCCCCATCCATGAATGGTATATTGATTTGTATTTGCTATTACAAGTGAGGGGATTGTATTTCGTATTTGTTTTTCTGCTTCTTGTTGTAGTTCTTGGTTTAAGATTTGTTCCTTTTCTTTGTCTACTTCGTTTAGAGTTACTATAATCAGAGCTGTAATAAAACTTACAACAAAAAGTGCAAACCCCCATTTTAAAATTATTTGCCACCAAGATTTAATTTTCTTTGGTTTGTGTTGTAATTTGATTGGCGGCGGTGTTGTAAAAAACAAATCATGAAGGTCCTCATAATTTTCTGCGCATGTCCATCTTTCTTTTCCTTCCATCCAAACAGGAGTTGTTTTAACCACACCGCGTTGTTTTAATTCTTCTTTATCAAAAGGACCAATACTGGAAGTACCATCATGTAAATAATATTTTTTCATTTCTATTTTTTAGAATTGCTAAATTGTTGCCTTTTCTGTTTTTTTGCAATGCGTATTTTTACCTATTTTGTTATTCTTTTCATTTTAGAAATAGTATATTTGGCTATGCGTATAAATACGTATTTTAGTACTTATAAACCCTAATTAAATTTGACGTTTAATTTTAAATCGTAAATTTTATGAAATTAGATCCAAACACAGGAAGTATTATTTCACAAGAACAAGCTAAAACGTTAATTGATGCTTTTGCTAAAAAATTCCCAGGTCAAATTGTTTCTTCTTTTATAGGGGGGAATAATGTAAAAAAAATCCTTGAGCAGGAAGATTGCATAGGTGTGCGAATTTACAATGGGTATAATGATGCAGCGCAGAAAATAAGTTTGGTATTAGTAGGTGTAAATAGCAGCGAGGAAGACCTGCTTGACAATGGAATTATTTATGATGAAATATTGACTTGTCCGCCATTTTGTCCAAAAAAAGGATTAGGAGACTAATTTATAATAATTTATTTAAGACCTATTTAATAAATAGGTTTTTTATTTTATGGAAAACATTACAATTATCATTTTACTATTGGGTTTTTTACCAATTTTATTTTTATTTAAAAAAGATAAATTATTTAAATCTTTTGGTAGTATAGTTCCATTTGTTTTTTTAATTTTTTTGTCAAGTTCTTACGAATTGATTTTTACATATTTTTATAAAATAAATGTGTCTTTTTGGTTTTTAGTTTATAATATACTTTCTTTTTTTTGTATCTTCTATTTTTTCTATTTTGAGCTAAATAAAAAAAACAAGTTATTTTTCTTTTTGATATTTAAATTATTTATCATTTTATTGATATACTTTTATTACAACTTTAATATTCAAGATATTTTAATTATAAATTCCCATTTTAAAATTTTTATCACATCCTTTATATTAATAAGTACTACTTTGTGGTTTGTTAAATTGATTAATGAAGGAAATGTTCATAATTTATTACAAACAGGTTCGTTTTATTTTATTGCTGGATTTGTATTGTATTATTGTGGCACATTGTTTTTGTTTTTATTGAGCGATCAATTGTATAAAACCGATTCTAGATTATTTGTTTATTACTGGGGTATTAATATATTTTTAAATTTTGTATTGCGATCACTTGTAATTGTTGGTTTATGGAAATTGCGAATCAAATAGAATCAATACTTGTTGTAGGAACACTTTTAATGGTGCTGGTTGCTTTTTTGCTTCTGTTTATGGTTTTGTTTTACCAACGCCATCTAGCAAAAATGAAAAAGAAAGAAGCTGAATTATTATTAAAAACTGCGCTTAAAAGTGAAAAAAAAGAACGTAAACGTATTGCTAAAGACTTGCATGATGCTATACAGAGTGATTTAAATGCGGTTCGTAATTATGTTATATTGTTTTCTAAAAAGAATACTCATACCGAAGCCCCCGAGTTGTTAGATGCTATACAAACTTCTTTAGAACAAACCATCGAAAACACCCGACTCATTTCTTTTCAAATGATGCCTCCTTTATTAGAAACGTCAGGATTTAATTTGGCTTTGCGAGATTATTTTGAGCAATTAAATGCTTCAAGTGGAGCTGTATTTCAACAAAACTATTCTTTAACCGAAATACAAATTCCGGATGCTATAGCTTATGAGTTGTTTCGTGTTGTACAGGAGTTGACATCCAATATGTTGAAACATGGATCTGTTTTAAATTGTAATGCAGGGTTAACGCTTTCACATGGAGCATTATGTTTTTCATTAGAGGATGATGGTATTCCTTTTGACTTTTATACTCATTATAAGCAGCGAAAGGGTAGTGGACTTCAAAATATACAATCGAGATTGCAAAGTATTTCTGCTCGAATGGAACAAAAAAATACGCCTAGTGGCAATCAATATTTAATTTATATCCCTTTTTATGATTAAAGTTGCACTGGTTGATGATCATCAACTGTTTCGGAAAAGTTTATCGTTGTTATTGAACTCTTGTGAGGATATCTCAATAGTGTATGACTCTGCGGATGGGCTCGCTTTTCTAAAATATTTAGAAGATGCAGCATTAGATGTTTTATTATTGGATTTAGAAATGCCCATAGTGCATGGATATGATGTATGTAAACAGGCTAAGTTTATTGATCCTGATTTGAAAATTATTATTTTGTCTCAGTTGACCTCTAAAGAAGCCGTGCATCAGGTTATGGAAATAGGAGCAAATGGTTATTTTACCAAAAATTCGTCTCCAGAAATGCTCGAAAAGGCTATTCATGATGTATTGGACAAAGATTATTATTTTGATATTTCGTTGAGCACCGTAATTAGAGAGGCACTTTTATGGAAGAAAAAAAGAGTAACTTTTTCAGATGTACCCGATGTGCATTTGACCCCAAGGGAAATAGAAATTATACAACTTGCTACTCAAGAAAAATGCAGTAAAGAAATTGCAGATGCTCTTAACATTAGCACCCGAACGGTTGAAAAACATCGTAAACATATTATGGAGAAAACCCAATCAAAGAATTTTATTGGCGTTGTTTTGTATGCTTTGAAAAAGAATTTTATTTTTTTGGATGATAATTAAAAAGTCGAACAAAGTTCGACTTTTTAATTTTTTTAAATAGAAACTATCGCATACTAATAGCAATACCTAATGAAAAGCCATTTGCATTAGTTTTAGAAATTTCTGTTAAGGCTTTATTATTAATTAACCAATCATCTTCATTAATACCAATTCTGTAAGCCAATCTAATTCCAATTAATACATCTTCTTTTGAATCAATAGCCCAATCGAATCCTGTATTGAGAGAAATATATTGATTTTTTTTCGAACTAATTTTCAATGCACCAACAATATTTTGCACTCCAGCCGTGGCAGATGTATTTTGATTTACAATAACAATATTTTGATTAACATTTCCAATTGCTATTCCAGCGAACAAATATTTTTTGTTTTTTTTAATGAAATATTTACCCATACCTAATTCACTTAGCACAACATTTTGCTCTAAATCTAAATTATTTTTATTTGATTTTGAATTGTTAATACCGATTACTAAGTTCATAAATAAGCTTTCATCAGAAAATGGCTTATACAGTATAGAAAAACTAGGAGTAAATATTAAACCATTATTAGCAATAGGCAGGTTGTTATCTTCTAAATAATTATTAATACCGCTATAGTTAAAATTTGAAAATGCTGGAATTGCTGAAATTTGAAATTTAAAATCATTATTTTCTTTATTTTGGGCAAAACCAAAAAGAGAAATTAAAAATAAGGTTATAATCTTTTTCATATCAATTTAGTTGTAATAATCATATATTTGCACAATTAATTCCGCAGCTGAACTTGAAATTGCGCCAGTAACTCCACCTGCAATAGCTCCACCACCAAAAAATAAGCTTTTTATAAAACCACCTAAAGCTCCTTTAATATCTGCTTTAATTACTTTACCCCAGTCAATATCTGGCCAATCTAGTCTAAGATTGTTATTTTGATTAGATTGCAAATCTTTAATTTTTGACCAATAACTATTTTTGTTTATGTACTGTTCATCCCAATAGTATAAGCTATTTTTTGCTACAGCGAGACTAGATAAAATTGGAATTTGTTCTTCTTCAGTTAAAGAAGATTTTAAAACTTCAGCAACTTGAATTTCAATCTGTTTATTTAAACTTTCTATTTGATCAAATGGAAATTTAATATTGTCAAAAATTGACAAAACTTTTTCAGCGTAGATTTTTTGTTCTTGAGTAAAATCATTTGGGTATGTTTCAAGAAAATAGTAATTTAAGCCATATGAACCAGCAATTTGTAAATTACTAGTCGATATATTTCCAAAGTAATTTGAATTACTAATGAAGTCTACAGCCATATTAACTAAAATTTCATTTTTAAAAGGAACTTTTTCAAATGATAATAAATTTTTTCCAAGGAAATCTAATCCTTGATTGTGTAAATCTCCAATGTACTCGCAAGGATTTACTAAATTTTGTGAATGTTTCATATTTTAGTTTTTAAATTATTTATAAATTTAGTAAGTTGAAATTTTAAATAAATACGTGTTTTTACGTAAATTTATTTGAAATAAAAAAAGACCTCATCTAGGTCTTTTTGGGTGAGATTTTTTAAATAATTATTTCTTTTTATTGCTTTTTTCGCGTTGTGATAAAGCACTACCGGCAACAGATTTACTTGCTGCACTTGTTCTTCCGTCTTTGAGTACTTTTGAAGCTGTTGAGGCTACTTTAGCACTTGTTGTTTTTTTTGCCATTGGTTGATTGTTTGGTTAGTGTTTAGGGTTTGTGAAATTTTAGTGAAATGGTTGATAGAAGTAGTTATTTTCGGTCTATCCAATACCAATATAAGTCTAAGTATAGTTTTAAATAAAAAGACACCAAATATGCCTGTCTAATAATTTTAATTGAGCCTTCATCGCTATTACTTATACGATTGTATTGATAAATAAAAGAAGTTTGATTGTCATTTGACTTTCGTGTTTCTTCTTCGTTAATCAATATTTTGGATAAAAAGTCAATAGTTTCTCTAAGAGTAAATTTATTATTTTCGTTTCTGTATATATTTTTCCAATTCATTTTGTTAGATTTTTCAATGTCACTATGAAGTAAAAAATGATCTGAATTCCTTGTAAATGTTACTTCTTTATGATAGGCATTAATGTCATTGATATTTAGAAATGGAGTTTGGTCAAGTAACCTAATTTGAGAAGCAAGCGTTTTTAACTCATCAAAGTTCATTACTTGATTTGTTGTATAATAGACAGAATAACCTTGATTAGCTAATTCTTTAAGTCTGTCGTATTGGTGATAGTCTATGTGTCTACTATTAGCTCTGTGAGGAATAAAAAAACGTAAGTATGTTTCATTCCAGTTGTTATAATGTTTTCCATTACTGCGTGTTATTTCGTCAGATAGTTTATATTGAATGAAAAAGTTCCCACCTCTATGTCTATCGTGAGGTGGAAAATTTAACCAAGGAAAATAAAATGCAGTGTCCCAACCCAACCCAAATTCTTCTATGAGGTCAATCATAATTGGCACAGGAACAATTCCACGACCCTGAAAAATTCTAAGTGTGATTTCTGTATTTACTAATTGTTGCAATTGACTTTCTGAGTAATTTGTTTCCATTTATTGTTATTTTTAATTGTTTGACGTTCTCAGGCTTTAGGTTCGATCGAATTTAGGAGCAGAAACTGTTAAAAAGCATAAATATTTAATTGAATCTCAAATCCTTAAGTTTACTCGTCACTTTGCTTAAAGTAAAAAAAACTGTGTTGGAAGCTGTTTTTTATTCTTTTTTCAATTTTTTCATTAAGTCCTCAAATGCTATGTCTGCCCAATCTTTTTTCCATTCTGTTCTAAAGTCTATGTCGTTAGAAGCTGGCTTATCTGTCAACTCTTTAATTTTTACAATAGTTGGAATTGGAATACTGTCGCCAAGAATTAATGCTTCTTGTCTTTCAAGAATTGGTAAAGTGTCTGTGATGGCACTTACACTATCTGGCATTAGTCGTTTAACATATTGTTGGTCTGTTGGATTTGTCAGTCGCATTGCAACAAAATTATTACATTGGGAAAAAATAGTTTCGGATATTTCTGATGGTCTTTGGCTTACAATCATTAAAGATAGTCCGTATTTCCTTCCTTCTTTTGCAATTCTTTCAATTGATTTTTTTACGGAATGATATTTTGCACCTTGACTCTGTGGAATGTAATTGTGCGCTTCTTCTAAAACCAATAAAAATGGAACTTCCTTGTCAACTTTGATACTCTTATAATAAAAACAGAAGTCAAAAACTAAACGACTAATCAAAGATACAACAAGGCTTAAAACTTCAAATGGAATTCCACTGAGGTCAATAATAGTTATATTGTTCTTGTTTGTTTCGTAACCAATAAACTGTTTTAAAATATCTGAAAGGTCTTCCGTTTTATATTCATCTCCTGAAGTTTTCTTTCTTCTTAAAAGAAATCCCAATCTCTCGTCATTCAATTTAGTTTCTAATCTCGGTACAAATCTGTCAAACTCACCTGCGTATGGACCAGAATTTATTTTTCCTGATACTTTATCTTCAAACTCTATTGTTTCAAATAGTTGAAACTCGTCTGCCACACCGGAAATTTTTACCTTTATTTTTAGTTCTCCTGTTTTGGCATCTTTTGTAGCATTATTGTGATTCGAAAGGTAGCGGTAAACTTCATCAATGCTAAAGTAAACTGGAGTATCATAATTTACTTTTGTTAGTATTGAATTATGACGTTTTTTATTCAATGTTACAGCACTCTTAAACTGTGAGATTTGATTGTGTGAATTGCTTTCTGAACTTTCGATAAACATCTCTTCTAATTCCTCAGAATTCATCAACCAATACGGAAGAATTAAATTATTTATGTCAAGTTTTTTAGATTTTGGGAATGCTGGCGAATATTCACCATGTAAATCAAAAAGAATGATATGTGAGTTATTTATAACACTATTTTTTGATTGTTCGTTATTAGGTTTGATACCTTCTTGTAAAATTTTGGCGACAGTGCCAGATTTACCTGAACCAGTGGAACCAACAACTGCAATGTGCTTACTGAAAAATTTATCACCGTCAACAGCAATATCTATACTATTGTTTTGAGATAAGGATGAGAATACAAATCGCTTTTCTTCATTTGTTGATTCGTAAATGCTTTTCAAAACTGAGCTATCCGCAATGGAAACTTGATTAGGTGGTATTGCTATTTGTTGCCCGCCACGTTTAAATTTTCCATCTGCATCTAAAAATCCAATAGGTTGAGCATCTAGAATAAACGTTGGTTGAGTAACTTGAGTTTCTCCCCCAACATTAGTTTCTTTGATTTTAAAACTTTGAACCAATGCTATGATTGATGTATTTGAATCATCTGAAATTTTAAGATAACTCCCAATTGTAAAATCAGATGTGTCAGCTTTAAACTTTTCAGCATCAATAACCTCAATTTGGATAAGATTTGGTGCAACTGTTAAAACCTTGAATATATCGCTTGTGTTATCTGACATAACTTATTTATTTAGTTAATACTTGAAAAATGTCTTTTAATGTTTCGCAATACTTAAAGTCAAAAAATTGCCTTGTAGTAAATTGCTTGGACACATCGTTTTTAGAAAAAGATATAAATACAGTTGGAGCCTCAATATCTGCAAGGTTACTGTCAAGTGTATTTTTTGAAATTAGTTTAATCAAATATGATGAGTTAATAATTTTAGTTCCATTACTTGATTTTGTTATGATAGGTTTAGCATTGAAAATTAATGAGGAAAAATGAATATGTTCAAATCCATCATTAAATACAATACAACTATTTATCAGCTTGCGTTTTATTTCTTTTAAAGTACTTTCATCACATTCAAGAATTATTGTTATCGGCTTTGCGTCACGTAATGCTGAGCTTAATTTATAGTATTTGGTAATAAGATTTTCAACAAATGTTTCGATGGGAAGTTCGATATTGTTTGCTTCAATAATTTCCTTTCCAATAAAAACTATTTTTGCCCGCGATGCTTCTAATGCTCTTGTTGATTTTAGGTTTTGTGAAATTGTTTTAATATATTCTTTTTTTGAACGTAACTTAATAAACCATTCATTGAATAAACTTTTCTTAGTATCAATTCCTTTTATGAAATTTCTCTTTGTAATTTCTCTTTGTTTTTTTTGTTTCTTAATTGCTTTATCTATTACAATACGCAAAGCGTTGTTATAGTATAATGTATCAGCTTCAAAATCTGAACTACAAGAGAATTGTGTTTTTAGTTTTTGAAGCACTTCATTTTGTTGAATACTAAATTCTTTACCAAAAACAAAATCGAACTTTTTTAAAAATGCATCCAGTTGCGTGTCTGTTATCTTTTTATCTATGTGATGTTGTTTTACTACTTTGTCTTGCGTGTAGGTTAAAATTTCTTTGAGTTTTACAATATCTATTTTGGGTTCATTACCTTGTTTTTCGTTTTCAAAGTGCGCATACAAAACGTAATTAAGTTGATTAGTAGGATTAGCAACAAAGTGGTCAAGCATTAAAATAATTGGTTCTCTAACTGCCGAATTTGTAAATCTTAGTTTTGAAAGGTATTTACATTGAATTGTTGTTGAATCTGTAGCGGTATTAATGTCAATATCTTCAATGCCTTCAATTGTAATTGAATCTGTGTCTGATGTCAGTTCCAGTAATTTCAATATTGTTGTGTCAAATTGATAATAGTATCCTTTTATCGTAGCATCTGCGGCTCTTGTTGTCATTTTCCTGTCTTTACTGAAGTGTATTTTCGTTATTATTGCTTGCTTACTATTTAGGTTTCTGCCAACTAGTAAATATCACTAAATAGTTGTAACACTTTGCAATTTATATAGTAAAGCAACTAAATAAAATACGTATTTTTACGTATTTGTATAACTAAAGAAACACTCTTTATGAAGTTTTAGAAAGTGTAGAGAGGTGTGAGAACTTATCTTTTAAAAGTTTCATGTCTTCACTTACTTTTCTATCCAGGACTTTCGCATAGTGTTGTGTAGTTCTCAAATTCTTGTGTCCTAGCATTTTGCTCACGCTTTCAATTGGAACGCCGTTAGTAAGGGTTACGGTAGTAGCGAAAGTATGTCTGGCAATATGAAAGGTTAGTTCTTTTTCTATTTCACAAATAGCTGCTATTTCTTTTAAATAAGCATTCATTTTTTGGTTGGATAGAATAGGAAGGAGCTTGTCTTCATTGTTGCTTATTGGATGGTTTTCATATTTATCAATTATCATTTGGGTTACGGGTAGGATTGGAATTTTAGAGGCACTATCTGTTTTCTGTCTGTGCGTTGAAATCCATTTTTCGCCATCTATACCAACAATGATATTTGATTTGGTTAGGTTGTGTACATCAATGTAAGCCAAACCAGTAAAGCATGAAAATAAAAAGATATCTCTTACTAGTTCTAATCTATTGATTTTAAAATTTTTATTAATCAATACTTCAATTTCTAATTCAGTTAAATACGTTCTCTCCACTTCTTTTACTTTTCCTTTGTAATTTAAGAATGGATCTTTTTCTAACCATCCATTTACATAACATTGCTTTACAATTTTACCAAAATTTCGAATGTATTTTATAGTTGAATTGTTATTGCAGTTTTTGGTGTTTCTCAAATAGAAATCAAAGTCGTTAATAAAGGCAATGTCTACTCTTTTAATGGAAATGTCATTTATCTTGTATTGGTGTTTTAGAAATTCTTTGGTATGGCTTAATGTGGTTTCATACTTTTTGAATGTGTTATTGGAAAATTCTTTTCCTACAAGTTCTCTCATTCTTTTGTTATGATCTTCAAAAATGATAAGTAGTTTTCGTTGGTTTTCTTCGATGCCTAATAGTTTATTTTTAAACGTTTGGGCATTAATTTCTTCATCATTATTCACCATCCACTTTTCGGTTTCGTATGCTTTATTTTTAAGGATATCTAGATAGCTATTAATTAGTCGGGCTTCTTCTGAATTTCCTTTTATTCTGCCTGCTTCTTTGTTCCATTTTGCTTTATCTACAAATTTTGAAGTACTGAGTTCGATACGAATTCCATTAATGGTGATTCTTTGATAAATAGGGTATAAGCCTTTTTTTGACGCTTTTGCACTTTTCAAGTAGAAAAGTATGGACATTTTGTGTTTCATTTTGTGGTAACCTTTTCGTTTTTCAAATTAATTATTTTAGCTCTTTTTGTCAAGATGTTCATCTTTTGAACTGCTTGCTGTCATTGACTTTACAAGAAATTCGGTTACCCTAATTTTGATTTTTTTCGGGTAACCGATTTTTGTTTCAATTGTTTGGGATTTAATAGATAATTTGAATAGTAGATAAAAGATAAAAGCCTGTAAATCATACGATTTACAGGCTTTTAGTCTGTTTTGAATTTGTTTTAGTGGAGTCGGAGAGAATCGAACTCTCGTCCAAACAAGCAATCAAATAGCTTTCTACACGCTTAGTTTCTTCTTGGATTTTCGACAAAGAGCAAGGCTAGAAACCGCCACTCTTTGCTTAGCTTTATCAGTGTCAGAACGGATTTAAAACATTACCGTTCCTAGGTTTACATTTACGGTTCTCCTAAACCAACCGCCATAAACCAAGGCTTTTGAGGAGAATCCAGCTTTCCTACCTAGTAGGAACTTGGCAAATCTTACTATAATTCAGATTAAGCAGCTAAAGCGTAATTATTTTCGCCGTTTATAGGTTTGTACATTTGGATTTACGAGCTAAACATACAATGCTCGACGTGCTTACTAATCAATTCCACTCGCTGTCAAAACCAGTCGACCCCATTTTTTTTAGTGTTCAGTCGCATTTTTTAGAATGTAGACCTTACTTTGTAATCAAAAAGTGAACCAAAAGTACTATCATTTTTTCAATAAAAAAAGTGTTTGTATAAAGACTAGTAAAATGTTATATTTGTAACATAAATACAACGTTTGGTTATAATATATATAAAATATGAAATTCGGTATAATTAAAGAACGAAAAAATCCCCCTGATAGAAGAGTAGTTTTTACACCAGAAGAATTAGTTCGTTTACAGTCAGAACATTCAGAAGCTAAAATTAAAGTTGAAACTTCAGATATTAGAGTGTTTTCAGATGAACAGTATGCTGATTTGGGAATTGAAGTAACTGCAGATATTTCGGATTGTGATGTGCTTTTTGGAGTAAAAGAAGTTCCAGTTGATGCTTTAATCCCTAATAAAAAGTATTTTTTCTTTTCACATACCATAAAAAAGCAGTCTTACAATAGAAAATTACTGCAAGCGATTCTGAATAAAAATATAGAATTGTACGATCATGAAACCATTGTTGATGCTAATAACAAAAGATTAATTGGTTTTGGTCGTTATGCAGGAATTGTTGGGGCATATAACGGTTTTAGAGCTTTCGGAATTAAATATGATTTATTTACATTAGCAAAAGCCGAAACCTTAACGGGTAAAGATGAATTAATTGCCCGTTTAAAAAGACAAACACTTCCTAATATTAAAATTGTACTTACAGGTCATGGAAAGGTTGGCATGGGGGCTAAAGAAATTATAGATGGCATGAAAATCAAGCAAGTAGCTATTGAAGATTTTTTATCTAAACAATATTCAGAACCTGTTTATACTCAAATTGATGTTTTAGATTACAACAAGCGTATTGATGGTTCGATTTCAACTAAATCTGATTTTTATAAAAACCCACATAAATATACTTCCGATTTTGGTCGTTTTTCTAAAGTGGCTGATATATTTATGGCTGGGCATTTTCACGGTAACGGAGCGCCAGATATCTTGACAAGAGAAATGTTACAGGCTGCCGATAATAAAATTCAAGTTGTAGCCGATATTTCTTGTGATGTTGATGGTCCTATTGCTTGTACCCTAAAAGCATCTACAATTGCAGAACCGTTCTTTGGCTATTTGCCAAGTGAACATATAGAAGTTCCGTATACTCATCCAGCATCCATCATGGTGATGTCAGTTGATAATTTACCTTGTGAATTACCCAAAGATGCCAGTGAGGGATTTGGTGAAATGTTTATGAAGTATGTTATTCCCGCTTTTTTTAATGGTGATAAAGATGGCATCTTAGGAAGAGCAAAAATGACAGAGGACGGAAAATTAACGCCACGATTTGCTTATTTACAAGAATATGTTGATGAAAAACAGGAAACTTTAGCATCAAAATAACTGATAACCCGATGAAAATCGGGTTTTTTTTATGTGAATTTAGTACCATAATATTTTAATTAACACGAAAACGTTTTCGTTAATAAAATTATTTCATTGTTTAAAATAAAAGCATTAATGAATGTATATTTAGCGTTTGATTCTATTAATAAGCAAGTTGTTTATTGCTATAGATGAAATTCTATTAAACTAACTAATTTAAAAAACTATGAGTACAAACCAAATTAAAACGAATTATCCAGCATTATATACATTAATTACAGTTTTTTTCTTTTGGGGATTTATTGCTGCTGGAAACAGTATTTTTATTCCATTTTGTAAAAGTTATTTTTCATTAGATCAATTTCAATCCCAATTAGTTGATTTTGCATTTTATACTGCTTACTATGTTGGTGCATTATTATTATTTGCTTTAGGTGATTTATCAGGAAAAGACATTGTAGGGAAATGGGGTTATAAGAAAAGTATTGTTTACGGATTATTGTTTTCTGCCTTAGGAGCTAGTGCCATGATTATTGCTGTGGAAGCAAGTGTTTATGCCGGAATGTTAGTTGGTTTATTCATAGTTGCATTAGGTTTTTCATTGCAACAAACAGCTGCTAATCCGTTTGCAATTTTATTGGGTGACCCAAAAACAGGAGCAAGTCGAGTGAATCTTGGTGGAGGAATCAACTCATTTGGAACAACTATAGGACCTATAGTTGTGGCTTTGGCATTATTTGGAACGGCTGCTTCTATTTCAGATGAACAAATTAAATCTTTAGAACTTAATAAGGTTGTTTTGTTATATATTGGTGTGGGCTTACTTTTTATAGCTGCGGCAGCTTTATTTTGGTTCTCTAAAAAAGTGCCAAGTGGAATTGCCAATGAGCCAATGGAAAAAGCAAATAAAGCATTGAGAACTTTAGTAGTAATGACTGTTTTATTAGCTATAATGTTTACACCTGTTTTCCAAAGTTATAAAAGTGATGAAGCTCTGAAAATTGAAAGTTTAACTAAAGAAAAGGAGAATTTAATTAATATTGAATTAAAAGAAAGTAAAAGAGATAAAGATATTATTTATCATGAAATTGCTTCAAAACAATCTGAAATAAAATCACTTCAAGAACCTTTAGAAAGAGGAAGAATGCTTTGGCTTTCTGGAGCATTACTAGTAGTTGTAGGTGGTTTAATGTTTTCGTATGCATCTGCAAAAAAGAAATCAGAGGGTTGGGGCGCTATGCAATATCCTCAGTTGGTTTTAGGAATGTTAGCTATTTTTACTTACGTTGGAGTAGAAGTTGCGATTGGAAGTAATCTAGGAGAACTTTTAAAATTAGAAGAATTTGGAAGCTTACAATCATCAGATATAGCTCCTTATATTTCTATGTACTGGGGTAGTTTAATGATTGGGCGTTGGGCTGGTGCAATAAGTGTTTTCAATTTGCAAGGTTTTAAAAAAACAATAGCATTAGTTATTGTTCCTTTAATTGCTTTTGGAATAATTTTAGGAGTTAATATTCTTTCAGGTAAAGATATGAAGCCTTTATATTATTACGTTTTTTGTGTTTTAATTCAGATTGGTGCTTTCTTTTTAAGTAAAGATAAACCAGCAAGAACGTTAACCATATTTGGAACGTTTGGAGTTATTGCTATGTTAATTGGTTTGTTTAGCACAGGAACTGTTGCCATTTATGCGTTTTTAGCAGGTGGTTTAGCTTGTAGTATTATGTGGCCTTCTATTTTTAGTTTGTCAATAATTGGATTGGGAAAATATACTTCGCAAGGTTCTGCATTCTTAGTGATGATGATTTTAGGCGGTGGAATTATTCCTCCAATTCAAGGAAAATTATCTGATATTATTGGAATTCATCAATCGTATATTATAGCTGTTGTTTGTTTTGCTTATTTGACTTTATTTGCCATTTTAGTAAAAGGAATTCTGAAAAAACAAAACATCGATGTAGATGCTATTGAAGTAGAGGGAAGTCATTAAAAGTATAAAGTACAAAGTTAAAATTACAAAGTATAAAACTCCGTCAGAGATAAAATTCTGACGGAGTTTTTGTTATTTATCTATTCCACTCAATTTTACGTGAAAAATACATCACGGCTGCTAAAATCAGGAACAAGCCGATGCTTCCTACTAACAATGCATAATCTTCTAGTTGAATAATCACATAAATAAAAGTATATAAAACACTTAGTGAGATACCGATAAAAGTTGGGAATTTTCTATCTTTTAAAATAGAAATTGAGTAGAGCGAAATCATTATTATGACCGATGCTCCGGCTACTAAATACGCAAATGAAAAGCTACTGTGTTCGGTAATTGAAATCAATAAAGTGTAAAACATGATTAGTGCAATTCCAATCATCGAATATTGAAAAATATGAATGTTAATTTTACTTATCGACTGAATTAAAAAGAAGATTAAAAAGGTTAAGCCAATGACTAGAAAACCATATTTTGAAGCGCGTTCGTTTTGTTGGTATTCATCTACTGGAGTGATAAAATCAACTGCAAATGCATATTTTCCTAGTTCTGGTAAAACATCAAAATATTGTTGTGCAAACGGACGATTGAAGTGTAATATTTTCCAATTAGCTGCAAAACCTTTATCCGTTATTTCTCTTGAAACAGGGGAGAAGTTTCCGTTGAAGTTGGGTGAATTCCAGTTAGAAGTCATTTTCGCGTCGGTTGTTTTTCCAATTGGAACCATTTTAATTTGTTTGCTTCCGTTGAACGAAATATCAAAATTGAATTGAGTGTTGTTTTGTAACGATTGAAAATCAAAATAGTTGGTTTCTAAACTTTCAACACTATCGTTTACTGTATTGGCTACCGATTCAAAAGTTAATTGTTGCTTTCCAATTTTCATTTTTACTTCGTCTTTTAGGCTTTTTAAGTTGGTAGTGCGAATCATAATTTTGGCACGGTTCCAATAAATATTCTCGGCAGGAATTCCTTTGGAAGCAAAATTTGGCGTGCTGTATTTTCCATCAAATTGCATTTTGGTTGTAAACACATTTGATTTGTAAATGCTTCGTTCCAAAGGTTTTACCATGGTTACTTCCGATTTATTATTTAATTCTTCTGGAAAGAAATAAGCGTTGTTGTTGGCACCCGTCATTGGGTCTTTATAAGGTACTTTTAAAATGGGGCCATAAAAATAGACCGAACTTCCCCATTTAGAAGTGGTTTCGGTAATGACTTCTTTTTGACGCTGGCTTCTCTCTACAATTAATTCTTGAACTAAGGCTAAAGGAATTAATAAGACTAAAGTTAAAATTCCTACCATGATCATTTTTGCGGTAGCGGTTTGAAAGAACGATACTTTTGGTTCTTGTTGAAAATGTGTTTCCATGATTTTTGATTTAAAAAGGTGAAGGTTATTAATACATTATTATGGCTAAATAGATAATTGCAATTGGAATATTGGCTATAAGAATTAAGACTTTTCTTGAAATTTGTTTTTTTTCATTTGGATTTTCTATCCAATCAAAAAGTAGAATTATTAACATAAATAAGTTACTAATAAGTGCTATAATTACAAACATAAATCCAAGAATTAAAAACATAAGTTTATCATCAGCAACAAAATAGCCTATGAAAAGTGTGGTTCCCATAAGAAAAGATAGAATGGCCATTTTTATTGAAAAGGGTAGTTTTAAAATCTTATTTTCCATTATTGATTAGTTTTTATATTAAAGCTTTGTTGAATAGTTGCTATAGGAACCGAGAGCATGTTCAAAAAGTCCAATCCATAAAATTGATGTGCAGTTTTTCCTTTTTGATATTGCCTTATGAAATACTTAAATCGAGTAGGATAGAAGAGTGTTCCCGAAAGAATTACCATTAGTAAATACAAGCTTCGTTTTCCGTTTCCGAATAGATAATATTGCATTCCTATTTCTTCCTCCACTGAGATTCCGGTATTGGTTAATACGTGAATAACATCGTGGTCTTCTAATTTGGGTTGGATTTCAAAATTGTATTTCAATAAAAAACAACCTAAATGATACCCTAAACTGTCAGCAGGGAGTTGAATTAGTTTTGATACGTTAACATCCCAAGCTTTTCCTTTTTTGATAAATTTTTGATACGGTTTCTTGCTGAGTTCGTACATTTTTTCAATGAATAAATCTTTCATAGTTAGTATTTAAAAGTACTTTGAATTTCAAAGTATATAGATAAAAAAATAGGTTTAGGTTTTCTTGATTAATTTTTCAAGTGCTTCAATATGTGAAGTAAAGGCGATTCTGCCTTCTTTTGTGGCACTGTATTTTGTGTTGGGTTTTTTACCAATAAACTGCTTTTCAATTTGAATATAATTTTCTAATTCTAATGCTTTGGTGTGCGAAGCTAAGTTGCCATCGGTTACCCCTAAAAGTTCCTTAAGCATATTAAAATCGGCACTTTCATTCACCATCAATACCGACATAATCCCCAAACGAATTCGGTGATCAAAGGCTTTGTTGATATTTTGGATGATGTTGAGCATTTTTAAGAGTTTAAAAGGTTAAAGGTTTATGAGTTTAATGTTTAAGGTTTCAAGTTTCAAGTTTTGGGTTATGTAGATTTGTTAATTGAAAAATTAATATCACATCTTTGCTCTATTTTCATTATTCTATTTTCTAAATTCTGAATTAAATCTATTTTCTCTCGTATTTAAAATACATTAAACTTCCATATAAAATGTGGCAACCTCCAAAACCTAGTGCCCAAAATAATAAGCCATAGCCTAAGAACCAAGTCGATAACAATCCTAACGCAATCATTGTAATTCCTAAATAACGAACATCTCCTATGGTATATTTACTTGCATTGACACAAGCTAATCCATAAAATATTAAGGTTAGGGGCGCGATTAATTGAAATATGTTTTTTTCGATTAAAAAGATAATCAAAAAGCCACCCGTTGCTAAGGGAATCATGAAATTGATAACCAGTCGTTTTGAAGCCGTATTCCAAACATTTTCATTGCTTTTTCTTGCTTTACTGATACTTAGAACGATACCCGTTACAATGGACAATACTAATACTGAAGTTGCTATCACTAATAATCGAATTACTGCTGCCTCCGAAATAATTAAATCACGATAAGCGCCCATAGTGGAAGTGTCAAAGTAAATTGTTTTATAGGCTAACCAAGCACCCACCAAAGCATACACCCCAGCCAAAATTCCTGATAAACCACTCAAAGAAATAAAACGTGATGATTTGTTCATCAAATTTTTAATTTCACTAATGTCATTTAGATATTTTTCGTTTTCCATTTTAAAGTACTTTGAATTACAAAGTAAATAATAAAAAATTTGTTGACCAAATATTTTTTGAATTATTTTTGAAGAAATAAATAACTATGAAACCCACAGAAGAATTTATTCTCCGCCAACCACAACCTTATCAAGCTATGATATTGCATGTATTAGCAGTAGTAGAGCAGGAGTTGCCTCAATCGGAATTGCTTTTTAAATGGGGTATTCCGTATGTGTATTTTAAGAACAAACCTTTTTGTTATTTCGCTCCTAATCACAAAAAAGGATTTTTGGATGTTGGTTTTGCCAAAGGATTTGAACTGAAAAGAAATCAAGAAGTCTTGGTAGATGAAAAAAGAAACACAGTGAAATCACTTCGTTATTTTTCAATTGAAACAATAGATCATATCCTTCTAATAGATGTTATTTCAGAAGCAAAATTACGCTACTAAACATTAGAATTGAGAAGATTTAATTAATCAACTTAAGCAAATATTAAGATGTAATTAAGTTATACTTAAGCCTTTTTAAGTTGGCTATTAAGAGATTTGTATAAAAATACAATTATGCAAATTAAGTCTTATATTTCAAAAAGATATTCACTTTTACTTGGGTTTTCAGGTTGGTTTCTCTTGTTTTCACTCCTCTTAAGATTGTTTTTTTTAATTTGGCAATTAAATGATTTAGATCTTTCAATATTTAGTTTAATTAGAATATTATGTACTGGTCTTGCTTTTGATATTGGCGTGTTATCATTTTTGTTTGTAATTAGTACTTTTTATCTATTGCTAATTCCTCAAAAGTGGATAGGAAGTAAGTTGGATAAAGTGATAGTATATTTGGGTTTTTCGCTGACGCTCTTAATTTTTGTTTTTACTTTTTTTGCAGAAATTACGTTTTGGGAAGAATTTAAATGTCGCTTTAATTTTGTGGCAGTAGATTATTTGATCTACACCTTTGAAGTGGTTCAAAACATTCATGAATCTTATCCATTGTATGTATTAATTCCCTCTATGTTTTTAATTACTGGAATTATTTTTTATTATTTCTGGAAAAAGCATTTTTTCGAGGAAACATTTCAAAATAAAACTGCTTTTCGATTTCGCTTAGTAAATTTTCTAGTTTCGATAGTATTGATGTTGTTTTATGTTGTTTTTGTTACTAATTCTGCTGCCGAATGGTCAAAAAACAGGTATAGTAATGAAATTTCTAAAGCTGGAATCTATTCTTTCTTTGCAGAGTTAAGAAACAATAAATTAGACTTTAAAACCTTTTACAATTCAATAGCTGATGAAGAAGCATTTAAAATTATCAGAGCTAATTTAAAAGAAGATAATGCAGCGTTTTTAACTAATGATTTTTCAATTAAACGCAAAATTTCGGACAGTTTAGATATAAATTCAAAGCCAAATGTGGTGTTTGTTTTAATCGAAAGTATGAGTGCAAGTTTTATGACTGAATTTGGGAACCAAGAAAATATTACCCCTTTTTTAGACAGTATTGCAAATCAAAGTTTATTCTTCAAAAACTTATATGCAACCGGTAACCGAACGGTTAGAGGTATGGAGGCTGTTACTTTGTCAATTCCTCCAACTCCTGGGCAAAGCATCGTTAAAAGACCTAATAATGCTAATTTATATACCATATCAAATGTGTTTAAAAGTAAGAATTATCAATGCAATTTCTTTTATGGAGGTGATGGTTATTTTGACAACATGAATGCTTTTTATGGAGGAAATGGCTTTGATATTTATGATAGAGGTAGAGGTAGTATTTTAAGCGATGCTATTAAAACAAAACGCTATAATATAGATGATAACGAAGTAACTTTTGAAAATGCATGGGGTATTTGTGATGAGGATATTTATAACAAAATGATTAAAGTTGCCGATGAAAATTATAAGAAAAATAAACCTTTTTTAAATTTTATCATGACAACTTCAAACCATAGGCCTTATACTTATCCAATTAATAAAATAGATATTCCTTCGGGTTCAGGTAGAGAGGGAGCAGTTAAATATTCTGATTATGCCTTGCAACAAATGTTTGCTGTGGCAAAAAACAAGCCATGGTTTAAAAACACAATATTTGTTTTTATAGCAGATCATTGCGCAAGCAGTGCTGGAAAAGATGAAATTGATGTAAAAAATTATCAAATTCCAGCAATTATTTATGGACAAAATTTAATTCAGCCTCAAAAAGTAACCAAGTTATGCAGTCAGATAGATGTTTTTCCAACTCTTTTTGGACAGTTGCACTGGAGTTATACTTCTAACTTTTTTGGGACTAATGTATTAAAAAAAGCTTACAAAGAACGTGCTTTGATAGGTACGTACCTTAAGTTAGCTCATAAAACAAACGAGAATGTTTGCATTTTATCGAATCAAAAAAAGAATGCTAATTATAAGTGGAATCCTATTTCAAATCATTTACTTTTGTTACCTGAAAATAAATCAAAACTTTATGAGACAATTGCATGGTATCAAACAGCAGATTATTTATATTTGAATAACAAATTGAAGTAAACTTAATATTTACTTAAACCCAGAACAAGAGCACAATTTGTAACCTTTTTTGGTGTTATTTTGTATAAGGATTTAAGTTCTAATTTAGAGAAGCTATAAAAATACGGATTGAAAAAATATTATAATTATGAAATCGCCATTAACAATAAGTTTGCGTAAGCAAACACCAATAAATAAAAAGGCGATACTATATATGACCGCTAAAAAATAAATTTTACATATATGAAAAAAATTGCATTACTATGTTTCGTTTTACTATCCAGTTTTAGTTTTGCACAAGATTGGCAAACTAATTTTGAAGAAGCAAAAAAAATAGCTTCTGCACAAAATAAAAATATTATCCTTGTTTTTTCAGGTTCCGATTGGTGTGCACCTTGTATTAAATTAGATAAAAGTATTTGGCAATCAGAAGCCTTTAAAAAAGAGTCTGAAAAAGAATGGATAATTGTAAAAGCAGATTTTCCAAGAAAAAAAGCCAATTTATTAACAAAAGAGCAAACTGAACAGAACAGAAAATTAGCTGAAAAATATAATAATGATGGTAGTTTTCCATTAGTTGTAGTTTTAGATAATACAGGAAAAGTTATAGGCAAAATGGGATTTAAAAACGTATCGCCTGAAGAATATATCAAGATGATTCATTCATTAGAGATAAAATGAAAGCAGCAATAATCCTTTTATTTGCATTAGCAACTTCGACTTTATTTTCTCAACAAATTTTTAAGAAAAAACAAAATTTGTTGGGAAGTCCTTTTGAAATTACAGTAGTTGCTTCAGATTCAATACAAGGATATTATTATTCTGATTTAGCTATTGCAGAAGTAAAACGAATTGAAAATTTAATTTCTGATTGGATTCCTACTACGCAAATTTCTAAAGTAAATCAAAATGCAGGAATTGCTCCAGTAAAAGTAGATCAAGAAGTATTTGATTTGGTTGAAAGAGCTATAAAAATTTCTTCCCTAACATCAGGAGCTTTTGATATAAGTTATGCTTCTATGGATAAAATATGGAAATTTGATGGAAGTATGACAACCATGCCAACACCAGAAGTGATAAAAAAATCTGTAGAAAGAGTTGGGTACCAAAATATTATTTTAAATCCCAAAGAAGTAACTATTTTTCTGAAAAATCAAGGAATGAAATTAGGATTAGGTGGTATTGGTCAAGGCTATATTGCAGATAAAATTAAAGTCTTGTTACAAGAAAAAGGATGTAAATCGGGTTTGGTAAATGTTTCAGGAGATATCAATACTTGGGGAAAACAACCGGATGGCAAGCTTTGGACTGTTGGAATTGTGAATCCACTAAATAAGAATAAAGTTTTTGCAACATTTCCATTAGATGAAAGTGCTGTAGAAACTTCTGGAAGCTATGAAAAGTATGTTACTTTTAACGGTAAGCGTTATTCACACATCATTGATCCTAGAACTGGGTATCCTGCTTCTGGAATTATAAGTGTATCTGTTTTTGCAAAACAAACAGAATTAGCAGATGCTTTAGCCACTGGAATATTTGTACTAGGAGTAGAAGTAGGATTAGATTTAGTAAATCAATTAAAAGGAATAGGTTGCATTATTGTTGATGATAAAGGCAGTATTCATGTATCAAAAAATATAGACATTAAAAAATATCAGTAAATGAGAAAAATCATTTTAGCTTTAGTTGTAGTTATTTCTGCAATTTCATGCAATTCAGTAAAAGAATATGATAAGCAATATATCAATGATCCTGATATGAAACTTTCAGCCAGAAGTTCAGAACGTTATGAAACTACTTTTCAAGTATATCGTGAAGCCGCTTCTGGTGCAAATGGAGGAAAAACAGGTGGTGGTTGTGGTTGTAATTAATTGAGAAAAATGAAAAATAAAATAACCCTACTATTTGTATTCTGTTCTCTACTTGGTTTTTCTCAAGTAAAAGATTCCACAGAAGTAACTTATAAAAAACGCGTTTTAGAATCTATTGAAGTAGATTATTTAATGAGTTATTACAAGCAAAATGGTATTCATTCGGCTGTTTCTGGAGGAATTGGTTCTGAAAAATTAACCGATTTAACTTCAAACATCGTAGTTGCCATGCCTTTAAATGATGACGATGTTTTAACTATTGATGCTGGGATTTCTGCTTATACATCAGCATCTTCAAGTAATATTAATCCATTTAATGCTTCAGGAGCGTCGGGTGGTGGTGGCGATGACGATGATAGAGTAGCAGCGGGGCCATCTGGAACCCCTTGGCAAGCTTCTTCAGGAGCTTCTGCTCAAGATGTTTATGCCTCTGTTGTAGCAAATTATAGTCATTCAAGTGATGATAGAACTTTAGTTTGGAATGCTGATGTTGCCTTTTCAAATGAATATGATTATACTTCTATTGGATTTGGTGGAGGAATCGCAAAGTTATTTAATGACAAAAATTCAGAAGTATCCTTAAAAGTAAATGCTTATTTAGATCAATGGCGACCTATTTATCCTACAGAATTACATGAATATGCTAGTTATGGTTCAGGTTTTCAATCCAATGGCTATTTTAGTGGAGTTACTATTTTAGATAAATTTGGAAATGCTTCTACTGCCTATCTTCCATCCGCATATAAAAATTGGGAAAGCACAAATAGAAATTCATATTCTGCCTCTTTTGGTTTTTCTCAAGTAGCCACTAAAAAACTCCAATTCTCTGTCTTTTTTGATGTATTGTCACAAACAGGAATGTTATCTACACCCTATCAAAGAGTTTATTTTGCCGATAAAGCAAATTATTATATAGGGGAAGCTCAGTATATTCCAGTATATGCAACTAGTCAAAATCAAGGAGTTTATCAATTAGCCGATGATATTGAGCGTTTACCTGGAACTCGTTTTAAAATACCTGTTGGAGCCCGATTGAATTATTATTTAAATGAAAGAGTAACCCTTAGAAGTTATTACAGATATTATTGGGATGATTGGGGAGTAACATCCCATACTGCAAGTATTGAACTACCAGTTAAACTATCAGATAAATTTACTATTTACCCTTCGTATAGATATTATACGCAAGGAAAAGCAAAATATTTTGCACCGTTTGATGAACATCTTTCAACAGAAAAATATTATACTTCAGATTATGATTTATCTACTTTTAATGCCAACCAATATGGTTTTGGAGTTGGATATACAGATATTTTTACGAATGCTAAAATTTGGAAATTTGGTTTAAAAAATATTGATTTTAGATACAGTCATTATGATAGAAATGATGGATTAAATGCAAATATTGTCTCTTTCGGAATCAAATTTGTCGAACAATAATTATAGTTGTTATGCACATTTTAATAATTGAAGATGAAAAAGGTATTGTTGATTTTCTGAAGCAAGGTTTAGAAGAAGAAAATTATACTGTTTCTACAGCCTTTGACGGTGTTGATGGATTGCAAAAAGCATTAGAACTTCCTGTGGATTTAATTTTGCTAGATTGGATGTTGCCAAAAATGCAAGGAATTGAAGTGTGTCGTAGTATTAGAAATCAAAATATAACGATACCGATTTTATTTTTAACTGCTAAAGACACGGTACAAGAGACTATTGAAGGACTAAAAGCTGGTGCTAATGATTACATCAAAAAACCATTTTCTTTTGAAGAGCTTTTGGAACGAATTAAAATTCATTTTAGAGCAAAAGACGAAGCAAAAATTGTAACTTTGGGTAACATTACAATTGATAAATCTAAATTTCAAGTCTTTGTTGATAATAACGAAGTTTCATTAACGCATCGTGAATATGAATTATTAGAATATCTTATAAAAAATAAAGGAAACGTTTGCACTAGAAACAAAATTATTGAAGATGTTTGGGATATTCACTTTGAATATGATACGGGTGTCATTGATGTTTTTATGAATGCCATTCGAAAAAAACTGAATTTAACCAAAGACCAAGATTTAATCAAAACCATTAGAGGAGTAGGATATATTGCAAACGATAATTAGCATGTCAAAAACCGAAACAGCTGTAAAAGCCACTTATTTTAGCATTATAGGAAATACTTTATTAGCTTTAATAAAAGGAATAACAGGCTATTTTGGTAATTCATATGCCATGATTGCCGATGCCATAGAATCAACAGCTGATATTTTTGCCTCTTTTTTAGTGCTTTTTGGAATCAAATATTCCAATCGTCCTGCCGACGAAAATCATCCTTATGGCCATGGAAGAGCAGAACCTTTGATTACGTTTTTAGTGGTTGGTTTTTTAATTACTTCGGCTACGGTTATAGCTTATGAAAGTTTTCATAATATTGGAACACCTCATGAACTTCCAAAACCTTTCACACTTTATGTGCTTGGAGCTATCATTCTATGGAAAGAAATTTCGTTCCAAATTGTCATGAAAAAAAGCATCGAAACCAATAGCAGTTCGTTAAAAGCCGATGCTTGGCATCACAGAAGCGACGCTATAACATCAGTTGCAGCATTTATTGGTATTTCTATTGCATTGTATTTTGGAAAAGGCTATGAATCTGCTGATGATTGGGCCGCTTTATTAGCTTCTTTTTTAATACTCTATAATTCCTATAAAATATTCAGACCTGCTTTAGGTGAAATCATGGATGAACATTTATACCACGATTTAGAAGCCGAAATTAAAACCATTTCTCAAACGGTTTCAGGGGTTATATGTATTGAAAAATGCTTTATTAGAAAAGCAGGAATGAAATATCATGTAGATTTGCATGTAATGGTAGATGGCAATAAATCGGTTAAAGAAGGCCATGATATTGCGCATATTTTAAAAGATACACTACGAAATAAATTAATGGATTTAGGTCATGTTTTAATTCATATTGAGCCTAATTTTGAAACTATTGTACGTTAATTATGTTATCCTTTTCATTTAAAAACAGAATTGCTTTTAACTACATTTTGAGTAGTTCAATATTGATTGCAATAGTTTTTCTATCCATTTTTACGATTGTAAAATATAGTGTAAATCAACACATTAATGAGGAAATACAAGAGGAATTATACAAACACTTAGACGATGTTTCTACCGATTCAAATGACACTTATCTAATTCAAGTAGATCAATGGCGTGCTAGAGAGCATAATTCAATTAGTGTGAATCCAGTGTTTGTTGAGTTTTATGATACAAATAAGCAACTTATTGATAAATCTCCAAATTTAAAAAGTTCAAATATTCAATTATTAGCTACTAATCAAAACAATAAGTTTACAGATACCAAGCTCAATGGAATTCCTATTCGTCAAATTCAAACTGGTATTATAAATAAAGATCAAGTTGTTGGTTACCTTGTAGTTGCCATGTCTTTAGAAGATTTTGAAATCGTTCAAATTCTTAAAAACATCTTATTAATTTCATATCCTTTAATTTTAATCTTACTCTTTTTAATTGCTCGTTTTTTAGCGGGAAGAAGTATTAAACCTGTTAGTACCATAATTGATACATCGAGTCAAATTACAAAAGACAATTTAAAATCACGCATTCCGCTTCCCATCAATAAAGATGAATTATTTGTGTTATCGCAAAATATTAATAACCTTTTGGATAGGGTAGAAAATGCTATTGAACGTGAAAAACAATTTACTTCTGATGCTTCCCACGAATTAAGAACTCCTTTGGCAGTCATAAAAGGCACCATGGAAGTTTTAATACGAAAACCAAGAAATCAGCACGAATATGAAGAGAAAATAAATTTTTGTATTTCAGAAGTGAATCGATTGAACCACATGGTGGATCAATTATTACTGCTGGCACGATTTGAAAATCAAAAGCAAAATATTAAAAATGAAACCATTTATTTAAATGCCATTATTTTAGACAATCTAACGCGTTTTTCAGAGAAGATTGAAAGTAAAAAAATAAAAATTATCACTTCTTTTTCAGATGATTATTATATTCAATCCGACAATTATCTCGTTTCAATTATAATAAGTAATTTACTTTCAAATGCTATAAAATATTCAGATAGTACTGGGGAAATTCGAATTAAACTATCGCAAAATGAACACCATATTACTTTTTCAATATCCGATAACGGAATAGGAATTGCTCCTGACGATATGAATAAAATTTTCAATTCGTTTTACCGTTCAGATGTTACCAATCATGCTCAAATAAAAGGAACTGGACTAGGTTTATCTATTGTAAAAAGGCTTTGTGATTTATTGAAATTTGAAATTTCAGTTGATAGTAAATTAAACGTTGGTACCACTTTTAGTTTAAGTTTTTCTTTAGCCAAACTTAAGTAGTTCTTAAGGTATTTCTTATACATTTGCTATACATTTGTACTATAGTTTTTAGTATATTTATATACTGATTAAAATAGTATAAAATGAACAAGTTAATTGTCTATTTCTTAGTTTTTGTTTTCCTATGTGCTAACACATCACTTGGGCAATTAGTAAAATTACCTAATCTTGTTGAGCATTACAAAGCTCATAAAAATGAATTGTCTTCTAATTCCATATCATTCATAGAATACATTAAGTTACACTATGCTAAAAATGTTGACAACAATCAAGACCATCAAAATTTACCTTTTAAAACACTTGATAATTCGATAAGTGTGTTATTTGTTTTCCCTTTAATGACGTTTCAGTTACAATTAATTAATCCTATTATTGCGATTACAAAGAAATTTTTCTACAATAAATCATTTACATCCAATTTGATTATTTCAATTTGGTTACCGCCTAAAATATTCTAATATATTCTTTTATAATTGATTCATTGATAAGGTTTCAATTCTAATTATCTTAAAAGATAAATGATATTTATTTATTTTAAAAATGTATTAAAATGTTAGAAAAAATTATTGCTTTTAGTTTAAAAAACAAACTTATTGTCCTTTTATTTACACTAGGAGTCTTGGGTTTTGGTTTGTTTTCTGTTTTTCAAATATCCATTGGGGCTGTCCCAGATGTTACTAATAATCAAGTGCAGGTAATTACTACTTCTCGTAATTTATCTACACAAGATATAGAACAATATATTACCTATCCTGTTGAAATTGAAATGGCTAATTTACCCAGTGTAAAAGAAATTCGTTCAATTTCAAAATTTGGATTATCAGTTGTTACTATTGTTTTTGAAGATGAAATAGGAACGTATTTACCTCGCCAATTAATTGCTGAAAAAATAAAAACAGCAGCCGAAAAAATCCCAGAAGGATTTGGAACACCAGAAATGGGACCCATTACTACTGGTTTAGGTGAAATTTATCAATATACTTTAGAAGTTAAGCCTGAATTTAAAAATCAATACACTGTTACCGATTTACGAACCATACAAGATTGGGTCGTAAAAAGACAATTGTCTGGCATCAAAGGTGTGGTTGAAATCAATACTTGGGGTGGCTATTTAAAACAATATGAAATTGCAATACATCCAGCTAGTTTAAAGGCTATGAATATTTCTACTTCGGATGTTTTTACCGCCTTAGAAAAAAACAATAGTATTGCTGGTGGTTCATATATTGAAAAAACCAATCAAAGCTATTTCATTCGTGGCGAAGGAAAAGTAAATTCTGCTCAAGATATTGAAAATATTGTTGTTAAAAACGATTCGGGATTACCAATTTATATTAAAGACATTGCCAAAGTTCAATTTGGGCATGCGAATCGTTTTGGAGCCATTACAGGAAACGGCGAAGGCGAGAAAGTTTTAGGTCAAGTAATGATGCTAAAAGGAGGCAATTCAAAACAAGTAATTGATGATGTAAAACATCGCGTGGCTGAAATTGAAAAAACATTACCTGAAGGTGTTTACATCAACGGATTTTTAGAACGCAGTGAGTTAGTAGGAAAAACAACATTTACTGTTGCCGAAAACTTAATCTTAGGTTGTTTAATCGTAATTTTTGTGGTGGTTTTATTGCTTGGAAATTGGCGTTCAGGATTGGTAGTAGCTTCTGTTATACCACTTTGTTTATTGTTTGCGATTTCCTTTATGAATATTTTTGGAATTGATGCCAATTTAATGAGTTTAGGTGCTATCGACTTCGGTATCATCATCGATGGAGCCGTCATTATAGTCGAGTTCATCGCTTTTCAAATTGCGCATAAATCCAAACATTTAGTAGGCATGGCTAAAGAAGAACGTCAGTTAGAAATTGACCAAATTACTTATAAAAGTGCTTCTAAAATGATGAATTCGGCTATTTTTGGTCAGTTAATCATACTTATTGTATTTATTCCAATTCTTTCTTTATCGGGTGTGGAAGGAAAAATGTTCAAACCTATGGCAATGACATTTAGTTTTGCATTAATTGGCGCCATGTTGTTCTGTTTTACTTATGTTCCAGTGGCAGCTTCCTTGTTTTTAAAACCGCAAGAAGAAAACCCAAAATCCATCTCTAATCGGTTAATTAACAAATTGAATTCATGGTATTTACCTGTGATTACTTGGGCTTTAGGTAATACTAAAAAAGTACTATATGGTGCTGTTGGCTTATTATTTTTAGCCGTTGGATTGTTTGCAACCATGGGAGGGGAATTTATCCCAACATTAGATGAAGGTGATTTCGTGATTCAACCTGTTTTAAAAACGGGGACTTCCTTGTCTAAAACCATTGAAACTACTACAAAAATCGAGAAAATAATTCTTAAGAATTTCCCTGAAGTAACCCAAGTGGTAAGTAGAATTGGTGCTGCCGAAGTGCCAACTGACCCGATGAGTATGGAGGAAAGTGATATTATTGTAAAATTAAAACCTAAATCAGAATGGGTTTCTGCCGATACAAAAGATGAATTGGCTGATAAAATCAAAGCGGCACTTGAAGAGAAAATTCCAAATATGGAAATCGAATTTACGCAACCTATCGAAATGCGTTTCAACGAATTAATTTCGGGTTCTCGTTCCGATGTGGCGATTAAAATTTTTGGGGAAGATTTAGATATTTTAGCCAAAAAAGCCCATGAAATTGAAAAAGCTATTAAAAATGTAGAAGGGGCTTCGGATATCATCATTGAAAAAACAGAAGGTTTGCCTCAAATGTTTGTGCAATACGACCGAAGTAAAATTGCTCGTTATGGTTTAAATATTGCCGACTTAAACGAAATGATTGCTTTGGGTTTCGCAGGAAAAACAGTCGGAAATGTATTTGAAGGTGAAAAACGTTTTGATATGGTGATTCGTTTAGATAAAACCAACAGAACGGATATTGAAGATTTACGAAATTTATATGTTTCCACTCCAAATGGTGAGCAAATTCCGTTAAGAGAATTAGCTTCTATCGAATATACCGAAGGGCCTGCAAAAATTTCAAGAGATAATACCAACCGAAGAATCATTGTGGGAATCAACGTAAGAAACCGTGATTTACAAAGTGTTGTTGATGATGTTAAGAAAATTATTGATACTGAAATTAAGTTACCTTCAGGATATCGTGTTACGTATGGTGGGCAATTTGAAAATTTGCAAAGTGCAAAAGCCCGATTACTTATTGCAGTACCTATTGCCTTATTTTTGATTTTTATATTGTTACATTTTGCCTTTGGATCAATCAAAGAAGCCTTAATGGTTTATTCTGCAATTCCATTGTCTGCTGTAGGTGGTGTTTTATTTTTATGGATACGCGATTTGCCTTTTAGTATTTCGGCAGGCGTTGGATTTATAGCATTATTTGGTATAGCTGTATTGAATGGTATTGTGTTGATTGAACATTTTAAAGAATTAAAACACAGTGGTATGAAAGATATGAACGAGCTTATTTTAAAAGGAACCACCGATAGACTTCGACCAGTTTTATTAACTGCTGCAGCCGCTGCTTTAGGATTTTTACCTATGGCTATTTCATCTGGTGCAGGAGCAGAGGTGCAACGACCATTAGCCACCGTAGTTATTGGAGGATTGTTTACAGCAACACTTTTAACCATGATTGTTTTACCTATTTTGTTCAAAATCTTTGATGAGAAAGAATTTAAAAAACCAAAATTCAAAAAACACGTAAGTGGAACTTATATTTTGTTATTCTTATTTGGAACCAGCTTTGGTTTTGCACAAGAAAATACTACTGAATTAGATTCAATGATGTCTAAAGCTTTGCAAAACAATAAACTAGTAAAAGCGGGGCAATTGCAAATCGACAAAGCTAATGCTACTGTTAAAACCGCTTATTCTTTTGATAAAACCAATGTGTATTACAGTTATGACCAAAATAATTTAGCCCTAAATAACGAACCTTTAAAAGTATTCGGAGTGCAACAATCCTTTGCATTTCCAACGGTTTATGGCGCTCAAAGAAAGGTGTATAAAGCCGAGTTAGAAAGTCAAAAAGCTTCTTTCGAATTGCAAAAAAACAAACTCAAATTAGAAGTTTCTAAAGTCTATCATCAAATTGTGTATTTGCAACACCAAGAAAAATTGTATCGCTATTTGGATAGTTTGTATCAAAATTTTTCCAAAGCAAGCAACAGAAGATTTGAATTAGGGGAAACAAATTATTTGGAAAAAATAACTGCTGAAGCTAAATTTAGACAAATTAGTACCAAGCTTTCGCAACTCGATAAAGAGAAAAAAGCGCAATTAGAAGTATTACAAGCATTGATTCAATCAGAGGAAATAATTACCATAAAAGCGAATGAAGTTAAACCTATTAATAATTTATTAGATACTTCAAGTAAAGCATTGTATGGAACTTATTTAGAAAGTATTACTAGCAAGTACAAATCAAACGAACAGCTTCAAAAACAAAACTGGTTACCTGATGTAAATATCGAGTATTTTAAAGGTAGAAATAGTGGCATTACGCAATCTTTATATGGATTTCAAGTAGGACTGGCTGTTCCTTTATTATTCAATGGCAATGTGGCAAAATCAAAAGTGGCTAAGTTAGAATCTCAAGCTTGGGAACAACAAAAGCAACACGAATTAATTAAAATTGATGCGCACATAAAACAGAAAAACAGCGAATTAGAACAACACAATCAAGCAATTGATTACTATAACCAATACGGAAAAAAAGTGTCTCAAGAAATTATTAAAGTGGCCAATATGAGTTATAAACAGGGTGAAATTGATTTTTTCCAATTCATCCAAAGTTTAGAGAATGCCACCACAATACAGGTGGATTATTTAGATGCCGTAAACCAATACAACCAGACACAATTAGAATTACAATATATTAATATACAATAACATACCAATGAAAAAAGTAGTATACATAGCAATAATAGCAACCCTCCTGTTTTCATGCAAACAAGAAGTTGCAGAAGAAAAAATAGTTGATGATGGATTAATAACGGTAACAGCTGCGCAATTTGAATCTTCCAAAATGGAAATAGGCACTCCAGTTGAACAAGATTTTGAAGTCACGATTAAGTCATCTGGAAAAATAGATGTTCCACCACAATATCGAGCTAAAGTAACCACATTTTTAGGAGGTTATGTAAAAGCTACTAAATTATTAGTAGGAGATAAAGTTGCAAAAGGGCAAGCTTTAATTACCTTAGAAAACACCGATTATTTGGATTTACAAAAGGATTATGTTGAAGTTGCGGAACAAATTAACTATTTAAAATCAGAATTTGAACGTCAGAAAACCTTGTATAGTGAAAAAATAACTTCCCAAAAAAACTATCTAAAAGCGGAAAGCGAATACCGCCAAGCAAAAGGTATGTATCAAGGTTTACGTGAAAAATTACTACTGTTAAACATCAATCCAGCTAACGTAGAACGTGGAAGATTTACTTCACAAATTACTATTTCGGCACCTATTTCGGGAGATGTAACAGTAATGAATGCAAATGTGGGCATGTTTATGTCGCCATCAGATGTAATTTTAGAAATTGTGGATACCAATTATTTACATTTGAATTTAAGCATTTTCGAAAAAGACATTTTGCATGTAAAACAAGGACAAAATATTAGTTTTACGATTCCAGAAGCTAGTAAAGAACAATTCAGTTCTAAAGTTCAATTGGTAGGAAAATCGATAGAAAGTAAAGACAGAACTATCTCTGTTTTTGGAACTTTAAATCCAAAAGACAAATCAAAATTACTATCTGGAATGTTTGTAGAAGCAGGAATTGTAATTGATTCTAAAAAAGGCTTCGGAATTCCTGTAGATGCTTTAATTAAAGAAAATAACAAAAGTTTTGTACTTTTATTACAGGAAAATAAAGGCAGTTATGTTTTCAAAAAAACATTGGTTTCGGTAGGTGAACAATCAACAGAATTTGTTGAAATTTTATTAGATGAAACAATTAAACAAAATTCAAAAATATTGACAAAAGGTGTTTTTGATGTAACCAATTAAATGATAGAAATTATGAATCAAGCACATTTACACATGGTTTTTAACCATTTTCCAATTATTGGATTATTCTTTGGAATAGGAATTTTAGCCTATGCTATTGTTAAAAAACAAACCATATTAGTCAATACGGCTTATGTAATCTTCATTTTTTGCATGTTAATGGCAAAAGCTACGATGATGACAGGTGAAGGGGCTGAAGAAATTGTAGAAGAATTAGGCATTTCACACGACATTATTCACGAGCACGAAGAATTAGCTGAAACTTTCATGAAAGTACTTTATGGTTTAGGACTTGTTTCCATTTTAGGCTTAGTTGCTAATTTTAAAAAACATGGAAAAGCATCAGTTGTTTCGTATGTAATATTATTTTTAGCAATAGGTGCTGCTGTTTTGTCTAAGTCTGTTGGAACTTCGGGTGGTGAAATTCGCCATACTGAAATTAGAGACAATGCCAACTTGAGCAATACTTCTGAAGGCAATCATGAAAACGAATCATCAGAGGAGGATGACTAGTCAAAAAAATAGTTTTTAAATCGATTCCATTTTAATTATTAAACCGTTTGATGCTTTCAAGCGGTTTTTTATTTGCTATTGTGGCTAGTCAATTACTAATCATCGTTTCTACACGTTTCTCTTTTTAGATTTCATTTGTCAAACTTGATTTTCATTGATTGGTGTTTTGAGCCTTCCACAGCGTTCGAAGTTTCGGGCTGAAGTTTCAGATGGTTCGCTTAAATTTAGCACGCGGATGTTACGGGTCCGCCTAGGCGGAACGCTGATTGTGGCGGATTTTTAACACATAGGCACATAATTTTTACACAGAGCTACACCGAGTTTTTTTTGAAGTGGATTGCGTTGAGAGAGCTACACAGAGGCGTTACACTTTTCATAGTTCACAATAGACTACACACATATTTTTTGCACAGAGCTACACGGAGTTTTATTGGAAGTGGATTGTGTTGAGAGAGCTACACAGAGGCGTTACACTTTTCATAATTCACAATAGACTACACACATAGTTTTTACACAGAGCTACACGGAGTTTTATTGGAAGTGGATTGTTTTTAGAGAGCTACACAGAGTCCGAAGTTTCTGACGTTGCACTTAAATTTAGCACGCGGATGTTACGGGTCCGACTGGGCGGAACGCTGATTGGGGCGGATTTTTAACACATAGGTACATAGTTTTTACACAGAGCTACACAGAGTTTTATTGGAAGTGGATTGTGTTGAGAGAGCTACACAGAGGTGTTACACTTTTCATAATTCACAATAGACTACACACATAGTTTTTACACAGAGCTACACGGAGTTTTATTGGAAGTGGATTGTGTTGAGAGAGCTACACAGCGTTCGAAGTTTCGGGCTGAAGTTTCAGATGGTGCGCTTAAATTTAGCATGCGGATGTTACGGGTCCGACTGGGCGGAACGCTGATTGGGGCGGATTTTTAACACATAGGTACATAGTTTTACACAGAGCTACACAGAGTTTATTTGAAGTGGATTACGTTGAGAGAGCTACACAGAGGACAGAGGCGTTACACTTTTCATAGTTCACAATAGACTACACACATAGTTTGTCATGCTGTTAAGCATCTCTTTCATGAACTTCATTCAACGTATAGTTATACTTTTTGCTTATATGACTTATATTTTTTACAAAGATTAAGGTAGTGTTTTGTAGAGTCCAAGTTTCGGTCCGAAGTTTGTACGTTTCACTTTTTTTGTTTCAATTTTTAACTAATTTTTTCCGAAGAATAACCATTTAATTGACAACTGAGTTATTAACAATTTTAATTAATAGTCACAAAATCAACACTATAAGTTTAGTTAGGTTAAAAAAAATCAAGTAAAAAGAGTGGCTATCATGGTTGTAAGCTTCAGTTTCTCTTGTGTTTACAATTTTTTTTTGTTCTAAAAATAAGCAACTTTAGCAAATGGACATTCAATGGTTAGTTGTTGAAAACTTAAAACCACTTTTTTTCAAGTTATCTTTGCTTAGATAGCTTTTTTTATGATTTTTGTAAAATAACTAATGCTTTACCATAGAGCAAATTAGCCAAATTATTAATTAAAAATTATATGCCTTTGAAGACAGATGTAGAAGTGTTAAAAACTCAAATGGATGAGTTAAAAGAAGTAATTTTAGATTTGAAACAACAAGCCAACAATGATATTTGGTATGATGGTGCCGATATTAAACAGTTGTTCAATATCAGCGATCCAACTTTGAGTCGTTATCGTAAAGATAAAAAAATTCCTTTTACAAAATTAGGAGGACGTTTTCTGTATCCTAAATCTTTTTTTACTAAATCTTTAATGGATAAAATGGAAAATAAGCACTTGCTTTAATTTTATTTTATTATGCTTTCCCGTTTTCTAATTGAATTTAGAATCATTTTCTTTAAATTATTCGTGTAATATATTTTAGATCTTTTCTTTTACTTCAGTTAGATATTTGTTTTGTTTCTACAGTTCTCGATACAATTTTCAAAAGCAAAAATTGGTATTTTACCTTTCAAAAATCACTCGAAGTGACGGTAGTGTTATTTCATTTCTAGAGTTCTCCAGCGGCACTGGTTGTATAGTTATTAAATTCTTAATTCCACTGGCTTCATTTCGAGTGTTTTGTGTTTGTAAAACCTTAGGTTTACAAATGCAAAATGTATCGAAAACTAATTATTGGATTTTGTTTCAAGTTTCAGGTTTTGGAACACAGATTTAAGAACTTGGACTAATTTTTAAAATCTTTTATGAACTTAATTCAACGTAATGTTTACTTGTTTTTCCTTATATGACTTATATGTTTAATTTTCACTAGTACGTAGCACTTTATTTAGCACGCAGATAAAACGAATTTGCTTGCGCAAAACGCAGATAGTGACGGATTCTTTTCCAATTCCACTGGCGTCATTTCGAGTGTTTTGTGTTTGTGAAGCCTTAGATTTACAAATACAAAATGTATCGAGAACTAATTGAAGTAAATTGTTTATATGGTTTTCGAGTTTCAAGTTTTTGGAACACAGATTTGAGATATTTAAAATAATCTTAAAATCTTTTATGAATTTAATTCAAAGCAACGTTTACTTCTTTTTACTTAAATGACTTAAATGGTTTAAAATATTATTTCAAGTTTGATTTTTCCATTTTTTCTCCCTTTTTCCCACTTTCCTTTTTAATTTATTCGTGTATTGTTCGTATAAAGTACTGTTTTTACGAAGCTCATACGAACAACCTACGAACGAAATACGAACAAAACCCCTCTTAAAATAGACCCAACCTATCATTAGCTATCAATACCTATCAAAACCTATCAATACCTATCAAAAAGAGGCAAATAGTTTCATTAAATAGCATAACCTATCAATACATTCTAAAACTTATTAAAACATGTTAAAACGCTGTATTTTAATAAGTTAACTTGTTTTTTGAAAAGTGCCAATTTATCTTTGTGGGGTTCTTTGATAGCGCGCATCAAAAACAAAAAAAGCGAAAAATAATTTTTAAAAAAAGAAAAGTATGGCTACATACAACAAGGGCATCTTAGGTGCATTTTCAGGAAAAGTAGGTCCGGTGGTGGGCGCTACATGGCGTGGTAAAGACGTAATGCGTAGTTTACCTAAAAAAAGTAATCGTTTGGCAACTGCTTTTCAGCAACAGCAACGTAGTAAGTTTACTATGGCGACGGAGTTTTTATCGAGTGTGCAACCTGTTGTTAGCCGTTATTTTGGAGGCAATACAGGTTTAAAAACACGACGTAATCAAGCGATGTCGTACTTGATGAAAGAGGCGATTGTGTTTAATGATCCCGATTATGAATGGGATTACACCAAAGTCTTAATTAGTAAAGGCGACTTGCTAGGGATTAACAACGGACAAGTAGCAGCAGGTACAGGGCAAAACTTAGAATTTACTTGGTCCGACAACAGCGAACAAGGAGAAGCAGAAGTTACCGACAAATTAGTCGTGGTGGTGTACGAGCCTACTTCAAAAGCTACAGTGTATAGTTTGAATGCCAGTAGTAGAAGTAGTAGAAGTGCTACCTTAGAATTACCTAACTTCTTATCTGGGTTAGAAGTGCAAGTATGGGCTACTTTTGTGGCTTCCGACGATAAGTTGGCGGCTACTAGTTTGTACTTAGGGGCTATTATCGTGGGTTAATCTTAGTGTTAATTAGTGTTCGCACGACAGATTTGAAAACGCTCTGCCAGAAATGGTGGGGCGTTTTTTCTAGGTGTAGGGATGTTTTTATTTGTTTTATTTTTCTTATGTTTGGAACATTATTTAACAAACAACCTTATAATTAATCCTATGACTGACGCGCAAATTTTAGTTTGTAAAACGTGTTTGAACCGAAAAAAGGGTGATTTTGACCCCCAAACTATTTGTAATTTAAGAGGTCATCGTTTGGAACCGGATGCCACTTGTACTTATTATGCCAAAGATTCTAGTGTAGTTTCAGCTGTAGCAGATCAAGAAAAGATGTTGCGCCCTAATGCAACGCGTGCAAAGTATGCTATAGTGATGCTTTTTGTTGTTTTGTTTTTGGATGTGGTTTCGGGCTTTTCTTCCTATTTGCAATTGGGTTTATTGAACGACTTGAATGATGGGATTTTTGTGCCTGATGATGTGCTTACGGCTAACGATTTACGTGAGCAGATTATAGGGGTGTTGTATATGATAGCAATGATAACAAGTGCGGTGTTTTTTATACAATGGTTTAGAAGGGCGTATTATAATTTACAGGTGCGCACAGGAAATTGTGAACATAGCGAAGGTTGGGCAGCAGGGAGTTGGTTTGTGCCTATTATTTCGTTGTTTAGACCTTTGCATATTATGAAAGAATTGGATGCCAAAACGAGTAGATTAAT
The DNA here is from genome assembly GCA_004293165.1 of Flavobacteriia bacterium. GTDB lineage: Bacteria > Bacteroidota > Bacteroidia > Flavobacteriales > Flavobacteriaceae > Flavobacterium. The sequence goes on along the minus strand of RDYL01000009.1, from coordinate 10,326 downwards.
TGAAAGCGCTACCGGAAAAGTAGTGGCTACGAATGGTGTAGTGATAGGTTTTTGGTGGGCTTTATGGATTATTACGAATTACATAGGTAATTATGTGCTTAAAATGGCTTTTAAAGAAGATACGATTGAAAATTATATTTCTGCTACTACAGCCGAAATGGTTAATTCCTTTTTAGGTGTACCCTTGGCATTGTTGGCTTATTTTGTAGTTAAAAATTATGCTCAAAAAGAAGCCAATTTGGTACAGATTGAAGCTACAAGACCAAAAGAACTGTAACCATTTCTAACTTGATATAATATTAAAAAAAAACAATCTTAAGTATTGGTTTTATTATGTTTTTAATTTTAAAACTTCTATTACGGTTTTCCACATTTTTTTCTCCACGCCTTTGTATACTTTGACAAAGAAAGTTTCTACATATTTTACCTAGTTTAAAATAGGTATTCTTATGGGTTGTATGGGTGCTTTTTTTTCGCTATGTTTGGGGTAAAGTAAATCATAAATAAAAGCTATTTCGATAACAAAAGTACTGTAAAAGTTGTTTCAAGAGTTCATGAAGTTATATTTTCATATTTCAATGATTTTAAGATAATGATACAAGTGATTTTTTTGATAAAATTATAGCTTTAGTGATTTGTGAAAATAATTAGGATTGTTAGCTTTATAAATATATGAATGTAATTGAACATTTAAATGATAAACAAAAAGCTTCTGTGCTTTCAGAAGCAAAAAGAGTATTAGTACTTGCAGGTGCTGGTTCAGGAAAAACTAAAACTGTAATATCTAAACTTCTTTATTTAGTTGCAGAAAAAGGTGTAAAATCTTCTTCAATATTAGCAATAACATTTACTAAAAATGCTGCAAATGAAATGATTGATAGATTAATTATTTCTAGTGATACAACAAATACATATGAATCTTATATTCAAAATAAATCTACTACATCTCTACAAAAAGAATCAGAAAGAAGAAAAAGGGTTTTAGAGCAACCTTGGATTTCAAATTTAACAATTAGAACATTTCATTCTTTATGTTATAAAATTCTTCGTGATAATGGTAATCCTGTTTTTGATAATAAATTCAAACTAATCACAGATAATTCAGCTGAAGAGGTAGATTTAAAAGCAAAAGATATTCTTGCGAATGAGAAACCAAAAGATATCATAAGCAAAATATTAATTCTTGCATGTAAAGACCGAGATTATTTATTAAAATTAAAACGATATATATTAGACTATTATGTTGAAAAGGTTTCTATTGAAAAGGAAATAAAAATTTATACTAATGAAGGTCAAAAAACATATACTACTTTAAGAGGTGAAACTGTAAAATCAAAGTCAGAGCGAGATATTGCTGATTGGTTGTACAGGCACAATATAAAATATGTTTATGAAAAAGTAACCAACTTCAAAGATTTTAATTTTAAACCAGATTTTTTCATTCCTCAAGCAAATCTCTATCTTGAGCATGTTACAGATAAAAGCTATAAAATGGCTGATAAAGAAAGACAATTTATTGAAGGTGGAAAGAATTGTGTTGTAACATACGAATCTATAATGAATAATTCAATCCTTTTCAATTTAGCAATGGAAAGAATTGTAAAGGGAAAAATTTCTGAAACAATTTCTGAATATGTTTCTCTAAATTATGAAGAAGAATTTAATAGATATCACAATAAAATAGATGAGTTTTTAAAAACTGTAATGCGTTTGCAGTCTATGATGAAAGGTGAAGATATTGAACCTATAAGCTTATTAGAAAAATCATTAAAAAGTGAACATGAAAGAATAAGAGTTTTTTATGAGCTTGCTATTCCAATTATTCAAGAGTATAAAAAATACTGTACTAATAAATCCTATGTAGATTTTGATGATTTGATAATTTTAACTGTAAAACTTCTTAAAGAGAATGAAGATATTAGAGAGCTTTATAGAAGTAAATATAAGTATTTAATGGTTGATGAATTTCAAGATGTAAATGGTCTGCAAGTAAAATTATTAGATTTATTATTAAAACCTGATAATCAATTGTTTTGTGTTGGTGATGATTGGCAAAGTATATATGGTTTTAGAGGATCAAATGTAGATTACATTGTTAATTTTGAAACACATTACAAAGATTGTGAGATTCATAAATTAGATGTGAATTATAGAAGCACACAAACAATTGTGGGAGCAAGTAATGAAGTAATAAAACATAATAAAAACCAAATAAGTAAAGATGTTAGAGCATTTAACGAAATGCCAAGTAAGATTCAAATATACAGAGCCAAAAGTACTGAAGATGATGGAGTAGAATTTTTAGTTGATAAAGTAAGACAATTATATGATAGTGGATTAGGTAAAGACGACATTCTTATTTTGTATAGAAGGTCTAAAATGTTTAGTCCATATTTAGAAGCTTTAAAAGAAAATAGACTTTTTGTATCGTCAAAAACTATTCATGCTTCTAAAGGATTAGAAGCAAAGGCTGTATTTATTATTGGATTAACGGAAGGTAACGGTGGTTTTCCAGACATTTGGCTAGATGATGCAATATTTAGAGTTGTTAAAGATATAAAGTATGATATTTTGCTTGAAGAAGAAAGACGATTATTTTATGTAGCCATTACTAGAGCAAAAGATGAATTATTTCTTATAACTGAATTAGGAAACGAGTCTTCATTTGTTGATGAAATTCCACAACATTTTTACCAAATAAATAAACCAATAATCAAAAATATAGGAACAAAAATTATTGTTTGTGAAGAGTGTAGAGCTACAGTGAATGAATCAGATAAGTTTTGCAGAAATTGTGGAAGCCAACTTTCTAAAAATAAATTGTGTAATTGTGAAGGAAAAAAAATTCCAAGCTATGTTGAATTTGCAAGATTAACAAACAAAAATGCCTATATGCCTTGGACTAATGAAGATGATACGAAACTCGAAGACCTTTATAAACAGGGGAAATCTAATGCAGAACTTTGTGATTTTTTTGGTAGAAATTCAGGTGCTATTAATGCTCGAATCCAAAAACTAGAATTGGAAAAAAAGTATAATTTAAAATAATCTATTAATAAAAAAACAAAGTTTATCCTAATTAGAATATTATTTATGAACTTACCAATATCAAATAATTTACCAATTAATAAACTTGCATCTGTATTTGGAAGCACTTCGGCTACCTATAAATTTTATTGGTTAATCGCTTTAATTGAATTAGTAGAAGAGGGCAACATTGAAATTCCAAAGAGAAAAATATTTTCGAGAATGATAAGTAATTCTTGGTATACTATAAATTACTTTCATATTTCATTTGGTAAGCAAGACAATTTACAAATTGCAGTAGAACGAATTTTAAAAGAAGAAAATTTAACCATTGACGAAAAGAAAAGTAAACTTGAAACTTGTTTAGAGAATTCTACAAATAAAGAAACGATAAATCAATTGTTTCATTTTGATAAAAATGTACCTCATTGGTTTTTATCTCCTTGGTTTCCAAAAATCAACAATGAAACCGATAATCAACAAAAAAGTAGAATATATTTAGATTCGCAATCATTTGTTAATGATAGTATGTATGCTTTGCATAAAAATTTTATTACTATTAACCCTATTTGGGTTTCTTATTTAAAAACTAATGCAAAAGTTTTAAAAGATTACTGCTATTGGAATTTGGCATTATTTCTTCAAACAAGAAATCCAAACGTTCCTGATATTCCAAATAAGTTAATTAAGCCAGCAATTAGAAATGGTTTAACCAAACAAACAAATGAATATTGGAAATTAGTTTTCAAAGAATTAGGTTCGGTAAATTGCATTTTTACTGATACTAAATTGTACTTTGATGAAAAGAATTATGCGTTAGACCATTTCGTTCCTCATGCTTTTGTTTCACATGATTTGATTTGGAATTTGTTACCAATTGAAAAGAAATTCAATTCTTCTAAAAGTGATAAACTTCCATTATTTGATAGGCATTTTGATAAATTTTATGATTTGCAAAAATTAGCTTTTGAAATCAATAAACATCATAATTCTAAAAGTAAATATATGGATGAGTTTCTAACTATTTTTCCAAATATTGATTCTTTTGAAAAAGATAAATTTTCAAATACAATTCAGCCTTTGATAACAATTGCTAGTAATAACGGATTTTTATTTATGAATGAGTAATCAAAACCAAAATAGTCATTTAACAGCAATAGAAAGAACCTTTCTGTCATATCCAGCAAGAATTTTACTAAATCAAAAAAAGATAAAAGGTAAAGTTTTGGATTTTGGTTGTGGAATTGGCAAAGATGTAGAATTATTAAAAATTAAAGGATTTGATATTAATGGATATGATCCATTTTATTTTCCAGAATTTCCAACCGAAAAATATGATACAATCCTGTGTTTTTATGTTTTAAATGTTTTGTTACCAGAGGAACAAGCACAAGTTTTAATGAATGTTTCAAATCTTTTAAAACCAAACGGAAAAGCCTATTTTGCGGTTCGTAGAGATATTCAATATGAAGGATTTAGAATTCATAAAGTACACAAAAAAGAAACTTATCAATGTTTGATTAAATTAGGTTATTTGTCTATTTTTAAGAATGAGAATTGCGAAATATATGAATACGAGCATTACACAACTTTAAACAAGGGTAATATTTCTTTAAGTCCGTTTTTGATTGGCGAAGAAACCAGAGAACTAATTGTTGAAACTGCAACTATCTTTTCTTTTTATGATAAATTTCCAGTTTCAAAGGGACATGCATTAATTGTTCCTAAACGTTTGGTTTCTAATTATTTTGAATTGACTATAAAAGAACAAACTGCTTGCTGGATTGTTGTAAATAAAGTAAAAGCGATTCTTCAAGAAAAACATAATCCTGATGGTTTTACTATTGGTATAAATATTAATGAAGCAGCAGGACAAACGATTTGGCATTGTCATATTCATATTATACCTAGATATAAAGGAGATGTTGAAAATCCAAGAGGAGGCATTCGTGGTGTTATTCCAAAAATGAAAGATTATTAGCTAGCTCGTGTGAGAATCCCTTTTACGTTCGTTGTAAAAATAATTTTTAATATTGTTTAAATTAAATTCAGTTACCTAATAAATTAGCCTAATAGGCTTTATTGCTACTTGCAATAGTGATTTACTGTTTTTGTAAATGTTTTTTTATATTAGCTACTTGAAATTTACACTATGAAAATACTAATTTTATTTTTATGTTGCTTGTCGGCTTCACTTTGGTCGCAAGAGGTTACACTCGAAAACATTGGTACGTTTGAAGGTAAAATCGTTACGTTTTGTGCGCCCATTACCGGCACTTATCAAACCAAAGGAGAACGAAAAGTTACGTATTTGAACTTTGGTAAAGCCTATCCCGATCATTCGTTTACAGTGGTATTTTTTGAAAAGGTGTTGAAAACGTTTAGTTATGACCCGCTTACTTTGAAAGGCAAACAGGTTTGTATCACGGGTAAGGTAATTTTATACAAAGAAAAACCGGAGATTGTTTTGTATGATGAAAAAGATTTGAAGGTTGTGGATTGACAAAGGGTGGGTTTTAGGGTGTAAAACAGAAGCCTACTGGGGAGGAGATGCTGAAACGAGTTCAGCATGACACAATATTGAGAGGAGATACTGAGATGAGTGCGGCATGATAGATAATAGAACCTGAACGCACGGCTTGTCAACTTATCCTGAAGTTTTGGGATTGTTTCAGGTTTAAATAAATAGAATAAGATACGATGAAAAAAGTTTTAAGATTAAAAAAATGGCATCTAATAGTCCTGCTGCTTCTGGTCAGTATTTGTGGTTTTTCACAAAGTAGGTATATATCGACTACAACAAAAAAAATTGTTTTCACTAGAGATGGTGGTGTATGCCAATGTTGTGGAAGTTCTGAAAATATTGAATATGACCATATAATACCATATTCTTGTGGCGGAAGTAGTGATGTTTCAAATATTCAATTGCTTTGTATGAAATGCAATCGCAGCAAATCAAATAGTTGTGTATGTAAAATTCATCAAAAAAGAGTTGGCTCAAATTGTTGCGATGGTAAAACAACAAAAAAGGCTTCAACTAATTCACAACAATGCTCTGGAACTACAAAAAAAGGAACAAGATGTAAGAAAAGAACCACCAATTCAAGCGGACGGTGTCACTTACATTAATTATTAATAAGTAGAAAATGAATAAAAATTTATTATTTGCCGTAGATACCAATACACAAGAAGTAATCGTATCTGATTCACCTAAAGGAAGTAACAAAGTTAATTTTATTGAACGCATAGGACGTAACGACAGTGAAACGCTCTATAATGCGACTTTGACTTTAACCAGCATTACTAAAGCTCCAAATTTTGAAGTTGCAATTTTTAAAGCTATGGATAAAGTTTGCCAAATGTTGTATAACCAGTATAAAGAAAGAATGTAATGGTGGTTGTTTTTTGAGTAGGTGTAAACAGGATGTGCTAGTAGAATAATTTAAAAGGGCTAAGAAATTTCTTAGCCCTTTTTTACCATTTAATATCTTTTAATTTCATTCTATAATTATCGCAATCTCTACAGGTATAGCTTGATTGCCAAGTTAAAGTTAATTCATGGATGCCTTGATTATGCCCAAATTTTGAGGTATTAACGTCATAGGAATAGCCAAATTTAAACTCTCCAGCTCTCATAGTTACATAGGGATTTAGTGAAGTAATTAAATGACTATTGGTACTTCTACCTTCTGGATTAGTAGCTGCAATAACACCAAATGAAAACATATTCATTTCAACAGAAGTTCCTATGTCTAATCTATTAAATTGCGATTGACGCATATAGTTAATAGAAACTAATAAATCGGTATCTGCAGGCAGGAGCATAGATGGAGAATTGTCTAATGTAAAATAGTATCCCCCATGTACACTTAAAAATAAATCTAAAGGGGCATTTCCATTTTCAAGAAATGTAATATCGGGACGTGTTAAGTGTTTTAAACTTGCTCCAAACCATGCATTTTCTTCATCTACCAAAACCCCAAATGAAAAATCAACAAAATTAATTTGACTATTGTATCTTAAAAATCCTGGGTCAATACTACTTCCTGAAATTGAGCCATCATTGACATTAATTTGGTCTTCTAATAATAAATTTCTAAAGTTAAAATCTTTTCTACCAAAACCACCTTCTAAACCAAGTCTTAGTCTCCATCTATAATTCAAATCAATTCGATAGGAGGCAGCGCCATTAAATTGAAAATAATTATAATCTGTGAAAGTTTCTCTTTGATTCAAAATTGTTATTCCCAATCCCAAATTATCGGTTACTAAGTTATTGGCAAATGCATATTGGGTGTCGATTCGTCTATTGCCCTCAGGCCATTGTCTTCGATGAATTATTCCCGCGTTCCAAGAACTAGCAGCACCTGTAAATCCTGGATTTAATGTTTCTGGAATGATTAAAGATTGCGTGAATACAGGATCTTGTGCTTTAACTTCATTGAAAAACGTAATAAAAAGCAGTACAATATATATATTAATTTTCATTTTCTTCTAACTTTTATTTGATTAAAACAAAGGTTTCCTCGGCGGTTATTATTTTTCCGTAAAACGTTTCTGCACTTACTTTACAATTGTAATTACCGTTTTCTGATTGAATTCCTCTAATGGTACCATCCCATCCTCTTAAAACATCTCCTGTTTCAGAATAGATTAATGAACCCCAAGTATCATAAACATCCATTCTTACATTTTTTAATCCCCTTGTAACAGGTCTAAAGGTGTCATTTAAGGTGTCATTATTTGGTGTAAATGCAGTAGGTACAACCAATACATACCCTTTTTCAATTATTAAACTAATTGTATGCACATATACACAGCCAAATGGGTACGTTACTGTTTGTGTAACCACATAATCACCTTCTAAAATGTAAGTGTGAATAGGGTTTTCTTCATTAGAGAATGTTCCATCTCCAAAATCCCAAAGAATACTTACATAATCTCCTGTTGCTGTATTAGTAAACTGAATAGGATCTAATATAGAATAAATGCCATAAGCTGTATATCCATAAGAGGATTGATTAAAACCTGCGTTTCCAATAACTGGAATATCTACATTTAAACTATACGTTGTTGAACAGCCTAAAGCGTCCGTTGCTGTCAATATTACCAATCCGTCTTGCTCTGTAGTCATAAATTCATTATTTGCACCACTTACAGTTCCACTTGACCAACTTAAAAGTACAGGTGGTACACCTCCAGAAACTTGTGCTTCAAAAACCTGACTTATTTCTCTTGTTTCACAGTTAACATCAGTGTTAGTTTCTACATTCAAGGCTAAAGGTTGAGGTCGATTAATACTATATTGTGCAGATTTTGTACATCCTCTCGAATCGGTTACCAAAACAGCATAATTTCCTGCTGGTATATTATTTAAATCTTCAGTTATTGTACCATTAGACCAACTGTAAGTAAAAGGCGGAGTACCACCTGAAACTAAAAGATTTATAGAACCGCTATTGGCATCATTACAATCTAATGCATTTTGAAGATTAGCACTTAAAACTAAGGGTTGTGGCTCAACAATTGTAAAACTTCTAGTTATGGTACAAGGTTTTGAGTCAACAATTGTTACCGTATATATACCTGGCGGTAGATTATTTCTAACTAAACCAGCAGTACTACCATCGCTCCAAGTCAAGTTAATAGGTGCAATACCACCTACTAAATTTAAATTAATGCTACCGTCATTTGCCCCATAACAAGAGATATTTACTACTACAGGATTAATTGTAAATATCGGTGCCTCAGGAATATTAACTACAATTGATTTTGTACAACCAACGCTATCAGTTATCAATATAGTATAATCTCCAGCAGCTAAGTTATTTTGATAGAAACCAGTAGCTAAATTATCCCATTGTGCTTGATAAGGTCCAGTTCCACCTGTTACTGACAATGTTATTGAGGCATTGTTGGCACCATAGCATGTTATTGGTGTTGTTGTTACGCCTATATTTATTTGAGGATTTACATTCAGTGTAATAGTAAATGTATTTCCTAAACATCCATCTGCAGATACAGGGGTTATATCATAAATTACTGGCACAATAGCTAAAGTAGTATTTTTCCATGCATCGTCTGCTATTTCATTTATTGAAGTTATTGTTCCTAAATTTGGATTTCCTCCTGAAGGGGTTAAACCATTAGAGTTAATATTTGTTATAATATAACTTGTAACATTTGGTCCATCAACATCATTAGTTAAAATAATATTTGAAGGTTCGTCATTACAAATAAGAGTTGTTTGATTAATAACAAATGGTTCTGGGTTGATTGTTAACGTAATAGTTACAGGATTACCTGAACAACCTGAACTTGTTTGTGGAATAACAGTATAAACAACAACAATAGGTGCTGTACCCATATTAGTCCATGCATCATTTGCTATTTCGTTGGCAGAGAATCCAGAGCCAATTTGAGGATTTCCTGACGAAGCCATCAAATCATTCGATACTATATTTGTAATAGTATATGTAGCAGTCGGTTCAGATCCTAAAATAATACTATTAGTTGAATCACTACAAACTGTAATGCTTTGATCTGAAATCACAAACTCTGACTCCACGGTAATAGTTACTGTAAATGGATTTCCCTCACATCCAGAGGCACTCACAGGAACAACGGTATAAACAATATTTACTGGAACCGTATTTGTATTAGTCCATGCGTCATCAGAAATTTCATTGGCATCAAAATTTACGCCTACAATTGCATTTCCTGCTGATGCTATTATTGGCACGGGCATAACAGGGATATTAATATCAATAATATTGTAGCTTACTGCAGCAGGGCCATCGGCATCATTACCCAGAATAACTCCGTTGGCAATATCACTACATATCATTCGTACTTGATCAACAACTAACGGCTCTGGATTAATAGTTAGTGTAACAGTGAAAGAATTACCCTCACATCCGTCTGCACTCACTGGAACAACGGTATAAGCAATATTTATTGGAACCGTATTGGTATTAGTCCATGCGTCATCAACAATTTCATTGGCATCAAAATTTACGCCTACAATTGGATTTCCTGCTGATGCTATTATTGGCAAGGGCATAACAGGGATATTAATATCAATAATATTGTAGCTTACTACAGCCGGACCATTAATATCATCTCCCAGAATAACTCCGTTGGCAACATCACTACAAATAGTTTTGGTTTGATCGACCACAAATGGTTCTGGGTTCACTATAATAGTACCTGTAGCATTAACAGTACCACAGCCTCCAGTTAATGGAATACTATAGGTGAATGTTCCTGATTGCGTTGGTGTACCACTTATCGTAATAG
>RDYL01000015.1 GCA_004293165.1 Flavobacteriia bacterium | reverse complement strand
GCCCGATTGCGCAGATGGTACTGCAGTTATGTGGGAGAGTATGTCGCCGCCTTTCTTTTGAAAACCCTTCATCTATCGATGAGGGGTTTTTTGTTATATGGCATTTTAAAGTTATAGAGTGTTACTATAATATGCGCAATGTCTATTTATTGGACATTCATAACATTTTGGGTTAGTTGGTCGGCAGATTTCTCTTCCTAAAAGGGAAAAAGCCATTCCAATTTCGTTCCAAATTTCATATGGAAGTTGTTGCATTAATAGTTTTTCAATTTTATTTCCATCTTCATATTTTGGTGTTAAACCAATTCTTGGTACAACTCTAATAACATGTAAATCAACTATTATTCCTTCTGCTTTTTGATTAGTCTCTCTTAATACTACATTTGCAGACTTTCTTCCAATGCCTTTTATAGCAATTAAATCTGTTAAATTAGTTGGTATATTACTTTCAGTTTTTAATAATTTTGCTAATTCAATTATCCAATTTGTCTTTGTTGGATAATTTTTAACTTTTGTAAAGTATGGGATAATTTCTTCAATACTTGAATTTGAAATTGTTTCCAGATTATTGTATTTTTCAAAAAAGGGAATAGTAATATTATTAATATTAGCATCAGAATCTTGTGCAGACAAAATAACCATTATTAATAATTGATACGTGTTATTGTAGTGTAAAGGATGTTTTCTACCTTTATATTTCTCAATTAATGGTTCTAGATTTTCTTTCCAATTCTCAAATAACATTTTTATTTTAAAGATAATAAAAAAAGGAGTTCAGCAATCAAGTTGAACTCCTTTCATTAATAATTTATTTTTAGACTATTTCGCTAAACCTCTTGAAATTACAATTCTTTGAATTTCTGAAGTTCCTTCGTAAATTTGTGTAATTTTAGAGTCACGCATCATTCTTTCTACGTGGTATTCGCTTACATAACCATTTCCACCGTGAATTTGAACAGCTTCATTAGCTACTTCTAATGCAATCTCAGATGCGTATAGTTTTGCCATAGCGCCTGAATGAGCAATATCTTCACCGTTATCTCTTTCTGTAGCAGCTTTGTGAATTAATAATCTTGCACATGTAATTTTAACATGCATGTCTGCTAATTTGAATGCAATTGCTTGGTGATTGAAAATTGGTTTTCCAAAAGCCACACGTTCTTGTGAATATTTTAAAGCTAATTCATAAGCTCCTTGAGCAATACCTAACGCTTGAGAAGCGATTCCAATTCTTCCACCATTTAAAGTTGACATTGCGAACGAAAAGCCAAATCCGTCTGCACCAATTCTGTTTTCTTTTGGAACTTTAACATCGTTAAATAATAAAGTATGCGTGTCAGATCCACGGATTCCCATTTTCTTTTCTTTTGGACCTACTTCAAATCCTGGCATCCCTTTTTCAACAATAAGAACATTAATTCCTTTGTGTCCTTTTGAAGCATCTGTTTGGGCAATAACTAAATAAGTTGAGGCAGTTCCACCATTTGTAATCCAGTTTTTAGTTCCGTTTACTAAATAATGGTCACCCATATCAATAGCAGTAGTTCTTTGTGATGTTGCATCTGAACCTGCTTCTGGTTCTGATAAACAAAAAGCTCCAATTACTTCACCTTTTGCTAACGGTGTTAAATATTTTATTTTTTGTTCTTCTGAACCATATTTTTCTAAACCAGCACAAACTAATGAGTTATTTACCGACATGATTACAGCTGCAGAAGCATCAACTTTTGCAATTTCTTCCATTGCCAAAACGTATGATAAACTGTCTAATCCAGCACCACCATATTTTGGGTCGACCATCATTCCCATAAAACCAAGTTCGGCCATCATTTTTACTTGTTCGGTTGGAAATTTTGAATGTTCATCTCTTTCAATAACTCCAGGTAATAATTCTGTTTGAGCAAAATCGCGTGCAGCTTGCTGAATCATAATTTGCTCTTCGGTTAATTTAAAATCCATATTATTTAGATGTAATGTTTGATTATTTTTTAATTAATGAATTCAAATGTAATTAATTATTAGGAAATTTTCAATAACAATTTGTAATTTTAACCCATGTTTAAAGAATACTACAACGTTATAGGGGTTATGTCTGGCACATCGTTAGATGGAGTGGATTTAGCTTGCATAAAATTCAATATTTCAGAACGTTGGACTTTCGAAATTTGTCAAACAGAAACCATTTCTTACCCAGATAACTGGCAAGATAAACTAAATAACGCCATTCATTTTACTACTGATGAGTTAAATGAATTAAATCTTGAATATACAAGATATCTAGCGTCAATAATTTCAGAGTTTATCATCAAACACGAATTATCAGAAATTGATGCTATTTGTAGTCATGGACATACTATTTTACATCAACCTCAAAATGGATTTACACTTCAAATTGGAAATCTTCCATTGTTAGGAGAGTTGTTAAATTATAAAATAGTGTGTGATTTTAGAGTTCAAGACGTGCAATTAGGAGGACAAGGTGCGCCATTAGTTCCAATTGGAGATAAAATTTTATTTTCAGAGTATGATTATTGTTTGAATTTAGGAGGTTTTTCAAATGTTTCGTTTAAAGAAAAAAATAAACGATTAGCTTTTGATATTTCTCCCGTGAATACTGTCTTGAATCACTACGCTAACGAACTTGGTTTTCCTTATGACGATGCTGGAAATTTAGCTAAATCAGGAAGTATTGATTTAGATTTATTGAAGCAATTGAATGAAATAGATTATTATAAAGCTGCCTACCCAAAGTCTTTAGGGATGGAGTTTGTTAATCAAACTATTTTTCCATTACTCCATTCTTTTTCAATCGATAATAATGATAAAATGCGCACTTTTGTTGAGCATATTGCAATTCAAATTGCTGCCGTTTGTATAAAGCCTAATGCAAAATTATTTGTTACTGGTGGAGGTGTTTATAACCGATTTTTAATGGAACGATTACAATTACATTTATCTACAATTGACGTTGTAATTCCTGATGATAAGACGATACAATTTAAAGAGGCTCTTATTTTTGCGCTTTTGGGGGTTTTGAAATTAAGAGATGAAGTAAATGTGCTTTCTTCGGTTACAGGAGCTAAGGTAAATCATTCTTCAGGAACAATTTATAATGAATTATTGTAAATAAAAAAACCGCTTTTGGCTACTAAGCTAAAAACAGAATATGTATATTTGTAAAACGATAAAATTTAACCAACTCAATGAAAGATTTATTGCAAAAATTTGAAAACAAAGAACCAGAAATAGTATTTAATTGGAAAGATCCTGAAACAGAAGCTGAAGGATGGACGGTGATTAATTCATTAAGAGGAGGAGCTGCCGGAGGTGGAACTCGTATGCGTAAAGGATTGGATATGAACGAGGTACTTTCACTAGCAAAAACTATGGAAGTTAAATTTTCTGTTTCAGGGCCAGCAATTGGGGGTGCTAAATCGGGAATTAATTTTGACCCAAATGACCTTAGAAAAAAAGGAGTTTTAGAGAGATGGTATAAAGCAGTTTCTCCGTTATTAAAAAATTATTATGGAACGGGTGGTGATTTAAATGTTGATGAAATCCATGAAGTAATTCCTATGACTGAAGATTGTGGAGTATGGCACCCACAAGAAGGAGTTTTTAATGGACATTTTAGACCTACTGAAGCTGATAAAATTAACAGAATAGGACAATTACGTCAAGGAGTTATAAAAGTAATTGAAAACCCAAATTTTTCACCAGATGTAAATAGAAAATATACGGTTGCTGATATGATTACCGGTTATGGTGTTGCAGAAGCAGCTCGTCATTATTATGATATTTACGGAGGAAGTATTGTTGGGAAAACAGCAATTGTTCAAGGATTTGGAAATGTAGGTTCTGCGGCAGCTTTTTATTTAGCTCAAATGGGTGCTAAAGTAGTTGGAATTATAGATAGAGATGGTGGAATTATCAATGAAAATGGCTATTCGTTCGAAGAAATTAAAAGATTGTTTTTAAATAAAGATGGAAATAAATTAGTTGCCGAAAATATGATCCCATTTGCAGAAATCAATGAAAAGATTTGGTCTATGGGTGCTCAAGTTTTCGCTCCTTGTGCGGCGTCAAGATTGGTTACTAAAGATCAGGTTGATAGTATGATTGCTTCTGGATTAGAAGTTATTTCAAGCGGTGCAAATGTTCCGTTTGCTGATAAAGAAATTTTCTTTGGACCAATTATGGAAGAAACGGATAAAAAAGTAAGTTTAATTCCTGACTTTATTGCTAACTGTGGAATGGCAAGAGTTTTTGCTTATTTTATGGAGAAAAAAGTGCAAATGACAGATGAAGCTATTTTTGCTGATACTTCAGAACGTATCAAAAATGCAATTCAAAAAGCACATGCGTTAAATTCTGATAAAAAGAACATTAGTGCAACAGCATTTGAAATTGCTTTAAAACAACTTGTATAAAACATCTAGATTATGGAAGCTATATTAATACTTCTGTTTGTTATTGGATATTTGTCTATTACTTTAGAACATCCTTTAAAATTAGATAAGACGGTTCCAGCATTGTTAATGGCTTCATTAATGTGGGCTTTACTTGCTGTTGGTTTTCATAAAGGTTGGTTTTCGGTGGTAGATGGATATGGGAATATTTTTAATATAAATTTTGGTGATTTACATCAGCAAGAGCATGGTTTTGAAGGGTTGCTTTTGCATCATATTGGTAAAGTTGCAGAGATATTAATTTTCCTTATTGGAGCAATGACAATAGTTGAATTAATTGACTTACATAGGGGTTTTGATGTTTTAAAAGGAATGGTTAAAACTAAAAGTAAAATTAAATTGTTATGGATAACTGGTATTATAGGATTTATATTATCTGCTGTAATTGATAATCTTACTGCTACTATAGTTTTAATTTCGCTATTAAGAAAATTAATTGACAACAGAGAAGAACGAATTTGGTATGCTTCTTTAATTGTTATTGCTACAAATGCTGGAGGAGCTTGGTCACCAATTGGTGATGTGACTACAACTATGTTGTGGATTGCAAAGAAAGTTAGCGCTGTGGGTTTGTCAGAATATATTATTATTCCTGCAATTTTGTGTTTTATAGTTCCGTATGCTTTGGCTTCAAGAATGAAAATTTTTAAAGGTAATATTGAAATTGATGAAAGTAATCATGTGGAAACTGAAAAGTTATTGAGTAGTAAAACAATGCTTTGGCTAGGGTTAGGAGCTATTGTTTTTGTGCCAATATTTAAAACAATTACACATTTACCTCCTTATGTTGGGATGATGTTAAGTTTAGCTGTAGTATGGTTAGTATCAGAATATATTCACCCTGAAGATAATTTTGATAAGAGCAGAAAACATTTATACTCTGCAAATAAGGCTCTATCCAGAATTGAGATTTCTAGTATTTTGTTTTTCTTAGGAATACTTATGGCTGTTGCTGCACTTGAAAGTTTGGTTTTTGGTTCAATCAATGGTGAAGAAGTTGGTACTCTTCGTTATGCTGCAGAAAGTATTTCTAATGCCCTTCCAAATATGGATATTGTAATTATTTTATTAGGTGCTTTATCTGCTATTATAGATAATGTGCCTCTTGTTGCCGCTTCAATGGGAATGTATACCTATGAAATGGATCATTCTGTTTGGCATTTTATTGCATATTCTGCTGGAACGGGCGGAAGCATGTTAATTATTGGTTCTGCTGCCGGAGTTGCCGCAATGGGAATGGAAAAAATCGATTTCATTTGGTATCTTAAAAAAATCACTTGGTTAGCCTTTGCAGGGTTTATGGCAGGAGCATTAGCATTCTTATTTATTGAACATTACATTAGATAAGCAATAATAATATTATATATGCGTTTTTAATATAAATTAAGTAATTACTATGAGTATATTTCTTCAAGCAGATAGTTTAGCCATAGCAAGTCAAGTAGTGGCTGAAGCTCAACCAACTGAACAAACTTTATCAATGTGGAGTTTATTAACTAGTGGTGGTATTGGCGGTCAGTTAATTATGTTAGTTCTTTTTATACAATTATTTTTTGCCTTGTTCCTATATTTTGAACGATTAATGGCAATTAATAAAGCGTCAAAAATAGATGCTAGCTTTATGAATAATATTAAAATGAATATTATGTCGGGTAAGATTGATGCCGCAAAAATGTTGTGTGCACAAACAAATTCTCCTGTAGCTCGATTAATTGAAAAAGGAATTTCTCGAATTGGAAAACCACTTGAAGACATAAATACAGCTATTGAAAATGCAGGTAATTTAGAATTATACAAATTAGAAAAGAACACAAGTATGTTGGCTACTATTTCTGGAGCCGGACCTATGGTTGGTTTCCTTGGTACAGTTGTTGGTATGATTCTTGCTTTCCATAAAATGGCTAGCGGCGGTGGTCAAATTGAGGTTGGCGCATTAGCAGAAGGAATTTATACTGCTATGACCACTACAGTTGTAGGATTAGTAGTTGGAATTATAGCTTACGTTGGATATAATCATTTAGTTGTAAAAACTAATAAAGTAGTGAATCAAATGGAAGCTAACGCTGTAGATTTCTTAGATTTATTAAACGAACCTGTATAATGAAGTTAGGTAAAACAAGAAATAAAGTATCAACAGAATTCAATATGTCGTCAATGACCGACATAGTGTTTTTGTTGCTTATCTTTTTCATGCTAACTTCCACTATGGTAACTACTAATGCTCTAGATTTAGTATTGCCAAAAGCAAAGGGGAAAACTGATAGTAACAAAAGTACTTCGGTAAGTATTGATAAAGATTTGAATTTCTTCATTGATAAAGATAAAGTAAATGAAGCCGATTTGGAAAACCAATTATTGGCTTTGTTTGCTACCTCTAAAGATAAAGCTATCGTATTGCGTGCAGAGAAATCTGTTCCACATGAAAAGGTGGTTAAAGTAATGGAAATTGCATATCGAAATCAAATTAAAATGGTTATTGCGGTTAATCCTAAATAGTAAAAATGAAGTTTCTAGAAACACCTGAAGAAAAAAAATCATTCACAGTAACGTCGGTTATTTTTGTGATACTTTTTCTTTTGTTTACTATTTTCGGACTAACATACATGGATCCTCCACCAGAAAACGGTATTGCGGTTAACTTTGGAACTAGCGATACAGGTAGTGGTGAAATTCAACCAACAGAGCCTGTGCAAATGTCTCCCGATCAAGCGCAGTCAGAACCTGTTCCAGCAGAAGAAGACGATATCTTAACACAAGATGAAGAGGCGCCAGTAATATTGCCAAAAAAAGATATTAAAAAACCAGTTACTAAGCCTTCTGAAACAAAACCTGTGGTTAAACCAACAGAAACTAAGCCAACAAAACCTAGTAACAGTGCTTTAAACAGTATTATAAAAGGTCCAAAACAAGATGGTACTTCACAATCAGGTCATGGAGATGATTCTGAAGGTGGAGATAAAGGAAAAGAAAATGGAAGCTTGTATGCCAATAGCTTTTATGGTAATGGCTCCGGAGATGGAATTGGGACAGGAAAAGGAACAGGTTGGGGTTTAGCAGGTAGAAAACTAGCAGGAAATAGCAAAAAAGTACAGGATTGTAATGAGTCTGGAAAGGTTGTTGTTAAGGTTTGGGTAAACCGCCAAGGTAGTGTAATAAAAGCTGAACGTTCTCAAGGTACAACCAATACAAATCCTTGTTTAGTTAATCCAGCACTAGAAACTGCCAAAACTTTCAAATGGCAACCCGACGCTAATGCACCAGATACTCAAATTGGTTTTGTGGTTGTGAATTTCCAAGTAGGAGAATAATTTTTTGTTATCCCTTTCAAAATGACGTATCAAGAAACAACAGCATGGTTATTTGACCAGTTACCGATGTTTCAAATGCAAGGCGCTTCTGCGTATAAGAAAGATTTGACCAATACTTTATTGTTGGTCGAACATTTGCATCATCCCGAAACTAAATTTAAATCCATTCATGTAGCGGGGACCAATGGAAAAGGTTCAACATCGTCTATGATTGCTTCAATTTTGCAAGAAGCGGGTTATAAAGTTGGATTGTATACATCGCCACATTTAAAAGATTTTCGAGAACGTATTCGTATTAATCACGAAATGATTTCTGAAGAATTTGTGGTTGATTTTGTAGCTCTCAATAAGTCTTTTTTTGAAGAGAATCAGTTGAGTTTTTTTGAAATGACCGTTGGCTTAGCCTTTGATTATTTTGCAAAAGAGCAAGTTGATGTAGCTGTAATTGAAGTGGGAATGGGGGGTAGGTTAGATTCTACCAATGTAATTACTCCATTAGTTTCTGTAATTACCAATATTGGTTTAGATCATACGCAATTTTTAGGGGATACTTTGCCAAAAATAGCTGCAGAAAAAGCTGGAATTATCAAATCGAATATTCCAGTTGTAATAGGTGAATATTCAGATGAAACAAAAGCAGTTTTTGTTGCTAAATCTAAAATAGAAAATGCCCCAATTTATTTCGCACAAGATAATCCAGAAGTTTTTTACGAATGTGCTTTATTAGGAGATTATCAAATTCATAACAAGAAAACGGTTCTTCAAACCACCGAATTATTACAATCGCAATTTAAAATCGAAGAAAATCATATTATGTTAGGTTTGAAAAATGTAATTCTAAATACAGGATTGCTTGGTAGATGGCAAATTTTAAAACAAAAACCTTTTGTAGTTTGCGATACGGCGCATAATAGTCACGGTTTAAAAGTGGTAGTAAGTCAAATAAGCAAACATCAATTTGAAACACTTCATGTGGTTTTGGGTGTTGTAAATGATAAGGATTTAGATACTGTTTTGCCTTTGTTTCCAAAAAATGCAAAATATTATTTCTGTAAACCCAATCTTCCTCGTGGACTGAATGCAGAATTATTACAAGTTAAAGCAGCTAATTTTGGTTTGATAGGTGAAGTATTTGATTCTGTTTCAAGAGCTTATGTTGCAGCATTAGATGCCGCTCAAGATGCTGATTTTATTTATATTGGTGGAAGTACTTTTGTAGTGGCTGAAATTGTTTAATTTTTTTTCAAAAACACTTGCAGATACAAACTCAGCTGGTTCAGAGCACCTCGTTTACACCGAGGGGGTCGGGGGTTCGAACCCCTCATCGCCCACCAAATTAAATCCTACAGAAATGTGGGATTTTTTTATTCTTTTTATTCTTTAAAAAATTCATGCATTTTTGAATCAAGTCTAAAATAGGGATCAAGTATAAAACCTGTTGACTTGATATGTTAAGTATAAAAATTAGTCAGCCTAAAGAGGAAGAATTTAATATTTATGTCTCCTTTCGCATTTAAATTTAGGATTTTTATTTTTTTGATTATTAGAATTTTTTGCATAAACTATCTTCCCAAATGGATTTTCGCTATTATTTTTTTTGCTTTTATTAAATGACATATTTTCTATAAAAGACAATAATGAAAAATAGTGATTATTTCGATTTTCAGCTTTATTTTTTATATTAAATAAATAATAACTAATACAATAACAGTTTGTTATGATGTAAAAACATGTTTTTTTGTCATAGATTTAAGAACTTCAAAATTTATTTTTTTCTATATTTTTTCTATATATTTTTTCGAATTATTAATTTTATTTTTGCATTTTGTGACTTTACCTTGTGTGTTGATAGTTGATTTTGATTTTTAAATATTTATATTTTTTCAAAATTCAGTTCATAAAATTTAAGTCATTTAATTAAATAGATTATCATATAACAAATTCGATAAAAAAAGGAATTACATAATCATGAAAAAATTATTTATTAGCATTCTACTATTGTTTTTTTCAAATGCATTGTTATCTCAAACATATGATGCAAATTTTAATTCATTTAATTTTGGGACTAACTTTTCTAATAAAATTGGAAATGGCCAAAGTAATGGCAATAAAGTTTTATATACAAATGTAATCACAATAGGTGGGCAATCTATTGATGTTATAGTAACAACAGTGTCAGTAAGTAATGTTTCATCATTTCAAAACTATGATGGTGGTGGTACTGCTGCAGAAATACCATTTTTTAATCCTAGATTATCTTTTGGATCTGGAGGAGGTTCTTTTAAAGTAAATTTTCAATTTATTTTAGGAGGTTCTTATAATAATACTACAAATACAGGAACAAATATTCAGATAAAAAATTTTTATATAAATTCTTATGATTTAGATGGTAATGGTAGTGCTGGAACAAATCAATTTAATGAGTTTCAATTTTTTTCTTCTTATGAACTTGGTGGGCCTTTTTTAACTTCAACCAATACTAGTAATACTCCTCCATCAGGAAATACAGTAATTAATGCAATTCCAATCCCAAGCGAGAATACTACAAAATTCAGGTCAACTCATTATTTAAATAGCGGTACAACAATAACAGATCAAACTAGAGTAAGGTTAAAATATGAAAATTTTATTTCAAATGTTACTATAAATATGGGGTCTGAAGGAAGTGGTCTAGCTTTCTTTTTTTTAGATTTTTCTGTCGGTCCTAGTTTTGGAACTGCAGTATCAACTTTAGATTCAGATAGTGATGGTATAATTGATGCTAATGATACCTGTCCCAATACTGCTCTTGGTGTTACGGTCGGCACTAACGGATGTCCGCTTCCTCCAGCCACTCCAATAGCAAGTGTGACAGTACAACCAACATGTGCCATACCAACTGGAACAATAGTTTTTACATCTCCAACAGGCGTTGAATACAGCATTAATGGTACTACTTACCAATCAAGTGCTACCTTCACAGGAGTTGCTCCAGGCACCTACACATTAAGAGTACGCTCTACAGCGGATAATACATTAGTTACAACAGGTGCAACAGTAACTGTAAACGCAGTAGCAAGTGCACCAAGCACCCCATCGGCAAGTGTCACAGTACAACCAACTTGTGCTGTCACAACAGGAACGATTGTTTTCACAACGCAATCAGGAGTTGAGTACAGTATTAATGGCACCACCTACCAATCAAGTGCTACCTTCACAGGAGTTGCACCAGGTACTTACACATTGAGAGTTCGCTCCACAACAAACACTTCTTGCATAACAACTGGAGCAACAGTAACCATAAACGCAGTACCAAATGCACCAAGCTCTCCAACAGCGAGTGTAACAGTACAACCAACTTGTGCCGTCACAACAGGTACAATAGTATTCACTACGCAATCAGGAGTAGATTACAGTATTAATGGTACCACCTACCAATCAAGTGCTACTTTTACAGGAGTTGCACCAGGTACTTACACACTTCGTGTTCGCTCAACAACAGATAATACCTGTATTACTTCAGGTTCAAGTAGTGTAACCGTAAACGCAGTACCAAGTGCACCAAGCTCTCCATCGACAAGTGTCACAGTACAACCAACGTGTGCCGTACCAACAGGAACGATTGTTTTCACAACGCAATCAGGCGTTGAGTACAGCATTAATGGCACCACCTACC
>RDYL01000008.1 GCA_004293165.1 Flavobacteriia bacterium | reverse complement strand
AGAAAAATCAGTTGCAGGAGTTCCACTAATGGTAACAACATTTCCAGAAATCGAAGCCGTTACACCAGTTGGTAAACCAGAAACCGTTGCACTAGTTGCCCCACCTCCAAAAGTATATTGAATAGGCGCAATAGCAGTTCCAGAACAAATGGATTGATTAGTTGTTCCAATTGCACTAGATAAGGATAACGTACTTCCGCTAATGTTAATTACTATATTATCAGAAAGTGAGGTATTACAAACATTTGTAACAGTTAGAGTTAAAGTTATTGTGCTGCCTGATATAGCAGTAGTTGGAATTGTATAATTTGTAACTAAGTTACCTGAATTTGAAAAACTTCCATTAGGGGCAGACCAGACTATACTTGTTTGACCTTGAGCAGTCCCTGATAAATTAATAGTTTGACCTGGACAAGCAGTTATAGGCGTTATTCCAGCTTCTACAGTAAAAGGAGGTATTGGTGCCGTACAACCATTGTTAACATAGGTTGGAGTTCCAGTTGGACTAAAATTTACAGTTGAACCATTTAGATCAGATATTGATCCTCCAACCGTGCCCAGAATATTAATTAAATTAGCTCTTTGATAAGTTACACTATCGGAACAACCTCCACCAAATGTAACACTTAAAGTTCGGGTTGCGGGTGTAGCGTTATAATTTCCAAAGTGACCTGCATTTGGGTTAGCAGGGGTATCTTGAAATAGCATATAAATATTTGAAGTCAATGCCCCGAAAGAGTTCAAAGTTGTATCTAAGTTTGGGCTAGAAACAACAATAACGGTTGAATTAGCAGGAAGCACTCCTCCAATTGGTTCTAAAATTTGACCACATCCACCAGCTGCTAAAATCGCATTATTTAGCTGATTAACTTTTGAGGTTGTAGTTGCATTTTGTACTAATCCTAACCAAGTTTGAGCTGGCCAATTGATGTTTAAGGTATTTGTGTTGAGTGACGTTGTCCCAATTTTCATTCGAAACATTTCATTGTAACCTTCATTGGTTCCATTGTCACACGCGTCTACTAAAATACTCTCGATTTCAAAACATTGAGAAAAGGAATTATCTGTAAAGAAAAAAAAAGTAATTAAAAATGCTAAACTCTTGTAAAATTTCATTCTAATTGCGGCTTAATTTAAAAAAGCTGTGCAAAGTTACGAAAAGCTAAAGATTCTAATATTATTAAAAAATTAATATTATTAAAAAAGGTGTAAAATTCACTTTACACCTTTTGTTTTTATTATTTTGGAGGATATTGCTCTAATATCTTTGAAACAAACTCTATAATTCGAGCGTCTTTTTTTTCTGTATTTTTAGTAAGATAGCCGCTACCTTCTCCTTGCCAAACTAACTCTTTTGTTTTTGCGTCAATTAAATCGATAAAAAGTGTTCCTTCGGGAGTGGTAGTTACATTTGTGTAACCCATACCCATTCCCCAATAAGGATTCCAACCCCAACCAAATCCCATGTTGTTGTATACATCAACACGTTCTCTTTCTTTAGTAAAAATACTAATTAGAACATCAGGGTTTTCAGATTTGCTAAACCCTTTTTTTGTCATAATTTCATCAATTGAATAAAGAATCCTTTTCTTGTCTAAATCAGAAATTTCAGCCTTATCAATTCCGCTTTTTAAATAAGCATAGGTTTTGTAATTTACAAAAGTTGCTTTTTTATCGTAATCGGCATTTACTCTAACTGAACTACAAGATGCTAAAGTTGCAATTAGAAGTATCGAAAGTAATTTTAATGTTTTCATTTTATAGAATTTTAGATTATTATGTATCCAAATTGTTTGATTTGATTGATAAATCTAAAACATAAATTATCTAAAAATCAAACAATTGCTCTTCCACTATATTAGGGATGGTAACTTTTAATAAAGGTTGCGTCTCCATGGCTCTTTTTATTGCAAAAATAGCTCCTTCGTTTCTAGCCCAACTTCTTCTTGAAATTCCGTTGTTTACATCCCAGAAAAGCATCGACTCTAATCGTTTAGATGCTTCTTTACTTCCATCAATAACCATACCAAAACCACCATTAATTACTTCGCCCCAGCCAACGCCACCTCCATTGTGGATAGAAACCCATGTAGCTCCACGGAAACTATCTCCAATTACATTTTGTATAGCCATATCTGCAGTGTAGCGTGAACCATCATAAATGTTGGAGGTTTCTCTATAAGGAGAATCCGTTCCAGAAACGTCGTGATGATCTCTACCTAAAATTACATAGCCAATTTCGCCACGAGCAATCGCTTGATTAAAAGCTTCTGCAATTTTAATTCGACCTTCTGCATCAGCATAAAGAATTCTAGCTTGTGACCCTACGACTAATTTGTTTTCTTGCGCACCTTTTATCCATTGGATATTATCGGCCATTTGTTGTTGGATTTCTTCTGGTGAGTTTTTCATCATTTCCTCCAAAACATCGCAGGCAATTTTGTCGGTTTTGGCTAAATCTGCTGGATCTCCTGAAGCACAAACCCAACGGAAAGGTCCAAATCCATAATCGAAACACATAGGTCCCATAATGTCTTGTACGTAACTATTGTATTTGAAATCGATGTGGTTTTTAGCAAATACATCGGCTCCAGCACGAGAAGCTTCAAGTAAAAATGCATTTCCGTAATCAAAGAAATAGGTTCCTTTTGCGGTGTGTTTATTAATTGCTGCAGCATGACGACGCAATGTTTTTTGAACTTCTTCCTTGAATTTTTCAGGATGATTAGCCATTAAATTATTTGACTCTTCAAAAGTGTACCCGATTGGATAATAACCTCCAGCCCATGGATTATGCAAAGAAGTTTGATCAGAACCTAAATCTATATGAAGATTTTCTTGATCAAAACGTTCCCATACATCAACTACATTTCCTAAATAAGCAATAGAAACTACTTCATTATTTTCAAGTGCTTTTTTAACTCTTGGTACCAGTTCGTCTATATTTTCAACTACTTCATTAATCCATCCTTGTGAATGACGAATGTGTGTGATTTTAGGATTTACTTCAGCACAAACGGTTACGCAGCCTGCAATATTTCCAGCTTTTGGCTGAGCACCACTCATTCCTCCAAGTCCTGAGGTTACAAATAATCCGCCTTTTGGAGCTTTTTTTATTTTTCTAAATCCGTTTAAAACGGTGATTGTTGTTCCATGAACAATTCCTTGCGGACCAATATACATATAACTTCCTGCAGTCATTTGCCCGTATTGCGATACACCTAAAGCATTCATTTTCTCCCAATCATCTGTTTTTGAATAATTTGGGATTACCATTCCATTAGTAACTACAACTCTTGGAGCTTCTTTATGTGAAGGAAATAATCCCATTGGATGACCAGAATACATAGCTAAAGTTTGCTCATCAGTCATTTCTGCTAAATATTGCATAGTCAATAAATACTGTGCCCAATTTTGAAAAACAGCTCCGTTTCCACCATAAGTAATCAACTCATGTGGATGTTGTGCCACCGCATAATCCAAATTGTTTTGAATCATTAACATAATGGCTTTCGCTTGTTCACATTTTCCAGGATATTCCGAAATTGGTCGTGCGTACATTTTGTAATCAGGACGTAAACGATACATGTAAATTCTTCCGTAACATTCTAATTCGGCTTTAAATTCAGGAAGTAATTCAGCGTGATGTTTAGAATCAAAATAGCGTAAAGCATTTTTTAAGGCTAATTTTTTTTCTTCATCAGAAAGAATTTCTTTTCGATTTGGTGCATGATTTATTTCTGTTTCATACGGTTTTGGATTTGGTAAAACCGAAGGAATTCCTTGTAATATTTGTTCTTGAAACGTCATTTTTTTATATGTTGTATTGATGTTTATTTTTTTACTGAATACTGCGACTAAAGACAGATTATTTTTTATTTTTCTCCGTTTTTTTATCAAATCCATACGGACAATGTCGGCAACCGCTTTTGCAGCAATAACCTCTTTTTAAGTGATATTTTTCGGTAAAACATTTGTATCCTTCAGAGGTATAATAGAAATCTTCCCCTTCTTTTAAATTATTCGGATTTATATCGTTATTCATATCGACAAATTTAGCAACTTTGCATCAAATGATAGTACTAGTTTTTAAATATTTAATACCAAAAGGTTTTCGAGGAATTACCTTGTTTCCGTTTATAATACTTTTTAGTTCGGAGGATAAGCATAATTATGTACTATTAAATCACGGAAAAATTCACATAAGACAGCAGTTAGAGTTATTGATACTTCCGTTTTTTTTGTGGTATTTTTTTGAGTATCTATACAGATGGATTCAATTTAAAGACAAGAAAAAAGCATATTTAAATATTTCATTTGAACGAGAGGCTTATGCGAATGAAAAAGACCTTAGCTATTTAATTAAGAGACCTTTTTATAGTTTTATTAATCAATTGTAATTAGAAAATTATTTTATATGTTTTTACAAAACCATTTTCTAAAGTTACTTTGACAATTAGTGTACTTTGCGTTTTTTGAATTTTATCACAAGTAAATGAAGTTGAATTTACCTTATTAAAAGTTCCTAAAACTCTTCCTAATAAATCATATACTCTAACTGATTTAATAGTTTGATTTGTTGTAGCTATATGAATTACATCATTCGTATACACAGTGATTGCATTTTCATTGGAGAAATCTTCGTTTCCTAATGTTTGATTTGTAAATCGTAAAATGAAACGTGTATTGTTTTCACCTTGTGTTGCTGTAAATGTATAAGGTGCTAGTTTGATATCATGTGTAAGATTTAATTGAGTATCTTCTAAATAAATATTTTGTGTAGCAAACAATCCGTCAACTGCATGAATGGCCACAGTATAATTGCCTGCTTGAGGTGCATTATATCCTATTGGAATCGTTTCTTGATCTGTAAATGGTAGCCCTTTAGCTTGAATACTCATTTTATCCATACCAATTAATGAATACATTTTTGCATTACTTGCTGTTATAGTGGTTGAAGCATCAAATAAGCGGTCTTTACCTGCAGTAGCAAGATCTGCATACCCTACAACAGTTCTTGAAGTTGCAGGATTACCACCATTAATAAAATCTAACCAAATGCGGTGTTTCTCAATGCTTTGTGAAGAACGATAGAATTGTGAGTTTCCATAGCTATTACCACTAGCATCTGTACGCATACTGTTTTTAAATTTGATGGTGCTTGAAGCTGCCGTTGGTGCAGTTTCGTCATATTTTAAGAAGAACCCTTGTCCTGCTGCAATATTTCCACCAAATGAACTAGGTCCAGTTTGATCAGCAAATGTGTTATAAATAATATAATCTTCTGGATTATAATTGTACGTAAAAGTACTATAAAAAGGGTTTGGATTATTACTTGAAATTGCTGAACCATGAGTCCATATAGCAATTGAACCTTCAATAGCTGTATTGTCAAGATCTCCTAAAAACTCATCAGCACTAATTGCAGAAGGGTAAGGGTTACCTATTAAATTCCAATTGTCGTCATAACCTCCAATTGCACGCCTGTACACATTTACTGAAATTTCACCGTTAAAAGGTACACCTGTAAAGTTTTTAGTACCTACACCTCTCATAATAACTCCTTTTCCAGCTGTTAATACTTGTCCTGAAGCAGCAATCCAATTTCCACTTGTGCTGGCTGCATTATCCCAAAAATAATTCCATCCACTTGGGACAGTTTGACCGCTCACAGGTGTTGCCCAGTAAACATAATCTGAAGTATTAACCGTTAGTGGCGAAGTTCTTTTATAAGTAATATTACCACTATTTGTCACATTGTTCGTTTGAATTAAATTCGCATTGTTTTCTACAGTAAATGTTCCACCAATCACAATTAATTCATTACTAAGTAACATAGTGTCACCAGAAGCAATCGTTACATTTCCTGAGTTAATTGTGCAATTACATCCTTCAATTGTTCCTGAGGTAGTATACGTTCCGTTAAAAACGATTCCCATATTAGCAGCTGGTCTTGTAGGAGACCAAGTCGTTCCATTCCATGTTGCAACAGCACCAACAGTTACGGTTGATGAGTTACTTAATGAAGCGGTACAAGATCCTAAACTAACCGAAACTAAATTTAAAGTTTGATTTGCAATAACATTTGGAATAGTTACCGTTGCTGCACCACTCGTTAATGTTATTGTTTGGTTAGCCCCACTATTAATTGTATAAGTAACTACAGCCCCGTTTGTACCTGCTATAGTAAAAGTTGCCGTTCCGTTGTTACAAATAGTTCCATTATTTCCTGAAATAGTTGCAGTTGGAATTGGATTTACAATCATAGTAATTCCAGTAGAAGTTACAGATGAACCAGTTAAACAAGGTATTGCATTAGAAGTCATTCTAACTGTTACTACATTGTTATTTGTTAAAGTTGTAGAAGTGAATGTTGTGTTTGTTTGTCCGCTAACTGCGGAACCATTAACAAACCATTGATAGGTTGGAGCTGTTCCACCATTTGTTGGCGTAGCCGTAAATGTTACACTTGTACCTGCACAAATGGTATTGTCTGCATCATTCGAAGCAACACTTACACTAGCAGGTAAAACAGGGTTTACTGTCATAGTAATTCCAGAAGAAGTTGCTGGCGAACCTGTTAAACAGGGTGTTGCATTAGAAGTCATTCTAACTGTTACTATATTATTGTTTGCTAAAGTTGTAGAAGTGAATGTTGTGTTTGTTTGTCCACTAACTGCGGAACCATTAACAAACCATTGATAGGTTGGTGCTACTCCACCATTTGTTGGCGTAGCCGTAAATGTTACACTTGTGCCTGCGCAAATGACATTATCTGCATCATTCGAAGCGATACTTACACCAGCATATAAAATTGGGTTTACTGTAAAAGTGTTTGATGATGTTGCAGAACCTCCAGGGGTTGTAACTATCACCGTGCCTGTAGTACCAGACCCTACAGTAACCGTTATTGAGTTTGGTGTATTTGCAGTTATGGCAGCGGCTGTTCCGCCTATTGTTACAGATGTTGCGTTAGATAAATTAGTTCCATTGATAACTAAAGAGGATCCAACACAGCTGCTTGAAGTAGTTAAACTTGAAATAGCAGGTGGTATATGAGTCACACAAATTGTAAATGCATTAGCTGTTTTAATTCCCCAATAATCATAAACTTGAATGTAATATGTGTTTCCTATTGTTAAGTTTGTTAGAGTTCTTGTTTCTATACCGTCATCAAATGTTACATCAATACAATCTCCACCAGTTGGTATTACAGTTGATCCACAACTAGAAATAACCCCGAGTACAGAATCTATATCTGCTGCGCCGTCAACGGTCACAACGTGACTGGTAGAAACTGCCACAAAACTGTACCATACAGCTTCTTCAGCTGTACCTTGAGTACAATCCCCTGTTTCGTTATTGTCTGTAGCTCCAAAAGTAGAGCCTGTAGTTGTTGTGCAAATAGTACTTGAAGTTAAAGAAATTGCTCCTGAACAAATGTCATTGACAGGGGGTGTAGGTGAAGTAGCACAAATTCCGAATGTACCTTGATTATCGTTTGAGTATTCCCAAAAGCGAACATAAATAGTAGTTCCTGGGATTAAATCAGTTCTAGTGATGCTTGACATTAGCCCATTTGCACTATCGTCATCGTTACACTCTAGTAATGTTAATCCACTACAGGAGCCTGTATACCAAGCCATTCCACTGTCAGTTAATCCTCCTGATTGAGTGTCTATTGTAACTTTTCCATTTGCAGGCACAACAAAACTAAACCAAACATCTCCACCTGTATAACTAGCACATCCTGGCATAGGAGGTATGGATGGTGATGTTGAATCTGTAGCGCCAACTGTTGTATAGTTTGAATATGAACAACTACTAGTATTTATTGTTAAAGGAATAGCATTATTGCAATCGTCGGCAAATGATGTTACACAAATACTATTTAAAATCATATCATTGTTATTTCTATTATTAATGACTTTGATATAATAGGTTCCATTGGCTAAAATCGATGTTATTGTTTCTGTTTGTGCGCCATTTGTTTGTGTTGCATTCGCACAATTTATTTGAGTTAAAGTTCCTCCACAAGTATTATTAGATGATGATATTAATTGAAGAAATAAATCACGATTTGCAGCATCTGCTGTGATAGTAATGTTTAGTGGTCCGCCTGTTACTGTGAAAGAGTACCACCCTTCTCTTCTGAAAGTATTAAATGAGCAACCAGATGCAATTGGAGTATCTTGTGTAGAATCATTGATTGTTCCTGCAACACAAGCACCATTTATTGTAAGTGGTGTTGCTGTTGAACAAGTTGTACCTTGCGCAATTAAATCGTTTGAGAAAAATACTAAAACAAATAGTACACAGCAAATTTTGATGTGTTTAAAAAAAGGATTAGAAGCTATTCGTACTAACTCAGTTTTTGTATTTGAGCATATTTTTTGTATTATAACAGCTAATATAGTTATATAGACTACTATTTCAGATAGAGAAATAAATTTATTAGTGTCTAGTATTAAGAATAAATATTTTAATGTAAATAAAAGAACTAATAAGTCAAAGATGTTTGTTTTTATATTTTTAAACATAGCATTTAAAAGGGAAAAATAATTTTTCATAACAAAAAAAATAATTATAACAAATAGTCTATTTGTTATAATTAAGGATAATTTGAATTTATACTCTTTATGAATTATTTAGTTTCAACTAAAAAATCATTAACTCCGTAAACTTACATAAATTTTATTAAATCAATTCAGTATTGTGAAATAAAATACGGATTTTTTTTCAATATAAATATATTAATCCTTTGATTGTAATGATTTTAATGTAATAAATAGAACAATATCTACATGTATTTATTCTCTAAAGGGTGTTTTCTTAAGAAATAATTATAATCATTTTTTTAGTATTATTAAACTAGTTTTAACAATACAATTTATTTGTTTTTATTTTTTACATATCATTTTTAAACATTAGTCCTTTTGATGTATCTTTGAAATAAGATATTATATGCAATCAATAAATCAAAAAATACAAATTACATTTCCTAAGGATATAGAACTCTATATTAAAAGAGAGGATTTGTTGCATCCCATAATTTCTGGAAATAAATTCAGAAAACTTAAATACAATATTCATAATGCAACTTCTTTAGGTTATTCAACTTTATTAACATTTGGAGGTGCTTTTTCTAATCACATTTTAGCTGTTGCAGGTGCAGGGGCTGAGTTTGGTTTTAAAACTATTGGTGTAATTAGAGGAGAAGAAATAGGAAATAAAATACATGAAAATCCAACTTTGTCAAAAGCAAAAGAGTTTGGAATGCAGTTTTATTTTGTTGACAGAACAAGTTATCGCATAAAAGAAGACCCCGTTTTTATTGAAAATTTGCATAAAAAGTTTGGAAATTTTTACTTAATCCCTGAAGGAGGCACTAATGAACTTGCAATAAAAGGTTGTGAAGAAATTATTACAGCTGATGACAAAGATTTTTTCACTCATATTACTTGTGCTATAGGAACTGGAGGAACTTTTTCAGGTTTGATTAATTCATCAATTAACAAGCAGCAGTTAATCGGATTTTCTTCATTAAAAGGGGCTTTTTTGTCAGAGGTTATTCGTAATTTTGTATCCAAAACCAATTGGAATGTTAATGATGAATATCGTTTTGGAGGTTATGGAAAAGTAACAGATGAGTTGATTTTTTTTTTAAATTCATTTTATAATCAAACAAATATTCAATTAGATCCTGTGTATACTGGTAAAATGGTTTTTGGGGTTTTAGATATGATTAAGAAAGATTATTTTCAACCAAATTCAAAAATATTAATGATTCATACGGGTGGTTTACAAGGGATTAAAGGCATGAATTTTGTATTAAAAAACAAGAACAAAGAAATTTTAAAGTACGATGAAATTTTTATTAATAAATAAATTATTTAGGCTAATATCAATACAAAAGATGTGTCATTTAGGATCGCAAATAAGCATATTATCAAATATGAAAACTAAAGTAACTCTTTTCTTTTTAGCTCTTTTAGTAGTGAGTTGTTCAAGTTCTCGACCAGTGGTTAGAACAACATCAAAAACTAAAGTTATAACTAATAAAAAGACGGTTACACAACCTAAAACAGTTACAAAGCCTACTGTTACAAATTCCTCTTCAGTTACTAAGGCTATAACCAATTCGGAGGTTAGTTTAGATGCAACTTCTAATGTTAAAACCTACACTGAAGAAATTAAATTATATGTAGAAAATTTTAAAGAAATTGCTCAAAATAACATGAAAAATTACGGAATTCCAGCAAGTATTACTTTAGCTCAAGGAATTTTAGAATCAGGGGCAGGAAAAGGGAAATTAGCACAAACCGCTAATAATCATTTTGGAATAAAATGTCACACTGGTTGGACAGGAGAGAGTGTACGTCATGATGATGATGCAGAGCAGGAATGTTTTAGAAAGTATCAACATCCGTCAGAATCGTATAGAGATCATTCTTTATTTTTAACTTCAAGACCTCGTTATTCGAATTTATTTAAATTAGATAAAGGAGATTATGAATCTTGGGCAAAGGGGCTTAAAGCTGCAGGTTATGCAACAGATGTAAAATATCCAGACAAGTTGATAGGATTAATAGAACGTTTTGAATTGTATAGTTTTGATAATGAGGTTTTAAATAGAGAATTTGTCCCAATTAAAAAAGATATTGTTGCAATTAAAAATAGTGATTTTTATACGATTCAAAAAGGAGATACATTATTTTCTCTTTCAAGAAAATTTAATCTCACCGTAGAGGATTTGATGAAATTAAATAATATGTCTGATGTTGCAATTGCAATTGGGCAACAAATAAAAATTAAATAATGTTGTATAAAAGAAGTAGCGAATTATTTGTAGAAGCAAATAAAGTAATACCAGGGGGAGTAAATTCTCCAGTAAGAGCTTTTAAAGGGGTAGGAGGAACACCAATTTTCGTAAAAGAAGCAAAAGGTGCTTATTTGTATGATGTGGATGGAAATAAATTAATTGATTATATTAATTCTTGGGGTCCAATGATTTTAGGTCATGCCTATGAACCTGTTGTTAATGCTGTTATAGAAAAAGCAAAAAAAGGGACTTCATTTGGGATGCCAACTGAGTTAGAAACTCAAATTGCTCAATTAGCAGTTGCAATGGTGCCAAATATAGATAAAATTAGATTTGTAAATTCTGGGACTGAAGCTTGTATGAGTGCGATACGATTGGCTAGAGGTTATACCAAGCGTGATAAAATTATAAAATTTTCAGGTTGTTATCATGGACATTCTGATTCGTTTTTAATTGCAGCTGGAAGCGGACTAAGTACTTTTGGAGTACCAAATAGTCCAGGAGTAACTCAAGGTACAGCAAAAGACACACTCTTAGCTGCTTTTAATGATATTGAAAATGTTAGGTCTATATTTGAAGCTAATAAAAATGAAATTGCAGCAATTATTATTGAGCCAGTAGCAGGAAACATGGGTTGTATTCCTCCAAAAAAAGGCTTTTTAGAAGCTTTGAAGGCAGTTTGTGTAGAACAAGGGGCATTGTTAATTTTTGACGAAGTAATGACGGGATTTCGATTGTCTAAAGGTGGTGCTCAAGAATTATATGGAATTCAGGCTGATATTGTTTGTTTTGGAAAAGTAATTGGAGGTGGTTTGCCTGTTGGGGCATTTGCAGCTCGAGAAGAAATTATGAATTATTTAGCCCCACTAGGGCCTGTTTATCAAGCAGGAACCTTATCAGGTAATCCTTTGGCTATGGCTGCAGGATTAGAAATGTTAAAAGCACTGAATTCAGATTCTGAAATTTTTAATCGCTTGGAAGAAAAAACAGCTTATTTAGAAAATGGAATTCAAAATGCGCTAACACAAGAAGGGATTGCTTTTACAGTTAATAGAGTTGGTTCTATGATTTCAGTTCATTTTGATGCCAATCCAGTTTATGATTTTTCAACGGCAAAAAATGGTGATAATGAAACCTTTAAGAAGTTTTTTCACGGATTGTTAAAACGAGGGGTTTATATTGCTCCATCTGCATATGAAACATGGTTTATAACAGATGCTTTAACTTATGAAGATTTGGATTTCACAATTAATGCAATTAAAGAGGTTGCAAAAGAATTATAAAAAATAAGTCCCGATAAAATCGGGACTTATTTTAATGTGTTAATTTGTAAAGTAAATCAGATTGACTAGTAATCTTTTCCATTTGTGCTGTAGTAAAAGTAGCTCTTAATTTAGCTTCAATTTGTTCACTAATTTGCTTTTTTTCATTTTCATTTTTAGCTAAATTCAATTGATTGTGTTTATATAAAAACAATCCATTTAAGTCTTTAGCCATTTGTTGGTCTAATTGTAGTAATTCAACCAATTTATATGTTTCTTTTTTGGCTAAATCGTTAAAATCAACTTCTTTTTTTACAATTTGGGTTGTAGAAGACTTTCCTTTGTTAACTTCTTGTGCATTAGCTAAATAAGAAAAGCCAATAAACAATACAAATGCAATGATTATTTTTTTCATAATTTGTGTAAAATTTATTTTAGTTTGTCAAATCTAAATTATTTTTAGAATAAAAACAAAAAAAAGGCTATATTTTCAGAATTATTCTTTGTTTTCTTTCGCTTTTCTTTTTGCTTTTCCAATCATTTCTTTGCGATAATTTTGTTTTTCTTCCCATTTTTTCATTTGTTCTGGGTTTAAAACTTTTTTCATTTTAGATTTTAATTCAATTTGATTATCTAAAGCTTCAATTTGTTTTTTGTATTTTTCGTCTGATGTAACTTTTTTGTCTTCAGCTTTTCTTGCTTTCATCTCCGTTTTAATAGCCTCTCTTTTTTTAGCTTCTTCTAACAATAGTGCCTTTACTTCTTTTTGCTGATTTGCGGTCAAATCTAAATCAAGTGTCATTTTTTTGGTTTGAAGCTCCGCTACTTGTTCTGGCGTCATTTCGATAGATTTTCTACTTTGAGCAAATGTTAAGCTACTTAATGTAAGTGCTATAACTAAAATAAGTTTTTTCATAATTTATTTGTGTATTTATGTTTTGTCTATATAAGACTATGTAAATATAAAAAAGTTTAATATTTCTCTAAAAAAATATTTTAAACTAAAATTTTAAATAACCATATCGTGCAGAATTTCCACAACGAGAGCGCACAATGAAATTGTTCTCATCTACAGGTAAAGCAAAGGATAAATCTAATTCATAACAAAAGTTATATGTTTTACCCACACCAGAATTTGGAATATCTTTTGTGCTTACAATTTCTCCTTCATTGTTAATGATACTTGTTACAGCAAAACGACTATTGCGAACAAAATACTTGGAATTTGGATTAATATCTCTAGAATCGTTATAAATCAAAACTAATTGATTGTTTCTAAAGAAATACAAGTATTTTAAATGATCTCCATTATCATTAATGGTTCTAGGTTCAAGGTTGTTTATTCGGGTAAACCAATCGATTTTTCCTGTTGAAGCATCAAGTTTGATTATGCCATAGCCTGTTGAAATATATGAGTATTCTATGGGTCTTTCTAACGGTTTTGATGGGTCAGGAGCAGGTAATCTTTTAGATCCAGTATACATTTCATTGCAAAGTAACCACAATTTATTGTCTTTTAGAATTACTTTTTCAAAATTTAAATTATTTTGTTTTTCTAAAGTCGTTTTTATGTTTAGGGTGATTTTTCCTGTTGCATCAAAATGCATTAATAGTAATTCATTAACCGGATTTCCTTCAGGCAAGGCTCCTCCTAAATCAATGGTTACTTTTCTTTTTCCGTCGCTAACACCTGCAATAAAATAGCTTCCGTTTTCAGATTCTTTCCATTTGAATTGAGAAACTTGAAAGTCTAAATCTTGTTTTAAATTGTGCTCTGCAATATTTTCTGTTTTTGTATCCCAATAAAAAAGTGATTTATAAGGCTTTATTTTGGGTAAATCAAGTTCTCTTACTAGCGCTATATTGCCATTATTTGTTATGTGAATTTTAATATCAAACGATTGTTTTGTAGTAAATCCAAATTCATATTCTTTGCTTTTTACAATTTTAAAATTTGAATCTACAACATAAAGTGTTGCCTTTTCGTTTAGCTTTTTATCCCCTGTTGGGCGGGAAACTATACCGTAAAATTGTTTGTTTTCAGATTGAGCTATAAAATAGTCGCCAATATTGAACGCGTTTTTTGCGGGCATTTTCAATAAAAAACTTGCCTTTGTTTTTGTCCCCGTATCAATATTTACTTTTTGTGTAAAAAGTTCAAATTCTTTAGTTTCGCTATTAAACTCAGTCACAAAATATACATATTCTTTATTAGATAGCGGAAATAGAGCAGTAATTGTTTTTGTATTCAATCCCATTACGGGTTGTTCTAATCCAATTGAAAAATTATTTTCATCTTTTTCAAAATCATCATTTGAGGAAAATATATCGACAAAAATATCTTTATTGAATATTTTATCGTTGTAAATAGATCTTACATTAAAAATTCGTTTACCATCAAAATAGTTTTGAATCGAATAATTGAGTTCATTTTCAATTGAAGAGTTACCTTCACTCCAAGTGAATGTTGGGGTTTGGGCTAAAGCTATAAAACTATGGCACAATACTAGTATAAAGCAGATTTTTTTCATTTTAAAGAGAGTTGATTTTTGTAAAAGTAAAAAAAAGACTTCAAAAATTGAAGTCTTTTAGTGTAACATTTATTTTCCTGTATAAATGGCAATTTTATTATCTCCATTTACTTCTATTTTGAGTAATCCATGTTTGCTAATGCCTTTGCTGGCAGCATCCCATTTTTTTCCGCTTAACTCTGATTTTATTTTTAAGTCACCAATCGAAATTCCTTCGTTAGCTTTCAAAATTTCGATAATGTGTTTTTCGTCTTCTGTTAATTCGGGACCTTTTTTCTCTGGACGCATTTGTGGGAAGAACAATACTTCTTGAATCGATTGATTGTTGGTTAAGAACATAATTAATCGATCCATTCCAATTCCTAATCCAGAAGTTGGAGGCATTCCGTATTCTAAAGCTCTTAAAAAGTCTTCATCTATAATTCCGTTGGCTTCATCATCACCTTTTGCTGCTAATTCCATTTGGGCAACAAAACGTTCTCTTTGGTCAATTGGGTCGTTTAATTCGGAATAGGCGTTTGCAATTTCTTTTCCACAAACCATCAATTCGAAACGCTCAGTTAATTCAGGATTATCACGGTGTGATTTACACAATGGTGACATTTCTTTTGGATAATCTGTAATGAAGGTTGGTTGAATGAAGTTGCCTTCACATTTCTCTCCAAAAATTTCATCAATTAATTTTCCTTTACCCATCGTATCGTTCACTTCGATTCCCATAGATTTTGCAGCTTCACGCAATTCATCTTCCGATTTTCCAGTAATATCATAATCTGTGAATTGTTTAATCGCATCGGTCATAGTTACTCTTGCATATGGCGCTTTGAAGTTTACTTTATGTTCTCCAAAAGTAGCTTCAGTAGTTCCATTTACTTGAGTAGCACAATATTCTAAAAGGTTTTCAGTCATTTCCATCATCCAGTTGTAGTCTTTATAAGCTACATAAATTTCCATGGCGGTAAATTCTGGATTGTGTGTTCTGTCCATTCCTTCGTTACGGAAGTTTTTCGAAAATTCGTAAACACCATCAAAACCACCTACGATTAATCTTTTCAAATATAATTCGTTAGCAATTCTCATGTATAATGGAATATCTAAACTATTATGATGTGTAATAAAAGGTCTTGCAGCTGCTCCACCCGGAATCGATTGTAAAACCGGAGTTTCTACTTCCATGTAACCTGCTTCATTGAAAAATGTTCTCATAGCGGTGAACAATTTGGTTCTTTTCATGAACACTTCTTTCACATGTGGGTTTACCACTAAATCTACGTAACGCATACGGTAACGCAATTCTGGATCAGTAAACGCATCAAAAACATGACCTTCTTCATCTGTTTTTGGCAACGGAAGCGGTTTTAAAGTTTTGCTCAACATTTTAAAATCATCCACACGAACACACATAGCACCTACTTTCGTCATGAATAATTCTCCTTCAATACCAATAAAGTCTCCTAAATCGGTTAATTTTTTGAAAACCTGATTATAAAGCGTTTTGTCTTCGCTTTCGCAAAGCACGTCACGATTAAAATACAACTGTATTCTTCCTTCGCTGTCTTGTAATTCAGCAAACGAAGCTTTTCCTTGATCACGAACACTCATCAAACGTCCAGCCAAAACAACCTTCTTACCTTCTTCAAAATTTTCCTTCACTTGCTTTGAAGTGTGATTCACCGGAAATAAATCCGCTGGATAAGGGTTAATTCCAAGTTCGCGTAAAGCGTTTAATTTGTCTCTTCTAATGATTTCTTGTTCCGAAAGTTGCATAGTATTGTATTTAAGCGTGCAAAGATAATTTATTTTGTTTCAAGTTCAAAAGTTTCAAGTTTCAAGTTTAAAAGTTTATTAGTAATGAGTTTTTTCAGAATACTTTTATAGATGCGAATGGTTCGGGCTTTTTGGTTTCCGTATTCCTGCCATCCGTTATATCTTTTTTATTTGTTGCCTGAGGTTCTCGAAGGCAACAAATAAAAAGGATGTCTCTCCTGTGAGGGCTAATTAGCAAACTATTCGTATCTTTGCATCACTTTTCAAAACACAATTTCGGTCATCATGAATAAAAAAGTACAACTTCAAGATTTAGGAAATAAAGATTACAAAGAAACTTGGGATTATCAAGAAGAATTATTCAAAGAAATTGTAGATATTAAAATTAAAAATAGACAATCCAACTCCCAACTTCTAACTCCCAACTTCCTGCTTTATGTAGAGCATCCGCATGTTTATACGTTGGGAAAAAGCGGCGATGTTTCAAATTTATTACTTTCTGAAAAACAATTAGAAACAAAAGGAGCCACTTTTTACAAAATCAATAGAGGAGGCGATATTACCTATCATGGACCAGGACAAATTGTAGGTTATCCTATTTTAGATTTAGAAAACTTTTTTACCGACATACATAAATACTTACGATTCTTAGAAGAAGCTATTATTTTAACTATAGCTGAATATGGTTTACATGGAACTAGAAGCGAAGGAGAAACCGGAGTTTGGTTTGATGTAGGAACGCCTTTTGCAAGAAAAATTTGCGCTATGGGAGTGCGGGCTTCGCGTTGGGTGACCATGCATGGCTTCGCCTTAAACGTAAATGCAGATTTAGGGTATTTTGATAATATCATTCCATGTGGAATAAAAGGGAAAGCGGTTACTTCAATGCATGCTGAATTAGGAAAAGCGGTGGATGAGCAAGAAGTAAAAGAGAAAATTCTAAAACATTTTCAAAATTTGTTTGAAGCCGAGATTTTAATTTAGTTTTCAGTTTTTAGTCACAGTATTCAGATGTGCTATTTGAATCGTACAGCCAACTGCGACTGAAAACTTTAAAATTCCAATTCCAGTTGCTCAGGTAATAATCGGAAACTCATTCGATGGTATTTACACGCCCCATATTTTTTAATAGCTTCTCTATGTTCTTTTGTTGGATAACCTTTGTTTCTTTTCCAATTATACATTGGAAACTCTTCGTGGATTTTATCCATATATTCGTCTCGGTGCGTTTTTGCTAAAACCGAAGCGGCAGCTATACTCAAATATTTGCTATCTCCTTTAATAATACTTGTACTTGGAATTGATTTTAAAATCTTAATTTCTTCACTTGTAAAGATCTTACCTGTTTTTTGTTTCATGCCTAATTTGCCATTCAATGGACGATTTCCATCTACAATTATGTGTTCTGGAGTTTGATTTAACTTTAAAATAGACTCCTGCATTGCTTTCATCGAAGCGTTCAAAATGTTTATTTCGTCAATTTCGTTAGGGAAAATATGTGTTACTGCAAACGAAATGGCTTTGGCTTCAATTGCTGGTTTTAGTTTTTCTCTAATTTTTTCAGACAATTGTTTTGAGTCGTTAAGTAAATTGAGTTCAAAATTGTTAGGTAGTAAAATAGCAGCTGCGGTTACGGGTCCTGCAAGACAACCGCGTCCAGCTTCGTCGGTGCCACATTCCAATATTAAATTACTGTAACTTTTATTTAACATTCTTTTTTTTGACAAAAATATAATTTTATACGCAACCTTTTTGTCATATTCTTATCTAATGAATGTTAATGTTTCGCTAAATGTTTTTTTAAAACAAAAACTTTAACAAAAATAAATTAGTAATATTCCGAAGTATTATTTGTTTATTTAAGAAATAATTAAGAAGTTTGCGGAATAACTAACTCAAATAAATTTAATATGAGATCGAAGTTCAAATGGATTTTTACGCTTTTAGTAGCGTTTACGATGCAGTTTTCGTTCGCGCAAGAGAAAACTGTTACGGGTATGGTTTCTGATAACCTAGGCCCAATTGCAGGTGCTAACGTAGTTGTGGAAGGAACAACACGTGGTACTACAACTGACTTTGATGGTAACTATACTATCAAGGCTAAACAAGGTGAAGTTTTAGTAATTACTTACACGGGTAAGAAGACTGCTAGAATTTCTATAACTGCTGCAAGTACTTACAATATGTCATTAAAAGATGATGTTGTTGAGGGGATTGACGTAGTTATTCAAGGTTACAGATCTGTAACAAAGCAATCAGCGGTTACATCTGTAGCTAAAGTTGATAGTAAAACTATTGAGAACAGACCAAATGCCAATGTTATGAATACATTGCAAGGTCAGTTAGCAGGTGTTAATATTACAGCTTCAACTGGTCAGCCAGGTGCTAAGTCTAGTGTTATCATTAGAGGTATTGGGTCGTTTTCTGCAAATGGAGACCCATTGTATGTTATTGATGGTTTCCCATCTAACAGTGATAACTTTAGATCAATAAATCCAAATGATATTGAATCAGTACAGGTGTTAAAAGATGCTGCAGCTGTTTCTGAGTATGGTTCTAGAGGTACTAACGGTGTTATTGTTATTAAAACAAAAACAGGTTCTTTTGGTGAGTCTAAAACTACTTTTAGATATTCATCTCAGTATGGTTTAACTGAGTTGCAAACTCCAAAATATGATTTCATAAGTGCTAAAGGTTTGTTATCTCTTGAGAAAGAATATGGAACTGGTTTAGGTGTTTCTTTAACTGATGCTGAAATTGCTGCTTATGACGTTGATACTGATTGGGTTGATTATTTTTTTAGAGTAGGTCAGTCTTCTAGTCACAATTTTAGTATTGAAAACAATGGAAAAAATATTAATTCATTTACTTCAGTAAGTTATTTTAACCAAGAAGGTACATTAAATACTACGGGTTTAAAAAGATT
The DNA here is from genome assembly GCA_004293165.1 of Flavobacteriia bacterium. Lineage (GTDB taxonomy): Bacteria > Bacteroidota > Bacteroidia > Flavobacteriales > Flavobacteriaceae > Flavobacterium. The sequence continues at coordinate 205,892 of RDYL01000008.1, read as the reverse complement.
TACTGTTCGTAACAACTTAAATGGTAAATCAAATAATGGTAAGTTTAGCTATTATATGAATATTGGTTTAGGTTTTTCTAAAAACAATGAAGATCCAAGTATCGGTACTACTGGCGTAAACCGTAACTACATTTTAGGGGCTTATTTAGGAGCTCCTTACTTAGATCCGGATCGTTACCAAGGTTCTGTTTGGACTTTTGATGAGTATAATAATACTCCAGGTTTGTTGGCTACGCCATACATGTTAATGGATAAATTGTTTCAATATAGAAATTTAGTTGAAGAAACTAGATTAAATGTTGCTACTCAGGCTGCTTACAAAATTACTGATGATTTAACTGCTAGAGTTAGAACTTCTGCTGAAAATTTAACTACTTTTAGAAATCAGGTAGAGTATCCGAACTCTTTTAATGCACTTTTGTTCTCTAATACTCCTGGAGTAGCTAGTTTTGATGGTGGTGCGTTTAATGGTTTTGAAGATATTCAAAACAGAAGAGAATTTATCTTCAATAATCTTTATCAATTAGATTACACAAAACAATTTGGTAACCATAAAATTGGTGTTAATGGAAGTGCTGAATATAATTTTCAAACTTTCCAAGCTGACAACCAAAGACAAAGAGGTTTAAATCCTCAAACGTTTGTTCCAAATACAGGTTCTGGTTATATTGCTGATTTAGGTACTAATGACTGGTATGTTCCTCAAGCTTCTGCTGGTAGATCAAGAGTTGATTATATTTCTTATTTTGGTTCTTTTGATTATGATTTCAAAGAAAAATATGGTTTAGTTGCATCGATAAGATCTGACAAAACAAGTTATTTCTCTGCTGAGAATCAATCTGAAAGATTCTGGTCTATTGGTGGTAGATGGAATATTGATAAAGAATCATTTATGGACGGTGTATCTTCATATGTAAATGTATTAAAATTAAGAGGGTCGATAGGTACTGTTGGTAATGCTCGAATTGTTGATGGTTCTGTTTATGCTCCTATTGTTCCTGTTAGATATTTAGATGTTTATCAACCAACTAACAACACTTATAATGGAGGTTTAGGTTATGGAATTAACTTTGGTTTCCCTTCATTAAAATGGGAGTATACTGAACAATGGAATGCTGGTATTGATTTTGAGTTATTCAAAGGTCGTTTAAGAGGTACTTACGATTACTACAATAGAGAAACTAAGGATATGTATTTGTCACAACCAGTGTCTAGTACTTCAGGAACTTCAGGTTTAAATGTTAACTCAGCTGCTTCTATTACTAATTTTGGTCACGAAATTCAATTAGCTTATGATTTAATCAAAAATGATGCTAATGAAATGAAGTTAACTATTAGAGCTAATGCAGCTCATAATACTAACGAAGTTAATGGTATTATTTCTAATAACGGTAGAATTCAACATGGTACAGTTAACGTTTCTGACAATGGTGGAATGTACTACGAGTACTATACAATTCCTTACGTTGGTGTTAATGAGGCTAATGGTGAATTATTGTTCTTAGATATCAATGGTAACGTTACTGAAAATGTAACTGCTGCAGATCAAAGAAAAACAGGTAAAAGTTTTCAACCAAAATGGCAAGGAGGTTTTGGTTTTGATTTTGATTACAAAGGTTTCTTCGCTGCAACAACTTTTACTTTCGTAACAGATGTATGGAGATTTGATACTGATTATGAATCATTAATGGATCCAACTAACTTAGGTCAGTTTACTGTAGCTTCTGAAATGGCAAATGCATGGACACCTACTAATACAAGTACTGATGTACCTTCGTTATCAGCTGCAAATTTAGGATCTGATGATTTATCTGATAGATTCTTAACAGATGCATCTTACATTCGTTTAAGAAACTTACAAATTGGTTATAAAGTTCCTAAAAGATTCTTAGAGAAAACTTTTATTACTGATTTATCGTTTAGTTTACAAGGTGAAAATTTAGTTAATTTTACTAAATGGAGAGGTTATGATCCAGAAAGTCCAAGACTTGAAGATTTATATCAATATCCAACACCAAGAATCTATACTTTTGGTTTAGATATTAAATTTTAAAAAATTTTTACTATGAAAAAATATTTAAGTTATTTATTAGTTGCAAGTACTATTTTTATAGTATCTTGTGATGAAGATTTGACGGAGACTTTTGCTCCAGGGCAATTAACTGAAGATGTTGCTATTGTGACTTCTACTGACATGCAAAGGTTGTTGAATTCAGGATACAATATATTGACAAACAGAACAGCTTCTGTTTTTACTTCTGTTTTTACAGATGAAGCAACGAAAGGTTTTAATAATGGAGGTCAAGGGGTTTCTGCGGAAATTGTTTTTAACATTTTTCCATCATCTGCTGCACCTACAGCTATTTGGCAATCAAATTATTTTGCATTAGCTAGAATTAATCGCGTAATTGCACGTTCTAGTTCAATTGTTGCCGTAGATGCTGCGGATCAACAGTTTATTGATCGTTTAAAAGCTGAAGCTTTAATTTTAAGGGCTTATGCGCATTTAAACATTCTTGCATACTATTCACCAAATACAAAAGACAATTCTGCTTTAGCAGGTGTTTTATCTGATAGAGTAATTGGTACTGATGAGTTGCCTTTACGATCAACAAATGGGGATTTTTATACTTTAATTCATTCTGATTTAGATGCTGCTTTAACTATATTAGCTACTAATACAGCTACTGCTCCAGCGGTTTTTCAAGCAAACAGAAACTTTGCTAAAGGTTTAAAAGCTCGTGCTTACGCTTACAAAGGTGATTATACTAATGCTGAAATATGGGCTGATGACGTAATTGCTACTTCTGGTGTTAATTTAGCTACTCCTGCACAGTATAGACAAGTTTTCTGGACTGATAATGAGCCTGCTAATGTTGAGGTTTTATTTAGATTAAAACGTACAGTTCAACAAAACACTCAAGATTCAAACCTACACAATGGATGGTGTTCAATTCGTCCTTCAGTTGGTGGTTCGCCATTTTACGAAGTTGGTAGAACATTGTTTAATATTTTAGATGCTAACTCATCTGATGTTAGAAGATCAGTAATTATAGCTCCATCTTCTATTATTTCTTCAACTTGGGAAACAGATGCTGATTATTTAGGTTCTGATCGTTTAGTGTTACATAAGCATGGTGGTGTTGCTACAGGTAGTACTACTGCTGCTACTTCTGCAACAAATGCTTTCAATAATGACCATAAAGTAATGAGAATTTCTGAAATGTATTTAATCAAAGCTGAGTGTAGAGCTGCTGCAAATGATTTTGCTGGTGTTGCTACTGCTATTGATGCAATTAGAGATGCTCGTTTTGGTTCTAACCAAGTTGCTCCATCTTATGCTAATGCTACAGCTGCTTGGAAAGGTGTATTAGATGAAAGACGTTTAGAATTAGCTTTCGAAGGTCACAGATTTATTGACATCAAACGTTTAGGAGTACAAGCTGGTATTTCTGGTTTAGATAGACACCCAAGAGATTATGATGGTTTAAATATTCCGGGTGGAAATCCAGTAAATTTACCATTAACTAGTTACAAATGGGCTTTACCTATACCTCAAGCAGAAATTAATGCTAATGGTGCTATTCAACAAAATACTGGTTACTAATATTTAGTATATCATATATTTTAAAGGGCTACTTTTGTAGCCCTTTTTTTATTCCCTATTTTCTCATTACATTTGCCATTATTTTATGCAAATGAAAAATCTGTTTTTGTTTTTTATATTTATTACTTCTTTTGTTTATGCTCAGAATGATTCTGGTGTTAATCTAGATTCTAGTAAAGAAAAAGAGGTAAAACCTAGTATCAAGTTATACAAAATCTATACCCTGCAAAAAGATACTACTTATGTAGATACTTCTCTTACTATTAAAAGCGAGTATAAATACAACTTTCTACGAAAAGATATTTTTGGATTACTTCCATTTGCAAATGAAGGACATGCTTATAATACCTTATTTTTCGGATTAACAAATAAAAACGTTTTTCCAAATTTTGGTTTTCAAGCCAAACATGTTAATTACTTAGAAGCAAATGATATAAAGTATTATTCGGTTCCTACTCCATTGTCTGATTTGTATTTTAAGACGGTTATGGAACAAGGGCAATCATTAGATGCTTTTTTAACAGTTAATACAAAACCTAATCTTAATTTTTCAATTGCGTATAAAGGGTTGCGTTCATTGGGTAAATATGTAAATAATTTAACTAGTTCGGGTAATTTTAGATTTACCACCAGTTATTTTACCGAGGATAAACGTTATTTTTTAAATGCTCATTTTACAGGTCAAGATATTTCAAATCAAGAAAATGGAGGAATTGTCAATCCAAGTGAATTTGAATTAAGTGAAGATCCTTTTGGTGAAAGAGAAAGAATTAAAGTTTATTTTACAAACGCAACGTCACTTTTAAAAGGGAATCGATTTTTTATAGGTCATTCATTTAAATTAAAAAAGGATAATCCAAATAGTTTAGTTTTTACACATCAATTCAATCAAGAATATAAGTTTTTTCAATTTACGCAACCTACTATAAATTCTCGATATGGGAATTCTTACACCAATAATATTAATAATAAAACACGTTATAATCATTTCTATAATAAATTTGGGATAGCTTATAAAACTAAATCATATGGGGATTTAGAGTTTTTTATTGATGATAATCACTATAATTATTATTACAACAGTGTGGTTTATAATTCAAATGGAACAATTGCAATTCCAAATTCAATTTCCGATAGAATTAACATGGTTGGAGGTAATTATTTTTATTTAATTAACGGAGTTAATGTTAAATTACATGCCTCTCAGTCTATTTCTGAACAATCTATTTCAAATATTGAAGCTTCAGCAGAATATTCTTTTAATGAAGATTTCAAATTGCATTTCAAATACCAAAAATTAAATAGTTTGCCTAATTTGAATTATAATTTATATCAAAGTGGCTATATAAATTATAATTGGTTCAACAATTTTAAAAATGAAAAAGTAAACCAATTTGATTTTTCTGTTCAATCAAAATGGATAGATATTTCAGCTACTTACAAAGTGTTAAATGATCATTTGTATTTTGATAATATTACAAATAACATTGCCATTTTAGAAGTAAAACCAATGCAGTATGATAACACTATTAATTATCTTGCAGTAAAAGCTAGTAAAGAAATTAAGTTTTGGAAATTCGCTTTAGACAATACTATTTTATATCAAAAAGTGGATCAATCAAATGATGTTGTAAATGTTCCAAAAATTGTTACAAGAAACACTTTGTATTTCACTGATTATGTATTTAAAAAGGCAATGCTTTTACAAACGGGTGTAACTTTTCAATATTTTACGAAGTATTATGCAAATGATTACAATCCTATAATGGGTGAATTTTATGTTCAAAATGAAACTAAAATTGGTGGATTTCCAATGATGGATTTCTTTATTAATGCTAGAGTAAAACAAACTCGAATTTTCTTAAAAGCAGAACATTTCAACTCGGCTTGGACAGGTTACGATTTTTATTCAGCACCAAATTATCCGTACAGAGATTTTATTGTTCGTTTTGGATTAGTTTGGAATTTCTTTCAATAAAAAACTTTTGGAAGGCAATTTTATGAGCTTTATGTCGCTTTTTGTAACATAATATGCTATTTATTTTCATTTTTGTATTCGTAATATTCACACTATCTTTGCAATCGATTTTGAAAACATAAATTTTCTAAATTTTAATTTCTTTAATTTAAAATGAAATACGCTAAAAATATATTAGAAACTATTGGTAACACACCTTTAGTACAATTAAATAAAATCACTGCTGAAGTAGATGCATTGGTATTAGCTAAGGTTGAAACGTTTAATCCAGGAAATTCTGTTAAAGATAGAATGGCGGTTAAAATGATTGAAGATGCTGAAGCAGATGGAAGATTAAAACCTGGAGGAACCATTATTGAAGGAACTTCTGGAAACACTGGAATGGGATTAGCGTTAGCTGCTATCGTAAAAGGTTACAAATGTATTTTTGTTATTTCAGATAAGCAATCAAAAGAAAAATCAGATATTCTTCGTGCTGTAGGTGCAAAAGTAATTGTTTGTCCTACCGATGTGGAACCTACCGATCCACGTTCATATTATTCCGTTTCAAAAAAATTAGGTGATGAAATTCCTAATTCTTGGTACGTAAATCAATATGATAATCCAAGTAATGCTATTGCGCATTATGAGCAAACAGGTCCAGAAATTTGGGAACAAACCGAAGGAAAAATCACGCACTTTGTAGTTGGTGTTGGAACGGGTGGAACGATTTCTGGTGTGGCAAAATATTTAAAAGAGAAAAATCCAAGCATCAAAATTTGGGGAATTGATACGTATGGTTCAGTTTTTAAAAAATACCATGAAACTGGAATTTTTGATGAGAACGAAATCTATTCTTACATCACAGAAGGAATCGGTGAAGACATTTTGCCTAAAAATGTTGACTTTTCTTTAATTGATGGTTTTACGAAAGTAACCGATAAAGATGCAGCTGTTTATACAAGAAAAATCGCGTTAGAAGAAGGTATTTTTGTTGGAAACTCTGCTGGAGCTGCTGTAAAGGGTTTATTACAGTTAAAAGAACACTTTACTCCAGAAGATGTAGTTGTGGTCTTATTTCACGATTCTGGAAGCCGTTATGTTGGAAAAATGTTTAATGATGATTGGATGCGTGAAAGAGGTTTCTTAGAAGAAGAAATCACTAAAGCAGAAGATTTAATTAAAGAACACATTGATAAACCATTAGTTGTAGTTCGTACAGAAGAATTGGTTTCGCACGCCATTGAACGTATGAGAAAATATAAAATTTCTCAAATTCCAGTAATTGATGTGAACGGATTTGTTGGTTCTGTAGATGAATCGGATTTATTTCAAAGTTTCATTTCAGATAAAAACACAGCTGAACGTCCAATTCGTGAAGTAATGGGAAAACCATTTCCAATCGTAAAAATTGGAACACCGGTTGAAGATGTTTCTAAGCTTATTACCAAAGATAACCAAGCGGTTTTGGTTGATTTAGGAAATGGAAAACATCACATTATTACTAAATATGATATTATTGGTTCAATAAAATAATAAAAAAAGGACGTTCAATTGAACGTCCTTTTTTTATTCTCCTAGTAAAACACCAGAAACATTCCAAGCACTAAAACTTCCGCCTTCGTTTGGGCCTTGTGGAATTTTGACTTGTATTTTATGTGTTCCCGCTTTCAAATCACCTAATTCTATATAAATAGGATTCGTAGCTGTTCCCGGGCACCAATTCGAACGACTCAAATCAGAGGAAGATAATCCGTCGTTAAAATTTCCTGAAGCTGGATTAAATAAACGATAGCCACCACAATCTTGTCGCCAAGGGATAAAAGAAAATACTTCTTTTCCGTTTAAAACAATGGTGTTTCGTTTTGGGACAAATTCGTCACCGTTTTCCCAACCACCGTGGCCAGTGGCTATGTAGCGTAATTTAGCATTTTTGATTTCTTTCTCTAAATTGAAAGTCACTTCCAATCCTTTTTCATGATTAAACATGGTGGCATATTCTTGACCCGCCATTTCCATAACATTTGTGGTGTTGAATAACGGAATAGAAACATTGGTTTTGTCTAACGTACTTTCGCTTGGATTAATCGTAATATTCATCGAAATCTTGTGTCCGCCTTTGTCATAATTACCAATAAAAGTTCCGATATAAACTGTTTTTCCTGATACATTTGTTTTTAAATCGGTTATGTCCATTCGGTACGGAACAATTTCGTGCCAAGTTTTGTCTTTCAACTGAATGTGATTGTATTGTTTAATTCCGAAAGGCGTAAAAAAGCGCATCAATTCAATTATTGGAGAAAAATCAGAAGTGGCAACAACACCCTGATATTGCTTTCCATTTCCGTTTTCATAAATAGGTAAAGTTTTAGCTCCATTTTGTAAACCATCAAAAAACGATTGCTTTTTATCTTGTGGAATCATAAAAACAGAACCCGTTCTGTCATAAGCATCACCATTCGATTGTTCGGCTAAATTTAAAAAGACTAAATCTCCTTTTTTGATTTCAGGAAAAGTGATTTTTTTCAAAATAATAGTTCCGTTTGCAAATCGTAAAATACTGTCATTTGACTTTGAAGCGTCAGAAAAGTTGATGATTTCATTTTCAAAAATTTTTATTGTCGTAAAACGACTTTTCCAAACTACATCTTTATAAGACAATCCATCAATAGGATTGCTTTTTGTAGTATATTTTTGAAGTTCTTCATTTGGATTAATCGATTTTATTTTTTCAATTTTTGTTGCCGAAATCACAAAATTACCATTGCGAACCATTTCTAAAACTAAACCAATATTTTGTCCTAAAACGGTTGGTGCGCCTTTTACTTCTAGTTCGTTGGTATACCAAAGTTCAATAGTGTTCGAATTGATAATGGTTTTCGCTTTTTGACATTTGTAGCCTAAAATAGTTTTGGTATCCGATAAAAACTCAAAATTTTGTTTCGCTAAAGAAATACTATCAACTGTTGTAACTGATTTCTCTTTTTTTAATTGAGTAACCTGAATAATTTTATTTTGAGACCGATTAATTAAAGTTTGTTCGAATGGAAATTCCGCTTTTCCAGAATTCATTTTTTCAGAAGTTACTAAAGTTTCTGCTGGATTTGTAAAAACAAAAATCGCATCTTGATTTTCAATAAGTTTTCCGTTTGAACTTCTAATATAAGATATTTTTAGACCTTTTATTGGTTTTACTTTAGTTTGCGCATTAACCAACGAAAAAAGACTTAGTAGTGTAATAGTTATAATTTTTTTCATAAAAGTTGAGTTGTTCAGCAAATATAATTTTTTTATCTTTGTTTTTCAATTATATACGCCATACAGAATGAAAGAAGATTTTTTGCACCACGTTTGGCAGCATAAGAAATTTGCTGTTACTCAACTTCAAACTACTACAGGAGAATCGATTCAGATTCTTCATTCAGGTCAATATTTGCAACTTGCAGGTCCTGATTTTTTCAATGCACAAATTATTATCGGGAATCAAAAATGGGCTGGAAACATTGAAATTCATCTCAAGTCATCGGATTGGTATTTACATAATCATGAGAAAGATGCAAATTATGATTCGGTTATTTTACATGTGGTTTGGGAGCATGATACGCCTATTTTTAGAAGGGATAATCTAGAAATTCCAACACTTGAATTGAGGAATTATGTTGCATTGACCGATGTGAATAAATATCAATCTTTAATTACTCAAAAATCTTGGATATATTGTGAAAATGATGTTCAAAAAGTAGATGGTTTTATTTTTAAAAATTGGCAAGAACGTTTGTATTTTGATCGATTGGAGCGAAAATCAGAAGAAATTAAACAATTATTAAAAGAATCAAATAATGATTGGGAAGCGGTTTTATTTTGTCTTTTAGCTAAGAATTTTGGATTAAATACTAATGGAGCTTTATTTTTAAATATGGCAAAGTCGATTCCGTTTTCAGTTATACGAAAAGCATCGTTTGCAATTGAAAATTTAGAAACGCTATTTTTTGGACAAGCAAATATGTTGGAATCAAGTTTTCAGGATTGCTATCCAAATAAATTACAAAACGATTATAATTATTTATGCCATAAATACACTATTTCTAAAAGTGTTTTTGATAAAGTTGAATTTTTTAAACACCGACCAGATAATTTTCCAACTATTCGTTTGGCACAATTGGCCGCTTTATATCATAAAGAACATAATTTGTTCTCAAAGATTGTCAATGTTTCATCTATAAGTGAAATTTATACTTTGTTTCAAATAGAAGTCAGTGATTATTGGGAAACACATTATAATTTTGATAAAAAAAGCGTTGCTAAGAAAAAGAAAATGTCTCATGCATTTATTGACTTAATTGTTATGAATACTATATTACCCATCCGATTTGCTTTTGAACAAAGTTTACATAAAGAATATTCTCAAGAAATTTTGGAATTAATAACTGCATTACCGCCTGAGAAAAATATTATTATCGACAAATTTGCTTCGATTGGAATTTTGGCAGAAAATGCATTTCAATCACAATCTTTGTTGCAATTAAAAAAAGAATATTGTGATGCTAAAAAATGCTTACAATGTGCGGTAGGAGCTTTTTTACTTAAAAATTAATTGTACTTTTGAATAAAATTAAGGGCTCTATGATTCAAAATCTATTACATTTTTTTGAAAAACATGGTTTTTTTGTGGCTTCTCGTTTAGCAGACCGTTTGGGTATGAGAGCTACCAATGTTCGATTGTTTTTTATCTATATTTCATTCGTTACAGTGGGTTTAGGTTTTGGGTTTTATCTTACATTAGCATTTCTATTAAAGCTAAAAGATATGATTAAAACTAAGAGAAGTTCAGTTTTTGACTTATAATATTTCATAAAGTGTAACTTTTATTTGAATTTTAGATAGTTTTCTTATCTTTGAAAAATTAACAACCAATATATTTTTATGTCAACAAATACAGAATCGTGGGGTTCACGAGTTGGACTTATCTTAGCTATGGCTGGAAATGCTGTAGGATTAGGTAATTTTTTAAGATTCCCAGTTCAAGCAGTACAAAACGGAGGAGGGGCCTTTATTGTGCCTTATTTAGTTTGTTTTTTATTAATGGGGATTCCATTATTGTTTGTGGAATGGAGTATGGGAAGATTTGGTGGAAAAAGTGGTCACCATAGTACGCCTTTCATTTTAGATAGTATGGATAAGAGAAAATTTTGGAAATACATTGGTGTTTTTGGAATTTTTACCAATTTAGCTGTAGCAGCTTATTATTGTTATCTTGAATCATGGACATTAAGTTGGGTTTGGCATAGTATTTCTAGAACTTTTGCAGGTCAATCACAAGAGGAAGTAGCTGGATTTTTTAATAGCTACGTTGGTTTAGAAATGCCTTTAGAAACTATTTTCTTTTGGATAGTGTGTTTGTTATTAAATACTTGGATATTATCAAAAGGATTGAGTGGTGGTGTTGAAAAAGTAGCTAAAGTTGGGATGCCTTTGTTAATTCTTTTTGGTGTTTTCTTAGCCATAATGGCTTTTAATGTAGAAGCAGGAGTTGCAGGCGCTATTAATGATGCATCAGTAGGTTTAAATTTTTTATGGACACCTGATTTTTCTACTATATGGTCTCCAAAAGTTTGGTTGGCTGCTGCTGGTCAAATCTTTTTTACACTTTCAGTTGGAATGGGTTCTATTCAATGTTATGCTTCTTATGTAAAAAAGAATGATGATATTGCCTTGAATGCAATGAGTGCTGGTTGGATGAATGAGTTTGTGGAAGTGGTTTTAGGAGCTGCAATTATTATTCCGATTTCAGTTGGATACCTAGGAGTAGATAAAGTGTTAGAAATGACGCAAACTGGAGGCTTAGGATTAGGCTTTAAAACATTACCATTCTTATTTGAACAATGGGGTACTGTTTTAGCAATCTTATGTGGAGTTTGTTGGTTTGGTTTATTGTTTTTTGCCGGAATTACTTCATCATTAGCAATGGGTACACCTGTTATGGGATTCTTACAAGATGAATTTGGTTGGAAACACAAAAATGCAGCATGGGCTTTCGGGGGTTTGGTTTTCTTATTAGGACTTCCAACAGTTTTATTCTTTAATTACGGAGTTTTTGACGAGTATGATTATTGGGCAGGAACTTTCTCATTAGTAGTTTTTGCTTTCTTTGAAATTATACTTTTTGCCTGGATTTTTGGAATGGATAAAGGATGGAAAGAAATTACAACTGGAGCTGATATTAAAGTACCTGGTGTATATAAATTTATTATCAAATTTGTAACTCCAGTATTTTTAGGAGTGGTTTTCTTTTCAAGTTTGCCTGGTGTTTGGGATAAAATCATAAACAAGGATTTATATGAAAAAATTGCAAAAACCACAGATGCTAAAGAATTAGAAGTGCTGAACGATACCATATTATTTGTAAATGCTTCAAGATTATTATTACTATTAGTATTCTTAGGAATTTCATATTTAGTGTTTGTAGCTTATAAAAAACGTAAAAAAGAAGGGAGAATATAATCATGAAAACAGAAGCTTTAATAACGATGTTTTTAGCCGTAGGAACGGTAACTGCAGTTACAGGATATTTTTTCTACTTAGTTTTAAGCACGCCTCCTAAACAAGAACCAGATTCTTACGAGGATAATGATGAAGATTTAGTTCGTAAAAACGATTAATTTTTATAGAAAAATGAATAAGATTAAATCCTACTTCCTGTTTTCAAGAGAACACAGAAGTGGGATTTTTTTGTTGTTTGGTATTATAGTTTTTGTACAACTGAGTTATTTCTTTCTCAAAAATCAGTTAGTATCCAATGAAAATCATACTGAAGACAAAGCGTAGCTGTTAGTTCAAAATGAAATTGATAGTCTAAAGCATATTCAAGCAACAAAAAAGGATACGATTTATCCATTCAATCCTAATTATATTACGGATTACAAAGGCTATAAATTAGGAATGTCTATCCAAGAAATTGATCGCTTACACGCATATCGTAAAAAAGGAAAATTTGTAAATTCTGCAAAAGAGTTTCAAGAAATTACTCAGGTGTCAAATGCTTTTTTATCAAAGGTTAGTCCTTATTTCAAATTTCCAGATTGGGTAAAAAATAAAGGCGCTGCAACTTCAGAAAAGTTTCCTAAGTATTTGGCTAAAGAAAAAGAAAAGATTGTTCAAAAAGACATCAATTTTGCGTCAAGAGAAGATTTAATAGCGGTTTACGGAATTGGTGAAAAACTAGCAGATAAAATTTTACTGGAAAAAGAAAAATTAGGTGGATTTGTTAGCATGGAGCAGTTTCAATTTATTTGGGGAATTAGTCCAGAGGCAATTGCAGATTTAGAAAAACGTTTTGCAGTTAAGAATTCAATCGGAATTAAAAAAATTGCTATAAATGATTTGTCTCAGAAAGAATTAGCAAAATTCCCTTATTTCAATTACAGTATCGCTAAAGAAATTATCATCTATAGAACTATGAATAATGGAATAAAAAATGTAGATGATTTAACAAAAATTAAGGGAATGCCTAACGAAAAAATAAAAATAATCGCCCTATATTTGAATTTTTAAAATTAAAGCCAATAAAATCAAAAATAAACAATTACATATTTATGAATTCAATTTATTTCACAGAAGAACACGAATTATTTAGAAAGAGTTTTAGAGATTTTTTACATAAAGAAGTGGTTCCTCATATTGAAAAATGGGAAAAAACAGGAACAATTGAACGCTTCATTTGGAAAAAATTTGGAGACATGGGCTTTTTTGGGTTAAACTATCCTGAAGCTTATGGTGGAATGAATTTGGATTTGTTTTATACAGTTGTTTTTTTAGAAGAACTTCAAAAAGTCAAATCATCAGGTTTTGCGGCGGCTATGTGGGCTCATGCTTATTTAGCAATGACACATTTAAATGCTGAAGGTGATGAAAGAATTAAACAAGAATACTTGGCTCCAAGTATTTTAGGGGATAAAATTGGAGCATTGTGTATTACTGAGCCTTTTGGAGGGAGCGATGTAGCAGGTATGCGTACAAATGCAGTAAAAAAAGGAGACAAATACATTATCAATGGTTCTAAAACATTTATTACAAACGGAGTTTACGCGGATTACTACGTAGTTGCTGCAAAAACAAATCCTGAGTTAGGAAATAAAGGAATAAGTATATTTTTAGTTGATGCTAAAACAAATGGAATATCTGCAACTAAATTGGATAAATTAGGTTGGAGAGCTTCTGATACAGCTGAACTTGCATTTGATAATGTTGAAATTCCATTAGAAAACTTAATGGGAGAAGAAGGCAAAGGATTTCCATATATCATGCAGCATTTTGCATTAGAACGTTTAATCATGGCAATCAATGCACATGCAAGAGCTGAATATGCAATTGAGTATACAATAGAATATATGTCTCAACGCGAAGCTTTTGGAAGCACAATTAACAAATTTCAAGCTTTAAGACATACTATGGTAGAGCATGCTACCGAAGTAGAGCATTGTAAAATATTCAATTATGCTGCGGTAGCAAGATTGAATAAAGGTGAATATGTGGTTAAAGAAGCAACTATGGCTAAATTAAAGTCAACTAAGGTGTCCGATTTAGCAATTTACGATTGTTTACAAATGTTAGGTGGTTACGGTTACATGGAAGAATACCCATTAGCACGTTTATTAAGAGATAGTCGATTAGGGCCAATTGGTGGAGGAACTTCTGAGATTTTGAAAGAGATTTTATCAAAGATGATAATTGACAATCAGAATTATAAGCCAGCGGTAAAATAATTTTTAATTTTTAATTTTTAATTCATAATTATTTTCTACATTTGCACCCTTAACGAGAGGAGGTGTCTATATTATGTTAATTATACCAATTAAAGACGGAGAAAATATCGATAGAGCATTAAAGCGCTATAAAAGAAAATTTGATAAAACAGGAACTGTTCGTCAGTTACGTGCTCGTCAAGCTTTTATTAAACCATCTGTTGTAAACAGAGCTAAGATCCAAAAAGCATCTTACATTCAAGGATTGAGAGACTCATTAGAGAGTTAATATTTTTGAAAAACTATACTAACCGCTAATTAATAAAGTGTAACTTTGTTGTTAGCGGTTTTTTTATGTCTACAAATCTACAAGCATATCAGGATTATTTGATTAAAGAGAAAAACTATTCTTCTTTAACGGTTCGCGCTTATTTAGATGATATCAAATCTTTTCAAGAATATCTTCTAGGTCAATCTGTAAGTCTCGAAGAAGTTATTTATCCACATGTTAGAAATTGGATTGTAGTTCTTGTGGAACAAAACATTTCGACTACTTCGGTTAATCGTAAAATATCGGCTTTAAAATCGTATTACAAATTTTTGTTGAAGGTGAAGCAGATTTCGATTAATCCATTATTGAAACATAAATCACTAAAAACAGCAAAGAAAGTTCAAATTCCTTTTTCTGAGAAAGAATTACAAGATGTTTTTTCTAATAATGAATATTTGCCTGATTTTGAAGGGATTCGGAATCAGTTTGTAATAGAGCTTTTTTATACAACTGGAATAAGAAGAGCGGAGTTGATCAATTTAAAGATGAACAGCATCAATGAAATTCAAAAAACAATCAGAGTAATCGGGAAGAGAAATAAAGAACGGATTATTCCAATGCTAGATTGTACAATCACTCTTTTTAAATTGTATAAGGTCCAACGGAATCATTTAGAGGTAATTAACAATGGCGACGTGTTAATTTTGTCAAAAAACGGAAATAAAGTAAGCGAATCGTTTGTTTATCGGTTAATAAATGATTACTTTAGTACTGTCTCGAAAAAAGAAAAGAAGAGTCCACACGTTCTTAGGCATTCCTTTGCAACGCACTTGTTGAATAATGGAGCCGATTTAAATTCCGTAAAAGAGTTGTTGGGTCATGTTAGTTTGTCGTCTACTCAAATTTATACACACAGCAGTTTAGCTGAGCTAAAAAAAGTATATCAAGAAGCGCATCCTAGAAATAAAAAATAACTCATTGTATAATCATTTTAATCAATTTAGAATTATGAAAGTTAATGTGCAAGCAGTAAATTTTAATGTAGACAAGAAGTTACTAGATTTCATTCAAGAACGAATGAATAAATTGGAAAAATATTATGATAAAATAGTTTCGTCTGATATTTTTTTAAGACTTGAAAACACGAGTGATAAAGAAAATAAAACAGTAGAGATTAAAATTAATGTTCCTGGTGACGAATTTGTAGTAAAAAAAACAGCTAAAAGTTTTGAAGAAGGGGTAGATTTGTCTGTTGATTCTTTGGAGCGTGTAATTTTAAAACGAAAAGAAAAATTAAAAGCAAATTCATAAAAAGAAAAAAAACACAAAAAATGTTTTGATTCAAAAATAAATTATATACATTTGCAGTCCGTTAGAAATAGCGGACTTTTTATATTTAAGTTGCCGGTGTAGCTCAGCTGGCTAGAGCAGCTGATTTGTAATCAGCAGGTCGTGGGTTCGAGTCCCTCCATCGGCTCAAAGTTTAAGCAACTAAATATAAAAGGTTTGGGGAGATACTCAAGCGGCCAACGAGGGCGGACTGTAAATCCGCTGACTACGTCTTCGCAGGTTCGAATCCTGCTCTCCCCACGAGATTTTGAATTTAGAAAGAAGGATTTGGTTTTCTGAATTCTGAAAGCTAACTTCTGAATACACAAAAGCCGGTGTAGCTCAGGGGTAGAGTGCTTCCTTGGTAAGGAAGAGGTCACGGGTTCAATTCCCGTCATTGGCTCTTAAAAAAGTTTATTTTTTGAACACTAATATATAACTAAGATTAAATTATTAAATCATGGCAAAAGAAACCTTTGATCGTTCGAAGCCCCATTTAAATATTGGAACTATCGGACACGTTGACCACGGTAAAACTACGTTAACAGCTGCAATTACTAAAGTATTAGCTGATGCTGGTTTATCAGAAGCAAAATCATTTGATCAAATTGATAATGCTCCAGAAGAAAAAGAAAGAGGTATTACTATTAATACATCTCACGTAGAATATTCTACAGCTAACCGTCACTACGCTCACGTTGACTGTCCAGGTCACGCGGATTACGTTAAGAACATGGTTACAGGTGCTGCTCAAATGGACGGTGCTATCTTAGTAGTTGCTGCTACAGATGGTCCTATGCCACAAACAAGAGAGCACATCCTTTTAGGTCGTCAAGTAGGTGTGCCTAGAATGGTTGTATTCATGAATAAAGTGGATATGGTTGATGATGCTGAATTATTAGAATTAGTAGAAATGGAAATTAGAGATTTATTATCTTTCTATCAATATGATGGAGATAATGGTCCGGTTATCCAAGGTTCTGCTTTAGGTGGATTGAATGGTGATCCAAAATGGGTTGCTACTATCATGGAATTAATGGAAGCTGTTGACAACTGGATTGAATTACCAGTTCGTGACGTTGAAAAGCCTTTCTTAATGCCAGTTGAAGACGTATTTACAATTACTGGTCGTGGAACTGTTGCTACAGGTCGTATCGAAACAGGAGTTGCTAATACAGGAGATCCAGTTGAAATCATCGGTATGGGTGCTGATAAATTAACTTCTACAATTACAGGAGTTGAGATGTTCCGTAAAATCCTTGATAGAGGTGAAGCTGGTGATAACGTAGGTTTATTATTAAGAGGTATCGCTAAAGAAGATATCAAAAGAGGAATGGTTATCGTTAAACCAGGATCTGTTAAACCACACGCTCACTTCAAAGCTGAGGTGTATATCTTGAAAAAAGAAGAAGGTGGACGTCACACTCCATTCCACAATAACTACCGTCCTCAGTTCTATGTACGTACAACTGACGTAACGGGTACTATTTCTTTACCGGCTGGTGTAGAGATGGTTATGCCTGGTGATAACTTAACTATTGATGTTACTTTGTTAAGTCCTATCGCTTTATCAGTAGGTTTACGTTTCGCTATCCGTGAGGGTGGTAGAACAGTAGGTGCTGGTCAGGTTACTGAAATTTTAGACTAATTATAAGTCAACAATAATTAAAACCAGCAGTACGCTGCTGGTTTTTTAACAAACGGGCGTAGTACAAGGGCTAGTATAGTGGTCTCCAAAACCATTGATGGGGGTTCGAATCCCTCCGCCCGTGCAAATAATGATTCAAATGACAAAAGTAGTTAATTACATATCTGAAGCTTTTCATGAATTGAAAACTAATGTTACTTGGCCAATTTGGGCTGATGTTCAACGTTTAACAATTATTGTAGCCGTATTTTCAATTGTTTTCGCCTTGTTAACATGGGGTGTTGATGAATTGTTTGTAAAAGCACTTGAAGGTTTTTTTAACATTTTAAAATAATACCTAAAGTATGTCTGATAATAATGTTAATAAATGGTATGTAGTAAGGGCTGTAAGTGGTCAGGAAAACAAAGTTAAGGCTTATATTGAAACTGAAACGGCTAGATTAGGTATGGCTGATTATATTTCTCAAGTGCTTGTTCCAACTGAAAAAGTTGTTACTGTGCGTGACGGAAAAAAAATAGCAAAGGATAAAGTATACTTTCCTGGCTATATTATGATTGAAGCTAACTTAACAGGTGAAATACCACATATTATCAAGTCTATCCCTGGTGTTATTGGTTTTTTAGGTGAAACTAAAGGTGGTGATGCTGTGCCATTACGACAATCTGAAGTCAACAGAATGTTAGGTAAAGTAGATGAATTATCAGTTAAAGTTGATAATGTTGCTATACCATATACCATTGGCGAAACTGTAAAAGTTGTTGATGGTCCATTCAATGGTTTCAATGGAACTATTGAAAAAGTAAATGAAGAAAAGCGTAAACTTGAAGTAATGGTGAAGATTTTCGGAAGAAAAACACCTTTAGAATTGAGTTTTATGCAAGTTGAAAAAGTATAATTTTCGTTACATATATAAATCACATCAATCGCTTCCAATTGATAGATGTGCTAAATTTTTTTAAAAATGGCAAAAGAAGTTAGTAAAGTAGTTAAACTACAAGTTAAGGGAGGTGCAGCGAATCCATCGCCACCGGTTGGACCTGCTTTGGGGGCTGCTGGGGTTAACATCATGGAGTTTTGTAAGCAATTTAATGCTAGAACTCAAGATAAACCTGGCAAAGTTTTACCAGTACAAATTACTGTGTATAAAGACAAGTCTTTTGACTTTGTTGTTAAAACGCCACCTGCTGCAATTCAATTATTAGAGGCAGCAAAGTTAAAGTCTGGTTCTGGTGAACCAAACCGTAAAAAAGTTGCAAGTGTTACTTGGGACCAAATTAAAGCTATTGCTGAAGACAAAATGGCCGATCTAAATGCATTTACATTAGAGAAAGCTATGAGTATGATTGCAGGTACAGCTAGATCTATGGGTATAACAGTAACAGGGAATGCTCCTTTTTAATCGTTAAAAGAATTAGACAATGGCAAAATTGACAAAAAAGCAAAAAGAGGCTGCAGCAAAAATTGAAAAGAATAAACTTTATAGTTTAAAAGATGCTTCTGCATTAATTAAACAAGTTGCTTCTGCAAAATTTGATGAGTCTGTTGATATCGCAGTAAAATTAGGGGTAGATCCTAGAAAAGCGAATCAAATGGTAAGAGGGGTTGTAGCATTACCTCACGGAACTGGTAAAGATGTAAGAGTATTAGCATTAGTTACTCCAGATAAAGAAGCTGAAGCTAAAGCTGCTGGTGCAGACCACGTAGGTTTAGATGATTATCTTCAAAAAATCAAAGATGGTTGGACAGATATTGATGTAATTATCACTATGCCAGCTGTTATGGGTAAATTAGGTCCATTAGGACGTGTTTTAGGACCAAGAGGTTTAATGCCAAACCCTAAAACAGGTACTGTAACAATGGATGTTGCTAAAGCTGTTGCTGAAGTAAAAGCTGGTAAAATCGATTTCAAAGTTGATAAAACTGGTATCGTTCATGCAGGAATAGGTAGAGTATCTTTTGATGCTGATAAAATCTATGAAAATGCACACGAAATCGTTCAAACATTAATCAAATTAAAACCAACTGCAGCTAAAGGTACATATATTAAGTCTATTCACTTATCTTGTACAATGAGTCCTGCAATTGCTTTAGATCCTAAAGCAGTATAATTGGTAGTTAAAAATTTTTAGTATGACTAGAGAAGAAAAATCAATCGCGATTAAAGATTTAACTGCACAGTTAGCGGATGTTAATGTTATTTATTTAGCAGACATTTCAGGACTAGATGCAGATACTACTTCAAACTTAAGAAGAGCTTGTTTTAAAGCAGGTATTAAATTAGAAGTTGTGAAGAATACATTACTTGAAAAAGCAATGCAAGCTTCAGATAGCGACTTTGGTGATTTATCTACAGTTCTTAAAGGAAATACATCTATGTTTATTGCTGATACAGCTAATGGGCCAGCAAAAATCATTAAAGAATTCCGTAAGAAAGGTGACAAGCCACTTTTTAAAGGAGCTTATATTAACCAAGAAATTTATATCGGTGACAACTTATTAGACAGCTTAGTAGCTATCAAGTCTAAAGAAGAAGTTATTGGAGAAATCATTGGATTATTACAATCTCCTGCTCAAAGAGTTATTGCAGCTCTTAAAAATCAACCTAATAAGGAAGAAGGAGCAGAATAATAAGTACGCACATAATAAATTATATTTTTTACAAAACATTTTAAACGATAGAAAAAATGGCAGATTTGAAACAATTCGCAGAACAATTAGTTAACTTAACAGTTAAAGAAGTTAACGAATTAGCAACAATATTAAAAGATGAGTATGGTATCGAGCCTGCTGCTGCAGCTGTTGTAGTTGCTGCAGGTGGAGGTGAAGGTGCTGCTGCTGCAGAACAAACTGAATTTACAGTTGTATTAAAAGAGGCTGGTGCTTCTAAATTAGGAGTTGTTAAAGCGGTTAAAGAATTAACTGGTTTAGGTCTTAAAGAAGCTAAAGATTTAGTTGATGCTGCTCCAACAAATGTAAAAGAAGGAGTTTCTAAAGATGAGGCTGAAGGTCTTAAGAAAGCTTTAGAAGAAGCAGGAGCTGTAGTTGAGTTAAAATAATTTATACTCATAAATAAGCTAGGTTTAGGTCTTGAGAGTGTTCTCAAAGACCTAAACCATTTTGCGTATATTAAATTATTGTATTTTTTATGCGTTATAAAAGTAGGCAATAACGAAGAAAAAAATTAAACTAACTTTCCTGGTTTATTTTAAAGATGTATTGTTTATTAAAAAGGAAGTATTATTAAAACAGTGTATTTACACAAAAATTACTTTTTTTAAATCAAAATTTTATCCATTGATGATTGCTAATCAGACTGAAAGATTAAATTTTGCTTCAACAAAAAACATTCCACAATATCCAGATTTTCTAGATATTCAAGTGAAATCGTTTAAAGATTTTTTCCAATTGGAAACTAAATCTGACGAAAGAGGCAACGAAGGGCTGTATAATACCTTCATGGAAAATTTCCCAATTACTGATACGAGAAATCAATTCGTATTAGAATTCCTAGATTATTTTATTGATCCACCTAGATATACCATCGAAGAGTGTATTGATAGAGGCTTAACTTATAGTGTGCCTCTTAAAGCTAGATTAAAATTATATTGTACTGACCCTGAACACGAAGATTTTGAAACAATCGTTCAAGATGTGTATTTAGGAACAATACCATATATGACTCCTAGTGGTACATTCGTTATCAATGGTGCTGAACGTGTAGTTGTATCGCAATTACATAGGTCTCCAGGTGTATTCTTTGGACAGTCTTTCCATGCAAATGGAACTAAATTATATTCTGCCAGAATTATTCCTTTTAAAGGTTCTTGGATTGAATTCGCTACCGATATCAATAACGTAATGTACGCTTATATCGATAGAAAGAAAAAATTACCTGTTACTACTTTATTTAGAGCTATCGGATTTGAAAGAGATAAAGATATCTTGGAGATTTTCGACTTAGCTGAAGAAATTAAAGTTTCTAAAACGGGTATCAAGAAATATGCTGGAAGAAGACTTGCTGCACGTGTATTAAATACATGGCATGAAGACTTCGTTGATGAAGATACTGGTGAAGTAGTTTCTATTGAGCGTAACGAAATTATCTTAGATCGTGATACAATCCTTGATAAAGATAATATCGAAGAAATAATTGAAGCAGACGTAAAAACTATCCTTTTACATAAAGAGGATAACAACGCGGCTGATTACACAATTATTCACAATACATTACAAAAAGACCCAACAAACTCTGAAAAAGAGGCTGTTGAACATATTTACAGACAATTACGTAACGCGGAACCGCCTGATGAGGAAACGGCTCGTGGTATTATAGATAAATTATTCTTTTCTGACCAACGTTACAACTTAGGTGAAGTAGGTCGTTACAGAATGAACAAAAAGTTAAACCTTGATATTCCAATGGAAAAACAAGTTTTAACGAAAGAAGATATTATTACAATCGTTAAATATTTGATCGAATTGATCAACTCTAAAGCAGAGATTGATGATATTGATCACTTATCAAACCGTCGTGTTAGAACAGTTGGTGAGCAATTATCAGCTCAGTTCGGAGTAGGTTTAGCTCGTATGGCTAGAACTATCCGTGAAAGAATGAACGTTCGTGATAACGAGGTGTTTACACCTATCGATTTGATTAATGCTAAAACATTATCATCGGTAATTAATTCGTTCTTTGGAACTAACCAGTTATCTCAGTTCATGGATCAAACGAATCCATTAGCAGAGATTACACACAAACGTCGTTTATCTGCCCTTGGACCTGGAGGTTTATCTAGAGAAAGAGCTGGTTTCGAGGTGCGTGACGTTCACTATACACACTACGGAAGACTTTGTCCAATTGAAACACCAGAGGGACCAAATATTGGTTTGATTTCATCTTTAGGAGTATATGCTAAAGTTAACGGAATGGGATTCATCGAAACCCCTTACCGTAAAGTAACTAATGGTGTTGTAGATTTAGAGTCAACTCCAGTGTACTTAAGTGCAGAGGAAGAAGAAGGTAAAATGATTGCTCAGGCAAACATTGAAATGGATGCTAATGGTAAAATTACCGCTATGAATGTTATTGCGCGTGAAGAAGGAGATTTCCCTGTGGTTGCTCCAACTGCCGTTCATTACACAGACGTTGCTCCAAATCAAATTGCTTCGATTTCAGCTTCATTGATTCCTTTCTTAGAGCATGATGATGCGAACCGTGCGTTGATGGGATCTAACATGATGCGCCAGGCCGTTCCATTATTACGTCCTGAAGCTCCAATCGTAGGTACTGGTTTAGAAAGACAAGTTGCTTCTGATTCAAGAGTATTAATCAATGCGGAAGGAAACGGAATTGTTGAGTATGTTGATGCTAATATGATTACTATCAAATACGACAGAACTGAAGAAGAACGTATGGTTAGTTTTGATTCAGATGATAAAACGTATCAATTAATCAAATATAGAAAAACCAACCAAAGTACTTGTATCAACCTTAAACCTATCGTAAGAAAAGGGGACAGAGTTTCAAAAGGGCAAGTATTATGTGAAGGTTATGCTACGCAAAACGGAGAATTAGCAATCGGAAGAAACTTGAAAGTGGCGTTCATGCCATGGAAAGGGTACAACTTCGAGGATGCAATCGTAATTTCTGAAAAAGTAGTACGTGATGATATTTTTACTTCATTACATATTGATGATTATACATTAGAAGTTCGTGATACTAAATTAGGTAACGAAGAATTAACTAATGATATTCCAAACGTTTCTGAAGAAGCTACTAAAGATTTAGATGAAAACGGTATGATTAGAATTGGTGCAGAGGTTAAACCTGGCGATATTCTAATCGGAAAAATTACACCAAAAGGAGAATCAGATCCTACTCCAGAAGAAAAACTTTTAAGAGCTATCTTCGGGGATAAAGCAGGTGATGTAAAAGATGCTTCATTAAAAGCGTCTCCATCTTTACACGGTGTGGTTTTAGATAAAAAATTATTTGCGAAAGCAGTAAAAGATAAGAGAAAACGTTCTAAAGATAAAGAAGACGTTGATAAATTAGAAGTTGAATTTGAAGTTAAGTATACTGACTTGAAAGACAAATTAATTGAAAAATTATTTGTTATCATCGATGGTAAAACTTCTCAAGGTGTAATGAACGATTTAGGTGAAGAAGTATTACCAAAAGGTAAAAAATTCACTAAAAAGATGTTACAAGGTGTAGAAGATTTTGCTCACTTAACTAAAGGTCAATGGACAACAGATGAGCATACCAATGCAATGGTGAACGACTTAATTCACAACTACAAAATCAAATTAAACGATTTACAAGGTTGGTTAAGAAGAGAGAAATTTACAATTACTGTTGGAGATGAATTACCTTCTGGAATTTTAAAACTTGCTAAAGTTTACATCGCTAAGAAACGTAAATTAAAAGTAGGGGATAAAATGGCAGGACGTCACGGTAACAAAGGTATTGTTGCTAAAATCGTTCGTCATGAAGATATGCCATTCTTAGAAGACGGAACACCAGTAGATATCGTATTGAATCCACTTGGGGTACCATCTCGTATGAACATCGGACAGATTTATGAAACAGTTCTTGGTTGGGCTGGACAAAAATTGAACAAGAAATTTGCTACTCCAATTTTTGACGGTGCTACTTTAGATCAAATTAATGAATTTACAGACGAAGCTGGAATTCCAAGATTCGGTCATACGTATTTGTATGATGGAGGAACTGGAGAGCGTTTCCACCAACGTGCAACTGTGGGTGTAATTTACATGTTGAAATTAGGACACATGGTAGATGATAAAATGCACGCACGTTCTATTGGTCCATACTCGTTAATTACGCAACAACCATTAGGAGGTAAGGCTCAATTTGGAGGTCAGCGTTTTGGAGAGATGGAGGTTTGGGCACTTGAAGCATATGGTGCATCAAGTACTTTAAGAGAAATCTTAACTGTTAAGTCGGATGACGTAATTGGTAGAGCTAAAACTTACGAAGCTATCGTAAAAGGTGAAACTATGCCAGAACCAGGATTACCTGAATCATTCAATGTATTAATGCATGAATTGAAAGGTCTTGGATTAGACATCAGATTAGAAGAATAAAATAAATAATTATTGTAGAGACGTGATTAATCGCGTCTCTATTAATAATTGTATTTAAAAAAGTTTTTAAGGATTTATAACCGTAAACCGTTCCGATTTTTTATTTAAACCTTGTGGTTTTTATAATTAGCACTTCAAAATTTAAGGTTTGAAGTTTAGAGAAGTAATTCGAGTCAACAGAAAAGTAGTAGATCTACACCTGTTCAAAATCAATTTTTAATTGCAAGTAAATCAATAGTAAAAACTATGATGAATAATAGAAATAATAAAGATAAAAACCAAATCAAAAGGTTTAACAAAATCACGATAGGATTAGCTTCTCCAGAATCTATTTTAGGAGAGTCTAGAGGTGAGGTTTTAAAACCAGAAACTATCAACTATCGTACTCACAAACCAGAAAGAGATGGTCTTTTCTGTGAGCGTATTTTCGGTCCAGTAAAAGATTACGAGTGTGCTTGTGGAAAATATAAAAGAATTCGCTACAAAGGAATCGTTTGTGACCGATGTGGTGTTGAAGTAACTGAGAAAAAAGTACGTAGAGATAGAGTAGGACACATCAACCTTGTTGTGCCAATAGCTCATATCTGGTATTTTCGTTCGTTGCCAAACAAAATTGGTTATATTTTAGGTTTACCATCTAAGAAATTAGATATGATTATTTACTATGAGAGATACGTAGTAATTCAAGCAGGTATTGCTAAAAATGCTGATGGCGAATCATTACAAAGATTAGATTTCCTTACAGAAGAAGAGTATTTAAATATTTTAGATACACTTCCAATGGAAAATCAATATTTAGATGACAACGATCCTAATAAATTCATCGCTAAAATGGGTGCTGAATGTATTATGGATTTATTAGCTCGTACAGACTTAGATGAACTTTCTTATAGTTTACGTCATGCTGCTAATAACGAAACATCTAAACAACGTAAAACAGAAGCGTTAAAACGTTTAAATGTTGTAGAATCATTCCGTGAGTCTAACTTAAACAGAGAAAACCGTCCAGAATGGATGATTTTAAAAGTAATTCCAGTTATTCCACCAGAATTACGTCCGTTAGTGCCACTTGATGGAGGTCGTTTCGCAACTTCAGATTTAAATGATTTATACAGAAGAGTTATCATCCGTAACAACCGTTTAAAAAGATTAATGGAAATTAAAGCTCCAGAAGTAATCTTAAGAAACGAAAAACGTATGTTACAAGAATCTGTAGATTCATTATTTGATAACACTCGTAAAGCTTCTGCAGTTAAAACAGAATCAAACAGACCATTAAAATCTTTATCAGATTCATTAAAAGGTAAACAAGGTCGTTTCCGTCAAAACTTATTAGGAAAACGTGTAGATTATTCTGCTCGTTCTGTAATTGTTGTTGGACCAGAAATGAAATTGTTCGAATGTGGTTTGCCAAAAGATATGGCTGCTGAACTATACAAACCATTCGTTATTCGTAAGTTAATCGAAAGAGGAATTGTTAAAACAGTTAAGTCGGCTAAGAAAATTATAGACAAAAAAGAGCCAGTTGTATGGGATATCCTTGAAAATGTAATTAAAGGTCACCCAGTATTGCTAAACCGTGCTCCTACGTTACACAGATTAGGTATTCAAGCCTTCCAACCTAAGTTAATTGAAGGAAAAGCAATCCAGTTACACCCATTAGTATGTACGGCATTCAACGCCGATTTCGATGGTGACCAGATGGCGGTTCACTTACCATTAGGACCAGAAGCTATTTTAGAGGCACAATTATTAATGTTGGCTTCTCACAATATCTTGAATCCTGCAAATGGTGCTCCAATTACAGTACCTTCTCAAGACATGGTACTTGGTCTTTATTATATGACCAAAGAGCGTTTGTCTACTCCAGAAATGAAAATTTTAGGAGAAGGTTTAACTTTCTATTCTGCTGAAGAAGTAAATATTGCTTTGAATGAAGGAAAATTAGAATTAAATGCTAGAGTGAAAATTAGAGCAAGAGATTTTAATGAAGAAGGTGAATTAGTTTATAAAATTATTCAAACTACAGCAGGTAGGGTATTATTTAATGAAGTAGTACCTGAAGCTGCAGGATATATTAATGAGGTATTAACTAAGAAATCACTTCGTGATATTATTGGTAAAATCTTAGCGGTGACTGACGTTCCTACAACAGCAGCTTTCTTGGATAACATGAAAGATATGGGGTATAAGTTCGCATTCCGTGGAGGATTATCTTTCTCATTAGGAGATATTAGAATTCCAGAACAAAAAACACAGTTAATCGCTGATGCTCGTGAGCAAGTTGATGGAATTTCGATGAACTATAGTATGGGTCTTATTACCAATAACGAACGTTACAACCAAGTTATTGATATCTGGACTTCTGCGAATGCTCAATTAACAGAATTAGCAATGAAAAATATCCGTGAAGACCAACAAGGTTTTAACTCGGTATATATGATGCTTGACTCTGGAGCAAGGGGTTCAAAAGAACAGATTCGTCAGTTAACTGGTATGCGTGGTTTGATGGCTAAGCCTAAAAAATCAACTGCTGGTGGTGGTGAAATTATTGAAAATCCAATTCTTTCTAACTTTAAAGAAGGTCTTTCGATTCTTGAGTACTTTATTTCTACTCACGGTGCGCGTAAAGGTCTTGCGGATACGGCTCTTAAAACTGCCGATGCTGGTTACTTAACTCGTAGATTACATGATGTATCTCAAGATGTTATTGTTAACTCTGTAGATTGTGGTACGTTAAGAGGTATTGTAGTTTCTGCTTTAAAGAAAAACGAAGAAATTGTTGAAACTTTAGGAGAAAGAATTTTAGGACGTGTTGCGTTACAAAATGTAGTTAATCCTCTTGATAATGAAATTTTAATTCATGCAGGAGAACAAATTACAGAAGCAATCGTTAAGAAAATTGAAGCATCTCCAATTGAAAGAGTTGAAGTACGTTCTCCATTAACATGTGAAGCTACAAAAGGTATTTGTGCAAAATGTTATGGAAGAAACTTAGCAACTGGTAAAATGACTCAGAAAGGTGAAGCCGTTGGAGTTATTGCAGCACAATCAATTGGTGAGCCAGGTACACAGTTAACACTTCGTACGTTCCACGTTGGAGGGGTAGCTGGAGGAATCTCTGAAGAATCTAGCATTGTGACTCGTTTTGCAGGTAAATTAGAAATCGAAGATTTAAAAACTGTAAAAGGTGAAGATGCTGAAGGAAATACAGTTGATATCGTAATTTCTCGTTCTACTGAGTTAAAATTAGTAGATGCTAAAACAGGTATTTTATTAAATACACACTATATTCCTTATGGTTCTAGTATTTTTGTTAAAGACGGAGACGTTGTTGAAAAAGGTACTACCATCTGTAAATGGGATCCATATAATGGAGTAATTGTTTCTGAATTTACAGGAAAAATTGCTTATGAAGATTTAGAACAAGGACAATCGTTCTTAGTTGAAATCGATGAGCAAACAGGTTTCCAAGAAAAAGTAATTTCTGAAGGTAGAAATAAAAAATTAGTTCCTACTTTATTGATTTATGGTAAAGATGGTGAATTGATTCGTTCGTATAACTTACCAGTTGGGGCACACCTTATGGTAGATGATGGTGAGAAAATTAAAGCAGGTAAGATTCTTGTTAAAATTCCTCGTCGTTCATCTAAATCAAGTGATATTACAGGAGGTTTGCCAAGAATTACAGAGTTGTTAGAAGCTCGTAATCCTTCAAATCCAGCTGTAGTTTCTGAAATTGATGGTGTTGTAACATTTGGAAAAATTAAGAGAGGTAACCGCGAAATCGCTATCGAATCTAAATTTGGTGAAGTGAAGAAATATTTAGTAAAACTTTCGAACCAAATTTTAGTTCAAGAAAACGATTACGTAAAAGCAGGAACACCACTTTCTGATGGAGCAATTACTCCAGAAGATATTTTAAGAATTCAAGGACCATCTGCTGTTCAACAGTATTTAGTGAATGAAATTCAAGAAGTGTACCGTTTACAAGGGGTAAAAATCAACGATAAACACTTTGAAGTGGTTATTCGTCAGATGATGCGTAAAGTAAGAATTGTTGATCCAGGAGATACATTGTTCTTGGAAGATCAATTAGCGCACACAAGAGATTTCCTTGTAGAAAACGATAAGTTATATGGAATGAAAGTTGTGGAAGAAGCGGGTGACTCTGAAAATTTAAAACCAGGTCAAATTATTTCTCCACGTCAGTTAAGAGATGAAAATTCGTTGTTAAAACGTAATGATAAAAATTTAGTAGAAGCTCGTGATGTTATTACAGCAACTGCTACTCCAGTACTACAAGGTATTACGAGAGCATCGTTACAAACGAAATCATTTATTTCTGCTGCATCGTTCCAGGAAACAACTAAAGTATTAAACGAAGCTGCTGTAGCAGGTAAAATTGATACCTTAGAAGGATTAAAAGAAAATGTTATTGTAGGACACAGAATCCCAGCCGGTACAGGTATGAGAGACTATGACAATATGATAGTAGGTTCTAAAGAAGAATACAACGAGTTAGTTGCTGCTAAAGAAGAATTTAATTACTAAGAGTAGTGCTATCCTAATAGTAAAAAACCTAACAGATTTTCTGTTAGGTTTTTTTTTAATCAAAAATTATACTTAATCTTGTATTAGATTTAAATTATCACTTAAACGAACTTAAAACATACTATATGTCTAATCAAAGTAGAAAAACTTACGTGACTTAGATGTTTAAAAATTAAAAAAAATGGAAAATAACAACCAACAAGGACAAATAAATATAGAGTTAGACGAGCAAACCGCAGAAGGAACTTATTCAAACTTGGCAATAATCAATCATTCTAATTCGGAATTTGTAGTTGACTTTGTTACGATTATGCCTGGAGTGCCAAAAGCAAAAGTAAAATCAAGAATTATCTTAACGCCACAACATGCAAAAAGACTTTTAAAAGCTTTAGGAGAAAATATTCACCGATTTGAAGCTGCACATGGTAAAATTGAGGAAGGTGAGCAAATGCCAATTCCTTTAAATTTTGGACCTACAGGACAAGCTTAATACATTTTACAGCTAATTTCCACAAATACACATTCTAGTTAAGATTAGTGTGTTTGTGGATTTTATTTAATTTTTAATTTCATGAAATTTGTTTCAGTTACTACTGCAGATGGTTTAAAAATTATTATCAATTTAACCAAGAAAATTTGGCCCGTAGCTTATGGTAAAATCTTAACCATGGCACAATTAGATTACATGATTGATAAGTTTTACAACGAAACTGCTTTACTAGAATTAATAGATAAAGGTCATGTTTTTTATCTAGCACAAGATGATAATAACAATTACGTAGGTTTTGTTTCGCACGAGCTCAACTCTGAACCCAATAAAACTAAAATCCATAAAATTTACGTGTTACCGGAAACGCAAGGTATTGGTTTAGGGCGGCAATTTTTTGAACTCGTAAAAGAAAAAGCCATAGAAAATAACCAAAAAGCTATTTTCTTAAACGTAAATAAATACAACAACGCCATACATTTTTACACCAAACTAGGCTTTACAAAAGTAAAAGACGAAGTAATTGATATTGGTGAAGGCTATGTTATGGATGATTATGTTATGGAGGTTTTAATTTAAGTTATTTGTAAAATTACGAATTTCCAATTCGCTAAAATTATACTTGTTCAGTCTAAAAAAAAAACGGCAAGAATAAAAGGCTTGAGCTAGCTAAAAAAAAACTAATATGAATTCTATTTTTGAATCAAACTATTTTTGGTTAACGGTATGTACTTTATTAGCAGTACTATTTAATTATTCTGAAAAATCTTTTCATGATGATGCATTGCTTAAAAAAAATGAGTTTGATAAATTTATTAAACAAAACGGAAATACTCCAAATACAAGTTATAACATTAAGAAAAATAACATGGAGATGGCAAAAAGTAAATCAAAATTGTTACCTTTCGCTAAATGGATAATGATATTTGGTATTGTAAGAATATTGTATGTAATATTAACTTCAAATTAGTTATTTAAACTTACCCATTTTCCCGCTAACTCGAGCGTCACGCTCGTGTACACAAAGAAAAAAAGCACGAGAAATATTTCCTGTGCTTTTTCAAATTATATATTTTCTATCTATTTCTCTCCCCGTAATTCCTCTTCCCAGTAAACTTCCCTTTATTACTTGGTAAACTTGCTTCTTCGGTTTTGCTAGAAGGCTCAATAAGTTTGTTTAATTCTGCAACTTCGGCATCGGTTAAGTTTCGGTATTTGCCTTCTTGTACGTCTAAGGAAATATTGATAATGCGTGTACGTTTTAAAGCCGTTACTTCGTAATCTAAATATTCACACATTCTGCGAATTTGACGGTTTAAACCTTGCGTTAAAATAATTCTGAAAACGTATTTGCTAATTTGTTCTACTTTACACTTCTTGGTAATCGTTTCTAAAATCGGAATTCCGTTTGCCATTCGGTCAATAAATCGGTCGGTAATTGGGTGGTTTACAGTTACGATATATTCTTTTTCGTGGTTGTTACGTGCACGAAGAATTTTATTTACAATATCGCCATCATTCGTCATAAAAATCAAACCTTCACTGGCTTTGTCCAAACGACCAATAGGAAAAATACGTTCTGGGTAATTGATGTAATCTACAATATTGTCACGCACACTTAAGTTGGTCGTACATTCAATTCCAACAGGTTTGTAAAACGCCAAATAGATAGATTTTTCGTTTTTCTGTTGCACCAATTCACCATTCACACGAACTTCATCACCTGGACTCACTTTAGTACCCATTTCTGGAACTTTTCCGTTTATGGTAACTCTTCCTTGCTCAATCAAACGATCGGCTTCTCTGCGTGAACAAAAACCAGTTTCTGATAGAAACTTATTAATTCGGGTAGCATTTTCTTCCATGTTGCAAAGATAGGTTTTTTAGTGAAAAGTGAAAAGTGATTAGTGAATAGTAAATAGTAATTTGAGAGTTATGATAACTATTCTTCTTTACGGTTAAAGACAAAAAAAAGCCCTTTTAAAAAAGGACTTTCATTTATTATTAAGGATTCAATTAGATGCTAGCAAATAATTTTTCCATTTTTTCTTTTTCTTCGTCAGCTAAAACACCGTCTACTAAGATTCTTCCACTGTGCTCATCTGTAATGATTTTTTTGCGAGCTGCAATTTCCATTTGAGTTTGTGGTGGAATTGTAAAGAATGAACCAGCAGAAGCGCCACGCTCAATAGAAACAACTGCTAAACCATTTCTAACACTGTTTCTAATTCTGTCGTAAGCAGCAATTAAACGCTCTTCGATTTGACCTCTTAATTCTTCTGATTTAGAAGATAAAAAGTTTTCTTCTTTTTCAGTTTCAGCCATAATGTCGCTTAATTCAGCTTTCTTATGTTTCAAATGCGTTTGTTTTCCGTCTAATTTTTCTTTCGTTTGAGCAATTACTTCTTTTCGGTGCTCAATAGAAGCTTTCATTTCTTTAATGTGTTTTTCAGCCAATTGAATTTCCAATTCCTGAAACTCCACTTCTTTAGTTAAAGAGTTGAATTCTCTATTGTTACGAACATTTTTTTGTTGCTCTAAATATTTTTTAATGGCAGCTTTGTGCTCGTCAATTGCGTTTTTCTTTTCTTTGATTTGTTCATCAATAGTTTCTAAATCGCTTTTTAACTTATCTAAACGAGTAGAAAGGCCTGCTACTTCATCTTCTAAATCTTCTACTTCAAGAGGCAATTCTCCTCTAACATTTCTTATTTCGTCAATTTTAGAATCAACTAGTTGTAAAGCATAAAGGGCTCTTAACTTATCTTCTACGCTTATCTCTTTGATTGTTGCCATATTTAAAAGTACTTAACTGGATTTGTATTTTCTTCTGATAAAATAATTCCGCATTGCAGCGAATTGGGTGCAAAATTAGTGATTTTTTCTTTAAGAAAATCAACAATATAATTTTTTGTAAATCTTTCGCTTTCAAAGTGACCAATATCGGCTAAAAGTAACTGATTTTCAGCTTCATAAAACTGATGATATTTTAAGTCAGCCGTAAGATAAGCATCTGCTCCTGAATGAATTGCGTTTTTTATTGCAAAACTACCGCTTCCGCCTAAAACTGCTACTTTTTTTATAGCTTTTCCTGTAAAAACAGAATGTCTAATGCCACCACATTGTAATTTATCTTTTACCAATTGTAAAAATTCGGTTTCTGAAAGTGCATTTTCGAATTCACCAACTCTTCCTAAACCAATGTTTTGGTGTTTGTTTTCTAATTGATAAATTTCGTAAGCTACTTCTTCATATACATGATTTTTAAAAAGCGCTTTCAAAATTTTAGTTTGCAAATGTTTTTCAAACGTAACTTCAATTTTTATTTCTTCGGTTTCTACAAATTCAAATCGTTCACCAATTTCTGGATTCGAATCTTCATTTCCCATGTAGGTTCCAATTCCTTTCGAATTAAAACTGCAATCTTCATAATTCCCAATTTTTCCTGCTCCAGCATCAAATAATGCATTTCGTAATTTTTCAACGTTTTCAGGAATTGTATAGGTGACTAACTTTTGAATGTAATTTTCTTTCGGAATTAATACGTTGGAATTTTGTAAACCTAAAGCATCACAGAAAATTTTATTTACACCATTTTGATGATTGTCCAAAGCAGTATGAGCCGCATAAATCGCAATGTCATTTTTAATGGCTTTCAAAATGGCACGTTCCACATAATTTTTTCCTGTAATTTTTTTAATGCCTGAAAATAAAATAGGATGGAAGCAAACCACCAAATTACATTTTTTAGTAACTGCTTCTTCAATCACAGATTCTAATGCATCGTGACAAACTAAAACGCCTTCAATTTCCTGGTTCGGATTTCCAACTAAAAGTCCAACATTATCAAAATCTTCAGCATAACCTAGCGGCGCCATTTCTTCAAGAACGGAAAGTATATTGGAAAGTTTCATCTATTTTTTTATTTGATTACACAAAATAACGAAATACAGCTTACAAATGAAATGATAAATCATATAAACTTTATTATAAAGATAAAATATTATACTTTCGTAGTATGATTTTGTTACGAAAAATACTTTTTCCATTAGCCTTTTTGTATTGGCTCATTACCTATATCCGAAATTTGCTTTATGACAAAGGCATTTTTAAAAGTTATTCCTTTGATATTCCCATCATAGCAGTTGGAAATTTAAGCGTTGGCGGTACAGGAAAAACACCTCAAATTGAATATTTAATTCGATTACTTTCTGAGAAATATAAAGTGGCTGTTTTGAGTCGTGGATACAAACGTTCAACAGAAGGATTTATTTTAGCAGATGACAAAGCTACTGCCAGTTCTATTGGTGATGAACCTTTTCAGTTTTATTCGAAATTTCCAAACATTCAAGTGGCAGTTGATGCTAACAGAAAAAGCGGAATTGAAAAATTAGTACAACTTCAAGATAAACCAGATATTATTTTATTAGACGACGCTTTTCAGCACAGAAAAGTAAAAGCTGGGTTTTATATTTTACTCACGGCGTATGACGATTTGTTTTGTAACGATTTTATTTTGCCTTTCGGGAATTTACGCGAACCTTCTTCAGGTAAAAAACGGGCCGATATGATAATTGTCACAAAATGTCCGGAGGATTTGTCTGAACTTGCACAGCAGAAAATCAGAGAAAAGTTGAAGGTAAAACAGCAGGTTTTCTTTACCACAATTCAATACGATGATTTTATTTTTGGAAACGACAGTCAATTGTTAGTTTCTGAAATTCAATCCGAAAGTAAAGTTTTGGTAGCCGGAATTGCAAAACCTAAATTGTTTTTTGATTTTCTAAAAAATGAGAAAGATGAAACATTTGTGTTTCCAGATCATCATCATTTTTCAAAACAAGATTGTGAGCAAATTTTAGCTCAAGCTAATGGAAGGGAAATAGTTACAACCGAAAAAGATTTTGTTCGTTTAAATGGATTATTGCCTAAATCGCAGTTGTTTTATTTGCCAATAAAGTCTAATTTTTTGAATAGTAAAAACATTGATAAAACGATAATAGATTATGTGGGACAAAGTGCAAGAAACCGTTAATTACATTAAAAATAAAACCAATTTTACTGCAGAATACGGTGTGATTTTGGGTTCAGGTTTAGGCGGATTTACAGAAGATATTGCCATAGAACATACATTACATTATACAGAAATTCCGAATTTCCCAGTTTCTACCGTTCAAGGACATAAAGGAGCTTTAGTTTTTGGAACAATTGGAACTAAAAAGGTGGTGGCAATGCAAGGACGTTTTCATTTTTACGAAGGTTACGATATGAAACAAGTAACGTTTCCTGTGCGTGTAATGAAATACTTAGGGGTAGAAAAATTAATAGTATCCAATGCTTCGGGAGGAGTTAATCCTTCTTATAAAGTAGGAGATGTTGCAGTAATTACAGATCATATTAATATGATGCCTGAACACCCATTACGAGGACATAATGATGAACGTTTTGGGTCAAGATTTGTAAATATGAGCGAACCATATTCAAATGCCATGAATCAAAAAGCTTTTGAATTAGCAAAATCTTTGAACATCGATTTGAAGCAAGGAATTTATTTAGCATTACAAGGGCCAACTTTTGAAACATTGGCAGAATATAAAATGGTAAAAGCTGTAGGTGCTGATTGCGTAGGAATGTCAACTGTACCAGAAGTTATTGTTGCACGCCATATGAATATGGAATGTTTTGGAATTTCAGTGATTACAGATATGGGAGATGAAGACAATATCGAAGAAGTAAATCACGAAGAAGTATTGCAAGCTGCACAAAAAGCGGAACCTCACGTCAGAAATCTAATCAAAAATTTGATTATTCAGTATTAGATAAATATTTGGTTACAACAGTATATAAATGCTCCGGTTCAAAAGGTTTAGTGATTACTTCATTCATGCCATAAGACAGGAGCATTTCTCTATTTTCGTTCAGAGATATCGCTGTTAATGCTATAATAGGAACAGTATTGTTGAATTTTCTAATCTCAGTTGTTGCTTCTGTACCATTAATTCCAGGTAAGTGTACATCCATTAAAATTAAGTCGTAATTATTAGTTTTAACATTTTCTATAGCTTCTTCTCCATTGTCTATAATTACACATGAAATGCCTTTTCTTTCAAGCATTTTTTGAGTAATCATTTGATTTATTTTGTTGTCTTCAACTAATAAAATATTTTTTTCATTTGAAAATTCAATATTTTGATTGATTTCAATGGTAACTGGATCTATTATACCTTTTTCAAATTCAAGGTCAAAACTGAACGTACTTCCTTTTTCAGCTTCACTTATTAGGTAGATTTCACTACCCATTACTTCTAATATCTTTTTGACAATTGATAAGCCTAAGCCCGTTCCGCCATAAGTTCTGTTAATTTCAACCGAACCTTGACTAAAACTGTCAAATATTGCTTCTTGTTTTTCTTCAGGGATTCCTATACCGTTATCTCTTATTTCAAAATGTAAAGTAATATTGTTTTCAGTTTCTGATTTCTTACTAATGGTAAACCAAACATCTCCATCTTTACTAAACTTAATGGCGTTGTTTATTAGGTTGATTAAAATTTGCGAAATTTTAGTAGGATCGCCTTTTAAATTATAGTTGAGATAATTATCAATATTAAGGTGGAAGTTTATATTGTTTTCGTTGATAAACTCTTTGAATGAATTGATAATGTTCTGACTTAACTTTGTGATATTGAGATTTATTTTTTCAATTGTTACTTTGTCAGATTCTAATCGGTTAATTTCTAAAATATCATTAATGAAATTTAATAAATAGTTGCCTGAAAACTCTAATGATTTTAAGTAATCTAATTGACTTTGTTTTGGATTTTCTTGCAATAAAAGATAGGTAATTCCATTGATTGCATTTAAGGGAGTTCTCAATTCATGACTCACTGTAGACAAGAAATCAGCTCTTGCTTTAGAAGCTCTTTCTGCTTTTTCCTTTTCAAGTGTTAATTCTTTATTTTTCTCTTTTAAAAGTTTATTAGTACTAGTTCTAATCTTATTGTTTTTATAAAGTGATAAACTCAATAATGATAAA
This sequence comes from Flavobacteriia bacterium, assembly GCA_004293165.1. Lineage (GTDB taxonomy): Bacteria > Bacteroidota > Bacteroidia > Flavobacteriales > Flavobacteriaceae > Flavobacterium. Next base: position 169,151 of record RDYL01000008.1, on the reverse strand, counting down.
ATCGAGATAAGAGCAATACTTAAAATACTAATTAACTTAGAGAAACGTAATGTTTTTTGCTGACTCTTTCTTTCTTTGTCTAATTGCTCTATTGTTTTAAGTTGTTTATCAAATTGTATTTTATCAACAGTGTTTTCTGTTAAATTGCTATTGTTTAGTTTTCCAATAGAATCGATTAAGTTAACATACTTTTGTAAATAAAAATTGGAACTAGAAATGTTATTATTCTTTTCGTGAGTAGTGCCAAGTAGCTTATAAATTCGTTTGGCTAACTTAAAATCATTATTACTAGTTTCATTAGTGTATTTAGCTTGATTTAAATAATCAAGAGCTTGACTGTATTCTTTTTTGATGACTTCAATTTCACCAAGTTGAATGTAAGCTTCTGTTTTTGTACTTAATAAAGCATCATCACTTATGTTTTCAATTACTCCTTTAAGAATAGTAATTGCCTCTTCGTATTTTCTTTTTTCTTTTTTTATAATGGCTTTTTGAAGATTAATAACTTCAATAGCTTCAAGAAAATTTAATTTTTCATATACGATAGTTGCTTTTTCAAAGTAACTTTCTGCATAAGGAATATTGTTTTTTTTAAGGTAACATTTACCTAGACTATAATAGGCAAGTGCGATGTTTGATTTAGGTTCGCTTTTACTATATATGCTAATGGCTCTAATATAGTAATCAATAGCTAAGTCGTTTTTTTCTAGTTCAAAAAAAATGGTAGCCAATTGTAAATAACAATCAGCTAACTTGTTGCTTAATTTGTTTTTTTTAGCAAATTCAATAGCTTTTTCAGTATATAAAATAGCCTTAGAATAAGATTTTTTTTCTTCTTTGTTAAAAAGTCCAATCTCTAAATAATAATCTGTACTATCATTTATTTTTGTAGCATCTTTATATACAGATTGTGAGTAACAATAGGTAGTTGCTAAAAAAAATAATATTAAAATTTGCTTAGCCAAGTCAAGTTTGGGTTAAAATTAACTCTGCAATTTAAGTTTTTTAACGATAATAAAAAACTTTATTTTTTAGAAATGAATGTAATTAAGTCAATTAATCGCGAAGAATAGCCAATTTCATTGTCATACCAACCTACAATTTTAACCATTTTATCGATAACAGATGTTAATTGTGCATCAAATAAACAAGAGTTTTGATTGCCGATAATATCTACTGAAACAATTGGGTCTTCTGTATAATCAAGAATTCCTTTAAAATTAGTTTCAGCCGCTTTTTTAAACGCTTGATTAATTTCTTCAATAGAAACTTGACGTTTGACATTGAAAGTAATATCCGTCAACGAACCATCAGGAACAGGAACCCGAATACCGCAACCACCTATTTTTCCTTCTAATTCAGGAAATATTTTTGTTAATGCTTTTGCGGCTCCAGTTGTTGTAGGAACAATAGATTGTGCTGCACCACGCGCTCTGCGTAAATCTTTATGGGGTTGATCGTGTAAACTTTGATCAGTAGTGTAGGAGTGAACCGTGGTAATGTAAGCTTGTTCCACTTCACACAATTCCTGAATGATTTTAATCATCGGTGCTGCATTGTTAGTCGTGCAACTTGCATTGGAAATTATCGTTTCGCTTCCGTCTAAAATGTGTTCGTTTACGCCTAAAACTACTGTTTTTATTTCATCCACTTCAGATGGTGCGGAAAGAATTACTTTTTTCGCTCCAGCTAAAATGTGTTGGTTAATCTCTTCAAACGATTTGAATTTTCCAGTCGATTCAATAACAATATCAACATTTATTGATTTCCAATCTAAATTTTTGATTTCTCTTTCGTGAAAAAACAAATAGGATTTATCATCAATACTAATCGAATCCTCAGAAAACGAAACTTTCTGATTCAAGACACCGTGAATGCTATCGTATTTTACCAAATGCGCCATTGTTTTGTTATCTGCAATGTCGTTGATGGCAACTACTTCAATTGTAGGATGATTTAAAAGCAATCGGAACAAATTACGTCCAATTCTTCCAAAACCATTAATAGCAATTTTTATTTTTGTTTCAGGTTTCAATGTTTTTGTTTCAAGTTTCAAGTTTCAAGTTGAAAAGTTAGTTTTATAAAACGTAATTATTAGAATTCGGGATTTAAAAACTTCCATCACCCATCATCCAGCTTCCAGCTTAATGAATATGTTTCTCCGCATGATAAGACGAACGAACTAAAGCGCCACTTTCCACATGTCTAAAACCTAATTCTTTTCCAATTTGCTGGTATTTTGCAAATTGTTCGGGTGTGATGTATTCTTTAACAGGTAAATGTTTTTTACTTGGTTGTAAGTATTGTCCAATCGTTACAATATCTACTTTTGCATCAGCTAAATCGTCTAAAACTTGAATCACTTCTTCTTCCGTTTCACCCAAACCTAACATGATTCCCGATTTTGTTCTTTTGATGCCTTGTTCTTTCAAATAGCGAAGTACTTCCAAACTTTTCTCATATTTCGCTTGAATACGAACTTCGCGAGTCAAACGTTTTACAGTTTCCATGTTGTGAGAAACTACTTCTGGAGCTACTTCAATAATTCGGTCTAAATTTCTCGTGTTGCCTTGGAAATCTGGAATTAAGGTTTCTAAAGTCGTATTAGGATTCATTCGGCGAATGGCTTTCACGGTTTCTGCCCAAATAATCGAACCCATATCTTTTAAATCATCACGGTCAACGCTAGTAATTACAGCATGTTTGATATTCATGATTTTGATAGAACGCGCTACTTTTTCAGGTTCGTCCCAATCCACCGTTTCTGGACGGCCGGTTTTTACACCACAAAAACCGCACGAACGCGTACAGATATTTCCTAAAATCATGAAAGTTGCTGTTCCTTCGCCCCAACATTCGCCCATATTAGGACAACTCCCCGAAGTACAAATCGTATTCAGTTTGTATTTGTCTACTAAACCTCTAAGTTCGGTGTAGTTTTTACCGGTTGGTAATTTTACGCGTAACCATTTTGGTTTGGGTTCTCTTGGTGGAAAAACATTGTCAATAGCCGTGTCCATAATCAAAATTTTGATGGACAAAGATACGATATGAATTTTAGAATTTTGAAGTAAGAATTTAGAAAATGAGAAAACTTTAGGAAAGTTTTAGGAAATGTGAAAGAAGATTATTTTAATTCGATTTTCTCTTTTTTCAATTTTTCAACAAAAGTAATTCGATTTCGTTCAATATGGTCAAACAAACCTATCGGATAATTACAATTATAAAAATGATCAAATTGATTTCCAGAAAATATTTTTGAGAAATATACATACTCAATAGATTTCATAAGAATAATTGATAAATCTCCTTTTCTAAGGTTACTGTTTTGTTTTATACAACTTTTAATATTTAGTGAAGTTGTATCTAATATGCTTTAAAGAATAGTTAAAATTCAGATAAAGTTAATGAAAATATCTACTTCCCCGAAATAATCTCAGCCAATAATTTCTTAGCTCTTAGCAGTTTGATTTTGATGTTATTCAGCGGTTCATCAATTTGTTCTGCCATTTCTTGGTAGGTCATTTCTTGAAAATAACGCATTTGAATAACTTCCTGATAAGCAGGTTTCAATTGTTTGATGTATTGAAGTAATTGTGCTAAATTTTGCTCGATAATCAATTCATCTTCAGCAGAATTAGAATCATCTGCTACGCTATAAGCTTGATGGTCTTCTTCGTCATTCATTTCAATAAATAAAGACGATTTCTTTTTGCGTAGCATGTCAATATGAACGTTTTTTGCAATCGCAATCAACCAAGTGTTAAAACCATACTCGGGATTGTAAGTCGAGATTTTATCAAATGCTTTTGCGAAAGTTTCAATCACGATGTCTTCGGTGTCGGTTTCGTTTTCGGTGCGTTTTAGCATAAATCCGTAGACTTCATTCCAGAAAAAATCCAATAAAAATGTGAAAGCAACTTGGTCTCCCTTTTTTGCTTTTTCAATGTTTTCTTGAATGATTACCGAATTTACTTCCAATGTACGGGTTTTGAGATGAGGTTTCTAAAAAATACGCTCAGTTGTGTAAAGATAAGTACAATTTCGATAATTGGATACCAATACATCACATCTTTTTCTTTTAGTTTTCCAGCGGCATAACCAAGAGAAATCCAAGTGAATAAATATCTAAAAACGATAATTCCAGTCACAATCATCCATTGGAATTGAAACGCTAATAAAACAATTGCTAAAACTAAAAACCAAAACTGACTAAAGAAAAATAATCCCAACTGAAATTTATCAAATCCTTTATAGAAATTAGACGTGGTAGCGTGTCTTCTTTTTTGGTATATCCAAGATGAAAAAGTAGTTTTTGGTTCCGAAAAAGTAAAACTTTCTGGCATATATAAAATAGCTGTATTCTTTTTTGTAGCTGCTTGATTAATAAACAAATCATCATCACCAGAACGAATTTTCATATGATCCATAAAACCGCGCGCATTGAAAAACTCTTCTTTTTTGTAGGCTAAATTTCGTCCAACACCCATGTAAGGCTTGCCAATTTTTGCCCAAGAAAAATATTGTGTAGCGGTTAACATGGTTTCAAAACGTATGATTTTGTTTAAGAAGGAATTCTTTACTTTTTCATATGCACCATAACCTAAAACAATGGTTTTTTCTTTGGTAAACTGACTTGAAATCTGCAACAGCCAATCTTTTGAAGCGGGATAACAGTCCGCATCAGTAAATACTAAATACTCGTTTTTTGCGGCTTTAATTCCTAAGGTTAAAGCAAATTTTTTATTACCCCAAAAAGCTTCGACATTTTGAACTTTAACTAGTTTTACATTTGCATATTGCTTTTCATACGTTTCAAAAAGCTCTAAAGTTTCATCGCTCGATGCATCGTCAATTAAGACAATTTCGTAGTCAGGATAATTTTGAGTGACTAAAGTTTGAAAATATTTTTTGATATTTTCTTCTTCGTTTTTTGCACAAACAATAACGGAAATTGGCAAACGTTTCGGAGTTCCTTCTGTTTTTTTACCAAATGAGAATTTTCCGAATATAAAAAGGTAATAAATAAATTGAATAAACACGATAACCGCAAAAGCGATTAAGAGTATTGTTAGTATCATAAATGGTTAAAATTATGCGTGCGATTCTTCGTTGCAGTCTTTCATTTGTTCTGGAGTTTTTCCGCAATAGCTGCAGTTTTCTCCATCTTTATTCAAAAACGGACTTTGGCTAGCGCAAGTTCCAGCGAATTTTCCGTCCTTTTTCGCCCAAATTTTTATCGCGATACCTGCAAATGCAAGTCCTAAAAGTCCAATGGTTACTATTACAAGTTTCATCTTTTTCTATTTTTAACTGCAAATTTACAAAAGAAAATTCAAATCAAGTTCAGAATTTAAACTCAAATTTCGCAAAGTTTTTTCGCAAAGCACGCAAAGATTTTAAACTCCCAACTTCCTTCTCCCAACTCCCAACTAAATAATGTTCACTTCCGCTTCTATAGCAATTCCAAATTTTTCTAAAATGGTTTGTTGAATGTTTCTCGAAAGGGCTACAATTTCGGCTCCAGTTGCGATTCCGTAATTGACTAAAACCAAGGCTTGATTTTTGTGCACACCCGCATCACCAAAACGTTTTCCTTTAAAGCCTGCTTGCTCAATTAACCAACCTGCAGGAACTTTTACTTCGGTTTCCGAAACTACATAATGTGGTATTTCAGGATGAAGTGCTTTTGCTTGTTCATAGGCTTCTTTTTGAATAATCGGATTTTTAAAGAAACTTCCGCTATTGCCTAATTCTTTTGGGTCAGGTAGTTTACTTTGACGAATGGCAATTACAGCGTTGCTAACATCTTTTAAGGTTGGGTTTTGTATGTTTTGATGCTGTAATTCGGTTTCAATAGCACCATAAGTGGTAGAAACTTTATGATTTTTCTTAGTCAATTTGAAACAAACCGAAGTAATTATGTATTGATTTTTCAATTCGTTTTTGAAAACACTTTCACGGTATTCAAACTTACATTGTGAGTTTGTAAACGTTTCGATTTCTAATGTTTTCAAATTCAAAGCCTCGCAAGAAAACATTGTATCTTTAATTTCCACTCCATAAGCACCAATGTTTTGAATTGGAGTTGTGCCTACATTCCCTGGAATTAATGATAAATTCTCAATTCCTCCAAAATTTTGGTCAATACACCAAAGTACAAATTCGTGCCAGTTCTCACCAGCTTGAGCTTTTACAATGGCAAAATCATCGTTTTCTTCAACAATTTCTCTTCCCTTTAAATTTACGTGAACGACTAATTTTTGAATGTCCTGCGTTAAAAGCATATTGCTTCCGCCGCCTAAAATAAAAACTTCGTCGTTTTCTCTTAACACTTCTTTTAATTCTGCAAGCGAATTTACCGAAATAAATTGTTTGGCTTTTGCTTCAATTCCGAAAGTGTTATAATTTTTTAAAGAGAAATTAGTTTGAATATTCATAGTGGAATAATTTTTTCAAATGTAATGTTTATGTGGTAATTTTCAAATTCAAGAATTGCTTTGTGCAAATTTAAACGCAAAGTTCGCAAAGTTTTTTCGCAAAGCACGCAAAGAAAAATCCCTTAAAATCAGCGCTTCGTAGAATCCGTTTCATCTGCGTTCCGAAATTAAATCGGAAATATTTTATACGATTGATGGGTTTCTTTGATAATCATTTCTGTTCGTTCTGCATGAGTATCAGAGATAAAAATTTGTCCAAAAACGGCATCATTCACCATGGTGATAATTTTTTGCACACGTGTTTCGTCTAATTTATCGAAAATATCATCGAAAAGAAGAATCGGTAATTCGCCACTTTGTTTTTTCATGAATTCGAATTGCGCCAATTTCAAAGCAATCAAAAATGATTTCTGTTGGCCTTGCGAACCGAATTTCTTAATTGGGAAACCATCAATTTCAAAAATTAAATCGTCTTTATGAATTCCTGCGCTAGTATATTGAATAATACGGTCTTTTTGTAGCGATTCTTCTAGAAGCGAAAGTAACTCTTTTTCAAATAATTGACTTTCGTATTTTAAAGCGACTTTCTCATTTCCACCTGAAATATTGATGTGATGTTTTTGAAAAATCGGAATAAAATCATTAAGAAATTGATTCCTTTTTTTGAAAATTAATTGTCCTGTTTCGCTCAGTTGTTCGTTATAAATGGCTAAATTATCTGCATCAAATGTTTGATTTAAAGCAAAATATTTCAATAAAGCATTTCGTTGCGCAAGTGTTTTTTGATATTGAATTAACAATTGAAGGTATTGGTTATCTAGAGTAGCAATTACACTATCGATAAATTTTCTACGTGTTTCGCTTCCTTCAATAATTAAATCTGCATCAGAAGGCGAAATAATAACCAATGGAATTAATCCTAGATGTTCGGAAAGCTTTTCATAAACTTTGCCGTTTCGCTTAATGGTTTTTTTTTGCCCCTTTTTTAAACTACAAACTATTTTTTCTTCTTTACTGTTTTTTTTAAGTAAAGCATCAATTACAAAAAATTCTTCGCCATGTCTAATGTTTTGAACAGCTAACGGATTAAAATAACTTTTGCCATAAGCTAAATGGTAAATTGCATCTAAAATATTGGTTTTTCCAACACCATTTTTTCCCACAAAACAATTTATCTTAGCGTCAAAATCAAATTCGATTTGGGCTAAATTTTTGTAATTAAGAAGCGATAATTGTTTTAAAAACACAATAAAAATACTTTGATTTGCGACTAAAAATAGGACTTTATGCAAAAGTAAATCGAATTTATTAAAAATATATACTAAAATGGTTTTTAATTTTAATAAAAATTATATTTTTGCACTTCATTAAATTTAAAATAAATGGCAACATATAACAAAAGAGGATACAAAGCTCCAAAACCAGAAGAAGCTAAAGTTGAAAACGAATTTGACGAAGTAGAAACTATTAATGTTAAAGACAGTACTACGGCTGAAGTTTTTGATACATTAGACAAAAGCGCTTCTAGAACTGAAGAGTGGGTAGCTAATAATCAAAAAGTACTTTTAGGTGTTGTAGGTGCAATTGCGATAGGAACTTTAGGATATTTATTATTCAATAGATTTGTTGTTGAGCCAAAAGAAGAAAAAGCAGCTAATGAAATTTTTCAAGCACAACAATATTTTCAACAAGCAGTTGACGCTACAGAAAAAAATGATTCATTATACAATTTAGCACTTAAAGGTGGTGAAGGTAAATTAGGATTTATTGGAGTTGCAGAACAATATGAAGGAACTGCAGCTGGAAATATTGCTAATTACCACGCAGGAATGGCTTACTTAAACTTAGGTGATTTTAAAAAGGCTATTACTTATTTAGAGAAATTTAAATCGGATGATGCTATTTTAAAACCATTAGCTTTAGGAGCTATTGGAGATGCTTTAGCAGAAACGAATAAAGTAGATGATGCTATTGCTTATTACAAAAAAGCAGCTGAGGCTTCAGAAAATGATTTCACTACGCCAAGATTTTTATTAAAAGCGGCTCAATTACATTTAGCAGCTGGTAAAAAAGCAGAAGCGCACCAATTATTTGTTGAGATTAAGGAGAAATATGAAAATTCTAAAGAAGGAATGAATGTTGATGCTTTTATTGCAATGACTGAATAAGAATGGCAACAGAAAATAAAAATTTATCCAATTACGATAAAAACACAATCCCAAATGCGAAAGATTTTCGGTTTGGGATTGTTGTTTCAGAATGGAACGAGCAAGTAACCGAAGGTTTATATAATGGAGCTTTTGCAGCATTAACGGATTGTGGTGCTTTACCAGAAAATATAATCCGTTGGAATGTACCAGGAAGTTTTGAATTGATTTTCGGAGCACGACAAATGCATGAAAAATTAGAGCTCGATGCTGTAATTGTAATTGGTTGTGTGATTAAAGGCGAAACCATGCATTTCGAGTTTGTTTGCGAAGGCGTTACACAAGGAATGAAAGACTTAAATCTTTTATATGATGTGCCAACCATTTTTTGCGTACTTACCGATAACAATATGCAACAATCGTTAGATAGAAGTGGAGGAAAACACGGAAATAAAGGTGTTGAAGCAGCAATTGCAGCTATTAAAATGGTAGATTTGAATAGAAAATAAAAGGATTTCCTTTAAAATCAATATACTAATCCCGATTTTAATCGGGATTTTTTGTTAACAAAAATTTGGAGATTAAACGCATAAAAATCCTTAAATTTGAAAAAAATAATGCGACATGATTAAGTTTGGAAAAGGTAGAATGCCAAAAAACAAAAGATTTAATTACACGCCTCGTCATTACGAAGGTAAAACAGTAGACAATCCATTTGATTTTGATTCTGCAATAAGACGCGATAGAGAAACAGCAAGTTATAATGATATGAGAGCATTATGGAGTGATGCTAGAGATGCCAGTAGAAATAGAAAAAATCGTTCTTTTAATATGCGTGTTATTATCATTGCCTTAATTTTGGTTTTGATATTTTTCTTTATCATTGATTTTGATTTTTCCATTTTTAGAAGAAAATAATGGCAGCCAGTATTATTAAACTTTTACCCGATCATGTTACCAATCAAATTGCTGCTGGAGAAGTGGTTCAACGACCTGCTTCTGTAGTTAAAGAATTGTTGGAAAATGCCGTTGATGCAAAAGCTTCAGATATCAAATTAATCGTTAAAGAAGCAGGGAAAACTTTAGTTCAAGTAATTGATAACGGTTTAGGTATGAATACTACCGATGCGCGTTTGTGTTTCGAGCGCCATGCTACTTCTAAAATTCGCCAAGCAGAAGATTTATTTGATTTGCATACTAAAGGTTTTCGTGGGGAAGCATTGGCTTCTATTGCTGCAATTGCTCATGTAGAAATGAAAACTAAACAAGACCAAGAAGAGTTGGGTAATCATATTGTAATAGAAGGTAGTAAATTAGTAACTCAAGATGTTGCTGTTTTGCCAAAAGGAACTTCATTTGCGGTTAAAAACTTATTTTTTAATATTCCTGCTAGAAGGAATTTTTTGAAATCGGAAACAGTGGAATTTCGTCACGTTATGGATGAATTCCAACGGGTAGCTATGGCACATCCGTCGATTTCATTTACGTTGATTCATAATGGAAGTGAATTGTATAATTTGCCAAGTTCGAATTATCGTCAACGCATTGTTAATATTTTTGGAGGAAAAACCAATGAAAAATTAGTGCCTGTTTCGGAGGAAACGGAACTAATTAATATTACTGGATTTGTAGGTAAACCTGAATTTGCAAAAAAGAGTAGAGGAGAGCAGTTTTTCTTTGTGAACGATAGGTATATCAAAAGTGCGTATTTGCATCATGCAATCATGAATGCATACGAGGGTTTGTTAAAGGAAGGCAATCAACCGAGTTATTTCTTGTATTTACAAGTGCCACCGCATACTATTGACATCAATATTCATCCCACCAAAACGGAAATCAAATTTGATGACGAACATTCATTATATGCTATTTTGCGTTCAGCGGTAAAACATAGTTTAGGACAATTTAATGTGGCACCAGTTTTAGATTTTGAGCGCGATTCCAATTTAGATACGCCGTATCAATATAAAGATAAAGAGGCCGATTTCCCAACTATTCAAGTAGATTCTAGTTTTAATCCATTTGCGACTGATAAACCTGCAACTAAATCGCTTTCTTCTTTTGGAAGCTATAAAAGAGAAACAGCATCAGCAAGTTGGGAAAGTTTATATGTAGGATTAAAGCAGGAAACACAAGAATTAGATCAATTCTCGTTTGAAAGTGAAGAAGTAACTGGAAAACTATTTGATGATGAAGTGGAAGAAACAAAAACGTCTTCAACTTACCAAATTCATAAAAAATATATTGTAAGTGCTATAAAATCAGGTATGTTAGTAATTGATCAAGGTAGAGCGCACCAACGTGTGTTGTATGAACAATTTTTAACGAATATTACCGTTCAAAAAGCATCGAGTCAGCAATTGTTGTTTCCTTTGGAGTTGTATTTTTCTTCAGATGAAATGATATTGCTAAAAGAATTACAGTCAACATTAGAAAATACGGGTTTTGTTTTTGATGCGTTTAATACGGATTCTGTTCAGATTTCTGGATTGCCTATTTTGATGGCAGAAAGTGAAGTTTCTATTGTGTTGGAAGAATTAATTAATAATTTACACAATGAAATTCCGGAAAGTAGTTTTTCACAAAGTGATAGCGTTGCCAAATCTATGGCAAAAAGCATGGCAGTAAAAACAGGGACCTTCTTATCAATAAAAGAACAAGAAAATTTAGTAAATTCGTTATTTGCTTGTAAAGACCCTAATTTTTCACCTTTTCAAAAACCCACATTTATTACCTTAACGGTAGAAGATTTAGATAAAAGATTTGCTCTATGATGAATAATATGACCGATACCGTAAAACAGCTTTTAATTATAAATGTTTTATTTTTTATAGGAAGTTATTTTGTGCCACAAGCTAATGAATTATTGTCGTTACATTATTTTGAAAACGATGGTTTTAAGTTTTGGCAACCTATTACGCACATGTTTATGCATGGAAGTTTGATGCATATTTTCTTTAATATGTTTGCGTTAATTTCTTTTGGAAGTGCTTTGGAGCATTTTTGGGGAGCAAAGAAGTTTTTGTTTTTCTATTTTTCTTGTGGAATTGGAGCGGCTTTGGTTCATTCGGGAGTAAATTATTATTATTTCCATGATGCACAAAATATGCTTTTACAGAATGGTGTTTCAATGGCTGATATTCAAACTCTTATAAAAGGGGAGAGTATAAATATTAATGCTACAGATACCGTTTTGCTTCAGCAATATGTAAATCAAATGGGTGATGCATTTAATACTCAGGCGGTAGGAGCTTCAGGAGCAATTTATGGTTTATTGGTAGCATTTGCTTTTATGTTTCCAAATGCAGAATTAGGCTTTATGTTTATTCCAGTTCCTGTTAAAGCGAAATATTTTGTTCCTGTAATTGTATTGTTAGATTTGTTTTCAGGTGTAACAGGTTATAGTATTTTTGGCGGAAATATTGCGCATTTTGCCCATGTAGGTGGGGCTTTAATTGGTTTTATCATGATGTGGTATTGGAAGAAAAACCAGTTTAGTAATAACCGTTGGGATAGATAGTTTTTTAGAGCATAGAATCAAGAGTAAAGAAAATAGAGAATGAACATTTTAGACGATTTAAAACTACAATACAAAACAGGAGGCATGGTTCAAAAGTTAATCTTTTGGAACATTGGTTTCTTCTTGTTTTCGTTAGTGTTTTTTTATAGTTTTTCTGTTGGGCAATTTCAAATTCCAACATGGATTGCTTTGTCATCTGATTTAGGAGTTTTTGTTCGTACGCCATGGACATTAATCACGTTTAATTTTTTTCATAGCGGATTTTTGCATTTGTTTTTTAATTTGATGGTGCTTCATTTTTCTGGAAGATTATTTAATACATATTTCACAGATAAACAGTTACTTGGGGTTTACGTGTTAGGTGGGGTTTTTTCTGGAATTACATTTGTTCTTTCGTATATTTTTATTGGAAAATCAGGTTTGCCTTTGGTTGGTGCAAGCGGTGCTATTATGGCTATTTTAATTGCAACCGCTACTTATGCGCCTTTTATGTTGTTGCGTATTCCATTAATCGGAATTGTAAAATTATGGCATGTTGCTTTCGTGATTTTATTAATTGATATAATTCAAATGCCGAAAGATAATACAGGAGGTCATTTAGCTCATTTAGGCGGTGCTTTGTTTGGATTTATTTATATAAAATTATTGCAAACAGGAAAAGATATTACCAAGCTATTTTCAGCTTTATTAGATACTTTTGCGAATTTATTTAAGCCTAAAAAGAAAACGCCTTTTAAGAAAGTACATCGCAATGCAACAAAAAATGTTGTAAATTCGTCAGTATCCAATAAGGATTTTGCTCAAAAACAAATTGATGATATTTTAGATAAAATCAGTAAATCAGGTTATGATAGTTTAACTAAAGAAGAAAAAGAATTCCTTTTTAAAGCAGGAAAATAAGCCGATGCAGAAACAATCATGGTTGAGTAAAATAATGTTTTTTTTTAATATAGTTCTTGCTGTATTAACTTTTCTTGCGTATTTATTACCGTTTTTAGCGCCAAAAGCTTTTCCTTTTTTAAGCGTCTTGACACTTATAATGCCGCTGTTTTTAATTTTAAACTTTTTCTTTTTTGTGTATTGGGTTTTGCAATTAAAACGCCAAATGTTGCTGTCAGGAATTTTATTGTTGATAGGGATAACTTTTATTAACCGTTTTTATAAATTTTCAGAAACGAATTTACCTAAAGAAACATCAGATTTTAAAGTAATGTCGTACAATGTACGATTGTTTAATATTTATGAATGGTTGCCAAAGAATGATGTGCCTGAGCAAATTTCAAAATTGATAAGAACGGAGTCTCCGGATATATTATGCTTACAAGATTTTACCGATAATGAAAGCGCTGATTTTAATCAATTTCCCTATTCGTATGTTAATTTGAATGGTGAAAAGTTGAAATACGGACAAGCCATTTATTCCAATTATAAAATCATAAACAAGGGAGAAATTGAATTTCCAGGTTCTTTTAACAATGCAATATTTGCGGATGTATTAAAAGGGAAAGATACAATTAGAGTGTATAGTATTCATTTGCAGTCGGTTAAAATTAGTGCGGATATTAATGAGAAAATCGATGAGGCTAAATCGAAGTTTATTCTGAAAAGATTAAGTTTGGCTTTTGGAAAACAGCAACAACAATCGGAAATTATTAGAGAACATTTTGAAAATTGCCCCTATCCAAAAATCATTTGTAGCGATTTAAACAATAGTGCATTTTCTTATGTTTATAGAACAATAAAAGGTGAAATGAAAGATGCTTTTGAAGAAGGGGGAACAGGTTTTGGAAAATCGTATAATTTCAAGTATTATCCAGCCAGAATTGATTTTATCTTAGTTGACAATGTTATTGAAGTAAAACAATTTACAGCAATAGATACCTTTTTTCAAAGCGATCATTTTCCTCAGATTGCTCGCTTAAATTTTTAATCAAAATTTTATATATTTTGATTTTTTAAATAATCTACCGCGTATCTTCCTTCGTTAAAAAGTAAATCTAGAATACTTAAGTTGTTCATAAACCCATGTTTTTCATTAAAAACTTGAGTATATTCTTCTATTTGAGTAGTGTCTTTTTTACCATTAATTAAATGTCTAAAATCATTGAAGTTTGGAACTTTATGAAAAAATTCACTTGTTTTTTCAGCTTTGATATTGATTCCTAATGAATCATTTACTAATTCAAAAATTTCCAAGTTTAAATCCATTAGAAATTCGTGTTTCTTTTCAAATAATGGCCGAAAATCATCCTCAAAATATTCGAAAAAAGGTGATGTTCTATAGGCAGCTTCTAAAGATTTAAAGTGATTCTTTTGCCAACCAAAATCATTTTCGATTCGAACATCTTTGAATTTTTGATGTTTTTCTGCACTATGCTTTACCGGTACATTTAATAATTGAATGCCGTTTGGACTATAAATGTACATCCTATTCCTATTGGTCTGTTTTTGGAAATTGTCTTCCATTTCAAAAGTTACCTTGTCAGCTTGAGTCAATGCGATATAGTGACTAATTGATGGAAAATAACTCGGATGTATAAGGATGTTCATAAAAATAATAGGAATAGTTTAGTAACGCAAATTCACTAATTACCACAAATTAATTCGTGAATAATAGTGAATTTGAGTTGAGTTTTTTAAACAGAATGATTAATTATTGTTTTCTTTCTTTTTCTTTTTGTTTCTGAAATAATCAAAAGCGAAATAAGCCGCTAATGCAAACAAGAAATATTTAAAGTAGGATTGAGGTTGGCCTTCACCGCTAACAGTAGTAAATAATCTATCCCAACGGATGCTCCAGTTTTTAATCCCATCATTGATACCATCAATACTCATCCAAATAAATATTGGTTTTCCAACAATATGATCAGCTGGAACAAATCCCCAATAACGTGAATCTAATGATTTATGCATGTTATCTCCCATCATCCAATAATAGTCTTGTTTAAAAGTATACGATGTAGCTACGCTACCATTAATTCGGATTTCAGTTCCATTTATTTTTAAGTCGTTCCCTTCATATTCGCCAATTACTTTTTTGTAAAATGGAATATTCTCTTTGTTTAATTCAACAGTTTCGCCAGCTTTTGGAAGGTAAATAGGCCCAAAATTATCAATTGTCCAATTTGTATTTCCAGGGAAAATTTCTTTATTCGGTTGGTTTTTCTTAAATATTATTCTAACAACAGAATCGATACTGCTGCTTTTTCTTAGTTTTTCAGCATTATTTAAGGTTAGGTTGGCTTCCCTTTCAAAATCGTTTACTTCAGTTATTGAAATGCTGTATTGACTTAGTATACTATTTGGTACACCTCTTTGATCAGTAATGAAAGTAACCGAACCATCATTATTTTTTGACGATCCTAATACGTATGGAGTAATCGCATTTGCTTGATTTTCATTATAAATTGTAGTAATGAATTTTCTAATAAATTCAGACGATCCTGCATCAACTAATGTTGTTGTGGCTACTCCTTTGCTAGAATATACTTTATGAACATATTGTGGATGTGCTCTATCAGGCATTATAGATTTCTTATCATTGATAAAAATAACACCATCTTTAATTTCTAATTTATCTCCAGGAATAGCTGTACAACGTTTTACATAATTAGTTTTTTTATCAATTGGTTTGTCGTAACGTTTATCTGAAGCTATATACATGTTAAACGCTGTATCGGCTGGATAATTAAAAACAACTATGTCATTTCGTTTTATTTTTTCGAAACCAGGTATTCTAAAAAAGGGTAAAGAAGGTTTGCCCGAATATGATTTTGTTTTTAGTAATGGTAATGTATCGTGCACCATTGGAGCAGCAATAGGTGTAATTGGTGTTCTTGCACCATAATGAAATTTACTTACAAACAAGAAATCTCCTACCAATAAAGATTTTTCTAAAGAAGGAGAAGGAATGGTATAAGGTTGAATAAAATACGTATGAACTAAAGTAGCTACAACAATTGCAAAAGAAAGCGAACCCAAGGTGTCTATTGTTTTATTTGGAGCTTTTAAATCGCGATTAGCATGATAAGTAGTTTCTTGTGTGTAATTTACATAAGCGATGTAAAATCCTAATGTAACTACACCCAAAACCATATCAACGGTTGATTTTTTACCAAATGTTCTTAACGTTTCAATCCATATAATTGGAAATAAAAACAAATTGATAACGGGTATAAAAAGGAGTAAAATCCACCATTTTGGACGATTTATGAGTTGCATCAATACAATTCCGTTATACACTGGAATAAATGCTTCCCAAGATTTTCTTCCTGCTTTTACATATAATTTCCAAGTTCCAATTCCATGAATTACTTGAATTAATAAGATAAAAATTAACCAACCTGATATTTCCATAATTTTATTTGCTGTAAGCTTTAAGCAAAATGCTTTTAGCTTTGTTATAATTTATAATTTATAATTTATTATTTATTATTTATTGTCTAAAGCCTATAGCTTAGAACCATTAAAAAGTACATCTTTCATAGTAAAAACACCTTTTTTATCAACTAACCATTCTGCTGCGACAACAGCTCCTAATGCAAAACCTTCTCTGCTGTGTGCTGTGTGTTTGATTTCGATTTGGTCAACTTCACTATCGTAAAAAATACTATGCGTTCCTGGAACATTTTCAATGCGTTTTGCTTCTATATGTATTTCGTTACTATTTGGAGTTTCTAATGTCCAATTAGAATAATCAGTATTTTTGATAACTCCTTCTGCTAATGTTATGGCTGTTCCGCTTGGTGCATCTAACTTTTGTATGTGATGAATTTCTTCCATTGAAACGTTGTATTGTTTCAAGTTGGCCATCATTTTGGCTAAATATTCGTTTAATTCAAAAAACACATTTACACCTAAACTAAAATTAGAACCATAGATAAAACTTCCGTTTTTATCTTCACACAAAGCCACCATTTTTGGATAATCGGATAACCAACCTGTTGTTCCAGAAATTACTGGGATTCCATTATTTAAACATTCTGAAATATTGATAACAGCGCTATCGGGTACACTAAAGTCGATGGCAACATCAGCATTTAATAATCCTTCAAAAGTGTTGTCTTGATCTTTTTTTAATACGATTTCATGCCCTCTCTCTAAAGCTATTCTTTCAATAACTTTCCCCATTTTTCCGTAACCTAAAAGTGCAATTTTCATACTCATTAGTTGTTGTAACTGTTGATTTATTACTTAATATTTTGTTAAAAATTAAAGGTAAGTGTCATTCCGTAATTGAATTTATAATCAATTTGATTTTGATTCATATCGGGTTTAATAGATAAATTATCATTGACATTAAATTGCATTAAATGCCCATCAATATTAGCATCAACAATATTTAAAATATAAATAACAGCTGTAATTAAAGCAGATAAATCTCTATTTCTTTGGTGAAATTTTTGCGCACGAACTAAACGGTCATTGTCTAAATCTCCATAAATAGGGTGGTTTGGATCATAGGTACCGTCTAATCTTCTTTTATATTCATCTCTAAATTCATGGTATTTTTTTTGATTCCATGTATAGTAATATATTCCAGCACCTAATCCAGCATATACTAATGGAATTTTCCAATACTTTTTATTGTAAGCTTGTCCTAATCCAGGAACTAAAGCTGAATAAAATGCTGCTTTTGCAGGTGTGTTTGGATTAATAATGGCTTTTGTTGTATCGGCTGATTTTAAAGATATTTCTTCTTGTGCTTTTACTTGAAAACTCAAAAAAAGACAAATTGAAAGCGCTATGTATTGCAATACTTTCACTACGCGTTTATAAGTTTTAAGATACGATTAAAGTCTTCTTCAGAATGAAATGGAATTGTTATTTTCCCTTTTCCACCAGCTACTTTTACATCAACTTTAGTTCCGAAATAATTTGCAAATGCTTTTTTCTCTTCTTCTTTGATGTCAAATGAGTTGCTTTTTGCAGGTTTAGTTGTTTTTGGTTTTAAGCTATCTTGGTAATTTTTAACCAAAGCCTCTGTTTCTCTTACAGAAAGATTTTGTGTTACCACTTTGTGATAAATATCACTTTGAACATCTTGATTTTCAATGTTAATCAACGCTCTTCCATGTCCCATTGAAATAAAACCATCACGCATTCCTGTTTGAATAATAGGGTCTAATTTCAATAAACGTAAATAATTGGTAATGGTAGAACGCTTTTTGCCTACGCGCTCACTCAATTCTTCTTGTGTTAAATTGATTTCTTCGATTAAACGTTGGTACGAAATAGCTACCTCAATTGGGTCTAAATCATGACGTTGGATGTTTTCCACCAATGCCATAACCAATGATTCATTATCATTTGCCAAACGAATGTATGCTGGAATTGTTTTCAATCCGATTAATTTTGAAGCACGCAAACGACGCTCTCCAGAAATTAATTGGTACTTGTTGAAATCTAATTTTCTAACGGTTATCGGTTGAATTACACCTAATTCTTTAATCGATTTGGCTAATTCTTGTAAGGTTTCTTCGTTGAAATTCGTTCTCGGTTGAAACGGATTAATTTCAATCGATTCAAGATCTAATTCAATAATATTTCCTACTACTTTATCAGCATTTTTATCCTCAACTGATTTAATATCATTTTCAGGATCTTTTAATAAAGCCGATAAACCTCTTCCTAAGGCTTGTTTCTTTACCGCTTTTGTCATCTTCTCTATTATTGATTTTTCTTAATAATTTCTTCAGCCAAGTTTAAATAATTTGTTGCGCCTTTACTAGTAGCGTCATAATTAATAATGCTTTCGCCAAAACTTGGAGCTTCACTCAACTTGATGTTTCTTTGAATAATTGTTTCAAATACCATATCATTGAAGTGTTTTTGTACTTCTTCAACCACTTGGTTGGATAAGCGCAAACGGGAATCGTACATGGTTAATAACAATCCTTCAATATCTAAACTCGGATTGTGGATTTTTTGAACACTTTTAATGGTGTTTAATAATTTTCCTAACCCTTCTAATGCAAAATATTCGCATTGAATCGGAATTACTACACTATCCGCCGCTGTTAAAGCGTTCAATGTTAATAATCCTAACGAAGGTGCACAGTCAATTAATATGTAATCGTATTTATCTTTTACACTTTCCAATGCTGTTTTTAGCATGTACTCGCGATTTTCTTTGTCTACTAATTCAATTTCGATAGCCACCAAGTCAATATGAGCTGGAATCACCGAAACATTTGGTGCCGAACACGAAACGGTTGCTTCTTCTGGTGTTGCGCTGTGTTCAAGAACTTGATAGGAACCAATTTCTACACTTTCTACATCAATTCCTAAACCCGAACTAGCATTAGCTTGTGGGTCGGCATCTATTAAAAGCACTTTTTTTTCTAAAACACCAAGAGATGCTGCTAAATTAACAGAAGTAGTTGTTTTTCCTACACCACCTTTTTGATTGGCAATTGCAATGATTTTACCCATTTGATTATTAAAAATTTTAAGTGGTAAAAATACAATTATTTATGGTTTTTTCAAGGCAATTTTGTTAACAATGGGTTAAAGTCTTGTCTAATTGATTTAGAATAAGAAAAATAACCTTATAAAAATAATTTTAAGCTCAATACTTGATATATTTTTAGTCTTTTATTTGCGCCGATTACTTTGAATAAATTAAAAATTGTAGTAAATAAAAAAACACGAATTATATTCGTATTTGTAGTGACTTTTAATCACGTTTTGGTAAATTTTTCTTATTGCGTTTATCTTCTTTCTTCTCTTTTGCCGTTTTTAAAGGTTCCTTTTTTGCTGTTTTCTTCGCATCTTGACTTTTTGCCATAATTTCTATGTTTTAGTAAATGTAGTGATAATAAATTTAACAACATGCACTCATAAAATTGAAGCATTATCGAATTAAACTAAAATGTGATTTAAAGGTTTTGGTAATATTGTTTTCAGTATAGGTTATTGTAAACCAATAATCAGAAGCAGGTAAAGTTTCATTATTATAAATCCCATCCCAAAAAGGATAAATTGTGTTTAATCTATCAAGTAATTTACCGTATCGGTCAAAAATAGAAATACTCCAATTATCTAAATTATTTATTCCCTTTATTTGCCATACATCATTGTGGCCGTCATTATTTGGTGTAAAATAGTTTGGATAATCAATTACCGTAATTTCCTCACTTATTGGTGCCGAACAGCCATTTTTGTCATATACTGTTATGATATGATTTCCAGGACTTACATTTTCAAAGACTGAATTCGCTTGTGGAGTTTCATTGTCTAATTGGTATAAGTAATCTCCATTTGAAAAAGCAGTAATTGTAATAGTTTGCTGTTCTGAAAACGCTTCATGTATAGTGTAGTCTATTGCAGTTAAGGTTGGCTGAAAAACAGTTACTGCAATGGTTTGTGGTACCGCACAAGAATTTGATGTTGGAGTAAAAGTATAGCTTCCAGAAACTAAATTATCAATTACAGAAGGTGTCCATATGCCAGAAATTCCGTTAGGTGATGTAGCAGTAAGTGTAGGTGGCAATTCACCCGCACATAAATTCAGATTGTCTGTAAAATCTGGGTAAAAATTATCTCCAACGGTAATAGTTAGCGAATAAGGGCTAATAATAGTACATGAAATTGGTTGTGCTGTAAAGGTGTAAGTGGTTGTTCCTAATGTTGCTGTGTTAATTGTTGAAGGATTCCAAGTCCCTATCAATGGGGTACTATTGGTTGAAAAAGTAGGAAGCGGAGGGGCTATTTCATTTAAACAATACAAGTTTTGAATTCCTGAAAAAGTTAGTGTAATATTATTTTGTGGATTTACAGTTACAGTTATTGATTGAGGTGTGCCCAAACATCCGTTAAGTAATGTGTTTATAGTATACACAACCGTTCCGCTTGTATTTCCTGAATTCAATAAAGTTTGAGAAATAGTATTTCCTGAACCATTTGAAATACCTGTTACATTAGTTGTGCTAGCCGTCCATACAATTGTTGCATTTGGGTCCGAAGCAATTAAATTTAAAGAAGTTGTTTCGTTTGAACATATTGTTGTAGCTCCAGTAAAAGAAATGGTAGTTGTATTTATTCCTACGATTACATTAATTGTTTGTGAACTCGCACATTGATTTGGGTTGGGCGTAAAAAGATAGCTTCCCGAATTCGTGTTGTCAATTGTTGCGGGTGTCCATGTTCCGCTAATTCCGTTTGGTGAGGTTGAATTTAATGTTGGCGGCGTTGTTCCAGAACAAACAAAAATAGTGTTATCAAAATTGGGTGTAATGTTGTTCGCAATTGTAATATCTATAGTAAAAGGTGCATATATTATACAGGGATTAGCTTGTGGCGTAAATGTATAAGTAGTAGTTCCTACAATAGAAGTGTTAATAGTTGAAGGACTCCATGTTCCGTTTATAGGCGTGCTATTTGATGATGAGGTAGGCAGTAAAGAAGGGATTGCATTTAAACAATATGAAGTAGTAATAGTAGGAAAAGTGATAGTACTATTGGTTTGTGGATTTACCGTTACCGTTATTGTTTGTGGTGTACCAGCACAACCATTAATCACTGGAGTTACATTATAAATTACTGTTCCGGTAGCATTTCCAGTATAAGTTAATGTTTGAGAAATTGTAGTCCCAGAGCCATTAGAAAATCCAGTTACATCTGTAGAACTTGCTGTCCAATTATGGGTAGCCGACGTATCGGATGCGTTTAAATTTAATAGGATAGTTTCTGATGAACAAATGTTCGTTATACCAGAAAATGATGTTGTTACTGCAGGTAAAAGAGTCACAGCAGTTCTTGTATTACTTTTGCAATTTGTAGTTTGATTGAATGATTCCGCATAATAAGTTCCCGGAATTGTTGGTGAAAATGATAAAGAATTTGAAAGTAATAAATTGCCATTTGTAGCACTATCATACCAATTAACGCTTTCGTTTGCAGAAACACTTACGCCCAAACTAGTTGCTTGATTGGAACAAATTGTTTGATTTCCATTTGAAACAGGCGAATTAGGTGATGGATTAAAATTAACCGTATAAATATCAGAAAATGAAGAACAAAAAGGATTGTTTAAATTTGAAATATCCTGTGCAACTTTAACTCTGTAATAGGTTGTGGCGCTTAAATTAGGAATAGAGTAATTGGATGAATTCGCGCCAACAATATCTGTGTAATTTACATTGTTATTACTTTGTTGCCATTGATATACATGTGCAATACTTCCTGTGGTAGTAACCACTAAATTGGGATGAGTAATAGCGGCATTTTCGCATATGTTCATGCTGTTTCCACTTGTAGTTGAATTTATGATAGCGCTATATTCTCCACACGTTCTAAACATAATATCATCAATAGCTAAGTCGTTTCCACAACCACCACTGCCATTATTACGCATTTTAAGTATTACAGAAGTTTGTGTTGCAGGCATGGTAAAAACTAATCCAAATTGGTTCCAGTTTGGAAATGATGTTCCAGATATATTTCCAGTATTTCCTGATTGTAGTAGAACCGTATCTGTTGCATCCCAAATTTCAAAAGTTACATTAATTGGAATACCGCTTCCAGAACAGCCATTTGATGCAGCATTGTAGATATTTAATAGCCATGCAGAAAATTCAAATCGAGTATTGCTACAAAGTCCAGTAACTGTTCTTCTATAAAATTGCCCAGGTGTGTTGCTTGCGTTTACAATTAAGCATTTTCCATTGACGCCATTAGGAGCATTGTCTGGTGTATGATCTAAAGAATAAAGCCAATTTGATGAATTTGGAATTAAATTTGTTCTATAATATAAAGTATATTGACCATCTTGAGGGAAACCACTGTTAACATAGGCATAGTTTGTAATGCCTGCTGGTAATGCGGGTCCATAAGTTGTGCCACTCCCGAAGTCTTCAAAAAATATAGGAGCTCCGCTACTTCCTGTGCAAAAACTTAACTGACCAAACGAAATGTTTGTATAGAAAATAAGTGCAATTAAGATGCAAAAGTGCTTTAGTTTTTTAGCGATATAGTTAGGCATAATCATATCTCTAAAGTAACACATCTTTTTATGATAATTTGGTGGTAAAACGACATAAAAACTATACAAGAAAGTAGTTTTTTGTTTTTCAATTGTTTTTAGCAGTAATTACTAAATAAGTTAGTCTAAAAACACTTTCTTGTATAGGTATTGTTAAGTTAGATTGACTAATAAAATATCATTTATTGCCAATGGTTTTATATAGAGCACAATTTTTTTGCTGCTGCAATCAAAGTTTCATCCGTTTTAGCAAAACAAAAACGAAGCATGTGTCTATCCGTAGCATCATTGTAAAAAACTGAAATCGGAATAGAAGCTACACCATGATTTATAATCAATTCTTTAGCAAAATCCACATCGTTTTTGGATGAAATTTGGTTGTAATTCACCACCTGAAAATACGTTCCATCACAAGGCATCAACTCAAAACGGCTGTCTTTGATTAGGTTTTGAAACAAATCGCGTTTGCGTTGGTACATTTTCGAAACTTCACTAAAATCAACCACATCCAAATATTCTGAAATCGCATGTTGCGAAAAACTATTCACACTGAATACCAAAAATTGATGCACTTTCTTCATTTCGAACATTAGATTTTCAGGTGAAATTAAGTAACCAACTTTCCAACCCGTAACATGTAATGATTTTCCAAAAGAAGAAGCGATAATCGTTCTTTCGACTAATTTTGGACGTGTATTAAACGAAATATGAGGTTGCGAAAAAGTAATGTATTCATACACTTCGTCACCCAAAATAAGAATTTGGGGATGTTTTTCTAAAATGGTTTCTAAAGCTTCAAAATCTTGTTCTGTCCAAATTCTTCCCGTAGGATTGTGTGGATTATTGATGACAATCATTTTGGTTTTAGTAGAAATGGCACTTTCAATTCGATTGAAATTAGGCGTATAATCATCATTTAATGAAACACGAACTGGTTTACCGCCCGCTACCAAAACTGAAGGCTCGTAACTGTCATAACTTGGATCTAAAATCAACACTTCGTCACCATGATTTACAAACGTGTTTATCGCTGTAAAAACGCCTTGTGTTGCACCAGCGGTAATCAATAGTTCGGTTGCAGTATTGACTTTTCTACCGTATTGATTTAACGTTTGATTCGCAATTTTTTCCAATAACGAAGGCAAACCTGCCATTGGTGTATATTGATGAATGTTTTCTCGAATAATACGTTCCGAAATTTGCAACAATCGTTCGTCTTCGGGGAAATTTGGAAATCCTTGCGATAAATTGATGGCTCCGTGTTCGTTCGCTAATTGCGACATTACAGAAAATATACTGGTGGTGATGTTAGGTAGTTTTGACATGTTACAAATTTAGGAAACTAAGATAGATTTCTTTTACTTTGTATTTCAAAAAATTACACATTGAAGATAATTATCCTAACCCCAATGGAAATTGAACGAGAAAAAGTACTAAACGCTTTAGATCGAATTTCCAATTTGAATCATACGTACGAAGTAATCGTTTCTGGAATTGGTCGTGAAAGTACGGCTAAAACGATGATGCAAATGCCACCACACGATATTTGTGTATTGATGGGTTTTGCCGCTGTAGTAGGGAAAGAAGCCCATTTGCCTGATTATTTGCATTTAGGAAAGCCTATCGAAATTACCAATGCTTCGCTATACGGTTACGAAGGCGGTTTGTTTGAAAACGGAAAACCCATTATCACCGAAAAGCCAAAGCTAAATTTACCTTGTTTGTCATCCTTAACTTCTGATAAGTTTGTACGAACAACCGATTTAGCTGAAAAAACTGTAGTAAATATGGAAGATTACACTTTTAAATATTTGAAAAAACCACAAGATTTTATCGTGCGCATCATCTCTGATTTTTTACCTCACGAAACCGAAATCGACTTTTTTGAAGAAGTGAAAAGTATTGATTTTTTAGAGGGTGTGAAGGCGGTGGATGGGGTTTAAATTTTAATCCTCATCAATTGAAATAGGTTCATCATTCATAAAAGCTTCAAAGGAACCAATTGAAGCAAAATCAATATTTATTGTTGAATAATCATCTTTTTTACGCCATAATCTAACAGAATCTGTCCCTTTTTTTTGTAACCATTCAAGGGTTACAGATTATGCTATCTTATTAGATAAAATTTAAATTTTTACGATTTTAAATTTTATAGTATGATTACAATTTTCACAATCAACAGAACTGTTATTGTCTACTTTCATATCTTTTACATCAATTTCATTATCACATATGGGACAATTTACATAATCAGTAAAATTTAATATTATAGGAGGGTTTAAAACAGTTTTGATTTCTAAAATTGTGTAATCTTTCATACATTATGAGATGTCTGTTATTAAATGATATTCTTTTGTTTCTTTCGATTTTATTATTCGTTCTTCAAATTTTAAATTTTTAATTGGATTTTCAATTGTTAAAAAAGTAGGTAAATCATCTAAATTCAAAACTAAAGTTACAACATAATCATTTTTATATTCATTAGCTTTTTGATATTCGTTTTCTGTAAGTCTAAACCTTCCTTTTTTTGCTCTAATTCCTTTAACTTCTGCTAAAAATGAGTTTTCATTTACATTGATTTGAAAATCATACCCATCTCCATATAATCTAGCATCTTCCAAAATCCCTTTATTAAAAGCTGAAATTTCATTAAAGTTATTCATAAAATATAGTTCAGCTTCTAGTCCTGTTTCTTGAAGTTTTTTAAATCTTGATTTTACAATTGGTTTTACTTCGACAAAAAGCTCTTTTATTTCGTAATTTTCTTTTAAATATAATTTTACAATATTTGAATAACCTAACACATTTTCATTGCCAAATAAACTATCAATCAAATATTTTCTATGAATATATGCATCGCCTTTTTGCCACCAACCTTTTCTTCCGTTATTTGGAAAAAATGGATCAAATAAATCCATTCTGTTTTTTACAACACTACCCGTTTCTACGATTTTTAATTCAACGAAATAATCAAAAAATGCAGTTTTGGTTTTAAAACCAAATTGTTTAATAAATTCGTTATCAAATTTAGCTAAGCCATATCCTAATAAATTTAGAATTTCATAATTTTCATGTTTCATTTAGTTCAAGAATTAATTATTGTAAAACTATTAATTTATTCTTCAAAAATATCATTTTCCATAATTTCTATGGAAACATTTCTTTTGCCTTTCTCAATATCAGAAATATAGTTTCTGTCAACATTGGAAATATTGGCTAAATGCTCAATTGAAAAGTTTTTTTCTTCTCTAAGGTTTTTAACTTTTTGACCAAATTTTTCTTTAATATTCATGGTTATAAATTTATTGTTATGCATACAATTGACCCGCTTACAATTGTAAGCATAGCTTCTATAGTTGTTAACAAATTTTTAGGCATAAAAAAACACCAACATTTCTGCTGGTGTTTTATACGGTATCAAACCTGACAGGTTTCGAAAACCTGTCAGGTTTAACAGAATAGTTTTTCTAGATTTTAATTAACTACTAACAAATATTTCTGCTGGTGTTTTTACGGTATCAAACCTGATAGGTTTCGAAAACCTGTCAGGTTTAACAGAATAGTTTTTCTAGATTTTATTAACTACAAACAAACATTTTTGCTGGTGTTTTATACGGTATCAGTTTTATACGGTATCAAACCTGATAGGTTTCGAAAACCTGTCAGGTTTAACAGAATAGTTTTTCTAGATTTTAATTAACTACAAACAAACATTTTTGCTAGTGTTTTTTCGGTGTCAAACCTTACAGGTTCAAAACCTGTAAGGTTTAAAAGAATACTTTTTCTAAATTTTATTAACTACAAACAAACATTTCTGCTGGTGTTTTATACAGTAGCAAACCTATCAGATTTAAATCATTGACTAAATTCAAATTCCTAATGAACTTTCAATTTCAAAATAATTTCCTTTTTCTTGATGTACATATTTGAAATTTTCTACATCTCCAAAACATGTAATAACCTCAGTCCTTTTAATTTTAGTTGGTTTATCAGATAAACAAGAAATGTAGGAACTCCATGGATATTCTATTGGATGGGAACAAATTTTGTGATGAACAGGATTATTATGTATGTACGCAACTACATTTTGTAAATACAAATCAAAATTAACTTGTTTTCTCCTAAATGGTCTTTCAAACAAAGCACCATGTCTATTATATCTCTTATTAAATGCTTTCGTATATGCATTGAAAAGATTTGAAAAAGCTTGTGAAGGATTACTGTTTTTATCTGAATCAATTTCAGAAGTTTCTTTAATTCTAACTATGAAATGGAAATGATTCTTCATTAAACACCATGCAAAAGTTTCTGCAATTGGTTCAATGTGTAATTCGAAAAGTTTGAGGAAATGTTCGTAGTTGTCTTTTTCTTTAAATAACGTTGCGCTATTAATTCCACGATTGTAAATATGGTAATAGTTACCATGTTGTAAGGCTTGAATCATAATTGTTTGGCGTTTATATAATTACAAATATATGTAAAAATATTTTTTTGCCAAAAGAAAACCTGACAGGTTTCAGAAACCTGACAGGTTTAAATTATAATCAGATGAATTTTACTCCTCCAATAAAACCTCTAAAATACTAATCGCAGCTTCGCTAATTTTAGTTCCAGGGCCAAAAACGGCTACTGCTCCGGCGTCGAATAAAAATTGGTAGTCTTGATGTGGAATTACACCGCCAACAATGACCATAATATCTTCTCTTCCGTATTTTTTTAGTTCTTCAATCACTTGTGGTACTAAAGTTTTGTGTCCCGCAGCTAACGAAGAAACGCCTAAAATATGCACGTCGTTTTCAACCGCTTGTTTCGCAGCTTCTTGTGGCGTTTGGAATAATGGTCCAATGTCTACGTCAAATCCAACATCAGCATAACCTGTTGCTACTACTTTCGCACCACGATCGTGACCGTCTTGTCCCATTTTCGCAATCATAATACGAGGACGACGCCCTTCTTTCTTCGCGAAGGCATCGGCTAATTGTTTTGCTTTTTCAAAACTTTCGTCGTTTTTAATTTCTTTACTATACACGCCGCTAAAACTTCTAATTTGTGCTTTATATCTTCCGAAAACTACTTCTAAAGCATCACTAATTTCGCCTAATGTTGCTCTGTTTCGTGCTGCTTCTACTGCTAAAGATAGTAAATTTTCACCACCATTTTTAGCGCTTTCGGTTAATTTTGCTAAACATTCGGCAACTTTAGTGTTATCGCGAGTCGCTTTAATTTGTTCTAAACGTTCAATTTGTTGTTTGCGCACCATTTGGTTGTCCACATCCAAAATATGTAACGGATCTTCTTTTTCCAAACGGTATTTGTTCACCCCAACAATAATATCTTGACTACTGTCAATACGCGCTTGTTTGCGTGCAGCAGCTTCTTCAATTCGTAGTTTTGGAATTCCAGCTTCAATGGCTTTCGTCATTCCGCCAATAGTTTCTACTTCTTCAATTAAAGCCCAAGCTTTTTCAGCAATTTCAGCTGTTAAACTTTCTACATAATAACTTCCTGCCCAAGGGTCAACCGTTTTACAGATTTTAGTTTCTTCCTGTAAAAAGATTTGCGTATTACGAGCAATTCGTGCAGAGAAATCGGTTGGTAAAGCAATCGCTTCGTCTAAAGCATTGGTATGTAACGATTGTGTTCCTCCAAAGGCTGCTGCTGCTGCTTCAATTGCAGTTCGAGCCACATTATTAAAAGGATCTTGCTCCGTTAAACTCCAACCCGAAGTTTGGCAATGCGTTCTTAATGCTAATGATTTTTCGTCTTTTGGGTTGAATTGTTTCAATAGTTTTGCCCAAAGCATACGACCGGCACGCATTTTCGCAATCTCCATAAAATGATTCATTCCAATCGCCCAGAAAAACGATAGGCGAGGAGCGAATGTGTCAATATCCATTCCAGCTGCTAAACCTGTACGAATGTATTCCAAACCATCTGCTAAAGTGTAGGCTAATTCAATATCTGCAGTAGCTCCCGCTTCTTGCATGTGGTAACCCGAAATTGAAATCGAGTTGAATTTTGGCATATTTTTACTCGTATATTCAAAAATATCCGCAATAATTTTCATCGAAGGTGTTGGTGGGTAAATGTAGGTATTTCGCACCATGAATTCCTTCAAAATGTCATTCTGAATCGTTCCAGATAATAGGTTAGGAGCAACGCCTTGTTCTTCCGCTGCAACAATGTAGAAAGCCATAATTGGTAAAACCGCACCATTCATCGTCATCGAAACCGACATTTCCCCTAATGGAATTTGGTCGAAAAGTACTTTCATATCTTCCACCGAGTCAATCGCAACTCCAGCTTTTCCAACGTCACCCACAACTCTTTCGTGGTCTGAATCGTAACCTCTATGCGTCGCTAAATCGAAGGCAACTGAAAGTCCTTTTTGTCCAGCGGCTAAGTTTCTTCTATAAAAAGCATTACTTTCTTCCGCAGTAGAAAATCCCGCATATTGACGAATCGTCCAAGGTCGACGAACGTACATAGTGGAATAAGGTCCGCGTAAATTTGGTGCAAAACCAGCGCCAAAACCAAGATGTTCTAAATCGGAAATATCTTCTTTAGTGTAAATTGGTTTTAGCTCGATGTTTTCGGCGGTAGTGAAGTGTTGTTTTTCAGAAACTTCTGATTTCTGACTTTTAACTTCTAACTTTAAATGTTGTATATCTTTTCTCATAGTTATAAAACTATTTTGGGTATTTTTTTGTGCTTCTCGATGTGTGAAAGCAACTTAATATTTTTATTTCTTTATTGTATTCGTCAATTTCATAAATCAATATAAAAGGAAAAACTTTTAATGGAATTGATCTGTAAGATTTATATTTAATTTGGAAATGAGGATTTGTACTTAAAACTTTGTATGCTTCTTCAAGTTCATCTAAAAATCTAACAACAATTTCAATAGTTATAGCTTCATAAAAGTCAGTGATTTTTTCAATATCATTAATTGCTAATGGAGAAACAATAACCTTATATTCCATACTTTTTCTTAAATCTATTTATTGATTCTTCTGCTGAAATAAAATCTTCTTTCGGTTGATTGGCTCTAAAATCTAATAACTTTTTATCTTCGTCAGATAACGTATTATCATCAAATTCAATTCCAATTGAAGGATTCTTTAAATAGTTTTCGGTTCGTTCTCTAACTTCGTCAATTTGCAATTGAGGAATTTGATATTCCTTGGAAGTTGGAAGAATAATCACTTCTACTTCTTCTGCATTGAAATCTTCAGGTAAAGTAATGTTTACTTGATGATTTTTTACTTTTACAAATCTTCTAATTGCTTCCATGGTCTTCTTTTTCTGAAAGTTACGAAATTATTCCGAAGCTAATCGTTCTTGTTCTAATTTTTCAGCCAAACGTTTTTCGATAATCGGTGTGATTAGCGTTTTTCTGGCGTTTTGTTTTACGAAAGGATACAATTCCAAATCGTTTTTCATTTGGTCGTTTTTGTTTGGATATTTGTTGGTTCCCAATAAAACTTCTTTCCCGGAATCGAAAAGTTCTTGTTCTTTTTGAGCGCTTTCGTTGATTTTTCTTTGGATAGTTCCATCGATTAATTGAGAAATCAATCCGCCATTTTTCTCGATATCTTTAAATAATTCCAAGGCTTTTTCGGCTAACTGTTCCGTTAACGTTTCAATGTAATACGCGCCATCAGCAGGATTGTTCACTTTGTCGAAATAACTTTCGTGTTTTAAAACTAACAATTGGTTTCTCGAAATTCTATCGCCAAACTCGTTGTCTTTGTGATAAATGGCATCGTAAGCTAAATTCGCAACAGCATCGGCTCCACCTAAAATGGCAGACATACATTCAGTAGTCGTTCGCAACATGTTTACGTTATAATCGTATAATGTTTTATTACGTTTTGTTGGTGTTGCGATGATATGGCAATCAAAATTATGATTGTATTCTGATGCTAATGTGTTGAACAAAAGACGTAATGCTCTTAGTTTCGCTATTTCAAAAAAGTAATTTGTTCCAACAGCAACTTCAATCGTAATTGGTTGATTGATGGCAGGAATTCTATTGAAATATTCGTTTGCTTGTGCTAAAGTGTAAGCTAATTGTTGTACTATATTCGCACCAGCGTTTTGGTAAATTCCGCTTGAAATAGTTAAAAATGAAACCACCCCGCCCGTTGGGTACCCCTTCAAAGGATGGGGGTTTTTAGCGATGATATTTAGCTTTTCAAAATCTTTTTCAAGGTTTTCAAACCAATTACCATCTTTTGCTAATTGTCCGATTGGGTCATTTTGGATAAAAATATTAGCTTTGTTTTTTGAAGCGAAATCATTGATTTTATTCGTAAATTCAACAGAAAGAAAAGGTAAATTGAAATAATAATTCACGTTTTCTAACGGAAGATTTTGCATTAATTCTTCAATCGAAATTGTATCATTTTCTAAAGTAAAACGAACACTTTCAGCTCCTCTTTGTAATGTTTCTAGTGCACGAGCGTTTGATTTTTGAACATCATGAACAAAAATATTTTGAACAATTGCAAAAGGTTTTGTGGGAACAATAGCATCAAGATTTACTGTTTCCGAAGCTTCGGAATCATCAGCGTGATAAAATGGTTTTACTTTAATACCTTCTGGACTTTCCCAAACTAAAGTTTCGTTGTAATCAGCACCTTTCAGTTCGTATTGAATTTGTTGCTTCCATTGTTTAGAAGAAACGGCTTCAAAATCGGAAAATAAATTATGGTTAGCCACGAATTATATATTTAATTGTTACTATTTGTTTTTTTCGGTTGCAGCTTTCTTTTCGTCTTTAAATTCGATGATATAAATATCCTCATTTTCGCGTTTCATGTAGTATTTTTCGCGCGCGTATTTTTCTACACGATCATCGTTTTTTAGGTATTTTATATTTACGCTGTCTTTTTTGATTTCGGATTTGTAATATTGAATATTATCCTCAATTCCTTCAATTTCTTTATCTAAAACACGGTGTTCTAAATAAGAATAATTATCGAAAAATAACATCCAAATAATAAAGGGAATTAACACCAATACATAACGATTCGCTAAAAATTTTAGGAAAGGATAATTGGCAATTAAATTCTTTATTTTTTTCATTTTAAGCGATTCTTTGATTAATTACAGCACGAACTACATCAATAGCAACCGTATTGTATTTATCATTTGGAATAATAATATCTGCAAAAGCTTTTGTTGGTTCAATGAATTGCTCGTGCATTGGTTTTAAAGTAGTTTGATAGCGATTTAAAACTTCTTCCATATCTCTGCCTCGTTCTGCAATGTCACGCTTTAATCTACGGATTAGTCGTTCGTCTGAATCGGCATGAACGTAAACTTTAATATCAAACATATCTCTTAATTCTGGATTGGTTAGAATTAAGATACCTTCTACAATCATTACTTTTCTTGGATGTGTGATGATTTTGTCGTCAGTTCTATCGTGAGTAACAAAAGAATAAACAGGTTGTTCAATTGTTTTTCCAGCCTTTAAATCTTTTAAATGAGCAACTAAAAGTTCAAAATCAATCGCTCTTGGATGATCAAAATTTATTTTGGTACGCTCTTCATAGCTTAAGTGATGCGTTTCTTTATAGTACGAATCCTGAGAAATGATTCCCACTTCTGAAGAAGGTAACTCATTCATAATTTGATGTACTACAGTTGTTTTTCCACTTCCGGTACCGCCGGCAATTCCAATAATAAGCATAAAGATTCTTTGGTTGATTATTTAGCAAAAATAGAAATAATATTCTATGTGTTTTTTGTTTTGATGAGAAAGTTTTGTGAATAAGTGCTAAAAAAATATAGGTTGATGGTGTGAATTATTTTATTTTAAAAAAAGGGTTGATTTATTTGCTACAATAGAAATTAGTTATATATTTGCACTCACAAATTCGGGGTGTAGCGTAGCCCGGTTATCGCGCCTGCTTTGGGAGCAGGAGGCCGCAGGTTCGAATCCTGCCACCCCGACGAAACCTTCTTGTTTACTCAAGGAGGTTTTTTTTATTGTCAAAAATTATACATTCATAATTAAAACTAATTCAATTTTAAGAAATAATTTTAATTAAAAACTTACATTTGCTATTCTTAAAAGAATAAAGTTATGTCAGATACAATCGAAAAAGTAAAATGTTTAATTATAGGTTCTGGTCCAGCAGGTTATACTGCAGCTATTTATGCAGCTAGAGCGAATATGAATCCAGTTTTATATCAAGGACAACAACCAGGTGGTCAATTAACCACAACCAATGAAGTGGAAAACTTTCCAGGCTATCCTGAAGGAGTAACCGGACCTGAAATGATGGTTCAGTTGCAAGAGCAAGCAAAACGTTTTGGTTCAGATATCCGTGATGGATGGGCAACAAAAGTAGATTTTTCAGGAGATATTCATAAAGTTTGGATTAATGATACCATAGAAATTCATGCAGAAACAGTAATTATTTCTACAGGAGCTTCTGCTAAATATTTAGGATTAGAATCGGAACAACACTATTTAAAATTAGGTGGTGGTGTTTCAGCTTGTGCGGTTTGCGACGGATTTTTCTATAGAAATCAGGAAGTAGTAATCGTTGGAGCAGGAGATAGCGCTTGTGAAGAAGCACATTACTTATCTAAATTATGTAAAAAAGTAACGATATTGGTTCGTAGTGATAAATTTAGAGCATCTAAAATTATGGCAGAACGTGTTCAAAAGACAGAAAACATTGAAATTTTAATGCACACTGAAACAGAAGAAGTTTTAGGTGACGGACAAGTTGTGACTGGTGTTAAAGCAAAAAATAGAGCTACTGGTGAAATTACTGAAATTCCAGCAACTGGATTTTTCGTAGCGATTGGTCACAAACCAAATACTGATATTTTTGCTGATTTCATTACATTAGATGAAACAGGTTACATTGTAAATGTACCAGGAAGTTCTAAAACAAATGTAGCAGGTGTATTTGTAGCAGGTGATGCGGCTGACCATGTCTATCGTCAAGCGATTACGGCTGCGGGAACAGGATGTATGGCGGCATTAGATGCAGAACGTTATATTGCTTCTAAAGAGTAATCGGATATTTTTAAATATAAAAAAGCTCCTATTGAAAAATAGGAGCTTTTGGTTTTTTATGGCCATCTACTAATAGTAGCTGTATCTTCTTACCTTAGCAATGTATTTTGCTAAACGAACTACTTGGTGGCTGTAGCCATATTCGTTATCGTACCATACATACATTACAATGTTTTTTCCGTCTCCAGAAACAATCGTAGCGTTACTATCAAAAATAGCAGGAGCAGATGTTCCTACGATATCGGATGATACTAACTCGTTGTTTAATGAGTATTTAATTTGCTCTACAAGATCACCTTCTAAAGCATATTTTTTCATGATGTTGTTTACTTCTTCAATAGAAGTTTCTTTTCCAACTTCTAAATTCAATACTACTAATGAACCATTTGGAACAGGAACACGAATCGCATTTGAAGTAAGTTTACCAGCTAATGCAGGCAATGCTTTTGCAACGGCACTTCCAGCACCAGTTTCAGTGATAACCATGTTTAAAGCAGCAGCACGACCTCTACGGTACTTTTTGTGCATGTTGTCTACTAAATTTTGGTCATTCGTATAAGCGTGAATGGTTTCTAAGTGGCCTTTAACAACGCCTAAAGTATCTTCAACAGCTTTTAAAACTGGAGTAATTGCATTTGTTGTACAAGAAGCTGCAGAAAAAATATTCACTTCGTCTGGGTTGTAATCTTCATGATTTACTCCGTAAACGATATTTGGAACTCCTTTTCCAGGTGCAGTTAATAAAACTTTATCAGCTCCTTTTGAAGTTAAATGACGTTTTAAAGCTTCTTCTGTAGTGAAAGCTCCTGTATTATCAATAATTAATGCGTCTTCAATGCCATATGCAGTATAATCAATTTCTTCTGGAGAATTTGCAGTAATAATATGAACTGTTGTGCCATTTATTAATAATGCATTATTATCAGGGTCTGCAATAACAGAACCAGGGAAATCGCCATGAACAGAATCATAACGTAATAAAGAAGCTCTTTTTTCTAATAAAACAGCGTCATTTTTATCTCTAGTTACGATGGCTCTTAGACGTAATTGTTGTCCTTTTCCAATTTTAGACATTATTTCACGTGCTAATAAACGACCAATTCTACCAAAACCATAAAGTACTACATCTTTTGGAGTAATTTCTTGGAAGTTTTTAGCATTTCTTAATTTATCAATTACAAATGCTTTTGCATCATTGTATTTGTTGTCTTCTAAATGATATTCGTAAGTTAATTTACCAATATCAATTCTTGAAGGTGGTAAATCTAAATCAACAATAGCGCTTGCGATTTCAACAGAATCAAAAACGTTGATTGGTTTTTCAACAAAAGCACCAGCATATTCGTGTAAGTTGATGATTTCGCTTACATTTTTGTCAATTAGCTGATTACGGAATAAAACCAATTCAATTGATTTGTCATACCATAAATCACTGATGATTTTAATAAATTCTACACCAGCTTTTCTTCTGTCTGCCTGAAAAGCTAATTCTTTTTCGTATAAAGAGATATTGCTCATGAAATAATTATGTGTTGTTTTGTGGTGCAAAAGTATATATTTCAAACGTTTTCGTAAAATTTATTTCCATTTTTTTTAGTGAATTGAATCAAATTTTAAATGTGTCTTTTGTTTTCTTTATTTTTCTATTTTTGAAAAAAAATGAAATGAAATTAAAATTCATCTATATCTTTTGTCTTTTGTTTTTTGTGAATGGATATTCTCAAGATTCAATTCCAAAATATAAATGGTTGCGAACAGGCTTTATAGTTGGTTATGCTTCCCAAAATACATTTATAAGACAAGAGGCTGATTATACTTATGAAAGCAAAATAGTTAAATTTTCCAATCATTTTAATTTCTACAGAAAAAATAAAAATCACTTTGAAATTTTAATTGAACCAAGTTATTACAAATCAAAACATCAAATGATAAATTATTGGTTTATACCGCATACGGTTGAAAATGGAGATGAATTGAGAGAAAAATACATGAAATTAAAATCAATTAATGAATATGTTTTAAATATTGGGATTGTTTACAGACGTATATTAAGCAAAAATTCATCCGTTTTCACAGTTTTAAATACTGGACCAATGTATATTGATACCGATACTGAACGATTGAAAAAAGGTTTTGCTTTTAGTGATGTTTTTGCTTTAGGTTATAATTATAAGTATAAAAATATTTCGTTCGATGTAAAGTCTATGTTTAGACATGCTTCAAATGCGAACATTCAAATGCCTAATTTTGGTTTAAATTCGGTTGGGTTTGAATTTGGATCCTATTTTGAACTTAAATAAAAAATCGCAATATTTTAAAATATTGCGATTCTATATTCATTTAACTGTATAAAAGCTTTACATAATTATACTATACATCTGACCATTTTTAGAGATGATTTGATATCTAGCTTTTTGATTTTCTTTTTTAGCCAAATAGCTTGAAACAGTCTCCATGTCTTTGACTTGTTTTCCATCAATACTTAAAACAATTGCGCCATCTAAAATGTCACTATATTCTGCATATTCAGGATTGCTTACTTTTTTAATTTTGATACCGTCTTTAATGTTGAATTGTTTTTTATCAGCAGCATCAATATCTTCAAATTCAATTCCGTTAAATTCATAATTTAAAATTTCTTTTTTGGTCAATTTAACGGGAAGTGTTTTTTGTTTTCCATCTCGTAAAACACTTACTTGAACTACATCATTTGGTCTTTTGGTATTTATGTAAGCTGATAATTCAGAGAAACTATTAATTTTTTTATCATCTAATTGCACGATGATATCACCTTTTGTTAAACCTGCTTTTTCTGCGCCAGAATTTTTTGTTACCTTATTAATATAAAACCCTTGAGTTTCTTTAATTCCTAATTCTTTGGCATAGTTAGAATTCAATTCGCCACCTTCAATACCTAAAACGCCACGTTGTACATTTCCAAATTGCATCAAGTCTTCTATAATTTTCCGAGTAAGATTAGAAGGAACTGCAAATGAATAGCCTGTGTAACTTCCTGTAGGAGAAGATATCATGGTATTGATTCCAACTAACTCACCACGCGTGTTTACCAAAGCACCACCGCTGTTCCCAGGATTAACAGCAGCATCGGTTTGAATAAACGATTGGATTCCGTTGTTTGATAAATTTCTGGCTTTTGCTGAAACAATTCCAGCAGTAACAGTTGAGTTTAAGTTATACGGATTTCCAACCGCTAAAACCCATTCGCCCACTTTAATGGCGTCAGAATCTCCGAAAACTACATAAGGTAATTTTTCATCGGCATCCACTTTTAAAAGTGCGACATCCATTTTGGAATCGGTTCCAACTAATTTAGCTTTATAGGATTTGTTGTTGTTTAGGGTTACTTCTAATTCTGTAGCATCTTGGATAACGTGATTATTAGTTACAATATAACCATCTTCTGTAATAATTACTCCAGAACCTGTTCCTATCTGAGTTTGTTCTCTTAATCCTTGATGTCCATAAATAAAATCGTAAATATTACCAGGCACTTTTGAAACACTTACGTTTTTAACGTGAACCACAGCATGTATTGTGTTTTCTGCAGCTATCGTAAAATCAATGTTTTCTGCTCCAAAATTTACATTTTTGGCATAATTAGGTGAGGCAAGAGTTAATTTTCCGGCCTTATTTGGTTCTAAAAAGAATTTGTAAGCACCTAATGTTAAGGCTCCACTTAAGAGCGATACGAATACTAAACTTCCAAATTTTTTCATAAGTATTAATTTTTGTTCATTCAAAATTATAAAAAAAAATATTCCCAAAAATCACTTTAACGCTCGATTAACAATGTTTAACATCTTATTAATATTTGTACTTTTGTCTAAATTAATTTCATGATGGAACTTACATTTTATAAATATCAAGGAACTGGCAACGATTTTGTTATGATTGACAATCGTTCTCAATTTTTTCCAAAAGAAAACACGCAACTTATTGAAAAATTGTGTGATAGACGTTTTGGGGTTGGTGCTGACGGACTTATTTTACTTGAGAATCATGCCGATTTTAATTTTAAAATGGTCTATTATAATTCGGATGGAAACGAAAGTTCTATGTGTGGTAATGGCGGAAGATGTTTAGTTGCTTTTGCCAAACAAATGGGTGTGGTTAAAAATAAAGCCGAATTTGAAGCAGTTGATGGATATCACTTTGCAACTATCGATGCTGAAGGAATCGTAGCACTTCAAATGAAAGATGTAGATGCAATAAAAAACGAATCCAATTATACCTTTTTAAATACTGGTTCTCCACATCATGTGCAACTAGTAAATGATTTAAAAAATTTAGATGTAAAAGCAGAAGGAGCCAAAATTCGTTATTCTGATTTGTATGGGAATGCAGGAAGTAATATTAATTTTGTGAACCAATTAGCAAATGATATTTTTGCAGTTCGTACCTATGAACGTGGAGTTGAAGATGAAACTTTGTCTTGTGGAACGGGAGTGACAGCAGTTGCAATCGCTATGCATCAGCTTGGAAAAACAAAGAATAATATTATCGATTTAAATGTTGAAGGGGGAAAACTAAAAGTGCAATTTGATGAAGATAATGGGAGTTATACAAATGTTTTCTTAATTGGCCCTGCGACTTTTGTTTTTGAAGGAAAGATTGAAATATAAATTGGAACACAGATAACACAGATTGCACGGATTTTACAGATTTTTTTGTTGTCTATGATTTCTATATAAAAGTGTAACGCCTAAAATCAACGCAAACTAAATCTATTGTGTCTATTTGTTTTAAAATTTTAAATTAGAAATGATTACATTAAAAGGAAATACCATTTATCTACGTGCACTTGAACCGGAAGATTTAGAGTTTGTTTATGCAATAGAAAACAACGAATTGATATGGAATGTAAGTAATACGCAAACCCCTTATAGCCGTTTTTTAATTCGTCAGTATTTAGAAAATGCGCACCAAGATATTTATGAAGCAAAGCAGTTGCGTTTGGCAATTTGTATGAATGATACTTTTGAAGCAGTTGGTTTAATTGATTTATTTGATTTTGATCCAAATAATAACCGAGCAGGTGTAGGGATTGTAATTTCCAACGAATCCATGCGAACTAGCGGTATTGGTTCAGAAGCTTTACAATTGATAATCAATTATGCATTCAATCAAATGCAATTGCATCAATTATATGCAAATATTGGAAGCAAAAATGAAATTAGTATTTCCCTTTTTACTAAATTTGGCTTTCAAAAAATCGGAATAAAAAAAGATTGGAATAAAATTCAAAATTTATACGAAGACGAAATTTTATACCAACTAATCAATCACACTTAAAACAGCATCTCTTGAACGTAAAAAAACTAATTTCAATAATCGCAGTTGCAGGAATTTTTGTAGCAACAGCTGTTGGTGTATATGTATATTTCAAAGCTTTTACACCTAATACCCAATTTTCTCAAAATGAAGTTTATGTTTATATTCCTTCAAATTCAAACTATGAGCAAGTAACAGAAATTGTTAAACCGCTTATAAAAGATTTTGAAAAGTTTGATTTTGTAGCAACATCAAGAAATTATAGTACGAATGTAAAAGCGGGTAAATTTCTTTTAAAGAAAGATATGACCAGTTTTGATATCGTGAGAAG
Organism: Flavobacteriia bacterium; assembly: GCA_004293165.1. GTDB lineage: Bacteria > Bacteroidota > Bacteroidia > Flavobacteriales > Flavobacteriaceae > Flavobacterium. The sequence continues at coordinate 129,393 of RDYL01000008.1, read as the reverse complement.
TTTGCGTTTGAATGTGCCTGTTCAAGTAGCGTTCAATAACCAAGAAACATTGGATAAACTTTTTCAACGATTGGCAACTCAATTAGAGCCTGATACTTTAGCTTTAAATGAAGCCTTTACGAATGAAGCTTTTTTTCAAGAAAATGGACTAACAAAAGAAACGGCTTTAACGCTTTTTATTCCTAACACCTATGAATTTTATTGGAATACTTCGGCGAGTAAAATAGCTGCAAAGATGGCAAAAGAGCATAAAAAGTTCTGGACAAATGAACGTTTGGAAAAGGCAAAAGCATTGAATATGACACCGGCGCAAGTATATACTTTGGCTTCTATTGTGCATAAAGAAACTGTTAAGGCAGATGAACGCCCAAGAGTAGCGGGTGCCTATTTGAATCGTATTAATCAAGACATGCCTTTGCAAGCTGACCCAACCGTTATTTATGCAATAAAAGAAAAATCTGGTGATTTTGATCAAGTGATTAAAAGAGTTGGAGGAAGTAATTTATTTGTAAGTTCTCCTTATAACACATACATTAATAAAGGTTTGCCTCCTGGACCAATAGCAATGCCTGATATCTCAGCAATTGATGCGGTTTTAAATGCAGAAAAACACAATTATATTTATTTCTGTGCGGATCCAAGTAGACCAGGATATCATTCTTTTGAAACAACTTATGAAGCGCATCTAGTAAATGCTAAAAAATATGCCGATTGGGTAAATAAACTTGGTATAAAGTTGTAATTTTTTAATGTATGACTTGGATTAGAAGGCTGTTTTTTGCATTAGTATTTTCTAATTTAGGTCAAGCACAATCTAATATTAATAACTTTTTAAAGCCATCAGATAGCATTAATGTTTTAAGAAAAAAAACAGTTTATGTAGGTGAATCTGTTGTTTTTGGAGCTGCTTTAATGGGTTTAAACCAACTTTGGTACAAAGATTATCCAAAATCCAATTTTCATTTTATCAATGATAATAATCAATGGTTGCAAATGGATAAGGTGGGACATTTCTACTCTACATATCATTTAGGTAGAGTTGGGGTTGAAATGTTAGCTTGGAGTAGTGCTTCTAAAAAAGAACAACTAATTTATGGTTCAACTCTAGGATTTGGATTTCTTACGGTAGTTGAGGTTTTTGATGGATTTTCTCAAGAATGGGGAGCATCATCCGGAGATATTATTGCCAATGCCACAGGAACTGCTTTGTATGTGTCGCAAGAATTACTTTGGAAGGAACAACGAATTACGCCCAAATTTTCATTTCATCAAACTCAATTTGCTTCGCAACGACCAGAAACGCTGGGTTCTTCTTTAAATGAGCAAATTTTGAAAGATTATAATGGACAAACGTATTGGTTGTCTTTTAATATACAGTCATTTACCAAAGATAATTTTGTTCCAAAATGGTTAAACCTTGCAATAGGTTATGGTGGCGAAGGAATGTTGTATGGAAAAAATGAGGAAGCATTAGTAAATGGAATAATTCAAAATCCATATCGTCAATTTTATCTAAGTTTTGATGTTGATTTAACGAAAATTAGTACAAAATCTAATTTTTTAAAGACACTTTTTTCAGTTATTAATACAATTAAAATTCCTGCACCAACTTTGCAATATGATGATTTTAACGGAATTAAAGCGCACTTTATCTACTTTTAGAAAAGATTAACATGCTGTAAATCAATATTCTAATTTTTTTTGTATATTTGTTTCGATAATTTCAGATGAGTGACAGGCGCTGAGAAATAACAATTCATGATAAAAAAAAGGTCTTATTTTTTAGGATTGACACTCCTAGTATTAGTCGTTTCTTCAGGTTTTATAACCTTTAAAGAAGAAAAATTAGAAGGATTTCATTTGTCGAACTATGATGGTATTAAATATCACGTTCCAAATGAATATGAAACTGATGAAATTTTACCAATTAAAGTTCCCCACGTTGGTAAATCATTTACTGGTTTTGCTCAAAAAATGGCTTATAAAGAGTCAAGAGGTATGTTACATTTAGTAAATTCATACGGTTATATGGGTAAATATCAGTTTGGTAGAAGTACGCTTCGTACAGTAGGTATTTATGATTTTCAAGAATTTTTACGTAATGCTGAATGGCAAGATAAAGCTTTTGAAGCCTTGATTGCTCGTAATAAATGGGAATTACGTAAAGAGATTCACAAGTATTCAGGTAGAATTATTAATGGTGTAGAAATTACAGAATCTGGCTTAGTAGCAGCGGCACATTTAGGAGGTGCTGGTTCGGTAAAAAAATATTTGCGAAGTAACGGAAGAAATGGTTTTAAAGACGGTTTCGGAACTTCATTGTCAAGTTATATTAGAAAGTTTTCAAATTATGATATTTCTAACATAGCAGCAGATGCAAATGCAAAAGCAAGTTTAGAATAGTTTTTTTACATTTTGTGAATAATAAAAATACAAGGTCGATTATGTAAATCGGCCTTTTCTTTTTTCCATTGGTTCACCGTTTTAGTTTTGATGTATTCTGTAGGTAAAGTAATATCGCAAGCCACACATAAATAAGTGTTTAGTTGTAATATTTGCAGTAAATCTTCCATTAATTTATTGTTTCGGTAAGGCGTTTCAATAAATAATTGCGATTGATTTTTTTCTTGCGATAAGCGTTCAAAACTTTTTAAGGCTTGTTTTTTATCGTTTTTATCAATAGGTAAATAGCCATTAAAAGCAAAACTTTGTCCGTTCATTCCACTTGCCATTAAAGCTAATAAAATGGAGCTTGGACCTACTAATGGAACCACTTGAATTCCCTTTTCATGAGCTAATTTCACTATAACAGCTCCAGGATCTGCAACGCCAGGACAGCCTGATTCACTCATTAATCCAATGTTTTCGCCTCTTAATAAAGGCTGGATAAATTCATTGTGTTCAGCAATTTCTGTATGTTTGTTTAAAACTGATATTTTTAAATCGGGTTGTTTTTTTTCGGGATGGATGCTTTTGATGAATTTTCGTGCTGTTTTCTCGTTTTCAACAATGTAATAATCAATAAAATCAATTGTTCTTTTTATGGTTTGAGGCAAAACATCTTCGGGAACTACAGTGGTTTCTCCAGGATTGGAAAGTGTAATAGGAATTAAATAGAGTTTGCCTAAAGAATTTGATTTCATGATTTTTATCTTTTAAGTTTTCCAGCAATTACATCGCAAGCTTCGTTTAGCATATTAAAAACGTTTTCAAATCCGTCTTGTCCTCCATAATATGGGTCGGGAACATCAACATTTTCATTTGGAAAAAGTTCGTTTAAAATGAGCTTAACTTTTGATTTTACTTCTTCATTGGGTGCCAATGCCATTACATCTTTATAATTGGAATTGTCCATTACATAGATATAATCAAAGGTATTAAAATCACTGATTTTAAATTGTCGCGCTCTTTGGCTAGTAATATCCAAACCTCTATTTTTTGCAGTTGAAATAGAACGCTTGTCGGGTAATTCTCCCGCGTGCCAACCACCAGTTCCAGCGGAATCTACAATAAAATCTTTAGAAAGTTTAGCCCGCATAATACCTTCTGCCAAAGGAGAACGGCAAATATTTCCTAAGCAGACCATTAAGATTTTAGAAGACATGAATTATAGCGATAATTTCTTGTTGATGTCGTCAACAAATTTTCTAAATTGTTTGTCGGTAGTTACTAAATTGTCAACTGTTTTGCAAGCATGAAGTACAGTTGCGTGGTCACGGTCTCCAATTTGTGAGCCAATATTTGCTAAGGAAGCTTTGGTAAATTTTTTAGCAAAAAACATAGCTAATTGTCTAGCTTGAACCACATGACGTTTCCTTGTTTTGGATTGTAAAGTTTCAACATCCAATTGGAAATAATCAGAAACAATTTTTTGGATATAATCAATTGAAATTTCACGTTTTACATTCTTAACAAATTTCTCAACCACTTGTTTTGCTAATTCAATATTCACCTCGCGTTTGTTAAAAGAAGATTGCGCAATTAAAGAAATAATAGCACCTTCTAATTCACGAACGTTTGATTTAATGTTTTTAGCAACGTATTCTACAATTTCATCAGGAATTTCAACACCATCTCTAAACAAAATGTTTTTCAAGATTGAAATACGTGTTTCATAATCAGGTTGGTGTAATTCAGCTGATAATCCCCATTTGAAACGAGATAGTAAGCGTTGCTCAATATCTTGCATGTCCACAGGGGCTTTGTCAGAAGTAAGAATTACTTGTTTTCCGTTTTGGTGTAAATGGTTGAAGATGTGGAAAAATACATCTTGTGTTCCTGATTTACCTGACAAGAATTGCACATCATCAATAATTAAAACATCAATTAATTGATAGAAATGAATAAAGTCGTTACGGGTATTCTTTTTAACAGAATCAATATATTGTTGTGTGAATATTTCTGCTGAAATATACAACACAGTTTTTTCTGGATATTTGTCTTTAATTTCAACACCAATAGCATGTGCTAAGTGTGTTTTACCTAAACCAACTCCCCCAAAAATTAATAGCGGGTTAAAAGATGTTCCGCCAGGTTTGTTAGCAACAGCCATACCTGCACTTCTAGCTAAACGGTTTGAATCTCCTTCAAGGAAATTATCAAAACTGTAATTAGCATTAAGTTGTGATTCGATTTTTAAATTACGAATACCTGGAATGACAAATGGATTTTTTAACTCTGGATTTTTGTTTACAATAGGCACATCTACTTCTTGAGGTTTCACTGCGGTTCTATTGTAACTTGGAATTTGCTCAGTAAATGGAAGTTTATTGCCATAAGTGTTTTCCATCTTAATTTTATACAATAACTTTGCACCTGTACCTAACTCTTTTGTTAAGGCTACTTTTAATAATTTTACATAGTGTTCTTCTAGCCATTCGTAAAAGAATTTACTAGGCACTTGAATAGACAACGCGTTATCGTTTAGCTCAACTGATTGTATAGGTTCAAACCAAGTTCTGTATGCTTGATCATGAACATTGTCTTTAATGAAAGACAGACAGTTATTCCATACCGATTGCGCAGTTTTTGACATGAATTTAATTAATTATTATTATATTTTTGTAGGATAACAAAAGTAAACAAAAGGAATATTTTGTTTATATGTTTTGGGATAGCAAATATGTGAACAAAATTTTTTAAAAAAAATTTTTTTGCTATTGATTTTTAAAAAAAAAAATTGTAAACAAAAAACTTTTTTTAATATTAACTTAATATTGGTTTAATATGAAAGAATATAAATTTCAAGTTCGTGTGCGATATGCGGAAACTGACCAAATGGGGGTCGTTTATCACGGAAATTATGCGCAATATTTTGAGATGGGACGTGTGGAATGGTTGAGAAATATGGGAGTTTCGTACAAATGGATGGAAGAGAATGGCGTTATGTTGCCCGTAGTTACTTTGACCATGAATTATAAAAAACCAGCTCGATATGATGACTTACTAACGGTTAAAACAATATTTAAAAGTCAGACCTCTGTGAAGATAGAATTTGACTACGAAATATATAATGAAAAGAATGAGTTATTAACAACGGGATACTCCATGTTAGTGTTTGTAGATATGAAAACCGGACGTCCAATTTTACCGCCAGATTATGTTTCTGAAAAAATAAATGAGTTATAAAATTTTATACTTCGGTAAGTTTTATTTCATATAAATTTTCAAAAGTGTCCAATAAGTTTTGAACATTTTTTTTTCGAATTGAAATTTGAATTTCACAATCCATTTCCATTTTTTGAGATACGATTTGGAGATTTTTTTCTTTAATAATTCGCATCACTTTATTCAAATGTACATATTCAAAAGAAATAGTAAAAAACTTGTTGATGGTTTGCTCTACAATTTCCGAATTTTCTAATGCCATTTGGGCTGCCGTTTTGTATGCCGAAATTAATCCGCCAACGCCCAATTTTACGCCACCAAAATAACGAACTACTACAACCATTACATTTGTAACTTCAAATGACTGAATTTGTCCATAGATGGGCATTCCGGCGCTATTATTTGGTTCGCCATCGTCATTTGCACGGTATTGAATTTTCTCTGTACCTATTTGATACGCATAACACCAATGACGCGCAGAAAAATGCTCTTTTCGCAATCGATCTAAATGTTCTTTTATCTCTTCTTCGTTAGAAACTGGAAATGCATAGCCAAAGAATTTACTATTTTTTTCTTTGTATAACACTTCTTCTGAAGCACTGGAAATAGTTTTATATGTGTCGTTTTCTGAGAATTCCATTTTAATAAGTAACTAAAAATAGGGCAAATAAAGCTAATCCAATTCCTAAAGCATTTCGCATTGAAATTCGTTCTTTAAAGAAAAGAATGCCTACAAAAGTAGAAACTAATACAATAGCAATGTTATGTATAGTAAATAAAGTAGCGCTTTCAAAAGCTTTTGCTTCTAACATTTTTACTAAATAGTACAATGAAAAGAAATTGGGTAAGCCTAAAGCTATTCCTCCTAAAATATTTCTTCCAGCAAATTTGATTTTCCCTTTAAGACTTAAAAATACCAATATGAGGATTCCAACGCTAAATGCACAGAAAAAAGTAACAGAGGAAAATAAACCAATTTGATTGGATGGTACGTGAAATGTTTGTAAATATTTTAAACTCGAATCGATGGTTCCGGCTCCAATGAAAACTAAAATGGGAAAGACAAGATTACTTGCTTGTTGTATTTCGCCTGTTTCTTTTTTAGAAGTAAAATAAACAGCAATTAAGGCTATGATGATGCCTAAAATTTTTACACTTCCTAATGTTTCGTCATATAAAAAAACACCTAAAATTATGGGGATGATTACAGACATTTTAGAGGCAACTGACGCCACTGAAAGTCCATTTCGTTGTGATGTAATTGTTGTGACATAAAATGTAGAAATGAATATAAAGCCTAATAAAATACTTCCTTTAAACCATTCTTGCGAGATTATTATTTGAGGAGAAAAGAAGGTGTCTAAAAAAAATAGCCCCACTCCAAAAGCAATAAAATAGTTTACGACTAAGGCTTGTAACGCATCAATATTGAATTTTGCAAAAAGTTTAATAATTATAAAAAGAACTGCATTGAATAAAATGCTTAGAAGTAAATAAATCACGTTTGTTAAATTATTTTTTTATCAAAAAGATCAACAACATCATCCACGCCAGGTAATAGATTCCAAACATGTAATCCTAATTTTTTGGCTATATCGGTATTTTCTTGTTTGTCGTCTACAAATAGTGTTTTTTTTGGATTCAAATTATGGTTATTAATTACGTATTTAAAGGCATTTTCATCTGGTTTTCGAAATCCAATTTCATAGGAAAAATATACTTTTTCAAAACAACTGTAAAAATCACGTGCAAAAGTTAGCCCTTCTTTGTGTTCAAATTTTTCAATGTGGGTATAATCTGTATTACTTAAAAGAAATAATTTGTATTTAGAGGCAATCATTTGCAAAAACTCTAATCGGTACAAAGGAAAATCGCCTAAAATAGAATTCCAAGCGGTTCTAATTTCAATTAGACTGGCATTCGGAAGATGTTTTTGAAAACCTTCCATAAATTCCAATTCGTCAATTTTGCCTATTTCGTACTTTTTATTCAAAGTATCTAAATCATCATGCCAAGCGTTTAAGCCCAATTTTCTAAATTCGGTATCAATAGCTTGTTTGTTCAAATTAATAAAAACATCGCCAAAATCAAAAATAATTGCTTCAATCATAATTCTTGAAAATTTTAAGTTCATCATTCATTATGTCAAAACTAGCAACCGAATTTCCGGAGATGGTAGGGGCTAATGTGCCGTTTTGAAATGTTGTTTGACCTATAAAAACCCTAGCTTCATCCCATAAATTTGCATTTAAGAATGATTGAAGTGTTAGGCTTCCTCCTTCAATAATAACGGATTGTATTTCGTTTTTATACAAAATGTTACAAATTGAAGAAATTAGGTGCATATCAAAGATAACATTTTCAATGATACAATTTTCATTTGAAATGTGATTTTCGTTTTCAGTAATAAAAATTGTTTTCTGTAAATTGTTTTTTACGTGATAATTCTCGGAAATTTTACCCGATTTATCTAATACAATTCGTACCGGATTATTTCCAGAAAAATCACGTGCATCTAATTTCGGATTATCTTCTAAAACGGTATTGGTTCCTACTAAAATGGCTTGTTCTTCGGTGCGCCATTTATGAACTAATTGTCTGGAATATGGATTTGTAATCCAAATAGGTTTCAATTTGTCATGCTGAACTGGTTTCAGTATCTCAGGAGCAATAAAACCATCAGCAGTTTGGGCCCATTTTAAAATAATATAAGGTCTTTTCTTTTGATGAAAGGTAAAAAAACGTTTGTTGAGTTCGTTGCATTCGTCTTCTAAAATACCGATGGTTACATTTTTACCGCTTTCAATGAGTTTTTTAATGCCGTTTCCAGCCACTTTTGCAAAGGGATCAATAGTTCCAATAACTACATTCGGAATTTTATTTGCTATGATTAAATCGCAACAAGGAGGTGTTTTTCCAAAATGACTACACGGTTCTAAACTCACGTAAATCGTAGCTTCTTTCAACATCGATTTGTCTTTTACTGAATTCACCGCATTGACTTCCGCATGAGGCTCGCCAGCTTTTTTGTGCCAACCTTCGCCAATGATCTTACCTTCGTGAACAATCACACTTCCCACTAACGGATTTGGATACGTAGTTCCCAAACCATTTTTGGCGAGTTCAATACAGCGTTTCATGTAAAATTCGTGCGTCGTCATAATACAAAAGTAGTATTTTTAAGGGTAAAAAAATAAACATATAAGTCATATAAGTTTAAAAATAATTAAGAAGTTAATTAACAAGTTTATATAAATTTTTAATCTTCTTTTATGTGCTTTTTAAATCTTTCTAAAATGTAAAAAAAACTTAAATGTCTTAACTGTTTAAAACAATCTCAAGTTAATTTATGTAATTTTACCCAGCAATAAAAATGCTATGCTAATTAGAGAAATACAACAAAAAGATAATGAGTCGATTGCCAAGGTAATTCGTGATATTTTTCATGAATTAGATGCGCCTAAAGTAGGAACGGCTTATGCTGACCCTATTTTAGACACTTTATACGAAGTATATCAACAATCACGTTCTATATATTATGTGGTGGAAAAAGATGGGAAAGTAGTGGGTGGTTGTGGTGTTGCTCCTTTAGAGAATGCAGATGTTTCGGTATGTGAATTACAAAAAATGTATTTTGCTCCCGAAATCAGAGGAACGGGTTATGCGGAGAAAATCATTGAAAAATGTTTGGAATTTGCTAAAAAACAAGATTTTGAAATTTGTTATTTAGAGACCTTATCTTTTATGAAAACCGCACAAAAGCTATACAAAAGAATAGGTTTTGAAAATATTGATGGTCCGATGGGAAACACAGGTCATAATAGTTGTGAAGTTTGGATGACGAAGCAGTTGTAGTAGTAAGATTTGAGTAGTAAGAAGTAAGATAGATTTTATGTTATTAAAAGATTATAAAATAAACTTTTTCAATTCGTTAAAAAACATTCAAGATGAACAAGAAATCGAAAGTTTCTTTTTCATCCTTACTGAATATTTACATAACTTAAAACGAGTAGATGTAGCTTTAAATCCGAATTTTGAACTTTCAGATGCTGAAGTAGATAAGTGGAATACTATTTTAGCACAATTACAACAAGAAAAACCCATTCAGTACATCACAGGTGAAGCTTGGTTTTATGGATTGCGTTTTGAAGTCAATGAAAATACTTTAATTCCAAGACCAGAAACAGAAGAACTTGTTGAATTTATTCTAAAAGAAACTTCCAACTTCCAACTTCCAGCTTCCAGCTTAAATATTTTGGATATTGGAACGGGTTCTGGTTGTATTCCTATTTCATTAAAAGCAAATTTACCACAAGCAAATGTTTTAGCTATTGATGTTTCAGAAAAAGCATTAGAAGTAGCTAAAAGAAATGCGGAGTTAAATAAAGTTGAAATCAATTTTATTGAAGCAAATATTTTAGAAGTTGAAGATTTATCAATACTCTCAACTTCCAACTCCCAACTCCCAGCTTCCATCGATATCATCATTTCAAATCCTCCCTACGTTCGAAATTTGGAAAAACAAGAAATCAAGAAAAATGTCTTGGACTACGAACCGCATTTAGCTTTGTTTGTAGAAGATACAGATGCTTTACTTTTTTATAGAAAAATTGCGCAATTGGCATTGAAAAACTTGTCGCCAAACGGATTGTTATTCTTCGAAATCAATCAATATTTAGGAAAAGAAACGGTAGAATTATTAGAAAGTCTAGGTTTCAAAAATATCGAATTAAAAAAAGATATTTACGGAAATAATCGAATGATAAAATGTTCAATTTAGGTTTGTAGCACAAAGTTCCACGAAGATTTAATTTAAAAACCTTGTGAACCTTGTGCCTTCTTTGTGTTCCTTGTGGTTAAATTCTTATTCGTAACGCAACGCTTCCACAGGGTCTAATTTCGAGGCTTTTATTGCAGGAATTAAACCAGAAAGAATAGTTACTGCAAAAGTTACAACAAATGCCCAAATAATTGCCATCCAAGGAGTTGTGAATGCAAAGCCAATAGCTGAAGCAATTCCAAATCCAATCAAAATTCCTAAAATAATACCAACAATTCCGCCTATTTGCCCAATAATTAAAGTTTCAGTAAAAAACTGCCAAGCAATTGTATTTCTAGTGGCTCCAAGTGATTTTCGTACCCCAATTTCTCTTGTGCGCTCGGAAACCGAAACCAACATGATGTTCATTAATGCTATCGAAGAACCAAAAATCGTAATAATTCCGATTACCCAGGCTGAAATTCCTAAAACTGCCGTGTTAGAAAGTAACGTTTGAATCAAATCATCGCTACGTTCAATTCCGAAATTTTCTTTCTCAACAGGACTTAGTTTTCGTACTCTTCGCATAGTAATAATGGCATCGTCAACAGCCTCATCTAAAAGCGCTTCGTTGTTGGCCATAACGTCTAAATCGTAGTTAATATTTGGAGCAGAAAATAATGAACGTGCAATTTGTGTTGGAATCAAAACGCGTAAATCTTGACTATTTCCGAAGGTGGAACCTTTCTCTTTTAAAACCCCAATGACTTTGAATTTTGCACCACGAATGGAAATAATTTTATCCAAAGGATTCATATTAGCAAACAACCCTTTTTCAAAATCAGAGCCTAAAATACAAACGTAATTGTTGTTAGAAACATCAAAGGAGTTTACGTTTCTTCCTTTAACTACTTCTAAGCCTTTATTTGGGCAAAAATTTTCGTCAATTCCAACTACCGAAATTTCGGGATCTGTTTTTTTCTCTTGATATTTTACTTCAATAGCCGAACCCGCTGTAAACGATAGGGAAGTGGTAGTAAATGGGAAATTATATTTGTCTTGAAATGCTTTTGCTTCTGGATAACTAATGATAGGATTTACCCGTTGTTCTGCATCATTTTGATTGATTTCGGAAGAAAAATCGTATTGACTAATGGAAAAAGTATTCGCTCCCATAGAAGCAAAATCTTTCAAAATTGTATTTTCTAAAGCTGAAACTACTGTTAGAATTCCAACTAAAGCTGTGATTCCAATAGCAATAATCATTACTGTTAATGAAGTACGCAAAGCCTGACCTTTAATTGAATCAAGCGCAATTCTTGTATTTTCTTTAAATAATCCTACCATGACTATAAGACTAAAGTTAGAGTAAAATGTTACAGTATCATGGAGTTTTTTTTAAACACATAGACACATTAGATTTGGATTGTGTATAGTTTTAGGTGTTTCACTTTACATAGTTCACAAAGGCTATGTGTTTTGATGTAAAATGAAATACCTTTTTAGTTTAAATTTAAACTATGTGTCTATGTGTTTAAAACCCCAAAATAGATTTTTTATACTGCCGAATATATCCGATATTTGCACTAAGAAAAATTAAAATTGTCTCATTGACACATTTTCAAATTGACACATTACAAAAATGGCACAAAAACCAAGTATACCCAAAGGAACCCGAGATTTTTCACCAGCAGAAGTGGCGAAACGCAATTATATTTTCAGTACGATAAAAACCAATTTTGAGAAATTTGGCTTTCAACCTATTGAAACGCCTTCGTTTGAAAACTCAGAAACCCTAATGGGAAAATATGGTGAAGAAGGCGATCGCTTGATTTTTAAGATTCTGAATTCGGGAGATTATTTGGGTAAAGCGGATGCTACTTTATTAGAAAATAGAGATAGTTTGAAGTTAACTAGTCATATTTCAGAAAAAGCTCTTCGTTACGATTTAACGGTTCCATTTGCGCGTTATGTGGTGCAACACCAAAACGAAATTGAGTTTCCGTTCAAGCGTTACCAAATTCAACCGGTTTGGCGTGCTGATCGTCCTCAAAAAGGACGTTTTAGAGAGTTTTATCAGTGTGATGCCGATGTGGTGGGTTCGAATTCGCTTTGGCAAGAAGTGGAATTGGTGCAATTATATGACTCGGTTTTTAGTCAGTTAGGTTTAGGTGGCGTTACGATTAAAATTAACAATCGTAAAATATTATCTGGAATTGCTGAGGTGATTGGTGCTTCAGATAAATTGATTGATTTTACAGTAGCTTTAGATAAATTAGATAAAATAGGTGCCGACGGCGTGAAAAATGAAATGTTAGTAAAAGGCATTTCGGAAACAGCGATTGAGAAAGTACAACCGTTGTTCAATTTCACAGGAACTATCAACGAAAAAATAGAAAAATTAGCACAATTATTAGCTAATTCAGAAGAAGGAATGAAAGGTGTAAACGAGTTGCAATTTATTTGTGATAACGTTTCAACTTTAGGTTTACAAACCGCTTTCTTGGATTTAGATGTTACGTTAGCGCGTGGTTTAAATTATTACACAGGCGCCATTTTTGAAGTTGCTGCGCCAAAAGGTGTCGCAATGGGTTCCATTGGTGGTGGTGGTCGTTATGATGACTTGACAGGTATTTTCGGATTAAAAAACATGTCGGGTGTAGGAATTTCATTTGGTTTAGACCGAATTGCTTTGGTAATGGAAGAAGTTGGTTTATTCCCAGCAACCGTTTTAGCGACATCAAAAGCGTTGTTTTTAAATTTTGGCGACAAAGAAGCTTTATATTCAATGAAAGCCATAGGGAAATTACGTCAAAAAGGAATCAAAGTCGAATTATATCCTGATAAATCTAAAATCGATAAACAATTCAAACACGCCGATAGAAGAGATATTCCATTTGCTGTTATTGTAGGAGAATCGGAAATAGAGCGTGAAGAATTTGGCTTGAAAAACCTAGCTACTGGCGAGCAACAAAAAGTAGACTTTGAAACTTTAGTAGCATTGCTGAAGTAATAATTACACAGAGATTCGCCGAGTTTTTTTATTTTGATTGTGTTGAATAGAGATACACAGAGTGTTTCACTTATGTTAGTTTGAATTTGTAATTGAACTTGTAATTGATTTTTGAAATGAATGTAGACGATGAAGCTAAAAAAGTAATTTGGTCCCTTCAGCACAATAAACGTACTGAAGCAGAACGAAACGTGTTTCAACCAACAGGTAAAAAACCAATGAATAAAAACGTGGTTTATATTTTATCCACTTTGGGAATTACGTTTTTGATGAGTTTTGCGTTGTCGCAATTTTCTAAAGAAACTACTCATTTTTGTTTTTTGATTGAAAGTTACTGTTTCAATTCAACTGAAAATCCAGTAGCGTATACGTTTTATATTTTCATGAATCTTTGGATTTTAATTTTAGGAATTGGAGTCGCTTATTTAATTGGGAGAAAGATAGGTGTTCGATTCAAAATTTAGTTTTACACAGGGCTTCACAGAGCTTTTTTTGATTTTGATTGTGTTTAAAAGAGATACACAGAGCGTTTCACTCATTTTTGCTTGCACTTGAGCTTGTTTTGAGTTTGAATTGGATTTTTTCCCTTGGATTTATTCTTGATCACCCATTTTTAAAAATTTCTTTCACAGCACTTTCGTAATTCTTACTATTTCCTGCTTTTTTAATTTTTTTATAGGTTTTTTGAGGATTTGAAAACGATTCTGAAAAATATTCCCAAAAGCCTAACATTTTCATACGAATGGGTGTTGGACCTTGTAAATACGCATCATATTCCTGATAAATGGTATCGTGAAAAGCTTCAAAAATTTCCAATTTATTTTTAGGATATTCTGTGGTGTTATTTTTAATCATTGAAGGTAAAAAAGGATTCGCAATTAAGCCTCTTCCAATCATCCAATGGTCAATAGAAGGGAAGCGTTCTTGCATCGTTCTGAATTTTTCTACAGATGTAATATCTCCATTGTAATAAATTTTTTGTTTGGAAGTATCTAAACATTTTTGAAACGAATCTAAATCAACACCGCCTTTATATAATTGTTTACCTATTCGAGCATGAATAGCAATATTTTTAATGGGGTATTGTTCTAAAATAGGGAAGACGTCTAAAATTTCAGTTGGATTTTCATAACCCATACGCATTTTCATCGAAACAATAATGTCAGTTTCGTTATGGACGCGTTTTAAAATATGTTCGATTTGTGATGTGTTGCTAATTAATCCTGAGCCCATGCCGCATTTTGCTACCATTGGGTACGGACAACCTAAATTCCAATTTAACTCTTTATACCCAAACTGCTGAACGTATTTAGCAACAAATAGAAATTCTTCAGCATCGTTAGTGATAATCTGAGGAATTACATTTAGTGTACTATTGTTTTCAGGAAGAATGTCTCTTTCGTAAGAACCTTTAATAACTAATTTTCCGTTCAGTTTTATATAAGGAGAATAGAAGGTGTCAATTCCACCAAAATATTTGTGAAAGGCATTTCTAAATCTAAAGTCAGTAAATCCTTGTAGTGGAGACGAAAGTAACGTTGGCATCATGCCACAAAGATAATAGATATTTTTAAAGCATGTGATTTTTAGGGCTATTTTACTAGCTCGATTGTATCTATTCTCAATTCAAACGATTCATTCTTTTTATTACCAATAAGGAAAACAATTTCTTCTATAAAATCACCTTTAAAATTTGGTAAGTTTAAGGTTTGCCCTCTAAACGAAGGATATAAATCTTTTAAATTGATAGTAATCGTTTCCCAATTTCCTGAAGTTTTGAAACTAGTGATGTAAGCGTAATACGAACTAACGTTATCTTTGATTCTAAATTGATAGGTTTTACCGTCGCCTTTTAATCGAATATTGATTTTAGAAAAAGCACTTATATTTCGTTGGTTTAATTGATGACGTACCGACGAAAACCCGCCATTATTTTCGGTAGAAACAGCTCCAAAAAACAATCCATTTCCTTCTGTATCCAATTGGAATTGACCATTAGATCTGCCGCCCATTACTACATCGTCAATGATTCGCCATTCTTTTGGATTTGTATTTTTATTAAAATCGAAAAGTAGGTTTTCATTCATGAGAAATGGGATTAATAGGATTAGGGTTAACAGTTTCATATCATTTTTTTTATTAAAAGTATTCAAAAGGATTGAATAGTATGAAAATTTAACCTTCAGTTTAGAAGTGTTTAACTTAAAATTTTAGATGTAAAATTCGTGTGAATTATTCACTTTTTTGTTCAAAAAGCCAATTGTATAATGCATCTTCATGAAAAAGACGTTCAACATTGCCGTGATTTCCACCTTTTATAATGGAAAAAATTAGATTCGCTTTTTCGTTACATTTTCTAATAGCATTTACTACTTTTTGAGATTCAGACATTGGAACAATATAATCTTTATCACCATGTTGAATCCAAAGAGGAATTGTGCTCAATTTACAACCATCGCTTACGTTTCCGCCTCCACAAATAGCTACAGCAGCAGTAATTTTATCCGCGTGCTTACCTGCAAAGTGCAATGTTCCATAACCGCCTAAACTCATTCCGCAAACATAAATTCTAGTTGTATCTACGTTGTAGTTTTTCTTTACATATGTTAAAACTTCAAGGACTTTATCAGGATTCCAACTGCCTTTTGCCAATTGTGGTGCTACAACTATGGCTGGAATTTTCCTTCCTTTGTCCATTGCACGTAATACTCCGTAACGTCTCACACGATTTAAATCGGTTCCTGATAGACTTTTTCCGTGTAGAAAAATTAAAACTGGTTGTTTTTCTGTGCTTTCTGATTTTGGAACATTAATCCAAAAAGGATAAGATGTTTGGTTTGTGATTGTTTTCAATTGAGAAAATCCAATAGAACTAATAAGCATCAAAAGTGCGGTAAAAAAATACTTTAATTTCATTATCAGTTAATTAGGTTTTAAAAACAAAACCCGAAATCTACAATAAAGTAAAATTTCGGGTTTTCGTAGCGAAGACGGGAGTTGAACCCGTGACCTCAGGGTTATGAATCCTGCGCTCTAACCAACTGAGCTACCTCGCCAAATATTGGTCTTGCATACTTGTTGAATGCGGGTGCAAATATAAAACTATTTATATTCTTTGCAAATATAATTTTGGAAAAAATAAATAAAATGTTTTTTTGTATATTCAATTAATTCTGTATATATTTCCCACATAAAATAAATTAGAATGAGTGTTAAAGTAAAATATGAATTAGAGTTTCCAATTCAATCTTCTCCACAGTTATTATATCAGTATATTTCTACGCCATCAGGATTATCGGAGTGGTTCGCCGATAACGTTAATTCAAGGGGTGAGTTTTTTACTTTTATTTGGGATGATTCGGAAGAAAAAGCAAAATTAGCGTCAAAAAAATCAGGTGAACGAATTAAGTTCAAATGGTTGAATGATGATGATACCGAAACCGATTATTTTTTTGAATTAAAGATAATGGAAGACGAAATAACAAAAGATGTTTCAATAGTAATTACTGACTTTGCTTATGAAGATGAAATAGATGAATCGAAATTACTGTGGGAAAATCAAATTTCAGATTTAAAACATGTATTAGGTTCTTTTTAAAAAAAAAATAAATTATAAAGAGTATATTTGTCCCGATTTTTAATCGGGATTTTTTATGGTAAATTGTAACGGAATTATTCAGGAAAACACTTCCATAGGTATTGAATCAAATAGAGGTTTCTTGTATGGAGATGCTATTTTTGAAACAATTAAAGTATTAGACAATAAGGTGTTGTTTCTTGAAGATCATTACTTTAGATTGATGGCATCTATGCGTATTTGTCGCATGGAAATTCCGATGAATTTTACCATGGAATATTTTGAAGAACAAATTTTAAGCTTAGTACAATCGCTTTCTACATCAAATGCATACCGAGTTCGTTTTTCAGTTTATCGAGAAAGTGAAGGTTTTTATTTGCCAAAATCAAGACAGGTACAGTTTATTATTACTGCTTCAAATCTTAATTCCGATTTATATTCTTTCCAAAAAGAGCGATATGAAGTAGAGTTGTATAAAGATTTTTATCTTCCAAAACAATTGCTTTCTACCTTAAAAACAAACAATAAAATGCTTCAAATTACAGGAAGTATTTTTGCAAATGAAAATGGTTATGAAAATTGCCTTGTTTTAAATGATGAAAAGAATGTGATTGAAGCGCTTCAAAGTAATTTGTTTATGAAAACGGGAAATACGATTGTAACACCGCCTGTTTCAGATGGTTGTTTGAATGGTATTATGCGTAAGCAAGTACTTGAAATTTTGAAAAAAATGGAAGGAATTGAAGTAAAAGAAATTTCCATTTCCCCTTTTGATTTGCAAAAAGCAGACGAGTTATTTTTGACAAATGTAATTTCTGGCATCCAACCAATTACTAAATACAGAAAGAAAGAATATGCCTCAGAGTTTGCAAAAGAGGTGTTAATACGATTGAATGCTAAAATACGTCTTAGTTAAGAATAGGATTTTCAGGAGCGTTTGAAAATAAAACATATTCCCCCCCTTGTTCAATAATTTTTTCTTTCCAAAATAAAGAACTTGCTTTAGATAGTAATTTGTTTTTTGAATTGTTTTCAGTAACTATCCATGAATTTTCTTGCAACTCCATTTCAAGTTGGTTAAAGCTCCAGCCGCTATATCCAAGGAAAAAACGAATATTTTTTTTTGATATTTTATCTTCGTTTATAAGTTGTTTGGTAGTTTCAAAATCACCACCCCAGTAAATTCCGTTAGAAATTTCAACACTGTTAGGGATAATTTCCGGAATATTATGAATAAAATACAGATTGTCTTGTTCTACTGGTCCTCCATTGTATATTTTAAACGATGCTTCAATTTCTGGTAGTAAATCATTAATGGTGTAATTCAGGGGCTTATTTAAGATAAAACCAATTGAGCCTTCATTATTGTGTTCTGCTAATAAAACCACAGAGCGATTAAACGAAACATCGCCTAAAATAGAAGGTTCTGCTATAAGCAAATGTCCTTTTTTTGGAAGAGTTGAAATCATATTTTCTGTAGTTTATATCATAAATTTATCAAAAAAAAATTACATTATCAAAAAAAAATCGATGAATTGCAAAAAAAAGAGTCCCAATATGAATCAGGACTCTTTTATTTTGACGTAAAAAAAATATTATTTGTTTACTGCTCCTTCTAATTCAGCACCAGCTTTGAATTTTACTACATTTTTAGCAGCAATTTTGATAGTTTTTCCAGTTTGTGGATTTCTACCATCTCTTGCAGCTCTTTTAGATACTGACCAAGATCCGAAACCTACTAAAGATACTCTTCCACCTTTGTTTAAAGTTCCTTCAACATTGCTTAAAAATGATTCTAAAGCTAATTTTGCAGCTGCTTTTGTAATTCCAGCAGAAGCTGCCATTGCATCGATTAATTCTGATTTGTTCATGATAAAGTTATTTATAATTGGTTAAACTTAATTATTTCTCACAAATTTAGCGGTATTGTTGAACTACGCAAGTATTAGAGCAAATTTTCCATTAAAATGTTAATAAATTGAATTAAATGTTAATAACATTGTTTGTTTTTTTGCATTTTACTCTTAAATATAGTGTTTTCAAGGCTTAAAGTGCTATTGCATTTTCAGAAAATGAAATTCCATTTAATAATTCATGCGCCAATATTCTTTTCTTTCCTGGAAATTGCAAACTAGCTATTTTTAAAATCCCGTCTTTCGTGCTAATAAAAATTTCTTTTTTAGTGGTTGTAATCTTTCCAATTGTATCCGAATGTGTTTTTTCTTCAAAACTTGCCAAATAAATTTTCACATTCCATTCGTTTTCTCCATCTTTAATAAATGTCCAAGCAGCTGGATAAGGCGATAAACCTCTTATTAAATTAAAAATCGTTTGTCCAGATTGCGACCAATCAATTTTGCAATTTTCTTTATTTAATTTATAAGCCGTTTTAACATCGGGGTTGTTTTCTTGTAAAGTAGTTATTGCTTTTCCCGCTTCAATTAATTGAAGTGTTTCTAAAACGGTCTCACTTCCTAAATGCATCAAACGGTCATGGAGTTCACCTGCGGTTTCGTTAGCACCTATTTCCGTTGCTTTGCTTAATATCATGGCGCCGGTGTCAATTTTATCATCTATAAAGAAAGAAGTAACTCCGGTTTTGTTTTCGCCATTAATAATTGCCCAATTGATTGGAGCAGCTCCTCTATATTCAGGCAGTAATGAAGCATGTAAGTTAAAAGTGCCTAATTTTGGCATTTTCCAAACTACTTCAGGTAACATTCTAAAAGCTACCACCACTTGTAAATTGGCCTCTAAACTTTTTAATTCTGCTAAAAAATCTTCTGATTTTAAATTAGTTGGTTGTAATAAACGTAAGTTTTTTTCTAATGCATATTCTTTAACCGCACTGGTGCTTACTTTTTGTCCTCTACCGGCAGGTTTGTCAGGAGCGGTGATAACACCAACAATTTCATAGTTTTTTTGATAAATGGTATCCAAAATCCCAACAGCAAAGTCAGGGGTTCCCATGAATACAATTTTAAGTTTTTCCATTATATAAGGTAATATTGATTGTTTGAATTTATTTTGACAGTATGATTTTCCAATAATAATTGCAAAGCAAAGATAGTCGCTTCTGCAGAAATGTGAAGTTGGTTTTCAATTTCTCTAGAGGAAAGTGCTTTTCTCTGCAATAATTTAATGATAGATTGTGTGTTTTCTATTGGGTTGGCTTTTTTTTGAGAAACACAATAGGAGCAAATGCCGCATTCTTTTTTTGTAATTTCATCAAAATAGGCAAGTAGTATCTTATTTTTACAGGAATCTTCGTTTGTAATGTAGTGCACTACACTTTGGAATTGTGTTTCTTTTAAATTATTTTGATGTTCTAAAAATTTTGCTACTCTATTAATCGTTAAATCATCTTCTCGTACTTCATTGAATGTAATACTACTATCGTTGTTTTTAGCATGTAAAACAATACAGTTGCTCGCAGTTAACTGATCAATAACTTCCTCTACACGTGTTTCTGTGCAATTTGATTTTTTAGCAATTAAATGTGGATTGATAGTAGTTTCTACATCAAAAATACCCGAATACGTTCTTAGGATGTTAGTAATTATTGGTTCATCATGTGGATGCAAACTAATGTATCGAATGACTTCTTTACTAGGAATAATAAATTGAAGACTGATTTTCTCAGTAGATTCGCTTTGAAAGGTCAAAATACCTTGACGATCTAAAAATTGGATGCTGTTAAACGTTTTTAGAATTGGAAAATTATAATGACTGCAAAATTGATTCAAATTAAAAGCGAAATTTTCGTTAAACCCTTCTCCATAAGCAATTCGGAAATAATTGTTAAGTTTAACATAAACATCACGCACAAATTTTTTATCGGGTAAAACATCAATAAATTGTCTTTTTGTATAATCAATATCGCTAGTATTTGTAACAATAATTCCAAAGGCCTTTTCACCATTTCTACCGGCTCTTCCTGCTTCTTGATAGTAATTTTCAATATTTTCTGGAAGTTGAATGTGAAGCACCGTTTTTACATCGGGTTTGTCGATTCCCATGCCAAAGGCATTCGTAGCCACCATAACTTGTGCTTTATTTTCTAGCCATGATTGCATGTTTTTTTCTTTCTCTTTGGAAGGTAATCCCCCATGATAATAGGTGCAAGTAAAGCCCAATTGACTTAGCTGTTGTGAAGTTTCGATACACGATTTACGATTACGAACATAAATAATAGAAGATTGCGGATTTTTAGTTAAAATTTGTTGGACTTTAAAAAGTTTATCTTCTGTTTTAATTACATTGTACGCTAAATTTTCTCTTGTAAACGATTTGGTAAATACTTTTGGATTGACTAATGCTAAATGGGAGCAAATATCTTCTTGAACTCTTTTGTTTGCCGTAGCGGTCAATGCTAAAAATGGAGTAGAAGGGAAGTGCTCTTTTAAAGTTGATATTTTTAAATATGCGGGTCTAAAATCATGTCCCCATTGGCTCACACAATGCGCTTCATCAATGGCGATAAGGTTTATAGGTATTTGTTTTAAGCGTTCTACAATCCAATCGTGCTGTAAACGTTCGGGAGAAAGATAGAGAAATTTGTAATTTCCAAATTGACAATTATCTAAAATATCAATTACTTCATCTTGAGAAACGCCACCAGTTAAGGCAATCGCTTTGATGTTTTTGCTTTGTAAATTCTGAACTTGGTCTTTCATCAAAGCAATCAAAGGCGAAATCACCAAGCAAATACCATTCAACATCATTGCTGGAATTTGAAAACACACCGATTTTCCTCCACCAGTAGGCAAAAGCGCAAACGTATCATTTCCACTTAAAACCGATTGAATAATTTCTTCTTGAGGTTCTCTAAAACTATCGTGTTTCCAATATTTTTGAAGAATTTGTAGGGCTTCAGACATGTTATAAGGCTTTTAGAAACACTAAAATACAAAAAAATTATTGAGCAAGATGTTTCATAATAAAATCTACGCGATTTTCAACCGTATCTTTAGGAACTTCTGTAATCGAATAACCATAGTTTTTGTAGGTTTCCATCAAGTGTTCGTGGATTAAAACGGCTTGTTCATAGTTTTCATAGCGTTCAGCATCACTAATATAGATTTCTTTCCAAGGTGGTAAAACAAAAATAGAAGTATATTTGTAGTCATGACAAGCTTTATCAAAAAAAGAAGGATACGAATCGCCAATGTAATGCATGTATGCTAAAACATCTGGAATACCACGATCTAAAAAAACGATGTTTGCTTCTTCATTCAAAGCCTCTTGAAATTGTTTTTTTCTGCCTTCAAGGAGTAATTCACTGAATAAAAGAGGTTTTTCTAGAAACAATTGTTCAATACCTTGTTCTTGCGCCTCGCGAATTACTTCACGGGAAACCTCTGGATAACAAGTGTGTCCTTTTTCTTTTAAAGCTTCTATTAACGTGGTTTTTCCAGAGCTTGGTCCACCAATTAAAACCACAATTTCTTTATTCATATTGGAAATTCTAAGGCGCAAAAGTAAGTTTTTTTAAAAATCTAATCAACTTAAAAATTTATAAGTTACTACAATATAATTCTGAACAGAAAAAAGTATATTTGCTTTTCCAATTACGAAATGATGATGGATAAGAAAACAGAAGATTTTTACGCAAGATTAAAAGAAGAGTTAACCAATTCAACGCTTTGGCCTTCAGAGTATTTGTATAAATTTATCATGCCTTCTGATGCGCATAGTATTGCTAAGGTTGAAGGCGCTTTTAATGATATGGGAGCTGTAATTACTACGCAACAATCTAAAACGGGTAAATTCACTAGTGTTTCTATTAGTGTAACTATGCAAAACCCACAAAAAGTTATTGATAAATACATTGAAGTTTCAGATATAGAAGGCATCATTTCATTATAAAATAGACATGCAAGAAGAAGTAAGTTATTTAGAATACAATTCAGAACGTTCGCATTTGATTATTCCTGAATATGGAAGACATTTACAGAAATTGATTGACCAAGCTACTGAAATTGAAGATCGTGAAGAACGAAATAAAGCAGCTAAGTATATCATTTCGGTGATGGGATCTTTGAATCCGCATTTAAGAGATGTTTTGGATTTTCAACATAAATTATGGGATCAGTTGTTTATTATGTCTGACTTTAAATTAGATGTAGATTCGCCTTATCCAATTCCATCAAAAGATATATTGACTCAAAAACCTGATCGTTTAAAATATCCTCAGAATTTCCCTAAATACCGATTTTACGGAAACAACATCAAATACATGATTGATGTAGCAAACAGCTGGGAAGAAAGCGATTTAAAGAATGCTTTAGTTTTAGTGATTGCCAATCACATGAAAAAAAGCTATTTGAGTTGGAATAAAGATACGGTTACCGATGAGGTAATTTTTGAACATTTATTAGAACTTTCAGGTGGAAAATTAAATCTTTCGAAATCAAACGAAGAACTTTCGAATACACATGATTTAATGAAAGTGAACAAGAAAGTTTCGAATAAAACGCAATTTGGTCCTAGTAAAGTTGGAATCATTAAGAAAAACAACAATAACAAAGGACATTTGAACAAAAACAATCAAAATAAAAATACATTTAAAAAATAGGCAGTTACATGGGAACATTTAAAATAGAAGGAGGAATAGCATTAAAAGGAGATATAACACCTCAAGGAGCAAAAAATGAAGCATTACAAGTGTTATGTCCTGTTTTGTTAACTTCTGAAAAAGTTAGAGTAACTAATATTCCAGATATTATAGATGTTAACAAATTGATTACACTTTTGGGTAATTTAGGAGTTAAAATTCAAAAAAATGGGCCTGGTGATTACACCTTTCAAGCTGATGAGGTAAATGTAAATTACTTAAAAACCGAAGCTTTTAAAAAAGAAGGTGGAAGTTTAAGAGGTTCCATTATGATTGTAGGACCTTTATTAGCGCGTTTTGGTTGTGGATATATTCCAAAACCAGGAGGCGATAAAATTGGTCGTCGTCGTTTAGATACGCACTTTGAAGGTTTTATTAACTTGGGTGCTAAATTTAGATATGAAAGAGAAGACCATTTCTACGGAGTGGAAATCGATGGAAGATTGCAAGGAGCTTACATGTTGTTAGACGAAGCTTCTGTAACAGGAACGGCTAATATTGTAATGGCAGCGGTTTTAGCTGAAGGAACAACTACGATTTATAACGCTGCTTGTGAGCCTTACTTACAGCAATTGTGTAAAATGTTGAATTCTATGGGAGCTAAAATCTCAGGCGTAGGATCTAACTTATTAACTATTGAAGGAGTTGAAAGTTTAGGTGGTTGCGAACACAGAATTTTACCCGATATGGTTGAAATCGGTTCTTGGATTGGTCTTGCAGCTATGACACGAAGTGAAATTACAATCAAAAATGTAAGTTGGGAGAACTTAGGTCAAATTCCAAACGTATTCAGAAAATTAGGAATTACTTTAGAAAGAAAAGGTGATGATATCTACATTCCAGCGCATAAAGAGGGTTACGAAATTAAAACCGATATCGACGGTTCTATATTAACAGTTTCAGATGCACCATGGCCAGGATTTACACCGGACTTGTTAAGTATCGTTTTGGTGGTTTGTACACAAGCAAAAGGCGATGTGTTAATTCACCAAAAAATGTTTGAAAGCCGTTTGTTCTTCGTAGATAAATTAATCGACATGGGAGCGAAAATTATGTTATGCGACCCACACAGAGCAGTGGTTATGGGACATAATTTCCAATCCCAATTGAAAGCAACAACAATGAGTTCGCCAGATATTAGAGCCGGAATATCTTTATTAATTGCTGCTTTAACAGCAAAAGGAACTTCAACTATTCAAAATATCGAACAAATTGATAGAGGTTACGAACGCATCGACGAACGATTAAGAGCATTAGGAGCTAATATTGTGAGAGTATAATTTTAAATTGAAATATCGAAAATCCAAATTCTGAACAAAAAGGAATTTGGATTTTTTTATTTTCCCAAAATAACTACCACTTTGTCAAGCTGAACTCGTTTCAGCTTCTAATTTAAACATATAAGTCACATAAGTTTTAAGTTGATGTTAATTACTTTAAAAAGTTCATAAAAGTAAAATATTACACAAATTTTGTCATTCCGTCAGGAATCTCTTGAGCTATTGATTTATCAATTTAAAAATAATTATTAAGATTTCACCAATTTCTCCAATCCGTGTTCCTATTTTTGCAATTGAATTTGAATTTGATTTTTGCACTTGAACTTGATATTTTAAAATGGAGACCTACATCATCATTTTTCTCTGCATTGCATCCTTCATAGCTGGTTTTATTGATGCTATTGTGGGTGGTGGTGGATTAATACAAACTCCTGCAGCCTTAATTTTATTACCAAATATATCCGTAGCTTCAATTATTGGAACGCTTAAAATTCCAGGTTTTAGTGGTACAAGTATGGCAGCTTATCAGTATTTAAAATCAGCAAAAGTCAGTTGGAAGTTGTTTTTTGTCATGGCAATTGTTTCTTTCGGGTTTGCTTATTTAGGCTCGAGTTTACTTAACGTAATGCAAAACGATTTCATGAAGCCTTTGCTTTTTGTGATTTTGATTTTGTTATTACTTTATACTTATTTCAAAAAAGATTTTGGCCAATTTCAAATTGATAAATTAACCACCAAGCAAACCTACATTTACGGAAGTATAATTTGTGTTTTTTTAGGTTTTTATGATGGTTTTATTGGTCCTGGAACAGGAAGCTTATTAATTATGGCGTTTATAGCCATACTAGGTTTCGATTTTTTGCAAGCCAATATCTACGCAAAACTAGTTAACTTGGCTACTAACTTTGGCTCCATTACCTTGTTTGTTTTGAAAGGAAAAATCATTTGGACGATTGCTATTCCTATGGCAATTTGTAATGTTGCCGGATCTTGGTTAGGCGCAAGATTAGCCATTTCTAAAGGCAACGGATTTATTCGAATCTTCTTTTTAGTTGTGGTGGGATTAGCGTTGTTACGTTTTGGATATGATGTGTTTTTGAAGTAAAGAACTCATTATAATTATTTTTTTGAGTAAAATTTATAGTATGTAATAAGCACAACTCCTATAAAAAATGACAATATACCAAAACCCCACCACCAATAATCACGTTGTTGCAATCGAATCGTTTCATTATTGCCTGTAATGTTTAACCCAGCCCAATACAACGGATTAGCCATTCTCGGAGATGCTGTTGCCAAATAGTCTAACTTTGCTTTTTGTAGCGCTGCAGACTTAGTATATCCTGCATCTAAATACTTTAAAAACAAACTGATTATTTGTAAGGAACTTTTCTCATCTATTTTCCAAGAAGCCAGCATCATGCTTTTAACCCCAATAGAAGTAAAAGCTCTCGCTAAATTGATATTCCCTTCTCTTGATTTATAGCCAACTCCGGTTTCACAAGCCCCTAAAAGAAGAAAATCGCAATTAGCTTTTAAATTGTACACTTCATTCATACTCAAAAAGCCATTGGAAAAATAAATTCCTTTGTTAGATTCGATTTCATCATCAGACGCGCTTCCGTGAGATAATAAAGCAATCATTCTATCGTTTTCTAGATGTTTTGAAAAGGCTTTTTTTGTGGCGACTTTACCTTGAATTAAATTTGCATTATATAAATGAGCAAGTTCTTGAGACTTGGTATTAGATTTCTTTAATTCAGATAAATTTTCAGAAGAAAAACTAGGATTAAAAACCGAAAACGTATTAGATTTTGAAACATTCTTTTCCACAATATTTGATATAGAAGAAGACAGTCCGTAACTGAATTGATACTTCTTAAACAAATAAGGTAGCTTACTAAAATCATTTGATTTAGATGGTGAAGAAAGCAATAATTCAAAAGGAAAATTGCCAAAATTACTATTTGGAATTATTTTAATATGAGTCACCTTTTTAAATAAAAAGGGTTCAATAGGTTTGAAATAGTTTTGGTAATATTCGAAAGCATCTTTTTTATATTTTGAAATCGAATTTTGCTTTAGTTTTACTAATAAACTATCGAAATATTTTTCATGCGCATAAGGATTAATTTCATTTTTTAACTCAACAACTTTAATTGTGTTTTTGGCAATAACCAATATAAAAGGAATAAAATGACCTTGATTATCATAGACATTATAACTTAGTACAGCTTCATTTTCTTTAAGTTTATTTTGAACTTTTATTAATGAAACCGAATTTTTCTTACTAAATAAATCCGTTCTCTCTTGCTGGTTATAGGTCTTATAAAACTTCTCAAAAATAGCTTTTGCATCTTCATTCCCTTGAATTTTATTGTTTTTTTTTAGCAGTAAATTATCAAAGGCTTCATGAGTTTTAAAAAGAAATATATCCGAACTCTGTACGTATTGTCTTTGTTTTTCTTTATATAAATTTTCTAATAAACCACTGTATTTAGATTTTTCATCGTATTCAAAATACAAATCAATATAGCGCTGTTCTCCAGTGGATTTATATAATTTATAATAATTTTTTGCCAAGTCATTAAAAGGAGAAGATAAATAACCATTAGTATTATAATTTTGCTTATTCTTAAAAATAGGTTTAACATATTGCAGCCAGTATTTTTCCTCTAACAGCATTATTTTCTCAATTTTATATAACAGTTTTAAGTCTTTATTCTGATTATACATATCATCCATACACCAAGCTTTCCATTTTAACAAATCGAATAGCACTGCATTATTATTGGTAAAAACATAGGGAGAAAAGGTTAATCGTTTAATTCCTAAATCATAATTTTCTAAAGCCTTTTTATAATTACCCTTATAAAAATACATCAAACCTTTCAGAGAATATAAAAATGCTGCATTAGCATGGTAAATTCCTGCTAGATTATCATTCATTATGATTGCAGTTTCATAACTAGAAATTGCTTTATTGGCATAATAAAGTGACAAGGATTGGTTTCCTTTCTTTAAATACAAATCTAATGCAGGCTCTATGCAGGGTGCAGCAAGAGAAACCATCAATCGCGCTTTTTTCAAATTATCATAAGGATAGCGCTTATTGATAAAATAACTAAGACTGTCTACGTATTTAAATTTAACAACTAAATTAGGTTGATGATTTCTTTTTGTGAAAAGATGGGCATTGTAAAAAATATAAGGGTCAACTTCTTTTTCCTCTTTATTCTTATGATAAATTTTTAAAGCAGCATTAGTATAAAGAAAAGCTTTATCTACCATAAAACGCATGTTGTAATATCTACCCACATAAGCAAAATAAAGTGCCTTATAAATTTCTTTTTCTGGCGCTGCTTTTTTGTAATAATGATAAAAAGTATTGGTTTCCTTTAAATAATCTTCTATCAAATAGAGTTTGTCATACCCTATAGCTAGCATCTGGTGGGTTTTAGCCAGCAAAAAGTAGTTTTTGGTGGTTGCCTTGTTTAATAAAACGACATTCTGTTTGAGAATAGCCATTGCTTTATAAGTAGCACCCAAATCTATGTAACAATCTGCCAAACCATTTTGAGCTTCAATTTGTAGGTCTAGGTTTTGGTTTAATTTTGCTTCCTTTGTAATTTTTTCATACAAAGGAACCGCATGCCGATAATCGGAGCGGTCTAAAAAATATTGGGCTTTTTGGAGCGAAGATTGCCCTGTAACCAAAAAAGGAAAGAACTGCAAAAAAGCAGCAATGAAAAACTTCATAGATTAAAAAAAATGGTGAAAAGGAACACACAAGTATAGTGAAAATAACTTTCACCGACAACTTTATAAATGAACCCTTCACCTCCGTTTGACCGTCCCTCGAAGGAGGAATCTAATAATACAAAAAAAGCTCAATCAGCAATGGTTGAGCTTTTAACTAAATTAACTTTATTTATTTATAATAGCTCAATGTGAGGACACTTTACCCAGATGATTTAATAATAAACACTTTATTTAATCTACCTTCCAATAATTAAAATGTTTGAATTCTTTTTTCATATCTTCTAATGTTTTATAAAATTGTTCGGGAGATATATCTTGCATCACATATGAACCATCATAATCTAAATTGGCATTAACCATACTTTTTGGAGGAACGTTTTCTTCATATTTACTCCACCTTTTTCCGTTTACATATTCGGGGCTATAGGAAATACGAATCTCATTAAATGAGTTTTGGAGATTTACATCATATTTAATAAATTCTCTTCCATTCTTCGTTTCTTCTACCAAGCCTACATATTTAATATTACTGCCGGCAATATTATCTTCTTCACTTATAACAATACTAAAACCGTTTGCCTTTTCTAAATTTTCATAAGTCATATCATAATTTGTAGCGTAGATTTTACCAACTTTTTCTCTTAAAATTTGCCTAATTACAAAGCCATTTTTAATTTCTACAGTTTTTATAATCGAATCATTTTGGTCTTTTTCAATACAAGTACCAATGAATAACTCATTTGAACCATTTTTTTTGATGTCTTTGAAATTATATACATCTTTACCATCGGCATCTTTTGTTACCAAATTTAAATCGGCACATTGACAATCGCTTTCAGTTAAAGCATCTCCTTCTGCTGAAGTTTCATTTCCTTTTGTTTTTCCACCACAAGAAATTAGCAATGTACCCATCACTAAAATCAATAAAATTTTATTTATTTTCATTTTTAAATTCCTACAATTGTTAATAATTAGATTTATTTACATAATTTATAATACGTTGAAATTGGTTCACCTATGGTGCCTTCTTCTCCAACTTGTTGTTCTTTGATTTCTAAATTATTGTCTCTTAAATTTAAAGTTAGACTGATTTCGCCATTGTCAACAGTATCAAAAATAACTTTAAAACTGTTTTCATTGATTTTGATTACTTTTTTAAAATCACCAGATTCAGGATAATAATCAGTACTTTGAGCGTAAATTTTAAGTCCTTTAGCAGAATCGCATGTGATTGATGAGTCAACCCAATATCCTTGGAATTTTTCAGGTAATTTTTGAGCGTTTATTGTAAAAGTAATGAATGCAAGTAGTAAATAGATTTTTTTCATTTTTTTAAATATTTAAAGTTGTTAATTTTTTATTGTACACAATATTTATCATGATTATCTTGGCCGCCTGGTACGCTATAATATTCAGCATCAGAAAAATATTTACAAGCACTTGATTTGTCACCTATATTTATGAATGCATTACCAGCATTAATTAATATATCTTTTGCAGCACTCTCAGCTTCATTATTATTAACAGCGGTAGCCCAAGCGGTAGCATAATCCTGAGAGGCTTTTTGCCAATCACCTACCCAAGAATACATATGGGCTCTAGACAGATAACCAATATATTTATTAGGAAAAATATTTATGTATGATGTAAATTCTTGAATCGCTCCATTGTAATCTTTTGCATTATATTTTTCAATTCCTTTATTATAAAATTCATTAGCTTTTAGAGTTACATCTTCTTTAAACTTAATACATCTTACATACATACCTTGGCTATAAGTTTCTTCCTTGCTTCGTAAAGCTTTTCTACTTATTTGCATAGCTTCTTGATATGCAAATAAACTTACATAATAATAATCATCATACGAACCTCCAGATATCCACCAGCTTGTTTCTAAACCTATTCTAGAAAATTCCGCACTTGAATAATATGAATTTAAACTACCTCCCGGCAAAGCATTAAATCCAGTGCTATTTGTATTAGTTTGAGGTTTAATATTTGCATAATCATCCAAAGTATACCAACCACTTATGCTTTTAGCATTGGGTAAAGGGTTATCTTCATTTAAAATTGGCCATTCACTATTTTCTCTACCTAATTGAACTAATTGATCATGAGTTAAATAATCTGATAATGTTTTAAAATCGTTATACTTTGGGATACTCCATCCTTTTGGAGCTAATCCTCTTGGGTCATTAACCGCCCAATAATTATAAAGTTTACCGTATTTTGAGGCAGGCCCATATTTTTTAGATTCAGAAAATCCTATTCTGTAATAGCACCATGCTGGTTTATGTTGTTGACCCGCCTTTCTCCATTCTAAATCGGTTTTTGCTTCAGGAATTGGGTCACCATTTCTAAAAGTTGTAACATCAAGATTCTTAGTCATCCATTCTTGATCGCCAATTTGAACGGATTGATAGTTGGTTACTTTTTTAGTAGTTACTGGAACTTTTTGAGGAACTTTCTTTTTAGTTTGACCAAATGTCAAAAAAGTGCTTAGTAATGTTAAAAAAATAAAAGTTTTTTTCATAATTATTATTGTTTTAATTCATTAAGCTCTCGCCTAATGATAATTTAATATGAAGTTCAAATTAAAAACCAAACATTCCTTTAGGTTTAATAGATTTTCTTTTTTCTGCAAAAAAATCAGCTTCGGCATTGGCTCCTAAACTTTTTAGTTTCATTACTCCAAAATCCATTTTTTCATAACAGGCTTTTATTAATTCCTTGTGCTTATTTTCTGTTCCTGCACCTATCGTTAATAATTCGTTCATTTGATTAGCTAGTTCATCTGGATTTGTCGAGAAAACCATTTTAGAAACATACTCGCCTTTATTTCTAATTTCCTTATTTTCACCCATTGTATCAGCTAATAAATTTCCTAATAAGCCAATTTGCGCAACCTTTTCCGATGGATCTCCACCACCCATCAATCCACCTAAAAAACCTCCGCTTTTTTTCTCAGGTTCAGATGAATTTGATTGAGTGGTATTATTTCCTGAATTCCTGTTGTTAAACTCATCTTTACATCTATTTGAACAAAACATTTTTGTAGAACCCCATTTTGTCTTCCAACCGTCTGGCGGATTAGATCCGCTCATTGGACCTGAACCAGCAGAACCATAACCTAATTTACCACAATTTGTGCAGTGATATTCGTGTGCCATAATTTAAATTTTAAAAGTTAATAATTTTCTAATTTTAAATTCTCTTACTCATAAAGCTTTTCAGTTACGCTCCATTTGTCTGGTTTATGGATCCAGTTTATTCCCCAATAAAACAAAGTTTACACTCCGTTTCATACAAATAGGTTTCTAATTTTCGATCATAAATAATAGGTGCTTTTAACTCATTTCGCATAAAAGCAATATAATAATTGACACTCCGCTCTGAGATGTCTAGCTTATGCGCCAATTGTTTCGGTGTACCCGTTTTTTTTGTTGTAATTAAATCATGTAATCGTATAAAGACGCGTATATCCATATTTATATGCAATTTTACAACCACTCAACGCAACTGCCTTGCGCTCAGAGTTTTTTCTTAAAAATTTTCTAATTTCAATACGATTAAGCAGGAAAATCTTCCCGAAAATTTTAAAAAAAAATGCACTGCCTATTGATGAATAATTAAAACAGGACCAAATAAGCTAAAAAGTATATTGAAAAAGGAAGCTTCAAATTACAAGATTTTCAACTTACATATTTAAGAAAACAAAACACAACGCAATCTCATTGCGTTAGAGTGATTTTGATTCAAAATCAAATGGATTAATTTTCAAAAGCTGTATAAAATAGTAAGATAAAATTTATATTTGTGCCAAGATAAAAACGAAATACATCCTTTTTTGAACCATTTGATTTCTATACATTCTATTGCACTCCAGCAATTTTGCAAAGGGGAAAATCAGGCCTTAAGCGCCCTTTATAAAAAATGGTTGCCCGAATTGTATTTGGTAGCATACAGATACTTGCAATGTGAACAAGAAGCTGAAGATGTAGTTGCGGATTGCTTTGAAAAAATATTTGCTATGCCTATTACAAAAAGGCAACAAAAATTCATTGAGGAAGATATTAACATGAAAGCATTACTTTTGGTAATGGTAAAAAACAAAAGTCTAGATGTTATTAAAACAAAAAAAAACAGAAATAGAATTTTAGAGGGTATTAAAGATTTTCTCCCTACAATTAGCTTTAACAATGCAAAACAAAACCTTACAAATGACAATTTCAAAGAATTATTAAATTGTCTACCCAAAAAAGAAAAACAAATTCTCAGTCTTAGTATTGATGGGTTCACCAATGCAGAAATAGGAGAACAATTCAACTTATCTGAAAAAACAATTGCGAATCTTTTAGCAATGGTTAGAAAAAAAGTAAAAAATTTATGGAATACGTTTATGGAGTAATTAGCTAAAAAAATTACTTTTGGGAAGAATTTATAATTGAATCGTTTTAAACAGACTATGACAGAAAACCAAAATATTAATTTAGAACTGCTGTTGCAATCACTAGAAGATGATTTCGACCCACAGGAACGTATGCGTATTTTGGAAATATTAAAAAAAACGAATCCTATAGACGATTCCTTACTGGGAGCAAAAATGGTGTTAGAAAAAAACAATTGGGATTATGAAGTCTTAAAATATACGTTCAGTAAAACAGAAGAAAGAATAGAAACAATAGCTCGCGCTACTAAAAAAACAAACAACAGTATCAATTATCTAAAATATGCCGCCGTATTGCTTCCTATAGGCTTTGTTTTAGGCTATTTTATACATTTCACTTTAACACATAACCAATCCATAGACCAGTTTTATAGTAAAGAAGAAGGTTTACCTCACTATATGGGAACAGAAAATGCAAATTTTGAAAATCTAATGGTGCTTTACCGCGACAATAAAATGAAAGCTGCATTTGAAGTGTCGGAAGAAATTCTAATAAAAAAACCGCAAAATGATACAGCTATCTACTTTCATGCAGTAATTGGTTATGAATTAAAAAACTTCAAAGTGGCTAAAGAGGGGTATACTAAAATAACTCAAAAAAAAGAAAGTGCTTTTTATTATGATGCAGTTTATCGATTAGGTTTTACCTTAAAAAAACTAAATGAAGAGAAAGCAGCTTATCAACAATTTAGTACAATCTCAAAAGACCAAAATAATCCTTATAATCAAAAGGCAACAGAAATTTTAGAATGTTTTGATTAATTTAATGAGATAATTACAACTATTTAATAATTATTTATGAAATGATTCTTTAATTACATGTCTAGTCAAAAAAATCGATACAGATTTATTAAGACTTCACATATTTATAAACGAATAATATTTAATAAACATTTTATGTTATTGTTTCAATCGTAATGTTTTCAAATCTATTTTTGGTTAAAACTGAAAATATTATTAGGAAAGTTAAAACATTATAAATGTTTAGTAGTTTAAGTTACTTCATATTAATACTAAATAACATTTTTACCTATTAATTTAATAGGTTAGATGTATGTTAACATGTTCCCACAATTTTCAATCCCCCACCTTTTAATTTTACGAAACGGTCATTAACTTCCTGTAAAAAACAAACTTCTAATAACGCCAATTTCACTCGAGAATCGGCTAGAGTAGGAGTAAACGATATGTTTAAATTATATACGGTGCTATCACGTAAGTTGGTTAAAATAATTGCGCTTGTTTGGGTTTCAGCTGGCGTAAAACGGTCAAAGTCTAAAGTTACTACATGCAATTGAAATTGTACTTGTTCAGCACTTTTAGGATCGGTTAAAGCAGAGTTACAAAAATCTAGAACTTCAAAAGTACCAATTGTAAAATCAACAGCCATCTTAAAAGGAAAAAAACGACTAAAAGGTTTACATGGGTCAAACTCAAAATCTAAAACAGCTTTCTTACCTTCTGGAGTAAGTAAACCATGGCTAACAGTTCGTTGTCCTCTTGCATTATGGGTGTCCCATTTTAATATCCCTTGTAGTAATCGTACCACTTGGTTATGTAAATAGGGTATTCGAAGCGGTAGCAAAGAAGAAGCTATTGCTAGTCTAAAATATTTTCCCACTTTGGCACAATGCGCAAATTCAGAACTATTCTCTCTTACACGAGCATAATTAGCACTTTTTTTAATTTTTTCACCATCAAATCCACCCGTTTTCCGAACCACAATTTTACCATTTAACTCATAAAAAGATAAACCATTAAAACTTCCAGTAAACTGAACAATACCTTTTAATTTTCCCATGAATAAACCATTATAAATAGTTATTTAGAATATTGAAATTATAT
Source organism: Flavobacteriia bacterium (assembly GCA_004293165.1). GTDB lineage: Bacteria > Bacteroidota > Bacteroidia > Flavobacteriales > Flavobacteriaceae > Flavobacterium. The sequence goes on along the minus strand of RDYL01000008.1, from coordinate 94,487 downwards.
ATAACACTATTATAGCATAGATATAGCACTAATATAGTACTAATTATAAATAGTAAGCAAATATAAATTAAAAACATTAGGTTACGTTAAGCATAACAAAAAAGGAGTGACACAACATTTCTTATGTTTTACAAAAAGTAATTCCACTATCGTAAAATCGTGTATTTTGCCATCATAAAGCCTCAGTTTTATAAAGGTAAATTGTATTGAAATCTGTAGAAACCTAATTTTAATTACCACAATTATAATTTGTTTTAGTATACCCAAAGGATAAAATTGAATTTAGAACAAGAAGTGTCTAATTAAAGTAATGAGCAAAGCAAACTAATAAAAAAAGACATTTCGTTTAGAAATGTCTTTAATAATTTATAACCAATGTTTATTAGGATTTTGATGAGTTGAAAGCACAGCGTATATATGAACTGTTTTGTTAGAGATATCAACAGTAAAATGAACCATATACCTGAATGTTTTCAATGGTAAACAATGAATGTTCTTGTATCTTACTTGGAACTCTGGATTACTTTGTAAGGTTTTTAAAAGAGCTTTGTATTCTTTTAAGAATTTACTGCCATATCCTTTTCTTCTTGAAGTTAAGAAATCACGAGCTTCTTTCAAATCATTGGCAACTCTCGGGTCAGCAACTATTTGGTACTTAATCATGGTTAGCCTTCTAATTCTTCTATCATTCTAAAAGCATCAACAGGAGATTCTTGACTTTCAATGCGTTGTAATACAACATCTTTGTGCCACTGAGGCACATCTTGACTTTCTTGGGAGTATTTAAATGCAAGAAAATCAATGTATTTTTCCACTTCTTCTACCAAAGTATCAGGTAAATTTTTGAGTTTAATATTTACGTGTTTTATTGCTGATGTTGTCATAATAAATTAGAATTTCAATATACAAATATAATAAATATTCAATTCAACTTCCTCTAATTAAAGAACTTTAAGATTTAAAACTTCAACCCAAACATTACCCCATCTCCTTGAAAACCATTTTGATAGCTTCTTACATAATCTACACGTAAGAATCTGAATTTACCCCAACCAATGTTGTCAAATCCAACGGTAAACTCTTGATATGGTTTCATGTTAGGAATGTTCAACTGATGAAAACCACCAATTAAATTCCATTGTAATTTATTTAATAATGGAATTTTATTCATAATGTAACCTTTAAAATTGTGTTCTATATGAGTTTCCAAATATGCATCATTTGTAGAATGACTATAATATGGAAGCAAATTAAATGAGTTTAAAGAATTATTCAATAGGGTCACATGTGTTTGATTTCCGTTGAAATGTTTATAATCAACAAACGAGATGTTATCAGCATTAAAGAATTTACCCGCTTTAAAGCGTAAGCCAAAATCACCTTTATTACCGATGGTTTTGTTGTAATCAACGGTTCCACTAATTAAATCATAATGGTAATTACTGTTAGAAGCACCAAATGCTTTTTCGTAATAGAAGCTTACAATTGGATAATCATCATTTTGAATGTTGATTTTTCCGTCAGGACGCGAAATATATTTTTGACCAAAACGAATTCGTGTTCCTAAACTTGCCTTCATGATATGATGCTTTACAAACGGAACAGAAGTATAATTATCTGGTTGTAACGGATCATTTGAAAAGTACAAATCATCACTTTTAATAATGGTATAATCAGTTGTATTGAATAAGGCTCTTCGGTTTTCGTACATCAGTTTTCCGGAAGCAAAAATGCCGTTTACTACTTCTCTTCCATAGTTAATTTCTGCAAATTCTTTATTGTACAATTTCATATAATTGTTTTTAAAGAATAAGGTTGCTACCGAATTCACTAAATTACTGATTGGTTCACTCGGATTGAACTGACTAATTGCACTTCCACCATTTAAACTAATATATGCATTGTTTCGGTTGTTGAATCGATGGTAGAAATTTCCTTTTACACGAAGTCTATCTTCAGAAAAACCATAATTAAAGGTAGAAGAAATCGAGGTGAATTTTCCTGTTTCTTCATTCCATTTTCTATAGGAGAACCCACTGTCTAAATTGTACCCTTGAACCGTATTATAACTTAGAGAACCCAAATTGGTGAGTCCTTGATAGTTAAAATTCCAATTATTAAACGAATTTTTATAGTTATATCCTGTAATAATTTTAAGTAATTTGAATTTATTTCCTTTAGCATCTATCGAGTCTAAATACACTTGTGACTTTCTAATGGTCTGGATGCTATCTTTCTTAATGTAATTAGTAGATTCTTCAGTAGTTAATGGAACTGGTCGATATTCATTCCAATAGGTTTCTTCTTTTTTATTAGCATTTTCGGCAAAGGTTACCACTTCTTTTCCAAAGGTTTTTTTATCGAAAGCTTCTTTAAAGGTATAATTAGTAAATACGTGGGTAAACTTTCCTGCGAATTTCATACCAAAAATACCGGCACTAAAATCTAACGTTTGAATGTTTTTTGCCCAAATTTTATTTTCAGTGTTGTAACTAAAGTTTTGGGTTATTTTCATTGACTCTAAAATAGGTTGTTGCATTCTGTAACCTTTAATGTCTAAATCAATTCCGTAAATAGCCCATGAATCTTCAACAATGTAAATATATCCTTCAAAAACGGGTTCTTTATCTCGTTTTGGAGTCACCAAAATTTTATTGATTAATTGGTTTTTATCGTCGTAAAACGTGCTCTCTAATTTATATTTGTAATAAGTAAAAGCATTATCTGCAATAGGAGAGACCATGTTAATGCCAAAATCAACATAATTTCCATAGAAATCGTAATTGGTATTTAAGGCGGTATTGTAACTAAAACCATTATCATCACCAGCAATTTTGGAAGCAATAATTTCTTCCTTTAAATTATTAGGTTTTTCAAATTTTATCTTAGAAACGGTTTCCGATTGGTAAATAATACCACTACGGGTCGAATCTAAGTTGCCTTCTAAATCACCAATTTCAACGCCCATAAATTTTTTAGGAATATCCTTAGCTTTAAAAATACCTCTTGAGTAAAAATCAGCTTCAAATTTATCCGTTTTGGCAGCGTTTTTCTTTTTTGCTTTTATAGCGTTTCGGATTATTTCATTGGCTGGATTTTCTCCGTTCATAACCACAACTTCTTTCAACTGAAAATCTTCTTCCACTAAAACCACATCAAATTCATACGGAAATTGAGAAATGTTAAGAATTTGTTTTTGTGTTTTAAATCCTAAATACTGAAAAATCAAATGCACATTGTTTTTTTCAGTTGTATTTAATTCATATTTCCCCAATTCGTTAGAAGTAGTACCTATATAAGTATTCTCAATATAAATATTTACAAAGGGTAATGGATTTCCTTCTTTATCTTTAACGGTTCCTTTTATTTGTGCAAAGGAAATGGTGGTAAAAACCAGTAGGAGTAAAGTAATTTGTTGTTTCATTTGGTTTGATTTTTTTTACACAGAGCTACACAGAGCTTTTTTTTTGATTTTCTTTGTCTATAATGAGTTACACGGAGTCCGAAGCTTCGGACGTTTCACTTGTTTTTTACACAGAGCTACACAGAGCTTTTTTTGATTTTCTTTGTCTTGAGAGAGCTACACCGAGGCGTTTCACTTATTTTTTAAACAGAGCTACACAGAGCTTTTTTTGATTTTCTTTGTCTTGAGAGAGCTACACCGAGGCGTTTCACTTATTTTTTAAACAGAGCTTCACAGAGCTTTTTTTTGATTTTCTTTGTCTTTAGAGAGCTACACCGAGGCGTTTCACTTAATTTTTACACAGAGCTACACCAAGCTTTTTTATATTTTCTTTGTCTTAAGAGAGTTACACAGAGTCCGAAGCTTCGGACGTTATACTTTAGACGTTTTGTGATAATTATTGTTACATGGAAAATCTTTTAATTCCTTGAGATAATAATTTGGTATTAAAATTAATGAGTAACCCTGTATTGTAATTCCCTAATCTCATATACGTTAATATTTGTGCTTTATGAACATCCGTAAAAGTTTCAACTGTTTTTAATTCAAGAACTAATTGATCTTCTATCAATAAATCAATTTTATACCCATGATCTAATTTGATTTCTTTGTAAGCAATTGGAAGTTTTTTCTCTCGTTCAACTTTCAAATTAGCTTTTTTTAATTCATAGTATAAACATTCTTGATAAGCAGATTCTAATAATCCCGGACCTAAATGACGATGAACTTCAATAGCTAAACCAATTACTTGTTCTGTTAACTTATCAACTTCCATAATATAATTTCAATTTTATAAATATTCTTGAATTAACCAAGCGCAACGCTCTGCCAAACTCTCTTTCCACACATAGTATATAAAAAACTCGGTGCATCTCTTTTTTACTCGGAGCATCTCAGTGTAATAACCAATTGCAACGCTCTCCCAAACTCTCCTTCCACACATAGCATATAAAACCTCGATACATCACATTTTACTCGGAGCAACTCTGTGTAATAACCAAGTGCAATGCTCTCCCAAACTCTCCTTCCACACATAGTATATAAAAACCTCTGTGCATCTCCTTTTACTCGGAGCATCTCTGTGTAATAACAAAGTGCAACGCTACACAAAAGCTCTCACCCCCAACTCATAACTCTCCAATCCAAAGCCAATTATAACCCCTTTTGCATTGGGTGAAATATACGATTGATGACGAAAAGATTCTCTTGCGAATGTATTGGAAATATGCACTTCTACCACAGGTGTAGTAATTGCTTTTATGGCATCGCCAATTCCTATAGAAGTATGTGTATAAGCACCAGCGTTTAAAACAATACCATCATACGAAAATCCGGTCTCTTGAAGTTTAGAAATAATTTCTCCTTCTATATTACTTTGAAAATATTCTAATGTAGCATTAGGAAACTGAATTTGTAACTTTTTAAAATACGATTCAAAGGTTTCATTTCCATAAACTTCGGGTTCACGTTTGCCTAATAAGTTAAGGTTTGGACCGTTTATAATGATGATCTTCATGACGATTGTTTTTGTAAAAATAAAAAAACCATTCCTTTTAAGAATGGTTTTAATAAAATATTGTGATTTTTAATTACTCTTATACTATAAAGTATGTTTTGGCAATTAGTTAAAACATATACCCTACAGAAAACTGAATTAAAGAGTTTTTTACATCGGCATCTTTTTTAGCTTCTGTTAGGCCTGCTACATAGCGTCCAGATACAAATATACTTTTGGTTATTTTATAACTTAATCCTCCTGCAATTCCAAATTCAAAAGAGTTGGTGTCGTTAGCATCTACTTCATTGCGTTCACTTACTAAAAAAGAAGCTTGTGGTCCTAGTTCTAAACTTAATTCGTTAGAAGTTAAATAAAACTTAGCAAGTACAGGTATTGATAAGTAGCCTAACTCGTTTTTAACTTGGTCGCCTAAACCTTCTAATTCGGCACCTTGAGTAGAGTATAAAAGTTCGGGTTGTATGGCAAAGTTTTCAAATACTTTTAGTTCCATAACCATTCCAGCATGGTAGCTTGTAATGGTTTTAAAATCCACCCCCGAAACGTCACCTCCAGTGTAATTAGCAAAATTAACGCCTCCTTTTACTCCAAATTCTAGTAATTGTGCTTGTGATATACCCGTTCCTAGAACCAGTAAAATCAATGTTGCGATTGTTTTTTTCATCTGTTTGTGTTTGGTTGTTAAAAATTCAAATCGGTACTAATTCGTATAAATGTTCTCTATTTTTTATCTTTTCTACTAAAAGACCTACAACAATAACGCTTTTTAGCGCTTTTAAGTATTTTTATCGATAAAATGCATTTTTTATCGTTTTTAGGAAATAATTGATATTCAATTACTTACTGTTTTTTTTATTTTATTTTCGTTAGTATTTTTTATTAAAAAAAAATTAAATTTTTAGTTTTTTTGTATCTTAAGTGTTTGATTATGAATAGTGTTTATTTTTGTTGTTAATAAAATTGTTAATAACATAACTAAACATGTTATTTTGTATGAAAAAATGCTATAAATTTGCCCTATTAACTTTAAATTTAAACTAAACATGAAAAAAGTTTTATTATCTGCAGTAGCATTATTGGCTTTCGGTTTTGCTAACGCACAAGAAGAAAAAGCAAACGAAGGTTTTGCTAAAGGAGATGTATTCGTTTCTGGAGCTGTAACTTTAGGTTCTGCTAAAACAGGAGATTTTAAAGCAAATGCTTTTGAAATTGCTCCTAAAGTAGGTTATTTTGTAACTGAAAATGTTGCTGTTGGTGCTTCTTTAGGTTTTCAATCTTTAAAATGGGATAATGGTGCTGCTGATGCAACTAATTCTGGATTTGGATTAGGAGCTTTTGGTCGTTACTATTTTACTCCAGCGTCTAAATTTTCATTATTCGCTCAATTAGGTTTAGATTATACTACTTTAAGCGATGAGTTTGATGAAACTGACGGGACACTTTATGGTTCTAAATTTGAGTCTAAAGAAGTTGGTTTTGGTTTAGGAGCTGGTATGAACTATTTCGTATCTTCTAACTTCTCTATCGAAGCTGGTGTAGCTGTTTTAGGTTACTCATCTAACGATAACGGAGGAGATGGAGCTGACAAAACTAATACTTTCTCTTTCGGTGGAGACTGGAGAGCAGTTACTTTCGGAGTTAACTACAAATTCTAATTTGTAATTATTACAATAATTAAAATCCCGCTTCGGCGGGATTTTTTTGTTTTAAAAACAAGTTAAGGCTAATCTTCGAGCAAATATTACCTTTATTATAACATGTTTTAGTTTTTAGCATACTTAAATTATATAAGTTAGTCACTTTTAGTAGAGTAAATAGATGCAAAAGTGATGCTTAAATTAATTAGTTTTGTTTGGAAACAACAATGAATTATCAGTTTTCAAATATTATTTTTACTATGTCACTAACATGGAAGTAAGTCAATCTGGCATAGAGGAAATAAAATTTTAATTATTTATTTTATTTCGGTTTGATTTATTAATAAAAAAAGGAGCATTAAGCTCCTTTTTCATACATTAAATTTCCTAATTTACCGGGTAATCTCTTGCCCTGAATATCGTAAATTGATTTAACCCAAAGGGGAAATAGCATCGGTACAACAATAAAAGATAGTTTGTTAAAATTCCAAGCTTGCTCAAATTCAAAATGAATAAAGTGCATAGTAGCTTTAGTTAAACCACATGCATAACATTCAATACCTGCTAATTTTACTGAAAGACAAATGCTCTCACCTTTGTCAAAAAAATCTGCTGGTAAAAAAAATAATATAAATGGAGCAACTATTGTTGAAAGATGAATACTGTAAAAAATAAATTTACGAATCATTAGAAAATTAAAGAGTTTTTGAATACGAACCGTTTTTAGGTTGTAAATCACCAGTGATAATTCTGATTAAATCAATTAATGCCCAAATACCACAACCACCTAAAGTAAGTAATTGAACAATTCCTTGCCAAGTGTACCCTAAGTAGAATCTGTGTATTCCTAATCCACCAATCAATGCAACTAAAATAAGAGCAGTTACTTGGCTTTTACCAGAATCAGCAGTAGCTGGAGAAGATAATTCATCTTCTTGGTTTTCAACAACAGTTACATTGTTTGTAGTTGTTTTTTCAACAGGAAATGATGCGTAAGAAATTGTTAAAGCACCAAATGTTAGCATTAAAGCTGATAAAAATAATTTAATTTTCATAAAATATGTTTTAGATTTGCACAAAAATAAAAAAAAATACATAAAAAATGAAAAAAAATCTGCTTCATATCATGTTTCCTTTTTTGGTAAGTATAACTTGTTTAGGGCAGGTAAATTATGAGTTTTTTGGAGCCATAAAGTTAAATGGAAATGATAAAACAATTATCACATATCGATTGGTTTTTGAAGAAAATAAAGGTAAAATTTTAGGTTTTTCAGTTACAGACTTAGACGGTGCTCACGAAACAAAAAACACAATTGAAGGAACATATGATAGAAAAACAAAGTTGTTTACTTTTCAAGAAAAAGAAATTTTATACACGAAATCTAAATATGCTCAAAGTTCATTTTGTTTTGTTAATTTTTCAGGAAAAGTTAAATTAGTTGATAATACCAGTAAAGTTGAAGGAGCTTTTAAAGGTCTTTATAAGAATAAAACAAAATGTATTGATGGAACGGTTACATTAGTAGGAAGTAATAAGATATATAATTTTGCTAATAAAGTAAATAAGAAAATTCAAAAATCTAAAAGAGTTGATGCAGCTACAAAACAGAAAGTTAATCCTATCAAAATTTTAGATAGTTTGAAAATTAATAAATTGTTGAAAGATCAAAATTTAAACATATTTTGGAATTCAAAAAAAGTTATAATTGAAATTTTTGACGCAGGTCAAGATGATGGTGATATTATTAATTTATATCATAATGACGTTTTGATTTTGGATAATTATAAAATTAAATTAGAAAAAAAGTTACTATCTATTCCTATTGATCTTACTATTAATAATGTTTTTAAAATTAAAGCAATTAATGAAGGTACAATACCAACCAATTCAGCTAAGATAATTTTAGTTGATGAAAATAGAACCTTTGATTTATTATCTTCTTTTAAGAAAAATGAAAGTGCAAGTATTACAATTATTAAGAAACCTTCTAATTAATACTGATTCTTGCTTATATTTGAAGCATGAGTACTTGGCAATCCTATATTAAAGAATATCAAAATTACCTGAGGTTAGAACGTGGTCTTTCTAAAAACACCATTGAAAATTATACGTTTGATATTGAAAAGTTAGTGTTGTTTTTAAATCAACATGATATCAAGGTTTCGCCAATTACTATTTCAGAAGAAATTGTGCAGCAATTCATTTATGAGATTGCCTCAAAAGTAAATGCGCGCAGTCAGTCGCGAGTAATTTCAGGATTAAAAAGTTTTTTTAATTACTTAGTTTTTGAAGATTATCGAAAAGATACTCCGCTAGAGTTAATTGAAGTTCCAAAAACCGGACGCAAATTACCCGATACCTTAGCAACGGAAGAAATTGATGCATTAATCTCAGCAATCGATTTATCAACTCCAGAAGGAGAACGTAATAGAGCCATGCTAGAAACTTTGTACAGCTGTGGTTTGCGTGTTTCGGAGTTGGTGGGTTTAAAAATATCTGATTTGTTTTTTGAAGAAGGTTTTATAAAAATCACCGGAAAGGGAAACAAACAGCGTTTTGTTCCTGTAGGAGGTTCTACTATTAAATACATTACTTCATATGTTAATTTGATTCGAGTGCATTATGCGGTACAAAAAGGGCATGAGGACACCTTGTTTTTAAACAGAAGAGGAAAACAGCTAACTCGAGCCATGATTTTTACAATCATCAAAGATTTAGCGCTAAAAATCAATTTGAATAAAACAATTAGTCCACACACTTTTCGACATTCGTTTGCAACCCATTTATTAGAAAATGGTGCTGATTTGCGTTCGATACAGTTAATGCTTGGTCATGAATCCATTACAACTACTGAAGTGTATATGCATTTAGATCGAAAATTCCTTTCGGAAGTTTTGAATAATTATCATCCACGTAAATAGTTGGCAGTCTCAGTTTTCAGTCACAGTACTATAACGTGCAAAAAAAAGATGTTTCAATTTTGAAACATCTTTTTTTTATCTGTCAACTGCGACTGCGACTGTTAACTAAAATATTATTTAGCAATATTCACAGCTCTTGTTTCGCGAATAACTGTAATTTTAACTTGACCTGGATAAGTCATTTCAGTTTGAATTTTTTGAGAAATATCAAATGATAAATTTACCGCTGCATCGTCTGATACTTTTTCACTTTCTACAATTACACGTAATTCTCTACCTGCTTGAATAGCATAAGCATTTTTAACGCCACTGAATCCGAAAGCGATATCTTCTAAATCTTTTAAACGTTGGATGTAAGAGTCTAAAACTTGTCTTCTTGCTCCTGGACGCGCTCCTGAAATAGCATCACACACTTGGATAATTGGAGAAATCAATGATTTCATTTCAATTTCGTCGTGGTGCGCTCCAATTGCGTTACAAACTTCTTCTTTTTCACCATATTTCTCAGCCCATTGCATACCTAAAATTGCGTGAGGTAATTCACTTTCGGTATCTGGTACTTTTCCTATATCGTGTAATAAACCAGCTCTTTTAGCTAATTTAACGTTTAATCCTAATTCAGCTGCCATAATACCACACAACTTAGCTACTTCTCTTGAGTGTTGTAACAAGTTTTGTCCGTAAGATGAACGGTATTTCATTCTACCCACTACTTTAATTAATTCAGGGTGTAATCCATGGATTCCTAAATCAATTACCGTACGTTTTCCGGTTTCAATAATTTCTTCGTCAATTTGTTTCGCTGTTTTAGCTACTACTTCTTCAATACGTGCTGGGTGAATACGTCCGTCTGTTACTAATTTGTGTAACGCTAAACGAGCAATTTCTCTTCGTACTGGATCAAAACAAGATAAGATAATTGCTTCTGGTGTGTCATCTACAATGATTTCAACTCCTGTTGCAGCTTCTAAAGCTCTAATGTTACGACCTTCACGACCAATAATTCTACCTTTTACATCGTCAGATTCAATGTTAAATACAGAAACACAGTTTTCTACAGCTTCTTCTGTTCCTACACGTTGAATAGTACTAATAATGATTTTCTTAGCTTCTTGATGAGCTGTCATTTTTGCTTCTTCCACGGTGTCTTGGATGAATGACATAGCATTGGTTTTAGCTTCAGCTTTTAAGCTTTCTACTAATTGTTCTTTAGCTTCTTCAGCTGATAAACCAGAAATAACTTCTAATTGCTCCACCTGACTTTTGTGAAGTCTGTCAATTTCTTGTTGTTTTTTCTCTAAAAGCTCAATTTTTGAAGAGTATTCGTTGATTTTAGCTTCGGCTTCATCGTTAACTTTTTTAGCTTTTGCTAACTCATTAGAAATTTGAGATTCTTTATCTCTAGTTCTTTTTTCAGCTTCAGCTGTTTTTTTATCTCTAGCTAAAATAACTTGTTCATGTTCTGCTTTAAGTTCTAAGAATTTTTCTTTAGCTTGAAGAATTTTCTCTTTTTTTGTAGCTTCAGCCTCTACTTTAGCGTCTTTTAAAATAGAACCAGCTTCTTTTTTTGCGTTTTTAATTAAGTTTGAAACATTGCTTTTTTCTAAAAATTTAGCAATTCCAAAACCACCTGCAATCCCGACAAAAATTCCAATTATTATGCTTAGTATATCCATTATTTGTGTTAAAAAATTATATAAAAAAAGCCTACATTAGGTGTTTGTATAAACTCTGTTATACAAGATTTAAGCTAACCTGCAGTTCAAACTTCCCACTAAAGGGCCTGTTATAGTTGCAAAGATTCACTCGTTTAATTTGTTAGTGTTGAGTTTATCAAATATATACTAATGTAGGCAGTATCTTTGTTTTATTGTAAGAACGTATTTATTTTGAGAGTAACTCACTCAATTTTTTATCCAAATTTTTCAATCGGGTAAAGTTGCTTTCATTATCTTGAGTACTCGTAATTTGTTTTTGTTCTACTTGTGCGGCAAATTGCAAGGCACACATAGCTAAAACATCTTGTTTGTCTCTCACGGCATAGCTTTGTTCAAACTGTTTAATCATAGCATCTATTTTTTTGGAAGCACTTCTTAGTCCTTCTTCTTGTGAGGGTTCCACGGTTAAAGGGTACACTCGGTCTGCTATTGATATTTTAATTTTCAGTTTTTCACTCATTTGCTTTCTAATCTGAAAGTTGGGCTATGCAATAATCAATTTCTCTGATTAATGAATTTATTTTGAGTTTTGTTTCTCTTTTATTTTCTTCACTGCCTAGTAATGAATTTACCATTTTTAGAGTATCCAATTGGTTCTTCAAAGCGTCCATTTCGCTTGATTGCGTTTGTTGATTTTTCTTAGAAAGCAACAATTCAGCCTGCAACTCTTGGTTTTTCTTTTCAAGTTGTGTCACTTTTTGATTGAGCTTGAAAAATTTAACTTCGAGAGAATCAATTAATTCAGATAATCCGTTCATTAATGATATAATTCATTTTTTTATTTCACAAAGTTAGCATTACTATTCAAAAATAGCAATACTTTTTACTAAATTTTATGAATTAATTTTTATAGTTTGTAACTTATTGTAAATTAATTCATTATTAATGGTACCGTTTTTGTTAGGTATATTTACGATATTTTTTACTATTTTAGCCCTAAACATAAGCACAATGAAATTTGTATTAGCCTTTTTACTCGCCCCTTTATTAATTTACAGTCAGGATTTTCCTCAAGATTACTTTCAATCACCCTTGGATATTCCGCTTGATTTGTCGGGTTCATTTGGTGAATTACGAAGCAATCACTTTCATTCTGGATTAGATTTTAAAACAAAAGGGGTCGAAGGGTTGCCCGTATATGCTGCTGGAGATGGTTATGTTTCTCGAATAAAAATTTCAACTTTTGGTTACGGAAAAGCAATATATATTACACATCCAAATGGATATACTTCGGTTTATGGTCATTTACAAAAAGCCAACGGTTCCATTCAAGAGTTCATTAAAAAAAGACAATATATAGAAAAATCGTATGAAGTGGAAATGTATTTGTATCCAACCGAATTACCTGTTAAAAAAGGGGATATAATCGCTTTTACAGGCAATACGGGAGGTAGTGGCGCTCCTCATTTACATTTTGAATTTCGAAATACAAAATCAGAAGAAATATTAAATCCGTTGCATTTTGGGTTTAAAAAAATGATTAAAGATGAACGTTTACCTGTAATTCAAGGTTTGGTAGCTTATCCGTTGGATTCTACTACAGTTAACAACTCTCAAAAACCAATCAATATTTCATTTTCTAAACAAGCCGATGGAACGTATTTAGGAGTGAAAGTAAAAGCTAATGGGAAAATGGCTTTTGGAATTAATGCGCATGATTTTTGTACTAATGCATACAATAAAAACGGTTTATATAAAGTAAAAGCTTATTTAAACGGAGTATTGTATTATCAATACGGTTTTGATGGTTTTGCTTTTGATGAGTCGCGCTATATTAATAACTTTATTGATTATGAGCGATTTCATCTGATGGGACAACGGGTTCAAAAGTTATTCGAATTATCACCGTATCCACTTTCAATTGTTGAAAATAACACAAAAGATGGAACCATTAAAGTACAGCCTGGAACTAATTATACGTATAGAGTAGAATTGTTTGATTTTCATGGGAATAAAGTAGATGTAATTATCCCAATCGAATATGCTAATTTACAGGCTACTATTAAAAATGTAATCCAAAAAACGCCTTATTTTGTAAAAGCTAAAAATGAGTCTATCTTTGAAAAAGATAAGGTTTCTGTACAAATTCCTGAAAATGCCTTTTATTCGAATTTTTATTTAAATTTTGAAGTTAATAAAGATATTTTAACCTTGCACGATGATAGTGTTCCAGTGCATAAAAATATTACAATTACCTTTAATGACGTAGAAGGTTTATCAGAAGAACAATTAGCAAAAACATATATTGCTACTTTAGAGGGCTACAAGTTAGATTATAATAAAACGTATCGAAAAGGAAACTCGTTTTCAATAAAAACCAAAACCTTAGGTAAATTTAAATTAGCACAAGATGTTACGCCTCCGAGAATTTACAATGTGAATTTTGTAGAAGGTAAAACCATAAAGGAGCAAAAAACAATCAGCGTTTCGGTAAGTGATTTACATTCTGAGATTGATACGTATAACGGATATTTGAACGGAAAATGGATTTTATTGGAGTATGATTATAAAACCAAAAAACTAGTACACAATTTAGAGGATGATATTTGCGTTCAAGGTAGGAATGATTTAAAGATTGTTGTAACGGATAATTTGCAAAATTCTACTACCTTTGAATCTTACTTTTTTAAATAATTAAAACAAATTCTTTTGAAAAATATAATTTTAGTATTCTTTGTGGGTTTATTTTCGTTGACGATTTCGGCACAGAAAGCCCGTGTTAAAGGTGTTGTGTTGGACGAGTTTAATAATCCAGTAGAAAATGTAACAATTACGGTAGGTGATAAAGTATCGGTTTCCAATGAAAATGGTTTCTATAGTATAGAAATTGATGCCAACAAAAAGGTAACCCTTGTTTTTTCTCACGTTTCATTAAAGAAAAAATCAATTGATATTACTTTAAAACCAAATGAAGATTACGAATTAAATCCCTTAATGAACTCCAAAGTAGAAGAGTTTGGGGAAGTAATTATTACAGCAAATAGTAAAAAACGTATCGAAGGCGTCACCACCATTGATCCTGTAATTATTAGAAGAATTCCAGGTGCTAATGCAGGAATCGAAAATATCGTAAAAACCTTACCAGGCTTTAATAGTAATAACGAACTTAGTACATCGTATGCTGTTCGCGGTGGGAATTATGATGAAAACTTAGTCTATGTTAACGAAATTGAAGTATATCGTCCGTTTTTAATTCGTTCAGGTCAACAAGAAGGCTTGAGTTTTACCAATACCGATATGGTGTACAATGTTGATGCTTCTGCTGGAGGTTTTCAGGCTAAGTATGGGGATAAATTATCTTCGGTTTTAGATATTACCTACCGAAATCCAAAGCAATTTGCAGCCAGTTTAGAAGCCAGTTTATTAGGTGGTAGCTTAACAGTTGAAGGTGTTTCTAAAAATCAAAAATGGAGTAATATTACAGGGGTTCGATACAGAGATAATAGTTTGTTAGTAAATAGTCAGGAAACGGAAACTAATTTTAAACCTACATTTTTTGATGTTCAAACCTTGTTGAATTTCAATGCCTCTACTAAATGGAATTTTAGCTTTTTAGGAAATATTTCGCAAAATAGATACAATTACGAACCATTAACCCGTCAAACCAATTTTGGAACAATTGATGAGCCTATTGCATTATTGGTTTTTTATGAAGGACAAGAAAAAGATAAATACCAAACGTTTTTTGGTGCTGGAAAAGCAGTTTACCAATACAATGAAAAAAATAAATTAAAGTTTATCCTTTCGGGCTATCATACCCAAGAGCAAGAATATTATGACATATTAGCACAATATCGTTTGGGGGAAGTAGATGCGAATATTGGTTCGGAAACGTTTGGCGATGTTGTTTTTTCACGTGGAATTGGTTCGCAATTAAATCACGCTCGTAACGATTTAGATGCTTTAATTGTCAACACCGAAGTAAAAGGTTTTCACGAATTAAATGAAAAATCACAATTTGAATGGGGCGCAAAATTTACGCTTGAAGATATTCGCGATAGAATTGTAGAATGGGAAGTTGTAGATTCTGCTGGGTTTTCATTACCTAACCCACTTTTGGATTATCAAAACGACCAACCTTACAATCCGTATGTTGGACCATTAGCACCTTATCAAAATGTAAGAGCTACAAATTTCACTAGAATCAATAGATTGTCAGGTTATGCACAATGGAATTACAGAGGAAATATAGGCGAACACGACTATTGGGTAAATGCCGGAGTTCGTGCGCATCATTGGCAAGTTGATGCTGATGGTAGACCAAAAGGCAATAGCCAAATTACGTTTTCACCAAGAGCTCAGTTTGCATTTAAACCCAATTGGGACAAAGATATGTTGTTCCGATTGTCTGGAGGTTTGTACCACCAACCACCTTTTTATAGAGAATTAAGAGATGAAGAAGGTGTAGTGCAAACGAATGTAAAAGCGCAACAATCGATCCATGTGGTTTTGAGTAACGATTATAGTTTTAAAATGTGGAACCGACCGTTTAAATTGGTCTCCGAAGCGTATTATAAAAATATTACCGATGTAAATACGTATACTATTGATAACGTTAGAATTCGATATGAAGCGAATAACAATGCAGAGGCTTATGCTTATGGTTTTGATACCCGACTAAATGGTGAATTTGTTCCAGGTACTGAATCATGGTTTACGTTTGGCTATTTAAAAACCGAAGAAAATCAAGATGGGAAAGGGTTTATTGCTCGTCCAACCGATCAGCGATTAAAATTTGGAGTTTTGTTTCAAGATTATATGCCTAATATTCCAAACTTACGTTTATATTTAAATTTAGTATATAACACAGGTTTGCCTGGAGGTTCTCCATCGTATGCCGATCCATATGCGTACCAATTGCGTTTAAATGATTACCGTAGAGCCGATGTTGGTTTTTCATTTGTGTTTAAAGATGAAACAATTAAATCGAGTAAAGTGTGGTTAAAACCTTTTAATGAATTTTCTTTGGGATTGGAAATTTTTAATTTATTCAACAATCAAAATGCAATTACCAATACTTGGGTGCGCGATGTGTACACCAAATCACAATACGGAATTCCTAACTATATGACCACTCGTGTTTTCAACATCAAATTGGTTGCCCGATTGTAAGCCAATAATTTTTTAGTATATTTGACTATAAAATTTTTATTATGAAGCGCATCTTTTTTACTTTTTGTCTTATAACAACTTTGTTTAGTTGTAAAGAAGAAACCGAAACACCAAAGGTAATTTATGAAGGTGGACAAGCAAAGGCTGAAACGAAAGTTAAAGATACCTCTTCTATAAAAGTAGCCGATTTGCCAATTTTAATGGAAGGCACAAAATACCTAATTCATCCTGTTGGCGATGTGAGAGTATACGAAACAAATGGAAAAGTGTATGGAAGCAGCAAAACAAATCAAGTGAGTTATGCAATTTCTAATTATAACCGATTTGAAATTACAGGTTTTTTTGATAATTTGAATTTTCAACACATTGATTCTACAAGTGTTAGTCCTTTGTCTGATAAAAAAATTCAAATTCAAACAGCAACATTTTTAAATACTATAGCTTCGAAAACTAAAAAGCAAATAATGGTTTATTCGCTTGTAGACTCAGATACTAATAAAGATGGTAAAGTTGATCAAAATGATATTAAATCACTATATATTAGTTCAATTAGTGGTCAAAATTTCACAAAACTTTCAGAAGAGTTTCAAGAATTAATCGATTGGAACATCATTGAAGCACAAAATCGCTTATATTTTAGATGCATTGAAGACATCAACAAAAACGGTGCATTTGATAAAAATGATAAAGTACATTATCACTATGTAAACTTATTAGCTGAGGATTGGAAGGTGGAAGTTTATACTCCTAATTAGATTTTTTAGTTTTGCATAAGTACCAAATCACATTTGTGGAGATAAAAGTAATTAATCCAATTTTTCCAATAAATTTAAAAGAGATATCTTTTGATAAAACAAACAATAAAGATAAAAGAGGAAATAAAAAGAGTATTATTGTTGTTGTTAGCTTTGAACTTTTGCTTTCAAAATATTTTAATAAAAGACTATTCATCAGTACCGAAAATAGAATAGGAATACTGTAAATAATGACATACATAAGAACAGCATTTTTTCGCCATTCTCCTTTGCATTAGCTATGAAGTACAATGATAATAAAGATATAATTCCACTTAACAAAAATGTATAAATTACTTTCATTTTTCTAAATTAAAATATCACTTTCTAAATCCGATTTCTCAATTTCGAAATCAAATCCCAATTTGGAAACCAATTCGATGACTAATTTTTTATACCAGTTTTCACTTTTGGGGTGAATGTAGATTCTTTCTATTAGTTGGTTCAGATTAACGTCTATTTTTAATCCATTATCAATGGTCATTCCACTAGCAGAAACGTCAGAGATAATGCGAATTTCTCTCTCATATTGAAAACTTTTACGTTTGAATAAGAATGGAAAAAACGTATCATCAAAAGGAATAAACTCTTTTTTATAATCAATATAGTTTACTGCTCCAATGTATTGTTCGGTTTGCCTTTCAGGTTGTAGAGCTTCTTTTAGTCTTCCAATAGTAGTTTGAATGGCTAAACCTTCTGTGTTTTGAGTGAAAATTTGCCACATCGCAAACGATTCATATTCATTAATGTGCCAACTACTAATCACCACTTTTTCGCGATGCGATTTGTAATAGTCTAAAAATTTAGAATTGTTTGCCGCAATTTTCTTAATTTCCTCAAAAGTAGGTTCCGAAAACGTGCCTTCATATTGATCTTCAAACTTATCAGAGCGTGACATAAATAACTGACGAGACATTAACATGTCTAAAAACTTAGACAAGTCCAAATATTTCCAAACAATGGTGTCATTGTCATCGGGTAAAGTAATATTTGAGCTGTTTATGTACATTTTTTAAGTTCAAATTTCAAGTTCAATGTCAAAAATCAAATTCAAATTCAATTTCAAGTCAAGTTTAAAATTCAATTAAAAAAGAAATTCCGAACAGCATGACAAGTTTGTGTATAAATCTTAAATGACTTAATTCATAAAGATACTCAACTTCAAAACTTATCTGACTTATATGTTTAAATTCAAAAATCTGTTTAAATCAGCGTTTCGCTTTAGCGAATCAGTATTATCCGCGTGCTAAACTACTCGAAACTCTGCATCATTACTAATTTAGAATACGTTCCGTTTATAGCCAATAATTCATCATGCGTTCCTTGTTCTACAATTTCACCTTTTTGCATTACGACAATCTTATCTGCTTTTTGAATAGTAGATAAACGGTGTGCAATTACGATTGATGTTCTATTTTGCATCATGTTTTCCAAAGCAACCTGAACAAATTTTTCGCTTTCTGTATCTAAAGCCGAAGTAGCTTCATCCAAAATCATAATCGGAGGATTTTTCAAAACCGCTCTCGCTATCGATAAACGTTGTTTTTGTCCGCCCGAAAGTTTTCCACCGGCATCGCCAATGTTGGTTTCAATTCCGTTAGGTAAATCTTTTACAAATTCGTAGGCATTGGCTATTTTCAAAGCTGCAATAATTTCTTCATCAGTTGCATCTTGTTTGCCTAAACGAATATTGTTTTTAATAGTGTCATTAAATAAAATAGAATCTTGTGTAACCAATCCCATCAAATCGCGAAGTGAATGTAAAGTCATATCTTTAATATCGATTCCGTCGATTTTTACGGTTCCTTCTTGAACATCATAAAAACGAGTCAATAAATTCGCAATCGTACTTTTACCTGAACCCGATTGCCCAACTAAAGCCACCGTTTTCCCTTTTGGTACTTCTAACGAAAAGTTTTTCAACACATTTTCTTCAGCATAACTGAAGTTGATGTTCTCAATACTGATTTTATCGTCGAAAGAATCTTTTACAATTGCATTTGGTTTGTCTGTAATGGTGTTTTCAACTTCTAAAATTTCGAATACACGTTCCGCAGCAGCCAATCCGTTTTTTACAGCATAAGAAGCTTTAGAGATAGATTTTGCGGGAGTTAAAATATTGTAAGCTAATCCCAAATACACAATAAATAAAGCACCATTTAATGTTTTATCAACTAAAACCAAATTACCACCATACCATAAAAGTATTGCAATTGTAACTATTCCCATGAATTCGCTCATTGGAGAAGCTAAATTATTTTTCTTTCCGATGCTATTGTTTAAACGAAGCAATCGATCTATTGAATTATTGAAGATGGTTTTAAAATAACTTTCAGCATTATAACTTTTAACGACTTTTAGTCCGCTTAAACTTTCTTCTACCACTGAAATTAAAAAACCATTTTCCTTTTGAGCGTTTTGAGATTTTGATTTTAAACTTTTACCAATTTTAGAAATGATAAAACCTGAAATTGGAATAAAAATAAAAACAAAAAGTGTTAATTCTAAACTTATTCGCATCATGGCTATAATAGCAAAAACAATCGTTAAAGGCTCTTTTACTATAAGTTCCAAAACCATGAAAAACGAATTTTGAACTTCATTAACATCACCTAACATTCTAGCCATAACATCCCCTTTTCTTTTTTCAGAGTAGTAGGAGATAGGTAATGAAATAATTTTGTCGTACATTTTTTCACGTAAATCACGAAGTACGCCGTTTTTTACTTTTGTTAAATGTTGTGATGCAAAATAGTTGAATATGTTTTTGAATAAAAAGGTTGAAATTACTAATGCGACTGTTAAAAATAACGCATATTGAGGTCCGTTTTCTGCGGATAATTTAGTAATATAAAATTGTAAATATTGTTTTCCGTATGAACCTAATTCCCATATGCCTGTATATTTCGGCAATTCTGTAACTGCTTCGTTCATTTTAAACAATACTTCCATTAATGGAAAAAGTGCTACAAATGAAAGCGTACTAAATAAAGCATACAAAACATTGAAAAACACATTCCAAAAAATGTGTCCTTTGAATTTTTTTGCAAACGGAATTATCTTTTTAAAATTTTCGTCCATTTAGTTTAATTTCATTGCCGAAATAATTCCTGCAATTTTGTTATCCAATTCTTTTTCAACTAATTCTGAGTTTTCAATCGTATCTAAAACGCCATTTACGCTGAAATAGAATTTAATTTTAGGTTCGGTACCACTTGGCCTTGCACAAATTTTACTTCCGTCTTCCAAATAATAAATTAATACGTTTGATTTTGGAATATGGATTTCAAATTCCTCATTGTTCATGAAGTCTTTTCCTTTGGAAGCTTGATAATCTTCGATACAAATTACACGCTGTCCGTTGATTTCCTTTAGCGGATTTTCGCGTAAATCAATCATCATTTGTTTGATTTCATTCGCACCTTCAATTCCTTTTTTGGTAATTGAAATTAAATGTTCTTTGTAGCAACCAAAATCAATATATAAATTCAATAATTCTTGATATAACGAACTTCCCGAAGCTTTTGCTTGAGCTGCAATTTCACTCACTAATAAAATAGCGGCAACAGCATCTTTATCGCGAACGGCATCACCTACCATAAATCCAAAACTTTCTTCACCACCTCCTATAAATTGTTGATTTGGGAAATCTTTAATGAATTTCGCAATCCATTTGAAACCTGTTAACCCAACTTTACATTCCACATCATAAGCTGCGGCTAATTCTAACATCATCGGCGTAGAAACAATGGTTGAACCAATAAATTCATTTCCTTTGAATTTATCAGCGCGTTTCCACTGTTCTAATAAGAAAGCAGTCATGATTACCATCGTTTGGTTTCCGTTCAATAATTTGATTTTTCCATCCAAATCACGAACCCCAACACCTAAACGGTCAGAATCTGGGTCCGTTCCCACAACCATATCCGCTCCAATTTTGTCCGCCAAAGCAATTGCCATAGATAAGGCTTCAGGTTCTTCTGGATTTGGAGATTTTACAGTAGGAAAATCACCATTGGGTTCCGCTTGTTCTGGAACAATGTTTACATCGGTATAACCTGCTTTTGCCAAAACATTTGGAATAGCTTTTATAGATGTTCCGTGCAATGAAGTGTATACAATTTTTAAATTTGCTTTAGTTTCAGTTGGCGTATTAAAACTTGCATTTTCGATAGTTGATTTGGCGAAAGCTTCGTCCACTTTGGTGTCAATATATTCGATTAAATTGTTATTGGCTTCGAACTTAATTTCGCTGTATTTTAAATCTTCGATTACTTTAATAATTTCAGCATCTTGAGGTGGAACTAATTGACCACCATCTTGCCAATATACTTTGTATCCGTTGTATTCTGGTGGGTTGTGAGAAGCTGTCAATACAATTCCTGCATGGCAATTCAAATAGCGAACCGCAAAGGATAATTCTGGCGTTGGTCGCATATCTGAAAACAAATACACGTGGATTCCGTTTGCTGAAAAAACATCTGCTACCACTTTTGCCAACGTATCACTATTGTGGCGACAATCATAAGCAATCGCTACTTTTAAAGGCTCGTTTGGAAACGATTTTTGCAAATAGTTTGATAGACCTTGTGTGTTTTTTCCTAACGTATATTTATTGATACGATTGGTTCCAACGCCCATAACACCGCGCATTCCGCCCGTTCCAAATTCTAAATTTTTATAGAAACTTTCTTCCAACTCTTTAGGAGCCGAAGTCATCATTTCTTTGATTGCGTTTTGAGTTGCATTGTCAAAAGTAGGAGTTAACCACTCGTTTACTTTATTTAAAATACTTTGTTCGATGTGCATAATCTTATTTCTTTTTGAAGCCAATTTTGCTTCTTTCTTTTTGTTCTATATTTTTCTGATGGGTGTCCATCAGATAATTTAAAGCTTTGTATATTTCAGGAAACTGTTGTTCAATTTCTGTGAGCCTTTTGGTCAGCTCTTCATAGGTTAAAGCAAATTTTCTTAACGAAACAAAACTTCTCATTATTGCTATATTTATTTCTATAGCTTTTTCATTATTTAAAACACTTGAAAGCATTGCAACACCTTGTTCTGTAAAGGCATAAGGTTTTGCACCTCCAAGTTTACTTTTTGATGGTATCACAGATTGTGACACCAATAAAATAATTTCGCTTTCAGTTAATTCAAACATGAAATCTTTTGGAAATCTTTCAATATTTCTTCTTACGGCTTGTTTTAAAATTCTTGTTTCAGTTTCATAAAGTTCTGCAAGATCAAAATCTAACATTATTTTATAACCTCTAATTTCATGAATTTTTTGTGTAATAATCTCTAATTTTTGCATGGCGTATATAATTTAAATGGTTGATAATTCTATTTCACTTTCAACTCTCAACTCCCAACTCTTCACTAATCTTATAGCGTTCTTCGTTGTTTTTGGTTCTTAGGATAATTTCACCTAAAAATCCGGCTAAGAATAATTGTGTTCCTATTAACATTGCTGTTAATGATAAGTAAAATTGAGGTCTTTCAGTGATTAATCTTCCTGAGGTGTTGATGAATAATTTATCGATTCCTAAATAGAAAGCAAATAAAAATCCAATGATAAACATGATAGAACCTAATAATCCGAAAAGGTGCATTGGTCTTTTTCCAAAAGTTGATAAAAACCAAATGGTAATTAAATCTAAGAAACCATTGATAAAGCGGCTCATTCCAAATTTTGAATTTCCGTATTTTCTAGCTTGATGGATTACAATTTTTTCACCGATTTTTCCAAAACCAGCATTTTTTGCTAAAACTGGAATGTAACGGTGCATTTCACCCGAAACTTCTATATTCTTAATAACGATATTTTTATAGGCTTTTAATCCACAATTAAAATCGTTTAAATGAACACCCGATGTTTTTCGAGCTGCCCAATTGAATAATTTTGACGGAATATTTTTTGCCACAACCGAATCGTAGCGTTTTTTCTTCCAACCCGAAATCAAGTCATAGTTATCTTCTGTAATTAAGCGAAATAACTCTGGGATTTCGTCTGGACTATCTTGTAAATCAGCATCCATAGTGATAATAACATCGCCTTGTGCTTTGGCAAAACCAGCATGTAACGCTTGTGATTTTCCGTAATTTCTAAGAAAACGAATGCCTTTTACATTTGGGTTTTCACTTGAAAGTTGCGAAATAGTTTGCCAAGAAGCATCTGTACTACCATCATCAATAAAAAGGATTTCGTATGAATAGTTGTGACTTTGCATCACTTTCACAATCCATTGGTGTAATTCAGGTAACGATTCTTGTTCGTTTAATAAGGGGATAACTATGGATAAATTCATTGATTTAGAATACAGGTTTATTTTTTTTGAAGATGGCAGCTAAAATTAATCCAAAAACTATTGAACCTAATAATGATTTTAATACGCCATATAGAAGACCTGTAATAGAAAATTGAGGTGTTTCTTTCATACCTTCAACAACTTTTTTAATTTCTCCTGCTGGAACGTTCCATTTTTGCAGATTTTCAACTTGAAAAGTTATAAGTTCTTCATGGATTAAATCTCTGGTTTCTGTATCAATAAAATTAAATAAGAGTATTGAAAATCCAGTAGAAATTAATATTCCAATTAAAGCCGAAATAAAATATCCAGTAAATCCTTCTTTAAATGTCATAAATCCACCTAAATTTTTTCTTAATTCAGATAACTGAAAAATTCCAATAGCAAGGAAAGCTAATAAAACTGCAATGCCCAACCAAATATTAATAAAAAGCTTGTAATCAACAATATACAAAGCCAAAAAATAAAAAATGCTAAATAATCCACTGATTACTCCAAATTTAATTCCGTTTTTTTTAATAATTTCGTTCATAGTTTGTTTTGGTTTAATTAATTTACAAATATAAGAATTCTTCTCGTTACTCTATTAGAGATAAAAAATAAAAAAAAGTTACAGAAACATTGGTAAATTAAAAATTAAATGTAATTTTGCGCTCTGAAATAAAAAGTTTATAAACCAAAAGGTTATAAATTGTTTACACCTCTTTTAATGTAGAGCCGCGAAACAAGTTATAATCGCTTAATAAAAAGATTTACAAAATGAAAAAAGGTATTCACCCAGAAAATTACAGATTAGTTGCTTTTAAAGACATGTCAAATGAAGATGTTTTTATTACTAAATCTACAGTAGAAACAAAAGAAACTATTACTCATGAAGGTGTTGAGTATCCAGTTTTCAAAATGGAGATTTCTAGAACGTCTCACCCTTTTTACACAGGTAAATCTAAACTTATTGATACTGCAGGTCGTATCGATAAATTCAACAGCAAATACGCTAAAAAAGCAAAATAATTTTTTGTTTTTTCAAAATATAGAAAAGCTTCACTTAGGTGAGGCTTTTTTTGTGGAATAAATTGTATTTTTGAATTTATAATCTAATAAAAATTAAAAGTACAGACAAGTCAATGACTTATCTCTATAAAATAATAAAATATGAACTATATACTATTTGATGGAACCGTTCGCAATGCGTTACTTCCGTTTACTTTTACTCGTCCAGTTGCTGATATTCGTGTAGGGATTTTAACCATTCGTGAAAAATGGGAAAAACATCTTGGAACTACAACCACTTCTTTAACAGAAGAATATTTGATGGAAAAATATCCAATGGTTGAAATGGAACAAAACATAATGATAAATGCGTCATTTTTACCCAATCCAATTTTGGTAGATATGGTTCAAAATTTGAATACTAAAGAAGCTATTCTTTTTGGAGAAGAAATTATTGCTTTTTACACTAATGACACCCAAGATGAAGTTGATTTTGACGAATATGAGCTAATTGAATACGAGGGAGAAGTGCTAAGAATAGAAAATACTTGGGATATTTTTGCGAAAAATGACGCAGCTATTAGAGAAGATTTTGAACTTTTGACAGAAGATAGATTTTCTCAGCCTATTCCAAAAAGCATTAATGTTATAGCGCCAGAAAACATTTTTATTGAAGAAGGTGCTAAATTAGAGTTTGTTACTTTAAATGCGTCAACAGGTCCAATTTATATCGGAAAAAATGCCGAAATCATGGAAGGTTCTGTTATTAGAGGTCCATTTGCTTTGTGTGAAGAAGCACAAGTTAAATTGGGAACTAAGGTGTACGGAGCAACTACTGTGGGGCCACATTGTCGTATTGGTGGAGAAGTAAATAATTCGGTTCTTTTCGGATATTCTAATAAAGGTCACGATGGATTTTTAGGAAATTCTGTTTTAGGGGAGTGGTGCAATATAGGTGCCGATTCTAATAATTCCAATTTAAAAAATAATTATGAAGAAGTACGTTTGTGGAGTTATGAAACCGAAGGTTTTGCCAAAACAGGTTTGCAATTTTGCGGATTAATGATGGGTGATCACAGTAAATGTGGCATCAATACAATGTTTAATACGGGAACTGTTGTAGGTGTTTCTACGAATATTTTTGGTTCAGGTTTTCCTAGAAATTTTGTGCCGAGTTTCTCATGGGGAGGTGCTTCAGGATTTACAACCTATATTACCAAAAAAGCTTTCGAAACTGCTAAAATTGTAATGAGCCGCCGTCATGTGGAATTCACTGAAGAGGATGCTAAAATTTTAGAGCACGTTTTCGAAGAAACTAAAAAGTATAGAAAAGAGTAAATTACAGCTTATTAAGTAAATACAAAGTTGCAAATAGTATTATAAAAGAGAGAAGCAAGAAAAGTAATTCTTGTTTCTTTCTTTTTTTATTTTCAATTTGTATTCGAGACCTTATCTCTTCTAATAATTCAGGTGTTGCTTTAATATGATCTTCTATGGGTTTATCATTTTTAATTTTATAATCTTTCCAACTTGATCGATTGTGATTGCCTCTTAAAGATTTATTGTAAGCTAAGCTTTTTATAGCTTGAATCATTGATCCTTCTCCTGCCATATCTTTTTTATTTTTTAATTATACGTTAATATTAGGTAAAAGTTACATTTTTTTAAGATTATACGTTTATAGTTGTAATCTTATACACTTATTACCAAAAACCCTACAGTTATTAAAAGTCATGCAGGTACATTCGGAATTGTTTATACATTTACACCATAAGATAGATTTTTAGTTCTGTAGGGGGGGATATAAGAATCAAAAACAAAGGCTTAATGTACTTTTAAGCCTTTGTTTTATGCTTATAATTTAAAATATTCAATTCTATTTAAATTATTGTTAATTTGTCTGTAAATTTGCACTCTCAATTTTTTGACAACGATTTCATTAATTGAGTATTACTTATGGAAAACAAGAAAAAAGTAGCGTTCTATACTTTAGGATGCAAATTGAACTTCTCAGAAACATCAACTATTGCACGCGATTTTCAAAACGGGGGTTTTGAACGTGTAGATTTTGAAGAAATTGCCGATATTTATGTAATCAACACTTGTTCGGTTACGGATAATGCAGATAAACAATTCAAACAGATTGTTAAAAAAGCAATGAAACTTAATGATAAAGCGTTTGTTGCAGCAGTTGGTTGTTATGCCCAATTGAAACCAGAAGAACTAGCCGCAGTGGATGGAGTAGATTTGGTTTTAGGCGCTACAGAAAAATTTAAAATTACCGATTACATTAATGATTTGTCTAAAAACGACATGGGTGAAGTACATTCATGCGAAATCGAAGAAGCTGATTTTTATGTAGGAAGTTATTCAATTGGTGACAGAACACGTGCTTTCTTAAAAGTGCAAGACGGTTGCGATTATAAATGTACGTATTGTACGA
The DNA here is from genome assembly GCA_004293165.1 of Flavobacteriia bacterium. GTDB lineage: Bacteria > Bacteroidota > Bacteroidia > Flavobacteriales > Flavobacteriaceae > Flavobacterium. The sequence continues at coordinate 67,584 of RDYL01000008.1, read as the reverse complement.
TACCATTGGCTCGCGGAATTTCTCGAAGTGACGCCTTGGAAAATGTATTAAAAAATGCTTCCGAAATTTCAAATCAAGGCATTAAAGAGATTGTTCTTACAGGTGTAAATATTGGCGATTACGGAAAAGGTGAATTCGGAAATAAAAAACACGAACACACTTTCTTAGATTTAGTAAAAGCTTTAGATGAAGTGGAAGGTATCGAGCGTTTACGTATTTCTTCGATCGAACCTAATTTACTTAAAAACGAAACTATTGAATTCGTATCGCAAAGCCGAACATTTGTGCCGCATTTTCATATTCCATTACAATCGGGTTCTAATGATATTTTAAAGAAAATGAAGCGTCGCTACATGCGTGAATTGTATACTGAACGTGTAGCTAAAATTCGTGAAGTAATGTCGCATGCTTGTATTGGAGTGGATGTAATTGTTGGTTTTCCTGGTGAAACGGATGAGCATTTCTTAGAAACCTATCATTTCTTAAATGATTTGGATATTTCCTATTTACATGTCTTTACCTATTCAGAAAGAGATAATACAGAAGCGGTTGAAATGGAAGGTGTAGTACCAGCTAATGTGCGCTCAAAAAGAAGTAAAATGCTACGTGGACTTTCAGTTAAGAAAAGAAGAGCGTTTTATGAAAGTCAAATTGGAACCAACAGAACGGTTTTATTTGAAAGCGAAAATAAAGAAGGCTATATTCACGGTTTTACCGAAAATTACGTAAAAGTAAAAACACCATGGAATCCAGAATTAGTCAATACGCTTCATGATATTCAATTAACAAAAATTGATGAAGACGGAAGTGTAAGAATGGAATTCATAAACGTTGATGCATAAAAAAAATCCCAAGTCTATTAAACTTGGGATTTTTTTTAGAATTAAATCATCAATCCTGGAGGCAAAAGCTCTCGATATTTTCTGTTTTTTCGGAAGAAACTTATGAATTTTGCGTGCGTGGGCACTACTTTTAATTTTCGTTCTTCAGCAAGTTCTAGTACGGTTTTAATAAATTCATGATGTAACTCTTCATCTTCATTGTTATTGTTACAAAATTTGGTTAAAAATAGCTTGCGTTCTTGTACAGAATACTCAATTGCTACTAAACCAGTTTCAGTAATAATTTCAAATTGTCTTAAAAGTTCATTATCTTTGATTTCCATGATAACTTCAATTAGAATGCAAATTTACGAAACTTTTTTAAAATAATGGTAATGAGTAAGGTTCCAGTTTATTTTATGCCGGGTTTGGCAGCTAGCCCAACAATTTTCGAAAATATAAAATTACCAGAAGATCAATTTGAAATGCACTTTTTGGAATGGTTTTTGCCTAATGATAAAGAGAGTATCGAAAGTTATGCCCTTCGAATGGCGGAAAAAATTCAAGATGAAAATCCGGTTTTGGTGGGGGTTTCTTTTGGGGGTGTTTTGGTGCAAGAAATAGCGAAGCATATTAAAACGCAGAAAGTAATTATTATTTCAAGTGTAAAATCGAATACCGAATTTCCATCGCGTTTTAAAGTAGCAAAAACGACTAAAGCTTATAAGTTAATTCCAACCCAACTTTTGGCAGATATAGAAAAATTAGTTAAATATGCATTTGGAGATAATATTGTATCTAAACGAATAAAGTTGTACGAAAAATATTTATCGGTTAGAGACAAACAATATTTAGATTGGGCTATTGAAACTATTTTGTGTTGGAACCAAAAAAAAGGAAATGAATCAGTAATCCACATTCACGGAGATGCAGATGAGGTTTTTCCAATCAAAAATATAGAGAACTGCATCGTTATAAAAGGAGGAACACATATTATGATTATCAATAAGTTTAAGTGGTTCAATGAAAATTTGCCACAATTAATACTAAAATAATAAAATGATGAAAAAGGTATTGACAAGAAAAGGAGTAATTATAGTATTAATTGCAACTTTAGGAAGTTTTTTTATTTATGGAGTAGTATCGGATAATACTAAATATGCTCCCGTGGGCTATAACCTAAAGATGGATTTTGCGGGAGAAGAAGTGCCAACTTTTATGGCGGATGTTCAGGAGCGATTGGATAAAGAGATGATTACCAATATGAATTATCATACCAATACCACTTTGGTAATCAAACGCGCCAATAAAGTGTTTCCAATTATTGAACCCATTTTGGCAAAATACGGAGTTCCAGATGATTTTAAATATTTGGCCGTAATTGAAAGTAGTTTAGTAAATGCTGTTTCGCCAGCAGGAGCAAGAGGAGTTTGGCAATTTATGCCTGCTACAGCTAAAGAAAAAGGAATGGAGGTAAGTGATGAGGTAGATGAACGCTATCATCTAGAAAAATCAACGGAAGCGGCTTGTAAATATTTAGTAAGTGCTAAAGAAAAATTTGGTTCATGGACATTAGCGGCAGCTTCTTACAATGGTGGAATGAACGGTATTTCTAGAAAAATGGAAGAGCAAGAAGTGTCAGATTATTATGATTTGTTGCTTACAGAAGAAACTTCACGTTATGTTTTCCGAATTTTAGCTTTAAAAGAAATTATGTCAAAATCGCAAAAGTATGGATTTAGCATTCCTAATGAAGCGCTTTATTATTCTGTTCCAACAAAAAAGATTGTAATTGATTCTTCTATTACTGATTTGGCAAAATTTGCTAAAACACAAGGAGTAAATTATAAAATTTTAAAAATTCACAATCCTTGGTTGAGAGACAAAAAGTTAACAGTTACAACAGGTAAAAAATATGAAATCGAAATCCCAACTTCAGGATATAACAAATAATAAGCGCCAAATGGATATTCAAGTAGTTCTCTCTTTGGTATTAATAGGTGTTCTAGCTGGAATTCTAAGCGGATTAGTTGGAGTAGGCGGAGGTGTTGTTATGGTGCCTTTGTTGGTTTTGTTGTTAGGGTTTAACCAACATCAAGCGCAAGGTACAAGTTTAGCGGTTTTAGTGGTTCCGGTTACGGCAATTGCAGTGTATACTTATCACAAAGAAGGCTATATCGATTGGCGTTATGTTGGAATAATAGCTGTTTTCTTTGTTATTGGAGGTTATTTTGGAAGTAAAATGGCCGTTAGTTTAGATCAAAAAATGCTAAAAAAAGTATTTGGATTTATTCTTTTATTGATTGCAGGAAAGATGCTTTTAGGAAAATAGTTATATAAGAAAGCACCTCTAAAGGTGCTTTCTTATATAATAAATGAAATCAGTTACATTTTTTTCATTTGATCTTTCATCATTTTAATCTGATCTTTAAGCATATTTTGCTTATCTAATTTTTTGGCCTCATTTAATAAATTAGTAGCTTCAATTTTTCTTCTACGAGTCATAGCAATACCAGCAAGTTGTAATTTAGCTAAGGCTAAATCTTGATCCATTGATAAACCTAATGCGATTGCTTTTTTAAAATAACGTTCCGCCTCGTTTAAATTAGTTTGCGAAACCATTAATCCATGAAGATAATTGAAATACCCTTGTTGTTTTTGTACTAAAGCAGCTTCAGGGTTTTTAATGTGTGATAACCATTTTTGAGCTCCTGGGAAATCTTGCTTTCTTAATTTTAAAAAAGCTAATAAAATAAACTCATTTTTAAAGTATAAGAATATGAAAATTGTAGAAAATAGAATTAAAAAAATTCCATTACCTATATTGTTTTCAGTAAATTGATAAATTCCAAAGGCAATAATTAAAGCGGCTAAAACTAATTTGATATTTTTGTGAAACATTTTAATGTATTTTTGTTGCGTACAAAGATAATAAAATGAATTAAAAATATTTTTAAAAAAGTACTTGCGAATGAAAAAAGTCTTTGTATATTTGCACTCGGTTTTCAGGACAGGAAACCTATGAGTTTTAAAAAAGATTTTTATTTATAGATTTTAAAAGATACTACAATGAGTAAGAGAACGTTTCAACCATCAAAAAGAAAAAGAAGAAATAAGCACGGTTTCATGGATAGAATGGCTTCTGCTAATGGAAGAAAAGTGCTTGCTCGTAGAAGAGCTAAAGGAAGACACAAATTGACTGTTTCTTGTGAACCAAGACACAAAAAATAATGTTTTAGCTTAAAACAATATATCAGCCGTTACTTTTATTAGTAGCGGCTTTTTTTTAAACTGTTTATAAAATTTGGATAAGTTTTAAAGTGTGTTTAATGTAATCCTTTGAAAATTAGTAACTTTATAAACTTAAAATAACTACAACCCACAACAACAAAACAACAACACAATGCCTAAAGACACCTCAATCAAATCGGTATTAATTATTGGATCAGGACCTATTGTTATTGGTCAAGCTTGCGAATTTGACTACGCAGGTTCACAATCGGCTCGTTCTCTTCGTGAGGAAGGAATTGAAGTTATCTTAATTAACTCAAACCCAGCAACGATTATGACCGACCCATCCATGGCCGATCATGTTTATTTAAAACCACTGACTACAAAATCAATCATAGAAATCCTTAAAGCACATCCACAAATTGATGCTGTTTTACCAACAATGGGTGGACAAACTGCTTTAAATCTTTGTATTGAAGCAGATGAAAAAGGAATTTGGAAAGATTTTGACGTACGTTTAATAGGTGTTGACATCAATGCGATTAACATTACCGAAGATAGAGAGCAATTCAAAAACTTATTAAATAAGATTGGAATTCCTCAAGCTCCTGCAAAAACGGCTAATTCTTTCTTGCAAGGTAAAGAAATTGAGCAAGAATTTGGTTTTCCTCTAGTAATTCGTCCTTCGTTTACATTAGGAGGAACTGGAGCTGCAATTGTGTACAAAAAAGAAGATTTTGATGGTGCTTTAACTTATGGTTTAGAAGCTTCTCCAATTCACGAAGTCTTGATTGATAAGGCTTTAATGGGTTGGAAAGAATACGAATTAGAATTATTACGCGATAGTAACGACAACGTAGTTATCATCTGTACGATTGAAAATATGGACCCAATGGGAATTCATACTGGAGATTCGATTACAGTAGCACCTGCGATGACTTTATCGGATACAACATTCCAAAAAATGCGTGATATGGCGATTTTAATGATGCGCTCTATCGGAAATTTTGCGGGAGGTTGTAACGTACAATTCGCAGTTTCACCAGATGATAAAGAAGATATTGTAGCAATTGAAATCAATCCACGTGTTTCTCGTTCTTCGGCATTAGCTTCAAAAGCAACGGGTTATCCAATTGCTAAAATTGCTACAAAATTAGCTTTAGGATACAATTTAGATGAATTACAAAATCAAATTACAAAATCTACTTCGGCTTTATTTGAACCAACGTTGGATTATGTAATCGTAAAAATACCAAGATGGAACTTCGATAAATTTGAAGGTTCAGACCGTACGTTAGGACTTCAAATGAAATCGGTAGGAGAAGTGATGGGAATTGGGCGTTCGTTCCAAGAAGCGCTTCACAAGGCTACTCAGTCTTTAGAAATCAAACGTAATGGGTTAGGAGCAGACGGAAAAGGTTATAAAAACTACGAACAAATCATCGAAAAATTAACTTTCGCGAGTTGGGACAGAGTTTTTGTAATTTATGACGCCATTGCGATGGGAATTCCGCTTTCAAGAATTCACGAGATTACTAAAATCGACATGTGGTTCTTAAAGCAATATGAAGAATTATTCCATTTAGAAAGAGAAATTTCGAATTATAAAGTAGATACGTTACCAAGAGAATTGCTGTTAGAAGCGAAACAAAAAGGGTACGGAGATCGCCAAATTGCGCACATGATGGGTTGTTTGGAAAGTCAAGTACATAAATTACGTGAAGAACAAAATATCAAACGTGTTTACAAATTAGTAGATACGTGTGCAGCAGAATTTAAAGCAGTAACACCATATTTCTACTCGACTTTTGAAGCTGAAATTGAAAAAGCAGACGGAACCAAATACGTTCACAACGAGAGTATTGTTACCGATAAGAAAAAAGTAGTGGTTTTAGGTTCGGGACCAAATAGAATTGGACAAGGAATTGAGTTCGATTATTCATGTGTTCACGGTGTTTTAGCCGCTAAAGAATGTGGTTATGAAACGATTATGATTAACTGTAATCCAGAAACGGTTTCTACCGATTTTGATACGGCAGATAAATTGTACTTCGAACCTGTTTTTTGGGAACATATTTACGATATCATCCAACACGAAAAACCAGAAGGTGTAATCGTTCAGTTAGGTGGACAAACAGCCTTGAAATTAGCAGAAAAATTAGCCAAATACGGAATTAAAATTTTAGGAACTTCCTTTGATGCTTTGGATTTAGCGGAAGATAGAGGGCGTTTCTCAGATTTATTAACCGAATTGAACATTCCATTTCCTAAGTTCGGAATTGCAGAAAGTGCGGAAGAAGCTACAAAATTAGCCGATACCTTAGATTTTCCATTATTAGTTCGTCCTTCGTATGTGTTGGGTGGACAGGGAATGAAAATCGTAATCAACAAACAAGAATTAGAAGAACACGTAATTGATTTATTAAAATCGATTCCAGGAAATAAATTATTGTTAGACCATTATTTAGATGGTGCTATCGAAGCTGAAGCCGATGCTATTTGTGATGCGGATGGAAATGTGTACATCATAGGAATTATGGAACACATTGAGCCATGTGGAGTACACTCAGGTGATAGTAACGCAACTTTACCTCCGTTTAACTTGGGTGAATTTGTAATGCAACAAATCAAAGACCACACCGAAAAAATCGCAAGAGCGTTACAAACGGTTGGGTTAATCAATATTCAGTTTGCGATAAAAGACGATACAGTGTATATTATTGAAGCGAATCCAAGAGCTTCTCGTACGGTGCCATTTATTGCAAAAGCGTATGGCGAACCGTATGTAAATTATGCAACTAAAGTAATGTTAGGTCATAGTAAAGTAACTGATTTTACTTTCAATCCACAATTAAAAGGATATGCGATTAAGCAACCGGTTTTCTCTTTCAGTAAGTTTCCAAATGTAAACAAAGCATTAGGGCCAGAAATGAAATCAACCGGAGAAAGCATCTTATTCATAGACGATTTAAAAGATGATCAATTCTACGATTTGTACGCGAGAAGAAAAATGTACTTAACGAAGTAATACAGAAAATCCCAATCTAAAGATTGGGATTTTTTTATTGGCTGGCTGAGCATCATACTCGTGACCATTGTGATTTTATAAATTTAGCTTGTGTTCACGAGCGTGACGCTCGCGCTAGCGGTTGTAATTGGTTATAATTTCTGAATAATTAGATACCATTTCGATATCCATAGATTTTCCGATTGAGTGTGTCCCGATTATAAATTGGCATGGATTTCTTAATTCAAGTGAATTTCCGATTATACCTGTCGCAGAATTAAGGAAAGTATTGTTTAAACTTAACCCACTTAAATTAAGATGATCTATAACTCCATTGTCGATAAATAGAAATAATTTCTTTTCTGAAAAATTGAAATTAGCATGAATAAAATGTTGCTCTCCAACGACCCAATTTGAAATATCTGCTGAAATTGAAATTCTATGGTATTTGGAATCGATTATTTCGAAATAGATTCTATTCTGGTAATAAATAAGTCTTAATCTAGAATGAAAAACATCTTTATTTCCAAGGTCAAATAGAACTTTTTCAAATTGTTGGTTTGCGAAATTAGGAAAACCAACTAACATTGAGATTGAGAAGCCTTCATCTAATTCTTCCTTTTTTCTTTCAAAACCATGTTTCAAATATGCTAGCTGCCCTTTTTTACTAATAGCTTCAAAAAGTGCTTGTGATATTTTTTCAATACCTACAGAGCTGTCAATTCCTTTTATATCTGCTAGTAGTGGATATTTTTCTGCAACTTGAGTATGGTCAATCTCATGATAAATGATTAGCATTTTAAATTGCTCTCGAAGGCTTTTGTTAAAAAGAGCCTGTAATTCTGCATTTGTCCAACCTTTTTCGAAAAAGTATTTGCTTAAAACAATAATAGCATGATTTGAGTTTGTTATTCCTTTGTTTATAGAATCAGACAAGGAATCTCCTAGTTTTATACTGTATTCATCATAAAACACTAAGGCTCCATTCATCATAAGGTTATTCGCTAAATCTCTAACTACAGAGTCTTTGTCTTCTGATGCATGTGAGATAAAAAAATCTGCTTTGTTCATTTATTATTTGTGTTAACATTTTATGTATGACACTATCATACATAGCTACCAAATTTTGGGGATATATGTTTGACAAAAATCAGTTTTACTTTTTCAAAAATAATCAACCAACTATATCTTACTAATCGCAGTTTCGTATTTAATATTCACTACATTCCAATCGATTACGTTGAAAATAGCGGTTAAATATTCGTTGCGTTTGTTTTGGTAATTTAAGTAGTAGGCGTGTTCCCAAACGTCAATTGCTAAGATAGGCGTACCTCTTACCTCTGCGTTTGGCATTAATGGGTTGTCTTGGTTGGCGGTGCTAGTTACGGCTAATTTCCCATCTCTTGTAACTACTAGCCAAGCCCAGCCACTTCCAAATTGTCCTGCGGCAGCATCGGTTAATTGTTTTTGTAAGTTGTCAAATGAACCTAATTCTGCGGTAATGGCTTCGGCAAGTGCGCCAGTAGGTATGCCACCACCTTTTGGATTCAAAATTTCGAAAAATAAATTATGGTTGTAATAACCACCTGCATTGTTTCGGATTTCTTTATTGTTTGCGTCTAAGTTCTTAAGAATTTCTTCAACGGTTTTTAATTCTAAATCAGTACCAATTACTGCTTTATTTAATTTATTTGCGTAACCCAAATGATGTTTAGAATAATGAATTTCCATGGTACGACCATCGATGTGTGGTTCTAAATCATCATACGCATATTTTAGTCCTCTCATCTGAAAAATACCACCTTCGGTAATCTTTACATCTGCAGGATTTCCCAAGGCCGAAATTTTAGTTTCTACTTCAGGATCTGGAATTTTAACTTCTTCTAATTCGTTTTCCTTTTTGCAGCTCGTCATCATAAATGCGATGCAAGCCCAAATCAATAGTGACTTTTTCATTGTGGTAATACGTATTATAAATTACGTTCTTTCAGCAGTTTGTTGATGATATTAATGTATTCAGCTTTTGCATCATCTGGTTTTAGATGTTTGACTTGCATCCAAGCATTTAATTTGAATGCATTTCGAATATCTTGTGGATTTTGAAATAATAAAGGGTTTGTAGTTTCTGAGGTAGCTTGTTTATATAAACCATACAATATTAATTGCATGTCCTGTGGCACAGATTCTTGCGGAATCAATTGTGCATTAGCAAATGCTTCGTCAAATAACGTATTAATATCCTTTTCGTTCATTTTTATGCTTTTTTACTAATAACGGTTTTGTTTCCGATAGCTTTTTCGCCTAATTTAACATTGATTTCTGTTCCTAATGGTAAATAAATATCTACTCTTGAACCAAATTTAATGAATCCGGCATCTTTTCCTTGAACCACTCTCATGCCTTCTTGCGCATAATTAACAATACGTCTTGCTAATGCACCCGCAATTTGACGATACATGATTTCGCCATAAATTCTATTGTTGATAACAACAGTAGTTCTTTCATTTTCTTCACTAGCTTTCGGATGCCAAGCAACTAGATATTTACCTGGGTGATATTTGCTGTATTTTACAATTCCGTTTACACAATAACGGGTAACATGAACGTTTATTGGCGACATAAAAATAGATACCATCAAACGTTTGTCCTTGAAATATTCAGGTTCGTAAACTTCTTCAATAACAACTACTTTTCCATCTACTGGAGCTAAGATATGATTGTCGCTATTGTCGGCAACTCGTGTAGGATTTCTAAAAAATTGTAATACTAGTAATAATATTACTAGAGCAAATAAAAATGCCACAGTTCTTAACCAGCTAATATCTTTTAAGAAATAATCTGCTGAAAAAATAATACCCACAACTAAAAGTAGGGTAATTAAAATAATTTTTGAACCTTCTTTATGAAACATAGTATAAAATTAAATAAAATAAATTAATAAATGGAATGACAAATATAATACTATCTAGTCGATCTAGAATACCTCCGTGACCAGGCATTATATTTCCGGTATCTTTTATTCCGGCAACACGTTTTAATTTTGATTCGATTAAGTCGCCTAAAGTGCTAAAAATACTCACTATAGCAGCAATAACAATCCAAATATATAAATTTGATGCCATGATGTAATATTGGGCTAATAATGCGCCGCCAATAATTGTAAATAGTAATCCGCCTACAAAACCTTCAATCGTTTTTTTAGGAGAAACACTTGGGAAAAGTTTGTTTTTACCAATGTTTTTCCCAACCAAATAAGCAAAAGTATCGTTGGTCCAAATTAATACAATAATCGAAATTAAAATTTTTGGATTGTATCCTTTTACACCCATTGCCACATAATTTGCTAAAATGAAAGGAAGTATAACGTATCCAAACAATAAGAAATATCTTGTGTAAATATTAAAGGATGTTTTGTTTGCATTGAATAAATACAAGACTAATTTTATGGAAATTAGAATTGATATTGTGGTTAAAACAGTATTTAAATTGATATCAGCGTTTTTATTCCATAAGAAATAATAGGCTGCTGCTGCAATAGGTAGGCTTACGTAGAAATTTAATTCAGCCATTTTGCAAAACTCGTATACACCTATGAGAAGAAACACACCAAAAAGAATTGCTAAACCCTCTCTAGAATAAGAAATGCAGCCTAATAATAAAAGTACATAAACGGCTCCAGATAATGCTCTTTTTAGCGTTTCGGTCATTATTATAAATCTTCTAAAAGAAGTAGGTAAAGATTTTTATGGCAACTTCCGTAGTGAAGAAAATCCTGTTCTTCTTTTACTTCTTCAAAGTATTTTATGGTCGTAATATTTGAAGGATAATTTTTTTCGTGAGCGTTTTTTATTCGCCTTAACCCATCGCTTTTGCTATGTACAATTTGACTTGTAGTGGCAAAAACTATCATATTCGTAGGTAATTCGTTTGGTTTAAAATGTTTAAATTGATTAGAAGAAAACAATATCGAGCCTTCATCTGCAATTAAATTTTCACACGAAGAAAGGATAAAAATCGGATTAGAAGCGTTGTTATAAGTAAGTTTATTTATGTCAAGTAAATAAAGTAATCGATTATCAAAACATTGTGCGTTGCATTCAAACCAATCGTTTTCTGCTAATATGTTCTCAAAATTTTCCGAAATTTCTTCTAGATTTTCACAATAAATAAATTTACCTCCATTTTCCTTGAAATTGAAAGTAAATTGTTCGTCTATAGCCAATGTAACATCAGGAGAATAAGGACTCTTAACTTCTTGTTTGTTATCATTGTCTTCTTCATTTCCAGAAGTGCCGAAAAATTTTCTAAAAAGACTCATGTATTTTAGTTGCTTTTTATAGTGTGAAAATCAAAGATAAAAAAAAACTTAATTCTTTGCGTAAAGAATTAAGTTTTTTATTAATATAATTTTGTTGATAACTCTTATTCAGTAGCAGGAATTTCAGCCTCTTTGTCAAAAGGTCTTTTTCCAAAAATAGTTTCTAAATCATCTTTAAAAATAACTTCTTTTTCAATTAGAATATCAGCTAATTGAGTTAATTTTTCTTTGTTTGTTTCTAAAAGATGAATAGCTCTTTGGTATTGCTCTTCAATTAATTTAGAAATTTCAAAATCTATCACTTTTGCAGTTTCTTCAGAGTATGGTTTAGAAAAATTGTAATCAGACTGTCCTGATGAATCATAATAGGTGATATTTCCAAGCTTATCGTTCAATCCATAAATGGTTACCATTGCTCTTGCTTGACGTGTAACTTTTTCTAAATCGCTTAAAGCTCCTGTTGAAATTTCATTAAAAATTACTTTTTCAGCAGCTCTTCCTCCCATGGTAGCACACATTTCGTCTAACATTTGATCTGGTCGAACAATTAGTCGTTCTTCTGGTAAATACCAAGCAGCTCCTAAACTTTGTCCACGAGGAACTATGGTTACTTTTACAAGTGGTGCGGCGTGTTCTAACATCCAGCTAACCGTTGCGTGTCCGGCTTCGTGAATGGCAATTGCACGTTTTTCTGCCGGTGTAACAATTTTATTTTTCTTTTCTAAACCACCTACAATTCTATCTACAGCGTCTAAGAAATCTTGTTTGTCTACCGCTTTTTTGTCGTTACGAGCGGCAATTAAAGCTGCTTCGTTACAAACATTAGCAATGTCAGCTCCTGAGAATCCTGGAGTTTGTTTTGCTAAAAATTCAGTGTCTAATTCCTCTGATTTTTTTAAAGGTTTTAAGTGAACTTCAAATATTTCTTTACGCTCTCTAATGTCTGGTAAATCCACATAAATTTGTCTGTCAAAACGACCGGCACGTAATAAAGCTTTGTCTAAAACATCGGCACGGTTTGTTGCAGCTAAAACAATTACATTTGAATTGGTTCCAAAACCATCCATTTCTGTTAATAACTGATTTAAAGTGTTTTCTCTCTCGTCATTTCCACCTGTCATGTTGTTTTTACCGCGAGCTCTTCCCACAGCATCAATCTCGTCAATAAAAATAATTGAGGGTGATTTTTCTTTTGCTTGTTTGAATAAATCTCTAACACGAGATGCTCCAACTCCAACAAACATTTCCACAAAATCTGAACCAGATAATGAGAAGAAAGGTACTTTTGCTTCCCCTGCTACCGCTTTTGCAAGTAAGGTTTTACCTGTTCCTGGAGGTCCTACTAATAAGGCTCCTTTTGGGATTTTACCACCAATAGAGGTATATTTTTCAGGAGTTTTTAAGAATTCTACAATTTCTTGAATTTCTTCTTTTGCTCCTTCTAATCCGGCAACGTTTTCAAAAGTAACGCGTGTATCATTTTTTTCATCAAATAATTTTGCTTTTGATTTTCCAATGCTGAAGATTTGACCACCTCCGCCACCAGAACCACCCGACATTCTTCGCATCATAAAAATCCAAAGACCAATCAATATAACAAATGGCAATAGCATTGATATAACTTCACCCCACATGCTTTCAGGCTCTTTTTCATAATCTGAAAGTTTACCTTCACTTGATGCTTTTTGTAAATTTTCTTGAAAAGTTTTTAAATCACCAATTTCAGTAAAATAGTGAGGGCCTTTTGTGTTTAATTTTCCTAAAACATCATTTTTTACTTTGTCGTGCGCCTTATCAGTTAGGGCTGTTTTTTTTAAGTAAACAGTTGCCTTGGTATTAGTAAACACTACTTTGTCTACCTGATTTTTATCTAAATATTGATAAAATTTTGATAAAGTTGTTGGCGCAGGATTACTTAAATCAAGGCCTTTTGTAAATAAACTTATTGTAAAAAAGATAACTAGGACAAGAACAATACTCATCCAAGGACTAAACTTAAAGTTAGAATTACTATTTTGTGCCATAAAAAATTAGTATTTGGTTTCTATAGTAGTGATTTTAGCATCACCCCATAAACTTTCAATTCGGTAGTATTCACGAATGTGTTTTTGAAAAACATGAACTACAATATTCACGTAGTCCATTAGAACCCATTCTCCATTTTCTGCACCTTCAACGTGCCATGGTTTGTCTTTTAATTCTTTAGAAACAATTTTTTGAATAGAACCTACAATTGCATTAACTTGTGTGTTTGAATTACCATTACAAATCACAAAATAATCACAAACGGTGTTGTCAATTGCTCTTAAGTCAAGAATGTCAATATTTTCTCCTTTTACTTCTTCAATCCCTTTGATGATGTTTGCTAATAAATCATCATTATTAATCTGCTTCTTCGTCATTTATTATTTTTGAATTTATGCAAAGGTATCATTTTTTGTCGTTATTTTTGAACCTTAACATAAGATTAAATTTTCTTACTACTAACATGAACATAATCAAACTCAATGCCATAGATTCTACCAATGCTTTTTTAAAGAATTTAGCCAATACGAAACCAATTGAAAATTTTACAATTGTTGTAGCAGAACAGCAAACTAATGGGAAAGGCCAAAGAGGTGCTGAATGGCTTTCGGAAAGTGGTAAAAACTTAACCTTTAGTGTTTTGTGTGGTTTTAAGTGGAATGAAATTAGTTTATTTACTGTAAATGTAATTGTTGCTTTAAGTATTGTTAAAGGGTTGAAAAAGTTCACCGATTTAAATTTTAAAATAAAATGGCCTAACGACATTTTGGCAGAAAATAAAAAAATTGCTGGTGTTTTAATTGAAAACAGTTTCAAAGGACAGCATGAGATTCAAACAATAATTGGGATTGGAATTAACGTAAATCAAGGAAATTTTGATTTGTTGCCCCAAGCTTCTTCGTTATTTTTATTAGCTAATAAAGACTTTGATAAAGATGCTTTATTAGCTGAAATTGTAAACGAATTAAAAAGTAATTTAGAGGCAGTTAAATTGCAAGGTGAAGATTGTTTTTGGAATGAATACCATGAAATTTTATATAAAAAAGACAAAGTTTCTACCTTTGAAGATTTACAAAATAAACGCTTTGTAGGTAAAATTTTAGAGGTTACAAGAGATGGAAAATTAAGAGTAGTTCTTGATAATGAAATAGTTGCTGTATATGATTTGAAAGAAATTAAAATGTTATACTAGATTAAACATTGCTTAAAAACACAAATCCTATGTTAAACTTGGTTAAAAAGATTTTCAAATTAAGTACATTTGTGACAATTTTATAAATAAGTATTCCTAAAATCTCATGGAAAAAAAAATATTCTCACTTTTGTTCTCTACTCGTTTAATGGCTTTTTTGTTTATTGCTTTTGCTCTAGCCATGGCAGCAGGAACTTTTATTGAAGATGCTTATAATACTGATACTGCTCGCGTTGTGGTTTACAATGCAGTTTGGTTTGAAGTAATTATGGTCTTTTTTGTAATCAATTTTTTGGGTAACATCAAACGTTATCAATTGCATAAAAAAGAAAATTGGGCTACTTTGATATTACACCTTTCTTTTATTTTAATTATTGTTGGTGCTTTTATTACACGTTACATTAGTTACGAAGGGATGATGCCAATTAGAGAAGGCGAATCAGCGAATATTATTTATTCAGATAAGCCTTATTTAACTGTTTTAGTTGACGGGAAGCATGAAGGCGAAATGCGTCGTAGGACTTTTGAAAAAGGTTTGATTTTAGCTCCTGAAATTAAAGAAGATGCCTTTTTGAATACTTTTGCAAGTAACGATTTCTCAATGGGAGGTGAATTCAGTGATATCCCATTTGAAATAGAACACCAAGAGTTTGTAATGAACGCCACCGAAACGGTTGTGCCTTCTGAAACTGGAAAGTTGATGATAAAAATGGTAGAATCGAGTGGAGGAACTCGTCATGAACATTACTTAAAAGAAGGCGAAGTTCAAAATTTACACAACGTACTTTTTGCCTTTAATAAATATACAGAAGGAGCAATCAACATTACCAAAATTGCAGAAGCTTACACCATTCAAACGCCTTTTGAAGGTGATTTTATGCGAATGGCTGATAAATTACAAGGTAAAGTGGCGAAGGATTCAGTTCAAACTTTAATGTTGCGTTCGCTTTATAACATAGGTGGAGCTCAGTTTGTATTTCCAGAACCAGCTATTAAAGGAGAGTTGACTTTTAAATCGAATAATGATTTCAAAGACAAACAAACCGATGATGCGTTGAAAGTAAAAATCAAAACACAAGGAAAAGAAGAAGTTCTAACCTTAGTAGGAGCAAGAGGGAAACAAGGTGTACCACAAAGTGTAAAAATGGGTGATTTAGAATTTACCTTATTCTTTGGAAGTAAAGTTTACAACACACCTTTTACAATTAAATTAGACGATTTTATTGCGGATAAATATCCAGGAACAGAAAATAGTTATTCTGCTTTCAAAAGTAAGATTGAAGTGTCCGATTCTGAACAAAAGAAAACATTTAAAGACAGTGTTTTCATGAATAATATTTTAGATTACAGAGGATTTAGATTTTTTCAAGCAGGATTTGATCCTGACGAAAAAGGAACTCAATTATCAGTAAGTCATGATTTCTGGGGAACTTGGATTACGTATATTGGTTATTTCTTGTTGTATTTTGGATTAATGGCTATTTTATTCAATAAAAACACTCGTTTTGCTAGTTTGAAAGAAAAATTAGAAAAAGTAAAAGTAAAGAAAGCAAGTTTGTTATGCATCTTTTTGATTTTCTTTTCAACAGTAGCTTTTGCTCAAGAGCACAATCATCAACCTAGCAAAGAAGAGATTCTAGAGTTGTTGAAAAAATATGAAGTAACACCAGAGCATGCAAGTGAATTCGGAAAAGTAGTAATTCAAGATAACGGGCGAATGAAGCCAATCAACACGTTTTCATCTGAATTACTTCGTAAAGTATCTAAAAGCGATACCTATGAAGGCATGAATTCCGATCAAGCATTTTTATCGATGACACAATATCCTCAGTATTGGTATTCGCTACCTATTATCTATTTAAAAAGAGGAAATGATAGTATTCGTAAGTTAATAGGTGTTGAAAAAGAAGCAAAATATGCTCCATTAATTTCGTTTTTTGATGAAACAGGTAATTATAAGTTGGCAAAATATTTAGAAACTGCTTACAAAGAACCTGTTCCAAATCAATTTCAAAAAGATTTTATTGAAGCAGATAAAAAAGTAAATCTTTTATACTCGGCTTTAAGTGGTCAAATTTTAAAAGTGTTTCCTATTCCTGGCGATAAATCGAATAAATGGGTATCATTTTTAGAAGTAAATCAGCCAACAGGAACTGCTTTAGATTCTATTAAAAATGTAATGCCATTTTATTTGAATGCCTTAGATAAAGCATCACAAAGTAAAAATTATGAGTTACCAAATAGTCTTTTAAAAGGATTAACAGAATACCAAAAGAAATATGGAGCAGCGGTAATGCTTTCGGAAAGTAAAATTAGCTCTGAAATAACCTATAACAAATACGATATCTTTAAAAGATTGTATTACATGTATATGTTGGCTGGGGTTTTAATGTTGGCTTTCTGTATTGTTCAAATCTTTAAAGATTCAAAAACAATCCGAACAATTATCAATGTTTTTCATGGATTAATTGGTTTGTTTTTCATTTTGCACTTGGCAGGATTAATTATCAGATGGTATATTTCGGGTCACGCACCTTGGAGTGATGCCTATGAAAGTATGATTTATGTAGCTTGGGCAACTATGTTTTTTGGATTGGCTTTCGGAAAAGATTCAAAACTAACAGTTGCTTCTACAGCTTTTGTAACCGCAATAATTTTAATGATTGCGCATTGGAATTGGATGGATCCAACAATCGGTAATTTACAACCCGTTTTAAATTCGTATTGGTTAATGATTCATGTTGCAGTAATCGTGGCGAGTTACGGACCTTTTACTTTAGCAATGGTTTTAGGGTTAGTTTCATTGTTCTTAATGATTTTTACCAATGAAAAGAACAAAGAAAAAATGAAACTAAGCATTGACGAAATCACTTACATTAACGAAATGGCACTAACCGTTGGTTTGGTCATGTTAACCATAGGAAACTTCCTTGGCGGACAATGGGCAAACGAAAGTTGGGGACGCTATTGGGGTTGGGACCCAAAAGAAACTTGGGCATTAATTAGTATTATGGTGTATGCTTTTGTAATTCACGCGCGTTTTGTTCCTGCATTAAGAGGAAGATGGATTTATAACGTAATGAGTGTTTTAGCTTTTGCTTCTATTTTAATGACGTATTTTGGAGTAAATTTCCACTTGAGCGGTTTACATAGTTACGCTTCGGGTGAAAAACAAAACGTAACTTATTACTTTATAATTTTGGCGATTGTTTTAGTAATAGCTGTAATAGCTTACTTTCCGTATAAGAAGTATTATAAAAAATAATTTATGTATTGTCATGCTGAACTTGTTTCAGTATCTCGAAAATCATTTAGAAGCTGAAATGAATTCAGCTTGACAGATAGGAGTTTTGTTTGTGAGTGTTTTAAGAAATGTTTATCAAAAATTGCATTTTAAAACCCTAAATTTGAAATAAAAAAAGAGATGAAAAAATTAGTAACCTTGTTTTCAGTAGTGGCTTTGTTTTTTAGTTGTCAAAATCAGGCACAAAAAAAAGAAACTACAGCAACAACAAAAACAACTCCTATGGCGAAAGAAACGATTTATCAGTTTAAAGTAGAAGATTTAAGCGGCAACACTTTTGATTTTTCAACCTTAAAAGGGAAGAAAATCTTAGTAGTCAATACGGCTTCTGAATGTGGTTTAACGCCACAATATGAACAACTACAAGCCATTTATGAAAAGTATAAGGATAAAAACTTCGTAATTGTGGGTTTTCCAGCCAATAACTTTGGAGCGCAAGAACCAGGAAGTAATTCGGAAATTGCTACTTTTTGTCAGCAAAACTTTGGTGTTTCGTTTCCAATGATGGCTAAAATTTCGGTGAAAGGGGGCGATATGCATTCAGTATATCAATTCTTAACGCAAAAAGCTAAAAACGGTATACAAGACAGCGAAGTACAATGGAATTTCCAAAAATATCTAATCAACGAAAATGGCGAATTAGCAAAAGTAGTTTCTCCAAGGACGTTACCTACTGATGCTGAAATTACCAATTGGATTGAAGGGAAATAATATAGTATTCAGTGTTCAGTCGCAGTTTTCAATAAGCAGTTTAATATCTGCTTACTGTGACTGCGACTGTTTACTATTCTAAAGCATCTTCTGTACTATAACAGAATGCAACCATCGGTCAAATTTAAAACCGGATTCTTTTATAAAACCTACTTCTTCGAAACCAAATTTCTTATGAAAATCGATGCTGTTCGTGTTTTCAGAATCGATGACACCAATCATCGTGTGAAGGTTTTGTTTTTTGGCTCTTTCGATTAATTCGTTCAACAATAATTTTCCGATGCCTTTTCCAATAGCATTCTTATTTGCATAAACGGAATGTTCTACCGTGAATTTATACGCTTCTCTGAACCGGAATTCACTATAATAACCAAATCCAACAACTTCATTATTTGATTCGGCTACAATCACGGGAAATCCTTTTTGAAGTTTTTCTTCAAAAATAGCTTCTTGTGTGTTTAATGTTCGAATGTTGTAATCGTACAAGGCGGTTGAATTCAGAATAGCATCATTGATGATTTCTATAATTGCTTTGCAATCTTGTATTTGATAGTCTCTAATTTTTATCTCCATTTTGTAAAGAAATTACGTAGTAAAAGTACTAAAAACCTTTTCAACTTCGTAACTTTGTAGCTCAGTTATTTTTTATAAAATGATGTATCCAAAAATTCCTTTGGCACAAAGGATTATCGAGATTTGCCAACAAAAAGGAGTCCAACATATCGTAATTTCTCCAGGTTCGCGCAATGCTCCTTTGACTATAGGATTTACCAATAATCCCTTTTTCAAATGTTATAGTATTGCTGACGAACGTTGTGCCGCTTTTTTTGCTTTGGGAATTGCCCAACAATTGCAAAAACCAATTGTGGTTGTTTGTACTTCGGGTTCCGCTTTACTGAATTATTACCCTGCGTTTGCGGAGGCTTTCTACAGTCAAATTCCTTTAGTAGTTATTTCTGCGGATCGACCACAAAGTAAGATTGATATTGGCGACGGTCAAACCATTCGTCAAGAAAATGTGTTTGCGAATCACAGTTTGTATAATGCCAATTTGCTAGAAAATAGTTCAACGGAGAACGATAACAATATTCAAATGGCGTTGCATATTTCGGTTACCCAAAAAGGGCCAGTGCATGTTAATGCGCCTTTTGAAGAACCTTTGTATGAAACAGTTACCGAATTACAAGTACAACCAAAAATCATCGATTTTAATACCGAAGAAAAGCAGTTTAAAATAGAAAATTTAAGTATTGAAACATGGAGTAATGCCACTAAGAAATTGGTTTTAGTAGGAGAGTTGCTTCCAAATTCAGTAGAACAAAAATATTTAGATGTTTTAGCGAATGACCCTAGTGTGGTGGTGTTAACAGAAAAGACATCGAATTTACATCATCCAACATTCATCGACCAAATTGATACATTGATTACGCCATTTACGGATGAAGATTTCAAAGCGTTTCAACCCGAAATTCTTTTAACTTTTGGCGGAATGGTCGTTTCGAAACGTATCAAAGCGTTTTTACGAAAATACAAACCAGCACATCATTGGCATGTAGACGAATTACGTGCGTATGATACTTTTGGAGCACTTACGAATCATTTTGAAACTAAAATCAATACATTTTTAAGTCAGTTATTTACTGAAAAAACAGTTGAAAGTTCATATCAATCAAGTATTGCAGAGATTTGGAAGAGCAGAGTAGCCAAACACCAACAATACATTGCGCAAATTCCGTTTTCCGATTTTAAAGTGTTTGATTTTCTTTGTAAAAATGTGCCTAGTAATATTCAATTACAAGTAAGCAACAGTTCGGCAATACGCTATTTGCAATTGTTTGATTTGAATAAAACCGTGCAAGTTTTCTGCAATCGAGGCACAAGTGGAATTGATGGAAGTACTTCTACAGCCATTGGAGCTGCTTTAGCGTCTGATTTACCAACGATGTTGATTACAGGCGATATTAGTTTTTTATACGACAGCAATGCTTTGTGGAACAATTACATTCCAAAAAACTTCAAAATCATTTTACTGAATAATAGCGGTGGAGGGATTTTCAGAATTCTACCAGGTCATCAAGAAACCGAAACGTTTAATACCTATTTTGAAACTTCGCACCAACTAAACGCCTCACATTTAGCCAAAATGTATGGATTGGATTATTTTGAAGTAAATGATGAAGCTACATTACAACAACATTACAAAGAGTTTCTAAACCAAAACGAAAAACCAAGTATTCTAGAAATTTTCACACCTGAAAAAGAAAATAATGGTATTTTATTAGAATTTTTTAGAAGGTTGAAGGGATTTTAGTAACACTTAAGAGTTGATATGTAGCTATGAACTGCTATTGTTTTGTTTTATAATGTAAGACTTTTTAAAACCTTATAATCTTAAAAAATTATACCCAACGGATTAATAATTAATTTTTTTTATTTTTTAATTTGGTTTTTAATTCCCCTCAATTTTATAAAATTACCACTAACTGTTATTATATCTAAAAAAATCATACCTAATTTTGAATGTACATGTATAACAAGTTTTATTTTTATTCTTTCAAAAACATAAAAAAGTGTACAACTTAAACAATCAATCCGCAATATTTTACTATTTTCGGTAAACCAAATTTTATATAATGAAAAACCTACTTTTCCTTTTTTTATATATTAGTTCCATTTCTTTTGGACAATCTAAATTTACGGTCTATTTTGATACCGATTCGCATCAATTAAAACTTTCTGAATTAAACAGATTGGATGATTTTTTAAAGAATAAAGACCTGAAATTTACCAAAGTAATTGGGTATTGCGATTATCGTGCTTCAAATCGTTATAACGATACTTTGGCATTGAAAAGAGCAAATTTTGTATTCGAAATTATCGAAAAAGTAACCAATCAGGAACAATTAGTAATCGAGAGTAAAGGTGAAAATTTCGAACAAAATTCTGATTTAGCTTTAAACCGAAAAGTTGAAATTTATTTTGAAGAGATTCTTGTAAAAATTCAAGAAGAAGTAGTGTCATATGGTTTAGAGAATCAATTTTTAAAGGCAAAAGTTGGTGATAAACTCGTTTTAAAAAACCTTTATTTTTATAATCGTTCAGGAATTCTAAGGCCTGAATCTAAACCTGTTGTTGAAGAATTATTAGCAATAATGCGCGCTAATCCAAAACTTAAAATCGAAATCCAAGGTCATATTTGTTGTCAAAAAGGAAAAGATGTTGAAGATACAGCTAAAATTAGAGCGTTAACCATTTATAATTATTTGGTAAACAATGGAATTGCAGCAAATAGATTGAATTATATAAGTTTTGGAAGTACACTTCCCATTCATAAAATTCCTGAAAAAACAGAAGAAGAACGCAATGAGAATCGTAGAGTAGAAATTCAAATAATTGAAAATTAACTTTAGGATTCTTTTGTATGTACTATATTTGTTGTTATTTCGTAAAAATTAAAAAAATGAAATTTGTATTTTCAATAGTTTTTTTCTGGTTAGGATATTTTTCTTTTTCGCAAGATCAAGTTGCATTTTATTTTGACAATAATAAATTTGAATTGAATAAAACGGAAGCTGCTAAATTTCAAAAATGGATTTCAGAGAATACAACTTCTAAAATTCTTTCCATTACTGGTTCTACGGACGAAGTAGGTACTTCAGGATTTAACGATACGTTATCGCAAAAAAGAGTAAGTCATATTTTTAACCAAATTAAAGGAAAGGTAAATATAAGACCCGATTTTAAAAGCATTTCTTTAGGGGAAAAGGGAGCTACTTCTAAAAACAAAGCTGAAAACAGAAAAGCGATAATTCATTTTTTGTTAGAAAAAGATTTGGCAAAAGAAAATGAAATTTTAGGTATTAAAGAAATTGAACCAGAAGTTATAATTCCAGAAGATGCCACTTTAGCAGAAAAAGTCAAGTTGTCAAAAGTTGGGATGAAAATCACTTTGAAAAACATCAATTTTTATCAAAATACCTTTGCAACCATGCCCGAATCACAAGGAACTTTGTATGATTTATTATTTATCATGCAAAATAATCCCGACTTAAAAATCGAAATTCAAGGTCATATTTGTTGTATTGATAAAGATTACCGAAATTTGTCACTTGATCGTGCAAAACAAATTAAGCGTTTTCTCGTTTATAATGGAATACAAGATTATCGTGTTAAAACGAAAGGTTTTGGTGTGACACAACCGATACATCCTATTCCTGAAGCAACGCCAGAGCAAGCAGCAGAAAACAGAAGAGTGGAAATTGAAATTTTAAGTAAAACAAGATGAAAAAAATAATTGGTAGTATATTGGTTGTGGTTTTAGTCCTATTAAATAGTAGTTGTAATGATAGTTGCGACGAAGGAAATAAACCTACACCAGCTTCTTTTTTTGTAAATATTGTTGATGAAGTTTCGGGTGTAAATGTTTTTGAAAATGAAACGTATACTTTTCAACAGATTACTGTAACTGATTTAAATGATGTTGCGATTCCCTATAAATTTATTACAAGTGCTAATTTAATTCAGATTTTTCCTCTTGATATAAATCCTACAGGAAATACTTTGCGTGTAAAATTGAATAATGAAACAACTTTGCAAATGGATGAGATCGATGTGGATTTTGATGTTTCTTCCAGTGCAGGTGAATGTTTTACTACGTATAAAATTGAAAATATCCTGTTTCCAAATCATACATCTGAATTCGTAGAGGGAGTTTTTGTTATAAAAATTTAACAATTTCTAAATTCAAACTTCTAATTTCTAAATTTTAAAACTATCTTTGCGCCACAACAACAACACACTACATTCATGAGTTCTGATACGAGCAAACGCTACAATTTACGAGGAGTTTCGGCTTCTAAAGAAGATGTGCACCAAGCTATCAAAAACATTGACAAAGGCTTATTTCCGCAAGCATTTTGTAAAATTATCCCTGATTATTTAACTAACGACGACCAATATTGCATCATTATGCATGCAGACGGTGCAGGAACCAAGTCTTCCTTAGCCTATATGTATTGGAAAGAGACAGGAGATATTTCAGTTTGGAAAGGAATTGCTCAAGATGCCTTAATCATGAATATTGATGATTTATTATGTGTTGGTGCAACCGATAATATCTTACTTTCATCCACTATTGGAAGAAACAAAAATCTAATTCCTGGCGAAGTTATTTCAGCCATCATCAACGGAACGGAAGAATTAATTTCAGATTTAAAAAGTCACGGAGTTACCATTCATTCAACCGGTGGAGAAACTGCTGATGTAGGAGACTTAGTTCGTACGATTATCGTAGATTCAACCGTAACAGCTCGCATGAAACGTGCAGATGTAATTGATAATGCTAATATTCAAGCAGGTGATGTAATTGTAGGATTGGCTTCATTTGGTCAAGCCACTTACGAAAAGGAATACAATGGCGGAATGGGAAGTAACGGTTTAACTTCAGCTCGTCATGATGTTTTTGCAAAATATTTGGCTGAAAAATATCCGGAAAGTTTTGATGCATCAGTTCCAAATGAGCTAGTGTATTCAGGTCAAACGAAATTAACGGATACAGTCGAAAATAGTCCAATTGACGCAGGAAAATTAGTGCTTTCTCCAACGAGAACGTATGCCCCGGTTATCAAAAAGATCTTATCAAAATACAATTCAAATCAAATTCATGGAATGGTGCATTGCAGTGGTGGTGCCCAAACAAAAGTGCTTCACTTCGTAGAAAACGTTCACGTGATTAAAGATAATTTATTTCCAGTCCCACCATTGTTCCAATTAATTCAAGAGCAATCCAAAACCGATTGGAAAGAAATGTACCAAGTTTTCAATTGTGGTCACCGCATGGAATTATATGTTCCTGCCGAAGTAGCGCAAGACATCATCGAAATTTCAAAATCATTCAACATCGACGCACAAATCGTAGGAAGAGTTGAAAAATCAGATAGCAAGAAATTAACAATTACATCCGAATACGGAAAATTTGAATATTAATCTGTAGAGACAAGTCATGACTTGTCTCTCTGTTTTTAATGAAATTAAAATTTACAACACAACAACAATAAAATGCAACACAACGTATTAATTTTAGATTTCGGTTCGCAATACACCCAATTAATTGCCCGAAGAGTAAGAGAATTAAATATTTTCTGCGAGATTTTTCCATTCGATAAAATTCCAGCAGATTTATCATCATATAAAGCAGTAATTTTAGGAGGAAGCCCATGTTCGGTTCGTTCAGAAGAAGCACTTCACCCAGATTTATCTCAAATTAGAGGCAAAATGCCGTTGTTAGCAGTTTGTTACGGAGCACAATATTTAGCCCATTTTTCAGGTGGAGAAGTAGCAGCTTCTAACACAAGAGAATATGGAAGAGCGAATCTTTCGTACATCAAAGAAAACGAAGTGTTTTTAGAAGATGTTTCTGAAAATAGCCAAGTTTGGATGAGTCATTCGGATTCCATCAAGAAACTTCCGACAAATGGTGTCATGATTGCAAGCACAAAAGACGTAGAAAACGCAGCATATAAAATTGAAGGAGAAACTACTTATGCCATTCAATTTCACCCAGAAGTGTATCATTCAACAGATGGAAAACAAATGTTGGAAAACTTCTTAGTGAAAATTGCTCAAGTGCCTCAAACTTTTACGCCAAACGCTTTCGTAGAGGAAGTGGTTGCAGAAATGAAAGCTAAAATCGGAAACGATAAAGTAGTTTTAGGACTTTCTGGTGGTGTAGATTCAACAGTAGCGGCGGTTTTATTGAACAAAGCAATCGGTGAAAACTTATATTGTATTTTCGTAAATAACGGATTATTACGTAAAAACGAATTTCAAAATGTATTAGACCAATACAAAGGAATGGGTTTAAACGTAAAAGGAGTTGATGCTTCGGCACGCTTTTTGGATGCCTTAGCTGGGTTAGATGATCCAGAAGCAAAACGTAAAGCCATTGGAAAAGCATTTATTGAAGTTTTTGATGATGAAGCACACCAGTTAACCGATGTAAAATGGTTAGGTCAAGGTACAATTTATCCAGATGTTATCGAATCAGTTTCGGCAACTGGCGGACCTTCGGCAACGATTAAATCGCATCATAATGTAGGGGGATTGCCTGATTTTATGAAATTGCAAGTGGTAGAGCCTTTACGAATGTTATTTAAAGATGAGGTTCGTAGAGTAGGAAGATCATTAGGAATTGATGAAGAATTATTAGGACGTCATCCATTTCCAGGACCAGGATTAGCGATTCGTATTTTAGGGGATATTACGCCAGAAAAAGTAGCTATTTTACAAGAAGTAGATGCAGTTTTCATTAACGGATTAAAAGAGCACGGATTATACGATAAAGTATGGCAAGCGGGAGCAATCTTGTTACCAGTAAATAGCGTAGGAGTAATGGGTGATGAGCGTACTTACGAAAAAGTAGTAGCTTTGCGCGCAGTAGAATCGACAGACGGAATGACAGCGGATTGGGTACATTTACCTTATGAATTCTTAATGAAGATTTCGAATGAAATTATAAATAATGTTAGAGGTGTAAATAGAGTGGTGTATGACATCAGTTCGAAACCACCTGCAACGATAGAATGGGAATAAAATAAATTTTTCAAATTCAACATATAAATTTCAATAGCAATTATTTTTATTCTATTTTTACGATATAAATTGCTATTGAAATTTTTGTTTTAAAATGTTATAGAGTATCATGAAAAGAATCATTTTTTTTATTTTTTTATTTCAAGCTTTTACTTTTCAGCTTCAAGCACAAATAAAACATATTGTAGCAAAGGGGGAAACTGTTTTTCAAATTGCAAAAAAATACCAAATAACACCCTACGATATTTATCGTTTGAACCCAGATGCTAAAGGAGGTGTTAAAGAAAATACGACTTTATTAATTCCAAAACCGTCAACGGGTAAAGCAATTATTCATGAAGTTGGAGAGAAAGAAACTCTTTACGGAATTGCTAAAAAATATAACGTAACTGTTTCTGATTTAGAAAATTGGAACAAACAACAATTAGATGGCGGGTTGAAAAAAGGGCAACAAATTTTCGTTTCCAAACCTTCCTCGAATCAGGTAAAGACTCCCTCTTTGTTTGTGCCAGATGCCAAG
Source organism: Flavobacteriia bacterium (assembly GCA_004293165.1). GTDB lineage: Bacteria > Bacteroidota > Bacteroidia > Flavobacteriales > Flavobacteriaceae > Flavobacterium. The sequence goes on along the minus strand of RDYL01000008.1, from coordinate 40,865 downwards.
CCTAAATTAGATAGTAAAACAGCATTGTCTAACTATGAAGTGCAACCGAAAGAAACGTTATATAGTTTAACCAAGAAATTTGATATTAGTCAGGAGGAGTTAATCAAGTTAAATCCTGATTTACAAGATGGCTTGAAAATTGGAATGATTTTAAAAGTGCCATCGAATGGATCTGTAATCACAAAAGCAAAAGATTCAGTTTTAGTTGCTAAAAATAAAGTGAATTTGTTAGGATCGGTAGATAAATCGAAACAAAAAAACTTAGTATTGTTGTTGCCGTTTAATATCAATAAAATTGAAACAGATTCGGTTAAAACCAAAACAGAGCAATTAAAAACAAATAAATTCTTAAACCTTACTTTGGATTTTTATGCAGGAGCGCTTATGGCAATTGATTCGGCTAAAGTGTTAGGTTTGCCAGTAAATGTTAAGGTGTACGATGTAGAAAGTACTAAATATTCTTCTAATGTAGCTTCTATTATTTCTAAAAATGATTTCGAAAATGTAGATGCGGTTGTAGGACCTTTTCAAAATTCAGTAGTAGAAACAACAGCACAATTGCTAACAAAATATAATACACCAGTAATTTCGCCACTTTCTAAAGAGCGAGGGTTACCGTTACCAAATTTATATTACACCGTTCCAGCGGAAGATCGTTTACGTGCTTCGATGTTTGATTATTTCAAATCGAAAAACGGAAATGTAGTAGCCATTATTAGTGCTAAGAAAACAACTTCAAAAGATTTTATAATAGCAAATCATCCAGAAGTTAAGCATGCTTTGTTTAATGATAAAGGGGCTTTAGATGTGGCGCTTTTAAAAACAAAATTAGTTAAAGGTCAAAAGAATTTTGTTTTGATGGAAATCGAAAAAGCAAGTACTATTATAAGTATTACCAATATTTTAAAAGGGTTGCAAAAAGAATACGACATTCAATTAGCGGTTTTCGAATTATATGATGCGTTGAACTTTGAAGAAATTCCAATGAAGAATTTAACGGATTTAAAATTGTTATTTCCATCAGCAACTAAAATAGCCGAAACACCAGAAGAAAAAATATTTGAAAAACAATTCAAGAAAATTAACAATATTTATCCAAACGCTGCCGCTAAAAAAGGTTTTGATGTTACGTTTGATGCCATGTTGCGTATTTGCCAACCAGAAGGATTTGTAAAATCAGCAGCAACTACCAAAACTGAATACATTGAAAACGCATTTGATTATAATTCTAGTAACGGATTAATTTCAAATAACGCGACGTATTTATTGTACTACGACAGCGATTTAACGATTAAACAAGCACAATAATGGCAACTTCAAAAGTGACTTATTTAGGTGATTTACGCACCTCTTCTATACATTTACAATCAGGTTCGGAAATTATTTCGGATGCACCACTGGACAACAACGGAAAAGGAGAAGCTTTTTCTCCAACCGACACTGTTGCCAACGGATTAGCAAGTTGCATGTTTACCGTTATGGGAATCAAAGCACGCGATTTAGACGTAGATTTTTCAGGTTCCACTGCAGAAGTAACCAAAATTATGGGAACCGAACCAAGAAGAATTACCGAAATTCATGTAACTTTCAATTTCTCCATAAATCCCGACGAAAAAACAAAAACTATCTTAGAAAGAACGGCAATGACTTGTCCAGTTTTATTAAGCTTGCATCCAGATATTGAAAAGGATGTTGTTTTTAATTGGAAGTAATAGATAAAAGAACAAAGATGAAAGAGAAAAGAATATAGGCAGTTTTAAAAAGTCTTTCTTCTATTCTCTTTTTTCTAACCTCTAAAGCAAAAATGACCAACCAAGAACTTCTCGTAAAACTCGCACATACTAAAATGCCGTTTGGCAAATACGAAGGCTATTACTTAATCGACCTTCCGGAGTATTATGTGGTTTGGTATGCCAATAAAGGTTTCCCAAAAGGACAATTAGGCGAACAATTAAAATTGGTACACGAACTCAAGCTAAACGGCTTAGAAGAACTCGTTCGAAACATCCGCAAAAACTTTCCAAAAAAATAAAATTTTTTTGCCACGGATTAAAGGATTTTCAAGGATTAATCAGTGTTAATCTTTGTAATCCGTGGCTATTAAAATTGATAATTTGTATTCTTTGTAGAAACGTTGGATTTTTCCTTCACTAGAAAGTATATTGTTTACAATTTAATTACAAAATTGATACATCGACTAATTGGCACATTGACTAATTAGTGTTATCTTTGCACGATTTTATTATAGATAAAAGATATTTATCGCAACAACAACACAACAACAATACAATGAACCAAACTAAGTACATTTTTGTTACCGGAGGTGTGACTTCTTCTTTAGGGAAAGGAATCATCGCTGCTTCGTTAGCTAAATTATTGCAAGCCAGAGGATACCGAACGACCATTCAAAAGTTTGATCCATACATAAACGTGGATCCAGGAACATTAAATCCTTACGAACACGGAGAATGTTATGTAACAGACGATGGAGCAGAAACGGATTTAGATTTAGGTCACTATGAGCGTTTTTTAAACGTTCCTACTTCTCAAGCGAACAACGTAACTACAGGAAGAGTGTATCTTTCAGTTATTGAAAAAGAACGTAGAGGAGAATTTTTAGGAAAAACGGTTCAGGTAGTACCTCATATCACAAACGAAATCAAGGAACGCATGCAGTTACTTGGAAAATCGGGTGATTTTGATATTGTAATTACTGAGATTGGTGGAACTGTTGGAGATATAGAATCATTACCTTATATCGAGTCAGTACGTCAATTGATTTGGGAATTAGGTGAAAATAACGGAATCGTAATTCATTTAACGCTAGTGCCTTATTTGGCTGCTGCCGGAGAATTAAAAACGAAACCAACACAACATTCGGTGAAAACTTTAATGGAAAGCGGAATCAAAGCTGATATTTTAGTGTGTAGAACTGAACATGAAATTTCGCAAGATTTACGTCAAAAATTAGCGTTGTTTTGTAATGTAAAAAAAGAAGCGGTAATTCAATCGATTGATGCTTCCACTATTTATGAAGTTCCAAATTTAATGTTGGAAGAAGGATTGGATAGAGTAGCGTTGAAAAAATTAGATTTACCGGAAAAAAATACACCAGATTTAAACAACTGGAACGAGTTCTTATTTAGATTGAAAAATCCTAAGCACGAAGTAAACATTGGTTTGGTTGGAAAATATGTGGAATTGCAAGATTCGTACAAGTCGATTTTAGAAGCGTTTATTCATGCTGGAGCGGCAAACGAGACAAAAGTGAATGTTATTTCTATTCATTCTGAATATTTAGATGCCAATTCGGCAGAAAGTCAGTTGAAAGATTTAGATGGTATACTTGTTGCACCAGGTTTTGGCGGTCGTGGAATTGAAGGTAAAATCGATACGGTTCGTTATGCAAGAGAAAATAATATTCCGTTTTTCGGAATTTGTTTGGGAATGCAAATGGCAGTAATTGAATATTCGCGTAATGTTTTAGGTTATGCAGATGCGAATTCAACCGAAATGAATGAAAATACAACTCATCCCGTTATTAATTTAATGGAAGAGCAAAAAAATATTGAAAACAAAGGAGGAACTATGCGTTTAGGTGCATGGAAATGTAGTATCAAAGAAAATACGTTGGCACAAAAAATCTATGGTAAAACGGAGATTATGGAGCGCCACCGTCACCGTTACGAATTCAATGGTGCGTATTTAAACGAATTAGAAAAAGCAGGATTAGTAGCTTCGGGAGTAAATCCAGATACGAAGTTGGTAGAAATTGTTGAAATTCCTACACATCCTTTCTTTATCGGCGTTCAATACCATCCTGAATATAAAAGTACTGTTGCAAATCCGCACCCACTTTTTGTGAGTTTTGTAGCTGCAGCTGTACAACATAAAACTAAATAATCGGTTCATTAAAAACTGAACTTTGAACACTAATAAATAGATGGAAGAAAAAAAATTAGACCTTAATTCGATTATCGGATTTGTATTGATTTCTGGAATTTTGATTTGGATGTTATATTCCAATGCTCCAACACCAGAAGAACAAAAGGAAAAAGAGAAAAAAGAGCAATTAGACAAACAAGCCAAAGAAGTTAAAACGGTTACCTCAACGGTTGCGGCAACTCCAGTAGCGGATTCTACTAATAATGCTGCAACGCAAGCACAATTAGGTTCGTTTGGATATTCTGCAACACTTCCGTCAGCTACAGATGCTGTTACAGAAATCAAGAATGAAGTTTTATCACTTAAAATTTCTAATAAAGGAGGTTATATTACAGAAGCAACTGTTTTAGGATTTGATCAATTTGAGAAAAATTCAAAAAAAGCGGTTCAAATCATTAAAGATAAAAACGCTTCTTTAGACATTGCTTTAAATACAACTGATAACAGAACGTTGCATACAAAAGACATGTATTTTGAACCTAAGTTAACTACTGAAGGTAAAAATCAAGTTTTGACATTACAATTAAAAGCAGGTCCAGATCAGTTTTTGGAATATCGTTATGTGTTAAAACCTAACGAATACATGTTAGATTTTGCTATCCGTTCTCAAGGTTTAGAAAAAGTAGTGAATACTTCTAAACCATTAGATTTAGAATGGCAATTAAAATCATACAGAAACGAGAAAAGTATTTCGTATGAAAATCGTTATACGGAGTTAGTTTTCGAATATGAAGATGATAAGGATGATTATTTAAACGCAGCAAAAGATTCAGAAGATGAAGCAAAAGATGTTTCTTACATTGCTTTCAAACAACATTTATTCACTTCTATTTTATTAACCGATACGAAGTTTAAAACAGCAAAATTCAAATCTGATAATTTAGTGGATGATGAAGAAATTGATACTGTTTTTACAAAGAATTTCACAGCACAAGTTCCTTTAGAATTTAAAAATGGTGCTTTGAATTATAATATGAATTGGTATTATGGTCCTTCAGATTATACTATCTTAAATGATTATGAGAAAAATCTTGACGAAATTATGCCATTAGGTTGGGGAATTTTTGGATGGATTAACCGTTATATTTTTATTCCTGTATTCGGATTTATTTCAGCGTTAGGTATTGGTTACGGAATTGCGATTATTTTATTCACGATTTTAGTTCGTATAGTAATGTCGCCAGTAACATATAAATCATACTTGTCACAGGCAAAAATGAAAGTGTTACGTCCTGAAATTGCAGAATTGAATGAAAAATTCAAGGACAATCCGATGAAGAAACAACAAGAAACTATGAAGTTGTATTCTAAAGCCGGCGTAAATCCTATGGCAGGATGTTTACCAGCCTTGATGCAAATGCCTATTTTCTATGCCTTGTTTCAGTTCTTCCCATCGATGTTCGATTTAAGACAAAAATCGTTCTTATGGGCAGATGATTTATCTTCATTTGATGCTGTACTTCAATTACCTTTCCATATTCCATTTTATGGAAGTCACGTGAGTTTATTCCCAATTTTAGCGTCTATTGCTATTTTCTTCTACATGAAAATGACAACTGGAGACCAGGCAATGAGTACACCTCCACAAGAAGGGATGCCTGATATGGGGAAAATCATGAAAATTATGATTTATATTTCTCCAATTATGATGTTGTTTTTCTTTAACAACTATGCATCAGGATTGAGTTTATATTACTTCGTTTCTAACTTAATTACGATTGGAATTATGTTGGTTATCAAGAATTACATCGTGAAAGAAGACAAAATTCATGCTCAAATTCAGGAGAATAAAACAAAAGAGAAAACGGAAAGTAAATTCCAAAGAAAAATGCGCGAAATGATGGAGCAAGCAGAAGCTCAAAAAGCCGCACAAAAGAAAAAGTAAATTTATCTTAATATTAACCCTGTCTGCACCGACAGGGTTTCTTTTTTAGTAATTATGAGAATTGCAATTATAGGATTTGGTAACTTAAGCAATATATTTAATTAAGAAAAGGAGAATATATATAAAAAAAAGCATGTACATTTATTTTATTGGAGTAATTAGTTTAGGATGTATAGAGTTAACAAAATTTAATTAAACAAAAGATTATGTTTATTTGATTAATTTTGTAAAGGGAATAATAATTGCTTATAAATTATAGTTACATAGAAAATAAAGAACATAAAATGAAACAAATTTTCGTATTGCTTTTAGTATTAAATTCTTTTTTAGGATTTACTCAAGATAATATCAATCAATTAGATGATAAAGGAAATCGTCATGGTTTGTGGAGAGGAACTCATAAAGAATCGAATAGAATTCGTTATGAAGGCACTTTTAATCATGGAAAAGAAACAGGTATATTTAAATATTTTGATGATACTAAAGCCGCAACTGTAATTGCAACGCGTGATTTTTCTAAAGGTAACGGTTCTTGTTATGCTGTATTTTATGATCAAAAAGGGAATAAAGTTAGTGAAGGAACTTTGGCAAATAAACTACCATCAGGTGAGTGGAAGTATTATCATTTTGAATCAAAACAGTTAATGACTCTAGAATTTTATAAAAACGGAAAGTTAGATGGCGTTAGAAAGGTTTTTTATAAAGATGGAACAATTGCTGAAGAAACTAACTATAAAATGGGGGTTAAAGTTGGAAACTCCAAAACTTATTCTGAAAAAGGTCAATTAATAGATTCTCATATCTATAAAAACGGACAATATGATGGTATAGCAACTTATTATGATGGAATGGGGAATAAAATGTATGAAGGCAATTATGTTAATGGAAAACGTGTAGGTATTTGGAAATTTTTTGAAAAAAATAAAGTAATTAAAGAAGTAAAAGCAGCAAAATTTAGTAAAGAATTAATAAAATACGAGCAAAGAAATACACAAGAAGTATCAAAAACGCTCGATCAATTGAAACAAGAAAAAGGAGGGCAGGAATAAATGAAACGAGTAGTAGTTGGACTTTCTGGAGGGGTAGACTCAAGTGTTGCCGCTTATTTATTAAAAGAACAAGGTTACGAAGTTATCGGGCTGTTTATGAAAAATTGGCACGATGATTCAGTTACAATTTCTAATGAATGCCCTTGGTTAGAAGATAGTAATGATGCTTTATTAGTAGCAGAAAAATTGGGAATTCCTTTCCAAACGGTTGATTTGTCAGAACAATACAAAGAAAAAATTGTCGATTACATGTTTAACGAATACGAAAAAGGAAGAACTCCAAATCCTGACGTATTGTGTAACCGTGAAATTAAATTTGACGTTTTTATGAAAATTGCAATGTCTTTAGGTGCTGATTATGTAGCAACGGGACATTATTGCCGCAAAGGAACACTTGAAAAAGACGGAAAAGAAGTATATCAATTATTAGCAGGTAAAGATGACAATAAAGATCAATCTTATTTTTTATGTCAATTATCACAAGAGCAACTTTCAAAAGCTTTATTTCCCATTGGCGAATTAACAAAACCAGAAGTTCGTGAAATTGCATCTAAATTGGATTTGATTACTGCTGAAAAGAAAGATTCGCAAGGACTTTGTTTTATTGGTAAAGTTCGGTTACCCGAGTTTTTACAACAAAAATTACAACCTAAAGAGGGTATTATTATTGAAATTCCTGCTGAAGCAATTGTGTATACTCAAGAAAAACCTCAATTCAGCTCAGATGAAGAGGCTTTTGCTTTTGAAGCCAAACGCATTGATTACTTGAAAGTGCCTGGTAAAGTTATGGGCAAACATCAAGGTGCTCATTATTTCACAAAAGGACAACGTAAGGGATTAAATGTTGGTGGAACAAAAGAGCCTTTATTCATCATTGAAACAGATGTAGAAAAAAATATCATTTACACGGGTCAAGGAAATAATCATCCAGGCTTATTCAAAAAAGCATTGTTTATTGCAAATGATGAAGTACATTGGATAAGAGAAGATTTAGCATTAAAAGAAGGTGAAAAAATGGAGGTAATGGCTAGAATTCGTTATCGTCAACCTCTTCAAAAAGCAACATTACATCAATTTAAAGAGGGAATGTATGTTGTGTTTGAAAAACCACAATCTGCAATCACAGAAGGACAATTTGTAGCTTGGCACCATAATGATGAAGTTTTAGGAAGTGGTGTTATAGCTTAATAAAATTATAATTCTTCAATTAAAATAAGTAAATTTGATTATGATAAACTCATTTATATGAAGAATTTCTTATTTTTTGTAGTATTTATTTTTAATTTAGGTTTTTCTCAAGAAGACGCATGGGTGTATTTTAATGACAAACCTGATGCAACTAATTATTTATCAAATCCGCTTACTATGCTCACGCAAAGAGCTTTAGATAGAAGAACTGCGCAAGGAATTGCATTAAATAATACAGATGTTCCAATAGCCCAAACCTATATTGATCAAGTTAATTTAGCAACAGGTATTTCTGTTTTGGCAAAATCAAAGTGGCTGAATGCTTTGCATGTTAGGGGTACTCAAACAGATATTCAAGCTTTAACGAGTTTACCATTTGTAAATTCGATTGAGTTTGCAAATCAAACATTAAACAATAGAAGTATAGCTACAAATAATTCTCAGGTCAATAAACAAATGAATGTTGAAATTACATATAATTATGGTACTTCAGCTAATCAAATTCAAATGTTAAATGGACACTTATTGCATGAGCAAAATTATACGGGTGCTGGGAAAATTATTGCGGTTTTAGACTCAGGTTTTTTAAATGTAAATACGGTTCAACCATTCCAACGTCTTTTTACAAATAATTTAATATTAGGAGGTTACAATTATGTAAGTCAAAGTTCTGATGTTTATACATTGCATAATCACGGAACGATGGTGCTTTCTTGCATGGGTGGTTATGTAGATGGTCAATTAATCGGTACAGCTCCAGATGCACAATATTATTTATTTGTTACCGAAGATGTAGCTGGAGAAAATCCAGTAGAAGAAAGTTATTGGGTAGAAGCTGCAGAAGAAGCCGATAGATTAGGAGTTGATGTAATTACGTCATCACTTGGTTATTTTGGTTATGATAATCCAAATTACAGCCATACATATAGTCAAATGACCGGAAATCAAGCTTTTGCTTCAAGAGGAGCTAATATTGCTTTTTCAAAAGGTATTGTGGTTATTGCAAGTGCAGGAAATTCGGGTGCTTCAGCTAACCCTTATGTTGGTGTTCCTGCTGAAGCTACAAATGTATTGGCTGTTGGAGCTGTGAAGGCAGATGAAACGTATGCAACATTTAGTTCTATAGGGCCTTCGTTTGATGGTCGTGTGAAGCCGGATCTTATGGCTCAAGGACAAGCTTCAGTGGTGTCAAATACAAGTGGAACCATTGTAACAGCAAACGGAACTTCCTTTGCGGGGCCTATTATGGCTGGCATGATTACAAGCTTTTGGTCAGCAGTACCAAATTTAACAGCAGCAGAAGTGGTACAATTTGTAAAAGAATCATCTGATAGATTTACGATTCCAACAAATCAATTTGGATATGGAATTCCAGATTTTCAATTGGCTTTAAAAAATGCTTTATCAACCGTTTTATTTGATAATGAGACCATATTAATCTATCCTAATCCCGTTCAAAACGAGCTTACAATTCAACTTCCTAAGTCAGAATCAATAGGGAAATTAACATTGTATAACAATTTAGGACAACAGGTAAGCGAATTTACTATTTCAGAAGCGAATAAAACAATTTATCTCTCTAATTTGGCATCAGGATTGTATTTTTATCAATTCAATACAACTAATAAATCAACTACAGGAAAATTATTAAAATTATAATGAATAAAATTACCCAACTCTTCAATATAAAATATCCAATTATTCAAGGTGGAATGATTTGGAACAGTGGTTATAAATTAGCTAGCGCAGTAAGTAATGCTGGTGGATTAGGATTAATTGGGGCAGGTTCAATGTATCCAGAAGTATTAAGAGAACACATTCAAAAATGTAAAAAAGCCACAGATAAACCTTTTGGAGTAAACGTACCAATGTTATATCCTAACATTGAAGAAATTATGCAAATTCTAAAAGAAGAAGAAGTAAAAATCGTTTTTACTTCAGCTGGAAATCCAAAAACATGGACTCCTTTTTTAAAAGAAAATGGCATAACCGTTGTACATGTTGTAAGTAGTTCTAAATTTGCTTTAAAAGCTCAAGAAGCCGGAGTGGATGCTGTGGTTGCTGAAGGTTTTGAAGCCGGCGGACACAATGGAAGAGAAGAAACAACAACCTTAACTTTAATTCCAATGGTAAGAGAACAAATTTCTATTCCATTAATTGCAGCCGGAGGAATTGCAACAGGAAGAGGAATGCTTGCCGCTATGACTTTAGGTGCCGATGGTGTTCAAATGGGAAGCCGTTTTGCTGCTTCAACCGAAAGTTCTGCTCACGATGAATTCAAAAGAACGATTGTAGAAACGGGTGAAGGCGATACGCAATTAACATTAAAAGAATTAGCTCCAGTTAGATTAATCAAAAACAAATTCTTTAATGATGTTCAGGAATTGTATGCTAAATGTTCGTCTAAAGAAGATTTGGAAAATTTACTTGGAAAAAGAAGAGCAAAACGAGGTATGTTTGAAGGTGATTTAATAGAAGGAGAACTAGAAATTGGTCAAATTGCAGGATTAATTCACGATATTTTACCTGTTGAAACTATTGTTGATAACATAATAACGGAATTTAACGTTGCTAAACATGAGGTTGCTACCTTTGAATTTTAATATAATAATGAAATGAAGAGTTTAAAATGCATTCTATTTTTCTTGTTTTTTGCATCGGTTACTACTTATGCGCAAAAATATAATTTCAAAACTTCTGGTTTTATGGTAAGTCAGAAAGACAAAAAAGGAAATTGGGGCGATTGGTCAAAATTACAAAAAACCGAAATGACCGTACTTTTAGATATGGAAAGTCATAGAATTGTGGTGTATTCAGAGGCGCTTCAGTTGTTTTCTATTATGAAATATGGAAATCAAGAAACGATAGGAGATGATGATGTGGTAAAGTTTAATTGTGTAGATAATAATGGAGTAGAGTGTACTTTAGCCATTTACACAAGAAAAAAACAAGGCAGTAGAAACCAACTTTATATTACTTATCAAGACATAATTATCGCTTATAATATGACGGTACTTGAAGATAAGCCTGCAAACAAGAAATAAATTTTAAAATACAGTTAGAAATGACTTTTTATTGAATCCAATAGAAAGTCATTTTTATATTTATTAACATTCCATTTACATCAAAAACGTACTTTTGTATAAATTATTTAAAAATGAAGAAAGCCTTAATAATCATTGTATCGTTATTTGCATCAGCAAACTTTGCACAAGACAAACCAAAATTAGTCGTTGGAATCGTGGTTGACCAAATGAAAATGGAATATCTATACCGTTTTTCAAGTGATTTTTCTGAAAATGGTTTCAAAAGATTAATGAATCAAGGTTATACGTTTCATAATACGCACTACAATTACATGCCAACATACACAGCTCCTGGACATGCTTCAGTTTACACAGGAACTACTCCATCGGTTCATGGAATTGTAGGTAACGAATGGTTCAATAAAGCTACAGGAAAAGAAATGTATTGTACCGATGATAAAACCGTTTCAACCATTGGAGATGATTCAGAAAAAGAAGGCAAAATGTCGCCAAGAAACTTGCAAAGTTCTACTATCACTGACGAATTGAAGTTGTCAACCAATTTCAAAGGAAAAGTGATTGGAATGAGTATTAAAGATAGAGGTGCTATTCTTCCAGCTGGACATTTTGCTGACTGGGCTTTTTGGTACAGCAAAACTGGAGCATTTATATCAAGCACCTATTATGGGGAAAAACTTCCAGATTGGGCAACGCAATTCAATGCCGAGAAAAATTATTTAAAATATGTAAGCAAAGGTTGGAATTTACTAAAACCAAAAGAAGCTTACAATGAAAGTTTAACGGATAACAATCCATACGAAGGAAAATTATATAAAAAAGCACCGTTTATGCCTTACAACTTGCAAGATATGTATGATGCAAACGATGCTGGAATCCTACGTTCAACGCCTTATGGAAATAACTTATTAGCCGATTTTGCTAAAAAAGCCATCGAAAGTGAAAATTTAGGAAAAGATAATATTACCGATTTCTTAGCCGTAAGTTTCTCCTCTACAGATTATATTGGTCACGTTTTAGGACCACGTTCAATCGAATTGCAAGACACCTATTTGCGTTTAGACGAAACGATTGCTGATTTCTTGGCTTATTTAGATAAAACCGTTGGAAAAGGAAATTACATAGTTTTCTTAACAGCTGATCACGCTGGTGCGGAAAATGTAACCTATTTGAAAGATAATAAATACAAGGTAGATAACATCAATTATAAAAACATTCAAAAAGAGTTAAAGGAGTTTTCAGAATCTACTTTTGGAGAAAATTTAGTATTGGATTATTCCAATTATAATGTGTTTATTGATAAAAGTAAAGTCAAATCAAAAGGCTTGAATTTACAAGAGGTAAAACAGAATTTTAAAGATTATTTGCAAAAACAAGATTACATCAAACGTGTTTATACCGAAGAAGAAGTGGCAAACGCTAACGCAAGTGACTATTATTTAAACTTTGTTTCCAAAGGCTACGACCCAACACAAAATGGAGAATTAGTATTGATTTTCAAACCAGGTTATGTTGAGTATTCTTCAACCGGAACAACACATGGTTCACCTTATTCTTATGATACGCATGTTCCCTTAATTTTCTTTGGTTGGAACATCAAAAAAGGACAAACCCACGACAGAAAAGAAATCACACAAATTGCACCAACCATCACTCAAATGCTAAAAATTACCATGCCAAATAGTACTGATGGTAAGGTTTTGTTGGAGGTTTTGGATAATTAGAATTATTTATGAAGTATTTTGTATTAATATTATTTGTCAACTTCTTGTTTTCTCAAAATTCAGATAAAGAAGGTTTTAAAGTGAATGATTCACTTATTGACATGAGAGATTATTCTGTCGAAGAATTAGAGAGTGTTTATAAAAGTCTAGGATTAAAATATGGTGATAAAGTTACTATTATTGTATTATTTAAAGTTGATGAAAATGGAGATGTAATAATTAATAAAATAAAATCACCTCATAATGCTTTTACTAAAGAAGCAATTAGGGTTTTCAAAAAATTACCAAAATTTGATCCTCCAAAAGATAGAAATGGAAAGCCAATGGGGGTTAATTTTTCTCAACCAATTTCATTTATTTTAAAAGATGAAGCAAAAGAGAAAAATAAAAAAGCATCAAACTAAAACTTGATGCTTTTTTTTTCATTCTAATTCGTGTTACATCTCAATCATCACTTGATTTTTCAAAATATCATCAAATGTTTCGCGTTCTCTGATTAAGTGACCTTTTCCATCTTTCCATAACACTTCGGCTGGTTTTAGTCGAGAGTTGTAATTCGAAGCCATTGAAAAACAATAAGCTCCCGCATTTCTAAAACATAAAATATCACCTTCATGGATTTCGGTAATTCTTCTATTGCTTGCAAAAGTATCGGTTTCGCAAATGTAACCAACAACCGAATAATAACGTTCTTTTCCTTTTGGATTGGAAATGTTCTCAATATGATGTTGCGAACCATATAACATAGGACGAATCAGATGATTAAATCCCGAATCAATTCCAGCAAAAACGGTTGAAGTGGTTTGTTTTACTACGTTTACTTTCGCTAAGAAATAGCCCGCTTCGCTTACCAAGAATTTTCCAGGTTCAAAAGCTAAGGTTAATGGACGGCCATATTCTTTTTCAAATGCTAAAAATCGTTTCGTCAATTTTTTACCAAATTCTTCTACATCGGTTTCAATATCTCCTTTTTTATAGGGCACTTTAAAACCGCTTCCAAAATCAATAAAATCTAGTTTCGGAAAATGTTTTGCTGTTTCAAATAAGATTTCTGCGGCATATAAAAATACTTCCACATCTAAAATATCAGAACCCGTATGCATGTGAATGCCGTTAATGTGCATTTTTGTATTTTCAATAATTCGCAAAATATGAGGCAATTGATGAATCGAAATTCCAAATTTACTATCAATATGTCCTACAGATATATTTGCATTTCCACCAGCCATTACATGTGGATTAATTCGAATACAAACAGGAATATTCGGATGCTTCGTTCCAAATTGCTCTAAAATCGATAGGTTGTCAATGTTAATTTGAACTCCCATACCTGCAACTGTTTCAATTTCTTCCATCGAAACGCCATTGGGAGTGTAAATGATATCATGTGGTTCTACTCCAGCATGCAATCCCAATTGTACTTCTTGTATTGAAACCGTGTCTAATCCAGAACCTAGACTTTTTAATTATTTTAATATAGAAAAATTGGATAAGGCTTTAACTGCATAATGTACTTTAAACCGTTCTACCTTACTAAAGGCATTTTGTAATCTATTGTATTGAGAAGCTATTTTTTCTGCATCATAGATATATAATGGACTTCCAAATTCTGTTGCTAGTTGTTGTAATTCTTCTGGTTTCATCATTTATTTATTTGGTGCAAAGGTAAATCAAATTTAATTGTAAGCAATTTTTGAAACAATTAATAACATAAAATAACAAATTGTTGTATTTATAACAATTGTGCGTTTTTAAAGTTGAGGTTATAGAGATATTATGTATATCAAATTCCCAAATTAAACCAAAAAAAGTTAGTCCATTAAAAATTACTTTGCTATTTTTGTGGCACTTTTTTAAACAAGATAAACGCATAATAATTATGAACATACACGAATATCAGGGTAAAGAAATCCTAGCTAGTTATGGAGTACGCGTTCAACGTGGAATTGTAGCTAACAATCCAGTTGAGGCGGTTGCTGCAGCAAAACAATTGACTGCTGAAACAGGTACAAGTTGGTACGTAGTAAAAGCACAAATCCATGCTGGAGGTAGAGGAAAAGGTGGAGGAGTTAAATTAGCTAAAAACTTAGATCAAGTTACTGAAATTTCTGAGCAAATCATCGGAATGCAGTTAATTACACCACAAACACCACCTGAAGGAAAAACAGTTCACAAAGTTTTAATTGCTGAAGATGTATATTATCCTGGAGAAAGTGAAACTTCTGAATTCTATGTATCAGTTTTATTAAATAGAGCTACTGGTAGAAATATGATTATGTATTCTACAGAAGGTGGAATGGATATTGAAGAAGTGGCAGAGCACACTCCTCATTTAATTTTTACAGAAGAAATTGATCCTGCTATTGGATTACAAGGTTTCCAAGCTAGAAAAATTGCCTTCAATTTAGGTCTTTCTGGAAATGCTTTCAAAGAAATGGTTAAATTTATTGATGCTTTATACAATGCTTATATTGGTTCAGATGCTTCAATGTTTGAAATTAACCCAGTATTAAAAACATCTGATAATAAAATTTTAGCAGTTGATGCTAAAGTAAATATCGACGATAACGCTCTATTCAGACAAGCAAAATATGCTGAAATGAGAGATGTTAGAGAAGAAAATCCAATTGAAGTTGAAGCTAAAGAAGCTGGATTAAACTATGTTGACCTTGACGGTACAGTAGGATGTATGGTGAATGGTGCTGGTTTAGCAATGGCAACTATGGATTTAATTAAATACGCAGGTTTTGAACCAGCTAACTTCTTAGATGTAGGTGGAACTGCTGATGCAAAACGTGTTGAATTAGCTTTTAGAATTATCTTAAAAGATCCAAACGTTAAAGCAATTTTAATCAACATTTTTGGAGGAATTGTTCGTTGTGACCGTGTTGCTCAAGGTGTTGTAGATGCATATAAAAACATGGGTGATGACATTAAAGTGCCAATCATTGTTCGTTTACAAGGAACAAACGCAGAAATCGCTAAAGAATTAATTGATAATTCAGGTATGCCAATTTTATCTGCTGTTCAATTCCAAGAAGCAGCTGACCAAGTTAAAGCAGCTTTATCTTAATTAGAACTTAAGACCAATTATAAAAAGACTCTCAGATTTATCTGGGAGTTTTTTGTTTTTGCACCCACAATATTTTTAAAACATCAAAGGATTTCTTACATTAGCCATTCAATTAAAACATTATGATTTCAGAAGCTCAATTTCAAAAAGAATTAGAAGTAATCATTAGTAACGCCATTCGAGAAGATGTTGGAGATGGTGACCATAGTTCGTTGGCTTGTATTCCATTTACTGCACAAGGAAAAGCAAAGTTGTTGGTTAAAGATGAAGGAGTTATTGCAGGAGTAGAATTCGCTAAAATGATTTTTAACTATGTGGATAAAAACATGGTTGTGGAGGTAGTAATTCAAGATGGTGAAAAAGTTAAGCATGGCGATATTGTTTTGTATGTTTCAGGAAGTTCACAATCTATTTTAAAAGCAGAACGTTTGGTGTTAAATTCGATGCAACGAATGAGTGCTATAGCAACTAAAACTAAAATGTTTGTTGATTTATTAGAAGGTACTAAAACCAAAATTTTAGATACTCGTAAAACCACACCAGGTATTCGTGCCATAGAAAAATGGGCAGTGAAAATTGGAGGTGGAGAAAATCACCGATTTGCCTTATACGATATGATTATGTTAAAGGATAATCATATTGATTTTGCAGGTGGAATAGCGGAAGCAATTGCTAAAACAAAACACTATTTAATCGATAATAACAAAGATTTAAAAATTATAGTTGAAGCCAGAAATTTGGATGAAGTACAGCAAATTTTAGATGCTGGAGGTGTATACAGAATTCTATTAGATAATTTCGATTACGAAACGACCAAGAAAGCTGTTGCGATGATTGGAAATCAATCTTTAACAGAATCTTCAGGAAATATCAATGAAAAAACGATTTGTAATTATGCAGAATGTGGTGTAAATTACATTTCTTCTGGGGCTTTAACACATTCTGTTTATAACATGGATTTAAGCTTAAAAGCGATATAAATTATGTCAGAAGAAATAGAAAATAAAATCAATAAAATTCCTATTGTAAAGCAGCTAGTTTTCTTTGCAAAAGCCATAAAGTTAAAATCTTTAGAAGGAATGTCTCTATATGATATTTTGGAAATGTATGTTTTAGGGATTTTTAGAGGTGCTTTTTCATATCGAGCAAGTGCTATTGCTTTTAGTTTCTTCATGGCGTTATTTCCATTTGCCTTATTTATTTTGAATTTAATTCCATTTATTCCTTTAGAAAATTTTCAAGCCGATTTTTTAAAATTTGTTGAAGAAGGTGTTCCGCCTAATACGTATGATGCTATCGAAATCATATTAAAAGATATCATGGGAACCAGTCACCAAGGGTTGTTATCTTCCGGTTTTATTTTGTCAATTTTATTAATGACAAATGGTATTAATGCTATTTTAGGAGGATTTGAAATGTCTGAACACATAACAATTACTCGTGGGTTTTTTAAGCAGTATTTTATTTCATTAGCCATCTCTTTAGTATTGTCAATGATATTAATTATTACGGTTTCAGCCATTGTAATTACTGAGGTTATGATTCAAAAAATCAATATTCAGGGGTATGTTGCAGATGTTTCGGTAATTGAATGGAGTCGTTATGGTTTTATTATTTTAATGATTTTAATTACAACTGCTATTCTGTATAAATTTGGTACTAAAGAAACTTCAAAAATTTCGTTTATAAGTTATGGAGCTGTGTTTACTACTATCTTAATTATCATTTCTTCCTATATTTTTGGAGTATATGTTGTAAAGTTTGCACGTTATAATGAGTTATATGGTTCTATTGGTACGCTTCTTGTACTTATGTTTTATATTTGGATTAACTGCATGGTTTTGTTATTAGGATTTGAATTAAATGCAACAATTTCAAAATTGAAAAGAAAAAATTTATATATTTAACCAAACTAAAAAAAAATCAAATTATGAAAAAACAGGTTATTACACTTTTATTGGTAGTTGCGACTGTATTTACTGTAAATGCACAAAAAACAGTAGCAGGAGTTAAAGTAGATGCTAAAATGAGTTTAGAAGGGCAAAATTTAATATTAAATGGCGCTGGAACTCGTGTTAAGATGTTTATGGATATGTATGTTGGTGCTTTATATGTAGAGAAAAAAAGCGCAAATGCTGCCGAAATCATGAACAGTAAAGAAGGAGCTGCTATTAAATTAAACATTGTTTCAGGATTAATTACTTCTGATAAAATGGTTTCTGCTATTAACGAAGGTTTCGAAAATGCATCAGGTAAGAAAACAGCACCATTAAAAGCTAAAATTGACAAATTCAAAGGTTTCTTTAAAGAAGAAATTAAAAAAGGAGATGTTTTTATTATCATCAACGTACCAAATGAAGGAGTTGTTGTTTATAAAAATGGAGTTAAAAAAGGAAGCATTGACGGACACGATTTCAAAAAAGCTTTATTCGGAATTTGGTTATGCGACAAACCTGCTGATAAAGATTTAAAAGATGAAATGTTAGGAAAATAATTCTAACTACATACAAAAGCTAAGCGTTCTCAACTGAGGACGCTTTTTTTATTGATGAGTTTATCTTTTCTCTTTTTTCTTTTCTGTATTCTCTTTTTCCAACTATATTTGTTCTATGCTGTATTTTATTGAAGTCGTTTTACCGTTGGCTGTTTCAAAAACCTTTACATATCAGGTTTCTGAGGCAGAATTTAACTACATTCAAATTGGAATGCGAGTGGCAGTTCCTTTTGGTAAAACCAAGATTTATACGGCTTTGGTGTTGAGTAAAACCAATATACCACCTCAATTATATGACGCAAAAGAAATTCATCAAATTTTAGATGAAAGACCAGTTGTAAATTCAAAACAGATTGAACATTGGAAATGGATTGCTTCCTACTATATGTGTTCGCTGGGTGAGGTTTTTAGAAGTGCTTTGCCATCGGGTTATATTTTGGAGAGTGAAACAATTATTTCGGCAAAAGAAAATTCTGAAATTGATTCTAATGAACTAAAAGATGATGAATATCTAATTTTAGAAGCCTTAAAAAGTCAATCTTCTATTACGGTTCAAGAGGTGATTAAAATTTTAGGAAAGAAAACCGTTTTCCCAATAATTAATCGATTATTGACAAAAGGTGCTTTGGTCTTACAAGAAGAAATTTCGGAACAATACAAACCTAAGTTAGTTCGCTACATTAAATTGCACGAATCTTTTTTGCAACAAGAACAATTAGCAGAATTATTAGAAGTTTTGTCCAAAGCCAAAAAACAACGCGAATTGGTTTTACATTATTTTCAATTACAAGCTCGAGAAAAAACACCTATTTCGGTTAAGAAATTAATTGAAACATCAGGTAGTACTTCAGCTATTGTTAAATCGTTGGTCGATAAAACTATTTTTGAAGAATATTACATTGCACAAGATAGAGTGACTTTCGATAAAAAAGAGGATAGTCAATTTGTATTGAGTGAAGCCCAACAATTAGCATTTGATAATATTCAAGAAAAATTTAAAACGTTCGATGTGAATTTGTTACATGGTGTGACGGCTTCGGGTAAAACAGAAATTTATATTAAACTTTTAGAACAATATATTAAGGTTGGAAAGCAAGTATTGTTTTTATTGCCGGAAATTGCTCTTACTACACAATTAGTCCAAAGATTAACTGCTTATTTTGGAAATGAAGTAGCGGTTTTTCATTCAAAATATACAAATAACGAAAGAATTGAAGTTTGGAATCAAGTCTTAGAAAATTCTCCAAAAGCGAAAGTAGTTATTGGTGTTCGAAGTGCTTTGTTTCTTCCTTTTTCCAATTTGGGATGTATTATTGTGGATGAAGAGCATGAGCAAACGTTCAAACAACATGATCCAGCGCCAAGATATCATGCACGTGATGCTGCCATAGTTTTGGCTAAGCAACACGGTGCAAAAGTGGTTTTAGGAAGTGCTACGCCTTCTTTAGAAACCTATTATAACGTGCAATCTAATAAATACGGTTTAACTGAATTAAAAGTGCGTTATGGAAATGTAGTATTGCCTGAAATTCAATTGGTTGATTTAAAAGATAAATATTTCAGAAAGAAAATGTCAGGCCATTTTTCATATGAATTATTGGAGGAAATTACTGAAACGTTGTCTAAAGGCGAACAAGTTATTTTATTTCAAAACCGCAGAGGATTTTCGCCTTATGTGGAATGTATGACGTGTGGTCATGTGCCGCATTGTCCAAGTTGCGATGTGAGTTTGACGTATTACAAATTTAAAAACCAATTACGTTGTCATTATTGCGGTCATTCGATTGCAAATCCTACACATTGTCATAGTTGTCAATCAGTGGATGTTACTTCAAAAGGTTTCGGAACCGAGCAAATCGAAATGGAATTGAAAACACTTTTTCCAGAGAAAAATATCGGAAGAATGGATCAAGATACTACTCGAGGTAAATTTGGTTTTGAAAAGATAATTGATTCGTTTAAAAACAGAGAAATTGATGTTTTGGTAGGAACGCAAATGCTTGCCAAAGGTTTAGACTTTGACAACGTAACTTTAGTTGGAATATTAAATGCCGATAATTTATTGAATCAGCCGAATTTCAGAGCTTACGAAAGAGCATATCAAATGATGATGCAAGTTTCAGGTAGGGCAGGACGTTCTGAAAAGAAAGGGAAAGTCATCATTCAGACCTATAACCCCTATCATAATACTATTCAGCAAGTTTTGGGTAATGATTATTTGGGAATGTATAAAGAACAAATTTACGAGCGTCAGAATTTTAAATATCCGCCATTTTTTCGATTAGTAAAACTAACATTGAAACATCGTGATTTTGATAAGTTAAAAGAAGGTTCTATGTGGTTGTATAATGTGTTGTCTCAAAATTTAGATATGCCAGTTTTGGGTCCGGAAGAGCCAGCTATAAATAGAATTCGAAATGAATACATTAGGACTATAATGGTTAAAATACCAATTCAAAAAAACTTAGGCGCAACCAAACAAACTGTAGCAAAAGTGTTAATGAGTTTTGAAGCGGTTCCACAATATCGTTCTATTAAAGTAAAAGTGGATGTAGATGTGTATTAAGCGTTTTCTATAGCTCTAACAATTTCTTCTTTTTTGTTTCTGCTTAACGGTATTTTAGTTGTTCCAATTTCGGCAAACTTACTATTGAATTTTTCTACGCGATCTAAATTGATGATATATGATTTATGTACGCGAATAAATTTACCTTCTGGGAGTTCTTTTTCAAAACCTTTCATGGTTGATAATACTAAATGACTTTCATCATCAGTCACTAATTTAATATAATCACCATAGGCTTCAATCCATTTTATTTTAGAAACAAATATTTTAAGTTTTTTTAAGTTACTTTTAATCACAATACTTTCTATATTTTCTTCGTTGTTTTCAGAACGAAGAAAGTGCAACTCAATAGCTTTTTTTACTGCTTTTATAAAACGTTCCTTAGAAATTGGTTTTTGAAGAAAATCAGTAGCTTCATAATCAAAAGCTTTTACAGCATAGTCAGCTTTAGAAGTGATAAATATAATTTGTGGTTTTATTTTTAGTCCATCTAAAAAATCAAAGCCGTTAATTAAGGGCATTTCAATGTCTAAAAACATTAAGTCAATAGTGTTGTTATTAATGCAATTCTTAGCTTCAAGGGCATTAGCAAAATCTCCAATTAAATTCAATAATATTGATTCGTTAACTAGTTTTGTGATAGTAATTCTTTGAAGGGCGCTATCATCTAATACAATACAATTCAACTTCATAGTCTGATTTTTTATTCGGGATTGATAAAAGTAGAATATATATTACAAAAAAACAAATTTATTCGTGTAAAATTAATATCTGCTTTGATTTGTTAATTCAAATAAAAGTATTATTTTTGCACCCAATTTTATAACAATAAATATAAAGATTATGAATCATTATGAAACTGTTTTCATCTTGAATCCCGTTTTATCTGAACAACAGGTAAAGGAAACAGTAAGCAAGTTTGAAGATTTTCTTACTTCTAAAGGGTCTGAGATGGTATCGAAAGAAGATTGGGGCTTAAAAAAATTAGCTTACGAAATTCAACACAAGAAAAGTGGATTTTACCACTTATTCGAATTCAAAGCGCCAGCTGAAATTATTATTGCATTTGAAACTGAATTCCGTCGTGACGAGCGTGTTATGCGTTTCTTAACTGTGTCTTTAGACAAACATGCAATTTCTTGGGCAGAAAGAAGAAGAGTTAAATTAAAAGCTAAATCAAACTAATCATGTCTACATTAGAGCAATCTGCAAAAGGTAAAAAAGACGGAGATATCAGATATCTTACGCCTTTAAACATAGATACAAACAAAACTAAAAAGTATTGTCGTTTTAAAAAATCAGGTATCAAATACATCGATTATAAAGACGCAGACTTTTTATTGAAATTTGTTAACGAGCAAGGTAAAATTTTACCAAGACGTTTAACAGGTACTTCATTAAAATACCAAAGAAAAGTTTCTGTAGCTGTTAAAAGAGCTCGTCACTTAGCTTTAATGCCATACGTGGCCGATTTATTAAAATAATATTTAACAAATAGTTGTTGCTTCGCTATAAGCGGGCTAACTTCTACTAAAAAGGACAACAACATGGAACTTATCTTAAAACAAGACGTTCAAAATTTAGGATTTAAAGATGATGTAGTAACTGTGAAAAACGGATACGGACGTAACTTCTTAATTCCTCAAGGTGCTGCTATTTTAGCTACTCCTTCTGCTAAAAAAGTTTTAGCCGAAAACTTAAAGCAAAAAGCGCACAAAGAAGCTAAAATTGTTGCAGATGCTAAATCTTTAGCAGAAGCATTAAAAGCTTTAGAAATTAAAATTACAGCTAAAGCTGGTGGTGATAAATTGTTTGGTTCTGTTACTAATGCTAACATTGCAGAAGTATTAGAAGCTAACGGTCATTCTATTGATAGAAAATTCATCACAAGTGGTGTTGTTAAACGTGTAGGTAAATATACTGCAAGCGTAAGATTACACAGAGACGTTATCGTTGAATTAGCTTACGAAATCGTAGGTGAAAAAGCATAATTTTTCTTAAAATATAAATTAGCTCCGATATTATCGGGGCTTTTTTTTTATCTTTACTTTATAAAATTACTACATGAAGTACACAAGATTAACTAAAGAGCAATTAGAAGAATTACATCCCGAATTTATTACCTTTTTAGTTACCCAATCGATAGATAAAAAGGAATGGGATGAAATCAAACAAAATAAACCACAAATTGCCGAACAAGAAATCGATGTTTTTTCCGATATGATTTGGGAAAAAGCATTGACGAATGTTACACATATTGATCATTTTTCTAAAAACTATATTTTTCTTTTTAAATGTTTACAAAATGCGGTTTTTTCTTTCGTAATAAAAACGAATAATCCGCAAATTGATTTTGTTTCTGCCGATGGAATTCACTGGTTATCTGAAAATCTTTTTTCTGATGATGTAGAAATAACAAGAGGAAAAAAAGAGTTAACTGAAAACAGAAACGAATCGTTGTTTGAAATCATCAAGCAAGGAGGAATCATCAGCAAAGGAGAATTGTTTACCAAATTAGACAGCTTAATCAATCAATAAATATGAGCTTTTTAGAGACTATTAAGAATTTAAGAGACGAATTAAACCAACATAATTACAATTATTATGTGTTGGACAATCCTACAATTTCTGACTTTGAATTTGATCAAAAGCTAAAACAATTGCAAGATTTAGAAGCACAACATCCTGAATTTTTTGATGAAAATTCACCAACTCAACGAGTAGGAGGAATGGTGACCAAAAATTTCGAAACCATAAAACACGAATATCGCATGTATTCGTTGGATAATTCCTATTCTATTGAAGATTTGCAGGATTGGGAAATCCGAATTCAAAAGGTGTTAGGCGATGTTCCGTTAGAATATACTTGCGAATTAAAATACGATGGTGCATCAATTAGTATTAGTTATGAGAATGGTCGTTTGGTTCGTGCAGTAACACGTGGCGATGGTTTTCAAGGCGATGATGTAACCAATAATATTAAAACTATAAAGGCAGTCCCAATTCATTTAAAAGGTGATTTTCCTGATAAATTTGACATTCGTGGAGAAATTATTCTTCCGTTTGCCGGATTTGAAAAAATGAATCAAGAATTAATTGAAATTGGCGAAACTCCTTATTCAAATCCAAGAAATACAGCATCTGGAAGTTTAAAATTGCAAGACAGTGCTGAGGTAGCCAAGCGGCCATTAGATTGTTTGTTGTACTTCGTAATTGGGAATAATTTACCATTTAAAACGCAATATGAAGGCTTGCAAAAAGCTAGTGATTGGGGATTTAAAGTGCCATCACAATCTAAATTAGCTAAAAATTTAAACGAAGTTTTTGAATACATTAATTATTGGGACAAACACCGTCACGATTTACCTTATGAAACGGATGGTGTGGTAATAAAAGTCAATAATTTACAGCATCAAGAGGAATTAGGTTATACGGCAAAATCACCACGTTGGGCGATGGCTTATAAGTTTAAAGCCGAACAAGTAACTACGAAATTAAATTCGATTTCGTATCAAGTTGGGCGAACTGGTGCTATTACTCCAGTAGCAAATTTAGAACCTGTGCAATTGGCAGGAACTATTGTAAAACGTGCTTCATTGCACAATGCCGATCAAATCGAAAAATTAGATATCCGAATTGGAGATGAAGTTTTTGTTGAAAAAGGTGGCGAAATTATTCCGAAAATTATTGCAGTTGCTAATCGCGGAAATCAAGCCGAGCCTACACAATACATCACGCATTGTCCGGAATGTCAAACTGAACTGGTTAGAACTGAAGGCGAAGCAAATCATTTTTGTCCGAATTTTTATGGTTGTCCGCCGCAGATTATTGGAAGAGTTCAGCATTTCATTACCCGAAAAGCAATGGATATTGATGGTTTAGGTGGTGAAACAGTTGCGTTGTTATTCAATGCGGGTTTAGTTACGAATTATGCTGATTTGTATGAATTGAAAAAGGAACAAATCATTCCCTTAGAACGAATGGCTGAAAAGTCAGCTGAGAATTTGATTAATGGAATTGAAAAATCCAAAACCATTCCTTTTGAACGAGTTTTATATGCTTTAGGAATTCGTTATGTAGGTGAAACGGTGGCAAAAAAATTAGCCAAACATTACAAGTCTATAGATGCTTTAACAAATGCGAGTATTATGGATTTGATTTTAGTAGATGAAATTGGCGATAAAATTGCACAAAGTGTGGTGCAATTCTTTGAAAATCAAGAAAATATTCGTATTATTGATAGGCTTAAGAATTATGGTGTTCAATTAGAGTCAGGTGTAGAAAATATCTTACTTTCTGAAAAGTTAAAAGGGAAAACTTTTGTGGTTTCAGGTGTTTTTGAGATTTATTCGAGAGATGAACTCAAAAAAGCGATTGAAGATAATGGCGGAAAAGTAGGAAGTTCAATTTCTTCTAAAACCGATTTTGTAATTGCAGGAGATAATATGGGACCATCAAAATTAGAAAAAGCGAATCAATTAAAAATTACAATAATTTCTGAAACAGATTTTAAAAACATGATAGATGGGTAAAGTACATTCTGCTTTAATTCTTTATTTTGCGGCTATTTTATTGTATTTAATAGCTGTATTGTTAGGAAGTGATAATTTAGAGCTTTTGAGTAAGCCTATTATTATTCCTGCGGTCTATTATTTTTATTATTTTAGTGTAAAAGGAAAAATTAATTTTTTATTTTCTTTTTCAATTCTATCCTATTTTTTTGCTGAGATCTTACTATTGATTAGTTCTACTGACTTCTTGTATCCAGGATTGATTTCTTTTGGAATTCCTTATTTAATTATCACTTATTTTTTAGCTCAGGATTTTTTGTATTACTTAAAAAAACGAAAATATTCTATCAATAATTTTTCATTTTATATCATAATAATTTTGCTATTATATTTGTTATATAATGTTTTGTCTTTTATTAATGAATCATCTAAACTAGAATTTAGTTTCTATATTTTTAATGGTATTCTATTGTTTGTAATGGGAATATTTGCTTTTTTAATTCAATTTAATTTTAACAACAAAACCATATTATACATGGTGTTAATGGTTGTTTTTTTTATTATTTCTGATTTGTTTTTTATTTTTTCAAAATCAACAAAAGATGTAATTGCTCTAAAAATGATTAGTATTATTAGCCAACAGTTGTCTTATTTTTTTTATGTGTCTTATTTTATTTATAGAACTAAAACCTATTATTTTAAAAAGTAAGTGATTGTTGTTTAAACAATAATATTTTTTCCTTTGTTGATTACTTCATTATTATTGGATAAATAAAAATCAATTCTACCTAAATTTAGTCCAAAACATCCTACTTGATTGATTAAAACATCTTTTCCTTCACTATTTTTTTCAATTATAGGTTTGTCTAAAAAAGTATGTGTGTGACCACCAATTATTAAATCAATATATTTTGTTTTTTGTGCTAATAGGATATCACTTGGTTTTTCAGGTTCATCTTTGTATTTGAAGCCCAAATGCGACAAACAAATAACTAAATCACATTTTTTTTCTTCTTTGAGAATTCGCGTCGTGTCTTGTGCTACTTCAATCGGATTGTTGTAAACGGTTTCTTTATAAAGTTTCTTGTCAACAAGTCCATCTAATTGAACGCCTAATCCAAAGATTCCAATTTTAATTCCGTCTTTAATAATGATTTTATATGGTTTTACAATATCATTTAAAATAGTGTTTTTAAAATCATAATTAGCGGATACGAAATCAAATTTTGCATGAGGTAATTGGGCGTAAAAACCATCAATTCCGTTGTCAAAATCATGGTTTCCCATTGTAGCTAAATCATATTGCATCATGCTCATTAGCTTGAATTCTAACTCTCCGCCATAATAGTTAAAATAAGGTGTTCCTTGAAAAATATCACCTGCATCTAACAAAAGAACATTTTTTTCTTCTTTACGAATGCCTTCAATAATAGCTGATCTTCTGGCAGCGCCTCCTAAATTTGGGTTTTTTGGATGATCTGCAGGAAAAGGGTCAATATGACTATGTACATCATTAGTGTGCAAAATAGTGATTTTTTTAATATCGCTTGGGGTAGAAAAACTGCTTAAACTCACTCCAGTTAAGCCAAGTAAAGCTGAACTCGTAGCTGTTTTTTGGATAAAATCTCTTCTTTTCATAGTTAAGTGTTATTCTAAAATTATTGTTTCAGTTGTAATGTTTGGAAGAATATCTACTTTTTTGAAATAATCAATTAACATATTTCTAAGTTTATATTCTATGTCGAATTTGATTTTACTTTCTTTAAAAAACGTCATATTGTCACCACCATTTGCTAAATAATCGGAAGTCGCCACATAATAAATCTGATTATCATTTAAACTTTGATTGTTAATTTCAATTTTATTGATTGTTAAAGTTGTTTTATCAATGTAAATTTTCATTCCATATAAAGGGTGTGGCTTCTTTTCTTTTATGAAATATTCGGCTAACGTTTTTATTTCTTTTCCAGTAAGTCCAACAATTACTAGGCTATTCTCAAAAGGCATTACTTCATAGGCTGTTCTTGAGGTAACATCGCCTTTTGGAATTATAGCTCTTATTCCGCCATTATTTAGTAAACAAATATCAATGTTTTTTTGCTCTCTTTTTTGGAAAATAGGATTTCCAAGTTCAAAAGTAATTTCGGCTAGTAAATTCCCTATATTAGTATGCCATTTTCCTTTACTTTTATCTTGTGTTTCAGGGCAATAAGCTAAAACATTGTTTAAATCCTTTTTGATGTTATTGCTATAGGGTTTTACATAACTTGCAATTGCTTCGTTTTCACCTCGTTCATCGGTTATACCAATTTTTTTTCCTTCAATTTTAATAGTTTGATAGGAAGACGTTGATTTACAGGATATAATTAAGTTAAATGTTAATAATATAACAAAAAACCGAAAAGATATTGTATTCTTTTTTACATTTACAAGCATAATATAAGCTTAATTTTTAATTTTGTTGAATAGGTAAAAATACTATGTTTTATAATATTATAAAGAACTTTTTTCTTAAAAAAAATGTTACTAAAAAGTTAGCAACACATAATGCTTTGGCTTCAAATGAAAAACTAGTTACGGTTGGCGTTTTAGTAGATGAATCGTATTTTAGTCAAACTCAGCAATTATTAGATAAAATTGTTTCTCAAGGAATTGATGCTAGTAATATTTCGCTGTTGGTTTATAAAGATAAAATAAAGAAAAAGGAAGAAATTAATGAACCTTTTTTAACGTTGAAAGATGTTTCAATTTCAGGTGAAATAACTAAAGAAGTTGTGAATGATTTTATTAAAACTCCTTTTGATTTATTAATAAATTATTACGACGTAAATAAAAGTTCACTTTTAATGTTGTCTATAAAGTCAAAAGCAAAATTTAAAGTTGGATTTGATACGGTAGATAAAAGAGTTAATCATTTCATTATTAAGTCGCTAGTTGAAAATTTTGACGAATTTGTCTTGGAATTATTCAAGTATTTAAAAATTTTAAATAAAATATAAAAATGCAATCATTTATTGGAACTGGTGTTGCTTTAGTTACACCATTTAAAAAAGATTTCTCAGTTGATGTTGAAGCTTTAGTAAGAATTGTTAACCATGTAATCGATGGAGGAGTAGAGTATCTAGTAGTACTAGGAACAACTGCAGAATCGGCAACTTTATCTCAAGAAGAAAAAGAATTGGTGATTGATACCATTGTAAAAGCTAATGCAGGAAGATTGCCTCTTGTTTTGGGTGTTGGGGGAAATAATACACTTAAAGTTGTGGAAGAATTGAAAACAAGAGATTTTTCTAATTTTGAGGCTATTTTATCGGTTTCTCCTTATTATAATAAACCAACGCAAGAAGGAATTTATCAGCATTTTAAAGCTGTTGCAGAAGCGTCTCCAATTCCGGTTATTTTATATAATGTTCCAGGAAGAACCGCAAGTAATATGTTGCCATCGACCGTAATTCGTATTGCAAATGATTTTAAAAATGTAATTGGAATTAAAGAAGCGGCAGGTGATATTGTGCAAGCAATGAAATTAATTCAAACCAAACCAGAAGGGTTTTTGGTGATTTCTGGAGATGATATGATTACTTTACCAATGGTTTTAGCAGGTGGAGCAGGAGTAATATCTGTTATTGGAGAAGGTTTTCCAAAGGAATTTTCTGAAATGGTGCGTTTAGGTTTGCAAAGAAGAGTAGATGAAGCGTATAAATTACATTATTTATTGGCTGATAGTATTGATATGATTTTTGAACAAGGGAATCCCGGAGGGATAAAAGAAGTGTTTAAAAGTTTAGGTCTTAGTGAAAATACGGTTCGATTGCCACTTGTAAATGTTAATGAAGATTTAGCAAGTCGTTTGAATCTTTTCACAAAGAAATTAAGTTAAAAAAAGATTTTTGTTGTAAATAAATAATGTCTAAATTTGCAGTTGCTTTTTTGGACTTCAAAAATATTGAATTTTAAGAAAGTTTAAATTTAAATAAATGAGTAAAGTAGTTAGTTTCCTTTTTATTGCGTTTTTTTTGATTTCTTGCAGTGAGTATCAAAAAGCTTTAAAATCAGATGATGTTGCGGTTAAAAATGAAGCTGCAAATAAAATGTATGAGGCAGGAAAGTATTTAAAAGCTATTAGATTGTATGAACAAATTGCTCCAGCTTATAAAGGGAAACCAAGCGCTGAGCGAATGTTTTATTTTTATTCTATGGCTTTGTATAAATCAAATCAATACTATTTAGCAGGGTATCAGCTGGAAAATTTTGTTGCTACGTATCCTAAAAGTGAAAAAAGAGAAGAGTGTGCTTTTTTAGCTGCTGAATGCTTTTATAAATTATCACCTAGTTATAGTTTAGATCAAACGGATACAAGTAAAGCTTTGGATAAAATGCAACATTTTATTGATGTGTACCCAGATTCTCAGTTTTTACCACAAGCAAATGTTTGTGTAAAAGAATTAAGAGAAAAATTAGAGAAAAAAGCATTTGAAATTGCAAAACAGTATAATACTATAGCTGATTACAAAGGTGCTTTAAAAGCTTTTGATAATTTCATAGCAGATTATCCTGGAACACCTTTTAAAGAACAAGCTTTATATTACAGATTAGATTCGGCATATAATTTAGCAATTAATAGTGTTGAAGCAAAAAAGCAAGAACGTTTAACTTATGCTAAATCAACATATACAAACTTGATAAAGCATAATAGTCAGTCAGAATACAAAGATAAAGCCGATAAAATGTTGGCTGAAGTAGAAAAAGAATTACAAAAATATACCAAATAAAAAGTAAATCATGGATTTAAAGAAAACAAATGCTCCTGTAAACACTATTACTTACAATAAAAGTAAATTAGAAGAGCCTACTGGAAACATTTATGAAGCGATAACTATCATGGCTAAACGCGCTAATCAAATCAATACTGAAATTAAAAAAGAATTGATTGAAAAATTAGAGGAGTTTGCAACTTATAATGATAGTTTAGAAGAAGTTTTTGAAAATAAAGAACAAATTGAAGTTTCAAAATTCTATGAAAAATTACCTAAACCACATGCTTTAGCAGTACAAGAGTGGGAAGAAGGTAAAATTTATTACAGAGACTCTAAATAAATCAACATGTCTGTTTTAAGCGGTAAAAAAATCTTACTAGGTATTTCTGGTGGTATAGCTGCATATAAAACAGCCACATTGGTTAGATTATTCATAAAAGCAGGTGCACAAGTACAGGTTGTAATGTCGCCTGCTTCTTTGCATTTTGTTACACCACTTACTATAGCAACTCTTTCAAAAAATCCAGTTTATTCTACCTTTTATGATGAAGAAGAAGGTACAGGTGAATGGAATAATCATGTAGAATTAGGCTTATGGGCTGACTTAATGATTGTTGCTCCTGCTACAGCTAATACGCTCTCTAAAATGGCAAATGGTAATTGTGATAATTTATTAATTGCAACCTATCTTTCTGCTAAATGTCCTGTTTATTTTGCTCCTGCAATGGATTTGGATATGTATAAACACCCATCTACTTTAGATAGTTTTTTAAAATTGAAGTCCTTTGGAAATATAATAATTCCAGCTGAAAATGGTGAATTAGCTAGTGGTTTATCTGGTGAAGGGAGAATGGCTGAACCTGAAAATATTATCACTTTTTTAGAAAATGATATTTTAGATAAGTTGCCCTTAAAAGGAAAAAACATCTTAATTACTGCAGGTCCTACCTATGAGGCTATTGATCCAGTTCGTTTTATTGGAAATCATTCTTCAGGCAAAATGGGGTTTGATATTGCTAATGAAGCGGCTAATAAAGGAGCCAATGTAATTTTAGTTTCTGGACCTACTCATTTAAAGGTGAGTAACTCTTCAATTGAATTAATTCGCGTTACATCAGCTCAAGAAATGTATGATGTTTGTCTTGAATGTTATTATGGTGTTGATGTTGCTATTGCTGCAGCTGCCGTTGCAGATTATCGTCCAAAAAATGTTGCAAGTCAGAAAATAAAAAAGAATGAAGCAACGTTCTCTATAGAGCTTGAAAAAACAAAAGATATTTTAGCAACCCTTGGTGAACAAAAGAAAAATCAGTTTTTGATTGGTTTTGCATTAGAAACTGAAAATGAAATTGAACATGCAAAACAAAAAATTCAGAAAAAAAACTTAGATTTGATAGTTTTAAATTCTTTAAATGATGAAAGAGCGGGTTTTGGAAGTCCAACAAATAAAGTAACTTTTATTTCAAAAGACTTTTCTATTGAGCCAAAAGAGCTAAAATCAAAAGAAGAAGTAGCTCAAGATATTATTAATAAAGTAATTCAATTTTATGATGCGTAAAGTATTAGTAGTAATAGTTTTCTTATTTTCGTTTGTAAATGTGTTTTCACAAGAGCTAAATGCAACAGTTTCTGTGAATTATCAACAAGTTGCTAATGGAAATCCTCAATTATTTAAAAATTTAGAATCACAAGTGAAAGAATTTTTAAATACAACTAAATGGACTACAAAAGAATATAAAGATGTTGAAAAAATTGATTGCAATTTTTTTATTAATGTAAATTCCTATGGTTCAAATGTTTTTGAAGCGACTTTGCAGATACAATCTTCAAGACCTATTTATAATGCTTCATTATCTTCGCCAATATTAAATATTAACGACAAAAATTTTACTTTTAAATTCATAGAGTTTGAAAATTTAATTTATGATCAAAACTCATTTAACTCTAATTTAGTCTCTGTTTTGGCTTTTTATTCAAATTTGATAATAGGTTTGGATTTAGACAGTTTTTCAGAATCTGGAGGAACCCAATATCTTGAAATAGCTTCAAATATTGTTAATGTAGCTCAAACCAGTGGATACAAAGGATGGAGTCAGTCAGAAGGGAATAACAACAATAGAAATTTTTTAATTTCCGATATTTTATCGAATACTTTTACACCTTTTAGATCCTCTCTTTATCAATACCACCGCTTAGGATTAGATATCATGGAAAGTGATGTTAAAAAAGGAAAAGAAGGCGTTATCAAAGCAATTTCTACATTAGCGCTTATACAAAAAACAAGACCCAATGCCTTGCTAACCAGAACTTTTTTTGATGCCAAGGTAGATGAAATAGTTTCTATATTTGGCGGCGGGCCAAGTCTTAATGTTGCAACATTGGTTGAAACATTAAATAGAATTTCACCGTTGAATTCTCAAAAATGGAGTGAAATTAAATAATAATTTATAAAAATATATTATTAATGTTACTTTCTCTTTCTATAAAAAATTATGCTTTAATAGAATATCTCGAAACTGATTTTTCTAATCAATTTTCCGTTATTACAGGAGAAACAGGTGCTGGAAAGTCAATTCTTTTGGGAGCTTTAGGTTTGGTTTTAGGTAATAGAGCTGATTTAACCTCTCTTAAGGATAAGGAACAAAAATGCATTATTGAAGCACAATTTGCAATCTCTAATTATAATTTACAGTCGTTTTTTAATGAAAATGACATGGACTATGATGATAAAACTATTATTAGAAGAGAAATTTTACCCTCTGGGAAATCAAGAGCATTTGTAAATGACAGTCCTGTTAATCTTCAAGAGTTACAAGAGCTTGGCGCTTTATTGTTGGATATTCATTCCCAACATCAAACTCGAGAATTGACAGAAGAAAATTACCAAATTGATATTTTAGATGCTGTAGCCAATAATAATGATTTAGTGGTTGCATACAAACAAGCATTAACTACTTATAAATCGATTCAAAAGGAAGTAAAACAATTAACTTCTGAAAAAGAGGCTTTGGTTAAGGAATATGAATATAATTCGTATTTGTTAAATGAACTATTAGTTGCTAATTTGGTGGATGGTGAACAAGAAGACCTAGAGCAAGAGCTTGAACAACTAAGTAATGTTGAATTCATAAAAGAAAATTTTGAAAGAATTTTAGCTGTTGCCAACGAAGAGCAAGTAGGGGCTTTGGTGAATTTAAAGGAAATGAAAATATCCCTTCAAAAAATTATTGGCTTTTCAACTTTATATGCTCAATTGTATGAACGGTTGACAAGTAGTTTGCTTGAAATTGAAGATATAGTTTCTGAATGTGAACAAAATAATGAAAAAATATTAGCCGATCCTGAACGATTAGAATTTGTAAATACAAAACTACAATCTATTTATAATTTACAAAAGAAACACCAAGTACAATCTATTGCTGAATTACTGCTAATTCAAAATGAATTGGATGCTAAAGTTATTCGAGTTGACGATTTGGATGGTGCTATTAATAAATTACAATCCGAGTTAAATAAGCAGCAATCTAAAGTAGATGAAATTGCCAAAACTATTTTTGAAAATAGAAAAAAAATAGTTCCTGTCTTAATTGATAAAATGAAAACAATTTTATCGCAATTAGGAATGGTTGAAGCAAATTTTCAAATTGAAATTAACCATACCAATTCGTATTTTCAAAAAGGGAAAGATGAAGTTGTTTTGTTGTTTTCGGCCAATAAAGGAACAAGTTTTGGTTCATTGAAAAAAGTTGCTTCGGGCGGAGAAATGTCTCGTATTATGTTAGCTATAAAAGCTGTTTTGGCCAATTATTCTAAATTACCAACCATTATTTTTGATGAAATTGATACGGGTGTTTCTGGAGAAATTGCAATTAAAATGGGAGAGATAATGAAAGAAATGAGCACTACAATGCAGGTGTTTGCAATTACTCATTTACCACAAATAGCCGCTAAAGGGAATTCTCATTATAAAGTCTCTAAGCGAAATCAAGGAGAAACAACGATATCTGAATTAAATCTGTTAACTTCAGAAGAAAGAATTCAGCATATTGCAGAAATGTTATCAGGAAAAGATATTACCGATTCGGCTTTACAACATGCAAAAGCTTTGTTGAATTAATTTTTTAAAGTACTTTTGTTGACCAATTTAACGAAAACAAACCAACATAAAATAGGAATAAGATGATTATAGAACCAAGAATGAGAGGATTTATTTGTTTAACAGCTCATCCAAAAGGTTGTGAACAAAATGTAAAAAATCAAATTGAATATGTAAAGTCTAAAGGAAAAATAAACGGACCTAAACGAGTATTAGTTATTGGTGCTTCGACTGGTTTTGGTTTGGCTTCAAGAATTACAAGTGCTTTTGGTTCTGATGCTGCTACTATTGGCGTGTTTTTTGAAAAAGCACCATCAGAAGGAAAAACGGCTTCTCCGGGTTGGTATAACTCTGCAGCTTTTGAGCAAGAAGCACAAAAAGCGGGATTGTATGCAAAAAGTATCAATGGTGATGCCTTCTCAAATGAAGTAAAACAACAAACTATTGAATTGATTAAGGCTGATTTAGGTCAGATTGATTTAATTATTTACAGTTTGGCTTCCCCTGTTCGTCAACATCCTGTAACTGGTGTTTTACACCGTTCAACTTTAAAACCTATTGGTTCAACTTTTACAAATAAAACAGTTGATTTTCATACAGGAAATGTGACCAATGTGTCAATTGAACCTGCAAATGAAGAAGATATTGCAAATACGGTTGTTGTAATGGGAGGTGAAGATTGGTCTATGTGGATGGACGCACTTAAGGGTGCAGGAGTGCTAGCAGAAGGAGCAACTACAATTGCTTATTCATACATAGGACCTGAAGTTACTGAAGCGGTTTACAGAAAGGGTACTATCGGAAGAGCAAAAGATCATTTAGAAGCAACAGCATTTGAAATAACAGAAAAATTAAAAGATATCAATGGAAAAGGTTTTGTTTCTGTAAATAAAGCGTTAGTTACGCAAGCAAGTTCAGCTATTCCAGTAATACCATTATATATTTCATTGTTATACAAGATAATGAAAGCTGAAGGAATACATGAAGGTTGTATAGAACAAATCCAGCGTTTATATGCAGAGAGATTATATGCAGGAAATGCTGTTCCAACAGATGATAAAGGTAGAATTCGTATTGATGATTTGGAAATGAGAGCTGATGTTCAAGAACGCATTGCAAAATTATGGTTAGAATCTACAACTGAAACATTAGTAGAATTAGGAGATTTAGCGGGTTATAAGCAAGATTTCTTAAACTTATTTGGTTTTGGATTTGAAGGTATCGATTACCAAGCTGATGTAAATGAATTGTTTATGGTTCCAAGTATTAGATAAATTTTAAAAATTATAAATAAAATAACCTCGATTTTATCGAGGTTATTTTATTTATGCTAATTATTATATATGAAATACGGCTTTTAAAAAAGTTATAAAAATAATTTTCCACAAAAAAATGGACACTTTGTCGGCATTTTAATACATTTCAACGATATTAAGGAAATAATGAAACAAGGATTAATAATTTGTTAAAAATATATGAGTTAATTGTTTAAATTTGTTTTTGATAAATTATAAATTATTAATAAATGAAAAAAATTACTTTTATTTTATTTGCACTCTTTACGTGTTGGCAAATAAATGCTCAGGTAAGTTCTTATGCTTTTGCTGAATCTACCGAGGCATATGCGCAAATTACGGGTACTACATCGACCGCTACTGGTGATGATGGTGAACAAAATGCATTGCCAATTGGCTTTAATTTTAATTTTGGAGGTACTATTTATAACACATTTAGTATTAGTACAAATGGGATTATTAAGTTAGGAGGGAATATTGTCGATGGTGTTGATAACCATTGGGGAAATGGTTTGACCAATGCTGCTCAAGTTAATAAGCCATTAATAGCAGTTTTTTGGGATGATAACCATTTAGGTTCTGGTACTATACGTTATGCGGTTACTGGTTCTTCACCAAATCAAGTATTAACTGTAAATTGGCACAATACTAAGATTGGTGGTGGCGGAACTAATGGTGGAGCAGATGTTTCTACAATTATTAGATTATATGAGACAACAAATGTTATTGAAATGGTTTATTCTACACCATTTACAACGGCTAATACAGTTTCTGCATCAGTTGGTTTAAATGATACTTCATCTTTTTTAAGTGTAACTCCAGCAGCTACTTCAACTGTCTCATCAGCAACGGCTAACAATGCAATTAATGCAACAGTAATGGCTAATTTAGCGGGTAAAAAACTTACATTTACACCGCCTTCGTGCGCTGCTCCTGGAAGTTTTGTTGCATCAGCAATAACTCCTACATCTGCTACTATTTCATGGAACGCTGCTATACCAGTTCCTTCAATAGGTTATGAATATTATTATTCTAATGTAAATACGGCTCCTTCTGGCGCTGGTACATCGACTACTAACTTAACAGAAAATTTAATAGGATTAAATGTAAATACACCATATTATGTTTGGTTACGTTCAGATTGTGGTGGAGGTACTTTTAGTGCATGGGCTGGTCCTTTTACTTTTGCAACTCCATGTAATCCATATTCAGTTCCATATTTCGAAGGCTTTGAATCTGGTTACACACACAATACAACAGTTGCAGGGTGTCTGTCTCAAGCTTCTGTAACAGGAGCAGGTGTTTGGACTGCAAATAGTACATTTACAGACTACAATAGAACACCAAGAACTGGTTCTTATAATGCTTTTTTGGTATACAGCAATGAAGATTGGATGTTTATTCCAATTCAGTTAGTAGGTGGAACTAGTTATAGAGTTTCTTTACATGCGCGTCAAGATGGTTCTGCAATTGCAGATTCAAATATGGCTATCAGCTATGGTACTGCAAATAATGCTGCAGGTATGACAAACTCGATTGTAGCTGCAACAGGTATTATTAATGGTACTTATCAAGAAATTTTTGGAGATTTTACTCCAGCAACTTCAGGTACTTATTATGTAGGTATTAAAGGATTTATGAATGGTACACCTTGGTACATTTCTTTAGATGATATTTCAATCACTGAATCGCCCTCTTGTTTGAATCCAACAGCTATAATTGCTTCAAATATTACATCAAATTCAGTTGACTTATCTTGGACTGACGGTTCAGGTGGTTTACAATTTGATTATGAATATGTAATTCAAGCTCCAGGTACAGGAGAGCCTACAACAAATGGTGCTCCAATTGATGATATTACTGTGATTGGAGAAGGATTTGATGTTAACGGAAATCCATTAACTGCAAATACACTTTATGAAGTATATGTGCGATCAGTTTGTGGTGCAGGAGATTTTAGTACCTGGTCTGGTCCTATTACTTTTAGAACTTTGTGTAATGCAGTGGGAACTATTAATCAAAATTTTGATGGTGTAACAACACCTGCATTACCTGATTGTTGGTCAAAAATTTTAAGAGGTGCAACATTGTCAACATTTGCAACTGTTACTACTACAGGAACTACAACTAATTCTGCTCCAAATTCTGCTGCATTATATAATTCTAGTTCAGCGACAACAACTACTGATGATATTATTTTAGTCTCTCCAGTTTTATCTAATTTAAGCGCTGGAACTCACAGATTAAAATTTTATGCTAGAACAACTGGTTCAATTCAAGTTGGAACTTTAAATAACAATACAGCATCTGCGGTATTTACACCATTTCAAACTATTGCTACAACAGCAACTTCAACACTTTATGTAGTTGATTTTAGTGCTTATGCAGGTACAGATACTTTTAT
Organism: Flavobacteriia bacterium; assembly: GCA_004293165.1. Lineage (GTDB taxonomy): Bacteria > Bacteroidota > Bacteroidia > Flavobacteriales > Flavobacteriaceae > Flavobacterium. The sequence goes on along the minus strand of RDYL01000008.1, from coordinate 2,834 downwards.
AGGTTTCCGTCATAACGCTGGTACTTATATAACTATTTATGTAGATGATGTAGTTTGGGAACCAATTCCAGCATCTGCTCCATCATGTGCAAGTAATGTTGTTGCTACACCAAACCCTTCTTGTGGAAATTTTGCTAACTCAATTACTTGGGACGCAACTCCAAATGCTGATGGATATTATATTACAGTAGGTACTACTTCAGGTGGTAGTGATATTGCAAATGCTACAGCTATTACAACAAATATCTATTCATTTTCTGGTAACTTTGGAACTACCTATTTTTATACTATTGTTCCTTATAATGCAATTGGTTCAGCCACAGGTTGTACAGAACAATCTTTTACTACTAATGCAAATGGATGTTATTGTGTATCTGCTCCAACATCTGTTGATGGAACAGGTATTACAAATGTTCAATTAGTAGCTACAAACTTTGCAAATACAGTTTCTACAGCACCAGTTTATAATGATCATACTGCTACTGTAGTTGATATGACTCAAGGAATTAATAATAATGTTCAAATTACATTTAATGTACCATCATTTGGTTCAAATAGTTATAATTATAATACTGTGATTTGGATTGATGCAAATGATAATTTTACTTTCGAGTCTTCAGAAATTGTTTATACTGGTCTTTCGGCTACAACAGCAGCACCTACATTATTGAATGCATCTTTTGTTATGCCTGCTGGAATTTCATTAGGTCAACATAGAATGAGAATTGTTGCTACAGATGCATTACAAACTCCTTCTAATCCTTGTTATTCTGGTACTTATGGAGAAACAGCTGATTTTACAATTAACATTGTTGCGGCTTCATGTACACCTCCTTCTGCTCAAGCTACTATTGTTCCAGTTTGTGGTACTGCACAATTTACTGTTGATGTTAACGTAACAGTTTTAGGAAGTGGTACGCCTTCAATTTCAGATGGTACAACAACATGGCCTGTATCTGCAATTGGTGTGGTTAATGTTGGTCCTTTTGCTTCAGGTTCTTCTGTAACTTTAACTTTATTACATGGATCAGATGCTACTTGTAATTTACCTTTAGGTTCTTTAACATATTCTTGCCCTCCAGCTAATGATGATTGTATAAATGCAATTGCTTTAACTCCAGGTGGAGTATTTGGAGATAACGATATTGTTGGAACAAATGCTGCTGCTACAGCTTCTGCTGGTGAAACAGCTCCAGGATGTGCTAGTTACTTAGGTGGTGATGTTTGGTATTCTGCAGTAGTACCTGCTTCTGGTAGTTTGACATTTGAACTTAATACAAACGTAGGCGGTATAACTGATGGTGCTGGTGCGGTATATAGTGGTACTTGTGGTTCATTAGTATTATTGGGTTGCAACGATTCTGCAAGTTCAGATCCAAACGATCAGCCATTAGTTACAGTAACTAATAGAAATCCAGGAGAAGTGCTTTATTTTAGAGTTTGGGAATATAGTAATGATGCTTTTGGTACTTTCAAAGTATCAGCTTATGATGCTTCATTATCTTCAGGTTCATTTAATAATGCTAATTTTTCTGCTTATCCGAACCCAGTTAAAGATGTATTAAATATTTCATATACTACTGAAATTTCTTCTGTAAGAGTTATCAATATGATAGGTCAAGAGGTACTTTCGAAAAATATAAATGCAACTTCATCACAGGTTGACATGTCTCAATTAAGCGCTGGTACTTACATTGTAAATGTAACAGTTGGAGACGCTATTAAAACTTTAAAAGTAGTTAAGCAATAATTAATTTATTTATGTTATGATTAAAGTCCCGATTTATCGGGACTTTTTTTATAATTATTTTTTTTACTGAAAAAAATAATTAATTTTATGGCAAATTTTTTAATATTATGAAAAAACAAAATTTATTATTTATACTTCTTTTTTTTATAAACCTTATCAATGCACAAAGTGTACCAAATTATTATTTTAGTCATTCGATAGGTTCATATGTCGAAACAAGTGCTTCGGCTACACTTCTCTCTAGTGTCCGTGCTGATGATGCTATAAGTAATGCCCAAAACATTGGTTTCTCTTTTGTTTACGATGGTAGTACCTATACGCAATTCAAAATGTCATCAAATGGGTTTATTAGTTTTGGTGCGGGTTCTAATTCAAGAATATCAAATACTTTTACTTCTGCTGTATATTCTAGTTCTAGGCCATTTATAGCGCCCCTATGGGATGATTTATCTGGTACAAGTACTAATTCAGTAGCCGCTTATGAAGTAACAGGAAGCGCTCCAAATAGAGTACTTACGGTTGAATGGCGTAATTGGTTTTGGGATAAAAATGCAGCTACTGCTGCTATTCCAAATCCTACAATTAGCTTTCAAGTTAAATTATATGAAACTACTAATGTTGTAGAATTTTTATATCGTCAAGAAACAGGTTCTGTGTCACCTGTATCAGGAGGAGCTTCTATTGGAATTGGTTCATCTGGTAGTGCAAGTTATTTAAATTTGACAAGCGTTAGTAATCCAGTGGTTTCTAACTCTAACCATGTTATAGATATAACTACAAAACCATTGACTGGTCAAATATTTTCGTTCAGTCCTTGTGCGCCTATTTTAGCTCCAACAATTAGTTCAACAGCTACAAGTTGTTCATCGGCAGGTACTAGTACTATTTCAAATTATAGTGCTTCTAATACTTATACCTTTTCACCTGCTACATCAGGAATTACAATAGCACCAAGTGGTTTGATATCAGGCATGGCAGAAGGAATAAGTTATACAGTTATTGCAACAAATGGAGCATGTTCATCAGTAGCTTCTGCTTCTTTTTCGAATGCTACACAATTACCTACACCTTTGCTTCCAACGAT
>RDYL01000007.1 GCA_004293165.1 Flavobacteriia bacterium | reverse complement strand
AAGCCCGATTGCGCAGATGGTACTGCAGTTATGTGGGAGAGTATGTCGCCGCCTTTCTTTTGAAAACCCTTCATCTATCGATGAGGGGTTTTTTGTTATGTGTAATTTTTAGAAAAAAAGTTGACTAAATATTACATAATATGTCAACAAAAAAGAAAACTTCAAAAATTGAGAATACTCCACAAATTTATAGTGAAGTGTCCAGTGGATCAGTATAATTTAATTCATCCAAAAAAAGCGAAACAAAATGATTTAGATTACTTAGTAAACATGAATTGTATTTAAAAAAAGCTTTTAAATTCATCTTTCAAATAATGAATCGCAATATTGCTTGGTGCTTCTGTTTCTGTTAGTTCTATCATAATGGCTTCTCTCATTTTGAAGGCATCAGCAACATCTTGAGAAATTGCATTTTTTCGAATTAGATGTATTGTACTGTTTTTTGCTTTTAGTACAATATCCCATGTTTGAGTATTTAAGTAAATTTGTTGCGTTAAATTATGTTCAAATTCAGATTGAATATGTTGAATTAGCAAACTAGCATAATCACTTTTGCTACTTCCTATTGGTTCTACACGAATTATTAATTGTGTTGGATTAATTCGCTCTAAAAATAATACTATACGCTCATAAGCTTGAAAACGAATTGGTAAAGCTTGTTTTTGATTTTCTCTTAGTAATTCAAATTTGCGTTTACTCTCTTCGTTACTATAATTTTTTTGTATCATTATAAATACAACTCCTCCTGTAATTAAAGCAGGTATTGTGTATGCCGCAATTTCTATTAATTTATCTTCTATCATCATTTTTTAAATTAATTTTAAATGTATCACAAAATAAGTTTAAAAAAAATAAATTTCAAATTGATTTATTATACATTATTTCTATTTACAATTCAATATTACTTAATATTTGCTGTGCATAATTAACTTGTTAATTATCGAGCTTAAAATTTTCTACTCCACACACTTCAAAAACTCCATAAAATAATTAGCGGGATTGGTTTTTGTTTGTAAAGACTCAGAAATCAATTCGGTTTTAATTACATAATCTTTTGAGGCGCCAGAAAATTGAATTCTAACTAACGAAATTGGACTATTTTTTAATTCTTCAAAATTGTTTTTGGTAAAGTAAAAATAAGCGGTTAGTATTCTAATATTGCTTTTTTCTTCGGTATTGTAATTCAAATCACTACAAACATCTTCGAAGGCATGAATAAGTGTAATAATTTTTCCATTCATTAATTGAATTACAATTTTAGAACTTTTAGACAAACAATTCGTAGGAATAAAATCGTTACTCTTTTGTAACTGTTGTAAACTTAGAATGGGAACGCCATTATTATTTAGTAATCCAAAAAAAATGAAATCTTTGTTGTTGCCAAATATCTTTTCATTCATTAATTTATGAGGTAGTGTTTTTAGGGATGTTGAATCGGTTTTTTCTTCAACATCATAGCTACAATCTTTGTTTTGAGCGTTAACACTTAACGTAAGTAACAATAAAAGCGATAAAAAGTATTTCATTTGGATTATAATTTGGTGCAAAGTAAAATTATTTTTTCATTATTCAAATTGGTAGTAAAAAAAGCAAAAATGGTTCCACCATCTTGAATTTTATATTTCTTTTTAATTTCTTCGGGTTTTATGGGGAAATTTCGAGTTGAAACATTCATTTTTTTTCCTTGGATATAGTGTGCAATTTCTTTTTTCTGAAACGGTATCATTGTATCAATTTGAAATTTTCTTCCTGGAAAAGCTGTTATTTCTTCCGTAGTGTATAAATGCGAATGTTGGTGTAATTTACTCACAGTAAACAATTCTGAAACCGCTTCAAAACCACCTGATTTCATTAAAGCAGCATTAGGTTCGTACAGATATTTTTTTGGTAAACTATAACGGGCTGAATACGATTTTGAACTTTCAATTTTAGTAATTGAAGGGTTACTTTTTTCAATATTTACAGCTATGATTTCTGGTGATTCATTAAAGTTTTTTTCTATTTTCCAAAGCAACTCTTTTACTTCGTTATCTACCGCCACAATATGAATTTGGACTACATTTTTTAATTCTAATAATCCAGCTTGCAAATCTAAAATAGGTGCAGTCTTGATTAAAATAGCATTGGTAAATTGAAAGTAAAAATCTTGTAAATCCACTACGTTTGGCAAACAATCGGCCAGCATAAAAACTTTGCCTTTGGCGTCATTTCTTCTGGAAGGATCGATGTAAATGCAATCGAATTTCTGATTTAATTGTTTTAAAATTTCTGTGCTGTCGCCTTGATAACATTCAATATTACTTACTTTTAAAACTTCACAATTATGTTTTACAATTTGAGATAAATCGGCATTTAATTCGCAATGAATTACCGTTTTGAATTGTTTTGAAAAATAATAATCGTCTATTCCAAATCCGCCTGTACAATCGATTAATTTTTCACCTGAAACCAATGAAGATTTATAGTTTGCAGTACTTTCTGAGGAAGTTTGCTCAATAGAAATTTTTTCAGGATAAATTATGTTGGTTTTTGAAAACCAGGTGGTTAATTTTTCTTTAGCCTTCTTTTTTGAAATAATTTGGTTGATAATTTCGGCATAAGAAACTTCAGGAAAAGGGTTTCTCTTTAAAGCTAATTTTACGCTATCAGTACCTAAATTTTCGGTAATAAAATCTTGAATTTTAGGCTGTAAAAGTTCTTCAATATTCAAAATTATAAGTTTTTTGTAAGTGCTTTAATGACTTTATTTTCCGGAAAAAATTCTTTCCCAATAACTTTTAATGAAGTGTAAAATGGAACAGCGATAATCATTCCAGTTATCCCAAATAAAATTCCTGCCATCAAGATGATTAAGAAAATTTCTAATGGATGTGAATTGGTACTTTTAGAAAAAATTAAAGGTGAACTAAAATTATTGTCAATTACTTGAACTAATGACATTCCGATTAAAACATAAATTGCGGTTGGAAGTGTTTCGTTTACAAAGTCTGCACCCGCACCGATTCCGCTTGTCATAACTAATAAACCAGCCACTACAGAAGCAATTAGAGGTCCAACATATGGTACAATATTGAAAATTGCACACAATAAGGCTATTATAATTGCATTTTCTACGCCAAAAATCAGGAAAACAACTAGATATAAAATCATAATAATTGTTAACTGTAATAATAAACCAAGAAAGTAGCGCGATAGTAAATGATTAATTTCTTTGACAGAATGTAATATTTTTTCTTTTTGATTATCGGGTAAAATATTTTTAAATTTCAAATAAAAAGATTCGCTTTCCTTCAAAATAAAAAAGGTTATAAATAAGACCGAAGCAAAGCCCATACTAAAATTTCCTAAAGTGCTAAAAAAACTGTTTATGAAGTTTGGTATAAACTCAAATGTTGTAAACGAAGATAGTTTACTGTTTTGAATGAGTTGCTTGGTATTTACGTTATATGAGTCTAAAAACAGGGTAATGTTTTGAAGTAATATATGATAGTTTTTTTCTAAGGTGGTAACATCTAACAATGATAAGTTTTTACCTTGTGCTAGTAAAAGAGGAACAAAAAGTAAAATAAATCCAGAAATCACAAGAAAAGCTATGAGTATTGCAGTAATTACAGCGAGTGTGTTTTTGAACTTTAATTTTCGTTTTAAAAAATTTACTAAAGGATTTAATAATAATGAAATCACAATCGCGATAATACAATAGATTAAAACTGAAGAAATTTTAAATAAAAAAAACAAAGCTAAACCGCTTGCAATTAATATTGCAACTGCTTTTACTATTCCAAGTGAAATTTCTTTTGAAGTCATACTATTAATTTTTAAAAGCGTAATTGATAATATTAGCACCCATTTTTAGCGCTTTTTCTCTTACAGTTTGTGGGTTATTATGCACTTCAGAATCTTCCCAGCCATCCCCTAAATCCGTTTCATAAGTATAAAGCAATGCTATTCTACCTTCTATAAAAATGCCAAAAGCTTGAGGTTTTTTGTTATCGTGCTCATGAATTTTAGGTAAACCACTCGAAAAACTAAATGGTTCTTTAAAAATAAGATGATTAGAAGGAATTTCTGTCAATGGATTATCGGGAAATATTTTTTTAATTTCTTTTCTAATAAATTCATCCATTCCGTAATTATCATCAATATGTAAAAATCCACCAGAAGTAATGTAGTTTCTTAGATTTATTGCATCATTTGCACTAAAAACCACATTGCCATGACCTGTCATGTGAACAAAAGGATACGTAAATATTTCGGCACTTCCCACTTCAACCGTAGCAACTTTTGTGTTTATTGATGTATTGATATTTTGGTTACAGAATTTAGCTAAATTAGGCAATGAAGTCGGATTTGCATACCAATCGCCGCCACCAGCATATTTAGCAACTGCAATTTCTTGGGAAAATCCTAAGTTAAAAACTAATAATAATAAAATCAATTTATTCATTTATCAAGGCAATTGTATGACAAGCAACTAAAGCTGCTGTTTCGGTTCGTAATCTTGTATTTCCCAAAGTTACAGGAATAAATTTATTTTCAATAGCGAAATTGATTTCTTTTGTAGAAAAATCACCTTCTGGTCCAATTAGAATAGTGATTTTTTCGTCTCTTTTGACTTCATTTTTAAACGATTTTTTATCCGTTTCTTCACAATGAGCAATGAATTTTTGTCCTGTTATGTTTGATTTTATGAATTGCGAAAGTGAAACGGGTTCATTAATTTTAGGAATATAATAATGAAGTGATTGTTTCATTGCGGCTTGAATGATTTTTTCAGCTCGATCAATTTTATACACTTTTCGTTCCGAATGATCACAGATAATTGGTGTAATTTCGTGAATACCAATTTCGGTTGCTTTTTCTAAAAACCACTCTAAACGGTCGTTCATTTTGGTAGGAGCAACGGCAATATGGGTGTAAAACGTATTGGGTTCTTGAAAAGTTTCCTTAGTGATTTTTACTTCACATTTTTTTTCGGAAGCCATAATTATTTCTGATTCAAATAAGTAGCCTAATCCATTTGTAATAAATACTTTATCACCTTCCTTTTTACGTAATACTTTAACTATATGTTTACTTTCTTCTTTATCGAAAAAGAAGGTTTTGTCACTTTTTTTTATTTCTGAATTATAGAATAGTTGCATAGTTTTTAAAATTCAATTCGTGCTTTAGAAGTTATTTTGGCGTTACTAAAATTTCCTTCTAAGAAGTTATAATACCCAACAATTCCAATCATGGCAGCATTATCGGTAGTGTATTCAAATTTTGGAATATAGGTCTTCCATCCATATTTTTTTTCAGCCTCCTTCAATGTGGTTCTAATTCCTGAATTGGCCGAAACACCGCCACCAATAGCTATCTGATTAATTCCAGTTTCAGCAACCGCTAGTTTTAATTTATCCATTAAAATAGCAATAATAGTATACTGAATAGAAGCACAAATATCCGCTTTGTTTTCAGCCACAAAATCGGGGTTTAAAGCAACATTTTTCTGAATAAAATATAAAATTTGGGTTTTTAAACCGCTAAAACTAAAGTTTAATCCAGGAACTTTTGGTTTGGTAAAAGGAAAAGCTTTTGGATTACCTTCTTGCGCAAATTTATCAATTAAAGGACCGCCAGGATAGGGAAGTCCTAATATTTTAGCACTCTTGTCGAACGCTTCTCCTACCGCATCATCAGTTGTTTCTCCAATAATTTCCATATCAAAAAAACTACTCACTTTTACAATTTGGGTATGTCCTCCTGAAATAGTTAAGGCTAAAAAAGGGAATGTAGGCTTCTCATAATTTTCTTCAGCAATAAAATGTGCTAAAATATGCGCTTTCATGTGATTAATTGCAATCAACGGAATATCCAAAGCCATACTCATTGATTTCGCAAAAGAGCCTCCTACTAAAAGTGAACCCATTAATCCTGGACCTTGAGTAAAGGCGATACAGTTTAGGTCGTTTTTTGTAATTCCCGCTTTTTTTAGGGCTACATCTACTACCGGAACAATATTTTGTTGGTGAGCTCTAGAAGCTAATTCAGGTACAACACCACCATATTCTTCGTGAATTGCTTGTCGAGCAACAACATTTGACAACACAACATCGTTACAAAGTACAGCTGCAGCGGTGTCATCACACGAACTTTCAATAGCTAACGTATAAATATTTTTTTCAGACATTTTAGGCACGAAATTTGAATTAAAGATATTGTAAATTATCTTACAAAATTTCTTATTTTTGTTGGATTACTACTTAAAGGGAATTGATTGCAAATTTAAAACAAAAGATTGTATCAAAAAATTTAAAAAAATAGTATTTCGAATAATTATAGGGATTCTCCTATTGTTGCTGCTGATGGGTATACTTTTATCGTTACCTTCGGTACAAACTTATTTGGGAAAATATGCAACCGATAGTATAAATAAATCGTATGGAACTAATATTACCATTGGAAAAGTAGCTATCACACCTTTTGGAAGCGTAAAGTTGGGAGATGTTTTAGTCTTAGATCATCATAAGGACACTTTATTTTACATCAAAAAATTAAATACTTCTATTCTAAGTTTTAAAAAGTTATATGATCCGGGACATCCCTTCATGAATAATGTGGTATTGCATGGTTTGGATGTGCGTTTGGTGAATTATAAAAATGAAGATTACACTAATCTAGACAAATTTATTGAGGCTTTTGATGATGGTTCGCCTTCATCGGGAAAATTTAGAATGAAAGCCAATAAAATGACTGTATTTAACAGTCGCTTTCAGTATATTGATCATAATCTTCAAACTCCAAAAATAGTTGATTTTACAAAGCTTAATGGTAAAATTGAGGATTTCTTTATTAAAGGAGCTAATGTTACCACTTTTATCGATAAGTTATCGTTTAACGATCATAGAGGATTAAAGGTAGAGGATATTACAGCAGATTTTACTTATACTAAAAAGAATATTTTACTAGAAAGGTTAGCCATGAAAACAAAACACTCTGAGATGAAAGGAAGAGTGGAATTGAAATATGATCGAAAAGATTTTGCTGATTTTAATAATAAAGTAATTTTTGATGTTCAATTCGACAAAGCAGCCATTGCTTCTAATGATTTGAATTATTTTTATAATGAGTTTGGAAAAAACAATATGTTTTATCTTGACACGCATCTAGTAGGAACACTTAATAATTTTACGACCTATAATTTAAAGTTAGTTGATAAAAATCAGTCAGAAATTATTGGTACCGTTAACTTTCAAAATCTTTTTGGTAAAGAACATCAAAAGTTTTACATGAAAGGAAATTTTAATAGAGTAGTTTCAAATTACGAAAATTTAAAGGCTATAATGCCTCAAATTTTAGGAAAGAATCTACCTTCTGTATTGTCAAAATTTGGTACAGTAGATATTTCAGGAGCTGTAGAATTGACACAGAAAATTATCAATGCTGACGTTTTAATGATGTCTCAATTGGGGTATTTGCAAGCTAATTTAGCCATGCAAAACATTGATAACATTGATAATGCTTCTTATCAAGGAAATATTAAACTTGAAACGTTTGATTTAGGAACACTTTTAAGTCAAAATGATATTGGGAAAACTACCCTTGATTTAGATGTGAATGGAAAAGGTTTTACGCAAAAATTATTAAATACTGCTATTAAAGGGAAGATTTATAAATTCTATTACAACGGTTATAATTATCAAAATATTACAGTTGATGGTAGTATGAAAATGCCTTATTATAAAGGTTATTTTAATAGCAACGATCCAAACTTAAAAATGGATTTTGATGGAATTGTAGACTTAAGTTTGAAAGCAAAGAAATACGATTTTAAAACACAAATTGATTATGCTAATTTATATGCATTAAAATTTATAGATTCAGACTCAATTTCTATTTTTAAAGGAAATATTAACTTTAAGGCAAATGGAAATTCTATAAATGATTTAGCGGGTATCTTGCAAGTCAAAAGTGTTTCATATCAAAATAATAAAGACGCGTACTTTTTAGATGATTTCGAAATTACCTCAACTTTTGATGCAGAAAAAGTGAGAACCATTGAAATCAATTCTCCCGATATTATTACAGGAAAAATTGTTGGAAAATATAAAGTGAATCAAGTGCAGAAAATGGTTGAAAATGCACTGGGAAGTTTGTATGCTAATTATGCTCCAAATAAGTTAGAAAAAGGACAGTTCATTGATTTTGATTTGACAGTTTACGATAAAATTGTCGAGATAATTTTGCCCGAAGTAAAAATATCTGAAAACACCAAATTAGAAGGTAAAATTAATGGCGATGAAGGACAATTTGTTTTCGATTTTACATCTCCAAACATTGTAGTTTATGAAAATTCGATAGATAATATTAAAATTGATATTGATAATAAAAATCCTTTATATAACGCTTATATTTCGATTGATTCTATTAAAAATGATAAATATAAAATTACTGATTTTAATTTGATTAATGTAACGCTTAATGATACGTTGTTTGTGCGTTCTGAGTTTAAAGGTGGACTAAAGGGGCAGGATAGCTATGATTTGAATTTATATCATACTATTAATGAAGACAAACAATCTATTGTTGGCTTTAAAAAATCTGAAATTAAATTTAAAGATTATATGTGGTTTATTAATGAAGGGGAAACTACAGATAATAAAATTATATTTAATAAAGATCTTACCGATTTCAACTTTGAAAAATTAAGTTTATCGCACAACGATCAAATAATTAATTTTGTAGGAACAATGAGAGATTCTACCTATAAAGATTTTAAATTATCTTTTGAAGATGTTGATTTAAATAAAATTACACCTTCTTTAGATAGTTTGTCATTTGGAGGAAAGGTTAATGGAAATATTACTTACAAGCAGGATAACAATAAATATGATCCTATTTCCAATCTTACCATCGATAGTTTAAAAATTAATCAGTTTTTATTGGGCGATTTAGACTTTAAAATTGAAGGAAACGAATATTTTAATCAATTTAAAGTCAATTCAAGTTTGAAGCAAGATGGTAAAGAACACTTTTTCTTAGATGGAAATGTAAATTTTGTTGGAGATCAATCTAGTTTGGATTTACAAGCTGGTTTTGAAGCCTTTAATTTGGCACCTTTTGGTTCACTTTTAGGAAGTGTTTTATCAGATGTTAGAGGTAATGCAACTGGTAGAACTACTATTGGAGGGTCATATTCTAATCCTGAAATTGATGGGCGATTATATCTTAACAATGCAGGCATGCGTGTGCCATATCTTAATATCGATTATGCGTTTGAAAAAAATGCAATTGTAGATTTAACAGAACATCAATTTAGCTTGCGGAAAATTGAAGTAACAGATACAAAATACAATACTAAAGGAGTAATTGATGGTACTATTAAGCATGAAAAATTAGGTGATTGGGAATTGGATTTACATTTAATTTCTGATAATATTTTAGCCTTAGATACCAAAGATGCTGAAGATGCATACTATTATGGTACCGCTTTTATGAAAGGTAAAGCCAGTATTACAGGAGAAATAAATGCTTTAAATATTAAAGTGGCTGGTGAATCTGAAAAAGGAACCTCAATTAAAATTCCTGTAAATGATGAAGAAGATTTAGGAAATACTTCTTTTATTAATTTTATGACGGTTCAAGAGTTTCAAAAATCTCTTGCTGAAAATATAGCTAAAGATAGACGATATGAAGGAATTGAACTTGATTTTAATTTTGATATTGACACTGATACAGATATTGAAATCATACTGAATAGAGAAACAGGACATGCCATGAAAGGCAAAGGGTATGGTTCAATGCAAATGAATATCAACACACTCGGTAAATTTGAAATGTATGGCGATTTTCAAGTACAAGAAGGAGAATACAATTTTAAATACGGTGGTGTAATTGATAAAAAATTTAATGTTGAAAAAGGCGGTACAATTCGTTGGGATGGACAACCAATGAATGCGGTTTTAGATTTAAAAGCAACCTATAAAACAATGGCTAATCCTGCAGTTTTAGTAGAAAGTGCTTCGTTTAATAGAAAGGTAGATACAAATGTGACTATTTTACTGAATGGAAATTTAAGTAATCCGCAACCCGACTTCAATATTGATTTTCCAACTGTAAGTTCGGTATTGAAAAGCGAAATAGATTATAAATTACAAGATAAAGATTCACGACAAACACAAGCTTTTGCTTTATTAGCAACCGGTTCATTTGTAACCGCAGAATCCACAGGTAACGCAGCCTATGGATCATTAATTGAAGGAGCAAGTTCTATAATTAATGGACTTTTTGCCGATAGCGATAGTAACTTACAATTAGGGTTAGATTATTCACAAGGTAATCGATTAACAGAGATTTCAGATAGAGTAGGTGTAACCATGAATACTAGAATAAACGATCGAATTTCGATAAATGGTAAAGTTGGAGTTCCAGTGGGCGGTGTAACCGAATCTGTTATTGTTGGTAATTTAGAGGTATTAATTCAGCTTAATGAAGATGGTTCATTAAATGCTCACGTATTTAATAGAGAAAACGATATTAATTATGTTGGAGAAGGTATTGGATACACACAAGGACTTGGAATTACTTATAACGTAGAATTTAATACGTTCAAAGAAATGTTGCAAAAAATATTCAAAAGCAACAAGAAAAAAGATTCATCTAAATCTCAAGATAATTTACCCGATTCTGAGTTCCCTCAAGAATTTATAGAATTCATAAATAACAGAAAATCTAAATCACAAGAACCACTTAAAGAGGAACTTGAAGTTCCAGAAATCGATTAATTCTTATTTTTTAGTACTTAAATCAAAAACTTATTAACGAAAACGTTTGAATTTGCAGCTATTATTAAATAGTTAGCAAATATTGTGTTTTTATTATATTTCGTTTTATAACTTTACATAATAAAACAATTATTATGACCAATTCAATTAAAAAAATAGGTGTTTTAACTTCTGGCGGAGACTCGCCGGGAATGAATGCTGCTATTAGAGCTGTAGTCAGAGCTTGTGCATACTATAATGTAGAATGTGTAGGTATTTATAGAGGTTACCAAGGTATGATTGAAGGTGATTTTAAGCCTATGGGACCAAGAGATGTTAAAAATATTATTAATAAAGGAGGAACTATTTTAAAATCGGCTAGATCTAAAGATTTTAGAACAGCTGAAGGTAGAAAATTAGCCCATAATAATCTTGTTGCTGCAGGAATCGATTCATTTGTAGTTATTGGTGGTGATGGAAGTTTTACAGGAGCTGAAATATTTAATGATGAATTTGGTTTTCCAGTAATAGGTATTCCTGGTACAATTGATAACGATATTTTTGGAACTAGTCATACACTAGGTTTTGATACAGCACTTAACACGGTAATTGATGCTATCGATAAAATTAGAGATACAGCAAATTCTCATAATCGATTATTTTTTGTAGAAGTAATGGGAAGAGATGCTGGACACATTGCTTTAAATGCAGGTATTGGTGCCGGAGCTGAAGAAATTTTAATTCCTGAAGAAGCATTTGGTTTAGATCGATTAGTGGAATCATTAAAACGAAGTAAAGAATCTGGAAAAACATCAAGTATTGTTGTTGTTTCTGAAGGGGATAAAATAGGTAAAAATGTTTTTGAATTAAAAGATTATATCGAAGAGAATATGCCCGAATACGATGTAAGGGTTTCTGTATTAGGACATATGCAACGTGGTGGATCACCTTCGTGTTTTGATAGAGTTTTAGCATCTAGACTTGGTGTTAAAGCTGTCGAAGCTTTGTTAGAAGGAAAATCAAACTTTATGGTAGGTTTATACCAAGATAAAGTAACCTTAACTCCTTTAGAACAAGCTATTAAAGGACAAAGTGAAATTGATATGGAATTGGTTAAAGTATCCGATATTGTATCATCATAAATAGATAATAAATTAAAAAAAAATAAAATGTCAAAAGTAAAATTAGGAATAAACGGATTCGGAAGAATTGGAAGAATTGTTTTCAGAGAAACGTTTAACAGAGATAATGTAGAAGTAGTTGCTATTAACGATTTATTAGATGTAGATCATTTGGCTTATTTATTAAAATACGATTCTGTACATGGTCGTTTTAATGGAAAAGTGGAAGTAATTGAAGGAAAACTATTTGTAAATGATAAATTTATTAGAGTTACTGCAGAAAGAGATCCTAAATTAATTAAATGGGATGATGCTTCTGTTGATGTGGATGTGGTAGCAGAATGTACCGGTATTTTTACAACCCTTGAAACAGCTCAAGCTCATATTGATGGTGGCGCTAAAAAAGTAGTCATCTCAGCTCCTTCAGCAGATGCACCAATGTTTGTAATGGGGGTAAATCATACCCAAGTTAAAGCATCAGATACGATTGTTTCTAATGCTTCATGTACTACAAACTGTTTAGCTCCTTTAGCAAAAGTTATTCATGATAATTTTGGAATTGTAGAAGGATTAATGACAACCGTTCATGCTTCTACAGCTACTCAAATGGTTGCTGATGGACCTTCAAAAAAAGATTGGAGAGGTGGTCGTGCTGCTTCTGTAAATATAATTCCTTCTTCAACAGGTGCGGCTAAGGCAGTTGGTAAAGTAATTCCTGCTTTAAACGGAAAACTTACTGGAATGTCATTCCGTGTGCCTACAGTTGATGTTTCTGTGGTAGATTTAACGGTAAAATTAGCCAAAGAAACTACATATGAAGAAATCATGAAAGTTTTAAAATCGGCATCAGAAAATGAGATGAAAGGAGTTTTAGGCTTCACTGAAGACGATGTTGTATCTCAAGATTTTGTATCAGATACAAGAACATCAATTGTAGATGCAAAGGCTGGAATTGGATTAAATTCAACCTTTTTCAAACTAGTATCTTGGTATGATAATGAATATGGCTATTCTAGTAAATTAATCGACTTATCGGTACATATTGCAGGTTTAAAATAAATTCAAATGTAGAAAGAATAAAGATGAAAATAATTTACTATTTTTATTCTTTATTCTTTATTCTTTTTTCTATACCCTTAAAATATGAAATTATTAGTTGATAGTGGCTCTACAAAAGCCGATTGGATTGCGATAGATGATAATGGAAAAGTATTATTTACCACTCAAACCTTAGGTTTAAATCCTGAAGTTTTAGATAAAGAACAAATTATTAATCGACTTGATGATAAATTTGATATTTCGCAAAATAAGTTAAAAGCTACACACTTGTTTTTTTATGGTGCAGGTTGCGGAACAGATCGAATGAAAAATCACCTTTCAGATATTTTTCAAGATTATTTTATCAATGCTAAAATTGTGGTTCACGAAGATACATATGCTGCTGTATATGCCACCACTCCAAAAGATGAAGCGGCCATTGTATGTATTTTAGGTACTGGTTCAAATTGTAGTTATTTTGATGGTAATACATTACATCAAAAAGTACAATCTTTAGGATATATAGCTATGGATGATGGTTCTGGTAATCGATTTGGTCGTCATCTTATAAGAGGGTATTATTTTAATACCATGCCTGTTGAGTTGGCAAAAGAATTTGAAGAAGAATATAATTTAGATGCAGATTACATTAAGCATAATTTATATAAAGAATCAAATCCGAATGCGTATTTAGCCACTTTTGCAAAATTTATTATTAAGCATAAAGATCATCCTTATTGTAAGAAACTAATTCGTAAAGAATTAAAAAAGTACGCCAAAAATTACATCATGCAATTTGAAAATTGTAATAAAGTACCGGTTCATTTTATTGGTTCTATTGCATTTTATTTGAAAGACGAACTTACAGAAATTCTGAATAAATACAATATAAAAATTGGAAATGTACTTCGTAGACCTATTGATGGTTTAATTGCATATCATATCTTAAATAAATAAATAAATTATAAAATATATTTAAAGTTAATAAAAATCTCAAATCATAACAAAAGGATTTGGGATTTTTTATTTTTATCTTTGTTAGGAAATCTTATCATTATGGAAATAGCCATTATAGCACACGACGGTAAAAAAGCCGATATGGTGCAGTTTTTAAATAAAAACAAAACCATTTTATCAAAAGAGAAAATTAAAATTATAGCAACGGGTACCACTGGGGCTCGGGCAGTAGCAGCAGGGTTTAAAGTAAAGAGAATGCTCTCAGGACCATTGGGCGGAGATGCGCAAATTGCCGCTCGCGTTGCCGAAGGAAAAACTAAAATGGTATTATTTTTTAAAGATCCTAACTCTAGTCATGCGCACGAAGCGGATATTAACATGCTAATTCGTATTTGCGATGTGCACAATGTACCGTTAGCAACTAATGAAGCCACCGCTCAATTGTTGTTGTTGGGTTTGGATGAGATTTAATTTGAAATTACTTTTTTTTTCGTAATAATCCAATCATTTGACCAATTCCAATTCCAATGTAAGTTCGGTCTTTGTTTATTTGGAGTAGAGGAGAAATAGTTAACCCGTAAAATCTTGAAAAGGGAAATTCTATTTTTGGATTTACTATTACACTAAAAGTTGTTGACTTATTATAATTCCAAGTGTAATTTTCAGCTAAAAATCCATTATTAATTCTTACCCAATTTTCAGGCTCATTTATAATTGTATAACCTAATCCTAAAGATATATTTGCTCTAATAGTGCCACTATTGTTTAGATTGTAAATTTTACCAATACCAATTTGATAATTTTCTAATTGGTCATATGGATTAGCAGCTCCAAAAAGTACAACGCCTGTTAAGCCAGACGAGTAATCTTCGGGTTGTGATTTAGGTTTTCGTATATTTCCAGTATATCCAATTTTAAAACTATAATTATTTTTATAGACATAGTTTAAATTAATATCAATCCCAACATAATTACCTATATTAATTTCACCTGAAGTATATAAGGCATTCTTTTCTTTAAATTGAGCATTTACAATTGTTACTTTAATTAAAAAAAGTAAAATTATTATTTTATGTATTGATTTCATTTAAGCCAAATTATAAAAAAAAATCCTCTCAAGTATAAATTGGAGGATTGTATTTATTTTAAGAAACCGTTAATATTTCACCGCTATCATTGATATTTCAATATTTACATTTTTTGGCAAACATGCTACTTGCACAGTTTCTCTAGCTGGAGCAGTTTCTTCGTTAAAGTAACTTCCGTAAACCTTATTAATTCGAGCAAAATCGGCCATATTCATAATAAAAATAGTAGACTTTATTACATTTTCAAAGGTCATATCGGCAGCTTCTAAAACAGCTTTTAGGTTATCCATAACACGTTTTGTTTCTGTTTCAATATCATCTAAAACCAATTCCATGGTTACAGGGTCTAAAGCAATTTGACCAGAGGTGTATAAAGTAGTATCTACTAAAATTGCTTGATTATAAGGGCCGATAGGTGCCGGAGCTTTGTCTGTAAAAATTATTTTTTTCATAATAGGTTAGTTGTTTATTGTCTAAAAACACGATCTGGTAATTGTCGTTTATCGTATTTAATGTCGCTTAATATTGAAGATGAAATTCCAATAAAGAAACCCCAATAGGTATTAGTTCCAAAAGGAACCCAGTTGAAACTCATTCTCCAACTTTCTAAATCTCGTTCAAAACGCAATTGCGTGAAAGTAACTCCTTTTTGAACAAAATCATATCCCGATGAAAAACCAACTTTCCATCTTGGAGCTAATTCAATGTTTCCAGAAGCCATTAAGGAATGAGAAGCAATCTCATCTTGTCGGTTTGTATTGTTGTAATTCACGGAATAAGCAATAACTAAATCCCAAGGTAATTTAGTATTGTACCATTCAGAATTAGATTCTTTTTTCTCACCTTCTTCATCTTTTTTAAACAAACTTTGGCGGTTGTCGCTTAAATCGGTTCCTACGCCAAATAAGTCATCTTCACGACCACCATTTTGAACATTCTGTTCTGATTTGTTACTACTATCTTTACCATCAGCACTTGAAAAGCTATAGTTTAAAGTAACATTTGCTCTTGGTAATCGAAACAAACTCCCACCATTATCAATGTTGAATTTTTCAATTCTTTTCCCTGAATTATCTATCGCATATGGGTCTAATATGGCAGCAAAATTGATATTCATTTTTTGTTTAAACAATTGTGTTCCACCACTAACAGATATTTCTTTTAATTTTAATGAATCGGCATTAAAATCATAACGTGTAGAAAAATTTAAGTTGTTTAAAAGCATTACTTTTTTAGTTTCTCCTTTTTTACTTTCTTTATCTTTTACTTTAGCTTCAAAAGTATTGCTGACTGAAAAGTTCATAGCATTTGAAACACTATTTGAAGGTGATCCAAAAATCCCATTGTCAAATTTAGTGTAATCAGCAAAATTTATGCCCGTAGCATCTAAAGCATAACTTTCAAAATATTGATCAAAACTTGGAGTATAACCATACGAAATATTTGGTCGAACAACATGTCGGATTGCTTCAATTTTTTTGCCTTCGCCAAAATTAAATGTACCATAAACGGTAGTTCCAATACCTACATTAAAATTATAAGTTCTAAACGATTCAAAACCGTTTTTATCTACTGTAACTACTTTGTTTTCCGTGGAACTATAATATTTTTCAATGGTGTTTAAAGTCCATACTTCATTGTAATTGGCACTTCCAGTTACACTAAAATGTTTGAATACTTTAAAATTAGTACTAATTGGAATAGAATGTTGAAATCCAGTTCGAGCATCTCTAAACATTTGTGGCTTAAAAAATAACGAATCAGTAGTTTTAATTCTATTTTCTCCTCTAATGTTGTATTGAAAACTAATGTTTTTAATGATTCCTTTTTTAACACCATCGCCCTTAGCAAAAGGAAAAATACGA
Organism: Flavobacteriia bacterium; assembly: GCA_004293165.1. GTDB lineage: Bacteria > Bacteroidota > Bacteroidia > Flavobacteriales > Flavobacteriaceae > Flavobacterium. Next base: position 132,630 of record RDYL01000007.1, on the reverse strand, counting down.
TCTACACTTGCTTGAAACGTTGGAAGTGTCATGTCGATTTGTTGCGTATTCGTATTTTGAGAATGGGTTGCAGACAATGACATGTTTACTTGTGGAACCGTTTGAAACGTTTTTGAATAAGAAACTGAGGAACTTAAATTGTTATTTATGGTTGAACCAATATTATTTAAATTTACAGATTGGCGGTAATATTGACTACTTCCTAAATTTACAGAGGCAGAAAATCTTGAATTCGGGGAAGCTTTAGAATCTTGACTATGCGACCATTGTATGTTGTATTGTCTTGATTTTAAATAATCGGGAAAACCTTTTTCACTTTGAATATTATTTTCGAATCGAATATTAGCCCTACCATTAAATTTGTAGCGTTTGGCATAGCTTGTTTCGGCTCGTAAACCGTAACTTCCATTAGTATAGTAATCTCCTAAAACGGCTAAATCATAATTATCACTTAACGCAAAATAATACCCTCCATTTTGTAAAAAATAACCTTGTTGATTATTTTGTCCAGGTGTAGGCATTATGAATCCAGAGGTGCTTTTTTCAGACATAGGAAAATAACCAAAAGGCAACCATATTGGGGTAGGAACATCAGCAATGTACATTTGAGTAGAGTTCATTACCACTTTCTTTTTTGGCACAAATTTTACTCGTTTTACTAAAAAATAATATTCTGGATCATCAATATTTTCTGAGGTGGTAAGGCGTGCATTTTTCATAAAATAAACCGAGTCATTTTCTTTTTTAGAAATCTCAGATTTTATAAATAATTCTCCTTGATTGGTTCTTGAGTTCCAAACTTTAGCTCGTTTTGATTTGGTATGAAAAATAATTGAATCGGGTTCTACAACGTTATCTCCTTGTTTAAATACGGGTCTTTGTATGTAATTTCCAGCCGAATCTTTTAATCTACCAGCATACACTAAATTTTTTTCATAGTCTAAAACAATTCTTCCAGCTTTTAATTCAAAATCGGTGTAGTAAATTTCGGCTTCGTTATGAAGAGTAACTGTTTTTTTCTTTTGGTCTAATTTTTCGTAATCTTTCGATTTCATATTAACCACTCCATCCAAAAAAGGTTTGTTTTTTTTTGTAGTGTCAACTTTAGTAGATGTAGAGTCTTTCACCTTTTTTAGGTCAGTCTTTGATAAAGTAACCGTATTTAAAGCAGGGTTTTCTTGTGAAAAAACAGAGGTGATTCCTAATGTTAGAAAAATAACTGAAAAAACGATATGAAATAACTTTGTATGCAATGCTTTTAATAGTATTTTTGTAAAAATTTGGCTTACTTTTTGAAGTGTCAAACTTACATATATTTTTTTGCAAAATTAATGTTTTAATAAAATTATAACTTATAATATCAATCAATAGTTTTATGCCTACTAAAAATTACACTAAATACCTGTCAATAATTCTTTTACTTTTTACTTTTACATTAGCTTTTGGTCAAAATCATACCAAATTCAAAGTGGTTTTAGATGCAGGTCATGGAGGAGAAGACCCTGGAGCTGTTAAAAATGGTATAAAAGAAAAGGATATTGTTTTAGATGTTGTGCTTAAAATTGGAAAAATTTTAGAATCTAACAAGAATATTGAAATTATTTATACAAGAAAAACCGATGTTTTTATTGGATTAAAGGAACGCGCAAATATTGCCAATAAAGCAAAAGCTAATTTATTTGTTTCTGTGCATTGTAATGGGGTTAAAAGTACTGCAGCAAGAGGAACAGAAACTTTTGTTATGGGAATGTCTAGAACCGACACCAATTTGGATATTGCAAAAAAAGAAAATGGCGTTATATTTTTAGAGAAAAACTATAATGAAAAATATAAAGGTTTTGACCCTAATAATCCTGAAACACTTTTAGGATTAAAAATTTTACAAGAAGAGTTTTTAGACCAAAGTATTAGTTTAGCTTCTGAAATTGAAAAGAATTTTGTTTCTAATGACGGACGATTTTCGAGAGGAGTAAAGCAACAACCAATTTGGGTGTTGGATGCAACAGTTATGCCAGGCGTCTTAATCGAATTAGGTTTTGTGAGCCATCCGGAAGAAGGTAAATATTTAGACTCAAATAAAGGGAAAGAAGAAATAGCAACTTCTATTTCTAAAGCGATTGTTTCGTATAGAAATGATTTTTTTAATCCTGATGCGTCTGAGAGAAATACAGAATCTAATGCTGTAATTTCTGATGATAATTCAAATCCAAAAACAGTTAATTCATCGGATTCTGAAAACGAAAAATCTACTACCACATATTATAAAGTTCAAATATCGGCCGGAAGAAAAAAAATAGCGACTAAACCTTCAAATTTTAAAGGATTAAAAGAGATATCATTTGAAAAAGAGAAAAAACTATATAAGTATTTTTACGGCAATGAAACGGATTATAATTCTTGTAAGAAAAAATTAGAAGAAGCTAAAAAAAAGGGATACACTTCTGCATTTATTGTAACATTTACAAATTAAAAACAAAAGTTTATGGATAAGAAAATTGTATTTGTAATTATTTCAATGTTTTTTTTAACAGGATTTAGTCAAACCAAAAAGTTTAAAGTAGTTTTAGATGCCGGTCACGGTGGAAAAGATTATGGAGCTGTTTATCATGGTAATATTGAAAAAAATATTGCATTACAAACAGTACTTAAAGTAGGTGCAATATTAGAAAAAGACCCTCAAATTGATGTCGTTTTTACACGAAAATCAGATGTTTTTATTGAGTTACAACAACGCGCTAATATTGCAAATAAATCCAAAGGAAGTATTTTTGTTTCGATGCATTGTAATGCAAATAAAAACCAAGCTGCTGAAGGCAATGAAACTTACGTGATGGGAATTACTCGTAATGCATCCAACTTAGAAGTTGCTAAAAATGAGAACGAAGTAGTTACTTTAGAAACCGATTATAAAATTAAATATGATGGTTATGATCCTAATTCTCCCGAATCGGTAATTGGAATTTCTATTTTACAAGAAGAGCATTTAGATCAAAGTATTGAATTGGCGGGGAGAGTTCAAGAATTTTTTACCAAGAAAACAGATAATAAAAATAGAGGTGTTAAACAAGCTGGATTCTTAGTATTGCGTCAAATAACTATGCCACGGGTTTTAATTGAAATGGGATTTGTTTCTAATAAAGAAGAAGGTGAATTTTTAAATTCGGAAACTGGACAAGATTTATTAGCAGAGGCAATTGCTAAGGCTATTATGGATTATAAAAATGAATTTTTTAGCCCTTCTAGCAATGATGATGTAAAAGAAGAAGATAAAAATGTTCCTAAAATGGAAGAAATTATTGTTAAAGAAGTTCCCAAAAAAGAACAAATTATAAAAAAAGCAGAAAATACTATTGAAAAAGGAATTGTATTTAAAATTCAAATTTCGGCTAGTACAAAAGAATTAGCTACGATTCCTTCAAATTTTAAAGGATTAAGCCCGATTTCAGTAGAACCTTCAGGAAGTTTATTCAAATATTTTTATGCATCTGATAAAAATTATGATTCTATAAAACAAAAATTGGAAGAAGCGAAACAAAAAGGCTATAAAACTGCATTTATTGTGGCTTATAAAGACGGAATAAAAATAAACGTTACCGATGCAATAAAATAAAATAAAAGTTTATTTTTGTTAAAAATTAGAATACTTTGAAACTAACTAAAGAAATTAAAACCGCTGTACTCGTAATTGTATCTATATTTTTATTTATTTGGGGATATAATTTTTTAAAAGGAAAAGACTTATTCAATAGTACTACACGTGTTTATGTTGTTTATGACAACGTAGCCGGACTTGTAAACTCAGCTCCAGTTACACTTAACGGATTAGCTATTGGTAAAGTAGATGCTATTACTATTCAGCCTGATGGTAAATTACTTGTTGAAATGCAAATCAACACTGATTTTCCAATTTCTAAATCAAGTATTGCTGAAATATATGATTCAGGGTTAGTAGGAGGTAGACAAATTGCAATTAAACCTAATTTTCAAGATAAAAATTACATTAAATCAGGTGATTACTTAAAAGCTAGTAGCAAATTAGGTATTACTGATGCTTTAGCCCAACAGTTAGAGCCACTGCAATATAAAGTTCAAAAACTATTAGATAATGCAGATGCTTTATTTACCAATTTTAATGATATTTTAGACGAAAAAACCAAAAAAAATCTTAAAAATAGTATTTCGGAATTGAATAAAACGCTTTCTGAATTTAGTGTTGCCTCCAAAAACATTAATGGAATGATTGCAGATAATAAATCTAAGTTCAATTCAACAATGACTAATTTTGATAATACGGCTGCAAATTTTTCAAAAATGTCAGATTCTTTAGCAAAAGCTAATTTGGGTCAAACGGTAAGAAATTTAGAAAAAACCTTAGCAAATGTTGATAAAATAATGATTGACATTGAACAAGGAAAAGGAACAATGGGTAAATTAATGAAAGATGATGCTATGTACACTAACTTTACTAATACTTCTAAAGAATTAGAGTTGTTATTACAAGATGTTCGTCTTCATCCTACACGTTATGTAAATGTTTCTCTTTTTGGAAAGAAAAACAAACCTTATGTAGCTCCAGTAAACGATACAATTAAAAAGTAAATTTTATACGATGAATTTTTTAGATAATATTTTATTCGCATTGCTTTTAGCAGCAGGTATAGGTTATTTTACAATTAATGTAAAAAAACTAATTCGTAATATAAAATTGGGTCACGATGTAAATCGTAGCGATAATGCTTCCGAACGTTGGAAGAATATGACAATGGTTGCTTTAGGGCAATCAAAAATGGTGAAACGACCAATTGCTGGTTTTTTACATATTGTAGTGTATGTTGGATTTGTAATTATCAATATTGAAGTAATAGAAATCATAATTGATGGCCTTTTTGGAACACACCGTGTATTATCCTTTATGGGTGGATTTTACGATGTGCTTATTGGTTCATTTGAAGTTTTAGCTTTCTTAGTTTTAATTACCGTAATTATTTTTTGGATCAGAAGAAATGTAACCAAGTTAGGTCGTTTTACGAGTACAGATTTAGATGGAAAACCTAGAAATGACGCCAATTATATTTTATATTTTGAAGTGGTATTAATGTCATTATTCTTGATAATGAATGCAGCTGATTTTCACCTTCAAAATTTAGGAATTGGTCATTATAATCAAGCAGGAAGTTTTCCTATTTCTCAATTTATCGCTCCAATGTTTAATGGAATTAGTGAAGGTTTAGTGGTTGTTATCGAAAGATCCGCTTGGTGGTTACATATTGCTGGAATATTAGTTTTCTTGAACTATTTATATTTCTCAAAACACTTACATATTTTATTAGCGTTTCCAAATACTTTTTTTGCAGATTTAAATGCGAAAGGTAAATTAGATAATTTGCAAAGTGTTACAAACGAAGTAAAATTAATGATGGATCCAAGTGCAGATCCATTTGCAGCCCCAGCAAATCCGGATGCAGTGCCTGCAAAATTTGGTGCATCAGATGTTCAGGATTTAAATTGGGTTCAATTATTAAACGCTTACAGTTGTACCGAGTGTGGTCGTTGTACATCTTCATGTCCAGCTAATCAAACAGGAAAAAAATTATCACCTCGTAAAATCATGATGGATACGCGTGATCGTTTAGAGGAAGTAGGAAGAAATATTGATTTAAATAAAGGTGTTTTTGTAGATGATGGAAAATCTTTACTAAACGATTACATTACGCCAGAAGAATTATGGGCTTGTACAACTTGTAATGCATGTGTTGAAGAATGTCCTATTAATATTAGTCCGTTATCAATTATTATTGATATGCGTCGTTATTTGGTAATGGAACAAAGTGCGGCGCCAATGGAGCTAAACAATATGATGAGTAATATTGAAAACAACGGCGCTCCTTGGCAATATAATCAAATGGATCGTTTAAATTGGGTAAACGAATAATTTTACATTAACTATCATAAATAGTATATAATATGTCTGAAAATTTAATTGTACCAACAATGGCCCAAATGATGGCCGAAGGAAGACAACCTGAAATTTTATTTTGGGTAGGTTCTGCTGGTAGTTTCGATGACAGAGCAAAAAAAATTACAAGAGCTTTTGTTAAAATTTTAAATAAAGCAAATGTAAATTTTGCAGTTTTAGGTACAGAAGAAAGTAGTACAGGAGATGTGGCAAAAAGAGCTGGAAATGAATTTTTATTTCAAATGCAAGCTTTAATGAATATTGAATTGCTAAATGCTTACGAAGTAAAGAAAATTGTAACCTGCGATCCTCATTCGTTTAATTGCTTAAAAAATGAATATCCTAGTTTAGGTGGAAATTATGAAGTTTTACATCACACTCAATTTATTCAACAGCTTTTAAAAGAAGGACGTATTGATTTTAATAAAGATACTTATAAAGGTAGTCGTATTACTTTTCATGATCCTTGTTATTTAGGTAGAGCCAATAATGAATACCAAGCTCCAAGAGAAATATTATCTCAAACAAACGCACAAATTGTTGAGATGAAACGAAGCAAAAGTTCTGCTTTATGTTGTGGAGCTGGTGGAGCTCAAATGTTTAAAGAACCTGAAAAAGGGAATATGGAAATTAACGTTTTAAGAACTAAAGATGCTCTTGAAACCACTCCAAATATTATTGCTACAGGCTGTCCTTATTGTAATACAATGATGACAGATGGAGTGAAATTTGCACACAAAGAAAGCGAAGTTAAAGTGTTAGATATTGCAGAAATAATTGCAAATGCACAAAATTTATAAATTAAAAACTTAACATGAAAAAAATACTATTATTATTAGTACTTGTTGGAAATATTGCATTTGCACAAAAACTTACTAAAGAACAATTGTCTGAAAAATTAGCTGAAAAAGCTTGTGGTTGTGCTGAAAAGCAAGAAATTACAAAAGAAAATTTTGAATTAACAATTGGAATTTGTTTGCTTGAAGGAATCAATGCATTTGAAAAGGATGTTGAAAAACATTATGGCAAAGATGTTATTTCTAACGATAAAAAAATGGAAGAATTAGGATATGATGTTGGAAAAAAAATGGGATCAAAGTGTCCTACTATTTTCAAATTTATGCTTGATGATGAAGAAGAAGTTGCACCAGATGAAAGTGAAGAATTATCAGTTTCAGGTAAAGTTTCTGAAATAAAAACCGAACAATTCATAACTTTTGTAGTTAAAGAAGCAAGTGGAAAAACCAATCAATTTATTTTGTTAAGTAATTTTGATAATGCATTTTTATTAACAGATAAAGTACTAAAAGCTACTGATGAAGTAGACGTTACGTATTATGAAATGGAATTGTACGATGCTAAATTAGGGAAGTTTGTGTCTTATAAAATTGTTACTGATATAATTAAAAAATAATCATGTTTGTACCTTTTGAAAGCTTACCAGACGATTCAAAAATTTGGATATATCAATCTAACAGAAAATTTTCAGATATAGAAATTCAAGAAATTGAACACGAATTAAAAATATTTTTGGATAACTGGACAGCTCACGGACAACACCTCGAGGCTTCTTTTGTAACTCGTTATAATCGTTTTATTATTATTGCAGTAAATCAAGAGGTTCAAGCGGCAACAGGTTGTTCAATTGATGCTTCTGTTCAATTAATTCAAACCTTTGAACAAAAATACAATGTTGATTTATTGGATAAAATGAATGTGACATTTAAGATGGGCGAGCATGTAGCCTTTAAACCACTAATAGAATTTAAAAAATTAGCCAAAGAAAAAGCGGTTTCAGGAAATACTATTGTATTTAATAATCTATTAAATACTGTGGGCGAATGGAAAGATTTTTGGGAAGTTCCTGCTAGTGAAAGTTGGCACAATAGATTTTTTTAGTAACTACTAATTCATTACTTACTTTAAAATTTATGGCTAGCGATATCTTTTTATTAAATATCTCAGGACAAGACAAACCAGGTTTAACTTCTTCTTTAACGGCTGTTTTAGCAGCCTATGATGCCAAGGTCTTAGATATAGGGCAAGCAAACATCCATGATACGTTATCTTTAGGAATCCTTTTTCAGATTAAATCTGGGAAAAAATCAGCGGCAGTTTTAAAAGATTTATTATTCAAATCGTATGAATTAGGTATTAAAGCAAAATTTAAACCTATTACACTTGAAGATTATGAAAAATGGGTGAGTCTTCAAGGAAAAGACAGATACATTGTAACCCTTTTAGGTGAAAAATTAACTGCCGAACAAATTTCAGAAGTAACAAAAGTTATTTCAGAAAAAAACTTAAATATTGATGCTATAAAACGTTTAACTGGAAGAGCTTCCTTAGTAAATGAAGATGATTATCCAAGAGCATCAATTCAATTATCAATTCGAGGGATAATTGAAGACAAATCAGAGTTTACTGAAAAGTTCATGCAGATTTCAAGAGATTTAGATGTTGATATTGCTTTTCAAGAAGATAATATTTACAGAAGAAATAGACGCTTAGTTTGCTTTGATATGGATTCCACTTTAATTCAAACTGAGGTTATTGATGAGCTTGCAGAGTTGGCTGGTGTTGGTGAACAAGTTAGGGCTATTACAGAATTAGCTATGCAAGGTGAAATTGATTTTAATGAAAGTTTTAAACAACGAATGCTACTTCTTAAAGGATTAAAAGAAGATGTGTTAGAAAAGGTTGCAATCAATTTACCAATTACAAAAGGCGCAAGAAGATTAATTGATACTCTTAAAACGTATGGTTTTAAAACTGCAATTCTTTCTGGTGGATTTACCTATTTTGGGCATTATTTACAAAAGGAGTTAGGTATCGATTATGTTTTTGCCAATCAATTAGAAATTAAAGATGGCGTTTTAACTGGTGGCTATATTGGTGAAATAGTAGACGGCAATAAAAAAGCAGCATATTTAAAAGAACTTGCTCATAAAGAAGGCTTACATATTAGTCAAACCATTGCAATTGGTGATGGGGCAAATGATTTGCCTATGCTAAATTTGGCAGGTTTAGGAATTGCGTTTCATGCCAAACCCAAAGTTAAAGATAATGCTCAAAGTGCTATTTCAAGTATTGGATTAGATGGTGTACTTTATTTATTAGGATACCATGACCGACACATTGATTTATTGCCATAGCTTTAATATATTATTACAGTCGAGAACCATATTAATGTCATTTTAAACTTTCTTCTTAAAATAAACTTAACAGTTTTTTGTTTAAATAAGAAATGTAGTAATTTGGCATAGATTTAGTTCTTAGTACAAAAATCAAAAAAATATTTATGCGACATTTTTATATACTATTTTGTTTAATAGTTTCAATACATATATCATTTTCTCAAAATACTCCAAAACCAGATTTATTGGTTAAACAAGTAACACAGGAACAATGGGTTGATAGTATTTATAATCAATTATCATTTGAAGAAAAAGTAGGGCAATTATTTATGGTGGCTGCTTATTCAAATAAAGATGAAGCTCATAATAAATCTGTTGAAAAATTAGTAGAAGAGTATAAAATTGGAGGATTAATTTTTTTTCAAGGAGGTCCAATACGTCAAGCTAAATTAACCAATCGTTTCCAAGAAAAGTCAAAAGTTCCTTTATTTATTGGTATTGATGCAGAGTGGGGATTAAGTATGCGTTTAGATTCTACTTATCGTTATCCTTGGAACATGACTTTAGGTGCAGTTCAAGATATGAAGCTGATTGAAAAAGCCGGAAATCAAATGGCAAAACAATCAAAGAGAATGGGTATTCATTTCAATTTTGCACCGGTTGTTGATATTAACACCAATCCTAAAAATCCTATTATTGGGAATCGTTCATTTGGAGAAACGAAAGAAAATGTTACCATGCGTGCTTTAGCTCTTATGAAGGGTTTGCAAGATGAAGGTGTATTTGCAACGGCTAAGCATTTTCCTGGTCATGGTGATACTTCAACAGATTCACATCATACATTACCTGTGGTAAATTTTGATAGAAATCGATTGAATGAAGTGGAATTATATCCTTACAAAGAATTAATTAAGAATGGATTAACTAGTGTCATGGTGGCGCACTTAAATGTGCCAAGTATAGAACCTCGAGAAAATTATCCTACTTCTATTTCATATCCTGTAGTTACCGATATATTAAAAAAAGAATTACAATTTGAAGGTTTAATTTTTACGGATGCACTAAATATGAAAGGCGCCAGTAATTTTAAAAAACCAGGCGATATAGATTTAGAAGCTTTTTTAGCAGGAAATGATGTGTTGCTATTTGCTGAAAATGTTCCTGTGGCAATTAAAAAGTTTAAAGAAGCCTATACGTTAGGAACTATAACTGATGAACGTTTAATGTACTCAGTAAAAAAGATTTTGGGTTATAAATACAAGGCAAATTTAAATAATTACCAACCAATAGTTTTAGATAATTTATACAATGATTTGAATGCTGTTGAATTTGATGCATTAAATTATAAATTATATGAAAATGCAGTTACGGTAATAAAAAATCATGATAAATTAGTACCAATTCGAGATATTGAAAAAGAGAAAATTGCGTACATTAAATTAGGAAATGATAAATCAGATACGTTTTTATTGCATTTGAGAAACTACGCAGTTATTAGCGAAATTACTTCTAAAAATTTAGATTCGGTTTTGGTGCAATTACAAGATTTTACAAAGGTAATTATTGGCTATCATAAACAAGACGGCGCATGGAGAAATCACAATTTGAACTTCAAAGAGATGCTTTGGATAAATCAAATTGCCAAGCAAAATGATGTTATTTTAACTTGTTTTAGTAAACCTTATTCACTAACCAATTTAAAAAACTTTGAAGATATTGAAACTATTGTTGTGGCTTATCAAAATAACAATATTTCGCAAACTATTGCTCCTCAAATTATTTTTGGGGCTATGGGAGCAAAAGGAAAATTACCAGTTTCAATTGATGATGAATTTAAAGTAAATGAAGGTATTGAAACTTTAGAAATTAAACGACTCGGATTTTCAATTCCTGAAAATGTGGGTATGAATTCTAAAGTATTAACCAAAATAGATTCCATAGCCAATTATGCGATATCTAAAAAAATGACACCAGGACTTCAAGTTGTAGTTGCTAGAAAAGGAAAAATTATTTATCAAAAATCATTTGGAAATCATACTTACGAATCAGAACAAAAAATTTCAAATACCGATGTTTATGATATTGCATCATTGACAAAAATTGTAGCGACTTTACCTAATGTAATGCAAGAATTTGATAAAGGACATTTAACTTTAGACACTAAGTTAAAAACAATGTTGCCTGCTTCTAAAAATTCTAATAAAGCGAATGCTACAGTTTTAGATATGTTAACGCATCAAGCCCGATTTCAACCTTGGATTCCTTTTTATAAAGTTACTCTAGATAGTTTAAATCGACCGAGTTCTAAATTTTATAGAAGTGAATTTTCGGATGAATTTCCAATTCATGTGGCAGATAAATTGTATTTGAAAAAAGGCTATAATGATACGATAGTAAAAACCATTTTTGATAGCGAATTACTACCTAAAAAACAATACAAATACAGTGATTTCTCATTTATTTTATTCAAAGAATATTTAGAATTTCACAATAAAAAGTCGTTAGAAGATTTAGCACATTTTAATTTTTACGAGCCACTTGGAGCAAATTCAATCATGTACAATCCTTTGCGTAAAATGAATGTTTCAAGAATAATTCCAACAGAAAACGATACCTACTTTAGACATCAATTAGTGCAAGGTTATGTACATGATATGGCAGCAGCTATGCAAGGTGGAATTTCAGGGCATGCTGGTTTGTTTGCCAACGCTTTGGATGTGGCTAAAGTAATGCAAATGTATCTTCAAAAAGGAAGCTATGGCGGTCGAACGTACATTACTGAAAGCACATTTAATTTGTTCAATACGTGTTATTTTTGTAAAGAAGGAAATAGGAGAGGTGTAGGTTTTGATAAGCCTCAATTAGGTAACGAAGGGCCTACTTGTGGTTGTGTTTCGTTAACAAGTTTTGGTCATACGGGTTTTACAGGGACTATGACTTGGGCTGATCCAGATAAAGAAATTGTTTATGTATTCTTATCTAATAGAACTTATCCAGATTCCAATGCATCGAATAAATTGTCAAAAGAAAATATTAGAGAGAATATCCAAAAGATAATCTATGAAGCTATAATTGAATAACTATGACATCACAAGCAATTACAGTAGATCAATACATCAACGAAGCTCCTGCAGATAGGAGAGAAGCGTTGCAAAAATTAAGAAAAATAATCTTAGAAAATCTTCCAGAAGGTTTTCAAGAATGTATAAGTTATGGTATGATAGGGTATGTAGTACCGCATTCACTATATCCTTCAGGTTATCATTGTACGCCAGAGTTACCTTTGCCGTTTATCTCCTTTGCAAGCCAAAAAAACAGCATCAATTTTTATCATATGGGTATGTATGCAAATCCTGAATTATACGAATGGTTTGTTACTGAATATCCCAAACATTCTAAACAAAAACTAGATATTGGTAAAAGCTGCTTTCGCATCAAAAAGGCTGAAAATATTCCGTTTGATTTAATTGGTGAATTGGTAAGTAAGGTAACAGTACAAGAATGGATTGCGACTTATGAATCTGCTTTTAAAAAATAATTTTAACAAATGTTTTATAATTGCCAATATTAGAAATGGTAATTTTAAACAAAATTTATATTCATGAAAATTGCAATTGTTTGTTATCCAACCTTTGGAGGAAGTGGAGTAGTGGCTACCGAACTTGGTTTAGAATTAGCCAAAAGAGGTCACGAAATTCATTTCATTACATATAGTCAACCGGTACGATTGGCTTTATTGAATCCAAACGTACATTATCATGAAGTGCATGTTCCAGAATACCCATTATTTCATTACCAACCCTATGAATTAGCGCTCTCAAGCAAATTGGTAGATATGGTAAAATTATATAAAATCGATGTTTTACATGTGCATTATGCAATTCCTCATGCGTATGCAGGTTATATGGCTAAACAAATGTTAGCCGATGAAGGTATTCATATTCCAATGGTTACAACACTTCATGGAACTGATATTACTTTGGTAGGAAATCATCCATTTTATAAGCCAGCAGTTAGTTTTAGTATCAATAAATCAGATGTCGTTACGAGTGTTTCTCAAAGCTTAAAAGATGATACTTATCGTTTATTTGATATTAAAAATGATATTGAAGTTGTTCCAAACTTTATTGAATTAAACAAAGAAAAATTAAAAGAGAATATTCCCTGCCATCGATCTTTAATGGCCTCTGAAAATGAAAAAATTATCACACACATTTCAAATTTCCGAAAGGTAAAACGCATTGAAGATATTGTGAAAATATTTTATGAAATCCAGAAGGAAGTACCTTCCAAATTAATGATGGTAGGCGAAGGTCCAGAAAAAGAAAATGCAGAATATTTATGTGAAAAGTTAGGTATTCAGAACAAAGTAATTTTCTTTGGGAATAGTAATGAAATTGACAAGATATTGTGTTTTTCTGACTTATTTTTATTACCATCAGAAACAGAAAGTTTTGGTTTGGCAGCATTAGAAGCAATGGCTTGCGGTGTACCTGTAATTTCAAGTAATTCAGGTGGTTTACCTGAAGTAAATAAAGATGATTTTTCTGGATATTTGAGTGATGTAGGTGATGTTGCTAAAATGAGCCGAGATGCCATTTCTTTGTTACAAGATGACAAAAAATTAACCCAATTTAAATTAAATGCTTTAGAAACTGCTAAATTGTTTGATATTCAAAATATACTACCATTATATGAACAGATTTATTTTAAAGCTATAAATTCAAAGTAATGATTAAATTTTTACCCATATTGTTTGTGATTTTTTCTTGTAGTGCTCCAAAAAAAGTTGTAGACACTTCTTTTTCTGTAATTTATAATAGTGCAATTGGCGGGGCTGAAAAGCCTGGTCATCTAATAATTAGTGATAATGAATCCTATATTCAGTTTATAGATTCGTTAAAATTAGATGAATCACAATATGCTAATTTTTTAAAAGTTGATTTTAAAAATAAAAATGTATTGGTTTTATTTCAAGGTCAAAAAAACTCTGGAGGTTATGAAATTAGCATAGAATCAATAGTAAATGAAAATGAAACTATTGTTGTTAAGAAAAAGGAAATTGGTCCAAAAAAAGGAGAATTAGCAACTACGGTAATCACTAATCCTTATTGTATCGCTTTAATTCCAAAAGGTAAAAATACAATTGTTGAATAAAAAAAAGTAGCCGATCAATGATGATACGGCTACTTTTTTATTAAGGATGTTTTATTAATTGAATTTATATCTAATTCCTAAAGCAAAATCAGGACCAAATCCATCTCTAAAATCTAAATAATCACCACCAAAATACATTTCTGGTCTAAAGTCTAATGTCAATTGAATAGGCACTTCAGAAAAGTTATATTCTATTCCGATATCACCAGCGGCTAAAATAAAACTTCCGCTATCTTCAACATCGTTTTTGTCATAACTCCAACTTCCAATTCCTCCACCTACACCAGCATACCAATTAAAACCGCCATCAATATTCCATATCCATTGGTATAATCCAACAATTTTAAAAGCATCAACGTCTTTACTATTTCTCCAACCTAAATCAACTTCTAAACGATTGTTTGAACCTAATGCTCTTTGATAAGAAATTTCTCCTCCAAAACCATCGTTATCTCCTAATCGAAGGCCTAATACATTTTTAGAAATTTCTTGAGCTTGAGCGCTAAACGCTATACCTAATAGCATAAATGCAGATAAAATTAATTTCTTCATGTTATATATTGTTTATACAAAGATAGCCAATTTATAAGGTTTATTATAAAGTAATAGTAGATAAAAAATGAAATAATATATTAGCTTAGAAGGTTTTAAAATGATTTAGTTAATGTTATAGTTGTCTAAAAATTCTTCTTGAGTTTGTGTGTCGCTCTCAGGTATTTGTAATTCATTTGCAACAAAATTACTTACAGTGTATGAAGAAACTGTGTTAGTATAAACTACACCAATTCCATCAGATAAATATTGCGTAGATACCAAAACATCTTGAGGTGCTAAAGCCGTAAACGTTTGAGGAGAACCAAGAACTGTTATAATTGTAGTTATGGTTAGATTTAGTTTTATTTTGGTAGATTTTACATTAGAATACACCATACCATTTGGAGATGTAAATGTTGACAATGTTTCTCCTCCATACGATTGTAAAGAGTAACTAATTGTTAATGGAAACCCATTTACTGTCTCACTTATTACACCTGTTTTAGGTGACGAATTTAAAGTTTGATTATTTGTAGCATTTTTATCAAAAATTATAAAATCATTTAAAGATAAATCAATCGTAAACGGTAAATTTTGTCCAGCTGTTAATGCTAAATCTCCGGTTAGTAATAATTTACCATTATTCTCTCTTATATTGTTATTTTTTAGAGAATTTGAATAAAATCCTGTAGCTGCATCATTTTTAGCTTTGAAAACTTTATAGGTATTGTTGTTAATAGTAGTTTCACTATCAACAAATAAAGAGTCTCTATTAATTCCAGATTGATCTTCAATGTCATAGGTCCAATAACTGCCCGTAGTTAGTGGAGTTGAAAATATGTTTGAATTATTTGAATTTTCATTGTCATTAGAACAAGAAAAAAAAATGTTAACAAAAAGTATAAAAGTTAATAAATATGATTTATTCATGGTAATGTTTTTTTGTGATATTATTTATTTTGCTAATATATAAAAAGTATCATATCAATCTTGAAGAATGTTTGTAATGATAAATAAAATTTTAAAAAAACTTCTCTAGATTAGTTAACTTGATGTAATATTAGGTTAAAATCATTAAAAATACTAAGCAAAGTAATTCTTTTTAGATATTATGAAACTATTACAAATTTTGTTAATAAATTTGGGGACCTTTAAATTTAAATTGTTTAAACTTCAATTGTTGTTGTACTGCAATTTTATTAAGAAGATTAGCAAAATTTAGGTAAAGGACAATCAATAACAACCTTATTTCCAAGCCAGTTTAAAAAATGAATAACACATTAAATAATTATACAGACAGAGAAAAAAGTTGGTTAACATTCAATGCCCGAGTACTTCAAGAAGCTAATGACGAAAATGTTCCTTTATTGGATAGATTTCGATTTCTTGGAATTTTTTCAAATAATTTAGATGAATTTTTTAGAGTGCGTTATGCAGCAATCCGAAGAATGAGTTTTGAAACTGTAGAAACCGAAAAAATTTTAGGTGTTCCAGCTGAACAATTGCTTAAAGAAATTACAGGAATTGTTATTGAACAGCAATCTGAAAGTTTGCGTATTTTAACCGAAATCGAAAAAAAATTAGAAAAGGAAAACATCTTTATTATTAATGAAAATCAAGTAACAAAAGACCAAGAAATTTTTATACATGATTTTTTTATTCAAAACGTAAGTCCGGCGGTTGTTACTATCATGTTGAATAATTTGGAGGAATTTCCTTTATTAAAAGATACTTCGGGTTATTTAGCGGTTAAACTTGTTTTAAAATCAGATAATTCTACTAATAACATTATATATGCTGTTGTAGAAATTCCCAATACAATTAATCGATTTGTTGTTTTACCATCAAACTCAAATAAGCAGTATATTGTTCTTTTAGATGATGTTATTCGGCTTAATTTGAATAATATATTTAATATATTTGATTATGAAAGTATTTCAGCTCACATGATTAAGATTACTCGAGATGCACAGTTAGAGTTTGATAGTGATTTGAGTAAAAGTTTGATGGAAAAAATATCAAATTCGGTTAAAGAGCGAAGAGTTGGTGAACCTGTTCGCTTTGTATACGATCAAGCGATTGGTAAGGATACCTTGGAATTTTTTCTAAAAGGAATGAATATTTTAAGTTCAGACAGTATTATTCCAGGCGGAAGATATCATAATCGAAGAGATTATATGAATTTCCCAAATTTAGGTAGATATGATTTGTTATACCGTGAAAATCATCCGCTACCAATTCCAGGTTTATCTTTAGAAGGTAGTATTTTAGAGCGAATTAAAAAGAAAGATTATTTACTGTATGCTCCCTACCAATCATTTTCTTATATCATTAAGTTTTTGCGTGAAGCCGCTTTAGATCCAAAAGTAGCTTCCATAAAAATTACGTTGTATCGTTTAGCTAAGAATTCTCAAATTGTGAGTTCACTTATTAACGCAGCAAAAAATGGCAAAAAAGTAACCGTTCAAATCGAATTACAAGCCCGTTTTGATGAAGAAAGTAATATTTCTTATTCAGAACAAATGCAAACCGAAGGCATTGAATTGATTTTTGGTGTAAAAGGTTTAAAAGTTCATAGTAAAGTATGTGTAATAGAACGATTAGAAGAAGGAAAAGTAAAGCGTTACGGATTAGTTTCAACAGGAAATTTCAATGAAAATTCAGCAAAAATTTATACGGATGTAACTTTGTTTACTAGCAATAACGAAATTTTAAAAGATGTTGCTAAAATATTCGATTTCTTTGATGTGAATTACAGGGTACATCGTTATAAACACTTAATAGTTTCACCACATTACACTCGAAGCCGTTTTAATAAATTAATTGATAGAGAAATTTCTAATGCAATTGCTGGAAAAGAAGCTTACATTAAATTAAAAATGAATAGTATCTCCGATTTCAAAATGACGGATAAGTTATATGAAGCAAGTAATGCTGGTGTAAAAATACAATTAATTATCAGAGGAATATGTTGTTTAATACCCGGATTAAAGGGTATAAGTGAAAATATCGAAGCTATTAGTATTGTGGATAATTATTTAGAACATTCAAGAATTTATATTTTTGGTAATGCGGGTGATCCTGAAGTTTTCATTTCATCAGCAGACTTTATGACACGTAATTTAGATGCTAGGGTAGAAGTAACCTGTCCAATTTATGATAAAGAAATTAAAAAAGAATTAATTGAAACATTTGAAATTGGTTGGAAAGCCAATGTAAAAGCTAGAATTCATTCTGCCGCATTGTTAAATCAGTATAGAAATCGTGGTGATGAAAAACCATTTAGAGCGCAACAAGAAATGTACAATTATTATCAAAATAAATTAGACGTAATTGCAGAAGAGCTGCAATAATAAAATATAAATGATTACAATAAAAAAATATGCTGCTATTGATATTGGTTCCAATGCCATGAGGCTTTTGGTAACCAATATTGTGGAGCAAGAAGGTTGCAAAACACAGTTTAATAAAAGTTCCTTGGTGCGTGTTCCAATTCGTTTGGGGCAAGATGCTTTTACAGTATGCGAAATTTCGGAAGAAAATATTGAACGAATGGTTGATGCCATGAAAGCATTTAAGCTATTAATGAAAGTTCATAAAGTAGAACAATATCGTGCTTGTGCAACTTCCGCTATGAGAGAAGCCTACAATGGAAAAGAAGTTGTAGAAATAATCAAGAAAAAAGCCGATATTAAAATTGATATTATAGATGGAAAAAAAGAAGCAGCTATAATTGCAGCATCTGATTTAAAACAATTTATAACTTCAGATAAAGCGTATTTATATGTTGATGTTGGTGGTGGTAGTACTGAATTTTCATTGTTTTTTGAAGGAAACATTATTGCTTCAAAATCATTCAAGAACGGAACGGTTCGTTTGCTAAATAATATGGTTTCTGATATTGTGTGGCAAGAAATTGAAAAATGGATTAAAACAAATACAGAATCTTTTGATAATATTACGCTTATTGGTTCTGGTGGAAATATTAATAAATTATTCAAATTATCTGAGAAAAATCAAGATAAGCCATTGTCATACATGTACGTGCAATCTCAATATCAAAAATTAAACAGCATGACATACGAACAACGCATTGCTGATTTAGGATTAAATCCAGATCGTGCCGATGTAATTATTCTAGCAACGCGTATATATTTAAATGCTATGAAATGGAGTGGAGCACGACATATTTATGTGCCAAAAATTGGTTTATCGGATGGTATCGTGAAAGCGATGTATTATGGGAAGATATAGTAAAAGTTGATTGAATCATTTAGTCCCGTAGGGACGACATATTGGTATTATAATATTGATTTAATTATGGCAAACACATACACACAAATTCATATCCAATTTGTTTTTATAAGTAATTAATGAACGTAACATTTTTAAATAACTTATTTGATTTCATCCCTACGGGATTTTAGAAATGGTTAGTTATTAGTTACCAATATTTCATTCTTAACGTGATTTATAAAAATTTGTTTTTATGAGTAAAAAAATTTATTTCAAAACTCTTATTATTGCAATCACATTATTTCTATACAATTGTGATAAACGTGAACTGAATACAATTTCTAAAGTAGATACAGAAGAAATTTTAATTGAAGATTTTGATGAATTTTATGATAAATTCCATAAAGATTCTATTTTTCAAATGTCAAGAATTAATTTTCCTTTAGATGGAATTAAAGTTGATTCTGATGTAGAAAAAAAGTGGTCAAAAATGAATTGGACAGTATTGAAAACAAAAATTTATGAAGTGGATACAACCGAGTTTAAAATTCAATATAAAAAAGCAAATGATTCTTTTTATCAGAAGTTTTGGATTGAAAATTCAGGATTTTGGGGAGAATATAAGTTTAGATTGATAGGTAACAAGTGGTATTTGGTCTACGCAGTTGAGCAAAATTTATAAAAAAAATAATAAAGTGAGTAAAATTTCATACAATCTAAATTAAAAAATTTCCTTAAACATCCAAATCAAACGTTTTTCGCAACAATTCAATCGTAGGATTGATTTGTTTTAATCGTTCAAATTTTTCTTGAGGTGTAAAAGCATATTTGTTTTCTACCTTTTCATTTACAACTACTTCAATGGTAATATCGTGGTTGTGTAATTTTCCTCTTAAATAACCTATTAATTCATGGCAACCTGATAAAAACTCTTCTTTTGTGCTTTGATTTGGAAGTTCTAGAGTAATAGTGGTTCCGTTTAAGCTTGGATCATTCATTTGCATGTAAGTTGCCATCAATCGCTTACCAGCATCAGTCATTTTTTGAGCAAATTTATTCCATTGCAACAACATATCGGTTTCGTTAAATATTTCAGAAGGCAATTCTTCTTTGTGCTTTTGCTGTTGATTTTGTTGTGCCTCTAAGTCTTTTTTAGCTTTAATACTTGCTAAAGACAGTGCAGAAACTTTAGTTCCTGTCGGATTTAAATTTGTTAAAACTAGCTTAGGAATTTCTGTAATAATTGGAGCAACTAAATCATTTTGTGTTACCGGATTCTCAGTAACTATTGGTTTGTTTACAACAGTTTCAGCAACTACAACAGGCTTTAATTCCTCAGCAGGAATTTGTGCTTTCACCGATGGAACTTCCGAAATAGAGTAGGAGTTGTTTTTGAAATATGTAGCAGGAATGATAAATTTAGCTACTTTTTTTTTTCTCCATCAAAAGTGATAGAGGCTAGTTGCATTAAGCAAAGTTCAACTAAAAGTCGTTGATTTTGGCTGACTTTAAATTTTAAATCACATTCGTTTGCCAATTCAATTCCTTTTATCAAGAAATCATGCATTGCTTTGTGTGATTGAGCTGCATATAAGGCTTGTGCTTGTTCTCCAGCTTCTAACAAAGGTAACGTAGCTGGATTTTTACACACTAATAAATCTCTAAAATGCGAAGCTAAACCAGCAATAAAATGATGACCGTCAAAACCTTTTGCTAAAATATCATTGTATGCAACTAATAAATCAGGTATTTTATTTTCTAAAATTAAATCAGTGATTCTGATGTAATATTCAAAATCCAATACATTTAAATTTTCAGTAACAGCTTGTCTTGTCAAGTTATTTCCACAATAGGAAACCACTCTGTCAAAAATAGACAAAGCGTCACGCATAGCACCATCTGCTTTTTGTGCAATAATATGTAATGCATCATCTTCGTAAGCAACGCCTTGTTCTTTGGCAATTTCGGCTAAATGTTCTTTTGCATCTTTGACTGTAATTCTTTTGAAATCAAAAATTTGACAACGCGATAAAATCGTTGGAATAATTTTATGTTTCTCCGTAGTCGCTAAAATAAAAATGGCATGTTTTGGCGGTTCTTCTAATGTTTTCAAGAAAGCATTAAAAGCAGCTTGTGAAAGCATGTGCACCTCGTCAATAATATATACCTTATATTTTCCAGTTTGTGGAGGTATTCTAACTTGGTCGATTATACTACGTATATCATCAACTCCATTATTAGAAGCGGCATCTAATTCAAAAACATTAAACGAAAAATCTTCGTAAGGGTCATCATAACCTTCTTGATTAATTTTTCGAGCTAAAATTCGGGCACAAGTTGTTTTTCCCACACCACGAGGTCCAGTAAACAATAAAGCTTGTGCTAAATGATTGGTTTCAATAGCATTCAACAAAGTATTGGTAATAGCCTGTTGTCCAACAACATCTTTAAATGTTTGCGGACGGTATTTTCGGGCTGATACTATAAATTGTTCCATAGAATAAATTGATTCACAAATATATAATTTGATAATCCAAAAAGCAAGTTCCAAAATCTAAATTGGGACTAATCTTTATAAAAGTTATTCACAATTTGAAATAATATTAATTAAATTCTAAATTCTAATTTCTAAACTCTAAATTTGCACCGCAGACCGCCTTATCGTCCGTGTGAATGCATGGGAGGAAAGTCCGGACACCAAAGAGTAGCATAGTGGGTAACGCCCATCCTTTCGTTTCGACGAATGAGGACAAGTGCAACAGAAAGTATGTACAGATAATGCTGTAGTGAAACCAGGTAAACTCTATGCGGTGAAATGTCAAGTATATCAACAGTTTCTAAGTAATTAGAATAAGGGCGACTCGTCCGATGTTGAAGGGTAGGCAGCTTGAGCTATATAGTAATGTATAGTCTAGATAAATGATAAGGCTCCGTTTATCGGAGACAGAATCCGGCTTATAGGTCTGCTTTTTTATTTTTGAAGATTTTACCCTTCGTCTTCCTCTTCAATATCTTCTTCTTCGTAGCTTTCAATTTCGTAGAAAGAAAATACAGAACCTCCATAACTCTTCGAAAAAGAGAAATTAGTCATGTGATCTAATTTAGTATGTTTTGAATGTTCAACAATCAACATACCTTCTTCGTCTAAGATTTCGTTTTCAAAAATAAGTTGAATTATTTTTTCAAAATTTTCCTGACCTAGATCATACGGAGGGTCAGCAAAAATAATATCATAACTTGATTTGCTCTTTTCTAAATATTTAAATACATCACTTTTAATGACACTGATATCTAAATCTAATTCTGTTGCCGTTTTTTTGATGAAATTTACACATCCCATGTCGCCATCAACACTTGTAATGGGACCCGCACCACGAGAAGCAAATTCGTAACTAATATTTCCCGTTCCAGCAAATAAGTCTAGTACTTTTAATTCATGTAAATTAAAATAGTTATTCAGAATATTGAACAGCGATTCTTTACACATATCGGTAGTAGGGCGGACAGGTAAATTTTTAGGAGCGACTAGTCTACGTCCTTTGTGTTTTCCGGAGATAATTCTCATGAATGATATAATATAAAGTGATTTCGTAAATCTTTGGGAGTAATTTCTAAACTAGATGATTTAGATGTAATATCTAATAATGCACAATTTCGAATGTATTTAAAGGCAATTTTAAAATAAGCATCTTCATCCGAACAATCTCCTAAAATTTGAACCGAAATGGTTTCAGGATTTAATTGTAATTGTTCACACGTAAAAAGTATGTAGTAAATAAAATCTTCTGGAGTATTGTATTGAAAAGAATTAAATAGAAGTAATTGTTGGTTTTTAACCACAACTATTTCAAAATGTTCCTTTTGAAGATGAATGAAAACTTGTTTTTCTTCATTATTTTTAGAAAAATCAAGTAATTGTTTAACTAAAATAGAATTGGAATTTTGGTATTCAAAACTTTCAAATTGGTCTAATAGGAAATTGTTAATATTAATAAAAGGCACGTAAATGTTATTCATTTCGTATGGAAAAATAACATCATAGGTAAAATAATCTGTTTCAAAAACTTTAGTATTGTATTGCAAGTAGCTTGCTAAAAAGTTACTATCAAAAATTGAGGTTGGAACAAAAGTATTTAGGTTATTATCGTGAATAATAGATACATCATCATACGATTTAGTAAGAATAGGGTAATCTATAAAAGCTCGCCACAATTGCTCCTCAACTACTTTGTTTTTTTCAAAATTAATTGATGCTGTACTAATTATTTTATTTGAAATTAAATCAAAGACACAAAAAGAAAGTCCACTCAAGGAAACCTGAATGGACAACTTTTTGTATGTTTTTTGAGTAATGTCGTTATTCGTTATTACCATATTTTTTCGGCCAGTTTCCAGTAAGAGTTACTTCTTCTAGTGAACCTAAAATAATTTGTGGACCATTGATTTCGTCAATAGACTCAACTTTGTTTTCTTGTTTAACCAATTCTTGATCTAAATCTTTCAATAAAGCATTTTTGTCAATAATCGCTTGAAATACTGATATATTCATTTCGCTTCTAGAAACAACTCCAGTTTTCATAACAACAGGCACTTCTACTTGGCCAACTTTGACTATATTTAACCTTTTGTAACGGTCAGAATTTTTAAATAAAGAATCTTTTACAGATACTGAACCTAATTTAGTAATTACAACTTCATCTTTAAAGAAACCTCCAACACCGTCAGCTCCAACTTTAATACCAAAAGCAGCATTTTTTGCAGCATCAATTACAGCAGTATCTCTTCTTGAAATAATTTCAAACTGACCGTTTTCTACAAATTTAATTAATTCTTCAAACGTATCAGCAAATTTTCCATTAACAGATTTGTATCCTGTTTGAAGTTTTTTAATATCTAACATTGTTTTAACAGCAATTTCATAACGAGCTTCTTTTTCGTTTTGAAACGCAATTGGCTTCATGATAGATGAGTATATTAAATATACAAGAAAAATTGAAATACCCCACAATACAGCAGTAAATACTTTCTTATTTCCAGGTGTAACAAATTTATCAATTAGTTTAACCAATGCAAAGATTAAAACAATCAATACGACTAAATAAATAGCAATTTCTAACATTCGATTAATTTATTTTTAGTTAAATAGGTACGCAAATCTACAATTTTTTTTTCTACACAAAAGAATTTCTTGAAAAAATCATCAGTATATTTGAAAAATTAATATTGGATAAATCCATTTTCATGACTTATAAGCTGTTTTACAATTTATTACAAAATAATTTTCCTCATCAACCTACTGAAAAACAAGCAATTTTTTTTCAGAAAATAGCCGATTTTATTTTAAATTCGACTTCTGATGATATTTTTGTACTCAAAGGTTATGCCGGAACAGGTAAAACAACCATAATTTCGACGGTGATTAATAATTTAGCCGATGTAAATATGAGAGCTGTTTTATTAGCTCCAACAGGAAGAGCAGCAAAAGTAATTAGTAATTATTCGGGAAAACCAGCGCATACCATTCATAAGCGGATTTATTTTCCTAAAAAGAATAAAACAGGTGGTGTTAGTTTTACCTTGCAACAAAATAAATTTAAAAACACTCTTTTTATTGTAGATGAGTCTTCAATGATTTCAGATTCCAATCAAGATTCTAAATTGTATGAAAACGGTTCCTTATTGGACGATTTGTTTTTTTATGTAGATGCTGGAAAAAATTGCAAGCTATTACTAATAGGAGATACCGCGCAACTTCCACCTGTAAATATGAGTATAAGTCCTGCTTTGGATATTGATTCACTTTCCCTTCACTACCAAAAAAATGTGCATCATATTGAATTAGACGAAGTAATGCGTCAGGCTGAACATTCTGGGATTTTGTATAATGCCACTGAATTGCGAGAATTATTACATTCCCATTTTATTGATACGTTCCAATTTAAATTAAAAGGATTTAAGGATGTGGTTCGTTTAGAAGATGGTTATGACATTCAAGATGCTATTCACCAAGCATATGACAATTATAGTATTGAAGATACTGTGTTTATTTTGCGTTCTAATAAAAGAGCCAATCAATACAACCAACAAATAAGAGCTTCTATTTTATCCAAAGAAAGTGAAATTTCAACCGGAGATTATATGATGGTTGTGAAAAACAACTATTTTTGGTTAAAAGAAGAATCAGAAGCTGGATTTATTGCGAATGGTGATATCATCGAAATTTTAGAAATCAGAAAAATTCAAGAATTATACGGATTCAAATTTGCTACGGTGAAAATCAGAATGGTCGATTATCCTAATCAAATTCCGTTTGATACTGTAATTATGTTGGATACGATTATGAGCGAATCGCCTTCGTTGACGTATGAAGAATCTAATAAATTGTATCAAGAAGTGTTGTTGGATTATGAAGAAGAACGCCAACAATATAAAAAAATGCAAAAAGTAAAAGAAAATCCTTATTTCAATGCACTTCAAGTAAAGTTTTCCTACGCCATAACATGTCACAAATCGCAAGGTGGACAATGGAAAACCGTTTTTATAGAACAACCTTATTTACCTGATGGAATTGATGTTGATTATGTTCGTTGGCTTTACACAGCCATCACACGAGCGGAAGAAAAATTATATTTAATCGGTTTTAAAGATGAGTTTTTTGAAAATTAATACTTTTGTAATCAAAATAAATAAAACATGAAAATAATAGCTGTAATTCCTGCTCGATATGCTTCCACTCGTTTCCCTGCTAAGTTAATGCAAGATTTAGGAGGTAAAACGGTAATTCTTAGAACGTATGAAGCAGCTATTTCAACTAATTTGTTTGATGATGTTTTCGTGGTTACGGATTCCGATTTAATTTACAACGAAATTATCTCGAATGGAGGTAAGGCTATTATGTCTATTAAAGAACACGAAAGCGGAAGCGACCGAATTGCAGAAGCTGTTGAAAATATGGATGTTGATGTCGTAATTAACGTGCAAGGTGATGAACCTTTCATCAACAAAAAACCTTTAGAAGAGTTAATTGAAGTCTTTAAAAAAGATACCGAAAAGAAAGTTGATTTAGGTTCGTTAATGTTTCAAATTATTGATAAAGAAGAAATTAATAATCCGAATAATGTCAAAGTAATTACTGACCAACAAGGCTTTGCATTATATTTCTCACGTTCGGTAATTCCATTTCCAAGGGAAGAGAATGTAGGTGTCCGTTACATGAAACACATCGGAATTTACGCTTTTAAAAAAGAAGCATTAATGGATTTTTACCGTTTACCAATGTTATCTTTAGAAGCATCTGAAAAATTAGAACAACTTCGTTACTTGGAGTATGGAAAACGTATCAAAATGGTAGAAACAACTCACGTTAGCATAGGAATTGACACACCAGAAGATTTAGAGAAAGCTAGAATTTTATTAAACAATTAGACATCATCATCAAAATATCCTTTGCTTTTTATTTTTGTTGAAAAGAAATTCAAGAATAAAATCACAAATGATAAAAAGAACATTGCTTGTAAACTAACTAAAATTTTACCAAAAGTAGTTACAGGATAATAATCACCATAGCCAATTGAATTAGAACTAATTACACTAAAATAAACTGAATCAAACCAATGTTCAAAAGGTTTGTTCATATTTTCACCAAGCGTATATAACACAGCGAAAGAAACCACTATTTCAATGTAATTAAAGAAAAGAAGTAGCATTGAACGTTTGTAGGAACGAGGTCTCGAAAATAAATCCGAAGCAAAAATCAAAGTAGGGATATACAATACAGTTTCTAATAAGACAAAAACCAATATCCAAATGATGTAATCATTACTTTGCCAACCGTTTATTAGTATTAAAAAAGGGAATATAACTTTAGCTAAAACATATAAATCTATTCCTAAATCCTGATATTCATAACCAATTTTCCCTACAAAATATTTTATGTAAATACCAGGAAACAATAGCTGAGAGGAAGATAAAAACAAACGAACTAATTTTTCAATTCCGTTATCATCTTGATGATCATTATTCCAAATAGATTTAATATTTAGAATTCGTTTTTGAATTGGATTGTATTTTGGAATATAATTATGTCCAACATTACCCACTAATAATTTTTCAAAAAAGTTCATCAGGCTAATTTTTTTATTGTAAATAATTCGTTGTGCTCTTCAATTTTTGGATATAAACGTACAGAATAATTACTGTCAAATTTATTTCTGTAATCAAAATTTCTTTCACTGTCATTATTATTTAAAATCATGGTATTGAACAATATAAATCCATTTACTTTAAGTAAAAAATTAATTCTATTGATAAAAAAATCTTCAAATAAAAAATTTGGCATGGTCGTATCTTGAAAGATATCAATGATAATTAAATCATGTTTTTCGTTGCTTTTCAAAACAAATTCAAAGGCATCATCAATAACAATTGAAACATTATTATATTTTCCCAATCCAAAATATTTTGTGGCTAATTCTACAACAACAGGATCAATTTCTACACCAGTTATTTGTCCCTCAAATTTAATTTCTTTTTTTAAAGTTTCAATTACACTACCACCAGCAACACCAAGCACTAAAATAGATTGAAAATTCCTAATCCTATCATAACCAATATATTTCAATCCTTTTTTTAAAACCCGTTGTAAACTTCCATACGAATAATTAGTGTTTTCAGAATCTAAAACCAAATAACCATTATTCCAAGTCACCTCAAGATTTTTACTATAAACCGATTTTTTTTGATGAATTTTTACAGGAAGTAAAAAACTTAGTAAGCGCTTAATCATGAAACTTTGTTTGTAATCGTAAATATAATTTTATTTTTGCATCAAATACAATCTCATGAAACAAATTATATACAAATTTATTTTCTGTACAATTTTTGGTTGGAAAGTAGTTGGAACAATTACTCCCTTAGTAAAAAAATGTATAATTATTGCTGTTCCACATACTAGTTGGTATGATTTTTTTTTGGGAATATTTTCTAGAGGAATACTGAATATCGAAATTAATTATGTTGCAAAAAAAGAATTATTTGTATTTCCTTTTAATTATTTTTTCACATGGACAGGAGGAAGGCCTTTAAATAGACAAAAAAACGAAAATAAAGTAGATACAATTGCAACTATCTTTTCTGAAAATGATATTTTTAGACTAGCAATTGCACCCGAGGGAACGCGTAAAAAAGTAACTCAATGGAAAACAGGATTTTATTACATGGCATTAAAAGCGAATGTACCTATCGTACCCGTAGCATTTGATTATGGAAGAAAGCAAGTTGTTTATCATGAACCATTTTATCCTACAGGAAATATAGAGGCAGATATTAAAATTCTAGAATCGTACTATGTAGGTGTAATTGGAAAAGTACCACATTTAAGTTACGTGCCTGAAAAATAACTGATTAGTAATATTTCATCACACCTTATAAAGTTCTAGTTTTTCTAGAACTTTTTTTACGGCTTATAGTTTTTAAAAGTTCCATTTTTAAAAAACACCACAATTCGCTCAATTTCTTCAGAAGAATTATTTTCTGTTTTAATAGATTCTACAGTATGCTGCTCCATAAGAGTAGAAGGATTCACTTTTTCAACTGTTGAAAATAAATCGGGTTCTGCAAATGACGATTCATTTAAAGATTTAGTTGTTTCCTTGTTTTCTGATGCTTCTAATAAAACTGAATTATTTTCTGACTTAGGAAAAACACCTTTACCATTTAAAATCCAGTATAAATCAATTTCTGGAAAAACCTCAATTACTTTAATGATAAAATCCAAACTAGGTTTGTTTCTGCCAGAGAGTAGGTGAGACAAACTTGATCGTTGTACATTGATTTTATCTGCAAAAGAAGAAGCTGATAAATTATAATAATCGAGTATGATTTCTAAACGTTTAATAAAATCATCGATGTTTACCATTGTAAATAGGTTTTAATTCTTTAGAATTACAAATGTAAACAAACTAAGTTAATTCTACAAGTTTACAGTTGTAAATTCGAGATATATAGTTAATTTATTAGTTTAAAAAAAATGCTTTAACTAATTGATTTTATTATATTTATTAAAATATATAATTATAGATTAATATTGTAAACTTTAATGTTTTATTAAGCTAGCTTTACCTATTTAGTTTGTTTACAAAAGTAAAATCTACAAGTATTTTGATTGTTTACAAATGTAAAATTAAAGTTGTTTACATTTGTAAATCAAAATTAAGCAATGGATTATTTACAATTAGCAACACACTATTTAGTAGAAGATTTAAAAGGAAAGTATATTCATTTAGATACAATACTTCCTGTTATTGACAGATTAAAATCAGATTTTGAAATTACTGAAATTGGTAAATCTGTTCAAAATAGAAGTATCTATCAAATTAAAATTGGTACAGGTAAAACCAAAATATTAATGTGGTCTCAAATGCATGGAAATGAATCAACGACTACAAAAGGTGTTTTTGATTTTTTTAATTTCTTATTATCCGATGAAAAAGAAGCTTCTCGAATAAAAAAGGAGTATACCTTGTTGTGTATTCCAATGCTAAATCCTGATGGAGCTTATCTATACACTAGAGAAAATGCTAGTAATGTTGATTTAAATCGTGATGCATTCAATGCAACACAACCTGAAATGCAGGTCTTACATGCTATTAATAAATCATTTGATCCTGATTATTGCTATAATTTGCATGATCAAAGAACAATATTTGGTACAGAAGAATTTAATTTACCTGCAACAGTATCTTTTTTATCACCAGCTTTCAATTCAGCCAGAGAATATAATGATGTAAGATTGAAATCAATCACTATAATAAATAAGATGAATAATGTTTTGCAAAACTATATTCCAAATCAAATTGGACGTTTTGATGATAGCTATAATATAAATTGTACGGGGGATTATTTTACTACTCAGATGACCCCAACAATCCTTTTTGAAGCAGGTCATTATCAAAACGATTACCCGAGAGATCAAGTTCGGAAATATATTTTTATAGCGCTATTGAGTTCGTTCAATGCTATTAACGAAAACGTTATAGTTGACAATGAATTGATTAAATATTTGAATATTCCTCAAAATAACAAATGTTTTTATGATTTTATTTATAAAAATGTCAAAATTATTGACAATAGTGAAGAAAAAATAATTAACTTTGTAGCTCAATATAATGAAGTGGTGCAAGATGGTCAGTTAAAATATATTGCAACAATTGATAAATTGGATGATTTGCAAAATTTTAAAGGACATATAGAATACGATTGTGCTTATGGTTTATTTTCTTCGCAAGGATTGAATTATCCTGTTTTGGGAGAAGCAGCCAATTTTTTTATTGATAATTTAACAGAATTTAACAATGGTCTGAAAATTATTTAATAAATTTACTTCATGTTTAAATAAAAATAAAAAAATTAACAATTATTATAAGCACTTATGAGTAAGTTTCGTTTAGATGAAGTAGATCATCAAATTTTGGACATGTTGATTGATAACACGAGAGTTCCTTTTACAGATATTGCAAAAAAACTATTAATTTCTGCAGGAACTGTTCATGTAAGAGTAAAGAAAATGGAAGATGCAGGTATTATCCAAGGGTCTTCATTAACTTTAGATTATGAAAAATTAGGGTATTCTTTCATTGCTTATGTTGGTGTTTTCTTGCACAACACGTCACAAACTAAATTTGTTTTAGAACGTATTAATCAAATTCCGTTTGTCACAGTTGCTCATGTAACTACTGGGAAATTTAATATTTTTTGTAAAATTAGAGCTAAAGATACTAAACACGCTAAAGAAGTTATCTTTATGATTGATGATATTGAAGGTGTTTACAGAACAGAAACAATGATTTCTTTAGAAGAAAGCATTAACGATAAAAAACGATTAATGCATACGATTTTTAAAGAATTGTAAAATTACAAAGCTTCCTTTTGAGGCTTTTTTTATGTCTTAAAGTTATGATAAATTTAAATCCGAATGAATTTGCTCCTTATTATGTGGATTATATCAAATTAGTTCCAGAACAAGATATAGTTAAAGGACTTACGAATCAAAATGAAGAATTAATACACTTTTTCACTTCAATTCCTGTATTTAAACATGAATTTCGTTACGAGGAAGGGAAGTGGACAGTTAAAGATATTATTCTACATCTTATTGATGCTGAACGCATACTGTCTTATAGAGCACTTCGAATTGCAAGAAATGATAAAACTGCTTTGCCTGGATTTGAGGAGAATGATTACGTAGTTTCAGCACGTGGAAATGAAAGAGATTTTGAAAGTTTATTAGCTGAATATAAAACAGTTAGAAAAGCAACAATAAGTTTGTTTGAATCTTTTAGTAAAGAGGTTTTACAGCAATTAGGATTAGCATCAAACTACAGTGTATCGGTACGAGGTATTGGTTATATTATTTTGGGACATGAGTTGCATCATAAGCAAATAATTTTAGAAAGATATTTATAAATTAAAAAGGGATTCAAAAAATATGAATCCCTTTTTTTATATTAATCTTCGTCGTCTAAGTCTTCAGAATCATTTGTGTCATCGTCTTCTTCATCCTCTTCGCCCTCATCTTCATCAATGTCTAATTCTTTAAGGCCAACGATTTTGTCTACAACAACATCTTCAACAATAATATCATCTTCATCATAATTTTCAATTCGATCAGATAATTTTGTACTTACTTTCACAAGAAAAATAGTATCTGTTGTTCTAACTTCTACTGCTTCTATTGTTTCATTTTTAGCATTCTTAAAACGTATGATGTCCGAATCATCATAACCATCAGGAAATTTCTCAACTAATAATGTTAAGATTTCATTTGTTAATTTAGCGTAATCAACAATAACTCTTTTCATTGGGTAGGTTTTAATCTTATTTTGGTCAAATGTACTATCCTAAACTTATATTTTCAAGCAAAATAAATTTTTTTTTTAACTTTTTTTACCATCCTAAAATATAAGCAAACATTAACGGTGCAACTATAGTAGCATCTGATTCTACTATAAATTTAGGTGTGTGAATATCTAATTTACCCCAAGTAATTTTTTCATTTGGAACTGCTCCAGAGTAAGAACCATAACTAGTTGTAGAATCAGATATTTGACAGAAGTAGCTCCAAAACGGTACATCATGCATTTCCATATCTTGATATAACATAGGAACCACACATATTGGGAAATCTCCAGCGATTCCTCCACCAATTTGGAAGAAACCAATTCCTTTTCCAGCACAATTTTTTGGATACCAATCTGCTAGCCACATCATGTATTCAATTCCACTTTTCATTGTAGTAGCTTTGAATTCTCCTTTGATACAATAAGAAGAGAAAATGTTACCCATTGTACTATCTTCCCATCCAGGAACAACAATTGGTAAATTCTTTTCAGCTGCAGCCACCATCCATGAGTCTGCTGGGTCAATTTCGTAGTATTGTTTTAAAACACCTGAATTAATCATTTGGTACATAAATTCATGTGGAAAATAACGTTCACCTTTTGAGTCTGCATTATTCCAGATATCAAATAAATGCGATTGAAGTCTTCTGAAAGCTTCTTCCTCTGGAATACAAGTATCTGTTACACGATTATAATGATTTTCTAATAAATCCCATTCTTCTTGAGGTGATAAATCTCTATAATTTGGAACTCTTTTATAAGAATTATGAGCTACTAAGTTCATGATATCTTCTTCTAAATTAGCTCCAGTACAAGAAATAATATGTACCTTATCTTGACGAATCATTTCAGCTAATGATTTACCTAATTCAGCTGTACTCATAGCACCCGCTAAAGTAATCATCATTTTTCCGTTGTCTAATAAATGTTCTTCGTAGCCTTTTGCCGCATCAACTAAAGCTGCAGAGTTAAAGTGAAGATAATGTTTTTCTATAAACTGACTAACTGGTCCTTTGCTCATTTTTCTTATTTTATTGTTCTTTTCTTTTGTTGTATCCTAAAATTTCTAAAACATCTTCGGCTTTTTGTTGTTCTGAAAACACTTCAGTTGCAATAATACCGTTCTTGTCTTTATCAATTAAAATGTGTTTAGGTTGCGGTAAAATACAATGACTTAATCCACCAAAACCTCCAATTGTTTCTTGGTAAGCGCCTGTGTTAAAAAATCCTATATATAAAGGTTTTTCTTTATTGTATTTAGGTAAATAAACGGCATTCATGTGTTGTTCAGAATTGTAATAATCATCACCATCACACGTTAATCCACCCAGTAAAACTCTTTCATAAGTATCGTTCCAACGATTAACGGCAATCATTACAAAACGTTTGTTAATTGCCCATGTATCTGGAAGTGTTGTAATGAATGATGAATCAATCATATTCCAGTTTTCACGATCATTTTGTTTCTTTTGATATAAAACTTGGTATAATGCACCGCCAGCTTCACCAACAGTGAACGAACCAAATTCGGTAAATATGTGAGGAACTTGAACTTCTGCTTCATCACAAGCAATTTTAATTTGGTTCAAAATTTCATCAACCATATATTGATAATCATAATCAAAGGCTAATGAATTTTTGATTGGAAAACCACCACCAATATTTAAACTATCTAAAGTAGGACATTCTTTTTTCAAAGCAATGTATACTTTCATACATTTTAATAGCTCATTCCAATAGTAGGCGGTATCACGAATTCCTGCATTAATAAAGAAGTGAAGCATTTTTAATTCCACTTTTTTATTTTCTGCAATTTGTTTACGATAAAATGGTACAATATCTTTATATCCAATTCCTAAACGAGAGGTATAAAACTCAAATTTCGGCTCTTCTTCAGCTGCAATACGTATTCCGATTTTAAATTTTCCGTCAATTTCTTCTTGAAGTAAATCTAATTCTTCAAAATTATCAATTACCGGAATCGTATTTTTATGTCCGTTGTTGATTAAACGTGCAATATTGGTTACATATTGATCGCGTTTAAAGCCATTACAAACAATAAAAGTGTTTTTATTGATTTTTCCTTGTTCCATTAATGTTTCAACAATGTTGATATCAAAAGCAGAAGAAGTTTCAATATGAATGTTGTTTTTTAAGGCTTCATTTAAAATAAATTCAAAATGTGAACTTTTAGTACAGTAGCAATAGAAATATTTAGCATCATAATCGTGCTTTTCCATAGCATTTCTAAACCACATTTTGGCTCTATTAATGTTTTGAGAAATTTTTGGTAAATAAGTAAACTTCAATGGTGTACCATATTCTTCAACTAATTTCATTAAGTCAATACCATGAAATTGAAGTTCATCTTTGTTTAGTGTAAATTCTTCTTGTGGGAAATAAAAAGTCTGATTTATTAAATCGTAATATTTTGTGTTCATTTTGAAAATTAGATTAAATTATAAAAGGTAACATCTATTTTTAATCTCGATTTTCAAACCCTAATATTGGCAAAGCGAATTAGTAATTTTTCGCTAAACACCTTTGAGGTTTCAAATAAATCAGTAATATGAAAGCTAAAGATAGAAAAAAACAACCGAGCAATAATAGATATGTCGACATTTCTATTATTCCGTTTTCTGTTAAAATTAGATTGTTTTTTGTTTTCTTTCATTAGGGCAAAGTTAAAAAATTAAATCGCTAAAAAATAAAGAAAAAATAAAAAAATAATTAGATGGAATAATCTTTAAAAGCATTGTAAATCAATGTGTTGTCTGATTCTTGATTGATTTTTATTTTACCAATCCCATCAAGTAATGTAAATTTCACTTTTCCAAACTCATTTTTTTTATCAAAAATAAGGAGTTCAATGATTTTTTCAATATCAAATGGAGTGAATTCAATTTTCTCAAATACATCATTAATAATGTATTTAATTTCCTGATATTCTTCATTGGTTAGTAAGTTTTTTTCTTTTGAAATATAACTTTCTAATATCATTCCAACCGCAATTGCTTCGCCATGAAGTAATGTTGTTTTAGCATTTTTTTCTAAAAAATAACTTTCGATAGCATGACCTAAAGTGTGTCCAAAGTTTAAAGATTTTCTAATCCCATTTTCGGTTAAATCTTCACAAACAATTGTATTTTTTATTTGAATTGATTGATGAATTAAGTTGTTTAAATCATCTGTATGTAAGTCTTTTAAATCTTTAAATTTATCCCAATATTTGTTGTCAAAAATCAATCCATGTTTCAGCATTTCAGCCAAACCAGATCGCATTTCGTTTTGAGGCAATGTGTTTAAAAATTGAGTGTCAACGATTACAGCTTTTGGTTCACGAATTATCCCAATTTGATTTTTTAAATTTCCTAAATCTACACCGTTTTTACCTCCAATTGAAGCATCAACCATAGATAGCAATGTTGTTGGGATATTAATAAAATCTATGCCTCTTTTAAATGTGCAAGCTACAAACCCTCCTAAATCCGAAATAACACCACCTCCTAAGTTAATTAATACGCTTTTACGATCGCCTCCAAGTTCTGATAACGCTCCCCAAACTTCAGTGCATGTTTCAATATTTTTATGAATTTCACCCACTTCCAATTCGATTATTTCAATTTTGATTTCCGTAACTAAATTATTTAGTAAATGTGGTAAACAATATTGTGAAGTATTTTCATCAACTAAAATAAATATTTTTGAATAACGCGAAGGAATTAGTAGTTCTGCTAAAGTTTCATATCCTTCTAAATCAAAGTAAACACTATATTGGGTTGCTGTAATTGTTTGCATGTAAAAAGCTTGAATTTTATTGCAAAATAAGGCATTTTTTATTTAAAATTAGCAAAATCTAACGTATATTTGTGTCGCTTTTTATTAAAAATATCATGAATAAAATATTTGACAATACACAAGTTGCTTTTTCTTTAAAAAGTGACACAGAACTCGAAAGAGCTTATTTTCTTTTCAAATTAATTGCTAGTCAACCACTTGTAAAAATAGGAACTGCGGTTACCAATTTTGCTCTTAAAGCACATTTACCTGTAGAAGGATTGATTCGTTCAACTGTATTTGATCATTTTTGTGGTGGTGTTAACGAAGTAGATTGTTTAAAAGTGGTAGATAATATGTTTACCAAAGGTGTTTCGTCGGTTTTGGATTATTCTGTAGAAGGGAAAGAAGAAGAAGAACAGTTTGACGCTGCTTTAGAAATGACATTGAAAACAATTGAATTTGCTAGAGAACGTGAAGCCATTCCGTTTGCAGTTTTTAAACCAACCGGTTTTGGTCGTTTAGATTTGTATGAAAAAGTAGGAGAGAAGTCGGTTTTAACGAAAGCTGAACAACAAGAATGGAATCGTGTAATTGCTCGATTTGATTTGGCTTGTAGAACCGCACATGAAAAAGATGTTTTATTACTAATTGACGCAGAGGAGAGCTGGATGCAAGATGCAGCAGATGCAATTGTTTCCGATATGATGCGCAAGTACAACAAACAAAAGGCTATTGTATTCAATACGTTGCAAATGTATCGTTGGGATCGATTGGATTATTTAAAAAATCTTCATGACCAAGCGAAAGTAGAAGGTTTTTTTATTGGAATGAAGTTAGTTCGTGGAGCTTATATGGAAAAAGAAAATGAAAGAGCAGAAGCACGTGGATTAAAATCTCCAATATGTGTTTCTAAAGAAGCTACTGATATTAATTACGATGCAGCCGTTTTGTATATGGTTGAAAATATTTACAAAATGGCTGTTTTTGCTGGAACACACAATGAAGAAAGCTCATACAAATTAATGCAATTAATGACAGAGAAAGGAATTGCTAAAAACGATAATCGTATCTTTTTTGGACAATTATTAGGGATGAGTGATAATATTAGTTTTAATTTAGCTTCTAATGGTTATAATGTTGCTAAATATTTGCCATTTGGACCAGTAAGAGATGTTATGCCATACTTAATTAGAAGAGCAGAAGAAAATACTTCAGTTGCTGGACAAACTAGTAGGGAATTGATGTTAATTAAAAAAGAAAAGGAGAGAAGGAAATTATAAGGTTACTAATTATTTTTTTTAAAACTATACATTTTATTATAAATTTTCATAATAGTTGTTAGATTTTCAAATAATTTAACAAATATTTTTTTTATTTATGAGTCATTCTGAATTAAAAAAGAATATTTAAATAAACAGGCTTACAAATTCATTTGTTATATTATAATATTATTTATTTTGTAGTTAGTAGTGAAATTATAAATGTCTGAGTTCAAAAAAAATAAAATTTATTATTAAATTATCTAATGTTTTTATTATTTTTGTTAATTATATAACTAAAAAAAAAATAAAAATGAAAACAAAATTACTTTTAATTAGTTTTTTATTTACAGCAATATCAGGTTTCTCTCAAGGAACATGTGCTACCGCAGTGGATATTACAACTAATGGTACTTACACAACAGGTACAATTAATGGAACATATAAAGTTGCTTGTTATGCTACTTTTACTTCTCCAAAAGGAAATTGGTATAAATTTACACCTACAAGTAATGGTGAAGTTTCTATTTCTTCTAATTTACCATCTAATGATGGTGTCACTAAAAGTGACGACACAAGATTTAGTATTGCAACAGGTTTATGTACTGGAACTTTAACATGTGTTTCAGGTAATGATGATGTTTCATCATCAAATTATCTGTCTGAATTATTAAATGTACCAGTAACAGCAGGTACAACTTATTATATACAATGGGATAGTAGATGGTCAACGCTACCTTTAGATTTTACATTTAACTATACAGCTATTGCTTGCGCTAGACCTACAGTCTTTTATTTACCTGAGTATCTTTCAACATCATCTACAGATTTATTTTGGAATCAAACGACTGTATACCCAACAAATTATCAAATTGATTGGAGTAATAACTTAAATGCTACAGAAGGTACAGGGACTTTAGTTACTGCTCCAGCTGGTGCTTTAGCCTATTCAACTGTAAATTTATCAGGATTAACTGCTTCTTCTAATTTCAGATATTTTGTTAGAGCAAATTGTGGAGCTACACAAAGTAATTGGTCAGGACCTTTTTACGGATATTTGCCAGTAAGTCTTCCTTATACTAATGGATTTGAAGATGCAACTAAAAATTATACTGATGGATTTATTAATTTTTCTTTAATAACTACAGATGGAACTTCTACACCGCCAAACTATGCAGATGGTGGGGCTGGTTCAGCAATGTACACTTTTAATAGTACAACTGCTGCTTCAAATGCAAGAGCATATTTTAGAGGAATGAACCTAACAGCTGGCGAAGTTGTTACTGTTGAATTTAAAACAAGACTTTACGCTGCGACTCCTAATGTACCTCAGCCTTTTTCTTTTAACTTAACGGTAGGAACTGGACAAAGTGCCGCTGATCAAACTACAATTTTACAAAGCTATACTAATAATAGTGATGTTGCTTACACAACACATACAGCAAGTTATACTGCTCCTTCTAGTGGTATTTATTATTTTGGAATTCACAATAATACCCCACAAGCTACTGCACAAACATTTTTATTTTTAGATTCAATTAGTTTAACAACTAATTTATCTTCTAATGATAATTCGATTTCTTCTCTGAGTATTTATCCAAATCCAGTTACTACAATGTTAAATATTTCAAACACTAATAATGTTGAAATCAAAAACATATCCGTAACAGATATCAATGGAAGAGTTGTTAAAAATGAAACAGGTTCATTAACTCAAATAAACGTTTCTGACTTAAATGCAGGTGTTTACTTTGTAACTATTGAAGCTGCTGAAGGTAAAACAACTAAGAAATTTATCAAACAATAATTTCTTTCAAAAAGAATAGTAAATTAAAAACGACCAGTATTACTGGTCGTTTTTTTTCTTTTTATCACTATTCATCATAAGCATTACGGCGCCTACTAAGCCAAGAATTACAATAGCAAAAATTGCAATCATAATAAATGCTCCATTTCCCCAAGAATAAAGTGGTAATAATAAATTTGCCATAGTTACAAAGGTTAGAATTTACACAAAGGTAAACCTTCACAATTGGTTATAAACTGATAATTATCATGTGAATTTATTCTAAAAACTTGGCTTTTAATTCAGATGTTGGAATCATACAAGCTTCTTTTTTGCCATACCATTTATATCTATTTTTTGCAATATAATCATAAATAGTATCACTAATTCCTGTGGGTAATAGTGTGAAAACTCTTGCTAAAGTAAAAACACCACTTAATCCTTTTGCAATTTGTAAAGCAGCTGTTGATTTATAATAGTACGAAATTCCTGGCTCATACAAAACAATACTATCAGTATGAATGGGATTAATACCGATGTGCTTTAAAATCTTTTGGCCTAAATCTGATTGTAGGGCTACAAATCGAAAAATATCTTTTTTATCGTGTTTAATAACATATTGAACAGATGAATCGCACAAATTGCAAACACCATCAAACAATATGATTTTTTTATCTTGAGGTAAGTCTTGTATTTCCATATATCAATTTTAATGTCAATTTCAAATTCAAAAATTTAGGAACACCGATTTTAAAATTTGAGAAATAAATAAAATCCATGTTTAACTAAAACATATAAGTCATGTAAGTTTATAAAAATTGAATTAGTTTGTTTTTAGAAGTTCATGAAAGATTATTTCAGTTATTAAAATCGCACTCAAAAGTGAAACCTCTCTGTGTAGCTCTTTTCAACATAAACATAATTTAAAAAAAACTCCGCGAATCTCTGTGTTAAACTAAGCAGGTTGTACGTATTCCAATTGCTCTAAGCTTACTTTTGAAGTAAAAATTCCGTAATTGACAGTTGCTTTTGTTTTTTCAATTACATCAATGGTTCCAATGGCTTTTCCGTCTATCATTCGAACTCGGTCACCTACTTTTAGAATAACTTTTGGTTTATTTTCTTCTTCAATCTTGGCTTTGATTTTCTTTTCTTTTTTAACTACTCTGATTTCTTCTACAATCACCTTGACTTCTTCTTCAACCTTTTTCTGAATAACTTCTTTCACTTTCTTTTCTTTTACAGAGAGCTTTTTACGTTTCGAATTTTCAATTTCAACCATTTTCAAAAACTCACCAATTAAAGTCTTTTTGTCTTTGTTATTGAAGTAGCTTTCCGAAATATCATCTATTTTTTGCCCTATATAAATCAAACGCTGGTTTGCATCATACAATTCTTGATAACGTTCTAATTTATCCTGAATTTTCGCATTGATAGTTTCCATTTTCTTGCTTTCCTCTCGCGCTTTGGTTTCTTCTTCTTTTAAATTTAAAGACGTTTTTTCTAATTTTGAACGTTCTTTTTGAAGAGTAGCTATCGTTTTATCAAAGCGAACTTTTCCACCTTCAATTTTCTTTTTGGCACGATTGATTAGTCCAAATGGAATACCGTTTTTCTGAGCGACTTCAAACGTAAACGAACTTCCGGCTTGACCTAAAATCAATTTGTACATAGGTTCTAATGATTTCTCATCAAATAGCATGTTGGCATTGGATGCGAAAGGTAATTCGTTGGCTAATATTTTTAAATTACTATAATGTGTTGTAATGATTCCGAATGCTTCACGAGCGTAAAATTCTTCTAAGAATGTTTCAGCCAATGCGCCGCCCAATTCAGGATCAGAACCTGTACCAAATTCATCAATCAAGAACAATGTTTTATCGTTACATTTCTTTAAAAAATAGTTCATGTTTTTTAATCGGTAACTGTAAGTACTTAAATGATTTTCAATAGATTGGTTGTCTCCAATATCTGTTAAAATACGATCAAATAAAAACGTTTCGCTTCTTTCGTGGACTGGAATTAACATACCGCTTTGCAACATCAATTGCAATAATCCAACGGTTTTTAATGAAATTGTTTTCCCACCAGCATTCGGTCCCGAAATCACAATAATGCGACTTTCGTTATGTAATTCGATGGTTTGTGGATAGGTAATTGCTTTTTTTTCTTTATTGTTTAAATACAAAATAGGGTGGAAGGCTTCTCTAAAAAACAAACGTTTCTCTTCAATAATATTGGGAAGTATTCCATTTATTTTATAGGCGTATTTCGCTTTGGCAGAAATCACATCTACATCACTCAAAAAGTCTTGATAAGCCGCAATCGTTTCTGTAAATGGACGAATTTCATTAGTTAAACGCTTTAAAATTCGCATGATTTCTTCTCGTTCTTCAAATTCTAAATTATTTAATTCGCGTGAATATCGTTGCGCTGCTTCGGGTTCAATATAAGCGATACTACCTGTTTTAGAATTTCCTAAAATAGAGCCTTTTACTTTTCTGCGATACATGGCTAAAACCGCTAAAACTCTACGATTTTCAACTACTGTTTCTTTAATATCATCTAAGTAACCAAGTGAGTTGTATTGACTCAAAGCCATACCAAAACTCTGGTTAATTTTACCACGCACAAGATTTATATTACGACGAATATCTATCAAATCGGGGGAAGCGTTGTCTTTGATAATGCCAAATTTATCAACCACTTCATCAATACGTTGCAAAATCAATTTTACAATGTCAATTTGCGCTCCTTTTTGATATAAATTTGGATAGTAATCTTCAAATTTCTTTAAAAATAGAATGAGCGTAATAGCAGTTTCTGAAAGGTTTCCAATTTTTTTAAAACTTCCCACTTCTAAAAAACTATCTTCAATAGCTAAGAATTTTAGTTCGTAGTTAATATTTTCAAATCCGTGATTCGGAATGGCGTTATTGTTTGAAAACGAAGACAAATATTCAGAGGTTTGCTTCAAATTAATAAGTAACTCTTCTTTGTTTTTAAAAGGGGTAATTGCCATAGCTTTTGCTTCACCAATATCAGTGTTACAGCGACTAGCAATCGTTTCTAAAACGGTATTAAATTCTAAATCTTGAAGTGTTTTTTGTGTAATCGAAATCATTTTTCTTTTTCTGTTAGGTCAAAGTTACAAAGTAAAAAAGGCATAATGCAATAGAAATTTATATTTTTGGTAAAAATTATAAAATGTTTATCAAAAATACGTCTTGGCAAACCCTATTATCATCTGAATTCAAAAAACCTTATTTTGAAACATTGATGCAACAAGTTGAGCAAGAGTATGCTAATACGACTTGTTTTCCTCCAAAAGAACTCATTTTTTCAGCTTTTGAACAATTTGATTTTCAAGATACCAAAGTGGTAATTATTGGACAAGATCCGTATCATGGAGTAGGTGAAGCGAATGGTTTGTGTTTCTCGGTAAATGATGGTGTGGCTATTCCTCCATCGTTGAAAAATATTTACACAGAAATTAATAACGAGTACGATAGAATTCTTTTTCCAACTTCAGGAAATTTAGAACGATGGGCAAAACAAGGCATTTTATTATTGAACGCTGGATTAACGGTTCGAAAAAACGAAGCTAACAGTCATAAACACTTGCAATGGAATGTTTTTACCGATGCTGTTATAAACTTGATTAACGAACAATCTGAAAATGTGGTTTTTTTACTTTGGGGCAGTTTTGCACAGAAAAAAGGTAAATTAATTGATCGAAATAAACATTTAGTTTTAGAAACAGGCCATCCATCTCCATTAAGTGCAAATCGCGGATTGTGGTTTGGTAATAATCATTTTATTATAACAAATGATTATTTAATTAAAAATATGAAAATAAAAATTGTTTGGTAATCAATTAAAAGTAAGCGCACCCAGTATTTCTTCACTCATAAATTTACCACC
This sequence comes from Flavobacteriia bacterium, assembly GCA_004293165.1. Classification (GTDB taxonomy): domain Bacteria; phylum Bacteroidota; class Bacteroidia; order Flavobacteriales; family Flavobacteriaceae; genus Flavobacterium. The sequence goes on along the minus strand of RDYL01000007.1, from coordinate 89,965 downwards.
AGGATACGTCGCAGTGTAGTCTAAATTCAACCAAATTTGATTTCTTTCATCAATATGATAATAAATTTGTTGGTGGTGACTTTCTTGGATAAAAAGTACTTCTTTAATTAGATAAATTGCGGTTTCTAAATCGTTTTTATTGCCAATCAACATTTCTGGATACAAATGACCTCCTGTATGGATAATTCTAGGTGTGCCACCAACAGCTTTAATACACGCTGCCATCAAAATGGCATGATCATCACAATCTCCTGAAAAGTGTTGCAATGTTTCTGAGGCATAAGCAATATACTCTCTTCCTTTCGGGTCATTGACATAATTCCAACGGTTTCTAATTTCTTTAAAAACTGCAAAACATTGAATCAAACGCCTTTTATTTCCAGTTTGTTTTGTATCACGAAAGTGCTTTGCGGTAGCTGATAAGGCAAAATTTCTTACTCTAGGATTGGTAAAATCTACAGCGTCAATAATTTTAGATTTATTTGGAAAGGGAAGTAGTTTGGCTACAATTATGTCTTCCGGATTTGGATTTTCACTCATGGAATAAACCATGTAATTGTAATCTTCAAAAACTCTTTTAAATCCGTAATTGCCAATTAATGTTCCGTACAATAAAGTAATTAAATAAAGAAAAACAATTAGTATAATAATCGTTTTGACTAATCGTAATAGGAGTTGAATACTGATTACAATTAAAATAAAAAGTAGAATTCGGTCTAAATGCAATTTCCAATTTAAGTCAATTAGATTTTGATGCGCAATCAAAAAGAGAGGAATAGCGATTAGAATATTTAAAATAAAAATAACAACAATATCCCATGGCTTTGGTAAAGAAAGCTTTTCTTTTAATTGAGCGATGGTTGGAATTTTAATTGTCATTTCGTTTAAAACGATAAAAATACGGAATTATTTAAGTATCGATTCTTTAGGTATTTTTTTATCGATAATTTGAAGCTTCAAAAGTTGTTCCATTATTTTGTCAAATGTTGGAGTAGTCATTTGTTTTTGTGACCAACGTGTTAATTTTAGCCATTCCTGAATTGCTTCCACTTTTTGATTGTATTTAGAAGCTAACGTTCTATCAATACTAGGAATCATTTTGAATTCTTCGGTAGTAGTATTGATAATGTCTAAAATTTGATTGATTACTTTTGGATGTTGTTCAAACACTTCATTACGAACAGCAATTACGAAACAGGGCCATGGAGTAGGGCAATCGGCAATTCTTCTAAAAATCCCTTGATCTACTAAGGGTTGTGTCATAAATCGTTCCCACATGAAATAATCGGCTTTGCCTGAAGTTAAGCTTTCAACCGCACCATCAATAGTATTTACGATTTCAAATTGTAATTTTTCTGTGTTCCAATTTTGATTTTGAGCATTCACAATACTCATCAAATGCGAACCTGAACCCATTCGAGAAATAGCTGCTTTCGTGTTTTCTAAATCGCTTAAAGCTTTGTAATTAGAATTAGCTGCCACGTGAATACCCCAAATTAAAGGACTTTGCACATAAACCTGCACAATAGATGACGGATTTCCTGCGGCAATATCTTTGATGATACCTTCAGTTAAAATTACAGCAATATCTGTTTCACCCTCACGAAGCATTTGACACATTTTACCCGTACCTTCAGGAACATCGGTCCATTGTAAATCGATTCCAACGGCTTCAAATTCGCCATCTTCAATGCACATGTGCCAAGGTAAATTAAAATGTTCTGGAACGCCAGCAATTTTGATTGTTTTCATTCTTAAGTTTAAGAGTTTAAATGGTTAAGAGTTTAAAAGTCTTGATGATTAAATAGATAGTTTTTCTATACATTGCTCTCTAATTTCCCAAATTTCTTCAAAGGTATTATTTTGATTGGTTTCTTTAATCCAATTTTTCAAAAAAGCCTGATGATATGTTACTTTAAAATCACTTACTTGATTAGGAGTTATTTCGATTTCTTCAACGATATCCTGCTTTATTTTATCGTAAAATGAATCAACTGTTGTGACATCAACTGGAACTTGGTTTATTTTCAAATAACAATGTGCTTCTGGAATGTACTTAATTTTATTATTTGAAAGTAAATCACCCAATTTCGGTGTATTTGTTTCGTTCATTTTAAATATTCCAATGTATAGCTTTACATTTTCAATTTCATTTTTATCAGCAAAATCTTTTAAGAAAGCGTGTTTCGAACTGCATGTTCCTTTGTTTTCAGAAAGTACTAATGAAAAATCGTATCTATTAGCATTTCTACCGTAAGGAATGTTTTTTACTTTTTCAATTAGTGTTTCAAAATTCATCGGACACGTTTTATTATAACATTTGTATCTTAACTTACTCTATTTTCAAATTCACCCATTTAAACATTGATGTCTTTAAAATTTTGTAATCGCGCATAGCGAATCATATTAGTAAACGATTCAGCATCTAATTTTGGTATTTCTAAAATTGAATTTAATAAAGTAGTATCATATTCATTAGCAGCCGAAGTTAAATAAGGTTTTAAATGCTTACCAATGCTTTCGTAGTATAATTTTTCAATGGTGTTTTTATAATCAAAATCTAATGTATTTTGAATCACACTAAAGTTTGAATAACCTACTTCTTTCATGATGAGTTGTAAACCTTTTACTAAATTAAAACTCTCGTTATGAACTATGTTTAGTTGTTGTATGTCTTCTCTTTCAAATGTATTGACAATAACTTTAGCTACATAATCAACAGGAATTATATTTAACCCAGTTTCTTCACTAATGGCAAAACGTACATTTTCTTGTTGGTCTTTACGTTGTGCTGTAAAATGGAAAAACTTTGCCATTAAATAAAAAACCATGTATTTTGGGATAAAATAGCGGTTTTCAGTGCCTAACATTTTTCCACCAATTACACTTGGTCGTAAAATTTGATACGGTAAATTTAATTCCTTACACTGTTGAATAACAAATTCTTCTGAATGAAATTTAGCATTTTCATAGGCATTTCGATGCTCTAATTTAAAATCTAAATTATGAAAGTCATTACCAATCAAGCCTTTACGAGCTCCCGATGAAAAAGCAGTACTGATGTAAATGAACTTTTTAATGAAAGGAGCAAACATTTTGAAAATTGCCTTTGTTATAGCCGCATTCTCATTGAATATTTTTTCTTTTTGGTCTTCGTCTGTCGATAGATTTACATAACCAGCGGAATGAATAAAATAGGCGCCTTTTATTTTTTCTGAAAACGAATCTTGTAGAGTAGCCAAATCGGTATCGATAATTTCAAGATACTGATTAAGTTTATCAACTCCTTTATCCAACAAAAATTTAGGCGTATAATTGCTAGACAATAATTCGTTAATACGCTCTTTAGCAGTTACTTTTCCTTTATTTCTTGTGATTAGAAATAGTTTTCCTTCAATGTTATTGGTTATAAAATTTTCTAGGATATCATACATAATATGAGAACCTAAAACACCTGTTGCACCTGTAAGGATTATTTTCATTCGATTTTTAATTTAGCACAAAAGTAGTGCTATTTTACGGAATTATTTTCTAATTGCCACCATTTCCATATCACGCCATTTTCATCAGGGTAATCTTCCATAAAATTGAAGCCTACTTTTTGCAAAACATGATTAGAAGCTCCGTTTTCGGCATGTGTATAAGCATTCATCACTTGAATCTTCATTTGATTAAAACCATAGTCTAGCCATGCTTTTGAGGCTTCAGTTGCGAAGCCTAGATTCCAGAATCTTTCATTTAAACGATAGCCGTAATCGTAAAAATTAGTATTGCCGTTTTCAACGTGGTCGTTTACAAATTTAATGCCTGTCCAACCGATTAATTCATTCGTGTCTTTAGTAATAGCAACAAAACGCCCAATTGCGTTATCAATGTATTCCTGTCTAACCATGTCAATGTATGCATGAACTTCATCAATATGTTCCACTGGTTTTTGCCATAGATATTTATGAACATTAGGGTTGCAATCCATATCAAATAATGAATTTGCATCTTCATTTCGCATTTCTCTTAGGATTAATCTAGGCGTTTCTAGTATTAAATTCATACTTTATTAATTTGTGATACATGATAAAATAGATGTTCAATGTAATCCTCAATTAAAAATTGTAAATTGGTTAATGTTCCATTAGGGAGAATTAATTGGTATGCTAATGTTTTATCCGTTTGGCTTTTAATAATTTCTAAAATATGACGATTCAAATGCAACCATAAATCGAATAAATTCTGATTGTTTTTATTTTGATAATCATTATAATTAACTAAGGCATCTTGATTGTAAGGTCTTATTTTATAAGGCTTTTCGGAATATTGAATTTCGGTAAAACGTTGTAAATTATTAATTGCTGAATCAATTAAATGACCTAAGATTTCTTTTTTAGACCATTTATTTACATCGATTTTAACCTCAAAATCAATTATTGATTGTAAGGTTAAATTATCTAATAAAAACTCAAATTTTAATATTTTATCTTTCATTTTATTTTTAAATCAGAAATGATAACTCTATAACCATCAGGATCTAAAATCATTTTTCCTTCTGAAGCTTCGGAATTATTCCAATATGGATTTTTGGCTTTTATAAATTCAATTTTTTTAGAATGAATTTTATTCATAATGAAATCAAACTCCGATTTATTGTTTGGATAAAAAACTAAAATATCATCCTCATTAAAATTAAAAAGAACAATTTCTTCTGATTTTGTAAATTCTAAATGCCAATTCTCATTTGATTTTCCAATAAAAACGCCATTATAACCATTATGATTTTCAAAACCACCAAGCAATTCAAATCCTAAAATATCGATATAAAAGGATTTAATTTGCTCTATATTATTGGTATGTCTTGCAAATCGAAATGTCATTTTTAAGGTTTTAAAATTACTCAGCTAGTTTATTCAAAGCATATTCAATCAATTCATCTACAGCTTTGTATGGGTCTTCACTGAAAGTTCCGGTTGCACGGTTTGCAATAATGGCATTTAATGATAAACATTGATGACCTAATAGTTTTCCTAAACCATAAATAGCACCTGTTTCCATTTCTAAATTAGTCATTCGAGTTCCATTAAAATTGAAACTATCCATTTTAGAATTTAATTCTGGATCTTGAATTCCTAAACGCACTACACGTCCTTGCGGTCCGTAAAATCCACCAGCCGTTCCTGTGAATCCTTTGAAGATTTTATCGCTTTCTAAACGTTTTTCTAGTGATTTACTTCCTGCAATTACATACGGACGACCTTTTCTCATGTCCCAATTCGTTTGCTTGATAAACGCATCTTCCATTTCAGTTTCTGAAATTTCGTCAATTAAATAGGAGCGAAGCATGTTATCCAACCCTAAGCCATACTGACTCATCACAATGCTATCGCAAGGAATATCTGCTTGTAAGGAACCTGAAGTTCCAATACGAACAATATTCAACGAAGTCAATTCTTTTTTAACGGTTCTGGTTGCTAAATCTACGTTTACTAAAGCGTCTAATTCGTTCATTACAATATCAATATTGTCAGGACCAATTCCAGAAGACATTACTGTAATTCTTTTACCTTTAAAGGTTCCGGTTTGCGTTTTAAATTCACGTTTTTGCGTGCTAAACTCAATAGAATCAAAGTGTTTTGTAATTTTCTCTACACGATTTTGATCCCCAACGAAGATAATATCGTTAGCGATTTGTCCAGGTTTTAAGTTGATGTGGTATACACTTCCGTCTGGATTTAATATTAATTCTGATGCTGCTATCATTTGTTTTTTGGTTTAAAGTTTCAGGTTTCAAGTTCTTTAACTTTGAACTTGAAACTTGAAACAAATTTATCCTCCTACGCGTTTTGTTTTGAATCCTTTGTCTTGTAATATTTTCATGATTTTATCACGATAATCACCTTGAATGATGATTTCACCCTCTTTAAAAGTGCCACCAACCGCTAATTTGCTTTTGATTTCTTTCGCTAAGATTTTAAAATCTTCGTCTTCACCTTCATAGCCTGAAATAATCGTAGTAGGTTTTCCTTTACGCTTTTCGTATTTGCAAATCATAGGTTCTTTTTGAACGAATAATTCGTGTGGAGTTTCTTCGATAGCTTCTGGTTCGTTAGAAACTTCGTGGTAAGGGAAAAGTTTTTTTAATTGTTCGCTTAAATCCATTTTTAATAAGTTAACAAGTTCTATCGTAACAAAGTTAGTGTGTTTTATGGTAGATTTTATAAAAAACAAAAAAGACATCAAGAAAACTCAATGCCTTTTCTATCTATTATAAAATTATTTACTTTTTAATCAAACCTAATTCTACCAAACGTTCGTATAAGAAATCACCAGCAGTGATGTCTTCATATAATTTTGGATTGTTTTCATCGATGCATTCTGGTAAGCAATTTAAACTCATGTCGCTTACTGGATGCATGAAGAAGGGGATTGAATAACGAGAAGAACCCCACAATTCTCTTGGTGGATTTACCACTTGGTGAATCGTAGATTTCAACTTGTTGTTGGTGTGTCTTGATAACATATCCCCAACATTAATCATCAATTCGTCTGGTTGTGCCATAGCGTCAATCCATTCTCCGTTGTGATTTTGTACTTGCAATCCTTTTCCTTGAGCACCCATTAATAAGGTAATCAGGTTGATGTCGCCATGTGCTGCTGCACGAACGGCACCATCTTTAGGCTCGTCAGTAATAGGCGGGTAGTGGATTGGACGTAAAATACTGTTTCCATCTTTGATGTATTTATCAAAGTAGAATTCGTCTAAACCAATGTAAATAGCTAACGCTCTTAACACATAAACCCCTGTTTTTTCTAACATTTGGTACGCTTCTTTACCTACTTCATTGAATTTAGGTAATTCTGTTACTTCTACGTTATCTGGATATTCGCCAGCATATTTTGAATCTTTGCTAACGTATTGTCCAAAATGCCAAAACTCTTTCAAATCTCCAGCAGAGCGACCTTTAGCATGTTCTTTACCGAAAGAAACATAACCACGTTGTCCGCCAATGCCTGGGATTTCGTATTTTGCTTTGGTTTCTAAAGGCAGTGTAAAGAAGTTTCTTACTTCTGAATACAATCCTTCTACTAATTTATCATCTAAAAAATGACCTTTTAATGCTACGAATCCGATTTCTTCGTAGGCTTTTCCGATTTCATTTACAAATTTTTGTTTACGTGCCGGATCATCCGACAGGAAATCACGTAAGTCAACACTAGGAATTTGTTGCATACTTAAGCTTTGTTATTATTAAATCATTTAGGGTAGTAACCCAAGTGAATACAAATGTAATTAAATATTTTAATTGTGAATGAGTAAAGTTGTTAACATTGATGGGGGATGTTGATGGAAGTTAGGAGTTGGGAGTTTGGAACACAGATTAAAAAAATGCAAGAAATCAAAATAATCTTTTATGAACTTTTGAATACAAAGAAATTAACATAAAAATCTTATGTGACTTTTATGTTAAATGTTACACAGAGACATTTTATTTTAATCTTTTATTTTTCTTTTGCGCTCATTGCGAAAAAACTTTGCGACTTTGCGTTTAAAATTACACAGAGTTACACAGAGCTTTTTTCGAAATTCTTTGTGTTTAAGAGAGCTACACAGAGTCCGAAGCTTCGGACGTTTCACTTTAATAATTAATTCTTTGTTCCCTTTGCGAAATAACTTTGCGACTTTGCGTTTAAAATTACACAGAGCTTTTTTCGAAATACTTTTTTTTAAGAGAGCTACACAGAGTTCGAAGCTTCGGACGTTTCACTTTAATAATTAATTCTTTGTTCCCTTTGCGAAATAACTTTGCGACTTTGCGTTTAAAATTACACAGAGTTACACAGAGCTTTTTTCGAAATACTTTTTTTTTAAGAGAGCTACACAGAGTCCGTAGCTTCGGACGTTTCACTTTAATAATTAATTCTTTGTTCCCTTTGCGAAATTACTTTGCGACTTTGCGTTTAAAATTACACAGAGTTACACAGAGTTTTTTTTGAAATACTTTTTTTTAAGAGTGCTACACAGAGTCCGTAGATTCGGACGTTTCACTTTAATGATTAATTCTTTGTTCCCTTTGCGAAATAACTTTGCGACTTTGCGTTTAAATTTGAACTTGACCTTGTTCTTGCTATTGAAATTTGTCTTATCTTTTTTTATAACAATTCGCTTTCAAAATGTTATTTTTATTACTTTTGAGCAAAATTTAATTGTTCCACTATCATGAACTTTGAAAGAAAAGAATTATCAAATCCGCAACTACTTGATTTATATAAGAAAATCTTAAAACCGCGTTTGATTGAAGAGAAAATGTTGATTTTAATCCGTCAAGGAAAAGTTTCTAAATGGTTTTCTGGAATTGGACAAGAAGCTATTTCTGTTGGAATTACTTCTGTTTTGGATAAAGATGAATATATTTTACCAATGCACCGTAATTTAGGAGTATTTACTACTCGTGATATTCCGTTGCACCGTTTGTTTTCGCAATGGCAAGGTAAGAAAAATGGATTTACTAAAGGTCGTGATAGAAGTTTCCACTTTGGAACGCAAGAATACAAAATTATTGGAATGATTTCGCATTTAGGTCCTCAATTAGGGATTGCAGACGGAATTGCTTTAGCCAATAAACTAAGAAAAAACGGAAAAGTTACTGCAGTATTTACAGGTGAAGGCGCAACTTCAGAGGGCGATTTTCATGAAGCATTGAATATTGCTGCTGTATGGGAATTACCGGTTTTATTCGTAATAGAAAATAATGGTTACGGATTATCAACCCCAACAAACGAGCAATATCGTTGTGAAAACCTTGCCGATAAAGGTGTAGGTTACGGGATGGAAAGTCATGTGGTTGACGGAAATAACTTGTTAGAAGTAGTGCATTTGATTTCGGAATTAAAAGCATCTATGGTAGAAAATCCGCGTCCAGTGTTATTGGAGTTCAAAACGTTTAGAATGCGTGGACATGAAGAAGCAAGTGGGACGAAATACGTTCCTCAAGAATTGATGGACATGTGGGCAATCAAAGATCCAGTAGAGAATTATAGAAATTACTTAAAAGCTACAGCAGTTTTATCAGAAGAAGATGATGAAGCAATCCGAGCTGAAATTAAGAAAGAAATTGATACCGATTGGGCAAAAGTGCAAGAAGAGCCAGAAATTGTAGCTTCTTTGGAAGAAGAATTAGGTGATGTTTACCAACCTTACGAATTTGAAGCATTCAATCCATCGTCTGATATGGAAAACATCCGTGTGATTGATGCGATTTCTAATGGTTTACGTCAGTCGATGGAACGCCATGAGAATTTAGTTATCATGGGACAAGACATCGCCGAATACGGTGGTGCTTTTAAAATTACGGACGGATTTGTAGCACAATTTGGAAAAGAAAGAGTTAGAAACACACCTATCTGTGAAAGTGCGGTCGTTTCAGCGGCTAACGGATTATCTATCAACGGATTTAAAGCGGTAATGGAAATGCAATTTGCAGATTTCGTTTCAACTGGATTTAATCCAATCGTAAACTTATTAGCGAAGCAACATTATAGATGGCAAGAAAAGTCGGATGTAGTGGTGCGTATGCCTTGTGGTGGTGGTACGCAAGCAGGACCTTTCCATTCGCAAACTAATGAAGCTTGGTTTACCAAAACACCAGGATTAAAAGTTGTTTATCCAGCATTTCCTTATGATGCAAAAGGTTTATTGAATACTGCAATTAACGATCCAAATCCAGTATTATTCTTCGAACACAAACAATTGTATAGAAGTGTGTATCAAGATGTGCCAAAAGATTATTACACATTACCTTTTGGAAAAGCGTCATTGATTAAAGAAGGAACAGCTGTTACGATTATTTCTTTTGGAGCAGGAGTGCATTGGGCTTTAGAAACGTTAGCAAAGAATCCAGAAATTAAAGCGGATTTATTAGATTTAAGAACCTTACAACCAATGGATTGGGATGCGATTTACGCTTCGGTTAAGAAAACGAATAAAGTAATCATTTTACAAGAAGATACTTTATTTGGTGGTGTTGCCAGCGATATTTCAGCCATGATTATGGAAAATTGTTTTGAATATTTAGATGCTCCAGTTAGAAGAGTTGGAAGTTTAGAATCAGCAATTCCATTTATGAAATCATTAGAAGATCAATATTTACCAAAGGTTAGATTTGAAAAAGAATTAAAAGAGCTTTTAGCTTATTAATTTTTAACATATATAATTTATAAAGACACTTTAGGGTGTCTTTTTTTGTTTTGGTTCTATAGTTCTCGATACAATTTTTAAAAGTAAAAATTAGCATTTTTTCTTTTAAAAATCACTCGAAGTGACGACTGTGCGGTTTCGGTCCTATAGTTTTTTAAGCTCTTAGCTTAACGTTTTTTAATTCCATATTTCCACTACCGTCACTTCGAGTGTTTTGGATTTGGAAAGCCTTAGATTTACAAATGCAAAATGTATCGAGAACTGATGAAAATAATTCTATTGGCATATACTATCATACACCATCTATGGAGTATCTACCTAGTATCCCTTAAGTATCTAATTAAAATTGATTAAACATCTTTTGAAAGGTTTTGACTGGTTTTAACATAATTTGAAACCTTTTGATAGGTTTGGTCTGATTTTATAGGGGTTTTGTTCGTACTTTGTTCGTATCTTGTTCGTATGCGCTTCGAAAAATGTGGTGTTTATACGAACAACTTTCGAAGAAAGGTAAAAGTAAATACGAATATATCTCTTTTTCAATTTAATTGTTTGTTAAAAAGTTAGCAATAAAATGTAAATTTAACTATTTGAATATTTTTTTTTATTAAATTTGAATTAATTACAACTCGAAAATGAATTATTATTTTATTCCATGGTCTTACTACCCCAAAGTCCTTTTAACGGAGGCGTATTGACTTGGATTTTGCAAGGAACCGTACCTTATAAAGAAGGTAATGAATTGTGTATTACTAAATTTGCTGTTGATGTTCCGGGATGTGATTCTACTGGCAAAATGAAAAATGTAGGTAAAGATGAGGCAATCACTAACCAAATTAGCTTTAGTCTGTATCCTAATCCAGCTGCTACCCAAGTGACGCTTGCTTATACTATGGAATTAGAAGGTGCAACGCTTGAAATTTATGATTTAACAGGAAGAAGTATTGCTAAAAAAGCGCTATCTTCGACTGATAAGGAAGTCATATTAACAGTTGACAATTATCCTTCAGGTATGTATATGCTAGTTGTAAAACATGCAAGTACTATTTTATGGCAAAACAAATTAATTATTAAATAAGAATAACTACAAACAGGTACGCCAATGGCGTACCTGTTTTAAACAATTGTAATTATGAAGAAAAAATTACTTAGTATTTTATTAATTGGTTTTTCAATTGGAAGTAATGCACAATGTTATGAAAACATATCATTTTGGGGACATACAGTTGCCGAAAAGGAAGATGGAACTTTATGGGGTTGGGGCTCTTCAAGTTGGGGTAATTTAAGTACTAATAATGGAAATGAAGGTGAGCCTAATCCAATACAAATAGGAATTTTAAATGAGTGGAATAAAATTTATCTTGGTGGGAGTAGAATATTTGCTATTAAAAACAATGGTACTTTGTGGGGCTGTGGTAGTAACCAACATGGAGCATTAGGCGTTAATTCAGGTACTCAAAATTTCACTAGTTTTCAACAAATTACAACATTAACTAATTGGATAAAAGTAACGTCTGCAAGTTTTTTTACGATTGCACTTAAAGCGGATGGTACTATTTGGGGTTGGGGACGAAATGACAATTACCAAACAGGTAATGCTCCTGCAACCTTAAACCAGCCTATACCCATACAAATTGGTACTGATACCGATTGGATTGACATTGCTACTGGTCCAAACGATACTTCCTTTGCTATAAAATCAGATGGTACCATTTGGGGATGGGGTTCAAATCCTAATTCGATTATTGTTTCAGGTTCTAGTACTACAACAGTATCAACACCTACCCAAGTTGGCACAGACACCGATTGGGTTAAAATGAGTGTTGGAGGAGGACATATATTAGCACAAAAGCAAGACGGAACCTTGTGGTCTTGGGGAGGTGGGGCAGTATTAGGCGTAGGAGGAGTTCCTTCTGTAACTAATATTCCACAACAAATAACTACTGATACTTGGAAAAGTTTTTGTGCAGGAACTCAGTCCTCTTATGGAGTTAAAAGTAATGGTACCCTATGGGCATGGGGAATAAATACTAATGGTCAACTAGGATTAGGACATACGAATTCTCCTTTAGAATCACCACAACAAGTTGGTACTGATACTAATTGGGACACTGTCCAAACTCGATATTCTGCTATCACTATGGCTACAAAAACAGACGGAACAGTATGGTATTGGGGTATAAATTATTATGGCGAGTTTGGTAATGGTATAATTTATGACCTTAATTACTATACTTCGCCACAACAAACATTAGGAATTTGTGTAACGCCATTGTCTACTCCAATATTTCAACAGAAGAATGTTTTTACGATGTATCCTAATCCTGCTAAGGATGTGGTGACCTTACAATATGATTTAGCTTTAGCTAATGCTACTGTTGCTGTTTTTGATGTAACGGGTAGGTTGATTCATGAGGTGGCTTTGGATTCTGTTTCAGGAACTAATGAGTTAAATGTTAGTGCTTATCCTGCTGGAGTATATTTAGTTTTGGTTAAGCAAGGAGCAGCTGTGGTTTCTAGTAGTAAGTTGGTGGTGGAGTAGAGGTTGCGAGTTTCGGGTTACGAGTTGTGGTTAATTTTTTACACCGAGCTGCACTGAGTTTCTTTTGAAGTGGATTGCGTTGGGAGAGTTTCACAGAGCGTTTCACTTTATTGCATCAGGTTTCGGGTTTCGGGTTGTGGTTAATTTTTTACACCGAGCTGCACTGAGTTTCTTTTGAAGTGGATTGTGTTAAGAGAGTTGCACAGAGCGTTTCACTTATTTTAGTTTTCTAACCGCACAGTTTGTCTTGCTGTTAAGCATTTTTTGATTATCTGTCTTCGTCCCAAAATAGATTTACATCGTCTCATACCAACTAAATTTGGAATGGATAATTGCTTCTTTTTCCTTTTTTAAATAATTCAAATAGGCTAGGGCAGCAGGGTTGTGGTTTTTGCCTTTTACCCAAATTAAACTCCAATTGGTTTTAATAGGTAATCCTTTTAAAGGTATAATTTGTAATTCATTGTTTTGTATCTCTTTACGAATACCAATTAAAGGCATGATTGAATAGCCTAAACCTGCTAAAATGGCTTGTTTGATAGCTTCATTAGAAGTAAGTTCCATCTTTTTTTCAATTTTAATGGCATTTTGATCAATAAAACGTTCCATGGTTTGGCGTGTTCCAGATCCACTTTCTCTAAACAACAATGGACGGTTTTGTAAAATAGCTTCAATGTTTTTTTTCTTACTAAAATCCTCCTCCATATTGCCTACTAAAAACAATTTGTTTTGCATTAAATCTATTTTTTCAACTTTAATCTTCTCAGGCAAAATAGAGACCAAAGCAAAATCTACTTCATTATTTTGTAAACTTTTAACCACTTTATTCTTGTTTGTAACATCCATTTCTAATTGAACTCCTGGATGCATTTTTAAAAAATCGGCTAAAAAATATGGCATTACATATTTTCCTGTAGATACTACCGATATTTTAATTTTTCCAAAAAGTTGACCTTTATACGCTAAAGTTTTATAATCGATGGTATTTACTTGTTGTAAGATTTGCTCGGCCGCCTCTGCAATTTCTTTTCCAAAATCAGTCACATAAATCTTTCTTCCTACTACTTCCGTTAGCGGAATTTCAAATTGATCTTGAAAATTTTTTAATTGAATGGATACAGCTGGCTGGGTCAAATGTAACTCTTCCGAAGCTTTAGTAACACTCTGGTTTTGCACTACTTTCAAGAATATTCGCAACTGGTTTAATGTGTAATTCATTAATTAAATTTATATATAACATTACAAATATAAATAAAAATATATAAATAATTATCCTAAAATTTGCAAATGAAATCAATTTAAAAAGCAACATCTAAGTTATGAGAAAAATAATAATACAAATTATTTTGATTTTATGTGTAGTAGTTGAATCATTTTTGATTTTTAAGATATTAATTACACCGGCAATTATTTATCAAGAACTTTATACTGGACTTGCCATTTTGATAATGTTAGTAATGATTCGATTAATAAATAATTTAACCAATATTGCGTATGGAAACCCTGAAGAAAATTAATTTGTTCAATGGTGAATTCAATTCGTTTGAAGCACGTGAAATATTACTAGATATGTGCAATAAAAACATCCATTTTAATAAAGTCCAAAACTTTAGTTCTCAAGTTCGTTTTGGTGAAGATGATGAAAAAGCCTTGCATCGTATATCTCAATTAAGAGAAAGTGCAGAATCCATCTCTGATATTTTACAGTATGCTAAAGCAAATAATAGAAAACTAAAGATAAAATCGTTTATTGAAATCGAGTATGAAGATTGATTCCGATTTTTTTTCTGGTCGTCGTTTGCTTATTGTTACCAAGCATCAAAAGGAAACCGTTATTGCTCCTTTACTTGAAGAAGCATTGGGAGTACAATGTGTAGTAGCAAAAGACTTTGATACCGATAGTTTGGGTACTTTTTCGGGAGAAATATCTAGGCAAGAAGATGCTTTAACCACGTTAAGACAAAAGTGTTTGGAAGGCATGAAATCAGAAAAATTTGATTTAGCTGTAGCAACAGAGGGTTCTTTTGGAAATCATCCTACAGTCTTTTTTGCTCCTGCGAATGATGAATTGATAATGCTTATAGATCAAAAAAATCATCTTGAAATTGTTGAACGTGTTTTGAGCTTAGAAACCAATTTTCAAAGTACAGAAATTCATTCAATCGGCGACTTGTATTCGTTTTTAGATATTGTTCAATTTCCATCGCACGGTGTTATTTTAAAAAATGCTGAGAAAAATTGGACGCGAATTGAAAAAGGTATTTGTGATTTTGAAACCCTTGAAAAAGTATATCACGAATTTACTTCAAGTGGAATGCAGTGCTTCATTGAAACCGACATGCGAGCAATGCACAATCCCACTCGAATGAAAATTATAAAAGAAGCTAGTTTAAAGTTAATAAACAAGTTGCACTCGGTTTGCCCCGTCTGTTTTTTACCCGGCTTTGGTGTGGTTAGTACCGAAGCCGGTTTATTATGTAGTGCTTGTTCAATTCCTACGCGATCTACATCGGCACATATTTTAAAATGTAAACATTGCCAATACGAAACCAAGGTGTGTTATCCAAACGGAAAGAAAACAGAAGACCCAATGTATTGTGATTTTTGTAACCCCTAAAAAAAATGATAAGTAACGATATAAATTTAGCTGTTCAGCATCTCAACAAAAATGGCATCATTGGTTTTCCAACAGAAACAGTTTATGGTTTGGCTGGAAATGCTTTTAATACAGCAGCTATTCATAAAATATTTGATGTTAAAAAACGACCTACGTTTAACCCGTTGATTGTTCATATTAAAGGAATTGAAGATTTAGACAAAGTTGCTACTGATATCCCATCGATTGCATATGAATTGGCAAATGTATTTTGGCCAGGACCTTTGACTTTCATCTTGAAAAAGCAACCGCATATTCCTGATTTAGTTACCGCAAATCAAGATACGGTAGCGGTTCGTGTTCCAAATCATCCTATCGCTTTAGAGCTTCTTAATAAATTAGATTATCCTCTGGTGGCGCCAAGTGCAAATCCTTTTACAAGTATTAGTCCCACCACAGCAAATCATGTTGAAGATTACTTTACAACTCAAATCGATATGGTCTTAGAAGGAGGTATTTGCAAGGCTGGAATAGAATCAACAATTGTAGGATTTAATAATAACAAAGTAGTTTTATATCGTTTAGGTGCGCTCCCTGTAGAAGCCATTGAAAAAATTACAGGATCACTAATTGTATCTAACAAAAAAGAAAAAAAGACTATTACTCCAGGTATGTTTTTAAAGCATTATGCTCCTAAAACTGATTTTATTCTAACTAGAAATGTAAAAGAAGAATTGGATTGGTATTCTGGTAAAAAAATAGGTCTTTTACTTTTTAATGAATTTGAGCCTGATTTTAACCCAACATATCAACGAGTACTTTCTGAAGATGGGGATTTAAAACAAGCGGCTTCAAAATTATATGAGGTACTTCATGAATTAGATAAAATGAATTTAGAGGTAATTATTGCCGAACGTTTTCCAGAGTATGGACTAGGAAATTCGATTAATGACCGATTAGAACGCGCCTCAAAAAAAGACGACAAAATAACTAACTACTTAACAACAGAAAATGAATTTTAACTTACTTCTTGAAAATTTAACAAATCCCGCATTATTATATTTTATTCTTGGGATCGTAGCTGTGTATTTAAAAAGTGATTTAGAAATTCCTCAAAATTCCTCTAAGTTTATCTCGCTTTATCTGCTTTTTGCTATTGGTTTTAAAGGAGGACAAGAATTGTCTCACGAAACAATTACCAGTGAAATTCTTTGGTCGATGCTGTTTGGAGTATCAATTGCTATTATAATTCCGCTTTATACTTTTTTTATTCTTAAACGCAAATTAAATGTTCATGATGCAGGTGCAATTGCGGCTGCTTATGGTTCCATTAGTGCTGTTACCTTTGTTACTGCGGTATCTTATTTAGAATCACATCAACTTTCACTCCATGGCTATATGGTGGCTATTATGGCTATTATGGAGTCACCAGCTATTATTGTTGGTTTGGTATTAATTTCAATATTTAACAAAGAGCAATCAAATAAAATTAATAAGGCAGAAATTATTAGACATTCATTCACTAATGGAAGTGTCTTATTAATTATTGGTAGTTTAATAATTGGTTATCTAACGAGTGCAAAAGATGCACAAGGAATAGCTCCTTTTACAAATGATTTATTCAAAGGTTTTTTAGCAATCTTTTTATTAGATATGGGAATTACTAGTGGTAAAAAATTGAAATCTTTCTTTTCTCATGGTTGGTTTCCTTTTGCTTTTGCCTTATTAATTCCGTTAGTAAATGGAAGTATTTTTGCTTGGTTGAGTGGTTTTGTTACAGATGATATTTCTAATCGTTTCATTTTTTCGATACTAGCAGCAAGTGCTTCATATATTGCGGTGCCAGCAGCAATGAAAATAACTGTTCCAAAAGCAAATCCAGGATTATTTTTACCTATGGCATTGGCAATTACATTTCCAGTTAATATAACCATTGGAATGCCATTGTATTTTTTTATTGTTCAGAATTGCTAAATACTGAAATCAGCCTCTTTTAAATAATTTAGAATAGCATATTCTAATAATAAACAAAATAAAGAAGTATTAAATATTAGTTTGTAATCTGCAAAATATTAATGCATAAAAAATAAAAAGCCCTGAATTAATTTTTCAGGGCTTTTTGAATTTAATATTTATCAAAAAAATTATCTAATAATTAGTTTTTTTGTTGTCCGTGCATTGTCTTTACTTACTATATCAATTAAATAGATGCCAGAATTTAATTCTGAAGTATTAATTGTTTGAATTACCGAATAATTACAATCTTCAGAAATAATTACTTTACCCAGCATATCATAAATAATAATAGATTTAATAGTATTATAATTATTGCTTGATGTTATTGTCACAAAATCATTTGTAGGATTAGGATAAACTATAAATTGATTATTTTCAAAAGTGTTAGTTCCTAATGTTGCTACAAAAGTAGTAGTATAGGTATTTGTTATAATTGCTGGATTAAAATCAAAATAAATTGAAGCTGTATTAGAAATAATATCGTTAACAGCGTAACCTGGTTTTGGTTTTACTTTAAACATAATATATCCTTTTCCAATAGCTGAATTCGCAATTGAAACGGGTAACATTATGTTATTAAATTTCCATGTTAAATTATCTTCAACACGATCTAAAATATAAGAATGACTAGCGCTTACCATTTTAATTGAATTTTCATCTAATCTAGCGTCTAATACATCATTAATTCTTACATTAATTGCGCTTGCATTTCCTGTGTTTTCGAAACGAATGGTGTAATACAAATAATCTTCAGAAGTAAATGAACTGTGTAAAATTTCTTCCCCATGAGACTCCATTTTGTCATTAGGATCATATGCATTAATTATCATTTGAGATGAAGAATTGTTATTATTTTCAAGTACAATATCATTTGTTAAAGGTATAATTGAAGCCGTATTTGTCAAATATTGTCCTGCATCAACAGTTGGAATTGTTGGTACTTGAAAAGTTACCGTAATTTCTCTATGCTCAAAAGGTAATAAATTAGTAAAATTATGATTAAAACCAGTTGTTGTTGGGTTAGTTCCACTTTGAGAAATATTGGTTATAGTAACATTACTATCATTGTTAAAAGTTACTGTTCCTGATGGAATTGTTTGATTACCAATATTAGCATATATAATTTTATTACTATATGTAAATCCTGGTCGAGGTGAAGAAAATGGTATTATAGTTACAGCTAAGTCATTATAAGATTGTATTACATTGATTGGGAAGTTATAAATAGTTATACCAGAACCAGATGTTATATTTACATTACTGTAAGAGCTTGTTGTTAATGAATACATTGCTGCATATGCAGGATCAATTACATAGTTAATATCATATGAATTTGATGAGTTGTTTTCATATATGTTATAAACTCCCGTTAGTGAAGTTACATTGTGAATAGTACCATTATTGTTCTTTTCATATTGAAACTGTCCTAAAGGAAAATTATTTTCACCGTTATCTTGAGTTCCATTTGCATTCGTATCCAAAAATGCATTTAATCGAATCCCCGTACAATCGATTGTTCCTTGTGAGTTTCCGAAATCGCTAATTCTTATGTAGCCTGCAATATTACTAAAATTAGTTACCATAATTAGATAATATTGACCAGCAATAGCATTACTTATAACAGGATATTCAGTTGGTGAAGCAGAATAACTACAACTCACAATATTATTTGTTGTAATTTGCCCATTACAAGGGGTTACAGGATCTGAAAATGGCCCATAAATAACATAATCAACATCTAAATTTGAGTTACTAAAATTTGGATCTACACTTTGTTGAATCATTAAGTTAATATTCCCTGTATTACTAATTGGTAAATAAAACCAAGTTGGATTAGGTGTTGTATTTAAACATCCTTGTGTACCAGTCGAAGAAACATTGATTGTATTTTGAAATGTAATACCCAATGTACCGCATAGTGAATTTGCTAAACTACAAACTGAAGCTAAGTTACAATTTGCATATGTTCGCAAATTAAATGTATATATACTATCACAACTATTAACAATACTTTCTCTAATATAAATAGGAATAGTAGAAGGTTGAACTACAGCTGTAAATATTGTAGGGTTTATAATTGGATTTTGTTCATTTTCAGCATCACCTTGGGTAGCATAATACGTTAATACATTTGTAGTATTTAATTGTGCTGCAGTTGATGTTAAATTAAAAGTAATAGAACCATTGTTATCTTGATCACATTGTTCCATTTGAGTCAATGCTGCTTGATTGTATACATACCCTGTAACATGCAAGAAAAATACTGAAATATAAGAGTTCATATTTGTAGTATTAGTTACTCTACAATATACTGGATGATTTACTCCTAAACCTACACAATATGGTGAAGAAAGTGGATTAATATTATTATTTGCATCATCATTAGAAGCATGATATGTAACAACATGCTCAGCAGGATTAAGCGTTCCTATCAAGTTTACATCATTAAGTGTTAAGTCAAAACACGCTTGACTAGGCCCGTCTACACAAGCTGAAAAACTTTGCGGTTGACCTGGTTGATTACAAGGAGCCGTCATAAAGGTCATAGTAATAGGGGTACTCATTACATTTGGAGAACAAATAGAAGTTATTGTAACCATTATGTTTGAGCCACAAGGTAAATTTGACAAAGTATATGGCTTTGAAGTTACATTATATTGAGTTCCTGCAACTCCATTATAAGATACTTCAATTCTCCATTCTGCAGTTGAAGTAACATCTTCCCAGAAAATAATTGCAGAGTTTTGAGAAATATTATTTACCCCAGGAAAAGTGGGACTATCACATTGAGCAGAAGCAATGTGAAAAGTAAAAAATAATGAAATAATTAAGAGTAGTGTTTTTTTCATTAAGTTAATTTTTTTAGATTTTTTTTTGCAATTTATGGCTTTTCAGCGAATTAAAAATAAATTATAAATAAAATTATATTTTTTTCATTTTTTAAAGTTTGAAATTTATAAATCAAAGTGATTTATGAACATAAAATACAATTAAAACATTTTTTGTTTAATATAATAATTTCAATAGGTTCTTTAGTTATTTTATATCGTTTTATAAACAAATGATTTTCTAATGAATTGCTAATTAGTTGTATTAAAGTTTTTTTATCAAAATAATATATATAATAATCAAAATTGGAATACTAAGAACGAAATACAAACCAAAAATTTTTAATAATACTATTCCAACTACTAAAAATAAAATAAAAAGTAATTTATATTGAAAATAATTCATTAATATTTTCCACTCAGCAATTCACCGCCAATAGCTGATTTTGCTTCGATTTCTATTTTTTTCATCATTTCGTATGTTGTGCAAACGGCAGCTGAAGTTACAGGAATACCGCATTCTGCTTGAATTAAATCAATAGCTTCTAACGATGGCATTTGTACACAAGCTGAAGCAACCAAAACATCCACATCAGTTAAATCCAATTGTTTATAAATCTCCAATAAATTCATCGGATTTTGAGCAGCCACTTCTAAATTGTCTGGAATTTCTAAAGCAATACTTTGTTTAACTTTAATGCCTTGGTTTTCAATATAATCTACCACCATGTCGGTTAACGGACGCATATAAGGAGTAATAATCGAAATTTGTTTCGCACCCAAAACCTTCAATCCATTAATCAAAGCTCCTGCTGAAGTAACAATAGGAGTAGGGAAGTCATTTGCTACTGTTTCTTGATGTAAATTCACTTCCGAAACGCAGTGATAGCCACGTCCCATACTCATTATGGCTACTAAACAAGCATAACCCATTACGTCTACGTGCGCATCTGATAACTCTTGTGCGCATTTTAAACTCATGGCATCCATTGCCTCTAATTCTTCTTTGGTTACTTTTTTCATGCGCATTCTACTGCTGTGAAACGTAAAGCGTTCTGGTAAAATGGTTTCGCGTGAACGAAAGATTGCTGGTATTTCGGTTTCCATCGTTACGTTTGAGGATGGAACTATTTGGCCTATTCTGTATTTCATTTTTTTTAGTTTACAGTCTCAGTCACAGTTAGCAGTCTGAAAACTGAAAACTGCGACTGAATACTTTTATTATATTTCCTTAACTGTATTTACTATGGTTCCAATTCCTTCCACAGTAGCTTCAACCACATCACCATCATGCATCCATTCTTGTGGATTTCTTCCTGCGCCAACACCTGCTGGAGTTCCAGTTGCGATAATATCACCTGCTTCTAAAGTGAAAACCGTACTTAAATCTTCAATCAAATCGTTGATGTTGAATAACATTAATTTAGTATTCGAATTTTGTTTTTCAACTCCGTTTACTTTTAGGGATAAATTCAAGTTGTGTGGGTTTTCGATTTCGTCTTTCGTTACTAAAACAGGTCCCATTGGAGCGAATGTGTCTTGACCTTTAGAAACAATCCATTGTCCTTCACGGCGACAATCACGTGCCGAAATATCGTTTATTACGGTATATCCAAAAACATAATCTAAAGCTTCCGATTTAGGCACGTATTTACCTTTCTTTGAGATGATTACTGCTAATTCACATTCCCAATCTAATTGTGATGTTAGTTTGGTGTTTTTGATAATTTCTGTATTGGTAGCTGTAACAGTTGTTGGTGGTTTTGAAAAGATAATCGGTTTTGTTGGAAGCTTTCCTGTAGTATCTAACGTACGAGCACTTTCGGCAACGTGTTCGGTATAATTTAAACCAATTCCAATGATGTTTTTTCTTGGTTTTTCTATAGGAGCCAAAATGGTTACTTCGTTCATTTCGTAAGCGATTTCTTCGAAGAAATTTGTAGGTGTTTCCGCAATCATCTCGGTAATTTCTGGAATAATTTCAAATCCCATATCAATTAATTCCAACATATCATTTGGTAATGGAAAATTAGAAATATCACCAAAATCCTGCATATCGATGACTTGGTTGTTATGAATGAAACCTAAACGAGGCTCAGTATCTTGTGTTTTATAAGTAAGTAGTTTCATATTCTTTATTTAAACGCAAAGAGCGCTAAGTTTTACGCAAAGTTCGCAAAGTTTTTTGTTATTATTGATTTTTGAACTTGATATTGCTATTGAATTTGTTGATGTCCGTTGTTTTCTGTTAATTCTCTTCCTTGAAATAAGCCTAATTTTTCAATTACAGGTAAATCGTTAAAATTGAATAAGCAAGCATCTTCTGTTTCAGATAAGTTGTGATGTTCGTGCCAAGCCCAACTAGGAATACAGAAAATATCTCTTTCTTTCCAATCGAAACGTTTTCCGTTGATGATGGTGTAGCCTTTTCCTTTCGAGCATTGATATACGAATGAACCTGTATGTTTGTGAGCTTTACCTTTGAATCCAGCAGGTAATAATTGCATCGCTGCACCCATCGTTTGCATCACGTGTCCGCCTGTTAAAGGATTCGAATATTGCATAAAAATACCGTCAAACGGATTGATTTCATTCACTTTTTGAGCTTCTAATAAGGCTGGATAAACGTTTTTCCAAGAATATTTGAATAGTGGTGAATAAGGTTTGTCCCAAGTTTTATCGGCAGGAATTAGTCCAGCACATCCATAAGTTATTGGTGAAAAGTTTAATGGTTTTACTAATTCTTGCTTACCATCATAAACTGCATAATCATTCGCTTCTAAAGCATTTACCAACGGAATGTCTAAACCGTCTTGCCAAATGCAGGTTTTTCCTCCTTCTTCCACGCCATGCTCGTGCCATGTAGAATTAGGAGTAATGACAAAATCATTCACTTCTAGCATAATTTTGTTGCCATCAACCACGGTATATCCTTTTTCGCCTTCCATAATAAAACGTAGGGCAGAAGCACGATGACGGTGCGCCGAAGTAAATTCGCCAGGTCGTGTTACTTGAATTCCAGTGTATAACCAACCCACAGCTGCTGAAACGTCTTTTCGTTTATCGTTAACCAAATATACAACACGTCTTCCAGCTTGTTCAGGCGTTACTAATTCGGATGATTTTAAAACTAAATCGCGTAAATTATTATATTTCCATAACATTGGAACCGATGAAGAACGTGGTTCCCAAGGTTCAATGTCATTGGCAACTGTCCATAGTGCGCCAGCGCCTAGCGTTTCTAATTCTTTGTAATACGCTTTTAGTTCGTCTGAGTCTTGAACACGAGCTCTTCCGTATTGGTCGTCTGAATAGTTGTTTTCTTCCATATTCTTATTTTTTTAAACCTGACAGGTTTCCGAAACCTGTCAGGTTTTTGTTATCTCTTATTGAACTCTTCGTGATTATCGATAAACGTAATTTTTCGAGTTGGAGCGGTATTTACTCGTAAATCAAAAATATCAAATCGATTGTAATGTCCTAAAATATCGTGCATTTGTTTAGGTTGAATGCATTTTGCTAAATCAATTTCGGCATATACCATTCCTTCTTCATCAATTAATGGTTGCCCAATAACAGCGCCATTCGGACCTATAAATCCAGAGAAAGCTGAACTTTTTCTATCTAATAATTCATCTACATTCGGAACATCGGCACGTAAAGCGTCTTTAATTTCTTGCGAAATAGTTGAACAAGAAACAATCGTAAATAATTTCCCTTCAAACGAATGCGCTGCGGCACGAATTTTAATTGCTTCCGCCATATCGTAATCGGGTGGTGCTACGGGAAGGGAAATATAATTCGCTATATGAATCAATTCGCCTTGAGAAAGTAGTGTAAAACGCGCTAATGTATTTGTGTTTTCGCCACAAGCTAAGGTTCCAATAGGTCCGATTTCTGTATTGTAGACTTTTAAAGAAGAACCATCACCTGAAGACCAGGTTAGTTTTTCAGCCCATGTTGGGACTAACTTTCTATGTTTTCCAACGATAACGCCTTTGTTGTCAATAATTAAATTCGTATTATAAATTTCGCCATAGCTTTTGCCTCGTTCGTTGATACCCATCACAATATGAATATCATTATCTTTAGCGGCTAAGCAAAGTTTCTTGATTTCTGGACCTGTTACGTCAACCGAATTTTTATATAATTCTTCGTACCATTTACTCCCTTGAACTGGCGTCATAATCCAATTCCAATACGGATATCCAGCGATAAAAACCTCTGGAAAAGCGATTAATTTTGCTCCGTTATTACTAGCTTCTTTAATAAAAGAAATGGCTTTGTCGACTGTTTTTTCTACATTAAGAAATACAGGTGACGTTTGAACGGTTGCGGCTTTGAATTTTTTGAATTCCATAATAATTGTATTAAGATTTGAGTATTAAGTATTAAGACTAAATACTGAAATTTTATTCTTCATTTCTTCTGTAAAAGGTTCTGCTTTGATGCCGTTTCTTTCTGGGTTAAAAGCTACGTTAACTAAGGTAACTTCGCCTTCTAAAACGGTGTTTTCTGATTCATTTACAAATTGAAATCCGCAAAGAATAGAGGAGTTTTTTAATTCTTTTACCCAAAGTTTTTTGGTTAAGATTTCTCCCAATCTTGCTGCATTTTTGAATTGAATTTTTAAATCAACCGTTGGAATCCCGTTGGTTTCGTGCATTTTTGAAAAAGGACGTTCTAAGGCTTCTTCAAACCAATCTTCAACCAAACAGTTTAGCATTTCTAAAAATCGGGGATAGAAGACAATTCCAGCGTAATCAACATGTTGGAAACGGACTTTTTCTTGTTTTGTAAATTGACTCATTATATATGTCTTGATACTTAATACTAAAATCTTTATACTTATTTTAATTTAAACCTCTGTATTTTTCCCGTCTCCGTTTTCGGCAAACATTCCACAAAATTAATTACTCTTGGGTATTTATAAGGTGCCGCTACTTCTTTGAACCATTGTTGAATACGATTCTTCATTACATCTGTTGCTTTAGCGTTATCGTGTAATACAATATGAGCACAAACTAACATTCCTCGTTCTTCATCGGGTAAACCAACTACTGCACATTCTAAAATATCTTCGTGGGTTAAAAGTACGGATTCTACTTCAATTGCTGCAATATTATAGCCAGAAGAAATAATCATATCATCGCCACGTGCCACAAAATGAAAATAACCTTCTACATCTTGACGGAAAATATCGCCTGTGATGTTCCAACCGTTTTCTACGTATTCTCTTTGTTTTTCTTCTCGATTTAGGTATTTACAACCTGTAATTCCGCGAACCGCTAATCTTCCGGCTTCGTTTCTTGGTAATTCGTTGCCTTGTTGGTCTATGATTTTAGCTTCGTACCCTGTTATTGCTTTACCAGTTGCGCCTGGTTTCATATTTTCTTCATTGGACGAAATAAAAATATGCAACATTTCGGTAGCTCCAATTCCATCTATGATTTTTAAACCTGTAGTATCATACCAATCTTGCCAAACTTTAAATGGTAACGTTTCGCCAGCAGAAACACATTTTCTTAAACTAGAAATATCGTACTCCTGAACTTTTGTTGTGATGATACGCCAAGCGGTTGGAGCGGTAAAGCAAATCGTAATTTTAAAGTCTTGAATTGCTTTTAACAACAAGTCTGGACTTGGTTTTTCGATAAGAAATGTTGAAGCGCCGAAATACATTGGAAACAACACCAATCCACCTAAACCAAAAGTAAATCCGATTGGCGGACTTCCTGTAAATATATCATTTGGAGTAGGTTGTAGCGAATATTTAGGAAACGCTTCACAAATATTCAAAATATCTTTGTGATAATGTGCCGTCATTTTGGGTAAACCTGTTGTTCCAGAAGTGAAACCAATCAAAGCCACAGAATCTGATTTAGAATGATAATTATCGAAAGTTTTTGGTTTAGCAACCATTAATTCTTCTAATTGTGAATTCCCATAAAAACAGGTTTTTTTTAAGAAATTTGATTTTACTAAGTGAATTTCTTCTTCTAATTCTTTGTCGCACAATACATGCGAAATTTCAGCACAATCGATAATCGTAGTCAATTCTTTAGAACGAAGCAATGGCATGGTAGCCACAACAATTCCGCCTGCTTTTAAAATAGCGAACCAACACGCGACCATCATTGGATTATTTGCTGAACGAATCAATACACGATTGCCTGATTGCAAACCTAAATCACCCACTAAAACATGAGCAATTTGATTGGCTTTTTCAAACAAATCTTGATACGTCCAAGTTTCCTCAAATGTGCGAATGCAACTATTATTTCCACGACCTTCACGAATGTGGCTGTCCAACAATCTATCTACGCAATTCAGCATTTCTGGTTGTTGGAATTGCGGTAAATCCAAAAAGGTATATTCTGGTTGTAATTCAGAAATAGGTAAACTTAAATGAGCAAAATTATCTTCGTAATGTTTCATAATAATTAGTTTCTCGCAAATCCCGAATTTCGGGAGCAAAGTCGAAATTTTGTCTTAATACTTAATTCTACAATCTTAATACTACTTTTTATTACTTTTCGGTTTCAACGCTTTTTTCATTCCTTCCACTTGTTTTCTTTCTGAAGCCTTAAGTGGATACAAATAAGAAACGCCCATTTTATATGGATTTGGGATATCATTCGCTTGAAATTGTTCGTATGCTTGTGCGTTTCTTACGAAATTAGCATCTAACAATAAAGGACGTCCTAAAGCGACTAAATCGGCTCTTCCGTTAAGAATTATGGTGTTAATTTGGTCGATGTCTTGAATATAACCAGCGGTTATGGTTGAAATATGAACGGTATTTCGAACGGCATCTGAAAAAGGCGTTTGCCACATTCTACCCGTTAATGGTTTTTGACCTGCGACCGTATTTCCTGTTGAAACATTGATGATGTCAGCTCCAGCAGCTTTAAAAGCAGTTGCAATAGTGGTAACTTCATGTTCCGAAATTCCGTTTTCTGCCCAATCTGTTGCTGAAATTCGAACTGAAATAGGTTTTTCAGTTGGAAATACTTCACGAATTGCTTTAAAAACTTCCAACGGATATTTCAAACGATTTTCGATGCTTCCACCAAATTCATCGGAGCGAATGTTAGTCAATGGAGATAAGAATGAAGCTAATAAAAATCCGTGGTGCGCTTGTAATTCAATCATATCAAATCCAGCTTCATCTGCATTTTTAGCTGCTTGTACGAATTGTGCTTTGATTTCTTCCATATTTTCCAAAATCATTTCTTTTGGAGTAGCAAAATTTTCATTGAATGGAATAGGAGAGGCGGAAATTAAATTCCAAGGCGTTTCCATTGGTCCGTTGCCTTCCCAAGATTTTTTAGTAGCACCTTTTCGTCCCGAATGTCCTAATTGAATTCCGATTTTTGTTTCGGTATTATTATGAATGAAATCGGTAATTTTTTTCCATTGGTTCAATTGTTCTGCATTGTAAATTCCTGCACAACCTTCTGTGATTCTTCCAGTTTCAGAAATGGCGGTCATTTCGGTAATAATTAAGCCTACACCACCCGTAGCGCGACTTCCGTAATGTACTAAATGCCAATCAGAAACCAATCCGTCAGTAGCGGAATATTGTCCCATTGGCGCCATAACGATGCGGTTTGGGAGTTCTAGTTCTCTTAATTTGAATTTTGAAAAAGCTGCTGATTGATTTTTTTCATTGACTTTGCAATTGTCATTGAATTCTTCTAAAACTTTATCTGTAAACGAACTATCTCTTAAACGTAAATTTTCATACGTCACTTTTTTAGATCGGGTCATGCATCCAAAAGCAAATTGTTGGAAGGAATGTTGCATGTGACGATCCATATTTTCGAACCAATCTAAAGAAACGATTGCGGCATACTGAATCATTTCTACCGTATTTCTTCTTGATTTATCGTATTGTTCAAAAGCGGCTTGTACGTTATTTGGATTGGCAATTACTGCATCCGATAATCCGATAGCACAATCCATGGCTAATTTAGTCCCTGAACCAATAGAGTAGTGGGCTGTTGCTTTCGCATCGCCTAACAAAACAATGTTGTTATGATACCATTTTTCATTCGTTACATGTGGAAATTGACGCCAATGCGATTTGTTAGAAATCAATGGATGGCCATCTAATTCATCTTTGAAGATTTCAGCGATTTTGGTAATAGTATCTTCTTCGTTGGTCACTTCAAAACCATGTTTTTGCCAAGTTTCATCACTACATTCAAAAATCCACGTACTCATACCTTCTTCATATTGATACGAATGCGCAACAATGGTTCCGTCAGGCGTACTTCTGAAGAAATAGGTAAATGCATCCAACGGTTTTGTGGAACCTAACCAAACAAATCTGTTTTTCTTTAATTCAATTTTTGTTCCGAATTCTTTTTGGTATTGTGTTCTAATGGCACTTGCTATTCCGTCTGAAGCTAAAATGATGTCTGAATCTGCAAATTGCGATAAATCGTCTACATTTTGTTCGAAATGCAAATTCACGCCTTCTTCAACACAACGTTGTTGTAATAATTGTAACAATGTTTTTCTCGAACAACCACAAAAGCCATTTCCAGCAATGTTTACTGATTCACCATCACGAGCCACGATAATATCGTCCCAATACGCAAATTTGCTTCGAATTAATTCATAGGATTGCATATCGCGTTTTAGGAATTCACCTAATGTTTCATCTGAAAAAACGACCCCAAAACCAAAACTATCATCGGGTTTATTGCGTTCGTAAATATCGATTTGGCAATGTGGCATCGCCTTTTTGGTTAATATCGAAAAGTAAAGTCCGCCTGGACCACCACCTATAATTGTTATTTTCATATTGATTAGCACGCGGATAAAACGGATTTGCTAAAGCAAAACGCTGATATTCGCTGATTTTATTGTTTTTATTATCTTTTAATTGAGAATATTTCTCCTAGTTTACTGTAATTCGAACCTGCTAAACGTGCCACAGGCTTGTATGTTTCTAAATTAATTCTGTGATTTTCCATTAAAATAGAATCGTCAATATGCATCGTAATAATTTTCCCGATGATAATGCAAGCACCACCATTTTGATGATTTTCAATGAAATAGTTATGTACCATTTCACATTCAAAATGAACTAAACTTTCTTTAACACGTTTAGGTTGAATATATATTGAATCTATTGGTGTTACATTTGCCAATTCAAATTCATCAATATCAGCAGCTACAGACTGAGACGTAGAATTCATTTGTTCAACTATATCTTCAGTCACCAAATTAACAACGAATTGATTGTTGTAAAGTATATTGTTTAAGGTGTCTTTGTTTTTATTACCTGTTCTTACGGTTGAAAACATAACATGAGGTGGATCTTCGCTCACCACATTAAAAAAAGAAAAAGGAGCAAGGTTGTTAATTCCATTTGCATCAATAGTAGAAATCCAACCAATAGGTCTTGGGATTACAGTGCCTGTTAAAAGCTTGTATAAAGCGGAAGATTCGGTATGTTGAATATCGAATTGCATAGTTGTGTGTTGTTTGTACAAATTAAGTAAATAATTTTAAAGTCGTAACTATAATTTTTTGATAAAGTTGTATATTTTTATTAACATTTTGAAAACCTGAAAAGGCTACTATTTGATAATTATTGCATTATGTGTAATTTTTATTATAAATAATTACGATATGTAAAAAATAATAATTGAAAAATTACGAACAATATTTTTGTATATTTTGCAAAATTAGTATATTTATGCAAAAATTATATATATGGAAATTTTAGCGTGTCCCAAATGCCAAAGTGATTCAATTGTTAAAAGTGGTGTAATCAAAGACAGACAAAGGTATTTGTGCAAATCTTGTAATTATTACTTCACTGTCAATAAATTAGGTAAAAAGATCGATGATTACTATGTAACTAAAGCCTTGCAATTGTATTTAGAAGGGTTGAGTTTTAGAGAAATAGAGCGTATTATTGGGGTTTCACACGTATCCATTAGTAATTGGGTAAAGGAGTTTAAAATAAAAAAGCCGCCACATCCAAATTATCATCCTACTTATAAGATTTTTAAGCATAATGAGTTGGTTGAATACCTTCAAAACAAAGATAGATTATCAGGAGCGGGTATGATTATTACAGAGCTAGGGGACAAGTTTATGCTTATTAAATGGGAGCGTTTTAAGGATTAACTATATTGCTTTACAAAATTATATATTGTAATTTTTTTCATTAACATAATTTTAGAATTTGGTCAAGCAGAAATGCAACACTAACCAAAACTTAAATTATGAAAAAAGTATTAATTGTTGCTGGATTTTTATTTTCAGCGATTTCCTTTTCACAAGAGGATAAACCACAAGAAAAGCCATATAAGGTTGATCTTTATGGTTTTGCTAGAGTTGATTATATCTGGGATACCAGACAATCAGCTCAAGTAAGAGAGTATCATTTAAACTTATGGCCATTGGACGAAAAACTAGATGCTAATAATGATGATATTAATGCTTCTGGAGCATCGAATTTTTTATCAGTAGTTTCGAGATTAGGTGTAAAAGCATCTGGTC
Organism: Flavobacteriia bacterium; assembly: GCA_004293165.1. Taxonomy (GTDB): domain Bacteria; phylum Bacteroidota; class Bacteroidia; order Flavobacteriales; family Flavobacteriaceae; genus Flavobacterium. The sequence goes on along the minus strand of RDYL01000007.1, from coordinate 59,273 downwards.
CCGATGTGTGGGGTGCTAAAGTATCAGGAGTTATTGAAGGAGATTTCTTTGGAAATACACAACAATCTATTGCGTTATTTAGACTACGTCATGCCTATGCCAAGTTAGATTGGGAAAAATCATCTTTAACATTTGGTCAAACATGGTACCCAACATTTATTCCTGAAGTGTTCCCTGGTGTAGCAAATTTTTCTACTGGAATTCCTTTTAATCCTTTTGGATGGGCAACTCAATTCAGAATCGATCAAAAATTAAATGATAAATTTAGATTTTCTTTTATTGCATATAAAGATCGTGAGTTTGGAGCTTTTTCTGCTGATGGAAATAATAATTCACCTGTTTATAATAGTGTATTACCTGCAATGCATGGTAAAATTGAATTTAGAAATAAATCAATTTTAGCAGGATTTGGTGCTGAATTATATCCAAATAAACCACTCATAGAATCTAATGGATTAAATTCTGATGAAAGTTTAAATTCAACTTCATTTTTAGCTTATTTAAAATACAATAATGATAAATTTCATGTGAAAGTTTATGGAATTACAGGTGAAAATCTACATCATTTAGTTATGTTAGGAGGTTATGCTAGCTATGCTAATGGAGCCAATCCTGTTACATATGAAGGAATAAGAACTAATTCGTTTTGGTTAGATATTGCTAGTAATAATAAAAAAACAGCACCTGGTTTTTTCTTTGGATATACTAACCAAGAAGGTACTTCATCAAATTCAACAGCATTAAATATTTATGCAAGAGGAATTAATGCCTCAAGAGGTGTAAAAGACATGTGGAGAGCTTCTGCTAGAATTGATTTTAAACAAAATAAATTTAGACTTACTCCAGAAATAGAGTATACCGCAGCTACTCATGGAACCACACAAAGTGATTTATCTATTTCTGGTGCTGAAAACAAAGTAGGAAATTTTAGAGCAATGGTTTCAGCTGTTTATTCATTTTAATCAAACAATAACAATTAAATATATTTAAATTATGAGCGAAAATAAATCATCAAAAGGAATCTGGAAAGTTATTTCAGCTTCCTCTATGGGAACAATGATTGAGTGGTACGATTTCTATATCTTCGGTAGTTTAGCCGTAGTTTTATCTACTAAATTTTTCCCTTCTGACAATCCTACAGCAGCTTTCTTATCAACGTTAGCAACATTTGCAGCTGGTTTCGTAGTTCGTCCGTTTGGAGCCCTATTCTTTGGAAGATTAGGAGATTTAATTGGAAGAAAGTATACTTTCATGGTAACTTTAATGTTAATGGGGGGAGCTACTTTTATAATTGGATGTATTCCAAGTTTTGAAACTATTGGTTACGCTGCTCCAGTTTTAGTTTTGATTCTACGTTTACTTCAAGGTTTAGCTCTTGGAGGTGAATATGGAGGTGCGGCAACTTATGTAGCTGAGCATGCTCCAAAAAACGAAAAAGGATATTGGACCTCTTGGATTCAAACTACAGCAACTGTAGGTTTATTTATCTCTTTAATGGTAATTTTAATTACTAAAGGAGTAATGTCGAAAGAAGCTTTTGATGATTGGGGATGGAGAGTTCCTTTTTGGGTTTCAATCGTAATGGTTTATATCTCGTTCTTGATTCGTAAAAACATGCATGAATCACCAGTTTTTGCAAAAGCAAAATCAGAAGGAAAAACATCAACTAATCCATTAAAAGAAAGTTTTGGAAATAAATTCAATCTAAAATTTGTTCTTTTAGCATTATTTGGTGCCACAATGGGACAAGGAGTTGTTTGGTATACTGGTCAATTTTATGCCATGAACTTCTTAAAAACTGTACAAAGTATAGAATCTTCTCAAGTAGATACTCTATTAGGTATTGCACTCTTATTAGGAACGCCATTCTTCGTATTCTTTGGTTGGTTGAGTGATAAAGTTGGAAGAAAAGTGATCATGATGAGTGGTATGTTGATTGCCATTTTAGCCTATCGCCCAATTTATAGAGCCATGTATGCTTCAACAGATTTAACTTTAAAAACAGAAATAGTTAATCAAACTAAGGTAGTTCCTTCTCTAAAAGAAATTGATGCTACTAAAACGGATTCTATCTATACTACTACAAAAGTATATACCGATGGAACAACTTTAGAAGAAATCAAAACAATCCATTTTGAAAGCGGAAAAGTTATGGTAGATGATAAAGGAAAAGACAAAATAGAAACAAAAGTTACTAAAATGATTAATAATAGCGACCGTTGGTTTTTAGTATTAATGGTTTTTATTCAGGTGATTTTTGTAACTATGGTTTATGGTCCAATTGCTGCTTTCTTAGTAGAAATGTTTCCTGTTAAAATTAGATATACCTCAATGTCGTTACCATATCACGTAGGAAATGGTATCTTTGGTGGATTACTGCCTGCTATTTCAACTTATTTTGTTACCACTTCTAAAGAAGCAGGTGATGTAGAGTTTTATTTAGAAGGACTTTGGTATCCAATTGGAATTGCTGCAATTTGCTTTGTAATTGGAATGATATATATTGATAGAAAAATTAACACACTTCACGACTAAAAAATAATAATCATGAACACAATAAAAAAATATTTAGGAATCGTATGGATAGTACTTGCAATTGCAATAGCCTATTTTTCGATTGGAATTTTTGGAGGTAAATTAACTTCTGGAAAACAAGATGATTTAGTTTTTGGAATTATTATTTTCTTTATACTTTTACCTATGATTGTTACCGGATTAACTATTTTTGGTTGGTATGCAATTACTGATGAATATGAAGATTAATTAAAAAAAATATACTTAACTTAGAAGCTCTTATTTTACATAAGAGCTTCTGGGTTTTATAAATGGATATAAAAATGAAAAAAAGGCATCAACAAAAATTAGTGGTTTTGTCATTGCTATTGCTTTTGGCGCTTAACTTGCCAATAGTGCTGTTATTTGATAGTTCTGAAAGTTTTTTAGGTTTTCCTATCATTTATATTTATATCTTTTCTGCTTGGTTATTTTCCGTATTAATGTCTTGGATTGTAGTACAACGTTATTATGAATAGTGCTGTTTTATTACTTATTTTATTAGGGTATTTAGGTATTCTTTTTTTTATTGCACATTGGGCAGAAAAAAAAGAAAATGTTAAATGGACTAATAATTCGTACATCTATTCTTTATCATTAGCTGTGTATTGTACCGCTTGGACGTATTATGGAAGTATAGGAGTGGCCGCCAATTCAGGACTTAGCTATTTGCCTATTTACATCGGTCCCATTATTATTATTCCAGCATGGATTATGATTTTAAAGAAAATTATTCGCATTTCTCGTGTGAATAAAATTTCAAGTATTGCTGATTTTATTTCGCTTCGTTATGGTAATAGCCGTTTTTTAGGAGCAATTGTTACTGTAGTTTGTTTGGCTGGAATTTTACCTTATATAGCACTCCAATTGAAAGCTATTTCTGAAACGTTTCATATTGTTACTAAAACCAACTTAAGTTCCTATATTTTTGATGATACAACTACCTATGTTGCTGTGGCTTTAGCTCTTTTTGCCTCCTATTATGGAACACGCTATGTGGATGCTTCGGAAAAAAGAAAAGGAATTGTTACCGCAGTTGCTTTAGAAAGTATATTGAAATTAGTTTTCTTTTTAATTATTGGAATTTATGTAACTTTCTTTGTGTTTGATGGTTATGATGATATTTATGCCCAAGCTTCGTTGTTAGATAACTTTAAAGAAAAAAATACCATTGGAGGTTTAGAACAAGGTTTAAATTGGTTTTTCCTTAGTATGGTTTCTTTATTTGCGATTTTTTTATTGCCACGTCAATTTCAAATGGCAATTGTTGAAAATAACAGAGAACGCCATATTAAGACTGCTATTTGGTTGTTTCCTCTTTATCTTTTACTTTTCAATTTATTTGTATATCCAATCGCTTGGGGTGGAAATGTGTTATTTGAAGGTAAAAATGTCAACGCCGACACCTATTCGCTGTTAATTCCTCAATTTTTTGATAACAAAACTTTGACTGTTTTGGTTTTTCTAGGTGGATTTTCAGCAGCAATTTCTATGATTGTAGTTTCAAGTATCAGTTTGTCTACTATGCTGAGTAACAATTTGTTAATTCCCTATTCGTTTTTAGGAAAATTAAGAAATGAAGAACAAATCATCAACAATAAAAAAATTGTCAACATTCGTAAAATAGGCATTTTTTCATTAATTATTGGGGCGTATTTCATTTACCGATTCTTTGCATTAGATTATAATTTAGTTTCTATCGGTTTAATTTCTTTTGTAATAATTGCTCAATTAGCGCCAGCATTTTTTGGAGCCATTTTTTGGAGAAGAGGTTCAAGAATGGGGGCAATCTATGGAATTTTGATTGGCTTTTTAATCTGTATTTATACTTTACTTTTGCCTTATACTATAGGATTGACCAACAGCGAAAGCTCTTTTATTGCTGAAGGTTTTATGAAAATAGGCTTGTTAAAACCCTTTCAGCTTTTCGGATTAGATTACTTGCAACCTGTGCCTCATGCTTTATTTTGGAGTATGTTGTTTAATACTTTAACCTATTTTGCGGTTTCGGTTAGTTTTAAGGGAAATTATCGTGAACGTAATTATGCTGAAATGTATGTAGATATTGACAAATACAGCACCAATCACGAAAATGCTTTTGTTTGGAAAGGAACTGCATACACAAGAGATATTGAAAAAGTATTGATTCGATTTTTAGGAGAAGAACGAACAAAACGCGCCATGAATATTTTCAACGTGAAATACAATGTTGATAAAAATCAAGAACTAGCTGATGCGAGATTGGTAAAATTTGCTGAAAATTTACTTACTGGACACATCGGAACGGCTTCTGCTCGAATTTTAATTTCAAGTGTTGTAAAAGAAGAGAAAATTACATTGCCTGAAGTTTTGAAAATATTAGAAGAATCGAAAGAAAATATCACTATTAACAAAAAATTGACTGAAACTTCAAATCAACTTCAAAAAATTACCTCCGAATTACAAAAAGCAAACGAGACGTTGATTCGAAAAGATGTTCAGAAAGATGAATTTTTAGATACCGTAACGCACGAACTTCGTACACCAATTACCGCTATTCGGGCAGCAAGTGAAATTTTGCACGATGACGACGAAATTCCAGAAGAATTAAAAAAACAGTTTTTGCAAAATATTATTTCAGAATCTGATCGATTGAATCGTTTGATTGATAAGATTTTAGATTTAGAAAAATTTGAAACAGGAAAACAAACCATTCATCCTACAGAAAATAACCTAATTGAAACTATTGAACATTCGATTGAACCTTTACAACAATTGATTAAGAACAAGAAAATCAGTATTTATGTAGAAAGTAAAGACACTCTTTTTGCGTTTTACGATGAAGATCGAATCATTCAAGTGGTTACGAATTTGCTCTCTAATGCCATTAAATTTTGTCCTGAAAGTGAAGGTTTAATTACCATTCAAGTAAAAAAAGAGGATGATTTTGTGATAACTTCTGTTCAAGATAACGGAAAAGGTATCAATCCTAACGATTTTGACGTTATATTTGACAAATTTTATCAAGCTTCCAATCAGAATTTTAAAAAACCAGTTGGCAGCGGATTAGGATTGGCTATTTGCAAACAAATTATAGAACATCATAAAGGTAAAATTTGGGTAGAATCAAGTATAAAAGGTGCTTGTATTGTATTCACTTTACCAGTAAAAAATATTGAAATTTAAAAGAAGATGAAGAAGATTTTAATTGTAGACGACGAACCAAACATCGTAATGACGCTCGAATATACCTTCAAAAAAAGCAATTACGAAGTATTTATAGCACGCGATGGACAAGAAGCATTGGATATTTTAAAAACTAATTTCCCCGATGTAATTATTTTAGATATTATGATGCCCATGGTTGATGGTTTTGCTACTTTAGAACAAATTAGAAAAGACGCTAATTTACAACATACCAAAGTTTTATTCTTATCCGCAAAAAATAAAGAAAGTGACATTGAAAAAGGATTAGCTTTGGGCGCTGATGCATACATGACAAAGCCATTTTCGATTAAGAAAGTAGTGGAAAAAGTGGAGGAGTTGTTGAATTAACTAAATTCATAGTTAAAATGATCGAAGTAGAATTTAAAAAGTTTTGGAATAGTAATTTTAACCAAACTATCCCATTAAGCTACCTTTTTAAAGAAGTTTATCATGAAAGATGGCTAAGATTTCATAGCCTACCAGATTCGAAAAGATATCCTGAAAGCGATATTGAGATGAATATTATATTGCAAAGATATAATCAAATATTTTCTGAAATTTATAATGAAAACGAAGAAATCTATTTAGTTCATACTAATATAACTCATAATGATGAAAAATTTGAATTATTAAATTTTCACCCTGAATTAAATTTTAAAAAAAGTTGCTCATTTAAATTAGAAATGTATTTTCCTAATGACTTTGATAATGATGCAATATTAGAAGTCTTTGTAAGTAGAAAATGTTGGAATTTAATTTCATACAATGAAATTTTGAAAGAAATTGTTAACGATATTTCAAGGTTTTTTTTTATTTCATTAGATAGTAAAATTATAGTAGCTCCTTATGATGGAGGAATTGATATTATCTTAAAATCAGAAACTGATAAAGCTATACTTACAAAAAAATATAAAAATTGGATTTCAAAACGTATTGATAAATTGTAATTCTTTAAACGCTAAACAATCTATACCTATTTAGCAAGATTAATTCATTTGGCATTATTTTATTCTTTAAATTTACTAAAGAAAAAATAACACAAACCGAAATATTCAAATGAATTATTACGAATTTTATAAAAAAAGTAACGAATCGACAATAGACTTCTGGAAAGAACAATCTCAAAACATTGCATGGTTTTCAAATCCAAGTGCAATTTTGTCTAACGATTCGAATGATTACCCATTGTGGTATGCAGACGGAGAACTTAATGCTTGTTACTTAGCAATAGATAAACACATAGAAGATGGCTTTGGAGAACAAGTTGCTATTATTTATGACTCACCCGTTACACAAACTGTAAAAAAGTATACATTTAACGAAGTTAAAACCGAAGTTGCTAAATTAGCTGGCGGTTTACTTTCATTGGGATTAGAAAAAGGCGATACGGCTGTAATTTATATGCCAATGATTCCTCAAGCCGCTTTTGCTATGTTAGCTTGTGCTCGAATAGGAGTAACACATTCGGTAGTTTTTGGAGGTTTTGCACCGCATGAATTAGCTATTCGTATTGATGATTGCGAACCTAAAGCAATTATTACCGCTTCTTCAGGAATTGAAATCGATCGATTAATTGCCTACAAACCTTTAGTAGATGAAGCTATTGAATTAGCCAATCACAAACCTGAAAAGGTAGTAGTTTTCAATAGAAAGTTAGGGGCAAGAGTTCCTTTTAAAAAATATGATGTTGATTACGATGCTTTGGTTTATGGCTCAGAAGAAGCAGCTTGTGTTTCGGTAAATTCGGCTCATCCTTTGTATATTTTATATACTTCAGGAACAACCGGAAAACCAAAAGGAATTGTCAGAGATACAGGAGGTTATGTTACGGCACTTAAATTTTCAATGCAACATATTTACGATGCAAAAGAAGGTGAAGTGTTTTGGGCTGCTTCCGATGTGGGTTGGGTGGTAGGACATAGTTATATTGTTTACGGACCTTTAATTAATCGCAATACAACCATTCTTTTTGAAGGAAAACCAATTCGTACACCAGATGCAAGTACTTTTTGGCGTGTAATTGCCGAACACAAAGTTAGCGTGATGTTTACCGCACCAACTGCCATTAGAGCTATTAAAAAAGAAGATCCAAATGGCGAATTCATCAAACAATATGATTTATCGTGTTTACGAATTCAATTCTTAGCAGGAGAACGTTGTGATGTAGCTACTTTAGAATGGTATCGCGAACATATACCCGTTCCAGCAATCGACCATTGGTGGCAAACAGAATCGGGTTGGCCAATGATTGCTAATATGATGGGAGTGGAGTATTTGCCTATAAAACCAGGTTCTGCTGGAAAAGCTGTGACAGGTTACGATATCCGAATTTTTGGAGAAAACGGACAAGAATTAGGTCCAAATGAAGAAGGTTATGTGGTAATTAAATTACCATTACCTCCTGGAACTTTATTAGATTTATGGAAAGATAATGAACGTTTCAAATCTGGATATTTGAATAAATTTCCAGGGTATTATTTCTCAGGTGATGGTGGATTTAAAGACGAGGAAGATTATATTTTCATCACAGGTAGAGTAGATGACGTCATAAACGTTGCTGGTCACCGCCTTTCAACCGCTGAAATGGAAGAAATTGTAGCCTCACATCACTCGGTTGCAGAATGTGCTGTAATTGGTATTAACGATGAATTAAAAGGCCAAATTCCATTAGCATTAGTTGTTGCAAAATCGGGAGAAGATATTGAACATTTCCAACTACAACACGAAGTTGTTAAATTAGTAAGAGAACAAATTGGAGCGGTAGCATCATTACGGGATGTAGTTATGGTGCAGCGATTACCTAAAACCCGTTCAGGAAAAATACTCCGAAAAATGATGCGTAGTATTGCTGATGGAGAAAACTTTCAAGTTCCTTCTACTATTGACGATGAAGCAATTATCGATGAAATTCGAGACGTTTTACAACATGATAAAATAGGTTGTTTTAAATAAAGGCACGCTGATAAAACGGATTTGATAAATCGAAACGCTGATTTTTATAGATTTCCTATGTTAACTAAATATAGTGTAACGCCTACACATTCATTTATCATAAAGCTATGTGCCTATGTGTTTAATTTTCAGAAATATAGCATATATAGTAATTTAGCAAAAAAATATGAAATTCAAAAAATAGATTGGTTATATTTACATTATCAATTAAAAAAAAACTAAAAAATGAGTTATTACAAAATACACGATTTAGAAAACTACTTTAAAATGTATAAGAAGTCGGTGCGCGAACCAAGAAAATTCTGGGATCGTATTGCTGATGAAAACTTTGTATGGTACCAAAAATGGGATAAAGTTTTTGAAGTAGACATGCAAGAAGCTAATTTTAAATGGTTTTTAAATGCAAAAGTTAACATCACTAAAAACTGTATCGACAGACATTTAGCAAAAAGAGGCGATAAAACCGCTATTATTTTTGAACCAAATGATCCAAGCGAAGCAGCACAACATATTTCTTATAACGAATTATATGTTCGTGTATCTAAAATGGCAAATGTTTTGCGAGAACAAGGTATCAAAAAAGGCGATAGAGTTTGTATTTATTTACCAATGATTCCAGAATTAGCCGTTGCTGTTTTGGCTTGTGCTCGAATTGGAGCAATACATTCAGTAGTTTTTGCTGGTTTTTCATCTTCAGCAGTTGCTAGTCGTATTAATGATAGTGAATGTAAAATGGTAATTACTTCTGACGGAAGTTATAGAGGTAATAAATCAATTGATTTAAAAGGAATTGTTGATGAAGCGTTAGAAAAATGTCCATGTGTTGAAACTGTTTTGGTTGTAAAAAGAACCAATACAGCTGTAACCATGAAAGAAGGTAGAGATTTGTGGTTACAACCGCTATTAGATGCCGCTATTGGAAACAATGTTGCTGAAATTATGGATGCCGAAGATCCGTTATTTATTTTATATACTTCGGGTTCAACTGGAAAACCAAAAGGAATGGTACATTCAACCGCTGGTTACATGGTTTACACTGCTTACACCTTTAAAAACGTTTTCAATTATGAGGAAAATGATGTGTATTGGTGTACAGCAGATATTGGTTGGATTACAGGTCACTCTTATATTTTATACGGACCACTTTTAAATGGCGCTACCACAGTGATTTTTGAAGGAGTACCCTCTTATCCAGACTTTAGTCGTTTTTGGGAAGTGATTGAAAAACATAAAATTACTCAGTTTTATACAGCTCCAACAGCAATTCGTGCATTGGCAAAAGAAAGTTTAGATTTTGTTCAAAAACATCCATTGAGTTCATTAAAAGTAATTGGTTCTGTTGGTGAACCCATTAACGAAGAAGCTTGGCACTGGTATAACGACCACGTAGGAGGAAAGCGCTGTCCGTTAGTAGACACTTGGTGGCAAACTGAAACTGGGGGAATTATGATTTCACCTATTCCGTTTGTAACACCTACCAAGCCAACGTATGCTTCATTACCATTACCAGGAATTCAGCCAGTTTTAATGGATGAATTACGTAATGAAATTGAAGGAAATCAAGTTACGGGAGCTTTGTGTATTAAATTCCCATGGCCATCCATGGCGAGAACCATTTGGGGTGATCACCAACGTTATAAAGAAACTTATTTCACAGCTTTTCCAGGAAAATATTTCACAGGAGATGGCGCTTTACGCGATGAAGTAGGGTATTATAGAATTACGGGTAGAGTAGATGATGTTATTATTGTTTCTGGACATAATTTAGGAACGGCTCCAATTGAAGATGCTATCAATGAACATCCAGCAGTAGCAGAAAGTGCAATTGTAGGATTCCCACATGATATCAAAGGAAATGCATTATATGGTTTTGTAATTCTGAAAGAAACTGGAGAAAGTCGTGATAAAAATAATCTTGCAAAAGAGATTAATCAATTGATTTCTGATCAAATAGGTCCAATTGCAAAATTAGATAAAATACAGTTTGTGAGTGGTTTACCAAAAACACGTTCGGGTAAAATCATGCGCAGAATATTAAGAAAGATTGCTGAAGGTGACTTCTCTAACTTTGGAGACATCTCCACTTTATTAAATCCTGAAATAGTGGATGAAATTAAAGATGGCAAACTCTAGTTTTTAGTTTTATTGGTTAAAAACTGCTTCAGCAATGGAGCAGTTTTTTTATTTTAATCTTAATCTTAATCTAGTAAAATAAATTCCCGCTAAAATCAAAAATGGAGTAGTGGAAGCCATTATTTTGTAATTCCAGCCTAAAATTCCTATCAAGAAGAAAAATAATACTAAAATTGATAATAATAAAACGGCTATATTATTTACTCTTTTATTTAATTTTTGATAAAAAACACCTGTTAAAAGCACTATTTGTGTGAGTAATCCCAATAAAATAATTGGATGCGTTAAATTTTGAAAAAGACTTTCTGTTTTTGAAAATATTTCAAATTCTGCCTGAAAAAGAAACATAGAATTACTTGGAGGCCATTCTAAATAACAAAATTGAAATGTAATTAATAATCCAAAATTTAGTAAACGATTCATAATTTCAAGTAAGATTCAAGTATAGTTTTCATTTTTAAATATCCATTCAAATTTGGATGAACACCATCATCAGTAAATTTTTTATCTAAACCAAAATTTTCATCTACCATTGGAGTATAGTAGTCGACAAATTTTATTTTTTCAATTAGGCAATAGGCTTCAATTAATACATTTAACTGTTTGATTTTCTCAATGGGTTTTATTTTAGGATTCCAATAAAAGTCGCTTGCAGGAAGTATTGAGCAAAGAACTACTTCAATATTATTTTTTAATGCTTTTTCAACCATTGAAACAATATTATTCATGATTTCTTCTATGGAAATTGGACCGTTATTTTCAGCAATATCATTGATTCCTGCTAAAATAATTACATATTTGGGTTCTAAATCAATGACATCATTTTGAAAACGTTCCTGAATTTGAGAAGTGGTTTGACTACTAATTCCTCTGTTAATATACTTATTTTGAGTAAAGAATGCAGAATCATATTGTTGCCAAAATTCAGTAATAGAATCACCTATAAAAACAATTCGGTTACCATTATTTGGTAGTTTTAGTAATTGCTGATTTTCTATTGCATATTTTTCTATGTACGCCCAATCGTTTTGCATCATTCAAAAATTAAATCTCTAATTTTTTCTTAAGTTTCAAAAACAATAATGCCGTAATAAAAGCATCGCCACTTGCTGTATGTCGGTCCGATTTTCTTATTTTATAGATATCACATAATTCATCTAAAGAACTGAGTTGTTCTTGTGGTAAATATTTCAATTTCTGATACATAACATCCGTATCCATTGCTTGATTTTTCAGTTTTCCAACTTCTAATCGTCCTAAGCCTTGATTAATCATTTCTATGTCAAAATCAACGTGATGACCAACTAAAGTGGCATCTTTGATAAAGTCTAAAAATCGAATAATAGCTTCGGCTTCTACAATTTTCTCCTCTTTACCTTCTTTTAAAATACCGTGAATAGGCACTGATTCAGCTTTAAACACATCTTGTAACAAAAAAACTTCCATGAAATCACCAACGATTATTTGGTTATTTTCGATAGCCACCGCACCAATCGATAAAATTCGATCCGTTCTGTAATCTAAACCAGTAGTTTCGCAATCAAATACTACAAAACGTTTCTTTTTATCTTGATTTTCATCAAAATGTGTAAGATACGTTTCCCAAAATTTAGGATGATCTTTAACTATTTTCTTAAACCAATTGAACGTCATATTTTAAGTGAAATAAGTTAATTGAAAACGATTTTTAATTACTTCTTGAATATCGTTTATAGGCTGGAAATCGTTTTTAAGTTTTACTTTATCTAACTTTGATAACTCGCTTAAATTCAAATACCTACCATCTGATTGGTTTTTTAAACCTTCTTCGGTTCTGAACTTTAATAATTCAGCAAAAGCATCGGCGCACGCTTCATAAATTGGTGCATTTTGAGGTTCTAATTCAGCTAATTTAGCATATCTCGAAATCGTATTGGCTGTGTTTTTAATACCTTTACTTAACGATAAAATTCTAGCCGCATCAATCAAAGGCATTAAAGCTCTTCCTTTTAAATCAAAAGTATCTTTATGTTCTCCATCATTTTCAACTAAAAACTGACGGAAAAAGCCTAATGGAGGCGGGTTTTTCAATGCGTCAGCTCCTAAATAAGCAAAAAACAATTGGTTATCATTAGTTTCTTCATGAATTGTTTTAGTAATCGCATCAACTAAACTTTCATTTCCGTAGACAAAATCATAATCAAAGAAAATGGTACACATCAAAATACCTTTTTCTCCAGGCGCTGTAATCCATCCTTTAAATTGATTGTTCCAATCGGAAACCGATTTACACCAAAGCGGATTACTTGCCATCATGTCTGCAGGACAATAGGCATAACCAACTTTATTAAGTGTTTTAGTTACATTTTCAGCTAATTCAATAAAATATTTTTTAACCGTATCGTATTTATCTTCCGCTACATCTTCAAAAACAATTGCATTGTCTTGGTCGGTCATTAATAACTGTTCTTTTCTTCCTTGACTACCAATATTTAACCAAGCAAACTGAGTAGGCGGAGGGTTTTCCATTTTATCGATGGCTAATTCAATTGCTCTACTGGTTATGGCTAAATTTATTTCGGCAATAATTGAAGAAATATGTTGAATAGGTACATTTTTATCAAGTGAATGCTGAATTAAATCAGATAATTTTTCTCTAACTTCTTTTAAATCGGCTGATTTTTGAGCTCTTTTACATTGTTTAAGTAAAACGCCTGGGTTGTTTGCTTGCGCTACAACAATATCATGCTCAGTAATAATTCCTGTAATATCAGAGTCCACAGAACCATCTTTAGTTACACACAAATGCGAAACATTATTTTTAAGCATCATAATTTGTGCTTCGGCAATAGATAAATTATCTGCTACAGTAATTACAGGAGATGACATAATTTTGTCAATGGTTACCTCAATACTATATAGTCCGGTTGCAATTTTTGAACGCAAATCTTTATCGGTTACAATCCCAATAGGTTTTCTGTTTTCATGAATTATCATGCTGCCAATTTTACTACTAGCCATAGTTTGTGCTACAAAACGAACAATATCACTTGGTGAAGCCGTTATTGGATTTGCGGTGTATTTTATAGGCTGATAATATTGAATTTCAGCATTTTGATCATTGTAAATAACATTCTCAGAAATCAATTTTCCTTTATTGTTTTTATCATAAGGATTTCTTGTATTTGAGGCAAAACTTTCCAATAAAAAACTCAAGACATCTGCGTTTTCAGCAACATGAGGTTTAAATATTTCAATCGGAATTGCATATATAATGCTTTCTTCGCGTGCCTTTGCAGTCATTAAATAATTATTTTTTGCAAAAAACGGACGTAATCCTAAAATATCACCTTCATCACATTTATCAATTAAAATGTCATCTGCATCAGATGTTACAGATAATCCAACAGCTCCAGACGCCACGACATAAAAAAATGTATGTGTTGCATCATTAATTTTAAACAAGGTTTGATTTTTTTCCAAATATAAAACGTGACAACTCTTAGCTATATCTAATAATTTTTGATAGGATAAACTAGAAAAAGGAGGATAGTTTTTTAAGAAATCGGTGATACGTTCAGCAATAGGGTTTTTCATAACATTGTGCATTTACCATACGAAGATACAAATTTAAACAAGTATTCTAAATAGGATTAATTAAATTATCTATTTTACATAATGTATATTATAATTCAATATAGTTTAATATTGATGAAGTTAAAATAACTATTAAAAAGGTTTGTGTATGATTTATATAAAGATTAATTTTGTTGCTTATTAAACACTAAGCATGGAAAATAAACAAGCCCTTAAATTAATTGAAAAAATCCAGAAAGATTTATTGCAAAATAAATTTGAAGTTTCAAAAATTGTAGACGATTTAAAAAAAATTAGAGAAATTTCATTAGAATTAAATAATCCTGTTGTAACTAAAGCTTTACGTTTAGCATACGAACATTTAGCATCTAATAATGCTTTTTTAATTGGTATTCCAGATGATGAACCAATAGATTCTAAAGAAGGAACAGTTGCGACTTCTATTTCAGAAGAAAATAATATCGAGAGTTTTAATTATTTCCTTTCATTATTCACAGATTTGACAAAGAAAAATAATGTATTAGATTTAAAAGAATACAACAAAGCTTTTTTGGCGCATTAATTTAATTTCTATTTTACATAATATAAATCGGTACTTGATACCGATTTTTTTTTGTTTTTCTTAACGCTATAATTGTCCTAATCTAACTAATTTTGTTCAAAATCTAAATTTCATGTCGAAACAAAAAAAATCTAAAGCAAAACTTTTACACCAATACTACAAATATACAGGCTTTTATTCCTTCATTTGGCAAGGTGTTAAAAGCGCCATTTTGCCTACTGTAGTTATAGTTGCAATACTTTTTTACGTAAATTATAAAGTTATAAACCTTAACGAAGGATTAATATATATCACACAAAATTTTAGCGATTTCTTTATTTTTAGTATTTTTCTTGCTTCAGAAAGTGTTTTAGGACTTATTCCACCAGATATTTTTATTGCTTGGACAAAAAATACTGAAAGTCCTCTACTCTACTTATCTATTTTAGCATTTTTATCATATTTAGGAGGTGTTATAGCCTATTTTATGGGTATGGCAATTGTAGCTATTCCATCTGTTAATCGTAAATTGTATGGTAAAATGTCTAAGCATGTTATTAATATGCAAAAATGGGGCGGCTTTTTAATTGCTGTTGGTGCATTGTTACCATTACCCTTTGCTATTGCTTGTTTAGCAGCAGGTATGATAAATTATTCAAGAAAATATTTCTTTTTATTTGGATTACTTCGCTTTTTTAGGTTTGCCATTTATGGATTTGTAATTTATGCCGCTTTATCATGATAAAATCATTTCGCTCAATCGCTTTATTAGAAGGCCTTTCGTTACTAGCATTATTGTTTTTTGCAATGCCAATGAAATACATTGCTGGTAACCCAATTTATGTAAAAAATATTGGTATGGCTCATGGAATATTATTTATATTGTATGTTGCTTTTGCTATTTTAATTAAAAATGAACAAAAATGGAATGTAAAAACATTTGCTATTGTTTGTTTGGCTTCAGTTGTTCCATTTGGAACCTTTTATATTGAAAAAAAATATTTACAATAAATTGAAATGAAAATTTTTAACTGGGCATACGATTTATTTAAAAGTCTCAACTTTAATGATGACATTGCTTCCTATTTTAATCTAGGAGTTAATATTATTGTTTTAGTTTTTGTTTCCTATGTTTTAGATTTTCTCTTTAAAAAAATATTTATTATTGTACTTGCCTTAATTGCAGCTCGCACAAAATCTTCTTTTGATGATTTTCTAGTGGCTAATAAAACTGCCAAGTATTTAGCGCATTTATTTCCACTTTTATTTATTTACAAAACAGTTCCTGTTATTTTAAGTAAATTTACGTATTGGGAAGATTTTTTTGAAAAAGGGGTAAAAATCTATATTATTATTCTTTCACTTTGGATTACGCGAAGTATTTTTAATGCTTTAAAAGATTATTTAAAAAACAAACCTCGTTACAGTGATAAGCCTATTGATAGTTACATTCAAGTAATTATGATTGTGCTGTGGATTTTTGGAATTACTTCATTTGTGCTGATAATGTTTGATACTACAATGAAAACATTGTTAACTACTTTTGGAGCAATTTCGGCCTTAATTTTTCTTATTTTTAAAGATACAATTCTAGGATTTGTGGCTAGTATTCAAGTTTCCGTAAATGATATGGTTCGAATTGGCGACTGGATCACTATGGAGAAATTTGGTGCCGATGGCGATGTTATTGAAATTAATTTAGCAACTGTAAAAGTTAGGAATTTTGATAACACAACAACTACTATTCCAACTTATAGCTTAATATCGGATAGTTTTAAAAACTGGCGTGGTATGTTGGATTCAGATGGAAGACGTATTAAACGTCATTTATTAATCAAGGCTAACTCTATTAAGTTTATAGAAACTTTAGATATTGATAAATATAAAAAAATTCAGCACTTAACTTCATATATTGAACATCGTCAGGCTGATATTGATAAATATAATAACCTAAATAATATCGATAAAACGGTCATTGTTAATGGTAGAAACCTTACTAATTTAGGATTGTTTAGAAAATATATAAACCAGTATATTCTTTCACATCCGGGAATTAACAAAGATATGCTTTTGATGGTAAGGTATTTACAACCTACTGAAAAAGGAATCCCGTTAGAAATTTATTGCTTTTCCAAAGATAAAACATGGTTAAATTACGAGCATATTATGGCTGATTTATTTGATCATATTATGGCTTCAGTAATTCATTTTGATTTAGAAATATTTGAATCTATTTCTACACCAACAAATAAATCTAACGAAAAGTAATTAACACCTTAATCTTAATAACTTAAAATAGCCCTCAATATATTGAAGGTTATTTTTTTTAACTTTAAATAAAATAAATTCATTTTATTATGAAAACGAAAGACGAATTGCTTTTAGAAATAAGAGGTGCAAGTATTGGTGTGATTACAGAACAATCTAGTTCGGAAGAAAAGTTTCAAAATCAAACCCTACGCCCTATTTTAAAGTTTCAAAATGATTTGTTTATTGAAGTTTTTAGAAATTATGCCATCAAGCAGAAAAACGCATTTTTTTCGTTGACTCCAGAAAAGAAAATGATTTACATTGAAAATGCGATTCAACGTGATATTAAATTTAGAAATTCGCTCAAAGGTGTAATTATTGGGATGTTTACTAGTTCTGAATATAAAGAATACATTCAAAATTCGTCGAATATAAACAAACGTATGATGAATTTATTGATTGAACGTTTGAAAAGTCAAATACAGATTATTTAAGTTGGAAATAAATCAATTAGTCAATGTGCCAATGGAAAGAAAATAATTGACACATCGGCACATTGAAAAATTGGCTAATTATACAAAGATTCCCCATTTAAATCGGTACTCAATACATCGCTCATATAATCAAAGAAAGGACGCATAGCTTCAAAGGTTATCAATACGTTTTCTTCAAAATTAGGAGCCATTACTTCCTTGTCAGAAAAACTTCTAGTAAGTAAAAATTGCTTTTTACGAATCAAATCAATGGCTGGATGTGTTTTATCAAAACCTTTTGGTGCAGTTTTTAACTCCTCGCCTTTCAACTCACCAAAGAATTTTTTAAAAGTGTCATCGGCTATTATGGTTCTAATTTCTTCATCATCCATTTCAAATTCTTTACGAATGCGATTCAAATCTTCTGCATTAGGCTCCCAAAAACCGCCACCTACAAAACTTCCTCCTGGCTCAATATGCAAATAGTAGCTACCACGAAGCATCGGTTTTGTTCGTGTGAAGCCTACGCTAAAATGATTTTTATAAGGTGCTTTATCTTTTGAAAAACGCACATCGCGATAAATTCTAAAAATTTGAATGCGTTCGATACTGTCTATTCTTCCTAGCTGCTCTCCTACTGATGTAAAAAATGTTTTGGCTAACTTTTGTTCTGTTTCAAAGGCTTTTTTATTAGCCGCAAACCAATCACGGTCGTTGTTTTCTTTGAGTTGTGTTAGAAATTCTAAGGTTGATTTTTGTAACATGCTATCGTGAATTATAATATTTTTTTACTTATAATAGATTATTGTCAACTCCTTTTCTGTAATTAAAACAAGTGGTTTGTTCCAGATTTTTATAATTGTTTAAAATCTAATTAATTCTTAAATCAAAGTAAAAATAAAATATAGGTTTTATGTAAAAGTAAAAAATCTATTCAAAAGAATTCAATTTAAGTGAAAAAGTAATTATTATAATCAAATTCTAAAATTTAGGCATACCCTAGGAATGATGAAATAAAAAAAGCTCCGAGTTTACTCGAAGCTTTCTAATTTAAAGGGTGAAAGACGGGTCTCGAACCCGCGACCTTCGGAACCACAATCCGACGCTCTAACCAACTGAGCTACAATCACCATTTGTTTTGACAAGAGAATTATTATTCTTTTGCGAGTGCAAATATAGGTATTCCCTAGAATTTAGCAAAGATTTATTTTATTTTTTTACTACTTTTTCACTTCAAATTTTCTAAACTATTGACGGTCAAATATCTTTCCACTACAAAATCGTTGGTATACGCCTCTCCTACTTGTCAAACAAGGGCTTGTGCGAAGTTCATACAATGTCGTTACAATTTCAATTAGTTAGAAATAAGTAACAAATATAATAGGTAAAAGTGTGGATATGATGCGCATAACCTAAATATTGCTTACAAGAATAATTTAATTAGGGTACCACAACCTAACCTTTGGTATACCGTTGCTATAGAGTATCTATACTTAAGGGCTATAGATAGGTTTGTATTTTGTTTGTAATTTGGTTGATAATTCTTCGTGAAAAGTACTATTTTTTCAAATAGTATAGCTTATTTTTGAAAATAAAGGGTACCACAACTACGAACAAAACACGAATAAAACCTAAACCAATTCTAACCATATATGGCAAAAATAACCTCTTATAAAGGAAAACTTCGTATACAAACCCAATGAGTATTTATTTAAAGGGCAATTTGGGAGAATGTGCCATTTACTTGAAAGCGGAACCGATTTAAGGTATATTCAATAATTATTAGGGCATAATAGTAGTAAAACAACTGAAATTTACACGCATGTAAGCACAAAAAGTATTCAAAAAATAAAAGACCGTCTGATGATTTATAGAAATAAAAAAAATACTATATTTGATAAACGCTACTTTATAACGCATATACACCCAAAATTGGCTAGATTAGCGCTATAATGTAGCGCATACATACAAGCTAGGCAAAATGCTAAACAGACAATAATATCAAATATTTATGCAAACAAGTATTGAAAATAAAATAAAAAGATTAAATTTTAGTAGCAATACAGTTGCATGGAAAATATTTCAGATTCCGTCATTAGCAACTCATTATAAAAAATTCTCTGGTCTAAGAAGCGAAATTGGCCTCGACGATTTAACGAAAGGTGGTTTTTTGAATAAATTAGATGAAGTTCACTATAAAAATGAGATGTTAATTAATTCATATGTAACATTATTTCCTAAGCATAATTTTCTCGTTAAAATTCTAAAGTATTTATGTGGGGTTCAAGTGACAACTTTATTGTTTTTTATGGCATTGTATTTATTTAACACAAATGTATTATTTGCTAATATTTCTATAATAACCATATTTGCAGCAATTGTAACTTTTATTATTCTAAAATATCAAGAACAAAAACCATACAAATTATTTAAAATGTGCTTAAATAATGAAACTATATTTTGTTTCTTATACACACAACGAGCAATATATATTGAAAAGTATCAGAGTGGATTAGATTATGTTTTTGAAAGAATAATATATCAGGATAGCGACTCAAAAACTAAATTATTTTCACCTTCCAATAATTTAGCTTTAATGCCTTTTTTAGAAAATGATAAGTGGGGTTTTAAAAAAGACGGAAAGTTATATATCGAATGTATTTATGATTATATAGAAGGTGATAGCTTTTATGACATGAGATTCAGTGATGAAGGTTTAGCCTTAGTTAATCTTAATAAACTATATGGATATATAGATAAAGATGGTAAAACTGTTATTGATTTTCAATATATTATTGCTAATCGTTTTGAAAATGGATTTGCTATCGTCCTCAATCTAAAAGACAAATATGGAGTAATTAATGCTCAAAACAAAGCAGTTATCGATTTCAAATATGATGAGATTTATTCTTTTGAAGAAAACTTATTTGTTGTCAAGTTGAATCAAAAATATGGATTAGTAAATACTTTAAACGATTTAGTATTGGAAATTACATATGAAGAGATTGGAGAGCTATTTTCAGATAGATCTATTATAAAATTAAAAGATAATCAAAACGAAAAATATGGATATATAAATTCAAAAGGAGAAATAGTTATCGAACCATTTTATAAAAATGCTGATGATTTTGTTTGTGATTATGCTGTAGTAGAGAAGTTTGATAAATATGATTTGATGTCGGAAAAAGAGTTGAGTGATTTATTAGATAGCGAGGGATTTGAATTCGAATTTCAAGGAGATTCAGGCAACTATGGCGTGATTAATAAAGAAGGAACAATTATAATTCCTTTTAAATATGCAGAAATAAATATATATGAGTTAGTAAATTTTGATTCACTAAAATATTTAATTACAGCCAATAATGAATATAAATGGGGAATAATTTATTTGGGCTCAACTATTCCTAAAATGATTGAATCACTTATTGGTTCTGAATTTCATTTTATAGATGAAGATGATATTTTAAATCAATTTAAAAATAATTTAAAAATTAACGAATTTGATAATTTAAGTTCTTTTAATTCAAATAACAAATATGGATTTAAAGATATTAATAATGAAGTAATAATCCAGCCATTATTTGATAATTGTTACGGTTTTAATAACGGTATCTGTATCGTAATAAAAAATAAAAAACATGGAATAATAAATTTAAAAGGCGAACTTATAGTTGACTTTATATATGATTATATTTGGATATTTGTCGAGTGGGTTTTAGTTAGAAGAGCAAATAAGTTTTTCTATTTAGATGAAAATGGGAATGAATTAGCAAGCACGATTGCCTAACAGCACCTACCAAAAAGTGGCGTTTCAGTGGTAAATCAAGCTTTGTTCAATTATCAAATTTTGTGCTTTGTTGCCTGTGAAGTACTTCGAAATCGCCACCTTCGGGTAGCTGCAAAACGTTAGCTCATATTAAAAAAACATACAAATGAATAACGATTACAACTTAAATCTTACTACCGAACTTCAACATGGAATATCGGTAGACGACATTAAAGGCCTTCAAGTCTTAGTACTGCCCGAAAATTTCAACAGTGCATATGACAAAGAGAGTTTGATTGAGGCTTCTGACTCTTTGAACATGAGTAAGATCTTTAAAGAGGAAGGTATTAAATGCGCGAATTCGTTTGACCTAGGACTAGATGTTCCAGCTTTAGAGCGCAGAGGTTCGGATATTTGGTTGGGACAAATCTTTATTTTAGATAACGTTGCATTACCTATTATTATAAACGTTTTGACAGCTTTTATTCAAAACAAAATTTCTAAAAAGTCAAAGACAAAAACCAATTTAGAACCAGAAGGAAAAGTGCACTTGGAGTTGAAAATGCATAAGAATGGTAACATTAATAAACTGAGTTATAATGGTGACTCCAAAACATTAGTCAAAGTGCTACAGAACTTAAAAAATGATGATTGAGAAGATAGAAATAGACAAAAAAGACTATCTCTCACAAGCCGAAATCCTTATTCAACAATGGTATGATTTTATTCAGAAAAGAAAATTAGATAAGGCGATTTCTTTATGCCAAAGTGTGATACAATCTTACAAACAAATACTAAAAAACCGAGATTGGCCAAAAGCAACTGAAAATGAATATAACAACTTTCTAATATTAGCAATCACATTCAAAGCATTCGAAGACTATGCAGAGTTGGGAAAGATAACAATCCAAGTTAAATGGGATCAGGATAACTACAATCTTGAGGCAGTTTGGTTAAAGTTATGGGACTCTAAAGATAGACTTGATTCTGTAAGAGGTAGAATTCAATCTAATATCGTTGAAAGAATTTACAGTAATCTTGAGAACTTATTAGATCAATACAGACAAAACTTTGGAAATGGCCTTTATGCAAGTCCAGAAATTCTAATAAAAAAAGAAGTATGTTCAATTTGCAAAAATGACATTAGGGCTTGTTCACATATTAAAGGTAGATGGTATGATGGAAGTATTTGTTATGGAATCGCAGAAGATATTGAGATGAAGACAATTTCTCTTGTAACCGTTCCAAGAGACCCTAGGTGTAGAATATGGCCTTGGCGAGAAAAGGAAGACAGGGTTTTCGAAATGGCAATATTAACTTTATTTCAGGTTGACAACTTTCTAAATGATGATTAAAAATAACAGGCGCTAATCGAGTAGACTTCCCTGCCAAAAACTGACAGGGAGAGCCTCTCAAATGTTTACATTCACGAAATCCTATAAAAAACAAACTAAACTTTGAGTACACCACCGAGTCCTTCGATTTAACTAAGCGGGTCACCCCGTAAAGTCGGGACAGGCTGTACTTGGCTGTTTCCCGAAAATACGGGACAGGCTCCAAGAGATGGGTTGAGTTGTAAATGTAATTCGGTCAAGGAAATGTAACCTCTTTTCTTTAAACGTTGTAACATAATGGTAATTAGATTTTAATTTTTCTTATAACTATTTTACCGAAAATCGTATATTATTATGAAATTAACTTTGTGTTTTAAATTACTATTTCTTTATCCCCTATTTGCGTTTAGTCAAGGTAAAATAAAGTTTAACTCTCTAGAATATAAACTTTCACCTGTAAATATTGGAAAGACTATATTTTTAAAAATTCCTTTCTCAAATATTGGAAATAAGCCAATGATAATTACCAAGTGTCAAAGTACGAATGCAACATCAATTATTTCAGCAAGTAAAAAATCAATTCTTCCCAATCAGTCAGATTCATTAACCGTTAAAATTTTGAATAACTCAAGTGGGAATTTTAGACACAAATTTGTGGTTGGAATAGATCATCAAGAAAACTTAACTATTATTGAAGTAACTATAAGTGTTTTTGGAACTAACCTTTTTGGAAAAGTTGTTAATAAAAAAAATGGAGAACCATTACCTTTTGCAACCGTTAGAATTGACAAAAATGGAATTGGAACAACTACTGATTTTGATGGCAAATATTCACTTAAAGCTTCATTAAACGATACTTTAATCTTTAGTATGACAGGAATGAAAACTCTAAAAGTTTAAGCTGATAAGCAAGAAATAAATATTGAATTAGAAGAAGTAGAATTAAAGGAAGCAGTTGGTCCTCCTTATTATCCAAAAACTAAACGGCTTGAAGCAACAACTATAGTATCAAAAGAAGACATTGAAAAGTCGAATAATCCAAAATACAATTTTAAAAAGAATGCTAATAACAATGTTTTTGTAATATTTGTTTCGGAATTGACTTCATACGATTTGAACAATGAAGATTTAGAATTTGAACAAAGATATAATGTAAAATATTCTTTAATGGGTAGTTATCAAAATGATTATTTAAAAAAATACAATAAGCTAACTTTTAAACATCTTAAAAAGAAATACAAGAAATCTTGGCTGACAGAGATCAGAAAAGACGCAATTGGATTAGATAATTTTAAATAAAAAAACAGCACACAAAAGTAGTTACACGTATTGGCTAGTTCAGGAATAACCTGAAAATTCTCTATATTTTCTAAAATAAGTATATATTTGTTATGGCTTGCTAATAATTCACGCCACTACTTGTAGCTGCAAAACGATGGAAAAAATCGTATTAGTTACAATTTTCAACTGAATTATGAAAATACTAATCTATACAATTACATTTTTACTTGCGACATCTTGTTATGCACAAGAAAAATACCAAGCTACTCAAGCCACGCAAAACGACAATTTAGACATTTGGACATCAAGCGGTATGAATGGTGGCTGTATGTTTTTTGAACTACCTGTTTATTACCTAAACAAAAATTATGTAGTGTATCAAGACTGTACTACTCGGAAAATACTTTATGTTGACATTCCTACTTTTAAAATGGTCAATCATTATGGCGAATATGGTTTGGCTTTGGACAAAAACGGTGTATATATTAAGGGAAATTTTGTAGCTACTGATACTACGGGTTTTGTTTTTTTAGGAAATAACGAAAAAGATTTTTTATGGAAAACCAATACTTCGGTTTATAAAAACACAACGGTTTTGCCCGAACTTAATGCAAATGAGTTTACACGATTATCTAGTCAAAAAGAAGAAAGTTATAGTAGAATTTACTTCAAAGACAATCAAAATGTATATTATTTCGACAAGAAAATTGAAGGTGCAGACCTGGCAACCGCTGATTTAGTTTATAATGACAACCGCCTGTTTTATGACAAAAATTATATGTACAAAGATGGTGAGATTGTATACTTTGAAGGTGAACCATTGCTCTATGTAAACAATTCTTTAAAAAAAACGGCTACAAAAGTTATTTATAACAATAAAATAATTCCAAATATAGATGCCAAAACATTAGTTGGGCTTTCTCGGCATTATGCAAAAGACAAAAACAATGTATATTGCAATACATTTGATAGAATACAAACTTTGCCCATAAACAAAGCGGACTTTAACAGAATAAAAGTTTTTGACCATACAAATTCTGCCTACATTACTGACGGGAAAAATTTATTTTATCGTGAGAATATGTTTCCAAAAGGCGAATTTGATGTGGCTACTTTTGGCACTTTTGGTTTTACTGATTTTGTTTACGATAAAAATGGTGTTTATACAAGGCGGTATGATGAAAAATTTAAAAAGGTGGTATATGATAAATTTCCATTTAAATATACTGATGCTGTGAGTAGTAAAAATTTACAAATCACAAAAGGCAGTGAATTATATGTTTATTACAAAAATCAGGCATATAGTAAAAGTACAAATGAACTATACGATAACTTAACCCCCAAGCAAATAGAAATTACAAAAAACAGACCACATACACCAAATAATATGGTGCGTTTGGCTAAAATTAGTGGAAAAACCGTGTTACGAATACTTTTCGACTACAAATTGTCCAAAGATGATAATTTTGTTTATCACGATGATAAAAAAACAAGTGCTGATGCTGTTACTTTTAGGAAACTCGACAACAATTACTACATAGACAAAGATAATGTTTACATATTAGATAGAGAAAAAGGTTTAAAAGCAATTACTTATATTGATGCTGAAACTGCACTATTTTTTAATGGTTTTGTTATGGATAAAAATTATTTGTATCTAAATGACACCCGAATAATCAAGAGTGATAAATTAGAAATTTTAGCCTCTTATCCTGGTTATCGTATGGGATGTGGGTTAGACACACAGCCAACTTCTGATTATTATTTGTTTAGGAATGTAGAGGGTTTTTGGTGGGTAAAAGTATCAGATGCCATTACGATTCGTTATTTCGGAAAAACATTAGACACTTGGTTAAGTCCGTTATTTGAAAATTTAGAAATTGCTAAAAAATGAAAATAATAATTTATGTATTGATTTTATTCTTCTCGGTTTTGTCCTTCGGGCAAATCGGAGATCCTACACCAAATCTTGATATAGAAAGGTCGTATCAAAATACTGAAAATACATGGGATAAATGGGATTTTTCTAAGAAGCCTTATAAAAAAATAATAAAAAGTAAAAGAACTATTGATTTGTTTGATTCTATAGGGAGACATATTGAAAGAAATGTTATTTGGAACGATTTTACCACTAGTGTGATTACAAAATACAAAGACGATAAGATTGTTGAAGCCACAACAAAGAAAATCTATAATCTTGATAAAAGTGGAAATAAAATCCGTCCTGATGAAATCACAACCACTAAGTTACATCTAAATGATAAGGGTAAAATATTAGACGGTAAAACTTTCAAATTATTAAAAGATAGTATATTTAAAGTAATTGGTTATCAGTATTATGACAATAAAAATAGATTAATTAAAACAACAGATTCCACAGGCTTAAGTGGGCAAACTTTTTATTATTCAGGGAAAAATTTGACCCGAATAGAAGCAATATTACAAGTAAGTGCAAATACAAAAATCGTTACCGACAAAACATACAAGTACAATAAAGATGACCAAATTGTTTTTTATAAATCTGTAAGAAGCACTTTTGAAAACAATAAATTAAGAGAAAAGAATGTTATCCAAACGGTTAATTTGGAATACAAAGATAATTTATTAATTAAAAAAATTTTAATAGACAATTCTGAAACCATTGAAAGAACATATACTTACGACAAAGATAAAAACCTGATTACCTTTATTGAAATAAAAAAGAACAATTCTGACGGTATGATAACCTCTCAAATGAAACGGACAAAAAAGTACGAAAACACCCTTTTAGTATATTCCGAGGTGCAAGAAGGTTTAAGCAAACAACAAGGTAAATTTAGTTTCACATACTATTTCCATTCAGATGATGAATCGTTAGTAAAGCAAGCAATTACTGATAATAAAGGTAATTTAGAAGTTGAATACTTATACAACGAATATGGACATCTTATCAAAACTATAACTACTTTTTCAGACATACCATCTTCAAAAAGTGAAATTGTTTATGAAATCGAATACTATTAGAAAAACAGTACACAACATAGGTTTGCAAGATTGCTGATTTTAGGCTGAATTTAAAGTTGGTTTTGTATCTTTGAGTTCAGTGATTAACCGAAATTTTCGGCTTAATTAGTACGAAAACACGCAAAGCTTGTGAACATTGATAGCAACATTTTAACAGCTCACGGAAAATGAGCCTTTAAACAAAATGACAGAAATAAAATTATACAAATCGAGATGGAAAGGCATTCAACTCATTGCATTAACATTACCTTTTGTTATAATTGGTTTTTGGATGATTTCTAAAGAACAGAATGGAACTTTTGATTACATTATGGCTTGGATTTGTGTTTCTTTTTTTGGTATAGGAATTCTAATTGGAATTTTTAATTTATTAGACAATAGCGCACGAATAATAATTAATGAAAATGGCATTTTAGACAGAACTTTAAAACAAGGTATCATAAAATGGGAACAAATTATTGAAGCCTATCCACTTGATATTCAAAACCAAAAATTTATTGCAATAGTTGTTGACGAAACATTTGAGTTTAAAAAAAGACAATACAAATGGGCAGAAAATTTAAACAAGCTTGTTGGTGCGCAAAAATTAAATCTAAACTTAAGTCAAATAGAAATTAACGAAAATAAACTTTCTGATTTAATCAATAAAATAGCTAATTCAGAAAAAAATGAACGACTTAATTTCATCAGAACATTTATTTCAAATCAAAAATTAGAAACAAATTTTAATTACCAGAATTTTATAATTTATTTTTTCGTTTTGATCGGTTTAGCAATGGTTTCTCTAAGTAATTTTATTGCTTTTATGACAATAATTATATTAATGGGAATTTCTGCATTAATAGCAAAATGGTATTCAGGAACAAATAACAAAACAAAACTTTATAAATATGCCAGAATTATGACATATTTAGGTTTTATAAATTTGGTCATATTATTACTTTTTTTTGAAATTTATGATTCAATATCAAACAATGTAGGAACAAAAATTACCAATGAAATTGAAACTTATAAAAGTGAATATGGAAAATATCCAAACGAAATTAATAGTATTCGTGAAAAACTAAATTTAAACTTATTTCAAAATTATATTGCAAACAAAATAACATACAAAAATGATGGAAACGATTATAAATTAGAGCTTGAAACATTAAAACATAATCAAAAAGAATTTGACAAAGATCAACAGGAATGGAATTAATACCGGTACCAACTCAGATTTTGGGCTTTTTTAGTTCTCATCTTCGCAAACCAGGGGAATTAGGCCATTTTAGAACAACACGACGAAAAGACTTTTGCGCTAATGACTACAAATAGCAAAATGAAAAACAGTTTTAAAAAAGCACTGACAATCTTTAAATACTTGGCGATTTTATTTACGGTTGTTTATTGGGTTGGCATTATCATTGATGATCTTGTATTTTTTGAAAAATACTTTACACAACATTGGGTTGAATATATTAGCGTTTGGTTTATTTATTTTTCCATTTACTTTTTGTTATTTTCAATATATTATTGGACAACAGCAACAATTATTATTTTTATTTACTTCAAATTAATTCTTAGAATAAAATCTAATCACAGATATATAGAACGAAAATGAAACACATATTTTACATATTAACAATCATTTTTGTTTTGACATTCATTTCTTGTGACAGAATTAGAAACAAAGGACATGAACTAGCTAACAAGGCAGAAAAAAAACTAAAAAACAAATCAAATGACATTGTTGACAAAGTTATCCCACGTTTTGATGCTTATCAACCAGACACAAAATACAATAAAGAACGTTTCAAAGATTTTTTAAAAGTTGGCTTGACACAGGACATTAAAAATATTTATTGCTTTGAAGATGCAATTGGCATTGACGCTGACTATATGTTTTCATTCAACTGCAACACGACAACTGTGAAAGAAATAATTAACAAGCACAAACTAAAACTTGACAAAGAAACAACCGACTATGCGTTTGGACTTCAACACGACTTTGATTGGTGGAACAAGATGAAAATTGAGAAATTAGATTTATACAGTTGGCAACGAGAACATCAATATTTAAAATATTTTTGGTACGACAAAGCTGAACATAAAGCATACTATTTTGAATTTGATATGTAAAAATAAAAAACGTCCTATAATTTAACTCGATACTACAATGCAACAAAAATTAATTGTACTCCTTTTGACATTATTTTTATTATCTTGTAAAGATGATAAAAATGAAGATTTAGAATACACAAAAGCAAAAACTGTAAAAGATGCTACAAACCATAAATTAAATTTAAATAATGAAACTCCCGAATTAGTTGCTTTTAATTTTTATAAATGGTATTTGAAGGATATCTATTTGAAAAAATATGTTGAATCTCCTGAAATAAAACTTAATAAGGATAGTGTTTATGTACTAGATACAAAAAAGCATAAAAAATTTATTGAAGAAAATAGTTTTTTTTCAAAATCATTTTATGACAATGAAGAGCTTACATTTAGAAATTGCGAAAAAGAGTTAGTGAAAGTAAGCTGGAAAGAAGTAGAAAAATCGGGAGCAATTAATCCAGCAGATTTTCTTGATGGAAACGAATGTGATTTTACCAAGTATATGGTTTGGACAAATGGACAAGGTGAAATAATAAATAAAGTAGATTACGACAATTGTTCCATCAGAGGAAAATACGCATTTGTAACCTTAAAATTATCTGATTCGTTAGCGCAAAATTTTTATTCCAAGCCCAAAATTACATTGATTAAAGAAAATGGTGATTGGAAAATTCTTAAAATTAATATCATTTCTGAATAAGAATGAACAAACAATTAAAGGTAGCTACTGAACCCTTTGTGTTCTTTTCAGTTAGTAATGAGCTGTGACAAGAGGAAACTATGAAGGATTGTTTGTTAAACTGAACTTGTTTCAGTTAAATCGTACCATTTATTTCAAATCTCCTAAACTATTTACGGTCACATATCTTTCTGTTGTAAACCCCTCGGCATACTCCACTCCTACTAGTCGACCAAGGTCTTGAGCTCTGTATCTAATACTGTCTAAAAAGTTTTTAGAGGCAATAGGTGTATCAGGTTCATTTGATTTTGGATCGTAAAATTGTGAACTATAAGCTAATACCGATTCCATTTTTTTGTCCATATACCCTGTAATATCTACCGCAAAATCGGGTTCAATTGTTTGCCATTGAATATAATGATATACTACTTTTGGACGCCAAGCTTGTTGCGCTTCACCATTAAGTTCAGTCTTAATTTGAATCAACCCCGATAAAAAACAAGCATCACTAACCAATTTACTACCTTTTCCGTGGTCGATGTGTCTGTCGGTAATAGCATTGCACAATACAACATCTGGTTGGTATTTACGAATAGCTTGAATTACTTTTAATTGATGCGCTTCATCGTTCACAAAGAAACCATCTCGCATATCTAAATTTTCTCTAATTGTAACACCTAAAATTTCAGAAGCCTTAGCCGATTCTTCATTGCGAATAGCCACAGAACCACGCGTGCCTAATTCACCACGTGTTAAATCGATAATTCCAACTTTCTTACCTAGGCTAACTTCTTTGGCAATTGTGCCACTACAACCTAATTCTACATCATCTGGATGCGCTCCAAAAGCTAATATGTCTAATTTCATTTTTAAAATTTTATATTTTTTAAACACATAGAATCATAGATTTTCTTTGTGTTTATTTTAGTATTTTACTTAACATAGTTTACATAGTGTTTCTATTGAACTATTTAAAATACAATGTCTTTTAAAATTTTCTATGTGCCTGTGTGTTTCATTTTTATTTTGAAACTAAAACATTTCGCATGGTCATGGATTTATTTTCGGTTTCAATGAATTCCTTTTCTGGTATACTGTCTTTTGTAATACCACAACCAACATATATATTCACAACATCATTTTCCACTTCTAAACAGCGTAAATTTACAAATAAATCGGTTAGATTTTCTTTGTTATATTCACCTAAAAATCCAGCATAATATTTTCGATCATAACCTTCATTTTTCAGAATAAAATCAATTGCTCTCTCTTTAGGCAAACCACAAACGGCTGGGGTTGGATGTAGTGTTTGAATCAAATCATTTGCCTGAAAATCTGAAGTTAAATCGCCTCTAATGTACGATTTTAAATGTATTAAATTTCCAGCATTAACTGTTTCAACATCAGTAACTATAAGTTGTTTTACTTTATTTTTTACTTTAGTATTAATATAATCGGTTACAAATTGCTGTTCTTCGATTTCTTTGGTTGTCCAAATTACATTTTCGGAATACAATTGCGTTCCTGCCAAGGCCACTGTTTCAAATTGATTTAGATTAATTTTCACCAATTGTTCAGGTGTTGCTCCCATCCACAACCCTATTCTTGGATGAAAAAACAAATAGCGAAAAGCGCTTGGATAAGTAGCTATCAAATTCTGAAACGTTGCTACAATTGAAATTTGTTTCTTCAAAACTATTTTACGTGACAAAACTACTTTATCAAATTTGTTCTTTTGAATTGCTTCAATTCCTTGAGAAACAAGCTTTTGAAAATCTTCATTCTGCTTATTTTCAAAAGTGACATTTGGCGCTGTTATTTGTACAAATGTTTCAACAGTTCCTTGCGAAAAGGAATTCCCTTCAAAAGGAATTACAACCTGATCTCCTTCGTGAAAAGGCATAAATACAAATCCCTCTTGATTGTAAAATTTGATTAGTTCGTTGGATTGTTGAATGAGTAAATTCCAAATTGATTCATTTGGTTTTACATAGCAAACAAAAGGTTTTTGTGCTGATAAAAGTGTATTTATTTCTTCAATAACTTGCATTATTGTCTTCTAGATAAGACCATATTTGTCAATTTACAAAGCGAAATTAACTTGCCTTCTTCATCTACAATTCTAATTTCCCATAAATGGATACTAGCACCTTTATGGATTATTTTAGCAGTTGCAGTCACCACGCCCTCACGCTTACTTTTCAAATGGTTGGCAGAAATTTCAATACCACGAACTTCTTGTTTTTCTGGATTTACAAACATCAACGATGCAGCACTTCCTACACTTTCTGCTAGTGCTACCGTTGCCCCTCCATGCAATAATCCCATAGGCTGATGCACTCTTGGATTCACTGGCATTGTAGCGGTTAGGAAATCTTCACCAGCATCCGTGTAAACGATATCTAGGGTATTCATTAAGGTATTTTTACTCCAATCATTGCACAATTGTAGCATTTTCTCTCTATTAAACATAGGAACTAAATTTTGGTGTAAAAATAATCATTAAGCTAGAATATTTAATGCTATTTAACGTTTTAATTAGAAGTACTATTTTTTTATTAAAACTTTTTTGGAGTTATGAATCTTATTCTTTGTCACTCATTTTAATCAGTAAATGATTCAATAATACTTGATATTTACTGATTTCTCTCAAAATCACTTGATCAGTAGTAGCATCAATCATGTTATCTAAATCATCACTAACTTTAATCAACTTGATACTAGCTTCTGAATAATTTTGTAATGCCATATAATCTATAATTAACTGAACATTCTTTTTTATTGCTATAAATTTATCTTCCATCTTTTATTTTAATTCTTTTCTAATTTGATTCAAAGAAACATTAGTACTTATTAATTTCTGAATTATATGCAATCTCACTTTTTCGATATCTTCAAAATAATAATATTTTGCCCAGGCATCGGATTCTAAAATTTCTTTGATTTGTCGAATTACTTTTGCTGTTTCAGAAGCATTTCGTAAAAAAAATTTCCCATTGTAGTTGGTATTATTTTTGTGTTGAAACTTTACTTCTTTTGTATCAAAATTCACCTCAATATAAAATAAATTATCGGTTTCATTATTCGGGTAAAAATCAGTCCATTTAGCATAACCAATACGATTTTGACTATTGTTAATTTTTGTTCTTGAACTTGAAATCAATCGCCATCTACAATTTGCAGCTCTTCCCCAATGATTGGAACTACGATAAACACCTTCTTCTGTAAAACAATAACCACTACCCGATTTACTTTGGTAAGTCCAATCAATATTGGAAATAGTTGTAAGTTCTACTTCGGTAAACTCACAAAAAGTGTGTTTGTGAAAATTGGTTTTATTGTATTTTTTTGAGGTCATATTTCGAAAATTCGATTTCTTTGTAACAAAAGTAACATTTGATTTTTAAAGATTCGTTGTATCTTTACAAAAAGGATTACAAATGAGAGATATTTTAGACCAAGCATATAGCTATATTTTTGAAGAAGCTTTATTGGATGAAATTGCAAAAGTAGCGGTTTACAAAGAATTCAAAGCAGACGATTACCTAATAGAAATTGGGGATTACATCAAAACAATGCCTCTTTTATTAACTGGAGCAATTAAAATATTGAGAGAGGATGAAAATGGTGATGAATTATTGTTATATTTCTTAGAACGTGGCGATACATGTGCGATGACTTTAACTTGTTGCATGGGGCAATCGAAAAGTCGTATTCGTGCGATTGCCGAAACTGATGGAGCTATGCTAATGATTCCTGTAGAGAAAATGGAAGAATGGTTGACCAAATACAAAACCTGGAGAAACTTTGTTTTCGATAGTTACAATGTGCGTTTAAACGAAATGTTAGAAGCAATTGACACCTTGGCTTTCATGAATTTAGATGAACGTTTGTACAAATATTTAACCGATAAAGCGAAAGTTATAGGCGATACCGAAATCAAAAATACGCATCAAGAAATTGCTTATGAAATGCATACTTCAAGAGTTGTAATTTCTCGATTATTAAAAGCTTTAGAACTAAACGGAAAAATCAAATTGCACCGAAATAAAATTGAAAT
Source organism: Flavobacteriia bacterium (assembly GCA_004293165.1). GTDB lineage: Bacteria > Bacteroidota > Bacteroidia > Flavobacteriales > Flavobacteriaceae > Flavobacterium. The sequence continues at coordinate 25,386 of RDYL01000007.1, read as the reverse complement.
ACTTCAATTCTAATGGAGATTTTAGGCTACGTTGGTGCGTTATTTATAGGATTAGTTTTAGGACTTACAGGTGGTGGTGGTTCTATTTTAACCGTTCCTATTTTAGTCTATTTAATGAGTATAAGTCCAGTTACGGCAACGGCATATTCGTTATTTATTGTAGGAACTACATCAACTTTTGGAGCGATTCAAAACTACCGAAAAAATTTAGTTGACATCAAAAGCGGATTCCTATTTGCAATTCCGTCTTTCATAGCAGTGTATTTAACCCGAAAATATATTGTACCAAGAATTCCTGATATCATCCTAGAAGCACCAATTCTCATCACAAAAAACACGTTTTTAATGCTGTTTTTTGCAGTGATTATGATTTTTGGAGCGCTTTCGGTATTAAAGAAGAAAAGTCAAGACACTACTGTGGAGGAAAAGAGAAATCTGATTTTAATTGGAATTCAAACCTTTATAATCGGAATCATTATCGGATTAGTAGGTGCAGGTGGCGGATTTTTAATCATTCCTGCGCTAATTTTGTTTGCCAAATTGCCTATGAAAAAAGCCGTTGGTACTTCCCTATTCATTATTGCTATGAACTCATTGGTAGGATTTACTGGTGATATGCAGAACTTGGTAATTGATTGGTTATTTTTATTAACCTTTTCAGCTATTTCAGTAGTTGGAATATTTATAGGTATGTACCTTACAAAATATACGAATGAAAGCCAATTAAAAAAGATTTTTGCTTACTTTGTATTACTCATGGCTGCCATAATCTTGTTAAAAGAATCGTAAATGTAACTTTAGGCACATAAAAATAAAATTTAGATAGTAAATTTGTAAAAATAAAATTTAAACATATGAAAATCGAACAAATATATACAGGCTGTATTGCTCACGCTGCTTATTACATTGAAAATAATGGAGAAGCCGCAATATTTGATCCTTTAAGAGAAGTACAACCTTATATTGATAGAGCACAAAAAGATAATGCTAAAATTAAATATATATTTGAAACACACTTTCACGCAGATTTTGTTTCAGGTCATATCGATTTAGCAAAAAAAACAGCTGCGGAAATTATTTTTGGCCCTACAGCAAAATGTGGGTACGATTGTACAACCGCAGAGGATAACCAAGAATATAAAGTAGGAAATTATACTATTAAAGTAATTCATACTCCTGGTCATACATTAGAAAGTACTTGTTATTTACTTACTGATGAAAACGGAAAACAACATGGTATTATAACAGGTGACACTTTGTTTATTGGAGATGTGGGTCGCCCTGATTTAGCCCAAGCTTTAGTTGAAGATTTAACGCAGGATAAATTAGCGGGTTATTTATTTGATTCGCTAAGAAATAAAATCATGCCTTTGAGTGATGATTTAATTGTTTATCCAAATCACGGTGCTGGAAGTGCTTGTGGTAAAAACATGAGTAAAGAAACAACAGATACTTTAGGAAATCAAAAAAAGACCAACTACGCTTTAAGAGCCGACATGACTAAAGAAGAATTTAAAGCGGAATTATTAGATGGTTTAACGCCACCTCCTGCTTATTTTCCGCAAAATGTGATGATGAATATTAACGGGTATGAAAGTTTAGATACGATATTAAAAAAAGGAGACACTCCTCTATCTCCAAAAGAGTTTGAAGCTATTGCCAACCAAACAGAAGCGTTGATATTAGATGTTAGAAATGAAGCCGAATTTGTAAAAGAACATATTCCAAGCTCAATATTTATTGGTCTACATGGGCAATTTGCCCCATGGGTAGGTGCTTTAATTAGAGATACGAAACAGCCTATTTTATTGGTTACTCCAGAAGGTTTAGAAGTAGAAACCATTACAAGACTATCCCGTGTAGGATTTGACAATACACTTGGATACTTAAAAGGCGGTTTAACCGCATGGAAATCTGGAGGATTTGAAACGGATACAATAGACTCTATATCACCTGAAGTATTTGCTTCAAAATATGAAAACGCACTAGTTGTTGATGCGAGAAAACCAAGTGAATTTAAGGCTGAGCACGTTGAAAGTGCCGTAAATATTCCACTAGATTATGTTAACGAACAAATAGCCGAAGTACCAAAAGAAGATACTTTCTTTTTACATTGCGCTGGAGGCTATCGTTCGGTAATTATGGCTTCTATCTTAAAAGCAAGAGGCTACCACAACATGATTAATGTGGAAAAAGGAATGGCAGGTATCAGAACTACTGATGTTCCATTAACTGCTTTTGTTTGCCCAAGTACCTTGAAATAAATTAGTTAAGAGAATATTATAAAGAACAATCCAAGTAGAATAATAATAGCAAATTAAAAAAACACATAATTGGTTTAAATTAAATTTTACAATATTAATTGTTGTCTAATTTGCTATTTTTACACCATATTTAAAAATAAAAAGTATGTTTGGAGATATTATGGGCATGATGGGTAAAATTAAAGAAACCCAACAAAAAGTTGAAGAAACTAAAAAACGTTTAGACTTTGTTTTAATTGATGAAAAAAGTGCTGATGGCTTACTTGAAGTAACACTTACCGCTAACAAAAAAATTAAAAGTATTACCTTAAGTGATGATTTACTTCAAGATAAGGAAATGCTTGAAGATTATTTAGTTACTGTATTAAATAAAGCCATCGAAAAAGCTACAAATATCCATGAAACAGAATTAGCAGCAGTAGCCAAAGAAGGCATGCCAAACATTCCTGGAATGGATATGTTTAAATAACCCCCATTCCCAACCCAATTGCTACTAAAAACAATAAAACCGCAACAAAAGCTTGAATAAATTTTAGAGTAACTTTCTTTAAAAGTTGGTTGCCCAAATACGCTCCAGTAATTGCACAAAGCGTTGCAGATATTAGCAATACTTTATTTTCATACAACGTATAAGTCTTTATTTTTGAAGCATAAACACTCAATCGGGTAAAATCGATAAACATAGAAACTACAATTCCTGTAGCGATAAAACTTTCTTTGGATAAACCAGCTTTAATCAAAAATGCACTTCGTAAAGCACCTTGATGCCCAGAAAGTCCACCAAAAAATCCGCTTAAAATTCCTCCTAAAGGTAATTTATCTTTTCCAAATTCTAATTTACTTAAAAACGGAATCAATTCTAAAAGCGCAAAAAATATCAATAAAATCGCAATGATAAATTTCACAGGATAAACGTCTAAGTGTTTTCCAAAAAGAGAATAACTAAACAAAGGTTCTAAATCGGAAATTTGCAATAATAACCACGAACCTATCATAGCAGCAAAAATGGCAGGAATTCCGAATTTCAGTAAAACTTCTTTATTAGCATGCTTACCTACTAAGAAAAACTTGAATAAATTATTCGCAAAATGTACAATTCCACACAAACCAATCGCAATATCAATAGGGAAAAACAACATAAAAACCGGCGTTAACAAAGTTCCCAATCCAAAACCTGAAAAAAAGGTTAGAATTGCTGTTAAAAAGGCTACGATTGATATGATTATGATTTCCATAGAATTTTTGTTTCAGGTTTCAGGTTTCAAGGTTGATTTTAAAAATTATTTAAAATTCTTCAATCTGTGTTCAAAAATTAAAATTGTAATTTAGAAAACACTTCCATTACATATTCATGCATCACTTCTTTGTAATCTAAATGCGTTACAATTCTTAATTTTCCATGTCCCATCGAACTAATCGCAATCCCTTTTTGTTTCAATTTTTCCATGAAAAGTTTTTCATCTACAAAAGATTGTAATCCAAAAATCAAAATATTAGTTTCCACAGGTTCTACATTGGCAACCCAAGGCATTTGTTCTAATAAACTTCCTAATTCTTTCGCTCTTCTGTGGTCAATTTCTAAACGGCTGATGTTATTTTGTAACGCAAATAATCCAGCCGCAGCTAAATATCCTGATTGACGCATATTGCCACCAAAAATTTTTCTAATACGCAAAGCGCGTTTCATATCTTCCTTGCTTCCCAATAAAACAGAACCTACTGGAGCACCCAATCCTTTTGATAAACAAACTGAAATCGTGTCAAACAATTCTCCAAACTGTTTTGGATGTTGTTTTTTTGCAATCAAAGCATTCCATAAACGGGCACCATCTAAATGGTATTTTAAATTATGGTCTAGACACACTTGTTTTATTTCTTGAAGCGGTTGAATGTCATAACAAGCACCACCTCCTTTATTGGTTGTGTTTTCAATACTTACTAACGATGTCAATGGCGCATGATAAAATTCAGGGTCATTTATGGCGTTTTTAACTAAATCGGCTGTTATCATACCACGATTTCCATCTACTAAACAGCACGAAATACCACTATTAAAAGAAGCTCCTCCTCCTTCATAATGATAAATATGAGAATATTTATCGCAAATTACTTGTTCGCCAGGCTGTGTATGCAATTTAATAGCTGTTTGATTTGCCATAGTTCCCGAAGGAAAAAACAATGCCGCTTCCATTCCGAATAAATCTGCCAAGGTTTCCTCTAATTCATTGACTGTTGGGTCTTGTTTATATACATCATCACCTACTTTTGCGTTAAACATCGTCTTTAACATCTCTACAGAAGGCTTCGTTACTGTATCACTTACTAAATTTATTTCCATATATCAATTAGATACCTTATTTTTGATAAAATTTTTAGGAGCTAATTCCCGCTATACATTGCAATCTTTTTATTTTTTTGATAAAAAACAAAAAGGATTTCAAGTGCTATCGGGGCTAGTACATCCCATTTCAAAACAAAACTACAATATTTATGATAAATACAGAACAAGTCAGAGATATTATTGATCGCCTTGGTGCGTTAAGGAGGTATCTTTGACATTGATGCCAAAACGATTGAGATAACGAATGAAGAAGAAAAAACCTTCGCACCTGGTTTTTGGAACAACGCCAAAGAAGCCGAAATTATTATAAGAAACCTTCGCTCCAAAAAGAAATGGGTAGAAGATTATAATAAAGGTATCGAATTCTCTGAAGAACTTCAAATTATGATGGATTTCTTCAAAGAAGGTGATGTTACTGAAGAAGAAGTAGAAACGCTCTACCAAAGTACTTTAAGTCATATTGAAGATTTAGAATTTAGAAACATGCTTTCCGATGAAGGAGATAGCATGAGTGCTGTGCTGCAAATTACAGCGGGTGCTGGTGGAACCGAAAGTTGTGATTGGGCTTCTATGTTAATGCGTATGTATTTAATGTGGGGTGAAAAACAAGGCTACAAAATCAGAGAATTAAACTTTCAAGAAGGTGATGTGGCTGGAATTAAAACCGTAACCTTAGAATTTGAAGGTGATTTTGCTTTTGGTTATTTAAAGGGTGAAAATGGTGTGCATCGTTTGGTGCGAATTTCTCCTTTTGATAGTAATGCGAAACGCCATACTTCATTTGCTTCGGTTTATGTGTATCCTTTGGTGGATGATTCTATCGAGATTGAAATCAATCCGGCTGATATCGATATCATAACTTCGCGTTCAAGTGGTGCGGGTGGGCAAAATGTAAATAAAGTAGAAACCAAAGTACAATTGTTTCACAAACCAACTGGAATTCAAATTCAGTGTTCAGAAACTCGTTCGCAACAAGACAACCGCCAACGTGCCATGCAAATGCTAAAATCGCAGTTATACGAGATTGAATTAAAAAAACAACAAGCACAACGAAGCGACATCGAAGCAGGAAAAATGAAAATCGAATGGGGTTCGCAAATTCGAAATTATGTAATGCATCCTTATAAATTAGTCAAAGATGTTCGCTCAGGTTACGAATCCAGTGATGTGGAAGGCATTATGAACGGAGAAATTGATAACTTCCTAAAAGCCTATTTAATGATGATGGGACAGAAAGAAGAATAATAAAAATATACTGTGAAATCTAAAAATCCGAGTTTCAGTAATTGATATTCGGATTTTTTTTTTTGCAAAATTAAAATAAATGTAATGTTTTTGTATATTCGATAATTATATCCAATCAAACTAATCAATGAAACAAATAACAATTGAAGCAATCAATGACGTTTTAAAGGGAACAATCGTTGGTTCAACTACAACAAAAATAACAGCTCCCGAGCAATTAGAAGTTGCTAAAGAAACTGAAATTTCGTTCATCGGAAACAAAAAATACGAAAAATTTTGGGCAACATCTAAAGCCTGTGTGGCAGTTGTAAATGAAGACATTTCTATTGAACCAGGCGAAAATAGAGCATTTATCAAAGTAAAAAATGCTGATTTAGCTATGTCACAAGTTTTATCAATTTTTGCTCCTCCTCCACCCGTTTTCAAATCGGATATTCATCCAACGGCTACCATTGACGATACAGCTCAAATTGGTGATGGTGCAAAAATTGGTGCCAATTGTTACGTTGGTCCAAACGTGGTGATTGGAGAAAACACTATTTTATATCCCAATGTGACTGTTTTAGACGAATCTACCATTGGTAAAAATACTACCATTTGGTCAGGAGCAGTGGTTAGAGAACGTTGTCACATTGGAAATGATTGTATCATTCATCCAAACGCAACTATAGGTGCTGATGGCTTTGGTTTCCGTCCTGATTCTGAAAAAGGATTGGTAAAAATTCCGCAAATTGGAAATGTAATCATAGGCGATAATGTAGAAATTGGTGCTAATACTTGTGTTGATAGAGGAAAATTCAGTTCTACTATATTAGGAAATGGCTGTAAAATTGATAATTTAGTTCAAATTGGACATAATTCTAAATTAGGAATGTATTGTATCATGGCCGGAAACAGTGGATTAGCAGGTTCTGTAACGTTAGGAAATGGAGTAATCATAGGTGGAAGTGCATCCATTAAAGACCATACCACTATAGGAGATGGAGCTATTATTGGAGCTGGTTCTGGTGTAACAGGCGATGTAGAAGCTGGAAAAACATTATTAGGATATCCCGCAATTGATGCCAAAGATGCGTTAAGGCAATGGGCTATTTTAAAAAGAATGGTCAACGATTCTAAAAAATAAAGTAATATTGTAATAACTATAAAATAAAAATCTATGTATCAAAAACCTTCTGCGGCTTTTATTGCTGCATCTTGGATTGCATTAGGAACTGGAATGATTGGTTATTTAATCGGATTATTCAGAGCTGATATGCTATTAAACGAAAAAGGATATTATTTCACCGTTTTAATGTTCGGACTTTTCGCTGTGGTTTCTTTACAAAAAAGTGTTCGAGACCGTTTAGAAAATATTCCTGTAACCGATTTATATTACGGAATTTGCTGGTTTGCCACCATATTATCAATTGTTTTACTAATTGTAGGATTATGGAATGCAACTTTGCTTGCAAGTGAAAAAGGATTTTATGCATTTTCATTCTTACTATCCATTTTTGGAGCCATAACAGTACAAAAAAACACAAGAGATAGTCAAGCTAGAGATACTAACTCACAATAATAAAAATTAACATTAGTTAAATTTATTTCAAATCCATCTAAAGAATATATTTTTCAGATGGATTTCGTATTTTAGCCAACCAATAAAACAACAAAACCCAAATGGACATTAATTTCAATAAAAACGAAGATCATAACAAACTTTTACTTTCCGATTTAAAAAACCGATTTGCCCAAGTGAAATTAGGTGGCGGAACCAAACGTATTGAAAAATTACACGCTGAAGGAAAAATGACAGCTCGTGAACGCATTGATTATCTTTTGGATGAAAAAGCAAAAAGCATTGAAATTGGTGCTTTTGTTGGCGACGGCATGTACAAAGAACACGGTGGTTGTCCTTCTGGAGGAGTTGTTGTAAAAATTGGATTTATTTCGGGCAAACAATGTATTGTAGTAGCTAATGATGCTACAGTAAAAGCGGGTGCATGGTTTCCAATTACAGGAAAAAAGAATCTTCGAGCGCAAGAAATTGCTATGGAAAATCGATTACCAATTATCTATTTAGTAGATTCGGCGGGTGTTTATTTACCAATGCAAGACGAAATTTTTCCAGATAAAGAACATTTTGGTCGTATTTTCAGAAACAATGCCATCATGAGCAGTATGGGAATTACCCAAATTGCCGCTGTAATGGGAAGTTGCGTGGCGGGTGGTGCTTATTTACCTATTATGAGCGATGAAGCCATGATTGTAGATAAAACAGGTAGTATTTTCTTAGCAGGAAGTTACTTAGTAAAAGCAGCTATTGGAGAAACTATTGATAACGAAACACTTGGAGGAGCCACAACACATTGTGAAATTTCAGGGGTGACGGATTATAAAGCCAAAGACGATAAAGATGCCTTAAATAGAATTAAAAGTATTGTAGGCAAAATTGGCGATTTCGATAAAGCAGGATACAATCGTGTGAAAGCCGAAAAACCAGCTTTAGAACCAAAAGATATTTACGGAATTTTACCAAAATCGAGAGCTGACCAATACGACATGTATGAAATCATCAAACGTTTGGTAGATAATTCAGAATTTGACGAGTATAAAGGCGATTATGGAAAAACCTTAATCACAGCGTATGCTCGCATTGATGGTTGGGCAGTTGGAATTGTAGCTAACCAACGTAAAATTGTGAAAAATGCCAAAGGCGAAATGCAATTTGGAGGCGCTATTTATTCAGATTCGGCAGATAAAGCAACACGTTTTATTGCCAATTGTAACCAAAAGAAAATTCCATTAGTATTTGTGCAAGATGTTACTGGATTTATGGTTGGTTCCAAATCAGAACACGGTGGAATCATCAAAGACGGAGCTAAAATGGTAAATGCTATGGCAAATTCTGTAGTTCCTAAATTTACTGTAATTGTTGGAAATTCATACGGAGCAGGAAATTATGCGATGTGTGGAAAAGCCTACGATCCAAGATTAATTTTCGCTTGGCCAAGTGCAGAATTAGCGGTTATGGGCGGAACGCAAGCTGCAAAAGTGTTAGCACAAATTGAAGCTTCTTCTTTAAAAGCAAAAGGTGAAGTAATTGATGAAGTAAAAGAAAAAGAATTATTTGATAAAATAAAAGCACGTTACGACGAACAAGTTTCACCTTACTACGCAGCTTCTCGCTTGTGGACGGACGCTATTATTGATCCATTAGAAACTAGAAATTGGATTTCGATGGGAATTGAAGCCGCCAACCACGCTCCTATTGAAAAACAGTTTAATTTAGGTGTGATTCAAGTTTAATATTTTGAAAAGTAAAACTAATATTTATATGTTGACATTATTGACAAGTTTAATAATGTTCAACATATTTTATTATACATTTGAAACAATTTTTATAAAAGAAACGCCATTTGGATTTGAATTTAGATTTGAAAAAATAAAAGACATTTTAAATTATTTTTATGAAGGTTATCATCTTGAAGCAACTTTATTAAATCTGATATTAACTCTTCTTATTAGTGTTTTTATAAGTTATTCTTTAATCAAAAATGTTTGGAACTTTTTTTATTCAAACAACAACTAATGAAAGAATCTTTTTTTCAATTTTTCAAAACTAATATTTCAGGTATTTCATTACCCGAAAAATTTACGTTTCCATTTTATTACGAACCGCATGAGTTGAGCATTATTGCTTCAATTGAATTGCAAGCATATTTAGAAACACAATCTGATTTTGAACACAATTTCGGTTTACAAGAAAATCAAGAAGGTTTAGTGATTGGAAAAATGTTTGGTGTTTTAGTTTGTCAAAATCAAGAAGAAGAATTAGGCTATTTATGGGCTTTTTCTGGAAAACTGGCGGGTGTGAATCACCTTCCCTACTTTGTACCAACGATTTTTGATATGTTACACGAAGATGGTTTTTTTAGAAAAGAAGAAGAAGTTTTAAATGCAATCAATCGTCAAATTGAAATATTAGAAAATTCAGACGAACTTCGAGATAAAAAAAAGCAATTAGAAAACACAAAAAACGAAGCCAATTCAGACATTCAAAATCAGAAAGATAAAATCAAAAGATTGAAGGTTGAACGCGATGAAAAACGAATTTCATTCACCAATTTATCTTCAGCTGAAATTGAACAATTAGAATTTAAACTTTCCGAAGAAAGCAAAAAAGAAAGCATTTTACTCAAAAAAATGACCAAATATTGGAATTTTCAAATCGAAAAGGCTCAAAATGAAGTCAATTTACTTTTAGATGAAATCAATCAACATAAAGATGAACGTCGACAAAAATCGGGTGCTTTGCAACAAAAATTGTTTGCTGAATATTCGTTTTTAAATCAATTTGGCGAGCGAAAAAGTATTGGTGAAATTTTCAACAATAATCCGCCGGCTGGAGCGGGAGAATGTGCTGCTCCCAAATTATTACATTACGCTTTCGAACATAATTTAAAACCAATTGCTATGGCTGAATTTTGGTGGGGACAATCGCCAAAATCGGAAATAAGAAAGCACAAACAATTTTATCCAGCTTGTAAAAGCAAATGTGAACCCATTTTATTATCGCACATGTTAGATGGTTTGGATATGGAAGCGAATCCGTTTCAGGAAAATCCAGCAGAAGGAAAAAATATTGAAATTGTTTATGAGGATGAAATTTTAGCCGTAATAAATAAACCTGCTGAATTTTTATCGGTTCCCGGAAAAATCATATCCGATTCTGTGTATCAAAGAGTTAAAGAATTATATCCAAACGCAACCGGACCGCTAATTATACATCGTTTAGACATGTCAACTTCGGGTTTAATGCTGATTGCTAAAGATGAAGAAACATATGTAAAATTGCAAAGTCAGTTTATAAAAAGAACCATAAAAAAACGCTATGTAGCTTTATTAGATGGAATTTTAGAAGAAAACGAAGGCTTTATTGATTTACCGCTTCGGGTAGATTTAGATGACAGACCACGACAATTAGTTTGTTACGAACACGGAAAAATCGCACAAACCAAATGGGAAAAAATTGAAGTTAGCAATAACCAAACATTAGTTTACTTCTACCCCATTACAGGAAGAACGCATCAACTAAGAGTTCATGCTTCACATGAATTAGGGTTAAATACCCCAATTGTTGGTGATGATTTATATGGTACAAAAGGCAATCGTTTGCATTTACACGCAGAGCAATTGATTTTTATTCATCCAAAATCTAACAAAGAAATTTATATTCAAAGAAATGCTGAATTTTAATTAGAATTTCTATTTATTTTGAAATATAATTTCAACTATTTTTGTACCTTTTTTAATTTGATTATATTTGAAATTTAGATATTTTAAAATATATTTTATTTTTATGAAAACAACTTTATCTCTATTTTTTTTCTTTTTATTTTTTACAAGTTTTGGACAAAATGTGTTTTATGACGACTTTTCTAATTATACTGTTAATTCAAATTTAAGTGGTCAAGGCACATGGACAAATAATTCCTCAAATCCTGCTGGATTGGGTGTTTGCTCTGGATTTGGTTGTGTAAATACACAAGTGAAAAATTTTGCTATTTCATATACTGGTTACGGCTCTTCAAATAGTGCGATTAATATTGCTCCAAGTGGAGATGCTACAGGTACAGTCTTTTCTTCAATAAGCTCTGGTACAGCTTATTTTTCATTTGTACTAAATTTTTCTAATGCAGTTTTAGATCCTAATAATTCTAGTTCTACTGATTTTTTTAGAGTGATGGGTGCTGGTAATTATAATACTCTTTTTAGATTAAGCGCCTACAAAGTGGGTTCCAATTTTGTTCTTGCATTACAAAAAGAATCTGGTACCAAAGTATTAACCTCTGCATTAAATTTTAATACAAATTATCTTGTAGTCATGAAATATACTTTTAATCCAGGTACTACTGACGATGCCGTTTCTCTTTTTCTAAATCCTGATATTTCATCTACTGAACCAACTCCTTCCATTACAACCACTTTAGGTTCAAATTTAAGTGAATTTACTTCGATAGATAGAATGAATTTTAGAACTAATTGGGCTGTTATTCCAACTGGTTATATTGGCCTAGTATCGGTTTCTAAATCATGGAATTCATTATTAAGTACATCAAATTTTTCTTCACAAAATAATATACCCCTAAACATTATTTCAAATGATATAAAAAACGGCACAATTTCTATAAAATTTGATCCAATAAAATACCAAAATCCAAATTATTCTATCTATACTATTGATGGCAAAAATATTTTGAATGGAACATTTTTCAGCAATATTGAAAGCAATATTGAAAGTATTTCAATAACCTCTTTGAATAAAGGCACTTATATTTTTGTTTTAGAAGAAAATGGACATAAAGAAACTAAAAAATTTATAATAAACTAGTACTTAATGAGTTTAACTTTATAGTTTTACAGATATTCAATAAATTATTATAAAGTATATAAAACCTATGAAAAACAGATTTTTAGTTATCTTAATTTTACTCGGTATTCAACAAATGAATGCACAATTTACGCGTCGTGATTCTTTACAAGGAGGTTTACGAGCCGAAAGAACAGCGTATGACGTAAAGCGTTATGATTTAAACATCACTATAAATCCGGAACAAAGAAGCATCAAAGGATTTAATGAAATAACTTTTGATGTGGTATCTCCTACTCAAAAAATTCAAATAGATTTATTTGAGAATATGAAAGTAGATTCTATTATTTGGAATACGAAGAAATTAAATTATAAACGCGATAATGATGCAGTTTTTATTGATTTTCCTGAAAAATTACTTTCTAAATCCAACCATAAACTTAAATTTTATTATTCAGGAAATCCATTAATTGCAAAAAATGCGCCTTGGGATGGCGGTTTTGTTTTCAAAAAGGATAGTAATGGAAAAGATTTTATAGGTGTTGCTGTCCAAGGAACTGGAGCTAGTTTATGGTACCCCGTGAAAGATTCTCAAAGCGATGAACCTGATAATGGCGCTTCAATAAAAGTAGCTGTTCCAAATGGATTAATGAATGTTTCTAACGGACGATTTTTAGGATCTCAAGATTTAAAAAATGGTTATACTCGTTGGGATTGGGAAGTAAAAAATCCAATTAACAATTACACCATTACAGTAAATATTGCTGATTACATTCATATTCAGGATAAAATGCCTGATTTAGATTTGGATTATTATGTTTTGAGAGAAAACGAAGCTAAAGCGCGTGAACATTTTATGGAAGTAAAACCAATGATGGAATGTTTTCAGTCTAAATTTGGTCGTTATCCATTTTGGGAAGATGGCTATAAATTAGTTGAAACTCCTTATTTAGGGATGGAACATCAAAGTGCTGTAGCCTATGGTAATAAGTACAAGAAAGGATACATGGGAATGGACTTATCAGGTACCGGTGTTGGGATGTTTTTTGATTTTATAACCATACACGAAACTGGACACGAATGGTTTGGAAATAGTATAACTAGTACAGATATTGCTGATATGTGGATTCACGAAGGTTTTACAACTTATTCTGAAACAGTATTTATCGAATGCATTAAAGGCTATAATGATGCCATGAAATATGTAAACGGTCAAGCAAGAAACGTTAGAAATGACAAACCTATCATTGGTCAATATGGCGTAAACAACGAAGGTTCTGGAGATATGTATTATAAAGGTTCTTTGTTATTGAATACATTAAGACATGTTATTGGAGACGATGAAAAATGGTGGAAAATTTTATATAATTATTCAGAAACTTTTAAAAAGAAAATAATTACCTCAGATACCGTTATTAATTATTTCAATAAAGCTTCTGGTATGGATTTATCAACAATATTCCATCAATACTTATATACTAATCAGGTGCCTGTATTCTTGTATAAAATAAAAGGTGACTATCTCTATTATTCATGGAATAATACTACTGATGATTTTAATATGCCTTTAGATATTGGTTTCGAGGATACAAAAATTAGATTGCAGCCTACAATCAAAGAACAAAAAATTAAATTAAAAAAACTTAGTAAAAAGAGTTTTCAAATTTATGATAATCAGTTTTTTGTTAAAATAAAAGAAGACAATTAGTCTTCTTTTATTTTTTTAACTTACTTATACTTTTTAATGTTTGTATTCTATTTACTTTATTAGTTGCTGTTTCTGAAAATTGAGAAACAAAAAAGATTTCTTTCGGTTTTTCAAATTTAGATAGTGAATTAAAAAAGTCTGCATCAATTTTATATTCTTCACCCTCTATAACTAAAATAACTTTAGTTCCTAAAATTGCATCGGGTTGGCCAGAAATAAAAAATCTATTAGTTAATTTTGAAGTTAATTTAGCTTCAATTTGCTCCGGGAATAATTTAATTCCTCCACTATTAATTACATTGTCATAACGTCCTAACCACTTGAATTGTTTGCTGTTTTGAATTTCAACAATATCATTCGTTATAATTTTTTCAGTAGAAATACTTGGTGCATCTATAACCAAACAATTTCTAGTATCTGATGATACAGTAGCATGTGATAAGACATTAAAATAATCCTCCCCTATTTTTTTAGCTGCAATATGGGTTATCGTTTCGGTCATACCATATGTTTCGTAAATATCAGATTGAATCAATTGTAATTTATTAGCTAGTTCATCAAAAACTTTAGCACCACCAACAAGAATCTTTTTAAATTGCTGCAACTTAGCTAAGCTATTTTCTGCTTGTAAAGGAACTATTGCTACGAAATCATATTTTTTATCTAATTGCAAATCGTCTAAATGCGAACTTGGAGTTAAAATATCTAATTCCAATCCAATAATTAAAGCTCTTACAATCATCATCTTGCCCGCAATATAGCGTGGCGAAAGACACAATAATGCTTTATCTTGCGGATGCAAATCAAAAAAATCTGCAGTTGCAATAGCAGAATGCACCATCGATTGTTTATTTATTGTAATATTTTTAGGTGTTCCAGTAGTCCCAGAAGTTGTTAACTCAATGGTTTCTTTGTCGTCAAACCAATCTAATAAGAAATTACCCAACTCCTTTTCAAATGCATCACCTTCTTTAATTAAATTATAAGAAAACAGAAAAACAGCCTCTTTGTCTATATGAATCCCATTAATTTTAAAGCGATTATGAATATTTTTATAATGAGGTATCATTTGATTGGGTGTTACTATCTATTAATTTACCAGTTAATTTTTCTTTCCAATTAGTCCAACTATAAACTTTAGAAAAAACAAATAACAAAATTGGAAAAATTACAAACACAGGCATTAAAATATCAAAACCAGCAGAAGGTTCTGATATATCTTTTAAAATGGAATTGGTTTGAAAAGCAGTCCAATCGGCTGTTACTAACAAAGCACCTACTAAATTATTGGCTGCGTGAAATCCTAATGCTAATTCTAATCCTTCGTCCATAAGAGTAATGATACCAAGAAAAAAACCGGTACCTATATAATACACCATAATAATGTAACCAATTTTACCAACTTCTGGATTAGCAATATGCATTAAACCAAATAAAACCGAAGTTACAATTAAAGGGATTAATCTGCTGTTTGTTGCCAAGCCAATTCCTTGCATCATGTGAGCTCTAAAAAGATATTCCTCAAAACTAGTTTGCATTGGAATTAAAAATAGGGCTAATACTAAAAAAATAAAAAACTTTTCTGGTTTAAAATTCCAAACAAAATTAGCAGGTTGAGTATAATAAAGTGCCAGAATCATTAAAGTTGTGATACTTCCCCACAAAAAAAAGGAGAAAAAAACACGTTTCCAATCTATTTTTGATCGTGATGTAGTTAAACTTAAAATTGTTTGACCCTGTATAAATTTCACCCAAAATAAAACCAATAATAATCCAAAAGCTAATGGAGCAACCAAAACAACAAAAGTTAAATTAACTCCTATCATACTAATAGTCTGCTGGATAACTTCATTGGTATCAACTCCATCAGACATTATATAATTAAAAATCATTAATAAAATAAATCCCAAAGGAATTGGAATATAACTTCCCAAACTGTATTTACGGTTTTTTAATTGTTCTATATACATAATTTTTAGTGTTCTTAAGTTTGCCACTAAAGTACTATTTTTTATTTCTTTGTAAAAAAGAAAATATGATAACTATTTACCACAATCCTAGATGCACAAAATCAAGAGAAGGTTTAGGCGAAATTGAAAACTTAAACCAACCTTTTAAAGTACGAAAATATCTTGACGAACCTTTTACAAAAGTTGAGTTAGAAGAAGTTATCAAAAAACTAAACATACACCCTATCGAACTCGTTAGAACCAAAGAAAGTATTTGGATTGATAATTACAAAGGAAAAGAATTAAGCGATTTAGAAATCATTCAAGCCATGCTTGAAAATCCAAAATTAATTGAACGTCCAATTATCGTTAATGGAAATAATGCTGTAATTGGAAGACCTATTGAAAACATTTACAAAATCATTTAGCAGTTTTAACAAAGATTTAGGAAAGTAAGGCTAAACCAAAAGTTACTTTTGCATTCTTATTAGAAAAAACAATTATGAACAAAAAACTTCTTATTGCTGCAGTAACGTTATTTATAAGTTTAACTGCATTTGCACAAAGACCAGAAAGTAAAAAAATTACTGTTTCTGGAAAAGTAATCGAAAAAGGAACAGAACTTCCTTTAGAATACGCAACTATTGTATTTGAGAATATAAAAACCAAACAACTTTCAGGTGGAATTACTGATCAAAATGGTGTTTTTAAATTTGAAGTTGTTGCTGGAAATTATAATGTTAGAGCTGAATATATTTCATTTAAAAACGTAAATATTCCACAAAAGGAGTTTAATACTGATACTAATTTAGGAATTATTCAAATGGAAGCTGATGTGGCTCAATTGAAAGATATTGACATTATCGCTGAAAAATCAACTGTTGAAATTAAATTAGATAAAAGAGTTTACAACGTTGGTAAAGACATGATGGTCAAAGGTGGAACTGTAAGCGATGTATTAGATAATGTACCATCTGTAACTGTTGACGCAGAAGGAACTGTTGCTTTAAGAGGTAATGAAAGTGTGAAAATTTTAATTGATGGAAAACCATCTGGCTTAGCGGGAATTAACATCGCAGACGCTTTAAAACTTTTACCTGCAGATGCTGTTGAAAAAGTTGAAGTAATTACCAATCCATCTGCTAGATACGATGCTGAAGGCGGAGGAGGAATCATAAATATTGTTTTACGCAAAGGAAAAGCAAATGGTGTTAATGGGTCTATAATGGTAAACGCTGGTGATCCTGAAACTTATGGTACAAGTGTAAACTTAAATAAGAAAAGTGACGACTATAATTTGTTTTCAAATTTTGGATACAATTACAGAAATAACCCAGGTAATTCATTGGTAGATGCGGAATATTTTAATGCTGATGGAACAACAAGTCGTTTTATTGAAGAAAGAAGAACGAATGATCGAATTAGCGAAGGTTACAACGCTAACTTTGGAATTGATTTAAATTTATCAAAATCATTAACTTGGACCAATGCATTAACCTTTAGAGAAAATGATGGGAAAAATCCAGATAATGTGTATTTCAATTACTTTGATGCTTCTTATAATCCAACCGGTGTAAGAAATCGTTTAAACGATCAAATAAGTGATGAATTTAGTATGGAATACTCTTCAAACTTTACAAAAAAATTCAAAAAAGACGACCATAAATTAACCGTTGATCTTGCTTTTTCTCAAAATAAAGAAAATGAATATGCAACGATTTACGATCAGATTATAGGAGACCCTTCATCATTAGAAACACAAGGTACTACAAATAAAAACAAACAACAACGTAA
Source organism: Flavobacteriia bacterium (assembly GCA_004293165.1). Lineage (GTDB taxonomy): Bacteria > Bacteroidota > Bacteroidia > Flavobacteriales > Flavobacteriaceae > Flavobacterium. Next base: position 7,730 of record RDYL01000007.1, on the reverse strand, counting down.
TTTATTACAAACCGATTATGTACTTCCAATTGGAAAAAGTGGTCGATTTGAAGCAGGTTATAGAGGAAGTTTTCAAAAGAATTTAACTGATTTTGCGGTAACTCCAATATCAAATTTTTCAAACACTCTAGAATATGTTGAAAATGTAAATGCTTTTTACACCCAATTTGGGTCTAAATTTAACAAGTTTTCATATTTCTTAGGATTGCGTTTTGAAGACAGTCATATTGAAGTAAATTCTTTATCTTTAAACAATTACAACACCAAAAAATACAATAACTTTTTCCCATCGGCTACTGTAAATTATGAATTTTCAGAATCAAGCTCTGTAAGTTTAAGTTACAGTAAAAGAATTAACCGTCCTAGAGGCCGTTTCTTAAACCCTGTTTCATCGTTATCAAGTAACATCAATATCTTCCAAGGTAATCCTGATATTGACCCTTCATTAACCGATGCAATCGATTTAGGCTATTTAAAAAAATGGAGTAAATTAACTTTTAATACTTCTGCATATATCAATATTACGAATGATGTTTTTCAATTCATTAGAAAAGAATCAGGTTTATTTGTAGATGGAGTTCCTGTTATTTTAAGTACACCTATTAACCTTTCTAAAGAATATAGAGCTGGTTTCGAATTTAACTTAAACTATACACCATACAAATGGTGGAGATTAAATGGTAACTTCAATACATTTAGAAGCGAAACCCAAGGTGATTATAGCTATGTTGATTATTTAGGAAATACCATTTCACAAAATTTCGATAATGTAGCGTTTACTTGGTTTACAAGAATTACTTCTAAAATTACATTACCTTATAAAATCGATTGGCAAACTAATGCTACTTATAATGCCCCACAAACCAATGCACAAGGAAAATCATTAGGTGTAGCTTCTATGAATTTAGCATTTAGCAAAGATATCTTAAAAGATAAAGCAAGTATTTCTTTAAATATAAGCGATGTGTTTAATTCAAGAAAAAGAATAATGGAAACAAATATTCCAAATGTAGTAAGCTCTTATAGTGAAATGCAATGGAGAGTTCGTCAAGTGATGGTAACTTTTACATACCGTTTTAACAAACAGAAAAACGAAAGAGACAGACAACCTCGTAGAGATGATAACGGTGGTGAAGGCGATTTTATGGGAAGACCCTAATTTTTGAATTTTTAGAATGAGTTGAAGCTTAAAAGTTGACTCGTTCATAACTAGATTTGCTTAAATTTTTATATTATTTAAAAATTTCATTGGTTACAATAAAAATAAACACTTGTAAAATTATTTACAAGTGTTTATTTTTATTATTTTTATTAGATAAATCATATAATTGTAGTTAAATTATAAATATAAAATACTACATTAGATTTTTAATTTATTCGTTTAAAAAATGTTAGACAAAGTTATCGTAGGTAGCGAAGAATGGTGTTCCTTCCCTACTTTAGGAATTCCAACTATTAAAGCACGTGTTGATTCTGGGGCAAAAACTTCTGCTCTTCATGCTATCAATATTGTCACGTTTGAAAAAGATAGTGAAAATTGGGTGAAGTTTGATATCAACCCTATCCAAAATAATGCAAAGGCGGTAATACATTGTGAAGCTCCTTTGATTGACAAAAGAGTCGTTAAAAGTTCTAGTGGTTTTAGAGAGCAACGCTATGTAATCAAAACTAAATTAGAGATTGGTGGAAAAACTTGGGAAATCGAAGTTACATTAACCAATCGTGATTCAATGGGTTTCCGAATGCTACTAGGACGCGAAGCAATGTCTGGTCGTGTTTTGGTTGATCCAGAACAACGCTATTTACTTGGGCAACCTACCACCGAAAAACTAAAAGAATATTACTACGCAACCAATGAATCTAAAAAAGGGTTGAAAATTGGGTTATTAGCAAGTAATCCCGAATTATATAGTAACAAACGAATTTTAGAAGCAGGCGAATTAAGAGGGCACGAAATGCATTTCTTAAATTTAAAATACTGCTATATGAAATTAGATGCTACAAAACCCGAAATTCATTACCGTGGTGGAAAAGTATTGAACGATTTTGATGCTGTAATTCCTAGAATTCGTCCTAGTATGACCTACTATGGTTGTGCTTTAACACGTCAGTTTGAAGCTTTAAAAGTTTTTGCATTAAACAATGCATCAGCAATAACCCAATCTAGAGATAAATTATTTTCATTACAATTGTTATTAAATAACGGCGTTGATATTCCAACCACTGGATTTGCTAACTCTCCTTTAGATACCGACGATTTAATTAAAATGGTTGGTGGTTCGCCTTTAATCGTAAAATTATTAGAAGGAACACAAGGAAAAGGAGTTGTTTTGGCTGAAACTAAAAAAGCTGCTGAATCGGTTATCAATGCTTTCAAAAGTTTAAACGCTAATATTTTAGTTCAAGAATTCATTAAAGAAGCTAATGGTAAAGACTTGAGACTCTTTGTTGTAGATGGCAAAGTAGTGGCTGCTATGCAACGTGAAGCTGCACCGGGAGAATTTAGAGCAAATATTCACATGGGAGGAACTGCTTCTGTAGTTAAAATAACCCCTGATGAAAAGAGAATTGCCATCAAAGCTGCAAAAGCAATGAATTTAAAAGTGGCTGGTGTTGATATTATTCGTTCTTCAAAAGGTCCGTTATTATTAGAAGTGAATTCATCTCCAGGTTTAGAAGGAATTGAAGGTGCCACTCAAAAAGACATTGCAGGTGAAATGATCAAAGCAATTGAGAAAAACTTTAAGTGGAAATAGTTCAGTGTTCAAGATTTAATAAATTATGAAAAAGCATTATAAACTTACGTTGGTTTTGTTTCTTTTGGGAATGATTATTACAATTATTGGTGCATTATTTAAATTAATGCATTGGCCTGGAGCTAATTTCTTGCTAATCATTGGAATGCTTACTGAAGCTATTGCTATTATTACCCTAATAGTAGTTATACTAAAAAATACTAAATGAATGCGTATCTTGATATCACACTAAGGAGTGTAGCTGTTTATTTTTTTATGATAATTGCATTGCGCATATTTGGTAAAAAAGAGCTTTCACAACTTAATACTGCCGATGTTATTCTAATTTTACTAATTAGTAATTCCGTTCAAAATGCAATGGTTGGAGCCAATACTTCTCTTTATGGAGGAATTATTGCTGCTTTTTCGCTTTTCTTAATCAATTATATTTTTAAGAAAGTGATGTTGAAATCAAAATTTATTAAAGAATTGGTTCAAGATAAACCAGAAGTTCTAATTCATAATGGAAAGATTGAATTTAAAACCATTGCACGATTAGGAATTACAGCAGAAGAATTAGAAGAAGCTATGCGAGAACACGGAATAGAATATTATAAAGATGTGAAATTAGCAATGTTTGAAATTGATGGAAATATTAGTATTATTTCTGGAAATGAAAATTTAAAACAAACACATCACAAAAGAAAAGTGCATAAAAAATTGGGTGAACTGAATAATTAAAGTTAACTCTAAATATAAAATGCTCAAGAAAATCTTGAGCATTTTATATTATATTTTATTCTTTTATTCTTCCATATCTATTTGAAAACTATTTAAAAATATAATAGATTTTTCAATGTCATAATGTAAAATTCTGTCTTCAGACACAAAAGAAACTTCCTCTCTGTATGATTTTACAAAGCTTTCAATAAATTCACTTGACTGTAAAGGTCTTCTGAATTCTAAAGCTTGCGAACCGTTTAATAATTCAATAGCTAAAATACGTTCCACATTTTCAACAATACGCAACGTTTTAGTTGCAGCGTTGGCACCCATACTCACGTGATCTTCTTGTCCGTTTGAGGAAACAATACTATCAATACTTGCTGGTGTTGCTAATTGTTTGTTTTGACTTGCGATGCTTGCCGCTGTATATTGTGGAATCATGAAACCTGAATTCAATCCCGGGTCGTTTACTAAAAATGCTGGCAAACCTCTTAATCCAGAAATCAATTGATACGTTCTTCTTTCCGAAATACTTCCTAATTCTGACAAAGCTATTCCTAAGAAATCTAATGCTAATGCTAAAGGCTGCCCGTGGAAATTTCCTCCCGAAATAATCAAATCTTCTCCTACGAAAATATTTGGATTATCGGTTACCGAATTAATTTCTGTACGGAATACTTTCTTCACATAATCAATTGCATCTTTTGAAGCGCCATGCACTTGTGGAATACATCTAAATGAATATGGATCTTGCACGTGAACTTTTGCTTGCGCAATGATTTCGCTATCTTCTAACAAATCGCGCATTCTTTCAGCCGTTTGAATTTGCCCTTTGTGCGGACGAACTAAATGAATCAAATCAGTAAATGGTTCTAATCTACCATCAAAACCTTCTAATGAAACTGCACTAATAACATCGGCTAAATACGAAATTTTCTCAGCTTTTATCAAGCAATAAACACCGTAAGCACTCATGAACTGCGTTCCGTTCAATAATGCTAAACCTTCTTTCGATTGTAAAACGATTGGTTCCCATCCAAATTTCTCTAATACTTTAGCTGAAGGCTGTCTGAAACCATCTAAATACACTTCACCTTCTCCTAACAATGGTAATGATAAATGTGCTAACGGAGCTAAATCGCCCGAAGCACCTAACGAACCTTGTGTATAAATTACTGGAAAAATATCATTGTTGTAAAAATCAATCAAACGTTGCACGGTTACTAACTGCACACCAGAATGTCCGTAGCTTAACGATTGGATTTTTAATACCAACATGATTTTTACAATTTCATGAGGTACTTCCTCCCCTGTTCCGCAAGCGTGCGATTTTACCAAATTCTCTTGCAGTTTTGATAAATTTTCATTCGAAATCTTCACATTACATAACGAACCAAAACCAGTGTTAATGCCGTAAATTGGATCGGAATTTGATTTCATTTTATCATCTAAATACTTTCTACATTTCTCAATGTTTACGATAGCTTCCTCTGATAATGCCAACTGTTTTCCTTGAAAAACAATCTCGTTAATCATATCAATAGACAATAAATCTGAACTTATATAATGTGTGGTTTCCATTTGATTAATTTTAAAAGTCCAAAATTCCGCAAACAATTGTTAAAATGCAAGATTTATCAGCATTATTAACAAAAAATAAATAGTTCCTAAATTTTAAGGGAAATCAGGGTGCATTTTTAAGAATTTTCAATAAATTAGCGCTCTCAAATAATACAACATCAAATCATGAAAAATACAGCGTTAACGCACATTCACGAAAGTTTAGGAGCTAAAATGGTTCCGTTTGCAGGATACAATATGCCTGTGCAATATGAAGGAGTAAATGCAGAACACGAAATCGTTAGAAATGGCGTTGGTGTTTTTGACGTTTCTCACATGGGCGAATTCTTCTTAAAAGGAGAAAATGCGTTGGCTTTGATTCAGAAAGTAACTTCAAATGATGCGTCTAAATTAGTTGATGGAAAAGCTCAATATTCATGTTTACCAAATAATGAAGGCGGAATTGTTGACGATTTAATCGTTTATAAAATTGCTGACAATCATTATATGTTAGTAGTAAATGCTTCTAATATTGAAAAAGATTGGAATTGGATTGCATCGCACAATGATTTAGGTGTGGATATGCAAAACCTTTCTGAAGGATATTCTTTACTAGCTATTCAAGGTCCAAAAGCTGCCGCTGCTATGCAATCATTGACTTCTATCGATTTAACGAATATGGGATATTACACGTTCCAAATTGGTGATTTTGCAGGAAAAAGCGATGTAATTGTTTCAGCTACAGGTTATACCGGTTCAGGAGGATTTGAAATTTACTTTAAAAATGAAGATGCCGAATACATTTGGAACAAAGTTTTTGAAGCTGGAGCCGCTTTTGGAATTAAACCAATTGGATTAGCAGCGCGTGATACGTTACGTTTAGAAATGGGATTCTGTTTATATGGAAACGACATCAACGATACAACTTCTCCATTAGAAGCTGGTTTAGGATGGATTACTAAATTCGATAAAGAATTTACCAATTCTGAAAACTTGAAAAAACAAAAAGAAGCGGGTGTTGCTCGTAAATTAGTTGGTTTCGAAATGATAGAGAGAGGTATTCCTCGTCACGATTATGAAATTGCTGATGCTAATGGTAATGTAGTGGGAATCGTAACTTCTGGAACGCAATCACCTTCTATGGGAATTGCTATTGGAATGGGATATGTTCCAACAGCTTTAGCTACACCAGATTCTGAAATTTATATTAGAATTAGAAATAAAGATATTAAAGCAAAAGTGGTTAAAATGCCGTTTTACAAAAAATAAGCACGTATAATTACACAGAGATTCGCAGAGTATTTTTGAATTAGATTGTGCTGATTTAGAGATTCACAGAGCGTTTCACTTTTAAATTTTAAAACATATAAGTCATATAAGTTTTAAGTTAAATGATATTGCGAATACGAGTTCATAAAAGATTTTTTTGATTGCTGGAATTTTTATAATCTGTGTTCCAAAAATTTAAAAATTAAACTTGATTTTTTACATTTGCACCGAAATTGTGAATATTGAATAACGAATTAAGAACATTGAAATTACATAGAAATGGGAAGAGCGTTTGAATTTAGAAAAGCCCGTAAAATGAAACGTTGGTCAGCAATGGCTAAAACGTTTACACGTATAGGAAAAGATATTGTAATGGCCGTTAAAGAAGGCGGACCAAATCCTGAAACCAACTCACGTTTAAGAGCTGTAATTCAGAATGCGAAGGCTGCGAATATGCCTAAAGATAACGTAGAACGCGCTATCAAGAAAGCATCGGATAAAGACACGGCTAACTTTAAAGAAGTGTTGTTTGAAGGCTATGCACCTCACGGTATTGCGATTTTAATTGAAACCGCTACCGATAACAACAACAGAACAGTTGCTAACATTAGAAGTTACTTCAACAAATGCAACGGAACGTTTGGTACACAAGGTTCGGTTGAATTTATGTTTGATCATACGTGTAATTTTAGAATTCCAGCAGAAGGACAAGATGTGGAAGAATTAGAATTAGAAATGATTGATTTTGGCGTAGAAGAAATCTTTGCAGATGAAGACGGCATTTTAATGTACGCTCCTTTTGAAAGCTTTGGAACCATCCAAAAAGAATTAGAAACTCGTGGATTAGAAATTTTATCTTCTGGATTTGAAAGAATTCCTCAAATAACCAAAGAATTAACACCAGACCAAGTAGCTGATGTTGAAAAACTATTAGAAAAAATTGAAGAAGACGATGACGTAATGAACGTGTATCACACAATGCAAGAAAGCGCTGAGTAATTCTTTTTTAACTTATATAGTAAATCCTCACAAAGAACTTGTGAGGATTTTTTTATAATCAAAATAATGCAAAAAGGTATTGTTGTTGTTGCCTTCAATTAAATGGTGGCTTCGAGAACCTCAGCCCCCATCAAAAACCACTCTTATTACAATTTTCATTAGAACTAATCTAGACCGTTGCCTGAGGCTCTCGAAGCTACCGTTTCGCGCATGAGCGGTGTTTGTGCCAATCCTGTTACTGCTGGTAATAAGAAAAAAAAGTGGTGTAGTTTTTTCATTATCAACTTTTGTTTGTGAATATATCTTTGTTTCTATCAAACAGCTATTATGTTTGATGTAGAGCATACATTAACTATAATTTATTAGCTCTAATATAGGCTGTTTTGACTAAATCTTCTGGAAAATAATCATTTTTAAATACAGTACATTTTAAAAAGACAA
>RDYL01000006.1 GCA_004293165.1 Flavobacteriia bacterium | reverse complement strand
GGTTACTTATTCTATCTGTGAGGTGTTGAATCCAACGAATTGTGACACAGCAGATGTTGTTATTACAGTAGTTGCAGCGCCGATAGTTGCAGTAGATGACAATTACACATCAAGTTTGTTTAATGGAGTCGCAGGAGGTGTTGTAGGTGATTTGACACTTAATGATACATTAAATGGCGCTTCTGTTTTAGATAGTTTAATTACAATAACATTGTTAAATACTGGTGGTATTTCAGGTTTGTCTATTGATGCTAATGGTAATCTTTTCATTCCTTCAGGTACGCCGTCTGGATCCTATATAATAGAATATCAAATATGTGAAATATTGAATCCAACAAATTGTGATGTTGCTACAGTTTCTATTATTATAGGAAGTTGTTTAGATTTTCTAATTAATGACTGTGATGGTGATGGTGTTACTAATGGACAGGAAATTATTGACGGAACTGATCCTTCAAACTCTTGTGACTTGACGGTTTCAAATCAAGATGCTTCACCTAATTTAGCTTGGTTACAAGGAGATTGCGATGGTGATGGAGTTTCAAACGGTCAAGAAGTAATAGATGGTACTGATCCGATTAATCCTTGTGATTACCTTCTTAATCATGTGGTATTACCTCAAGGAGGACTTTGGTTAGCTGCTGATTGTGACGGTGATGGAGTAACTAACGGTCAAGAAATTATTGATGGTACTAATCTATCGGATCCATGTGAGTCAATTGAAGAAAACGTTAGCTTGCCTCAATCACAAGAATTCTTAGCTGGAGATTGTGATGGTGATGGTTTAAATAATGGTGAAGAGATTGGTAACAATCCTAATAATCCTAATGATTCTAATGGAAATGGAATCCCTGATTATTTAGAAATAAATAACCATAGTGTGTCGCAAGATGACTTAGAAATCTTCAATTTAGTTACGCCAAATGCCGATGGGGATAATGATATATTTGTGATTAGAAATATTGAGTTATATCCTAATAACTCTGTGGAAATATACAATAGATGGGGTGTGAAGGTATTTGAAACTAAAGGTTACGGACAGAATGGGCAATTTTTTAGAGGCATATCTGAAGGTAGGGTAACTATAAATCAAGATTCTGAATTACCAATAGGGACTTATTTTTATATAGTTAAATATGTTAATGATCAAGGAACAAATAAAGAGCGTTCAGGGTACTTATATCTTAATAGATAAATTTATTGAAGAAGTGAATTAGCTTCTTCATAATAAATATTAAAAATTTATAAAATGAAAAAAATATTTTTTATTGTATTTTTAGTGTGGTTGCCTACATTTGGACAACAAGATTCACAATACACACAATATATGTATAATACTATTAATATAAATCCTGCATACGCTGGAAGTAGAGATGTATTAAGTATATTTGGTTTGCATCGTAATCAATGGGTTGGTTTAGATGGTGCTCCTGTTACAAATACATTTGCAATTCATACTCCCCTTAAGAATGAGAAATTAGGGTTAGGATTATCGTTTATTAATGATCGTATAGGGCCTTCTGATGAAAGTTCTATTTCAATAGATTTTTCGTATTCATTTCCTGTGTCTGTTAACTATAAATTAGCTTTTGGTCTTAAAGCAACAGGGAATTTTTTGAATGTTGATTTTACAAAGCTTAATATATACAATCCCGGAGATCCATTAGCACAATATAATATTGATAATAAATTTTCGCCTAATGTTGGGGCTGGAATTTATTATTATTCAGATAAAACTTATTTTGGTTTTTCAATTCCTAACTTTTTAGAGACCAGACATTTTGATAAAGGGCAAGCTTCGTTTTCTCAAAATTCTGTAGCAGCAGAGCGTTTACATTACTATTTTATTATGGGTAAAGTTTTTGATATTTCTCCAATGGTTAAATTTAAACCTGCTTTGCTTTCAAAAATTGTAGAAGGTTCTCCATTGCAAATTGATTTTTCTGCAAATTTTCTATTCCATGAACGTTTTAATATTGGGGCTGCTTATAGATGGGATGCAGCAGGAAGTTTATTAGCTGGTTTCCAAGTTTCTGATAATTGGTTTATTGGATATGCTTATGATATGGAAACTACAAAACTTAATAATTATAACTCAGGGTCACATGAGTTCTTTTTAAGATATGAATTCAATAAAAAATCAGAAAGGGTTATTAATCCAAGATTCTTTTAATAGTTAATATTATGAAATATATAATAAGCATAATAAGTTTAGGTTGCTTTTTTTCCGTTTCTGCACAAGATATAAAAGAAAAATTAGCAGAAAAAAAATATGAAGGATATTCTTATATAGATGCTATTGCTATATATGAAAAAGTTGCAGAAAAAGGATATACATCCATTGAATTGTTTCAAAAATTAGGTGATGCCTATTATTTTAATGGCATGTTGGATAAATCAAAAGTATGGTATGATAAGTTGTTTCAATTAAATAACCAATCTTTAGATCCTGAGTATTATTTTCGTTACTCTCAATCATTAAAAGCTGTGAAATCTTATAATGATGCCGATAAATTAATGGAGAAATTTTATACACTTACTAACGATTATCGTGGAGAGTTGTATGTTAAAAATAAGTTGTATTTGGTTGATATTAACTATAGTTTGGACAAGTTTACCATTGAAGATGCAGGAATTAATTCGGAATATTCTGATTATGGAGGAAATTTTAAAGATTCCAAAATGTATTTCGTTTCAAATAGAATTCCAAAAAATAATAAAAAGAAGATTGATAAATGGACTAATCAAAATTTTTTGAATATATATCGCGCTGAGTTTAGTGATTCTGCAAAAGTGGTATATATTGATGAGATTGTTGATGAGTTCAATACGAAATATCATGAGTCAAGCCCTGTGTTTACTAAAGATGGAAAAACTATGTATTTTACCCGTAACAACTTTAATTACGGTAAAGTGGGCATGGATAAAGATAACGTTGTTAAGTTGAAACTTTTTAAATCAACTTTTTTAAATGGAAAATGGGGAAAAATAGAAGAATTACCATTTAATAGTAACGATTTCAGTATTGCTCATCCTGCATTAAGTATTGACGAAAAAACGCTTTATTTTGCCTCTGACATGCCAGGAGGTTATGGAAATTCAGATTTATATAAAGTAGCTATTAAAGAAGATGGTACATATGGGATTCCTGTAAATTTAGGTGAGAAAATTAATACGAAGGCTAGAGAAACATTTCCATTTATAGCATCTGATGGTATTTTGTATTTTTCATCAGATGGTCTTGTGGGAATAGGAGGATTGGATGTTTTTAAATCTCATCCTGATGTTGAAGGTAATTATATTAGTTTTAATAATGTAGGTGCTCCTATTAATAGTGAGCGCGATGATTTTGCTTTTATAGAAAGTCCTTTTAAAAATGTGTTCTTTGTTTCATCTAATCGTCAAGGAGGTAAAGGGTATGACGATGTTTATAAAGTAAAAGTTAATCCTGAGCCTAAAAAGATTGAATTTACCGATGTAGTTATTGATGAAATTTCAAAAGAGCCAATTCAAAATTCTAGGATTACTTTGCTAGATGCTAATCAAAACATCCTTGGTAGTACTAAATCAGATTCTTTAGGACAATTTAAATTTTCTGATCTTCGATATGATAGGGAGTATTATATTAAAGTAGAAAATGATATTTATTTAACTAAAGAGTTTCGTGTTAAAGGAGGAAAAATTAAAAGCGAAAAATTTGAAATCGCTCCTAAAATCATTAAAACTAAAACAGGAGATGATTTAGTTAAGTTGTTGGACATTTCAATTTATTTTGATTTGGATAAGTATTTTATTCGTCCTGATGTAGAAGTTGAGATGGCAAAGATTGTTGAAATCTTAAAGATGTATCCTAATTTAAAAATTGACATTCGCTCACATACGGATAGTAGACAAAGCGAAGCTTATAATTTACGCTTGTCTAATTTTCGCGCAAAAGCTACTCGTGATTTTTTAATTAAAAAAGGTATCGCTAAAGAACGATTGACTTGTAAAGGATACGGAGAATCTCAGTTGTTAAATGATTGTTCAGATGCGCTTCCGTGTACTCGAGAACAACATCAATTAAATAGACGAAGTGAGTTTGTTTTAGTGCAATAGTGTTTTAAAAATTTTATTAAAAGGAGTAAGCAAAGTTTTAAGTTATTAAATACAATTTTTGTTATTATTCTATTTTTATTATTATGGAATAATTAAATTTTCATAATAAATAAGAGTTAAATTATTATTAATGAAATATTGAATTTAGTGCTTCATATTTAAATACAATAAAACCTTTATCAATGAATACTATTTAGTGCTCATGATTTTTGGTTTTATTAATAGGTATTTGGTTTTTACTAATAGAAGTCTAGTTGGGGTATATTTTAATAGAAGCTAAAATAAATCCAAAGTTTTTTCAAGAGCCATTCCTCTAGAACCTTTTATTAAGATTAAACTGTTTTTTATTTCATTCGTTTTGAGAAATGTAGAAAAAGCATTGAAATCTTCAAAGAAATTTAAATGGGCGTTATTTGTTTTGTTGTTATAAAAATGTTTTCCTATAAAAAAGGTGGTGATTTCTTTTTCATTTTCTAATAACTCAATCACTTTTTTATGTTCAATGAGGCTTTCTTCTCCTAGTTCAAACATATCTCCTAATATAGCAATTTTGCTGTCATTTGCTAACTGTATAAAATTCCCGATTGCGGCCGACATACTGCTTGGATTTGCATTGTAAGCGTCTAGAATTATTTCGTTGTTGTTTTTCTGAATTAGTTGGGAACGATTATTTTCTGGTATATAGTTCTCAATTGCTGCTTTTATTAACACATCCGAAATTTTAAAATAGTTCCCTATTGTAATTGCAGCATTAATATTGTTTGCATTGTAAATTCCAATAAGATGTGAATTAATAGTTTGATTGTTGTACGTAATCTTCACCATGGGATTGGCCTCTATTTTTGTAATTTTCACATCTGCTTCAGTTTCATTTAAAGCAAAACTATATTGGTTTATATGTGATGACTTTTCTTTTTGGGTGATGTCATCAAGATTTACAAAAACTGTTTTTTCGTTGTTTCTAAGGTAGTCATACATTTCGCTTTTGCCTTTAATAACTCCTTCAACTCCTCCAAATCCTTCTAAGTGTGCTTTACCAAAATTGGTTATATAGCCAAAATCAGGTTGAGCAATTTGGCATAAAAATTCAATCTCTTTTTGATGGTTTGCGCCCATTTCAACAATTCCTATTTCAGTTTCCTTTGAAAAACGCAAAAGTGTTAGAGGAACTCCAATATGATTGTTTAAATTGCCAATTGTTGCTAGTGTATTATATTTTTTAGAAAGTACGGCATGAATTAGTTCCTTTGTTGTGGTTTTTCCATTGCTTCCTGTTAATGCAATTATAGGTATTCCTAAATATGTTCTATGATATTTTGCTAGCTCTTGTAATGCAATGAGAGAATCTTCTACAAGAATGGTGCGTTCGTTTATTGTGTAGTTTGGATTGTCAATTATAACGTATTTAGCGCCTTTTTCTAGTGCTTCTTTAGCAAATGTGTTAGCGTCGAAGTTATCGCCTTTTAGAGCTATAAATAATGAGTCTTTTTCTATTTTACGAGTATCTGTAGAAACACTTGTACAATTTAAAAACAAGGAATGTATATAAGCTATTGTTATCATGTGCGATATATTAAATAGCGACGAAGATAAAAAAAAGCCCTTTCAAACGAAAGGGCTTTTTTAAGTATTTGTATGAAAATTATTTTTTTGGATTTCCTCTAGGAGTTTTCTTCTTAGATTTTGGGCCAACTTTAGACATAGCGCATCTAAATCCGATGTAATCTGTAGCCATATCTTGTGGGAAGAATCTTCTAGATGCTGGGTCTAACCAATATGCTCTATCTCTCCATGAACCTCCTTTATAAACTCTAACATTGTCGTCTACTAAAGTTGTTCTTTTGTCTGAACGGTCATATTTTTTGTTCATTTTCCCTAAACTGTCAGCTGTGATTGAGTGTTTAGGAGCTTCGTACATTCTTTTTTGATCACCAGTAGCTCCACCTTCTTCAGAATCATTAAACTTATAGAAACGTGTAGATTGTCTATCTCCATCTCTGTAATTTCTATTGTCAGAAGTTGAGAATTGAGTTCTTAAATAAGTTTCATTTTCATCAACGGGAACTTGAGCAATTTGGCCTGGATAATTTCTAGCTATAATTCTACCATTAATTAAAGTATCGTATTTAATGTTGTCTGAAGTTACTAATTCAACAACTCCGTCTTCACCAATTTTATTTTTAGTATATACGTTACCTCTAAAGTAGTTAAAATCATTAGCTTCATCATCAACAATAGGTCTATAAACATCTTGTACCCATTCTGCTACGTTACCAGCCATATCATATAAACCAAAATCATTTGGTGCGTATGCTTTTACTTTATTTGTAATATCAGCTCCGTCATCAGACCAACCTGCAATTCCACCGTAATCTCCTTTACCTTGTTTAAAGTTTGCTAATTGGTCTCCTCTATATTGTCTTTTAGAAGAACGTGTATATTGACCATTCCAAGGATATTTCTTTTGTCCTTTATAAATGTTGTACTCTCTGTTACCAACTAAAGCTACTGCAGCATATTCCCACTCAGCTTCTGTAGGAAGTCTATATTCTGGTAAAATTAAACCAGAACTTCTTTGAGCGTAAACGTTTTTAGCCGTATCAGCAGCTGGTCGTCTTCCGCCGCCCATTTCTTTTTTCAATACAACTTCTTCATTTCCACCAAATGCTTTTGATGGAGTATTTATGTAAGTTTCTGTACTAAATGATTTTTCAGCAGTTACGTCAGAACCTAATTTAATTTTGTTATCTTTTTTAAGGTATCCTTCGCGCTCTAAAATATTCTCATTTACACGATCTGTTCTCCATTTACTGAATTCTACCGCTTGAATCCAATTAACTCCTACTACTGGGTAATCAGCATATGCTGGGTGTCTTAAATAGTTGTTAGTCATGGTTTCATTATAACCTAGGCGATTTCTCCATACTAAAGTATCTGGAATTGCTCCATTATAAATATGTTTATAGTTTTCTTCTGTAGGAGGAAAAACAGTTTTTACCCAAAACAAAAACTCAGAGTACATTTTATTAGTAACTTCTGTTTCATCCATAAAAAAAGATTGAACGTGTTGTTGGTTTGGAGAGTTATTCCAATCGTGCATAACATCGTCTTGTACTTTACCCATTGTAAATGTACCTCCTTCAATAGAAATCATCCCTGGAGGTGTTTCTTGTTGTTTAAACTTGTCGTTAAACTGGAATCCGCCTTTCTTGTCATTGATTTTCCATCCTGTAGCAGTAGATCCACCTTTAGTGTTTCCTTTCTTACTACAACCTGTAAAGCCTAATGTTAGCGCTAATACTACTAGCACTTTTAAAGCCATAATTTTTTTAATTTTCATACTTTAGTAGGTAATAAATTTCGTGTCGCAAGATAATAATAATGAATTAAAATGCAACATGTTTTTAGTTTTTTGTAAAAAAAAATTAATGTTATGTTAAATTCTTTTCTCTAACAACGTTTTATATTAAGTTTTATTGTGAAAAATTAGATTAAAATAAATTATTTTTCTCTCTTTGTAATATATATGTCTTAAATACGTTTTGAAGTTAATGAAAAAGGCTCTCTTATTATTATTTTTATTCTTTTCTCTGTTTACTTTTGGTCAGCAAACAGAAAATATTACTATTAATTGGTATTCTAATGTTAACTACAGTATAGTTGATTCTTCTATTAAGGTACCTCAATTTGATTCTAATTTTTTCAATATTGATATATCATTACGTAAAATTCAATTCAGAAAAATGGTTCCTGTTACCGCACTTACAGATGCCTCGAGTTTGGTTGTTTCTAATGTGGTCTATCAATCTATTAATGCAGCTGATCTTTATGATTTAGATTTATCGGTTATCCCAAACAAATTGCTTGCTACATTAGAGGTTGTTCGTGTTCGAGAGGATTATAAAGGACTTTTAATTTTAAGTCCTATTATTAAAGTAGGGAATGATTATAAAAAAGTGGTTTCCTTTTCCTATTCTTTTCAAAACAGCATATTAAACAGAAATCTAAATCAAAATGTAGTTCAATCGATTTCAAATTCTGTTTTAGCATCAGGTAATTGGCATCGCTTTTATGTTGAAAAGTCTGGAGTTTATAAAATTACTAAATCTTTTTTACAAAGTTTAGGATTTAATGTAAGTGTTGACCCAAGAAATATTAAGATTTATGGAAATGGTGGACGAATGCTTCCATTAAATAATTCAATTCCTTATCCAGATGATTTGGCAGAAAATGCAATTCAGTTTGTGGGTCAAGAAGATGGTGTTTTTGATAATAGCGATTATATTTTGTTTTATGCAGAAGGTGTGGATACTTGGAATACCGAAAGTTTAACCAGTGTAAATCTTTTTGCAGATAAATCCTATTTTTATATAACTTCAGAAGGAGGGAATTTAGGAAAAAGAATTGAGCCAGCCATTCAACCAATAAACACACCTTCTATTTCTTTTTCACAGTTTGATGATATTTTATATCATGAAAAAGATTTAGTAAATGCAGGAAAAGTGGGTAGAAGATGGTTTGGCGAACAATTTAATATTGATGAATTGCAAAATTTTGATTTTTCTATTCCAAATATTGATATAACTGTTCCTATTCAAATTAAAGTTAATACTGCGTCGAAGTCGTTTGGTAGTTCTTCATTTAACATAAAAGCCAATGCTGTTGATTTAGGAACATTAGTATTTCCACAATTGACATCTGGAACCGGAGTTGAGGGCTATGAATCTGCTTTGAATACAGTTTTTAATGCAACATCGTCTGCAATATCAATTGCATTAGCTTATAATAATGGGGGTGTTCCAAGTTCAAATGGTTACTTAGATTTTATAAGATTAAAAGTCAAACGCAATTTAACTGGTTTTTCAAAGCAATTCTTTTTTTATAATGATTTAGAAGAAACCAATATTGGAGTTGGGGAATATAAAATTACAAATGCTACTAGTATTTCTCAAGTGTGGGATGTTACAGATAGGTTTAATGTCGCATCTTATGAAAATACTTCTGGAGCTAATTTTAATTTTAAAGTGAATTTAGGTACAGCAAAAAAATATGTTGCTATAGATTTATCAGACACTTTTACTCCTCTTCGTGAATCAAACGCAGTTGTTGTGAATCAAAATTTAAAAGGATCTATTTTTAAAGATGCACAAGGAAATTTTCAAGATATTGATTATTTAATTCTAACACCAGAATTTTTATCAGCACAGGCAGAACGATTGGCTGATTTTCATAGAAGTAATTCTGGATTAGTGGTTAGGGTGGTTACGCTTGAAAAAATTTACCATGAGTTTTCTTCGGGAAAACAAGATATTGCGGCTATTCGTAATTTAATAAAATATGTGTATTGGAATGCATCTGCTCCCGATAAAAGAGTAAAATATGTTAATCTTTTCGGAGATGCTTCTTATGATTATAAAAACAGATTGTTTAATAATACTAATATTGTTCCTGTTTTTCACAGTTTTAATCCGTTAGCTACTGAAACTAATAATGTTTCTAATTTTTCATTGTATTCCACTTTTATGTCGGATGATTTTTTTGGTTTGATGGATGATGGTGAAGGTCAGATGTTAGGTTCTTTTGATGGAATTGATATTGCTGTAGGAAGAATGTTAGTTGTATCAGTTAGTCAAGCTAAAGAAATGGTCGACAAAGTAATAGAATATCATGACGAAAAATCATATGGAAGATGGCGAAACAATTATGTTATTTATTCAGATGATGCCGATAATTCTACCGATGCAACTCTTCAGTTTGGATTAGATAATTTAGCAAATACATTAACAGCTCAAAAACCATTTGTAAATGTAAAAAAAATCCATACTGATTCTTATTTACAGCAAGTTGCGGCAGGAGGAGAACGTTACCCTGAAGCTAAAAAAGATTTTTTAGATGCTATAGAACTTGGTGCTTTAGTATTTAATTATTTTGGACATGGAAGCGAAGAATCACTAGCAAGGGAACGACTTTTTGAAAAATTAGATGCTCAAAATTTAACCAATCGTTATAGATATCCACTTTTTATAACAATAACCTGTGAATTTACTCGTTTTGATGATCCAAATCGTTTTACAGGAGGTGAATATATGTTTTGGAATAAAAGTGGAGGCGCAATTGGTTTAATTGCAACCACTCGCCAAATTGGAGTTACCACAGGATTTATAATGAATAATTTGTTGAGTGAGGATTTATATGCTTTTGGTTCCAATAATTATCCATCCATTGCAGAAGCTTTGCGTTTAACTAAACTAAGTACGGGTTCTGATAACAGAAGAGTGGTGTTTTATATTGGTGATCCAGCTTTAAAATTGGCAATTCCAAAGCCTAAAATTGTATTAACAAAAGTAAATGATGTCCCAACCAATCAACCATTGCCAGTTTTACAAGCTTTAAGTTTAACAAAGATTACAGGACAAGTAAGAGATGAAAATGATCTTTTATTCTCGGGCTATAATGGCGATTTAGCAGTTCAAATATTTGATAAAGACATCAATCGTACAACTTTGGGAAATAATGGAGTAACAGATTCCAATGGATTAATAGTTATGAATTTTACTACATTAGGTGAAACCGTTTTTAGAGGTAATGCATCCGTAGTAAATGGACAATTTGAATTTAGTTTTGTGGTGCCTCAAGATATTAGAATACCTGTAGGGAATGGGAAAATAAGTTTTTATGCAAAACGAGATGCTCCTAATTTAGATAACCAAACAGGATATGATAGATCTATACAAATAGGTGGTGTTAATGCAAATCCTGTAACCGATACAAATCCGCCAACGGTTCGATTACATATGAATGATGAAGGTTTTGTTTCTGGAGGTATTACAAATTGTTCGCCAATTTTATTAGCTTTTTTAACAGATGAAAACGGAATTAATACAGCAAGTGGAATTGGACATGATATTGTAGCAATATTGGATGGTGATGAGTCAAATCCTTACGTGTTAAACGAATATTATGAAACGGAAAATGATGATTATACAAGGGGATATGTTCGATTCCCTTTTAGAGATTTAGCGCCTGGGATGCATACAATTTTATTCAAAGCCTGGGATGTTTATAACAATTTAATAACTACAGAAATTCAATTCAATGCTATTTGTTCTTCAGAAGGATTACAGTTAGAAAAAGTGTTGAATTATCCAAATCCGTTTGTTAGCTATACCGAGTTTTGGTTTACCCATAATATGCCTTTTGAACCATTAGATGTTCAAGTACAAATATTAACGGTTTCAGGTAAATTAGTAAAAACAATTAATCAACAAGTAACAACAGAAGGATTTTTATGTAGAGAAATTACTTGGGATGGAAGAGATGATTTTGGAGATAAGTTAGGAAAAGGCGTGTATGTTTATAAAATAAAAGTACGATCAACCACAACTGGAAAGTCGGTCGAAAAATATGAGAAACTTGTAATACTATAATAAAATACTATATTTGTTCAATTAATTTATATAAAAACAATGAAAAAAATTGCTATATTATTAATCTTGTTCACTGTAAGTCAGAATATTAAAGCACAAGAAAATAGAGTGATAACGACAGGTGTTCCCTTTTTATTAATTGCAGCTGATGCACGTTCTGCTGGTATGGGAGATATGGGAGTAGCTACTTCGGCAGATGCTTTTTCACAACAATTCAACCCGGCTAAATATGCTTTTTCACTTCAAAAACAAGGGTTTTCGGTAAGTTACACCCCTTACTTATCCAGCATTGCTAATGATATTTCTTTAGGGCAATTAACTTATTATAATAGAATAAATGATAGAAGTGCATTTGCAGGATCTCTACGTTTTTTTGGGTTAGGAGACATTGAATTAAGACAAACGGCAGATCCAAATGAAGCGGTCAGAACCGTGAACCCTAATGAATTAGCATTGGATGGTTCTTATTCCTTAAAGCTTAGTGATCGTTTTTCTATGGCGGTTGCAGGAAGATTTATTCGTTCGGCATTACGAGTTCCTGATTTGAATAACGATGTTTCAGCGGCAACCACTTTTGCAGTTGATGTTGCGGGTTATTATCAATCGGAAGAAGTAGCTTATGATGATTTTAATGGAAGATGGAGAGCAGGATTTAATTTTCAGAATTTGGGACCTAAAATCAGCTATGATAAAGATGATTTAAATAATAACTTTTTACCGGCTAATATGCGCTTAGGTGGAGGTTTTGATTTTATATTTGACGAATACAGTAAAATAGGTGTTACTGCAGAAGTTACTAAATTGTTAGTGCCAACTCCCCCTGCAATTGTTGCTCCAGTTGATGCGGATGGTAGTGGTTCTATAGATGCTTCCGAAGAACAAATAGCTGAGGATGCTTACGCGCAAGCGCTTTCAGATTATAGAAAAACAAGTTGGACTGGTGGTATTTTTAAATCTTTTAATGATGCTCCAGATGGAATTTCAGAAGAATTGAAAGAGTTTACTTGGGCATTAGGCGCAGAATATTGGTACCAAGATTCATTTGCACTTCGTTTAGGTTATTTTAACGAGAACGAGTATAAAGGGGCAAGAAAATTCTTTACCTTAGGAGCAGGCTTTAAGTACAATGTTGTTAAAATTGATGTATCCTATTTGTTTTCAGCTTCTAAAGTTAGAAATCCATTGGAAAACACACTACGTTTTTCTTTGACATTTAATTTTGGAGAAAATTATGATGAACTTTAAATAAAAAAATAAATTATACTAACATCCAAATTCTTACTTTAGAATTTGGATTTTTTTTCCTCAATATATGAAGCAAATAAATATACATTCAACAATTACTATATTAACGGAACAGGAACTTACCGCAATAGAACTGGATTTAAAAAATCAAGCCTTTGAAGCCCGTAGTAAAGCGTATGCGCCTTATTCTAAATTTACAGTAGGTGCAGCAATTCTTTTGGATAATGGGGTTGTTGTTAAGGGTTCTAATCAGGAAAATGCGGCATATCCTTCGGGTTTATGTGCAGAACGTGTGGCTATTTATTATGCTGGTGCGAATTATCCTGACGCAAAAATTGTAAAAATGTTTATTACAGCTTCTCCGCAAGATAGAGATTTAGAATTACCAATACCACCTTGTGGAAGTTGTCGTCAAGCAATTGCGGAATATGAATTTAAACAAGATGTTTCCATTGAAATCTTTTTTATGGGAGCAAAAGGAGATATTTATAAATCAGATTCGTTAAAAAATCTACTACCATTTGTTTTTGATAAAAATCACCTATAACGATTTCGTAACTTTTTTTATCAAATTTGTTATAAAAAATACAAAAATCGTGGAATATAATTTTTTCAATCAGGTTCTATGTAGTATTTTTGCTTTTCGTAAAATTGTAAATGACTAATAGTGTCTTTTACAATTCAATTGTATTATAAAACAAACAAAAATGAAACCAATTACAAGAGAAGTTTACCTAAAATGGTATGAAGACATGCTGTTTTGGAGAAAGTTTGAAGATAAACTTGCCGCTGTTTATATCCAACAAAAAGTTAGAGGATTTTTGCACCTATACAATGGTCAAGAAGCAGTTTTAGCTGGAGCTTTACACGCAATGGACTTGTCTAAAGATAAAATGATTACCGCTTACCGTAATCACGTTCAGCCAATTGGAATGGGTGTAGATCCAAGAAAAGTAATGGCAGAATTGTATGGAAAAGTTACAGGTACTTCAAAAGGAATGGGTGGATCTATGCATATTTTTTCTAAAGAACATGGTTTCTACGGAGGTCACGGAATTGTAGGAGCACAAATTCCAGTAGGAGCAGGTATGGCTTTTGCTGATAAATATTTTGAAACAGGCGGTGTTACTTTAACCTATTTTGGTGATGGTGCTGCGCGTCAAGGTTCATTACATGAAGCTTTTAACATGGCAATGTTATGGAAATTACCAGTGGTTTTTATTGTTGAGAACAACGGTTATGCAATGGGAACATCTGTAGAAAGAACTGCAAATCATACTGATATTTGGAAACTAGGTTTAGGATATGAAATGCCTTGTGGGCCAGTTGACGGAATGAATCCAGTAAAAGTAGCTGAAGCAATGCATGAAGCAATGGAAAGAGCACGTCGTGGAGACGGACCAACTTTCTTAGAAATGAAAACATATCGTTACAGAGGACACTCAATGTCTGATGCACAATTATATAGAACAAAAGAGGAAGTGGAAGAGTACAAAAAAATCGACCCAATTACTCAAGTTCTTGATATTATTAAAGAAAATAACTACGCTACAGAGGCTGAAATCGAAACAATCAATCAAAGAGTAGCTGATTTAGTGGCTGAATGTGAAAAATTCGCTGAAGATTCTCCATTTCCAGAAGCACAACAATTGTATGACGTAGTGTACGAACAAGAAAATTATCCTTTCATCCCACATAAATTATAAAAACTATGGCACAAATTATAACAATGCCCCGTTTGAGTGATACGATGACTGAAGGAGTTGTAGCTACTTGGCTAAAAAAAGTGGGTGATACAATCAAAACAGGTGATATTCTTGCTGAAATTGAAACGGATAAAGCAACAATGGAATTTGAGGCTTTTTATGATGGTGTTTTATTACATATCGGAATTCAAGAAGGACAATCTGCTCCAGTGGATTCTTTATTAGCTATCATTGGAAAAGAAGGCGAAGATATTTCTGCTTTATTAAGTGGAGGAGCTGCTGCTGAAGCTAAAGAAGAAAAAGTAGTTGAAGAAGCAAAACCAACTTCTGCATCTGTTGAAATACCAGCTGGTGTAAAAGTAGTAACCATGCCTCGTTTGTCGGATACCATGACAACTGGAACGGTTGCAACATGGTTGAAAAAAGTAGGAGATGCGGTAAAAGAAGGTGATATTTTAGCAGAAATCGAAACAGATAAAGCTACGATGGAATTCGAATCTTTTAATGCAGGAACTTTATTATATATTGGAGTGCAAGAAGGTGATTCTGCTCCAGTAGATACAATTTTAGCTATTTTAGGACCTGCAGGAACTGACGTTTCAGGTATTGCGGCAAACTATAAAGTAGGTGCGGTGGTGGAAGCTCCAAAAGCAGAAACAACTACTTCTACGCAAACTGAAATTACTGAAAACAAACAACAGGCAACAGACAACTCAAGAATATTTGCTTCTCCATTAGCTAAAAAAATTGCACAAGATAAAGGAATCAATTTATCTCAAGTAAAAGGTTCTGGTGAAAATGGAAGAATTGTAAAATCAGATGTAGAGAATTTTACTCCATCTGCAGTTGCAACTCCATCTCAAGCGGTATCAGAAGCAACAAATGTAGTTGCAGCTGTGAAACCATTTGTTCCAGCAGGAGAAATATTCCAAGAAGAAATTAAAAATTCGCAAATGCGTAAAACCATTGCGAGACGATTATCAGAATCTAAATTTACTGCACCGCATTACTATTTAACTATCGAGTTAGATATGGACAATGCTATTGCTTCAAGAAATATGATTAACGGCTTACCAGATACGAAAGTTTCTTTCAACGATATGGTAATCAAAGCGAGTGCGATGGCATTGAAAAAACATCCACAAGTAAATTCACAATGGAGAGAAGATGCTATGGTAATCAATCACCACGTGAATATTGGAGTAGCAGTAGCTGTTGAAGACGGATTAATGGTTCCAGTATTGAAATTTACGGACCAAATGAGCTTAACTCAAATTGGCGCTAACGTAAAAGACTTAGCTGGAAAAGCAAAATCGAAAAAAATCCAACCAGCTGAAATGGAAGGAAGTACGTTCACTATTTCTAATTTAGGAATGTTTGGAATTCAATCGTTTACTTCTATTATTAATCAGCCAAATTCAGCTATTTTATCTGTAGGTGCTATTATTGAAAAACCAGTAGTTAAAAACGGACAAATTGTAGTTGGAAACACAATGACCGTTACTTTAGCTTGCGATCACAGAACAGTAGATGGCGCAACAGGAGCTCAATTCTTACAAACGTTTAAAGCGTTTATGGAAAATCCAGTAACTATGTTGGCATAATAATTGTTAAATTTATCATACAAAATCCCGATTTAAGTCGGGATTTTTTTATTTTTACTACAAACTAAATGCTATGAAAAAAATACTGTGCTTAATTACTTTTGTTGGATTGTCGCTTCAAGCACAAACAAATGTTCCTTCAAAAGATGTTTCAACTACGAATTATAAAGTATCTGAAGATAATGTCAAAAATACACTTTCTTACTTAACTTCTGATGAATTAGAAGGAAGAGATTCGGGAAGTAAAGGAATAGAAAAAGCTTCGATTTATCTTGAAAATCTACTGAAAGAAAATGGAATTAAGCCTTATTTTAAAACCTATCGCGATACGTTGTCAAACTACAATAAAACGTCTTATAATGTTGTAGGGTATATCGAAGGAACCGATTCAAAATTAAAAAATGAATTTGTAATCATTGGTGCCCATTATGATCATATCGGAAAAATTGCCGCTGTAAATGGTGATGATATAGGAAATGGTGCAAACGACAACGCTTCTGGAACAACCGCTGTAACTGAAGTGGCAAAATATTTTGCAAAGTATAAAAATAACAAGCGTAGTGTAATTTTCGTGTTCTTTTCAGCAGAAGAAAAAGGACTTTTAGGTTCAAAACATTTAGCTGCTAAATTAAAAGAACAAAAAATGGATTTGTATTTCATGTTCAATTTTGAGATGATTGGTGTTCCCATGAAAGACAGAGGAATGGATTTCTATTTAACAGGTTTTGGAAAAACTAATATGGCAGCCAAAATAAATGAATATGCAGGAGAAAAATTAGTAGGTTATTTACCAATAGAAACCAAGTATATGTTATTTAGAGCTTCTGATAATTATCCGTTTTTTACAGAATTTGAAGTGCCGGCACAAACGGTTTCTACTTTTGATTTTGAAAATTTTGATTTTTATCACCAACCTGATGATGAGTTTGAATTGATGGATACAAAACACATGGCTCAGGTAATTTCAAAAACAATTCCAGTTTTAGAAAAAATGATTAATGCACCAAAAAAAGAAATCAAATTAAATGAAAAATAAAAATATAATTATTACTGGAACTTCTCGCGGAATTGGATATGAATTAGCGTTACAATTTGCAAATGAAGGGCATCAAGTTTTAGCAATTTCACGCAAAACACCGAAAGAGTTAATCGAACATCAAAATATTACGTGTTTATCAATTGATATTTCAAATCCAGAAGAATTACTTCAAGTGGAAAAATTTATCACTGAAACCTGGAAAAAGGTTAATATATTAATTCATAATGCTGGTAGCTTGTTGCATAAACAATTCACGCAAATTACTTCAGAAGAATTTCAAAACATATATAAAGTCAATGTTTTTGCGGTTGCCGAATTGACAAAAATTTGTATTCCATTCATGGAAAGAGGAAGTCATGTGGTAACAATTAGTTCGATGGGAGGAATTCAAGGCAGTATGAAATTCGCTGGATTAGCCGCTTATTCATCAAGTAAAGGCGCAGTAATTACGTTATCAGAATTGTTAGCAGAAGAATATAAAGAACAAGGTATTGCTTTCAATGTTTTAGCACTTGGAGCGGTTAATACCGAAATGTTGCAAGAAGCTTTTCCTGGTTACGAAGCACCACTTTCAGCTAAAGAAATGGCAGATTATATTTTCAATTTTGCTTTAACCGGAAACAAATATTACAACGGAAAAGTATTGCAAGTTTCATCTTCAACTCCTTAAAATTGAGCGAAGTTTTACAAAAATACCTTCCTGAACAGGCTGTTCATCATTGTTTTGAGTTAATCAAAGCTAATCATGTGCATCTTAAAATTGTTAATGAGCGTCAAACACGACATGGCGATTATCGAAAGGATGCGCAAGGGTATCATTTAATTACCGTAAATGCAAGTTTGAACAAATACCGTTTTTTAATTACATTAATTCATGAAATTGCACATTTGGTAGCTTTTGAAAAATATGGTCGAAACATAAAACCCCATGGTGAAGAATGGAAATTCACTTTTCAGCGGTTGATGGTGCCTTTTATTCGTCCAGAAATATTTCCAAATCAATTGTTGCCCTTGTTGGCAAAGCATTTCAGAAATCCAAAAGCCAGTAGTGATACGGATGCAAAATTAGCTTTAGCATTAAAACAATTCGATCAAAAAGAAACCGATAAAAATTATATCTTTGAAATACCGTTTGGGAGTCATTTTAGAATTCATAACGGAAAAATTTTTAAAAAAATAGCCTTGCGTGTTAAACGATATGAATGTATGGAAGTAAGTTCTGGACGAATGTATTTGTTTCAACCCAATGTTGAAGTAGAATTGTTGCCAAGTTGATTTTAGAAGGAAGATTAACGATTTTAGATTTAAAAAAGAAATGAACAAAAATTATTACGCAATATTGATGGCTGGTGGAGTTGGTTCTCGTTTTTGGCCTGTTAGTACAACTGAATTTCCTAAGCAATTTCATGATATGTTAGGAACTGGAGAAACGTTAATTCAAAAAACATTTACCAGGCTTTCTCAGATTATTCCTAAAGAAAATATCTTAATTCTTACCAATGAAGATTATAATAGTATTGTTTTAGAGCAATTGCCGATGGTAAAACAAGAGCAAATTATTTTAGAACCTGTAATGCGAAATACTGCGCCATGTATTTTGTATGCTTCTTTAAAGATTAAAAAACAAAATCCAAATGCTGTAATGGTGGTAGCGCCTTCTGACCACTGGATTGAAGATGAAGTGCAGTTTTGTTCTAATTTGCAACACGCTTTTGATTTCTGTGAGCGCGATGAAAATTTAATGACATTAGGAATCGTACCAACATTTGCGAACACGGGTTATGGTTATATTGAGTTTGATAAATTAGATTCACGCCCTATTAAAAAAGTAAAACAATTTCGTGAAAAACCTGATTATGCAACCGCAAGAAAGTTTATCCAAAGTCGAAATTTTTTATGGAATGCTGGAATTTTTGTGTGGAGTGCCAAAACCGTTTTAAATGCCTATGAAGAGTTTCAACCAGTTATGTTTGCTCATTTCATGAACGGTTATGAAACTTTAAATACAGATAAAGAAGCCGCTTTTATAAAAGATAATTATCCATTGGCTCAAAATATTTCGGTTGATTATGCTATTTTAGAAAAAGCGCAAAACGTTTATGTGTTGCCAGCAACTTTTGATTGGAACGATTTAGGAACTTGGGGATCCTTATATGATAAATTGCCTAAAGATGAACAAGAAAATGCTATTGTGAATGCAACTGTTTATCTAGAAAATGCAACCAATAACATCATAAGAACTGAAGGAAAAAAATTAGTCGTTATTGATGGTTTAACAGATTATATTATTGTTGATAAAGACGATGTTTTGCTGATATATCCAAAAAACAAAGAGCAAGATATTAAGCAAATTGTATCAAAATTGAAATAATTCTATTTTACATCATCTTCCAAATACATTTTTCTAACTTTTTTAAATAATTCAGAAGAATAAACAAAATCGGTAACAGCTTCGTTATCGGTTTTGAAAATTTCTTTGTTAGAACCTTCCCATTCTAATAAACCATTTTTTAAGAACACAATTTTTTCTCCTATTTCCATTACAGAGTTCATATCGTGGGTATTAATAACAGTAGTAATGTTGTATTCCTGAGTAATTTCCTGAATTAAATTATCAATTACAATAGCCGTTTTTGGGTCTAAGCCTGAATTTGGTTCGTCACAAAAAAGATATTTTGGATTATTTACAATGGCACGAGCAATGGCAACACGTTTTTGCATTCCTCCTGAAATTTCTGAAGGGCGCTTGTGATGTGCATTTACTAAGTGTACTCTGTCAATTACAAAATCCACACGCTCTTTAATTTCTTTAGCTGATTTATTTGAGAACATTTTTAAAGGAAACCCAATGTTTTCTTCTACTGTCATTCCGTCAAATAAAGCACTTCCTTGAAATACCATTCCAATTTCAGTTCTTAAGGTTCTTTTTTCATCATTTGATAATTCAGAATATATTCTACCATCAAAAGAAATAGTACCACTATCAGGAGTATGTAAGCCTAGTAACGATTTTAAGAAAACGGTTTTCCCAGAACCACTTTGCCCAATGATAAGATTAGTCATTCCAGCTTCAAAACGAGTAGAAACGCCTTTTAAAACAGTTTGTTCGCCAAACTTTTTTACGATGTTTTTTACTTCAATCATTAGCTTAATAAGAGTTGGGTTAATATAAAGTTCATTAAAATAATAACTACAGATGTCCAAACGAAAGAAACTGTACTCGCTTTACCTACTTCTAATGCACCACCTTTCATATAATAACCATGAAAAGAAGGTATTGTTGCTAGAAGTAAAGCAAATGCAATTGTTTTTATAAATGCATAGGCAATATGAAACGGAATAAATTCGGTTTGAAGTCCCGTTGTGAATTCAAAACTAGTGGTAAAACCGCCATAAACTGCTGCCATCCAACCGCCAAAAACACCCAAAAACATACTTAATCCAATTACAAATGGATATAAAAGTAAGGCGATAATTTTTGGAAAAACCAAATAGTTTAACGAGTTAACTCCCATTACTTCAAGGGCGTCAATTTGTTCAGTAACTCGCATGGTTCCAATACTTGAGGTAATGAATGAACCCATTTTACCTGCCATAATGATAGAAATAAAAGTAGGTGCAAATTCTAAAATTACCGATTGTCTTGTAGCAAAACCAATTAAAAATTTAGGAATCAACGGATTAGTTAAGTTTAATGCTGTTTGAATAGCCACAACACCACCCACGAAAAAGGAAATAAAGGAAACGATTCCAAGTGAATCAATGATTAAATCATCAATTTCTTTTAGAATTAATTGTTTCATTACCGACCATTTAGTAGGCTTGTTGAAAATTTCTTTCAACATGATGAAGTATTTTCCTATTTGCGATAAGTAGCGAATGAGCATCATTTTATTCAGTGTTCAGATTCTAGTATGCAGTAAAAATACTATATTTTATTGTAAAAGATTAAAACATTTTCTCTTTCATTTTCTTCCATCGGTAGTTTCTGAAAAATTTAGCTTGCTGTGGTGTTACAAATAAAGGTTTTCCAGATGATTTTGCTTTCCAAAAACCCATTAAATAATCAATGAATAAAAGTGGTTTTCCTTTTCGCATTGCCAATTTCAATGACGAAATTGCAGTAATGATAAATCCGTAACCCAAACTGTAAAAAGCTTCTCCTTGTTTGTAACGTGCAGCTTTATTGTAACTGGCTCCTGTGAGTTTTAGATGTTTTACATGCAAACTTTCATCGGTTACCACTTTCCAGTTGTAGAATTTACACAATAATTCATCTACGGTATCCCAACCCATGGCAGGTTTTAATCCGCCAATTTGTTGGTAGGTAGTTTTTCGATAGGCTTTTAGGGCTCCACGAATATGATCTTTATCGGTTAGATTTTCTAAAACCCAATCGCCATTTTTTTCTACATAACAAAATCCACCCACCATTCCAATTTTCTCATCAGATTTGAAATGCTTGATAATGGTTTCGAAATAGTTGTCAGGAAAAATCAAATCAGCATCTATTTTTACAATAATATCGTAATGGTCGTCGATGTGTTTTTCGCCTTCATGGAATGCTTGAATGACTTTACTTCCAGGTAAATGAATCGCATCTGATTTTTTATTCACTAAAGTGATAAATGGAAATTTGGAAGCAAATTCAGAAACAATTTCTGGAGTTTTATCGGTAGAATTATCATTAACCACTACAATTTTTGTTGGTAAAACGGTTTGTTCTACTAAAGATTGCAAAGTCAAGCTTATAAAAGCTTCTTCGTTGTAGGCTGGAATGATAATGTAATATTTCATAAGAAAAAATCTATTTTCTATGTTCTTTTATCTTTTTTCTCTTTCCGCGTAAACTAAATAATATCTAGGTGTAATCCATCTCAACAAAGGTCTAAAACCAAGTTTTTTAACTGGATGTGTGAATTTTACTCGGTCTACAATTTTAAAACCTGCTTTTTCAAGAAGCCAATCCAATTGCCAGTCTTCAAATTCATGATAATGTCTATCCCACATATCCGTTTTACTTCTATAAGCTGGAGAAAACCATAAACGCAATGGAATCGAAATTAAAATTTTATCTGCTTTTACGTTTTGTAAAACAGTATACGGATTTAATAAATGTTCGAAAATTTCAAATGCCGTAAAAACATCATAGCTCTCGTTTTTAAGTGCCGATTGATTATTGTCAATATCTTCTCCTTTTGTATTGATAACGGAGTAGTTATTGTCTTCCATAATTTTTGAAAAAGGATTAGGAACACCTAAATCAAAAATGGTTTCAGAAGTTTTGATGTGTTTTTTTAGAAAATCTAAAGTGATATTGAATCGTTTACTTGGATATGTTTTTTCGTACATTATAAAATTTGTTTAGCTTCGCTCAGTTCGGCATTGCCATGAGTCAAGTTTAAAGTTTCAAGTTGAAAACAGTTGGTAAAATTAGCAATTTAACTTTAAACCTGAAACTTTAAACCTGAAACAAAAAAATTACATTTGGTACACAATAGCATTAATATTCATTCCGGCACCAACAGAAGCAAAAATGATGACATCGCCTTCATTTAAAATTTGTCCTTCTAATTCATTATTAGTAATTAGGTCAAATAATGTAGGTACTGTTGCTACACTTGAATTACCTAATTTGTGAATACTCATTGGCATAATTCCTGTTGGAGTTTCCATCTTATATAATTTGTAAAAACGATTGATGATGGCTTCATCCATTTTTTCATTTGCTTGATGAATTAAAATTTTCTTTACGTCGGTAATGGCAATTCCGCTTTTCTCTAAGCAAGAAGCCATTGCTTTTGGAACATTAGAAAGGGCAAATTCGTAAATTTTTCTGCCATACATTTTTATGTAGCGAATATTTGGGTCTTCATTTTTATTAAAAGAATTTCCAAAATATAAAAACTTAGCTTCGTCAAAAGAAAAAGTAGCTGATTCATGAGCTAAAATTCCGCCTTCATCATTTGTAGCTTCAATAATTGTTGCTCCTGCGCCATCAGAGTAAATCATGCTGTCGCGGTCGTGCTTATCTACAACTCTTGATAAAGTTTCGGAACCAATAACTAAGCATTTTTTAGCCATTCCGGCTTTAATATAGGCTTGAGCTTGAATAACAGCTTCTATCCAACCTGGACAACCAAAAAGAATATCATAAGCGACACATTTTGGATTTTTAATTTGTAATCCATACTTAACACGTGTGGCTAAACTGGGAACTGTATCTGATTGTATGGTATTTATTTTAATGTCGCCGTAATTGTGAGCCAATATGATATAGTCTAAAGTTTCAGGATCAATGCCTGATTTTTCGATAGCTTTTTTAGCAGCAATTATTGCCATATCAGAATTGACCATATTGTCATCTGCGTAGCGTCTTTCAAGAATTCCAGTAATTTCAACAAATTTTTCTGCAATAATATCATTCGTCATATTAAAAGCTGTGCCGTCTTCATTCAAAAAATCATGTTGAGCAAAATCAGAATTCGTAACTTTTTTAGTTGGAATATAGCTTCCTGAACCCGTTATTTTAATATTCATAATAGTTATTGTTAATGTAACGAAATTATTAATTATTTCTTAACATAAATTAAAAAAGGATTTTTTTTTACGCTAATTATTAAATTGTCAATTTAAGCTCAAAAAAAATATGAAATTGACTTTTTTAGAGGTGTTTACGGAAATTTTATCTGCATAATTGTTGCCATGCTTAACGCTTGTGTTTTCATTTGCTTGGCATAGTTGCCTGAGAAATGCTCATCAATTGTCGAATTAAAAAGAGTTAACCAAGTTTCAAAATGTTCTTTTGTAAAAGCCTGTTTATCGTGAACTTCTTTATGAATGGAAAACATATTATTGAAATAACCTCCTTTTAAAAACAAAGATTGCTCCCAAAAAGTTGCTAATATCTCAAAATGTGCTTCCAAATGTTGGTCAACCGCTGTTACTTTCGTAAAGAAAAAATTAATAGAATCATCCGCTAAAAGTTTATCATAAAATTTCCGCATGATGAGTAAAATATCTTCTCTGGTTTCGATGTCGTTCATTTTAGGGTAGTGGGTTAAAGGCGATGGGTAATGGGTGAAAAAAAGGTTTCAAATTAAAAATTTGAAACCTAATGTTTAATATTTCCTAAAGTAGTTTTTATTTTCGTTTAAAAATTCAATAGTTGCTTCATTGGTTTTGAATTTTGTCTTTAAAGTTTCTCTTTTTTCAATCCCTTGTTTAAAAATCACTAAGTGTAAATGTGCTGCTGTACTCCATCCTACATTTCCACTAAGTCCAATTACCTGTCCTTTTGTAATTTTATCCCCAACTTTTACTTTTGCTCCTTTAAGTTTTAAATGAGCATATTCAGCAAAAGTATTGTCAGAATGATAAATTAAAATTACATTATTAAATTTCATGCAATCTTTTGTAGGGCAGTTTTTATTATTATTATCAATTAAATTAATTACTATCCCATCTCTTACTGCTATTATTTCAGTTCCAATTGGCATTAAGAAATCTAGGGAATTCTCATTTTGATGTGAAAATGTTCCGTTGTAACCTTGACTAACAGTATAATTTTCATGTGTTTTATATGGTAAATCATAGACATAATCAATGTCAAATTCCTTATCTAGTACTGAACCATAATTTGAATTACTTTGAAAGGAAAATTTGTAAGCTTTGCCTTTTTTGATTTCAGTTAATGTTGTTAAATGTTGCTTTTTCCTTTTTGAATCAATAACGTATGTTTTGTTATTTCCACCTTCAATAGAAAGATTTGTAGTAGTAAAGTTTATTTTAACACTTACTGGACAAAACTCATCGTTATCAGCAAAAATTTCATATCCGTTACTTGTAAGTTCATAATAAATTTTGACTTTTATTTCAGCGTTACTAAAAATTGGGAATAAAAGGAGAACTATTACAAATTTAATATTTTGAGTAAATTTTAGCTTCATGTTTTTTAACAAGTTAATTTTTTTATTTACAACTTTAATGTCTTAACTGATAATTTAAACCAAATTTGTGAACTATATTTTTAATAGCTCACAAAAATTGGTTGTTTATTTTACATGTACGCTTCAATTGGTGCACAAGAACATACTAAATTTCTATCTCCATATGCTTCATCAATACGACGAACTGTTGGCCAAAATTTATTCTCCGCAATATAATCTAAAGCATAAGCAGCTTGTTCTCTTGTGTATGGGAAAACCCAATCGTTAGCTGTAACCATTGCTAAAGTATGAGGCGCATTTCTTAAAATGTTATTAGCATCTTCTTTTGTTGAAGCTTCAATTTCTTTACGAATAGAAATCATCGCATCACAAAAACGATCTAATTCTGCTAAATCTTCAGATTCTGTAGGTTCAATCATTAACGTTCCAGCTACTGGGAAAGAAACGGTTGGCGCATGGAAACCATAATCCATTAAACGTTTTGCGATATCTGTTACTTTGATTCCTTTTTCTTCGAAAGCTCTACAATCTAAAATCATTTCGTGAGCCGCTCTTCCCATTTCTCCAGAATATAAAACTGGATAATGTTCGTCTAAACGCGCTTTCATGTAATTTGCATTTAAGATAGCATATTTAGTAGCATTTGTCAACCCTTCAGCGCCTAACATAGTGATGTAACCGTAAGAAATTAAACAAACCAAAGCCGATCCATAAGGTGCAGAAGAAATAGCTGTGATAGCTTGACTTCCACCTGTTGGAATAATTGGATTGGTTGGTAAGAATGGAACTAATTTTTCGTTTACACAAATTGGTCCAACGCCTGGTCCACCACCACCATGAGGAATAGCGAATGTTTTGTGTAAGTTTAAGTGACAAACATCAGCACCAATAGTTGCAGGATTGGTTAATCCAACTTGTGCATTCATATTTGCACCATCCATATAAACTAATCCACCATTATCGTGAATGATTTTGGTAATTTCTATAATAGCACTTTCAAAAACTCCGTGCGTTGATGGATAAGTAACCATCAAAGCTGATAAGTTGTCTTTGTGTAAGATTGCTTTTGCTCTTAAATCTTCTACATCGATATTTCCATTCTCCATGGTTTTTGTTACGATGATTTCCATTCCTGCCATAGCAGCAGAAGCTGGGTTGGTTCCGTGAGCAGAAGCTGGAATTAAACACACATTTCTGTGGTAGTCGCCTCTTGATAAATGGTAAGCACGAATAGCCATTAAACCAGCGTATTCACCTTGAGCACCCGAATTTGGTTGTAACGTTGTTCCTTGGAAACCAGTTACAACATTCAATTGTTGCTCTAATTTTTTCAACATGATTTGGTAACCTTCTGCTTGTTCAACAGGAGCAAAAGGGTGAATGCTGTTCCAATTTACCATCGATAAAGGCAACATTTCAGCAGCAGCATTTAATTTCATAGTACATGAACCTAATGAAATCATTGAGTGATTCAATGATAAATCTTTACGCTCTAATTTTTTGATATAACGCATCAATTGCGATTCCGAATGATGGTTGTTGAAAACATCATATTGTAAGAAAGTTGATTTTCTCACTAAGTTTTCAGGAACCATCACGTCATTAGCTAATTGACTAATTGTAAATGTATCTTTTCCAGTTGCTTCAGCAAAAATGGTAATAATTTGATTGATGTCATTTACCGAAGTTGTTTCGTTGAATGAAATCGAAATCGTTTCAGTATCTGGATAGAAGAAATTTACTTCGTGTTTTTCAGCAATTGCTTTTACTTTATTCGCATCTGCTTTTAATAAAATCGTATCGAAGAAAGCTGAATTGGTTTGGTAAACACCTAATTTATTTAAAGCATCAGCAGTGGTAACCGCAGAAGCGTGTACTTTATCAGCAATATATTGTAAGCCTTTTGGTCCGTGATATACAGCGTACATTCCAGCCATAACTGCTAGTAAAACTTGCGCTGTACAAATGTTTGAAGTTGCTTTTTCACGTTTGATGTGTTGCTCACGAGTTCCTAAAGCCATACGTAATGCACGGTTTCCGTTTACATCGATAGAAACACCAATGATTCTTCCTGGCATCGAACGCTTGAATTCTTCTTTAGTTGCGAAATATCCTGCGTGTGGTCCACCGTAACCCATTGGAATACCAAAACGTTGTGTTGTACCCACAACAACTGCAGCTCCCATTTCACCTGGAGAAGTTAATTTTGCCAATGATAAAATATCAGCAGCCACAGCAACTTTGATTTCGTTTTCTGCTGCTTTTGCAATGAATCCTGCATAGTCATAGACTTGACCGTATTTTCCAGGATATTGTAAAATAGCTCCAAAGAATTCTGTTGAAAAATCAAAAGTTTCATGATTTCCAACAACTAATTCAATTTTTAGTGGGGTTGAACGTGTTTGTAAAACCGATAACGTTTGTGGTAAAATTTCTTCCGAAACGAAGATTTTTTTCACGTTATTTTTCTTTTGATCGCGAGTTCTTACATCGAAAAGCAACGCCATTGCTTCTGCAGCAGCTGTTCCTTCGTCAAGTAAAGAAGCATTTGCGATTTCCATTCCTGTTAATTCGATAACCGTAGTTTGGAAATTCAAAATCGCTTCTAAACGACCTTGTGCAATTTCAGCTTGATAAGGTGTGTAAGCCGTGTACCATCCTGGGTTTTCAAAAATATTTCTTTGAATAACCGCCGGAACGATAGCGGGATGATATCCTAAACCAATATATGATTTGAATACTTTGTTTTTCTTTCCTAATTCTTGAATGTGAGTTAAATACTCATACTCGGTCATGGGAGCATCTAAATTTAAGTCGTTTTTTAAACGAATATCATCTGGAATGGTTTCGAAAATTAATTGGTCTAAAGATTCTACACCAACCGTTTTAAACATGTGATTTAAGTCACTTTCACGTGGCCCTAAATGTCTCAAAGCGAATGCATCTGTTCTCATTTATTAAAAATGTGTATGTGTGTTATTTTGTGTTGTTTTGGACAACAAAAGTAATTATTAATCTTGTAATAATTTGTTTTTAAAACGGGATTTTTTGTGATTTTATCAACCAAAAACGAGTCTTATTAACAGATTGATTATTTTTGTTGAATGGTTGTTTTAAAGAAAATTATCGATTTCTATATCAATAGTAGCTTACATGTGGCTTTGTCGGCTTTTGCTTTGGTGTCTATGGCGCACTATTTTTTCAATATTGACGGCGGTTTGTCGATTGTTTTCTTTGCTTTTTTTGGAACTGTTGTAGGGTATAATTTTGTAAAATACGATGCCTTAGCAAGATTAAACAAAAATCAAATCAAAAAAGAACTAAAAGGAATTGTTTTGTTAAGTTTTCTTTCTTCAATTGCTTGTTTTTATTTTTTTCTACAATTGTGTTGGGTGACTCAAATTAGTGCATTTGTTTTTTTAGGTTTAACTTTATTGTATACATTACCGTTTTTTCCAAACAAACAAAACGCTAGAAATTGGAAAGGGGTGAAAATTTACATTGTCGGAATTACTTGGGTAGGAGTAACCGTGATTTTGCCTTTGGTAGAAGCTGAAATTCCGTTTTCTATGGATGTGCTTTTGATGGCGATGCAACGTTTTTTATTGGTGTTCTCAATAGTTTTGGTGTTTGATATTGTGGATGTAAAACACGATGACTTGCATTTGCAAACCGTTCCGCAGAAAATAGGAGTGAAGTTGACCAAAAAACTCGGTTATCTATTATTGTTTTTATTGCTGATTTTAGAGTTTTTTTATACCAATAACCATCACTTTTTGCTTTTCTTTTTTAAACTTTTGGTTTGTGGAACTATTGCTATTTTTCTCTTTTTTGCTCATGAAAATCGTTCACGCTATTACGCTTCGTTTTGGTTAGAAAGTGTTCCGATTTTGTGGTGGTTATTACTAATCCTGACAGGTTTCAAAAACCTGTCAGGATTGTGAATTTATCCATTAACAACCATTACTTGTTCTGTTTGCGTTTGACTAGCTTTTCGTTTTCCTTTAAAGAAGAAAAATAAGTTCAAGAACAACATGATGCCTAAATAAATTGAAAATCCACCAATCTTATAACTCAGTTTTTCAATCAGTTCTTGATAACTGTCTTTGTATAAATAAATTTCTAAAATCATAAGCGCAAAACCTAAATTCAATAAATAAAATCCAGTTTCGAATAGTTTGTTGGTTGCGTTGGCGATTTCTTCTCGACCTTTAAAAATATCCAACATATAAATTTTACTGTTTTTAAAAAGTGTTTTTGAAACATAGTAGGTTAAAAATAAAGCAATTGGAAGATAAATTGCATAGCCGATTAAAATTTTTGTAGTTTCCATAATAATTGTGTTTAAATTAATTTTTTGATGTAATTCGTTAATAATATAATGTTGATGTAATGCATAACGGCAATCGCAATAATAATGAAAGCCGATTTTGAGGTAATCACTTCTATGAGTTGTGTGATGTTTTCAATTTGTTCCCAAGAAATTATCGTCATCGCACAATAACCAATATTTAACAGATAATATCCCACCAAAAGCAATTGATTTATTTTGTGACACAAGTCTTGATGATTAGGAATCAATTGCGAAACGAAAATGTTTCCATTTTGATAACAGACTTTTCCAACTTTGACAATGATGATGGCTGTAATGCTAAAATAGATTAGGTAGGCGATGATGTTGAGGTTCATAGTTTTTCTTTTTTATATATTAAAATTGAAAGATATATTGCTAGAATCAGAGGTATTGGGAATAATGTGAAAGTTAATAAATCCGAGTAGATGATTTTTACATTTATATACCATAATGAGAAAAATGCGATTACAACTAAAAAGTACAAAATGATATATTTGTTGCGAGGTTCTTTTATTAAGATAATTAATCCTAATAGTAATTGTATTGCTCCTGTAATCATTGTACAATACAAAGCGTATGAAATATAGTTTCCTGCTGAATCATTAATACCAATTCCAATTAATAATAAGATTATTGGTAGTGCAATCGCAATTGTGTTTAAGAATTTTATAATTTTCATAGTATCTATTATTTTAAACTTTCAGAAATAATTGAAAGTTTTAATTAAAAAAAGGGTTATTTCATGATTTTAACAACCAATTTTGCCAACCAATTGTCTTTATATTCTGTAATTTTATCTAAAACGTTATCCGCTTTTAGAACGAAGTCGTACAATTTTGTTGTTTGATCGACGAAATGTTTTTCTGCTTCTGTGTTGTCTGATTTTATAGAAGAAACTTCTTTCAAAACTTTCAAGGCTGGTTTTATTTCACGTTTGCTTCGTTCTCTCGAAATTTTTACCGCTAATTCGTCTAAATCTTTTTCGGCTGTGAAAAATTCACGTCTTTCGCCTGCTTTGTATTCTTTGTACACGATGCCCCAATCCATTAAAGCTCTTAGATTCATGGATGCATTACCGCGCGAAATTTGTAACTCTTCCATAATGTCTTCCATAGAAACAGGTTCGTGCGAAACCATCAACAACGCATGAATCTGTGCCATGGTTTTATTAATACCCCATTGAGAACCTAAGGCTCCCCAAGTTTGTACGAATTTATTTTTTGCTTCTTTGAATTCCATGAGACAAATGTACAACAAAGTTTTTAAAGTTTCAAAAAAAAATGAAAGTTTATTTTTTTGATTGTAAAAAGTATAATATTGGTGAATATAATCACCGAAAAATATATAAATTTGGTGAATATAATCACCGAAAAATATATAAATTTGGTGAATAGAAATAAAACATATAAATTTGTTTAAAATTTAAGGTATGATTTTTAGATATTTAGCAGCTAATTTGGAGGCAAAATTACACAAAGGAAAAGTTATTGTGTTAATTGGTCCAAGACAAGTAGGAAAAACAACTTTAATTAATTCCATTTTAAAAGATAAAGAGTATTTGTTTTTGGATGGGGATGACAATACTGTAACCGAAACTTTAGCTAATGCTAATACAGAAATTTTGAA
The DNA here is from genome assembly GCA_004293165.1 of Flavobacteriia bacterium. Classification (GTDB taxonomy): domain Bacteria; phylum Bacteroidota; class Bacteroidia; order Flavobacteriales; family Flavobacteriaceae; genus Flavobacterium. The sequence goes on along the minus strand of RDYL01000006.1, from coordinate 123,915 downwards.
AAGTATTATTGGTAATCATAAATATATTTTTATTGATGAGGTGCAACGCATTCCTAATATTGGACTGAAGTTGAAAATTATAGTAGATCAAATAAAAGATGTGCAAGTTATTGTTAGTGGATCTTCTTCTTTAGATATTAATAATGTTACGCAAGAGCCATTAACAGGTAGAAAATTTGAGTTTCATATGTTTCCCGTTTCATGGAAGGAATTTGAAAATAGTGTGGGTTATATGACAGCCCAACAACAACTTGAGATTCGATTATTGTACGGAATGTATCCCGATGTTATCAATAATTTGGGTGCTGAATACGAAATCTTGAAAAACTTGGTTTCGAGTTATTTGTACAAAGATATTTTGGCTTTGGCAGGTATTAGAAAATCAGATGTTTTAGAGAAAATTTTACGCGCTCTTGCCATGCAAGTGGGGAGTGAAGTTAGCTATAACGAAATTGCACAGTTGGTTGGAGTTGATAAAAACACTGTAAATAATTACATTGATCTGTTGGAAAAAAGCTTTGTGATTTTCCGTTTGACAAGTTTTTCAAAGAATATTCGAAACGAAATAAAAGCAAATAAAAAAATATACTTTTATGATAATGGTGTGCTCAATATGCTAATTGGTAATTTCAATGCTTTAGAATTCAGACAAGATAAAGGTGCATTGTGGGAAAATTTTTTGGTTTCCGAACGAATGAAACAATTGTCTTACACACAAAGTATAGCAAAACCTTATTTTTGGAGAACTACAACCCAACAAGAGATTGATTATATCGAAATCAATGCAGATAAAGTAAGTGCTTTTGAATTCAAATGGGCAACTACAAAAAAAGCGAAATTACCAAAATCTTTTTCGGATGCGTATAACCCAAGTTTTTTGGTGGTGAATAAGGATAATTTTAGAGAGTTTTTGAAGTGATTAAACCTGACAGGTTTCGAAAACCTGTCAGGTTTGATGTTTTACAAAAGCCCTGCCCTTTTCAACAAAGCCTCCACTTTTGGTTCCTGACCTCTGAATTTTTTATACAATTCCATTGGTAATTCGGTACCGCCTTTTGAAAGCACGTTGTCTTTGAATTTAGTAGCAACTTCTTTATTGAAAATGCCTTTTTCTTGGAAATATGCAAACGCATCAGCATCTAAAACTTCCGCCCATTTGTAGCTGTAATATCCCGAAGAATAACCCCCTTGAAAAATATGTGAAAACGACGTACTCATGCAATTTTCGGCTACATCTGGATATAAACTTGTGCCTGCCATAGCTTGTTTTTCAAAGACTTTTACATCGTCAATAGTTTGCGATTTTCCATGATACGTCATATCTAAAATCCCGAAACTTAATTGGCGTAACGTTGCCATTCCTTCTAAGAAACTCGCGCTTTCTTTGATTTTTTCTACATATTGTTGCGGAATGATTTCGCCTGTTTCATAATGTTTGGCAAACAAAGCTAACGCTTCTGGTTCGTAACACCAGTTTTCCATCACTTGACTTGGTAATTCCACAAAATCCCAATACACAGAAGTTCCTGATAAGCTTGGATAAGTTGTATTCGCTAACATACCGTGTAAAGCGTGCCCAAATTCGTGAAACAATGTCGTTACTTCGTTAAAAGTTAATAAAGAAGGTTTTGTTTCGGTTGGTGGTGTGAAATTACAAACGATAGAAACATGTGGTCGTTCGTTGATTCCGTCTTTAATATATTGTGGTTTGTAGGATGTCATCCAAGCGCCGTTTCGTTTTCCTTTTCTCGGAAAGAAATCTGAATAGAAAACAGCCACTAATTGTCCTTCGAAATCCAACACTTCAAAAGTTTGCACGTCTTCATGATACTTATCAATATCAAAAACTTCTTTGAAAGTGATTCCGAATAACTTTTCAGCAATCGTGAACGCTCCGTTCAATACATTTTCCAATTTGAAATACGGTTTCAATAATTCATCATCCAAACTGAATAATTTTTGTTTCAATTTTTCAGAATAATAGGCGCCATCCCATTTTTCTAATTGGTCAATTCCGTCTAATTCTTTTGCGAAAGCAGTTAATTCTGCAAATTCTTTATGAGCTGCTGGTTTTGCTTTTTCTAATAAATCATTCAAAAACGATTGTACTTTTTCTGGATTTTGCGCCATTCGTTCTTCCAAAACAAAATGCGAATGCGATTCATAACCTAACAAGTTTGCGCGTTTATGACGCAATTCAACAATTCGTTTTACATTTTCTTGATTGTCGAGTTCGTTATTTTGAAACGATTTTTTTCCAGCAGCAATAGCGATTTCTTTTCGTAATTCACGATTTTCAACATACGTTACAAAAGGCAAATAACTTGGAAAATCTAAAGTAAAAACCCAACCTTCCAAATTTTTCGATTTTGCCAAACTCGCCGCCATTTCTTTAGCGCCATCAGGCAAACCTTTTAAATCGGCTTCATTGGTAATATGTAATTGATAATTATTGGTTTCCGCCAAAACATTTTCACCGAAAGTCAGTTTGACTTTGGCTAATTCGGTATCAATTTCGCGTAATTTTAATTTGTCTTCTTCATTAAGCAACGCTCCATTTCTAGAAAATCCTTTGAATTTTTTGTCTAATAATGTAGCTTGTTCAGTCGTTAATGTCAATGTATCTTTTTGATCATAAACGGCTTTTACTCTTTTGAACAACTCTTCATTCAATGCGATATCGTTACTAAAGGCTGTTAGTAATGGCGAAACTTCTTGTGCGATTTTTTGCATTTCATCGCAAGTTTCAGCCGAATTCAAATTAAAGAATATAGAAGACAATCGATCTAATTGCTCTCCTGAATAATCTAATGCTTCAATTGTGTTTGAAAAAGTAGGTTTTTCAGGGTTGTTGACAATATTATCAATTTCAGTACGAGCTAGTTCGATAGTTTTTTCAAAAGATTCTTTGTACTCTGAAAGAATTATCTTACCGAAAGGTGCTGTATTGTGCTTTGTTGTAAATTTTTTTAAAAAAAGTTGCATAAAAATTTGTTTTTATCGATAAAGTGTATAATTTTGTCGATGAAATGATGTCGAAACATCCTTTTTGTCCCAAACAGAGAGAGAGTAGAATTTTTTTATAGTTGTCACTTAATTGTGATTAGAAATCCCGAGTTAGCAATAACTCGGGATTTTCTATTTATTTCAATCCTTCCGAGGCTTTTAAAACCGCTTGTTTCAAACCTTCTTTGTAGGCGATGATTTTATCTAAAACACATTTATCAGAACTTCCGATAATTTGTGCGGCTAAGATTCCAGCATTTTTTGCTCCGTTTAACGCTACTGTTGCCACAGGAACACCTCCAGGCATTTGCAAAATCGATAAAACCGAATCCCATCCATCAATAGAATTGCTAGATTTTACAGGAACACCAATTACTGGAAGCGGCGACATAGAAGCAACCATTCCAGGTAAATGAGCCGCGCCACCAGCACCAGCAATAATTACTGAAATACCTCTTTCGTGTGCGTTTTTACTGAAATCAAATAATTTTTCAGGTGTTCTGTGTGCTGAAACAATATCTACTTCGGTTTCGATATCAAATCCTTTTAATATGTCGATGGCTTCTTGCATTACTGGCATATCCGAAATGCTTCCCATTATTATTGCTACTTTGCTCATTTGTTTTTTGTTTCAAGTTTAAGGTTTCAAGTTTATTTAGTTTTCAAAACTACCAACTTCGACTGATTACTGTGACTTAACACTGATTACTCTTATAGAATTCTTCACTTCCTCTGCAATTTTTCTTGCTGCCGTCATATTTTCATTTACAATGGTAACGTGTCCCATTTTTCGGAAAGGTCTTGTTTCTCTTTTTCCGTAAATATGTGGTGTTACACCATCAATTGCCATGATTTTTTCTATGTTTTCGTAAACTACTTGTCCAGAATACCCTTCTTCACCTACCAAATTTACCATAATTCCGGCAACTTTGCTATCGGTGTTTCCTAAAGGTAAGTTTAAAATAGCACGTAAATGATTTTCGAATTGCGAAGTATAACTCGCTTCAATCGAATAATGTCCAGAATTATGTGGGCGAGGAGCGACTTCGTTTACCAAAATTTCATCGTCTGCTGTTTGGAACATTTCTACAGCTAACAAACCAACATGATTAAAAGCTTCCGAAACTTTTAAAGCAATGTCTGTAGCTTTTTGCGCTACTTTTTCATCAATTCGAGCAGGACAAATTACATATTCTACTTGATTCGCTTCAGGATGGAATTCCATTTCTACTACGGGATAGGTTTTAACTTCACCTGAAACAGAACGTGCTACAATTACTGCTAATTCATTTTTGAACAGAACCATTTCTTCAGCAATGCATTCTACATCGGGTAATTTCACCAAGTCTAATGCAGAACGACAAATTTTAACGCCATTTCCATCATAGCCAAATTGCGCACATTTCCACACAAATGGAAATTCTAATTCGTCTTTTGCTAAGGCATTTCTTAAGTCGTTTAAATCAACAAAGCGTTGGTGTGGCGAAGTAGGAATATCGTTTGAAACGTAATAATCTTTTTGTTTTCCTTTGTTTTGAATCAAACGTAAGGTTTTTGGCGAAGGGTAAATCGGTAACCCTTCTTCTTCCAATTGATCTAAAGCATCTAAATTTACATTCTCAATTTCGATAGTAAGTAAATTGACCATTTTGCCAAATTGGCAAACCGTATCAAAATCCATTAAACTGCCTTTGTAAAATCCGTTGCAACTGTATCTTGCTGGAGCTTCTTCGCTTGGTTCTAAAACTAAAGTTTGAATATCGAATTTTCGTGTTTCGGTCAAAAGCATTTTTCCTAATTGACCTCCTCCTAAAATTCCTAATTTAAAATCAGAAGAAAAATAATTCATTGTGTGTTGTTGTTTGTGTCGCAAAGATACTCAGACAATTGATAATTAACAATTGATAATTAACAATTTGTTATTTGTTGAGTTTTTTCAAAAGATTTCGAGTGGCCGCTTGGTAAGCCGCGGTATGATTCGAATAATCTTGTTCGATGATGGTTTTTAATTCTTCGTGAACCCAATCGTATTTCTTTCCTAATACAAAAAGTGCTTTCATAGCATATACTTTTGATGCTACTTTTTCGTCTTGAATCAAGCGGTCAATAAGTGCTTCTATAAAATGGTGTTCTTGTCCTTGCGATAATGAAATGCCATTTTTTCGATGATTGCTTTTTGCCAGAAACATACAAATTTTAGTAGCGGGTCTAACAGCAGAATCGTCTTTTATTTTAGGTAATACCTCGCAAAATGAATCAAGATAGGGAGTGAATAGTTTTAATTTTTTTTCGCAAACGAATTCTAAGCTCCAAAATGCTTTTACGTGATTTTCATTTTGTATGTCAAATGCAATTGATATGAATTCGTTTAGTAATTCTTCGTGGCGAATTATGTAATTACTTAAATAAACGCGACTTTTTCGGTGAGCAGTACTTTGATTAATCTTATTTACTAAATCAGTTTTCATTTGGTAAATATATCAAATTTGCAAAAAAAAAAAAATACTTTACAGCTATTCGTTTGACTTTCTTAAATTTGTTGTTTATTTCTAAATCTAACCAAAGTGATACAACTACACGATAAAAAATTTGAAGTTTTTATTTCAGGAGAAGAAATTAACTTCGCCATAGAAAACATGGCTAAACAAATTGAAGACGATTTTTGCGATGATGTGCCTGTTTTTATTGGAGTTTTGAATGGCTCTTTTATGGTTGTGGCCGATTTGCTAAAAAAATACATTTACAATTGCGAAGTTTCATTCGTAAAAATGGCTTCGTATGAAGGAACGCAAACTACAAACGAAGTGAAACAATTAATAGGAGTAAACCAAAATCTTGAAGGTCGTTCTGTAGTTATTGTGGAAGATATTGTAGATACAGGAAATACGATTGAAGAATTAAAAGCAATTTTAAAACAACACAACGTGAAACATTTTAAAATTGCAACTTTATTTTTAAAGCCAGAAGCTTATAAAAAAGACATCAAATTAGATTATGTAGGGATTCGAATTCCAAACAAATTTATTGTAGGATATGGTTTGGACTATGATGGTTTAGGAAGAAATTTAAAAGACGTATACCAATTATCTGAGTAAAGAAGACAGAACAAAGAAAATAGAATAAAGACCAAAATTTTTAAACACAACTAAAACAATGATCAATATCGTATTATTTGGTAAGCCAGGAGCAGGGAAAGGAACGCAAGCCGATTTTTTAAAACACAAATACAATTTAGTACATTTATCTACTGGAGATATTTTTAGATTTAATATTAAAAATGATACTGATTTAGGAAGATTAGCTAAAACTTTTATGGATAAAGGAGATTTAGTACCTGATGAAGTAACTATTAAAATGTTGCAAAGCGAAGTGGATAAAAATCCACAAGCTGCAGGTTTTTTATTTGATGGTTTTCCAAGAACTATTGCACAAGCTGAAGCTTTAGATAAGTTTTTAGAAGGTAAAAATCAAGAAATTACAGCTACAGTTGCTTTGGAAGCGAATGATGAAATCTTAGTGCAACGTTTGTTAGAAAGAGGAAAAACTTCAGGAAGACCCGACGATCAAGATGAAGAAAAAATCAGAAATCGTTACCAAGAATACAACGAAAAAACGGCGCCTCTAATGGATTATTACAAATCGCAACACAAATTTCATGCAGTGGATGGTATTGGTGCTATTGATGAAGTAACCGAAAGATTGAGTTTAGTTTTAGATACGTTTCAATAATAAATAAGGCCTGAGAGAAAAATTTCGGTCTTTCGATTTTTTTTTCGATATTTGCACACAGAAAAGGAGCTATTTCCGTAATTTAGGATTTTAGCTCTTTTTTTATAATTTTAATTATGGAAATTTTAATCATTCTTTTTCTAATTCTTTTAAACGGTGTTTTTTCAATGTCGGAAATTGCATTGATTTCAGCGCGTAAAAACCGATTGGAAACAGCGGCTAAAAAAGGAAATAAAAATGCTAAAGCAGCTTTAGATTTAGCTAATTCGCCCAACGAATTTTTATCAACGGTTCAAATCGGAATTACCTTAATCGGAATTTTAACGGGTATTTATTCTGGAGATAAAATTACTACAGATGTTCAAAACTTTGTAGCCACTTTTGAAGCATTAAAACCGTATGCTAATTCTGTTGCGGTAGGAATTGTGGTTGTGGTTTTAACTTTTTTCTCATTAGTTTTAGGAGAATTATTACCCAAAAGAATTGGTTTAAATTATCCTGAAGGAATTGCCAAAGCATTTGCCGTTCCAATGAAATTAGTTTCCACGATTACAATGCCTTTTATATGGTTGTTAACTACTTCAACCGAGTTTTTATTGAAAATACTTAAAATAAAACCAACCGCTGATGGCAAAGTTACCGAAGAAGAAATCAAAGCCATTATTAAAGAAGGAACAGAAGTAGGAGAAGTTCAAGAAATTGAACAAGATATTGTGGAACGTGTTTTCCATATTGGCGACAGAAAAGTAAATTCGTTAATGACGCACCGAAATTCGATTGTGTATTTGTCGTACGAAGATTCTATCGAAGAGATTAAAGTAAAAGTTTTAGATGAATTGCATTCGGTTTATCCCGTTTGTGCGGATAATTTAGACGATGTGGAAGGAATCGTTTTGTTAAAAGATTTGTTTTCAGGTTTTGAAAAAGGAAACTTTGATTTAAAAGCAATTACAAGAGAACCTGTTTATTTTATCGAACAAACTTCAGCCTATAAAGCATTGGAAAATTTTAAAATTTCAAAAGTGCATTATGCTTTGGTTACTGATGAACATGGTGTTTTTCAAGGAATAATTACATTGAATGATATTTTAGAGGCGTTAGTAGGAGATGCGGCTGATTTCTATGAAGACGAATTTAAAATTGTGGCAAGAGAAGACGGTTCGTGGTTAGTTGACGGACATTATTCGTTACATGATTTCTTAACTTATTTCGATATGGATGAGTTAACAGGTGATTACGAAGTAACAACAGTTAGCGGATTAATCATAACAGAATTAGGGATAATCCCAAAACAAGGACAAAAGTTAATTTGGAACAAACTAGAGTTCGAAGTTATCGATATGGATGGTGTTAAAATTGATAAAATTTTAATTACCAATTTAAAAGAATAAAAAGAAAGTATTCAGTGTTCAGTATTTAGTAATCAGTTCTAAATAGTGTTCATTGATAATAACAAATTGTTATCAGAAAAGAGGTTTTTGAAGGTTAAAAAATCACTAAACACTGATGACTGAACACTAAGAAAAAATGACAGAGGGAAATTTTGTAGACTACGTAAAAATATATGTTTCTTCCGGAAAGGGAGGAAAAGGGTCGTCGCATTTACACAGAGAAAAGTTTATTGAAAAAGGCGGACCCGATGGTGGAGATGGTGGTCGTGGAGGACACGTATATATAAAAGGAAATAAAAACCTTTGGACTTTATTTCATTTGAAATTTTTGAAACACATGCGTGCTGGTCACGGAGGTGATGGAGGAAGTTCAAGAAGTACGGGTCATGATGGTGAAGATAAATACATTGAAGTGCCATTAGGAACCGTTGTAAAAGACCAAGAAACAGGAGATGTTTTGTTCGAAATTACAGCGCATGATGAGGTTAAAATTATCGCAGAAGGAGGAAAAGGTGGTTTAGGAAACTGGAATTTCAGAAGTTCAACCAATCAAACACCTCGTTATGCACAGCCAGGAATGCCAGTAAAAGAAGTAGACGTTACTTTAGAATTAAAAGTATTAGCAGACGTAGGTTTGGTAGGTTTTCCAAATGCTGGAAAATCAACTTTACTTTCAGTATTAACTTCGGCTAAGCCAAAAATTGCGGATTATCCATTTACCACTTTAAAGCCAAATTTAGGAATTGTAGCTTACAGAGATTTTCAATCGTTTGTAATGGCTGATATTCCAGGAATTATTGAAGGTGCAGCAGAAGGAAAAGGATTAGGACATTACTTTTTGCGTCATATTGAACGTAATTCAACGTTGTTATTTTTAGTTCCTGCAGATGCAGATGATATTAAGAAAGAATACGAAATTCTGCTAGATGAATTACGTCGTTATAACCCAGAAATGTTAGACAAAGATCGTTTGATTGTGATTTCAAAATGTGATATGTTAGACGACGAATTAAAAGCAGAATTAAAGAAACAATTGGACAAAGAATTTAAAGGAACACCTTATTTATTTATTTCTTCAGTGGCACAACAAGGTTTACAAGAGTTGAAAGACAAATTGTGGCAAATGTTAAATGTTGAAGAAAAATAATTTATCCTATAATTACGAAACAAGAGCATCTTCTATTTGAAGGTGCTTTTTTGTTTTTAATGCGGTTATCGTAATAAAAAGTTAAAATTGATTCAAATGAGCCTGATTTTCATAGGATAATTTTATCAAAATCTTATTTTTGAGTATATTCGCCCCACAAATCAAAAGAACACATATTTATTATGAAAAAATTATTATTATTTATCGTTTCTGCTATTATGCTTGTACCAGCTTCGGTAAAAGCAGATGAAGGAATGTGGTTTTTAATGTTCATTGAGCGTTTAAATCACCGCGACATGCAAAAAATGGGCTTGCAATTAACAGCCGAAGAAATTTACAGTATTAACAACCACAGTTTAAAAGATGCTATTGTGCAATTTAATGGTGGATGTACTGCTGAAATGATTTCAAAAGACGGATTAGTTTTAACCAATCACCACTGCGGATATGATGCAATTGCAGAATTATCTTCTGCAGAAAAAAACTATTTAAAAGATGGTTATTGGGCTAAAACCAAAGCAGATGAATTAAAACCTTCTAGCTTATTTGTACGTTTCTTTGTTCGTATGGATGATTGTACAAAAAGAATCTTGTCTGTAGTTAATCCAAGTATGAGCGAAGCTGATAGAGAAAAAGCTATCAACGCAGAAATCGCTAAAATTGAAAAAGAAAACAACGAAGGCGGAAAATATACAGTTTCTGTTCGTCCGTTTTTTCAAGGAAACGAATATTACTATTTTGTTTACCAAGATTATAAAGATGTTCGTTTAGTAGGAACTCCACCAGAAAGTTTAGGAAAATTTGGTGGTGATACAGACAACTGGGAATGGCCACGTCATACAGCAGATTTCTCTATGTTTAGAGTATATGCTGATGCGAATGGAAATCCAGCTGAATATGCTACAAGCAATGTTCCATTAAAACCAAAACACCATTTACCAGTTAATTTAGGTGGTGTTAAAGAAAATGATTTCGCTATGATTTTAGGTTATCCAGGTAGAACTAACCGTTGGATGCCAGCAGGTGGAATTGAGCAAAACGTAAAATTTGCTTACCCAGCTTGGGTTGAAGGTTCAAAAACAGGAATGGACAACATGAAAAAATACATGGTTCAATCAGATGCTTTAAACCTTGTATATGCTTCTAAATTTGCAGGAGTAGCTAACTACTGGAAAAACCGTCAAGGAATGATTGATGCGTTATCAAAATTTGGTACAGCTAAAACGAAAGCAGCTCAAGAAGCTAAATTCCACAAATGGGCAAACCAACCAGCTAACAAAGCTAAATATGGTAATGTAGTTCCTACAATCAATAAATATTATGCTATGACGAATGAAAAATCGCGTCATGATAATTATTTACAACAATTATTCAGAACTTCTGCTTTTGGAACTGTTAGTAGAGGTTTAGGAAGACAATTCGATGCTTACGTTAAAGCTGACGCTGCTAAACGTGCTGAAATGGCTCCAGCTATTTTAGAAATGGTAGATGAAATGTACAAAGAATTACACATTCCTGCGGAGAAAGATATTTTAGCTGCACAATTAAGTTTATATAGCAAAAAGGCAGGTTATACTTTAGCTCCAATGGTTGAAAAATTAGCTAAAGAGAACAACGGAGATTTTACTAAATATGTAAATGCTGCTTTCGATTTAAGTATTTTTACTTCAAAAGAAAAAGTAAAAGCATTTTTAGATTTACCATCAGAAACTTTATTAGCAAATGACCCATTATATGCTTTATCTAATGATTTAACAACTCATTTTGGAAAAAGAAGTGATGAGTTAATGAAAGCACAAAACGATTTTGGTGCGTCTTTCCGTTTATTAGTAGAAGGATTAAGAGAATCTAAAATTGGTGAAATCAAATATCCAGATGCAAATTCAACGTTGCGTTTAACTTATGGAAAAGTTCGTTCTTTACCTGCAGACAAACGTAATGATGCAACTATTAATAACTACACTACATTAGCAGGTCAGGTTAAAAAATACAAAAAAGGTGATTTAGAATTTGATTTACCTACTAAAGTATTAGATATGAGCGCTAAAAAAGAATATGGTCGTTATGCAGATAAAGACGGTTCTTTACACGTTTGTTTCTTAACTGATAATGATATTACAGGTGGAAATTCAGGTTCTCCAGTATTAAATGGAAAAGGTGAGTTAATCGGTTTAGCATTCGACGGAAACATCGAAGCGATGGCAGGTGACGTAATCTTTGACAAAAAATTACAAAGAACAATCAACGTTGATATTCGTTATGTGTTATGGGTAATTGAGAATTTCTCAGGTGCTAAACACATTGTAGACGAAATGACAATTGTGAAGTAATTTTAAAATACAATAAAATTAAAACGTCCCGATTATTCGGGACGTTTTTTTATGGTTTACTTTTGAATATTGAGTTTTGTATTTATGGAGTGACTTGAAAATTCTGGCGCATACATGCTTTGTATAGTTGCAATTCCGTCATTAAATACGCCTGAATTATTTACTCTAACATCATATTCCAAAACATAGGTTCCTGTTTTAATTTTATCAAAGAAGAAATGGGTGGCTACATCTTTCGTACTTCTGTAAAAACTAATGCCATCTTTCCATTCATACTTCGAAATTACATCAACAGGTTCAAAACAAGATGCTCTTAAATCTTTTAAATGAACGAATTCTAAATCATTATCCGTTTTAATTATGAGTCGAATGGTAATTAAATCCCCAATTTTTACATTTTCAGAATTTAGGTCAACTAATTTGTCTCCTTCTGTAGTTTTGGTTTTTTTATAAAGGTTTTTTGTAATCGAAAGTGTTGAGGTACTATCCGATTTTATTGCTTCTAAGTCTTCAAAATATTGCCAATATAATCCACCAAAACCAGCAATATTCGATTTGTTTTCAACGGATATTTGACCCATTTCTTTCGAAATTTCTTCTGGTTTCCAATTCATTTTTATATATCCAGTACTTGCATCTTTATCTTTTTCTGATAGTTTTTTTGTCAATACTTTTTCGTTTCCAATTTTAAATTTGGTATTGTCTTTAATGCTTGTCCAGTCAGTTCCTTGTAATAATAAGGCATAAATGGCTTCAGTTGTAGCTTTTGTAGTTGGCCAATGTTTTAATTGTTTTTGCTTTAATAACCAAACCTTCATTTCATCTACAAACTTTTTGTCTTTTTCTATTTCAGAAAAGGCTTCTATCAATAAAGCTTGAGTTTCTATTGCCGATTGGTACCAATAATACCCATTCTTGTTTTCAATCCAATACATACCAAAATCATCATTTCGAGCTACTGTTTCTTTTAAATTTGAAATGATTTTCTCCGCGAATTTTTTATCGCCAAATCGATTCATCGTTAAAGCTAATAAACCTTTTTGGTATAAAGAATAGTTTATCCAATTGGCTTTAAACTCCACTTTTTGAACGTCAATAATAGAATCAATTTTTTTAGAAATTGGAAATTCTTCTAAATAAAAACTTCTAGCATATAAATAATGTAAGTTGGAATAAGCGTAATAATTAATTCGTTCATTTTTAAGCGTACTTTGATTTATGTATTTATTATCCAAATAAGGAATTGCTTTTGAAGTTATATTTTTAAATTCCGATTTTTTTTCAGGGAACATTTTACTTAAATGTCCAAATCCAGAAATAATATGTTGGGTGATAAAAATATTTTCTTCTCCGCCATCAAACCAGGCAAATCCACCAGAATCTAATTGTTTTTCTTCTATTTTTTTGATGGTTTTGTCTTGTGATTCTTTCATGGTGTTTAAATCCATCAGTAGCGCTAAACGTTTGTTTTTTAGTTCTTCGCTTTCGGCATCTAATAACCATGGAGTTTCATTTAAAACAATAGACTTTAATTCTTCGTTTTGAGTAAGTTTTGAAACTGCTTTTGGATTAGTTTTCCAAGATTCAAACAAAGAAGCTATTTTCGGATTACTTGAAATAATTTCAGTTGCTATAAAGTTCCCATAATACCTTGAAAAAGTTTGCTCTGCGCATTCGTGTTGATATTCCATCAAATAAGGTAATGATTGAAGAGCAAGCCATGTTGGATTAGAAGTGTATTCTAATGCAAACAAATGATTTTTTAAAGTTTTAGAATCGTTATTTTTTAGATTATCAAAAACATATTCTTTTTTTGAATTGCCTTTAACCCAAATCGGAATACTTTCCGTAAGTAAGACTTTATTGCTCATTACAGGTAAGATGTTTTCCTCTCCGTCTGAGAAATTACCTGATTTAGCTACTATTTTATATTGTAATCCTTGAACTCCTTCTGGAATTGTAACTGTCCAAGAAACAGGAACACTTTCTTTTGATTTACAATTAAAAGCTTTTACATTAGAACTATTATTAGCAATTGCATCAATAGGTTGCATAGTGGTTGCATCAAATAGCAATAACATGGCGTTGCCTGATTTTATTTCATTAGTTAAATTAACCACTTTAGCGGTTAAAGTAATTTCATCTTTTTCACGAACAAAACGAGGCATATTGGTTTGAATCATAACATCTTTTTGCGAAATAATGCTCGATTCAAAATAGCCCGATTCTAAATTTTTATTGTGACCAAATAAGCGCAATTTCCATTTAGTTAAGGATTCGGGTGAAGTAAATTGGAAAGAAAATTTCCCATTACTGTCTGTTTTGATGTGAGGATAAAAGAAAGCAGTTTCATTAAAATTACTTCTAGTTTTAACTTGAGCTAATTCTTTTAAAGCGTTTTTTGTTGTAATTAAAATAACACCATTTGCACCTCTAGAACCATAGATTGAAGTAGCTGCGGCATCTTTTAAAACATTTAATGATTCAATATTATTTGGGTCTAAATTCAAAGCATCTCCAGAAACAGGAACGCCATCAATAATATAAAGTGGATTTTTATTTCCGTTTACAGAACCAAAACCGCGAATACGAATAGTATCATTACTACCAGGTGCTCCTGAGCCTTTATTAACATAGACGCCAGCAACTTCTCCTCTGAGAGCTTTTGATAAATAGCCATCGTAAGATTCTTCCATGTCCATATAAACACTAGTAGCTGTTCCCGTGAATGCTACTTTTGTTGTGCTGCCATATCCTACAACAACAACATCAACTCCTTCTACAACATCATCATTTAAATTTATTTCTATATTTTTTGCTTGCTCTATCGATATTTCCTCTAATTTTTTACCTGTATAACTAATAACAATAATTTCTCCTTTAGCAGCTTCAATAGAAAACTCGCCATCAAAATCTGTTGTAGTGCCTCTGTTGGTTCCTTTAATGTATACATTTGCTCCAGCAATTGGTCCCAATTCATCTTGAACAATTCCAGTTATAAATTTAGAGTTTTTAGGAATTTCATTTACATTACTTATTCTTCTCTGATAATTTTTAAGAGTATAATTGTTTTTAGGGTCATTAAAATCAAATCCAAACCAATATAGTTCGGGATTTCTTTTAAAAATCGCAAAGTGATTTCTCTGTGTGCTAAATTTGTTTAAGTTTAAATAGCTATTTTGCTGATAGCTTACTATTTGTGGAGTATTCGGATACGAATTATTCACTTGAAAAATAAAATCATCCCAATAGCTTTTGGCAAATTGATCTAAAGAACTGTCATACATGCTGGCTAAAATTTCAGCCTGAAGTTTTGGATTAGTAATTTTAAAGGACCAATTTTCGGTGCTTCCTGGTTCTATTTTGTTTCGTAAACTCTCAATTTCAATTTGTAATTTATTTTCGGTTGTGTTATTTTTAATTTGATGCAATTTCTGATATCCTTCATTTTCCCATATAGTTGAGAAATGGAATGTTAGACTATTCAAATATTTTACATCTTTGTTAAAAGTAAAAACAGTTTTTCCATTTTTTAATTGGATTGTCTTAACTTCAGTTATTAGATCTTCATCCGCATAAAAACGAGAAGTTATATATAGGTCAGGAATAATGGATTGAATTTCAATAGTGTAATATTTGGATTTTGATTCAGAAATATCTTTATAAGTTAATAATTCTTTTTCAGAATAAGGATATTGTTTTGATTTAACACTAATTTCTCTTTGGTTTGTAATTAAATTGTTTTTTAAATCATAAGCTTCGGCAACGATTTTGAAGTTAGAATTTCTATAGTTTTTTAAAAATTCTAATGTTATTTCTTTGGTTGTTTTCGTGTCAAAAGAAAATGTTTTTACAAGAACTTCTTGAACTTCTTCATCTGATTTGTCATAAGGCTCATATGGAAATAATTGTTGAAAATCTTCTTTACTAATAGTTTGAATTTCTGGAATTGAATATAGTCGTCCTTTTAAGAAATTTTTCTTTTTAAGTTCATATATTTTTATTGTTCCATTGGCTTCAATTGGATAATTGTTTAAAGTGGTTGCAGAAATAGTCAGTTTGTTGTTTTCTTCCGAAATTAATTCTGAATTAACATTCAAATACATTTTCAACATTTCTTTGCCTACAACAATATTTTGAGAGGCTGATCTAGTCTCTCCTTGTATATCAGTTACGTTTACATTAATACCAAAATTTAATGTTTCAATTTCTTCATTTCGGATTATCGAATCAGAGGCAACGAATTGGATTGTGAAATTTCCATTTTCATCTGTAGTAGTTTCTGAATCGATGTAATTTTCATCAAACGGAATGCTTTTAGTTTTACTGTAGCAATTTTTTGAAATGGAATATTTAATTTTAGCATTGGTAATATTATTTCCTGCTAATGCTTTTGCGTTTCCTTTAATTTTAATAGTATCACCAACAGTATAATTTTCCTTTATTTCATCAAAGTTAACTTCAAATGTTGGGCGTTTGTATTCTTCTACTTTGAACTTAAATTCGGTGTAACTTTCAAAATCAACGTTGTCCCAAAATTCATGTTCCTCTTCTTTTTTATTATAGTATTTTGAATCTTGTTCATAGTTGTCAGGTTCTTCAATTTCTATGCTGAATTCTCCAGTTAAGGTGTTTTTTGGAATGTCAAATTCTCCAGAAAAACTTCCAAATTCATTTGTTTGAACATCATATTCTTTTAATTTGGTATTGTTAACGTCTGAAATTGTAACATGAACAGTAACAAATGGCACCACATTTTTAACAGCATCTTTTTTCTGGATGATAACACCTTTATAAAATATTTTTTGTCCGGGTCTGTATATAGCACGATCAAAGTATATCATTGCTTTTGCTTCCCAATTTTCATAATCATCTACCGATTTATTATTAATTTCATTTGTAGATAAAAAGTTTCTATTGTAATTTATAGATAAGGAATCATTTTTCGAAGTGATTAAAATATCATTGCTGTATTTTTTGTCTTTTATTCTCCATTTATGTTTAAAATAGGCATTTCCATTTGCATTCGTTTTTATGTTTTCCTCCTCACTAGCAATTTTTACATCTTCTAATGGTTTTCCTAGCTTCCTATCATATATGTAAAAGGCATCTTTGTTTTCTTCGTTATCTTCAATTACATATAGATTGGTAACTTGAAGAATAGTGTAATCAAATACTTTTTTGGTAGAAATGGTATCGTTTGGCGTTTCGATATAAATTAAATAATTGCCAACATCTAATTTTTCTAATAAAATTTCGGTTGAATATTCAAAATAATCTCGTTTGTTTGGCAGTACTACTTTTTGTGTTTTAAACACTTTGTTTTTCAATAAAAATGCATTGATTATTGAATCTTTATTAAGTTTTTCAGTATTGTTATAATAGTAATTATTCTTAAAAAGATAATTTAGTTTTTGTGGTAATTCATAATAAGAAATAGTAAGCGAATCAATATTTTTGAAATTTACAAAAGCTCTATTATTTTGTTTAGGATAGCTTGTTTTAGGTAATTTGATTTCTAAATGTTTATTATTGATTTCAATTTTTATTTTTTCAGCTTCTGCTAATGCATTCACGTTAACTTTTGTATTTAAAATAGTATCTACGAGTTTTAATGTACTAGTATACGAATTGAATTCGCCTTTTTTATACGTTTTATTATAATAATGCCAAGCTCTATCTACTCTTAAAAGTTGTTTTAAAAATAGATTGGTAGTTGTTTTTTCTAAAGAAGTAGCTTTTTTTAGATAAAATTCTTCATCCCAGAAGGTTTCTTTTATGAATTTTAGTCTTTCATAATATGCGAAATCTAATTTTTCATAATTCTTCTGATTCAGATAATATTTTTCATTGTTTTGTAAAAGGGTTATTAATTTTTTTAAGTTATCATCCTCTAATTTTTTTGTATTGTATTTTACAAAAGAATCAGGATTTTCATAAAAAATTTCAATCTCTGATTTAAAATCAATTGATTTTTTTTGTTTCCAGGAAGTAATTGTAGACTTAAGATGGTCGCCTTTTTTTTGAGCTAGAAAATCATAAACGCTAAAGTTTTTTATATCTACACTTGATGAAATATCAAAAATTTCTTTAATTTTTTCAATACTTGTATTTCTTAATTCGTTCTCATTTGACAAGAGATTATCATAGTTTTTTTCTATTTGAGCATTAAAATCAGCTTCTGTCCACGTCAAAAAATCTTTGTTTTTTTGATTTTCTAAATTGGTTCTTTTGTTAAAGTTGTAATTATTTCTTTGGTAATATTCATCTATAATGATTATGTAAACATATTGTAATACAGCTTTTGAAACAGGTTTGGCTTCATTAATTTCTTTCTGAAGATTATTTATAATTGTAGACTGAGCTTTTTCATCAAAAACTTGTTCAAATTTTGATAAATAGAAAAAACATTTGATGATTTGCGTTTCATCATTTTTTCGCTTTGCTTTTTTGTAAATTTCTTGAACTTTTTCTTGAGCAGATTTAACTTTTCCGTCCAATTCATATCTATAAACTTCTTTCCACTTATCATCATACTGACTATATAAATTGAACGAATTAACTAATAAGATTAATAATAATATTTTGCGCATAATAGTTGGTTTTTATATAAAGAGTGTAAAAAATATAAAAAGGTTGGGACGTAATTAAAATAAATTATTTGTAAGTAAAATTAACTAAAATCATTTCACTATTTTTGAAAAATGAAAATTATCCAAATCTTTTTTCTATTGATTTCGTTTTCAGTCTTTTCACAATCAACGTTTGAAAAGGCTGAGAAATTGTATGCGCAAAAAAAATATACCGAATCCGAAAAACTATTTTCCGAACATTTAAAAGCGCAACCGAACCATGCAAGAGCCATTGAATATCTTGGTGATATTGCGGGTCATCAAAAAGATTGGGATGCGGCGATTACAAATTATAAAAGACTAAAAGTTACTTATCCAAAAATTGCCAATTATTGGTACAAATATGGTGGTGCATTAGGTATGAAAGCCAAAGAATCCAATAAATTTAAAGCTTTAGGAATGATAGATGAAGTTGAAGAATCGTTTCTTACAGCAGCTAAATTAGATTCAAAACATATTGAAACCCGTTGGGCATTAGTTATGTTATACATTGAATTACCTGCTTTGATAGGTGGAAGCGAAAAAAAAGCACAAAAATATGCTGATGAGTTAATACTGCTTTCAAAAGTCGAT
This sequence comes from Flavobacteriia bacterium, assembly GCA_004293165.1. Classification (GTDB taxonomy): domain Bacteria; phylum Bacteroidota; class Bacteroidia; order Flavobacteriales; family Flavobacteriaceae; genus Flavobacterium. Next base: position 105,107 of record RDYL01000006.1, on the reverse strand, counting down.
GGGTTTTTAGCAAAAGGATATATCGATGTGTATTTTAAACGTTATGCAAAAGCGGAAAACCATTATAAAAAAGCGCACGAAATTGGTAATTCAAAAACCACTTTCGAAAAATTATATGACTTATATTTGAACAAACTGAAAGATAAAGCGAAAGCAAATAAGTTAAAAGAACAATTTGAAAAATAGGTTAAAAGGTTATAGGTTTAATAGTCTAATAGGCAATGTGCCTAAACTCTTAAACTCATGAACTTTTCAACTCATAAACTATAAAGATGAGAACACATTTCATAGCCATTGGCGGAGCAGCCATGCACAATTTAGCATTAGCCTTACACAACAAAGGATATCATGTAACGGGTAGTGATGACGCTATTTTTGAACCTTCAAAATCACGTTTGGAGAAAAAAGGATTGTTGCCAAAAGAAGAAGGTTGGTTTCCCGAAAAAATCACAACCGATATTGAAGCGATTATTCTAGGAATGCACGCCAAAGCTGATAATCCAGAATTGTTGAAAGCACAAGAATTAGGCTTGAAGATTTATTCGTATCCTGAATTTTTATACGAACAATCGAAAAATAAAACCCGAGTAGTTATTGGTGGTTCGCATGGAAAAACGACGATTACTTCGATGATTTTACACGTGATGCATTATCATAATATCGAAGTGGATTATATGGTAGGAGCACAGTTAGAAGGTTTCGATACGATGGTGCATTTAACTGAAAACAACGATTTTATTGTGTTAGAAGGCGATGAATATTTGACTTCTCCAATCGATTTACGACCAAAATTTCATTTGTACCAACCCAATATCGCGTTGTTGTCAGGAATTGCTTGGGATCATATCAATGTATTTCCAACATTTGATAATTATGTAGAACAATTCAGAATTTTCGCTAATCAAATCACGCGTGGCGGCATTTTAGTTTACAACGAAGAAGACGAAGCCGTAAAATCAGTGGCCGAAGAAACTGAAAATCAAATCCGAAAAATTGCTTACCAAACCCCAAGTTACACCGTTGAAAACGGAACAACTTTATTAGATACGCCAGAAGGACCAATGCCAATTGAAGTTTTCGGAGCTCACAATTTAAGCAATTTAGCCGGTGCCAAATGGATTTGCCAATGCATGGGCGTGGACGAAGCCGAATTTTACGAAGCCATCGCCAGTTTCAAAGGCGCTTCCAAACGATTAGAAAAAATTGCCGAAAGTGCTAATAAAGTTGCTTATAAAGATTTTGCGCATTCGCCAAGTAAAGTTTCTGCTACTACAAAAGCCGTAAAAGCACAATATCCCGATAGAAAATTAATCGCTTGTTTAGAATTGCATACGTACAGCAGTTTAAATGCCGAATTCTTAAAAGAATACCAAGGCGCTTTAGACGCAGCGGATTTTGCTGTGGTTTTCTATTCGCCCGATGCTGTAAAAATCAAACGTTTGGAAGAAGTTACCTACGACCAAATTGCAGAATCGTTCCAAAGAGAAGATTTAATCATTTATACCAATCCAACCGAATTCAAAGACTTTTTATTCAGCCAAAATTTAGAAAACTCCGCTTTACTATTAATGAGTTCAGGAAATTATGGTGGTTTGAATTTTGATGAGGTGAAAGGATTAATCAATTAGCCAATATGCCAATTAGTCAATGTGTCAATTTTACTCGAGATTTAATTGGTACATTGAAAATTGTCTAATTGCCGTATTTATAATGCCCCACAATTTTCCAACTGAACAAACAATCTTCTAAAACTTGTCCGCTTCCTACGTTGTGTACAATCATATGGTTTCCATTTTCTGATTTTATATGTGTTACAATTCCAATGTGTGGCAATTTATCGCCAATCATCCAAGTGACTAAATCACCTGTTTTGTAATCTTTTGGGTTTTGTGAAATTGGTAAATTTTTTCCTTTTCGAGCAAAGAAAACTTCTAAATTCGGAACTCTTCTATGGTCGATATTTTTATCTGTGGTTTTTAGACCCCATTTTTTTAAATTGGGATACAAGGAAAAGTTGTCTTTCATGTCTTCATGCACTTGTTTTTGCAAATCAATTCCTAGTTTTCGATAGGCACGAATCACCACATCGGTACAAACTCCCGTTTTTGCAGGAACATCACCATTTGGATATTTTATCCCAACATAAGCCGGAGTATAAACCACTTCTGGATCAATTATCGAAAGCGCTGCATTGGATAATTTTTCATAAAAATCAGTTGGGTTTTCTATGAGTTGAGTTGCTGGTTTTGATTCAATCTGTTGCGCTATTTCCGTTTTAAAGGTTTCTTTTTTACAATTCAGAAATAAAAAAGACAATAAAATAATTCCAGTAAATTTCATGTGCTAATTTTTTATAAAAACGTATTTTCAACTGAATTTAGTATCAATCCTTCTAAAATTGAAAAAAATCCTCCGACTTCCAACTTCCTTCACCCATCATCCATCACCCATCAATAATTTTTGATATTTAAATTTTTTCAATTATTTTTGTTCACATAAACGCCAAAATAAAATTTTATGTACACGCCAATCAACCAATGGGCTGAAGATGATCGCCCACGTGAAAAATTTCTTCTTAAAGGTAAATCCACCTTATCTGATTCCGAATTACTTGCTATTTTAATTGGTTCCGGTTCTCGAAATGAGAGCGCGGTACAATTGTGCCAACGCATTTTAGCTTCTTCAGAAAATAATCTGAATACATTAGGAAAAATGTCGGTTTCCCAACTCATGCAATTCAAAGGAATTGGAGAAGCTAAAGCCATTTGCATCGCCGCTGCACTAGAATTAGGAAGAAGACGAAGAGCTGAAGAAGCTGTCGAACTCAAAAAAATCACCTCTAGTAAAGCAGTTTTCGATATCATGCAACCCATTATTGGCGAATTGCCCCACGAAGAATTTTGGGTATTATATCTCAACAATTCCAATAAAGTCATATACAAAGCCCAACTCTCAAAAGGGGGAATCACAGGAACAGTTGTAGATATTCGAATAATCTTCAAAATTGCATTCGAACAAAACGCAACGGGTTTAATTCTATCGCACAATCATCCATCAGGGAAATTAATCGCCAGTGAAGCCGATTTAAAAATCACCAAAAGAGTCAAAGAAGCTGGACAAACATTAGAAATTCAAGTATTAGACCATCTTATCATCACCGAAAATGGTTATTTGAGTTTTCAGGATGAAGGGATTTTTTGATTTTTTCCAAACACATAGTCACATAGTTTTTTTATTATGACAAAAAAAGGAATTGATGATTTGTTGTTTCAGATAATTGGAGCGGCAATTGAAGTGCATAAAAATTTGGGAGCGGGTTTGTTAGAATCGGTTTATCATGAATGTATGAAAGAAGAGTTACGATTGAGGAAAATAAATTTTCACACAGAGAAAAAAGTACCAATTATTTATAAAGGTAATCAATTGGAAGCTAGTTTAAGATGCGATTTGTATATTGAAAATCTTATTGTTGTAGAACTGAAATCTACTCTAGAAATGCATAAAGTTTTTGATTCTCAAATTCTAACTTATATGAATTTACTCAATGCTCCAAAAGGAATTTTGATAAATTTTAACTGTAAAAATATTTTCAAAGAAGGGCAAAAAACATTTGTAAATGAAATCTACAGAAATTTACAATAAAGCTATGTTTATCTATTGTTATAGTGAAACGACTTTTGCACGCAAACATAAACTTATGTGTCTATGTGTTTAAAAAAACAATCAAACACATAGTCACATAGCAAACTTGATTCTATGATTTTCTAATGTCAGAGTGAAACGACTTTTATACACAATCTTTAACTTATGTGTCTATGTGTTTAAAAAATAAATTAACACATAGTTACATGGTTTTTCAATAAATTTTTCTTTGTACTCTCTGTGTTTAAACCAACAATTATGTAAATTTTAAGAATTCTTAATTTTTTATCTAATTGATAAGCCGTATTTTTATCAAAAATTAAAATATCATGAAGAATATAAAACTTTTAGTTGCCACACTTTTAGTAACATTAACAGCATCGGCTCAGTTTACACAAAAGGCTTTGCCTTACGCATACAATGCTTTGGAGCCTTTTGTAGATGCGCAAACAATGGAAATTCACTACAGCAAGCATCATGCTGCTTATGTAAAAAATCTAAATACAGCATTAGCAGGAACAGCTGATGAAAAACTAAGTTTAAACGAAATTTTTGCAAAAGTTTCTACAATGACACCAGCAGTTAGAAATAACGCTGGCGGACATTATAACCATGAATTGTTTTGGTCGGTTTTGACACCTGAGAAAAACACTAAAATGTCGGCTGATTTAGAAAAAGCTATTAATGAAACTTTTGGAAGTTTAGATGTTTTAAAAGAAAAATTAAACGCTGCTGGAGCGAGTCGTTTTGGTTCGGGTTGGGCTTGGTTAGTTGTTACGAAAGAAGGAAAACTTGTAGTAAGTTCAACGCCAAATCAAGATAATCCGTTAATGGATGTAGCTGAAGTAAAAGGTACGCCAATCTTTGGAATCGATGTTTGGGAACACGCGTATTATTTAAAATACCAAAACAAAAGAGCTGATTATTTAGCTGCTTTATGGAATGTAGTAAACTGGACAGAAGTAAGTAAAAGATACAAAGCAGCAATGCCAAAACCAGATACTTTTGCTGCATGGCCAGAAATTAAAACGTTTCACAAAGTAATGTCACAAACGTTTCACCCAAGTGAAGAAGGAAACTTACAGCCAATTAAAGAAAGAAGCGCTGAAATGGCTGAAAAAGCAAATGCTTTAAAAATGGCAAAAATTCCAGCTGAGTTCAATAAAAAAGAAATTGTGGCGGCTGTCAATAAATTAGCAAAAGATAGTAAAGCATTAGATAAATTAGTAAAATCAAAAGCTTCTGACGACAAAATCACAAAAGCTTTAAATGGTTTACATGATACTTTTCATACCATTGTAGGATTGTGTACACATGGCGATGAATAATAGTTAAAATTAAAGCAAATAAACCTTGTGAAATTAATTGTTTGCAAGGTTTTTTTGTTAAAAAATATTTAAGAAATTTTTTAAGCGATTTTGTTATCTTGCAACACTAAATTTATGCTATAACACAAATGATAAGTACAAAAAACATACGATTTTCTTACAGTAAAGAGCAAGAATTTATCTTTCCAGATCTGTATTGCCAAGCAGGAAGTACCTTGTTAATTACTGGCGATTCGGGTAAAGGTAAGACTACCTATTTGCATATTTTAGCAGGATTGTTAAAACCTGCTAAAGGCGAAATCGAAATTGATAAAACCGATATCGTAGCACTTTCAGAAAAAGCAACCGATAAATTTCGAGGTAAGCATATTGGTGTAGTTTTTCAAAAATCCCATTTTATTGCAGCATTAACTGTTTTGGAAAATTTAGAAATGGCAAGTTGGTTAGCAACAGGTAAAAAACATACCAAACGCGCTAAGAAATTATTAGAACAATTAGGTATTGAAAATCAAGCCGCTAAATTACCAGCGCAATTGAGTATAGGACAACAACAACGCGTTTCCATTGCTCGTGCTTTAATGAACGAGCCTAAAGTACTTTTAGCAGATGAGCCAACATCGAGTTTAGATGATAAAAATGCAGAAAAAGTAATTGAATTGCTGACTTCTTTATCCAAAGAATACAAAGCGTCTTTATTAATTGTAACGCACGACAGCCGAATTAAAGAAAAATTTATCAATAAAATCACTTTAATATGATTACAAAATTAGCATGGAAAAATATATGGTTTAAACCATTAAATACTATTTTGAGTGTTATTTTGTTAACCTCAAGTGTTGCAATCATAACGACTTTAATTTTGGTTGAAAAGCAATTTGAAGAAAAATTTTCAAGTAATATTGATGGAGTAGATTTGGTAATGGGTGCGCAAGGAAGTCCGTTGCAATTGATTTTATCATCAGTTTACCAAGTAGATTCACCAACTGGAAATATTAGCTACGATTCGGCAAAAGTTTGGATGCATCATCCTTTTGTTCAAAAAGCGATTCCGTTAGCTTTTGGGGATAACTATCGAGGTTATAAAATCTTGGGTACAACTCCAGATTATTTAGAAAAATATGGAGCAAAAATTGCAGAAGGAAAACTATTTGAAAAGAATTTTGAGGTGGTACTCGGAAGTGATATCGCTCAAAAATTAAGTTTAAAAATTGGGGATGAGTTTTTCGGTTCGCATGGCGATGCGGCTGAAGGTGAATTGCACGACCATTACGCATATAAAGTTGTCGGAATTGCAAAACCAACTGGAAAAGTAGTTGATAATTTGATTTTATGTACGATTCCAAGTGTTTGGCAAATGCACGGTGGACATGAAGAAACCGAAAACCCAGCACATGGCGAAGAAGGTCATGTTCATGTAGAGGGAGAAGAACATCAAGAAGAAGCTGATATGACTTTAGATGAACCTGGCATGGAAATAACAGCTGTTTTGCTAAAATTCCGTAATAAAATGGGAATTGTAACTTGGCCAAGAATCATCGCACAAAATACTAAAATGCAAGTTTCTTCACCTGCAATCGAAGTCAATCGTTTGTTTTCTTTATTCGGGATTGGAATTTCAGCTTTGCAATATTTGGCTTATGGCATTATGTTGATTTCAGGAATTTCGATTTTTATTGCCTTGTACAATACCTTAAAAGAACGCCAAAACGAATTTGCCTTAATGCGTGTCAACGGAGCCAAAAGATTACAACTTTTAAAAGTAGTGATGATTGAAAGTTTGCTTTTGTGTGTAGTGGGATTTGTTTTTGGTACGATTTTGGGTAGAGTAGCATTAAGTATGCTTTCTAACTCAGCTGAAGAAGATTTTAAAATGAGTTTCAATCCATATGAATTTCTATGGAAAAAAGAAGGAACTTTATTTTTACTAACTATATTTGTGGGCTTTATTGCAGCGTTAATTCCAGCCGTGAAAGCATACAACCTAAATATTTCAAAAACATTAGCAAATGCGTAATTATATTAAATTAAGTCTAGCTCTTTTAGTTTTTATTTCGTTGATGAGCTTTAGTAATAGTTCGATTTCAGAAGTAAAATCAAAAAGTAATATTACAATAGCAGATACCTTGACATGGAAAATGTTAGGGGATATCAAATACGTTCGAAAAAAACACGCAACGTATGGTGAAGTAGAATTTCCACAAGTGAATATGAAGTTAAAAATGATGCAAAAGAAAACCGTTTTTATGAGCGGATTCATTGTGCCAATTGATAACAAAAATTATGCGTTGAGTAAAAATGTTTTTGCTGCTTGTTTCTTCTGTGGAAAATCAGGACCAGAAACAATTGCGGGAATTAAGTTTAAAGGGGGTGCTTTTCCAAAGTTAAAAACAGATACGTATGTAACTTTAAAAGGAACTTTTAGATACAACGAAACCGATGTGGAAGATTGGATTTACCACATCGAAAACGCCGAAATTATTTCTCAAAGTAAATAAGTTAGAAGCCCATTCGTTTGGGCTTTTTTTAATCATTCAAATAGGTTAGCATTGCAATCATTCCATCATAAAAAACATCTCTTTTTCGATTTAGACCACACGCTTTGGGATTTCGATAAAAATTCTGCTTTTGCGTTTGATACGATTTTTAAACAGCAAGGTTTGAATATCAATTTAACTGATTTTCTAAGTATATATATTCCCCGCAATCAGCATTATTGGAAATTATATCAAGTAAATCAAATTTCGCACGAGGATTTGCGCTATTATCGTTTAAAAGACGTTTTCGATGCATTGCATTTGGAGGTTTCTGATGCATTAATTGATTTACTATCCGATGAATATATAAAATATTTACCCGAGTTTAATCATTTATTTGATGGGGCCATTGAACTGTTAGAGTATCTTAAGCCTAAATATAAATTACATATTATAACTAACGGTTTTGCTTCTGTTCAAACTAGGAAACTTGAAAATTCTAATATTGGACATTATTTTGAAACAATTACAAATTCTGAAATGGTAAGTGTAAAAAAACCACATCGAGATATATTTGATTTTGCTTTATCTTTGGCAAATGCTTCTAGAGAGGAAAGTATTATGATAGGCGATAGTTATGAGGCTGATGTAGTTGGAGCCATTGAAGCAGGAATTGAAGCAGTTTTTTTTAACGAACATAACATTACTGTTGAAAAGCCTGTTTTACAAGTGAATCATTTATTAGAATTAAAAAATATATTATAGTTATGAAGAAAATTGTTTTATTTATTGCGATGTTTTTAAGTGCTTTTTCTTTTGCACAAGAAAATTATAAATACATTATTATTCCATCTCAATTTTCTTTTTTAACGGAGACTAATAAATATGGACTTAATGAATTAACTAAAACTTTTTTTCAAAGCGAAGGTTTTGAGGTGTATTACGAAAATGAAAAATTTCCAGATGAATTGTTGAAAAACAGATGTTTGACTCTTTATGCAAATGCTATTGAAAATAACACAATGTTTTTGACCAAAATTCATTTTGAAATTAAAGATTGTACAAACAATGTTTTATTAAAAAGTGAATTAGCAACAAGTAAAGAAAAACAATATAAAGTTGCTTATACTCAAACTTTTAGAAAAGCTTTGTCCTCACTTAAAGGGAAAATAAATTTCAAAAAAGTAGATGAATTAGAAAAAATAGAAGTTGTGGAAACTCCAAAAGAAGAAGTAGTTGTTTCTAAAAATGAAATTGTTTCAAATACACAAGCCACAAACACTTTATTTCCAATTCCAATAGTTAACGGTTTTAAATTAGTGAACGAAAAGCCAGAAACCATTTTTATTTTAAAGAAAACTTCTGCAGATAATGTTTTCATAGCTCAAAATGATTCAAAAGCAGGTGTTTTAATAAAGAAGAGTATTGGTTGGTTTTTTGAATATTACGAAGGAGATAAATTATTTTCAGAAAAAGTAGAGGTTAAGTTTTAATTTTGAACACTGAACACTGAACACTGAATCAATATCCATACTTATCTTTCCAACGATTCTTTAAAAACTGACGTAATTCTTTCTCACGTGCATTTTCGCCTGGTTCAAAGAATTTAGTTTCAGAAATTTCAGTTGGTAAAAATTCTTGTTCGGCAAAGTTGTTAGGGAAATCGTGCGAGTATTTGTATTCTTCTCCATAACCTAACTCTTTCATTAATTTGGTGGGTGCATTTCGTAAATGAATAGGAACCGGTAAATCGCCAGTTTGTTTTACCATTTGTTGCGCTTTGCCAATAGCCATATAACTAGCATTACTTTTTGCCGAAGTTGCTAAATAAATCGCACATTGACTCAAAATAATACGACTTTCTGGATAACCAATAGTTGCCACCGCTTGAAAAGCATTATTTGCCATGATAAAAGCTGTTGGGTTGGCATTTCCTATATCTTCACTGGCTAAAATTAGCATTCTTCGAGCAATGAATTTTACATCTTCGCCACCTTCAATCATTCGAGCCAACCAATAAACAGTGCCATTTGGGTCGCTTCCTCGAATTGATTTGATAAAAGCCGAAACAATATCATAATGTTGTTCACCTGTTTTGTCATACAACACTGTGTTCTTTTGTACCAATTGCATTACTTTTTCATTCGTAATTTCAATGGTATCACTTTCTGTAGCATTAATTACCAATTCGAAAATATTCAATAATTTACGTCCATCGCCACCTGAAAGTCTTAACAATGCTTCTGTTTCTTTTAATTGGATGTTTTTATTTTGTAGCTGAACATCAGTTTTCATAGCACGATGTAACAAGGCTTCCAAATCGTCTTTGGTAAACGCATTCAATACGTAAACCTGACATCTTGACAATAAAGCGGGTATGACCTCAAAACTCGGATTTTCAGTTGTGGCACCAATCAAAGTTACCCAACCTTTTTCGACCGCTGTCAACAATGAATCTTGTTGAGATTTACTAAAACGATGAATCTCATCAATGAATAAAATCGGATTTTTTGCGGTAAACAAACCACTACTTTGCTTCGCTTTTTCAATTACTTCACGAACGTCTTTAACACCCGAATGTATCGCGCTCAGTTGGTAAAACGGACGTTTACTTTCTTGCGCCATAATTTGTGCCAAGGTAGTTTTTCCAGTTCCTGGAGGTCCCCATAAAATCAAACTTGGAATTAATCCTTTGGCAATTTGTTGCGTCAACGAACCCTCAGGCCCAACTAAATGCAATTGGCTGATGTAATCCGATAATTGTTGTGGGCGAATGCGTTCGGCTAATGGTTGATTCATGACGTAAAATTACAAAAATATACGATTCTTTTTAGTTTTTACCACATAGAAACATAGGTTCTAAAATAATTGTTTAAAGGCATTTCATTTATTTAAGATTATATAGACTTCGCTTTGTGAACTCTGTAAAAGTGTAACGCTATGAACACATCAAAAGTCCCTTCAAGTGGACAATTATATCTTTATCAAACTTTTTTAGAATCAATTACATTTAAATTCTAGAGGTTTTCTTTTGCTTACTTTGCGAAAAACTTAGCGGCTTTGCGTTAAAAATTAAAAAATTATGTGACTATGTGTTTCAAAATAAATCTGCCATAATTTCATAATTATCTTTTTGGCTTTATCTTTGAATTCAAATCAGTATGGAAAAACAGCACGATAATCCTTTTCAGTTTACAAAAGCGGTCATTTTTTTACCGTTGTTTTTTGTGATGACTTTATGGTCAGTTTTTTGGTACGAATTGCAATTTCAAGACAATTTATCGCATTTTGGAATTTATCCAAGAGAAGTGTATGGATTAAAAGGAATTCTATTCAGTCCTTTTTTGCATGGTGATATTGAGCATTTGGCGAACAATTCGTTTGCCTTATTGGTCTTGTTGCCTATTTTAAGATATTTTTACAAAGAACAATCGTTTGTGGTTTTGTTTTTAGGAATTATATTTTCAGGATTGGGAACTTGGTTGTTGGGAAGACCAAGTTATCATATTGGCGCCAGCGGATTAATCTATGCTTTAGTGAGTTTTATTTTCTTCAAAGGTATTTTTACGAAATATTATCGATTGGTAGCTTTATCATTTACCATTGTAATTTTATACGGTGGAAGCGTTTGGTATATGTTTCCAAATGTAAAAGAAGGTATTTCGTGGGAAGGACATTTAGCGGGATTTATTGTTGGATTAGCCTTGGCTTTAGTTCTAAAAACGCCCCAATTTTCAAAACCGATTTTCTACGAATGGGAAAAACCCGATTTCAACCCAGAACTCGATCCATTTATGAAAAACTTCGATGAAAAAGGAAATTTTAATCCGCCACCAAAACCAGAAGAAGTCATTAGAGAATACTTTAATTCTTCTATGAAAGTGGTGTATGAGTTTTTGGGTGGGAAGAAGTGAAATTAATATACAAGATTTAATTCGTTTACTTCTTTGTTAATTATATCCCATTTGCTTGGTTCGTAATTTTCTTTTCTAGGTTTGAATGTGTAGAACCAATCTGTGAAATAATGAATTTCTACTTCTCTTTTATCGTATCCTGCAAATCCAATATCAAGCATTTGAAACTCGACTTTTAAATTTTTGTTTTCTTTATTTTGATACAAAATTGTTTGAGTTTTCCACGTTGTAATTGAAAAAATGAAATTCAATATTCCAATTTTTAGAATAAAAATAATACTTGTGATAGGAATTAAAGATAATAATATTTTTAATTTTTTGGAATAAGATGAGGTGTAAAGTAATAGAAGAGAAAACAAGCTTGAAATTAAAAAACCAAAATATATGAGCGATTTGAATTTTTCATGCTTAATTAATAAAACTTCAAAATAATCTAAGAAGAAAAAGGCAAAACAAAAAAGTAAAATTCCCCAAAGAAAATTAAAAAATTTGTTTGCTACTTCCATTTAACTATTATTAATTTTGAACACTGAACACTGAACACTGAACACTGAATTACATTCTCTGTCTCAATGCTTCATACAAAAATGCACCACAAGCCACAGAAACATTTAAGGATTCAATTGTTCCAAACATAGGTAATTTTGCTTTTTCATCTACAATTTTCAATACCGAAGGGTTTACGCCTCGGTCTTCGCTACCCATAATAATGGCAACGCCTTCGTTGAAGTTGATGTCGTAAATGTGTTGTTCTGTTTTTTCAGTTGCTGCAACGGTTTTAATTCCAGAACCTTGTAAATAGAAAATCGCATCTTTAATGTGATCTACTTTACAAATAGGTACATTAAAAACTGCGCCAGCGGAAGTTTTAACCGTATCTCCATTTACAGGAGCTGAACCTTGTTTTTGGATAATGATTCCGTCAACACCCGTACATTCTGCAGTTCTGATGATAGCGCCAAAATTACGCGCATCAGACAATTGATCTAAAATTAGGAATAAAGGTTTTTTACCAGTTTCAATAACACCTTCTACTAAAGTTTCTAATGAAACAAAAGAAATAGGAGCAATGGTGGCCACTGCACCTTGGTGATTATTTGGAGTTAATCGGTTTAGTTTTTCAACAGGAACGTAGGAGAAGTTGATGTTGTTTCTTTTCATCGTTTTCATCAAATCTTGCATCAAGTCGCCTTGCGCATCTTTTTGAACGAATACTTTATCAATTTCCTTTTTAGCGTTAATTGCTTCAATTATTGCTCTAATCCCGAATATTTGGTTGTCTTTTTCCATGGCGCAAAGATAGGATTTTAGTTTGATTTATTATAGATTTTGATTTTCAATAGTTTTGTTTTGCCACGGATTAAAGGATTAGATTGATTTTTTAAAATATTCCAATGGAAAAGTAATCCGTGAAAATCATTTAATCCGTGACTTAATCTTAAAAATTCGTTTTAAAACTAATATGAACAATCGAATTGGAAAGTTTTATGGCTTGGTTACTTGTACTTCCGTTGGCGTAAACCAAATTAAAAAGTCCATTTTTGGTAAACAATCCAAATCCGAATCCCAAACCTAATAATCGGTCTTCTGTATTAGAAGTTTTGTCTTGGAAATAGCCAAAATCGGTGATGGAATGTATGTATAAATTAGAAGCAACTAAATAACGATATTCTGCAATAATTCCTGTGTAAGCATTGGCTTGTAGGCTATTTTCGTTAAAACCTCGTATCGAATTGATGCCGCCAAATCGAAACAACTCATTAATTACATAATCATTACTTTGTAAATAAAAAGACTGATTTCTTAAATAAATGCTGTTTTTGGGGTTCAGATTCACATTGTAACTCAAATCCAACTGGGTAAAAAACTGACTCGTTTTTTGGGATGCAATCGTTCTATTTCCTGTCCCAAATTTCACAAAAACTTTTGCCTTTTCAGGAAAAATAAAACTATCAGGATTTAATTCAAGATGTTCAAAGCTCGAGGTTAAGAAGGTATTCGTGAAATCATTCAAACTAAACGAATTTGTATTTTGGATATCCACGGAATTTGTTTTTTGATATCCAACAAAAGCTTTTGTATTGTATGAGAAATAATAACCCAAATTCAAATCGGTAACCGTATTCTGAAAAGTAGAATCTTGTTTAAAAATTCTCAAATTGGCTTTAATTCCGATAGGTGTTTTAAAAATATAAGGTAATTCGGTTCCAATATTAAACGAAGTTTGTCTGTTGCCATCGTTTTTCCAATATAGATTGAATTTTTCTCCCGAATTCAAAATGTTCTGCAATTGCAAATCCAAATAACCATTAAAAGTTAATTTGCTTTGGTCATCGTTTGAAAATCCTATAAAACCATCAAATTTATTGGGTTTTGATTTTTCAACGTAAACGAAAATTTTGGTAGAATCTTGGGTGAATAAGATTTCAGGATATTTTAGTTGGTTAACAAATTGTAATTTTTCAAAAGCATCATTAATCTGTTTTAAATTCTCTTGATTGAAAGTTGCTTTTTTTGCTTTTTTGGTAATTGCCTTTTTTATTCCTGTTGGGAATTTATCGTAACCAACAATAACAATATCAGTAATATTTCTTTTCGAGTTTAATTTCAGTTGTAAATCGGATATCAAACTGTTTTCTATTTTTCGTTGACTCACTAATTGTAAATTCGCTAAAGAATAACCTTTCTTTTCCAACAAAGCAATTTTGCTTTTCATGAAATTCTCTACTTCATTTGTGGCAATAATTAAAGTGTCATTTTCTAATTGTAATAGCGATTTTTCTTCGGCAGAAAGTTTACCTATATATATATTATTGTTTTTTATTGAATTCCCTAAACTGTATTTAAAAACAAAACTGCTATCGTTCACCTTTTTTTGTTCTAATAACAACCAATCAAAAAAACCTTGATTTGTTAATTTGCTTTCAAAACGTTTTTGTTCTTCTAAAATTAGCGCAACTGTAGCGTGTTTAGATTCGTATTGTAAGCTGTCAATGGTATTGTTTTCTTTTTCAGATGTTCCGGCAATTTTTAAATAGAAGTTTTGCCCCAATGAAAATTGGAAGCAAAAACATAGGATAAGGCCAAAAAGGAATTTCATAGCAGTAAAGAAACGAAAAAAAGTAAAATAAATTTTATTTGCAGTAGCGAATGACTTGGGAATTTTTGGTTGCCATGTTCCCGCTGTCCGCACTACATGGTAGTTTGCTCCCATCGGGGCTAGCTTGAATTTGTCTTTCTTTTTTGTAACTCAATACAAATCAAAACACTACCAAAACACAATCATATTGAAAATTAATAAATTATGATTTGGAAAGTAAAAAATAATTCCTACATTTGCAACCCCGTAAAAAGCGGGAATTTTAAACAGTAAAAATTTTTAGTATTTAATTATGCCAACAATTCAACAATTAGTAAGAACAGGGAGAACCCAAATAACTAAGAAGAGTAAATCGGCTGCTTTAGATTCTTGTCCTCAAAGAAGAGGTGTGTGTACTCGTGTTTACACAACAACTCCTAAAAAACCAAACTCAGCAATGAGAAAGGTAGCTAGGGTTCGTTTAACAAACGGTAACGAGGTGAATGCATACATTCCTGGAGAAGGTCACAATCTACAAGAGCACTCGATAGTATTAGTTAGAGGTGGAAGAGTAAAAGATTTACCAGGTGTACGTTACCACATCGTACGTGGAGCATTAGACACTGCGGGTGTTGCAGGAAGAACACAACGTAGATCTAAGTATGGAGCAAAACGTCCAAAACCAGGACAAGCACCTGCACCAACTGGAAAGAAAAAGTAATTTAAAATCTTTTAAAGAAAAGACATGAGAAAAAGAGCGGCCAAAAAAAGACCACTTTTACCAGATCCAAAATTTAACGATCAGTTAGTAACACGTTTCGTGAACAACTTAATGTGGGATGGTAAAAAATCAACAGCTTTTAAAGTTTTCTATGATGCATTAGAAATCGTTGAAACTAAAAAGCAAGATGCAGAAAAATCTGCTTTAGAAGTATGGAAAGATGCATTAACAAATGTTATGCCTCACGTAGAAGTTCGTTCACGTAGAGTGGGTGGAGCTACATTCCAAATTCCAATGCAAATTCGTCCAGATAGAAAGATTTCTTATGCTATCAAATGGATGATTCTTTATGCAAGAAGAAGAAACGAAAAATCAATGGCAGGTAAATTAGCTTCTGAAATTTTAGCTGCGGCTAAAGAAGAAGGTGCTGCTGTTAAGAAAAGAATGGATACTCACAAAATGGCAGATGCTAATAAAGCATTCTCTCACTTTAGATTTTAATTCGTACAGAAATGGCTAGAGATTTAAAATATACAAGAAATATTGGAATTGCTGCTCACATTGATGCTGGTAAAACAACAACAACTGAGCGTATCTTATTCTATACAGGAAAATCACACAAAATTGGTGAAGTACATGATGGTGCCGCAACAATGGACTGGATGGCACAAGAGCAAGAAAGAGGTATTACAATTACTTCAGCTGCTACAACTTGTGAATGGAATTTCCCAACAGAGCAAGGAAAAGTATTGCCAGAGACATTACCATACCACTTTAATATTATCGATACACCGGGACACGTTGACTTTACAGTTGAGGTAAACCGTTCGTTACGTGTATTAGATGGTTTAGTATTCTTATTTAGTGCGGTTGATGGTGTTGAGCCTCAATCTGAAACTAACTGGAGATTAGCTGACCAATACAGAGTTCCACGTATGGGATTCGTAAACAAAATGGACCGTCAAGGTTCTAACTTCTTAAATGTTTGTCAACAAGTTAGAGATATGTTAAAATCTAACGCTGTTGCAATTACTTTACCAATTGGTGAAGAAAATGACTTTAAAGGAGTTGTTGACTTAGTAAAAAACCAAGCTATTATTTGGCATGACGAAACACAAGGGGCTACTTTTGATATCGTGCCTATTCCAGCTGATATGGTTGACGAAGTAAAAGAGTATCGTTCAATTTTAATTGAAGAGATTGCTACTTACGACGAAAACTTGTTGGAGAAATACATGGAAGATGAAAACTCTATTACTGAGGAAGAAATCAATACAGCTTTAAGAGCTGCTACAATTGACATGGCTATCATTCCTATGATTGCTGGTTCTTCTTTCAAAAATAAAGGTGTTCAGTTCATGTTAGATGCAGTATGTAAATACTTACCATCTCCAATGGATAAAGAAGGTATCGAAGGAATTCACCCTGATGATGCTGACTTATTAGAAGAAGATCAAAAGAAAATTTTACGTCGTCCTGATCCAAAAGAGCCGTTTGCAGCTTTAGCATTTAAAATTGCTACTGACCCTTATGTTGGACGTTTAGCTTTCTTCCGTGCTTATTCAGGTCGTTTAGATGCAGGTTCTTATATTTTGAACACTCGTTCAGGAAACAAAGAGCGTATATCTCGTATTTACCAAATGCACGCTAACAAACAAAATCCAATCGAATATATTGAGGCTGGAGATATTGGAGCTGCTGTAGGATTTAAAGATATCAAGACTGGAGATACAATGTGTGATGAAAAACACCCAATTATCCTTGAGTCAATGAAATTCCCTGATCCTGTAATTGGTATCGCAATTGAGCCAAAAACAAAAGCTGACGTAGATAAAATGGGTATGGCTTTAGCTAAATTAGCTGAAGAAGATCCAACGTTTACAGTTAGAACGGATGAGGCTTCAGGTCAAACGATTATTTCAGGCATGGGTGAGTTACACTTAGACATCCTTGTGGATCGTATGAAACGTGAGTTTAAAGTTGAGGTTAACCAAGGTGAGCCACAAGTAGAATATAAAGAAGCGTTCACAAAATCAGCACAACACAGAGAAACTTACAAAAAGCAATCTGGAGGTCGTGGTAAATTTGGTGATATCGTATTCCGTTTAGAACCTGCTGATTTAGTAGACGGTAAAGCTCCTATGGGATTACAGTTTGTTAATGAAGTTAAAGGTGGTAACGTACCAAAAGAATATATTCCAGCTGTTGAAAAAGGTTTCAGAGAAGCTATGAAAGCAGGTCCTCTAGCAGGATATGCAGTAGATAGTTTAAAAGTAACTTTATTAGACGGATCTTTCCACCCTGTGGATTCTGATGCTCTTTCTTTCGAATTAGCAGCTAAAATGGGATATAAAGAAGTAGGTCGTGCTGCTGGTGCAGTTATTCTTGAGCCAATCATGAAAATTGAAGTTATTACTCCAGAAGAAAATATGGGTGATATCGTTGGTGACTTGAACCGTCGTAGAGGTCAAGTAAATGACATGGGTGATAGAAATGGTGCTAAAACTATCAAAGCAGATGTGCCTTTATCAGAAATGTTTGGTTATGTAACTACATTAAGAACATTATCATCAGGTAGAGCTACATCAACAATGGAGTTTTCACATTATGCAGAAACACCTTCTAATATTTCAGAAGCTGTAATCAAAAAAGCAAAAGGTAACGCTTAATTTTTAAGAAAATGAGTCAAAAAATCAGAATAAAATTAAAATCTTACGATCACATGTTGGTTGATAAATCAGCAGAGAAGATTGTAAAAACTGTAAAAAGTACAGGTGCAGTAGTGACGGGTCCAATTCCATTACCAACTCACAAAAAGATTTTTACTGTATTACGTTCTCCACACGTTAACAAAAAATCAAGAGAGCAGTTCGAATTAAGTTCATACAAGAGACTATTAGATATCTATAGTTCTTCTTCAAAAACAATCGATGCTTTAATGAAATTAGAGTTACCAAGCGGAGTTGAAGTAGAAATCAAAGTATAATTGATTTAGATTGTAAAATCGCAATAATAGAAAAAACCGTTAATGTTTCAAGCATTACGGTTTTTTTCTTATCATTTTTAGAAGGTGAAAATATCTTTTCATAAGGTTTTTTTACTTAACTATTTATTTTTGCGATAATTAAAAAATAATTTATATATTTGCACCCTCAAAATGAGTAGTGTGCAAATACTATTTGTATTATAAATAAGAGTTTAATTAATAATTAGTTTAATATGTCTGGGTTAATCGGAAGAAAAATTGGCATGACTAGCATCTTTGATGAGAACGGGAAAAATATTCCTTGTACTGTAATCGAGTGTGGTCCATGCGTTGTTACCCAAGTCAGAACCAATGAAGTAGATGGATATTCTGCTATTCAGTTAGGTTTCGATGACAAAGCTGAAAAACGTTCTATTAAAGCTGAGTTAGGTCACTTTAAGAAAGCGGGAACAGCTGCGAAGAAGAAAGTCGTTGAATTCAAAGGTTTTGATCAGGAGTACAAATTAGGCGATGTAATCGCTGTTGACTTATTCGCCGAAGGTGAATTTGTTGATGTTGTAGGAGTTTCTAAAGGTAGAGGATTTCAAGGAGTTGTTAAACGTCATGGTTTTGGCGGTGTTGGACAAGCAACACACGGTCAACATAACCGTTTAAGAGCGCCTGGTTCTGTAGGAGCTTCATCTTATCCATCTAGAGTATTCAAAGGAATGCGTATGGCTGGAAGAATGGGAGGAGATAATGTAACAGTACAAAACCTTAGAGTTTTAAAAGTGGTTGGTGAGAAAAATCTTTTAGTAATAAAAGGTTGTGTACCAGGTCACAAAAACTCTTATGTAATCATTCAGAAGTAATGGAAGTAAAAGTTTTAGATATCAACGGAAAAGAAACTGGAAGAAAAGTTCAACTTTCTGATTCAGTTTTCGCAATCGAGCCAAACAAACATGCTGTATATTTAGATGTAAAGCAATATTTGGCGAATCAAAGACAAGGGAACCACAAAGCTAAAGAAAGAGCTGAAGTTGCAGGAAGTACTCGTAAAATTAAAAAACAAAAAGGAACAGGTACTGCTCGTGCAGGATCTGCTAAAAATCCATTGTTTAAAGGTGGAGGTACAGTTTTTGGACCAAGACCAAGAAGCTATTCATTCAAATTGAACAAAAACTTAAAAAGATTAGCTCGTAAATCAGCTTTTTCTTTGAAAGTAAAAGAGTCAAATTTAGTGGTAGTTGAAGATTTTACATTTGATACACCAAACACTAAAAATTTCATTAACGTATTGAAATCTTTAGGGTTAGAGAATAAAAAATCTTTATTTGTGTTGGGTGATACAAATAAAAATGTATATTTGTCGTCACGAAATTTAAAAACGTCTAACGTTGTAACTACTTCGGAATTAAGTACTTATGCGATTTTAAACGCAAAAAGTCTAGTTCTTTTAGAAGGTTCTGTAGATGTAATTGAAGCTAATTTAAGTAAATAATAAGATTATGAGTATCATAATTAAGCCTATTATAACTGAGAAAATAACTAAAGATGGTGAAATTTTTAACCGTTTTGGTTTTGTAGTTGCTAAAACTGCTAACAAAATTCAAATCAAAAATGCTATTGAAGCTGCTTTTGGTGTGAATGTAGTTAACGTTAATACAATGAACTATAGAGCTGATAGAAGTGTTAAATATACTAAAAGTGGTTTAATCAGTGGGAAAACAAATGCTTACAAAAAAGCAATTGTACAAGTTCAAGAGGGAGAAACAATAGATTTTTATACTAATATCTAATAGAAAATGTCAGTTAGAAAATTAAAACCTATTACCCCGGGTCAGCGATTTAGAGTTGTTAATAGCTTTGACACTATTACAACTGATAAGCCGGAGCGTTCATTGATCGCACCGAAAAAAAACTCTGGAGGTAGAAATAGTCAAGGAAAAATGACCATGCGTTACACAGGCGGTGGTCACAAACAAAAGTATCGTATTATCGATTTTAAAAGAACTAAAGATGGGATTCCAGCTACAGTTAAAACAATCGAGTACGATCCAAATCGTTCAGCTTTTATTTCATTATTGTATTATGCTGATGGAGCTAAAACTTACATCATTGCACAAAATGGATTACAAGTTGGACAAACTGTAGTTTCAGGTGTTGATGCGTCTCCAGAAATTGGAAATGCAATGCCTTTAAGTAAGATTCCTCTAGGAACTGTTATTTCGTGTATCGAATTAAGACCAGGTCAAGGAGCTGTTATCGCTCGTTCTGCAGGAACTTTTGCTCAATTGATGGCAAGAGATGGAAAATATGCTACAATTAAAATGCCATCAGGTGAAACAAGATTAATCTTGTTAACTTGTTCAGCAACAATTGGAGCAGTTTCTAATTCAGACCACCAATTAATCGTATCAGGTAAAGCTGGTAGATCAAGATGGTTAGGTAGAAGACCAAGAACAAGACCAGTAGCAATGAACCCAGTAGATCACCCTATGGGAGGTGGTGAAGGACGTTCATCTGGAGGTCATCCACGTTCTAGAAAAGGTTTACCTGCTAAAGGTTATAGAACTCGTTCTAAAGTTAACCCGAGTAATAAGTATATTGTAGAACGTAGAAAGAAATAATTAGATAGACATGGCACGTTCATTAAAAAAAGGACCATTTGTTCACTATAAATTAGAGAAGAAAGTTCAAGAAAATATCGCAGGTGGTAATAAAGGTGTTGTTAAGACTTGGTCTAGAGCATCAATGATTACTCCAGATTTCGTTGGACAGACAATCGCAGTTCACAATGGTCGTCAGTTTGTACCAGTTTACGTTACAGAAAACATGGTAGGACACAAATTAGGAGAGTTTTCACCAACAAGATCTTTTAGAGGTCATGCTGGGGCTAAAAATAAAGGTAAAAAATAATAGGAAGCTATGGGAGTTCGTAAAAGAGAAAGAGCAGAGCAGACTAAAGAGGCAAAAAAACATGTTGCTTTTGCTAAATTAAATAACTGTCCAACTTCACCTAGAAAAATGCGTTTAGTAGCAGATTTAGTTAGAGGTCAGAAAGTAGAATTAGCTCTTAATATATTAAGATTTAGTCAAAAAGAAGCTTCAAGAAAATTAGAAAAATTGTTGTTATCTGCCATAAATAATTATGTTCAGAAAAACGAGGATGCTAATTTAGAAGAAGCAGGCTTATTTGTAAAAACGATTACAGTAGATGGTGGAATGATGTTAAAAAGACTTCGTCCAGCTCCACAAGGTCGTGCACACAGAATTAGAAAGCGTTCTAATCACGTAACAATCGTGTTAGGATCAAATGATAACACACAAAGCAATTAATTAAGATGGGACAAAAGACAAATCCAATAGGAAATAGACTTGGAATCATCAGAGGATGGGATTCAAACTGGTATGGTGGAAATGATTACGGTGATAAAATCGCTGAAGATTATAAAATCAGAAAGTATATCCATGCTCGTTTATCTAAAGCTAGTGTATCAAAAATAATTATCGAAAGAACTTTAAAACTTGTAACCGTTACTATCACTACTGCTAGACCTGGTATCATTATCGGAAAAGGTGGTCAAGAGGTAGACAAGTTAAAAGAAGAACTTAAGAAAATTACTGACAAAGAGGTTCAAATCAACATCTTTGAAATTAAAAGACCTGAACTTGATGCTTATTTAGTAGGAACAAGTATTGCTCGTCAAATTGAAAGTAGAATTTCATACAGACGTGCAATTAAAATGGCTATTGCTGCTGCTATGCGTATGAACGCAGAAGGTATTAAAGTTCAAATTTCTGGTCGTTTGAATGGTGCTGAAATGGCACGTTCAGAAAACTTTAAAGAAGGTAGAATTCCTTTGTCAACTTTCAGAGCTGATATTGATTATTCATTAGCTGAAGCACATACTACTTATGGTAGAATGGGAATCAAAGTATGGATAATGAAAGGTGAGGTTTATGGAAAAAGAGATCTTTCTCCGTTAGTAGGAATGGACAAACAAAAGTCTAAACCTTCAGGATCTTCTGCTCCAAAAAGAGATGGAAATAAGCCAAACGCACGCAAAAGAAAGTAATTATTTAAACTAAAGAAAAATGTTACAGCCTAAAAGAACAAAATACCGTAAGGTACAGAAAGGTAGAATGAAAGGCGTTTCTCAAAGAGGACACGAGCTTTCAAATGGAATGTTTGGTATCAAATCTTTAGATTCTTCATTTATTACTTCTCGTCAAATTGAAGCAGCTCGTATCGCAGCAACACGTTTCATGAAAAGAGAAGGTCAATTATGGATCAAAATATTTCCAGATAAACCTATTACAAAGAAACCATTAGAAGTACGTATGGGTAAAGGTAAAGGTGCAGTTGAGTATTGGGCTGCAGTTGTTAAACCTGGTAAAATTATGTTTGAAGTTGGAGGAGTTCCTCTATCAGTTGCAAAAGAAGCTTTACGCTTAGCAGCTCAAAAACTTCCTGTTAAAACTAAGTTTATCGTTGCTAGAGATTTCGAAGCATAATCAAAATTTATTATGAAACAATCAGAAATTAAAAATCTATCTGCAGCTGAGTTACAAGAACAACTTAGTCAGTTAAAGAAAACGTATACCGACCTAAAAAATGCTCATGCAATTTCGCCAATCCAAAATCCTCTTCAATTAAGAGGTTTAAGAAGATCAGTTGCGAGATTACATACAGAGTTAACTAAAAGAGAGTTACAATAATTGTAGACTAGCTGAAAGATGGAAAAAAGAAATTTAAGAAAAGAGAGAATTGGTGTGGTGACTTCAAACAAAATGGAGAAATCTATTGTTGTGTCACAAACTACAAAAGTGAAACACCCATTATACGGTAAGTTCGTGTTAAAAACTAAAAAATATGTTGCACACGACGAAACAAACGATTGTAACATTGGAGATACAGTAAAGATCATGGAAACAAGACCTTTATCTAAATCAAAATGTTGGAGATTAGTTGAAATCATTGAAAGAGCTAAGTAATTATGGTACAACAAGAGTCAAGATTAAAAGTAGCAGATAACACAGGAGCGAAAGAAGTTCTTACGATCCGTGTTTTAGGAGGAACGAAACGTCGTTATGCCTCTGTTGGTGACAAAATTGTAGTTTCAATTAAAGATGCAACTCCAAACGGAAACGTTAAAAAAGGAGCGGTATCAACTGCAGTAGTTGTACGTACCAAAAAAGAAGTGAGAAGAGCTGATGGATCTTATATCCGTTTTGACGATAACGCATGTGTATTGTTAAACGCTGCAGGTGAAATGAGAGGAACTCGTGTTTTTGGTCCAGTTGCCAGAGAACTTCGTGAAAAACAATTCATGAAAATTGTATCATTAGCACCAGAAGTGCTTTAATTCTTATCCAAATGATAAAGCTAAAAATAAAATCAGGAGATATCGTAAGAGTTATTGCTGGAGACCATAAAGGTTCTGAAGGTAAAATCGTACGTGTTCTTCGTGAGAAAAACAAAGCGATTGTTGAAGGAGTTAACATGGTTTCGAAACATACTAAACCAAGTGCTAAAAACCCTCAGGGAGGAATCGTTAAAAAAGAAGCTCCTATTCATGTGTCTAACTTGTCTTTAATTGACCCAAAGTCAAAAGAAACGACTAAAGTTGGTTTCAAAGAAGAAGGAGACAAGAAAGTGAGATTTTCAAAAAAATCTAATCAAGTATTATAGTTATGGCATATATTCCTAGACTAAAAGAAGAATATAAGAGCAGAGTAATTGCAGCTCTTACAGAAGAATTCGGTTACAAAAATGTTATGCAAGTTCCTAAACTTGAAAAAATTGTTGTAAGCCGTGGTGTTGGTGCAGCTGTATCGGATAAGAAATTAGTAGATTACGCTGTTGAAGAAATGACAAAAATTACTGGGCAAAAAGCGGTTGCTACTATTTCTAAGAAAGACGTTGCGTCTTTTAAATTAAGAAAAGGTATGCCAATTGGAGCTAAAGTAACTTTACGTGGAGAAAAAATGTATGAATTCTTAGATAGATTGATTACTTCATCTTTACCACGTGTTAGAGATTTCAGTGGTATTAAATCTACAGGTTTCGACGGTAGAGGAAATTATAACCTTGGAGTACTTGAGCAAATCATTTTCCCAGAAATTGACATTGATAAAGTAAATAAAATTTCAGGTTTTGATATTACTTTCGTAACATCTGCAGAAACAGATAAAGAAGCAAAAGCATTATTAGCAGAACTAGGTTTACCTTTTAAAAAGAATTAAGACATGGCTAAAGAATCAATGAAAGCCCGTGAGGTGAAAAGAATTGCATTAGTAGAAAAGTATGCTGAGAAAAGAAAAGCTTTAAAAGAAGCTGGAGATTTCGAAGGATTACAAAAATTACCAAAAAATTCTTGTCCAGTTAGAGTACACAACCGTTGTAAATTAACAGGTAGACCAAGAGGGTATATGCGTCAGTTTGGTATTTCTCGTGTAACATTTCGTGAAATGGCAAATCAAGGATTAATTCCAGGTGTTAAAAAAGCATCTTGGTAATCTCAAAAAAAGTTATTACTTTTGCAATCCAATAAAAAAGTTTAATTGGTTAAAGGTTCAATCCGCTGAGGGCGGATTGAAAACCATAGCCGCAATTCTATACATATGTATACAGATCCAATTGCCGATTATCTTACGAGAGTTAGAAATGCAGTGAGAGCTAACCATAAAGTGGTTGAAATTCCAGCATCTAACATGAAAAAAGAAATCACAAAGATTTTATTCGATCAAGGATATATCTTAAGTTACAAATTTGAAGACAACTCTGTACAAGGTTCAATCAAAATTGCACTTAAATATGATAAAGACACGAAAGAGTCAGTTATTAAAGATATCCAAAGAATTAGTAAACCAGGTTTACGTAAATATGCAGGTTCATCAGACTTACCTAGAATCTTAAATGGTTTAGGTATTGCTATTGTTTCTACATCAAAAGGTTTGATGACAGGAAAACAAGCTAAGCAATTAAATGTTGGTGGCGAAGTTGTTTGTTACGTATATTAATAAAAAGACGAGACAATGTCAAGAATAGGTAAAAATCCAATTGCAATTCCAGCAGGAGTAACTGTAGAAGTTAAAGAAGCTGTAGTTACAGTAAAAGGAAAATTAGGCGAGCTTACTCAAGAATTTTCTGATGTAACCGTTAAAATCGAAGATAACCAAGTTATCGTTGAGCGTTCATCAGATCATAAAGATGAGAGAGCGAAACACGGACTTTATCGTTCATTAATCAACAATATGATTGTTGGTGTTTCTGAAGGCTTTACAAAACAATTAGAATTAGTTGGAGTTGGATACAGAGCTTCTAATCAAGGACAAAAACTTGATTTAGCGTTAGGTTTCTCTCACAACATCGTTCTAGATGTTGTAAGCGAAGTTGTTGTAGAAACAATTTCAGAAAAAGGTAAAAATCCGATAGTGAAATTATCATCATTCGACAAACAATTATTAGGTCAAGTAGCTGCGAAGATCAGAGGTTTCCGCAAACCTGAGCCATATAAAGGAAAAGGAGTTAAGTTTGTAGGAGAAGAACTAAGAAGAAAAGCAGGTAAATCAGCTTAAAAATTAAGACTATGTCATTAACGAAATCTGAAAGAAGACAAAGAATTAAGTTCAGAATCAGAAAGATTGTAAGCGGAACTGCTGCTCAACCAAGACTTTCTGTATTCAGAAGTAATAAAGAAATCTATGCGCAAATCATAGATGACGTAAACGGTACAACTTTAGTTGCCGCTTCATCGAGAGATAAAGAAGTTGCTCAAGGAACTGCTGTTGAAACTGCAAAAGCAGTTGGTAAATTAGTTGCTGAAAAAGCACTTAAAGCAGGTATTTCAACAATCTCTTTTGATAGAGGTGGGTATTTATACCATGGACGTGTGAAATCATTAGCTGAAGGAGCTAGAGAAGCTGGACTTAAATTCTAAGAAATTATGTATCATAATTATAAAAACGTAGAGATTGTAAAACCAGGAGGTCTTGAATTAAAAGATCGTTTGGTGAGTGTAAATCGTGTTACTAAAGTTACTAAAGGAGGTAGAGCATTTGGTTTCTCTGCTATCGTAGTAGTTGGTGATGAGAACGGTGTTGTAGGTCATGGATTAGGAAAATCTAAAGATGTTTCTGAGGCTATTGCTAAAGCGGTAGAAGATGCTAAGAAAAATCTAGTGAGAATTCCATTACATGGTCAATCTGTACCTCATGAACAAAAAGGTAAATTTGGTGGAGCAAGAGTATTTTTAATGCCTGCTTCTCATGGTACTGGAGTAATTGCTGGTGGTGCTGTTCGTGCCGTATTAGAATCAGTAGGTATTCATGATGTATTATCTAAATCACAAGGTTCTTCTAACCCTCATAACGTAGTTAAAGCAACTTTTGATGCTTTATTACAAATGAGAAGCGCTTTAACGGTAGCTAAACAAAGAGGAGTATCTTTAGAAAAAGTATTCAAAGGTTAATCAACAGGAAATCATGGCAAAATTAAAAGTAAAACAAGTAAGAAGTAAAATCAATTGTCCTCTTGATCAAAAGAGAACTTTGGAAGCTTTAGGTCTTCGTAAAATGGGACAGGTTGTTGAGCATGATGCAAATCCTGCTATCCTTGGAATGGTAAATAAAGTTAAACACTTAGTTTCTGTTGAAGAAACTAAATAACACTATACAGTTATGAATTTAAGTAACTTACAACCAGCTGAAGGTTCAGTTCACAACCAAAATAAAAGAGTAGGTAGAGGAGAAGGTTCTGGTAAAGGTGGTACCGCTGCACGTGGACACAAAGGAGCTAAGTCTCGTTCTGGTTATTCTAAGAAAATTGGTTTTGAAGGTGGTCAAATGCCACTTCAAAGACGTGTGCCTAAGTTTGGTTTCAAGAACATTAATAGAGTAGAATATCAAGGTATCAATCTTGATTCGTTACAATTATTAGTAGATAACGGTGTAGTTACCGATGCAGTAGATTTTACTGTATTTGTAGATACTCGTTTGGCTACAAAAAATAGCTTAGTAAAGATTTTAGGAAGAGGTGAGCTAAAAACAAAACTTAAAGTAAGTGCTCACAAATTTACTGCATCTGCAAAAGCGGCTATTGAAGCTGCTGGTGGAGAAGCTGTAACTTTATAATCCTTTTAGTAAAATGAAGAAATTTATAGATTCGTTCATCAACGTTTGGAAAATAGAAGAGTTAAAAAATAGAATTTTATTAACTCTTGGATTATTATTAGTGTACCGTTTTGGTGCTCAAGTAACCCTTCCGGGGATTGATGCTACTAAATTGACAAATCTTACAAACCAAACTGATGAAGGTATTGGATGGTTAATTAATGTATTTACAGGAGGTGCGTTTTCGCAAGCTTCTGTATTTGCATTGGGTATCATGCCGTATATATCAGCTTCTATCGTAGTTCAATTAATGGGAATTGCGGTGCCATATTTACAAAAATTACAAAAAGATGGTGAAAGTGGTAGAAAGAAAATTAACCAAATTACAAGATGGTTAACAATCTTAATTACTTTAGTTCAAGGTCCTGGTTATATTTATAACTTGTACAGAACTTTACCAGGTGAAGCATTTATGTTAACTGGTCCTACATTCATCTTTTCTTCGGTACTTATTTTAGTAACAGGTACGATTTTTGCAATGTGGTTAGGAGAAAAAATTACTGATAAAGGTATTGGTAATGGTATTTCTTTATTGATAATGGTAGGTATTATTGCAAGAATGCCACAAGCATTTATTCAAGAGTTTTCATCTAGAACTTCTCAAGCAAACGGAGGTGTAATGATGATGGTATTCGAATTAATTCTTTGGTTCTTAGTAATAATTGCATGTATTTTATTAGTAATGGCTGTAAGAAAAATTCCAGTACAGTATGCAAGACGTACAGTTTCTGGGGATTTTGAAGAAGACATGATGGGTGGTAACAGACAGTTTATCCCATTAAAGTTAAATGCATCAGGTGTTATGCCGATCATTTTTGCACAAGCTATTATGTTTATTCCTGCTGCTGTTTCTGGTTTGGCTAAAGAATCAGACACTGCACTTTCTATTGCAGGAATGTTCAACGATCCATTCGGTTTAGTATATAATATAGTTTTTGCTTTGTTAATTGTAATTTTTACGTACTTTTACACCGCAATTACCGTACCAACTAACAAGATGGCAGATGATTTAAAAAGAAGCGGAGGTTTTATACCAGGTGTTAAGCCAGGTGTAGAAACCGGAGATTACCTAGATAAAATTATGTCACTAATTACTTTTCCAGGATCGTTATTTCTTGCTTTAGTAGCTGTGTTCCCAGCTGTTGCAGTAAGTTTACTTGGAGTTCAAGGTGCTTGGGGTTATTTTTATGGTGGTACTTCTTTATTAATCATGGTTGGAGTTGCAATAGACACCATTCAGCAAATAAATTCTTATTTATTGAATAAACACTATGATGGTTTGATGAAAAGTGGTAAAAATAGAAAAGCAGTAGCTTAATTTTTATGGCAAAACAATCAGCAATAGAACAAGACGGTACAATTATTGAAGCATTGTCAAATGCTATGTTCCGTGTGGAGTTAGAAAACGGACATATTGTAATTGCTCATATCTCTGGTAAAATGCGTATGCATTACATTAAGTTGTTGCCAGGTGACAAGGTTAAACTTGAAATGAGCCCTTATGATTTGTCTAAAGCAAGAATTACTTATAGATACTAAAGCTATTAAAATGAAAGTAAGAGCATCAGTTAAAAAAAGAAGTGCCGAGTGCATTATTGTACGTAGAAAAGGAAGATTATACGTTATTAACAAAAAGAATCCTAGATTTAAACAAAGACAAGGATAATTATGGCAAGAATTGCAGGGGTAGATATACCTAAACAAAAAAGAGGAATCATTGCTTTAACATACATATTTGGTATTGGTAGAAGCAGAGCTAAAGATATATTAGCTAAAGCTCAAGTGAGCGAAGACAAAAAAGTTCAAGATTGGAATGATGACGAGATCGGAGCAATTCGTGATGCGGTATCTTATTTCAAAATTGAAGGTGAATTGCGTTCAGAAGTTCAATTAAACATCAAACGTTTAATGGATATTGGATGTCAAAGAGGTATTCGTCATAGAGCTGGACTTCCATTGAGAGGTCAAAGAACTAAAAACAACTCTAGAACTAGAAAAGGTAAGAGAAAAACTGTTGCTAACAAGAAAAAAGCAACTAAATAATAAGTAATAATATGGCTAAAGCAACAGCAAAAAAACGTAAAGTTATCGTTGAATCTTCAGGAGAAGCACATATTAATGCTACTTTTAACAACATCATTATTTCTTTGACTAATAAGAAAGGTGAAGTTATTTCTTGGTCTTCAGCTGGTAAAATGGGCTTTAGAGGTTCTAAAAAGAATACTCCTTATGCAGCTCAAATGGCAGCAGAAGATTGTAGTAAAGTAGCTCTTGAAGCTGGACTTAAAAAAGTGAAAGTTTATGTGAAAGGTCCAGGAAATGGTAGAGAATCTGCTATTAGATCTATTCATAATTCTGGAGTTGAAGTTACTGAAATCATTGATGTAACTCCAATGCCTCACAACGGATGTCGTCCTCCGAAAAGAAGAAGAGTATAATTTAAGTATAACATAGGTAGGTTTAAAATTATCGAAGGATATATGACCTGAATTCATAATTCCTACCTTTTTTAATTTTTTAAAATGGCAAGATATACTGGTCCAAAAACTAAAATTGCTCGTAAATTTGGCGAAGCAATATTCGGAGAAGACAAAGCCTTCGAAAAAAGAAATTACCCTCCAGGGCAACATGGTTTAGCTAAAAAGAGAGGTAAAAAATCTGAGTATGCAGTTCAGTTAATGGAAAAGCAAAAAGCTAAGTACACTTACGGAATTCTTGAAAAACAATTCAGAAACTTATTCAAAAAAGCATCTGCTGCTTCTGGAGTAACAGGTGAAATCTTATTACAATTATGTGAAGCTCGTTTAGATAACGTAGTTTACAGAATGGGCGTTGCGCCTTCTCGTAGAGCAGCTCGTCAAATTGTATCTCACAGACATATCACTGTTAACGGTGAGCTTGTTAATGTACCTTCTTACCACTTGAAAGCTGGTGATAAAGTTGCTGTACGTGAAAAATCAAAATCTCTTGAAGCTATCGAGCGTTCTTTAGCAAGTTCTTCTCAAGTTTATGAGTGGATTACATGGAATAATGATACTAAAGAAGGTACTTTTGTTTCTGTACCTCAAAGACTTCAGATTCCAGAAAATATTAAAGAACAACTAATCGTTGAGTTGTATAACAAATAATAATTGACTTTAGTCGAAAGTATGGCAATATTTAATTTTCAAAAGCCCGATAAAGTTATCATGATCGATTCAACCGATTTTGAAGGTAAATTTGAATTTAGACCTTTAGAACCTGGTTACGGATTGACTGTTGGTAATGCACTTAGAAGAGTTTTGCTTTCTTCCCTTGAAGGATATGCAATTACATCAGTTAGATTAGAAGGTGTAGAACATGAGTTCTCTACTATCTCTGGTGTGGTTGAAGATGTAACAGAAATTATTTTAAATCTTAAACAAGTACGTTTTAAACGTCAAATTGAAGATATTGATAATGAGTCTGTTTCTATTGCTCTTTCAGGAAAAGATAAAATTACAGCAGGTGATTTTCAAAAATTCATCTCTGGTTTTCAAGTTTTAAATCCAGATTTAGTAATCTGTAATTTAGACAGCAAAACTACAATCAACATGGAACTTTCTATCGAAAAAGGTAGAGGTTATGTTCCTGCTGAAGAGAACAAAAAATCAAACGCTCCAATAGGAACAATTTTTACGGATTCTATTTACACACCTGTAAAGAATGTTAAATATACTATTGAGAATTTCCGTGTGGAACAAAAAACAGATTACGAAAAATTAGTTTTTGAAATCATTACAGATGGTTCTATCCATCCTAAAGATGCTTTAACTGAGGCTGCTAAGACGTTAATCCATCACTTTATGTTGTTCTCTGACGAAAGAATTACTCTTGAGGCAGATGAAATTGCTCAAACTGAGTCATATGATGAAGAATCTCTTCACATGAGACAGTTGTTGAAAACTAAATTAGTTGACATGGACTTATCTGTTAGAGCATTAAATTGTTTAAAAGCGGCTGAAGTTGATACATTAGGTGATTTAGTGTCTTTCAACAAGAACGACTTAATGAAGTTCCGTAATTTTGGTAAAAAATCATTAACTGAATTAGATGAGTTAGTGGCTAATAAAAACCTTACTTTCGGTATGGACTTAACTAAATACAAGTTAGATAAAGAATAATTGCTTCATATTTTGCGCTCCTTTAATGGATTGATGCAAGATGAAGATAAATAAAACACGTCATGAGACACGGAAAAAAATTCAATCATTTAAGTAGACAAAAAGGACATAGAAAAGCTATGTTAGCTAATATGGCTTGTTCTTTAATCGAACATAAGCGTATCAACACGACTGTTGCTAAAGCTAAAGCTTTAAAACAATTTGTTGAACCATTAGTTACAAAATCAAAAGAAGATACTACTCACAATCGCCGTACAGTTTTTGCTTATTTAAGAGATAAATATGCTGTTACTGAATTGTTTAGAGAAGTTGCTGCTAAAGTTGGTGACCGTCCAGGAGGATACACTCGTATCATCAAGTTAGGTAATCGTTTAGGAGATAACGCTGACATGGCAATGATTGAATTTGTAGATTTTAACACATTGTATAATGGTGGTAAAAAAGAAGTTAAGAAAACGACTCGTCGTGGAAAAGCTAAAAAAGCGGAAGGTACTCCTGAAGCTCCAGCTGCTGAAACTTCTGAAAATACTGAAGCTACAGAATAGTTATGAAACCATTCATGTAAAAATAATAAGGATAGACTTTTTTAAGTTTATCCTTTTTTTTTGGTTTTACGAATCAAATATTTTCTTAAAACAACTT
Source organism: Flavobacteriia bacterium (assembly GCA_004293165.1). Taxonomy (GTDB): domain Bacteria; phylum Bacteroidota; class Bacteroidia; order Flavobacteriales; family Flavobacteriaceae; genus Flavobacterium. The sequence continues at coordinate 73,023 of RDYL01000006.1, read as the reverse complement.
TTATAACTAATTTTGCACCCATAACAACACAACACAATGAAATACAATAATCGTTCTAAAGCCGTTCTGCTTCTTAAAGACGGAACAATTTTTCACGGAAAATCTATCGGTATTGAAGGGGTGACTTTTGGTGAAGTCGCTTTTAATACTGGAACAACAGGTTATCAAGAAATCTTTACAGACCCTTCTTACTTTGGACAAATCATGGTAACTACTAATGCTCACATTGGTAATTATGGCGTAAATGAAAAAGAAGTGGAATCTGATTCAGTAAAAATTTCAGGCTTGGTTTGTAAAAACTTCAGTTTTAATTATTCTCGTGAAGATGCTACTGAAAGTTTATTTGACTATTTAAGTAAACAAAATCTTATCGTAATTTCTGATGTAGATACAAGAGCATTAGTAAGTTATATCAGAGATAATGGAGCAATGAATGCTGTAATTTGTACTGATGGAACACCGATTAAAGAGCTAAAAGAAAAATTATCACAAGTTCCTGATATGAATGGATTGGAATTGGCTTCAAAAGTGTCAACAACTGAACCTTATTTCTTTGGTGAAGAGACAGCAAAATATAAAATTTCAGCTTTAGACTTAGGGATAAAAACCAATATTCTAAGAAATTTAGCAAAGAGAGATTGCTACATCAAAGTTTTTCCTTACAATGCCTCATTTGAAGATTTAAAATCATTCAATCCTGATGGATATTTCTTGTCTAATGGGCCTGGAGATCCAGAACCTCTTGAATCAGCTCAAGAAGTGGCAAGACAAATTTTAAATCAGAATAAACCACTTTTTGGTATTTGTTTAGGACATCAAATTATTGGCTTGGCTAATGGTATTTCAACTTACAAAATGTTCAATGGTCACAGAGGAATCAATCATCCTGTAAAAAATGTGATTACTGGTAAAGGTGAAATTACGTCTCAAAATCATGGTTTTGCTATCGTAAGAGAAGAATTAGATAAACATCCTGATTTCGAATTAACACATGAGCATTTAAATGACGGAACAGTTGCTGGAATGCGAATGAAATCGAAAAACTGTTTTTCAGTACAATACCATCCTGAAGCAAGTCCTGGTCCTCACGATTCAAGTTATTTGTTTGATCAATTTATTGAAAATATTAAAAGTTCAATCAACTAAAACGTTATCGTTTATAAGTTTTTTGAGTTTCTAATTATGATTAGATTTTAAATTATAAATTTGTTATTATTCACAAGATAGTAAATTAAAAAAACATAAAATGAGTATAATTATCAAAGTTCACGCTAGACAAATTTTAGATTCGCGTGGAAATCCAACAATCGAAGTAGATGTAGTTACAGATAACGGAATTTTAGGTAGAGCAGCTGTTCCTAGTGGTGCTTCAACTGGTGAACATGAAGCGGTTGAGCTTCGTGATGGTGGTAAAGCTTACATGGGTAAAGGTGTTTTAAAGGCGGTTGAAAATGTAAATACTAAAATTGCTGAAGCGGTAGTAGGAATGTCTGTTTTCGAACAAAATTTAATCGACAAAATGATGATTGAATTAGATGGGACAGCAAATAAATCTAATTTAGGTGCAAATGCAATCTTAGGTGTTTCTTTAGCGGTGGCAAAAGCAGCGGCTAATGAATTAGGAATGCCATTGTATCGTTATGTTGGAGGTGTTTCTGCAAATACGTTGCCAGTTCCAATGATGAATATCATCAACGGAGGTTCGCATTCTGATGCTCCAATTGCGTTTCAAGAATTTATGATTATGCCAGTTAAAGCTAAAGATTTTACTCACGCTATGCAAATGGGAACTGAAATTTTCCATAACTTGAAAAAAGTATTACACGATAGAAATTTATCTACTGCTGTAGGTGATGAAGGTGGATTTGCTCCAAATTTAGCAGGAGGAACTGAAGATGCTTTAGATTCTATTAAATTAGCAGTGACAAATGCAGGGTATACTTTTGGTGAGGATGTAATGATTGCTTTAGATTGTGCAGCTTCTGAATTTTATGTAAACGGAAAATATGATTACACTAAATTTGAAGGTGAAACAGGTAAAATTAGAACTTCTGAAGAGCAAGCTTCTTATTTAGCTGAATTAGCTGCTAATTATCCAATTATTTCTATCGAAGATGGAATGTATGAAGATGATTGGGAAGGTTGGAAATTATTAACTGAGAAAATTGGTGATAAAGTACAATTAGTAGGAGATGATTTATTTGTAACAAATGTAGAAAGATTATCTCGTGGAATTAGTCAATCTATTGCCAATTCAATTTTGATTAAAGTAAACCAAATTGGAACTTTAACCGAAACTATTGCTGCAGTTAATATGGCGCATAATGCAGGATATACTTCAGTAATGTCTCACCGTTCTGGTGAAACAGAAGATAATACAATTGCTGATTTAGCAGTTGCTTTAAACTGCGGACAAATTAAAACAGGATCTGCTTCTCGTTCAGATCGTATGGCAAAATACAATCAATTATTAAGAATTGAAGAAGAATTAGCGGATGTTGCTTATTTTCCTGGTGTTAATGCTTTTAAAGTAAAAAGATAATAAGATAAACAGTTTAGCTAAACTTGTTTCAGTATCTAAATAGTAACCCTTTCAGAAGAAATTTTGAAAGGGTTTTTCATGTATATTATTTAACCATAAATTATAATAATTTTCTTTAATGTTCGAGGATTATTTGTTAAATTCGCAACATACATAAATATTTATCAAAAAACACATTATATTAATATGTCAAATACTGCAATATTAGAGCTTGATGGCAAGAAGTATGAGTTCCCAGTTATCGTAGGAACTGAAAATGAGGTTGCTATCGACATCGATAAGCTACGAAGTGCTTCTGGTGCTATTACTATTGATCCAGGGTATAAAAACTCGGGTTCATGTAGAAGCGAGATTACTTTTTTAGATGGTGAAGAGGGAATTTTGCGTTACAGAGGATATTCTATTGAGGATTTAGCGGATAAAGCTAGCTTCTTAGAAGTTTCTTATTTGTTAATTTTCGGAGAGTTGCCAACAACGGCTCAATTAGAGAAGTTTGAAAACGACATTCGTAAATATACTTTAGTTAATGAGGAAATGAAAAACATCATTGATGGTTTTCCTAAAACCGCACATCCAATGGGTGTTTTAGCTTCGTTAACAAGTGCTTTAACTGCATTTAATCCTAAGTCTGTGAATCCTCACAACGAAAAAGAAATGTATGATGCAGTATGTAAAACTATGGGTAAATTTTTAGTAATTGCTACATGGACTTACAGAAAATCAATGGGTTATCCATTAAATTATTATGACAACACAAAAGGTTATGTTGATAATTTCATGCGTTTAATGTTTGAATTACCGACAGGTCCTTATAAAGCTGATCCAAAAGTTGTAACTGCTTTAGATAAATTATTCATTTTACATGCAGATCACGAACAAAACTGTTCTACTTCTACAGTAAGAATTGTGGGTTCTTCTCACGCTGGTTTATTCGCTTCTATTTCTGCTGGAGTTTCTGCACTTTGGGGACCACTTCATGGAGGAGCTAACCAAGCAGTATTAGAAATGTTACAAGAAATTCATGACAATGGAGGAGATGTGGCTAAATTCGTTTTAAAAGCAAAAGATAAAGATGATCCATTCCGTTTAATGGGATTTGGACACCGTGTTTATAAAAACTTTGACCCAAGAGCAACGATCATTAAAAAAGCAGCTGATGATGTATTAACCGCTTTAGGTGTTGATGATCCATTATTAGATATTGCAAAACAATTAGAAAAAGTAGCTTTAGAAGACGAATATTTCAAATCAAGAAACTTATATCCAAACGTAGATTTCTATTCAGGAATTATCTACCGCGCTATGGGAATTCCAGTTGAAATGTTTACTGTTCTGTTTGCTATTGGTAGATTACCAGGTTGGATTGCTCAATGGAAAGAAATGAGAGTAAACAAAGAGCCAATTGGTCGTCCAAGACAAGTATATACTGGATATGCATTACGTCCTTTTAAAGAAGTAAAAGATAGATAGTCTAAATAAAAAAACCACTCATTGAGTGGTTTTTTATTAGGGTTGTTTTGTTTCTTCATTTGTTTCAGATTCCACAATTTCAGAGGTATTAGATTCTTCCTTTTTAGGCTCCAAAGATTCTTTTAAGTTGTGTGCTTTTTCTTCAACCCAACCTGCAGCTTCTGCGGTTTTTTCTTTAGCAGTTTCCATTACTTCAGCTACTTTTTCATTCACTTTTAACTCTTCCAGTTTTTGAGCCGCTTTTTCGGCTACTTTTTCAACTGTTTCTTTTACGTCTTCCGCTACATCTGCAGCTTTTTCGGCAACATTTTCTCCTACTTCGCTTAAGTTTTCTTTGGCTATTTCAGCTTTCTCTTTTGCTTTTCCAAAAAGAGAATTGAAAAAATTTGATAATCCCATTTTAAATTGATTTTATAGTTTTCTCAAATCTAATCATTTATAAATCAATTACTGTTAATTCTTTATGAATTAATAAAAGACAACCCGTAAAAATTCTCGTTTCCTTTTTCTATATTTGCCAAAAGCCAAAATCTATGTTACAATTAAATGTAAAAAACGAAACTTCCCGATTAAGGGCTGTAGTGCTTGGTACTGCCGAAAATAACGGTCCAACACCTACTATTGAAGAAGCATATGATCCAAAGTCTTTAGAGCATATTAAAGCCGGAACTTATCCAGTTGAAGAAAATATGGTAAAAGAAATTGAAGCATTTAACGCCGTATTTCAAAAATATGATGTTAAAGTTTTCAGACCTCAAATTATTGAAAATTACAATCAAATTTTTGCTAGAGACATCGGATTTGTAATTGATGATGTATTTATCAAAGCCAATATTTTACCAGATAGAGAACGTGAATTAGATGCCATTCAGTATGTAATTGATCAAATTGATCCTAAAAAAGTAGTACGTCCGCCAGAAGAAGTGCATATTGAAGGTGGTGATGTGATGCCTTGGAATGATTATATTTTTATAGGTACTTACAAAGGTTCGGATTACAAAGATTATATAACTGCAAGAACAAATTGGCAAGGAGTTGATTATATTAAAAACTTGTTTCCAAATAAAATTGTAAAATCATTTGATTTAGTGAAATCAAAAATAGAACCAAGAGATAATGCTTTGCATTTAGATTGTTGTTTTCAACCTGTTGGAGCTAATAAAGGAATTATTTACAAAAGCGGTTTCCGTGAAGAAGCAGACTATATGTTTTTAGTAAACTTGTTCGGAAAAGAGAATTTATTCCATATTGAAAGAGAGGAAATGTATCACATGAATTCAAATGTATTTTCAATTGCTCCTAATGTAGTAGTTTCAGAAAAGAATTTTACACGATTGAACAATTGGCTTAGAGAACAAGGTTTTACAGTTGAAGAAATTCCGTACGCTGAAATAGCCAAACAAGAAGGATTATTAAGATGTTCAACTTTGCCATTAATTAGAGATTAAAAACTTTGTTTCAAGTTTAATGTTTCAAGTTGTAAAACCTGAAACTTGCAACCTGAAACTTCAAACATAAATATAAAATGAAACAAACTACTAATTCCCTTTTAATGATTCGTCCGGTGGCTTTCCGCATGAACGAACAAACAGCTGTAAATAATTATTATCAAAAAGTATTGGATAATTTATCTACAGAAACGGTAAATCAAAAAGCACAAGAAGAATTTGATACTTTCGTTCAGAAATTAAAAATGATTGGGCTTAATGTTGTAGTAGTTGACGATACTTTAAGTCCAGATACCCCTGATAGTATTTTCCCAAACAATTGGATTTCTTTTCATGAAAATGGAGATGTAGTGTTGTATCCTATGTTTGCTGAAAATCGCCGTTTAGAAAGAAGAGAAGATGTCTTAGATACGTTAGAAGAAAAAGGATTTCTTATCAATGAAATAATGGATTATACTTCTGCTGAAGAAGATGATGTCTTTTTAGAAGGAACAGGAAGTATTATTTTAGACAGAGCGAATGGTAAAGCTTATTGTGCATTATCTCCAAGAGCAGATGAAGAACTTTTTATCGAATTTTGTGAAGATTTCGAATTTACACCCGTTATTTTTGAAGCATTTCAAACTGTAAATGGGGAAAGAAAACACATTTATCATACGAATGTAATTATGTGTGTGGGAGAAACTTTTGCTGTTATTTGTGCCGATTGCATTGATGATAAGAAAGAACGTAAAATGGTGTTAGATAGTTTAAAAGGGGATGAAAAAGAAGTAATTCTAATTACAGAAGACCAAGTAAATAATTTTGCTGGAAATATGTTGGAAGTAAAAGGAACTGATGATAGAAGATATTTAATTATGAGTGCCTCGGCACACCAAAGTTTGACTAAAAAGCAAATTGCACAATTAGAAGAACACGTTACCATTTTAAGTTCGAGTTTAGATACAATTGAAGCTTGTGGAGGTGGAAGTGCTCGTTGTATGATGGCAGAAATTTTCTTACCAAAAGCATAATTAATTAGATGTCATAAAGCAAAAGCCTGATTTTTATTTAAAATCAGGCTCTTTTTATTTTGTAATATTTTTTATCATTCCTCCAAAAATAAAAAAGTGAAAAGGAACTAAACTGTACCAATACATTCTTCCTAATAATCCTTTAGGTCTAAAAGTTGCAATTTGATGTAGTTTGTTTTCTTTGTCAATTCTAAATTCAAGCCAAGCTTCTCCGGGTAAACGCATTTCTGCATATAAAAGCAAACGTTTTTCTTCTTTATCGGCAACTAAAACGCGCCAAAAATCTAGTGCATCTCCATTGTCTAAATGAGTTGGATGTGTTCTGCCTCTTCGTAAACCTACGCCTCCAAACAATTTATCTAAAAAGCCACGAATTCGCCACATCCAGTTTCCATAATACCAACCTCTGTCGCCACCTATAGACCAAATGTTGTTGAGTGTTTTTTCAACGTTGTTCACAGATTTAATTTTATGATCTTTTAAGCAGCCATAAGTTGGAATTTGAATGAATTCTGAAAAATTTTCTTGGAAACTACTACTTACCAAACTGTCTTTCCAGCTAGAAATAACCAAGTTTTGTTCCATTTTTAAGAAAGCTAATTTAATAGCATCTACATAAGTAATTGGTTGGATGTTTAATGCTTTTTGTAGGTCATTGTTTTGACAAACAACTTCCATTTTCATACTATCTACCAAATTCACAGCTAGTTTATAAGACGTAGAAGTGACAAAATACAACCAATAGGATGAAAGCTTTGGTGACATAATTGGGAGTGTGAAAATCCAAAGCTTGATGCCTCTTGTTTTTGAATACAACAACATCATTTCTTTGTAAGTAATCACATTAGGTCCGCCAATATCGTAGGATTTATTGTAATGTTCTTCCTTTAGTAAAACACCTGTTAAATAATGAATAACATCACGAATGGCTATGGGTTGGCATTTCGTTAAAACCCATTTTGGAGTTACCATTACGGGTAGTTTTTCGCATAAATCACGAATAATTTCAAAAGACGAACTTCCTGAGCCAACTATAATTCCTGCACGAAGCACGGTAGTGTTGAAATTGCCTTCAAATAAAATATCTTCAACGTTTTTTCTGGATTGTAAATGTTTGGAAAGTTCCGAATTGTTAACAATACCACTTAAATACACCACTTGTTTAACCCCAATTTCATTCATGTAAATATTGAAATTTTGGGCAGATTTCCCTTCCATAACATCAAAATCTGAAGTTGAAGATGTCATCGAGTGGATCAAGTAATAGGCAACATCTATTTGTTTTGGAATGTTGTCTAAGTCTATTGGGTGTAAAAAATCTACTTCCCAAAGTGTTACTTTTTCTAAAGTTGCTTTGTCAAGTCCTAAACGATTTTTATCTCTTACGCAACAAACTACTTCGTGACCTTGTGAAAGAAGTTCAGGGAGTAATCTTCGTCCAACGTAACCATTAGCACCAGTTAGTAAAATTCGCATTTTTCTTTTAAAGGTACAAAATAGAATGGTTAAATACCTCTAACAATAGTTAAAATAGCACTTATAATATATTGAATACCAATTGCAATGGTTAAGAAACCAATAATTCTTGAGATGGCCACAATTCCAGAAGACCCTAACATTTTAGCCAAATAGTGTGCGCTACGAAGTATAATATAAATAGTTACAGCAACTACAGCTATTGCAATGGTAGAAATTATGATTTCGGTAGTGGTGTTGTGTTCTTGGTGAAAAGCTATTAATAGCGATATAGAACCTGGTCCCGCTAACATTGGCATTGCTAATGGCGTTAAGGCAATATGGGTTCTGTTTTGTACTTCTTTTTGTACTTTTTTATTAATTCCTTTGTTTTTGCTAAAGTTTCCGTTCAATAGTCCAAAACCGGAACTTGTAATGATAATTCCCCCAGCAATTCGTAAAGCAGTAATGGTTATTCCAAAGAAACTCAATACATATTGGCCTATAAAAAAAGAAATTATTAATATGATCAGAACGTTAATACTAGTAATTAATGAAACTTTTGCTCTTTCTCCACTTGTATAGCCTTCTGTTAAAGCAACGAAAATAGGAACGGTTCCAATCGGATTTAATACTGAAAATAATGCGGCAAATAGATAAATAAATAATTCCATTAATATTTTGTTTGTTAATGCTAATATAGGCTATTTATTTTATAAACTCAACATCAAATATTCATTTAAATGTTATTTTGTTACACTAAATGGTAGATTGTATTTGATAAATTTTTCGTAACTTTAGAAGGTTAAAATACAATATCATGAAAACATTAGTTATTGGTGCTTCAGCAAATAAAGAGCGCTATTCGTATAAAGCCATTCACAGTTTAGTAGATAAAAGTCATCAAGTTGTTGCCATAGGAGCCAAAAAAGGAATGGCATTTGACATACCAATTGAGACTGAAAAATTTGATTTTCATGCTGTAGATACAGTTACATTATACGTAAATCCAAAAGCACAAGAAGAGTATTACGACTATATTTTATCGCTAAAGCCAAGACGCGTAATTTTTAACCCAGGAACTGAAAATCCTGAATTTTATAAAATCCTAGAAGCAAATAATATTAAATACGAAGTAGCTTGTACTTTGGTTTTATTGGCTACAAATCAATATTAAAATGTAGTTTTACTTGTAGCGGGTTTGCTAATGATTAATAATCCGATAAATGTGATAATTCCGTTTATGATGATTAATTCGTTATCAATTACGTATTCTCCAAAAAGAGCTGCTGAATTTTTAACCAATAAAAAGCAAACTAAAGGAGAAATTACACAAATGACAGGGACTAATTTGTCATGAACGGTTTTCGATTTCATAAATAACCCAAAAGCATATAGTCCTAAAAGAGGTCCGTAAGTATAACTTGCGACTTTAAAAATCATCGTTACTACCGATTTGTCGTTAAGCGAGTTAAAAATAATAATCACCAAAAACATCAATATTGAAAATCCAACATGTACCAAATGACGAGTTCTAACGGTGTTTGGTTTGTTTTGATTTTCAACTTTGTCCATTCCAAGAAAATCTACACAAAATGAAGTGGTTAACGCCGTTAAAGCAGAATCGGTTGTGGCAAAAGTGGCTGCGGTTAATCCTAATAAAAACACTATTGCAGGAAAGATGTTTAAATGGTTAAAAGCGATTTCCGGAAACAATAAATCGGTTCGTTTTACACCATCCACCATAGGTACTGCAATTCCATTTTTTTCGGCATATAAATAAAGAAGAGCGCCTACACTTAAAAAGAAAATGTTAATTAGGACAAAAATTCCTGTGAACGTAAACATGTTTTTTTGTGCTTCGCCAATAGTAGCGCAACTTAAATTCTTTTGCATTAGGTCTTGGTCTAATCCTACCATTGCTATGGTTACAAATATCCCACCTAAAATTTGTTTCCAAAAATAATTTCCTTTCAAATAATCTTCAAAAAAGAAAACTTTAGAATAGTTGCTTTTTTTTACGGTTTCAAAGGCATCTATGAAACCTAAATCCAAACTATTACAAATGAAAATAATGGTTAAAAATACTGAAGAAACTAAGAAAAAAGTTTGTAAAGTGTCTGTAATAATTATCGTTTTTAAACCACCACGATAGGTATAAGCAAATATTAAAGCTAATGAGATTAAAACCGTTACAGCAAATGGGACGTTGTATTCGTCGAAAACAAATCGTTGTAATACAATAATGACCAAATATAAACGAAATGCAGAACCTATAGTTCTACTGATTAAGAATATGGTTGCGGCAGTTTTATAACTTACAATCCCTAATCGCTGCTCGATATAACTGTATATAGAGGTTAAGTTCATGCGATAATAAAGTGGGAGTAAAATGGTTGCAATAATTATAAAACCAATAGCATTTCCGAGTACAAATTGAAAATATTTAAATTGAAAATCAGGATTTCCAACTTCACCAGGAACTGAAATAAAAGTCACGCCAGATAGAGCGGTGCCAATCATTCCAAAAGCCACTAAGTACCATTTAGCATTTTTATTTGCTTTAAAAAATGCTTCGTTACTACTATCTTTTTTACTTACTAGATTTGATATAAGAATAAGAATTCCGAAATATATGATAATAATAGCTAGAATAATTCCTGATGACATAATTGTGTTTTTATTTAGGCTAAAATAGAAATAAATCATAAAATTGAGCACAGAAAATAGAAAAAAGACAGAATGAAGAACTTTCTACACTTCTGTTTTCTATAATCTCTTTTCTTTTTTCAAAATTAACTACTTTTGCTAAATGGAATTTCCTTCAAAATTAGTAGAAAATGCGGTCAACGAAATGTCTCAATTGCCAGGTATTGGTAAAAGAACGGCGTTACGATTGGTTTTACATTTGTTAAAACAACCGATTGAGCAAACTGAGTTGCTGTCTTCTGCATTAACAACTATGCGAAATGATATTCAATACTGTAAAGAATGTAATACAATTTCAGATGATGAAATTTGTGGAATTTGCTCAAGTGTTTCTAGAGATAAGTCGCTAATTTGTGTAGTGGAAGATGTTAGAGATGTTATGGCCATTGAAAATACAGGAATGTATAAAGGGGTTTATCATGTTTTGGGAGGGAAAATTTCTCCTATTGAAGGAATTGGGCCAAGTCAGTTAAAAATCACTTCTCTTGTTGAAAAGGTAAAAGAAGGGAAGATAAATGAAATAATATTTGCTTTAAGTTCAACAATGGAAGGCGATACCACTAATTTTTATATTTTTAGACAAATTAAGGAATATGGTGTAAAAACATCCACAATTGCAAGAGGAATTGCTGTTGGAGATGAATTGGAATATGCAGACGAAGTTACCCTTGGACGAAGTTTATTGAATAGAATTCCTTTTGAAGGCTCTATTAAACAATAATTGGTAAAATTTTACATCAATTTAATGGAATAACTTCATTATTTTAATTGTAAAAACTATATTTGTTACCTTAAATGTGACATAGTATTTTAGTGTTAAAATGCAACCACAGTTTACGAAATGACTACTTATGAAAAAAATAGTTTTTTTAGCATTATTTGCTGTTATATTTACCTCGTGCATTTCTACTAAGGATATAACATATTTACAACCAAGCACTATAGTAAAGTCAGATTCAATTAAAGTTAGTCAAGAAAATTCAAAGCCATATAGGATTCAAATAAGTGATATTTTAAGTATTAATATTAAGGCTTTAGATCAAAAATTAGTTGAAATGTTTTCCGTCCCTACTGCAGGTTCATTTCAAGTGCAACAATCGCCACAGACTTTGTATTATAATGGATATACGGTGGATGATCATGGGAATATTAGAGTTCCTATTTTGGGAGAAGTTAATGTTTTAGGTTTTACTACTGAAGAGGTCAGACAAAAAATCGAAAAGCAATTATTAGAAGAATATTTTAGAAAAGAGGCGAATATTTTTGTAACGGTAAAATTGGCTGGTTTAAGGTATACGATTAATGGCGAAATAGGTAAGCCAGGAACAAATGTTTTGTTTCAAGATAGAGCAACAATTATGGAAGCAATTGCAAATTCCGGAGATATTCCTATTACTGGTAATAGAAAAGAAGTACAGATTATTAGAAAGTTTCCACACGGCTTTGAAACATATAGTATTAATTTAACAGATGCAAATGCGATTAATTCTCCTTATTTTTATATTCAACCAAACGATTATATAATAGTTAAACCATTGAAACAAAAAACATGGGGTACTGGAGTTACAGGTGTGCAGTCTGTTGCTACAATAATGACCGCTATATCTTTAATAACAACATTGATAGTGTTATCTAAAACATTATAAGAATAAGATGCTAGATACCAAAGATTTTAATTTTTTTGAATCACATAATTCTTTTGATTTTAAAGGGTTTCTTTTTAAAATTACTGGATGTTGGAAGTGGTTTGTTTTGTCACTTGGAATCACTTTCTTATTTGCATACAATGTAAATATTAGAAAGGAAAGTATGTATGGGATGGAATCATTAATTATTGTGGAAGATCAAAACAATCCCTTTTTTACTTCAAATACTAGTTTAGTTTTTAATTGGGGAGGCACATCTGATAAAGTGCAAACAATTATTACAAGTTTAAAGTCTCGTTCACATAATGAAATTGTAGTTGATAAATTACAGTATTACATAAAGTATTTAAAGCAAGATGAATATTTTTTCAAAGATGCATATGGGGAAGTCCCTTTCTATGTTGAAATTGATAAATCAAAAGGGCAATTGTTTGATAAGCTAATAAAAATTACTTTTTTGTCCCCTTCTCAATACAAGTTAAGTATAGATTTTGGGGAATCAACAAGTGCGTCATTAATTCAATACTCTGATGTTATAGTTAAACCTGTTAATGTTTCTGGAGGGGAGTTTAATAGAGTTTTTAAAATTAATGAGTCTGTTGATCTGCCTTTTTTAAAATTTAAATTAATTATTAAACCTGAAGCATTTGAATTTACAAATCAAGAATATTTCATTCGATTCGATGATTTTAATAATACAGTAGCAAATTATAGAGCAATTGATGTAAGTGCAGATGCTAAAGCATTATCAATTGTCCGTTTACAACTAGAGGGTTCAAATAAGTATAGATTAGTAGAATATTTAAACACGACAGTAGAAGAATTAAAAAACATTCAATTAGCTAGTAAAAATCAGTTTGCAAATAACACAATTAGCTTTATAGATAGTACTTTAATAGAAATGGAAGGGCAAATAAAAAATGCCGAAAATGAGTTAAAGGAGTTTAGAAAAGGAAAAAATATATTAGAATTAGAAGAAGAAGTTGGCGGTAATCTACTAAGCCAAAAGTTGTCTGGATATGATGTGGAGAAAGATGCTATCAATAGAAAAATTGCATATTATAATTTACTTAAAAATTATTTAGAAAAAACAACCGATTATTCTAAATTACCTGCCCCAAGTGTTGCAGGAATTGATGATCCTAATGTCGTTAGTAATGTTTCTAAATTGATTGTTCTTTCAGCTGATAGAGCCAACTTATCCTATACAGTGAAGAATAAAAAAATGTTTTCTGAATTTGATGTCGAAATGGAATCTATTAAAAAAGTACTGTTAGAAAATATTGCAAGTTCAAAAAGTGCTTTGTCTTTAAATTTGTCATTAATTAATAAGAATATTACTAAAGCTGAAGGCGAAGCAAGTTTATTACCCGAAAATAAACAAGAGCACATCAAGATAACTCGTAATTATAATTTAAAAGATAAGATATATAGTACTTTTTTAGAAAAAAGGAGTGAGGCTGAAATTGTAAAAGCAGCAAATATTTCGGATATTAAATTTTTAGATCCTGCTAAAGATATTGGTGGTGGATTGAGGGGGCCAAAAACAAGCATTAATTATATTTTAGCTGCTTTTTTAGGTGTATTGGTTCCGTTACTTGTTATATTTGTTATGGTTTTAATAGACAACAATGTAAACACAATTGAGGATATTAAAAAAATGACTAAAATTCCTGTAATCGGAATAGTAGGTAATAAAGTTTCAGATTCTAATTTGTCAGTTTTTGAAATGCCAAAATCTGCATTGGCTGAATCGTTTAGATCCATTCGTTCTTCTTTGCAGTTTATGTATAAAAAGCAGCAGAAAGTAGGTGCGAAAATTGTAATGATAACTTCATCTGTTAGTGGCGAAGGAAAAACGTTTTGTTCAATAAATTTGGCTACTGTTTTTGCTTTAAGTGATAAAAAGACTGTAATTGTTGGTTTGGATTTAAGAAAGCCTAGAATATTTGATGATTTTCACATTGATAACGTTATGGGTGTTGTAAATTATTTAATTGGGCAAAAAACAATTAATGAGGTGATACAAAGTACTCATATTCCATTTTTAGATGTTATTTCTTCTGGACCTATTCCACCGAATCCTTCTGAGTTATTAATGAGTGACGCCATGCATGAAATGATTCAAGAGCTAAAAGCTAAATATGATTATATTGTTTTAGACACGCCACCAGTAGGGTTGGTTTCTGATGCTTTAGAATTAGCTCAATTTTGTGATGCTACAATATATGTTGCCAGACAAGGCTTTACAAAGAAAGGTATGTTAAATGTTGTTAATGAAAAACATAAAAGAGGGGAATTACATAATATTAGTATTTTGTTTAATGGCTTTAGCAATAATGCTAAAAATGGTTACGCATATGGTTATGGTGTTTATGGAGAAGGGTATCATAATGAAAAAGTAAAGAATAAAGTGTGGAAAAAAATTATTAATAGATTTAAAAAATAAATTTTATAAAATGATTACAAATATTTGTTGTATTGGTGCGGGTTATGTAGGGGGGCCTACAATGGCTATTATTGCTCAAAAATGCCCACATATAAAAGTTACAGTTGTAGACTTAAACGAGAAAAGAATAGCTGCTTGGAATGATGCAGATGTAAATAATATTCCTATTTATGAGCCAGGTTTGAGTGATGTTGTTGCGGAAGCTCGTGGTAGAAATTTATTTTTTTCTACAGATGTGGATAAAGCTATTGATGAAGCTGATATGATATTTATTTCAGTGAATACGCCAACTAAAACATATGGAGTTGGTAAAGGGATGGCTGCTGATTTAAAATATATTGAATTATGTGCACGACAAATTGCACGTGTTGCTAAAAATGACAAAATTGTTGTTGAGAAATCTACTTTACCTGTTCGAACGGCTAGTGCAATTAAAGATATTTTAGATAATACGGGTAATGGGGTTAATTTTCAAATTCTTTCAAATCCGGAATTTTTAGCAGAAGGAACGGCTGTAGAAGATTTGTTTGCGCCAGATAGAGTTTTAATTGGTGGCGATACGAGTTTGGATGGACAACAAGCAATTCAACTTTTAGTAGATGTATATGCAAATTGGGTTCCTAAAGATAAAATATTAACGACAAATGTTTGGTCTTCTGAGTTATCTAAGTTAACGGCTAATGCTTTTTTAGCGCAACGTGTTTCTTCTATTAATTCTTTAAGTGAGTTGTGTGAAAAAACAGGTGCAGATGTAAATGAGGTAGCAAGAGCAATTGGTATGGATAGTAGAATTGGTTCTAAATTTTTGAAATCTTCAGTTGGTTTTGGAGGATCTTGTTTTCAAAAGGATATTTTGAATTTGGTTTACATTGCAAAATCATACGGATTAGATGAGGTTGCTGATTATTGGGAACAAGTAATTATAATGAATGATCACCAAAAGCGTCGATTTGCAAAAAACATGATTAAAACATTATATAATACGGTTTCAGGTAAAAAAATTGCTTTTTTAGGTTGGGCTTTTAAAAAGGATACAAATGATACGCGTGAATCAGCGGCTATTTATGTTGCGGATGATTTGTTAAGTGAACAAGCAAGAATAAGTGTATATGATCCTAAAGTTGGAGCTGAGCAAATTCAATTTGATTTGAATTATTTGCAAACTCGCTCTGAGCATGAAAATTTACAAGGGGTAATTGCAAATGTTAGCCCCTATGAAGCTTGTAAGGATGCTCATGCTATAGCTATACTTACAGAATGGGATGAATTCAAAACCTATGATTGGCAAAAAATTTATGACAACATGTTGAAGCCTGCTTTTGTTTTTGATGGAAGGAATATTTTAGATAAAGACAGTTTGCAAAAAATCGGATTTATTTACCAAGCAATTGGCTCAAAATAATTATTTTAGGTTTTTAATACTTAAAATTAGTTTATAAATATTTTAAGTCATTACAGCGTATGAAGTTTATAAAAAGTGTATTGAAAAAATCAATACACTTTTTATTTTAATTGTAATTTGGACAACCGAAACATTTCCTTGCCTCAACGTCGAATTGATATACTAAGCCAAGTTCAAATACACCTCCAGTTCTTCCTATTTTAGAAGTATTTATATCATATGAAAAGCCTATTTTAAATTTTTCGTATTGTAATCCACTAAATAGATTGATGGAGGTTAATGTATGACTTTGATCTGTTTTTTTTATAGGGTTTAATGCAGCTGTTGCACCAATGACTAATTGACTGAAAATTATTGAGGTTCCTATATCTAGTCGATTGTATCCACCTTGCTCCATAAAATTTCCAGTCACCATCATTCTTGTTTCATAAGGTAAAAAACCAGTTTCAATGATGTCAGACAAATTAAATTCATATCCTGTTGAAATATTGTAAAACATATCTAATGGGATATTACCTTCTTCAGCTATTGAAATATTTGGCCTGTTCAAGTGTTTGATGGCGCTACCTATCCAAAAATTATCAGTATAAAATAAAAGTCCCGTTGAAATATCAATAAAATGTATTCTGTTATTTAATTGAAGTGGGTCAATACTCACAGGTGATATTGTTTCATTACTAAGATTGATTTGATCTCTTAATATTAGATTTTGGAATCCAAAACTTTTACTACCATAGCCTATTTCTATTCCGGGTCTAAAATACCATTCATAGTTTAATTCAACCCTATAGGAATAATTTATATTAGCCTGAAGAAAATTATAGCCTGTAAAATTTTCTCTGTGATTTAAAAAATTTACACCGATTCCGCTTAGATTGTTTTCAGACCAAGTACTAAAATAGGCATAATCAGTATCTATTTTATAGTTTAAATTTGTCCATTGAGAACGGTGTATTACCCCTGCACTCGTTGTTTCTAATAATCCTGTAAAACTAGGATTTAAAGATTCAGGAACTAAAAAGTACTGGGTAAAGATTGGGTCCTGAGCACTTACTAAAGTGCAAAATACGCTGAATATGATAGATAAATTAAATTTCATAATGCAAATTATTTTAATAAGATAAAAGGACCATTTTTTTCTACTACTTTATTATAAAATGTTATTCCTGAAATTTTATAATAATAATTTCCATTTTCAGCGGGTATTCCTTTTATTTTTCCATCCCATCCACCTATAGCATCTCCTTCTTCATAATAAATCAAATTTCCCCAAGTGTCGTAAATGGCCATTTTTAAACTAGATAATCCCACAGAAGCGGGTACAAAATAATCATTAATTACATCATCATTTGCTGTAAAACCTGTTGGAATCATTAGTTTATATCCTTTTGTAATATTTAATATAATTTTCTGTTCTTTCGTACAACCATATTCATAAGTGATTAAGAGCGTAACTTCATATTCGCCTTCTGTTAAATAAGTATGAATTGGATTTTCTTCTGTTGAGAAAATTCCATCACCAAAATTCCATGATATTCCAATATAGTCTCCAATGGTTAAGTTGGTAAATTGTATTGGATCCCCCATAGAATATTCTCCAAATGTATTTATACTATATGAATTCAATGTGAAATTTGCATCACCAATTATTGGGTTATCTAATAAATAACTACTTGTGTTGAAACAACCATTTGAATCGGTTGCTGTTACACTAATTAATCCATCTTGTGTGGTGGTCATAAATTGGTTGTTAGTTCCTGACACTGTGCCGTTTGACCAAACTATTTGATAGGGTGGTATACCTCCGTTTACTAAAACTTCAAAAGAACTTGTTATTTCTCCAGTAGCACAATTTACGTTTTTTTGTTGCGTTAGTGTTGTAATTAATGGAGCTGGTCTATAAACGGTATATTGTCCATTAATTGAACATCCTCTTGCATCTGTAACTACCACAGAAAAATTCCCGTTACTTACATTGAGTAAGTCCTCAGTAGTTGCACCATTTGACCAATTGAAGGTGTAAGGAAGTGTTCCTCCTGTTACTATTAAATTAACACTGCCATTATTACTAGTGGTACAATCTAAGTCATTTTGTATAATGCCATTGATAAGTAGTGGTTGAGGTTCAATAAGGGTAAAGGTTCTAGTAAATGAACAAGTACTTGCGTCTGAAATTGTAGCTGTATATACTCCAGCCGTTAAATTATTTCTAACCAAGCCTGCATTGCTGCCATCACTCCATGTTACAACAATAGGAGCTTGTCCACCTATAAGACCTAAATTAATACTACCATTTGCAGCTCCATAGCATGTAATTTGATTAAAAACGGGTTGTATGTCAAAAACTGGAAGGTTCGCAATTATACTTTGTATGGTTTTTACGCAACCTACAGCGTCTGTGATGGTGATATTATAAGTTCCAGGTCCTAGATTGTTTTGAAAGGTACCTGTTGCTAAATTGCTCCAATTTACTGTATATGGATTTACTCCACCCGTTATCGTTAAATTTATACTTGCATCATTAGCTGCGTAACAACTTATAGGCGTTGAAGTTACTGTGACTATAATTTCACTCGGTTCTGTTAAAGTACTATTCAGCGTTTTAATTACACCATTTGCATCTGTTATTTTTACGGTGTAATTCCCTGCTGACAAACCTGTAAATATTGGACTTAAATTAGTGCTATTTGTCAGGTTTTGAATGCTTACTGCGTTGTATAATAGTTCAAAATTATAGGGTGGAACAGATTCTTGTGTAATCGTAATCCCTAATTGGCCATTTGTATCTCCAAAACACAATAGATTTTGCAATGCTGCAATTGTATTTTGTGCTAATAATTCATTAGGTTCAATTAAGTTGAAGTTAACTATTCTTGGTTCACAAATTCCATCATCTATAATTACGGTATAACTACCTGCCATCAAATTACTTATATCTTCTGTTATAGCTGTGTATCCATTTGGTCCTGACCAACTGAAAGAATAATTGTTTGAGCCTCCTGAAACTGTTAAATCTATAAATCCATCATTTCCGCCAAAGTAACTAATGTTGTAAGTGTTATAATTGGAAACATTGCTTGTGATTGTTAGTGTTGGATTAACCATTATTTCATAAGTAGCAATGTTGCTGGTACATGACGATCCAAGATTGACAAATGATGCAAATGCAGCATATGTAATTGTCAATGGTGTAGTTGTTGAATTTATGAGTGTTTGTGCAGGAATAACATCGGTTCCATTAGCGAGTGCACCTGTTATACCTGTTGGGATGTTAGCTGTCCATGTATAATTATACAGACCTGCAATTGTTGAACTCAAGCTAACTGGCACTGTTGTGTCTTGGTTGCAAATATTTTGATTTCCAATGCTAAATAGCACATCTGGTTTTGGTAACACAGTTATCAATAAAGTAAAGGTAGTACCCATACAACCGGAAGCGGATGGCGTCACTGTATAAGTGATTGTTTGTGAGATTGCTGTTGTATTGGTTAATGTTTGATTAATTTGTGGCGCACTTCCATTACTTGCTCCTAGAATTGCTGGATTGTTAGATACCGTCCACGTATATATAGTATTATTTGGAACAATTGTAGTGTTGTTTGGAACCCCATTACTACTAGCGTAATTGAACGTTTGTTCGCTGCATAATAGAAGTGTTTCATTTGAAATTGATGGCTTAGGCAAAACAGTAATGAGATAAGTGTATTCTAATCCTTGACAGGCTGTGGCATCATTTGTTATTGCAAAGGCTTGATAGGTTATTGTTAACACCTCATTTGTAGTGTTAATAAGATTTTGTACGGGTATTGTATTCGTTCCGTTTGTAAGGGCTCCTGTGATTCCAACGGGTACTGTAGCAGTCCAATTGAAGGTTACGCCTGAAGTACTACTTGTTAATTGCACGGGCATTGTATTTTCTTCAGAACAAATTAATTGATTGTTCTCTGAAAAGTGAACTACTGGACTCGGATTTACTGTTATCGTAAATTGTTCGCTAGTTCCGACACAATTTATGGAGTTATAGGAATAAGTAGGTGTAACTGTAATGGTAGCTATTAAGGGAGCAAGTGAGTTATTTATTGCCGTAAATGCGTTAATTGCTCCCGTTCCTGTTGCGGGTAGTCCAATACTGTTATTGTCATTTGTCCAACTATAGGTTGTAGTACCAGGGGTTCTATTGGTTGAAAAATCAATGGAATTAGTAGCAGTTCCATTACAAACCTCTTGATTTGATATTGTGTTTACTTGTCCATTTGGGTTAATTGTAATTTCAAAAGTTTTAGCTACTCCATTACAAATTATACCATTAAAGTTATAAAAAGGAGTTACTGTTATTGTTGCGACTTCTGGAGTAGTTGAGGTATTATTGGTTATAAAACTTGGAATATTCCCTATTCCATTGTTTGCTAATCCAATGGATGTATTGTTGTTTGTCCATTCATAGGTAACTATACCACCAGTGGTATTTGTTGAAAAAACAATTGGAGTTGTAGTTGATGCGTAACAAAATGTTGCATTAAGAGGTGAATTTACTTGTGCATCGGGTAGTACTGTAATCGTGAATGATTCACTAACACCTGGACAATTTACTCCATTATATTGTAAAACTGAGGTTACTGTTATTGTTGCAACAATAGGGGAAAGTGTGGGATTATTTACTGCAAACGAAGGGATGTCTCCAATGCCATTTGATGCTAATCCTATAGAAGGAGTGTCATTAGTCCATTCGTAGCTAGTTACACCTATTGTATTTGTAGTAGAAAAGGAGATGGAGTTGATTGTTCCACCATTACAAATAGTTTCACTGGTAACAGGATTTACTTGTGGACTCGGAATCACTGTTATTGTAAAAGTTTCTGAGGTACCACTACAGGTTACACCATTATTAGTAAAATAGGGTGTAATCGTTAGCGTAGCAACTAATTCTGAATTTGAAGTATTTGCAGTCGTAAAACTTGGAATTGGCCCAGTCCCGCTAGCCGAAAGACCTATTAGCGTATTGTTGTTTGTCCATTCATAAGTGTTAGCTCCAATAGTATTTAAGGAAGTAAATGCAATTGCACTTGTTGTACTGCCCTCACAAAGTGTTATATCATTTATTGTATTTACTTGTGCCTCTGGATTTACTGTGATCGTAAAAACTTTTGGTGTTCCACTACAACTAATACCATTTAAAGTGTACGTAGGCGTAACTTCAATTGTTGCAACTAGGGGCGAATTTGTATTGTTTTGCGCTGTGAAACTTGGAATACCTCCAGCACCATTGCTTCCTAATCCTATTGAAGGAGTATCGTTCGTCCAAATATAAGTGGTTACACCCGATGTATTTGCTGTTGAAAAAGATATTTCTGAAGAAGAAAATCCATTACAAATTGTTTGATTTGTTATATCGTTTACTTGCGCATTAGGATGAACTGTAATCGTGAATGATGTCGGTATTCCTGGACACAAAGTGCTACTTATCGTATTAACAGGTGTAATAGTTATGGTACTTGTTATTGGGCTTGTACTTGTATTAGTTGCTGTAAAATTTATAGCGCCCGTTCCATTTGAAGGTAATCCAATGGCGGTATTTGAATTTGTCCAGGTAAATAGGTTGGCATTGGTTCCTGTAAATGTTATTGAGTTAATAACTTCTTCATTGCAAAAAAACAAATCAGATTTTGGATCAATACTAGGCGTTGGTAAAACATTTAAGTTCAAGTCCGCTGAAGTTGCTTCACAAGGGCCGTCTGGATCATTTGTTGTTAATGTTAAGGTAATTGCACCCACATAGCCAGGGGGAGGTGTAAAAGTACTATTCAAACTGTTAGGGTCAGAAAATGCGCCACCATTTAAAGTAGTCCAAATTGCCGTGGAGGCAGCTCCTCCAATACTACCGTTTAATATGATACTACCATTTTCACAGAGGGGATCATAGGTGCCTGTTGCAACAGTTGCTTCTGTGTTGAAATTAGTAGTAAATGTTGCGGTTGCAATAGTACAAGGTGCCGTTGGAGTAGTTGAAGTTAAGGTGAAAGTAATACTTCCTATGAAATCTAATGGGGGTGTGTACGTTGGATTTAAATCAGTAGCGCTTGGAGAAAATGTTCCACCTGGTAATGAGGCGGTCCAGATTCCTTCAGTAACTCCTCCAGTGATTGAACTGGTTAATTGAATACTTGTATTGACACAAGTTGCTAAAGGAACATTGGCGGTTAAATGTACCGATGGTTCTACTGTGATAGAACTAGTATAACTATTACTGCCACATTCATTGCTTATTGTTAAAGTGTAATTGTAAACGCCAGGACTATTGAAAGAAAGTATTGGACTAGCGTCATTTACGCTAGAAATATTTGTTGGTGGTGAAGTTCCAAAATCCCAAGTGTAAGATACTGGATTACTTGCATAGCAATTAAAAACGGTTGGGTTTAAAGTTAGTGTGCTTCCTTCACAAATTGTTTCAGCTGTCAGCGATGTAATAGGTTTTCCTTTTACCACTAACGTTGTTGTTTTGGTGTCAGGTTGGCATAAGGCACCTGCCGTAGGTATATTTAGAGAGGTGGTTAGGCTAATGTTATATATTCCTGGTGAATTTATAGTTATTTCAGGTGCTGTTGTTGTTGCATTTCCATCTGAAAACAACCAGTCTCCAGGTGTAAAGCTAGGGCAATTATTTGGGTTCGTTGCGGTTACTTCCCATAAATAATTATTCGTGTTAGCGCAGCCTGGTGTACTCGAATTATTGGTTAATGTTACAACTGTTGGGGCACAAATTGCGCTGCTTGACATTGTGAAATCGGCTACTACTTCTGGTGTAACACAAATGGTTTGTGTTGCTGTACTGATACCGCATAAATTGGAACCAGTATAAAATGTTATAGTATAATCACCAGGGAGTAAAAAGGTAACATTTAATACACTTGCGGCAGAAGGTAACCAAGCACCAGGATTGTTAGGTTGGCTGTTGTTATAACCGAAGTTGTTAGGACAACTGATGAAAGGATTGGCCGTCAATACACCTCCAGTACTCGTTGCTATGAGTCCTGATGGGCCAGATATCGTCCAGTATTTTTTATAGGTTTGTGTACAAGCATAGCTAGGCGGACCTCCAATATTATACCCGCCTTGTGTATTATCACTAATAGCTACTGTTGTACCCTCACAAATTATATTGTTACTTGGTGTGCGAGTGAAATTAGCTATTGGTGCCGATTGTATATTTATTGGTCCTACGGCATTTGTACTATTGCCACATGGATTTGATATTGTAATAGATGCTTGATAAGAGTTTGGGTATACCGTACTATTAATGTTTGAATTTGTACCGCAGGAACTATCCAGGAATTGATGGGTAATGGTAGCAGGGGGTGGGTGATTGAATGTTACAGGAGGAGTACCATCATTGACTTGAAACGTATATAGTGTTCCGGGCGTATTTTGTGCGCCTATTAATAAATCATAGGTTACGCTTCCTGGGTTACATAAAGTTGGAATTCCCACGGGACTAATTGTGGCGGTAGGTATGGCTCCAACATATAGATTGTATATTCGTTGACTGCTGCAAGCATTTGATAGTACAACGGTATACGTTAATGTATAGTAACCTGCTGAAGCGTAAAAATGAAACGTTTCCCCAAGATTTGTTCCTGTGTAGGCATTCGTGGTTCCATCTCCCCAGTCAAAAATATGTTGCGTACTAGCGTTGGTTTGTGTGGATTGTGTTGTAAATGAAAACAAACCACCTGCAATTGCAGCATCATTGCTGCAATAGGTAAAGTAATTTTGACTATTATACACGGATGCCGCCCAAAAATTTCCATCTACTAAGGCAATGGAGGGAGCACTGAGTTGGTTATTAGTAACTACTACCGTAATGCTGTAGCTATATGTATTATCTAGCGTTAATGAGGCGGTGTAGGTTCCAGGTGTGTTGTAGGTTACCGCATGAGGACCTGCTGTGGTTGCTGTGGTTGTTGAACCTCCGGTAAACTGCCAGTTATAGCTTGTGCCGGATAGTGTTCCTATTGAGCTATCTGTAAATACTACTGCTTGAGTTTTACATATAGTTACGGTACCACTTACAGTTGCAGGATTGGTGGTAAACTGTGCGTTTAAGATATTTCCGAAAGTTACTTCGGAATAGAATACAATGAAAAGAAAAATAATCAATGTACTTTGAAGTGTTTTAGTAGCTTTTACCATAGCAGTTTGTTTTAAGTAAACATTTGGGGTGTTTGCAAAGCATACCTAAAAATTAGGCACAACAATAAATTGCTCTATAAAAATAATAAAAAAAAACGCTGTAATGCAAATTACAGCGTTTTTTTTAAGTTGAATTTAATTTTGTTTTAGTTGTCTTTCTTTTTTATTAACAAAATAAATTGTTGTCAATATTCCAGTAAATAACAAAGGAATAATCAAATCATCAATAGGCGCACCAGGTGCATCTGCTGCATCACCACCACCTTCATCACCAAAACCAGGATCAAATTCATCTTGTGCAAAAGACGATACAGAAAATAAAAATAATATCGTAAAAAAAATATTCTTCAGCATATATGTTTAATTAGTTTATTAATATTGATTTTGAAAATTTTAAATTTTGGTTAACATCATATATGTTAATGTAGTAAACTCCTTGATTTAATTTGTTTTCGAATTTAATTTTACCAGTATTATCGTTCATAATTAATGAATTATTTTGGATTAATTGCCCTAAGCAATTAAATATTTTGTATTCAAATTGCTCATTATTATCATTTTGAAAAGATACAAAAATACCATTTTCTGAAGTTGTAGGATTTGGATACATTTTAACTCCTGATACATTAAAATCTTCGTTACTTAGAGCAGATGCTTGAAAAACAATTTTAAAACGATTACCTGTACTTAGAGCTTCACTTGTAACCTGAAAAGGATATTCATAGATAGTGCCATCTAAATTAATTTCTGATAAGGTTCCTAAATATAGGTCTTGTAAAAAAGCTTGTCCAGAAAATGTAAAATTTTCAGTATAAAGTTTTAATTTATAATTTGAATTAACGGTTGTTTGTGTTACTCTAATAGTTAAAAAGTCATTATTTTGAATAGGAGCCCTATGTTCTGATGATAATGATTTTAAATCTGTGTAAAATGCAATAGTCTCTGATGGATTAGATAATTTTGTTACATCATCAATGTCGTATATATTATTGCCACCTATATAAAAACCAGCGACAACAGCATCTTTTTTATTCCAAATATTATCTTCTTCTTTGTGAAGCGAAATTCTTATACGTTCCGATGAAATTGTAGAAGCTACTCTACTGATAACATTGTTTGTGTTAATAGTAGTTTTATGAGTTTCTTTTATTGTCAAAGTTGAAGTTGAAGTAGCTGCTTTTATAAAAAAAGCTTCACCTGATTGTAAGATAGTTGAAGGATAACGTGTAGAGCCTGTATCACTATATCCATTTACACTATCCCAAGTAACATAAGCTCCATAAGAACCTAAAGTAGGATCTATATACCATATTTTTTTACCAATACCACTATTTGAAGCATCGTTTAATATTGATGCAAAATCTATAGGGCTTGCATACGGGTTTCCAACTAAATAATAGGTATTAGGTGATACATTCGAATACACAACATTCCCTGTAATTAGAGCGCCAGATGCTTTTAAGGTTGTTGTAATTTGTGGATTAATTGGGTTTACATTTCCATTGCCATCAGTAGCATTGCCAAATGGATGGGTGGCAAAAATCAGAAACCCATTGTTAATAGAACCTCCAAATAAAGGCTCATTAAATGTATTTGTAACGTTTGACCAAGTTCCAGTAGTGTTATTAAATTTTCTTAAACTATGGCTTGAATTATTTATTAATTGCAAGCCATTTGAAACTAGGTTTCCTGAAGGGCCCCAAATGTCAGTTCCATATCCTGTTATTGAAACTCCATTATTTTGCCAATTAAAATAAACTGAATTATTACTACTTCCTTTAACTGGAGCAGTAAGTAATCGCCATTTTCTACCTGCATTTGGTAAATAACGTTCAATATTTACATTGCCAGTTATAGTTGGATTTAGCGTTAATGGAGCAACCCTTGCGGTATTAGCAATACTTGAAACTAATGTAATGATGCCTCCGGTATTGAATGAAACTGCCGCAGTAACATCAAACAATGTTTTAACTCTTACATCTCCTGTGCCAGTAATTGAACCTGCTGTAGTTACAACTAATTGATTAGGGTAAATTGTTTTGTTTATTTCTACACCATTTGTAGAACTCAACGTTAATTTTTCTAATTTTGAAACATCTTCAATTAATTCTAAACCTGTATTTATTCGAGCAGTATGTTGTGAATAGACTAAATTATATGTTGCTCCGTCAACAATTGATGGCGAACTATTAACTGTTCCACCACTTCTTGTGATTGAAGATCCAGTACTTAACGTGTAATTTCCCAACAGGTTTCCTTTCGTTAAAAATAAATTTCCAGTACTATTAATTGTAAATCCAGAACTTGAAACATCATAGTTTGAATTTATTTTTAAATCTCTATAGGTTGTATTGTAAACTTCTAATCCATTTCCATTTGGACTATATTCAACGGTACATCCTGTAAAAATTGGTACAAGTTGTGATAATTGAGTTCCGCCAAGCATATTGAAGACGAAAGGATTTGAATTGGTAAGTTTTAGAGTGCCTGTTCTTGTAGCAACGTTACTAGTGTATTGAGTATTAGTTCCATTACTTTCTTGGGTCATAATTAGTTGACCATTAATTGTTATTGTTCCTGAGTCATGCCTTAAAGTGGCTCTATTATTTAGACCTCCTTGGATATTTGAATATAAATTAACATCTCCATTTACTTCTAGAATTAAATTTGTTCTGCAAGCTAAAGTTGTTGTTCTACTTACACTAACAGGTGTCATATCATTTCCTACATTAATAGATCCAACTTGAATAGAACCAGGGCCATTCAAAACAGATGTATGACTATTAGAAGAATTCGGTTGTACAGTAAAATCGTTTGTTATGGTTAAAATTCTACCACTATTAATTGTCAATACAGCTGAATTAGTATTTAAAGAAGATGTATTGGAAGTTAATCCAACTGTGTTGTTAGCTAAGGGTTCGGATTTTAATGAATTACAAAATGAATTTACAGAAACAGTAATTGAGTGTGCTCTTATTATCACATCATCATCTGCATCTGGAATACCATCCGCATCTGTCCCTGTATATATCCATGTGCTCGCTGTATTCCATTGACCAGTAGCTTGACTCGTAAACACAGC
The DNA here is from genome assembly GCA_004293165.1 of Flavobacteriia bacterium. Classification (GTDB taxonomy): domain Bacteria; phylum Bacteroidota; class Bacteroidia; order Flavobacteriales; family Flavobacteriaceae; genus Flavobacterium. The sequence goes on along the minus strand of RDYL01000006.1, from coordinate 45,620 downwards.
TTGTGAAAATAATGAATAGCTATTAAGCAGTATTACTGCTGTCAAAATTTTGTAAAATAACTTCATAAAGTTTTTTATTATTAAATATCTTTGCAAAGTTAAAAAAAAAAATTAGTTTAAAAAATATTGTTGAATAAGATTTAATATTAATTTAAAATTTACTATATTCGTAATTAGTAAAAAATATACTTTATGAAACATATAATCATTATTTTATCTATATTCTTGTCTATGATATCCCACAATTGTTTTACACAAGATATAAAAACAGATACCACCGCTTTACCTTATTTGCAAAAAGCAGAGTTCAATGTATTTGGAGTGGGAGTTGCATATGAACTTCCTGTTGCTAAAGGTTTTACTTTAGATTCAGGTATGGGTTTTTCTAGTGGAGCTGAAATTATTAATGATAAAATTAAGTTTCAAAAAAGTTTATTTGAACCTGCGTTTTATCTGAAATCAGAATTAAAATATTACTATAATAGATATGTAAGAGTGGCAAAGAAATTGTCTACTAGAAATGGAGAGGGGAGTTATTTTGCAATTCAAAATAAATTTGTTTCTCAACGCTTATTTGATTCAAAGACTAGGTTGAGTAACGTTCTGTTATATGAAGTGCATTGGGGAATTCAGCGTAATCTTTATAAAAACTTTTTATTTAATTTTCATATAGGTTTAGGGCGTTCTAATGATTTTACTACTGGTGGTAGTACTTTTTATACTTCTTTAGGTGTAAAGGTTTCTTATTTGTTGGTGGCAAAAAAAATTACGCTAAGTTCTTTTGGTAAGAATAAGTTTTAAAACGATTTGTGTAGATTTTTTGTTTACTTAATTTGCAAAATATACTCAAATGGGCTTTGTTAAGATTATAGTAATCAGGTTAAGAAATAATTAAATCTAACAATTTTGCTAAACAATATTTTTTTTATCAAAAAAAAAACTAATTTTGCTAATTATAAAAGAATTAAAATTTCACTTATGAGTATTTTTAAAAAATATTTTATTTTTTTCTTTGTTTTAGTGTTTACTAAAAACATAGCGCAGGAAAAAAAGGATTCGGTTTATATTCCTAATAAGGTTGTTAATAAGGTGGTTTCGGACACTGTTCATCCTAAAGATAGAGAAAAAAACTATAATCGTTGGTCGGTTAACTTGAATGCAGGTACAAATATTGGTATTCGTCCGTTTACAGATGGTTACTATGCTACCACACCTAATTATTTTACAAAGCCAGAATTTAATCACTTTGATTTAAATGTTCGTAGAATGTTTAATACTAAGTTTGGTGTAATGCTTGATTTTGGATACGATAACTTTACATCTGATTCAGGAAGCCCTGATTTTAGCAACAATATGTACCGTACTAGTTTTCAAGGGTTGTTAAATATGCATCGCATAATGAATTGGGAAGAGTTTACGGAAACGTTTGGATTGCAATTTCATTTAGGCCCTGGCTTTTCTTTTTTAGAAGCGCCTGGTACTTCTTCATTTAATCACTATGATAATATTTTTAGCATAATTGGTGGAGCTACACTCTTAATTAAAGTTTCTGATCGATTGGCTTTTAATTTAGATTATACTATGATTAGTAATCTTTCACACCATGTTGCTTTAGATGGTCAATCTAGCATAGATCCTAGTGAAAGTAGAACAGGTTCAATGTATACAACATCATTAGGTTTAACGCTATATTTAGGAAAAAAAGAACGTCATGCTGATTGGTATTGGGAAAACTTAAATGTTAAAGATGAATATAAAAATTTATTAGCAAGAGTTGAAGAATTAGAAACCATGATGAATGATACAGATAGAGATGGAGTACCAGATCATTTAGATGTTGAAAACAATACTATTGGTGGGGTTGTTGTGGATACAAAAGGGAGAGCTGTGGATTTAAATAACAATGGTGTACCTGATGAACTAGAGAGCTATGTTAATAATAAGTATGGAGATATAGAAACTATTATCAATAACATGGCATCGGGAGAGTATTCAACTGCTCAAATGAAAAACATGATTAATGGACAGTATGTTAATGTGTTCTTTGATTTTGATGAAACAAGAATTACTACAGGAACCATCTCTGCAATTAATTTCTTAATCAAATACATGATTGCTAATCCAAGTGCAAACGCTGAAATTATTGGTTATGCAGATGAATTAGGAGATGTTAATTACAACATTGCGTTATCGCGCAAAAGAGCACAACGTGTATTAGAAATGGTGGTTCGTTCAGGTATAGATGCAAGTCGATTAAAATTAGTGGTTAAAGGATCGGATAAATCAGTTCCAAAAGATTCTAAACTAGCGCGTCAGTTGGTAAGAAGAGTTGCATTTAAGGTGGATTAAGTAAGATTATTTTATATATAAAGGTCTGTAAATTTTTTACAGACCTTTTTTATAGAAATTATTTTTTGAATTAATTTCTTAAAAGTGTGACTAAAATTATTGAAAATAGTTTATTCATTGAATTAGATTTAATATTTATGCAAAAAAAACTTGAGATTTTGTAAATTTTATTTAATTTTATAAATATATTACCTACCCATAGCCTATGAAAAAGAGCCTCATTGTAATAGCCTTACTTACTGTTTCGTTTTTGTGGAGCCAAAATAAAAAGGATTATACTTCGTATTATAATGCTTTTTTAAAGAAACAATTTTCTGATCCTCAATTATCTAAAAAGTATTTGGATTCTATCTTGTTGCTTCCTAAGCTACCTGATAGCACCATTTGTAAAACGTATAATGATGTTGGGATTTATCATGCCATAGTGGGCGATTATGAAGGTGCTCTTCGTAATTTTGAAAAATCCTATACTTTTGACCCTAACTGTAGTGTAAAAACTAAGGCAAATATTTTATGTAATATTGCCAATACACAAAAATTATTTGGCAAATTTGAGTTGGCTTTAAAAAATTTATCGAAATCAAAAAAATTATATGCATCTATTCAGGATGAAAAAAATTTATTAAAAGTTGAAAGTGAAATTTGTGCTGTTTATTATAACAAATCGGATTTCAATAAAGCATTAGAAATATCTTCCGAATTAATTCCAAAATTGGAAGAATTAGGTGATGAAAAATTACTTAACATTCAACTGTTACGACAAGCCAATATTCAGTTTAATATTGGGGATTTTGCTAATGCTATTGTGTATTACAACAAAACCTTGCCTTATTTTAGTAAAGAAATAGAAAATAATCTTCAAAATAAGTACGTGGCATTAATGAATATAGGCGCTTGTTACAGTGAATTGAGCAGTCCTAAATCTATGGGTTTTTTCAACAAAGCCCTTATAGGTTTTCGAGCTATTTCAGATAGTAGAAATGAGTTTTTCTGTATGGGAAGAATTGGGAAGTATTATTATAAAATTAAAGACTATACGAAAGCGTCACCTTATTTAAAAAAATCTTTTGATTATATGTATGCCAATTTGCCTCACATATCTTTAGAGATTTTTACTTTTTACCTCAATAGTTTGCAAAAACAAAATCGTTTTTCAGAAATTAAGGAATTGTTGGCTTTAGATGCGGCGACTATGCTGGTGGAGGCTAATTTGCAAGAAAAGATTTTTTATTACGAAACACTAGCTACGCTATACGGAAAATTTGGAGATAAACCAGCCGAATACAGTGCGTTAAAAAGTTTGCAAACGCTATATGCAGAGCGACAAAAAGAAAATACTTTCGAAGAATTGCAAAAAAAGTTGAATCAGTACAATCTTAAAAATGAAGTAACTAAAAATAAAAATTTAGAACTAAAATTAGCTAATTTAAAATTACAAAATTTCATAATTACCATTTCTATAATCCTTTTATTAGTATTGGTGTTTTTTATAACGGACAAACACAAAAAGAAATCCAAAATTCAAAAGCTTGTTTTATTGCAGTTAGAACAAGAAAAGGTAATGCATGAAAAGAGTGCAGAACTTAAAGATGTGCAATTGCAATTAGAATCGGAAGTTAAACATGCTAAAGAACGTGAATTAACGGCTTTACAATTAAGAATATTTGAAATTAAAGAGAAGGTAATTGAACTTTTAAAATCAAATGAATTAAACATTGATGATCAAGCAATAGAAAAATTAGTGAATAATGTAAATGGTTGTTTTGAAAATGAAGATTATTGGAAAGAGTTTCAATTTAGATTCACCAATATGCATCCCACTTTTTCTGCTGAAGTGACTCGTTTTTGTCATAAATTAACTAAAAAAGATATTGATTTTTTAACTTTGATTAAGTTAAATTTAAATAATAAAGAAATTGCAACCCTTATTAGCATTTCTTACGAAAGTGTCATTAGTAAACGATATCTTCTTCGAAAGAAAATGGGATTTTCTAGTGATAACGAATTGGTTAGTTTTTTAGAAACACTATAATTGAATTCTATTTCTATAACCTAAAAAAAATGTTTAGAGAACCATTTTGTGACTATTTTTTAAACATTTTTTATCGAAAAATCATCGAAAATTAACTGATAAAAAAAACACTCACATCAGGTTAATGGGAGTGTTTTTTGTTTTACAGTAAGATACATTTCCGAAAAACATTTTCTGATATTTTTTATTGGTGAGATTTTTTATAGGTAAATTGGATTTAAAAACACAGCTTTTATTGTCTAATCAATCTTCTCATGAATATTACTATGATTTGCGTTATATAAAGTCTTTTTATTTTCATTTTTTTCATTATATTGATAATCAAATAGATATATTTTACTTCTATTTTTTTTTCTATATTTTTTCTATATATTTTTTTTAAAAAAAAGGTTCATCTTTGTTCAAATTATTTTTTAAATTGAACATTTATGAAAAAAATTACCGCCCATTCATTTCGATTGCTACTGAGTGGTTTGCTTTTTATGTTGATGTGTGCACCTTCTTTTGTGTATTCTCAGCATTTAACCATTTCTAATTCTGGACAAACAGGTACTTCAGGAACCAACTGGAGCATTATCGATAATGTCTTGTACATTGGTAATTCGGAAGCTGCGTCTATTCATACAAGTGTAATTACGAACCACCTTCAGAACAATGGTGACTTGACGATTAATTTACCAGGGCAAAGCGGAACGGGACGTAACATTTATATTAACAATACTATTGCCTACTCGGGATCTAGTGCAAGGACATTAACATTTCAAAGCGGGAATGATATCGTTTTTGCAAATGCTGTTGGAATTACTTCTGCAACTGCGAGTTTAAATGTAGTGCTGCGATCTGCTATAACTACAGGATCACCAGATAACGGTTCAGTTAAAATGGACGGTATAAATATTGATACCAAAGGCGGACATTTGTGGGTTGGCGGTGGCGCTTCCACTACCACATGGAATGGTCTGAATGTTGGTAATAGTGCTGCAAGAACTTATCTCGATGATGTTGCTGGAATTTCTGTAGTTGGATCGACAATCGCTTCGGGTGGTGGAAATATCTATATGAATGGTCTATCGTGGAACTCGGGTGATGATGATGGGGTGAATTACGGGATAAACGTTGAAAATTCTAATGTTTCATCGGGATCAGGATCTATTAATTTTGCAGGAGGTGTTTATGGTCGATATAATAATGGAATTGGAATGCGTGTCAATGGCGCCTCTGCAACCTCTATAACTTCTACCACGGGTGCAATTACGATTTATGGCTATGGAACGGACGCAACAACGAATGGTAATTTTTGGAGAACGGCAACCATGATTAATGGAAGTGTTTCCATTAAATCGGTATCGGGAAATATAGCTGTTACAGGAGAGGCTGCTTTTACTTCGCCAGTTAATGATAAAGAAGGATTAGTTATTGCCGATGGATCTGCAATTTGTTCACAAACAGGAAACATTACATTAAACGGGACAAATACTTTAGAATCTTCAGGTCAATACTCCAATTCCATTCGTTTTGCGGCAGCTAATGCAGCCAACTCCATTCGAATTGGGTATGACGGAACTAACGCTTATTCAGGAAACATCACTATTGTAGGAAACTCAATATACCAAAGAAGTACTCATTTAGGAGCCGGTTCAATAGCTGTGCAAACAACAGGGATACTTACCATTCAGCCTACCGGAAATTCATTTACCTACATGCGGGCGGGTGATGCAGGTACTTTAACTTTTGACAACGACTGGAATTTTGGAACCAACTTGGGTGGTTTTGTATACGGAAAGTCGACGAATACAACTGGCTTAACCTATAGCAATGCGTTGACAACGAGAGGTCCCATAACTATTTATGCAGGAGCTATAGTTCAGAATGGTGCTTTTTCAACAACTTCTGCTTCCGGTCACATTACATTACTTTCTAAGACGCATATTACAAACTCAAACGCAACAACCATCACTACTCAAGGGGGTAATGTGTTATTTGCATCTAATGTCGATGATGCAACAGATGGTGAGTCCACCACAAATGGATACATTCAATTGAGAGCAGGAATTACCGTAAATTCTAACGGTGGGAATATAACTTTTGGTGGAGGTAACACTGCCGGTAGTGATTATGCTTTAGGCTCTTCAGATATTGCCTACACGGAGGGAATTCGATTTGATGCTGTTATCGCTTTAAATTCAGGCGGCGGAAATATCGCTCTTCGAGGAAAATCTTATGCGATGGGGGTTTACACAGATTGGGGTGCCTCAGGAGTTGGTTTCTATTTTTTCTCTGCTGCTACTGGAATAATCAACAGTGGGACAGGTACAATAACTATTGATGGATATAGTCAAACACACACAAGCACCTATGCGGCAGGTTTTTACTGCATGCATAATCTTACAATTACTTCGGCAAATACAACATCCAATGCCATTAACATCACAGGTAAAGCTACGGGTGCAAGTGGGGAGGCTTGGGGAATCGAATCAGAAAGTACTCTGTCGGTTTTAGCAACTGGAATTGGAGGTGGAATCACAATCAACACTTCCAAACAGCTTCCAGATAATTTTGATGCCGTGTTTAGAGGTGAAACCAATATACTAGCTGTGAGTGGACCAATTAATTTAAAGACAGGTCAATTGAGTGGGACTACTAACGGTTATCTTTATTTGAACGGTCATATGTATTTAGGTTCAAAAGCGGGTTCGGCAGTAACGAGTAGCTCGAGTAACATCAATATGCAAGTGGATCGATATTATTACGCCAATGGGGCACTTCCGAAGCTAGCAACCTCAGGTAGTGTTACAATTCAACCAAATGGAACTAGCTTTGGAGCGGATATTTATACGAGCTATTTCAATTTTAACCAGAATGGTCAAACCATGACTGGTTTTACTTTTGGTAAGTCTGGAAATATCGGAAATTTATACCTAAATACCGCTGTTACCTCGGCAGGGCCTGTAAACGTTTATGGAGCTACCATCGGAATTGCTGGAGCATTAACCGCAAGCGGAAGTGACGTGAGCCTTTATGCGACCACCGCCGTAACTCAAAATCAACCAGTTGTTTCATCTGGGCTTTCGCTCAACGGTATAGGAACCTTTACGCTCACTAATGCCTCGAATAATTTTACCACTTTAGCAGGAGGTGCAGCAGGAAGTTTATTGGGTGCCATACAAATAGTTGATGTTTCAGGTGGATTAACCATTGGTACGTTAGGTAGCAATACCGGTCTAAAAGGGTCAAGTTCCATTCGTGTTGAAACCTTAGCTGGAAATCTTACGTTAGCCGGAAGCATTAGCACAACAAGTACTTCAACAGATGCTGTAATTCTTACTTCAGCCAAGAGCACCGCGATTGGAATTGGAACTGGTGGGGATATTATTGTTTCAGGAGAACAAACTATCACAATGGGATCAGGTGGTATTGCTAAGTTATTTAGTGGATTAGAATCAACGAGTACTGGACTTACATCTTTAGCGGGAGGTAGTTCGAATGTTCGTAATAATTATGATGAAACAACCTCAACATTTTCCCCTGTTTTAAGTGCAAATAATAGATATGCCATCTATCGCACAAGTGCCGGAGTAGGAGATCTTACGATTGTATCATCCAATGGCGATGCAATCAATTCAACATGGTCTTATGAAAATGGAATTATTAACACCATGACAAGTCCTGTTAATATTCTTTCTAGCGTCATTGAAAACTATTTGGCATCAGGTCCACTAACAATTAACGCAGGGAATACAACGGTCAATGCGGCCATTACAAGCACATCAACCAATGCTTTAGTATTAAATGCGAATAGTACGTTAACTAATACGCAGCCAACTACAACTGTAAATGCTGCAATTACCAACGCAGGCTCAATCACCATCAATACAGGTGCATTTAACATTGCTCATAACATTTCAACTACATCAACTGCGGCAATTGCAATTTCGGCTGCAAATGGATTTTCTACTACCACGGTCACGAGAAGAACAATAAGCACGCAAGGAGGTAACATCACTTTGAACGCAGATAATGATGCCAATGGTAGCGGTTGGTTAGATATAGATGATTTAACCCTCAATCCTGGAACAGGTAATCTTATAGTGAGAGGAGAGACATTTAATGTTAACGGAACTGAATCCCGTAAACCATATATCAACGGAACAGGGAGTTTTACCTTTGAATCTAATGACACCTCTTTTGGACAAAATATTGAATCTGCTTGGTTTGTGATCGATCAAGATGCGAATGGAATTAGCGGTTTAAACTTTGGTAAATCTGGAAATACATTTAACGCCTATCTTAATTCAGTATTTGCAGTTGCAGGACCCATAAATGTCTATGGTGGTTATGTTTGGGTAAGCAGTACTATTACTAGTTCCGGTAACTCTGATATTTTGTTGAAAGGAATTACAAATTCAGGTGCCTGCGTAAATATTTCTGGAGGAATTACAAAATCATCCGGTACTGGCACGCTGCTCATGCAAGGACATGGACGCGTGATCAACTCAGGTACAATTTCGGCGACTGGAACTGCTGTTCTCAATTTAGTCATGTGGTCAGATTATGACGGAGATAATGTTGGCGGAGGATCAACGCTTAATGGTGGTTCTATTTCTACGAATAGTGGACATGTTTGGATGGGTGGAAGTAATTCCAATGGTGGAAGCTACACTTGGAATGGTTTGGCAGTTGGTGACGGTCCTTCTACAGGAGCATCTGGTTCTAATTGTCATGCGATTGATTTGTTTGCGCCAATTACGACCAATGGTGGTGATGTCTTTCTATGGGCTAGTAATAACGGTGGATGTGGAACGAGCGGAATAGTATCAGATGGTACACGACACATTAATGCAGGTTCAGGAGATATTACATTAATAGCCTATCAAACTGCTGGTGCCATTGAACTAACTTCAACGGGAGTTATTTCATTATTACCTCATGCAGGAAGTTATTCCAGTGCGTTGACCCTTGGAGGTACTTTAACCTCAGGTAATTTTAGCTTTAATACAAGTCATTACAATGGACTAAAAATAAATAGTTTGGCCAACACTGGGCTGGTTATAGGAAATTATTCAGGACATTTTAGTGGTGCTACGGCAGTAACACAAGGAAATAGTTCAAACGTGACTGTTTCTTCAGTACTTTTAACAAAATCGTTAGAAATTCATGGCGGTGCCATAGCATTGAATGAAAATATAACTACTACAGGTACAAATGCTGATGTACTTATAAAAGCAATTTCAAATATTAATCTAGCTTCCTCTAAAACAATTACTACCGTAACTGGAGATGTTAACTTATGGGCAGACAGCGATGACAACTCTAATGGATACGTTCAATTATTGGCAGGCGCAGCAATTAATTCAACTGGTGGAGACATTAATTTGGGTGGGGGTGCTGATCTTATGTCTGATTACGCTTTTGGAACAACAACTGAAACATGTCCAGAGGTAGTCGGTACACAATATATTTCAGGTGTTCACATGCGTCAAGGGTCTAGTTTAAGCTCAAATAACGGAAATATTTCAGTTCGTGGACAAAATGCAAATACAGCCAATGCCGCAATGTCATTCGGACTATCATTACGAGGAGTTACTATGAATTCGGGAACAGGTAAAATAGCTCTGAACGGAATTGCAAATGGGTCAGGAATTGTAAATGCTCAGGCCGTTGCAAGTTGGGGTACCTTAACCTTACGCTCTGCAAACACGTCGGCCGATGCAATATCAATTACCGGCAATGCTTTGTCTTCGACAGGGGTAAGTTCACTAGGTGTAAATATTGTCGCGCTTTTTGAAGCAACAGGTGTTGGTGGTGGAATCATAATAAACGGTAAATCGGGGGTTGCAAGCACCAATGCAAGCGTCAATCTTGGGGGAGATATCTTAGCTAAATCTGGGCCTATTTCAATCTCGGGTGAAAACATCTCGGGTGTAGTAGACAATATCATGATAGGATCTACTACCACTATTGGTAAGAAAAGTGGAACTAACGTAACCACGTCAACTAGTAACGTGATTTTGGAAGGGAATAAGATTACTACAGCTGGAGCTGTTTCAATCGATTGTACGGGAATAGTAACAGTTCGTTCTTTTGGAGATAGTTTTGCTTCTGCTATCACTTGGCCAATGACTAATGTTAGTCATTCATCTAGTATTACAGGATTAACAATTGGAAAACCAAGCAATACTTCTAATATTACTTTTGGTAATGCGACTACAATTGCAGGTCCTATAACAGCTTATGGGGGTGATATTACATTGAATCAAGATATTACTTCTACTGCTAGTAATGCCAAAATATTAGTTAAGGCAAGTGGTCAAATTAACACTATTGGTTCGCGCACTTTTCAAACTAACAATGGGGATTTTGTGTTATGGTCAGATTCTGACAATAACAATGAGGGTAGAATTTGGTTAGGTTTAAATAATATAATTAACACAGCTAATGGAAGTACTATTAGTGGTTTGTCTGGAGGAGGAAAAATTGTATTGGCTGGAGGATTAGACGATGGTGCTAATGGCGGAATTGCTAATGATAATGTTCCCGATGGCTTTGCTTCGAACAGCAGTAGCTTTGGTTTGAATTTAGGGGGTAGTACTTCTAACTATACCCAAATGTATTCTGGAGGTGGAGACATTATTGTTAAAGGTTCATCAACATTTGCATCCTCAACAGATGGTGGTTCAGGAGTCTGGTCTGATGGTCGCTGGCTAGCAAATGCAGGAAAAGGTTCAATCAGTATTAATGGAAAGTCTACTCATTTTTTTGGGGTAAACTTATCAAAACCGTTAGTGCCATCTAGTAATGTATCAATAGGTAATAAATATATTGAGTTTATATCGGATAAATCAACCGGAAATGCAATTGAAATTATTGGTTCATCTAACGTAAGCTATGGTGTTGTGTTTAACTATGAAAATCCAAAAGAGGTTCTTGCAACTGGTGGGGGAGCAATTACCATTACAGGGACCGGCGGTGGTAGTGTTCAAGGGATATTTCTACAAAATACAGATTTATTAGCAACAGCAGGTGATATAACAATGAATGGGGGTTCTAATGGTATTACTGTTGCAAATAGTGGTACTAGAGTTGGTAGTCGCGCATCTTCAGCGATAACGAGTAGCTCATCAAATATTAGATGGGTTGCCAACAGCTTGAATTTATCCGTATTAAGTTCTGGTTTTTTAAATAATTTTGCAACTAGCGGTTCTATTACCATTGAACCATCGAGCGACAGTTTTACTAATGCATTAACTTTCCCAATAAGCAATCTTTCATTGAGTAATTCGGTAAGCGGTCTAACACTAGGTAAAGCAAGTAATACTAAAGATATTACTTTTGGTAGCGTCACTAGCATTAATGGTCCTATTACTGCTTACGGAAGTAATATTGCTATCAATGGAGCATTAACGGCTACAAATAGTTCTATTAGTCTACAAGCATCAGGAACAGTTACACAAACCGCTGCAATTACTGCTACTAATTTAAACCTTTCGGGGACAGGAACTTTTACCTTAACGAATACCTCTAATAATGTTGGTACGATTGCTGGTGGAACTTTATCGTCAAAATTAGGTTCTTTAAGTTATGTAGATAGCAACGAATTATCCATTGGAGCACTTACGAATCCAGGAATTATTGCAAGTGGTAAAATTAATATTCAAACGCTTACTAATAATTTGAACTTAAATAGTAATGTAGTTACAGACAATACAGCTACAGATGCCATCATTTTAAATGCTGGAAAATCGGCTTCTATTGGTACTACAACAGGTGGTGATATTATTGTTGGCGGAACACCATCGGTTACAACAGGAACCAATGGTATTGCAAAATTATATAGTGGTTCAGCAGTTAATAGTGCTGGTCTAACTAGCCTAGTGGGAGGTCTTACTAAAGTAAGATATGAGACAGATGAAACTACCACTACTTTTGTTCCAACTTTAGAAGCTGGTAATAGTTATGCTTTTTATAGAGAAACAATTACACTTCCGCCTACAGTAACTAATCAATCAGTTTGTTCAGGGGCTACCGTTTCTGATTTAGTAGCTACGGGTACTGACTTAAAATGTTATAGTGTTGCTGAAGGAGGTGTTGCTTTGAATGCTTCTACTGTTTTAGCAGGAACTACCTATTATGTTTCACAAACATTATCAGGAAATGAAAGTACTAGAACTGCTGTAGTAGTTACTATTACTCCATCGGTTGGCAGTATAGGGTCTATTTCAGGCCCTGCTTCAATAGCTTCAAATGTAACAACAGCTACGTATTCTATAGCTTCTGTTACAAATGCAACTAGTTATGTTTGGAATTTACCTCTAGGTATGACAATTACATCGTCAACAGGTAATGTGATTCAATTAAGTATAAGTTCTGCTTTTTCTGGTGGTAATATCACGGTTAAAGCGATTAATTCATGTACAGAATCTAGTGTAAGAAGTTTCGCAGTGTCTAGGCAGAATATTCCCTTATCAATTACTGGTGCTTCAACAATCTGTATATCTAAAGGTTCTGTAACAGAGACGTACAGTGTTTCATCAGTTGAAGGTGCTACCTCTTATGTTTGGACAGTTCCAAGCGGTTCAGTGATTACATCGGGTACTAATACCAATACAATATCACTTACCTATAATACATCATTTTCCCGAGGAACAATTCGAGTATCTGCTATAGGAGCCAATGGTGTTATTTCATCAGGTACATTAGCAGTGAGTGGTATGGCTATGCCAGGTGCTATTATAGGTGCGACTCAAATCTGTACTGCGGGTACTTATGAATATAGTACTACAGCAGTTGATGGCGCTACAAGTTATGAATGGGTTTTACCAGTAGGTATGACTTTACAAGGGTCTGGAGTAGGAACAAGTATAACTGTGATAACTTCAAGTAATGTAAATGGAACAGTATCCGTTCGTGCTATTTCGTCATGTGGTTCAAGTCAATCAAGAACATTGTCAATATCAGGTATTCCAACGCCAAGCTATATTTATGGAGAGCGTATAATTTGTGGTGCTACTTCAAATGCAGTTGATATAAATGGAAATGTAACGACAACTCCACAAACTGGCATTTATACCTATAGTGTTTTACCTGTATTAGGAGCAGATAGTTACACTTGGACATTACCAACAGGAGTAATATTAGTATCAGGACAAGGCACACGTAGTATACAAGTTTCCTTTGCCTCGAGTTTTGTATCAGGTAATATTTCAATAGTTGCCAATTCAACAAGTTGCGGTATTAGTCCTTCAAGAGTAGTAACTGTTTCTTCAGTCAATGGTTCAATAAGTGGTCCATTAAATATTTGTGGTTTAACAACTGCAACCTATAGCATAGCAGCTGGTAGCGGTAGTGATTTTGTATGGACAGTTCCTCAAGGTATGAGTATACAGAGTGGAGAGGGTACTAATAGTATCACTGTTTCAATCCAAAATCCAATAAACTTTACTAACAATAATCAGGTATCCTTGTCTTTCACGACACCTTGTGGTGGAACAAAAGTTGTTAATATGACGGTCGATTGTCCAGATTATTCTAACTTAACTAATTGTGGAAGTACGGTTGCATTTAATGAGCGAGTTTACACACGTTCAGTATCAGGTGCTAGTATGTATGCATTTGACATTTATGATAGTACAACAAATGTTTTACTAAATACTTATGAAACACGAGGGAACTTTTTCCAATTTATAGATGGATTGTCTACATTTGAGTTTGGAACTACCTATAATGTAAAAGTTAGAGTAAAGAAAAATGGTGTATATGGAACGGCAGGTTCATCATGTTCAGTGACAATAACTGCCCCAGTTACAGCAATCCAAGCATCACAATGTGGTCAAACGATTACTAATGAAGACCGTGTTTATGCTGTCTCTGTATGGAGTGGTGTAATGTATGCATTTGATATTTATGATAACGAAGGTAACTTTATAACAACAATAGAGAAGACTTCCAACTTCTTTAGAATGCGAGAATTTGCTTCTGTTTACGGCATGTCTTATCAAATAGGTGTTCGAGTAAAACGAGGTAATGGTTCATATGGCGCACAAGGTTCAAGATGTAACATAACAATCGCAATTCCAACCACCTCGCTAGTAGCAAATCAATGTGGAGCTTCGATTAATGTTACTGATCGTATTTATGCAAGATCGGTTGCAAATGTGACGATGTATGCATTTAGAATTTATACTTCGAATGGTACTTTCATAGCAGAGTTAGAACGTCCTTATAGCTTCTTTAGAATAACAGACATCAGTTATACTTCGGGTGCTACCTATCAAGTAGGCGTAAAAGTGAAGCAAGGAGAAGGAAATTATGGATTGGAAGGAACATTATGTTCGATTACAATTCCAAATGATGAGATAAAACGTGAAGTTACGCCAAAGGATAAGGAAGAGGAAAGTGAAGCATTAGCATCAATGTTTATTGGAGCGTATCCAAATCCATTTACAACAGCATTTACTATTACCCCATTAGAAGGTGAAACAGCTACCTTATTCTATCAAGTATATGATATAACAGGGAAAATGTTAGAGAGTAAATCAGTTGAAGTAAGTGAAGTACATAATCATACCATAGGTGCTGATTATCCTGTAGGGATGTATTTAGTAATTGCACGCCAAGGAGCTACTACACAAACTTTCAAAATGATTAAACAATAAAATAGACTCGTATTTATTTTAACTATAACCGCCTCAATTTGCATTGAGGCGGTTTTTGTTTTACGTTTGTTTAGACCTGAAATAGTGATTCATAATTTCATTTTTATGGAAAACATTCAAGAAAATCGTTCTGTAAAGCAAACCCAGAAAGACTATTCAATGTTTTTAAAGTTTCAAATTGTTCAAGAAATTGAGCAAGAAAAATCTACAATTACTCAAATACGAAAACAATATGGTATTCAAAGTCATGCAAATGTTTTGATTTGGCTCAAAAAATTTAGCACCTTTAATTAGGAGAATCAAACGCTGTTAAATATGCCAAAATAACCCGAACAAAAAGTAGTTTAACTTGAGGAATAAGTTAAGTTATTGGAAAAATAGAAACCTTACTTGATCGTGAAACTTATGTAACTATTAAGAAAGGTATTGTTTTTGACATGGTAATAGATGATATCGCTGAACAGGAATATAAAATTTATATACAAAAAAACTTACTACCTTATCAATCGACCAATTTAAAGAACAACAAACAATAAAGTTTAGCTATATTTTAATTGGTGTAGATAGGTAGGTTTATTATTAAAAATTAAGCTTTTTTCCCGTTAAAACAAAGCTCGGTTAGTTGTGATGTGGTTTTATAAATTAGGTAACAAATGCCAAGAATTGGAGATGAGAATGTGTAATATTTATTAAATCAAGATTTAAGGATTTTAAAAATTGTTTTATTTATTATATAATTTTCGTTACCTTCTTTTGATAAATCCTGTTAGTATATTGTTTAAAAGCATATCACTCCATTAATGTTTTTTCCTATGAATTGATAATTTTAATTCTCCATGTTTTCAGGTTGGTATTCTGGAACAAGCTTTTTAATTGTAAAAACGGTTTCTTTTCTACTCAAACTATGAAAATCTTGTAAATTTTTATTGATTTCGTCAAGTGAAAAACGACAAGGAGATTTTTCCTTGGCAATAACAATTTTTGGATGATAAGTAGGAAGTGTTTCGGAACATTCGGTCAAGACTTCTTCATAAAGTTTTTCTCCCGGGCGTAAACCAGAAAATTCGATAACAATATCTTTTCCAGGAATTTTACCAGCCAAACGAATCATTTTATCGGCTAAATCTACGATTTTAATGGATTTCCCCATGTCAAATACATAGATATGACCTCCATTGCCCATTGCAGCTGCTTCTATGACTAGTTTACAGGCTTCGGGAATAGTCATAAAAAAACGATTCACTTCAGGGTGAGTGACTGTTACAGGACCACCTTGTGCTATTTGTTCTTTGAATAAATGAACAACAGAACCATTTGACCCTAGAACATTACCAAAACGAGTAGTCATTATTTCTAGTTTATTGATGTCATTTTGAGAGTGATATATATTTTGAGCTATCATTTCAGCTATTCTTTTACTAGCCCCCATTATGTTTGTAGGGTTTACCGCTTTGTCTGTGGAAACAAAAATAAACTTTTTGGCATGGTGTTGAACTGCTAATTCTAAACAGTTTTGAGTGCCAAAAACATTTACTTTGATTGCTTGCTTATAATTTTTTTCTAATACAGGAACGTGTTTATAAGCTGCGGCATGAAAAATTATTTCGGGTTTATAAAAATCAAAAATCGGTGCTAATTCTTTTCTATTTGTTACATCAACTAATTCAAAAACACAATTGCAATTTGGAAAGTTTTTATTAAAAAAAAGTTGTATGTCATGAAGGGCAGTTTCTCCTTGGTCAAGTACGATGAGCTGTTTAGGATTGAATTCAGTAATTTGTTTAGCTAATTCAGATCCAATAGAGCCGGCTCCTCCAGTTACTAAAATCACTTTATTCGTAAATTGTTTTAGAATATTTGGATTGTCAATATCTATCGTTTTTCTAAACAATAACTCTTCTAATTGATACTCTTTAAAAGTAGTGTTTGAAGAATTAGCATTTGCTTTTTGTAATAATTCAGGTTTAAAGACCTTTATACCATTTTCGATGCAATCATCAAATAGCTTTTTTTCGTCTATTTCGTTTAAATAGTTTTTAGGTAAAATTATATTTCGAATTTTTTTTGCTCTTAGGTGAACAATGATAGATTTAGAGTCTGCTACAACTGGTACACCAGCTACTTTTTTTCCATTTAGTGAGGTGTTGGTATCAAAAAAACAAATTAATCTGTATAGACCTATTGATGAAGAAAGTGGTTCGACAAGTGTTATGTTTGTGCTATTTACTCCAATAATTGCTATACTCTCTTTTTCGTGAATTTTATGTTCTTCTTTATGCAGTATTTGGAAGACATATTTGACTAAAATTCTAAATCCAATTAGAGAAAAGAAGGCGAAAAAACTTCCATTTAAAATTGTATAGTATACAAATATAGATTTTTGATAAACAATTTGATATCCAATATTAAGTAAAAATAGAGTTATACTTGAAAAGAATACAGCTTTGAATACTTTTATTACATCTTTATGTGTAGAATAACGAACAATTCCTTGGTAAGTTTTGAATACTAAAAAATAGCAAATAAATACAAATATCATTATGAAAAATCTGATAGGCAGACTAATTCCACTCGTAAAACTTACGCCTAATCCTTTAAAAACTAAATAACTTCCAATACTTACACTACTTATTATCAAAATATCAATAAATAATATAACCCAAGAAGGTAGTATTTGTAATTTTTTCAATAAATCTAAATAAAAAGATATTCTTTTTTTCATAATATATTTAACTTGTATAGTAATTCAAAAAAATAACGAATTTAACTTCCTGCAAATATAGGAATTCAAAATCATTATATAAACCAATGCCATTAAAAGGAGTGTTTTTTTTTATTTTGGTAACTAAAAATCATATTTTTACATGATAATTTAAAAATTTACAATTTTATAAAATATAAAATTTGGTTGTAAAAAATACATTGAGTACTTTTGTTGCACAATATTTTTAACATGTTAGAAAGTTTAATTACCTCAAAAACTCGTTTAAGATTGTTGATAAAATTTTTTATTAATGTTTCTAATGCAGGTTACTTAAGGGGTTTAGCAAGTGAAATGCATGAAAATACTAATGCTATAAGGAAAGAACTAAATAATTTAAGTAAAGCGGGCTACATTATTAGAGATGAAACAGAGGCTAAAATAATGTATAAAGCGAATACTAACCATCCTTTGTTTTATCTTATACAACAATTAGTTAGGAAGCATGTTGGGTTAGATAAAATTGTTGAACAAATTTTTTCTAAAATGGGTGAAGTTTCAAAAATTTATTTAATTGGGGATTATGCGAATGGTATTGATTCTGGATCTATTGAAATAGTTGTAGAAGGAAATAATTTAAATTATGATTATTTAAATCATTTAGCATGTAAAATAACTAAAGAGATTCAGAAAAGTGTTAGAATTTATGTAGAGGATAATTTTGAGGGTAATGGGTTGTTGATTTTTCAAAAATAAATGTATACAAATTACATTAATTTAAATTATAATAAACAATAGTGCGTTGTATGCACATATAAAAATTAAAAAATATGGCAAAAATTCTCATAACAGGAGGAGCAGGATTTATAGGTTCAAATCTTTGCGAGTTTTTTTTAGCTAAAGAACATGAAGTAATTTGTTTAGACAATTTTTCAACAGGACATAGACATAATATTTCTTCTCTATTTGAGAATAATAAATTTCATTTAATAGAAGGAGATATAAGAGATTTAAAAACTTGTAATGAGGTAGTTAAAGGGGTAGATTATGTTTTGCATCAAGCGGCTTTAGGCTCTGTGCCACGTTCTATAAATGATCCTATTACAAGTAACGATGTAAATGTATCTGGCTTTTTAAATATGTTAGTTGCTTCAAGGGATGCTGGTGTTAAGAGGTTTGTTTATGCTGCAAGCTCTTCTACCTATGGAGATTCTGAAAATTTACCAAAAGTAGAAGATAAAATAGGAAAACCGTTATCCCCATATGCCATTACAAAATATGTAAATGAATTATATGCTGATATTTTTTCTAAGACATATGGTTTAGAATGTATAGGATTAAGATACTTTAATGTGTTTGGAAGAAAACAAGACCCTAATGGTGCATATGCGGCAGTAATACCAAAATTTGTAATGCAATTAATGCAACATGAAAGTCCTTTAATTAACGGTACTGGTGATTTTTCAAGGGATTTTACTTATATAGATAATGTGATTCAAATGAATGAATTAGCAATGTTAACTACTAATATCGAAGCAATAAATACAGTCTATAATACAGCTGTTGGCGATAGAACAACATTGAATCAACTAGTCAGTTATCTAAAAGAGTTTTTAGCAGAAAAGGATTCAAAAATTGCAACAATAGAAATAACACACGGACCAAATAGAAAAGGAGATATTCCGCATTCATTGGCATCAATAGATAAAGCTCAGAAATTATTGGGTTATAAGCCATCACATAAAATTCGTGAAGGATTAAAGGAGGCTGTTCAGTGGTATTGGAACAATTTAAAATAATAAATAATAGTAATTTAATAGAAATGAAAAAAATTGCCGTAATAGGTTTAGGCTACGTTGGTTTACCTTTAGCAAGATTGTTTGCTACAAAATATTCTGTAGTAGGTTTTGATATTAATAAAGATAGGGTAGATAGTTTACGAGCTGGTGTTGACGCTACATTAGAAGTAGAAAATGACGTGTTAAAAAGTGTACTGCTTGAACAACCAGGAAATGATATTGGATTATTTTGTTCCTATAATTTATCTGATATAGCAGATTGTAATTATTATATTGTAACAGTCCCTACACCCGTAGATAAAAATAATCGACCAGATTTAACTCCTTTGTATAAATCTAGTGAAACGGTTGGAAAAGTGTTGAAAAAAGGAGATATTGTAATTTACGAATCTACAGTTTACCCTGGGGTTACAGAAGAAGAATGTGTACCTGTTTTAGAAAAAATATCTGGATTAAAGTTTAATATTGATTTTTTTGCGGGTTATTCGCCTGAGAGAATCAATCCCGGAGATAAAGAACATACGGTTGAAAAAATATTAAAAGTAACCGCTGGTTCAACCCCAGAAATTGGCCAAAAAGTAAACGAATTATACCAGTCTGTAATTATAGCAGGAACACATTTAGCTCCGACTATTAAAGTTGCTGAGGCCGCTAAAGTAATAGAAAATTCTCAAAGGGATATTAATATTGCATTTGTAAATGAATTAGCAAAAATATTTAATTTGTTAAATATAGATACCCATGCAGTATTAGAGGCAGCTGGAACAAAATGGAATTTTTTGCCTTTCAAACCAGGTTTAGTAGGCGGTCATTGTATAGGTGTTGATCCATATTATTTGGCACAAAAAGCACAAGAAGCAGGGTATCATCCAGAGATAATATTAGCTGGGAGAAGACTAAATGATAGCATGGGTCAATATGTTGCTTCTCAGGTTGTAAAATTGATGATAAAGAAAGGTATAACTGTTAATGGGGCTCAACTTTTGATGTTAGGAATTACATTTAAGGAAAATTGTC
The DNA here is from genome assembly GCA_004293165.1 of Flavobacteriia bacterium. Classification (GTDB taxonomy): domain Bacteria; phylum Bacteroidota; class Bacteroidia; order Flavobacteriales; family Flavobacteriaceae; genus Flavobacterium. Next base: position 25,070 of record RDYL01000006.1, on the reverse strand, counting down.
CAGATGTTCGTAATACTAAAATTGTTGACGTTGTTAGCGCTTTAGAGGAATATGGCATAATTGTTACAATTTATGATCCATGGGCAAATCCTGAAGAAGTAAAACATGAATATGGTTTAAACATGGATAAAGAATTGACAAGTGAAAAATATGAAGCAATAGTTTTAGGAGTGGCTCATAATGAATTTTTAAAAATGAATTTTGAAAATTTGAAAAAAGATAATGCTATAATTTATGATGTCAAAGGAATTTTAAATAATTGCTCAGATGGCAGATTATAATAGGTGTTAATCTCATTAGATAAAAAAATTTTGAAAAAATACTTAAATAAAATATCCAAAAGCGCTGGAGTTTTGTACGTGTCTTCAGGATTGTTTAAAACATTTTCAGTAACTATTTCTGGAATAATTATTTTACGATGGTTGGATCCCATTGATTTAGGTCAATGGCAATCTTTTTTGGTTTTTGTTGGATATTTACAAATTTTCACCTTAGGGACTACTAGTGGTTTAAATCGTGAAATTGCCTTTTTGATAGGTCAAGATAAGAGAGAAGAGGCTCTTAAAAAATTAAAAACAGTCGGATATTATACAACTGCTCTTAGTTTGGGTTTAATGGTTTTAATTTTATTAATGGGTATTTTTTTTGCTTTTTTTGAAGTTTTTACTTTTGAGTATGCTTTAATGTTTGTGTTAGCATTTTCAACTAGTTCTTTAGGGATTCAAACTTCTTTTTTGGGGGCAACATATAGATCTTCTAGTGCATTTGTTTATTTAGGTAAGGTTCAATTTTTCACAAGTTTTTTATATTTTCTATTATTACCTTTGGTTTATTATTATGATTTGTGGGGTTATATAATTTATCAAGTAGTTGTTGCATTAATGTTATATATAGGTTATTATGTTTTTAGGCCCTATAAAGTTAAATATGAATTTAAATTAGTAGATTTCAAAGAAATGGTTGGTATTGGTATGCCTATGTATATTTGGAATTATCTGGCATCTGTGAGTAGAAGTATTCCTAGATTAATTTTGGTTGCCTTTAGTGGGCCATTAATGGTTGGGCTTTATTCTCCTGCTGGAAGTATTAATAATGCTTTTTTGGCGCTTCCACTTTATATAAATCGGTATTTATTTCCTCAAATGTCACACATTTATGGTAAAACTGGCGATAAATCAAAAGTTTACGATTTTACAATGTCAGCTATTTGGAAATTATTTATATTGATGTCAATAATGGCTACCCTAATTGCGCTAACAATTCCATATATTGTTGAACAATATTTTGAAAAGTATACAATGGGAATAATAGCTGTACAAATAACTGTTTTTTCAGGTGTTTTCTTCTGTTTAAACACCATGATGCATAGCGCTTTAAATAGCTTAAAAAGCTTTAAAGTATTTAGAGTTATAATTACTATGAGGTTCATATTTATTGTTGCTTTTTCTGGAATTGGATATTTGTTATTTGATTCTTTGTTAAATGCAGTATCCTTTGGGGCATTAATGTCTGAGATGTTTAATTTTTTCAATTATTGGAGATTTTTATACTCTACATCAAAAAAAATTAAAGAATAGCAATATATGAAATCACAAGTAAGAAAACACCTTCAATTTAGTATTTTTAATTATTTTAGAATGATTAAAAATAGATTTTTTTTAGGAAAATTAGGTAAAATGGTTTTTATTGATAAACGTGTTGAGTTTATAAGATTTCCTAAAAATATTTATATTGACGATGAAGTAATTATAAAAGAAGGGGCTCGAATTTGTTCATGTAATGAACAAGCCATTATAGCAGTAGGAAAAAGAACAACTATAGGGTATCATACCTTTATTTTTGCCTCAAAAAAAATAGAAATAGGAGACGATTGTCTTATTGCTCCCTTTGTTTATATTGTAGATAGTAACCATCAAATAGAAAAAGGGATAAATATCAATATTCAAACAAATATTACAGATGCAATTAAAATTGGTAATGATGTTTGGATAGCTAGTAACGTTACAATTCTAAAAGGTGTTTCTATAGCTAATGGAGCTGTAATTGCTGCTAATTCAGTCGTGAATTGTAGTGTGCCAGAAAATGAAATTTGGGGAGGTTCTCCAGCAAAAAAAATTGGTGAAAGATGAAAATAGGGGTTGTAATTTTGTCAAGATTTTCTTCTAATCGTTTACCGGGTAAAGCCTTAATGGAGATAGGTGGAAAACCAATACTTCAATATATAATTGAAAGAATTTCTCAAGTTGTCGATACTGAAAAAATTGTTATAGCAACTTCTGTAGAAAATAGTGATGATAAAATTGAGCAGTTTGCACAAAAAACAGGAATAAATTGCTTTAGGGGATCTTTAGATAATGTTGCAGAGCGTTTCTTTGAAGCAGGAAAGAATAAAAAGTGGGATTATATTGTTAGAATTAATGGCGATAATATCTTTTTAGATATAAACATATTAAAGGATATGATTACAATAGCCAAAACTGGAAAATATGATTTTATTACTAATGTAAAAGATAGAACTTTTCCAAAAGGTATGAGTATTGAAATTCTAAAACTATCCTACTTTGAATCTTTATTACTTCAAATAAATAAAGAAGAAAAATATAAAGAACATGTAACTCTATATGCCTACGATTATCCTTCAGGCAATAATTTCTATTATATGAATTCATTATTGCCTGAAGCATCAGGTATTCAGATGGCCTTAGATACCAAGGAAGATTTTGAAAGAACAGAACAAATAATACAGCTTTTTAATGGAGACCATTTTAACTATAATTTATATGAGATATACAATATATGGAAAGAGATACAAAAATAAATAGTCCCTTTCAAGGGAAATTTGGACCACTTTTAATTGCAGAAATAGGAGGCAATCATGAAGGTGATTTTGAATACGCCAAAAAACTTTCTCAACTTGCAATTGATACTAACGTTGATTATGTGAAGTTTCAAATTTACACAGGAGATACATTAGTTTCTCAATTGGAAAGTCCAGATAGGAATAAGCATTTCAAAAAATTTGAGTTGACCAAAGAGAACCATATATATTTAGCAGAAATGGTTAAAGAAGCTGGTATATTATATACTTCATCGGTTTGGGATATTGATGCTATGAATTGGCTTGATAAATATATTAGCTTGTATAAAATTGGTAGTGGAGATTTAACGGCTTATTCTGTACTAAAAAAAACAGCTGAGAAAGGAAAACCTATTATTATTTCAACAGGTCTTTCTTCTGAAAATGAAGTTTTAAAAACAATTGAATATATTCAATCAATAAATTCGGATTATAAGTCAGCTGAAATGTTGGCAGTTTTGCAATGTACTAGTATGTATCCAATACCAAGCGCAGATGCAAATTTAAACGTAATGAAAAGATTAAAAGAGCTAACTAATCTTACAATTGGTTATTCTGATCATACAGAAGGAAGCAAAGCTTTAAATTATGCTGTTGCAATTGGAGCAGAAGTCCTTGAATTTCACTTCACAGATTCAAGAGAAGGAAAGCAATTTAGAGATCATAAAGTTTCATTAACACCTAATGAAATAACTGAATTAATTCAAGAAATTCAACTTATTAATGACTTGAAAGGAAATAATATCAAGAAGCCTGTTTTAATAGAAATAGAAAACGGTCATGTTGAATCATTTAGAAGGGCGGTTTATCCCTCAAAAAATATCAAAGCAGGAGAAGTTTTGACAGAAAATAATTTAACAGTATTACGCCCAAACCATGGGATTGATGCAAGAGATTTTGATAAATTGATTGGAAAAGTATTAAAAAAAGATGTTTTAAAACACCAAAAATTAGATTGGAATTTAATAGAATAATTAACAGATGAAGCGTAATCCTTTATTAACCGTTTATATTACAAATTATAACTATGGAATGTATATACAACAATCTGTAGAGAGTGTATTGTCTCAAACATTTCAAGATTTTGAACTTTTTATCATAGATGATGGTTCTGTAGATAATAGTAAAGAAATTATTGAACAATACAGGGATAATCCTAAAATAAATATAATATATCAACAAAATAAAGGATTAAATGTAACCAATAATATTGCAATGAGAGCCTCTATTGCCAAATATATTATGAGGTTGGATGCAGATGATTTTCTTACGCCAGATGCATTAGAAATTATGGTTTCTGCATTAGAAAACGATATAGATTTAGGATTGGTTTTCCCTGACTATTATTATACAAACGATAATGGTATAATAACTGGAGAAGAAATTAGGCATGATTTTGATAAAGATGTTTCTCTTTTCGATCAGCCTGCTCACGGTGCATGTACAATGATACGCTTAGAAAATTTGAAAATGTTAGGAGGTTATAATGAAAGCTTTACTTGTCAAGATGGTTATGATTTATGGATAAAATTTATAATGCACTTCAAAGTTACAAATATTAATAAACCCCTTTTTTACTACAGAAGGCATGGAAATAATCTTACAGGTAATGAAGAAAGAATTTTATCAACAAGAAAAAAAATTAAAGAAACTTATGTAGAATCTTTTAAGTTAATTACACCTAAAACAATAGCAATAATTCCAGTTAGAAATACATTTATTAATAAGATTAATTGGCCATTACACAAAAATTCAAATAATAAAACTATTTTGGAATTGGCTTTGGAAAAATTAGAAAACTCCAAAAAAATTGATTGGATTGTAGTTACTTCTTCCGATAAAGAAATATTAGATTTTGTCGAAAGTAAGAAGATAAAATTTTCAAAATTACTGATAATTGAAAGACCTTTTCAGTTATCAAAATCAGGAGAAACATTAAATAGTACATTTAAATTTATTTTAGAGTCAGTTACCCAAAAACAAATTATACCAGAGGCTATAATGTCATTTTCATTAGACTATCCATTTGTAACAACAGATATAGTTGATGATGCCATTAATACTTTAACTATTTTCAATGCCGATTCTTTAATAAGTGTAAGACCAGATAATAAAATGTATTTCCAACACATAGGTCATGGTTTAATACCTATTTTAGAACAAGATAAATTCACAAGACTTGAAAGAGAAGCTATATATAAGGGTCAAGGAGGAATTATGTTGTCAAAAGTCGATAATTTCAAAAATAGCGGTAAAATGCTATCGGGAAAAGTAGGTCATATTGTCGTTGATGAAAAAGTTTCTTTTGGTGTTTTTTCAACATGGGATTTTTCTGTTTTTGAAATTATATCTAATAATTTTAATTAATAATAATTTTAATGAGTAAAAGGAATAAAAATTATTTTTTTGTTGTAACGGGATTACAAGTTATTAATTGTGTAGAGTATATTAAGAATTATCAATTAGATAAAGGTTATAATGTATTGTTTGTATGTAACAAAAAAATAAATTCAAGATTAGAAGTATTGTCTTTGATTAAAAACCATTACTTTGATGAAGTTATATTTATGCCTCCAACTTTTTTATTAAATAAAAAAATTGCAAGATATAATTTTGTATTAATAAATCTTATCAGTTTTTTCAAGATATTTTTGTTTAAATTTAATGAAGGGCATTTGGTTGGAAATGATTTAAATGCATTTTACAGATATGCTTGCAAAAAATCTAAAAATGTTACAATTTCATTTATTGATGACGGTTCAGGATCGGTAAATTATAAAGCAGAAAATCCTTTTAAATATTTTAAGAATTATAAAAACAAATTATTATACAAATTTTTAAGAATTAATAATTATGATATATTATTTGATCAGTATTTCACTTCTTATGGTTCTTTTTTTTTACAAAAATTTAAATATAAAATAGTTAATAATAATTTTAATTACCTAAAAAACATATCGTTTTCAAATATAAACGATTACATTATATTTATAGGAGATCCACATGTTGAAAGAGGGTATATATCTGAGGATAATTATTTAGATATCTTAGTTAAAATTAGAGATATGTTTCAAAAAGAAATTATTTATGTACCTAGAATTTTTGAATCAACAAAAAAACTAAAAAAAATAGAGCAAATTATGAGCGTGCAACGAAATGATTTTCCAATAGAAATATATTTATCTTCATTGGAAAAGTTGCCAAATCGAATAATTACTTTCCATTCTTCTGCCTTATTTAATGTTAGAAACTTATTTGGCGAAAATATTGACTATCATTATATAAAACTTCCAAATTATACCAATGAAGTCCATATGAAAAATTTGCAAAAAATATGGAATGATTTAGCAAGTTTTTCTAAGGAAATAGTATTATGTCAAAAATAAAAATATGATTTTTTTAAAAAAAATAAATGATTTCTGTTTGTACTTATTAGTACTTTCTGTTGTTTTTGAATTTTGGAATCCTTTTGATTTAAAAGGAGTACTTTCTATAACAATGGTTGTTTTTTTTATTTATATAATTTCCACTTTACCATTTCTTAATAAACGTTTATCTTTTTTTTACCTGGGGCCTTATATTAAACCTATTTTATTATTTCTACTGATAGAAGCAATATCATCATTTTTAAATATTACTTATATAGAAGAATTAAATGATCTTTTTACTACAAGAATTTTAAAATTTTTATTTTTATTGTTAATTTTAGGAAATCACTTGATATCAAACCCAACAATTCTATTGTATGTTTTAAAAATATATACGTTTGGTATTTTTTTATTAAGTGTTTTATTTCTGTTTGGAATAGGTGTAGATATTGATTTTACAGAAGGTGAGAGTAGGCTTATAATTTTTGGTGAAAATCCAAATAATATAGGTATTAAGGCTGTTATAGGAGCTTTAATTTTGCTTTCATTTATTTTGGAACAAAAATTTAATATAATTTATAAAATTTTTATGGGACTCATGTTAGTTCCTATATTTCCTTTAATTTCAGCAACTGCTTCAAGAGGTGCAGTTTTTACATTTTTCATTGGAGCAGCAGTTATGATTTTGCTTTTAAAGAAAAATTTTAAAGTTAAATTTTTAATAATAATTTTAGCTTCTATTGTAGGAGTATTATTATTTAATTATTTTTTAAGTAATGAGATTTTTTATACTAGATTTATGCAATTTGTAGATGAAGGGAAAACAGGAAGAAATGATATATGGGAAATTGCATTTGGTTTTTTTGTTGATAATCCATTTTTAGGAGTAGGGAGGTCTGGTTTTAAACCTATGATGAAAGAAACTTTTGGTGGGGCAATGGGAGCTCATAATGCTTTTCTTGAAATATTAGCTACAACGGGCTTAATTGGTTTTATCGTATTTATGATTTTTTATTTTAGACTTTTAATCCTTGCACATAATAATTTCAAAAGGACAAAAACAGTGTTAATTTTTTTGCTTTTTTCTGCAATAACGCTCCATATATTTAAAGCGGGGGGAGCTATTTCTAGTTTGTTTGTTTGGTTTGTTTTTGCAATTTTAATAGGTTCAACAAGAATGAATAATCATGTAATAAATTAAGTTATGAAAATATTAATAATATCAGATAATTACCCATCGGAACAACATCCTACTAATGGAGTTTTTGTATACAATTTAGTGCAACAATTTGCAAAACTAGGGCATGAAGTAATTGTTATTGCGCCTTTTCAATTAGTGCCAAGAAAAATAAAATTTAAAAAAGTAGTATATGGTAATGAATTAGCAAAGGTTTACCGTCCATTATTTACTTCTTTATCCACTAAACAAATAGGAAGTTTTAATACCTATACAATTGCTCGTAAAATACAAGTAAATGCAATACAACGTATTATAAAGAAAAATAAAATTGAGTTTGATGTAGTGTATTGTCATTTTATAAAAAATGCATTATTAGGTGTAGAGGCATTAGAAAAATATAATAAGCCATTTATTGCAGCTGTAGGTGAAAATAGAAATATCCAATTAGTACAAAAATGGTATAATAAGAATACATATACGAAATTTTTCAATAAAATAGATGGTTTTATAGCTGTTTCTGAATTGATAAAAGAGAAATTGATAGATATGAAAGTTTCTCAAGATAAAATTATTGTAGAGCCTAATGGGGTGGATTTTGAAGTGTATTATAAAAGGGAAAATATAAATGAGCTTAGAGAAAAATATAATTTACCTCAAAATAAAACATTAGTTATGTTTTTAGGACATTTTATAGAAAACAAAGGGCCTCTAAGATTGGTTAAAGCAGCTGAAGGAATTGAGAACATTGGTCTAGTTATGGTAGGGGAAGGAAAACAAAATCCAGAAAGCACAGATATTGTTTTCAAACAGAAAGTACCTAGAAGTTGTGTTCCTGAACTTTTATCAGCTTCGGATATCTTTGTTTTACCAACGCAGCACGAAGGCTCTAGTAACGCTATAATTGAAGCAATGGCTTGTGGATTACCTATAATTTCATCTGATATTCCTGAAATAAGAGTGCAATGTACTTCAGATTTTTCAATTTTAGTTGATCCAAATGATATTTCTCAAATTAGAACAGCACTAGAAAAACTATTAGTAAATGAACAATTAAGAGATAAAATGTCATTACATGCTATTGAACATGCACAAAAATTTAGTATAGAAAGAAGAACTGAAAGAATTATTAAATTTATAAAGTCGTTTTTATAAATTTATATAAATTAATTTTTTTTCAAACTTTTAATAAATCTTAAAATAATAAAATATGTTATTCAATTCTTATGGTTTTGCTGTTTTTTTGCCTATTGTTTTTCTTTTATATTGGTTTATAGCTAAAAAAAGTATAGTAAAACAAAATTTTTTATTAATTATAGCTAGTTATTTTTTTTATGCTTGTTGGGATTATAGATTTTTATTTTTATTGATTTTTTCAACTATTTTGGATTATTTTACTGCTATTAAAATGTCGCAATCAAGTTCTAAAGTAAATAAAAAATTATGGTTTTGGATAAGTATAATTATTAATTTAGGATTTTTAGGAGTTTTTAAATACTACAATTTTTTTGCTGAATCTTTTATAAATTTTATTAGTTTTTTTGGTTTTGAGGCTAGTTACTTTACTTTAAATATCATTTTACCGGTTGGAATATCATTCTATACATTTCACGGTTTATCGTATGTAATTGATATTTATTACAATAGGATAAAACCAGAAAGAAATTTTGTGGATTATTCTCTTTTTGTATGTTATTTTCCTCTATTAGTTGCAGGACCTATTGAACGTGCAACTCATTTGTTACCGCAAATAAAAAGAAAGAGGAATTTTGATTACTATAAAGCAGTTGATGGTCTTAAGCAAATACTATGGGGGCTATTCAAAAAAATGGTAATTGCAGATAACTGTGCTGAATTTGCAAATTTATATTTCAATAATTATAATGATTATTCTGGAAGTTCTTTAATTCTTGGAGCAATATTTTTCACTTTTCAAATTTATTGTGATTTTTCTGGTTATTCGGATATTGCTTTAGGAACTTCGAGATTATTTGGCATTGAATTGTTAAGGAATTTTTCTTTTCCATATTTTTCTAGGGATATAGCGGAATTTTGGAGAAGATGGCATATTTCACTTTCTTCTTGGTTTAGAGATTATTTATATATTCCATTAGGAGGTAGTAAAGGAGGTATGTGGATGAAAGTTAGAAATACTTTTATTATATTTATTGTAAGTGGCTTTTGGCATGGGGCAAATTGGACTTTTATTGTATGGGGTTTCTTGAACGCATTGTATTTTATGCCATTATTATTGACAAATAATAATAGAAATAATTTTGAAATAGTTGCTAAAGGAAGGTTTTTTCCATCTTTTAGAGATGCTTTAAATATGTTTTTAACATTCACTTTAACTGTATTTGCTTGGATATTTTTTAGAGCAGATAATTTAGAGCATGCTTTTAGCTATATTAAGAAAATTTTTGAATCCCCATTTCTTAACCTTTCGGATATACCAATTTTATCATACGTTGTAATAGTATTAATTATTTTCTTTATTCTCATAGAATGGATAGGCCGAACAGGTGAATATGCACTTCAAAATTTAAAATATAATAATTACCGCTTTTTAGAATGGTGTTTTTATTTTATAATTATTATTTCTATTTTTCTGTTTGCAGGTAAAGAGCAAGATTTTATTTATTTTCAATTCTAAATTATGAAAAAATTTTTTAAAAAGATTGTCTATTTTTCTATTCCATTATTATTTATTATTGGAATATATGTTTATTCATTTAGTTTTGGGAGTTTTGATTTTTATTATGGAAGGGTATCTTCACCAAAACAAAACTCATTAATTATTGGTAACTCAAGAGCAGCGCAAGGATTGGTTCCATCGGTTTTTAATGATGAGTTGATTAATAAAAAGAATAAAATGTATAATTTTTCTTTTGCAGCAAATTATTCACCTTATGGCCCAGCCTATTACAAGAGTATTAAGAATAAAGTAGATGAAACTGTAAAGGATGGTGTTTTTATTATATCTGTTGATCCAGGTTCTATATCTTCTAATACAGATAATCCAAATGATGAAAGTCTTTTTATAGAGAATAGCTCTTTTTTGGCTAATATTGAATGTGTTTCTTGTAATCCAAATTTTGAATATATACTTCATAGACAAGAAACTTTTTACAAGAAACTTTTTTTGAACAAAATTCGAGGTGAAGGATTTTTACATGACGATGGTTGGCTAGAAGTTAATTTAGAAATGGATACTTCTTCAATTAATAAAAGACTAAAACTAAAATTGCAGGAAGAAGGATATTCGGCTAAATATCATTTTTCAAAAAAAAGATATGAGTATTTAGAAAAAACTATAACTTTTTTAAAAAGCCATGGTAAAGTTTATATTGTAAGACTACCTGTTCATAATTCTATTTTAGAGAGACAATTTAAGGCATTTCCAGATTTTGATAAAAAAATATCTTTTTTGGCAAAAAAAAATGGTGTTAAATTTAAGGTGTTTAATAATAATCAGGGAAAATATATATTTACAGACGGTAGTCATTTATATAAAGAATCTTCATTATTAATTAGTAAAGAAATTGCACAATGGATTAATCTTGATCAGTAATTATTATTTATTTAATGAACATAATTTTATAAAAAATGAAAATAATTATCAATGCTGATGATTTTGGTTTTACAAAGTCGGTAAATGAAGCAGTATTCACATTAGCTAAAAAGGGAACATTAACCTCTACAACCGTTATGGTTAATATGCCTTATTGGGAAGAGGTAGATAAATTATTAGAATATCCTAATTTTGGCATTGGTCTGCATTTTAATATAACTCAAGGAAAGCCTATTTTAGATGCGTCAGAAATTTCAACAATTGTGAATAGTGAAACGGGAGAGTTTTATGAATTTAAAGAATTAAGAAAAAGGAGTAAACAAGGAAAAATAAATGTTAATGACGTTTATAAAGAATTAAAGGCTCAAATTTTATTATTAAAACAGCGTGTAGGAGATCGTTTAACTCATATGGATTCGCATCAAGGAGTACATAAATATAAGCCCATTTCAAATGCTTTTTTATCTTTAGGGAAAGAAAACATAGTATTAGGTTTACGTTCACCTCATCATTTGTTTATTACTGATGCTATAGTTCCTGAGGTTGTTGGAATTAAAAATATTTTTAAGTTTGGAATAAAAAGATATATAACAGAATTGTATTATAGAAAATATAATGTTGCTTTTCGCAAATATTATGTAATGCCTGAAGGGGAACTTTTAAATATAAATTTAAAAAAAGTAGATACTTTTGAAGCTTTGGAAAAATTAATTGCTTTAGAAAAGTTATATATTGAAATTCCTTGCCATCCAGCTACATCAATTACAGATTTGCCAAAGACAAAATTAACTAATAAAAGACTACAAGAGTTCGAAATATTGAAGTCTGAAAGTTTTAAAAATAGCCTCAATAAGTTTCAATTAATTAGCTTTAAAGATTTAAAAAAATGAAAATAATTATCAACGCAGACGATTTTGGAATGACAAAGTCAATAAATAATGCAATAACAGAATTAATGCATTTAGGAACTATTACTTCTACAACAGTAATGGTAAATATGCCTTATGCAAATGAGGCAATAGAGTTACTTAAAATCCCAAATATTAGTATTGGACTTCATTTTAATTTAACGGAAGGAAAACCAACGTCTTCTATTGATGAAGTATCTTCTTTAGTTGATAAAAAGGGTAATTTTCATTCTAAAAAAGAATTAGAGAGTAGAGCAAAGAAAAATTTAATTAAAAAAGAAGAAGTATTATTAGAGTTGAAAAACCAATATGCAAAGCTTTATGATATTTTAGGAGACAATATAACACACTTTGATTCCCACCAAGGACTTAATAGAATTCCAGTAGTTTTTAAAGCATTATTGGATTTTGGAAAAGAAACTCAAAAGCCAAAAGGAATTCGTTTTTATGTTAAGCACTATATACAAAATTCAGGAAAAGTAATTGTTCCTGGTTTATTTGATATCCAAAAATTTGGAATTAAACGTTTGCTAGTGGAGCAATACCTTAAAAATAATAAAAATCAAATTAATAAATATTTTAAGAGCCCTGAAGGGATGTTGGTTACAAGTTCTCATAATGCTATTGATGTTTTTAAAGCTTTGGTAAAAAATCCTTTGGCAAAATTTGAGAATGCAATTTTAGAGATACCTTGTCATCCATCTATTGATATAACTGAATTAGAAAACACAAAGTTAACAGATGAAAGAGTTATAGAATACCAATTTTTGAAATCAACAGCATTTCTTGAAGCAAAGAAAAGTTTAGATTTAGTTAGTTTCAATTCTGTAGTAGCATAATGGAAAATAAGATAAATTTAGTACATATTAATTCCTATTTTCTTACTAATAAGTTACATGAAGAGTTAGTTATGTCCTTAAGGGATATGAATGCTTCAATTCATCAAACTGTATATATTCCAATAAACAAAAAAGATAAAATAAATAGCGATTATTGTGAATCTAAAAATATTTTATATACAATTTCCAAAGCTTTTTCAAATCTTGAAAGATATTTCTGGCCATTAAAAATGTTTTCCATTTATAAGGATTTTAATAAAAAAGTAAAAAATGATAAAATAACAATTACCCATGCACATTCGTTAATATCTAATGGCATTATTTCCTTTTTATTATTTAAAAAGAAAGCTATTCCTTATGTTGTTACAGTTAGAAATACAGATATAAATATATTCATGAAAAAATCTATTTTTTTTAGAAAAATAGGTTTCAAAATATTAAATAGTGCTGAATCAATAATGGTTTTATCACCAGCTTATAAGAACATACAATTAAGAGAATGCTTAACAACATTTCAATTTGAGCAACTGAAAGATAAGATTAAAGTTATTCCTAACGGAGTGAATGATTTTTGGATTAAAAATAGATATTTTGATGAGTCTAAAAACAGTAATTGCATAGAAATTCTTTTCGTTGGTAAGCTTCGTGAAAATAAAAATTGTAGTGCATTAATTAAAGCTTGTAAAATATTAAAAGAAAAAGGTATTGACTTCCAACTTACAATTGTAGGTGAAGGTTATCTTAAAGATAAATTGCAAGAAGAAGCAAAAGGTATAAAAGTTAGATTTGTAGGTTTTATTTCAGATAAGGAACAATTATTAAAAATATATAGGAATTCGAATCTTTTAGTGGTGCCTTCATTTAAAGAATCTTTTGGATTAGTATATGTAGAAGCAATGACTCAAGGGTTGCCAGTGGTTTATACAAAAGGCCAAGGATTTGACGGAAATTACGAAGAAGGAGTAGTTGGTTTTTCAGTAATGCCAAAAGAACATGAAAAAATAGCAGAAGCTATTCAAAAAATAAAAGAAAATTACAATGAAATCTCGAAAAATGCTTATAATCATGCTTTAGACTTTTCGTGGACATACAATTCTAAAATGCTTAATGATATTTATACTAAAATAGAATAAATGAAAATTCTTTATATACACCAATACTTTAAAACTCCGAGAGAACCCGGAGCTACTCGTATTTATTTTATTGTTCAGCAACTTTTAAAGGAGGGGCATGAAGTTACAGTTATTACTCAAAATAAAAAAATAACAGCATCCAATAGAGAAGAAGTCTATATAGACGGTATTAATATAGTTTATTTGAAAAATGCTTATTCAAATGAAATGAGTATTCCTATGCGGATTAAATCATTTTTTAATTTTATGTACAAATCTTCTTTTGAAGTTTTTAAACATAAAAATATTGATTTAGTTATTGCTACATCTACACCCTTATCAGTTGGACTTCCCGCCCTATTATTAAAAAAAATCAAAGGTATTCCTTTTGTTTTTGAAGTTAGAGATTTGTGGCCAGAAGTGCCTATACAAATGGGGGGGCTTAAAAATTCTTTAGTAAAAAAAATAGCTATTTGGTTTGAAAAAACAATCTATAAAAATGCAAGCCATATAGTTGCTTTATCTCCAGGTATGTATGATGGTGTTATTAAATATGTTTCATCTGATAAAGTATCAATGATTCCCAATATGGCTAAGAAAGAACATTTTTGGCCAAGAGAAAAAAGCAAAGATTGTATTAAAAAGTTACAACTTAGAGAAAATTCTTTTAAAGTAATTCATTTTGGTACAATGGGTATTGCAAATGGCCTTCAATATTTTATTGAAGCTGCAAAAATTGCTCATGATAAAGGAATAATGGATGTTGATTTTATTCTTTTAGGAGAAGGAAAAGCAGAAAAAACTTTAAAATTATTCGCTGAAAGTAATAAATTAACAAATGTATTTTTTTACGAAAGATTAGCAATGAAAGAGACAAGTGAAGTAGTAAATGTTTGTGATATTTCGGTTGTCCCATTTCTAAATATTCCAATTTTAAGTACTAATTCACCAAATAAATTATTTGATTCTTTAGCTGCTGGTAAACCAATAATAGTAAATTCAAATGGTTGGACAAAAAAAATGGTAGAGGAAAATAGTTGTGGTGCTTTTGTAGACCCAGAAAATCCAAATGAATTATTTGAACTTATCATGGAATGGAAAAATCATCCTAATTTACTAAAGATTATGGGTGATAATAGTAGAAAATTAGCTGAAACTACTTATGATGAATCCATATTAACCAAAAGGTTTGCAAGTATTATAAATACTTTTAATAACAAGTAACAAGCAATGAAAAATATTCTATATTTAGGTTTTTTTATTTTGAAGACGGATTATAAAGATTTAATAAAATCAATCAATTGTACTTCAAAAAAAGGGTATAACAAACTATTTTTGTGTATAAGAATGGTAATAAACTCATTATGGTATGGTTCTTCATTTGTAGACTATTATAATTTCCAATTCTATAGAAAAAATAAAGAGCAGAAGAAAGAATATGCAACAATGGGTATTATGTATAAGTTTCACAATAAAATGAATCATAAAGATTTTATTGATGAGGTTGATAATAAAAAGACATTTTTCAAAACGTTTAATAAATTCTGTAATCCAGCTTTTTTATATACCCAAAAAGATATGGATATCATCACAACCGTTATTTTGGAACGAATTAATCAAAAAATTGTGATTAAAAATCCAGAAAGTTCGGGAGGAAAGGGTGTGCGAATTTTCCAAGTTCAAAAAAAAGAAAATAGTATAATGATTGGAGATGAAGAACTAATTACTTTTTTAAAAAACCATTTTAAGGAAAATGAATACTTTTATTTTGAAGATTTTATAGTACAGCATGAAAGTATCGCAAATATTTCTCCATCGGCGGTTAATACAATAAGAATGATAACCTTACTTAATGATGAAAATAGAGTAGATATTATTGGTTCGGTATTTCGTATTAGTGTAGATTGTCCTATAGATAATTATTCAGCAGGTAATTTAGCAGCAGAGATTGATAGTGAAACAGGAGTTGTAATTTCAGGAGGTATAAGAAAAAGATCTTCTTGTGATAGTTATCATGAAATACATCCTTCAACAAAACAACAAATTTTAGGTTTAAAAGTTCCATTTTGGAATGAAATAAAGCAATTGGTTACAGAAGCTGCGCATATTGTGCCTCAAGTTAGAACAGTGGGATGGGATATTGCAATTACGCCTAGTGGTCCTATAATCATTGAAGGAAATAGTAAGTGGAATAAAGATACATGGCAAATTCCAGCTGGAAAAGGAAAACTTCATGTGATTAAAAAATATTTATAAAGAAGTAATTAAAAAAATGTATAAAAATATTTTTAAAAGAGTAATTGATTTTATATTAGCTTTGTTAGGGATACTAGTATTATCTCCAATATTTATAATTGCTTTTACAGCACTTTATTTTTCAAATAAAGGGAAACCTTTTTTTAACCAAGAACGCCCTGGAAGATATGGTAATATTTTTAAAATAATTAAATTCAAAACCATGACTGATCAAACGGATGTCAATGGAAATCTACTACCAGATAATCTTAGATTAACAACTGTTGGGAAATGGGTTCGTAAAACATCTGTTGATGAAATACCTCAATTAATAAATGTTTTAAGAGGAGATATGTCACTAGTAGGGCCAAGGCCATTAAGGGTGTATTATTTACCTCTTTATTCTAATGAACAAAATAGAAGGCATGAAGTTAGACCGGGAATTACAGGTTGGGCCCAAGTAAATGGCAGAAATACGTTGAGTTGGACTCAAAAATTTCAATATGATGTTTGGTATGTTGATAATTTAAGTTTTTTTTTAGATGTTAAAATTTTATTTAAAACTGTATTTAAAATTTTTAAAACAAATGAAGTTAATGCAACAGAGGACATTACTATGATTCCATTTGATGGTAAAAATTAATAATATGAAGAAAAGAGCGGTTATTTTTGGTGCGGGTACCTATGGTCAAGTATATTCAAAATACTTAGAAGAATATTACGAAATTCTCGGTTTTATTGATGATAATGATTTGTTGAAAGGGACTGATATTGGAGGATATTCTGTTCTAGGTAATATTAATTATTTATTTAATGCATTAACTAAAGATATAGCTGTTTTTGTTCCAATTGGTAATAACTCTGTTCGAGTTAATTTGCTTTCAAAGATAGAGTCAGAAGGATTTGAGATACCATCTTTTATTCATGAATCCGTATTGCTGGATGCAACAGTTGAGTTAGGAAAAGCAATATATATATTACCTAGTTCTAATGTGATGCCATTTACAAAAATACAAGATTATTCAATGATAAGTATGGGTGTTAATATTGCTCATCATGTTACCATTGAAAAGGGATGTTTTTTTTCACAAGGAGTAAATATAGGTGCGTCAATTTACATAAAAGAATTTGCTTATTTTGGAATAGGTTCTACAGTGATGACAGGTGTTTCTTATATTGGTAAAAATACATTAATCGGAGCAGGAACTTTAATTATTAAAAATGTTCCAGATGAAGTAGTAATGATAGGAAATCCTGGAAAAATTTTAAGAACTAATATAAATCATTAAAATAACTTTTAAATAGTATGAATTTTGAAGTAGTTCTAGAATCTATTGAAGAATTAAATGAGGTTAATTTACCAACAATTAAAAGTGTTGAACTATGTGCAGGGCTTCAATTAGGTGGAATAACACCAAGTTATGCTACAACAGCCTATTTTTGTGAACATGCTGTTCCTGAAGTTCACGTTATGATAAGACCTAGAGCTGGGGGATTTAATTATAATGAATATGAACTTAAATTAATGGTAGAAGATATAAAATTTTTTGCTAAGCTTGGAGTTACAGGTGTGGTATTTGGACTATTAGATGAAAATTTTAAAATTGAAAAGGAGCATACAAAACGTCTTTATTTTGCTGCAAAAGAATTAGGTTTACAAACCACTTTTCATAGGGCGTTTGATTTTGCAATAGATACCGAGCATGCCATACAGTTTTTAGTTGAAACAGGCTTTGATAGGCTCTTAACAGCTGGAAGTAAAAAAACGGTTGATTTTGGAAAAGAAAAATTAAAAAAATGGTCTGATAATTATGGTAATGAAATTCAAATAATAGCAGGTGGAGGTGTTACTTTTGATAATGCAAGGCAATTAAAAAGTGCAGGTTTAAAAACAATACATTTTAATATTAAAGATGCAATCTTAAGTGAAAATTCCAGTATGGGATATGAATATAAGCTAAATTTAAATAAGTTAGTAAATATTTTAAACTTGTAATAAGGTTAATAAGCCTCTTGGATAAATAATTTTGTATGTTGAATTTTTGTAAATTCTTGTTTTTTTGATAAAAATATTTCTAGGACATTTAATTTGCTACTAATACATCCTCAATATATTTTTGTTTCGTTTTAATTTGTAAAATTATATATATTAATAATTTATTCATTTTTTTTAAATAATATATTTGTTACCTCGCAATATCGATTACAGGCATAGAGATTAAATTATTCAAGTGATTTTTAATCGTTCTATAGTCAAATAGATTTTTTTAGTTTGTTTATTTTAATTGAATTATTAACAAAATAATGTGAGTTCGATATAAAATTATTGAAATATTTAGCATTAAAACAATTCTACATAACGGGTAAATATTTCTCTTTTAAGATTTTTAAACTTGTCGCTACAATGAATTTTTTTCAAAATAATTTAACCCTATACAATTTTTTTATACTGTTTCTAGTATTGTTAATGATATTAACTTATAAATTCAACATTCAAAAAGCGTATTGGTTGTGGATTTTTTATTTTATTTTATTTTTAATGTGTACTACTTCATATTTGCCTAAATGTTTAGTAAAAAAGCATGAAAATAAAAACAGCATAATTAATCCGAATCTTATTGATACAAATAAAACTTATTATTTACATGTGTTAGGTGCTGGTTATAGTCTAGAAAAAAGATTGTCAGCTACAAAACAATTGTCTGATGTTACATTGACTCGATTAATTGAAGCAATACGAATATCAAAGTTGTTACCAAATTATATAATTGTTAGTTCAGGATATTCTAGCTTAGGATTAGAGTCTCAAGCATCAGTTGTAAAAAGAGCTGCTGTTGAGTTAGGCATACCTAAACAAAATATCGAAACGTTAACCACTCCATCTAACACTTCAGAAGAAGTTTCTGCTTTTGTAAAACGATTTGGAACTAATAAAAATGTGATTGTAGTCTCCGATGCATTACACTTGTCTAGAGCTATAATGTTATATAAAAAAAATGGAATTGTTGCAATTTCAGCACCTACAAATTTTAAGGTCAAACAAGGAATTAATGATTATAATGGTGTAACATTGCCATCTATATCTTCAATAGATTTAATGAACGAATACCTAAGAGAACAACTCAAATATTGGAAAGATAGTTGGTAATATTAGGGAATTTGATTTTCGATTATGTAAATCTATATTTGTTTTTTGTTAAAATAGAATGCCAAATTTTCATGTTTTACGATTGGATTATATTAATTTTATTTACATTTTTTGTTTTAAATCTATTTAGTAAACTATTTAATTCAATTTCTATCTCCTTAAAAATTAGTTATTAAGACCATTATTGGTTTTCATTTAAATGTTATTTTTTTAAAGTTGTCTTTCTAAAATATTTATTAACAGTAAGTTAATATCTTTATGTAAGTAGAAAAAATATTTTTTAGTAGTTTTGTCAAAAATATTGATAATCATACATGAAAACAAAACTTTACACAAAAGATTGGAACGCGCCACTTCAACCGGCAAGAACTAATAGTTTTTTCTCTTCAAGTTTTACATTGGAGATGGGGTTATGGAACGATTACTTAAATTTTAAAGGCATATTGTCAATTTTGATGGTTGCTTTTTTGTTTTTAAGTAGTCAGTTAACTTTTGGACAAACAACAATTTATTCAAGTAATTGTTCGAGTGCTTCAGCAAATTGGACGTATACAAATGGGACTACAGCCAATTCTGTACAACAGTCTGGCTATTGGCTAATTGAAGCAAATGATGTTATCATTTCTGAGGCGTTTAATGTGAGTAGTTTTAATCAGAATATTACATTAAGCTTTAAGGTTGCTACTTATGGTTCTGGGACAAATAATCCATGTAAGGTTGATTATTCAGAAGATAATGGGGTGACTTGGTCAACTACATCCTATTTATCTGCAACACCTACTTCAACGACTTATATAAATTCTGGGAATATTAGTTTGCCAATTTCAAATTCTAGTCAATTTAAAATTAGATTCAGAAACAATGGGACTGGAAAAGGTGTAAGAGTTGATGATATTTTATTTACAGGACAAGGTGTGGCTTCAACTCCTGAAATAAATAGTGTTCTTGTGGCAAATGCAAACTACAATACAGCATTTAATTACACAATTACAGCAAGTCAGAATCCAACAAGCTATAATGCTACAGGATTACCAACAGGATTGTCAATAAACACCACAACGGGTGTTATTTCAGGTAGCCCAACTCAAACTGGTGTTTTTAACGCAACTATTTCTGCTGCTAATACTGCAGGAACAGGTACTGCTACTTTGGTTATTACAGTGAGTAAGGGAAATCAAACTATTTCATTTGTTAGTATTCCATCAAAAACGTATGGTGATAGCGACTTTATACTAAACGCAACTGCATCATCGAGTTTGCCTATCACTTATACAAGTTCAAATCCTAGTGTGGCAACAGTCACTGGGAATATGGTAACCGTTGTTGGGGTAGGGGCAACAAATATAGTTGCTTCACAAAGTGGAGATGATAATTATAACACAGCTACTGCAGTAACTCAAGAGCTAGTTGTAAACAAAGCGAATCAAACAATAACTTTTGGAACATTAATAGATAAACTAGATTCGGATGCGGATTTTCAATTATTTGCAACTACGTCATCTGGTCTACCTATAACCTATACGAGTTCAAACGAATCTGTAGTTCTTATTTCAGGAAATACAGCTAGTATTGTTGGCCCTGGAACGGTTACAATTACAGCTTCACAAGGGGGTAATGAAAATTATAATGCAGCCATAGCTGTTACTCAAAATCAAGTGATTATAAATACAGCACTTGAAAGTCAAGAAATTACTTTCAATGCATTACCAGCAGTTACTTATGGGGATGTTGCATTTGAATTAGAAGCTACAGTAGATTCAGGATTATCCATTTCTTATACTAGTAGTGATGAAACGATTGCATCAGTTACAGGTAATGTAGTAACAATCCATAAACCAGGAACTCTTACCATAACTGCCTCTCAAGTAGGTGGAGACGGATATAATCCTGCAGCAAGCGTGCAACAAGAATTAATAATCAACAAAAAAAGCTTAACGGTTTCTAATGTAATTGTTGAAGATAAAATCTACAATGGTACAACAACTGCGGGGGTAACATCTTATGTCCTAAACGGAATAGTTGGAAATGATGCAATTGCTTTAAATACGTCAAATGCTGTTTTTGAAAATGCAAATGCTGGAACTAACAAATTAGTCGTTCCAAATTTCATTTTGAATGGAGTAGATGCTGGTAAATATGAATTAGTGCAACCCTCTAATGTAGTAGGTACTATTTTAAAAGCAACTCAATCGATAACATTTAATACATTACCAAGTTATACCACAGTAACACCTTCATTTATTTTAAATGGTACGGCATCGTCTGGATTAACAGTGACGTATTCAATCTCAAATACTGCGGTTGCTACAATAAGTGGAAATACGGTTACTATTATAGGTGCAGGTACAGCTACAATTACTGCAATTCAGTCAGGTAATGATAATTACAACGCTGCTTCAGATGTCACACAATCTTTGGTGGTTACTCGCGCAAATGAAACACTAGTTGCTTGGCAATTTGGTACGCCTGCTGCAGTGGGTAACGAAACTACATACAATGCTACAACGAACGATAATAAATTAACAACAGCAGTACTCTCAAGAGGTTCAGGTATTTCTACAACAATCTTAGGTAGGGCATTTGCCGCAACGAGTTGGTTGGCAGCTGCAGGTTCAAATACTAAATCAGATGCCATTGCTTCAAATGAGTTTTTCGAATTTAGTTTTGCTCCTAAAGCAGGACAAGCTGTTACTTTAAAAACATTAGATGCTACATTAAGAAGATCGGGAGCTACTGCTCCAAATGCTTACATATGGAGATACAGTCTTAATGGTGCTACTTTTAATGATATTGGTTCAGATGTTAACTTTTCAAGTACTGCAGATGGTCAAATTCAAACACAAATTAATTTAGCTTCAATAACTGAATTACAAAATGTACCCGCAGGAACAACTGTGAAATTTAGAATCTATGCTTGGGGAGGTACTTCTTCAACGGCAACTTTTTCAATTGGAAGATATGCATCAGGAGCTACAACAAATAGTTTAGTAGTTTCAGGATATGTAGATCAATTACCAGCTCCAGTTATCACTAGTTCTTTGAATGCTTCAGGAACAGTAGGTCAAGCATTCAATTATACAACAACAGCATCAAACGTACCATCTAGTTATAGTGCAGAGAGTTTGCCATCAGGTTTATCTATCAATACAACAACAGGTGTTATTGCTGGAACACCCTCAGCAGCAGGAACATTCAATGTGAGTTTGTCTGCAACTAATTTAAGTGGTACAGATACCAAAGTGGTAGTAATTTCAATTGCGAAAGCAGATCAAGTAATTACTTTTAATGAACTTTCTGCAAAAACATATGGTGACTTGTCATTTAGTTTAAATGGAACAGCTACTTCTGGTTTAGCTTTAACCTATTCAAGTTCGAATACGGATGTAGCTACAATTGTGGGAAATACTGTAACCATTGTTGGTGCTGGTAGTACAACAATTACAGCTACTCAATCAGGAAACGATAATTACAATTCAGCTATAGAAATAGCTAGAGAATTAATAATAAATAAAGCGGATCAAACCATTACTTTTGAACCATTAGCTAGCAGATTAGATACGGATGAAAGTTTTACATTAACTGCTACAGCTTCTTCTGGGTTACCAGTTTCATTTACTAGTGAAGATGAATCGATTATTGCAATATCTGGAAATGTAGCAACGATTGTTGGTTCGGGTACTGCAATTATTAATGCTACACAGGGAGGAAATACTAATTATAATCCTGCAACATTAATTTCTAGAGAGCAATTAATTATAAATACACAATTGGCTAATCAAACCATTACGTTTGAACCGCTAACAGAAAGTAATTATGGTGATGCCCCATTTGGTTTAAATGCAACAGCAAGTTCAGGATTGGCGATTAATTATACTAGCTCAGATGAAACAATAGCTTCTATTAATGGAAATATTGTCACACTATTACAACCAGGAACGGTAACTATTACAGCTTTACAAGGAGGTAATACAAGTTTCAATCCTGCACCTGCTTCAATACAAACATTGGTAATTGGTAAAAAACAACTATCAGTAAGTGAAGTAGTGGTGGCTGAAAAAACGTATGATGGTACAAACAATGCACAAATTAATAGTTATCAATTAAACGGCATTGTAAGTACGGATGAAGTATCACTTACAAATAGTGCTGTCTTTGAACAAGTTGGTGTTGGACAAGATATAGCTGTGACTCCTAATTTTGAATTAACAGGATTACATGCAGATCGTTATACTTTAGTACAACCAACTAATGTTTTGGGTACTATTATTAAAGCGAACCAAACTATTACGTTTAGTGCTTTACCATCAAAAGTATTTGGAGATGCGGTCTTTACAATTTCAGCTATAGGTGGCGCTTCTGGACAACCAATTGTATTTACTAGTTCAGATGAATCTATTGCAACTGTTTCTGGTAATCAGGTAACAATTTTAGCAGGAGGTACGGTACAGATTACCGCAAGTCAATTAGGAAATGAAAATTATAATGCTGCTGTTTCTGTTTCACAAGATTTAGTAATTGCGCCTAGAGTGCAATTTATTAATGGTTTTACTAGTTTAGGAACCAAGTATATTTCCACACCACCATTTCCATTAAATGCTACGGCTTCTTCAGCTTTAGAGATTGTATATACGAGTTCTAACACAGCTGTTGCTACTGTTGAAGGAAATGTGGTAACTATTGTGGGGGTAGGGCAAACAGAAATTACTGCTACTCAGGCTGGTAATGCAAATTACGAACCAATTACGCAAGTAAGATCGCTTAAAATAATACCAGACCCAATTGCAGCATGGAATGTTTATGGTTTAAATCAAACCGCTACAGCAACTGCGACATCATTTGCTAATCTAGTAACAAGTAATAATGGAGATTTATTAACCAGAGGAGCAGGTGCTGGAGCAAGTATTGGTGCCAACTCATTTAGAACAACTGGCTTCAAAAATGATGGAATTAGTGTAAATAATACAGATTATTTTCAATTTCAGTTACAACCAACTGAAGGGTATCAAATGAATTTAGCTTCAATTGATGCTTCCTTTGTTGGAACAGCTTCTTTCTTTGCAAATGCTGGTGTAACTTCTCAGTTTGCTTATAGTTTAAATGGTACCACTTTCACGCTAATAGGTAATCCAGTAACTAGTGCAGTTTTAACAATGGATACCGTTGACTTGAGTCAAATAGCTGAATTGCAAAATATTCCAAACGGTACAACAGTAACTTTTAGATATTATGCAAGTGGACAAACCACAACAGGAGGTTGGGGATTCAGTTCGCCAGCACTTGATGCTGATGCGTTGGCAATAGGAGGTTCATTAGTAGCCTTGCCTGCAACACCACAGATTACAGCAGTTCAAAATTGTGATGGAACAGCAACTTTAACAACAGACGCAACAGGAACAATTTTATGGTCTACTGGTGAAACGTCAAATACTATTGTGGTAACAACAGCAGGTAGTTATTCGGTAACACAAACAATTAATAATATTACAAGTAATTCAGGTTTAATTAATGTTTCACCTATTTTAATTACTACACCTATTGTTGAAAACCAATCATTTTGTAGCAGTGTTGCTCCAAAAATATCCGAGATTGTAGTAGCAGGCCAAAACATAAAAGTATATGGAGATAGTAATAAAACCATACTTTTAAATGGTGATACCCTTTTGGAGTCAGCAACCTACTATCTTACTCAAACCATAGGTACTTGTGAAAGTGAAGTCGTAGCTATACAAATTACAATAAACCAAGCAGTTACTTACTATGTAGATGCAGACCAAGATGGTTATGGTTCAACAGCAACAGTTTCATTATGTGTTGCTACAGCGCCAGAAGGTTATGCAGCTAACAATACAGATTGT
>RDYL01000005.1 GCA_004293165.1 Flavobacteriia bacterium | reverse complement strand
AAATAACAACCCTTCAAATTGTGCTACTGCAACTATTCAAGTTAATCTAAATGTAACTGTTTGGGATGGAAATTTTTGGAGTAATGGTGAGCCGGATTCTACGAAAAAAGTTATTTTTAATGGGAACTATTCATCACTGAATAATATTGAAGTTTGTTCGGCTCAAATTGTTTTTGGGAATGTTGTTATAAATTCGGGACATAACTTAATTATTCAAAATGACCTTAAAGTCACCTCTGGAAATTTAATATTTGAAAACGATGCCTCACTTATTCAAATTAATAATTCTATAAATGTAGGTAATATTACTTATAAGAGAAATACATCTTCAATTTTTAATAATTATGATTTTGTTTATTGGGGTTCTCCAATGTCAAATCATTCTTTGGGAAGTATTTGGATGGGTTCAAATTTAGCTGACACATTTTATAGTTACAATACAATCAATGGATGGCAAATTGAAACCGCCACTACAAATATGATTCCCGGTAAAGGTTATATTACAAGAGCTCGAAATGGTTATAATGGCTTTAGTATTGGTTCTTTTTGGCAAGGGGTTTTCAATGGTGTTCCAAACAACGGCGAAATAAATTTAGAAGTTACAACAACGGGAACAAATGATGAAAATTTAATCAGTAATCCATACCCTAGCACTATAGATATAGAAGCTTTCTACAATGATAATAATTCAAAAGTAAAAGCTAACTTTTACTTTTGGACCCATAATACGCCTATTACAAATAACTTATACACTACTGATGATTATGCTATTTACAATGCCTTTTTAGGGGCTGGTGTTGGTACGGGTTATCCTGCAATTTCAGGCGGTCAATCTCCAAGTCGATATGTAAGTGCTGGTCAAGGCTTTTTCACAGAAAGTTATGGTTCAGGAGGCATAATTACTTTTAAAAATAGCCATCGAATTGCTGGACATAACAATACCTTTTACAGAGAAACTATTAATAATAATCCAGCCGTTCCTCAAATTATTGAAAACTATAAAGTATGGTTGAATTTAAGTAATGATCAAGGGTTGTTTACACAACAACTAATAGCATATGCTGCAAACACATCTAATGATTTCGATGAACAATATGAAGCTATAATCAATAATCAAGATTCTGAGATTGACTTTTTTAGTTTGATACCTAATTATAAACTTAAAATCCAAACCAAATCACTGCCTTTTAATAATACAGATATAGTGCCTTTAGGTTTTAAAGTTAATACAGCTGGGGTTTATAAAATTTCATTAGATCATTTTGATCCCTTTTTTGTAGACGAAAGCATATACTTGGAAGATGTTTATTTAAATGTAATTCATGATTTAAATTCAGGAGATTACAATTTTACTACACAGCCTGGATTAATTGATAATAGATTTATTTTAAGATATAATAATGCTTTAAGTCTTGATAATAATAACTTTACAAGCGAGTCTGTAATAATTTATAAATCAAACTTAAATTGGGTTATTGATTCTGGGAAAACAATTATTGATTCTATAAAAATTTTTGATATGCGTGGTCGTTTATTATTACACAATAAAAACATTCAATCTACGATGACTGATTTCAATTTATTTTTAACTAACGAGCCATTAATTATTGAAATAACTTCTATGGAGGGTGTATCAATAATTAAAAAAATCATTAATTAACTTATAATGATTTATAAACGTTAATGGTTGATAAATTTTAATCAAATTAAATTAAATTTTTTTGTTGTTTGTAGGGATTTAACAAATAGTTGTTTTAACAAATAAATTTATAAGCAAAACGAGAGTTTTAATATTTTGAATTGTAAAATGAGTGTAAAAATATTTACCTCATGGAACGAGATAAATAATATTTTTTATTATGTAATTGTATTGCTAAATATTTTAATGAAGTCAATAAATCGAAGGTATTTATTATGTTTATTTGCTTATAAACACTAAAAAAATCTTTTTAGGAGTTTTTTTGCAATGAATGCTAATGTTAAAAAGAATATCTATAAAATATGAACGCATCACTTAGAACAACAATTCAGGCTTCGATTTCTATTTCGGATGATGATTTAGATTATATGTTAACATTTTTTAAACCTATGATTTTAAAAAAAAAAAATTTTTTTTTAAAATCAGGAAATTACTGCAGTCATGTTGTCTATTTAAAATCTGGATTGTTGAGGATTTACTATACTAATGAGAATGGAGAGGAAATAACTTGTTATTTTTCACTTGAAACTGAATTTGTAACATCACTCGCTAGTTTTTCAAAAGAAATTAGATCAATTGAAAATATTCAAGCAATTGTTACTACGGAATTATTAGTAATCTCAAAAATTGATTTGGAAAAGTTATATCAAGAGTTGCCAAATACACAAGAACTTGGAAGGAAAGCAATAGAAAAAATTGCTTTAAATATGGAAAAAAGAATCTTTCTTTTTCTGAACAAAAACGCTGAAGAGCGTTATCAGGATATGCTTAAAAATAACCCAATTTTGATTAAAAAGGTCCCATTAAAGTATTTAGCTTCATACCTCGGAATAACTCCACAGCATCTAAGCAGATTGAGAAAAACTATTGTAAGTTAATTTCTTAACAATTGTTCAGTGCAGTAGCAAACTACTAAATTAAATTTACTTTTTTATAAATGGTTAAAAGTTATGGATAGAAGGAAATTTATTGAAATCTATGGAATGTTTTTTACTGCGACTACTTTATTGTCATTTAATTCAAGCATAAGTGAAGAAATAAATGATGTTGTTATAGATGATAAAGAGAAAAGAGATGATTACAAATTATTAAATATTCCTATAATTAAAGCTTTCACGATTGGTTTAAATGCGCCTAGTGCTCATAATACACAGCCATGGAAATTTGAGATTATTAATCCTTTAGAGGGGCTTCTTTATGTTGATGAAACAAAATTACTACCCAAAACAGATCCCTCAGTTAGACAAATTCATATTAGTTGTGGATGTTTTATTGAAGCACTTGTAATTGGATGTAGTGGTATTGGTTTTGAATCAGAGATAACTTTATTTCCTAATGATTTATATAAGCATGAAGATATTGGAAAAAAACCTGTTGCTTTAATTAAATTAACTCAAAATAAATCATTACTCAAGCATCCATTGTTTGATTATATTTTTCAACGTAAAACTAATCGTTCTGTATATTATAGTGATAGTTTTTCAAAAGAAGATTTTGAAATGGTAAAGCAAAATTGTAATATTTTTTATTCTCAAATTACATATTTCAAGGATTTTAAAGAAATTGAAAATTATAAAAGTTTTTTTAGTAAAGCCATGCAAATAGAATTTAATACTTTATCAACAAATGAAGAAACAAGGAGAATGTTTAGATTTAATAAAAATGAAGCAAAAATTCAGCGTGATGGATTAACATTTGAAGCTAATGGATTAAATGGCTTGAGTCTTTTTTTTGCAAAGGCTTTTACTAAAAACACAATAGAAAGTTGGAATAATAAATTAACTATTGAAAAAGGACTCGCAAATTTTAATAAAAGTCTAGATTCTTCAAGGGATTTCATTTTTTTTACAACCACAAATAATACATTGTTAGATCAAATTAATGTGGGTAGGGATTTTTATCAGTTTTGTCTTTCACTTGCTAAAAACGGGTTTTATTGTCATCCATTAAATCAAGTTATTCAAGAATATTCTGAAATGGATAACATTAGAAAAGAGTTTGAAAAATTAACAAAAACTAATGAAATCAAGAAAATTCAAATGATTATTAGAATCGGCAGGGCTAAAAAACCTTATAAAAGTTATAGACGGCACATATATGATTTTATTGTGCAATCATAAAATACAAACCCATCAATATTTTCGCTATTGCTTAAATTTTAAATATATAACTTAAAAATTGAAATTATGAAAAAAATTAATTTACCACTAGTAATACTATTATTATTTATTTTTAAAACTATTTACTCTCAAACGCCTCAAGTTCAATTTGCCAAGCATATTGAGTCAACTCACAACCAAGGGGTTTGGTGTAGAGCCAATGCAACCGACAACTCAGGTAATCTTTATGTAGCAGGATTCTTTCATGGCACAGCTGATTTTGACCTTTCTACTACTGTTGCTACAACACTTACCTATCAAGGTGGGAACTTCAATGATAATAATGGAGAATCCGATATTTACTTAGCTAAATATAACAATAATGGTGAACTTATTTGGGTTAGAACATTAATAGACCCGAGTTTTTCAGGTTTAAACGAAGAGCGTCCAACTGCAATATGTTTAGACAATAATAATAATATTTATTTAACTGGTTTTACGATGACAAAAGGTTTTTTTGTTGCTAAATGGAATGATGCTGGTGCCTTACAATGGACAAAGTATTTCAATGATACGGAAACAAATAATGTTACTACTTACACCATTAAATTTTCTAATAATAGTATTCTTATTTCAGGTTTATTTAATCTTACTGTTGACTTTGACCCTTCTGACAATCAATCAAATCCATTAACGGCTTTTAACAATGACGGTTTTTTACTCTCTTTAAGCGACACTGGAAATTTTCAATGGGTTAAACAATTCCAAACGAATGGAGCTGTATTGTTAACTGGATTAGAAACAGATACTAACAACAATATCTTTGTTTCAGGACGATTTGTTGGCGATGTAGATGTTAATCCAGCATCGGCTCAAACAATTATTTCCTCTTTATCAAATTCTTTTGGTGCATTTAGTTCTTGTTTTGTAGCAAAGTACACCAATTTAGGAAACCTAGTTTGGTATAAACATTTGCAAGGAAATAGCACTACAGATTATTTATATTCTACAATAAAAAAAGATAGTAATAATAATATAGTTTTTGCAAGTTCTTTTAAGGGCGAGGTTTCGTTTTTACCAACAACTACAACCCTAAATACAAATATGTATAGTTCTTGCTTAGCTAAATTTACTGATGGAGGCAACTTACTATGGGCTAATTTAGTTGCAACACCAGATAATAGTGTATTTTTTGGTCCATTATCAACAATTTACAGTTTAAAAATAGATTCATGTAATAGAATTATTGTAGCTGGTGAATTCCAAGGGAATTGTAATTTTGGTAATACATCAAACCCAGCCTACCTTACAACAGAAACTAATAATACGGATGTGTTTATTGCTATGTATGACAGCAGTGGTTTATATAATTGGGCAATGCCAATTGCAGGATTGGGCGACCCTACATTTGTTGAAGACAATGGTCATTTACCAATTAGTATTGATAACAACTACAACATTTTTATTAGTGGAAGTTTTAGAAATACAATGGATTTTGACCCATCAGCAGGTGTATTAAATATTACTTCCAATAGCATTACAAGTGGCATAGCAGGTACTTTCATAGCAAAGTATAGTAATCCAATTGCATGTAATTTAGGTATTGAAAGTAATAACAAAAAAGCAATGATTATTTATCCTAATCCTGCATCAGAATATTTTATGATTCAAAATGAAACTAGTCTTTCAGGTATTTCAATCAATATTATTGATGTTTCAGGTAAAATTGTAATTTCAAAAGATAATATTAAGAGTGATGAAATAATAATAATTTCGGACTTAAATAAAGGAATTTATTTTGTGAATATTACATCAGATAATTTTTCTAAAACTGAAAAGTTAATTATTAACTAAATTAAATTTACTATGAGAAAAATTACATTAATAATCTTATTACTTTTTAAAATTAGTGGTTTTTCACAATTTTCAGAAAGTCAAATAATCGATTCAAATATTAATTCGAATATTTTAGAAATCATTGGGCTTGACAGAGATGGAGATAATTTAAAAGATATAATAGCGGGTCAGTATTCTGGACAAATAAACTGGTATAAAAATACCGGACAAGGTAATTTTAATTCACCTCAAGTAATTCCATCTTCGGTTGTTCGTCCACGATTTTTTTACAAAGCAGATGTAGATAGTAATCAAATTGAAGACCTCTTAATAACTGATAATAATGGGAATAATTCGAAAATAGCTGTTATCAAATTCCCATCTAATACCGAAACAATCATTGATAGTAATATTCCAATAGCCTGTGTTAGGTCTTTTTTTGTTGATTTTGATGCAGACTCAGATATGGATATTGTGGCGTGTTGTGATTTAATGATTACCTTATACTTAAATGACGGCTTTGGAAATTTTGGTCAAAGAAATATTATTTCATCTGGTGAAGAATATTACAATATGACAGTAGGCAATTTTAATAATGATAATTATACCGATTTAGCTATTCTTTCGTCTAATGGTACAGAAGTATATTATAATAACACTGCTTTAGGATTAAGTTCACCAATTTTAATAGATATTACTTTGCACGGTTTCATACAATCTGCAGACCTTAATAATGATAATTATTCAGATATTTTTGTGAAAGCAAACAATTCTTTAACTTTTGATACATACTTAAATTCTAATGATGGAATGTTCACTTTATTTGAAAATCAAAGCTATTATAGCGGAGAAACTCAATATGACCCAGTACAATTTTCAAAATTGAATAATGATAATTATTTTGATATCGTTTATGCTGATGAGACTCATAAATTGGCTTGGAGATCAAATAATGGAAGTGGTCAACTAAACAATAAAACTATTTTAGAAGCAAACAAATTTATTAGGAATGTTCATTGTTTTGATATGGATAATGACGGTGATAATGATATAATTTGGAATGGAATAGATACTGCAAATAACAATCAAAGGCAGTTAGGTTTAATAAATAATACTACATTTTTAAATACTATTTCTTTTTCTAACCACACCTCAAAATTATATCCCAATCCAGCACATGACTTTATCGTTATTGAAAATGGAAAAAAAAGTATTGATTATATTGAAATAATTAATTCAAATGGACAAATCATTAAAACAGCAAATGAAATTAAGCTCAATGTAAGTGATTTATCATGTGGCTTTTATTTTGTCAAAATATTTTTTGAAGGTAATACCGAAATAAAAAAATGGGTTAAGAATTAATTTTAAACTTATAATATTTTTATTATATTATTTAATTTGATAAATAAATTAAGGGGGAATATTTTTTGATTTATTTGTAATTCATTAATAGAGTTATTTTTGTACTATTTTTTGTGTTAAATTATTTAATAGTTTGCAATATTAAATAAGCAAAATTACATATTTATATGTATTTCATAGGGTTATTTTTATTATAAATTTTGTAAACTATTTATTCATAAAAAGTTATTCTTAGTTTTTTTTAAGTGAATAAACGTAATTAACTTTTTTTAAACTACTTACACTATGAAAAATAATAGAATAGAATATATTTTGTTTTTTTGTTTTTTTAATTTATTTGCTTATTCCCAAGAATTTTCTCCTGGTGATTTTGGAGAACCATTGGATGAAAATCCTATTGATGCTCCAATAGATTATCATATTATTTATATGATTTTTATTGCAATTTTTATTGGATTTAGGATATCATTGCAACAATTTTCAAATAAAGTAAAAACGGAAAAATGATTTAAAAATATAGTTATTTTATAATGAATTTGGATGATATACATTTTGAATAAAATAAAAAAAAATAATTATGAATGATATAACTGACAAAATTTCATTATACATCATATGGATTTAACTTTAAAATAAAAATACTTTATGAAAATTTTTGAAGTACAATTTTACATAGTTGGTCCAATAAGATTTGAAAACAATTTAAATTTTCAAGGAACAATTGAATTAAATGTAGGAAGAGTTTTTAATAATGAAATTAACATTCAAACTTCTTATGAATCAAATATAATTTATTCAGTTGTTTCTGCCGAAAATATTAATAGCGCCCAAAAAGTTGCAGCAGTATATATAGGAAATATTCTGGATGTTTTGGCTGTAATGACAAATTGTAAATTAGAAATTAGCTTATTTGAAAACCGAAACTCAATTTATAATATCAAAACAATTGTAAATTTTGAAGAAATACAACGGGCGTTTCAACTAGCAATAGAATTAAATCTTCATGTACAAAACAATAAGATGTTGTGTGCTTATAGTTGGTATAGAAAAGGAATGAATTCTGATAATTTATTTGACAAATTTCTTTCATTTTGGAATTCAATACTAATTATTTCTAACACATATTTCAATGATAACGAACAAACTCGAGCGAATGTAATAAATAGGATATGGGATTGCTTTAGACAAGTTTGGGGACAATGTTCGGAATGGCCTTTAATTAGAGGAAATGAAAATTGGGTTAAAGAACATAATATAATACGAAATCAAATTGCTCATGGTGATGTAACGATTGGTATTGAATATGTGAATAAAGTTATAGATAAAATTGAAATAATAGAAAAAGTTAGCTATAAGTTTTTACGTGATTTTTCAGCGTTAAAACAGATAAATTTATAAGTTGACAGTGATTTTACATAAGTTAACGTTTAGAAATAACTAATAATATTATTCAAGGGTGGCTGTTCTTAATTGAAATGATTACTTCAACAAGGAAAAGAAGCTGAACATATACCCAAAAAGATAGTTGTCTAATATTTATAAAGAAAACAAAAATCTTAATTTTATTTTTTAACGTTTCTAACATTTTTTGCTAACGATAATAAAACTATTAATAGTAATGATTCAAAAGTAAAATAGTTGTCTTAAAGAAATTAGAAATAAATTTTCAGACATATTATTAGGCGAAATATTTAGTTAAGCATAATTTTTAAGCGACTAAAAGTTAAATAAGAAAAAAATTCTTTAAAATATTGAAAACCATAAAAATAATTTATTGCTGACTAAATAGCATTAAAACCAAAATTAATTTAATCGACAATAATGCCACACAGTACTTTTATAAATAATTAAGGGTTAAAAATGAAAAAAATCAAGCGCCAAAAAACAAAATGAGCCTTGGGAAAAAAAATCTAATTGTATTTGGAGTTCTAGTAGTAATCGGAATAATATCTAATGCTGGTAAAGACAAAAAAGGAAAAGAAGAAAACAATTCAACGAGTTCAACTGAACAAAGCACTGAAGCACCAATAGGAGTAAAAATTGGAGAAGTTTTAAAAGCATATTATTTTGACATAACTGTTAATAAAGCGGAATTACTGGACCGTATAAGTACAAGAAATGAATTTTCAGACTTAAAACCTGAAAATGGAAATTTATATTTAATCATAAATGCAACATTTAAAAATACTGATAGTGAAAGCCGAATGTTCTTGAATGGTTCTGTTTTGATTAATTACTAAGAGAAGGACTATGAATTTGACAAATCTGAAACTATAATGACTGAAGATTATGGGCTATTGCTTTATAAAATATATCCCTTAACATCTAAAACCACAAATTTAGTTTATAAAATTACAGCGGAAGTAAAAGAGGGAGATGTTTATTGGCAACCTATACGTTCTGATGTTGACGAAATAATTTTGTTAGGTACATTGAAATAAAAAGAAAAAGTAACCTGAAACCATCGTTGGCAAAATGGGGCTATGAACTTAATTTAAAATCAGTTTTGTACTTGTAAATCAGTTAAATCGAAAGTTTAGACTTCTTTAATCCGCCCATAGCAAGTTGCATAACTTTAGCTGCAAGCCTCAGAAAAAGGGAGAGATTATGAATTTAACAAAAATAATATTAAAATAATATGTGGAATCCGTTTAAAAAAAAGCAAAATAAAAAGTTTTTAAAAAAATCATTGCCTGAATTAAAAGATAAAACTAGAATCTTAATGATTGATGATGAAGAAACAAGTTTGGTGGAATCTTTAAAAATCGAGGGTTGGCATATAAAATATATTGAAGATCTTGATAAATATACAAACACTGATTTAAAAGACGCTCACATTGTATGTGTTGACATTAAAGGAGTTGGTAAAAAATTAAACATTAAAGAAGAAGGGTTAGGACTAGTAAGAAATATTAAAGATAAATATCCTGAAAAGAGAATTATTCTTTGTTCCTCTGTAAGTTCTCATGATATATTTGACAACGCAATTGATTTGGTTGACAAAAAAGTTTATAAAGATGGTCAAACACATCCTTTTGATAGTGCTATAGAAGAACTTTCATACAAGCTTTTTGATTGGGATTCTTTAATTAAAGAAATTTATTTTAAATACAAATCAGATTTTGGTATAGAAATTACTTTAGAAGAATTTAGTATAAAAATGAAAACTGCAATAGATGGAAATGAAATAGACGTGGAAAAGATATTAAAAATTACAGCGGCAGGCATGAAAGTAGCTTGTGGAATAAAAACACTATTAATACATTTTGTATCATGATATTTTATTGTTACGATTCAAAAACAAATAATTTAATATTTAAATATTCTAATATTGATGATAAGCATGATTGTATTAGTTCAAGAAAAATTACTATTGGAGATGCTTGTAGTTGCGGGAAAGACAGATATTTTATTGTAAAAAACGATCAAAAATCTGGGCACTTTTTTGCTATTTGCTTTGATGGAATTAAAGTTCGGAAAGAAGCAAATTTTTACGCAAAACATACTATCGATATGTTTTTAATGGCAAATCCAATTATTGATTCGCGACATGATAATTATGAAGAAATGGTCAAAGCATCAATACATAATACGAAAAATTTAAATGCTCAAATAACTTCAAAAATTTTAAGTTATTTAAAAGAAGAAACCTTGTCTGAATCTAAAGATAAAGTATTATATATTGAAAACTTAATTAATAGAAATACTAGAGGGTTTGCTAGAGAGGTTCTTTCAATATTAAAAATTTCAACACAAATTAGTAATGACTACAATGTAATTGACTATCTGAAACCTAATATAGTTATCAAAAAAAATGAATTTGGTTATAAAAGAGTTCACTCACTTCTTGTAATGTCATTTTATCAGTTTGAAACGGATTTTAATAGCAAAGGTGTTTTTGTAAATATTTCAGCTACTGATTTATCAGTATATGTAAATTACAATACTGTTCAAACTGTATTAACACATCTTTTTACTAATGCATTACGTTATATAATGCCTAAAACAAATATATCAATTAGTACATCTCAAATTCGAAATGAATTTGTAGAAATTAAATTTCAAATGCGAAGCCTATACTTGACAGATGAAATTTTAAAAAACGGGAAAGTTAATGGTGAAAGAAGTGAGCAAGCAAAAAAAATGTATGAAAAAGGAACAGGAATGGGACTCGGGATTATTCATACATTATCAAAATTAAATAGAGGTGATTTTGATTTTAAACGTATTTCTGACACCGATTATGATCAAGACGGTTTTAAATTTTCTGACAACTGTTTTAAATTAATATTGTTAAAAGAAGAATTCTATTAAAAACTAGAAAACGAAAAGGCCAGCACTTAATAGACAATCATATGAAAAAAATATAGAGTTACTAATAACTTTGAGTAAGGCCTATGTGTTTTGTTTTTTATTTATAAAAATTTGATTGATTTTTATTTGCACTAAATGGTTACACGAAGAACTTTATTTATAGCATTCAGTTTAAAATTTATACAATGATGTTTTATATGGGTGTGAATTTTGTTGAAAATTAAAGTTCAAGTTCTCGTTTAGTGAGAATTTTTCTCATAGTTGATAATTAAAGTTTGTAAAATTTAATAAACAGATGTACAATAACAGTAATTTTTTACAATTATTTTTTGAGATTTAACAGTAATAGAAAAAATGATGGCAATTTAATTCTTTTAATATGAAAACCGAAAAAGGCAAAAATTTGGAGAATTTTACCAAAACTGAAATTTCTAAAGAAATTGACAAACTTAAATTCGACAAAGAAGATTTAAAAAAAAATGTTAAAACTTCAATAAAGAAATTACAAAATGCAAATAGTGATGCTAACTTATTGTTAACACAAAAAAACAAAATTGAAAAACAGAATAGAATTTTAAGTAAATTAATTGAAATTCTTGAAAATCAAAGAATCAAAGAAATTTTATTTCGTAAAGATTTAGATATATGGACAAAAAAAAAAAATTATTATCTGCTAAAAGAATGGGATGATTTACCTAAATACAAATTGTATGTTTTTTATTTCATGATTGCTGGTCTTATTTTCTTTTATACTATATATTATGTTTACACGATTTTTTATCAAGATGGAATTTTCAAATTATTATTAGCTTATGCAACAATAATTGCAGTAACTATTTTTTTATCATTTTTCATTAGTGATAGAATAGTAACATCTTTTAAATATAATTTTAGAAATGAAAAATTTAGAAAAAGCAAAATAAACGAGTTTGAAAAAGAATTTGAAAAGAAAAATAAAGAACCAAAATTAATAGATTATTTAAAATAAAAAATACAATTGCACAATAGCGGTTATAAGAAATGAACATTTTTGAACTTAATTTAAGTTTGTGTTGTGTTTTTTATTTGTGATATTTAAAAGATTTTTTGGGGTTTGTAAAATCACAATTTCTTAAAGCCGCTATACGAACTATTAAAAATAAAGGTTTCTATGTGTAGAAATATAGAGTTGTTAATAATTTTGAATAAAGCTTTGTTTTTTAAAATTTATAAAAATTTGGTCGATATTGATTTGCACTAAATAGTTACAAGAAGAACTATATTTTTAGGATACTCAATTAAAATTTATATAATGATACTTTGTAGGGGGTAATTTTGTTGTAAATTTAATTTCTCGTTTTTTCGGGAGAGTTTTTTTCATATTTGATAATGTAAGTATATGAAGTTTATAATCTCACTAAACGGATGAACAATAACACTTGTTTTTTACAATTATTTATTGCATTTATCAGTGATAGAAAAAATGATAAAAAAATCTCTAAATATGAAAACTGAAAAAGAAAAAATGCTGTCTGGAGAAAATTATTTTTCCAATGATAAAGAGCTGACTTTAGATAGAAATAGAGTCAAAAAACTACTCCATAAATTAAATGTTGTTGAATATTTGATGAATGGAAACGCCCGAGCTATTCTTAGAGAATTATTACCAAATGCGCATAAAAGAATATACATCGAACCTCCATTTCATTGCGATTATGGCTACAATATTCATTTAGGAGAAAAGGTTTATTTTAATGTGAATTGTGTAGTTTTAGATGCAGCAAAAGTAACTATCGGTAGTAATGTTTTTATTGGTCCGGGTGTCCATATTTATACAGCAACCCATCCTACAAATGCTGTTGAACGGCAAACGGTAGAATTTGCGAAACCAGTGTCAATAGGAAATGATTGTTGGATAGGAGGAAACACTGTAATTTGCCCAGGTGTCACAATTGGAAATGGTTGTACAATTGGTGCGGGTTCTGTCGTTACCAAAGATATTCCAAAAAATTCTCTTGCTGTTGGAAATCCAGTCAGAGTGATTAAAAAATTAAAGGAATAAACAAACCGATGTCTTTTCAATAAAGCATCGGTTTGTTTGTTAATGAAAATGATCTTCTTCAATTTCAAATTCGGCATCTTTTTCCCAAATTTCCATTTCACAAGGTTTGCAATTGAATTTTAGTTTGTATTCCAATTCGCCTTGTTTCAAAACCAAAGGTTCTTTTACTTTTTTGTCCATGTTTTCACGATGGTATTTTGGACAACGTTCTAATTCATATTTGATGCAATATTTAGTTGTCATTACTCGCGATTTTCCAGGATCCCATTGCAATTCAAACGCTTTTTCAATTTCGGTTACACCATGACGTTCGTAAAATTTACGAGCAGTTTTATTAGCCACATTATACATGAAATCCAATTTCGTTTCTGGATAAGGGTGCGATGTTTTTACCAATTGGTGTTCTTTGCGCACATAATTTTTCAAACGAATTTCCGATAATTGTTCGTAAACCGTTCTTCGCATTTCATTGATTTTTGAAATAGGTAAAAACCAATTTCCAGAAAATTCAATCGTAATTTCATCAGCTGTATAAGGAGTAAATCCTGTTTTAGCTAAATTGATTTTGAAGTTTTCTGCTAAAGATTCGTTGTTTTTTGTTGGCTCTTTTGGGTGAACCAAATTTACAACGCTTACATTTCCGTCTTCATCAGTTGCGATTAATTCAAAACCAGTTTCGTTTTCTTTTAATAGTAAAGTTGTGCTGATTTTTCGAACGGCACTGTCTTCACGTTCTACCAATTTAATGAAAGCGGCATCGTTATTTCTGTAAATAAAAGTACCTTCTTTGATTTCTTTCAACACATTTGGATAAACGATTCCGTTTTCAGCACGGTTGACGTAAATTCCTTCGGCTTCGTTGTTTTCGTTGATGAAACACAATCCATCACCATTATTTAATAATTCGCCATTTTCAATTTCGTATGAATTTCCAACGGTTTTAATTAATTTTCCAATGTATTGACCT
This sequence comes from Flavobacteriia bacterium, assembly GCA_004293165.1. Classification (GTDB taxonomy): domain Bacteria; phylum Bacteroidota; class Bacteroidia; order Flavobacteriales; family Flavobacteriaceae; genus Flavobacterium. The sequence goes on along the minus strand of RDYL01000005.1, from coordinate 147,356 downwards.
TTTGATTTTGGACTTTCCCAAGAACCGATTGATTGATGTCTTTCGTTTACAAAATAATCGGTATAACCACGATTAAAGGTTCTATCTAATGAAGAGTCAAATAAATACGTACATTTTCCAGAAGAAGCTTTAGTGTATTTGTCACTATTTTCGTTTAAGAAAGCATCTAATTTCTGGCGTAAATACGAAACGTTGTTTTTTACATATACGATGTCTTTCAAACGACCTTCAATTTTAAAAGAAACAATTCCAGCTTCTACTAAATTTGGAATTTGGTTCGAAACATCAAAATCTTTAATCGAAAGTAAGTGACTATTTTTTATTAAAGTGTCGCCGATTCCGTCAATAAGATTATAAGGTAAGCGACAATTTTGAGCACAAGAACCTCTGTTTGCCGAACGTTCGCCATTGGCAACACTCATATAACAATTTCCGCTAAACGAAACACATAAAGCACCTGTAACGAAAAATTCTAATTCCACATCAGAAGCTTCACTGATTTCTTTGATTTGATGCAAGTTCAACTCACGTGCTAAAACCACACGTTTGATTCCGGCATCCGCTAAGAATTTAATCTTATCTGCATCACGATTATTGGTTTGCGTACTGGCATGCAATACGATAGGAGGTAATTCCATTTCCATAATCGCCATGTCTTGAATGATTAAAGCGTCTACACCAATATCATACAATTTCCAAATTAATTGACGACAAGGTTCTAATTCATTATCATATAGAATGGTATTGATAACCACAAAAACCTGAGCGTTATATAGGTGTGCGTATTTAACTAATTCAGCAATATCTTCCACAGAATTGGTTGCATTAGATCTTGCGCCATATAAAGGAGCGCCAATATAAACCGCATCGGCACCACTGTTTATAGCAGCAATTCCTTGTGTTAGATTTTTTGCAGGCGCTAAAATTTCAATCTTCTTCTTCATTTGTAAAGCTTTAATTATTCGGGATTTGCCGAAAAAAAGTGTGCAAAGTTCATATAAAAAATCCAAGATTTCTAATTCGAGTTCGCTTTTTTTGAATTTGGAGCATAAAAAAGCACGAATTCATCTAATTTATAAATTAATTCGTGCTAATATGTATTTGATATGATTTAAGAAACCGCTTCTTTAATTTTATTATTTCTTAAAAAGATTGATAAAATCATTTAATAAATTACTATTTGATTTATGTAAATTTTCATTTGTTTCTTGAATTGTTAGTTCGTTTCTTGGAATTATAAACTCATTATTAAAGCTTCCAAAAAGGAAGGAATTCAATATAAATGAGATAAAAAATATATTTATGACAACAATTAAAAATTCAAAAACAGGATATCTTTTTTTATATTTAACTTCATTGTAACATTTTATCGAAATATAAATGAAAGTTAGCAATACAAACATGTATAATAGAATTATACTATCATTATTTTGGCTTTGAAATAATAAATTGAAAATGACAAAAAATAGAGATAGAATAATGGTTGAAATTAGAAAGTAACTAGCCCATTTTAGCTCGGTTTCTAATTTTTCCTTTACATTTTCCGTTTCCATAAGCTTTTCAATTCATTTCAATAGTTCAAGAAACCGCTTCTTTAATTCTTTTCATCGCTTCTGTTAATAAAGCTTCGCTGGTTGCGTATGAGAAACGAATACAATTTGGATTTCCAAAAGCGTCTCCTGTTACCGTTGCAACATTTGCTTCTGCTAATAAGAACATTGAGAAATCAGTTGCGTTTTTAATTTCAGTTCCTTTGATTGTTTTCCCAAAATAGTAAGATACATCAGGAAAAACATAAAATGCTCCTTCTGGAACATTCAATTTGAATCCTGGAATTTGGTTAACTAATCCAACCACTAAATCTCTACGATTTTTGAATGCTGAAACCATTTCGTTCAATACGCTTGGATCTGCTTCAACTGCAGTTATTGTAGCTCTTTGTGCAATAGAATTTGCTCCTGAAGTTACTTGACCTTGTATTTTTGTACATGCTTTTGCGATGAATTCTGGCGCTCCGATGTAACCAATTCTCCAACCTGTCATAGCGAATGCTTTTGCAACACCATTTACAGTAATCGTTCTTTCTAACATTCCAGGAATAGAACCGATACTACAGAAAGTACCTGAAAAGTTAATGTGCTCGTAGATTTCATCAGAAACAACATATACATGTGGATGTTTTTCTAAAACTTTAGCTAAAGCAGTTAACTCTTCACGATTGTATACCGAACCACTTGGATTACAAGGCGAACTGAACCACATCATTTTTGTTTTTGGCGTAATGGCTGCTTCTAATTGTTCTGGTGTGATTTTGAAATCGCTTTCAACAGAAGTTGGAACTTCAACAGGAACACCACCAGAAAGTTTGATAATTTCGAAATACGAAACCCAGTAGGGAGCAGGAAGAATTACTTCGTCACCATCGTTTAACATTACTTGTGCAATATTGTATAAAGATTGTTTTGCTCCGGTTGAAACTACAATTTGTGAGGGTTTGTATTCTAAATTATTATCTCTTTTAAATTTTTTGCAAATCGCTTCTTTCAATTCTAAGTAACCTTCCACAGGTGTGTAGGTGCTGTAGTTTTCATCGATAGCTTTTTTTGCAGCTTCTTTAATGAATTCAGGAGTATTGAAATCTGGTTCTCCTAAACTAAGGCTAATAATGTCTTTTCCTTGTGCTTTTAATTCTCTTGCTAAAGCTGCCATTGCTAAAGTTTGTGAAACAGCTAAATTGTTAATTCTGTCCGATAACGGGTTCATTGTGAGTTAGTTATTATAGTTAATACAAAAGACGCGATTTCTCGCGTCTCTCTATTTATTATGCTAATTGTGGTTTTCTTCCCAATTCTCTCAAATGTTTGAAGTGAGAGGCGATTGCTGCTCGAGTCGTTTTGAACTCGTTATACGGTAAGTTACATTCTGCCGCTGTTTGTTTTACAATTTCAGCAATTTTGTTGTAATGAACATGACTGATGTTAGGGAAAATATGGTGTTCAATTTGATGATTTAATCCACCTGTATAATAATTTACAATCCAGTTTTTTGGAGCGAAATTAGCAGTAGTAAACAACTGGTGAATAGCCCAAGTGTTTTCAATTTCTCCATTATCATCTGGAATAGGGTTGATGGTGTCTTCTACAACGTGTGCTAATTGAAATACAACGCTTAAAATTAAACCAGCAGTGTAATGCATTACGACGAATCCTAATACTACCAACCACCAGTCAACTCCTAAAACTATTGGTAAAACTAACCAAATTGAAAAGTAAATTAATTTTGTAATTACTAAAGTGGTCCAAAGAATTGTTGGTTTTTTGAATTCACCATAAGACAAGTTTCTTTTTAAATAACGTTTCATTTGAAGGAAATCAGTTGTGATAGCCCAGTTGAAAGTTAATAATCCGTATAAGAAAACAGAATAATAATGTTGGAATCTATGGTGACTGTACCATTTAGCTGTTTTTGAAAAACGTAAAATTCTTCCAGCTTCTAAATCTTCATCATGACCAATAATGTTAGTGTATGTGTGGTGTAAAACATTGTGTTGAACTTGCCAGTTATACACATTTCCAGCTAAGATGTAGATACTTCCGCCCATTAATTTATTTACCCATGATTTAGTTGAATAAGCGCCATGATTACCATCGTGCATAACATTCATACCTACGCCAGCCATTCCAATTCCAATGACTACATTTAGTAATAAATAGACCCAAAAAGGCATATCCATTGCAAGTAAAAAGAAATAAGGGGTTAAGAAAAGACCAAACATCACTATTGTTTTTAAGTGAAGTTTCCAATTTCCAGTTTTATCAATTTTATTATCTTTGAAATAATCGTTTACTCTTTTATTTAAAGTTCTGAAAAATTTCAGATTGTCCTCTTTTGAGAAAATCGGGGTTGTAGTACTCATATAATTGTATTCAAATTTTGTCAAAGATAATTATTATAATTTTTTCATTTATGATATTCGTCATTTTTTATTCACCAAAAAGCGTATTTTTGTGCAAAATTTAACGAATGGAAGAGATTTTAAAGCAATTCCCTGATTTATCTGAAAATCAAACACTTCAGTTTCAAAAATTGCAAGCACTATATGAAGATTGGAATGCAAAAATTAACGTAATTTCACGCAAAGATATCGACGAATTATACATGCGTCACGTTTTGCATTCGTTAGGAATTGCAAAAATTATCGAATTCCGTCCAGGTTCAAAGATTATGGATGTGGGTACGGGTGGTGGTTTTCCTGGAATTCCATTGGCAATTTTATATCCAGAAGTTGATTTTTACTTGATTGATGTCATTGCAAAAAAAATCAAAGTAGTAAATGAAGTGGCTACTGGTTTAGGATTAAAAAATGTAAAAGCGGAACAAAAACGTGCCGAATTGGTGAAACAAGAATTTGATTTCATTGTAAGTCGTGCGGTAACCAATATGCCTGATTTTGTAAATTGGGTAGATGATAAAGTTTCAAAAAAACAAAATCACGAATTAGCGAACGGAATTTTATATTTAAAAGGAGGCGATTTAACCGAAGAATTGGCAGCTTTCTCAAAAGCAACTGAATATAATTTATCGGATTTCTTTACCGATGAGTTTTTTGAAACGAAGAAAGTGGTGCATTTGCCTTTGAAATATAAAAGATAATAAATTAATATTAATGAAAGAAATAATACTAAAGTATAGTTATAAAAAAATTATTCTAGCTGTGTTTTTTTATATTTTAATGATTGCTTTTTTCTTGTATTTATTCATGAATGCCAATGAATTATCATTAATTAATCCAAATGAATCTTATTCAAGATATCGATGGGTTGGTCATCTTTTTTATAAGAATAAAACTTTACTTTCTATAACTTCTTTGCTTTTTTTATTATTGTTTAGCTATGTGTTAATGATAACTATTAGCCTCTTTTTTAGGAAAGGGCTTATTATAAAAAAAGAATTTAATGATGTTTATTTTAATAATAAAAAAATTGGAAGTTTACAGAATATAAAAAAAATTGAAAGAGTTGGAAAACACTTTATATATTTTTATTTTAACGAGAGAATAAAGCAGAATAGTTTTTCATTTAAAAAAAATAAATATGCTTTTAATATTTCTTTTTTTGATAAAAAGCCTGATGAAATTTATTTTTTGATTAAAAAGTTAATAAAATAAAAAGGGTTAAGAAATTAAATCTTAACCCTTTTTGTACTTTTTACTTTACACTTTGTACTTCGAATTATCCTAAAAACGGATATTTATAATCTTCTGGTGTAACGAATGTTTCTTTGATTGTTCTAACAGAAGCCCAACGCAATAAGTTTTGAGATGAACCCGCTTTATCGTTCGTTCCAGATCCTCTTGCACCTCCAAACGGTTGCATTCCTACCACAGCACCTGTTGGTTTGTCGTTGATGTAGAAGTTTCCAGCTGCATTTTGTAAAGCAACAGTTGCTTCTTCTACTGCATAACGACATTGGCTAAATACCGCACCTGTTAAAGCGTATTCTGAAGTTTCGTCAACTAATTTCAATGTTTCAGACCATTTGGCATCTTCATATACATAAATCGTAACTACTGGACCGAATAATTCCGTTTCCATAGTAGAGTATTTTGGATTTGTAGTTAAGATAACCGTTGGTTCGATGAAATAACCTTTCGATTTATCATAATTTCCACCAATAATTACTTCGGCATCACTATCGTTTTTAGCTTGGTCAATGTAACGCGCTAATTTGTCAAATGAAGCTTCTGAAATTACAGCTGTAATAAAATTACTCATATCTTCAGGAGAACCCATTTTCATTGATTTCAAATCAGCTTCTAATTTAGCTTGAACCGCTGGCCAAAGGCTTTGTGGAATGTAAACACGAGAAGCCGCACTACATTTTTGTCCTTGGAATTCAAAAGCACCACGTGCAATTCCTACTGCAACTTGTGCTGGATTAGCTGATGGATGTGCAATGATGAAATCTTTTCCACCAGTTTCTCCAACGATTCTTGGATACGTTTTATAAGTTGCAATGTTATTTCCAATCGTTTTCCAAATATCATTGAAAACACCCGTCGAACCTGTAAAGTGAACACCCGCTAAATGTGGATTTGATAAAACAACGTCAGAAACCATTCCAGAATCACCCATTACCATATTGATAACGCCATCTGGCAAACCTGCTTCTTTGAAAACTTGCATTACTACATTAGCAGAATATACTTGAGTAGCTGCTGGTTTCCAAACTACCACATTACCCATTAACGCAGCACTTGAAGGTAAATTTCCCGCAATTGCTGTAAAGTTGAAAGGTGTAATTGCATATACAAAACCTTCTAAGGGTCTGTATTCAACACGGTTCCACATGTCTGATGTAGATGCTGGTTGGTCAGCGTATATTTTTGTCATGAATTCTACGTTGTAACGTAAGAAGTCAATCAACTCACATGCGGCATCAATTTCTGCTTGGTGAATCGTTTTTGATTGTGCAATCATAGTAGCTGCATTGATTTTAGCGCGGTATGGACCTGCTAATAATTCAGCAGCTTTTAAGAAAATCCCAGCTCTGTTTTCCCAAGCCATTGCTGCCCATTTTTTGCGAGCTTCTAAAGCAGAAGTAATTGCTTTTTCAACTAAAGCTCTGTCTGCTTGATGATAAACACCTACAATGTGTTGGTGATCATGTGGTGCAGACATTTTTTTGGTATCGCCTGTTTTAATTTCTTCGCTACCAATATATAAAGGAACTTCTACTTGAGAATTCCACATTTTTGTATAAGTTGCTGCAACAGCTGCTCTTTCAGGAGAACCTGGCGCGTACGATTTTACGGGTTCGTTAACCGCTTTTGGGACATTAAAGAATCCTTTTAACATGGTTTTGAATTTTAGCTTCGCTCAGTTAAGACAAAGTCCTTGAGTGAAAATTAGACAATTTTGTGTGTTGATTTACTAGTTTTTCGTAAACGATTACAAAAATACAAAGTATATTTTGAATAATCGATAACAAAAGTTACTTAGCTGAAATGAAAGTTAATTAATAGCAAAAGGAGCACTAAGTTTGAAAGTAGGGATAATCACTCTAAAACTTCTGGTTGAGGTAAAGTTGACCATATTGAAGTAGCCTTTCATAGCGCCAATAGGGGAAGAAAGTAAGCATCCAGAAGAATAAGTATAACTTTCACCTGGTTTTATAACGGGTTTTTCACCAATTACACCTTCACCATCTACTACTTCAATGTTATTTAGTGCATCGTAAATTTCCCAATGACGTGTGGTTAATTGAACCGAGTCTTTACTTTGATTTTCGATAGTAACTTGATAGGTAAAGGCAAAATGAATCTTGTAGTTCTTGAAGTAAGTTCCTTCAAAACTAGTTAAAACAGAAATTTTTATTCCTTTTGTAATTTGACTTACCATGTTTTAAAATAAGATTACCGATATTGTCATTAATACTAAAGCTGCTAATAATGAAATAGGTATGAACAATATGTTCAAAAGTATGAATTTAAAAATTGTTTTCCAACGGCTATTTTGATAAAAATTTCTTAAAGATTTATAGAGGTATATGGGAAACAAAATTGAAAAACTTGTTCCGACTAAAAATATTGATAAATCTTCTGAAATTAAACTTATAAACTCAAAAATTAATAAACAAATGAATACGAAAGAATAAAAATTATAAGTAAACACTAAATGATCTGTGTAATTAACTTCTTTGCTATAGTAGGCCACCCAAAAAATTAATGCGATAAAAGGGATGGAAAGAAAAATTAAAAAAGGTAATTTAGCTAATATATAATCACCCATTTCTCGTAACACATCATTTGATTTTAAACTTTTTGCTTTTTCATACAAATAACGATTAACCCTATTATTTTTGAATCCTAAATTTTTTAATGCTTGTTCATTAGATAAACTTGAATTTTTAATATTATAATTTCTAAAAATGGTTAGTTTTAAATTCAAATGGTTTAAGCTTTCAGAATCATTTCCTAGTTCACTTGCTTTATAGATTGAGTCACGATGAAATTCTTTGGTTGGCTTTTTGTTAAGGTTAATTAATTCAGGATTGCTATTAGAAGTTAGATTTGTTTTTAAACTATCGGATATTTTGGTATTTGTATTTCGGTTTTCGGCTTCTTGAGAAGAATCTTTTAATGCGCTTCCAAAATCCATAACTATGAATAAGATAATAGAAATGCTTAAAAATAAACGAAACGGATTGGCATGATGGTGTCTTTTGCCTTCACAAAATTCTCTTGCAGCAATACCAGGTTTTGAAAATAATGAAAAAAATGTGTTTCGTAATCTAGAATCGTAAGCGTAAAAATTTGCAAAAAACTCTTCAATAAAATCTTTTATTGTTAGTTTTTTTGTGGAGTTTAATTGGCCACAATGATGACAATATTTTTCGCTAATATCTAAAGCGGTTTCGCAATTGATGCACTGAGTTCCTCTGTATTTTAAATCTTTTCTGCTCATTTTAATTACGGATAACTTCGCTGTTGGTGTTTGCAATTCCGATAACTCGATCATATCGTTCGTTATTGCCTCTGTAATATACTATCGCAGTATAATTATTTTCTGTTTGGTAGAAATTACCGTCAATTGCGTTTTCATAATCTATTTTTCCGTTTTTGTCAGTGATAATATATTGGTAATTTGTAAAACCTTGTTTTAACAGAATTGCTTTTTCATATAACCCTGTTTTTTCATCAAATTCCATTTTATACTCATCGCTCACGGAATAATTATTAAACATTCCCACAATGTGAATGTTTTTATCTAACAACTTTGAGGTATTGAGTGCAAAATAAACCCAAGAATAATCCGCTTCAATTTGCGGGTTAGTGGCGTTAGCGTTTTGAATGAAAAAGTTTCCGTTTATATCAGGAAAATAGGTGTAAGGATTTTTCTTTCTTGGCGTATTCACATATAAATAGGTGTTGTAAATGCTTTCTCCCGTAGTAACTTTTGCAACGGTATTATTGGTAGCTCTAATTATTTTGTTGTCAATGCTATAAGTTTCATTTCCAGCCCAAAATTGCGTTTCCTTATTATATCGGTATATTAATTCAGAACCTAGCGTGTATTGTGGTTTGATGTTTGAAATACTTGTTTTCCAATTGCCATTTTGAAAAAGAGTAACTTTTACATTTTGAATTGGATTTTGTAATGTTTTATCGCCATAATTTATGGTCATCTCTATGTTTTGTTTTCCGTCTATACTCTCAAAATCACGAGCTCTTCTAACAAGTAAACCTACTGTAACTTGTTCTTCATAAATTATAATCCTGCGGGAAAATACGATGTCGCCTTCATCGTTAAGAACGGTTATTAAATAATTGCCGCTTTTAGTAATTTGATTAAATCTGTTAGGAAATACTTGTTTATAATGTGAATATAGTTGTAAAGTGTTAAATGAATTTTCATAGGTGATTATTCGTTGGTTGTCAACTCCATTTAGGTATTCTACTTTTCCCAAATCGGATGGCGCTGACCAATCGTAATTGTATTGCGTAAAGGTGTAATAATAATCTGCTTCATCGCCAAACAAATCGTCAAATCGAAGTTCAAATGTTTCTCCAAGTCTAAAAAAAGGGATTACATTATTGTTGTTGATAGCAAAAGAAATGGTTTTTATATTAAAAGGAGGTTCGTGTTCAATTCCTTTTTGAGAAAAAGCAACATGAAAAAGTAATAAGCTGATTATGAAAATAAATCTATTCATTTTAGTGTTATAAAGTTGTAAAAATAGTAAAACTTTGAGTACAAACGTAATTCCAATTAATTTATTAGCATTCGTTAATTTAGAATAATTATAAATAAACCAAATGACTCGCTTTATTTTTGGTAAGGTGTTATGTATTTGATTAAATTTGCACGTTTTATAGTAAATTTTTTAACAATCATATCTTCAAAAATATGTCAAAAGACATTCGAATTAAAAAAGGTTTAGACCTTAAGTTGAAGGGTGAAGCAGCTCACAAGGTAGCTGATGCCACTCGCTCGAAAGTCTATGCTGTTAAACCTTCTGACTTTCATGGAGTAACTCCAAAGATGGTAGTAAAAGAAGGAGATAACGTTAAAGCGGGAGAAGTAATTTTCTATTCTAAAGCAGATGAGAAAGTTAAGTTTGTTGCTCCTGTAAGCGGAAAGATTCAAGAAATCAAACGTGGTGAAAAAAGAGTCATTTTAGAGATTCTTATTGCTGCTGATTCTCAAGACGTTTTCGTAGAGCATAGCAAGAAAAATCCAAACGATTTATCAACAGAAGAAGTAAAAGAACATTTGTTAGCTTCTGGTTGTTGGCCATTTATCAATCAACGTCCATATGATGTAATTGCTAAATCTGCCGATACACCAAAAGCTATTTTTATTTCAACGTATGCTTCAGCTCCTTTAGCTGCTGATGTGGATTTTGTATTAGCAGACAAGTTAGTTGCTTTTCAAGCAGGTGTTGATGCTTTAGCAAAATTAACATCTGGTAAAGTGCATTTATCTTTAAAAGGTAAAGGTAAGTCTGTTTTTAGCGATGTTAAAGGTGTTGCTTTGCACAGAGTTTATGGTCCACATCCTGCTGGAAATGTTGGTGTTTTAATTTCTAAAATTGACCCAATTAATGCCGGAGAAAGAGTTTGGACTGTAGCGCCTCAAGATGTTGCAACTATTGGTGAATTATTTTTAACTGGGAAATTTAATGCTACAAGAACGGTAGCTTTAGTTGGTTCTGAGGTTAAAGAGGCACAATATTATAATGTGATTTCTGGTGCTCCTATTTCAGATTTAGTTGCAGGAAAAATTGAAGGCGATAATGTAAGAGTTATTTCTGGAGATGTTTTAACGGGAACTAAAGTAAAAATGGATGGAAATTTAGGTTTCTACAGTAATACAGTAACTGTAATTCCAGAAGGAAATGTATATAGAATGTTTGGATGGATGCCATTTGCTTCACCAAGCGTTCACAGTGCATCAAGAACAGGATTATCATGGTTAATGCCAGGTAAAAAATATGCACCTAACACCAATTTAAATGGTGAAGAAAGAGCTTTAGTTGTAACAGGTGAAATGGAAGAAGTTATGCCTCTTGATATTTTCCCAATGCAATTATTAAAAGCTTGTTTGGCAAGTGATATCGATAAAATGGAAAGCTTAGGAATTTACGAAGTAGCTCCAGAAGATTTTGCTTTAATTGATTATACTAACACATCTAAATTAGAAGCGCAACAAATCATTCGTGAAGCTCTTGATTTAATGATTAAAGAAGTAGGATAATAGCTATGAAGTTTTTAAGAGATAAAATAGACCAAATTAAAAAGCCTTTTGAGAAAGGGCAAAAATTTGAAAAATTTGCACCTGCAATTAATGCATTAGATACATTTTTATATGTGCCTAATCATACTACAAAGCACGGAGCTCATATTAGAGATGCAGTGGATTTAAAAAGAACCATGATTACTGTGGTTTTAGCTTTGGTACCTGCATTATTGTTCGGAATTTATAATTCAGGTTATCAACACTTTATTCAATTAAATGAAGGTGTTTTACCTCCATTTATGGATATCTTCTTACACGGATTGTGGAAAGTGTTACCAATGATTATTGTATCGTATGCAGTTGGATTAGGTATTGAATTTGCTTTTGCAATTTTTAGAGGTCACGAAGTTAACGAAGGATATTTAGTGTCTGGTTTGTTAATTCCAATGGTTATGCCAGTTGATTTACCTTTATGGATGTTGGCTATTTCAGTAGCTTTTGCAGTTGTAATTGGTAAAGAAGCTTTTGGTGGAACGGGAATGAATATTTTCAACCCTGCTTTATTAGCGCGTGCATTTGCTTTCTTTGCTTATCCTACATTCATGTCAGGTGATAAAATTTGGGTTAGTGAGGCAAGTACTACTGATGCAATTTCAGGAGAAACTATTTTAGGATCATTAGCACAAGGAAAAGAAGTAGCTTATTCTACCATGGATATGTTCTTAGGATTTATTCCAGGTTCTATTGGTGAAACATCAACTTTAGCTATTTTAATAGGTGCTTTTGTTTTAATCGCAACAGGTGTAGGTAGCTGGAAAATTATGGTTTCTGGAGTAATCGGAGCGGCATTAACAGCTATGATGTTCAATGCTGTTGGTTTAACTGCTTTAATGAACTTTGATTGGACAAATCATTTAGTAGTTGGAGGTTTCGCTTTTGGTATTGTATTTATGGCAACTGACCCAGTTTCTGCGGCTCAAACCGATAAAGGAAAAATCATCTACGGTTTATTAATAGGATTCTTTAGTATTATGATTAGAGTATTCAATCCTGCTTACCCTGAAGGAGTAATGTTAGCTATCTTATTAATGAACACTTTAGCGCCAACTATCGATTATTTCGTAGTAAATGGAAACATTGCTAAGAGAAAGAAAAGATTGGCTAAGTCTAAACAATTAAAATCTGCATAGTCATGAATAGAGAAAGTAACGGATATACATTTTTGTTTGCGACTGTAATGGTGGTGTTAGTAGCTTCTGCTTTGGCATTTGCTGCAACTGCCCTTAAGCCAGACCAAGATGCAAATATTAAGAAAGAGAAAATGCAGTACATCCTAAAATCGTTTGGAGTAGCTGTAGATAGAGATGCTTCTGAAGTAGCCTATAAAAAACACATTATTAGTGAAGTGGTTTTTGATGAAAACGGAAACGAAATCAGTAAAGACGCTTTTACAGTTGATATTGCTAAAGAAAAAGGGAAATTCCCAATTTTCAACGCTGAGAAAGATGGTAAAAAATTCTATGTTATTCCAGTAAGAGGAATGGGATTATGGGATGCTATCTGGGGATATGTTTCAGTAGATGAAAACTTAAAAGTGGACGGTATTGTATTTGACCATAAAGCAGAAACTCCAGGTTTAGGTGGTGAAATCACTCAAGATTATTTCCAAAAAAGTTTTATTGGAGAGAATGTATTTGATGCAAACGGAAACTTACAAGGTTTAAAAGTAGTTAAAGGATATCAAGGGAAAGACAACAAAGCCGATGGTGAAGTGGATGCAATTTCTGGAGCAACTTTAACAGGTAATGGTGTAACTGAAATGTTAGTTAGAGGTTTAAAACCATATGAAAAATATTTAAAATCTAATAAAAAATAATCGTCATGGCAGATAACAACAAAGAAGGATTATTTTCAAAAAGTAATATTAAATTAATTACGAATCCATTTAATGACGATAACCCAGTAACGGTTCAGGTATTAGGTATTTGTTCAGCTTTAGCGGTAACAGTTCAAATGAAAAACGCCTTTGTAATGGCACTTTCTGTAACAGCGGTTGTAGCTTTTGGTAATGTAATTATATCATTATTAAGAAATTTAATTCCAAGTAGAATCCGTATTATTGTTCAGTTGGTTGTAGCGGCTGCTTTAGTAATCTTGGTTGACCAAGTTTTAAAAGCGTATGCTTATGATATCAGCAAGCAATTATCAGTATTCGTAGGATTAATTATTACCAACTGTATCTTAATGGGACGTTTTGAAGCATTTGCTTTAGGAAACAAACCATGGCCTTCCTTCTTAGATGGTTTAGGTAACGGTTTAGGATACGGAATCATTTTAATGGTAGTAGCATTTTTCAGAGAATTATTAGGTTCAGGAAAATTATTCGGAATCGAAATTCTTGGAAATTCTGTTGAAAAAACAGGATTGTATGGTACAGGATATGTTAATAACGGATTCATGTTATTGGCTCCAATGGCCTTAGTTATGGTAGGTATCGTAATTTGGGTACAAAGAGGAATTAACAAGAAATTAATCGAGAAAAAATAATAGCTATGTTTGAATATATCAATATATTTTTAAAATCAGTTTTCATTGATAACATGATTTTTGCATACTTCTTAGGAATGTGTTCATTTTTGGCCGTTTCTAAAAAAGTATCAACAGCTATAGGTCTTGGAATTGCTGTAACCTTTGTACAAGTAATTACGGTTCCATTAAACTATTTAATCTATCACTATGTTTTAGGTGCTGGTGCATTAGCTTGGTTAGACCCATCATTTGCTGAATTAGATTTAAGCTTTTTAACTTTCATTTTATTCATCGCTTCTGTAGCAACAATGGTACAGTTAGTAGAAATGATTGTTGAGAAATTTTCACCTTCATTATATAACTCATTAGGTATTTTCTTACCACTTATTGCAGTAAACTGTGCTATCTTAGGAGGTTCGTTGTTCATGCAACAAAGAGTTGATGGTGGAACTTACTCTTCATTAGGACACGTTGTAACTTTCGGATTTGCATCTGGATTTGGTTGGACAATTGCTATTGTGGCAATGGCAGCTATCCGTGAAAAAATGGAATATTCTAACGTATTAGCGCCGCTAAGAGGTTTAGGTATTACTTTTATCTTAACAGGTTTAATGGCTATTGGATTTATGAGTTTTGGTGGAATTGACCTTAACGCATTAAACAAAAAGCCTGAAGCAAAAGTAGAAACTCCAGTTCCAGTTGTTGTAGAAACTCCTGTAGTTGATTCAGTTCAAGTAGCTGTAGATTCAGTAAAAGTAGATTCAACTCAAGTAGTTAAATAATAGTATAGTATAACATTAAAAATTGAGCTCATGTTTAGTATAACAGAATTAATTACATATTCAATTTTAGCTTTCTTAGTGCTTATTTTACTAATGGTGTTTATGCTATTATACGCTAAATCAAAGTTGGTAAACTCAGGTGCTGTTAAGATTAAAATTAATGGTGAAAACGAAATTGAAGTAGGTGGAGGTAGCACACTTCTTACTACTTTAGGAAATAATAAAATCTTTTTACCATCCGCTTGTGGTGGTGGAGGTTCATGTTTACAATGTAAATGTAAAGTATTAGATGGTGGTGGTGAACCATTACCAACAGAAATACCTAACTTTTCACGTAAAGAATTAGCAGACGGATGGAGATTAGGATGTCAAGTTAAAGTAAAACAAGACATGATAATCGAAGTGCCAGAAGAAATTTTTGGTATCAAAAAATTCGAAGCAAAAGTATATTCTAACTACAACGTAGCTTCTTTTATTAAAGAATTTATCGTTGAGTTACCAGAAGACATGCACTACGAAGCAGGTGGTTATATCCAAATTGAAATCCCTAAATGTGAAGTAAAATTCTCAGATATGGATATTATGGCGCACCCAGAAGAACATCCTGGTGATCCAGAAAAATTCAAGGCTGAGTGGGATAAGTTCAAATTATGGCCATTAGTTATGAAAAATGACGAATTGGTAGAAAGAGCTTACTCAATGGCTTCTTACCCAGCGGAAGGAAGAAAAATTATGTTGAACGTTCGTATTGCAACGCCTCCTTTTGATAGAGCTACAAACGATTGGATGAAAGTAAACCCAGGTATTGCTTCTTCATACGTTTTCTCAAGAAAAGCAGGTGATCCAGTAGTAGTTTCAGGACCTTACGGAGAATTCTTCATCAACGAATCAGAAGCAGAAATGTTGTATGTTGGTGGTGGAGCTGGTATGGCGCCAATGCGTTCGCACTTGTACCACTTATTCCGTACAGTTAAAACAGGAAGAAAAGTTACGTATTGGTACGGAGGTCGTTCTAAACGTGAATTGTTCTACACAGACCATTTCAGAGCGTTAGAGAAAGATTTTCCAAACTTTAAATTCTATTTGGCTTTATCTGAACCACAACCTGAAGATAACTGGAAAGTGAAAGAAGGAATCGACGGAGAAGGTGATGGATTCGTAGGATTCATACACAATGTGGTGATCAATAATTATTTAGCAAATCATGAAAATCCAGAAGATATTGAATTGTATTTCTGTGGACCCCCAATGATGAATCAAGCTGTTCAAAAAATGGGTGAAGACTTTGGTTTAGATCCAGAAAACATTAGATTTGACGACTTTGGAGGTTAATCCAAATTTTAAATACCAAAACCGATTCAGAAATGAGTCGGTTTTTTTATGCATTCAAATAGAATAACTACCTTTGCAACATGGAAGCATTATCACTACAAGACTTACATCATTTGGCCATGAATCACGTGGGAAAAGAACTCGAAAAACAAGGATTTGAGTTCATTGCCATTAACAGCCAATTGAAAAAACATCCGCAATTTGTTTGTGTTGATAAACCTACGAATACCTTGCATTTTGTAATGGTACAAGCGGTTACTTATCCAGATAATCCTGCCGAATACGATGTTTTGTTTATGGAAACCTTCATCAATCACGCCAAAGGGAAAAAAGCTAAGGTGTTATATGCAGGAGTTGGTTTTGCTAATGCAGAAGATTTCGAAAAGCCCGTTTTAAAAAATCAAGATTATATTTTAAATTATGAAGGAATTAAAGAGATTTTGTAGTTTTTTAGTAGTAGTAATTTTATTTATTTCATGTGATAAAACCTCAGATTTTTATACCATTCAAGGCGAAGCACAAGGAAGCACTTATAGCATCAAGTATATTGCTAACGAAGAAAAAGTTTCCAAAATTGAAATCGATTCGTTGTTAACTGCTTTCGATTTATCGCTTTCTACGTATCGACCAGATTCTAAGATTTCTAAAATTAATTCAGGAGATTCAACAGTTGTAGTAGATGATTTTTTTACAGAAACGTTCCAACTTTCAAATCAAATTTATAAAGAAACAAACGGTTTATTCGATCCAACAATCGGTGTTTTAGTGAATGCTTACGGCTTTGGTCCAAATAAAAAGCAAGAAAATCTTTCTCAAAAGCAAATCGATAGTTTGTTGCAATTTGTTGGTTTTGATAAAATTGCTTTAAACGCTAACAAAACCATTTCAAAAAAATACAACAAAACTTTCATCGATTTTAATGCGATTGCGCAAGGTTATTCCGTTGATGTGGTCGTAAATTATTTAAAATCGAAAGGAATTGAAAATGCCATTGTTGAAATTGGTGGTGAATTATTCGCTTTAGGAAAAAACACGATTGAAAATAAGAATTGGGTTGTGGGAATCGATGATCCTTTACAAAAACCAGAAGAACGTACTTTAATTGCCAAAGTAAATTTAGAAAACTTAGGAATGGCAACTTCAGGCAATTATCGCAAAGTAATGATTGATGAAAAAACGGGTAAAAAATTCGTACACATCATTAATCCAAAAACAGGGTTAGCACAAAAAAATAATGTGTTAAGCGCTACGGTTTTATCAAAATCTTCAGCAACTTCTGATAGTTATGCCACTGCTTTTATGTTAATGAGTTTAGAGGAAAGCAAATTATTCTTACAAAATCATAAGGATTTGTACGTCATGTTGTTATATGTAGATGCTAATAATAAAATGCAGCAATTTACCACAGAGAATTTCAAAGCATTGATTAAAGAGTAATTCTAAACAACTATTTAATTGTTAAATGTTGTATAATAAACTTTTGATTTTGTAGTTATAGATATAATTTTATCAAAACAAAATTAAATTTTATGAAGAAATTACAATTTTCCATTTCTTTATTGCTATTTGTTCCAGCGGTTCTTTTTGCGCAGGGCTTAAAGCTTGAAGATCCAATTCCAACAGACCCAAATGTTAAAATTGGAAAATTATCAAACGGATTAACCTACTACATCCGTAAAAATGCAAAACCAGAAGATAAAGTAGATTTGCGCTTAGTGGTTAATGCAGGTTCTATTCAAGAAACGGATGCACAGCAAGGATTGGCGCATTTCATGGAGCACATGTGTTTCAATGGAACCAAAAGATTTCCTAAGAATGAATTAGTAAATTATCTTCAAAGTATTGGAGTTAAATTTGGTCAACACTTGAACGCCTACACAAGTTTTGATGAAACAGTTTACTTTTTACCAATTCCTTCAGATGATAAAGAAAAAGTAGAAAAAGGATTCCAAATTATCGAAGATTGGGCTTTTAATACGACGTTAACTCCAGAAGAAATTGATAAAGAAAGAGGTGTTGTTTTAGAAGAATACCGTTTAGGCTTAGGAGCTGATAAAAGAATGATGGGTCGTTTTATGCCTAAAATGATGTACAATTCGTTATATGCAAAACGTCTTCCTATTGGTCAAAAAGAAATTCTAGAAAACTTTACATATGATAAATTAACAAGTTTCTATAAAGATTGGTATCGTCCTAATTTAATGGCTGTAATTGTTGTTGGAGATATTGATGTTGCTGAAATGGAAAAGAAAATCATTGCTCATTTTGGTAAATATAAAAATCCGAAAAACGAAAAAGAGCGTAAAATATATGATGTACCAAATCACAAAGAAACATTTGTTTCTGTAGAATCTGATAAAGAGGCTGCTTTTTCGCAAGTTCAATTGTTGTATAAAGATTATGAACAACCAAAAGATGTAGTTACTCTTGCAGATTTTAAAGAATATCTTGCTAAAGGACTTTTTTCAACGATGTTAAATAATAGATTGGAAGAATTACAAAACAGTCCAAATCCTCCTTTTAACTTTGGTTATACGTATCATGGTGGTACTTATGCAAGAACTAAAGAAGCTTTTCAGTCTTTTGCTATGGTGGCGCAAGACAAACAAATTGAGGCTTTAAAAGTATTGGTAAGAGAAAACGAAAGAGTTAGAAAATTCGGATTTACGCAAGGTGAATTAGAGAGAGCAAAAGCCGAATTTTTATCTCAAATGGAAAGACAATACAACGAGAGAGAGAAAAATGAATCTGAGAATTATGTTTCAGAATATCAGGCAAATTTCCTTGAAAAAGAACCAATTCCTAGTATTGAATGGACATTTGATGTGTTCAAAAAAATGTTGCCTTTAGTAAGTGTTGAAGATACTAACGGATTAATTGCAAAATATTTAAAAGAAGACAACAGAGTTGTTATTTTTACAGGTCCAGAAAAAGATGGATTGGTAAAACCAACAGAACAAGAAGTTTTAAATTCCTTAACAGTTAATAAAAACGAGTTAACTGCTTACACCGAAACAAAAGTTTCTGAAAGTTTATTAAGAAATCCTGTAAAAGAAGGAAGTGTTGTATCAAAACAAAGTAATGCAAAATTAGGAACTACTACTTTAAAACTTTCAAACGGAGCAACAGTAGTTTACAAGAAAACCGATTTTAAAAACGACCAAGTAATGTTTGAAGCGGTTAGTTTTGGAGGTTCCAATTTGTTTACTAATGATGAAATGGCTAAAGTTTCATTAGCAATGGGTGGATTAACAGAGGCTGGATTTTCAGGAATGTCTAAAAACGACATTAATAAATTTATGACTGGAAAAATGGCAAGAGTAAATCCTTATGTTGGTGGTATTTTTGAAGGATTAAATGGTTCTACAACTCCAAAAGATTTAGAATATTTATTCCAAATGACGTATGCTTATTTTACAGATTTGAATTTAGATAAAGAAGCGTTTAATGGATTTATTTCTAAGCAAAAAGGATTCATGTCAAACATGATGTCACAACCTGCTACTTATTTCTCAAATGAATTTTACACGTATTTGAATAAAGAAAATCCAAGATATAAAGGATTTCCTAAAGAAGAGGATTTTGATAAAGCAGATTATGAATTAGCTTATAAAAAATACAAAGAGCGTTTTGCAAATGCAGCTGATTTCAATTTTTATTTTGTTGGGAATTTTGATGAAGCTCAGTTAGAAGCTTTTGCAGCAAAATATATTGCTTCATTGCCTTCAGATAAAAACACCAAGGAAACACCTAAGGATTTAGGATATAGAATGTTGAAAGGTTCACACAAAAAAGTAATCAATAAAGGAAAAGATCCTAAGAGTACTGTAAATATTATGATTTATGGAGATACGAAATACGATGCTAAAGAAGCGTTTGCATTTAAAGCATTAGGAGAAGTATTGACTATAAAATTAGTGGAAGAATTAAGAGAAAACGAAAGTGGTGTGTATGGAGTAGGTGCTAGAGGAAGTATGAATAAAGTACCTTATGGTAGTTACAATTTCTCAATTTCATTTCCATGTGGACCTGAAAATGCTGAAAAGCTTACAGAATCAGCTTTAAGAGAATTGAACAAAATGGTTACAAATGGTCCAGAACAAAAAGATTTGGATAAATTTAAAGAAGCTTCAAGATTAGAATTCAAAGAAAGTTTGAAAGAAAACAGATACTGGATGGCAGTTTTAAAACGTCAATATACAGATGAAGTTAATCCAGAAGAAATTTTTGATTTCGAGACTAAATTAAACGCATTAACAGTAAAAGATCTTCATGAAGTAGCAAAGAAATATCTAGCTAAAGATAAAGTGATTGGTATATTAATGCCTGAAGAATAAATAGGTTTTTATTAAATTCAAAATCCCGCAATTGTAATGATTGCGGGATTTTTTTTTATTTATAACAAACTGGAATAATTTCTCCTTTTGCTAAACAATTTTTTTCTACTAATTCAGGAGCAATTGTTTTGGTGTAATCTACTTCTTCAACTTTAAAACCAATGCTTCTTAGTTTGTCAAAGTAATCTCTTCCGTAAACTCTAACGTGGTCGTATTGTCCGAAGATTTTTGCGCGTTCTTTTTCATCTGTAATAGAATCGTCAGAAAAAGTAACTTCACGCGACAAATCTTGAGGGATTTGAAAAATCCCCATTCCGCCCGGTTTTAAAACACGATATAATTCTTGCATGGCTTTTGTGTCATCTGGAATATGTTCCAAAACGTGATTACACAAAATGATATCATACGAATTATCTTCAAAAGGTAAATTACAAATATCTGCTTTAACATCGGCTAAAGGTGAGAATAAATCTGTAGTCGTATAATCTAAATTGAATTGTTTCTTGAAACGTTTGTAAAATTCTTGTTCTGGCGCAAAGTGTAATACTTTTTTTGGTGCTGTAAAAAAATCCGTTTCGTTTTGTAAATACAACCATAACAAGCGGTGTCTTTCTAATGAAAGCGTACTTGGTGATAAAACATTGTTTCGTTGTGTTCCGTAGCCATAAGGCAAGAACATGCGAAAGCTTTTTCCATCAATTGGATCTGTAAAACGACCTCCCTTTAATAAAAAAGCCAAAATAGGA
The DNA here is from genome assembly GCA_004293165.1 of Flavobacteriia bacterium. Taxonomy (GTDB): domain Bacteria; phylum Bacteroidota; class Bacteroidia; order Flavobacteriales; family Flavobacteriaceae; genus Flavobacterium. The sequence continues at coordinate 126,390 of RDYL01000005.1, read as the reverse complement.
CGCACTACAATACTCAATCTAATTAATATCGGACGAGGAATGGTGTTTAATATAAGTTTAAAAAGTTTTTTCATTTAATTAAAATATATCGTACGCTATGAAAAAAAATATGAATGAAAACCCAATCATTATAGCTATATATAATCCAAAGAAAAGTAATAGATATTTGATTCCAGAAGCAATGCTTTGTTTTAAATTTTGATTATATAATTCTTTAAAAGCGTAAAGTGTAAAAAATATGAATAAAAACAAAAATAGCATAGAATAAGTGCCAAAACTCATTCCCAACATATTTACTAATATAACTTGTAATACTAATGATATAAAACCTAAGTTTGTTTGTAAGTAACTATTAAATACCAAATGTTCGAAGAAATTATGACCTCTTTTATTGAATATAATATAACTAGTCAGAGCATATATAGGTATTAACAATAACACAAAAAAGTTGTAATAACTCATAAGTGTTTCCATATAACTTTTCATGTCTATTTTAGGAACATTACTTGAAGAATTTGTAGAATTATAGCCTTTTGTAAATCCTTCTGAATAATCCATTATTATTTCCATTGGAAAAAATTTATAGAAAAAAACAGCTATTGTAGCATATAAAATTATATATGAAAAAGGCTGGAAATATTTTTTTCTGGCGCCAGAAATATAGGCTTCTAATACATCTTTTGGATTTTTAAACAAACCAAAGAAAGTTCTCCAAAAATTATTATCCCAACTAAAAAATGGACCAACAAATTCTTCCCAAGTTCCTTTTAATGAAAGTCTGTCATCAACAATTTTAGCACCACAATTTGAACAATATTGCGCGGTGTTTTCATAAGGATTATTACAAGTTTTACAATTCATACATTAAATGTGTTAGATTATAATACTAATGGTTTTTGTCTTAATCCATCTTCTTCATTGCTAACAATTCCTAAAGCTTCATAGATGTAGGCAAAAGTAGATAACAATTCAGGTTTTCCATCAATAATCGCAACATCATGTTCAAAATGTGCGCTTGGTTTTCCGTCGGCAGTAGTAATCGTCCATCCGTCTTTATGTTGTTTGATGTTTTTGGTTCCCATATTAATCATTGGTTCGATTGCGATAACCATTCCATTCACTAGTTTTTTTCCACGTCCACGTTTTCCATAGTTAGGAACTTCTGGATCTTCGTGCATTTTTCGACCTAAACCGTGTCCACATAATTCACGAACTACCCCATAACCATGACTTTCGCAATATTGCTGAATGGCATGACCAATATCTTCCACACGATTACCCACTTTAGTTTCACAAATACCAACGTATAAAGATTCTTTGGTAATTTGTAATAATTTTTTTGTTTCTGGGGCAACTTCACCTACTTCAAAAGTATAGGCATGATCGCCATAAAAACCATTTTTATAAGCACCACAATCTACCGAAATAATATCGCCATCTTGCAACGGAACATTATTTGGAATACCATGAACTACTTGTGTGTTTGGACTCATGCAAAGCGAGTTTGGAAATCCATACATTCCTAAAAATGCAGGTTCTGCTCCGTGCGAACGAAGAAAATCTTCCGCTAATTTATCTAAATGCAAAGTAGTAACGCCAGGTTTAATTTCCTTTGCAATCATTCCTAGTGTTTTAGAAACAATTAAAGCACTTTCGCGCATTAATTCTATTTCTTCAAGGGTTTTAAGTACAATCATAATACAAAATTTCGCAACAAAAATACGAATTCGATAGCAATTTCAATTTCAAGAATAACTTTAATTTTAAAGGATACTCTTTTTTACATGGAATTTCCTACTTCTAACTTCCTACTTTAAAATGAGAAATGTCATATTTTAGTCTTAAATTACCACATAAATTTGTACTATAAATTTCATTAGGTATGGGAAAATATGTAACTGCAGCGGAAGCTGTACAAGTAGTAAAAAGTGGTGATAGGGTCTATGTTCAGGCAGCGGCGGCTACACCAACAATATTAACAAAAGCATTAACGGATAGAGCTTCTGAACTTAGAGATGTAGAAATATGTCACCTACATACAGAAGGTGATGCACCCTATGCAAATCCTGCATTAGCGGATAGCTTTCATGTAAACTCTTTTTTTATTGGAGCAAATGTTCGTCATACACTAAAAGCAGGAAATGGTTCTTATACACCTGTTTTTTTAAGTGAATTGCCTTTGTTGTTTCGTAAAAATGTTGTGAAATTAGATGTTGCTTTTATACATGTTTCACCACCCGATAGTCATGGATATTGTTCGTTAGGTGTTTCTGTTGAGGCAACTGTGGCTGCAATTGAAAATGCTAAAACGGTTGTTGCGCAAGTTAATCCAAATATGCCAAGAACTTTTGGTGATGGAATTCTACACGTTTCCGAGATTGATTTTCTTGTAGAGGTTAATGTGCCAATTTTTGCTCATGAAGTAACTCCATTTACAGCCGAAGAAGAAAAAATAGGAACTTATGTTGCTTCATTAATTGAAGATAAAAGTACACTGCAAATGGGAATTGGTTCGATTCCGAATGCGGCTTTAAGTAAATTGACCAATCATAAAGATTTAGGATTACACACGGAGATGTTCTCAGATGGAGTAATCGATTTAATTGAAAATGATGTCATCAATTGTAATTATAAAGGAACTTTAAGAGGTAGAGCTTTAGCAACTTTTTTAATGGGTTCGAAACGTTTGTACGATTTTGTAGATGATAATCCGTTTATAGAGATGAAAGAATCTTCTATGGTGAATGATACAGCTCGTATTCGAAGAAACCCAAGAATGGTAGCTATTAATTCGGCTATTGAAGTGGATTTAACCGGGCAAGTTTGTGCTGATTCTATTGGTAGTACCATGTATTCAGGAGTAGGAGGACAAATGGATTTTATTCGCGGGGCTTCGTTAAGTGAAGGCGGAAAAGCGATTATAGCTTTACCTTCTACAACTAAAAGAGGCGAAAGTAGAATTGTACCTTATTTAAAACAAGGTGCTGGAGTGGTTACCACAAGAGCACATGCCCATTATATTATTACTGAAAATGGGATAGCCGATTTATATGGTAAAACCTTAAAACAGCGTGTTTCAGAATTAGTAAGAATTGCACATCCAAATCATCAGGAAGCTGTTGAACGTGCATATCACGAAATGACGGGTTGTCCTAAATAATACAAATTTGAGTTAAGAGTAAAAAGACAATCGAGAGGTTGTCTTTTTGCTATTAAGTAGTTTGTAATAAAATTCAAAATAGCTTAATAAAATTTTAAAAAAACTAATAATTTGATTTCGAATTTTTCAGCTAAATAACCTTGATTTTGAAAATAAACTAAACTTTAACCTTTTAGCAACATTAAATAGTCTACCTTTGTAAGGAATTAAATTTTTCATAGATGAACATTTTTGTAGGAAGTCTTCCTTTCAGTGTAGAGGAAGCAGATTTAAGAGGTTATTTTGAAGAGTATGGAGCTGTTGAATCAGTTAAAATTATCTCTGACAAATTTACCGGAAGAAGTAAAGGATTTGGATTTGTTGAAATGGCTAATGATGCTGAGGCTCAAAAAGCAATCGACGAATTAAACGGTGGAACTATCGAAGGTAGAAAAATCGTTGTTAACAAATCTGAACCAAAACCAGAAGGCGAAAGAAGAAGCTTCGATCGTAACGCTGGTGGAAGTAGAGGTGGTTATTCTAATAATAGAGATAACAACTCAAGAGGTCGTTATTAATATTTTTTTTGGATATAAAACGCAGAAAGCCTTCGCATCGCGAAGGCTTTTTTATTTGCTCTATTTTTAATTTATCGAATTAAACTAAAATGTCCTTTAAATTCTTTGGTTACATTGTCTTTGGTGTATTCAATTGTAAACCAGTAATCAGAAGCAGGAAGTAATTTGTTATTGAAAGTTCCATTCCATCCTTCTCCATTTGGATCAATTTGTTTAATTAATTTTCCATATCGATCAAAAATTCTAATAGTTGTTGCCTCTAAAGCACTACTTCCTTTAATGTTCCAAGTTTCATTATAACCATCACCGTTAGGTGTGAAATACTTTGGATAATCAACAATTGTGAATTGACTAGTAACATCACCACAGCCAAACTTGTTAATAACCGTTAATGTGTAATCTCCACCAGGTATATTGGTAAAGGTGTTACTTGGCTGAAAATAGGTTCCATCAATTGAGTATAAATAGTCGTTTGATGCAGGTGAAACTATTGCAGTTATCGTATTTTCAATTCCAAACGAAATGATTTCATTAGGAGTTATAGCAAGTGTATTAGGTACAATAGCATTTTGAGTACTTACATTAAATACCGAAGAACAATTGGCAGCATTTGAGATATTAGTAACTTTAACAGAGTATATTCCTACGGTTGAGGTAGTAAAAGATGTGTTAGTTTCTCCAGGAATTTCATTTCCTATTTGTGCATCATGTCCAATATACCATTGAAAAATATAATCAGTATTATTTAATAACGTTTTTATTTCTACAGGATGTGTAATGGCATTCAGTTGGTCAACACAAATAATGTATGGATCATTTGAAAGTTTGTTTTCTGGATAAGGTCTTACGTATAAATCTAATTCTAAAATTTTAAAACAAGCTAATCCTGTTTCGCTATCAATGTTAGTTCTACTGTTTAATCGAACATAAATTTTCTGATAATTAATGGTTGTGTTTTGAAAAATGTTTGGCGAGGTTATTCGATTTGTATTTCCATTTAACAAAGCGTCTGAAAGTTCGGTATAGTATTTAAATGCAATAGTATTAACGGGAGTTGTATCTGCCATTTGTATTTCTCTTGTAGTTAAATCGAAAAATTCAAATCCAGAATCGTTACACAATTCAATTGGTGAAGGATTAGAATTACTTCCAGGTAATGCCATTACTTCAAGATTTAATGTAGTGAATGTTTCACAAGAATTATTTGTTGGATCAACAACTTTACAAATTATGATTGTTGATGCACTCAAATAATTAGCAGGCGTTGTGATTGGATTATTGGCTAAAACATCAGCATTATTAGCATAAAAACTTACTTGATAATTTAAATTTCCATTCACAATTTGATTGATTCGACTGGTTAAATTAAAAGTAGCAGTTGTATCTCCACATAAACGAATAGGCGAAGGTTGAATAATAATTGGATTTTGAAAAACCGATATATTAAAGTTTACAATAGAAAAACATTGAGTTAGCGTGTCAAATAATCGAGCAAAAATAGTTCTAGTTCCTGTTGTTAAAGGAAGTGGAGTGTTTTTGTTTATCTCAAAAATATTGTCTTTCGCATTATCAAATGTATTAAAATAAGAAACTATAGTGGTTGGGTTTTGACCAGTTAAAGCTTCAACATCTTTTGTGTTTAATAAATAATAATCTAGTAAACATAAATTTTCGTTTGTAATTATATTTTGGATAGGAGCTTGTGTTACCACAACTTCAAATGTTCCTATACCTTCACAGCTTTGTGTAGTATTTGAAATAACTCTTGTGTATACGGTTGTAGTACCAATTGGAATTTGACTCAAATTACTCAATCCATTTAAACCTGTTGATGCATCTGATGTGTTCAAATGAAAAGAGATACTCACATCTGAACTGGCAAAATAAGCGTTTTTTATAGCTATTCGTTGTGCGTCAAAATTTAAAAAACCATAGTTTTGATTAATTTCTGGGCAAACGGCAGGAATGTTAGGGTAATTGGCAACACTTGTTGGATTAATTTGTAATGTAAAACTTCCAACACCAGAAGAGGTACAATTTGGAGTTACATTTTCATTTACCAATTTCACATAAATAGTTTGTAAAAACGGAGAAGTTAAATTAATATAATTTGATGGATTTAGTATTTGTTGCGTTAAAGCAATATCAGTGTAGAAATTTAAAGTTAATCCTGCAGTGCTATTGGTAAAATAATTATACAGTTGTAATAAATTAGTTTCTGCAATTCCATCAAGTGTATTGTTGATGTAATCACATTGTTCTAAAGTTGTTGCAACAGTGTTAATTACAGGTAACGCATTAATAGTTACTGAAATCGTATTTGAAGAATTTAAACACGTTCTTTGTTCAGTAGTTTCTAAATAATATTGTGATGTTGTATTTAAAGCCTGATTAAATTTGTTGACCGTATAAGTTGAACCATTCGCGCCAGCTATAGCTACACCATCCTTAATCCATTGGTAAGAAAGTGCGCTGTTAATACTCGCATTTGCATTTATTGAAGTAATAGTATAAGAATCGTTTTCGCAAATAGTTGTATTTGAAGCAATTTGAATATTTGGATTAGCAATAATTCTAATAATACTAGAGTTTGTTTCTGAACAAGGCGAATTGGTTACTTTGATAAAATAATCACCCAGTAAAGTTGGTGTAAAAGTAGTTGTTGTAGCGCCAAAAATAGGGTTGTTATTGCGATACCATTGATAGTTTAGTATATCAATTGTTGGATTTAAATCGGTATTATTTGTAATATTTGATGATAATACAGGATTTGTATTTAAACAAACGGTATTAGAATTTGAAATACTAATAAGTGGTTTTGTGTGAAATTTTAAATTAGCTTCAGCTTCGCTCACTCTAAGTCCCGTTAAGTTTCCTGTTGGATTTACGGTGATGTCATAAGCAGTTGTAATTACTTTGTATACACCACTTTCTGAAACAATTAAGCTGTTTGTTGAAATTGTTGAATTTGAAATAGCATCAATTTGAACATTATCTTTAAACCAAGTATAGTTGAATCTTAAATTACTAGGAACACCCGGAAAATCTGAAATGTCTATAGTAGCCACAATTTCTTTGGTGTCAGGTTTGCAATACTCTAAATTAGTTAAAAGTGAACCATCTGTATTGTTTAAACTTACTGACGATAAGAAATCACAATTCGTACTTCCAGAACCTCCAGTTTGTGAAACAGTAATATTTCCGGCCTGTCCTGAATAATTATCAATCACAATTACATATAAATCACCAGCATTACTGTTTGGGATAGTTACCGTTTCAAGACTAGCTGTACTATAACTACAATCTACTTCATTAGTAGTATTTAATTGGTTACAAATGTTATTTAAATTTTGGAAAGGTCCCCATAAAACAAAGTCAACATCTGAACCATTACCAGCTAAATTTTGTTGACTGATTTGTAAAACAACATTTCCTGGGGTATCGATTTCAATAAAAAACCAAGTAGGTCCCACATATTGAGTCGGAATACATGTTGAATTAAAATTTTCACTATTTCCACCAACAGAACTACTAAAAGGTATGTTGGTAGCACAAGATTGATAAGCGCCTGGATTAGCGGCTAGTTCGGCACAAGAAGATGCACCACCTTGACCAAAGGCGCTCATACTTATAAAAAGTATAAATATTAATAAATTAAAAACTCTTTTTTTCATGTTTATAGTTTGGAGTGCTAATTTATTAATTTTTAGTCTTAAAGTTACGTATTTAACATTTTCCTTTTATTTTGTTTTTAATTTGGATTTGCTAAGGTCTTGTAAATACTAATTATGGCATTTAAATATCTGTTTTCAAGAGCAATTTCGTTTAGCTGTGAACTTACTAATGAATTCTCTCTTGAATTGATGATGAATAGAGAACTTTCTCCCATTTCAAATAATCGATCTTCAGCATTAAGTAATTTAGTAAAATCTTTAACTAACTTATCATTATATTCTTGTTGCTTTTCGAGTGAAACAATTTCTTGTTGCTGCGATTTGATTTTATTTTCAAGATTTTTTCGTTCAAATTGTAAGTTGAATTCTGAATCTTTAATTTTTAAATCCGCTAGTTTTAAACTTCCTCTTTCTTTTCTAAGAAATAATGGGAACGAAAAATTCAGGCCAATTTTATAATCTTCAAATCGGTAATTATCAATATAACTTGGTTCAGATAAATAATTATAACTTAAATCTAATTTAGGCAAGAGTGCATTTGCTTTTAATTTTCGATCTACTTTTAGCATTGCAATTTTTGCATCTAATGCTTTAATTTTTGGATGATTGTCTAAATCAATTGGAGCGAGTTCGTTAATTTGAAGTGTTTCTTTAATAGTATTTGTAAGAAAATCTTCGGGGCGTAAATTATCATTTAACTCTAGTGGAATGTTATTTTCTAACCATAAATAATTAGATAATTCTAATTTAGCTTTAATAAGTTTAAGTTTAGCATCTTCTAAGTTTAATTGGCGTGTTTTTACTACAATTCCAGCTTCTATGCTGTCTATTGCAGGTTTGTCTCCTTCGTTTATTAAAGTAGCGATGCCTTTGTATCTAATTAAAGCATTTTGAATGTAATTTTCATAGAGTTTTACTTCTTCAAAACTTCTTTTCCAATTCATATAGCTAACAGCAGCTTCATAAATAATTTCAATTGCTTGGAGATTTCGCTCGGCAGCATTTAAATTTCTTGCAATTTTAGCTTTTCTAATATCTGTCATACGTTGATTGATGAAAAATCCTTGACCAATAGGAACGGCTATTCCTAGTGAAGTTAATCCACTGTTGGGTAACGTGTTTTCAGGATTTACATAGATTCCTTCTGTGTTATCAAATCCAGCCTTTAGCTCAATTCCGTACCAAGTAGGTATTTTGAAACTACTATTTAAGATAGAATAATATTCACTTGTTTTAAATTGCTTTTCATTGTATTCTACTTCTATTTTTGGATCAAATGCACCTCTTGCTAGCATTAAATTAGCTTGTGCTTCATTTAGTTTTAAATCGGCTTGTTTTACCAATGGATGGTATTTTTTTACATACCCTAAAAATTCATTAAAACTAAATTCGGTCATGGTGTTTTGTCCAAAAACACTTAGATTGCTACAAATGAAAAGTATGAAATAAATTAGCTTCGATTTCATTATTTTTTAGTTTTTTCAGTTGGTGTTGGTTCATAAAAATTAGGTGGAAAACCATTAAGTGTTCTCCAAATTTCAAACCAAATAGGTACATTATCTAATAAAGCTATGGTTTGTGTTCCAGCTCCAATACTTAATTGTTTAGGCCATACTTTGTCATTTTTATCGGGAGCAATTAAAACTCTATATTTTCCATTTTCACTTATAAAGTTTTCTTTAGCCACAATAACGCCTCCAAAAGTTCCAAAAGAAGCACCGGGCCAACCGCTAAATACAATTGAAGGCCATCCATCAAACCATACTCTTACTTTTTCGCCTTTGTGTATTAATGGAAAATCTACTGGACTTATATAAGTTTCCACAGCAATATCAAAGTTAGCAGGCATAATACTTACAATAGAAGTGCCTTCTTTGATGGTTTCTCCAATTCCACTTTGTAACGCTCGGTTTACATAGCCATTTTGTGGAGCCACAATGTAATACATTCCGTTTCTGATTTGATAATTTTGATATTGATTTTTAAGTTTGTTTACTTGTGCTTCAGTATCAAATTGAGAACTTAATGCCGTTTGCTTATCACTTTGTGCTTTGGCTACTTTTTCTGAATACTCTGCTAAAATTCTATTCAGCTCCATTTTTGCATTTAAAACTTCGTTTTGAGCTGCAATATATTTGTTTTCTTGAGTAATTATTTTTGCCTCTGTATCTTGTAGTTTTACCCTTTTTTCCTCAACGTCTGTCAATGGTTTTAAGCCTTCTTTATTTAAGTTGATAGAACGATTATATTGTGTTTTAGCAATTTTTAATTGTGTTTTAACGGCTTCTAAGTCGATACTATCACTTTGAACTTTTAATTTAGCTTGAATAAGTTTGTTTTGAGCTTGTTTAAATTTTAATCCTCTTTCATTGTCAATAGCGCCAATTTGATTTTCTAACGCTTTCACTTTTGAGGCATATGAAGAGGCAGAGCTTACTTTAGCATCAACTTGCTTGCCTGTGTTTTCTACTAAATTTGGATCTAAATAATCTTCTTTTATCTCTGAAATAAATAGGATTGTATCACCTTTTTTTACATAATCACCTTCATTTACATACCATTTTTCAATTCTTCCCGCAATGGCAGATTGAACTGTTTGTGGTCTTTGGTTGGGTTTTAAAGTTGTTACCGAACCAGCACCAGAAACATTTTGTGTCCAGGGTAAGAATAAAAAAACCAACAATAATAATCCTAAAATCCAAATGGTTTTTTTAACCATGCGATAGCCTTTGTTGTCTTCAAATATCTTTGCCGATTTGAATTGATTCATGTCAATCCATTTTTCAACTCTATTTTCTGTAATATTTAACATGATTATTTTATGGTTTTAATTTGACCATTTTCTAAAGTAATGATTCTTGAACATTTTTCTTTCCAATAGTTGCCTTTTGCTACAACTATTAATGTCCAAGGTTGTTCTGGAGCGGTTAGCCAATCTATAATTTCGCCAGCAGAAAATTTGTCTAATTTTTCAACCGGTTCTTCTAAAAATAGTAATTTAGGTTTCGTAAGAACACATCTTGCAAGTAATATCTTTTGAATTGAAGCTGAATTTATTCTTTTTCCACCCGAAAACATTGGCGTATCTAACCCTAAAGGTAAAGATTTAATCAACTCTGTTAGCTTTAATTTTTCTAGAACGTGGCTTATTTCTTTTTTTGTTATGGTTGGATTGTTACAAGTAATGTTTTCTAAAATTGTTCCTTCAAAAGGACTATCATCAATATTGATTACTCCGATATTTGATCTAAAATCTTCAATACAATATTTTTTATAACTTGTATTGTTTAAGAAAACAGTTCCAACAGAAGGTTCAAATATTCTTGAAAGAATACGTAGTAAAGTAGTTTTTCCAGAACCATTTTCTCCTTGAATTAAAATGCGATCATTCTTGTTAATTGTTAAATCAATTCCATTAATAACAGCTGTTTCGCTGTCTGGAAATTGGTAGAAAATATTTTTTGCTTCTATGCAAATTTCATCGTTTTCCATGTAGTATCGAGCTTCTTTTGGCAAATTATCTCTTTCCAATTCTAAGTCAACTACTGTGCCAAGTTTTTCTAAGGATGTTGTTACATCATAGAATAATTCTAATCCATAAAATAATTTTTCTACAGCACTAATAATGGTGATGATAATAATTTCTGCAGCTACAAACTGACCAATATTCATTTGTTGGTTAAGTACTAAAATCCCACCAATAATTAACAGCCCTGCTGTAATAAGTACTTTAAAACCTGTTAGTTGAATGAATTGTTTTTTTAATACATTAAAATGACTTTCTCTATGCGATAAATATTCTGTAACTAACTTGTCGTTTTTTTGTAATGAGAAATTAAATATTTTATCATTTTTAAAGCTTAAATGATTTCTTGCAATTTCTTGAAGCCAATGAGCAACTTTATATTTGTATTTTGATTCTTTTAAGCTGGTTTCCAAGCCTTCATTGAAGTTAATTTTAAAAATAATATAAAGCATAAACAATAATATTATTCCAAAAAATATAAAAAACGGGTGATAAACCGATAATAATAAAATACCAAATAAGATTTGTAACGCCGCAGTTGAAATTTCTAAAATTAGTTTTGAAAAACCTTTTTGAACAGTTAATGTGTCAAAAAATCGATTCGCAAGTTCGGGTGGCGAAAAATTGTATAACTGGTTAAATTTAATGTTTGGAAATCGGTAAGCAAATTCAAACGAGGAACGAACAAATATTTTTTGTTGAAGGTTTTCTGTAATTCTAAATTGCATGATTTTTAACACGCCAACGAAAGCAACACCAACAACAACAATGAACACTAATACAATCCAAGAGGTACTAACTTGTCCTGCTTGAATAAAATTTACAATTGATTGAATACCTAATGGAATTGACAAACTAATTAAACCCGCTAAAACTGCGTAAATTAATAGTTGATAAACATCTTGTTTATCATTGTAAATTAAGTTTTTAAATCTTTTTAATGGTGTCATAATAATGTTTTTTTGATCATATCAATATAAAAGTCAGACAAGCAATCTTTTTCAGATAAGTTAGTAATGGTTTTAAAGTGGTCTTTCAAATAGTGTTGGTGTAAGGCTCCTTGAACTATTGATGACGCTAGACTTTTTGCATAAGGATAATTTGGATTTACTAAACTTATGGTTTCTGTTAAACGATATATTAAACGTTTGTATACTAAGAAAAAACCTTCTTTGTTTTCTTCATCAACGTCTTTTGTTAGTAATGTTTTTGAAAAATCAGATATTATAATCCTATTTAAAATAGACTCATCAATATGTGGCGTGTTTTTATCGTCTACAATGTTTTGAGTTATTATTTTAAGGCTGATGATTAATTTTTCTTCGGGATTGGTAATGTTATGTGTTGCAAAAACTAAATTGTATTCTATCCATGACCAATACCAAGAAGAAAGGTATACTAGTAATTTGTGTTTGTTTTCAAAATAGCGATAAATTGAACTTTCATTGGATTGTATTTTTTCTCCCAATTTTTTGAAAGTAAATGCTTCAAAGCCAATTTCGTCAATTAACAGAATACTATTTTTTAATATGTTTCTACCCAATTCTGATGTCTCAGGATCTTTAACATATAGTTTTTCATTAATTGTAATTTTTACATTTGAAAGTAAATTAGGCATAATTTGTGTTTTAATAGTGCAAATATAATAGTAATACTATCAATGTAAAAAAGTTTAACTTTTATTTTAGAAATCGCAATAAAAAAATCCCGAAAAAATCGGGATTTGAGTTGTTATTTTATGTGTATTGTTTTGGCGTTATCCTTGCCGTCTTCTCCTTTTTCGTTGTTTTTGCCTGGTTTTCCATTTTCTCCTGGTTTTCCATCTGCGCCTTTTGTTGCAACGCAGCTAAAAAATAATGAAATAAAAAGTAAGTATATTATTTTCTTCATCATAATAGCGATTTACATGTCATGACTTCGGGTTTTTGAATTCCCATTAATTCTAAAATAGTAGGTGCAATATCGCCAAGAACACCATTATTAATCTTTTTTAGGTCTTTGTCAACCAGAATAATAGGAACAGGATTTGTTGTGTGTGCAGTATTTGGAGAACCGTCAGGATTAATCATTGTTTCACAATTTCCGTGATCAGCGATGATAATTGTAGTATAGTTGTTTTCTAATGCTGTTTCAACTACTTCTTTTACACAAGTATCAACTGCTTCGCAGGCTTTAATTGCTGCCTCCATAACACCAGTGTGTCCTACCATATCGCCATTGGCAAAATTAAGGCATACAAAATCAACTTCCTTCTTTTTTAATTCTGTGACTAAAGCATCTTTTAGTTCAAAAGCACTCATTTCGGGCTGTAAATCGTATGTTGCAACTTTTGGAGAATTTTTTAAAATACGTGTTTCGCCTACAAATGGTTCTTCTCTTCCGCCAGAAAAGAAAAACGTAACGTGCGGATATTTCTCGGTTTCGGCAATACGAATTTGTTTTTTATTAGCTTTTTCAAGTACTTCACCTAAGGTTTCTGTTACATTGTCTTTGTCATAAATTACATGAACATTTTTATACGTTTCATCATAATTGGTCATGGTAACATAATACAAATTCAATTTATGCATATTGAATTCGTGGAAATCTTTTTGGGATAAAACTTCCGTTAATTCTCTTCCTCTATCGGTTCTAAAGTTGAAGAAAATTACTACATCATCGTCTTGAATTTTTGCAATTGGATTGTTGCTTTCGTCAACCATCACAATAGGATGAATAAATTCGTCAGTAACGTCTTTGGAATAACTTTCATTGATACTTGCTACTGCATTTTTGGAATGAGTCCCTTCTGCATTAACAACCAAATCATAAGCCAGTTTTACACGTTCCCAACGTTTGTCTCTATCCATTGCATAATATCTTCCAATCACGGAAGCTAATTTTGAGTTAGTGTTTTGTAAATATTTTTCTAGATCTGAAATGTATTTTGCTCCTGATTTTGGATCAACATCTCTTCCGTCTGTAAATGCATGAACAAACATGTTTTGAACACCCTTTTCTTGAGCTACATCAATTAAACCTCGTAAATGTGATGTGTGAGAATGCACTCCGCCATCAGAAACTAATCCTAAAAAATGAATCGATTTGTTGTTCTTAGTTGCATAATTAAAAGCGTCCATAAGCGGTCTTTCCTGACTCATGGTTTTGTTTTCAACGGCTAAATTAAGTTTGGCTAGATCTTGATATACAATTCGTCCAGCGCCTAAATTCATATGGCCAACTTCAGAATTTCCCATTTGACCTTCAGGCAAACCTACGTTTAAGCCATCTGTTCTTAATTGTGCATTTGCATATTTGGTATATAAACTATCAATAAAAGGAGTATTCGCGTTATCTATTGCAGAAACTTTTGGGTCGGCCGATTTTCCCCAACCATCTAAAATCATTAAAATTACTTTTTTGTTCATTTTTGTGTGTTTGTACAAAGATAAACAATTGGCTAATTTTTGCGCAAAAAACAGTTCTAAAATTACGAAAACGATTAAGTGTTTTAACCTTTTCTAATCCAGTTTTTAGCTTGATTGTAATCAATGAAATAGCGAACACTTATCGATAAAACATGATTTAGATTATCTTCGAATAAATTGGAAAAATTTGAATTAAAACTTTTATTGATGGTTCTGTCAAATGTAGCAGCATTGTTTCTATATAGTACAGACATTTGACTACCCGGGGCAAACCACCAGGAATAGGATAAATCTAAATTCCAAGTGCTAAAATTTGAATTTTTATTAGTTGTATAGGTGTCGTTAGGTGTTAAACTACCGTCAGTGTTTAAAGTGTTAATTTGGTTGTTTTCTGCTAGAGCCCAATAATGTCTTACAGATAAATTGAAATTCATTACACTACTAATAGAAAATTTACTTGTAATTGAATTGGTATAGGTATCTCTGTCACGTCTTGCAAAAATGATGTCATCGTTGACCAAATCAATAAACCCTATATCATTTTTTTGCTTGAAATAATCAAAACTATAGACTAATGAAAATTTATCGTTAAATCGATACCTCGGACTAATATTTACACCTGCTTCGTAGCGGTTTTCATTAAGAACATGTGTTATGTATGGATTAAAGTCGACAGCAAATTTATTATTATAATTGGATGAAAAATAGAAATAACCTCCTGCATTTTCTGGATTTACAAAATATCTGTCGGCTACTCTAGGTTCGTAATAATTGTAATTTTTAAACGGATTAAAGTTTAATCCACCACCAAAGTAATGATTTTTTTTATTGGTAGAATTTAGGTTCATATTAAAATTACTTGACTGAATTTGATTGGTTGGTTTGTAAAATTCAAAATAGGAAGCCAAGCTTATTCTAAAGGTATTAAAAATGCTGTTTGGATTTAAAATTCTATAATTAGCATCGTTGTAAACGGAGTAATAATTTGTTCTGAAGTTGATCCCTAAGTCATTATTGTCAAAGTCTTTTGAAACATAATCACCTCCAAAACTATATCTGAATTTACCATTTTTTTCAGCCAAATATACTGATGCGTTTATTCCGTTAGAGTTTTCAGTATCGTTAATGCTGCTAGATTTTAAACCTCCAGAGATATTATATTTATTTGATTTATCGTTTAAATCAAAAAGTAATCCCGTAACGTTTGCGTCTCTAAAACTTCCATTTCTGGTTACATTTGTATTGATAAAAGTTACTGATGAATTTTGATTAAAGCGTTGGTCAAAAACAGTTACATTGTAATTGGTTAATGGAGAAACTTCTATTTGTCTTGTTTCGCCATTGTCATCATTTGAAACCGTTGCCATTGTTTTTTCTGTAATTGCATTTAAAAAACCAATACCTAGCCCGTCTTTATCTCGTCCTGAAATTTTCATTGCGTTTAATAAATTTATTGCGCCAGGATAATTTATGATAGATTCGTTTTCTGCAATGTTTATGTTTAGATTGGGAGTTTGACCAATTCTTCTCGAATACAATAAATTTCCTTTATTAAAAATATCGGTACCTTCTGTGAAAAAGGGTCTGTTTTCGTTAAATTGTTGTTCGAATGGACCTAAATTTAAAACCACATTATCAAATTTAGTTTGGCCAAAATCGGGAACTAAAATAGCATCTAAGGTGAAAGCATCGTTTATGCCGTATTTAATATCGAGCCCGCCTTTTAATTCGCCTTTGGTTTTTTTAGTGTCACTGCCCGACAAGTAAAATGAAGAATAAGGAATTAAAAACAATCGAGTTGGTGTTTTAATGTTTTCAATTCCGGTTAATAATCCTGCTTGTTGCGAGATAGCTCCAATTTTATTATCTATTGGACTCCAAGTGTATTTTTGTCTTTCTCGTCTAACTTCTCTAAAAAAATTAATACCCCAAGTTTGTTTGTCTTGTTCTGGAAAACGAAGAGCTGCATAGGGGATTTTCATTTCGATGACATAGCCGAAGTCGGTAATTTTTGCATTACTTTCCCAAATAGCATTCCAAGAACCGTCTTCACCATCAGAAGAAGTAAAATTAGTATCGATTTGTCCGTTTGCAGCGGTTACAAAAAATCTAAATTCTTGCTGTCCATCATTATAACCATTAATAAAAATACCAAAAAAATCGGATGTACCAATTTCGTCTCTTTCTACAAGCTCTTTTAATATTTGAGAAGGATTTGGGTCGTATAATTTAGCACCTATATAAATTGCATCGTCCGAATACAATACTTTAACCTCCGTTTTAAATTCTTCAGGTATGGGAGTTCCATTTTTAGGTTCTAAGGAAACAAAGTTTGTGGCGATGTCTATATTTTCCCAAGATTTTTCATTCAATTCACCATCAATAGAAATAAATTCTTTTGTCTTGGTTGTTGTTATTGTCTTTTTCTGTTGCGCTACTACACAAGTGGAAAAAACAGTGAAAGAAAATATAAGTAGTTTTATAGAGTTTGTCATATAGTATAAATAGTATGCAAAATTATCATATTGCTTTATATGTCTACTTTTTTTATATTATGTTTAACTTTTACGAGAATAATCGACGAAAGACTTAAAATTTCGATAAAATACATAATAAAGTTTGCAGGTTAGAAAAAAATAAATATATTTGGCACTTACAACAACATTATAACTGCTAGATTAACAATGATTTATCGAATTTTGCCTGTAATTTTATTTTGTGTTTTTTCGTTTAAGCCTTTAAATGTAATAGAAAGCACAAAGAATAAAATAAACGCTACTGATCCTAAATTAATTGCAGCCAATATTAAGGCAACCTTCGAAGCTAAAGCGAAATTATGTTTTAACGTAATTGATGCTAATGGTTTTTCTTTGCCAACATTTGATAGTTTTATTGCTGCTTTTGAGGGTTATGAATTATTAAAACAACAAGGTAAAATTCAAAATGAAATATTAACGATTGTTGATTTTAGTTTATCATCAACTCAAGAAAGAATGTGGGTTATTGATATGAAAAATCAAAAGGTTCTTTTAAAATCATTGGTTGCCCATGGTAGAAATTCGGGATTGGAATATGCAAAAGATTTTTCTAATACAAATGAATCATTTAAAAGCAGTTTAGGTTTTTATATTACAGGTGAAACTTACACAGGAAAACATGGATTGTCTTTGCGTTTAGATGGAATGGAGTATGGAATAAATGACAATGCAAGAAATAGAGCAGTTGTGGTTCATGGTGCAGATTATGTAAGCAAGTCTTTTATCAAAAATACGGGAAGATTGGGTAGAAGTCAAGGTTGTCCTGCTGTTCCTTATGAATTACATAAAGAACTGATTGAAACCATTAAAGGTAAATCTTGTATCTTTATTTATCATCCATCAAGAACTTATGTTGCGAAGTCTAAATTAGTTTCTTAATTTTAAATATAACTCTTTGTCAAGTTCATAAATATCTTCTCTAAATTGAAGTTTACCGTTTTCTAACCAACTTGTCCAATAGAATAAATAAATATTTACAGTGTCTTTTACAGACACTGTTTTTGTTTTCTCTAGTTTTAGAATTGAATCAATTTCTTTTCCACTCCATTTTTCTGGATTAATTTTGCTCAAAATTTGCTGGGTTAACACTAAAGGATTTTCAACACGAACACATCCAGAACTTAAAGAACGATAGGTTTTTACAAAATAATCACGATGATTAGTATCATGTAAATAAACAGAATGTCGATTTGCAAAATTAAGTTTTACTAATCCCAGAGAGTTATTGTTGCCTGGTTTTTGTACATACCTATAATTATTTGCTTTAGCAGGATTCCAATCGTTTGGATTCACAATTTTACCACTACTATTATATATTGTAAGTTGTCGAGAAAGGAAGTAGTCTCTGTTTTTTGTGGCAGCGGGTTTTAAATCTTCTTTTATGATTGTTGGTGGTATTGTCCACGTTGGGTTAAAAACAAAATTAGATAATTTGGATGTTAGTATCGGGGTTTTTCGTTTGGGTGTTCCAACTACAATTCTGTGTTTGGCAATTGTGTCTTTACCTCTAACATAATGAAGCATATAATCTGGAATATTTGCAATCAGATATTGTTCGCCTAAATCAGAAGGGTACCATTTCCATCGTTCTAAATTTGCAATAATTTGTTCTTTGCGTTCGCTTTTTGTGCTATTTAATGCTTTTATTGTGCCTATACCAATTACGCCATCTTGAGATAATCCATGTCGTGCTTGAAAACGTTTAACAGCTTTGAAAGTTAACGAATCGTATACCCAAGTAATAAGACTGTCTTTGTTTTTGAAATCTTTCCAATAGGCTAATCGTTTTTTGATTTTAACCATTTCAGGTAAGGTATCGTTTAAAACAATTTTATTTTTAACAGTTATTTTTTCAAAAGTAATATTGGGAAGTTTGTCAATTTCTATTAAATTTTTTTTGAGTGATTGATATACAATATGATTTGGTTTTAAGTCTTTAAAAGTACTTGCAATTTTTTTCTCTTTGATTCCTTTCTCTAAAAGGGGAGAAAGAGCAATTTCTTTAGTTACTAAGTCCCAATCTGTATATAGTTTTTTTGGATTTAGTTTTCCTTTATGCAGATGATTGGCTAATTTTTCGAATGTTTCAGTAAGTAAAATGTCATACTTTACGATATCTTCATCATTTAATTCGGATCTCTTACTTTCTAAATCTTCAATTATTTTGATTTCATAATCGTTTGGATTTAATCCGTCTTCAAAGCAAGATTTGATTTCATTAATTAAGTCTTTTCTGTTTTCTTCTAAATACCAAATTTCGTGAAAATTAAGTTTTTGATAATAGGTCATCAAACTATCTGATTTGCCTTCAAGTAAGTTAGGATGAACAGGTCTTATGATGATATTTAATACAGTGTCCTTAATGATATTATTTTCAAAAGCGATGACTTTAGGTTCCTTTTTACAGGAAAATAAGGAGAGAATAAAGAGTAAAATCGTAATTTTTTTCATAAAATCGCAATTGTGATATAAATATAGTAAAAATTATTGAATAATATTCTTGTGAATTTTCTTATACATAGCAAAATGAATGCCAACATCGGGAATTAAAAAAGAATCTCCAATACTTGTATAACCTAGTTTTTTATAAAAAGGTACAGCTTTTTCTCTAGCGTTGAACCATATTAAATCAACATTCAGATTAATACAATAATTTTCAGCTGCTTTCACTAATTCGACTCCGAATCCTTTGCCTTGAAATTCTTCTAAAACCGCCATTCCTCTTATTTGAAGTTGATTTTTTTCTGAAAATAATATTGAAGGCTCTTTGAAAATGGAAATAATTCCAATCAATTGCTCTTTTTGATACAATCCGAAATGAACAGTGTTTTCATCATCATCTCCTTTAAATTGGCAAGTTTCAATAGGTTTTCCTTTTCTTAAAACTTCGTGTCTAACAGGATAAGTGGCTGATGAACTGATTTTTTTTATTTCCATAATTGTATAACTTATTAAAAGCTAATCATTTAGTAAAATGTGTTTATTCTAGTGTAAAGTTAGTGTAATTGCTTCGAAAAAATATTTAAAAAAATTTGCAATTAAAAAAACTTTTGAAGTATATTTGCACCCACCAAAGAAATACATACAACTGTTAATAAAATTAGAGTTTTGTAATTCAAATGCGGAAGTAGCTCAGTTGGTAGAGCTCCAGCCTTCCAAGCTGGTTGTCGCGAGTTCGAGCCTCGTCTTCCGCTCCAAAACAAGATAAAGTTTTAAAAATTATCAAATGCGGAAGTAGCTCAGTTGGTAGAGCTCCAGCCTTCCAAGCTGGTTGTCGCGAGTTCGAGCCTCGTCTTCCGCTCTACAAAAAAGCCTTGCATTTGCAAGGCTTTTTTTATTTTAAATCGTTAAGTTCGGTTTCCGGTTCCACTTCAATAGGTTTTTCGTTTCTTTTGAAAATCCTCGCAGTTAAAGTTCCTTTTAATTTTACAGAATCGCCTTTCACTTCCAACCAACTTCCTTCTCTCAATCCCACAACTGGTTGCGGATTAAAATGATGAAATTCATTAATTCGGGTTTCACGTGTTTCGCCCATGTGAGTAGAACCTTCTATCGGGTCTAAATAATGTGGATTTATGTTAAATGAAACAAATCCTAAAGTTCTAAAACTCGGTGGATATACAATTGGCATGTCATTAGTAGTATTCATTGTTAATCCGCATATATTACTTCCTGCACTGGTTCCTAAATAGGGTGTTCCGTTTTTGACTACTTTTTCGAGCGCATCAATAACGTTGTTTTTATACAGTTGGCTCACTAATAAAAACGTATTTCCTCCACCTATAAAAATTCCTTCTGCGTTTTCAATGGCTTCAACTGGATTTTCAAATTCGTGAATTCCTTTTACCGAAATATTTATTTTATCAAAAGCTTCACTTACTTTTTTTGTGTAATCGTCATGTGAAATACCGCTTGGTCTTGCGTATGGAATAAAAAGTAATTGTTTTACATTTGAAAAAAACGATTGTAATTCAGGTAATAAATACTCTAAATAATTACCGCCGTGTAAAGTGGAAGTACTAGCTATTATGATGTTTTTCATAAATTATTTTTTTGCAAATTTATCAAATTGTATTAACATAAGTTTATCATCTTGTTAGGATTTCATTTTATAAGATTACATTTAAATTTACAAAGTATAAAAATGTAATTTATGACAAAACGATTACTTCTATTTGTTATTTTTTTTCCTTTAGTCGTTTTGTCACAGCACGATTCTATTGTTAAAGGTAAAATTGTTTCCGAATCTTCTTTTTTGGAAGGAATTCATGTTTTAAATTTGTCTAAAAAAAATGGAGCCGTTACTGATTCTAGAGGTTATTTTGAAATAAAAGCGAATACTTCGGATACTTTGCAATTTAGTGCTGTGAATTTAAAAGCAATACGTTACTGCATTAAAAAGAGTGATTTTTCTAACGATTTATTATTGATTAAAATGGAATCACTTATAACCGAGTTAGAGGAAGTAGCAATTATTAATTATAAAAATATCAATGCTGTTGCACTTGGCATTGTGCCTGCTAATCAAAGAACATATACGCCAGCAGAACGAAAACTTTTAGCGGCTGGCGATTTTAAATGGTATAGCCCTTTGTTAATTCCGTTAGGTGGAATGAGTGTTGATGGATTAATTAACTCAATAAGTGGCAGAACTAGCATGTTGAAAAAAGAAGTACTTGTAGAGAAAAAAGAAATGCTCCAATTAAAAACAACCGATTATTTTGAAAGAGATTATTTTACTAAAACGTTAAAAATCCCTGAGATTTATGTAGATGGTTTTTTATTTTACATTGTAGAAAATGAACGATATGCAAAAGCTATGAAAGAAAAAAATAAGGATATGGCAACTTTCCTTTTGTCTGGTTTAGCGGTAGAATATTTAAAACTAAAGGAAGTTGAAATTTCAAATACTAAATTAAATGAAAAATAATTATATCGTTTGGATTTGCTTTTTGTTTGTTCAAATTGGTTTTGGGCAACATATTGAAAGAAAAGTGTTGAAAGGAAGAATTGTTGCCGATTCTATCGAAGTTGAAAATCTTACGGTATTTAATATTACATCAAATATAGGTGCGGTTACCAATTCCGATGGTAAGTTTTCAATCAAAGCAAGAGCAACAGATACACTTTATATTCAAGGTATTTCTTACGATTCTAAGAAATATATATTAACTGATAAAGATTTTTGGTTAGAAGAATTAGAAATAAGGTTGCAAGTGCGAGTTACAGAATTAAATGAAGTAGAAATTACACCTTACACACTTACAGGTATTGTAGAAGTTGATATCAAGCGAATTCAAGTATATGGTGAGGGTTTTACTAAAATTGATGCAAAAAAAATCATGCATTATGAAGATGATGTACGATTGGGAACTCCAACAAATACGGCAATGCCAAGTCAGTTTGCGCCAAATGGTTCGAATTTTAATTTTATTGCGATGGGAGCTGGATTAGTTAGTTTACTTGTAAAAGATAGAAACACTAAAGAATATTCAGAACAAGTTTTTGAAGAGCGAAGACAAAAAGATATCCAATCCAAATCGTTTTCTGATCATATATTTGAGCGCTTGCCACATCATTTTTTTGTTGAAACCTTGAAAATTAAGCACGAAGATATTCCATTGTTTTTGCAATATGCCGAAATGCCTGTAAATGATTTGTCTTTATTTTTGAAACCTGAAAATGAATTTCAATTAATAGAATATTTAACTTCTAAGGCAAAAATGTTTAAATCTGAAATTCCAAAAGAATAATTACTATTTTTACCAAATGAAGAAGAATTTATTGCAATTTTTTCTACCAATTTTATCAATAATTTTATTGAGTTCTTTTGCATGGCATAAGTTTTATGTTTCTGTAACTCAAATAGATTACGTGCCTAATAAAAAGCGAATAGAAATTACCCACAGAATTTTTATCGATGATTTGGAAAAAGCATTGGAAAAAAAATACAAGAAAAAAGTATATTTAACTTCAACAAAAGAACTTCCAGAGGCCGAAACTCTAATTAAAAGTTATTTAAAGGATAATATTAAAATTTCTATAAATAAAAAGCCACAGGAGATTGTTTATTTAGCGCGAGAAGTTGAAGGTGATGTGTTAATTTTTTACACTAAAATTGCTATTTCAAAAAAAATAAATACCTTCGATATCTTTAATTCATTATTAACTGATATTTACAAGGAACAACAAAATATTGTTCATGTTCATATCAATAGTAACAAAAATAGCTTTTTGTTTACTAATACTGATACGGAACAAAAAATAGACTATTAAAGAATCCTATATACTATGAAAAAGTCAATTGTACTTAGTGCGTTTTTAACTTTATCACTTGCATTCGGAGCATTTGCTCAAGAAGTTAAGTCAGAAGATAAAAAGCGTGAACCTGGACATTATAATGAGAATAAATTTCGTCAAATGTATGATGAAATGGCTACTCCAAATATGTTTAGAACAGCTTCTGGAGCTCCTGGTCCTGCTTATTATCAGCAAAAAGCAGATTATAAAATGAATCTGGAATTAGATGATAAGAACAAAAAATTATATGGTTCAGAAACAATTACCTATTACAATAACGCAAAAGAATCGTTAGAGTATTTATGGGTACAATTAGACCAAAATATTGAAAGACCAGATTCTAAAACACCTTTAGTGGAAAGCCAAAACATGGATAAAGCCATTTCAACAAGTGGTTTTGCAAAAAAATACATGGGAAGTCCTTTTCAAGGAGGTTTTAACATCGAATATGTTAAAGATGCTAAAGGTAATCCAATGAATTATACCATTAATCAAACGATGATGAGAATCGATTTGCCTAAGCCTTTAAAAAATGGTGAAAAAGTTTCTTTCTCAATCAAGTGGTGGTATAACATTGTAAATTATATGGAAGGAGCTAACAACGGTCGTTCTGGTTATGAACAATTTCCTGATGGAAACCGTTTGTATGTTATGGCTCAATTTTTCCCAAGAATGGCAGTCTATAATGATGTAGAAGGATGGCAAAACATGCAATTTTGGGGTAGAGGTGAGTTTGCTTTGGTTTTTGGAGATTACGAAGTAAATATTACAGTTCCAGCAGACCACGTTATGGAAGGAACTGGAGTATTACAAAACAGAAGCGAAGTTTTTACGGCAGAACAAGTAAAAAGATGGGAATTAGCAGAAAAAACATTTGACAAACCTGTTGTAATTGTAACTCAAGAAGAAGCGGTTGCTGCAGAAAAAAGTTTCTCTGACAAAAAGAAAACATGGAAATTTAAAGCTCAAAATGTGCGTGACTTTGGTTTTTCAACGTCAAGAAAATTCATTATTGATGCTATGGCAGTTGATTTACCAACAAACAAACCATTAGCCATTTCAATTTATCCAAAAGAAGCAAATCCACTTTGGGGAGATTTATCTACAAAAGCGGTGGCGCATACTTTAAAAACGTATTCTCATTTTACATTTGATTACCCTTACCCAAAGGCAGTATCTGTTTCTGCAGAAGATCAAGGAATGGAGTATCCAATGATTTGTTGGAACTACGGACGTCCAGATGAAAAAGGATTCGTAAGCGATAGAATCAAATACGGAATGTTAGGCGTAATTATTCACGAAGTAGGACACAATTTCTTTCCAATGATTGTCAATTCAGATGAAAGACAATGGTCATGGATGGATGAAGGTTTAAATACTTTTTTAGAGTTTCTTGCTGAATCTACTTTTGATCCAAATTTCCCTTCAACACGCGGACCAGCTAAAAACATTGTGCCTTACATGAAAGGAAACCAAAAATATTTAGAACCAATTATGTCAAACTCTGAGAACATCTATAATTTCGGAGCTAATGCATATGGTAAACCTGCTACTGGTTTAAATATTTTAAGAGAAACTATTATGGGTAGAGAATTGTTTGATCATGCTTTTAAAACATATGCAAATCGTTGGAAATTTAAACACCCAACTCCAGAAGATTTCTTTAGAACTATGGAAGATGCTTCGGCAGTTGATTTGGATTGGTTTTGGAGAGGTTGGTTTTACTCAACAGATTATACTGATATAGGAGTAAAATCGGTGAAACAGTTTTATGTATCTACAGAAGCTTCAAAAGAAGCACAAGCAATGTTTAATAGAAGAGGTAGAAAAATTAGCGATGGCGAACCAATGTTATATTTAGTAACAGAAGACACTCCTGATTTTAAACAAGAATTAAAAAAAGGATTGGATGCTAAAAATATTCAAGCACTTTCAGAATATCTAGATAAAAATTATACTGCTGAAGAAAAAAATGCTTTAAAGTCACCTAAATTTTTCTATGAAGTAGAATTTGAAAAACCAGGAGGATTAATCATGCCAATCATTGTGGAACTTCAATTTGAAGATGGAACAAGTGAAACTCAAAAATTCCCTGCTCAAATCTGGAGAAGAAATAATGATACAGCTAAACGCGTTTTTGCAACAGAGAAAAAAGTGGTAAAAATTCAAGTAGATCCAAAATTAGAAACTGCCGATGTAGATGTTGAAAACAACTATTGGCCTAAAGGAGAAACGGAATCAAAATTTGATACATTAGAAAAATAATAATTAAGACTATCTTCGGATAGTCTTTTTTTTGAATACTTTAAGATAATTAGTAGCAAAACTTTGTAACTTTGCGAAGTTAATTTTCAAAAATATACTATGTTTGGAATAGGTGGAGGTGAATTGTTTTTCATCATTTTAGTTGTTTTGATGTTGTTTGGGTCGGATAAGATTCCAGATATAGCACGTGCTTTAGGAAAAGGTATGGCGCAGTTAAAAAACGCAACTAACGAGATTAAAAGCGAAATTCAAAAAGGAGCTCAAGATACCGGATTGGATATGAATTCGCTAACAGGTGGTATTTCAGATGAAATAACTAAAGCAAAAGAAGGAATAACTAAGATGGTAAATCCGATTGAAAATATCGATTTAAATATTCAAAATCCAATCGAAAAAGTAAAAGAAGATATTGAAAGTATTACCGGACCTGTAAAAAGACAATTGTAATTTGGAGCAGTTAATAAACCTAGATAAAGAGTTATTTCTTTTTTTAAACGGATTAGGTTCCGAACCTTTTGATGGTTTTTGGAAAATTATTACCAAACAAATTTATTGGTCACCTCTTTTTATTACTGTTTTTTATCTCCTTCAAAAAAAAGTAGGTTGGAAAGGTTTAGGAATTATTGTTCTTTTTTTAGCCGCATTGATAACCTTTACTGACCAAATGACCAATCTTTTCAAATACTCTTTTGAAAGATTAAGACCTTGTAATAATCCAGAATTTGATGGAACAATTCGTGAAGTAATCACAAGAAAATCATTTAGTTTTTTCTCTGGACATGCATCCAATTCATTTGCTTCTACAACGTTTATTGTATTAATCCTTCGTAACTATTACAAACACACTTATCTGTTGTTTTTATTCCCGCTAATTTTTGCTTACAGTAGAATTTACCTTGGATTGCATTATCCTGGAGATATTTTAACGGGTTATGTTTTTGGAGCAACTTTTGGTTTTGTGTTTTATAAATTGTACTTGTTTATTAATAAAAAATATTTTTAATTTTCTATTTGTAGTATAATTTTAGATATAGCTTTACCTTGTCTTCAACCATTTCTTTTCGTCGTTTTGGGTTATATAAAGAAGGATTTTCCATCATTACTATTAATGTAATTATTTCTTCTTCGTTTAGATTTTCAATTTTTTTATCAAAATAAAATATTGCGGCATTTTTTATTCCAATATTATTGTTTAAAAAATCAGTTTGATTAAACACTAATTTTAAGCAATCATCGCTTGTGAATTCATGTCTTATTTTTAGAAAATAGACAAACTTTGTTAACGAAAATCCATGTCTATACGAGCTAATATAATGTGTGACTTTTTCACAAGGATTTATTTTTTGTTTTTTTGGTAGGTGTTTGTGAATTTTGTTGTAGATAGCTACAATGGAATTCAAGTTCTCTTTTTTTGCTTCGTTTATTGAATTTGTAAGATAAATGAACTCATTGTTTTTAAACATTGGGTTAATGTCGCTTAACAATAAATTATATACTACAAAAATTAAAACTAAAATGTAAATAATGATTTTGAATATTTTTCGCATAACTACAAACTAAAGTAATATTGTGCTACAAAACACGACTAACCGTTAAACCATCACGAATCGGCAATAAAACCGTTTCTACTCTTGGGTCGGTATTTAATAGTTGATTGTATTCTAATAAAACGGGAGTGCTTTTGTCATTAGGTTTCACTTCTTCCAACACTTTTCCGCTCCACAATACATTATCGGATAAAATGATACCGCCTTTATTCATCATTGGAACAATTAAGTGAAAGTAATTCACATAGTTTTCTTTATCGGCATCAATGAAAACCAAATCAAATTTTTTATTCAAAGTAGGGATGATATCAACGGCATCACCTAAGTGTTGAAAAATTTGGTCTTTCCATGGCGAAGCGTCAAAATATTTTCGCTGAAAATCAACCAATTCTTCTTCAATATCAATCGTATCTAAAGTTCCGTTTTCAGCTAATCCTTCTGCTAAGCACAAAGCAGCATAACCAGTATACGTTCCAATTTCCAAAATGTGTTTTGGACGAATGATTTTTGAAAGCATACTCAAGACTCTACCTTGAAAATGACCACTCAACATGCGGGGTTGAATGATTTTTTGGTAGGTTTCTTTGTTTAATTTTGCTAATAATTCAGGCTCTACTTGTGAATGATTCGCTACGTAATCTTCTAAATCTTCTGATATAAAGTGCATAATTTGAAAATTTCAATAAACAAAAGTACAAATTTCAAAGTTTCTAATTTCTAATTTCTAAATTCATTACTTTTGCACCATGCAAATCGAGAAAAAAGACATACGAGCACTTACAAAAGAACAATTGCGTAATTTTTTTGTTGCTAACGGAGACAAAGCATTTCGTGGCAACCAAGTATACGAATGGTTATGGCAAAAACGCGCACATACTTTTGAAGATATGACCAATGTGTCTAAAGAAACGCGCGCTATGTTAGAAGCTAATTTCGTAATCAATCACATCAAAGTAGATACTTTACAACGTAGCGAAGACGGAACCGTTAAAAATGCCGTTCGTTTGCATGATGATTTAATCGTTGAATCGGTTTTGATTCCTACAGAAACTCGAACAACCGCTTGTGTTTCTTCCCAAGTAGGTTGTAGTTTAGATTGTAATTTTTGTGCAACAGCTCGATTAAAACGCATGCGTAACTTGGAACCAGGAGAAATCTACGATCAAGTAGCTGCAATTGATAATGAAAGTCGTTTATATTATGACCGACCTCTATCAAACATTGTTTTCATGGGAATGGGTGAGCCTTTAATGAATTTTCCAAACGTGATGAAAGCGATTGATATGATTACTTCAAATGAAGGTTTAGGTATGTCACCAAAAAGAATCACAGTTTCTACTTCTGGAATTCCGAAAATGATTAAAAAAATGGCGGATGATGAGGTGAAATTCAAATTAGCAGTTTCCTTGCATTCAGCTGTGGAGGAAATTCGTAACGAAATCATGCCATTTACCAAAAACTTTCCTTTAACCGATTTACGTGAAAGTTTGGAATATTGGTACAGAAAAACAAAAAGTAAAATAACCTACGAATACGTAGTTTGGAAAGGAATCAACGATGATAAAAAATCGATTGATGCTTTGGTGAAATTCTGTAAATATGTTCCTTGTAAAGTTAATCTTATCGAATACAATCCTATTGATGATGGAATGTTTCAACAAGCCTCTGAGGAAGCTACAAATGCATACATTACTGCTTTAGCAAAAAGTAATATTGTAGCAAAAGTGCGAAGAAGTCGTGGTAAAGACATTGATGCGGCTTGTGGTCAATTGGCGAATAAATCATAAAAAAATAGGCTATTCTAAAAAAGAATAGCCTATTAAAAAATGTTTGAAATTTTAATTTCCAATATTTATAGTATAAGAGTTACCGTTTATTGAATAAATAGCTATATTATCACATTCTCCTTCACCATAGTCTAATGTTGAGGTAATGTTGTTTTTTACGAATGTAATAATTCCTCTAGCTAAAATTGGTTTATTTACAGTAATACAACTCATTTTTGCCATTAGCGGTTCTGTAATTGTTGCAGTGTGCTGGTTTCCATTTTCATTTGTTGTTGTCCAACTACCAGTGATTCGGTAAATATTATCTAAAAACGTATCCGTACTAAATCCTTCTACTAATTCTCTAGTTCTAGAACCTACGCGAGTATATTCATCACCATTTGGCATTGTAATTGTCATATCTAGTTGCATAACTACAATTGGGTGTGATACCGAAGTAGCGCTTGCAGCAGTCATTGAACGTGTAAAATTTTTTGTACCAACAAATTTAATATTGTTATGATAGAACTCATCAAAAGTATATGTTATTGTATGTGAAGCAGCATTAGGTTCAAAAACAAAGCTTATTATAATTTTACCTTTAACAATATTGCCGTTATTTAAAGTACAGCCCGTTGTGCCAAAATCAATTGTTTTAGTAACCTGCGTTCCAGGAGTTAAAATAGTTCCGAAAGCAGGTACTCTAGTAATTGTTGCACAATTTGAAAATACCGAATTTTCAGTATTAGAATTTCTATAATTAATAGTGTTGCTATTTACATTGTCAAATAATTGATCGGCAATACTGGAAATATCGTCACTAGCTATATCAATTTTAGAATTCACTAAAGCATCTTCTGAAGTTAATTGACTAGATGTTAATTCGTTGTCATTTTCGCAGCTGATTGTTGTCAGAAGAAAAAGAGCAAGTAATAATTTAAATGTTGATTTCATCTTAATTTTTTTTAGAGTTTATGTAGTTTAGACTCAAATATACAAAAAAGGTTTAATTGTAAAAATATTTTTCTTTTACTTGATAGTGTATTACCTTTGTAATGATGAAAATAACCGAACAAATAAAGCTGCCCATCGCAAATGAAATGGAACTCTTTGAAGAGAAGTTTCGCGATTCCATGTCTTCTAAAGTAGCTTTATTAAACAGGATTACCCATTACATCGTTAACCGAAAAGGAAAACAAATGCGACCTATGTTTGTTTTCTTAACCGCTAAAATGGTTTCAGGCGGAACGATTAATGAACGAACGTATCGTGGCGCTTCGGTTATTGAATTAATCCATACCGCAACTTTGGTTCATGATGATGTGGTAGATGATAGTAACAAACGTCGTGGATTTTTCTCTTTAAACGCCCTTTGGAAAAATAAAATTGCCGTTTTAGTGGGCGACTTTTTATTGTCAAAAGGGTTGTTACTTTCCATTGATAATAATGATTTCGATTTGCTAAAAATCATTTCTGTTGCTGTGCGCGAAATGAGTGAAGGCGAATTGCTTCAAATTGAAAAAGCCCGTAGATTAGACATTACAGAAGATATTTATTATGAAATCATCCGACAAAAAACCGCTACTTTAATCGCGGCTTGTTGTTCTCTTGGTGCTTGTTCAGTTGCTCCAGATGATGCTATTTTGGTAGAAAAAATGCGCAAATTCGGAGAATTAATCGGAATGGCTTTTCAAATCAAAGATGATTTATTCGATTATACCGATGACGCCATTGGAAAACCAACCGGAATTGACATCAAAGAGCAAAAAATGACTCTACCATTGATTTACGCCTTAAACAATTGTTCGTCAAAAGAAAAAAGTTGGGTAATCAATTCGGTAAAAAACTACAACAAAGACAAAAAGCGCGTCAAAGAAGTTATCCAATTTGTTAAAGACAAAAACGGCTTAACTTACGCGGAAGAAAAAATGGTGCAATTTCAACAAGAAGCACTTTCGTTATTGCAATATTTTCCAATCTCTACTTACAAAGATTCCCTTATTTTAATGGTAAATTACGTTATTGAACGTAAAAAATAAGTCAATGAGTCAATAAGTCAATGAGTCAATAAGTCAATGTGCCTTTTTATTGATATTCACACATTGACACATTGAAAATTGACACATTTTTTTAAAATCATGCAACCATTTTAAAAACATTCTCGTCTATATAATTAGAAGTAAGATTCTGAATTCTAATTTATGAATTCTAAATTTAAAAATGAAAGTAATTCAATTGCATCAAGAAGAAAAGCAACTTATTATGTTGGCTGTCGAAAATAATCGACAAGCACAACAGCAGATTTATGCCAAGTTTTCTTCTAAAATGTTAAGTGTTTGTCGCCAATACATAAAAGATATCCACCACGCAGAAGATGTCATGATTACCGGATTTATGAAAGTGTTTACCAATCTAAAAAGTTTTGAACACAAAGGTAGTTTTGAAGGTTGGATTCGCCGAATTATGATTTATGAATGTATTGACTTTCTTCGGGTTAAAAAGAATAACTTCAATCACCAAGATATTGATGATGTAACAGTTAGCGAGAATGAATCAGTTTATGAAATGGAAGATTTTTCGGTAGATGACATTCAAAATATGATTGACAATTTGCCCGATGGTTATAAAATGGTGTTCAACTTATATGCAATAGAAGGTTATAAGCATCAGGAAATAGCCGAAATGCTCAAAATAAGTGAAGGAACATCAAAATCGCAATTATCACACGCACGAAAGTTATTGCAACAACAAATTACAGAATTAAAAAAGAAACTCAATGGCACAACATAATTTAGATAATCAAATCAAAGAAAAGCTGAATGCTAGAGAGATTCAGCCATCTGCTCAAGCTTGGGATAGATTAGATGCTATGCTAACTATTTCAGAAGAAAAAAAGCCAAAGAAAGGTTACGGTTGGTTTTTTGTGGCAGCTTCTACATTATTTTTTTTCGGAATGGGGTTTTTCATTTTCAGTTCAAGCGAAACAACAGAAGTTAATAATTCAATTCCTGTTGTAACAACAATTAACGAAGAAATGAATTCAACTGAAACCAATAAAACAAATGAAATTTCAGTTAAAAAAGAGCAACCCATTTTAGTTCAGAATGAAGTAAATGATTCAAAAAAACAATCAAGATTTATAAAATCTGTTGAAAAC
This sequence comes from Flavobacteriia bacterium, assembly GCA_004293165.1. Lineage (GTDB taxonomy): Bacteria > Bacteroidota > Bacteroidia > Flavobacteriales > Flavobacteriaceae > Flavobacterium. The sequence continues at coordinate 94,494 of RDYL01000005.1, read as the reverse complement.
AATCAATTGATTAAGGAAAACAATATAATTCAAGAAAACCCAACACCCAACATCCAACACCCAACGCCCAACACCTATAAATACCTTTCTCCAGGCGATTTGTTAGCTGAAGTTCAAACAGGTGAAAAAGTAATTCCGTCAGATAAAAAAACCATTTCTAAACCTAGAATAAAAGTAGATGCTAATTCTTTACTAACAAACGTTGAGAAAGAATTAGACAATACTTACAGAGAAACAACTTTAGATAAAATAAACAGAAAATTTCAAGATGCTAAATCAGCTATTGTGAATAGAAATTACGAATAAACAAAAATATTATTAATCAAAAATCAAACAGTTATGCAAAAAATTATTTTATACACCATTGTTTTTGTGTTTAGTTTTCTAACTAAAGCAGTTGCACAAGAGGATAAAATGGAGAAAACAGAGGATAGAAAACAGAGAAAAATGGAAAGAAAGGAGCCAATTTCAAATAAACTATTAAGTTTTGAAAAAAAAGTTGAGTTAATTTCAACTGGAATGGAATTTCTTTTAGCTAAAGAGAAAAATGAACTTAAAGTAAAAATTGATTCGTTGGAAACTGCTTTTCAGCAAAATAAAATTTCTGCCGAAGAATTGAAAGAGTTAAAATTAAAAGAAGCTGAAAAATCTGCGAATCGCATTGAACTTGGAATGGAACGTTTTAACACAAAGCTTGATAGTTTAATACAAAACAAAGTGGAAACAGGAAGTAAAGAAGTTACATTTAAAATTGATACAATTAATGGGGAAAGAGTTTTTTCTTATTATAAAGGAACAAACACAACTCATTATGATATTCCTGCTTTGAAGATTTACATGTCTGATGAAGAAAAAACGGTACGAAAATCAAAAAGAACAACCTCACAATTTGTTTTTGCATTTGGTTTAAATAATCTAATTACCGAAGGTGAAAATTTAGAAGATTCAGATTACAGAGTTTGGGGTTCGCATTTCTATGAATGGGGTGTTACTTACAACTCAAGAATTTTTAAAAATAATAATTTACTTCATGCAAAATACGGACTTTCTTTAATGTATAATAATCTTCGTCCAACTGATAACCGCTATTTTGTGAAAAATGGTGAACAAACCGATTTAGTAACTTCTAGTGTAAATTTAGATGAATCTCGTTTTAGAAATGTGTATTTAACTGCTCCTTTGCATTTAGAATTTGACTTTACACCTAAGAAAATTTCTAAAGATGGAAATAAAACTTCTTTTAGTTCGCATGAATCTGTTCGTTTAGGAATTGGTGGTTATGCAGGTGTTCGCATCAAGTCGAAACAAATTTTAAAATACGAAGCAGATGATATTAAAGTTAAAGAAAAACAAAAAGGCGATTTCAATGTTTCTGATTTTAATTATGGGCTAAGTGCTTATATTGGGTACCGTTCTACTAGCTTATATGTTAAATATGACTTAAATCCAATGTTCAAAAACAATAATATAGATCAAAACAACGTTTCATTAGGATTACGCTTTGATTTTAATTAAAAATTAGAGGTTAGTTTAAGTTCTCTGTTTAAAAAAGCACTTCAGCCATATGGAGTGCTTTTTTTATTTTCATGTAAGGTTTTCAAAACCTTGTAGGTATAATATTCAAAAACTTTGTAACTTGCCACTCCTAAATAGTTAGTTTGATCTCAAAAGACACCATAGAAAAAGTATTTGAAACCGCCCGTGTTGAGGAGGTAATTGGTGATTTTGTCCAACTCAAACGTGCCGGAAGTAATTTGAAAGGATTGAGCCCATTCGTGAACGAGAAATCGCCTTCATTTATGGTGTCGCCTGTGAAGCAAATTTGGAAAGATTTTTCTTCTGGAAAAGGTGGAAATGCCGTAACTTTCTTAATGGAACACGAACATTTTACATATCCAGAAGCTATCAAATATTTAGCTGTAAAATACAATATCGAAATTGAAGAAACAGTTCAGTCTGATGAAGATGTAGCGCAAGCCAATGAAAAGGAAAGTATGTATTTGGTTTCCGAATTCGCACAGAAATATTTTCATCATATCTTATTAGAAACTGATGAAGGCAAAGCCATCGGATTATCCTATTTTAAAGAACGAGGGTTTTCTGCTGATACGATTAAGAAATTCGGTTTAGGATATTCGCCAGAAACGTGGGATGCTTTTACCAAAGAAGCGCTCGGAAAAGGCTATAAGTTAGACTATTTAGACAAAACCGGACTTTCTATTGTAAAAGAAGATAAGCAATTTGACCGATTCAAAGGGCGTGTGATGTTTCCTATTCATAGTATGAGTGGTCGTGTGTTAGGTTTTGGAGGTCGTATTTTGACCAATGATAAAAAAGCGGCCAAATACCTCAATTCGCCCGAGAGTGATATTTACCACAAGAGTAAGGTTTTATACGGAATTTTTCATGCGAAGCAATCCATCGCTAAATTGAACAATTGTTTTTTGGTAGAAGGTTATACTGATGTTATACAAATGCATCAAGCCGGAATTGAAAACGTAGTTGCGTCTTCTGGAACGGCTTTAACGCCTGATCAAATTCGTTTAATCAATCGTTTAACGCCTAATATTACCGTCCTTTTTGATGGTGATGCAGCTGGACTTCGTGCTTCGATTCGAGGAATTGATTTGATTTTGGAAGCAGGAATGAATGTAAAAGTATGTACGTTTCCTGATGGCGATGACCCAGATAGTTTTGCTCGAAAAACATCGTATGACGATTTGCAGTTGTATTTCGAGGAAAATGCAAAAGATTTCATTCAGTTTAAAGCGTCTTTATTGATTCAAGAAGCTAAGAATGATCCGATTAAAAAGGCCGATTTAATTCGTGATATGGTAGTTAGTATTTCTAAAATTCCAGACCGAATCAAACGCGAAGTCTATATCAAGGAATGTTCTCGAATTATGGACATTTCTGAAGATGTACTATTTAATACCTTAGCACAATTAGTCAAAAAGGATTTATCGGAAGCAAATAAACAATATAAAGAAGAGCAAAAAGCATTTGAAGTTGTAAAAAGTGATAATGTTTCGTCAAATGTTTTGACAAGTGTAGAGATTTCTTCTTTGATAGAAAGGAGTATTCTTGGGATTTTAATTAAACATGGTGATAGAATTATTGAAATAGAAGATATTTTTTTAAGGCCCAATGAAGACGGAGAGGTTAAGCCAGTAGCAGAAAAAAGAAAAATTAGAGTTTTTGAAAAAATTTATTTGAATTTACAAGAAGATGAAGTAGAGTTTTCAGATGAAATTTTTAAAGATTTAGCTAAAAGAATATTGGAAACCTTTTTAACAAAAGGTGTTTTTGATAGAAGTGAATTTATTGCTGAGTCAGATGGAAAATATGAAAATATTATTGCCGATATTCAGATGGAAGATGAAAAATATACTTTGGATGGTTGGCTAGAGAAAAAGCAAGTATTTGTTAAATCAAAAGATGATGACTCTCAAGTAAAGGAACATACAATTCAAACTTTATATACATATAGAGAATTCTTGCTTCAAAAACTAATGAATAACTTGATGCAAGATTTTCTCAATAACGATGATGAATTAATAAGAAACTCAATTAAAGAAGAAGTTTCCGACTACGTTAAGTTAAAGACTGAAATAAGCAATACTATAAAAAGGGTGAGAACGGATTATTTTAAAAAATAAAAGATTTGGATGTTTTTAAATCACATCCAAATCTTTCGCTTTTTTCAATAAATCTACTAAATTGGTAACATTAAGCTTCGCTAATAAACGTAGTTTATAGGTACTAATTGTTTTTTCATCTAACCCAAGAATTTGTGCTACTTCTTTATTTTTTTTACCATCATTTAAGTAACGAAGCACTTCAATTTCTCTAGTAGATAATTTTTTAAATAAGCGTTCAGATTTTTTTCCTTTACTAAGCATTTCAATGCTTTTCTTAACAGTGTCACTAAAAACAACTTTACCTTCAGCCACTTTTAAAATAGTAGCTTCTAGTTCTTTTAAGTTTGATTTTTTAGAAACATATGCAGAAACACCTGCTTTAATAGCGGTTGGCGCATACATTTGTTCAGAAACGTTTGTGAAAAGAATAATTTTAGTGGCTGTAAAGTCTTTGAGTAAACTTTTTATATCTCTAATACTTGATAAGCCATCAAACTCTACGTCAAGAAGTAAAATATCACATCTTCTGCTATCTAAAAACACAAGAAGTGATTCTAAGTTTTTAGCAGTCCCTACAATTTCAGCTTTTGAGTTACCTTGGAAATATGATTGTAATCCTTCAGTTACGACTGGGAAACTATCTGCGACACATAATTTAATCATAATTTTTAAAATTACTTTACTTATAACATATACTCAAAGTTACGAAAAAAAGTAAATATTTGTCAATTAATTAGATAAATATTTTGTTTTTTTTGAAATTTCACAAACGGGTATCGGATTCATTTTGTGTTGATTGATAAAATTAAGTCTTTTGAAAATTGAAAAAACAACGGCTTCTCTTCCTGAAAAATTGGCAACAGTTTTTCCGTTTTCCATTTGTGTCATAGCCCATTCTAATTCATCATAGTTTGCGCCAATTTGATCTTCATCACTTCTATCATCACCAAATAAGCCATCAGTGGGTTTGGCTTTTAAAATGCTGCTTGGAACTTCTAAAAATTCGGCTAATAAACGAACTTCACTTTTTACTAAATCTGCTATCGGACTAATATCAACACCGCCATCGCCATATTTAGTAAAAAAACCTACGCCAAAATCTTCTACTTTGTTTCCAGTTCCAGCAACTAACAAACCATGAATTCCTGCAAAATAATACAATGTAGTCATGCGTAATCTCGCTCTGGTATTTGCTAAAGAAAGGTTTAAGAATGCTTCGTTTTCTGAAGTAGAAACTTGTGCTTTAAACGTTTCAAAAACCGGAGTTAAATCGGCTCTTTCGTTAAAAACATTCGGAAAGCGTTTTTTTAATTGATCAATGTGTTCGTTGGCTCTATTTACATGACTTTCTGCTTGATGTATAGGCATTTCAATGCACAAGGTAGGTAGACCTGTTTGCGCGCACAATGTTGAGGTTAAAGCACTGTCAATTCCGCCGGAGATTCCCACAACAAAACCCTTCACTTTTGCGTTAGTAGCATAATCGAGTAACCATTTTACAATATGTTGATTGATTTTTTCTGCTTGAAAAGTATTGGAATTTGTCATTTTTTTATGAAAATTTATTAGTCGATAACTGTATATTTGCAAACCAAATTAGTTTTGATAAAAATATAAAAAATACGCTATATGAAACAATTATTATTTGTTCTTGTTTTAATAACTTTATTTTCATGTAAAGAAGATAGTCAAGTAGATGAAGCTGTTGCTAAAATTCCAATCGAATTTAAAGTGGAACGTTTTGACAAAATTTTTTATGAATCAAAACCAGAAGATTTACAAGGAATTAAAGCGCAATATCCTTTCTTTTTTCCAGAAGGAAATCCAGATTCTATTTGGGTAAACAAGCTTAAAAATCCATTGTTAAAGGAATTGTATAAAGAAGTACAAATGAAATACCCAACATTGGGTCCAATTGAAAACGATATGGAGAAATTGTTTGCCTATGTGCAGTACTATTTTCCAAAATATAAAACACCTCGAGTGATTACCTTGATTAGTGAGGTTGATACTGAAGCGAAAGCTTTTTATGTAGATACTTTGGCTTTGGTTTCTTTAGATTGTTATTTAGGAAAAGACCATCATTTTTATGTAGATTTTCCAGAATACAAAAAAATGGAATTAGAAGAAAATCAAATTTTACCTAATTTAGTATCAACTTTTTGTTATGGTAAAATTGCTCCTCCAACTGATAGAACTTTAATTGCTGCAATGATTTATTATGGAAAAGAATTATATGTAAAAGACAAATTAATTCCTTTTTATTCTGATGCTGTAAAAATTGGTTATACCGAAACGCAATTGCAATTTTGCCAAGCAAATGAATATTATATGTGGAGTAATTTAGTGGAGAATAAATTGTTATATGATTCAAATCCAAAGAATGAATTGCGTTTTATTAAACCAGCTCCGTTTACGAAATTTTATTTAGAGATAGACAACCAAACTCCTGGACGAGTAGGGCAATGGTTAGGTTGGCAAATTGTTAGAAGTTACATGGAAAATAATGACGATGTTACTTTAGAGCAATTGTTAACAATGGATGCAAAAACCATTTTCGAAAATTCAAAATACAAACCAAAAAAGCCTTAATTAAAATGAAAACATCAGATATAAAAATCACCGTAGGTTTAGACGAGAATAATGTTCCTGATAAGTTATTATGGACGGCACACGATGGCGGAATTGAGCAAGAAGAAGCCAAAGCATTGTTGTTGTCGGTTTGGGATAGTAAAGCCAAAGAAACCCTACGTATTGATTTATGGACAAAAGACATGCCGGTTGATGAAATGAAACAATTTTTTCATCAAACTTTAGTAGCAATGGCTGATACTTTTCAACGCGCTACTGCCGATGAAAAAATGTCGGATACTATGCGCGATTTTTGTGATTATTTTGCAGAAAAAATGGAGTTAAAAGCATAAACAAAAACGCCACTAATTAATAGTTAGTGGCGTTTTTGTTTGAATCGTTTATTTTTATTGTTTAAATGAAACCTTCATTCTTAAAAATATCCTCATTAATTTGATCGATGTATTGTAAAATTCCTTCTCTGCCAATTGCTTCTAAAGAGGAAGTCACAAAAAACGGAGGCATTTCAGCCCAATCGCCAGCTAATAATTGTTTCTTATAAGCTTCTACGTGATTGTTGACTTTGTTTTTTCCTAATTTATCAGATTTGGTGAAAATTATCGCAAACGGAATTTCACTTTCACCTAAATACTCCATAAATTCCAAATCAATTTTTTGAGCTTCTAATCGAATGTCAATCAAAACAAAGGCACAAACTAATTGTTCTCTTTGCTCAAAATAATCCATGATAAATTGTTGGAAAACGGCTTTTGCTTTTTTAGAAACTCTTGCATATCCATAACCAGGTAAATCCACTAAAAACCAGTTATTGTTAATTTTAAAGTGATTAATTAACTGTGTTTTTCCAGGTTTAGATGATGTTTTTGCCAAATTTTTATGGTTCGTTAACATGTTAATCAAAGATGATTTTCCCACGTTAGAACGACCAATAAAAGCGTATTCAGGTAACCGATCTTTCGGACATTTGTCAACTTCTGAATTACTAATTACGAACTCGGCAGTATTAATTTTCATAGGCTATAAAATAAAATTCCCCAAAAAGGGGAACTATTATAAATTCTTCTTTTGTAACCAATCAAACAAAATTTGATTGAATGCTTCTGGATGCTCCATCATAGCAGCATGCCCACATTTATCAATCCAAAATAGCTCTGAATTGGGTAATAATTTATCAAACTCTTCGGCAACATTTGGCGGAGTTACTTTGTCATTTCTTCCCCAAATAATACACGTTGGGGTAGTCATTTTTGGTAAATCTTTTGCCATGTTATGACGAATAGCACTTTTCGCAATTGTTAAGGTTTTAATCAGTTTGATTCTATCGTTAACCGTTGCAAAAACTTCATCAACAATTTCTTTTGTTGCTATTTCTGGATTGTAAAAAACGTCCTCTGCTTTCTTTTTGATGTATTCATAATCACCACGTTTTGGGTAACTTTCACCCATTCCGCTTTCATATAATCCTGAACTTCCAGTAATCACCAATGCCTTAACAAGTTCTGGGTGCATTTTTGTAAAATACAATCCAATGTGTCCACCCAATGAATTTCCTACAAGAATTACTTGGTCAAATCCTTTATAAACTACAAAGTCTTTAACAAATTTTGAAAAGGCTTTAACGTTGGTTTTTAAAATATTTTGCGTGTAAATTGGTAATTCTGGAATCACCACTTTGTATCCTTTAGGAGGGAAAAAATTTGCCACACCATCAAAATTACTTAGACCGCCCATTAAACCATGAAGAATGATTATTGGGGTTCCTTCGCCAGCTTCAAAATAGGTGTATTTTTTTTCTTTTCTTAACATAAATTCCACTTAAGGTATTAGTTCTAATGATTGACAAATATACTATTTTATTAAAGAAAGTAAAGAAAAATTTAATAGCGATATTTTTACGCTTTTGGTTTTCATAAAATGTTAGTTATCAACAATTTTGAATGTTTTTTGCTTTCAATATTTAGAATTGTATGAATCGTTTTTATGTCTGCAAATCTTCGTATTTCTTGATTTTGCAAATATTCTTTTGTTAAAAGTGGTAAAGCAGTTTTTAAAATATAAAAACTTATTAACAAAGTGGTAATTTGTGGTAAAAAGTGGTAAAATTTTTCTAAATTTGTACTTATTCTAATTGAAATAAAAAATTGAAAACATTAATCGGAACATACGAGTGTAAAGTGGATGCCAAAGGAAGGCTGATGCTACCTGCGTCGCTAAAGAAACAATTAGGTTCTTTAGAGGATGGTTTCGTTTTGAAACGTTCGGTTTTTCAACCTTGTTTGGAGTTGTTTCCGATGAGCGAATGGAATAAAATGATGTTGAAAATCAATAAATTAAATCGTTTTGTTAAAAAGAACGACGATTTTATTAGAAGATTTACGGCAGGAGTTAAAATGGTAGAGATTGATGTAACAGGAAGGCTTTTGATTCCAAAAGATTTAGTAATTTTTGCTCAAATTGATAAAGATATTGTGTTGAATTCAGCTATCAATATTATCGAAATTTGGGATAAAGATAAATACGAAAACGCGATTGAAAATGCTACAGATGATTTCGCAGATTTGGCAGAAGAAGTAATGGGTAATTTAAATGACGACGAAGATGGAATATCATAATCCAGTATTGTTAAAAGAAACAGTTGATGGATTGAATATTCGTCCTGATGGAGTTTATGTGGATGTTACCTTTGGTGGTGGTGGACATTCGAGAGAAATTATGAGTCGTTTGGGAGAAAACGGAAAACTATTCGCTTTTGACCAAGATTTAGATGCGTTGAAAAATGCAATTGACGATGAACGATTTACTTTAATTAATGAAAATTTTAGATTCATAAAACGATTTTTACGTTTCCATGGAATCAAGCAGGTAGATGGGATTTTAGCTGATTTAGGTGTTTCATCACACCAATTTGATGTGGCTGAAAGAGGTTTTTCAACCCGATTTGATGCTGAGTTAGATATGCGAATGAATCAAAAAGGCGATATCAGTGCGTACCATGTGGTAAACGAATATGATGAGCAAGAAATTTCTCGTGTTTTGTTTAATTATGGTGAGTTAAAAAACGCCAGAGCTATGGCAAACGTAATTGTAACTGCTCGAAAAGACAAAGAAATAAAGAATTCTGAGCAACTTAAGCAAGTGTTGGCTAAGTTTTTACCAGGACATAAAAGCAATAAAATTTTAGCACAAATCTATCAAGCGATTCGTATTGAAGTGAATCAGGAAATGGAAGTGTTGAAAGAATTTTTGGAACAGTCGTTAGAAATTTTAAAACCTGGTGGAAGATTGAGTGTGATTTCTTATCATTCTTTAGAAGATAGATTGGTGAAAAGATTTGTGAAAAATGGCATGTTTGAAGGTGAACCAGAACGCGATTTCTTTGGAAATTTCGAAGTTCCTTTTAAAACCATCGAAAAACTAATCGTACCATCTGAAGAAGAAATTGCAATCAATAATAGAGCAAGAAGTGCAAAATTAAGAGTATCAGAAAAGATATAATACTATGAAAGACGGAATTTACAGTTTGTTAAAAGCTAAGTTTCTTATTAGTGATGACGCTCTTAAGAACTGGAAATTTATTGTTTTTTTAGTGATTTTAGGAATGTTTGCAATTGCTAATAATCATCAATACGATGCTAAAAATTATAGAATTACCGAATTAAATAATCAAGTAAAAGAATTGCGTTCTGAATTTGTAGATCGTCGTTCTGAGTTGATGAAATTAAAAATGGAATCTACTGTGGCAAAAAAAATGGAAGTGCGTAATATTTTGCCTTCTGAAGTTCCGCCTGTTAAAATTGTAGTTGAAGATAAAGAAAGTAAAAAAGGTTTTTGGGATAAATTAAAAATATGGCAATAGAAGATAAAAAAATATCGTATCGCATGTATTTTGTAGCTGTTGTGTTTTTCATGATGGCTGTATTTATTTTGATTAAACTTAACAATATTCAGTGGGTAGAAGGAAAATACTACCGTCAACTTGCCAAAGAAAGAACGGTTAAAAATTTTACAATTCCAGCCAATAAAGGAAATGTGTATTCTTCAGATGGAAGTTTATTGGCAACATCAATTCCTGAGTATACCGTTTATTTTGATGCGGTAGCGCCTTCAGATAAAAATTTTAAAGAAAATATAGAAGGGCTTTCCGATTCGTTATCGGTTATGTTTGGAAAATCTTCCGGACATTATCAAGCAAAATTACAACGTGCTAGAGCTAATAAAAGTCGCTATGTTTTTTTGGCTAAAAAATTAAGTTATACCGAGCAAGTACGTTTGAAATCATTTCCGTTGTTTAATAAAGGTGCTAACAAAGGCGGTCTTATTATTAAACCAAAAATTGTGCGAGAACATCCAATTGGACTCATTGCAAAAAGAACAATAGGTTATGAGCGTTCTAACGAAGATGGAAAAGGACTAGAATATGCTTTCCGTAATTATCTGAATGGAAAAAACGGTCATCGTTTGATGCAAAAAATTGCAAAAAATCAATGGAAACCTATTAGCGACATCAACGAAAAAGAGCCGCAAGATGGCTATGATATTATTTCAACTATAGATGTTTATATTCAAGATATTGCGCACCATGCATTATTAAAACAATTAGAATATTATACTGCAGATCACGGTTGTGTGGTTGTAATGGAAACAAAAACTGGACATATAAAAGCGATTTCAAATTTAGGAAGAGCCGAGGATGGTTCATACTATGAAACACAAAATTATGCCATTACCGAATCGCATGAACCGGGCTCGACCTTTAAATTGGTTGATTTAATAGCAGTTTTAGATGATAAAAAGGCAGATACCAGTACAGTTTACGATTCTAAAGGGGGCGTAATTGAATATTTTGGTAGAAAAGTAAAAGATTCTAAACCTGGAGGTTATGGTAAAATTTCGTTAGCTAAAGGGTTTGAAGTTTCATCAAATACAGTATTGGTTCAATCGGTTTATAATAATTATAAAAATAATCCAAAGCAATTTGTGGATAGAATAAATAGCTATGGTTTAAATAAACCCTTAGGATTACCAATAAAAGGAGAAGGAAAGCCTATAATTCCTCAGCCAGGTACAAATCGTTGGTCAGGTGTTGCCTTGCCTTGGATGGCATTTGGTTATGGATTATCAGTAACTCCACTACAAACATTAACATTGTATAATGCTGTTGCTAATAATGGAGTAATGGTAAAACCAATTTTTGTTAGTGAAATAAAAGAATGGAATAAAACCATTAAAAAGTACAATACAGAAGTAATTAATCCAAAAATCTGCACACAAGAAACGCTGAATAAGGTAAAAGCGATTTTAGAAAATGTAGTAAAAAAAGGAACAGGTTCTAAACTTTATTCTAAAGATTTCTCTATGTCGGGAAAAACAGGAACCGCTCAAGTGGGATATAAAGACAAATCAAAAATGTATTATGCTTCATCATTCGTGGGCTATTTTCCAGCAAATGAGCCTAAATATTCATGCATCATAGTTGTTCATAAGCCTAACGTTGCAGCAGGATATTATGGAGGGGATGTAGCTGGACCTGTTTTCAAAAGAATTGCTCAAAAAATATTTACCGATTCTCCTTCTACAAATCATGTAAAAAATATTGATGCAAAATTGGTTTCACAAGAGAATAGCTATAATAGCTATTACAAAAAAGTTGAAAAGGAAACCAAAATTGTTCCAAATGTAAAAGGAATGGACGGAATGGATGCTTTAGCATTATTAGAAAATTTAGGATTAAAAGTGAAGGTGATTGGTATGGGAAGAGTAAAAAAACAATCTTTAACATCAGGACAAGCTTTTAATAAAAATCAAACAATCATAATTGAATTATCGTGAAGCAATTAAAAGATATATTATATAAAGTAGGGATTGAAGCAGTTCATGGAGCTACCGATATTACTATTTCAAAAATTGAATTCGATTCAAGAAAAATTGAATTGAACGATGTTTTTGTGGCGATTAGAGGCACTCTTTCTGATGGTCATGATTATATTGAAAAAGCATTAAGTCTTGGTGCAATTGCTGTTGTTTGTGAGGAATTTCCGAGTGTGATTGTAAATGGGGTTACTTACGTTAAAGTAAAAGATTCTAACGAAGCATTGGCATTTTTAGCCGCTAATTATTACGATAATCCTTCCGAAAATATGAAATTAGTTGGCGTTACAGGAACTAATGGTAAAACTACAATTGCTTCATTATTATATCAATTGTTTAAGAAAGCGGGTTATAAAGTAGGTTTGTTATCAACTGTTAAAATCATGGTTGACACCGAAGAATTCAAAGCAACTCACACTACGCCAGATTCTTTGACGCTGAATTATTATTTGGATCAAATGATTCAAGATGGCTGCGAATTTTGTTTTATGGAAGTTTCTTCGCATGGTGTTCATCAAAAACGTACTGAAGCATTGCGTTTCACAGGTGGTGTTTTTACCAATTTATCTCACGATCATTTAGATTATCATAATACGTTTGCTGAATATCGTGATGTAAAGAAATCTTTTTTTGATAGTTTATCTAAAGATGCTTTTGCAATTACCAATATCGACGATAAAAACGGGTTGGTAATGCTTCAAAATACGAAAGCAAAAAAACTTAGTTATGCCTTAAAATCATACGCCGATTATAAAGCGCAAATTTTAGAAAATCAACTTACAGGTTTACTTTTAAAAATCAATGATAACGAAGTTTGGGTCAAATTAATTGGTTCGTTTAATGCCTATAATTTACTGGCTATTTATGGAGTAGCTGTTGAATTAGGAATTAAAAATGATGAAGCATTACGACTACTATCAGAATTAGAAAGTGTTTCAGGACGATTTCAATTTATTGTTTCAGATTCCAAAATCACTGCTATTGTAGATTATGCACATACGCCTGATGCTTTGGAAAATGTTTTGAAAACCATTGAAGATATTCGCACAAAAAATGAGCAGTTAATCACTGTTGTTGGTTGTGGTGGCGATAGAGATAAAACAAAAAGACCCATCATGGCAAACATTGCTTCGTCCATGAGCGATAAAGCCATTTTTACTTCAGATAACCCAAGAACCGAAAATCCAGAAACAATTATCGAAGAAATGGAAAAAGGAGTAGAGCCTCAAAATTTAAAAAAAACAATTTCGATTTTAGATAGAAAGCAAGCCATTAAAACCGCTTGTCAATTGGCAAATCCAAACGATATTATACTAATTGCAGGAAAAGGTCATGAAACATATCAAGAAATAAATGGAGTACGCCATGATTTTGATGATTTACAAATAGTAACCGAATTATTAAAACAGTTAAATAAATAAAATAACAGCATTAAAGTTTTCAAGATTCAACCTTATTAAACTTTTAAACCATAAACTTTTAAACTATGTTATATTACATCTTTAAATACTTAGACAAAGCTTTTGATGTTCCTGGAGCAGGAGTGTTTCAATACATTACTTTTCGCTCGGCATTAGCTTTTATCTTATCGTTGTTAATTGCAACGATTTATGGAAAAAAAATCATCAATTACTTAAGAAACCAACAAGTAGGTGAAACCGTTCGTGAGCTAGGTTTAGAAGGCCAAACACAAAAAGCAGGAACGCCTACAATGGGAGGAATCATTATTATTTTAGCAACTTTAATCCCGGTTTTGTTATTGGCTAAGTTGAATAATATTTATATAATTATGTTGATTGTAACTACTCTTTGGATGGGTACAATTGGTTTTATTGATGATTATATCAAAATATTCAAAAAAGACAAACAAGGTTTAAAAGGAATTTTTAAAGTAATTGGGCAAGTTGGTTTAGGTTTAATTGTGGGCACCGTTTTGTATTTGAGTCCAGATGTAACAGTTAGAAAGGATACATTAACATCACGAGTTAAAATTGAAAACAATATTAAACCATCAGATTTAGAAGAAAAATCGACTGCTACTACCATTCCATTTTTTAAAAATAATGAATTTGATTATGCAGAAGTATTGTCGTTCATGGGAGATGATTATAAAAATTATGCTTGGTTGATTTTTATTCCAATGGTAATTTTAATCATTACAGCAGTTTCAAATGGCGCTAATTTAACCGACGGAATCGATGGTTTAGCAGCAGGAACTTCTGCCATTTCGGTACTGACACTCGGGTTATTCACTTTCGTTTCGGGTAATATCATTTTTTCCGATTATTTGAACATCATGTATATTCCAAATTCAGGTGAAATGACGGTTTACATTGCGGCCTTTGTTGGAGCTTTAGTTGGGTTTTTATGGTACAATGCTTACCCAGCATCTGTATTCATGGGTGATACTGGAAGTTTAACCATAGGTGGGATTATTGCAGTAATCGCAATTTCTATTCGTAAAGAACTATTAATTCCAGTAATCTGTGGAATTTTCTTAGCTGAAAATTTATCTGTCATGATTCAAGTGAGTTATTTCAAATACACTAAAAAGAAATACGGCGAAGGAAGACGTATTTTCCTAATGTCACCTTTACATCATCATTATCAGAAAAAAGGCTATCACGAAAGTAGAATTGTTACTCGTTTTTGGATTGTTGGAATTCTATTAGCGATTTTCTCACTTGTTTCTTTAAAATTAAGATAACATGCGACTGGTAATTTTAGGAGGAGGCGAAAGTGGCGTAGGAACCGCCATCTTGGGTCAGCAAAAAGGATATGATGTTTTTGTGTCGGATTTTGGTAAAATAAAAGAAAATTATAAAGAAGTTCTTAGTATTAATGGAATCGCATGGGAAGATGAAAAGCACACAGAAGAATTAATTCTGAATGCCGATCTAGTAATGAAAAGTCCAGGAATTCCTGAAAAAGCACCCATCGTAAAAAAGCTAATCGAAAAAGAAATTCCAGTAATTTCTGAAATTGAATTGGCTGTTCAGTTTACCGATGCTACAACAATTGGAATTACCGGAAGTAATGGTAAAACTACCACTACACTTTTAACATATCATTTGTTGAAAGAAGCGGGTTTAAATGTTGGATTGGCGGGTAATATTGGAAAAAGCTTTGCTTGGCAAGTAGCCGAGAACAAACATGATATTTATGTGTTGGAGTTAAGTAGTTTTCAGTTAGATGGTATTATCAATTACAAGCCTCATATTGCGATTATTATGAACATTAGCCCTGATCATTTAGACAGATATAATTACGATTACAATTTATACATCGGTTCTAAATTTAGAATTACTAAAAACCAAACCGAAGCCGATTATTTGATTTATGATAATGAAGATGAAGCGATTCAAAATTGGTTAAAAAATAACAAGATTAAAGCAAATAAAGTTCCTTTTTCACTGATAACAAAACCAGAAAATCAAGGAGCATTTTTAGAAGATAACAACATTAACAGCACAATTAATAAAGAACTATTTACTATGCCAATCAACGAACTAGCTTTAGAAGGAAAACACAATATAAAGAATGCAATGGCAGCAACTGCTGTAGCACAATTGTTGAATATTAGAAAACAGACCATAAGAGAAAGTTTGACTAATTTTCAAGGTGTAGAACATCGCTTAGAAAAAGTATTGAAAATTCAAGGTGTACAATACATCAACGATTCTAAGGCAACGAATGTGAATTCTGTTTTTTACGCTTTAGATAGTATGACAACGCCAACGGTTTGGATTGTGGGTGGTGTTGACAAAGGAAATGATTATGACGAATTGATGCCATTAGTTCGAGAAAAAGTAAAAGCAATCGTGTGTTTGGGTGTTGATAATACAAAAATCATTAATGCATTCAATAATGTGGTAGATGTTATGGTAGAAACTACTTCCATGTCAGAAGCTGTTCAATTAGCTCAACGTTTAGCAGAAAAAGGAGATTCTGTTTTGTTGTCACCAGCGTGCGCAAGTTTCGATTTATTTGAAAACTACGAAGACAGAGGACAACAATTCAAACAAGCAATATTTAATTTGTAAAATCTACTGTTAACTATTGAAAATGCAATAACTAAACACAATCTAGGAAAAAAACGATGTTCCAATGTGTTTTAAAAAAATAAAAAATGTTCGATATCATTGGTAAAATAAGAGGAGATAAAACCATTTGGGCCATAGTTTTTTTATTGGCGCTTATCTCGTTTTTGCCAGTATATAGCGCAAGTACTAACTTGGTTTACGTTATCGGAAAAGGTACTACCATTGGGTATTTGTTCAAGCATTTTGTGCATGTAATGTTGGGTTTCGGAATTATATTTTTTATTCACAAAACGCCGTATCATTACTTTAAAGCGCTTTCTATATTCGGAATTCCATTAGTAATATTGTTATTAGTTTACACCTTGTTTAAAGGAACTGTTATTGATGGAGCTAATGCCAGTCGTTGGATTCAAATTCCTTTTATTGGTATTGGTTTTCAAACTTCTACGCTAGCATTTATTGTATTAATGATTTATGTAGCACGTTATTTAGCTAAAGTAAGCGATAAAGAATATTCGTTTAAAGATTCGTTGTTGGAATTATGGGCGCCTGTTTTTGCTATTTTAGCATTAGTCCTTCCGGCTAACTTTTCTACTACGGCTTTGATTTTTTCAATGGTGTGTATGTTGGTTTTTATTGGACAATATCCCATGCGATATCTAGGAATTATCATTGGTTCTGGTATTGTAAGTTTGACGATGTTTGTTTTGGTGGCTATGGCTTTTCCAGATGCGATGCCTAATCGTGTGGATACTTGGATGAATCGTGTAGATAGTTTTTTTGATGATACACCAAACGAAGATGATTATCAAATTGAAAAAGCAAAAATTGCAGTAGCATCCGGAAAAATTTACGGATTGGGTCCTGGAAAAAGTGTACAAAAGAACTTTTTACCACAGTCTTCTTCCGATTTTATTTTCGCAATTATTGTGGAAGAATATGGGTTAGTTGGTGCTTTAGGAATTATCGGATTGTATTTGTTATTGTTCATTCGTTTTATTATAAATGCTCAAAAAGCTTCTAGTTTGTTTGGGAAATTATTAATCATCGGACTCGGATTTCCAATCATATTTCAAGCATTTATTAACATGGGAGTTGCTGTGGAATTATTGCCAGTAACCGGTCAACCATTGCCATTGATTAGTAGTGGAGGAACTTCGATTTGGATGACCTGTATCGCTATTGGAATTATTTTAAGCGTTACGAAGAAAGAAGAAGAAGTCGCTTTAGATTTAGAAGAAAAACGCAAACGCGATGAAGCGTTACAACAAATTATCGATGCGCAAGTAGCTTTAAATGAAGAAAAAGAAGCCGATGAAAATCAGCAAAAAATAAATGATATTAAAAGTTCCATCAGAGAATCTTTGATTGAAGACGAAAATGGAGATGTGTTAGTAAACGGACAAAATCCAATGAACGCAGTTTTAAATAAAAAGTAATGAAAAAACCAAGATTCATAATAAGCGGAGGCGGAACTGGCGGACATATTTATCCGGCAGTTGCCATTGCAAACGAATTAAAATCTCGTTTTCCAGAAGCAGAGTTCCTTTTTGTAGGTGCCAAAGATAAAATGGAAATGCAAAAAGTACCTCAGGAAGGTTATGCTATCAAAGGATTATGGATTGCAGGAATTCAACGAAAAATAACTTTAGATAACGCAATGTTTCCATTGAAGTTGACTTCAAGTTTGTTGAATTCGTTTAAAATAATCAAAAAATTCAAACCCGATGTGGTAATCGGAACTGGTGGTTTTGCAAGTGGAGCGGTGTTAAAAGTAGCATCTATGTTGGGTATTCCAACGGTTATTCAGGAGCAAAATTCCTATCCAGGAATCACAAATAAATTATTAGCTAAAAAAGCGAATAAAATTTGTGTGGCTTATGAAAATTTAGAACGATTTTTTCCAAAAGATAAAATGATTTTGACAGGAAATCCTGTACGTCAAGATTTAATTAACGAAGCGAGTAAAAGTGAAGCGGTTGCTTATTTTAAACTAGACGCGAATAAAAAAACACTCTTAGTTTTAGGAGGAAGTTTAGGCGCTAGAAGAATTAACCAATTAATTGAAAAAGAATTAGATTTTTTACTAAGTCAAAACATCCAAATCATTTGGCAATGTGGAAAATTATATTTGAACGATTATTCAAAATACAATGAGAAAGACAACGTTCAAGTAGTAGCGTTTATTGACAGAATGGATTTGGTTTATGCTGCTGCTGATGTTGTGATTTCTCGTTCAGGAGCTTCATCCGTTTCGGAATTATGTATTGTGGGAAAACCAACGATTTTTATTCCATCACCAAATGTGGCAGAAGATCATCAAACTAAAAATGCGAAAGCAATTTCAGATAAAAACGGAGCAATTTTAATCAAAGAATCTGAATTAGAAACCCAATTTGAAATGGTTTTTACAGATTTAATTTCAAATGAAAGCAAGCAACTAGAATTAAGTCAAAATATAAAAAAATTAGCCAAACCAAACGCAACTAAAGATATTGTTGAAGAGATAATGAAATTAGTGTAAATGTTTCAAGTTCCAAGTTTCAAGTTGTAAAACCTGAAACAAAGCAAACTTGAAACCTGAAACAAAAAAATATGAATCTAAATCAAATACATAACGTTTATTTCATCGGAATCGGAGGCATCGGAATGAGTGCTCTAGCGCGCTATTTTCAATACATTGGAAAAAAAGTGGTTGGTTACGATAAAACACCTACGCAGTTAACAGATGAATTACAAGCGATTGGTTTAGAAATTCATTTTGAAGACAATATCCATTTAATTCCGGAAGATTTTTATGTGGAAAACACGTTGGTAATTGTTACACCAGCGGTTCCAGTTTCGCATTCAGAATGGAATTATTTTGTTGAAAGAGAATACAATATAAAAAAACGCGCTGAAGTTTTAGGAATTATTACAAAAGATACCTATTGTTTTGCGGTTGCTGGAACACACGGAAAAACTACAACATCAAGTATTTTAGGTCACGTTTTATATGAAAGTGGTGTTGATGTAACAGCATTTTTAGGCGGAATTGTTGAAAACTATAATTCTAATTTAATCGGTTCAGGAAAAACCGTTACGGTAGTTGAAGCGGATGAGTTTGATCGCTCGTTCTTGCATTTACATCCCAATGTTTCTTGCGTAACTTCAATGGATGCAGATCATTTAGATATTTATGGAGATGCTGCAAGTATTGAAGAATCGTTCAGAGAATTTGCAGCTAAAACATCAAGTGATAATTTATACGTAATCAAAGGATTGCCATTAGAAGGAAATACGATTGGAGTTAACAATGATGCTGATTTTTCAGCTCAAAACATCCGCATTGAAAATGGTTTTTATGCGTTTGATGTTAAAACACCCACTGAAGTAGTTGAAAATGTAAAATTTGGTTTGCCAGGTCATCATAATTTGACTAACGCACTATTGGCTTTTGCAATGGCAAAATCTTACGGTGTTTCCAATGAGAAAATCATTGCTGCTTTAGCAAGTTTTAAAGGAGTAAGAAGACGTTTTTCCTTCCAAATTAGAGAAGAAAAATTGGTTTATATAGATGATTATGCACATCATCCAACCGAAATTAAGGCAGTGCATCAAGCGGTTCGTGAATTATATCCGGGTAAAAAAATCATTGCTGCTTTTCAACCGCATTTGTTTAGTAGAACGAAAGATTTTGTAGATGGTTTTGCAGAAAGTTTAAGCCAATTCGACGAGATTTTATTATTGGAAATTTATCCAGCTCGCGAGTTGCAAATGGAAGGAGTAAATTCGACTTGGTTGTTGAGTAAAATTAACAATCCAAATAAAAAATTAGTTAGTAAAGAAGAGTTGTTCACGGCTTTTAAAATTTCAGATGCGGAAGTGTTTATAACTATTGGTGCGGGTGATATTGGTGAGTTGGTAAAAAATATTAAAAAAACGCTCCATGAAAAAAATTAATTGGCATACTGTTCGCTTAATTTTTGTCGTTTTTGTGATGATTTTTCTGTTTGCTTTTTCGTTAAAAAGGAATAGTGAGCGTAAAATCAGCAAGATAGATATCAAATTTGAGTCAAACGAAAATATGTTTTTAACACATGAAATGGTTAATAACTTGTTAATACAAAAATTTGGAGGTGCTTCAACTATTCAAAAAGATAAAGTAGATTTGAATACTTTAGAAGCTGTTCTCGATGATCACGAGATGATTGAAAAAGCACAAGTTTTTTCAACAATAGATGGATTTCTAAGTACGCGTATTACTCAAAAGACCCCAATCGTAAGAGTTATTACTGATGATGAAAGCTATTACCTTGATTCAAAAGGGAATAGAATGTCGTTGTCGGAAAATTTTTCAGCACGAGTTCCACTAGTTACTGGTGAAATAAGTGAAAGGAATTGTAAACCGTTTTTGTTTTTGTTTAATGAAATCAAAAAAGATGATTTTTTAAGTAAAAATATTACTGGTGCACAAATTATGACTTCAGGAAATGTGGTGTTGACCAACAGAAGTTATGATTATAAAATAGTATTTGGGAAACCAATAAATGTTGAAAAAAAACTTAAGAATTATAAAGCCTTTTTTCAACATGCGATAAAGGATACAGTGATTAAAAGTTATAAAGAAGTGAACGTGATGTTTACACAACAAGTGGTTTGTAAGAAATAGAAGTAAGGTTATGAACAAAGACAACATTGCAGTAGGATTAGATATCGGTACAACTAAGATTGTAGCGATGATAGGTAAGAAGAATGAATACGGTAAGCTAGAGATTCTTGGAGTAGGAAAATCTAAAAGTTTAGGTGTTCATAGAGGAGTTGTGAATAATATTACGCAAACAATACAATCTATTCAACAAGCAGTTACGGATGCTGAAAACGATTCTGGATACAAAATTAATGATGTTGTTGTTGGTATAGCAGGACAACACATTCGTAGTATTCAACATAGCGATTACATTAGTCGTCCTAATTCAGAAGAAGTTATTGGCGATTTAGATATAGATACTTTAATTGGGCAGGTTCATAAATTAGCGATGTTGCCAGGAGAAGAAATTATCCATGTGTTGCCACAAGAATTTAAAATTGATGGTCAGGCCGAAATTAAAGAACCTATCGGAATGTACGGTGGAAGATTGGAATCTAGTTTTCACGTAGTAGTAGGTCAGGCAGCTTCCATTAGAAATTTGGGAAGATGTGTTAAAAGTGCTGGATTAGAATTATCTGGATTAACATTAGAACCATTAGCATCTGCTGATGCAGTATTGAGTCAGGAAGAAAAAGAAGCAGGAGTTGCTTTGATAGATATAGGTGGTGGAACAACAGATTTAGCCATTTTTAAAGATGGAATCATTCGTCATACAGCAGTTATTCCTTTTGGAGGAAACGTTATTACGGAAGATATTAAAGAAGGTTGTTCAATCATCGAAAAACAAGCCGAGTTATTAAAAACTCGTTTTGGTTCTGCTTGGCCAGGAGAAAATAAAGACAACGAAATTGTTTCTATTCCTGGGTTAAGAGGTAGAGAACCGAAAGAAATTTCGCTAAAAAACTTGTCAAAAATTATTCACGCTAGAGTCGTAGAAATTATTGAGCAAGTATATGCGGAAGTGAAATTATACGGGCACGAAGATCCTAAGAAAAAACTAATTGCAGGTATTGTTTTAACAGGTGGTGGAGCGCAATTGCAACACATCAAACAACTGGTAGAATACATTACAGGTATGGATACTAGAATTGGATATCCAAATGAGCATTTAGCAGGAGATTCAGACGAGGAATTGTCGAGCCCATTATACGCTACAGCGGTAGGTTTAGTAATGAATAGTATTCGAAACAATACAAAAAGTGCTACTCCGTTTGTAGAAATGAAAAAAGAAGATCCAGTTGTGGTGACTCGTCCTCAGGTTGTAATTGAAGAGCCAATTATTGAGGAAGAAAAAGAGGAACCAAAAGCAACTCAATCTATCAAAACAGAAACAACCGATGATAAAATCAAACGTTCGTTTTTTGATAAGTACATTGATAAGATTAAAGAATTTTTAGATAACGCAGAATAAAAAGAGATACTATGTCAGAATTTGGAAACATTTCATTTGATTTACCTAAAAACCAATCTAACGTAATTAAAGTAATTGGCGTTGGTGGTGGAGGTAGTAATGCCATTAACCACATGTTTAAGCAAGGTATTAAAGGTGTTGATTTTGTAGTTTGTAATACTGATTCTCAGGCATTACAAAATAGTCCTGTACCAAATAAAATTCAGTTAGGCGTAAGTTTAACAGAAGGTTTAGGTGCTGGAGCAAACCCAGAAGTGGGACAACAATCTGCTATTGAAAGTATTGCTGAAATAGAAAAAATGTTAGATACCAATACCAAAATGATTTTCATTACTGCTGGTATGGGTGGAGGAACAGGTACTGGAGCAGCTCCTATTATTGCTAAATTAGCAAAAGAACGCGATATTTTAACAGTTGGTATTGTTACTATCCCTTTTCAATTTGAAGGTAAAAATCGTTCAGATCAAGCACTAGCTGGAGTTGACCGCCTTAGAAAGCAAGTAGATTCTTTGATAGTTATCAATAATAACAAATTGCGTGAAGTATACGGTAACTTAGGTTATAAATCTGGTTATTCTAAAGTTGATGAGGTGTTGGCAACAGCAGCTCGTGGTATTGCTGAAGTAATTTCACAGCATTATATTCAAAACATCGATTTACGTGATGCTAAAACAGTGCTTGCTAATAGCGGAACAGCTATTATGGGTTCAGCGGTTGCTTCAGGTGAAGGAAAAGCAAAAAAAGCTATTACGAGTGCTTTAGATTCTCCTCTGTTAAATGACAATAAAATTACGGGAGCTAAACAAGTTTTACTTCTTATTGTTTCGGGTGTTGGTGAAGAAAATGAAGTTAGTATCGATGAAATCAGCGAAATAAACGAATATATTCAAAACGAAGCAGGATATAGCGCAAATATAATCATGGGTTTAGGCGAAGATGAAAAACTTGAAAACTCAATATCTGTAACTGTAATCGCTACAGGTTTTAATATTGAACAACAAGCTGAAATCGTTAATCAAGAGCCAAAAAAAATCATTCATTCATTAGAAGATGAACAAAAAATTGTTCACGAATTATTGAATAAAACAGTTTCTAGTTTACCTGTTATTGATCCTATATTTGAAACGCCTAAAGTTGAAGAAATTAAGGCAGATATCATTAATCCTATTTGTGATGAAGTTGAAGAGAAAGTTGTTTTTACTTTAGAAGAGGTAGAAGAGCCAACTTTTGAAATTCATACACCTGTAGCTACAATTGATTTAGTTCCTACCTCAGATTTTTTAAAAAATATTGATGTAACTTTTGAGATAGTTAGTCCAAATGTAGCGCCAACTTTTGAAATCATTACACCTCAAATCAGAGAAATTCAAGTTAAAGACCCTGAGTTTGTTGTAGCAAAAGAAGAAATTAATTTTTCATTTGATTTGTTTGAAACAAAAGCAGAAATTAAACAAGAAAGTACTATTGTTTTTGATTTGACAGAAGAAACGCGTTCAATGGAAGTGAAAGATCCAATTAATGTGGTTCCTGTTACAGAGGTTAATCAATCTGGTATCATCAAATATTCATTAGAAGATTATTTAGAAAAAGAAAGTGAATTAGTTGCTTCTAAACCCATAGATGTTGTTGCTGAGCCATTAGATGAAGAATTAAACTTCACGATGAAAAAAGAAGTTGAAAAACTAGAAAGCAATATTCAGTTTGATGCAGTTTCGCCTCTTGAAATGTCGATTGAAGAATCGTTAAAATTTAGAGCGGAAGAACGTAAAAGAAAAATGAAAGAGTTCAATCACAAATTCAACAATAGCAATTCGCAAATTGATGAATTTGAAAAAGAACCGGCTTATAAAAGAATGGGAATTGATATTACTTCAACTCCTAACACAAATAATCAATCAAGAATGTCATTAGGAATTGATAGTAATGATGATGTACAACTTCGTTCAAACAATTCATTTCTTCATGATAATGTGGATTAATCTCCATTAAATTAACCTACCTTATATAAAACCTAAAGAGCAATCTTTGGGTTTTTTTATTACATTTGCATTGCTTTTGTTAAGCCTGTTAAATGGGTTTTAACATGATATCAACTACATTAAAAAAAATACGATATGAGTTTAGAAGTAAAAATCATGGACAACATGAAAGAAGCCATGAAGGCAAAAGATAGCGTGGCTTTAGAAGCATTAAGAGCGATTAAATCTGCAATTATTTTAGCAAAAACGGAAGCGGGTGCTGGAGATGGATTGTCTGAAGATCAAGAAATAAAAATGTTACAGCGTTTAGTGAAAATGCGTAAGGATAGTGCTGAAATTTTCACCGCACAAAATCGTCCAGATTTAGCTGAGCCAGAATTAGCTCAAATTGCAGTAATTGAAAAATTCTTACCTGCTCAATTATCAGAAGAAGAAGTAGAAGCGGTAATTGCTAAAATTATTGCAGAAACTGGTGCTTCAGGAATTGCTTCAATGGGAAAAGTTATGGGATTGGCTTCAGCTCAAATTGGTGGACAAGCGGAAGGAAAAGTGATTTCTGGAATTGTAAAGAAATTATTAGTTTAATAGAATAGTAAATAGTGAAAAGTAAAAAGTAAGAAGATAAATTAGCTTATCACTTTTCACTATTTACTTAAAAAATGGCTTCGTAGTTCAACTGGATAGAATATCAGATTTCGGCTCTGAGGGTTGGGGGTTCGAATCCCTTCGAGGTCACTTTCGGATACAAAAACGTCAAATTTTTTTGACGTTTTTTGTTTTTTAACATACTATTTTTTACGTTATTTGTAAATATGATAAGCAACTTAATTGCATTACTTCCGGAAGACAAGTATGAACTAGTATTTGGTGATTATATTGGAATGCTCATTCTAATCACACCCTTGTTAAGCTTATTTTTGTTCTTTTCGTTTTATGTAGTTGAAATTATTTATTTGCGAAACTATAAAAAGCCTTTAGTGGTTTTTGCAAATGTAAATTTCTACCAATTACAAGAATCGCAGAAGCAAATTTTGTCTCAAAATTTTCAATTTTACAAGCAATTAAAACCTAAATACAAACGTTATTTTGAACATCGAATTGCAAATTTTATCAATACTTATGAGTTTGTAGGTAGAGATATTTCGGTAACCGAGGAAATGAAAGTTACTATTGCAGGAACCGCAATTATGTTAACTTTTGGAATGCGTGATTACTTAAATCCGCTATTCAAAAGAATTATTATTTTTCCTGATATTTATTATTCTGATCAAACAGAAAATTATCACAAAGGGGAATTTAATCCAAGATTAGAGAGCATCGTTTTTTCATGGAAACATTTTAAAGAAGGTATAGAAATTACAAATGATAATTTGAATTTGGGATTACATGAATTTACACATGCTTTTCATATTCATTCATTAAAAAGCGACAAAGCAACAGCTGTTTTATTTAATGAATCGCTTCAGAATTTATTTAAAGTAGTTTCAAATCCGCAACTAAAAGAACAATTAATAACTTCAGGATTTTTACGCGACTATGCATATGAAAATCAATTTGAATTTGTTGCGGTATTGTTAGAATATTTTTTTGAGTCTCCGCAAGAATTTAAATCTAAATTTCCAAGTATTTTTCTAAAAGTCAAGCACATGATTAATTATAATGAAAAATATTTTATTGCTTCAGAAATTTAAATACTGATATCTGTCATGTTTTTACTTTTTTTTATTGAGTAAATTTATATCATTAAAAAAGTAAGTTATGAAAAAGTCAGTTCCGGTGTCATCAATTATGACAAAAAATGTAGTTAAATTAAACCTTTCTGATGATTTAACTAAAGCTGAAATATTATTTAAAAAACATCATATTAGACACATTCCTGTGGTAAATGGCAATGTAATTATTGGAATGTTAAGTTATACAGATTTACTTCGGATTTCTTTTGCAGATGCAATTGAGGATGAGGATGATGTAGATACAACAGTTTATAATATGTTTACGGTTGAGCAAGTAATGGCCAAAAAATTAGTTTCTATTTCTCCTGAAACTACAATTAAAGAAGCGGCTCAAATTTTAGCTTCAAAAGAGTTTCATGCATTGCCTGTCTGTGAAGGAGATTTGCTGGTTGGAATTATAACCACAACCGATTTAATAAAGTATTTGATTGATCAGTATTAATAAACCTGACAGGTTTTTGAAACCTGTCAGGTTTTATTTTATATTATTTGGTGATTTCTTTTAAATCAGCAATTGTCGCTATCGGATTTTCTGCTCCAAATACGTAACTTCCAGCTACTAAAACATCTGCACCAGCTTCAACTAATTGTTTTGCGTTTTTATTGGTTACACCACCGTCAATTTCAATTAGAGTTTCTAAACCTTGCTCTGTAATCATTTTTTTAAGTTTTTTTACTTTTTGATAAGTAATTTCTTCAAATTTTTGACCTCCAAAACCAGGATTTATAGACATAATAAGCACCATGTAGCATTCTGGTAGAATATCTTCCAAAACAGAAACGGGTGTGGTTAAGTTTAAAACAACGCCAGCTTTACATCCAGCAGCCTTTATTTGTCTTAATGTTCTATGAAGATGAACTGTAGATTCATAATGTACAGTTATAATATCAGCGCCAATTTTTGCAAATTCTTCAATGTATCTCTCTGGTTTTTCTATCATTAAATGAACATCTAATGGTTTAGTGACATGCTTTTTTATAGCCTGAATTACAGGCATTCCATATGATATATTAGGAACAAAATGACCGTCCATTACATCAATGTGAAACCAATCCGCTTCACTAGCGTTAATCATTTCGATGTCGCGTTGTAAATTAGCAAAATCAGCCGCAAGAACTGAAGGTGCAATAAGTGTGTTTTTCATGTTGTAGTTATGTTGTTTATTGGAGATTTCAAAATTCGTTGTTCAACATTGAATATTCAATCTTTTTGCAAATGTACAAATTATAAACTTTCATTTTTTGAATTTTGAATATTCAACTTGGAATGTTGAATTTTGAAGTTTTTTAAAAAATAAAACTCCGGTAATCAGCCGGAGTTTCAATCATCAATCAAAAAACGAACAGTCTTAGACTGTTGTTACTGTAATTTAGGTATTATCCTAAATACGTTTTTAATATTTTACTTCTAGAAGTATGTTTTAATCTTCTAATCGCTTTTTCTTTAATCTGACGAACACGTTCACGAGTTAAGTCGAAAGTTTCTCCAATTTCTTCTAATGTCATTGGGTGTTGATCGCCTAAACCAAAATATAAACGAACCACATCAGCTTCTCTAGGAGTTAAAGTTTCTAACGCTCTTTCGATTTCAGTTTGTAAACTTTCGTGAATTAATTCTCTATCTGGATTTGGAGATTCTCCTGAACGTAAAACGTCGTATAAGTTAGAATCTTCTCCTTCTACAAGAGGTGCATCCATTGATAAATGACGACCAGAGTTTTTCATTGACTCTTTTACATCATTTACAGTCATATCTAATTCTTTTGCAATTTCTTCAGCAGAAGGTGGACGCTCATTAGATTGCTCTAATAAGGCATACATTTTGTTGATTTTATTGATAGAACCAATTTTATTTAATGGTAAACGAACGATACGAGATTGTTCTGCCAAAGCTTGAAGAATCGATTGACGAATCCACCATACAGCGTATGAAATGAATTTGAATCCACGTGTTTCATCAAAACGTTGAGCTGCTTTTATTAATCCTAAATTTCCTTCGTTAATTAAATCAGGAAGTGTAAGCCCTTGATTTTGATATTGTTTTGCTACAGATACTACGAAACGTAAATTAGCTTTTGTTAATTTTTCTAAAGCTCTTTGATCACCGGCTTTAATCTTTTGTGCTAATTCTACTTCTTCGTCAGCAGTTATAAGGTCAACTTTTCCAATTTCTTGTAAATATTTGTCTAAAGAAGCAGTTTCACGATTGGTAACTTGCTTAGTAATTTTAAGTTGTCTCATTTAATTTTCTCCTTACTTTTAAAAGTTCTTATTGTTATACGCAAGAAGTTGTAAAAAAGTTACAAAAGTTTCAAAAAAATTATTCTAATATATAGTTTTCAATTTTTTGTTTATGAAACTCAATTTTTTGATGCATTTTATTAAAGAAAATTTTTCGGTCTTTTTTCCCAGATTGATTGAGTGATTTTGAGTTTGAAATTTGATTTGTGATATATTGTTCTTGTTCTTTACATGTTTTAAGATCAGAAGTTACATAATATCCCAAAGCATTGTAAGGAAGAAAAAAAGCCGATTTTTCTTTTGAAGTAAATAAAACCGAATTGTTTAAGATGAGTAACTCATTATAAAATAGTTGAAAATTAAGAGTGTCTAATTCGCATTTCTTTTCAATGCTATTTATGATTTCTGCTATGTCTTTTAAAATAAGAAGGGCGTTTTTATAATTTAAAAGACCAGCTTCAAAAAAATAATTAACCTGTTGTAAAGAACTATTTATAGTTGTATCATTCCAAATTTCTATTCTTTTGGTGTTTTCAAAAAATGTTTTAAGATTATTGTTCTCATTTAAAACAGATTCCTCAAAGGTGAATTTTTCAAAACTAGACGATTGTTTTTTGTTTAAGAGGTTAAACCAAATAAAAAATTTAAATTTTGAAAATAAGGTTCCAGAAACTGTATAATTCATTGGGATATCTTTTGCTGCATAATATATGGTAGTTTCTTGGGTGTCCATATGTGACAGCACTTCGTTTGTTTTTCTAAAGTAATCTTTGAAATCTGAAAGTGTTTCTATTTTTTTTGTTTTTTCAACAAGTAAATAGTTTTTATCACCAAATAAAGTATCCATTGATATTGAATAATATTTGCAAAGTGTAATTGTTTCTTCAATTGAAAATTTACTTTTCATTGATACACGTCGATGAGCCGCATCGTAACTAATATCTAATATTTTAGCAATTTCATCATTCAGTGAAATGTTTTTTGGCATTAGATTTCTAATTCTTGCTAATAGAATTTCTTGATGTTTCATATTTGCGATTTTCACAAAAATATAAAATTTAATTAGTATTATTCACATGTATGATTGCGAAATATGAAATAATTTTGATCTGTATAATTAAATAATTATGAGAAAAATAATTGAAGAACATTTAGAATCTTTTCGAGAGAAAGATCTAAAACGGTACTCTAGAATAGTTAATCGTTACTTTAAACGAAAGTTTCGATTTGTTTTTGTCTTTTTTTTGGTTTCCTGTAGCGTTCAAGATGCAATTAACAAGGAAGAATTTGAGAAAATTCCAAAATCTATGTCAGTTCGATTTTATGACAAATTAGATACCATTCAGCACCAATATGGAAATCAGTTTTTTACCAGAAGTTTTGTAAATGAATTCACTGACAAAAAAAATATAGATTATGGTGAACCCATCGAGCTGAAACTTCAAAAAGACGATTTATATATTAAATTTCAAGATACGTTGAAGAAGCAATTTATAATTAAAGTAAGTGGAAAAAGATATCGGAAACGTTTTGTTTTTTATACGAATTATGAAACGGTTTCTTTTCCAGTAATTTTTATTAGCAAGCAAATGACAAAATTTGTTCTTGAGTTTCCTAATGATGACTCTATTTTAGTTAAAAGAGCTGATACGAATGAAGGAATGGCTTTGTTTTTTGGAGCAGGAAGTTCGTCAGAAAATGAATATATTTTTAAAATTATAAAAGATGAATAAGATATTGTTTTTTGTTTTGTTTGCTTCTCAATTACAAGCACAAGACACGATTGTTTTTCCTAAAATTGACGCTTTTAAAAGAAATGTTTTAGAAGTTAGTTATGGGAAACCTCTCGGAAATTTGGCGAATAAGTATGAAAGTTCAATTACAACTGCTTTTTATATGCGTACTAAAATTGCAAAGCGACAGTTTGTTGATTTTGGTGTAGAATTAAGTGGAATTGTGAAAGGAAATGGCATCGATTATAATGCAGGAACTGAAAATATTAGTTTAGATGGAAGTAAGTCGGCACTTTTCTTAGGGTTTCGTTACACTCGGTTTTTATTCCAATCTAAGAATGAAAATTTCCATATCGAATCTAATTCAGGAATTGGCTGGAAATACCTGCATTACTCAAAACCAGAAGATGAAATTTATGACGATTTAGATTTGAAACCTACCTTAAATACAATTGGTATTTCACAAGGAATAAAGTTTATGTTTTATGGTTTTGGTTTACATTGCAATTATCAATATGCTCCCTATGATTTGTTCAATAAAAAAGTCGAAAAGAATTTTGGTGGTTCTTCAATTAATTTTGGTTTGACGGGAAGTTGGAATTTTTAATAGACCGGTTTCTAATTAAATAGCCCAATTCATGATAGTGAATTGGGCTATTATATGAACTAATAATTTAAAGTATTAACCTTGTGGTGTATCCTTTTTTTCAATAGGTCTTTCTTCTCTTGGAGGTCTTGGCAAAAGTGCTTTTCTTGACACTTTTTCTTTACGTGTTTTAGGGTCAACACCTAAGTATTTTACCATAAACACATCACCCATATTTACTACATCAGTAACGTTTTCGGTTCTTTCCCAAGCCAATTCAGAAACGTGTAATAAAACTTCGTTTCCTGGTGCTTGTGTATATTCTACTACAGCTCCGAAATCTAACATTTTAATTACTTTCACTTCGTAAGCTTCTCCCATTGCTGGTTTGAAGATGATAGAGTCAATTTTAGCTAATACAGCAGCAATACCGTCTGGATTAGTTCCTAAAATTTCAACTACACCTTGTTCATCTACTTCATTAATTACGATAGTAGTTCCAGTAGCTTTTTGTAATTCTTGAATTACTTTTCCACCAGGACCAATTAAAGCACCAATGAATGCTCCAGGAATGGTTCTTGTAATAATTTTTGGTGCTTTTGGTTTTACTTCAGCTCTTGGTGTTGCAATAGTTTCAGTGATTTTTCCTAAAATATGCATACGACCATCGCGCGCTTGACCTAAAGCTTGTTCCATGATGTCATAACGTAAACCATCAATTTTGATGTCCATTTGACATGCTGTAATTCCGTCAGCAGTTCCAGTTACTTTAAAGTCCATATCTCCTAAGTGATCTTCATCTCCTAAAATATCAGACAATACAGCAAATTTTTCACCGTCAGTAATTAATCCCATCGCAATACCAGAAACTGGTTTTACCATTTGAACTCCAGCATCCATTAACGCCATTGTTCCAGCACAAACCGTTGCCATTGAAGAAGAACCATTCGATTCTAATACTTCAGAAACTACACGGATGGTATAAGGACAATCTGCAGGAATCATATTTTTTAAAGCACGTTGTGCTAAGTTCCCGTGGCCTACTTCTCTTCTTGAAGTTCCTCTTAAAGGTTTTGCTTCACCAGTTGAAAAAGGAGGGAAGTTATAATGTAAATAGAATCTTTCTTCACCTTGTTCAGATGGAGAGTCAATTTGGTTAGCTTCTCTTGAAGTTCCTAAAGTTACTGTAGCTAAAGCTTGTGTTTCTCCACGTGTAAATAAAGACGAACCATGAACAGAAGGTAAATAATCTGTTTCACACCAAATTGGTCTGATTTCAGTTGTTTTTCTTCCATCTAAACGAATACCTAATTCTAACACTACATTACGAACAGCTTCTTTGTTTGTTTTGTAGAAATATTTTGAAACTAAATCTCCGTCAGCAGCTAATTCTTCTTCTGTAAATAAAGCTTTTACTTCTTCTTTTACTTCAGCAAATGCAGCACTTCTTTCGTGTTTAGCCGAACCAACTTTTGCAATTGCATAAATTTTATCGTAAGCCGCAGCTTTTACTTTTTTGTAAATTTCTTCGTTTTCTTTCTCACCTTCATACGTACGAATTTCTTTTTTACCAAAAGCAGCTTGTAAACGTAATTGTGCTTGAATTTGAACTTTGATAGCTTCGTGAGCAAATTTGATAGCTTCTACCATTTCTGCTTCCGAAATTTCTTTCATTTCTCCTTCAACCATCGCAACAGAATCTAATGAAGCTCCAATCATCATATCAATGTCTGATTGTGCTAATTCTTCTCTACTTGGATTGATGACAAATTTTCCGTCGATACGTGCTACACGAACTTCAGAAATTAAGTTATAAAAAGGAATGTCTGAAACTGCTAATGCTGCTGAAGCTGCTAATCCAGCTAATGCATCTGGCATAACGTTTTCGTCGTGCGACATTAATTGAATCATTACTTGCGTTTCAGCATGATAATCATCTGGGAAAAGTGGACGCAATACACGGTCAACTAATCTCATTGTTAATACTTCGCTGTCACTTGGGCGAGCTTCTCTTTTGAAGAAACCTCCAGGAAAACGCCCTGCTGCCGCAAATTTTTCACGATAATCTACTGTTAAAGGTAAAAAATCAACACCAGGATTTGATGTTCTTGCAGAAACTGCTGTTGCTAATAACATGGCATCGCCCATACGAACAACAACAGATCCATCTGCTTGTTTGGCTAATTTTCCAGTTTCGATCGTGATGCTTCTTCCGTCACCTAAATCGATAACTTCTTGGAATACTTTTGGAATCATAATTTTTTTAATTCTAAATTAAACAAAGGGTCAGTTGTGTTGTTGTTGTGTGTAGTTGTTTGTAACCCAATGAAAAACCAAACTTTTTCTGTTAATATATACAAAACAAAAAGGGGCACAAAGCCCCTTTAGTTGATTATTTTCTAATTCCTAATTCTTTAATAATCTCACGATATCTGTTGATATCTTTTTTCTTTAAATAGTCAAGAAGACTTCTTCTTTTTCCTACTAAAAGCACTAATGAACGCTCAGTGTTAAAATCATGACGATTTTTTTTCAAATGCTCTGTTAAGTGAGAAATTCTAAATGTGAATAATGCGATTTGCCCTTCAGCAGATCCAGTGTTTTCAGCTTTTCCTCCGTGTTTTGCGAAGATTTCAGCTTTAGTTTCTTTTGTCAAGTACATGCCAATATTATTTTAAATGATTTTTATGTATGAATTGTATGGTTGCAATTCGGATGCAAATATAGGAATATTTTGGAATTTAGAAATATGTATTTAGAAATATTTTTAAAAAGTTGAAAGTCAAACCGATTTTTCAATTGATTTGAATGCTCTTTTTAATAAGAAAGGGGTAGATAATGTTGTGATTAGTCCCATAATAACAAGCATTGAGAAGATTTCGGTATTGATAATTCCAGCTTTATAAGCAATATTTGCAATTACTAATTCCATTATGCCTCTTGCGTTTAATCCAAAACCTAATGCAAGTGAAATTTTATGATCTAATCTCGCAAAACGACCGCCAACGTATCCGCCAATAATTTTTGAAAGGAATGAAACAGCAATTATCGCAATTAATAAAGGATAATTTTGAATCGATGAAAATTGAAATTCTAATCCAATTCCAGCAAAAAAGATTGGTGCTAAAAATCCCATCGCCATACTATTTGTGGTATTGTGAAAAGTATTCAAATGTTTTTCGCCTACCAATTCTTTAGAAATTAACATAGAAGCAAAAAAGGATCCAATAATAAAATGTAATCCAATGCTTTCTGTAATGGTAGCAAAAATTAAAATAAATACAAAGAAAACAGCAAATAATGATTCTTTACCTTTAAGTATTTCTAATATTTTATTGAGTTTATTTTCAATAAAGTTTTCCTCTCGCGATAATTTTTTAATCAGTTTGTAAGTTGCAATTACTAATATTAAAAAACAACTCAATTTTATTATGGTAATAAGTGTTGCTTTAGTAATATTTGCAAATGTTGGTTCAACATCTTTAATGTCTAGTAAAACACCTAATATGGTTAAGGCAATTACGTCATCAAAAATAGCAACAGATATGATTTTTTGACCAACAGGAGAATTTAATTTTCCTAAATCCATTAATATTCGGATACTTACGGGTAATGCAGTAATTGCTACACAAAGGCCGATAAAAATGGTCGACATCACATCTTGTCCAAAATAACTTCCTACTAAATATCCGGAAACAATTGGTATGAAAAAGGCTAGTATTGAAATAACAATATTTCGACCTTTCATAGATTTAATTATTTCATCCAAATGAATCTCTAATCCAGCTATAATTACTAATAAAAAAACCCCTAGTTCCGATATTACCTTTAATTCTTCGGTTCTATGAATGAAATTTAATACAGTTGGACCCAATAAAACCCCCGCCAATATTTCACCAATCATTGCTGGCTGTTTAAAACGTTCCATTATTTCACCAAAAATTCTAGCTAATACTAATAATATTAATAGATTAGCAAAAAAAGGAAGTTCTAAACTGGGTACGTTAAACGGCATATTAAAATTTTAATTAGATCGTTAATTTAAGACAAATATATTAAAAAGAGCGAGATGTTATTATTTCTTTAAAATAATTTTGAAACTTCCTCATTTACAAATTCTAAAAAGCGTTCATCAGCTGCTGTAAAAGGATCAATAACATGCGAATCAATATCTATTTGCCCAATATTAATACCATTCAAAAATAAAGGAACTACTATTTCCGATTTTACAGTAAAACTACAAGCAATATAGTTGTCTTGTGCTTTTACATCGGGCACAACAAAGTTTGAATTTGAAACGGCAACTTGTCCGCAAATTCCTTTTCCAAATGGAATTACGGTATGATCAGTTTCTGCGCCAACATATGGACCTAAATGCAATGTTTTAGCTTCGTGATTTGCAAAATAATAACCAACCCAATCATAATACGAAACGTTTTCGCTTAATAATTGACAAATTTCTTTTAGTTTTTCGTCGCGAGTTGCATTTTCTTTCAAGATAATGTTGGAAACAATAGGTTTTAATTCTTCAAATGTCATAGTGGTATTTTTTTACAAAAGTATTTATTCCTTGCTATAAAAAAATCTATATTTTTGTTAAAAATTCATATTTTGAAAAACATTCTAATTCAATATAAACCCTTTTTTGCTTTTTTGCTTAAGTTTCTACTGTTTTATGCGGTTTTTGCTTTCTTGTATAAAATGTACTTGAATCAATATGATGCAGCAACTAATGAAGTGGATTATTTTACAAAAGTTGTAGCTAATCAAACAATCGATTTATTAAATTTAGTTGTTGGTGAAGCAAAAAATTTACCGCATCAAACAGAATCATCTATAAAAGTATTTTTTAAAGATAAATATTTAGCACGCGTTGTTGAAGGATGTAATGCTGTAAGTGTTATGATTTTATTTGCAGCCTTTATTTTTGCCTTCTCAAATCGTTGGAAAAAAACAGGTTTATACATTGTAATAGGAATACTTATAATTCATGCATTGAATATTTTAAGAATTGCTTTACTAACTTATGCGTTGTATTATTATCCAGCCTATGAAGAACTATTGCATGGTACAATTTTTCCTTTATTTATTTATGGTGTAGTGTTTTTATTGTGGATTTTTTGGATCACTAAATTTTCGGGGTATGTTAAAAGAAATTAGGAATAACAAACTACGTTTTCTATTTATTTTTCTCTCATTAATAGGATTAGTTTGTGTGCGTTTTTTTGAAGATGTACTTTTTTACGATCCTTTTTTGAATTTTTTTAAAAGCCATTCTCAAAATCAATCCGTACCAGAATTAAATGATGTAAAATTGTTTTTTGGGTTTTTATTTAGATATTCATTAAACACTTTTTTTTCATTAAGTATTATTTATTTGCTTTTTAAACAACTTCAATTGGTTAAATTTTCAGCAATATTATTTTTGGTCTTGTTTCTTTTGTTTGTGATTTTGTTTTATGTAGTGTTGCGATGTACTAATGAACCTGATTATTTGATATTGTTTTATTTAAGACGATTTTTGATACAACCTCTTTTTTTAATTCTCTTTATTCCAGCATTTTATTATCAACAGTTTTCAAAATAATTACTACTTTTGTCCCAATGAATTTCAGAAAACACATAAGTATAGTTTTAGCCGCTCTAATATTGCTTGCCAATTTAGGGTTGAGTTTTGTGGTACATTATTGTAAAGATGAAATTGCATCGGTTTCTTTTCAATACCAAGAGGACGAACCTTGTGTTGAGGATGTAAAATCTTGTTGTGCTAAAGAGGATTCACACGATTCTTGTTGCTCAAACAAATTAATCAAAGTTGAAAAAAAGACCGATGATATATTGGTTAAAAACTTTCAATTAGATTTAGAACAAGCAGTTTTTAGTACTAATTGGAATCCGTATGTAGTTACATTTAGCCCAATAGCTATTACATCAAATGAACTGGCTTTTTATTGCGATTCTCACGCGCCGCCACTCTACAAACTCTATTGTCAATTAGTTTTTTACGCATAATTTATTGTTTTTTATTCTGTAAATCAAAGAATTAATAACAATAAATAAACTTATTATGTTTAAAAATATAACGTTTTTGCTATTCTTTGTTTCTCAATTTATTTATTCGCAAGAAACAATAAAAGGAATAGTAACAGACGAAAATAATCAACCTTTATTAGGGGCTAATGTGTTTTGGTTCAATACTGCAATTGGAGCCACAACTGATGGAAATGGGAGTTTTACCATAAAAAAATCTCCCGAAACTACTTTTTTAGTAGTGAGTTACGTAGGTTTTGAAACTAAGAAAATAGAAGTTACTTCAAATGTAATTTCAGTTGTTCTTAAAGAAGTAAATACTTTAAAAGAAGTAACCATTACCAAGACCAAGAAAAGTACCGAACAATCACTTTATAAAGTAACCAATGTTCAAGTAATGGGACAAAAAGAGTTGCTTAAAGCCGCTTGTTGTAATTTGTCCGAAAGTTTTAGTACAAACCCATCCATCGATGTTAATTTTTCGGATGCTGTAACCGGTAATCGTCAAATTAAGATGTTGGGTTTAACTAGTCCATATATTTTAATTGCCGAAGAGAATATTCCTTCGGTTCGTGGTGCTTCACAAGCTTATGGATTGTCATTTGTGCCAGGAACTTGGGTAGAAAGTATTCAAATTACCAAAGGAGCTGGAAGTGTTATTAATGGTTATGAAAGTATTTCAGGTCAAATTAATTATGAAGTTTTAAAACCAGTGAATGATATTCCGTTTTTCTTAAACGCGTATGCTTCACAAGATGAACGCTATGAAATCAATACGCATTTTAATAACAAATTTTCGGATAAATTAAGTTCGACTTTGTTTTTACACGGTAACACACGTGTAGGTAAAAACGACATGAACGACGACGGATTTTTAGATAGCCCCATTGGAAAACAAGTTAATATTTTAAACCGTTGGCAATATAATGATGCCGAAAATGGAATCGTAAGTTTTTTAAATGTTCGTTATATGAATGATGAAAAACAAGCAGGTGAAATGGATTTCAATCCCGACAATGATAGATTAACAATGAATGCTTGGGGAAGTGAAATCAATACTGAAAAAATTGAAATTTCAAACAAAACAGGTTACGTTTTTCCAGATATGCCGTATCAAAGTTTCGGCTTTCAAAATTCGTTTCAATCGCACAAACAAGATTCATATTTTGGTTTGAGTCAGTATGATATTCATCAAAAAAGTTTTTATTCGAATTTGTTGTTCAATTCGATTATCAATAACACAAAGAATAAATTCACAACAGGTTTAAATTTTACTTACGATGATTATAATGAATTCGTAGCAGTAAATTTTAATCGCGATTTTTCAAGAATTGATAATTCGGTAGGTGCCTTTTTTGAATATACGTATGATAATACCGATAATTTTAGTTTGGTAGCGGGAGCACGTGTAGACAATCACAATCGTTTAGGAACTTTTATCACGCCAAGATTACATATTCGTTATAATCCATGGAAAGAAGCAGTAATTAGAGCATCTGCAGGAAGAGGAAAACGTGCGGCTAATATTTTTGCTGAAAACCAACAATTGTTTGCTTCTAATAGAAATTTCTCCATTTTAAATAACGATGGAAAATTATACGGATTAAATCCTGAAATTGCATGGAATTACGGATTGAGTTTTATCCAAAAATTCAAATTAGCAGGAAAAGATGCAGAAGTAATTTTAGATTACTACAGAACGGATTTTCAAAATCAAGCAGTGGTTGATGTGGATGCTTCACCACAACAAGTATTGTTTTACAATTTAGAAGGGAAAAGTTTTGCCAATTCATTTCAAGCAGAATTTAATATTGAAGTAATCCGACACTTAAATTTTAAAACTTCTTATAAATTTTATGATGTGCAAACCCAGTTTCAAACCGGTCAATTGCAAAGAGCGTTACAAGCTAAACACCGATTTTTCGCAAATGTTGCTTATGAAACACATATTAAAGACAAAGGACAACAATGGAAGTTTGATGTTACATACAATTGGCTAGGCGAACAACGTTTACCTAATACAACTTCAAATCCTTCAATGTATCAATTAGGTGATTATGCGCCAGCTTTTGCTGTTATAAATGCACAAATAACCAGAACTTTTTCAAGTACTTTTGAGGTGTATATTGGAGTTGAAAACATGGGGAATTACAAACAAATGAATGGAATTGTTCAAAATGAAAACCCATTTGGAACTTATTTTGATAGTAGTATGATATACGGGCCTACTTTTGGCGCAATGTATTATGCTGGATTACGATTTAAAATTAAGTAGTATTAAGATTTGAGTATTAAGTATTAAAACAAAAAAAATAATAACATGAAAAAATTTATTTTAATTGTGCTGGTTTCATTAATTGGAATATCAGTTCAAGCTCAGGAAAAGAAAAGTAAAAACAAAAAAGTTGAATTCAAAGTTGCAGGAAATTGCGAAATGTGCGAAAAACGTGTTGAAAAAGCAGCTTTTTCAGTAAAAGGAGTAAAAAGTGCAGAATGGCATGCTGATCATGGCGATATTCATTTGATTATTGATGAAACAAAATGTTCAGTACAAGATGTAGCAAAAGCAATTGCTGCTGTAGGTCACGATACTGAATTTGTAAAAGCAAAAGACGAAGTTTACAATAAACTGCATAGTTGTTGTAACTATGAAAGAATAGAATAATACCAAATCCGATTAGAATTTCTAATCGGATTTTTTAATTAAATCATAAATTTAATTTGTTGAATCAAAATATACTTTACATTTGTAGTGCTTTTAGGTATAAAGTAAAATCAATTTGAATAGATTAATGAAATTTTTTCCATTTTTTATGCTCACATTTTTTATGTGGGCTATTGGTGTTTCATTTAATCCTTCACAAAAAGTTGTTTTAGCTTCCCAAGTTGAATTTCAACAAAAATATAAGGCTTCTGATTTTTCTCATTTTCACACTGTTGAGGTTGAAGAAGGAGAGTTTGTAATTATTGAATCCGAACCTGAATTTGAAGTAGAGTTAGATTGGTTTTCAGTTCCAACAAAATCTGTAAATTTTAAAAACAGTAAGTTTACCGAAAGCTCAAATTCTTATTCTACTCAATTATTTTCTTACAAAGAAACGATTCCACTTTACGATTTATATTGTAATTGGAAATTCCATTTGTCTTAATACGATAATTATTTTTTACGATTTCAAAGCCTTTTGAAATCAATAATTTATTTGTATTAATTCAATTTCATTATAAAATGAAAACACAAAATGTTGGTTTTGATGAACAAAAAGTGCTTCATCATTTAACCCATTATTTACCAGCACAAAACCCGTTGAAAGATTTTGTGCATCACAATACATTACACGCATTTCAACATAAAGAATTTCAAGAAGCTTTAGCAAAAGCTAATACAATTTTCGGCTATAAAACCTATCTTTCTTTGGCGGAGTTTAGAAATAGATTTGCTAAAAATGAAATTAAAGAACAGGTTTTAAACCATGTTATTTCCAAATGCAAAGGAGTTGAACATCTAGAAACTTGGAAAAATAAATTATTACATCAATCCTATGATGAATCCGTTCAATCAAGAATAGGAAATTTACGTGCCAATTGGAAAAAAGAATATGCTATAAATCTCGAAAAATCAACACATAGTTTGTTGTTTAGAGTTTTGTGTAGCTATTTAGACCAAGGAATTGCTATGTGGACTTTTCCTGAAAACGAAAACGGTTTTTTAAACTCTATCATTGCTTTAGAAAAAAACACGGCTACTGGAATTTTTACTTCTAAAAGAGTAAAAGAATTGCTATTCAATAAGGCTTCAATAACACAATTGTTAGAAATTGTTGTTGGAAAAGAAGAGTTGTACGAGTATTATTTGTTTGATCAACAATTTTCGCATCCAGGATGGAGTGGTATGATTGCTACTATTGAATCCAATCCAAGTTCGCTTTTAGATAGCAAACCCATTACTTTTGAAGAATTAGTGCAATTTGAATTACTCTTAGAAATTGATGTTTTAGATAAAAAGTTCAATAGTAATTGGTCGCCATTAGGACTAAAAGTAAGAGTAGAGGAATATCATTTGTTTGAAACCATTAAATACAATGAGCTATTTGATGTATTATCAATTTGGCAACAAGCTTTTGAATTTAGCTTTTATGATGAGGTATTATCTGGAGTAAAAGAAGTAAATGAAATCGACGTCAAAGAAATTCCAAGTTTTCAAGGGTTGTTTTGTATGGATGATAGAGAATGTTCGTTTAGAAGACATATCGAACATATCGACAAACAAGCAGTAACTTTTGGGACAGCAGCGTTTTTTAATTTTGAATTTTATTTTCAGCCTGTTGGTGGAAAATTTCACACAAAATTATGTCCTGCACCTGTAACACCTAAATTTTTAATTAAAGAAGAACATAGAAAGAAAAAACAGGCTAAAGATTTACATTATCACAAGCAATCTCATTCATTGTTATTTGGTTGGATAATTAGTCAAACTTTAGGGTTTTCATCAGCATTCAAGTTGTTTTTGAATATTTTCAAGCCTTCAATGTCACCTGCAACTACAGCTTCTTTCAAGCATTTGCATAAAAAATCAAAATTAGTTATTGAAAACAATAGCAATGAAAAAGTTGATGATTTGCAAGTTGGTTTTACCATTGAAGAAATGGCAAATAGATTAGAAGGTCTACTAAAAAGCATAGGATTGGTAACTGATTTTGCTCCTATTGTTTATGTAGTTGGACATGGAGCAACAAGTGTAAATAATACGCATTATGCTGGATACGATTGTGGTGCTTGTTGTGGAAGACCAAGTTCGGTAAATGCAAAAGTGGCCTCTTATGCGGCTAATCATCCAAATGTGAGAGCTATTTTGAAAGAACGAGGAATTAATATACCAGCAGAAACTCAATTTTTACCAGCTTTACACGATACCACACGCGACGAAATTGCATTTTATGATGAAGATATTTTGAACGATGTCAATAAAAAGTTACATCATGAAAATGCAATCACCTTTGGAATAGCTTTAGCAAACAACGCAAAAGAACGTTCTAGA
This sequence comes from Flavobacteriia bacterium, assembly GCA_004293165.1. GTDB lineage: Bacteria > Bacteroidota > Bacteroidia > Flavobacteriales > Flavobacteriaceae > Flavobacterium. Next base: position 52,972 of record RDYL01000005.1, on the reverse strand, counting down.
AGATTTGATACGATTGATTCAACCGAAACAATAGAAAAAATTCATGAAAACGTAAAAAAACGAGCTTTTTCTTTATTTGAACCTCGACCAGAATTAAATCATGCTACCAATGCAATGTGCGTTGTAGGCAGAAGAAGTTTGTCGAAACAATTGTTTTTAGACAGGCGTTCATTTTTAAATTCTTATGATTATCAAATTGATGTTTCGGGTTATTATTTAGCCATAATTCTAGGTCAAGTAGCACCAGTAGCTGGAGGAATTAATTTGGAATATTATTTTTCGAGAGTAGACAATCAAAAATTAGGAGCTGGATCAAAATTACCTCATAATGTCATGGGATTAATTGGTGTTGCTAACGGTATTGATGGCGATTTGCGCCCAGGTTTGCCCAGTCAAATGATAGAAGTTCATGATCCAATTAGATTATTAGCGGTTGTAGAGCATTATCCAGAAGTAGTTAAAAAAGCGATTTCAAAAAATCTTGCTACTTATGAATGGTATAAAAACGAATGGTTACGATTAGCGGTTATTCATCCAGAAACGAAGCAAATATTCGTTTTTGAACAGGAGGAATTTATCGAATATCAACCAATTCAAAAAGCTAGTCATATTGAAAATGAGTTAGCATTAGCTGAAAAAACAAAGGAAAATCTTCCGGTAGGAATTCTAACTAACGCGTAATATCATGGAACATATACTTCAATATTTTATAATAATACCTTTTTTAGGGTTTATACTAAGTATCTTTTTACCAGAAAAAAACGAAAAACTAATTTCGGGAATTGCTTTCGGAACGGTTTTTATTCAATTTTTAGGATTGGTAGTTTTTATCTGTTTTTGGATTTTTAATGGTTCAGAAGATTTGAATTTAAAAGAAATTACACTTTTGAAGACAGAGCATTATGAGTTTTTTATAGATTTTTATTTTGATAAAATTGGCGCTGTTTACTTGTTTGTGGGTGCTTTATTGACCTCAATGACAGCAACTTATAGTCGCTATTATTTACACCGAGAAAAAGGATACAAACGTTTTTTTAATACTGTTTTGTTTTTCTTTTTTGGTTATAATTTGGCCATTTTAGCGGGTAATTTCGAAACCTTATTTATTGGTTGGGAAATCATCGGAATTTCATCATTTTTATTAATCGCTTTTTACAGAGAACGTTATTTGCCAGTTAAAAACGCATTTAAAGTGTTTTCAATTTATAGAATCGGCGATGTTGGATTACTTTTAACCATGTGGGCTAGCCATCATTTATTCCATGAAAATATTACGTTCATGAAGTTGAATAATTATGAATTGGTTAATGAACATTTGCAAAGTCATTCATTTATTGGTGTTTTTATAGCACTTTGTTTGGCTTGTGCTGCTGCGGCAAAATCGGCTCAAATTCCGTTTTCATCGTGGTTGCCAAGAGCAATGGAAGGACCAACACCTTCAAGTGCAATTTTTTACGGTTCATTATCTGTGCATTTAGGGGTTTTCCTGATGTTACGAACCTATCCATTTTGGGAACATCAAACCACTATGCGAATAGCTATTGGTTTAATGGGATTTACAACTAGTATTGCGGCTTCATTGATGGCGAGAGTGCAATCTTCTGTAAAAAGTCAGGTAGCTTATAGTTCTATATCTCAAATAGGAATTATTTTCATCGAAATAGCATTAGGATTTGAAACTTTGGCACTAATTCACTTTGCAGGAAATGCCTTTTTAAGAACGTATCAATTGTTAGTTTCGCCATCAGTGGTGAGTTATTTGATTAGAGACCAATTTTACAATTTTCAACCAAAAAGTAAAAAAGCTAATTTCTTTTTTCCAAAACGAATTGAAAACACTTTGTATATTCTTGCTTTAAAGGAATTTAATTTGGAAGGTTTCTTGAATTTAGTACTTTGGAAACCCTTAAAAACAATCGGAAAATCATTAGATTTCTTAGATATAAAAAGAGTGTATTACTTTTTTATTCCGCTTTTTGTATTGGGCTTTTTAGCTTATAAATTCAAAGTAGATTTGCCACAACAACTTATTTCGGTTTTACCAGAAGTTTTTGCGTTTATTGGATTGGTATTTGTTTTTAAATCCTTTTCAGAACGAAAAAGTCCGTTTTTAGCATGGATATTAATTGTGTTGAATCATTTTTGGATTGCTTTGGCTATTGTGTTCAACGACAAAGTTGGAGTAAGTGAAATTGCCTTTTATTTAGCTGGAATTATTTTAGCTGGAAGCATGGGTTATATTGCTTTACTTCAGTTGAAAAAAATAGAAATGCGCATTCTAATTAGTCAATATTTAGGACATGTTTACGAACATCCAAAATATGCTTTCTTTTTCCTGTTGGCAACTCTTGGAATTACTGGATTTCCAATTACTTCAACCTTTATTGGTGAGGATTTAATTTTTAGTCACATTGATAGTAATCAAATTGTACTTGCCTTTTTTGTAGCATCAAGTTTTGTGGTTTCAGGTATTGCTGGAATCCGAATTTATGCTCGTTTATTTCTTGGGCCTCATGTGAAAACGTATCATGAGTTACCTTACAAATCATCATAAAATTAGTTAACAATGACTTCAAAAATAAAAAAATATATACCTGCTGATGGTTTGGCAGGTTTAAAAGAGAATTTTAAAACGGATGCAATTTCTGGTTTTATTGTGTTTTTATTAGCCTTACCTTTAAGTTTAGGAATTGCAAAAGCTTCAGATTTCCCTCCAATTATGGGATTAATTTCTGCGATCATAGGAGGTTTGTTTGTTTCGTTTTTTATGGGTTCTCGCCTAACAATTAAAGGGCCAGCTGCCGGTTTAATCGTTATTGTTGCTGGTGCTGTTGCTGAATTTGGTCAAGGAAACAACGATTTAGGTTGGAAATTAGCCTTAGGAGCAATGGTTGTGGCTGGAATTATCCAAATTCTTTTCGGGGTTTTAAAATTAGGAAAATTAGCCGATTTCTTCCCGCTTTCTACTATTCACGGAATGTTAGCAGCTATTGGAATTATTATTATTGCTAAACAAATTCCAGTTTTATTAAATGATAATCCTGTTTTAGCAAAAGGAATGGGACCGATAGAATTGTTGTTAAATATCCCAAAATTCATCATTAATTTAGATCCAAAAGCTTCAATTATTGGGTTAGTGAGTTTGGTAATTATGATGGGTTGGCCGTATATCAAAAATAAAACGATTAAGATGGTTCCTGCTCCTTTGGTAGTATTGTTATTTGCTATTCCGTGCGAATTATTTATGGATTTTGCACACACAGAACCACCTTATGCGTTGGTGAAAATCGGAAATTTGGTAGATAATATCAATTGGAACGTTGATTTTTCAGGAATTAGTCAAACAGGATTATTTATTAAATATGTGATTATGTTTGCTTTGGTGGGAACGTTAGAATCTTTGTTAACGGTAAAAGCTATCGATTTATTAGATCCATTTAAAAGAAAATCAGATCCAAACAAAGATTTAATTGCTGTTGGTATTGGAAATACAATTGCTGCTTTTTTAGGAGGCTTGCCAATGATTTCTGAAGTAGCTCGTAGTTCTTCTAATGTTAATAATGGTGCTAAAACACGTTGGGCAAATTTCTTCCATGGATTTTTTATTTTACTTTTCGTTTTATTAGCTGCTCCGTTACTAGAAATGATTCCTAACGCAGCATTAGCAGCCATGTTAATTAGTGTGGGGATAAAATTAGCGCATCCAAAAGAATTTATTCATATGTTACACATTGGAAAAGAACAATTGTTCATTTTTACGATAACAGTTTTGGTAACTTTATTTGAAGATTTATTACTTGGAATTGCAGCAGGAATGTTGGTAAAAATGATTATTCATGTGGTAAATGGAACACCTGTTTCATCTTTCTTCAAAGCACCTACAGTAGTGTCCTTTGTAAATAATGAATACAAAGTGGAAATAAGTAAAGCCGCTATTTTCTCTAATTATTTGGGAATTAAAAGAAAATTAGAGGAAATTCCACCAGGCTATCAAGTGAGTATTTGTTTGAAAAAAACAAAATTAGTAGATCATTCTGTGATGGAAAATTTAGAGCATTTCAAACATGATTATGAAGCACATGAAGATGGTGGAACTGTGACTATCATTGGTTTAGAAAATCATAAACCCTTATCTCCGCACCCAAAGGCATCTAGAAAAAATCTAATAGTAGAATAAATGGGTAAAAATGTAAAAAGGAGCTTGCTGTTCTGTATTGGAATAGTGAGTTTTCTTACTTTGAATACTACTTTCGCACAAGTAAAAGAAAGTAATAACAATATTTGGTTGCACTATTTTGGAAAGAATATGATTACTGAAAAGTTTTCTTTTTCATTTGAAGCAACAATGCGCTACGCCAACGGATTTTCTGAAAAACAACAATGTTTTATTCGTCCTTCGGTAGATTATCAGTTTACTAAAAAGTTTATGGGAAGTGTTGGATTTAGTCATTACAATACTTATTCCTATGGAAATCCCGCAATGAATAAAATTAGTATTCCCGAAAATCATTTTTGGTTGCAAGGAACTTTTGTACATGTAAATGGTGATTTAAAAATCACACACCGATTACGGGATGAATTTCGATATGTAGGGGTTGCTAAACCACAATCGAATGGCGATTTAGAAATTGATCATTACGATTACCGAAACCGATTACGATATATGTTATTATTTAATTATCCTTTGATTAAAAAAGAAGAGGTAACGAAGCTATTTGCTTTGTTTGGTGATGAGGTTTTTATGAATATAGGCTCCAACGCAGGAAAAACCTTTTTAAATCAGAATCGATTGATAGGTGGAGTTGGTTATAATTTTGATAAAAACCATCAGATGCAATTGAGTTATATTCATCAAAATATTTGGAATTACACCAATACATTTCAAGAAAGTAATCCCACAGTAAGATTAACTTATGTAACCAATTTTGATTGGAGAAAATAAATACAAAACCCCGATTTGAAATTTTCAAAATCGGGGTTTTTATATTTTGTAATTTTCACTTCGTACTTGGCACTTCGAATTACATCATTCCTGGCATTCCTCCGCCCATTGGCATACTCGATGATTCTTCTTTGATGTCTATTAAAGCACATTCGGTAGTTAAAATCATACCTGCTACAGAAGCTGCATTTTCTAAAGCTACACGTGTTACTTTTTTAGGGTCGATAATTCCAGCAGCTAACATTTGAACATATTCTCCTGTTTTAGCGTTGAATCCGAAATCGTCTTTTCCTTCTGTAACTTTTGCAATTACAACAGAACCTTCGCCACCAGCATTTTCAACAATAGTTCTCAAAGGAGATTCAACCGCTTTATTGATGATTTGAATTCCTGTTGCTTCGTCTGCGTTTTCTGCTTTGATGTTTGCTAAAGCCGCTTTTGCTCTTACTAAGGCAACACCACCACCAGCAACAATTCCTTCTTCAACTGCTGCGCGAGTTGCATGTAAAGCATCATCAACACGGTCTTTTTTCTCTTTCATTTCAACTTCAGAAGCAGCTCCAACATATAAAACAGCAACACCACCAGCTAATTTAGCTAAACGTTCTTGAAGTTTTTCTCTATCGTAATCTGAAGTAGTTGTTTCAATTTGTGATTTGATTTGGTTGACTCTAGCTTTAATGTTTTCAGCATCACCAGAACCATTTACAATTGTAGTATTATCTTTATCAATTGTAATGTTTTCTGCTGTTCCAAGCATGTCTAAAGTAGTATTTTCTAATGAATATCCACTTTCTTCAGCAATTACAGTTCCGCCAGTTAAGATAGCGATGTCTTCTAACATAGCTTTTCTTCTGTCTCCAAAGCCTGGTGCTTTTACAGCAGCTATTTTTAAACCACCACGTAATTTATTAACTACTAATGTTGCTAATGCTTGTCCATCAACATCTTCAGCAATAATTAATAAAGGTCTTCCAGATTGAGCTACTGGTTCTAAAACTGGTAATAATTCTTGTAAGTTTGATATTTTTTTATCGTATAATAAAACGTATGGATTGCTTAATTCTGCCACCATTTTATCAGCATCTGTAACGAAATAAGGAGACAAATAACCTCTGTCGAATTGCATTCCCTCTACCACATCAACGTAAGTATCCATTCCTTTAGCTTCTTCTACAGTGATAACACCTTCTTTTCCTACTTTTGAAAAAGCAGTTGCAATTAAATCACCAATCGTATCATCATTATTAGCAGAAATAGAAGCCACTTGTTTAATTTTTTCAGATGAATCACCCACAGCTACCGATTGTTTTCCTAATTCAGCAACAATTGTCTCTACAGCTTTATCAATTCCTCTTTTTAAATCCATTGGGTTTGCTCCAGCTGCTACGTTTTTCAAACCTTCTTTAACGATAGCTTGTGCTAAAACCGTTGCAGTTGTTGTTCCGTCACCCGCTAAATCATTGGTTTTAGAAGCTACTTCTTTTACCATTTGAGCACCCATATTTTCTAATGGATCTTGTAACTCGATTTCTTTTGCTACAGAAACTCCATCTTTAGTTACAGTTGGTCCGCCAAATGATTTCGAAATAATTACATTTCTTCCTTTTGGTCCTAAAGTTACTTTTACTGCATTTGCTAATGCATCAACGCCACGTTTTAAACCATCGCGCGCTTCAATATCGAATTTTATATCTTTTGCCATTTTTAAATTTAGAATTTAGAATTTAGAATTTAGAATTCTAGATTCGGTTGATAATTTTTTTATTGTTTATTTAGTCTTAATACTTCAATCTTAATACTTTATAAAATTGCGTAAATTTCGTCTTCTCTCATAATTAGGTAATCTTTACCTTCATATTTGAATTCAGTTCCTGAATATTTACCATATAATACTGTATCGCCAACTTTTACAGTCATGGTGTAGTCTTTTTTACCATTTCCCACGGCTACTACTGTACCTTTTTGTGGTTTTTCTTTTGCAGTGTCTGGAATAATAATTCCTGAAGCAGTTGTAGTTTCTGCAGCCAAAGGAGCGATTACTACACGATCTGAAATAGGTTTAATGTTTAATGACATAGTTGTATATTTTGTTTATTAAAATTAATTTGTTGCTTGTTGTTATTCAGAAATTGTGCCAAAGCTAATTTCTGCCAATTTTTCGGTAAAAAAAATGCCAGCATGTCAGTGCTGGCATTTTATATAATTTGTCAATTCTTATTTTGTAGAATCAGTTGCTTTTGGTGCTGTTGTTGCAGCAGGAGCAGCTTGTTTAGTAGCTTCTGGTGTTGTAGGAATAGTTGTTGTTGGAACTGATGTTTCATCTTCTCCTAAAACTTTCGAACCAGTTGTAGCTCCGTTAAAGCTTAAACTTGAAAGTAAAATCAAAGCAATTAAAATCCCTCCTAACGTCCAAGTACTTTTATCTAAAAAGTCAGTTGTTTTTTGAACTCCACCTAATTGTTGAGAACCACCAAATGAAGAAGATAAACCTCCACCTTTAGGGTTTTGAACCATAATAGCTAAGATTAATAAAAAACAAACAATTGTTATCGCAATTAAAAAACCTGTGAATCCCATAATTAATTATTATTTTGTTGTAAATTTTTGATTTCATTTATTCGGTCTGCAAAGAAACTACTTTTTTCTGGATATTTCAAAATTAATATTTCAAAAGCTTGTATTGCTTTTGAATATTTTTTTTGTTCTAAATATACTTTTGCTAATGTTTCTGTCATTAAGTGTGTTGGTTCTTCTGTACTTTTACTAATATTTGCAGGCGGTTTGGTCGTTTCTTTTACTGGAGCAATTTTTGGATTGGCTTCAATAAATTTATCTATTATATCTATTTTTTTTTGTTTTTCTGGGTTATTTTCAATGATTTTATCTTCAATCTCGCGTTCAATTGGACTGAATTTCGTCAATTGTAACCATTCTTGAAACGAATGTTTTTCGGTTGGAGTAAAAGGTAGGGGTTTCCCAAGGTCTAATTTTTCTCCCGAAGTTTTTATAATTTCATCTTGTTCAACTTTTTCTTCTTTAATAGAAATGGTTTCTATTTGAGGCAATTCAATTACCTCTTCTACATGATGCACTTCAATATTTAATAATGATTTTTGTATTGCATCAATTTTTTCTTGTTGGATTGCTGTGAAATTATCAGAAGTTATAAATTCAAATAAAATGGTTCTATCGGTAGTATAAGCAGCGGTTTTTTTTAATTCATAATTGTATCTAAAACTATCTTGATTAAACAAACCTTTTAAATGTAATGCACGAGCCGCCTGAAAATAAGGAAACTGCAAAACTACATTCTCTAAAGCAATAGTTTGCTTTTCGTTTATAGTTTCGGGCTTGTTTAAAAGATATGTTAAATCGGATATGTTCAAAATTTATAAATTAATTACCATTTTGCTAACGATTCGTTGAAAACATCTTGTGTTATTCGTTCAAAAATCACATCTAAAGCGGTTGTTAATTGAGAACCGACTAATTGCTGATTGGCATCAAAATCATAAAAGAATGAAAATCGTTTTTCAAAATTATCTTCTTCTTTGTTTCGGTTGCTAAATCTAACCATTATTGTTATTGTCAATCTATTTTGTGCAGCTCTTTGATCGGCTGTTGCGGTCATTGGAGTAACTCTGTAGTCTACAATTTCACCCTCATAGAGTAATTCACCACCTTGTGATACTAAATTTAAATTGGTTTGACTTTGTATAATGTCTTGCAGTTCTAAAGTAAAAGTTCTTTCAATTCCTGGTTCCACCAAAGGCGCATTATTTTGAAAATAATTCACTTGAAATGTTTTTGCATCAACAGGTTTTGCTCCAGTAAAATTATAAACTCCACAACTGTTAACTAGAAGTGATATAGTAATACTAAAAGCAATTATTAAATATCTCATTATAAATCGTATTGTTTAATTTTTCTGTACAGAGTTCGTTCTGAAATTCCCAATTCATCAGCCGCCGCTTTTCGTTTTCCTTTATTGCGTTCTAACGATTTTTTGATTAATTCAATTTCTTTCGCTTCTAAACTCAAGGTTTCTTCCTCATCAACAGTTTCTGCAAATAAATAATTTTGATCATCATCTTCCTCTTCAAAAACTTCTGGAACTAAATTGTTTTGTTTTGAAAACATTTCAACTCTTGGTTCTTCTTCAAAAATAGTATTTTCTTCCGGTTTTCCGTAAATTTTCTGAATTAATCCTTTATTTGCTTCTTGTACTTTTGAACTTCCGTTTTGCATCAATTCCATCGTAAGCTTTTTCAAATCGTTCAAATCGCTTTTCATGTCAAAAAGAACTTTGTACAAAATTTCTCTTTCGTTGCTAAAGTCACTTTCCGATTTTTTTGTTCCTATCACCGAAGGTAAATTTGCATTTTCCTGAGGTAAATAGTAGTGAAGCGTTTGCAATGAAATTTCACGTTTGGTTTCTAAAACCGAAATTTGTTCAGCCACATTTCGCAATTGACGAATATTTCCGCTCCATCTATATTTTATCAATAATTGAATAGCATCGTCATCTAATTTTATGGCAGGCATCTTGTATTTGTGAGCAAAATCTGATGCGAATTTCCGAAACAATAAATGAATGTCGTCTTTACGTTCACGAAGCGGTGGTAACATAATGTCAACCGTGCTCAAACGATAAAATAAATCTTCACGAAATTTTCCTTTTTCAATGGCATCAAACATATTCACATTCGTAGCCGCTACAATACGAACATTTGTTTTTTGCACTTGTGATGAACCCACTTTAATGAATTCACCATTTTCTAAAACACGTAATAAACGTACTTGCGTGGTTAAAGGTAATTCGCCAACTTCGTCCAAAAAAATAGTTCCACCATCGGCTACTTCAAAATAACCTTCACGCGTGTTGGTTGCGCCTGTAAAAGAACCTTTTTCGTGACCAAAAAGTTCACTGTCAATTGTTCCTTCAGGGATAGCACCACAGTTTACAGCAATATATTTTCCGTGTTTTCTATGTGAAAGCGCGTGAATGATTTTTGGAATACTTTCTTTTCCTACACCACTTTCACCTGTTACCAATACCGAAATATCCGTTGGAGCTACCTGAATGGCTTTCTCCACGGCACGATTGAGTTTTGGGTCGTTCCCAATAATTTCAAATCGTTGTTTTATAGCTTGTACTGATTCCATATATGTTGTTTCAGGTTTCAAGTTCTAGGTTTAGAAAGTTAACTTGAAACTTTTAAACTTGGAACTTGAAACAAAAAAAATTAATTCATTAATTCTGAATATCCAACCGCTTCTCCAATTAAAGTTGCAGCGGTGCAATCTGTTATTTTTACTAGTACGAAATCGCCTACTTTGTAATTTTCTTTTGGGAAAACCACTACAGTATTTTGTGAATTTCTTCCACTCCAATGTGCATCCGAGCGTTTTGATTCTTTTTCAATCAATACTTCTACTTCTTGTCCAATGAAACGTTGTGTTCTTTCTAAACCAATTCTTTGTTGTAAATCGATGATTTCATTTAAACGTCTCTTCTTTACTTCTTCTGGCACATCGTCTTCCATTTTGCGGGCTGCTAATGTTCCTGGACGTTCTGAATACGCAAACATAAATCCGAAATCGTATTTTACATATTCCATCAAACTTAATGTGTCTTGATGATCTTCTTCTGTTTCTGTTGGGAAACCGGCAATCATATCTTGCGATAATGAAATGTCTGGAATAATTGAGTATATTTTATCAATCAACGTCATGTACTCTTCACGGGTGTGTTGACGATTCATTTCTTTTAAAATTCGAGTGCTTCCACTTTGAACAGGTAAGTGAATGTAGTTGCAAATATTATGGTGTTTTGCCATGGTTTCAATCACTTCAACATGCATATCTTGCGGATTCGAAGTAGAAAATCTAAAACGCATTTTTGGGAACAATGTCGCACATTTGTCTAACAATTGCGCAAAATCCATAGCTGTAGCTTTTTGCATTTCTGTAGCTTTGTCGTAGTCTTTTTTCAAACCACCACCATACCAAAGGTAACTGTCTACATTTTGTCCTAACAACGTTACTTCTTTGAAACCTCTATCGTATAAATCTTGAATTTCGTCAATAATACTTTGTGGTTCACGACTACGCTCACGACCACGTGTAAAAGGAACCACGCAAAACGTACACATATTGTCGCAACCTCTTGTAATCGAAACAAAAGCATTAACACCGTTACTGTTTAAACGAACAGGTGAAATATCACCATACGTTTCTTCTTTAGACAGAATTACGTTGATGGCATCTCTTCCTTCTTCTACTTCTGCTAATAAATTAGGTAAATCTTTGTAAGCATCCGGTCCAACCACCATGTCTACAATTTTTTCTTCCTCTAAAAACTGACTTTTCAAACGTTCTGCCATACAACCTAAAACCCCAACTTTCATCGTTGGATTGATTTTCTTAACTGCGTTGTATTTTTCTAAACGTTTACGAATCGTTTGTTCCGCTTTATCGCGAATAGAACAAGTGTTTACCAAAACTAAATCTGCGTCTTCAAGATTTTGAGTCGTATTATATCCGTTTTCATAAAGAATTGAAGCCACAATTTCGCTGTCCGAAAAGTTCATTTGGCAACCATAACTCTCTATAAAAAGTTTTTTTGTATTTCCTTCTTTTTGGTCAAGCACTAAACTCTGACCTTGTTTATTTTCATCAATTACCTTTTCCATATCAAAGATTCCTTTAAATCATTCCGAAGTTTCGGATTGCAAAGATAATACTAAAATCTAAAATCTGACAAGATGGCAGAAAAGGTTTAACATGAAATTTTTAAATTATTTTTTCTTCCGATTCTAAGTAGCCGTTTTACATGGATTTTACACCTATATATATAGGTATAATTTAGCCAATATTTAGGGTAATTGAAGGTAAAAAAAAGTTCAGGATGTTAAAATTTAAAAAAAACCTATACTTTTGCCAAACAAACAAAAAGTGAAATGGCAAAGAATTTAGTAATCGTTGAGTCACCAGCTAAGGCAAAAACCATCGAGAAATTTCTGGGAAGTGAGTATCAAGTAGAGTCGAGTTACGGCCATATTGCCGACTTACCTTCAAGAGAAATTGGAGTAGATGTAGAAAATGGTTTCAAACCAAAATATGAAGTTTCGGCGGATAAAAAAGCATTGGTGACAAAATTAAAAGGATTAGCTAAAAATGCCGAAATGGTTTGGTTAGCTTCCGATGAGGACCGTGAGGGAGAAGCAATTTCTTGGCACTTATCTGAAGAATTAAATTTAAAACCCGAAAAAACAAAACGTATCGTTTTTCACGAAATTACGAAAACGGCTATTCAAAAAGCAATCGAAAATCCACGAGGAATTGATTATAACTTAGTAAATGCGCAACAAGCGCGTAGAGTTTTAGATAGATTAGTAGGTTACGAATTATCGCCAGTACTTTGGAAAAAAGTAAAAGGTGGTTTGTCAGCTGGTCGTGTGCAATCGGTTTCTGTTCGTTTGATTGTAGAACGCGAAAGAGAAATTCAAAATTTCAATCCAGAAGCTTCTTACAGTATTACGGCTGAATTCACTAACGAAGCTGGAAAAGCATTTAAAGCAAAATTACCTAAGAACTTCGCTACTAAAAAAGAAGCAGAAGATTTCTTAACTAAAAATATGGGTTCATCCTACAAAGTAGGAGATTTAGAAACGAAACCAACCAAAAAATCACCAGCAGCGCCTTTTACGACTTCAACGTTGCAACAAGAAGCGGCTAGAAAATTGTATTTACCTGTTGGAATTACGATGCAAATTGCACAACGTTTATACGAAGCCGGACTTATAACGTATATGAGAACGGATAGTGTAAACCTTTCGCAAGAAGCAATGGCAGCTGCTCAAGCTGAAATTACTAGTTATTATGGAAAGGAATTTTCTAAACCAAGAAGTTTTAATACCAAATCAAAAGGAGCACAAGAAGCGCACGAAGCCATTCGTCCAACCGATATGTCGCGTCACACAGTAGCTATTGATAGAGATCAAGCGCGTTTGTATGATTTAATTTGGAAAAGAACATTGGCTTCTCAAATGAGTGATGCTGAATTAGAAAGAACCAACGTAAAAATTGAAGCTAACAATCATTCAGAAACTTTTACAGCAACTGGAGAAGTGATTAAATTTGAAGGTTTCTTAAAAGTATATTTGGAAGGACATGATGATGATGATGAGGAACAAGAAGGAATGCTACCTGCTTTAAAAATAAACGAAAAACTTGCCAATAATTATATTACAGCTACCGAACGTTTTTCGCGTCCGCCAAGTCGTTACACCGAAGCTTCTTTGGTTAAAAAATTAGAAGAATTAGGAATTGGTCGTCCATCTACGTATGCACCAACTATTTCAACGATTATTGCCAGAACTTATGTTGAGAAAGGTAGTTTTGAAGGTCAAGAACGAAAATATATACAAATCGTTTTGAAAAACAGCGAAGTTAAAGCTCAAGTTTTAACTGAAAATGTAGGTTCGGACAAAGGGAAATTAGTTCCAACTGATATCGGAATTATCGTGAATGATTTCTTGGTTAAAAACTTCAACACAATATTAGATTACAATTTCACAGCAAAAGTAGAGCAAGATTTTGACGAAATTGCAGAAGGAAAAGTGGATTGGGCAAAAATGATGAATGATTTCTACACCCATTTCCATCCTAATGTAGTTGATGTTGAAAAAAATGCCGATAGAGAAAGTGGAGAACGTATTTTAGGTGTGCATCCTGTTTCAGGAAAACAAGTTTCGGTTCGTTTAGGAAAATACGGAGCAATGGCTCAAATTGGAGAAGCTGATGATGAAAATAAACAATTTGCTAGTTTACGTCAAGATCAAAATATTGGAAATATTACGTTAGAAGAGGTGTTGAATTTATTCTTGCTTCCAAAACAACTAGGGACTTACAAAGGAGAAGAAATAGAAGTAAACAATGGTCGTTTTGGACCGTATGTGAAATTTGGAGCCCAATTTATTTCGTTGCCAAAAGGAGTTGATCCAATGGATGTAACTATGGAAACAGCTCAAGGTTTAATTGATGAAAAAGTACAAGCAGATGCTCCAATTGGAACGTATGATAATTTGCCTATTCAAAAGGGTGTTGGTCGTTTTGGTCCTTTTATCAAATGGAACGGCATGTTTATCAATGTGAATAAAAAATATAATTTCGATAATTTATCGCAATCAGATTTGAATGAATTAATTGAAGAAAAACAACAAAAAGATATTGATAAAGTATTGCACGATTGGAAAGCAGAAGGCATCAAAGTGGAAAAAGCACGTTGGGGTCGTTCGGTAATTACAAAAGGGAAAATCAAAATAGAATTAAGCAAAGATGTTGATGCTTCTAAATTGACTTTGGAGCAAGTTCAAGAAATGATTGAAAAGAAAACACCAGCAAAAAAAGCGCCTGCAAAAAAAGCAACAGCTAAGAAAACAACAACAAAAAAGAAATAGCAAATGGTTTTTGATTTTTTGCAACCTGTTTCGGTTTCAGTGGAACAATTTATTTCAAAATTATCTAATCAAACATTAGGTAAAAAAGTTGCGTTGCACACTCAAACCGATTTTCCGGTTTTAGAAAATGTATCGTTAGCTATTGTCACGGTTAATGAATATAGAGGTGCAAATAAAGAAAATGAAGATTTTGCTTTTGAAGAATTTAGAAAACAATTGTACAGTTTATATCCTGGAAATTGGAATGTTTCTATAGTAGATTTAGGTTCTGTTGAGGCAGGTGAAAGTATAGAAGATACTTATTTTGTTGTAAAAAAGCTTGTTGAAGAGCTTGTAAAGAAAAAAATTACACCAATTATTGTAGGTGGCAGTCAAGATTTAACGTACGCAATGTATCGTGCCTATGATAATTTAGATCAAATGGTGAATTTAGTTTCTGTGGATAGTAAATTTGGTTTTGCTAAAGAAGATTCTTTGGTTTACAACTCTTTTTTGTCAAAAATTATTGTTGAAGAGCCAAATAATCTATTTAATTATGCTAATATTGGCTTTCAAACCTATTATAATTCACAAGAAGAAATTGATTTAATTGAAAAATTATATTTTGAAGCTTATCGATTAGGAGAAGTTTCCAATAATATTGCAGTTGCAGAACCTGTTTTTAGAGATGCAGATTTAGTAAGTGTAGATATGAATGCAGTTCAGTCGTCTTATTCTGGAAATAATAAGGAATTTTCTCCTAACGGATTTACAGGGAAAGAAATATGTGCATTGGCACGTTATGCCGGAATTAGTGATAAAGTAACTTCATTTGGAATTTTTAATTTTAATTCAAATACAAACGAAGTCGTTCTAATAACTCAAATGTTATGGTACTTTATAGAAGGCTTTTGTTTTCGTTCAAATGAGTATCCATTTGGTACAAAAGAAAATTATATTAAGTATATTGTCTTAATTGAAGATGAAGAATTGGTGTTTTATAAGAGTAATATAACAGGAAGATGGTGGATAGAAATACCTTTTTTAACACATGTTAACAATAAATTAAAAAGAAATACGTTATTACCTTGCATGTATGAAGATTATTTAGCGGCTTGCGAGCAAGAAATTCCAGAAAGATGGTGGAAAGCCCAAAGAAGAAATATAGCTTAAAAGAGTTGTTTTTTAATATGTTAACGTAAAGTTAATTCAAACGTAAACTTTAAATTTAATAAATTTTGAACTTTTTAAAAAAAATGTTGTTTTT
Organism: Flavobacteriia bacterium; assembly: GCA_004293165.1. GTDB lineage: Bacteria > Bacteroidota > Bacteroidia > Flavobacteriales > Flavobacteriaceae > Flavobacterium. The sequence continues at coordinate 37,317 of RDYL01000005.1, read as the reverse complement.
TTCAAAATTATTGAATAGGTTTACGCCCTTAAATAGAAATTATATTTAACCCAAGTTTATATGAAGAAGTTTGTTGCATTATCAGCAATTTTGTCATTATTTATCAGTTGTGGTAAAGGCGATAAAGGAGAATTAGTAGGAGTTAAAGGAAGGAAATGGCATCCTGAAAAACCTTACGGTATGACGTTAATTCCTGGAGGAGCTTTTATTATGGGTAAAGCCGATGATGATTTAGCTAACATTCAAGACGCACCTACAAAAACAGTTACGGTTCGCTCATTCTATATGGATGAAACAGAAATTACAAATAGCGAGTACCGTCAGTTTGTTGAATGGGTAAAAGATTCAACAATTAGAACACGCTTAGCTATTTTTGCTGATGAGCAAGGTAAAAAACCAGGTGATGGAATTGGCGATTTTGCTTTTGCTGACGTTGATCCTGAAAAAATGACTCCTTATGATAAATACATGTATGAGAATTATTATAGTGTAGGTACTGATGATGATATTTATGCAGGTAGAAAATTAAATAAAAAAATTAAGGTAATTAAGGAGCCAAGTAAGTATCCTGATGAATTTTATGTAGAGGTTATGGATTCTATGTATTTACCTGAATCTGAGTCGTATAATGGTTTAAAGACTATAGATGCTTCGAAATTAAAATTTAAATATAATCAAGTTGACTTAAATAAAGCGGTAAAGAAAAAGGGACGTAAAAACTTTTATGAAGATGCACCGCCAATTGAAATATATCCTGATACAACCGCATGGATAAAAGATTTTGCTTACTCATACAATGAGCCTATGCACAACGACTATTTTTGGCATCAAGCATATGGGGATTATCCAGTAGTTGGAGTGTCTTGGAATCAGGCTAAAGCATTTTGTGCTTGGAGAACAATGTATAAAAATGCCTATGTTAAAAAGAAAAAAGGAAGAGATCAGGTAAATTCATTCCGTTTGCCAACTGAAGCTGAATGGGAATATGCTGCAAGAGGTGGAATTGAAGGTGGAACTTATCCTTGGGGTGGCCCTTATGCTAAAAATGACAGAGGTTGTTTTATGGCTAACTTTAAACCTAATCGTGGTGATTACGCTGCTGACGGTGCTTTGTATACTGTAGAAGCTAAATCATATGAGCCTAATGATTTTAACTTATACAACATGGCTGGTAATGTTTCTGAATGGACTGAATCTTCATATTATGCTGAAGCATATGAGTTTGTTTCTACAATGAATCCACATGTAGCAGATAAAAAGAATCAAAGAAAAGTAGTTCGAGGTGGTTCTTGGAAAGATGTTGCTTATTTTATGCAGGTTTCAACACGAGATTATGAGTATGCAGATTCGGCAAGAAGTTATATCGGTTTTAGAACTGTACAAGATTATATGGGTACGGCTACAACAGGTAACAGACCAAAATAGTATTAACCAATTTTATTATATAATTAACTTAACTAACTAAATTTTATTTATTATGGCATTATTAAGCAAAAAAATGATGGGTTTCCTTTATGGAATGGGAGCAGCAGTAGTAATTGTTGGAGCATTATTTAAATTACAACATTGGACTGGTGCAGATATTATGCTTATCGTAGGATTATTAACAGAAGCGGCTATTTTTGCATTATCTGCATTTGAGCCAGTAGAACATGAATTAGATTGGTCTTTGGTTTATCCTGAATTAGCAGGTGGGGAAGCTAAAGCTAAAGATAAAAAAGAAAATCCAGCAGAAGCTCAAGGGTTATTATCTCAAAAATTAGATAATATGTTAAAAGAAGCTAAAATTGATGGTGAATTAATGGCTAGTTTAGGCAACAGTATCAAAAATTTTGAAGGTGCTGCTAAATCTATTTCTCCAACTGTAGATGCTATGGCTGGTCAAAAGAAATATGCTGAGGAAATGTCTACAGCGGCTGCACAAATGGAAGCTTTAAATAATTTATATAAATTGCAATTAGACAGCGCTTCTAGAAATGCTACTGCAAATCAAGAAATTGCTGATAATGCTGCTAAATTGAAAGAGCAAATGCAATCAATGACTTCTAACATTGCATCTTTAAATGCTGTTTATGGAGGAATGCTTACTGCTATGAGTAACAGAGGATAATTAGTTTATCATTAAAAATTTATTAATTAAAACTAATTTAAAGAAAAAATGGCAGGAGGAAAATTAACCCCTAGACAGAAGATGATTAACCTTATGTATTTGGTTTTCATTGCAATGTTGGCATTAAATATGTCAAAAGAAGTATTATCAGCTTTTGGTAATTTTAATGACAAGTTTACAGAGTCAAATAAATTAACTGAAGAAGCTAACAATAATTTATTATCAGCTTTAAATACAAAGGCAGCTGATGAACCAGCTAAATACGCAGAGCCTGCAAAAAAAGCTAAGGATGTAGCTAAGATTTCTAAAGACTTCATTGCGTTTTTAGAAACTGTTAAATCTGAAGTTACTGAAGGTTATACTCCTGATGAAAAGACAGGTAAGTTACCTTTTGAATCTATGGATAAATCAACTATTGATGAAAAATGGTTTAAAGGTGATGGATATAGTCCTAGAGGAACTGAAATTGTTACAAGAATTGATAAATATGTTGCTGATATCAAGAAAGTATTAGGTAATGATGTGAAATATATTCCTTTTATCAAAGAAATTGAAAAGAAATTTTCTACTGCTGATATAGCTAATAAAGAAGGAGTAAAAATTAAATTTTTAGATTATAAGGCTAAAGGTTTTCCAGCAGTATCTACTTTAACTTTTATTACTGCAATGCAGAATGATGTTAAGAATACTGAAGCAGGAGCTTATAATTTATTTTTAGGTAATGCATTGAAAACTGCTGCATCAATGAAGAATTTTCAAGCTATTGTTGTCTTAGAAAAAAATGCTTATTTTCAAGGTGAAACAGTTAAAGGTAAAGTTGTTTTAGGTCGTTATGATGCTAATACAGTTCCTACTTCTTTCAAAGGTCCTGGTAAAATTGAAAATGGTCAAGCAGTTATCTCTATGACAGCTGGTGGAATTGGTGAACAAACGTTTTCAGGAAAATTTGGATTTTTAGAAGATGGTAAAGAAATTCCTTTAAATTTTGAAGGTACTTATGTTGTTGTACCTCGTCCTAATCAAGCCATTATTTCTGCTGATAAAATGAATGTTGTATACCGTGGTGTTCCTAATCCAATTTCAATATCTGTACCTGGAATTGCCTCTAATAAAGTGAATGCTAGTGCTCCTGGAATGACTAAGGTAGGTGATGGTAAATTTATGTTAAAAGCAGGTTCTGGTAGTGAGGTAAAAATCAATGTTACAGCTACTATGCCTGATGGTAAAGCAATGTCTAGTGCACAAGTATTTAGAATTAAAGGTTTACCAGCTCCAACAGGAAAAGTTGGTGGTTCTGAGAAAAATAAGGGTCCTAAAAACAATTTAGAAGTTTGTTCAGTAACTGCTATTATGGAAGATTTTGATTTTCCAGTAACTGTTAATGTGACTCAATTTAACATTAAAGTTCCTGGTCAACCAACTGTTGTTGTTTCAGGCAATAAAATGGATTCTCGAGCAAGAGCTGTTATTGCTAAAGCTTCAAAAGGTGATGTTATTATCATTAATGAAATTAAAGCTAAGTTTGTAGGTATCGATCAGGAATCTAAGAGAGTATCACCTTGTACATACGAAATACAATAATTTAAATAAATTTGAGTTTATAATATAAACCAAATAAAATATGAATAAAATGAATTGGAGAAATAGTATTGCAATTTTAGTTTTAGTTTTAAGTACTACTACTTTTGCTCAATCAAACTTATTAAACGCTAAGACACCTGATCAAATCGGTAAAAAGACTCAGGCAGAATTAAGTGCAGATAATGACAAGCCACTTCCTTATGGATATGTACATGATCGTGATATTTTAATGGGTAAGCGTATTTGGGAAATAATTGATTTAGATGAGAGAGTTAATTTTCCTTTATATTTCCCTGTTGAAGGTGATGTAATGTCATCTCCTGATAGAAGACCCCTTTATAATGTCTTAGTTAAAGGTATTAAAGATGGTACAATTACTGAAGTTTATGATTCAAGTTATTTTACATCTAAAAAATCTTTAAAAGATATTGAGGCTTCTTTGTTCAAAATTGATACTACTGATGTAGGTCGTGAGCAAATGAATGAAGATATTGAAGCTTACAGAAAAGGTACAAAAAAGATTTCTGAAGAGTATATTAGAAAAACAGAAATTGAGGCATATAATGTTGATGCATACAAGGTGGTTGGTTATTGGTATTTTGATAAGAGACAAGGGGAATTGAAATATCGTTTATTAGGTATTTGTCCAGTTGTTCCTGATGTATATGAAATGGATAATCCAAACCCTGAAATGGTTGAATTGTTTTGGGTATATTTCCCTTCAACAAGAGATATTCTGCATGAAGCTACTGCATTCAATAATAGAAATTCAGCTATGCCATTTTCATTTGACCACATTTTAAATGCACGTCGTTTCAGTGGAGTAATTTACTTGGAAGAGAATGTTTACGGAGACCGTAAAATTGCTGACTATATGAAAGAAAATGCTCAAATGCAATTGTTAGAATCTGATCGTGTAAAAGAGAAAATTCGTGACTTTGAACAAGATATGTGGAATTATTAATAGTATTTCTCCAATTTCATTTAAAAAACTCTTACCATTTGGTAAGAGTTTTTTAATTTTACACCATGATAGATTATATAATCGTAGGAAATGGCTTAGCCGGAATTTCATTTGCAGAAATAGCTTTGCAAAATAATAAATCAATTTATGTTTTTGATAATAATTCACAACCTTCCTCGCGTGTTGCTGGAGGATTATATAATCCAGTTGTTTTAAAACGATTTAGTGAAGTTTGGAAAGCCAAAGATCAAATCGATTTTGCATTTCCATTGTACCATAATATACAATCTAAATTAAATGTGTTTTTTGATTTTGAATTGCCTATTCTTCGTAAATTATATTCAGTTGAAGAGCAAAATAATTGGTTCCAAGCTGCTGATAAACCTAATTTAGCTCCTTTTTTAGATTCCAAATTGGTTACTACTTCTTATAATAGCATTCTGTCTCCTTTTCATTATGGAAAAGTGAAACATACGGGTTATCTTGAAATTTCAATTTTAATTGAAGCGTATACTAATTATTTAAAATCATTAAATTGTTTTTCTTCTGAACCATTCGATTACGATAATATTGATTTTTTAGAAAATGAAGTTCAATACAAAGGCATAAAAGCTAAACATATCATTTTTGCAGAAGGTTTTGGGTTACACTCTAATCCATTTTTTAATGATTTGCCTTTGGATGGAACTAAAGGTGAATTACTTATTATTAAAGCCCCCAATTTAAAATTAGATGTTGTTATAAAATCAAGTGTTTTTATGCTACCTATTGGTAATGATTTATATAAAGTTGGCGCAACGTATGATTGGTCTGATAAAACAAATAATCCTACTGAAGCAGGAAAACAAGAATTAATTGAAAAACTGAATGAGTTAATTTCGTGCGATTATGAAATTGTTCAACATTTTGCAGGTGTAAGACCAACGGTTAAAGATAGAAGACCTCTTGTTGGAACGCATCCAAAATATCCGCAATTACATGTTTTAAATGGTTTAGGTACACGCGGAGTAATGCTAGGTCCGTATTTAGCTAATCAGCTTTTTGAACACATTGAAAATCAATTTCCGTTGGAAAAAGAAATTGATATTATAAGATGTTATAAAAAAAACCGAAACTAATTTATTTCGGTTTTTTTGTTTATCGTAATGTAGCTTTCTTTTCTCCTTTATGTTGTTTCCAGTCCTTGTCGTAAGTCATAAACAAATTGATCCAAATATTACGAGATAATCGCATAATTACCGGCATAAACACAATTAATGTAATAATGATTATAATAAAATTGTTGACTAAACTTTTTTCTCCAACAAAAAAATAGGTAATTATAAAAGCAGCAACTCCAAATGCAATTCCAAGAGCATAGCTTACATACATTGCTCCGTAAAAAAATGAAGGTTCCATTTTATATTTGGTTCCGCAATGGTTGCAATTTTCATGCATTTTGTAAACATTCATAACATTATACGGATTTTTGTCTAAATACATGCTTTCTTCATGACAAGTTGGACAACTTCCTGTTAAAATACTATTTAATATGGATCCTTTTTTTAACATTTGCAAAATATTTTACACAAAGGTACAATAACTAACTATTCTATGTGTAACAATTATTACATATATAAATTTGTTTGTTGAATTTTAAGTTTATTAGAAACGTAATGTTTAAACACAAAAACAACAAACATTTAAATTAATTAAATGCTAAACATACATAATTTATCGGTTTCATTTGGTGGAACTTATCTTTTTGAAGAAGTAACTTTTAGATTAGGTTCTGGAGATAGAGTAGGACTAGTGGGTAAAAACGGCGCTGGAAAATCAACCATGTTGAAAATTTTAGCGAAAGATTTCGCGCCTGATTCTGGTCAGATTGCAACTGAAAAAGAAGTTAAAATGGGATTTCTTCGTCAAGATATTGATTTTGTAAAAGGAAGAACCGTTTTAGAAGAAGCGTATCAGGCTTTTGAAGAAATCAAACGTGCCGAATTTCGTATCGATGAAATCAATCATCAATTAGTGACTAGAACTGATTATGAAAGTCAAGAGTATTCTGATTTAATTGAAGAATTGAGCGATGTTACACATCATTATGAAATGTTAGGCGGTTATAATTATGTGGGTGATACCGAAAAAATCCTGCTAGGTCTTGGATTTAAAAGAGAAGATTTTGATAATCAAACTGATACTTTTTCAGGTGGTTGGAGAATGCGTATTGAATTAGCAAAATTATTATTGCAATCAAACGATATTTTGCTTTTGGATGAGCCAACGAATCATTTGGATATTGAAAGTATCATTTGGTTAGAAGGTTTTCTGCGAAATTTTCCAGGCGTAGTTGTTATTGTTTCGCATGATAAGATGTTTTTGGATAACGTAACCAATAGAACTATTGAGATTTCTTTAGGTAAAGCTTACGATTTTAATAAACCGTATTCTGAATACTTGATATTACGTCAGGAAATTCGTGAAAAACAATTGGCTACACAAAAAAATCAGGCTAAAAAAATTGAAGAGACTGAAAAGTTAATTGAAAAGTTTCGTGCCAAAGCTTCCAAAGCATCAATGGCGCAATCGTTGATTAAAAAACTAGATAAAGTTGAACGAATTGAAGTCGATGAAGACGACAATTCGGTGATGAATATTTCGTTTCCGGTTTCGCAAACTCCAGGAAGAGTTGTTGTAGAGGCCGAACATGTTACCAAAGCTTATGGTGATAAAACTATTTTAAAAGATATTTCACTTTTAGTAGAACGTGGTAGTAAAGTGGCTTTCGTTGGGCAAAATGGTCAAGGAAAATCAACGTTTATGAAAGCTATTGTAAACGAATTTGAATACGAAGGTTCTATTAAATTAGGACATAATGTGCAATTGGGATATTTCGCTCAAAATCAAGCGGAATATTTAGATGGCGAAATTACGTTGTTGCAAACTATGGAAGATGCTGCATCCGACACAAATCGTTCTAAAGTGCGTGATATGTTAGGTTCTTTTTTGTTCCGTGGCGATGATGTAGAGAAAAAAGTAAAGGTACTTTCGGGTGGTGAACGAAATCGTTTGGCGCTTTGTAAATTACTTTTACAACCGATAAACGTTTTGGTAATGGATGAGCCAACGAATCACTTGGATATTAAGTCTAAAAACGTTTTAAAAGCCGCTTTAAAGCAATTTGAAGGCACATTGTTGTTGGTGTCTCACGACCGTGATTTCTTGCAAGGTATGTCTAATATTGTGTACGAATTCAAAGATCAGAAAATCAGAGAATATTTAGGCGACATTAATTTCTTCTTAGAACAGAAAAACGCTATGAATATGCGCGAAATTGAAAAGAAAGAAGTGGTTTCGAATGCAAGCTGCAATAAAGTTGTTAAAAATATTTCTTACGAAGACCAAAAGAAAGCCAAATCATTACAAAATAGATTGAGTAAAATTGAAAGTCAAATTCAGCAATTAGAAAAAGATATTCAATTAGATGATAAAGCACTAGCTTCAAATTTTGATAAACATATAGAAGATGCTACTTTTTTTGCAGCATACGAAAAAAAGAAAAAAGAGTTAGAACAATTATTAGAAGATTGGGAAAACGTACAATTAGAAATTGAAATGCTAAATAGTTAGTTTATTCACTTTCAAAAGATATAAATGGCAACTTTTTTTCAATAGTTGTCATTTTTGTTTTTAAATCCACTAGAAATTTTTGATGACTTGCTGTGTTTGGATTAAACGGTCTGTGCTTTAATCCTTTTTGAATGGAACAAATCTCGTTCATCAGTCCAAATTCTGATTCAGAAATATAATTTTCAAAGAATTTAATCCAAATGTAGTCTATTGCTGTTTGGCTGGGATGCAACATGTCTTCTGCATAAAAACGATAATCCCGTAATTCATCCATCATGATTTCGTAAGAAGGAAAATAGGAGATAGGTGATGTATGATGATTGATTGTTTTGTGTATTGAGGCAATTAAATGTGCTTTACTTAATGTGTTTTCTGTAAATCCGTCTTTTATGTGACGAACGGGTGAAATAGTAAATATAAATTTGCAATTTGGATTAACCGTATCCATTAAAGAAATGATGCTTTCTAAACTTTCTTCAATCTGATGAATCGGAAGTAATTCTTTTATAAATTCTTTTTGCGGCACTTTATGACAATTAGCCACAATTTGTTTAGATTCAATGTTTCGATACACCCACGACGTTCCTAGGGTTATAATGCAATGTGTTACTGTCTCAATTTGTCGATGTGTCAATTCGACCATTAAATTTAAATTATTTAAAAATGTTGCTTTGTCCGGATTTGATAATTCAGAATGCACTTCAAAACAGTGCCATAAATCTTTGTGAAAGAAAATATCATTTTCGGTAAATTTTCTATTTTCAACCGAACGACGAATTAACTTTTCTAAAGAAACGGGATTAAAAATAATTCCAAACGGATTTACAAAAGATTGAAACTTAAAATACTGAAATTTATCCCCCATATTTTCTGCAAAACAGGAACCTATTAGCAAGATTTTCGAATCGTAATTGATTGGAAAACAGCTTTCTTTAACGTTTATTTTGGTGGTAAATTGCAAATCATTTAGGTTTAGGCTTCAAATTTAAACTACTTTTTACAAAAAACGAGTATTTTTACTCAGCATTTAATTAGTTAAAAAATGATTGAAAAACAATATATAGAACCCAACGAAGGTTTTTCTCAAACAGTAGTAGTAAAAACAGGAAATTTTAAAACGCTTTACATTTCAGGACAAATAGGGGATGGCATAGATTTACAAGCTCAAACCATTGCCACTTTTCAAAATTTAGAAAGGCAACTTCAAAATTGCAATGCTACTTTTAAAGATGTGGTAAAAATGAACACTTACATCGTAAATTTTAATCCTGAAGTGGATTTACCTATTTTTAGAAAAGTTCGAAAAACCTTTCTAGGAAATGAAAATTATCCAGCAAGCACTTTAGTTGGAATTCAAAGTTTAGGAAGAAAAGAATGGTTGATTGAAATTGAAGCGATTGCAGTAGTGCAATAATTTCTCGCAAAGACGCAGAGTCGCAAAGATTATAAGTTGTTTACTATTCTGACAATTCCTGTTTTTATTAATGGTTCGTTGAAATTAATTAATAAGCCTAATTTTAATCCTGTGATTTTTAAATAGGTTAGTACTTGTTTTGGATGAACTAAGGCAATTTGCTCAACTGATTTTACTTCAATTAGTACTTTATTTTCGACTATTAAATCTGCTCAAAAACCAATATCCATTTTAGCTTCATTCCAAATTACTGGTAATGATTTTTGTCTTTCAACTTTTAAGCCATGAGAAGTTAATTCATAATCCAAAATTGTTTCATAAACTGATTTTAACAATCCCGGACCTAATTGAGTGTGGATTTTGTAACTGATATCAACTATGATTTTAGATATTTCGTTCTCAGACATATTGTTGATTTATTTCTCGCAAAGACGCAGGGTCGCTGAGCTTTAAAATGAGTTTGCTTTTATTACTCGTATTTTCACATAGTATAATTTAGCTTTTACTCTGCGTCTCTGCGCCTTTGCGTGCTATTTCACAAACTCAACCACTTTCTCTAACGCTTCCTTAATTCCACTCACATTCTTCCCTTTTCCTGAAGCGAAGAAAGGCTGTCCACCACCATTTCCGTCGATGAATTTTCCTAATTCTCTGATTACGTTTCCTGCGTTTAATCCTTTTTCAGCAACCAATTCTTTAGAAATGTAGCAGTGAATATTTGGCGCATTATCTTCAATTGAAGCTAAAAACACAAACGCATTTGGTTTTGAAGTCCCAATAGCTTGTGCTAAATCTTTAGTCGAACTCATAGATAAATCCACTTGTTTTGCTAAAAATTGAATTCCGTTGATTTCATGGAAATCGGCAATTAATGTATTTTTTAATCCTTCGATTTTTTCTTTTACTAATTGCTCTAATTGTTTTTTCAACTTCGCATTATCATCTTGTAATGAAGTCACTGATTTTAAAACATCTTGTGGGTTTTTCAATACTTCTTTGATTTCCGCTAACGTGTTCTCTTGCGAAGTGTAAAAATCTTTCACAGCATCACCCGTAATTGCTTCGATACGACGAATTCCAGCGGCAACTGCTCCTTCAGATATAATTTTGAAATGCCAAATTTCAGCGGTGTTTTTCACGTGAATTCCACCACATAATTCTTTACTATTTCCAAATTCAATCATACGAACGTTATCGCCATATTTTTCACCAAATAAAGCCATAGCACCTTTATCTAATGCTTCTTTAATTGGAATATTTCTATGTTCTACTAATTGTAATTGTCCTTCAATTTGTGTATTTACACTTGCTTCCACCTGACGCAATTCTTCATCGCTAACTTTAGAAAAATGCGAAAAGTCAAAACGTAAATAATTTGGATTCACTAACGAACCTTTTTGTTCGACATGTGTTCCTAAAATGGTTCTCAAAGCCAAATGCATCAAGTGCGTTGCCGAGTGATTTTTAGAAGTTGAAATTCTTAAATCGGTATTTACTTTAGCTACAAATCCAGCTTCTATATTTTCTGGAAGTTGTTTTGCAAAATGTAGTATTAAATTATTTTCCTTTTTTGTGTCAATAATCTCAATCGTTTCGTTGGCTGAAACTAACGTTCCTTTATCACCCACTTGTCCACCACCTTCAGGATAAAATGGCGTGTTATCTAAAACAATTTGGTACAAAACACCGTCTTTTTTAGAATCTACTTTACGAATGCGTGTGATTTTTACTTCATTTGCTGTTTGATCATAACCTACGAATGTTTCAACGTTTCCTGGGATTAAAACGTTCCAATCTTCAGTAGAAACTTCAGAAGCGGCACGCGAACGTGCTTTTTGTTCTTGCATTGCTACATTGAAACCTGCTTCATCTAAATCGTATCCTTTTTCACGAAGAATTAAGGCTGTTAAGTCAATTGGGAATCCAAATGTATCATACAATTCAAATGCTTTTGCACCTGAAACTTCTTTTCCAGAGGTCTCAGCCATTACATTTTCTAACAATTGTAATCCTTGTTCTAAAGTTCTTAAGAAAGATGCTTCTTCTTCGCGAATTACATTCGTAACCAATTGTTGTTGCGATTTGATTTCTGGAAAAAATTCGCCCATTTGGTTGGCTAAAACTTCCACCAATTTATTTATGAAAGGTTCTTTAGTTCCTAAAAATGTAAATCCGTAACGAATCGCACGGCGTAAAATTCTACGAATTACATAACCTGCACCCGTATTTGATGGTAATTGTCCATCAGCAATAGCAAACGCCACTGCACGAACGTGGTCAACGATTACACGAATTGCAATGTTGGTTTTGTTTTGATCTTCTGATATGTTTTTTACTTCGTTTGAAGTATATTTTAATCCTGTAATTTCTTCAATTTTGCTAATAAGCGGTGTGAAAACATCCGTATCATAATTTGAAGTTACGTTTTGCATAGCCATACACAAACGTTCAAATCCCATTCCGGTATCTACGTGTTGTGCTGGTAATTTCTCTAACGAACCATCGGCTTTACGGTTGAATTCCATGAATACGTTGTTCCAAATTTCCACAACTTGTGGATGATCAGCATTGACTAAATCTCTTCCTGAAACAGCAGCACGCTCAGCATCCGTTCTCAAGTCGATATGAATTTCAGAGCAAGGACCACAAGGACCTTGGTCGCCCATTTCCCAGAAATTATCTTTTTTATTTCCTAAAATGATACGGTCTTCCGAAACGTATTGTTTCCAAATATCAAACGCTTCTTGGTCAAAAGGTACATTTTCTGCTGGATTACCTTCAAAAACAGAAACATACAAACGGTCTTTGTCTAACTTCAATACTTCAGTTAAAAATTCCCAAGCCCAATCAAGTGCTTCTTTCTTGAAATAATCGCCAAACGACCAGTTTCCAAGCATTTCAAACATGGTGTGGTGATAAGTATCAAAACCTACATCTTCTAAATCATTGTGTTTTCCAGAAACACGAAGACATTTTTGCGTATCGGCTATTCTTTGGCTTTTTGGAGTTCCATTGCCTAAAAAATATTCTTTGAATTGAGCCATTCCCGAGTTGTTAAACATTAACGTTGGGTCATCTTTTAAAACGATAGGCGCCGAAGGAACAATTAAATGTCCTTTTGATTCAAAAAAATTAAGGTATGCTTTACGAATGTCTTGCGATTTCATTATCAATAATTTAGTTCTGTTTTTTACTGTTTATTGTTGGTAGGAAACTACGTGATGCTCTCTAAAAATAGTTCAACTAAAAAATAAAATAGCTTTAGAATGAAACATTTCTTAAATTTGTTCGTATAACCTATGTCAATCAATAAATTTGGCACAAAAATAGTATATTTTCATATATGTCGAAGGTAAAATATTATTACGATTCAGAAAATTTAGCATATAAGCGAATCCGAACTAAAAAAAGGAAAAAATTTGCTTATGTAGTGCTGTTTTTATTGTCATCGGCTTTATTTGGCTTTCTTATTTTTCTATTGTTGATTAACACGAGTTATTTTGAAACCCCAAAAGATAAAATTCAGGCAAGAGAAATTGAAGCATTAGCTTTAAATTACAAGGTTTTGAATAAAAAAATTGATTTGATGAATGAGGTTTTAGAAGCGATTGAAAATAGAGATAACGATATTTACCGTATATATTTTAACGCAACACCAATTTCAGAAGAAGAGCGAAAAGCAGGTTTTGGCGGCGTGAATAGGTATAAAGATTTGCAAGGCTATAATAATTCAGAGTTGTTAGAAAATACAACTAAACGGGTAGATATATTAACGAAAGAATTGGTAATTCAATCGAAATCATTGGATGAAATTGTTGCTTTAGCAAAGAAAAAAGAGAAATTGTTGGCGGCAATTCCAGCGATTCAACCGGTTAAAAACGAGGATTTAAAACACATGGCTTCTGGTTACGGATATCGAAGTGACCCATTTACAAAAATCAGAAAGTTTCATTATGGAATGGACTTTACTGCACGAACAGGAACGCCAATTTATGCCACAGGGGATGGTGTAGTTTATAAAGCAGATGCTTCATTATCGGGTTATGGAAATCATATTGAAATTAATCATGGTTATGGCTATAAAACGTTGTATGCGCATTTAAGTAAATACAAATGTAGACCAGGGCAACGTGTAAAAAGAGGTGATATTATTGGTTATGTAGGCAGTACAGGAAGAAGTCAGGCGCCACATTTACATTATGAAGTGCTTAAAAATGGAGAACGAGTAAATCCTCTGAATTTCTATTATGGAAGTATTTCGGCGAAAGAGTATATAGAAATTTCAAAATTAGCAAACCAAGAAAACCAATCGCTGGATTAGAGCTAGGAGTAATTTTAATTTTTCAAATTTCATTAACATATGTTCCAAAAATTAAAAATTGAATTTAAAAAATGCATTTAGAATTAGCACCAAATAAAAGATATTACAGCATTGGCGAAATTGCCAAAGCCTTTGACGTGAATGCCTCCTTAATTCGTTTTTGGGATAAAGAATTTGATATTCTAAAACCAAAGAAAAACGCCAAAGGAAATCGGATGTTTACGCCCGAAGATGTAAAGAATTTGCAATTGATATATCATTTAGTAAAAGAGCGTGGATTTACCTTAGAAGGCGCCAAAATACATTTGAAAGAAGGTCAGAAAAAAACCTTAGATAAATTTGAAATTATCAGCAAATTAGAAACGATTAAAGCACAATTGAATACGATTAAAAATCAACTTTAAATAAATTAGTAAACTTTAAAATTAAAAAAATGATGAGAAAATTTTTGCCTTGGATGATTGGTGGTGGATTATTGTTAATCCTTTTGTTTTGGTATATTAGTGTTAAAAATGGAGCAATTACAGTTGATCAAGCTGTAAAAAAAGAATGGGGAAATGTAGAAACTTCGTATCAAAGAAGAAATGACTTAATTGGAAATTTAGTTAAAACTGTAAAAGGTGCTGCTGATTTTGAAAAATCTACTTTAGAAGCAGTTGTTTCGGCCAGAGCTAAAGCAACATCTATTACTGTTGATCCAACAAACATTACTCCAGAACAATTTGAACAATTTAATCAAGCTCAAAGTGGTGTTTCTTCTGCTTTATCTAGATTATTGGTTACTGTTGAGAAATATCCAGACCTAAAAGCGAATCAAAATTTCTTGAAATTACAAGATGAATTGGCTAGTACTGAAAATCAAATTTTAACGGCTAGAACACGTTTTAACGAATCTGTTGAAAAATATAACAACTATGTATTAAAAATACCTAGAAGTTTAATTTTATCAGATTATAAAGAGAAAGCTGTTTTTAAAGCGGTTGCAGGAGCTGAAAAACCAGTAGAGGTAGATTTTGACTTTAATAGCGAGAAAAAATAATGTCTAAAACCAAAGATTTCTTAACAAAACAAGATGAGCAAGAAATTGTTTCATCTATTGTTGAAGCCGAAAAAAACACTTCGGGAGAAATTAGAGTGCATATAGAAGAACATTCAGAAAAATCACCTCTTGACAGAGCTCAAGAGGTTTTTTTTGAGTTGAAAATGAACGAAACGAAAGATCGAAATGGTGTTTTGTTTTATATATGTGTTTCTGATAAAAAGTTTGCTATTATTGGCGACAAAGGTATCAATGATGTAGTTGAATCTGATTTTTGGGATTGTACAAAAGATACTGTAATTGCAAATTTTAAAGAAGGAAATTTTAAAAAAGGCTTAGTCGAAGGTATTTTACAAGCCGGACAACGATTAAAACACTATTTCCCATATCAATCAGATGATACAAACGAATTGTCTAACGAAATCTCAAGAAACTAATATGAGAAAGTTATTTTTATTTGTATTGGTTTTAACTGGGATTGTTGCTCAAGCGCAGTTTACTATTCCTGATCGACCTAGTTTTCAAACCAGTGTTTATGATTATGCTGATATTTTAAATCCTCTAGAAGAAAAAGAATTAGAAAACAAGTTAATTCGATATTCCGATTCTACGACTACTCAAATCGTCTTAATTACAATTGAAGATTTAAAAGGTGAAGACATTGGGATTCTAACTCCAAGATGGGGACAAACATGGGGAATTGGTGGAAGTGAGCAAAATGATAACGGAATTATCATTCTTTTTGCCAAAAACGATAAAAAGATATGGATTTCTCCTGGATATGGCGTTGAAGATAGATTAACTGCCGGAATAAATGGAGAGCTTATCCGTAATATAATTATTCCTGAATTCAAAGCAGGAAACTTTTACTTAGGTCTTGATAAAGGCACCGATGCTATTTTTGAAGTTTTAAAAGGAAAATATAAAGGCTCTAGAAAAGAATCAAGTAATCCTTTACCATTCATTTTGATTGTTGTTTTTGTTATTATTCTATTGGTTTTAGCTTCCAGAGGAAATAAAGGCGGCGGAAATTTTAGAGGCGGTGGCGGTTTAGATTTAGGAGACATTATTATACTTAGTAGCCTTGGAAGAGGTAACGGTGGCTTTGGTGGCGGAAGTTTTGGCGGTGGTTCTTCTGGAGGTTTCGGCGGTGGCTTCGGTGGCGGCGGTTTCTCGGGTGGAGGTGCTGGTGGAAGTTGGTAGCTTTGAAGTGAAAAATAAAAAGTATAAAAAAACTCGTTAGAATTTCTAACGAGTTTTTTGTTTAATCTATAAAAATCATGGAGCCATCATCTTTTTTCTTGCCGCCAAATTTTTCTAATTTATAGGTTAAAGAAAACATGACATATTGTTGTAAAACCGTATTTTCCATATCCGTAATAGCTGTTGGTGTAATAGTTCTTGTTGAACTGATGTTTTGATTTAAAACATCGTATACTTTTACTTTCGCTAATAATTGGTCTTGATAGAAATTATAACCCAAACTTAAATTCCATAAATAGAAATCTTTTTGAAAACCATCTGCAATATTGGAGTTGTAGTTGTATCCAAAATCACTTCCTACGACCACTTTTTTAGGCCAATAACTGGTGATTTCTAACTTGGCACTGTGCAGGAAGTTTTTGGTGTTTTCAATTACATAATTCGTAAAATCATTGGTAATGTAAGTGTATTTGTATGAGGGATTTATCGTAATTATTTCGTCAATTGACCAAGAAATGTTAGCTCTTGGATTTAGCGTTAAACCTTTAGATTCAAATAATTCAGTATTGGTTAACCCTTGGTCATAATTATAACCTAATTGTAGTCCAAAACCATATTTAAACGTTCTTTTTTCTTTCTTTAATGATTTGTTTAAACTAAAGCCAATATAAGTGTTATACGCTCTGTCTACATTTTGATAAGTGGTAGTTGCTTTAAAATCGGCATCATATGTGGTTGAAGCCACTATTTGGTTTACATTGTAATCGCCGCCAACATAGGCATAAAAACCACTACGTGTTGCATAATCATAATTATTGAAATTCGTATAAATAGAGTAGTTTTCGTTTGGTTTTAAGTCAGCATTTCCAATATAAGTGTTTAGTGGATTTCCTAAATTTTGGAAGGGTAAAATTTGGTTTGCTGAAGGTAAATTAACTTCATAGGAATAATAACTGTATATCGATTTAGACTTACCAAGTGTAATATTAATATAACCATTCATTTTAGGATAGATGTAGTTTTTATTTACCGTAGTTAAATTTGATATATAATTAGATTGGTTGTTGAATCTGATAATCTCTGTTCCCATAGAAATACTACCTCTAATTTTCTTTTTTCTAATGCTTATTCCAATCATTGGAGCTACTGAAGAAGTAGAGGAGGCGATGTCATTTGAAAGAAGGTCGTTAAAATTTGTATAAGAATTAAATACGCCGTCAAAATCATACGTTTCTCGTGTATCTTTATTTTTTTTATATTTATAAATAGTTTCAAAGTTAAAAACCAATGAATCTCTTAACGGTTCGTTATAGCCTATTTCAGCTCTAAAACTATCTGATTTTGAATTGTCGATTCTGAATTGATTTCTATCGTCATCAGTACTTCCAGACTGAAAGAATGTGGTGGTTGTTTTAGTAAATAAATCAGATTCGTTTTTACTGTTTTCATTTTCAACCGAAGCACTAATTCCTCTTCCTTTTTTCTTTAAACCTTTATAAAAATAAATGTTGTTTCTAAAAGTGTTGTTTTGGCTTGACCAATTATTGTCCGTGGTATTTTCGTTTAAAGCGACTCCAGTTTCTTCAAAAGTAGCATCAAAGCCAGTGTTTTTGTTTTTTATTTCACTTTTAGCAAAACTAGGACTCATATAAATTGTAGTAGTAGAATCAAGTTTAATTTCAAAATCCATTCCTATGTTATGACCATCCGTACTTGATTTTGTTTTTGATTCTGCTAGTGTGGTGCTGTTTCCTGTTGGTAATAAATTTATTCTATTAGTTCTGTTATTGTTCTTGGTTTCTGCATTAGAATAGTAGTAGCTACCATTTGGATTTATTTTCTTTTTTGCCCATTCGTCAGCAAAATTAATTCCAATCATATTAGATTGGGTAATACCGTTGTTGCCTCCAAATTGCATCCCATTGATGCCAAAGCTACCGTTGTCGTTTACCCAAATTGAGTTATTTCTGCCGCCACCCATATTATCAAAAATTTCATCCATTGAAAATCCAATTGAATTAACATTGTTTGAAGATCCTAAGATGCTAATTTTTTGAGTGTCTTTAAAATAGTTAAATAACAAACTCGATTCATATCTATCTTCGGTTCCATAACCCACGTTGACTTTACCAAAAACGCCTTTATTTTTATCTTCCTGAATGGTTAAATTGATTGTTTTTTCATCCGATGTGGCGTTCTGACCCGATAATTCTTCTTCTTTAGTTTTTGTGTCCGTTACTTGGACTTTGTCGATAATTTCTGCGGGTAAATTTTGTGTTGCAATTTTACCGTCTTTACCAAAGAAAGGTTTTCCGTTCACTAAGATATTATTCACTTCTTTTCCATTAACTGTAATTTTACCTTCTTCGTCGATTTCAACGCCTGGAAGTTGCTTTAATAAGGCTTCCACATTGGCATCAGGGCGAACTTTAAATGAGGAAGCATTAAATTCTAAAGTATCATTTTTAATGGTTACAGGAGGTGCTTCTGATTGTATTACAACTTCTTTTAAAGAACTTACATTTTCTTCGAGTCTTATGGAACCAAAATCCTTATCTGCTTTTAAATTTTCAATTTTTTCTGAATAATCATAGTATCCAATATAAGAAATTTTAAAATAGATGGAATTATCCATTTTTTTTGTTTTAAAAGCAAAATTCCCATTTTTATCTGAAATCGTATAATCAATCAAAGTTGAATCTTTTGCAGACTTTAAATAAATAGTAGCCGATTCTAAAGGAACCGAAGTGTTTTTATCTATAATTTTTCCTTTTAACGAAATTGAATTTTGACCAAAGCTAGATAAAGTACAAAAAAGCAATGCTACTAGATAAATAAAATTTTTAAACATAGAAAATGAATTAAAAGTTGTAAAGTGTAATTAACAGCGAAATAAAATATTTATTGTGTGAATAAAAATTTTCTTACGAAAAGTTTAACAATAAACACAAAAAAACCGAAGCGTTAACTTCGGTTTTTCAACTATTTCTGTCTGAAATAAATGTCAATTGGAACGCCACTAAAGTTGTATTGTTCTCTCAATTTATTTTCAATAAAACGTTTGTAAGGATCTTTTACATATTGCGGTAAGTTGGCAAAAAATACAAACTGAGGCGTTGGTGTTGGCAACTGCATACAATATTTAATTTTTACATATTTTCCTTTCAAAGCGGGTGGTGGCGTTGCTTCAATAATTGGCAACATCAACTCGTTGAATTTTGAAGTTGAAATACGTTGTTTTCTGTTTTCAAAAACTTCTACTGCAGTTTCTAATGCTTTTAATAAACGTTGTTTGGTTAAAGCTGAAACAAAAAGAATAGGCACATCGGTAAATGGTTGTAATTCTTCTCTAATCTTACGTTCGTAATCACGAGTAGTCATGGTGTCTTTTTCCACCAAATCCCATTTGTTTACTAAGATAACAACACCTTTTCGGTTTTTTTCAGCCAACCAAAAAATACTTTGGTCTTGTCCTTCAAATCCACGAGTTGCATCAATAACTAATAAACAAACATCACTGTGTTCAATAGCTCTTACCGAACGCATTACAGAGTAAAACTCTAAATCTTCTTTTACTTTCGCTTTACGTCTAATTCCAGCCGTATCTACCAAGTTGAATTCAAATCCAAAACGGTTGTATTTCGTATCAATGGCATCACGAGTAGTTCCTGCAATGTCGGTTACCACAAATCTATCTTCGCCAATTAAAGCGTTGATGAACGACGATTTTCCTGCATTTGGTCTTCCAACAACACAAAAACGTGGTAATGGTTCCATCTCTTCGGTAACTTCTGGCATTTCAGGTAATACTTCGACTAATTTGTCTAAAAGTTCTCCTGTTCCGCTTCCGCTCATTCCCGAAATCGAATAGTATTCTCCTAATCCTAAATTATAAAACTCAATAGCGTCTTTTTCACGCATTGCATTATCTACCTTATTTACTACTAATAAAACGGGTTTTGTAACTTTTCTTAGCAATTTAGCCACTTCATCATCCATTGGCGTAATGCCTTCTTCTACATCCACCACAAAAATAATAGCATCTGCTTCATCAATAGCTAATTCTACTTGACGACGAATTTCAGCTTCAAAAATATCGTCAGAACCTTTGATATAACCTCCCGTATCAATTACAGAAAACTCCTTTCCGTTCCACTCACTTTTTCCATAATTTCTATCACGCGTAACACCGCTTACCGAGTCAACAATAGCTTCTCTTCGCTGAATTAAACGGTTAAAAAATGTGGATTTTCCAACATTTGGTCTTCCTACAATGGCAACAATATTATTCATAATCTTATTTTGAATCGGCAAAAGTACGATTTTTTTTGGAGCTTTTTCCAGCTATCCACTACAACTCCACAATTTTAGCTCTTTTTTTCTAAATTTATTCGGTCAGCTTCTAAGGTCGCTGTCCAAATAAAAAGAAAAAATAGGTCAAAAATTTGCGGGGTTTCCGTTTCTATCTGGGCTAAATTGAGAAAATCATTCAACATTTGTTAAAATTGTATATATTAGCTTTAAAATCAGAAGAAATGGAACCTGAAAAAAGTATTGCACTACGACCAAAGTTTGAAGTTGAATCAAAAAATAGTGTCGATAAAATTTTAGAAAAAGCAAAACAACTAAAAACTGAACTCAAAGCCGATTACCAAATCAAAATAATCGACGAGCATTTGTATTTCTATTTCAGCAAAGAAAAACGAAAATACTATTCCCCATTTTTACATTTGGAATTAGAAGCTAATGAAGACAAAACAACAGTAAAAGGCCTTTTTGGTCCAGAGCAATTGTTTTGGACGCTTTTTATGTTTCTTCACTTTATCATTGCAGGATTGTTTTTAGTTTTTGCTATGATGGCTTACACACATTGGTCACTTAAACAATCTGTGGTATTGGATTTTAGCATTATGGCAATCATGGTATTTTTTTGGTTTTCACTCTATTTTATGGCGCGATTAAACAGAGAACGCGGTGTGCCTCAAATGCACGAATTAGAAGATTTGATGTATAGGGTTTTGGAATAATTTATGTCTGTCAAACTGAATTTGTTACAGTTTTAAACTAATAAAATCATTTATTGATTCTGTCAAAAAAGAAAATTTACAATTCAAATGAAAGTATAATTCCACCAGCGTCATTTCGAGTGGAGTGTTTTTTATTTGGAAAGCCTAAGATTTCCAAATAAAAAAAGTATCGAGAACTATAGGATTTTGATTTCGTTTCTATAGTTCTCGATACATTTTTCAAAAGCAAAAATTAGCATTTTTACTTTTAAAAACCAGTCGAATTGACGGAGCGATTACTTGTTTTCTCACAACTCCTAACTTTTATTTTTGATTATACCCAAAACGTTTCAATTGGTAAGCACTACTTCTCCAATCTTTATTTACTTTAACGTAAGTAGCCAAGTGAATTTGTTTTCCAAAGAATTTTTCTAAATCTTCTCTTGCTTGAATACCTACACGTTTTAAAGCAGCGCCTTTGTGACCAATGATAATTCCTTTTTGAGTATCGCGTTCCACCATAATCACGGCACGAATTCTAATAATGTTATCGTCTTCAATAAATTCTTCCGTTTCAATTTCTACGGCATATGGAATTTCTTTATCGTAATTCAACAAGATTTTCTCACGAATGGTTTCGTTAACAAAGAAACGTTCGGGTTTATCGGTTAACGCATCTTTAGGATAAAATGCTGGAGAAACCGGAAGTAATTCGATAATTCTATCAAAAACGGTTTGTACATTAAAATTCTCTAAAGCCGAAATAGGAAAAAGTTCTGCATTAGGTACTTTTTCTTTCCAGGCTTGTACTTGTTCTTCTAATTGTTCTTGGTTGGATTTATCAATTTTGTTTAATAACAACAAAACTGGGATTTTAGAATGGATAATTTTATTAAAAAACGCTTCATCTTTTAATTCTTTTTCGCCAATCTCAACCATATACACTAAAATGTCAGCATCTTCAAAAGCCGATTTCACAAAATCCATCATCGAATTTTGCAATTCATACGCAGGTTTTATAATTCCTGGCGTATCTGAAAATAAAACTTGAAAATCATCTCCATTTACAATTCCTAGAATACGATGTCTTGTAGTTTGTGCTTTCGATGTGATAATGGAAAGACGCTCACCTACAAACGCATTCATAAGAGTTGATTTTCCTACATTCGGGTTACCAATTATGTTGACATAGCCTGCTTTATGCATGAGAATTATTTTTAAAGTGTAACATTTTTAACCGAATGTCCACTGGACATTCTCCTCTTAATATCAAATCAATAATATTTACATAACCTGCTCTGTGCTCCATTTCAATTTATTTATGGGTACAAAGGTAGTGATAACGCCTGAAATAGTAGAAAGAAAACATTATTTTTAAAAAAGTCTTGTAATTTTAAATAAAGATTGTACCTTTGCATTCATAAATCGCGGGATAGAGCAGTAGGCAGCTCGTCGGGCTCATAACCCGAAGGTCACAGGTTCGAGTCCTGTTCCCGCTACTAAGAATTATTGAATTACAACCGTACATCGCGGGATAGAGCAGTAGGCAGCTCGTCGGGCTCATAACCCGAAGGTCACAGGTTCGAGTCCTGTTCCCGCTACTAAGAAGCTTCACAGAAATGTGGAGCTTTTTTTATTTTACCTCATAATAACACTTAGGCTTTAAGTTTTTGATTAATAAAATATAAGATTTACTATTTCTCAAAACCTTTAAGTGGTTGTGTCGACAAATATTAAAAATTATTAGTTTGTAACTTGAAAAAATTAACTTTAAAATTGTTTTTGTTAATTTAAACAAATATAAACAATAGAGGTTCACCTTTTTAATGATTCATGATAACTTTCATTACTGTAACGATAATCAAATTTTTACAATTATATCTAAAAATCAAATCCTAACAGTTAATATTCAATACCCATTACCTACCTATGCCATGTGTCACCCCTTCCTCCCCTGTGTCCATATTTCAAAGTCAAAACCTATACCATGATGATGCCTTCAAAATTTTTTTATAAAATTTTTATTAAAATAATTTAGATTCATTTTTTTTTCAAATAGTATTTATTAATATATAAATCATGATGGTAGAATTATTTTTTTTGAATAACAAGTAAAAAAATAAAAAAGGTTCAACATTAAAAAATTGTCAAACCTCATTATTTTTCAAATTATACAATTATTAAATTTTCTTATATAAGTAAAATCCCGGTATTGGAGTTGAATCACTTTTATTTGTAATTTTATTCATTATTCCATTTTCATTTGGAATTGTTTTCCATGTATTATCTTTATTTTTAATAAATTCTGTAACACCAGATATTCTAGTGTCTGCATTTAAATAATATAAATTTGAACCTATATTTAATAACAATATTCTTGTGTTTTTTTTATAAAATTTTTATCAGGTGAAAAATAATTTTTAATAATTTCAATTGTTTCCATATTATTATTTTTAATTTTTTTCTAAATTAACATTTTTCATTAAAAAGTCTGAATCATTACCACAAAATCTGATAGCAAACTTATTTTTTCTTCATCTTTTAGTTTCTTCATTTTCCTATTTTTATTTTTCAAAGTTTGATTAGGTACTAAATCAATAATGTTTTTTACAATACTTGGTTTGATGGCGTAATTTACATTTTCGCATATTACATCAGCCAAAGAATAACCCAAGGAAAACGCTTCACTTCCCAAAGGAGCTGTTCCCCAAAAAAATGAATAGGGTATTTCTACGAATGTCTTTGATGAAATTCTCTGCTGTTTTCATGATAATTCAAATTTGATGATTTTGAAAACACTCTCTTAGTTTTGAATTAAATCAGTCCACTTTTTGCTCACGATTTACATTATAGATTACATTCCTGCCTCTGCATTTATTTTAAGTCTTGTTCCATCGGTTTTTGTAAATAACGTATTATGAAAATTAGATACTAAGCCACTAGATTCTATTCCTTTTGATGAGTACCCTTTATTGTGTAAGGCTATATTTAAAAGTGAGAGATAGTAATGTCCAACACAACACCATCTACCTCTGTAAAAAAAACGGACTGCATTTTTTAACTTCATTAATGGAAAATCAATCGTATTTGCTTTTATATAGTATTCATTCGCTGTAAGTACATCCTCTAATTGCTTAATTATTAATTCCTCTTTATACAAAATGCTAAACGGAATAATTGTTATATTCTTTGGGAACATAGTTCCTGTTTGACCTATGCTTCCATCATTGTTGACTGAATCATAACAAATCTTTCCAAATTTAATTAGTTCTAAGTTATCAACACTATCATCTATTCCAATTATTTGATTTTGTTTATGATAAAAATCGGTACTACTGTAAAAGTAAATCAAGTGATTTCTCATATTTATTTCTATTTAATTAAGTATTTCGGTTACAAATGGTTTACAGTTTTGAGGAATGTTTCTTGAATTTGAAAACCAACCATATTTATTCCAACAATCCAAATTGCCATAATGCAAAATTGTGTTATCATAAACCTCATCATGATCGTATTGAAAAATTCTTCCATTAGTGAATCTAACAGTAATTATCATACCTTGACCATACCAATTTTGAGATATTTTAAAACATGTAGATTCTAGATTACTTTCCATATTATTAGTTTTTGATGAAGTTTTAGTTGCTTTTTTTGTAGCTTTAGTTTTAACAATAATATTATCTGTTTTCTTAGTTTTGGAAAGTTGATTATTTTTTATTGAATATTCAATTTTAATATCTTTCGGCTCATCAATTGCTATAATAAAGCCCTGTTCTTCAACAAAATTTTTAAAATAGGTTTTATTTGCGTCATTATAAAAATTAGTATAAAGCCACCAAATTACATAATCAATACACTCTTTATTTTCTCCATAATCATAAGGCATTTTATATTTTCTTGGAGAGAAAAAAGGAAAATGATTTAATGGACTTAACAAGCGTAAGCTTCTTTGTTTTAAATCATTTTTATGGTTTATAGTCACTCCTAGAGGAGAGCACTGAAAAATATGACAATGTTTCCATCCGTTAGCTGCAAATTCTTGATGCTTTCTACCTATGGTTTTCCAAATATTCCCTTGTTTCTCTCCTTCTTTTATTGCAAAAGCAATGGGAAATCGTTGGTTTTCAATTAAAGTTGAAAAATCTAATTCGAACTGATTAAAGGTTTCCATAAAAACCCATAGTGCAGGTTCATTATCTGAAACGGTAAAAGAATGGTTTTCAAAAGAATAATTACTTCCCCTGTTACTATAATTTTTAAATTTTCTCAACACGAAAAAAGGCGATTCACTTTCAAGATATTCAACTAAATTAAGATGATTCTTAATCATCATATCTTGATTTGGAAGTAATTTATGCATCTCTAAATCTAAAAATTGTTTTAGTGATGTAATCTTTTTAATATCAGATTTTGTATAGTTCATGTTTTTCTATTTTTATACTATGTTTATTTATAAAGATATTAAAAAATTAGAGACTAAAAAGTCTGAATCATAACCACATAATCTGATAACAAATTAATTTTTTCTTCTTGAGTTAGTTTATTCATTTTAGTATTTCTCTTTTTCAAAGTTGGGTTAGGTATCATATCCACTATGTTTTTTACAATATTTGATTTTATAGCATAGTTTACATTTTCACCTTCATACTCTTTATTTAATTTTGCAACAACCACACCTATAATATTTCCATTTTTATCAAAAATTGGTCCGCCACTATTACCGTGTTGAACAGGTACAGTCATTTGAAAATTTGTCACATCATTGTATATACCACTAAGAGAACTAATGTTTCCTGAAGTGAATTTTACATTTTCGCCTATTACATCAGCCAAAGGATAACCCAAAGAAAACACTTCACTTCCCAAAGGAGCTGTTCCCGAAAGAATTGAATAGGGAATTTCTTTTAAGGTTTTAAAAGCTGAATCAGTAATTTTTATTAGTGCTAAATCATTACTAACATCTTTTTGAATTATTTCTGCTTTAAATTTCTGATAAATACCATCTTGTTTACATTTTACCCATACTTCATATGCATTTTCAACAACATGATAATTGGTTACAATATAGCCGTCATTTGACACATAAAAACCACTTCCGCTTCCAGTCCATTCAAATTTACCTGGTTCTAATCCATTTTCCACACTTGAATATTCTTCAGTATCTTTAAAAATGAAATTTTTTAAAATAATAGATTCGTCATCAATATCTTTATTATTAAAAACCATAATTTTAAATAAGCTACCCTCAAAATTTGTAATTTTTTGTGTATCTACTAAATCTCCATTTATAGAATAATATACTTGATTACCTTTGGTAGAAATTTTCAATATATTTTCCTCTCCAGGCTCTAAAAGAAGAGATTCCGTTTTTTCGAATTTATTTCCCAAATAAACATTATCTTCTACATTATAAATTATAAATTCACTTTGATTGGTAACGATAAATTGATTATAGGTGTTTTCAATTAAATTTTCATTCCATATAAGACCATACTCAAGTGCTGAGTTTTCAGTATTTTTAAACGTAACTTCAAATGAAATATCATCATATTCTTTCCACGGAACTTCTAAATCAATATAAAAATTGCTATTTGTTTCTTTGTTAAATGTTACTAACAAACCTTCATCTGTTTGCTTATAGGCTAAAGTATCATTACTAATCCAATTACTTTGAATACTATTTTTATTAAACGGATTATTAATTACAGCTTTACATTTTTTATATTCATTGCAAATATGACAAAAAGGAGTTACTAAACTATCTTTATAATTATAAATGCTTTTAATTGCACCATCATAATACTTGGTTACCCAATCTCCGTTTTTCTTTCCATTTAACATATTGCCTTTTTCATGAATTTTATTGTTTTCATAATAGCTAATAAATGAACCATTTAAAATTCCTTTTTCATATTCTTCCTCTATATCTTTAACCCCTAAATCGGTAAAATAATTCCATTTCCCTGATTTGAGGCCATTTTCATAGTTTCCTTCATTAATAATTTTTCCTTCTTTTGAATAGGTTGTCATTTTTGAATCAAATTTAGAATTTTCGATGTCCTCATAATTAATTTCATTACAATAGAAATTACATCGAATTTTACCCGATTTATAATATGCTGTAAATGCGCCATTTTTTTTATTACCTTCTTTTATAAGATAATAGTCATGTTCAGAAGAATCCGCAAGTTCCCAATTAGAATTGTAATAAATGGTGTCTTTACTTTGAGAAAACAAACCAATATTTATACATAAAACTAGAAATAAAAACAATATTTTTTTCATACATTATGGTTTTAATTTTTAAAAATAAATTTGAAAATGTCGTCATAACTAACGAGTTTATTTTCATAGATATACATTTGGATAGATGCAGAATTGCCTGAAAGTTTATTTAAATCCTTACTTTTTATAAATGCCAATTTATTATCAGCAGTAATTCCAATTAATATGTTTGTTTTCTTTGGATTGAATTTTATTTTGTTAGTGTATCTGTAAATTGCATTGGTTTCTTTTTCTATTAAAGCCACATTTTTTAACTCTAATTTTTTCCAATCAGCATCAACAAAATTTGGTTTTAATTCTACTCCAGTAGGAAAGCTAGATTCATAATCTATATTAACAAAGCCAAACTCATTAACCTCTAAGGTTCTTGTTATTTTTTCATTTAAGTTAGATTTTAATATTGCAACTTTAGCTAAATCTAATTCATACTTATCCCACATCTTTAATAAATCGTTTTTCTTTTGAATAAGTGGGCCGTATTTTTTTTGATATTTTCTTAAAGCTTCGTTATAATCTTTTCCTTCTTCAAATGCTAAATAACATAAGCAAGACCTTTCATTTCTAAATTTACCAAGCTTAGTAATTGAAACTACTTCATAAATTCCATGTTCTCTTGGAATAACTTTCATTTCTTGTGCATTTGAAATTGCACAAGTATTCAAGTTTATAGGTGTGAACTTTACATTTTCATATTCTTTAATTTCTGGATATTCTCCTGTATCGTCCTTTATTGAAAAAGAATACGGTTTTGCAATTTGCGGAACAGGTGGAATACTTAAAGCAGTTAATTCTTTTTCTTTATTTTTAACATTAATGCTATCTTTTCCTTTTAATACCCATGTATTAGTTTTTTTATCTAAATCGTAAACATTAAAGTCTGTTGATTTTGATGTGCTTAACAAATCTACTTTTATTAAATTTTTTGGATTAACAGATGCATTCTTATTGTTTTCTGTAATAGCATTCATTTCAAACATACCACCAGATACAAAAACTTTTTTTTCACCATTATTTTCTAACTCCATTGGAATTCCTGCAATATAAAAATCAAGAGGATTTCTAAATTCTCGATATTCAATTTTAACTTTTCCAATTACTGGTTGACCATCTTCATCTAAAAATGCATTTTTTGGAATGCGAATTTGAGTTCCTTCATTTGTTGTTAAAGTATTTACTTTTTCAGCATCAACTTCAAAATGCTGATAGGGAATATCTAGTCCTTCAATTGGTTTTGAATAAGCATTTTCGGTAGTTGGTTTATCTATTAGCTTATCTGTTTTGTTATTTACTTTATTCTCACATTTATAAGTCATTAATAATATAGCCAAACTACTTAATATGGCTATAACTAATAGGTTACGATTTTTATTTTTCATAATGGGAATTGGGTTTTAAGTTAATATTTTGATTTAATATTTAAACGGCTCTTTTTTATGATAAAGAATTAACTTTATTAGTTAATTGATTTTTTGCGCGGTTTATAATCACTCTTACGTTAGCTTCTGATAAACCCGTTTTTTCAGCTATTTGATTGTATTTGTAATTTTTAAGTCGAAGTATTATAACCTTTTTGTATTTTTCATTTAATTCATTTATGCTTCTTTTAAGTATTTTATCTTTTTCCTGTTCTATTTCATGGAATTCATATGTGTCATAAATAAACGTTGCTTCAATTTCAGAAATATCTACAAATAAGAATGTCTCTGATTTGTTATTATCATAAAATGTATTTCTAGCAATAGTAAATAGCCAAGTACTAAATTCATATGAAGGGTCATACTGTTTAATTTTTAAAAATGCTTTCATAAAAGTAGTGTTCGTAATTTCCGATGAAAGATTTTCATTATGTGTTTTCTTCAAAATAAAATAATAAATACTTTTATGATAGTAATTCCAGATTTGGTAAAAAGCTATTTGATTACCTGATTTAGCCAAGTTAATTTGATGTTGCATAAAATTAGAATTAGTAGGTTAGAAAACATATTATTAAAAGCATTGGTATTATTATATAAATAACTCAAAAACAATAAATAACATTGTGAATGTTAAAAAAACATTTAATAATAATCATTATTTATTTTCTTGCCATTTCTTATAGATAGGCTATATTTAATTCGTGAAGTTGTCTCAATTTCAAACATTTTTTTTATACCTATATCGTTTTTTTCAAAACAAATTGAATTGTTGATATTTAAATCCAATGAAGTTGTATCTACATCATGCTCTGTGCCAATATATGTAAATGTCCAATTTTCTGATTTTAGTTCTTCTATTAATCTTTTTATTGCAATTAATGAAAATTCTTTTGAAGCATTTTCTTCACCATCTGTTAGAATAGTTACCAAAACGCTATAGTTATTTTTATCACTTAAATAGTGTTTTAATTTTAATATACTAAATCCCATTGCATCAAATAGTGGTGTAGAAGATTCTGGATTATAATTATTTTTATTAATAGTTATTATTTTACCAGCTGGCTCGGTAAAATGTATCACATTATTTTTTTTACTGTTAAATGAAATCAAGGAAATAAAATGTTCTTGTTCTATAAATTCTTTTTCAATGCTTTTTAAAGAATTAATTAAATCGTTAAATCCGTTGATAATAGTTTTTTTAATACTATTCATTGAACCACTTTCGTCAAGAATGATTAAGTTATGGACTTGATGTTTTTTCATTTTTTTAAGTTTGTTAAATAGTTAGTATGATTGGGTTACTTTTATACTTATACTCTTTAAAAAATGTTTTGTTACACTTTTAAAAAATAATTTTTGCTGACAAATAACCCTATACTATATGTGTTTTGTCAAGTAACAAATCTTGAAAAAATAGATTTATTTTTGATTTATATCATTAATAAATTAGTTTTGTTAATTATTGTTTAAATATTTAACACTTTTTAAATAAATTATTATTGATTAATCAATATAAAAACTAGAAATAATTAAAAAATAGCACAAAATATTAATAAAAAACTATTATGATTTAATTTTATGAAATCAGTTTTAATCTGAAAAGAATTTATAATTTTTGAGATTTTTATATTCAAACTTAAAATCAATAAAATATTCAAATTAGAATTGATTTTTAATTCAAATATTTCTTTTGATTTGTTTTATATAGGTTGATAATTTTATATTTATTTATACTAAAAAGTTTAGTTGAGATGTTGGTGTTTTTATGTAATTAATTCATTAATAAATGGTTATGTTTTATTTATTGTTTTGGTTTTTTGGCTTGAATCAATAATAAAACACTACTTTTGCACCTTTATTTTAAAATACTATGAATCCAAAGAAAATTGCCGAGTACAGAAAGTTACTTGATGTTACCAAAACAGCTACGTTAAAAGAACTGAAAACTATTTACAGAAATAGTATGAAGGAAGATCATCCTGATACTATTGCTGATCCGGTGGAGCGTTTAGCAGCTGAAGAAAGAAGTAAAAATATTATTGAAGCATATCACTTTTTAGTAAGTATTGCTCCAGAAACGCAAGAAAAAAATAAAGAAGTTTATTTAAAAACTACTACTACTGTAAATATTCAAGATTTTTACATGGATAATGGTGTGTTGTATATTTCATTTTTAGATGGAAGTAACTATGAGTATTTTAGTGTGCCAAAAGTTACCTACATTAAAATGGTTAATGCAGAATCGCCAAGTCGTTTTGCAAGAAGACACATTTATAATGAGTTTTTATACCGTAGTGCTTCAAAATTAGTAGCAAGCGAATAAAAGTTTTTGTATCTTTAGCCAATGAAAATTGGTTTAAAATTAGTAGCACTACTAACAATACTTATTACTTTTTCTTGTTCTAAAGAAGAAGAATCAAATACATCTGAAGAATTTATCAAGGCAGCAGACATGTCTATGTTGCCTTTGATAGAGTCTGAAGGAACTATTTACTACAATACCAACAACATTGCCGAAGACGCACTGCTTACTCTAAAAAATGCAGGTTGCAATACTATTCGAATTCGACTTTGGCATACACCAACTGTAAATCAATCTGGGTTTAATGAAGTAAAATCTTTAGCACAACGCGTTAAAAATCACGGAATGAAAGTTTGGTTGAGTGTGCATTATTCAGATACTTGGGCAGACCCAGGGAATCAAGAAAAACCATCAGCATGGAATGGATTGACTTTTACGCAATTAAAAACACAAGTTGAGAATTATACAGCAACTATTGTAAACGAAATCCAACCCGATATTTTTCAAATTGGTAATGAAATCAATAATGGTTTTATTTATCCTGATGGAAATTTAGAATCCAATGAAACTCAATTTTTATCGCTTTTAGCAAGTGCAAGTACTGTAATTAGAACCAATCGTCCAGCAACAAAAATCATGTTACATTATGCCGGAATAACAGGTGCTTCTTGGTTTTTTTATAAGACTGCAGCTATTGATTATGATTATATTGGATTGTCTTATTATCCTATTTGGCATGGAACCGATATTAATTTATTACAGCATACCATAACGTTGTTGGGTCAAACACACAATAAAAAAGTATTAGTCGCCGAAACTTCGTATCCGTTTACATTCGGTTGGAACGACTGGACTAACAATGTAATCGGTTTGGCAAATCAAATTCATCCTAATTATGCTGGTTCTCCAGAAGGTCAAAAAGCTTTCTTACAACAGATTAAAAATACTGTAAAAAATACACCAAATGGATTAGGTTTTTGTTATTGGGGAACTGAATGGATCGCTTTTAGAGGAACAGTATCAACGAATGGTTCTTCTTGGGAAAATCAAGCCCTTTGGGATTTTAATCATAAGGTATTGCCTGCTATATCGGTTTTTGAATAATTTTTATATTTTTTTCCGAAATATAGTTTTGCCAAAGGAATAAAGAGTCTGCATAAATTTGCCTATCGGTTTTTTAATTGCCAAAATTTATGTAAGTTTGATAAACTAACCAATAAACTATATCAATTATGGAAATGAATTATTTAGCTATTTTAGTAGCTGCTTTATCAAGTTTTGTTGTCGGATTTGTTTGGTACAATCCAAAAGTTTTTGGAACCATTTGGATGAATGAAATCGGAATGACCGAAGAAAAAGCTAAAACAGGAAATATGGCAAAAATCTTTGGGTTAACATTCGTTTTTGCTTTTTTGTTAGCTTTTATGATGCCTACATTAGTAATTCATCAAATAGGTGCTTTACAATTAGCTGGTGCAAATGAAAAAGATGAGGCTTTTTTAGCCTATATGCAAGTTCATGGACACATGTTCAGAAGTTTTGATCATGGAGCTTTACATGGATTTTTTGCTTCATTATTTGTTGTGGTTCCCGTAATAGCAACCAATTGTTTATTTGAACAAAGATCTTTTAAATATGCAGCAATAACATCGGGTTATTGGATATTGGTAATGACTTTAATGGGAGCTATTATTTGTGGTTGGAAATAAATTAAAATTTAACATTTAATTATATAGGAATCGCTCTACTTTTGTGGGGCGATTTTATTTATACATTGGACGAAATTTCATTTAAAATATTCAATTCAGTTAAAGAATTACCTTCTCTTTGGGACACTGTGGCTCAGAGTAATGTTTTTCTTCAAAAACCTTATTTAACGGTTTTAGAAAAATCTTCTCCAGTAAATATGGAGTGTTTTTACATTGGAATTTTTGAAAAATCTACACTAATCGGTGTTTCTTTAGCACAATATTTAGATTTGAATAAACTCGAATCGTTTGGTGAAAGAGATAAATGTTTTAAAACAGCCATTCGAAATTTTATTTTTAAAAACTTTGCTTCTCATACTTTATTTCTTGGAAATAACATGATAACAGGTCAAAATGGTTATGTGTTTTCTAAAGAAATAGATTTTGAATGTATTAGCGAAATTTTGCTTCAAAGTGCTGATGAAATTACTGAATATTTCAAGCAAAAAGGCATAAAAATTCATTTAGTTTCTTTTAAAGATTTTTATGAAAATTGTTCGGTTGAATTGAAAAAGTATCGTTTTAAAGAAACCTACGAGTTCAATACACAACCTAATATGATTTTTTATTTGGATCAAAATTGGAAATCGACTGAAGATTACATCAATGCACTTTCAAAAAAATATCGTGACCAATACAAGCGTGCGCACAAGAAATTTGATGGTATTTTGGTTAAAAATCTATCTTTTGAAGAAGTCCTTTTACATGAAAACACCATTTATGATTTGTATCATTATGTAGCAAAAAATGCTCCTTTTAATACGTTTTTCTTGGCTAAAAATCATTTTTCAACTTTAAAAGGGCAATGCGGTAATCGTTTTCAGATTTTTGGTTATTTTTTGAATAAAAAATTAGTAGGTTTTCATACACTTTTATTAAATGATGAAACCTTGGAAACTTATTTTTTAGGCTATGATGAAACCATACAGAAAGAAAATATGTTGTATTTGAACATGTTGTACAATATGACCGAGTATGGCATTGAAAAAGGTTTTAAACGAATTATTTTTGGACGAACAGCTCTAGAAATTAAAAGTTCAATTGGTGCAAAACCTGTGAATATGTCGGGATTCATTTTTCATAATAATAAATTGA
This sequence comes from Flavobacteriia bacterium, assembly GCA_004293165.1. Lineage (GTDB taxonomy): Bacteria > Bacteroidota > Bacteroidia > Flavobacteriales > Flavobacteriaceae > Flavobacterium. Next base: position 3,222 of record RDYL01000005.1, on the reverse strand, counting down.
TTAATAGATTTATGGAAAAATTTTTCAAGCAGTTAGAGCCTGAATTAAATTGGCAACAACGCCATCCATTTAAGTAAAAATCTTCCTATCTTCGTGTAAAATTTTAATTATGGCACGAACTTCTTCTTCTGAAACTCAAATAAAAAACATGTTAATTCCAATTGTTCAAGCCATTGGACGTTCTGGAAAATTGTTATATATTATTGTTTTTTTGGTAATTGGTTATTTTGTCTTTCAGTTTTTTACTAAGAAATCAGAAACATCAACTATTGAATATGACACCAATTTGATTCAAGTTCAAATAAAGAATGTTGGTAAATTGGTCGTAACTGAAGGTCATTTCGCTGAGGTTTTAACCTATAAAGATAAAAAGGAGACGTATATCCCTGGATTGTCTTTTGATAAAAAAGCGTTGGTTGTTATTAATGCGGATGTTACGGTAGGTTTTGATTTGAGCAAAGTAACGTATGATATTGACGCAAAAAACAAAATTTTGACAATCACAAACATACCAAAAGAAGAGATTAAAATTAGTCCAGATTTTAAATATTATGACACCGAATCTTCCACGTTTAACGAGTTTACAGGTGAAGATTATAATAAGATAAATAAAATTGCAAGAGCAAATTTGGCCAAAAAAATTAAAAAATCTATATTAAAAACAAATGCTCAAAACCGATTATTGAGTGAACTTTCAAAAATGTTGATTCTCACAAATTCTATGGGTTGGACGTTATCTTACAAAGGAAATGAAATAAAATCTGATAAAGATTTGCAGTTAAATATGGTAAATTAAAAAAGTCCCGATTCAATCGGGACTTTTTTTATAATTTGTTTTCTAAACTGTTCCAACCGCCACCATTAATGCAATCAATTCCGTTTTGTTTTAAAATGGAAGTTGCTTGAGCACTTCGCATTCCAGAACGGCAACATGCGATAACTGGTTTGTTCCATTTTTTGATGGTTTCGATATTTCCATTTAGAACTTGTAATGCAATATTTTTTGACCCTTTAATGTGTCCTTCTCTAAATTCATCTGGCGTTCTAACATCTAAAATAATAGCTCCTTTTTGAACGTATTCTTGCACCTCATTGGTTTTATTTCCTAATCCTAAAAAATCTAAAATTCCCATAATTGTTTCTTTTTTTTTGACAAAGATAAATGCGATTGTATAGCTTTTCAGTAACAAAAGTTACTTTAGTTAAACGTTTGCTTTCTCAAAAATCAATTCTAATCCACCGTCAATTAGGTGAGCAACTTCTGGGCGATTGGTTTTAACTTTTTCTAAATGATTTAAAACCTTATCCACTAAATCCGAATTGTTTTCTTTTTTAGCCAATTCTGCAATCTCGACGGACAATAACCAATCGTTTGGATGGTTTGCGGTAACGGATGTAAAAGCTTCTTTTAATGTTGTAGCTGCAGTTTTATTTTCTCTAATATTTCGAATACTAGCATATAATTTTTCTAATTCTTCTCTCTCTGCTGATTTTTTTTGTTTAATCGTTTGAGAGGATGGAACGTGATTAATCATGTCGAAACTATTTACATCTGCAGGACCAGAAAAAGCAGAAATTACTTTTTTACCTACAGCCATATCGTAAATACCCCATTCAGGTTGGAAAAGAACGGTATTGTTGTGAGTAACTGTACAGTTTTTGAATTTAATCAATAAAATTTCACCTTGTAAATTGCGAGAACCTGTGATGATTTCCCCTTTAACCGTGATATTTCCTTCGAATTCTAAAGTAATTTGTTCGCCTTCATAAATATCATATGCACGTAAATCTCTTGGACTCATTTCTTCAATCGCCAAGTTGATGCCTTTTAGTTTTCCAATTGGTGAACCAAAACCTTCGGCATGGTATTCTGTTCCGTGACCTACTAACTCTTTTTCTCTATATGAAAGCGCCGTTTTTCCTGAAGTTTGAATATAAACAGGTTTTCCTTCGTGTTCAATTACATTAGTAAAAATTCCAGAAACTTGAATACCAGTACTTAATTCTATGGTACCTAAAGCATTAGAGCTAATTAGTTTTTTAATGCCAGATAAGCCTCCAGTGCGCAATGCCATTTTATTTGCAAACTCCTCTAAAACTAAACTTAATTGAGCAAAATCGGGAGTTACATATAGTTGAGGTTGAGGTTTTGTAATGTCAAAACTCATGTCGGCTGCTGAAATATCATACGGAATTTTCTTTACGTTATCTGTCATACACCAAGCACTTTCACCAATCGAAGAAAGTAATCCAGCACCATAAATTTTTGGATCATCAACGGTTCCAATTAAACCATATTCTACGGTCCACCAATGTAAGTTTCTAATGCGCGACATTTCAGATAGTTCGCCCATATTATTTTGCAAAAAATCTACTTGTTCTTCGGCTTTTTTGATTTCATCTTCTGGAGTGTCTTCTGCTTCTTTTAAAATAGAAAGCAAACGAATGGCTTCATACAATTCGTAATCACGCGCCGATGAAATCGCTTTGCAACCAATTTCACCAAAACGACGTAAATATTCAGCATATTCTGGATTAGCAATGATAGGAGCATGGCCTGCACCTTCGTGAATAATATCTGGAGCAGGAGTATATTCAATGTGTTCTAACTGACGAATATCGCAAGCAATAACTAAAACATTGTAGGCTTGAAATTCCATAAAAGCATTGGGCGGAATAAATCCATCAACGGCAACTGCAGCCCAACCAATTTCTTTTAAAATTCGATTCATACCATACATGTTTGGGATGTTATCGATTTCCAAACCTGTTTTTTTCAGGCCTTCTAAATAAGAACTATGTGCTACTTTTGAAAGATAATCTACATTTTTACGCATTACATAACGCCAAACCGCTTGGTTAATGGGTGTATAATCTTCATAAACTTGTGGTTTAATGAATTGTTTTAAATGCTTTGGTAATCTGTCAATCAGCGGATTGCTTTCAAAATGCGTTTCCATAATTTTATTCGTGAAGTTTGTGTAAAATTAGGAATTTTTAAGACATCAGGAAAGCTTTTTTAACGAATTGATAAAACTCATTATAAATTATTAATTTACTTTTTAGCTTTAATTTCAATTCTCTTTTTACAGAAATCTTTTCAATATAGATTTGATGAGTCATAAAAAAGCGGCACAAATAAATGTACCGCTTAAATTATATGGATTTATTTTCTATCGATTTAAAGAGAAATGCGCTTTAAACTGTTTAGCAACTCCATTT
>RDYL01000014.1 GCA_004293165.1 Flavobacteriia bacterium | reverse complement strand
GATTTATTGTTTATCCTAAAACAAATTTATTGAATTATTCGCAAAATAATAATAAATAAATTATGAATTTTTATTTGGAATAATCATAGTAATCGGGGGAAAGAGGATAACTTCATTGAAATTTCAATTTTATTACTAACTAGGATTACTTTTACTTAAATGTAAAATTCCTTTATTTGTAACTATTATTTGATATTCATCGCTTAAATATTCTTTATTTTTAAAATTATATTCTAAATAAAATTTAGGAATGAATGCTTTATTACCGGTCTTAAATTCTTCCAATTCTTTAATCAATTTATTTTGGTATTCAACATCCTGATTTGGAACTTTAGTCAAAATATTAATTCCTGAAAATAAATTTAATGGAATTTTTACTTCAACACCTTGAGGTATCTCATCAATGACTGAAATAGCATTTACTTTAAAAGCTGAAGGATAACTATTTTCACTGTAGATTAATTTTACTTTTTCAGCAGATTTATTTCCAACATTCTTAACAACAATACTATTGGAATTGTCTGCTCTTAAAACTTTTAGAACGGGAACATCTAATGAAATTTGTTTATCAACAAATTCCGTAAGATTGTTTTGAAAGATATTATCTTTTTTTGATTGATTATAACTCCCTATGAATGATATAATCGTACCTATTGTAATTAAAATAAAACCTAGAATTTGTAATTTATTCATTTATTAACTATTTTCAACAATACTAATTTCCTCCTCACTCAACCCATACAACGCATACACCATAAAATCTATCTCACGCTCTAAAGCTGAAGCATCGGCTTCAGGGTTGTCTTTTTTGAGCGAAAGGATTTGGTCGACTTTTTGGATAATATTGTTGTCAAGTTTTGTTCCGCAAACTAATGGTAATTGTTTAATATTTATACCTTTCACTTCAGCAAAAGCTTTCCCTTTTTCTGGAATAAGATAATTATAATAGAAATCAATCAATTTTGAATTTAATTGAGCTAAAGCTAATTTTAAATCAATACTATCAAAGTCATTTACTAAACAATGTGTTGAATGTCTAGTTATAAATCCATTTTCATCAATTGTTGCAATTATTTTATCACCAGTTTGTCTTATGATAATTTTATTGGAATCAAATATTCTTTTTTCTCTTAAAGCAAAATCAATTTTATTTTGTTTAGTATTAAGGTCTTTGAGATTAATTGTCTTTTTTAAATTATGATCATAATTAATCCATAAACCTTTCCATGTTGTTATATATTTATTAATATTTTTACCTTCCAATATTTTAAAATGTTTATCAGATTCTTTAGAATCTGATAACAAAATTTCAGCACAATTACCTGTGTTTACTCCATTATTTACAGAGAAAAAATCTTTTACTTTTTTATTTTGCTCAATTTTCTCTATAACACTAAGTAACTTTGAATCCAAAAAAGAAAAAACATTATTTTCACCAACTAAAATTTTTGATGAATTAATAGTTAAAACTTCTGGCTGCTTAAAATTTTGAATATCATTTACTATCAAACTTTGAATATCATAGTTTTGATTTTTTTCTTTAGAAACTAGTAAAATATTAGTTCCTCCTGTAACAGCATCATCAAAAACTTCAAAATCTAATTTTAAAATTGATAATATTGTTTGCTTAGATAAATAAACTCTTAAATCACTGTAATATAAATTATCTAATAGAGTTCTAGGTACAATAAAACTGACAATACCTCTAAATGATAATAGGCTTATAGCTTCTTCATAGAAGAAAGCATAAAGATTAGGTTTATATTGATTTGAAATATACTTATTCAATAAAAAATTAATTTCACTTTTATCATTTATGCTGCTATCTTTTCCTCCAATAGTTATATAAGGTGGATTCCCAATCACCACATCAAAGCCTACAAAATCGCCTTCATCGTTTAATACTTCAGGAAATTCAAAGCGCCATTCAAAAGCATTTTCATAAATTTTGTTACTTTTTATTTCTTCCAGTTGGGTTTCAATTTTGTCAATTTTATCGGCTAAGTCTTTTTTAACCTTTTGTTCGGCTTTGGTTAACTTGGTTTCAAAAAGTTGCGCACTGTCAAACTTTACGTTAAACTCGTATTTCAGTTTCTGCAACTCTTTAATTTCTTTGCCGTTTTGGTTAATTTCGGTTCTAAAATTGGTTTTAATTTCGGCAATTAGCGTTTCCATATCACGCTTTTGCTCTTTACTTTCAGCATTGCGGTATTGGTCAACGGCTCTTTTGTAATCCTCAATTTTTAACTTACTTTTCTTTAACGCTTCTTTCAAATCAGCATCCAATCCAAAACGAGCAATTAATGAGTTTCCGCATTTAATGTTAATGTCGATATTCGGTAAAGTTTCCAACTCGGTTTCGTTGCGGTAGTAAGCATTTTTTAATAACTCAATCCACAAACGCAAACGGCAAATTTTAACGGAGTTTGGGTTAATGTCAACGCCAAACAAACAGTTTTCAATAATGGTTTGCTTTTCATGAAACAAGGTTTCTTGTAAGCGTTGGCTTTCTTTGCTTTTTGGGTTATAGGTAAACGGTACACCATCTTCATCGGTTACAATTAACTCATCGTTTACAATATCTACTTGGTATTCTTTTAAGCGTTTACCTTCGCGGTCTACTAATACTTTTAAATCGTGCTTAATAGCAATCATTTCATTCAGCGCCGAAACCAAAAAGTGTCCAGAACCCACCGCAGGGTCGCATATTTTTACGCTATTAATAATGGTATTGGCTTCTTGGGTGTCTTCAATTTTGTTGTATAAGCCCTCAAAGTCTTCGCAATTCCAACCTTTGGTTTCGTTAAACTTTTGCACCACCGCACGGCGTATGGTTTCTTTACACATATACATGGTAATGAAACTTGGTGTGTAAAACGAACCGTCTTTGTAGCCGTTTATTTTTTCAAAGATTAAGCCCAATACCGAGGCATTAATCAAGGTTTTATTGTCTTCTTGTATGTCTTCGCTACCTTCACTCGCAAAATCATAGGCATCCAAAAAGTCGAAGAAATAGTCAATCGCTTTGTGAGTGCCTGTTAACTTTTTACCATTAGCATCTTTAATAACCGTTCCGCTTAAAAAGGGTAATGGTATATCGTCTTCTAATCCCGCAATAAATAAGGTTTGATGTTCTAACTCGGTAGGTTCAAACAACGAACTGTTCAAATAAGGTACTTTAGCAAACAAAGTTTTCACACGGTCGTTGCGCTCTTCGGGTTTCTTAGCCAAAACCATGAAAAACAACGCATTCAAATTGTCATAATCACGCAACAAGCCTTTGTGCAAAAACGCATAACTTTTGTCGCCTTTGTGGTAACTAATCAATTGGGCTTCCAGTAATTTCAAAAACAAAATACGATTCACCCAAGTAATACACAATTCTAAACCTACGGTAAACAAACGTTCCTCGTGGGTGTCGCCATATTGTTTTACGTTCGGCAAACGCGATAATTTATCCAAACTATCCAATTGGTTAATCACGTTTTCCAATAACGAACCCGCGTGTCGTTGTCCTGCTTTTGGGCGTTCAATTAACTTCTTGCCGCCTTCTTTGGTTTCGGTTAAACCAATTAAGTGCAATAACTCATTGTAAAAGTTTTTATCTAAGGAATTGCTGTCATTCGCAAACGACAATTTCAACAAATGCTCTGGCGACAATAATTTGAACAAGACAATCAATTTCGTGTCGTCTTGCTTGTCGCTATTGCGTAATATTTTATCGTAAGTAGCTAAATCGAAATAAGTATATTCTAATTTATCTAAAATAGTTTCAATAAACGGTTTTGCAATTTCTTTGTAGAAAAAGTCAGTATTCTTTCCTGAAAGTTTGCCTTCTTCAAAGTCTTGGAATTGTTTAACTAAGCTTTTATTTTGCGCAAATAGTTTATCAAACAATTGCGCATCAAAAATGTACCATTCGTTAACGTTGGTAGCTACTACATTTTTTACTTCAAGGTTTTTATGGGTAATACGTTCACGCAAGAAATACAACACCATTTCTTGCAATGCTTTGCTATTAATGTTCTTTTGCGAAAGCATTTCGGCTTTATTACTTGGACTTTTCGCTTCAATAATAACTCCAACATTGCTCTTTGCCTCTTTCCCAATATGAATTACTAAATCGTTTCTTCCTTTCGTATTGATAAAATGATTGGGCGAATAATAGGTATTCTTCAAGAAATCGGAAATCAAATTCTTGTGAAACTCTTCGGATTCTTTATCCTTAATACTATCTAACAGCTGAATTAAGTTTTGTTTAAATAACTCAATTCCAGTACGATTGGGTTTTATTTTAAGAAATGCTTTATTTAAGGCTTTGCGAGGTTCTAGTAACATATATATATGAGGCTTGTTGAGTCATTTCAAATTTAATAAAAAAAACGGAGTTAAACAATCCTTAATAATATGTATTTTTAAACCGATATAAATTCATTGCATCATAGGCATCTAAAGTAAATAAAGGACTTTTATGAATAGTATGGCAAACGAGAGTGATATAATTAAAAAAATAAAACCTTAACAAAAAAAACGCCCCACCATTTCTGGCAGAGCGTTTCTCTAAGTCAGTAATTTTGAACACTACTTCAAACTAACTCATTTTCAGCAAATGCAACACGTTAAAAGCACCATTATTCAGCATATACGGCACACCATTTACTTCCTGAAAAAACTCAATCAAGATAAAATGCATTCCAGTACCCGTCGCTGTCGGCTCACTATCAGGAGTCAATACTGGCGAAATAGTCCCATTTATCAAAGGATACACTTCTTCAGGACTTTGGGTTAAATCATACACACCCGTAGCAAAATCAATACGCAAAAAACCTACTTGTAAACTAAAATGGGTTGCCCCTTCAGGACTACGCATTTGCTCCAAAGGATTATAGGCCGAAATTCGAACCGCCCCATTTGCCGTATCAACCGAAACAATCGAATTCAAAACACTCCCTAAGGTAGCTCGTGCATTAAAATCAAACCCTTCAAAAATCGAAATAGAGGAAGAACTGTTCAATCCTTCCGCTACATTACGCGCTCCACGAACACTCACACTGTCCAAATTTTTAATTTGTGCCATAACCTTCACAAGCCTACTCGTCAGTTTACTGTCTTTCGCTCGAAACAACATTGGCCCCAATGCCGTACGCAATAATTTCCCCGATGCAGTAATACTGCCAAACTCAGCCCCGTTCTCTCGAGTACGAGCAAACGCAGGGTCGTTCATAATTCGGTTTTTACTCACACCACCTTTGGTGCGCACAAAGTACCCATCGGTACCTTTGTAGAAAGTAAGATCTTCCATCGTACCTTCTAACTTAATCAAGCTTTTTAATTTTGCCATGATTACATAGATTTAAAATTAATAATGATACAAAGATAACCACATCGCAAGGGAACCCTTGTAAATACTGCCGTTAAGGAATAATCTTGCGTACTTTTTCATAAATTAATCCAATACAAGTAAAATCTGCCAAAAAAATCAACAATTGCCGTTTTTGCACTTAAAACAATATAACTACCTCAAAATAAACAAATTAAAAAAAACTAAAAGATACAGAAAAAAGCATTAAAAAATACCCCTAATGTATGCCGAGTGTATGAAGAATGTATCAAGAGTGTATGCCGAGTGTATGCCAGAAGTATAGTATAGATATCCTAGAGGAATAGTAGAGCTATTTCAAAACAATAAAAACGAAAACAATAATAACAATCCCTAATAAATCAAGTAAGAATTACCGACATTAAAAAGGTTAAATTTTTTTAAAATAGTTACTTTTTAAAATACAGCAAAAAGTGATAAAAAAAGGTAAAAAAATAGACAAAAAACCATTTTTTAGTCTAAAAAAGAATAAAAAATAGGCTTTTATCAAAAATCCTGTTTGTTAAAAACTTGATATAATTGTTAAAAACTTCAAGAAACAACATGTTAATTTATTACTAAATTTGTAAAAGTAAAGTTAGCAAAAGTAATTTGCTGCTAACCAAATATAAATAACAACTAAATTTAAATAAAAATGGAAAATCAAGTAAAACACCGAATCAAACAAAAGTATATTAGCCATGTCAAGAACCATTTTAAGAATTTGCATCACCACTAAAGACATAATAAGTATAGAAGAATGTTCAACACGTACCGCCTCTCAAAAGATGAGCGATATGCGTGAATTCTTTAATAAAACTGAAAAAAGGTGTAAACTTACATTCAGAGAATACGCAGAATACACAGGCATTCCCATAGAAGAGCTTGAACCCTTTCGTCTTCCACCAAATTATAAATTCGCATCATAAGATTTCGTTTCCCAAACAAAGCATTCGTTCCAAAATACGGTTTCCACCTACAAATAAAATCTACAACCAGCTTTTTTCGCAAGCAAATCCACAACTTCCCCTTACTAAATTTAAGCACACCATCCGAAACTCCAGCCCGAAACTTCGAATGCTGTCAAGCTCTCTCAACACAATCCACTTCCAATAAAACTCCGTGTAGCTCTGTGTAAAAACTATGTGTGTAGTCTATTGTGAACTATGAAAAGTGTAACGCCTCTCTGTGGCTCCCTCAACACAATCCACTTCCAATAAAACTCCGTGTAGCTCAGTGTAAAAACTAGGTACCTATGTGGTTAAAAATCCGTCACAACCAGCGTTTTGCGCAAGCAAATCTGTACCATCCGCGTGCCAAATAAAGTGCAACGCCCACTCTGTGCAACTCTCTCAACGCCATCCACTTCAAAAAAAACTCCGTGCAGCTCTGTGTAAAAACTAGGTGTGTAGCCTATTGTAAACTATGAAAAGTGTAACGTCCTAAGCTTCGGACTCTGTGCAACTCCCTCAACGCAATCCACTACAAAAAAAAACTCAGTGAAACTCTGTGCAAAAATCTATGTACCTATGTGTTTAAAATCCGCCACAACCAGCGTTTTGCGCAAGCAAATCAGTAACATCCGCGTGCCAAATCAAGTGCAACGCCCACTCTGTGCAACTCTCACAACACAATCCACTTCCAATAAAACTCCGTGCAGCTCTGTGTAAAAACTAGGTGTGTAGCCTATTGTGAACTATGAAAAGTGTAACGCCTCAGTGAAACTCTCTCAACACAATCCACTTAAAAATAAACTCGGTGAAACTCTGTGCAAATCTTAACCACAAAGAGCACAAAGAAAGCACAACGAACACAAAACCTACTGTGGCTATGTGTTTAAAAAAGAGATGCTTATCAGCATGACAAACTGGACGGTTAGGCTTATGTGAAGTAAAGACAAGTGAAACGCTCGGTGTAGCTCTCTCAACACAATCCACTTCCAATAAAACTCCGTGAAGCTCTGTGTAAAAACTATGTACCTATGTGGTTAAAAATCCGCCACAACCAGCGTTTTGCGCAAGCAAATCAGTAACATCCGCGTGCCAAATAAAGTGCAACGCCAAACCACAAAACTCGCTCCACCCACCCACCAAACAACCATAAAAAAAACCTGCAAACATTACGTCTACAGGCTTTTAAAATTGGGGGGATTATAACAATTACTTCTTCACATCAAAACGATCTAAGTTCATTACTTTAGTCCATGCGGCTACAAAATCATTTACAAATTTTTGTTTGTTATCATTTTGAGCATACACTTCAGCAATAGCGCGTAGTTCTGAATTAGAACCAAAGATTAAATCGGCACGAGTTGCGGTCCATTTAACTTCGTTTGTTTTCATGTTGCTACCTTCAAATACTTCTTGTGCATCTGAAGTCGCTTTCCATGTTGTTCCCATTGCTAATAAATTCACAAAGAAATCATTGCTTAATTTATCTTTTGCAGAAGAAAAAATACCGTGTTTAGAACCATCATAATTTGTATTTAAAGCTCTCATTCCTCCTACTAAAACAGTCATTTCTGGTGCTGATAAAGTTAACAACTGTGCTTTATCCACTAATAATTCTTCTGTAGCAACCGTATATTTTGTTTTTAAATAATTACGGAAACCATCCGCTTGAGGTTCTAAAACCGCAAATGATTTTACATCAGTTTGTTCTTGTGAAGCATCCATACGACCGGGTGTAAAAGGTACTTGAACAGAATATCCAGCATTTTTAGCCGCTTGCTCTACTCCTGTATTTCCTGCCAATACAATTAAATCCGCTAAGGATACTTTTTTATCTTTAGATTTCGCATTAAAATCCGCTTGAACTTTTTCTAATACCGATAAAACACGGTTCAATTGCGTTGGGTTGTTTACTTCCCAACTTCTTTGTGGCTCTAAACGGATTCTTGCACCGTTTGCACCACCTCTTCTATCTGAACCTCTGTAAGTAGACGCCGAAGCCCATGCCACAGATACCATGTCTTGAATAGACAATCCCGAAGCCAAAATCTGTGCCTGTAAGCCTTTGATTTCATTAACATTCACTAATTTATGATTTACAGCAGGAATTGGATCTTGCCAAATTAAATCTACTTTAGGTGCTTCTGGTCCTAAGTAAGTAGTTTTAGGACCCATATCGCGGTGCGTTAACTTAAACCATGCACGAGCAAAAGCATCGTTGAACGCATTTTGATCAGCTAAGAAACGTCTTGAGATTTTCTCATAAATAGGGTCATAACGTAACGATAAGTCAGTCGTTAGCATATAAGGCTTGTGCATTTTGTTTTTATCAAAAGCATCTGGAATAATTTTATCATCTGTCTTTGCAATCCATTGTTTAGCACCCGCCGGACTCGTTGTTAATTCCCAATCGTATTTGAATAAGAACGTTAAGTAATCATGACTCCATTTTGCAGGAGTTGAGGTCCAAGTAACCTCTAAACCAGATGTAATTGCATCTGTACCTTTTCCTGATTTGTAATCGCTTTTCCAACCAAAACCTTGCTCTTCAATTGCAGCTGCTTCTGGGTTTGCCCCAACGTGTTTTGCATCGCCTGCACCATGCGTCTTTCCTAAAGTGTGTCCACCTGCAATTAATGCCACAGTTTCTTCATCATTCATTCCCATTCTTCCAAACGTTTCACGAATATCTTTAGCCGCTAATACGGGGTCAGGGTTTCCATTAGGTCCTTCTGGATTTACATAGATTAATCCCATTTGAACGGCTGCCAAAGGATTCTCTAATTTTCTTCCTTCCGAATAACGTTTGTCGTCTAACCATTTGGTTTCTGGTCCCCAATACACATGCGATTCTGGTTCCCAAACATCCACTCTACCGCCGGCAAAACCAAACGTTTTAAAGCCCATGTCTTCTAAAGCAACGTTACCAGTTAAAATCATTAAGTCAGCCCAAGAGATTTTGTTACCATATTTTTGTTTAATAGGCCATAACAAACGACGTGCTTTGTCTAAGTTACCATTATCTGGCCAACTATTTTGTGGTGCAAAACGTTGTTGCCCGGCACGAGTTCCTCCTCTACCATCTCCTGTTCTATACGTTCCCGCACTGTGCCATGCCATACGAATAAACAATCCGCCATAATGACCAAAATCGGCTGGCCACCACTCTTGCGATTGAGTCATCAATACGCGCAAATCTTTCTTAAGCGCTTCATAATCTAACGATTGAAACTCTTTCGCATAATTAAATTGAGCTCCCATTGGATCAGACAATTCAGAGTTCTGACGCAATACATTTAAATTCAATTGATTAGGCCACCATTGTTTATTTCTGTCAATAGTACTACTCCCTTTTGTAGATGGAGTAGCCGATTTTGTCTGCGAACTACCATTTGAAGCATGGTAATCTTCCGCACTAGGCCCTGATGAAGTGTTTTCTTTGTTTACACTCATAGTTTTTCCTGTCACCGGACAAGTAGCTGTTTCCTGCGCCATTGTAAATAACCCAAGAAACAAACTGGATGTTAATAAAACTTTTTTCATATTAAACTATTTTAGTTGTTTTCTTTTTTTCAAAGTTCGGGGTAAAATGAATTCAATATTTTAACTATTTAATGTTATTACTTATTCAATTATAAATTTTACTTATAGCAATGATATGACAATAATAGCTATAAACTATTACATAGATTATGGTATGATTTATATTTTTAGGAGGAATTTTAAATGATGGCAACAAAAAAAAGCCTCAAAAATGGATACCATTTTGAGGCTTGTAAAAATTAAAAAGATACTAGTTTATAAGCTATAATTAAAATTTAAACTCCAACGGTAATTAGCTTCAACATTGCCTCCTGTTAAATTTTGAGCAATGGGAAGCATGACATTAGCACCCAGCGATAATTTATCTTTTCCTACTTCAAAACCAATTTTGCCTAAAAAAATATCACCCGAGGTGTTTCGTACTTTTTGACCTAATTGATAGTTGCTTTCATACACTTCGCCAGCAAAACCAAGTTGTGGAACAATAGAATACGCATCCCTTTTGAGTAAATAAAAGAAGGTGCCTGCGTAATTAAATTGATTTCCAAACTGGTAATACTTATCATTTTCTGTTTTAATAACATAATTTAGTAACGTATTTAGTCCTAATTTCTGTCTTCTGATTACATACTCTGCCGCTAAAAGATAATCCCAACTTCCTGTTCCAACTTGATAACTTGGATTAACACTTCCGTTATTTGTTGCATCAAACTTACCAACAGGAATTTTCAATCCAGCTCCTGCTTGTAAAGAATGGATAAAAAGGGTACTGTCTTTATGCGTTTGGTATAATTGATACATTCCTAAAACTGTGATATCCCCTAACCCACTGATGTTTTGAGTGCCAGAATTTGTTTCTCTATTGTGAAAGTGATACGGTATTAAGGCTGAAATTTGAACCCGTTTAACCACAGGAATTCGAGCCCAAAGTTGAAGGGTATTAAAATTTTCGTTATACCAAGGAGAATTAGAATACAAGCCATCAGTACTTTTATAGGATTGATTAAAATAGCGAATACCTATGAAATTTGTATTTAACATAGAGGCAAATCCCATACTTCCACCACTTGCCGAACAACCACAAGCATCGCAATCTTCTAAAAGAGAATTAGAAAATTGAGGTAATTTTAAAAATGGGTTTAGGTCTAAACTATCGATTTCTGTTGCAAAGCCAAACTGAAAGGTGATGACTAAAAAGAAGGTAACTATATTTTTCATTTTAAAATTCGGCAAATTTTGGATTCGTTAAAAATTCAGTATCAGTTAGTGTCTTTAAAAAAGCAATTAACTGTGTTTTCTCGGTTGCGTTTAGTGGAATTCCTAAGGTTCCCGAATTATTTAAACTCGCATCTAAATTTTGAGTATTTGAAACCCCTGATGAATAATGATTCAATACAGCCTCAAGCGTATAAAATCTTCCATCATGCATATAAGGTGCTGTTTTTTCAATGTTACGCAAACTAGGTACTTTAAACTTGTATTTATCTTGCTCTAACTCGGTAAGGCGATATCTTCCAACATCATTAATTGACGGATTTATTGGCAATCCATTGTTTCTAAATGAATTATCAGTAAATAGATCTGTGGCATGACAAGAAGCACACTTTTGATTAAATAGTGCATACCCTGCAAGTTCTTCACTAGTTAAAGTGCCACCGGTTTCATTTCTACGATATTTATCAAATCGAGAATTCGAAGACGTTAACATCGTCATAAATTGTGCTAAAGCCTTCAGCATGTTTTCGGAGTTTATTTCTCCATCTTCAAAAGCTTGTTTGTATAATTTTTTATATTCTGAATCGTTTTTCATCATAGCAATGATGTCGATTATATTGCCATTCATTTCTAATTCGTTAGAAATGGGCGCCATAGATAATAATTCTATATGATCTGCCGCTCCATCCCAAAAAAACTCGGTTTGATACGCCATGTTTTGAATGGGCGGTGCATTACGAGTACCGATACCATCGCCAACACCATGACTAAAAGTGTGTCCGTGATGCGTAAATGCATCTTCTTGAATATGACAAAAGCCGCACGAAATTACGCCGTCTGAAGCCAAGCGACCATCATAAAATATTTTTTTTCCTAATTCAAAACCTTTTTCGGTTAATGGATTGTTAGCCATATTATAAGCTAAAGGCGGAAAATTAGAGGGAACTTGGTAGTCAATTGGTATATTTTGGTAATTATCTGAATCGTCTGAGGAGCAACTGATTAAAGAACCAATTGCTAACAGAATTAAATATTTTGTTTTCATACTACTATTTTTTAGCCCAGATGGAAATGAAAAGCCCGCAAAGGAAAAACAAATTGATTTTGTTGCTAAAAAAGAGCGACCAAAGAAGCTCCTTTTTTTGCTTACAAAATTTTTGTTTTTCCTGTGGACTTGAAATGTACAGCTGGATTAGCTTCTAATGAAATTAATCGTTGTGAACGTGGTGTGCTTCGAACATTGTAGGTACATTATTTGCAGAAATATTTTGCACTTTTGTACCTCCCATTACATCAACAGCTTCTTCAAAATTGATAACTGTTGTGCCATCAATAATTTTCTTTAAATCAGTCATAATATGTACTTGTGGTGTAATGTTTGTTCTTACTAAAGCATTTTCTGGTAAATCTAAAGTTACTTGTGCATAGTTGTAAACATCTCCTGTTTTACCTGTATGTACTCTGAAATTAGCATCGGTTCTTGTAGCGGTTGTAGTAGTTCCTTCAAATTTAACAAACTTGTAACCAGCAGCCCAAGACCATGTCATTCCTAATGCTTGAGCATCGGTCCACATAGTTCCTTGACCTGATGCGCCTGCATTGAATTGGTCAGCATCCACTCCGATTCCGAAAGTTATTTTATTGTAATTTCCAGCTGGAATATTTGGTAAATTTAATAACGTACTTGCAGCATCTGATTCATTAACAAAGAAATAACTTTCGCTTTTTGGCACTGTATAAGTAGAACCATCTGTTTTTGTTAAAACAATATTACTTACAATATAGATTGCATTTGTAGCTTTAACAACTTCACCATTTGAATTTGTATAGGCAGTATTGAAAGCAAAATCAGCATCACCATATACATTATCGAATTCTAATTTTAAATTTCCTTCACCTGTAATTTCGTTATTATCATCATTAGAACATGAAGTTAGAGCAATAGCAGTAACCATTGCTAATGCAATATTTTTTAATTGTAATTTCATTTTTGATATTTTTTTAGTTTGATATTTTTATAATATGATTGTAGTATGCATAGCAAAAGCTATCCATTTTTTTGGACACAATAAATCCTATTGCTTCTTTGGTAAGAAACAATAATAAAAAAATTAAACTAAAAAGGTGGGTGGGTGAAAAGTTGACTGTATTGCAGTTAAAGCATACAAATTCTGATAGACAGAATTAATTTTGTTGTTTGTGAAAACATAAGAATTACTGCATGAAAGTGATTTGAAATCTTGGTAAAACAAAACTTCAATTTCTTGTTTTACATTTTGCTTTTTATCGGATGAAGTGTTTTTGTCGTCTTCAGCTGTTTTAGCAAGTTCTTTCATTAAGTGACATTTACCATTACATTTAAGTGCTGGCTTTTCTTTGTTCTCACAAAGCTCTTTTACAATATAGTCGTAATTAACAATGTACTCCAAAAAAGGAATAGCTGGTCGTGCCAGAATAAAAATACTGATTAATAAGACTATTTTTTTCACACGGCAAATTTATAACAAAATCGCTTAAATGGTTTATATAATCAGTATTTTTTTTATTAATTATTTTAAAGAAAATCTAGCATATTACTAGATTAATAACGCTACTAAGGGTTCTTTAAAGAAATAAAATTAGCTAAAAACCTAGTGAACGATTTAATAAAAAATAATCCGCAATTACTAAAGCAGCCATTGCTTCTACAATAGGAACAGCTCTAGGAACAACGCAAGGGTCATGACGACCTTTGCCTTGTTGTTCTATAATTTCTCCTCTAGTATTGAGTACTTCTTGTTTTTGTATTAATGTTGCTACAGGTTTAAAAGCAACTCTAAAATAAATATCCATTCCGTTAGAAATACCGCCTTGAATACCACCAGATAAATTACTTTTAGTGGTTCCATCTGGATTAAAGGCGTCATTATGTTCACTTCCTTTCATTCTAGCGCCACAAAATCCACTACCAAATTCAAAACCTTTAACTGCGTTTATTGATAACATTGCTTTTCCTAAATCAGCATGTAATTTATCAAAAACTGGTTCTCCTAAGCCAATTGGTACATTTTGAATTACACAAGTGATTGTTCCTCCAATAGTATCGCCTTGTTTTTTAATTTCTTTGATATAAGTTTCCATACGTTTTGCTACCTGCATATCAGGACAACGTACTGGATTTTGTTCAATTGTAGAAAAATCTAATTCTTGATAAGGTTTGTCAATAAAAATATCCCCAACTGAAGAAACAAATGCATTAATTTTAATTTGGGGTATAATTTGCTTTGCAATAGCCCCTCCAACAACTCTACTTACTGTTTCACGAGCAGAACTTCTACCGCCACCTCTATAGTCGCGAATTCCATATTTTTGTTCATAGACAAAATCGGCGTGACTCGGACGAAAAGTATCTTTTATATGAGAATAATCATCTGATTTTTGATTCGTATTTGGAATAATAAAACCTATTGGAGTTCCTGTAGTTTTACCTTCAAAAATTCCGGATAAAAACTGCACTTCATCTTCTTCTTTTCTTTGTGTCACTATGGAAGATTGACCTGGTTTTCTTCGCTTCATTTCAAGATTAATAAAATCAAAATCTAATGTTAGCCCAGCAGGACAACCATCTAAAATTCCTCCCAGAGCTTCTCCGTGCGATTCACCAAAAGTGCTTAATTTTAATAACTTACCAAAAGTATTTCCTGCCATAACTTTATTATTGATATTCCTATTCTATTGTTCACAAAGTTAATGCTTTTGAATTAATTAATTGAAGTTGCTAACTTGAATGTTTTATTTCTTATATTAGACAATTCAAATTAAAAAAATAGATTTAGACTAAAAAAGAGTCAAATGAAAAAATCTGCATATCTAATTTTTATCATATTTATTAATACTTTTTGCTATTCTCAACAGGATTCTCAGTATACCCAATATATGTATAATACTACTCTAGTAAATCCAGCTTATGCAGGATCAAGAGAAACACTTTCTGTTTTTTTAATGCATAGAAATCAATGGGTTGGTCTAAATGGTGCTCCAGTAACCAATAATTTTTCAATAAATACACCTTTGGGCGATTCAAATTTTGGGATAGGTTTAAATTTTGTTAATGATGAAATTGGCCCCGTTTCGGAAAATGAAATTTCGGCAGATTTATCTTATTTCGTAGCAATTTCGGAAAGTTTCAAATTAGCGGTCGGGTTAAAAGCAACCGCAAATCTTTTTCATTTAGATGTCAATAAATTGAGAATATTTAATCCTGCTGATCCTCAATTTCAAAATGTAAAGACCGAATTTTCACCAAATATTGGGGCTGGACTCTACCTCTATTCTAATAAAAGCTATTTTGGTTTATCGGTTCCAACCTTATTTGAAAGCTATCGTTACAACGATAATAATATAGAAATTACCAAACAAAAAATGCATTATTATTTTATTGCAGGACATGTGTTTACACTTAGCGAAAACATTGATTTTAAACCAGCTTTTTTAAGTAAAATTGTAGAAGGAGCGCCACTTCAAGCGGATGTTACAGTAAATTTTTTGTTTTTTGACAAATTAACACTGGGTGCCGCTTATAGATGGAATGCTGCTGTAAGTGCTCTAGCTGGTTTCCAAATTTCAAATTCTTGGTTTATAGGATATGGTTATGATTTGGAAACCACAAAACTAGCCAACTACAATTTTGGCTCGCATGAAGTGTTTTTACGATATGAATTTACAAATAAAGTCAAAGTTTCAGCCCCTCGCTTTTTTTAAGTTTCAATTTTTATGTGGTCTAATCAATCAACTTATAAGCGTTTCTAAATGTTAAAAATGAGAATTAATCTTAAACCTATGAAAACAATTTATACGCTACTATATATTTTAAGTATCACTTGCTGTTCCTTTGGACAAGGAGTAAAACTTGCTAAAGCAGATAAAAAATATGAAAAATATGCATACATTGATGCAATAGAAATTTATGAAAAAGTGGCTGAGAAAGGCTACAAATCTGTTGATTTATTTCAAAAATTAGGAAATGCCTATTATTTTAATGGCAATCTTGATAAGGCTGCTAAATCCTATGATGCTTTATTTGCTTTAAATGAAGAAGTAGCACCCGAATATTACTTTCGATATGCTCAAACTTTAAAGGCAATTGGAAATTATGAGAAGTCAAATCAATACATGGAATTGTTTGCCGCTAAAACAAATGACTCAAGAGGAAAATTATTCCTTCAAAATAAAAATTACTTAAATGATATTGATGTCAATACAGGTAAATATATTTTAGATACGACCAACATAAATTCAGAGTTTTATGATTATGGTCCTTCCTTTTTTGGAAACAAAATAGTATTTACGTCTTCAAGAAGTGACGGAAACCAATATACTAAAATTCACGATTGGACTAAACAAACCTTCACTGATTTATTTATTGTTTCAATGAATGCTGAAGGAAAATTAGAGCAAGTAGAAAATTTTTCCAAAACAATTAATACAAAATTTAATGAATCCTCTCCTGTTTTTACCAAAGATGGAAAAACAATGTATTTTACCCGAAACAATTATAACGATGGTAAAAAGAGAAAAAGTGATGACAAAGTAATTTTAGAGAAAATATACAAAGCAGAGCTTGTAAATAATGAATGGACGAACATTACTGAACTTCCCTTTTCAAATGATAACTATAAAACAGCACATCCTGCTTTAAGTCCCGATGAAAAAACACTATATTTTGCTTCAAACATGCCGGGAAGTTATGGAAATTCAGACTTGTATAAAGTATCTATTGATAAAAACGGGAAATTTGGAACACCCGAAAATTTAGGTCCAACCATAAACACCGAAGGGCGAGAAACATTTCCTTTTATAGATGCCAATAATAATTTGTTTTTTGCATCTGATGGACATCTAGGTCTAGGAGGCTTAGATATATTTGAAACAAAAGTAAATGGAAAATCATTTGAAAAGCCAATAAACATCGGCAAACCAGTAAACAGTACAAAAGATGATTTTGGCTATGTTGTGAATAGTGAAAATTTAGGTTTTTTCTCCTCAAATCGAGATGGTGGCAAAGGTTTTGATGATATTTATACATTTAAAATTTGCACCCATATTATTTCGGGTATCATTACCGATGTGGAGACAAAAGAAATTTTACCTAATGCAAAAGTGATGCTTTTTGATGATAAAATGACCATTATTTCAGAAACCATTGCTTCCGAAAAAGGGATTTATCAATTTAAAATTGAATGCAATAAAAAATATTATGTTAGAGCTTCAAAAGAAACTTATGACACCAATGAAAAGTCTTTTGATGCAGTTTCAACAATAGGAACTTCAACATTAGATCTTGAATTAAAACGCAACGTATTCCCTATTGAAGTAGGAACTGATTTAGCTAAACTATTTAATATTAGTATTATCTATTTTGATTTAGACAAGTGGAATATACGACCCGATGCTGCGGAAGATTTAGAAAAAATCATTCAAGTTTTGCACCAGTATCCTGCTATGACTATTGCTATTCGTTCGCATACCGATTGCCGACAAACACACAAATATAATGAACAGTTATCTGACAAAAGAGCAAATTCTACCTTAGAATTTATTGTCAAAAATGGTATTGCAAGAAATCGATTAACCGCAAAAGGATATGGCGAAACACAGTTACTAAACAACTGTTCTGATAATATTCTTTGTAGCGAAGAAGAACATCAAAAAAATAGACGCAGTGAGTTTATTGTTGTAAAAATGTAAGTTTATTAATTTTTAATTGTGGTAAAAGTTGCAATATATTTTAGAGAATATTCAAACCAACTTTAAACTTAATAAAGATTGAAGTATTGTGCCAAAAAGTGAAATTAAGTAACTTTTACAACTTATTTAATTTTTGGAGTATGAACAAAACTACAATTGGCACTAATAATGCCCCAACTGTTAATGGTTCTGTGGTAATAAGTTGTGGATATCTTGCTAACGTAATTGCATAACCACCAATAGCACCACCAAAATGCGCTACATGCCCAATAGAATCGTTTTTAGCTTTCATTCCGTATATAGAGAACAACATATAAGCAAATCCAAAAACATAACCTGGAATAAATCCATACATATACAAATTAGGTTCTAGTAAAATAGCACTAAAAATAACACCTGTAACAGCACCCGAAGCCCCAACCGCTCGATACGAATAATCATTTTTATGAAAATAAAAAGTCAATAAATTTCCTGCAATTAAACTTCCCATATAAATATATAGAAAGTACATGGTGGAAAGATTAAAAATAACATAGGGTGCAAAAAAATACAAGGTAAACATGTTAAAAAACAAATGTTGGAAATCAACATGTAAAAAACCCGAACTTATTATGCGTAATTGCTCACCTGATTTGATACTTCCTATGTGAAATTCGTATTTTCTAAAAAAGTAAGCATCGTTTATTGCCTTGTAGCTAATTAGAGCATTTATGACAATTACAACTAATAAAATAATATTCATGAAATGTATTTTTTGTAAATTTAAGAATACTTTGTCAAATTTACTTAGAACTAAAAAAGTATATTTGTAAAAAAATATACGAATGCAGTTATTAATTTACCTAATTATCTATCCTTTTTTGTGGATAATATCCATACTACCCTACCGTATTTTTTATTTGTTTTCTGATTTTGTTTGTTTTTTAACTTACAACGTTTTTGGTTACCGAAAAAAAGTAGTACATAATAATATCAAATTAGCTTTACCTCATTTATCTGATAATGATCGTCTAGCTATTGAAAAGAAATTTTATATCCACTTGTGTGATATGTTTTTAGAGATGATTAAAACGATTTCTATTTCGCAGAAAGAAATTGAAAAACGTTTTACTTTTAGCAACATGGAAGTGTATTATGATTTGGAAAAAAAGAATAAAAGCATTGCTTTAATGTGCGCTCATTATGCTAGTTACGAATGGGTAGTTTCTATGAACTATTATATCAACTGTAAGGGATTTGGAATTTATAAAAAATTAGCTAATCCGTATTTTGATAAATTGGTTAAAAATATTCGCTCAAAATTTAAAGCAGAATTAATAACAACCAAAGAGACAATACCCACAATAAAAGAGAATTACAAAAAAAATGTAATTTCACTTTATGGTTTTGCTAGCGATCAATCTCCTAGACTAAATTCGGAACATCACTCGGCTTCGTTTATGGGGCATATTGTTCCTGTTCATACGGGAGCAGAAATGCTGGCGAAACGTTTCGATATGAATGTGATTTTTTTAAGAGTTAAGAAAATAAAAAGAGGGTATTATGAAGCTAGTTTTGAAGTGCTTTCAGATGATGTTCAATCTGTTCCCAACTATGAAATTACTGATAAATTCCTAAAACTTGTTGAAGAACAAATTTACGAAGCGCCCGAATATTATTTTTGGACACACAAGAGATGGAAATATATCAAAGAAAAAGCTTAGTAATTACTGAGCTTTTTCTTTATTATAACTTAAACCAATTATGAACCATTTCTTGAATGTCATTTTTGGCATTTTTATGAACAAATTCGTTGGTTTTTGGATTGTATTCGTAATCTACACCCCATTCTTTGTGATTGGCAGCTAGTGCCTTAATATTGTTACACACGAATTCAATCTCTTCAGAAGTAGTCGTTGGGTGAATTGACATGCGAATCCATCCTGGTTTTTGAATTAAATCTCCAGAGGAAATTTTACAAACCAAATCGTGCGAAGTTTCTTGATCTACGTGTAACAAATAATGTCCGTAAGTTCCTGCACAGCTACAACCACCACGGGTTTGAATTCCGAATTTATCATTTAATAATTTTACGCCTAAATTAAAGTGTAAGTCATCAATATAAAAGGAAATAACCCCTAACCTATCTTGATGTTGATTGGCAAGAATATGTAGATTATCAATTGAATTTAATTCCGAAAAAATATAATCAACCAACTCATGTTCGCGGTCTAAAATATTCTGAACGCCCATTTTTTCCTTCAATTGAATAGCTAAAGCCGTTTTCATTACTTGTAAGAAACCTGGAGTTCCACCATCTTCTCTATCTTCAATATTATCAATGTACTTGTGTTCTCCCCATGGGTTTGTCCAACTTACTGTTCCGCCACCAGGACAATCTGGAACGTTGTTTTTATATAAGTTTTTATTAAAAATTAAAACACCTGAAGTACCAGGTCCACCTAAAAATTTATGTGGTGAAAAGAAAATGGCATCTAAATAACTTTCAGCATCTTCTGGATGCATGTTGATATGCACATACGGACCCGAACAAGCAAAATCTACAAAGCAAACTCCGTTGTTTTGATGCATTAATTTTGCCACTTCATGATAAGGTGTTCTTATTCCGGTTACGTTAGAACAAGAAGTAATTGAAGCAATTTTAAAACTTCGGTCTTTATATTTTTCTAATAAAATCTTTAATTGGTTCATACAGAACAAACCGTTTTCATCAGCTGGAATTACCACTACATCAGCAATAGTTTCTAACCATGAAGTTTGATTCGAATGATGTTCCATGTGCGAAATAAAAACAATTGGTTTCAACTCGGTCGGAATAGCTGTAAATTCTTTTAAATTTTCTGGAATACGCAATCCTAAAATACGTTGAAATTTATTCACCACACCTGTCATTCCGGTTCCATCAGTAATTAAAATATCCGAATCAAAAGCGTTTACATGGTGTTTAATAATATGACGTGCTTCATGATATGCCATTGTCATAGCGGTACCTGTAACTGAAGTTTCAGTATGTGTATTCGCAACAAAAGGACCAAAATCATTTACTAATTTATCTTCAATGGGACGATATAACCTTCCGCTTGCCGTCCAATCAGTATAAATTATCTTTTTATCTCCAAAAGGTGATTTAAAATTTTGATTAACTCCAATTATTTCTTTTCTGAATTGCTCAAAATAACATTCTAATTGGGTTTTAGTAGAGGTAGTAGACATTGATTTGTATTTTAATTACTCTTTCGTTTGTTTTTCATAAAGAACTGTTTCTACAGTCTCAAATTCAGTTGGTTTTCCTTCCGAAACAAAATATTTAATAAGTATTTGTCCCCAAAAATCACCATTTGAAAATTCTGCAATAATCCATCTATGATTTAATACTTTAGATGTATTGATCAAAAATGGTTTTCCATCAATAGGCTCATAAGGTACCAACTTGTTTCCGTTCTTATTTTCGTTTAAAGTAATTAAGTCTTCTTTAACCTTAATTGCTGTTTTTTGATAATCTAAACCATTGGAATAAAAATACTCTTGTGCATCTTGGTCACTTTCTAAGGCAAAATAATTTGCATTGACCAAAATAGCCACAGAATCTCTAGATATTTTAAGACGTTCTTTTACTTTAACCACTTCTTTATCTTTAGCTTCTAAAATTTTAGTAGAGTTAATGTATTGAAATACGTTAAACAATAAAGAGAAAATTAAAGCATATAATATTACATTTTTCATAATTCTTTTCAATTATATAAGGTTAAATCGTTATTTCTAAATTATCATAAGCCACAAAAACATTTTCGGGTAGTTTTTTCTGAATTTCTTCATGAAAACCAAACAAATGGCTAATGTGTGTCAAATACGTTGTTTTTGGTTGCACCAAAGATATGAAATGTAAAACTTCTTCTAAATTAAAATGTGTTGCATGTGGCTCTTCTCGCAAACAATTAACAACTAAAATGTTACAATTCTTTATTTTTTCAATTTCTGATGATTCCATTGTTTTAACATCGGTCAAATACACAAAATCTTGAATGCGATATCCAAAAACTTGCAATGAACCATGGTAGGCATTAATTGGAATAATCTCTTCTTTATTCACAGTAAACGGGATGTTTTGAATCACTTCATTTTCTCTGACAGAAGGAGCGCCTGGATATTTATTTTCGGTTTCAAAAATATAATCGAATCTTTTTTCCAAGTTTTTAAGCACTCTATTGTGTGCATAAATATCAATAGCACCTTGTTTGAAAAAGAACGGACGAATATCATCTAAACCCGCAGTGTGGTCGGCATGTTCATGAGTAAATAACAAAGCATCAATTTTAGGACATTTCGAATTGAGCATTTGTTGTCTGAAATCGGGACCACAATCAATCACAATAGAATTTGAATCGGTTTCAACCCATACCGAAACACGTAATCTGTTGTCTTTTTTGTCTGTACTCAAACAAACGGAATGATGACTTCCAATTACTGGAATTCCTTGAGAGGTTCCGGTTCCTAAAAAGTAAATTTTCACTGCTTTATCTTTTGCACAAAAATAACAATAATTATGGTAGTTTTTATAAAATGATTAACTTTGCAAGAGGAGTTCGTTGTTTTAACAATTTACTCAAATTTATTTTAATAAAAACCATGGTTACAGATATTAAAGTTCGCGGAGATAAAGAGATTGAGCAAATCCCTTCCATTAAAGATAAAGCATTAAGAATCAACCTTAATGAAAACATCTATGGAACGTTTGCAGAAATTGGAGCAGGACAAGAAACAGTGCGTAACTTTTTTAGAGCTGGAGCTTCCTCTGGTACTATTGCAAAAGCAATGTCTGCGTATGACAAAGACTTTAGTGATGCTATTTATGGAGAAGAAGCTGATGGTCGTTATGTAACTGAAAGTCGTCTTCGTAAAATGTTAACACATGAAATTAATCTTGTGGAACAACGTTTAAGTCGAGACAAACATCCTAATAAATTGTTCTTTAGTTACGCTAATACCGTAGCTACCATTGATTTTGCTAAACAATTTAAAGGACATGGTTGGGTAGGAATTGTATATCAAGTTGAACCCGATGAAGATTATAACGAAATTATTCTTCATATTCGTTTTAAAGAAAATGATGCCAAATTACAACAAGAAACCTTAGGGATTTTAGGGGTAAACTTGATTTATGGCGCTTTTTACAAATACAACGATCCAAAAAAATTACTTCGTTATTTGTACGACCATTTAGATAAAGATCAATTAGAAATTGATACGGTAAATTTCTCAGGTCCACGTTTTGCTAATGTTGACAATCGTTTGATGAGTTTGCAATTGGTTAAAAATGGCATGACCGATGCCGTAATGTTTGGTCCTGATGGAAAAAACATACTTCCAGCGGCTGTTTTATACAAGAAAAACATCTTAGCCTTAAGAGGAAGTTTTAGACCAGTTACTAAAGTAAATATGGATATGTATGAAGAATCATACAACATGTTTATTAAAGAAAATAAAGTAGCAGAAGAAAATACGTTTGTTGTTTTTGAAATTACGCTTTCCAACTTAAAAGCAGAAGGAGAAATTGACGAACGCGATTTCTTAGATAGAGCCGAATTACTTTGTAATTTAGGTAAAAACGTAATGATTTCTAATTTCCAAGAGTATTTCAAAGTAGTAGAATATTTCTCAAATTATTCTAAAGCGCGTATGGGATTAGCCATGGGTGTTAATAATTTAGTGGAAATTTTCGACGAAAAATACTACCGTCATTTATCTGGTGGAATTTTAGAAGCCTTTGGTAAATTATTTTATCGCGATCTAAAGGTGTATTTATATCCGATGAAAGATGACAATGGAAATGTTGTTACTTCTGAAAACTTAAAAGTACACCCACGAATGAAAGAATTGTATAAGTTCTTTAAATTCAACGGAAAAGTAATTGACATTAAAGATTACGAAGAAAAGAACTTAGATATTTTCTCCAGAAAAATACTTAAAATGATTTGTAAAGGCGAAACTGGTTGGGAAGAAATGCTTCCTGAAGGAACTGCTGATATCATTAAGAAGGAAAAACTTTTCTCTTACGCTTGCGAAGTCGATTTTAAAGAAGTAGAGAAAATTGAATAATATAGAAAATCACTCCTAAAAAGAGTGATTTTTCGTTTTACGCTATTATTTTTGCAAAAACTAATCCTATGAACATCCGCCTTTTAACTATTGGGAAAACTGATAACAAATCGTTACAAACCTTAATTGATGATTACACCAAGCGTTTGTCATTTTACGTGAAATTTGATTTAGAAATTATTCCGGATATCAAAAACGTAAAGAACTTATCGGAAGCCCAACAAAAAGAAAAGGAAGGTGAATTGATTTTATCCAAAATCACCACAACCGACCATTTAATTTTACTAGACGAAAACGGAAAAACCTTCAGCAGTGTTGGTTTCTCTGACTTTTTACAAAAGAAAATGAATGCTGGAACTAAAACGTTAGTATTCGTAATCGGTGGTCCGTATGGATTTAGCGAAACTGTTTACCAAAAAGCACAAGGCAAAGTTTCGTTATCAGAAATGACGTTTTCGCATCAAATGGTACGTCTTTTTGTAATCGAACAAATTTATAGAGGATTTACGATTTTGAGAAATGAACCGTATCATCATCAGTAGGGAGTTGGGAGTTTTTAAGTCGTTAATTTTGCCAAGAAAAATATTCTTCTAAATTAGATATAACTTCTCTTATCGAAATAGTATCAACAATTTTCCAATGTGCTGTATAAGTTCCTGCTCCATCAGAAAAGAAACCATATAAAACATATTGATTTCCTTCTTTTACAATTTTAAATTGATGTTTTGATAATTCGCCACTGAAATTTGGATTAAACATTGATGAGACATCCAAAATAATCTTATTTTTTCCAATTTCTAAAACCAAATTGGTCAATTGATTTTTAGGCTTATCTACAGGAATATCTGAGCCATACCAAATAGCATTATCAATTGCACAAATATATTGAACACCAAAATCGTTTTTACAAATTTTAATTTGATGTTCCTTCTCGTTAAAAGTTTTTATTATCCAATGTAACTTGATGTTATTTTCAAATAAAATTTCACCCTCAGTAACTTGCGCAATTGAATTAAAATTTGATAATAAAATTAAAAGAAAAATGTACTTCATAAAACCTATTTACTCATTTTAAAAACTCCCAACTTCCTACTTCCTAATCCCAACCTACAACTTACACCCACATTCTGGCAATTTCTTCTCATCATACACAAACTCAAAAGAAGACAATTGAATTTCAGCATTTGTTGCTTTCCAAGCCAATATTTTATTTTGAATGTATTGATCATACGTTAAACGGTTATCAAAATTCAAGTGCAGCATCGTAATTTTTCCATCACTGGTAAAATCGGCAAATTCTTTGATAAAATCGATAAATTCTTCACGCGAAATATCGTTTCCATCCACTGTAATTTTATTGTCTTTATTAAAATTTACAGTGAAATTGTGGAAATTTCTGTAATGCTCGGCGTGTTTTTTAATGAAAAATTTAGAAAAATGCTTGCTGTATTTAAATTGCACATCTGTAAATGGAAAAAAAGCTAAATTTTTAGCCACACTATCTGAATAAGTAAAAACATTCATTGTTCCTGCTTTTGAATGCGAACTACTTTTTTTCTTCTCTTGCAATTCCATTAATTCTGGAATAACTAATTTCAATGGCAAACGTTTGTCGATATTAAAAACCCAATTAGTAGAAGAAATCGAATTTTTACGATTAACCTCAATGATGGTGTCTAATTTTTCTTTGTCATCTGGATTTTCTTCCGTTTTAAAGAACATGTAAATAGGAGAATGATCAGTTATATCTTTCAGAACCGAAACACTTTCTTGTGGCAATAAAACTTCTTCATTATTACAAGAAAATAAACCCATCAAGGCAACAATAGCAACTAATTTCTTCATTATTATTTTAATTTACTTACTAATTTAATACATTCCACCGCTTCTTTTACATCGTGCACTCTTAGGATTTTAGCTCCTTTTTGTAACGCAATCGTATTTAAAACCGATGTTCCGTTCAAAGCTTCTTGAGGCGAATTTTCTAACACTTTATAAATCATCGATTTTCTTGAAATTCCTGCTAATAATGGTAATTCTAACATTGAAAACAATTCCATTTTATGCAACACTTCGTAATTCTGTTCTAACGTTTTAGCAAAGCCAAATCCAGGATCAATCACTATATCTGAAATTCCGAAACTTCTCGCCTTTTGAATGCGTTCCGAAAAATAGAAAATCATTTCCTTTACAATATCTTCGTAATTCGTCAGAGTTTGCATGGTTTGCGGATTGCCTCGCATGTGCATCATAATGTAGGGCACTTTCAAATCAGCAACGGTTTCCAACATTTTTTCATCTAATAAACCCGCCGAAATATCATTTATTATTCCTGCCCCATGTTCCACTGCAACCTTAGCAACATTTGCTCGAAAAGTATCTACCGATAAAACAATAGATGGGAAATGATCAACCAATTCTTTAATTATTGGAACCAAACGTTTGATTTCTTCTTCTTCTGAAACAAATTCGGCACTTGGCTTGCTCGAATACGCGCCAATATCAATAAAATCAGCACCTTCCGATAGCATTTTATCTACTTGATGCATAATCGAATTGATTTCATTGTGCTTACCTCCGTCATAAAACGAATTGGGTGTCACATTTAAAATCCCCATTACTTTTGGCAAGTTTAAATCGATAAGTCTGCTATTACAATTGATTGTCATTTTATTTCTATATCTTTTTACTTTTGACTTTTCACTTTTGACTTAATTCATTACTTTTGGTAAAATTTCACACAAATATACAGTAAATAATGTCGAATACTTCTCAACAATATGATAAAGTTATAGCGGTTTGTCGCGATTTATTTTCAAAAAAAGCACATGATTATGGCACTGCTTGGCGTGTTTTACGTTTACCTTCTTTAACTGATCAAATTTTTATTAAAGCACAAAGAATTCGCAGTTTGCAAGAAAATGAATTACGCAAAGTAGACGAAGATGAAACTTCAGAGTTCATTGGAATTATCAATTATTCTGCCATGGCTTTAATTCAAATGGATAAAGGAATTGCCAAACAACCTGATTTATCGGCCGATGAAGCAATTAGATTGTATGATGAAAAAATCGCTACAACTAAAAGCTTAATGGAGAACAAAAACCATGATTATGGTGAAGCTTGGCGCGATATGCGAATCAGTTCTTTAACCGATTTAATCATTCAGAAATTACTACGCATAAAGCAAATCGAAGATAATAAAGGAAAAACATTAGTTTCTGAAGGTATTGATGCGAATTATCAAGACATGATTAACTATTCGGTTTTTGCCTTAATTTTAATGGAAAACAAATAACAAGTTGTTAACACAATAGCTTTTTAGTAAGTTGTATTTTTATAAAAAATAAAAATTGAACATGAAGAAAGAAAACATAATTTGGATTTTACGCCTCATCATTTCAGCCTTATTTATTGTTTCTGCTGTAGCTAAATTATATCCGTCTCCCTATTTTGCAATCTCCACTTTTGAAGTGAAACAATTGTATCCATTAGGGTTTTCGGAAAGCATTGCACCCTATTTTTCAAGAATTTTAATTGGGATTGAATTTGCTTTAGGAATTTCTATTCTGCTAAAAGATTACTTGAAAAAAATTACGATTCCAGCAACCATTTTATTGTTAGCCGTTTTTGTAATACATTTAAGTTACACCTCTTTTGTAAGTGGAAATGCTGGTAATTGTGGTTGTTTTGGAGAATTACTTCCTATGACACCAGTGGAAGCAATCATTAAAAACATCATCGCAATTGGATTATTAGTTTGGTTATTCAAATTAGCTCCTGCTGATGGAAAATCGAACTTTTGGTTATTGAAATCCGTTGGTTTAGGATGTGTTTTAGCCCTTTTCATGTTAGCGCCAATTCGTCCAGTTGCAGAAGTTATTGAAGAACCAACTTCTGAAGTTCAAGAAAATTTAGGCGTTGTTGTAGATACTACTTCCTTATTAACTATTGAAGAACCTATTACAACCACAGCTAAAGATACCGTTAAAAAAATAGAAGAAAAGAAAACCGAAGACGCTCCAAAGAAAGCTAAATCGGGTTACGAAAAATATTTTTCAGGGATTGATACTGATAAAAAGATTCTTTGCTACTTTGTTCCAGGTTGCGATCACTGCATGGATACTGCCAAAGAATTGAACGAAATGCGTAAAAAAGATAAGAACTTCCCTCCTGTTTTCGTGATTTTCATGAACGAAGAACCAGAGAAAATCCCAACATTCTTTGAATTTGCAGGTACTAAATTTCCTTATAAAATGATTGATGTAATTCCGTTTTGGACCGAATTAGGCAATGGAAGAGATACTCCGGGCGTGAAATATCTATGGAATGGAAACGAATTCAAATATTACGACGGAATTAATGAAAACAAATTCAATGGGGTTGAATTCAAAAAATTAATTAAAAAACCGTATTCGGAATTAAAAAAATAATTTTAAACACATAGAAACATAGGAAATTGTAAAGCGTTGTCTATAGTGATAAAATCCTAAGATTTTATTCTAAAACAAACTTTTAAAAGAAAACTATTAAAATAAAAACTATGTGCCTTTGTGTTTAAAATAAATGAAAAGTAAAATTATGATAAAGAAATTATTCGTTTTAGCTACGATGCTAATTAGTACTTTAGGCTGTGCTCAAAAAGAGGAAACTACGTTTAAAAAAGAAGGTTTAGGAAATGTAATGGTTACCAAAGAAAACCAACCGATTACATTTTCAGAAATTCTAAAAAAATACGAAGGAAAAACGATTGTAATTGATGTTTGGGCTTCTTGGTGTTCGGATTGTATCAAAGGAATGCCTAAAGTAAAAACTTTACAAGAAAAATACCCAGAGGCAACTTACCTTTTCATTTCTATGGACAAAACGTACAAAGCTTGGTTAAAAGGAATTGAAAAATACGATGTAAAAGGCGAACATTACCTAACATCAGACGGAATGAAAGGTGTTTTTGGAAAATCGATTAATTTGGATTGGATTCCTAGATACATGGTAGTAGATAAAACCGGAAAAATTGCGCTTTACAAAGTAATTGAAGCCGATGATGAAAAATTAATTAAAACTTTAGAATCTTTAAAATAATGAGAAAAAATATCGTTGCCGGAAACTGGAAAATGCACAAAACTCAAAAAGAAACTGTTGCATTATTAGAAGAAATTATTGCAAAAAAAACAAATACTAGTGCTGAAATAATTGTTGCACCAACCTTTGTAAACCTATCAAAGGCTGTTGAAATTACAAATGGAAACGAAATTACCGTAGCCGCACAAAACATGCACCAAGCAGAAGGTGGTGCTTTTACTGGTGAAATTGCCGCAGGAATGTTAACTGATATAGGAGTAACAACCGTAATCTTAGGCCACAGCGAAAGACGTGCGTATTTTCATGAAACCGATGCTTTGTTAGCAAGTAAAGTAGATACCGCTTTAAAACACGAAATGCGTATAATTTTCTGTTTTGGCGAGGAATTAAAAGATCGTCAAATCAACAACCATTTTACTATTGTTGAAAATCAACTTCGTGATGGTTTGTTTCATTTAGAAAAGAAAGATTGGGCAAATATCGTATTAGCTTACGAACCTGTTTGGGCGATAGGAACTGGAGAAACAGCTTCACCAGAACAAGCACAAGAAATGCATAAATTCATCAGAACTTTAGTAGAAAAAGTATACGGATTTGCCATTGCTGACGACCTGACTATTTTATATGGAGGTAGTGTAAAACCAGACAATGCCAAAGAAATCTTCTCAAAACCTGATGTTGATGGTGGCTTAATTGGTGGAGCCGCTTTAAAAGCAGATGACTTTTTAGCTATTGTGAATGGGTTTTAATTTTGTTGGAACACAGATGACACAGATTTAACGGATTTTCACAGATTTTTAAAATGACTTTGATTTATTAAATCTATATACAAAATAATACCATAAAAAAACTCCGATTTTCATCGGAGTTTTTGTTTTTATTGATTCATCGAAATTAAAAATTCTTCGTTATTTCGTGTTTTCTTAAATCTATCGTGAATAAAGTCCATAGCTTCTACTGGGTTCATATCGGCTAAGTATTTACGCATGATCCACATTCTGTGAATGGTGTTTTCGTCTAATAATAAGTCATCACGACGCGTACTTGAAGAAACCAAGTCGATAGCAGGGAAAATACGTTTGTTAGAAATTCTTCTATCCAACTGTAATTCCATGTTACCTGTTCCTTTGAATTCCTCAAAGATAACTTCGTCCATTTTAGAACCAGTTTCAGTTAATGCAGTTGCAATGATACTTAACGAACCACCGTTTTCTACATTACGAGCTGCTCCAAAGAAACGTTTTGGTTTTTGTAACGCATTCGCATCTACTCCACCACTTAATATTTTTCCAGAAGCTGGTTGTACAGTATTGTATGCTCTTGCTAAACGAGTGATTGAATCTAATAAAATCACGACATCGTGACCACATTCTACTAAACGTTTTGCTTTTTCTAACACAATATTCGCAATTTTAACGTGTTCTTGTGGCTCTCTATCAAAAGTTGAAGCAATTACCTCACCACGCACACTACGTTGCATATCGGTTACCTCTTCAGGACGTTCGTCAATTAATAAAACAATCAAGTAAACCTCAGGATGATTCGCTGCAATAGCATTTGCAACATCTTTCAACAACATGGTTTTACCTGTTTTTGGTTGGGCAACAATCATTCCACGTTGTCCTTTTCCAATTGGAGAAAACAAATCAATAATACGAGTTGAAATGGTACTATTTCTATCTGCTAAATTAAATTTTTCTGTTGGGAAAACTGGTGTTAAATGCTCAAACGAAATTCTATCACGAACTACTTGTGGGTCATGGCCGTTGATTTTTAATACTTTCACCAAAGGAAAATATTTTTCACCTTCTTTTGGAGGACGCACCACTCCTTTTACAGTATCACCTGTTTTTAATCCGAACAAACGAATTTGAGAGGTAGACAAATAAATATCATCTGGTGAGGCTAAATAATTATAATCAGACGAACGTAAAAATCCGTAGCCATCCGGCATCATTTCTAAAACACCTTCACTTTCAATAATTCCATCGAACTCATAATCTGGTTCTCTAAAATTAGGTTTTTTATTTTGATGGGGATTTTTGTTGGAATTTCCATTGTTCCCATTCGTTCCTTCATTACTAACGTTCTTTTTGTAATCAGGATGATTGGGATTATTTTGGTTTGCCTTATAATTTGGATTTTTTGGCAAATTTTTATCGTTTTGAACCGTTTCAGTTGCTTCTGTAGTCTCTTTAGCAATTGGTTCTACTTCAGATACCTCTTCTCGTACTGCTTTTTGAGGCAAAGGTTTTTTATCTTTAAAATCTTTGCGAGGTAATTTATTGTTTGGTTTCGGAGCAAATTCTTTCGTTTCTGCTACTTTAATTTCTTCGATAGCTTCTTCTTTTACAGGAATTACTTCTTCTGGTAATTCTTTCAAGTGCTGCGAAAACAAGTCTTTTTTAATTTTTGGCGCTTGATTAACTTCTTTTTTCGGAAGAATTCTTGCTCTTTTTTCTTTGGGTTGTTCAGCCAATTTCTCAATAGGAATTTCCGATTTTATAACTTCGGGTTTGGCTGCTTGTAAGTCTAAGATTTGATATACTAAATCGTCTTTTTTAAGCGAACGGTATTTATTAATCTTAGCTACTTTTGCAATTTCTTGCAAATCAGAGAGTTTCATCTCTTTTAATACTTCAATATCAAACATGGATATATTTTGAATAAAATTGTTGGTTGATTAAAAACAAAAAATGATAAGATTTTTTTTGTAGTGTAAGGTGTCGCAGAATGAAGTACTTACGACTAATACTATGCAATAGTACGAATAAATTTGGAAATAACAATAGTTTAAATTAAAAAGAAATACTATTTTTGCTTTATCAAAAAATAAAATAATGTTACAACGCATTCAATCACTTTATATGTTAGCCAGCGCAATTGTTACTGGTGGGCTACCTTTTGTTTTTGAATTATGGGCAGATAAAAATAAAGTCGATGTTTTTTTTACTTCTTCACTTATTTATATTAGTCTGTTTGTATTGTCAACCGTTTTAGCTATTTATAGTATTTTTAATTTTAAAAAGAGACAACATCAATTTGTTTTAAACAGATTGAACATGATATTTAACTTTATTTTACTAGGATTTTTTGTGTATCGCTCGCTAAACTTATCCGGAGAAACGTTTGTTTCAGAGAAGGGTATTGGGATGTTTCTTCCTGCAATTTCTATCGTTTTATTAGTCTTGGCAAACAAGGCAATAAAAAAGGACGAAGATCTCGTAAAATCTGTTGATCGATTACGATAAACCTATCATCTTAGTTTATTAGTGCGAAGAAAAAATCCGAAGCGAAAGTTTCGGATTTTTTTGTTCATTTAAACTGAATACTGCGACTGAATACTGAACACTATTTCTTACCTAGTTCAATAACCTCCAAACTTTGAATTTTATCGCCATCGATTTCAAAACGTAACATGGTTCTTACTTGATGAAACCCATATTTTCCGCAAGCTCCTGGGTTCATGTGTAATAAATTCAATTTTTTATCAAATAGCACTTTTAGAATATGAGAATGTCCACAAATAAATAACTTCGGAGGATTTTTAGTAATTTCAGCACGAATTGCAGGGTTGTATTTATCAGGATAACCACCAATATGCGTAATCCAAACCTCTACTCCTTCACAGAAAAAACGATTGTTTAATGGAAATTCCATTCGCGCTTTGTCATCATCTATATTGCCATAAACCCCTCGAAGTGGTTTTAACTTTTTAATGGCATCTGTAACTGCTAAATCGCCAATATCGCCTGCATGCCAAACTTCATCAGCTTGGTTGACATATTTCAAAATAGCATCATCAATGTGGCTATGGGTGTCAGACAACAATAGAATTTTCTTCATATGACAAAATTAAGTTTTTATTATCACAATTTGGAAGGAACTTTACTTTTGAATTTTGTAAATTTGCATCTTATTAAAAAAGCTGAACACTAAATACTGAACACTGACCACTATATTTTGAGATATTTCATAGAATTTGCTTACAACGGAAAAAACTTCCACGGATTTCAGAGTCAACCTGACGCCGCTTCGGTACAGGAAACTTTGGAAAAAGCACTTTCTACTTTATTCAGAGAAACTATAGCGATTGTAGGTGCCGGTAGAACTGATTCAGGTGTACATGCTAAGCAAATGTACGCTCATTTTGAAACCGAATTAGCATTAGATTCTGATTATTGGTCACATAAATTAAATTCATTTTTACCGCCATCGATTGTGGTATTTAGTATTTTTAAAGTGTCCGAAGAGGCTCATGCGCGTTTTGATGCCACATCAAGAACCTACGAATATTACATGCATACTTTTAAAGATGTTTTTATTAGTGATGGAAGTTGGTATCACTCCCATTCATTGGATTTAGAAAAAATGAATGAAGCGTGTAAAATTTTATTTGAATACATTGATTTTGAGTGTTTCTCTAAAGTACATACCGATGTGAATACGTTTAATTGTAAAATTTCGGAAGCACATTGGAAACAATCGGGAAATCAGCTTATCTTTACCATCACTGCCGATCGATTTTTGCGCAATATGGTAAGAGCAATTGTTGGAACCATGGTAAACATTGGGTTAGGAAAAATTGATGTATCCGATTTACGTAGCATCATAGAAAGTAAAAACCGAGGAAAAGCAGGGTTTTCAGTACCAGCACACGGCTTATATTTAGTTAATGTTAGGTATCCGTATATTGAAGACAGAAAATAGATTTTAGAAAATAGAATATAGAAAATAGATAAATGAAGTTCATCAAATCCAATTCACTAAAAAAAGTATTGCACTATGCGAAGCCTTACCAAAAAAGGTTCAATTGGGTGATTGTTTGGGCTATTTTACTTTCAATTTTTGCGGCTGCACGCCCGTATTTACTAAAACAGACCGTTGACCAATACATCAAACCCGAAGATAAACATGGTTTATTATTGTATGTAATTATCATGGCAACTGTTCTTTTACTAGAAGTAGTAGCTCAATTTTATTTTACATATTGGGCCAACTGGTTAGGACAAGATATTATAAAAGATATTCGTGAAAAATTATTCCATCATATTGCCTCATTTAAAATGAAATATTTTGATAATGAGCCCGTTGGAAAGCTAGTAACTCGTTCGGTTTCAGACATTGAATCGATTGCAAGTATTTTTAGTCAAGGATTGTTTATGATTGTAAGTGATGTACTGAAAATGATTGTTATTTTAGGTATCATGTTTTTCATGAACTGGAAACTATCCATTATTGTACTATTAGCCATGCCTGTTTTAATCTACGCAACAGATATTTTTCAAAAGAAGATGAAGGTGGCTTTTAATGATGTTCGAAACGAAATTGCCAATCTAAATACTTTCGTTCAGGAACGATTAACCGGAATGAAAATTGTGCAATTGTTTAATAGAGAAGCTATTGAATTAGAAAAATTCAAAGAAATCAATCAAAAACACAATGTGGCATGGTTAAAAAATATTTTATATAACTCCATCTTCTTCCCTATTGCCGATATTGTTTCCTCTTTAACCCTTGGTGGCATTGTATTTTATGCAGGTATTTCAATAATGAATGGAGATACTGTGACAACCGTTGGTGATTTATTTGCATACACAATGTTAATCAACATGTTATTTAATCCTTTACGCCAAATTGCGGATAAATTTAATGTCATGCAAATGGGAATTATTGCAGCCGATAGAGTATTCGAAATCTTGGAAAAAGATGAAAATGTTCAAGAAAACGGTACTGTAACAGTTGGTCATTTTAAAGGATTAATTGAATTAAAAGAAGTACGTTTTAGCTACATTGCAAATGAAGAAGTTTTAAAAGGAATTAATCTTCAAGTGCAACCCGGTGAAACCATAGCCATAGTTGGAAGTACAGGCGCTGGAAAATCGACCATCATTAATTTATTGAATCGTTTTTACGAAATTAATTCGGGTGAAATTACTATTGATAACCGAAACATCAACGAATATACTTTAGAAAGTCTTCGCAAGCAAATTGCCATTGTTTTACAAGATGTTTTCTTGTTTGCCGATACCATTTATCACAATATCACCTTGCATAACGAAGCTATTTCGAGAGAAGATGTAATTGCTGCAGCTAAAAAAATTGGTGTGCACGATTTCATCATGACCTTACCGGAAGGTTACGATTATAACGTAAAAGAACGTGGCGTGATGCTATCTTCTGGACAGCGCCAATTGATTGCCTTTTTGAGAGCGTATGTAAGCAATCCAAGTATTTTAATTTTAGATGAAGCTACATCGTCTATTGATACCCATTCGGAAGAATTAATTCAAAAAGCTACCGAAACCATTACCAAAGACAGAACTTCTATTGTTATTGCTCACCGCTTAGCAACCATTATAAATGCAAGCAAAATAATCGTAATGGACAAAGGTCAAATCGTGGAACAAGGCACACATCAAGAATTATTAACGAAAGCAAATGGATATTACAAGAAGTTGTATGATTCACAGTTTGCTGTTGAAGTTGAATAGTTATCTTAGTCGCAGTCTTCAGTCGCAGTCACAGTTTATCATGCTGTCAAACATAACTTGAACTAACATTTTTTCTTAGGAACACAGATTTAATAAATTTTAGTAATTTTTAAAATTTATTAAATCTGTGTTCCTAAAATTATAATTTATTTGAATTTTGGAATTTGAATTTTGAAGTTTATTTAATTTTATTTCCTTAAATTCGCAACTTATAAATAAAACTGAAATACTTTATAAAAATGAAATACGATATCATAGTTTTAGGAAGTGGTCCTGGTGGTTATGTAACTGCTATTAGAGCATCACAATTAGGCTTTAAAGTAGCCGTTATTGAAAAAGAAAATTTGGGTGGAATTTGTTTAAATTGGGGTTGTATTCCAACGAAAGCATTATTAAAATCGGCTCAAGTTTTTGATTACCTAAAACATGCTTCCGATTATGGATTAACTGTTACCGCATTTGATAAAGACTTCAACGCTGTTGTAAAACGTTCTAGAGACGTTGCAGAAGGAATGAGCAAAGGTGTTCAATTCTTAATGAAGAAAAATAAAATTGATGTAATTGATGGTTTTGGAAAAGTAAAACCAGGTAAAAAAGTAGATGTAACTGCAGCAGACGGAAAAGTAACTGAATATTCAGCTGATCATATCATTATTGCAACAGGAGCGCGTTCTCGCGAATTGCCAAACTTACCACAAGATGGTAAAAAAGTAATTGGATACCGACAAGCAATGACGTTACCTGAGCAACCAAAGAAAATGATAGTTGTAGGTTCTGGTGCGATTGGAGTTGAGTTTGCACATTTTTATAACGCAATGGGAACAGAGGTAACGATTGTAGAATTTATGCCAAACATTGTTCCTGTAGAAGACGAAGATATTTCAAAACAAATGGAACGCTCTATGAAAAAAGCAGGCGTTTCTATCATGACCAACGCTTCTGTGGAACGAATTGATACTTCTGGAAACGGAGTGAAAGCATTCGTTAAAACAGCTAAAGGAGAAGAAGTTTTAGAAGCGGATATCTTATTATCAGCTGTTGGAATTAAAACCAACATCGAAAACATTGGATTAGAAGAAACAGGTATTGCTACCGATAGAGATAAAATCTTAGTAAACGCATATTACCAAACTAACGTTCCAGGTTACTACGCTATTGGTGATGTAACTCCAGGACAAGCTTTAGCACACGTTGCTTCTGCAGAAGGTATTTTATGTGTGGAAAAAATTGCAGGTTTACACGTAGAAGCATTAGATTACGGAAACATTCCAGGTTGTACGTATGCTACTCCAGAAATTGCTTCTGTAGGTATGACTGAAAAACAAGCGAAAGAAAAAGGATACGAAATCAAAGTAGGTAAATTCCCATTCTCAGCTTCAGGAAAAGCAAAAGCAGCAGGAACGCCTGACGGATTTGTAAAAGTAATTTTCGATGCTAAATACGGCGAATGGTTAGGTTGCCACATGATTGGTGCCGGCGTTACTGATATGATTGCTGAAGCCGTTGTAGCTCGTAAATTAGAAACTACAGGACACGAAATCTTAAAAGCAGTTCACCCGCACCCTACTATGAGTGAAGCGGTTATGGAAGCTGTGGCTGAGGCTTACGGTGAAGTGATTCACTTGTAGTCTTTAGAACAAAGAGAAAAGAATAAAGAAAATAGATTAAATCCGATTTGTGAAAGCAGGTCGGATTTTTATTTAATCATATTCCTCAAAACATAAAGTAAATAATGATATGAAAATTAATTTATGTTAAATTTGTTTAATTTTTATTAAATAACATAAAACAAATTAATAAATTTGTAACTATTATAAATAATTAACGTATGAAAAAGTATATATATATATTAGTTATTGGATTATTGCATATCATTTCAATACATTGTTCGCATTCTCAAGAAGTAATTAAATTAATTGGCTTTACTTCTAATGGTCAAACTGTTGATAACCTTGTCAAATGGAATGCTGGTCAAACAAATTTTACAAATGTAATTCCCGTTGATTATGTCGGTGTTTTGGGAGGCTCTTCAATATATAATTCTAATAATGGAGAGTACTATTCAAGGATTCTACTAAATGAAAATAATAACTACGTTAGTAAGTTGCTAAAATATAACACTCAAAATAATACTATTACATTAAACGAAGTAACTAGTGTTAATAATGGATCGGGAGAAGTTGATATGCAAAATGGTTTTCTCTATTCTTATGATTCTGATCAAGAAAATAATGTTTATTTAAATCGTTACAATCCAACAACACAGCTATCTACAAATTTGGGTTATTATAATAGTAATGATATAGGAATTCTATTTCCAGATGGAAGTTGCTATGATTCAGACAACAAAATATTCTATTTTATTACACAAGATGAAAATGTAAAAAAATTAGTCAAATCGACAATTACAACTAATGGCTTCTCTTATAACGTTACCCCTTTGTCTGGACCAAATATCATTGGAAATATTGGCTTAGAATACAGTAATGAACAAAATAATATTTATATCATATACCCACAATTTAATTCAAACACCAGTACTTCTACTTTAAATGTAGGTATATTAAATTCTGAAACTGGAGAGGTTTCTAACTTAGTAAATATAGTAGAAGTTACAGGACTTCAGGTTTTCAACAGAACATATGATCAAGCAACTGAAACATTGGTTTTTATTGCTATTGATTTAGATAACCAACAAAGATTATATAAATACAATACAATTACCAATCAACTCGTAAATCAAGCTTTACCACAAAACACAATTATAGAAATTGAAGCCGACAATTATGATTATGCATTAACCCGTTTTGGAATATTAGGAAATACTGAAAATTTTTTAAACTCAATTACTATTCATCCTAATCCAACTAAAGACATGTTGACTGTACATTTCAATAACTCAGATTCTGAATACGAAATTTTTGATCTAATAGGAAAATCGGTTCAAAAAGGCACGATTCAAAATGGACAAAAAATTGATGTA
This sequence comes from Flavobacteriia bacterium, assembly GCA_004293165.1. Taxonomy (GTDB): domain Bacteria; phylum Bacteroidota; class Bacteroidia; order Flavobacteriales; family Flavobacteriaceae; genus Flavobacterium. The sequence goes on along the minus strand of RDYL01000014.1, from coordinate 2,569 downwards.
AATCATTTTAAAAAAGGTGTTTATATTATCAACCTCAAGTCGAATTCATTTAATGAAAATAAAAAAATTATTGTTGAATAAGCTATAATTACATATACAAAACAAAATAGTATCATGTAATGAAATAGTTTTACACAAAAATGTATTTTTTTATGGTCAAGACAATTCAAAATAATCCTTTAGTGTGGTTACAAAAATGATTCAGTTTTATAGTAAAAAATATACTATAAAACTGAATCTTTATTTCAATTTCTCTAGAGAATTTATATGTTTTCTGTACAAAAATTTATTTATTTCTCTAGGGAAATTGATTAATTTCCCTAGAGAATTTATTTTTTAAAACAGTACATTCAAATAATTAAGCAGTAAATGGCACAAAAATAATGGTTTCAACGGTATAAATTTCTAAAAAATTAACTTTCTAGTAACTATTGCGATAGTTTTAGCTACTTTAATTATTTGTTGCGCAGAAGATGATTTTCAAGAGACTGCTGGGATGTGCCCAATGATCATTGATAAAAAACCCGATAGCACGGAATTAAAAGAATTACAAAATGACACAACAAATTTTATTTCTTATCGTGGTTTTAATTGGAGCCTATTATGCTCGTAAATACGGGAATAAAGCAAAACGCGATATTGAAAAGTATAATGAGACTAAAGAACAAGATAAGATTAATAAGAACTAGATTCCGAAAGCGCGGAATTGCATTCCGTGCTCACAAAAAAACATAAAATCCGACTCCACCATAAGTTAGATTTTTTGTAGAATTAGAATAAACTAAAAAATAATTATCTGCTTTGTAAGAAAATTTAATTAAATTTGAAAAAACGGATTGAAAACCATTGGTTTATAAACTATTCATTTTTAAAAAGTTTAAAATCATTCCTAACCACTTTGTGAAATTATAATTAAAAAAACTAAACTATGAAAGGAGCTATTCTAAAAAACTATTTTTTCAAAATTATAGTTATTACTTGTTTGTTTGTTTTTAATAATACAAATTCGCAAGTAGTCACAACTATAGCTGGAAGTAGTTCTGGCTATCAAGATGGTCTAGGAACTGCTGCAAAATTTAACGGTTCTGCTGGTATTGTTGTTGATGTAAACGGCAATCTTTTTGTTGCAGATAGACTCAATCATTGTATTAGAAAAATTGCACCTAATGGTATGGTTTCTACCTATGCGGGAAGTGGCACTTCTGGCTTTTTAGATAACACTGGAATTAATGCTCAATTTTCTTATCCTATGCACCTTGCAATTGATTTAAATGGAAATATTTTCGTTGCCGATTCAAATAATCATCGCATTCGAAAAATTTCTCCTACTGGAGTTGTTACAACTGTAGCTGGCAGCGATTCGGGTTTTGCTGATGGTGATGGAAATGTTGCAAAATTTAGTTACCCAGAAGGTATAGCTGTTGATAATTTAGGAAATATTTTTGTCGCAGATTCAAATAATCATCGTATTCGCAAAATCACATCCACCGGATTTGTTACCACTTTGGCAGGAGATGGAACTTTTGGTTTTGCTGACGGAAATGGAAATTTAGCAAAATTTTGGACTCCATGCGGAATAGCCGTAGATTTAAATGGTGCTGTTATTGTAGCAGAAAAACAAAACAATAGAATACGAAAAGTTCTACAAAACGGAGATGTATCTACCATTGCTGGAAATGGAACTTCTGGAAGTGCGGATGGAATTGGAACAACAGCTCAGTTTAGAAATCCATTTGGCGTAGCTATTGACGCGGTAGGATACATATATGTAGTAGATTCGGGTAATAATCGTATCCGAAAAATAACCACATCTGGTGTAGTAACTACTTTAGCAGGAAGTACTTCCGGATATTTGGACGGAATTGGGACTGCTGCTAAATTCAATTATCCAATCGGAATTTCAGTAGCTACAGATGGAAAAGTCTATATAAGTGAATCTGGTGGTTGTAAAATTAGAATGATTACTTCTACTTTAAATAACAATTCTTTTAGATTAGAAAATCAAATCATCATATATCCAAATCCTTCCTCCTCTATTGTTAATTTAGAATCACATGATTTGATACTATCAGAAATTATAATACTAGATATTAATAATAGAACGATAGCCACTAAAGTTGTTTCTAACAATCAAAATAAAATTGATATTTATAACTTACAAAATGGAATATATACATTACAAATAATTACTGATAAAGGAATTATTTGTAAAAAAATAATCAAAAACTAATTGACGAAATAATTAAAAGAAAACATTATTACATAGCTCCCACGCAAATCCGATAATACAGATTTACAATCCATGCACACAAAAAAATACCAAAATCCAACTCCTCCAGTCGGATTTTTTTATCTAAAATTATTCATTTTGAAACCTTTTAAAAACAGAGCTATATTCATTATAAAGATCATTTTTTGTTTTGGTTATTAGCATATTTTTAATTTCCTTAGAGAATTTATTTTTTAAAATAGTACATTCAAATAATTAAGCAGTAAATGGCACAAAAATAATGGTTTCAACGGTATAAATTTCTAAAAAATTAACTCATTAAATTTCAATTAGATCCTT
>RDYL01000016.1 GCA_004293165.1 Flavobacteriia bacterium | reverse complement strand
TGGCGTAGCAATAAATAATTTTTTGTGGAAAATTGGAGGTCAATATGAAGGCAATTCTTGGTTTAATGGTAAAATCGATGACATCGGTATATGGAATCGTGCTTTAACACAAACAGAAATAACACAATTATACAATCAAAACCAATGTATTACCAACATTACCGTTACGGATACTTTGATAATAAATGTTGGTCAATTATCCTTTGAAAATCCTATATTGTATGCCAATAATATTATCATATTTCCTAATCCGGCAAGTACACAAATTAATATAAATTTTAATAATATTACAGATTTAACTGGGGGAACTATTAACATAATTAACTCTTTAGGTCAGCAAGTAGCAACAACATCAATTACAACAACAGGAACAAATTCAATTATGTCATTAAGTAACTGGGGAGGAACTGGTTTGTATTTTGTTCAAATTTTAAATCCACAAGGTCAAATAGTTGACATTAAGAAAATTTTATTGCAATAAGTAGTTACTAAGGCTAACATTGCATGCAGTAAATTGGAGTTTCATATTTAAATTGGTGATAGTAAAATTAAGAATTCTATTATAAAAAGGAAAAATAGCTCGTAACCGAAGGATTACGAGCTATTGCTTTATACAATAGAATGAATCAAAAACTTTTTGGCATATCTTTAGCTCCATGCAAAACCCTTACAATCTTAATGTGATCAATTTGTATTGTATAAAACACGACATGACTTCCAGTTGGCAAACTATATAAGCTTTTTTTAATCTCGTTTCTGCTTCTTCCCATTTCAGGTGTATTTATGATCTTAACAAATACTTCTTCAATTTCATCTAAATATTTTACCGCTTGATTAAATCCAAATTCTTCAAAAGTATAGTCAAATATTTCTTCCAAGTCATTGTCTGCTTCTCGAGATAAAATATATTTATTTCTTGGCATATGCTGCTTTTTTTGCCGCAATTATATCTGTAATCGACCGGTCACTATTTTCAGATGACCAACCTTTTTCGATTTCATTTCTCAAATCAGTAATTACTTTTTCTCTATAAATTTCATGCAAACGTAAGGCATCTCTTATTACTTCACTATTGTTTTGATAATCACCTGTTTCCACTTGTTTATTGATGTAAATTTCCTGTTTTTTTGTAAAACTAATATTCATAATTTTCGCAATTTATTGTCTATATGTAGCAAATATAGATAATTTAATGAATTTGAAATAATTATTTTCGTATTTTTAATATGTAAAAACACCAAATATGGTTGAATTGTTTTTATATTCAACTTATCTAATTTAGTTTAAAATAGTATCTTCGCTTCAAATATTTTTTTATAAATGGGTACATTTGTCATTGTACAACGAACAAGCGGAGCTTATAAATATGAGTTTGTTTCTAGAAAAGGGAAAACTATTTTTACAAGCAACGATTTTGAATTGCGTTTTGAATGTGAAGAAGAGATAGAGCGACTTAAAAATGCAATTGAACGATGTGTTTTTATGCGTTTTAAATCGTCTAGCGGTAAGTTTTTCTTTCGATTGATATTAGATGACCATGAAGTGGCAGTAAGCAGGAGGTATACTACACAATTGTTACTTCAAAAAGGAATTGATGAAATTGTAAAATATGCTCATAAAGCTGAATATTTAGATTTTTCCTCTGCAGAGGATATTTTTGGTTCAGATATAAATGGATAGCAACAAAAAAGCCCTACATTGTTTGTAGGGCTTTGATTTAAAATATATCAACCTTATTCGTCAATTCTTTTAAGGCTTACTTTTGGAGTTCCTTCAACTTTTGCAGTTGCAGAATCAACAACCGCTGAAGTAGAGTCTATAACTTCAGTTGCAGTTTCTTCAATTTTTGTAGTCGTTGAATCGATAGTGTTTTCTACTTCAGCAGTTGTTTCTTTACAAGAAACAAACATAGCAGCTAAAACTGCTAAGCTTAGAGCGATTTTTTTCATTTTTATATTTTTTTTAGATTTTTTTTTCATTAAAAAAGCCCCACATTGTGAGGCTTGATTTTTTTGTTCTAGCAATAATTATTTTGCTGGAGCTTCTGTAGCTGGAGCTTCTGTAGCTGGAGCAGCAACAGTAGAGTCAACAGCAGTAGTGTCAGCTGCAGGAGCAACTTCTTCAACTGGAGCTTCAACTACTGAATCAGTTGCTGGAGTTTCCTCAGCAGCATTTTCTTTACAAGAAACGAACATAGCAGCAACAATTGCTAAACTTAAAACAACTTTTTTCATCTTACTAAATTATAAAGGTTAATTATTAATTCGGAGCAAAGATATAAATTTTTTAACATGTCAAAATATTTTTAGACAAATTTTTTCATTTTTTTTTCTTTGGATTCCGAAATGCTTTATTTCAAATGGCGTGCCAAACTTTTTATTTTTGAAAAAATTTGTAATTATTTGGCTTTTTGAGACTTAGGATATACTATTGTCATCTCCTCTATAAGGTTTTTTGCGCCAGCAAATTTATCAATTACAAATAAAATATAACGCGCATCAACCATAATGTTTCTACAAATCTCTGAACTGTAATAAATATCACTCATGGTGCCTTCCCAAACTCTATCAAAGTTTAATCCGATAAGGTTTCCTTTTACGTCTAAAGCTGGACTTCCAGAGTTTCCACCAGTAGTATGATTAGTTGCAATAAAAGCTAATGGCATTTTTCCATTTTTATCAGCATATCTTCCGTAATCTTTCGCGTTATACAAATCGATTAATTTTTTTGGAACGTCAAATTCGTAATCGCCAGGAATATATTTTTCAATAACACCATCTAAATAACTTACAGGTTCGTATATAACAGCATCACTAGGTTTGTAGCCTTTTACTTTTCCATACGTTACACGTAACGTACTATTGGCGTCTGGGAAAATTCTATCGTTTGGAAAGAATTCTATAATTCCTTTCATATACGTTCTTTGTAAAGCAATGTTTTTTAAATTGATTTCATCAAACTTAGGAGCAACATTTTTTTGGTAACTATCTGCAATTGATTTTACCAATTTATAGGCAGAATCTTGATTTAATTTTTCTAAAATCGCTTTTGCATCACCACTTAGTAATTCTTTCAAGCCATTGTAGTTGGTTAATTTTGATGAGCCAAAAACATTTGCAGTTAAATTTGAAGCATTAATATTATTCAAACTTTCAGGTAAAAATTGTTTTGGTGACTTTGTTGCATACAAATTGATTAACTGTTCAAAAACTTTTTCATCCACTTGAGCACTGTAATCTTTATACAAACCTTCAAAACTTGTAACAAGGTTATTTTTACGATCGTTAAAAGCTTGCTCTCCTTTGGTGTTGTATACTTGTTCTAATTGGTACAAACGATATCCAAATGATAAAATTTCTGAATTACGTAAAACTACTTCCGTAAAGTAATCTCTTGCAATAGCATATTCTCTAATGTCAGTATAGTTTTTTTCAAAATCAGCTAAAATAGTTCCGTATTCAGCTTGCTTGCCTGCTTTGTTAACTCTTTCTTGGAATTTCTTTTCAAAATTTTGTTTAAAGGTAACAGCATTCGATTTTTTCAAACCTTTAGTTTCACCAATCCATTTTTTCCAATAGTTCGCAACACCAGCGTATTTTGAAGCATATTGAATTTTGATAGCATTGTCTTTTCTCATGAAACCATCTTGCACTTTTAAAGCTGCATCACGAATTTCAATTTTAGCAGGATTTAAATCATTAACAATTTGTTCTACAGCGAATGATGGTAAATATTCCTGAGTTCTTCCAGGGTAACCCATTACCATTGTAAAATCGTTTTCCTGAATTCCTTTTGCAGAAATTGGGAAAAAGTGTTTTGGAGTGTAAGGAACGTTATCTTTTGAGTATTCCGCAGGACGATTGTTTTTATCAGCGTAAATTCTGAATAAAGAGAAATCTCCCGTATGACGTGGCCAAACCCAGTTATCAGTATCCGATCCAAATTTTCCGATTGAACTTGGTGGTGCACCTACTAAACGAACATCTTTGAACGTTTCGGTTACAAATAATAAGTATTGGTTTCCGTCATAAAATGCACGAATCATTGTTTCTTGCCAAGCTTCTATAGTATAGCTTTTATTTAAAGCTGCAATATTTTGTTGAATTTTCTTTTGTTTGTCGCTTTCAGTCGGAAGATTTAAAACACCTTCAAAAATTTTATTCGTTACATCTTCAATTTTAATAATGAAGGTTACGGTTAAATCTTTGTTTGGTAATTCGTCTTCCATTTTATAAGCCCAAAAACCATCAGTTAAATAATCATGTTCTACAGTAGAATGACTTTGAATGTTATCATAACCACAGTGATGATTGGTTAATAAAAGTCCTTTTGAAGAAATCATTTCCGCTGTACAACCGCCATCAAAATGAGGAACAGCATCTTTTAAGCTGGAATTGTTTACCGAATAAATATCATCGGCACTAATTTTCATTCCTAAAGCTTTCATTTCTTTTTCGTTGGTTCCTTTTAGTAACGATGGAATCCACATGCCTCCTTGTTGCGCTTGCGCTTGGAAAACAACTAAAACAAGTAATAATTTTAAAAATTTCATGATATAAATTTAGTTAACTATTTTGTACTTCATTAATTTTCGATTGTGAAGTTCAAAATCGAGTGCAAGATACAATTTTTGTGCGTTTTCATTATGTGTTTCGACTTCTAAATAAAGTAATTTTAACGATAATTTAGGAACTTCTACCTGAATAAACTGAATGGCTTCTTTTCCAAATCCTTTTCCACGCGCGGTTTCTTTGATAAATAATTCGTCTATAAAAGCTATTTTTCCGCCATATTCAAAACTAAAAATAAAAGTGAGAATGATGTATCCTACAATTTCATTTTCGGAAAATATTAACCAAGATTTACCTAAATTTTCATTGGTAATAAATTCTTGAAATAGTTTTTTAGACTCTTCAATATCCATCGGATAATTATCAATTGAATAGAACTCTTGCATCATTTGGGTGATGGTTGGAATGTCTGCTTTTTCTAATGGTTTGAAGGTTGTCATTAGCTCAAAATATGGTTCATAATCGTTTGCGTGGCTCCTTTATTCATTTGAACAAATGTGCTACAAATATGTCCTTTTTCTAATCGTTCGTCATCGTTGTGAAGTAATAAATCAAAAGCTTCGTTTAATTGGCTTTGATGCTGAATCGAAATACAACCTTCCATATTTACCAATGCCGTAGCTTCAGCAAAATGCGAGTAATTTGGACCAATTACAACTGGAACTCCAAAAGTTGCAGGTTCCAAAATATTATGAACACCTGGATTTCCAAAACCACCACCTACATAGGCAATGTCAGCGTACGAATAAATTTTGGTTAAAATTCCGATGGTGTCAATGATAAAAACGTTGTATTCTTGTAGAGCCGCGATTAATAGCGTCTCTACGTTTTCAGAAAACAAAATCGTTTTCTTTTCAATTTGATTTTTGAGATTTAAAATTTGCTCTTGCTTAATATTATGCGGTGCAATAATAAATTTCACATCATCCGAACTCTGATTGATGTAATTCACTAATAAACTTTCATCTTTTGGCCAAGAGCTACCAATAACAATAGTAGTTTTATTGTCTTTAAATTGTTCGATAAAATTCAATGAATTATCACGTTCTAAAATTGAAACTACGCGATCAAATCGTGTATCGCCAGAAACTTTTACATTATTAAATCCGATACTTTGCAGAAGATTTTTTGAGCTTTCATTCTGAACAAAAAAGTAATCAAATGTTTTTAAGGCTTTTCTGTAAAATGCGCCATACCATTTAAAAAACGCTTGGTTTTCTCGTAAAATCCCTGAAATTAGATAAGTTTTGATATTCTGGTTTTTTAGTTCGTTCAGATAATTTGGCCAATATTCATATTTGATAAAAAATACCATTTCTGGATGAACTATTTTAATGAATTGTTTTGCATTTGAAATCGTATCTAATGGTAAATAAACCGTAACATCAGCAATTGTATTGTTTTTTCGAACTTCATAACCAGAAGGTGAAAAAAACGTAACTACAATTTTATGATTTGGGAATTGCTTTTTGATTGCTTCAATCACGGGTAAGCCTTGTTCATATTCACCTAAAGAAGCCGCATGAAACCAAATTGTTTTATCCAAAGTTTGAATTTTATATGCTAACGTTTGAAAAACCAATTTTCGTCCGTCTACAAAAAGTTTCATTTTTGGACTAAAAAGGGCTACAATCTTTAAAAGTTGAGCTGCTAAAAGCGTAATTATGTTGTATAGAAATAGCATAATTGAATTTTATGGTGCTAAAATACGTTTCTTTTTAAGTTAGATAAAATTTGTACTATAGAATTTCTTATTTTTGCTAGACTTAATTTTTATTTCAAATGAAAAAATTGCAAATGGTTGACTTAAAAAGTCAATACGAAAAAATAAAAGAAGAAGTGAATGCTTCTATTCAAGAGGTTTTAGATACGAATACATACATCAACGGACCTTTGGTTCACCAATTTCAGGCAGATTTAGAAAAATATTTGGGAGTAAAACATGTAATTCCATGTGCTAACGGAACCGATGCGTTGCAAATTGCCATGATGGGATTGGATTTACAACCAGGCGACGAAGTAATTACAGCCGATTTTACATTCGCTGCAACAGTTGAAGTTATTGCGTTATTGCAATTAACTCCAGTTTTAGTAGATGTTGATATGAATAATATGAATATTTCGCTTGACGGAATTCGTAAAGCTATTACGCCAAAAACAAAAGCAATTGTTCCTGTACATTTATTTGGTCGCGCTGCTAATATGGATGCGATTATGGAAATTGCTAAGGAGCATAATTTATATGTTATTGAAGATAATGCACAAGCTATTGGAGCTGATTACACTTCAAAAGATGGTTCTAAAAAGAAAGTAGGAACTATTGGACATGTGGCTGCAACTTCATTTTTTCCTTCTAAAAACTTAGGTTGTTATGGTGATGGTGGAGCGATTTTTACGAATGATGATGCTTTAGCACATAAAATCAGAGGAATTGTAAATCACGGAATGTATGAAAGATATCATCATGATGTGGTAGGTGTAAATTCACGTTTAGATAGTATGCAAGCAGGTGTTTTGAAAGCAAAATTACCACATTTAGATACGTACAACAAAGCACGTCAAGATGCCGCAAGAAAATATAGTTTGGCTTTAAGTGTAAATCCAAATATATGGGCGCCAACTATTTGTGATTCTTGTGATTGTCACGTATTTCATCAATATGTAATCCGAATTTTAAACGGAAAGCGTGATGGTTTATTGGAACATTTACAGGGTAAAGGAATTCCATGTGCAATTTATTATCCAATTCCATTACATAGTCAAAAAGCGTACGCAGATACTCGTTATAATGAAGCTGATTTTCCAATTACTAATCAATTGGTAAAAGAAGTAATTGCGTTGCCAATGCATACGGAGTTAGACGACGATCAAATTAAATTTATTATAGACGCAATTTTAGAATTTGTTTAATTGTAGAATCGTTGTAATGCAACGATTTTTATCATTAATTATATAGATAAGGAGGCATTGCAGTGCAATGTCTGTACAACAAAATAACATGAAAATATTAGTTACAGGTGGTTTAGGATTTATTGGTTCGCACACGGTTGTGGAATTGCAAAATAAAGGTTTTGATGTGATTGCGATAGATAATCTTTCTAATTCATCTATTGGTGTTTTGGATGGAATTGAGCGTATAACAGGAAAAAAACCACTGTTTGAAAATGTTGATTTAAGAGATAAATCAGCGGTTCAAAATTTCTTTTCAAAATACCCAGATATTTCAGGAGTGATTCATTTTGCAGCTTCAAAAGCGGTGGGAGAAAGTGTTGAAAATCCGCTGTTGTATTACGAAAATAATATTAATTCTTTAGTGTATTTGCTTCAAGAATTACAAAAAAAACCAGAAGTATCTTTTATTTTCAGTTCGTCTTGTACCGTTTATGGTCAAGTCGAATCTATGCCAATTACTGAAAATGCGCCTATTCAAGTTGCGATGTCACCTTATGGTAATACCAAGCAAATAGGGGAAGAAATCATCACGGATATAACCAAAGTAACTAATATTAATTCGATTTTATTACGATATTTTAATCCGATTGGAGCGCATCCTTCAGCTGAAATTGGCGAATTGCCTTTAGGTGTTCCACAGAATTTAGTGCCATTTATTACGCAAACGGCTATTGGACTTCGTGAAAAATTATCAGTTTTCGGAAGTGATTATCCAACTTCAGATGGAACGGCCATTAGAGATTATATTCATGTGGTTGATTTAGCAAAAGCTCATGTAATTGCTCTGCAACGTTTGTTGAATAAACAAAATATAACAAAAGTTGAAATCTTTAATTTAGGGACAGGAACTGGAAGTTCGGTTTTAGAAGTAATTACTGCTTTTGAAAAAGTTTCTCAAAAAAAATTAAACTATCAGATTGTTGGTAGGAGAGAAGGCGATGTAATTGAAGCTTATGCTAACACTGATAAAGCGAATAATGTTCTAGGCTGGAAAGCAGAATTATCCTTAGAAGATGCTCTGTCAAGTGCATGGAAATGGGAACAAAAGATTAGAATATAAAGAAATCCCAAGTTTTGTAACTTGGGATTTCTTATTATTTATGGGCTGCTTCTTTAATTTTGCCAGCTGCTTTGTCTAATTTTTCAGCACCTTTTTCTAAAACGTCTCCCGTTTTTGATTGTAAAGAGTCTATTGCTTTGTCTATTTTAACAGAGGCAGTGTCCATTTTTTCTTCAATTTCAGCACCAACCGCTTCATTCGCTTCTACTATTTTTTCTTTTGTTTCTTCTTTGCAAGCAAACGAAATAGAAGCTAAAACTACTAATCCTAAAAATACCTTTCTCATATTTATATATTAAGAATTTAACATCTTAAAGGTACAAAATATGTTAGAGAACACCCAAATTTTTTTTCATTATTTTTAATAGAAAATTTGGATTTGGGCAATTGTTGGTATAATATGCAATTGTTCTTTCACTACAAACTCCTGGGTAATCTCCAGTTTTTTCTTCCATGTCAATAATGATTTGAAAATGCAAGTGCGGTGCGTAGTCGCCATTAATTGGTGGCATCCCTAAAGTGGCAATTTGCTCTCCTTTTTTTATAACTTTTCCTACTTTTTTTTCAATTAAACTTACTTCGCTTAAATGTCCATAAAGCGTGTGGAATTTGATTCCTTCTACTTCATGTTCTAAAATAATTGTTGGCCCATAATCACCAAGTGCTCTATTGTTTTGAAAACTGTGAATTTTACCATCTAATGCAGCATGAATTGTTGCCGACTCATTAATCCATAAATCTAATCCTATATGAATGTTTCGTTCTTCGGTAGCATTGTTTTTAAAAACGGTACTTCTTTGGTACAAATTTCGAGTTTCAATGTACCCTCCAAAGGCAATTTTGCCATCATTTTTATCTAAATGTTTTTGGATGAAAATTTCATAATCTTGAGAGGTTTCTAATTTATATTGACTCAACTCAGGATTCGTAACAGATAAATTCAACGGAACATATTTAGAATAATCAATTTCTGGAGCAATAACTTTTGCGGCTTCAATTGATTTGAAAAGAGTAATTAGATTTTTCATTTTTTCTTTTTCTCAAAAATAAAAATTCCTCACGAATAAAACTTCATGAGGAATTTAATATTTTAAGTATTTATCTGATTAAGCAGAAATAGTTTCGACTTCTTTATTGATTTTATTTACCAATCCAACTAATACTTTTCCTGGGCCAACTTCAGTAAAACTTGTTGCGCCATCTGCAATCATTTGTTGTACAGATTGTGTCCATTTTACGGGAGCCGTTAATTGTATGATTAAGTTTTTCTTGATTTCATTTGCATCAGAAACTGCATTTGCGGTTACATTTTGGTATACTGGGCAAATTGGAGTTGAAAAAGTTGTTGCTTCAATTGCGGCAGCTAGTTCTTCTCTTGCTGGTTCCATCATTGGTGAGTGAAAAGCGCCACCAACAGGTAAAATTAATGCTCGTTTTGCGCCCGCTTCTTTCATTTTTTCGCAAGCTAATTCTACGGCTTTGTATTCGCCAGAAATCACTAATTGTCCTGGACAGTTATAATTTGCAGCCACCACAACTCCATCAATCGAAGCGCAAATATCTTCCACAATTTGATCGTCTAAATTTAAAACTGCAGCCATAGTTGATGGTTTAATTTCACATGCTTTTTGCATGGCAATTGCTCTTTGTGAAACTAATTTTAATCCGTCTTCAAATGATAAGGCACCATTAGCAACCAATGCTGAAAATTCGCCTAACGAATGTCCAGCAACCATTTCAGGTTTAAAATTGTCTAATGTTTTTGCTAAAATTACCGAATGTAAAAAAACAGCTGGTTGCGTAACTTTAGTTTCTTTTAATTCTTCTGCAGTTCCTTCGAACATAATGTCGGTAATTCTAAAACCTAAAATTTCATTGGCTTTTTCGAATAATTCTTTGGCTAATGCCGAATTTTCATATAAATCTTTTCCCATTCCTGAGAATTGTGCTCCTTGACCTGGAAATACGTATGCTTTCATGTTTTTAGTTTAAAAGTTTAAGGTTTGTGAGTTTAAAGTTAAACTCAAAACTTAAGCAAAAATAGTATTTTTTTTAAAGGAATACTAAAAACGAAACATGTAACACCATTTATTGCTCCATAGGAATTTCCATCACTAAAAACTTTGAATCAATATTGGCTTTGATTTCAATTTCATTGGTTGCCCATATCCCAATAGCATCTCTTCTTTCTAGTTTTTCGCCATTTACTTCAATTTCTCCTTCAATTGTCATGATGTAAAAACCGTTTCCTTCTTTTTTAAGTGATAGTTTTTTAGAGAAATCTTTGTCAAAATCACTTAAATAAAACCAAGCATCTTGATGAATCCAAACACCTGCATCATCAGGATTTGGAGATAGAATTTGAGCGAAATTATTTTTTTGTAACGATTGGTCTAATGTAATTTGTTGGTAACGAGGTTCGACATTTCTATATTTTGGAAACAACCAAATTTGGAACAATTTTGTATGTTGGTCGTGATTTGGGTTGAACTCACTGTGTTGGATTCCTGTTCCAGCACTCATTACTTGCACATCTCCTGTTTTGATGGTTGCGGCATTTCCCATACTGTCTTTGTGAGCCAAATCGCCTTCAAGTGGAATTGTGATAATTTCCATGTTATCGTGTGGATGCGTTCCAAATCCCATTCCTGCAGCTACGGTATCATCGTTTAATACACGAAGCATGCCAAATTGAATTCTTTCAGGATTAAACCAGCTAGCAAAACTAAAGCTATGGTATGTATTTAACCAGCCATGATTTGCATTGCCACGTGAATTTTCTTTGTGTAAAATTCTGTTATTCACAATAAGATTATTTTGTTAATTTAAATCCAACCTTCGTTTATTGCTATTGAAATGAGTTCAGTTATATTATTTGTTCCAAATTTCAAAAGCATATTATTACGATGTTTATCGATAGTGTATTTGCTTAAATATAGTTCTTTAGAAATATTAATACTGCTTTTACCATTAGCAAGCAAAATTAAAATTTCTTTTTCTCTTTTGGTTAATTTAATTTTTGAAACACTAAAAAAAGAATCAACTGAAACATCAATATAGGATTGAACTCCTTCAAGTCCAATAAAAGATAATTTTGATTTATTTGTTGTTTTTAAGTTTGAAATATCGGTATGTACAACTAAAGTTCTAATAACACCACCATCATCTTTGCATTGTATTGGTATAGCTTGATGTAAAATTCTAATGTATTCTCCGTCAAGTTTTTGAATTCTAAAATCAAATCTAGTTTTGTATTTCGGAACTTCATCTGCTGGTAAGGAAGTAAAAAAATCAACTACTTTTTGTTCAAAATCTAAAAAATATCCAACATCGTCAGGATGAATTCTTTTAAAAAAAAACTCGTAACTTAAGTTATCATTATCAAAACCTAAAATATTTGTTATAGAAGGATGAACATATTCAAAAACACCTTCTTCCAGATTGCAAATGGTATAATAATATTCACCAACTGTAAAAATATTAACAAGTTTAGTTTCTAGATTTTCCTTTAATTCTTTTTCTAAAATTAAACTTCCTTGTTTCAATATTTTTGTACGCATTTTTAAATATTCATTGAATAAATCAGTCATAATTAAATTTATATTAGAATAAATAAACTAAAGATTAGTCTAAATTACAAAAATAAGTTTTAAAATACATATTTATAAGTAAAAATACATATTTATAGTTATTTTATAATCTTAATTATATGTCAAAATTTGCAATATCAATTATTTGAAGTATAAAGTAAGTTTTAATTGATTTTAAATTTTTTTGAATTAGAAGATTTAATTTAATAAAAATTTCCATATTTAAATATGTTTTTTAGTATAAATTTTAAAGATTGTTAAATAAATGAAATTATTAAACTTTTTAAGTAAAAAAGTAAAACCGTCGACTCTTTTTTTTAGAATTATTCTTTTTCTATTAATTTCTCATACTTCAATAGCTCAAGAATATACTTTTATTCCAGATGAAAATTTTGAGCAGGCACTTATTGATTTTGGATTTGATTCAAATCCAATTATTGATCATCAAATTTTAACTAATGAAATTAATAACATAGAAGAGTTAGATGTTTCAAATTATGGAATTTCTAGTTTGGAAGGAATCCAAGATTTTATTAGTTTAAAGGCTTTTTTTTGTGAAGAAAATTTAGTTACAGATGTTGATTTAAGTATGTTAACTAATTTAGAATTGGTTTTTATAACTAATAATTTGTTGACAAGCATTAATGTTTCGGGTCTTTCAAATTTACAGATGTTACAACTTTATGGAAATAATTTGGGAGATATTAATTTGAGTGGATTAACAAGTTTAATAGATTTACAATTAGGGGATAATAATTTTGACTCTATTGATGTAAGTCACCTTACTACATTATTTTATTTAGGTCTTGGGGGCAATAATTTAAGTACTATTAATATTAGTACATTAGTTAATTTAGGTTCTTTTGGATGTGAAAACAACCAAATAAGTAATTTAAATTTTAATGGCTTAAGTCAATTAGAATCAGTAAGCTGTGGGGATAATCCATTAACAGAATTAGATGTAAGTCAGTTAATTAATTTAAATACTTTACAATGCCAAAATAATTTTTTAACAAGTTTAGATTTAACTTTTTGTCCAAATTTATTAGGTTTAAATTGTAAAAATAATCAATTGACAAGTTTGAATTTATGTTCAAGTTCAATATTTTATGTAATAGACTGTTCAAATAATTTTTTAAGTAGTTTAGATTTAAGATCTATTCAAAATTGGCCTACAATTAATTATCGATGGGATTTTAGAAATAATAATATTAATAAAATTTATGTTACCAATACAGCAACAGCTATTTCAAATAATTACATACGAAAGGATATAACAGCAGTCTATTCATCCGAAATAGCATTTGGAGGTAATGCGTCTTCAAATCAAACAATCTGTTTTGGTGCAAAGCCAAATGATTTAAATTTAACTGGTAATACAGGATCTGTTATTAAATGGCAAAAATCTACTAATATTGATTTTTCTTCAAATGTCACAGATATTATAAATACAACTAATTCCTTAACAGGAGTTGAAATTGGAAATTTGACAAGTAACACCTATTTTAGAGCTGTAGTTGAAAGTGGGATTTGTGTGCCCATTGCTTATTCTAATGTTGTTGAAATTTTAATTGGAGGAAGTTCAGTTTGGGATGGAAATTTTTGGAGTAATGGTGAGCCGGATTCGACTAAGGACATCATTTTTTCAGAAGACAAAATACTAACTTCTGATTTAATAGCATGT
>RDYL01000002.1 GCA_004293165.1 Flavobacteriia bacterium | reverse complement strand
TTTTGGTCAGCAGAATTTGGTATAGTAATTTGTTGATTTTCAGCAAAGTTATAAGCACTATTGCTATTTCCAAATCTATCCGTAGTTAAAGTAGCACCATTAACAGTACCATTATTCCCATTCCCACTTTGATCATTAGCATTCCCACTAAAGGGCCAATAAGCCACTAAGCCATTAGAAGGAACATAAGAAGGCACTTGCGCTAAAAGTGTTTGGGTAGTTAAAGCGACACCTATCGTTAATAAAAGAATTATTTTTTTCATTATAAATTTATTTAGTTGATTATAAATTAATTAGACAAATGTATGAAAAAAATTAATAATCGGCATATATGCCGATTATTTATAATTACATTGATTGAATTTTGACTATGTCAAAAGAGCAATTACAAAAACTAGGCAATCTAATAAAAAACAAAGCTAAAGCGAAGTTCAAAACTAACTTAGAGTTTGCTTCAGCTTGTGATATTGACGAAAAAAGTATACGTAGAATATTAGAAGGTAATCAAAATTTCTCTATAACAATATTCTCAAAAATCTGCATTGCATTAAACATTAAAATGTCAGAATTGCTTAAAGAAGTTGATTTATAAAAATATATTAATAACAGAAATAGTTTTAACAAAAAAAGCTCCAAACATAGTTTGGAGCTTTTTGTACTCAAGGCGGGACTTGAACCCGCACGGGCATTACTACCCACTGGATTTTAAGTCCAGCGTGTCTACCAATTCCACCACTCAAGCAAATATTTTTGGTAGTAGAGCGAAAAACGGGGTTCGAACCCGCGACCTCGACCTTGGCAAGGTCGCGCTCTACCAACTGAGCTATTTTCGCGTTTCGTTTCGTTATCTTTTAAAGAACATCGCCATACTTGTTCCGTATTGCGAGTGCAAATATAGAACATATTTTTATTCTTGCAAGCACTTTTTAAATAAAAATTAAAACTTTTTCAGAACTTTTATTTAACCTTTTGATAACGAATAATTTATTTTGAAATTATTTTTTCACTAACATTCGTTTTATTTCGTTCAACTTCATCAAAGCTTCCACTGGAGTCAACGTATTGATGTCGATATTCACAATTTCCTCTTTAATTTCTTCTAAAAGTGGATCATCTAAATTAAAGAAACTCAATTGCAACTCATCACTAGCAGATTTAATTCCAGATAATTCTTCGCTGGAATGTCTTTTTTCTAATTGCTTCAATAGTTTTTGCGCTTTTTGAATCACAATCTGAGGCATTCCTGCCATTTTTGCTACGTGAATACCAAAACTATGTGCACTTCCGCCTTTCACTAATTTACGAATGAATAAAACAGTATCTTTTAATTCCTTCACAGAAACATTGAAATTCTGAATTCTGTCAAACGTAACTTCCATTTCATTTAATTCATGATAATGCGTAGCAAAAAGTGTTTTCGGTTTATTTGGATGTTCGTGCAAATATTCTGAAATCGCCCAAGCAATCGAAATTCCGTCATAAGTTGAAGTTCCTCTTCCAATTTCATCTAACAACACCAAACTTCTTTCTGAAATATTATTCAAAATCGAAGCAGTTTCATTCATTTCCACCATAAAAGTAGATTCACCCATCGAAATATTATCACTTGCTCCTACTCTGGTGAAAATTTTATCCACAACACCCATTCGCACGCTTTCTGCTGGAACAAAACTTCCCATTTGTGTCATCAACACAATCAAAGCCGTTTGACGTAAAATAGCCGATTTACCAGACATATTTGGACCCGTAATCATAATAATTTGTTGGGTTTCTCTGTCTAAATAGACATCATTAGAAATATATGGTACGCCAACTGGCAATTGCTTTTCAATTACTGGATGGCGTCCTTCTTTAATTTCCAAATCGAAACTTTCATCTAAATCAGGACAAACGTATTTATTATCAATTGCTAATTGCGTGAAAGAAGTCAAACAATCTAATTGCGCAATTAAATTGGCATTCAACTGAACGTGTTTGATATACGTTGCAATCCAATTCACCAATTGCTCAAACAATTGTGTTTCTAATTGATGGATTTTTTCTTCGGCACCTAAAATCTTCGATTCGTATTCTTTTAGTTCTTCCGTAATGTAGCGCTCTGCATTCACTAGGGTTTGCTTACGAATCCATTCGGCTGGAACTTTATCTTTATGTGTATTTCTAACTTCGATATAATAACCAAAAACATTATTGAAAGATACTTTCAAAGAAGGGATTCCTGAAGCAGCACTTTCTCGTTGTTCTAATTCTTCTAAATAGCCTTTTCCAGTGGATGAAATCGTACGTAATTCATCTAATTCAGAATGAACTCCAACAGCAATTGCGTTTCCTTTATTTACACTTACTGGAGCATCTTCTTGAATAGTGGTTTTGATTTTCTCTCGTAACAATTCGCAAGCGTGTATACTATCGCCAATTACTCGTAAAGCTTCATTATCACTTCCTAAAGCCAAAGTTTTAATTGGAATAACAGCATCTAACGAATCTTTCAAGAAATTGACTTCTCTTGGCGAAATTTTGCCTGTAGCAACCTTTGAAATCAAACGTTCTAAATCGGAAATTTGTTTGATTTGATACTGAATTTGCTGTAAAACTTCAGGATTGGTTTTCAAATAGGCAATCACTTCATGGCGACTTCTGATTTTTGAAATATCTTTCAACGGAAGCGCCAACCAACGTTTCAAAAGCCTTGCACCCATTGGCGAAAGCGTTTTATCGATCACATCTAAAAGCGTAACGGCATTGGGATTATAACTGTGATATAACTCTAAATTTCGAATGGTAAATTTATCCATCCACACGTAAGCATCTTCGGCAATACGTTGAATATTGGTAATGTGTTGAATCTTATTATGTTGCGTTTCCGACAAATAATACAAAATCGCACCTGAGGCAATCAAACCTTCGGTTAATTCTTCTACACCAAAGCCTTTTAATGAATTGGTTTGAAAATGTTTCGTCAAACTTTCTAAGGCATAATCTTCTTTATAGACCCAATCTTCCAAAAAGAACGTATGAAAATCGTCACCAAAAACCGAATTAAACTGATTTTTAAACTGTTTCGGAATTAAAATTTCACTTGGACGAAAGTTTTGCAATAATTTATCGATGTATTCTTCATTACCTTGAGAAACTAAAAATTCACCTGTTGAGACATCTAAAAATGCCACACCAAGCAATTTTTTCCCAAAATGAACTGCTGCTAAAAAGTTATTCGACTTCGATTGTAACACCTCATCATTCATTGAAACTCCGGGTGTAACTAACTCCGTAACACCCCGTTTTACGATGGTTTTAGTCATTTTTGGATCTTCTAATTGATCGCAAATTGCTACTCGAAGTCCGGCTTTAACTAATTTGGGTAAATACGTATTTATAGAATGATGCGGAAATCCTGCTAAAGCCGTTTCGGTTTCAGAACCTGCGCCACGTTTGGTTAAGGTTATGCCTAAAATTCCGGCTGCTCTCACTGCATCTTCTCCAAAAGTTTCATAAAAATCGCCCACACGAAACAACAAACAAGCATCAGGATATTTGTTTTTTATCTCGTTGTATTGTTTCATTAAAGGCGTTTCCTTGGGTGCTTTATCAGGAGTTGCTGCAGATTTTTTCGCCACAATTTCAAATTTTAAGTATGATTGCGAAGGTAAGAAAATAAAGTATTAAGATAAAAGAATTAAGTAGCAAGACTAAAATCTAAAATTTTTAACGCAAAGAAGCTAAGTTTTTCGCAAAGTTTGCAAAGACTTTAATGAACTTATATGACTTATTATATATAAAATTGACACATCGACTAATTGTCTAATTGCCACATTATGTCTATTTTTGTCACATGAGAAAATTAGCCAACGCAGAATTAGAACGTAAAAACATCAACGAGTTTAAAGATGCTCAAAAAACACCAATTATTGTCATCTTAGACGATATTAGAAGTTTGCACAATATTGGTTCGGTTTTTAGAACTTCGGATGCTTTTTTGATTGAAAAGATTTACTTATGTGGTATTACGGCTACTCCGCCTAATAAAGAAATTCATAAAACGGCTCTTGGCGCTACGGAAACTGTGAATTGGAAATATGCTAAAGACGTTTTAGAAGTGGTGCATCAATTGAAACAAGAAAATGTAAAAGTGTATTCTGTGGAACAAACTGAAAATGCCATTATGTTGGATAATTTTCAACCAGAAACCAATACAAAATATGCCTTAATTTTTGGAAACGAAGTAAAAGGTGTTTCGCAAGAGGCTATTAATTTAAGCGATGGTGTGATTGAAATCCCGCAATTGGGAAGCAAACATTCGTTGAATATTTCGGTTAGTGCTGGAATTGTAATTTGGGATTTGTTTCAGAAGTTGAAATAATTCTTTAAACATATAGTCACAATAGAATTACTTTGTGTTGATTCTTAGACGTTACACTTTACAAAATAAACATAAAAAATCCGTAAAAATCAGCGTTGTGAAGCATCAGTTTTATCCGCGTGCTAATGCTATTTTTCTATTAATTTCATTAAACAAAAACACATAATCCTCTTGTTTTTTGACAAAATCCAAATCCGAAACATCGATAATCAAAACATTCAAATCGGTTTGCGTTTTGATGTAATCTAGATAACCTTGATTGATTTTTTCTAAATAATCGGCTGGAATTTCTTGTTCGTAACTTCTGCCACGCTTTTTGATGTTTTCCAAAAGGCGATCCGTATTTTGATACAAATACACATACAAATCAGGTTTTGGCATTTCTTTGTGGATGATGTCAAACATAGTTTTGTACAAACGAAATTCATCTTCTTGAAGAGTAACTTTTGCAAAAATCAAGGATTTAAAAATATGATAATCGGCAACCACAAAATCTTTAAACAAATCAAATTGCGCTAAATCATCTGATAATTGTTGGTATCTATCGGCTAAAAACGACATTTCTAAAGGAAACGCATAGCGACTTTGGTCTTTGTAAAATTTTGGCAAAAACGGATTATCAGCAAAACGTTCTAATACTAATTTGGCATTACAATCTTCAGCTAATTTAGTTGACAAAGTCGTTTTTCCTGCTCCAATATTACCTTCAATAGCTATGTAATTGAATTGTTGTAATGCTAATTTTTCAATGGGCGAAACTATGGAATGAACAGCTTTAATTTCACTATTATCTTCAGTTTGAAGCAATAATTGAGCAATAGTTTTTTTTAACGTTGGATGTTCCCAATTCAAACCTAAATCCAACATGGGTTGCAAAACAAATTTTCTATTTTGAAGTAACGGATGTGGAACTTGCAAGGTTTCTGTAGAAATAATTTCTTCATCAAAAGCGATGATATCTACATCAATCATTCGAGCTTGATAACCAAATTCTTTGGAACGAACTCTACCTAACTTCGTCTCCACTTTTAAAACCTGCTTCAAAATTTTTTGAGCTGATTTTGACGTATGAATTAGAATGGCAGCATTGTAAAAAGGTTCACTTTCAAAACCCCAAGCAGGTGTTTCATAAATTTTAGAAACCTTTACAACTGTTGCTACTTCCCTATGAATCAAGTCAATACAAGACTGAATCGTTGCTAACCGATTGCCTTGATTGCTTCCTAAAGATAAAATTACTTGATGCTGACTCATATTGGCAAAATAACGAACATTTTTAGACTTATAATTTACCTTTCTTGTTTTTTTATGAACATGTAACAATTTTATATTTTTAACTACTAATTAGGTAAATAATAAATAAATTGAAATGAAATTTTTAGGAAATGTATTAGCTACAATTGTAGGTATATTTATTTTTTGTATGATTTTTTTCTTCGGAATTATAATCATTGGTGCCATTGCGGGTGGCGATGAAGACACGGTTAGTGTAAAAAAGAATTCAGTAATTGAATTAGACTTATCCAAAGTAACTTTAGATTATGCTGGAAAAACAAATTACAAAGACTTTGGTTATTTTGAAGCAGAACATGATGGAGTTACCGATATTTTAAATGCAATTGAAGCTGCTAAAACCGATGACAAAATTAAAGGTATTTCTATCTTAAATAACCAATCACAACTTGGCTTAGCCCAAAGTAAAGCTGTTCGTGACAAACTAGAAGAATTTAAAAAGTCAGGGAAATTCGTTTATGCGTATGCAAATTTTTTCACACAAGGCGAATATTATTTGAATTCGGTTGCCGATCAAGTTTATTTGAACCCTATGGGGGAAGTCGACTTTAAAGGTTTATCTGCTGAAATTTTATACATGAAAGACTTGCAAGAGAAAACAGGTGTAAAAATGGAAGTAATTCGTCATGGAAAATACAAAAGCGCGGTTGAACCATTCTTAACACAAGAAATGAGTCCTGAAAATCGTGAACAAATGACTGTTTTATTGAATTCTGTTTGGAGTACTATTGTTTCTGATATTGCAAAGAGCAGAAAATTAACTGTGGTTCAATTAAATGCTATTGCCAATTCATTAGGAGCAAGAACACCTGAATTAGCATTGGCTAATAAATTAGTTGATAAAGTAGCTTATGAAGATGAATATCATGATGCCATTAGAGCAAAATTAAAGTTAGATAAAAAAGAAAAATACGACTTTGTAAGCATCACAGATTATGCAAAAAAGGCAGCATCAACTGTCGAAGATTATTCAAAAAACGACATTATTGCTGTAATTTATGCTCAAGGTGAAATAGCTAGTGGTGAAGGTGATATAAATATAATTGGAGAAGGTTCAATCAATCGTTCATTGAAAGAAGCTCGTGAGGATGATGATGTAAAAGCAATTGTATTGAGAGTAGATAGTCCAGGTGGAAATGCATTAACTTCTGAATTGATTTGGAGAGAAATCGAAATTACTAAAAAAGTAAAACCAGTGGTGGTGTCAATGGGAAATTATGCGGCTTCTGGTGGTTATTATATTGCTGCTAATGCGGATCGAATTTTTGCAGAACCTAACACAATTACTGGATCAATTGGCGTTTTTGGGATGTTACCCAACATGAACCAATTAGGTAAAAATATTGGAATCAATGCTGAGCAAGTAAAAACACATGATAATGCAAGTGGATACAGTGTTTTTGAACCTATAGACGAAAATTTTAAAGGTTATGTTTTAGAAAGTATCGAAAGAATATATGCTACTTTCTTAAAACGTGTAGCCGATGGACGAAAAATGACAACTGCGCAAGTAGATGCTATTGGTCAAGGGAGAGTTTGGACCGGAGTTGACGCTCACAAACTTGGATTGGTAGACGAAATAGGTGGTTTAGATGCAGCGATTAAATATGCCGCTAAATTAGGAAAAACGTCTTCGTACAGAACTGAAAACTATCCAGAATACGAAAAAAGCTTTGATGATTTGTTAGCTAATTTCACTGGAATGGCAATGTTTAAAACCAAAGAACAATTGTTAAAAGAACAATTAGGAGAAGAAGGATTCCAAATGTTAGAACAAATCAAACGAGTGAAAAGCAGAAAAGGTATTCAAGCAATGATGCCTTATGAAATTGAGATTCATTAATTCATTTCTATAAAACACTAAATCCCAAAGACAATTTGTTTTTGGGATTTTTTTATAATTTTTACTCAAAATTAATGCGTAAATTTACAATTGGCACTACTTTTGTCTCCCTAAAATAAATCACTTCAAAAAATACAATTATGTTAAAGAAAGTTTTAAAAGGACTTGGAATTTTTCTATTGGTAACCGTCATTGCCTTAGCTGCAGCTCCGTTTTTGTTTAAAGACAAAATCAAGGAAATGATTGCTAAAACCCTAAATGAAAATGTAAATGCGAACATTGCGTTTGAAGATGTAGATTTAAGTTTATTCAAGAGTTTTCCAAAAGCGAACGTTACCATTGACAAACTTAGCATTATAACAAAGGTCCCTTTTGAAAAAGATACGCTTTTATATGCTGGAGAAACCAACGTAACCATGAGCATCAAAGAGCTTTTTAAAGGCGAAGGAGAAGCTATGAATCTAGAGAGTTTTAGCGTAGTGAACGGCATCGTAAACATCATTTTTAACAAAGATGGTATTGGGAATTTTGACATCGCTTTAAAAGAAGAAACTGAAAAAAAACCTTCTGATAGCAAACCTTTTGCTATGAATATTCAGAATTACGAAGTAGAAAACTTAAAATTTACTTACCTTGATGAAGGTTCTAAAATGAAAATGGTTTTAGATAGCATTAATCATGAAGGAAAAGGAAATTTTGCTGCTCAAAAATTAGATTTAGAAACTAAAACTACTGCAAAACTATCTTTTGAT
Organism: Flavobacteriia bacterium; assembly: GCA_004293165.1. Lineage (GTDB taxonomy): Bacteria > Bacteroidota > Bacteroidia > Flavobacteriales > Flavobacteriaceae > Flavobacterium. The sequence goes on along the minus strand of RDYL01000002.1, from coordinate 840,679 downwards.
ATGGACAAAATGAACTACATGAACAACGTAGCCATTTCTTTAGATGCCATTTTAGGGATTGATTTAGAGAAAAGCAAATATGAATTCAAAGACAACAAAGCGTTGATTAATCAATTGCCCTTAGAATTTAATGGTTTTATTCAAATGGTGGAAGTAGGTCAAACCTATGATTTAACATTCAAAACACCAACTTCTGATTTTAAAAACTTCTTGGGATTAATTCCAGCGGCATATTCGGGCGATATCAATAAAGTGAAAACAACAGGACAATTTTCGGTAGATGGAAAAGTAAAAGGAAATTTAACCGAAACAACCATTCCTACTTTTGATGTAAAGATTGCTTCAAACAATGCTTCTTTCCAATATCCAGATTTAACAAAATCAGTTAAAAATATTGTAATTGACACACACATAGTCAACGAAACAGGTTTAATGAACGACACGTATGTAAACTTACATAATTTATCATTTGCCATTGACCAAGATGTTTTTAATGCCAAAGCGACGGTTAAAAACATTGCAGAAAATGCACTTATTGATGCCGAATTAAAAGGAACTATTAATTTAGCAAATGTTACCAAAGCTTATCCTGTAAAATTAGACAAACCATTAACTGGAATTCTAAAAGCCGATGTAAAAACGAAATTCGACATGCAATCGGTAGAAAAAAGTCAATATCAAAATATACAAAATTCTGGAACAATTAGTTTGACTGGATTCAATTACGAAGGTCCAGAAATGGCGAAACCATTCAAAATCAATCAAGCTTCGGTTGCCTTTAATCCGAACCAAATTCGCTTGAATCAGTTTGATGCTAAAACAGGAACATCTGATATTCAAGTAAATGGAACGTTGGACAATTTTTATGGCTTTATGTTTAAAAACCAAATCTTGAAAGGAAAATTCAACATGAATTCGACCAAATTAGTAGTTTCAGATTTCATGGCACCAACCACTACTACAACTGATGAGGGAAAGAAAACAACCGAAGCAGTTAAAATCCCTTCATTCTTAGATTGTAGTATTACAGCAAAAGCAAAAACAGTTGTTTATGACAATTTGAATTTGAAAGATGTTTCTGGAAACATGGTAATTAGAGATGAAGCCGTAAGCTTAAACAATTTAAAAATGAGTGTTTTTGGTGGAAATATAGGTTTAACAGGAACCGTTTCAACCAAAGGAAAAACACCTACTTTCAACATGAATTTAGGTTTAGATAAAGTTAATATTGCCGAATCGTTCACACAGTTAGATATGCTGAAATCAATTGCACCAATTGCTGGTGTTATTAATGGAAAATTAAATTCGACCATTAAACTCTCAGGCGATTTACAAAACAATATGACGCCCAATTTAAAAACCATTTCTGGTGATTTATTTGGTCAATTATTATCAACTTCCGTAAATGAAAAAAATTCAGCTATGTTAACGGCTTTAAGCTCTAACTTAAAATTCATAGACATGAGTAAAGTTAATTTAAACGATGTAAAAGCCGCTTTATCTTTCAAAGATGGAAAAGTAAACGTAAAACCATTCGACATTAAATACCAAGACATTGTTGTAAATGTAGGTGGTACACATGGTTTTGATCAAACTATGAATTACGATTTGAAATTTGATGTTCCTGTTAAATATTTAGGCAAGGATATAAACAATTTAATTGCTAAATTAACACCAGCCAACCAAAAACAAATAACGAGTATTCCAGTAAATGGTTTAATGACAGGGAATTTCTCTCAGCCTAAATTTAGCACCGATTTAAAACAATCTACTACAAATTTAACTACACAATTAGTTAAAATGCAAAAAGACAAATTAGTGAATCAAGGAACAAGTGCCTTAGGTAATTTAATTAATGGGACAAAAGCAAATACATCTGGAACCTCAACTGCGACAGATACTACAAAACCTAAAACCACTCCAAAAGAGGAAATTAAAACCAAAGCAACCGATGCTATAAAAGGCTTGTTTGGAGGAAAAAAGAAAAAAGAATAAAAACGGAGGATATAATTAAAAGACAAACCCTTTCAAAATTTGAAAGGGTTTCTTTTTATAAACTCATCTTCACCACATAACCTTCATAGGTTCTTACATTAAAAACAGTGCCATCTTCAAAAAGTAAATATTGGCCTTTGATTCCGGTTAGGGTTCCTGAAAAATTGGGTGTTTTATCTAAATTTAAACTCGTGACTTTTTTTGGATAGTGTAAAACTGGAAAATCAAGTTGAATTATTTTTTCTTCGGTTGGGAAATAGTCTTTTACTTCATTAGGTAACCAATCGAAAACTTTATTTCGTTCAGCAATTAAATCCATCTCTATATATTCGTTTTTTAGCATTTTTTGCCAATTGGTTTTATCAGCAAAATGGTTTTTTAACGCCACTTCTGTAATTCCTGCTAAATATCTATTTGGAACTTCTACAATTGGAATAGCTTGCACAGCACCTTGATCAATCCATCTTGTGGGCACTTGCGTTTTTCGGGTCACGCCTACTTTTACTTCACTCGATAGCGCTAAATACACCACATGAGGTTGCAATTGCACGCGTTTTTCATACGCTAAATCTCTATCTTCAATCTCTAAATGAGCGGTGCTTAATTCGGGTTTCATAATCCAATCGCCTACGGCTGGGCTGCTCATAAAACAATCGTAACAAAAGCCTTGACGAAAGATTTTCTTTGCTTTACCACAATTTAAACATTGATAGCCTTGAAATTCAATTTCAAATGTTTTACCCAAAAGCTGATTGAGGTTTAAAAAACTATTTTCAAAAACCAAATAATACTGAATAGGGTTCCCTAATTCGGTTTGCATTTTGGTTAGTGTGCCTTGGTAGATCATTTTATGTTAAGATTTGCTTTTTATCGAAATTATTTAAAAAAAATGCTATTTTTGGTAAAGTTATTATTCCCAATTCATAATTCAAAATAGAACGCGCTAAATGCCATTACAAATTATAAATTCTTTTGCTACTTGGATTTTAAAAAAACGAATTCATCAAATGGAATTGTTTTTAAAATATCCGCATGAAGTACAAGATGAGTTGCTTTTTAGCCTAATCAAATCAGCCGAAAACACTCAAATTGGTAGAAAATATGATTTTTCTTCGATGAAAAACTACACGACATTTAGTGAAAGAATTCCTGTTTCAACCTATGAAGAGTTAGAACCTTTAATTGAACTCACACGAAAAGGAGAACAAAATGTATTTTGGAATTCTAACATTAAATGGTTTGCTAAATCGAGTGGCACTACCAATGCTAAAAGTAAATTTATCCCCGTAAGTTCAGAAGCCTTAGAAAATTGTCATTATAAGGCTAGTAAAGATTTATTGTGTTTGTTTTTAAATAACAATGAAGATTCTCAATTGTTTACAGGAAAAAGTTTGCGCCTAGGCGGAAGCAAGCAATTGTATGAAGACAATAATACTTTTTTTGGTGATTTATCAGCTATTTTGATTGACAACATGCCTATTTGGGCCGAATTTAGCTCCACACCCAGCAGTAAAATATCGTTGATGGGCGATTGGGAAACCAAACTTCCAGCTATCATCAATGAAACAATGAATGAAAATGTTACTAGCTTGGCTGGTGTACCTAGCTGGATGATGGTCTTGTTACAAAAAACATTAGAAACTACAGGAAAATCAAACCTATTGGAACTGTGGCCAAATGCTGAAGTGTATTTTCATGGCGGTGTGAGTTTTGAGCCCTATAAAGAACAATACAAAAAATTATTTCCAAAAGATAGTTTTAAATACTACGAAATCTACAATGCTTCAGAAGGCTTTTTTGCAATTCAAGACCAAAACGATAGCGATGAGTTACTATTGATGCTAGATTATGGTATTTTTTACGAATTTATACCCATGGATACTTTTGGCACACTGAACCAAAGGGTTATTCGACTGAATCAAGTAGAATTGCATAAAAATTATGCTTTAGTTATTACGACTAATTCGGGCTTATGGCGCTATTTAATTGGCGACACTATTCGTTTTACTTCTTTAAGCCCTTACCGAATTAAAGTTACAGGAAGAACGAAGCACCATATTAATGTATTTGGAGAAGAATTAATGGTAGAAAACACGGATGCAGCCGTTGCAAAAACCTGTAAAGAATTCAACTGCGAAATTGTCGATTATACGGTTGCACCCATTTTTATGACCAATCAACAAAAAGGGGCTCATGAATGGATTATTGAATTTAAAACCAAACCCGATACTATTGAAAATTTCCGAAAAGCCTTAGACGAAAACTTGCAAAGTGTTAATTCAGATTATGAAGCCAAACGCTACAACAATATGACCTTAAATCCGTTAGTGTTAAATATAGCCAGAGAAAATTTATTTTATGATTGGCTAAAACAAGAAGATAAATTAGGTGGCCAACACAAAGTACCCAGATTATCAAACGAACGAACGTATTTAGAAAATTTATTAAAATTACAATTATAACCATGACCAAAAAAACAAGCACTGCCCTACTTCTTTTACTTTGTTTGAGCTTTCTTTCTTCTTGCGGACCCAGACGTTACGGCTGTGGCCCTCGAAGATGCGAAATTAAAGTAGAACCAAAACCAGCATTGAATCATACGCTAGAAAAAAGCAGGACTTCCTTATCTTAAACTGAATTTATAAGCACTGCTTTATAAAAAGATGTACATCTTTTGAGTAATTGCTGTACATCTTTTAACTAAATGCCCTACATCTTTTGAGTAAAAGATGTAGGGCATTTGATTTATTGATCAAGTAAAAGTAAAAATAGTGCAGTAAAGAAATTTTTTATTTCTAATGAACTTTTAAATACCTTTGTAGTAACATAAAAACAAAAAATTATAGCAATATAAAAATATAAACATATCGTTGAGCTTTTAGCTCTTATTCTCACAAATCAGAAACCTAGGAAATTTCTACATACGAATGAGAATAAGCCGCGAGAGTTCACGTCCATCTGGGCGTGGGCTGTTCGTGCTTATTTTTCGTATGGGCTCTCCTAGGTGCCTTGATTTGATTATAAGCATTTTGGACAGTTTCATGCCCTTTTTTATGCTTATTAGTTTAAGAGAAAGCTTCGCTTTTAAACTAAACTATGGCAAAACAATCTTCGAACACCAATCTTCACAAAGCCAAAAATGTTAAAAATGATGAGTTTTATACCCAACTCTCGGATATTGAAAACGAGTTGCGGCACTACAAAGATCATTTTAAAGACAAGGTAGTTTACTGCAATTGTGACGACCCCAGAGTCAGCAATTTTTTTCATTATTTCTCTTATAATTTTGAGCATTTAGGACTCAAAAAATTGATAGCGACTTGCTACAAAAACTATGATGTCGATTTATTCAGCACACACGATTCTGAACAAGCTGTTTATTTGGAATATGTAGGTGATAAAAACGGAAATAGTGTTCCAGACGCCAATGAAATAGGCGTAAAACCCTTACAGGGTGATGGCGATTTTAGAAGTGCTGAAAGTATTGAACTTTTGAAACAAGCCGATATTGTGGTCACCAACCCGCCATTTTCCTTATTTAGAGAATATGTTGCGCAACTTATACAATACAATAAGAAATTTGTGTTAATAGGAAATAAAAATATTATTACTTATAAAGAAATTTTTAAATTAATAAAAGAAGATAAAATGTGGGTTGGAAATACCCCAATGAGTACTGATATGTTATTTGATGTTACTGAAAATTATGCAAAAGAGTTAGTTGAGAAAAAGAAAGAAGGAAGTGGTTATAAAGTTGTTGACGGAGTTGTAAAAGGTAGAGCACAAGCAAATTGGTTTACCAATTTAGACATTGACAAAAGACATGAAGATTTACTATTGCACAAAAAATACAATTCCGAAGAATATCCAAAGTATGATAACTATGATGCTATCAATGTGGATAAAACTAAAGATATTCCAGTTGATTATGCTGGAAATATTGGAGTTCCAATTACTTTTTTAGATAAGTATAATCCTGAACAATTCGAAATTGTAAAATTCAGAAAAGGTGACGATGATAAGGATTTAGTAATAAATGGAAAGTCACCCTATTTTAGAATAATTATCAAAAACAAAAAACTATGAACATAGAACTCAAAGAAATATCGGTTAGAGAATTAACCAACGGCTACAAAGACAATAACGATGATGGTGTGTTGGGTTATGGTGGAAAACTCGATATTCGTCCGCCCTATCAACGTGAATTTGTGTATGATGTAAAAGAACGCAATGCGGTTATTAATACGTTGCAAAAGAATTTTCCGTTGAATGTAATGTATTGGGCAGTAAGAGATGATTCGACAAGCGCAGTACAAGAATTAGAAGTGATTGATGGACAGCAACGCACTATTTCTATTTGCCAATATGTGAATGGTGATTATTCTATTGATGGCTTAGCATTTCATAACTTACCAAAAGACAAGCAAGAACAGATTTTGAATTACAAATTAATGGTTTATTTCTGTTCGGGTACCGATAGCGAAAAATTAGATTGGTTTGAAACCATCAACATTGCTGGAAAAGTATTAACAGAACAAGAATTGCGCAATGCAGTCTATTCTGGTTCTTGGGTATCAGATGCCAAACGGTATTTTTCTAAAAATTCTCGTCCAAAAATTGGCGATGAGTATTTGAATGGCTCGGCAAATAGACAGGAATATCTAGAAAAAGCAATTGATTGGATTTCTGAAGGAAAGATAAAAGAATACATGTCTAAAAATCAGTTTGAATCCAATGCTAATGAACTATGGTTGTATTTTCAATCGGTGATTAATTGGGTCAAAGTTACGTTTCCAAAATACCGCAAAGAAATGAAAGGGATTGAATGGGGCGTTTTATATAATGAATTTAAAAATGAAAAATTAAACGCTAAAATATTAGAAGATGAAATCACAGATTTAATGTTAGATGAAGATGTTTCTAATAAAAAAGGAATTTATTACTTTGTCTTAAACCGAAAAGAAAGACATTTAAGCATTCGTGCTTTTTCAGAAAAACAAAAACGAGAAGCTTTTGAGCGTCAAAAAGGAATTTGTGTGAAATGTGGCGAAAAATTTGAACTGAATGAAATGGAAGCCGACCACATAACTCCATGGCACGAAGGCGGAAAAACGGCTGCTGATAATTGTCAAATGTTGTGTAAACACGATAATAGAATAAAGTCTGGAAAATAATTCCGCAAGGTCTTTTTTTTACCTTGTAGGTATTTAAAATTATAAGACACCTGCAAGGTATTGAAAACCTTGCAGGAGTATAGCTAACGGATTAAAAAAATACAGCTCAAAAACATACGTTTCTGAGCTGTATTTTAGTTTTTACTGAGCGACAAATTAAGAAACTAACATTTAATTTATTTTGTAATTTAAAAAATTAATGCATAATTTTATACACATTAAGAAAATTAAACATAATTGGTATGAGAAAATTAAAAAATTTAGTAGTAATTATTACATTACTATTTTTTGTGGTGTCTTGCTCAAGTGATAGTTCTAGCAATTCAAACACCTTGAATATTAAAGCTAGTGCAACCTATTCACCATCAGCAAACAGAACTTCGCTAAACAATGGTGTATTATTAAATACATTTAAAATTAATCTAAAAGAAATTGAATTTCAATTAGCTGAAGGAATAGATGACGATTCTGATGGAGATTTAGATGATGATGGTTATTATGACAGTGATGAAGAATTTGAACTGTATGGTCCATTTGAATTAGACTTACTAAATCAAAATGCACCAGTAACAACAGTAACTGTTCCAAATGGAACGTATGAAGAAGTAGAATTCAAATTGCACAAAAGCACAAACAGTGCTTCTCAGATGTTTAATAAATCAATTGAAATTACAGGAACAATCAACGGAACCCCATTCGTTTTTTGGCATACAATAGATGAAGATTTTGAAATTGATTATGAAGATACTAATCAAAACTTAGTAATCAACAATAACTCATTTGACTTAGTTTTCAACTTCGATTTAAATCAAGTATTGAGTAGCGTAGACTTAAGCACTGCAGTTGATGGAGATGGAGATGGACTTATAGAAATAGGGCCAAACGACACTGATGGTAATCGTGCTCTAGCAAATCAAATTGCTAATAGCATTGAAGATTCTTGCGATTTAGACGATTAAAAAAAGTTTTTTTATACAGTAAGCCCCATTAGATAAAATTCTACTGGGGCTTATTTATTCTAATGCGTAACAAACTACGAAACCGCTTTCAATCGTTGCAATAAATTTTTGCTTAAACTGTTTTCGGCATATTCTTTAGTTACTTGTAAGTGTTTATCATCAGAACTTGGTAGTTCATACATTGCATCGGTTAAAATAGCTTCACATAATGAACGCAATCCTCTGGCACCTAATTTATATTCTAACGCTTTAGAAACAATATAACTCAATGCTTCTTCTTCGATTTCTAACGTTACCTCATCCATTTCAAACAATTTTTTATATTGTTTTACCAAGGCATTTTTAGGTTCAGTTAAAATAGCTCTTAACGTAGCAGCATCTAAAGGATCCATATGTGTTAAAACCGGTAAACGACCAATGATTTCTGGAATTAATCCAAAATCTTTGACGTCTTTAGGAATTAAATATTGCAACAAATTATCTTTATCAATATGGTCGGTTCCAATAGACGAACTATAACCTACCGCTTGTCTGTTCAAACGTTTTGAAATGATTCTTTCAATTCCGTCAAAAGCACCACCAGCAATAAATAAGATGTTTTGAGTATTTACTTCCACAAATTTTTGGTCGGGATGTTTTCTTCCTCCTTTTGGTGGCACATTAACCACCGTTCCTTCTAATAATTTCAATAAAGCTTGTTGTACCCCTTCACCAGAAACATCACGCGTTATGGATGGATTATCACTTTTACGGGCAATTTTATCAATTTCATCAATAAATACGATTCCACGTTCAGCTTTCACTACATCATAATCAGCAGCTTGTAACAAACGAGTTAAGATACTTTCCACGTCTTCTCCTACATAACCTGCTTCTGTTAATACGGTTGCATCAACAATTGCTAACGGAACATTCAACATTTTTGCAATGGTTTTTGCTACTAATGTTTTACCGGTTCCGGTTTGACCTACCATTAAAATGTTACTTTTTTCAATCTCAACTTCGTCTTCCAATTGAATTTGCATCAAACGTTTGTAGTGATTATATACCGCTACACTCATTACCTTTTTAGTTTGATCTTGTCCAATAACGTAATCATCTAAAAAAGCACGAATTTCTTTTGGTTTTAACAAAATCAAATCGGCAACCAAATCTGAATTACCTGATTGCTTTAATTCTTCTAAAACAATTCCATGCGCTTGTTCAATACATTTGTCGCAAATATGCGCATTAATCCCTGCAATTAATAAATTGGTTTCAGGCTTTTTCCTTCCGCAGAATGAACATTCTAATACTTCTTTAGCCATTTTTTCTAGTTAGAAGATGGAAGATGGAAGACGGAAGATGGAAAAACACCCAACTTCCAGCTTCTAACTTCCAGCTTTATTATCTTGTTAATACTTCATCAATCATTCCATACTCCTTTGCCTCTGCAGCAATCATCCAGTAATCGCGCTCAGAATCTTTGTGCACTTTCTCGAACGATTGTCCAGAATGTTTAGAAATGATTTCGTATAATTCATCTTTTAATTTCAACATTTCCTTCAAGTTGATTTCCATATCAGTTGCTACACCTTGCGCTCCTCCTGATGGTTGGTGAATCATCACTCTTGAATGTGGTAATGCCGAACGTTTTCCTTCTGCTCCAGCACACAATAAAACAGCTCCCATAGAAGCAGCCATTCCTGTACAAATTGTAGCTACATCTGGTTTTACAAATTGCATAGTATCATAAATTCCTAATCCAGCATACACACTTCCTCCTGGAGAATTGATGTAAATACTGATGTCTTTAGACGCGTCAACACTTTCTAAAAATAATAACTGTGCTTGAATAATATTCGCCACATAATCATCTACTCCTGTTCCCATGAAGATAATTCTATCCATCATTAAACGAGAAAAAACATCCATTGAAGCTACATTTAGTTGGCGTTCTTCAATAATATAAGGCGTCATACTTCCAACAATTTTATCGTAATATAAACTGTTTACGCCGTGATGCTTAGTAGCATATTTTTTAAATTCTTTTCCGTAGTTCATAATTTAAGTTTAAAAGTTTGTGTGTTTAAAAGTTTAAAAGGAATTAAACTTTTAGCCATTAGTATTTTACAAAGGTCGTGCCTTTTTTTCTGCCTGACAAACTGACTCGAAACAAAAAGCGCCAAAACTAGTTTGACGCTCAAAGATAATTATTTTTTTGTGAGAAATTATTCTCCGTACATTTCTTTAATGAATTGATCGTAATTTACTTCTTTAGTTTTAGCCGATACTTTTTCTTTGTAAAGACCTAACATTTTTTCGCCCATTACTTGCTCTGACAAACGTTTTACTTCGTCTTGATTTGACATTACACGAGCTACAATTCCGTTAATTTCCTCATCTGATGGATTTAATTGACCAAATTGCGCCATTTGTTTCTTGATTAATTCAGCAGTATGTGCTTTTAAATCTTCGAAAGTAATTTGTAAGTTATTTTCAGCCATTACTTTTCCTTCGATTAATTGGAAACGTAATCCTTTTTCAGCTCTAGCATATTCCTCTTCAGCTTGTTCAGCAGAAAGTGGATTTTCTCCAGCCGTTTGAATCCATTTTTTCAAGAAAGCAGCTGGTAAATCAAATTTAGTAGATTCAATTAAGAAATCTGTAACATCATTTAAGAATTTTTGATCTGCTTGTTGTGCAAATTGAACTTCTGCATCTTCTTTTATTTTAGCTTTTACGTCTTCAACCGAAGAAACAACACCAGGTCCAAATAATTTATCAAACAATTCTTGATTTAATTCTGCTTTTTCTACTGCATTGATTTCTTCGATAGTAAAATCAACATTGATATCTAAACCGTGAACCTCATCATGACCTACTTTCAAATAATCCATTAATTTGTGATCATCGTCAAATAAACCTTTTGTTCCAATAGTAACTACATCACCTACTTTTTTTCCGATAAATGATTTTGCAACATTTTTATCAGCAAAAATATCTAACGCAAAATTAGCTGGAGCGTTGATTCCTTTTTCTTCATTTGCAAACGTTCCTCTTACTTCAAAATCAGCTTTTACTTCTGCTTGAGAAATTAATTTTCCGTATTGTTTTTGAATTCTTTCAACTTGATCATTCAACATTTTATCATCAGCAATTACGTTGAATTTAGTAACGTTATTTTTAGCTGTTAAATCAACTGAAAACTGAGGCGCTAACCCTAATTCAAAGTCAAAAGAAAAATTCTCTGCATCCCAATCAATAGTTTCTTTAATAACCGGTAATGGATTTCCAAGAATATCTAATTTTTCAGCCGTTAAATAATTATTAAGTGAAGTTTGTAACACTTTGTTTACTTCTTCTAATAAAACAGCTTTACCATATTGTTTTTGGATCAAACTCATTGGAACCGCTCCTTTTCTAAATCCAGAAATTGCTGCATTTTTTCTGTAGTCAGCTAATACTTTTTCTACCTTATCTGAATAATCTTCTTTAGTGATTGCTACTGTTACAATAGCATTTAATGCATCAACTTGCGTTTTTGTAATGTTCATTTATCTGTTTGTTTAAGTACCATAAAAATTGGGTTGCAAAATTATAGAATTTTTACAACCCAAACAAGTTTTTAATTTATTGAAATTCAATTCGCTAAAAATTATTTTTGATCTATAAAGATTTTATTCAAAATAGACTGAATAATAGACAATAGAACACTGAACATTAAAGCATTTATAAATCCATCCACATAAAACTCAGCAATAAAATAATCACAAATTAAAATTATGATTGCATTAATTACCAATAAAAACAACCCTAAAGTAAAAAAGGTAACTGGAATAGTAAGTAAAACTAATATTGGCTTTAAAAAAGTATTCAACAAACCCAATACAACGGCTACCATTAAAGCTCCTGTTAAACTAGTAACATGAACTCCTGGCAAAAAATAAGACAGCACAAAAACTACAATTGTACTGATTAAAAGCTTAATAATTAAATTCATTTTAATCGTATTTAGAAATTTAAAATTACAAAAAAAAGGCATCAATATTGATGCCTTTTTAGAAATTTATTTCAAATATTAATTCGAAGATACTATATTAATACCTGGGAAATAAGATGGGTTATGTAATGGTAAATTAGCATTATAAAACTCATTAATCACTTTTATAACTTCATTAGCAATTACTGCATAACCACGAGCATTTGGATGCACTCCATCTAAAGAAAACAATACAACACCTTCAGTAGCAGAACCACTGAAATAGTTAGCTGTATACAATTGTCCCGTTTCGATTCTTAAACCTGTTACTAATTGATTCATAATTGCATTCATATCTGCAACAGCTATATCATTTGCGTTTGCAATAGATACAATAGCTGCATTATAAGCTGCCGTAGCATTAGCTACTTTAGCTTTTTCATTCGCTGTTAATACCCATTTGTTTGCTAAAGGAGCTGTAATCCCATTTAAATTAAAAGGAGCAGGAAGGCTAGCATTAACATTGTTTGGTGGCAATAAAATACCACTCGCAGTTAAAACTACTAAATCTTCAGCTGTTGCCAATCTTGATTTACCATATATAGCACCCAAGGCATTTGCATTAGAAACTAATAAAGGATTTCCTGAAGCATTTGCATAAGCTGTAATTTGAGCACTTAAACTAGTCAAATCAGAATCATTAATAAGTAAAGCATTATTAACTCCGTCAGTTAAGTTTAAAGGTGTAATTCGCCCATTAGTAGCCACTGATAAAAATCCATATAATTGAACCAACAAAGATGCTTGAGGATTAGATGCAATAGCAGCATCTGAAATAGCATTATATTTAACAGTTGTAAAATATGGAATAGAAGTTACACTAGGTACTGTTGCTACAACACCTTTTGCACCACCAGAAGTCAAGGTAGTAACTATTGTTGAATAAACACTAGCAAATACATTAGAATTTGTAATATCATTCATTCCATAAGTTGCAGGATTCATATTCCCAGTCGAATTGTGATCAGCCGCTGGCGTTACACCATCTGCTTGAGCACCACCACTAGTTGCATAAGCTAACACGTCATTAGCCCCAATCCAGTTAGTGAAAAAAGTTGGCACTTTAGACATCGCATCACCCAAAACTGTTGCTGTAGGAGAAGTTGCATGTCTTGTAAAATATGGATTCAATGCCCCATATCCAGGAAAAGTTAAATGAAACGATTTAGCACCAGGCACTCCCATATTGTTATAAGCAGTTGCCTGAGGAGTAAGTGTTATTGTAGGTGTTCCTGCAATTGGCTGAACACCACCAACAGAGGCATTAATTACTAATCTAGTTCCTGTTAAACCTTGAATTCCTCCTAAATTATTCACATCTTCTGCATAAGATGGTTGGGTAAAAGCCCCACCACCTACTAATGCAAATTGTTGCGCTAATAAATTTGGAAACGAATAAGTCTGACCTACTCTAGAAACAGTTCCATCCATGTAACCTGCAGTTAATGAGTTTCCAACTGCAACGTATGTAGTAAAATCAGCATCTCCAGCAGTATAATTTGCATCTACTGTATTTTCAAATTCTGGTTCACAAGAAGCAAATCCAGCAGCTATAATAGCTAAATATATAAATTTATTTTTCATTTTTCTGTTTATTAAAAATTAGAACCCGTAAGTAATACCAATACCTGGTGAGAAAACTGAAGATTTATAAGTTCCACCAAATGGTAGTGTATTTCCGTTTTCTTGATAGTAATTATAAGAATTATCTGTTTCGTCAAAATGTAAATATAAGAATGAGAAATCAACTCCTAACTTGCTATTTACTTGGTATGTTAACCCTCCTGTATAACCCATTGAATCATTTCTTGGAGTTTCTGGAGCAAAATAACCATCTTGAACTGGGCTTTCATCAAAATACCAACCTGCTCTGAATGTAAATTTATCATTTGCTTTATACTGAGTACCTAATCTATAGGTACTAGAGTTTTTATAATTTCTTGGATTATTTGATGTATTTCTTATAGAACCATCAGCATTAAGGAAATCAACAGTTAAAGCTTCATAAACTCCCCACATTGCTCTATTATAATCGAATGCTAAAAGCCATTTGTCTGTAACTTGATACGACATACCTACTGTTAATTCTGCTGGTAAAGGTAAATCTGCATTAAAAGTAGTGTTTTGAAGTGTTGGTGAAGTTGCAGCAAAACCAGGAACATCGTTAAAGTTTGCATCACCATCACGCGCTTCCATAATAATTTCAGAACGATAATTCATACCAATTCTAAATTTATCAGTTGGATTAAACATAAAACCAGCTGTATATCCCCAAGCGGTAATTCCTTTAGCGTCTAAAGTTACATCTGTTCCACTTCCATCAACTGACAACAATGGATTTATCGCTACATTTCTATTAAAATTAACTGAACCTGAAGCAAAAATTGGACCACCACCAATACTAAAATGTTCTCCAACTCTTACTGAGATAGAAGGTTGAACGAATATGGCAGCTAAATCAATATTGTTTACTAAATGTGCTCCTTGCCAATCTTGATCCCACTCTACAGAACTTCCGTAAGGTGTATAAACTGCTAATCCAGCAGTAAACCAATCATTTAATCTATAAGTAGCATAAATACTAAATGGAGTTCCCAAGTTATTGGTTTCCGCTTCCCAATTGTATTGAGAATTTTGAAATTTTGTGTTTGCAAATAATCCGTTTCCACCTACCGACAAATTGAATTTTTTATCTAAATAAGCCATCCCCGCTGGATTGAAGAACGCAATCTCTGCACTGTTTACTACAGCTACACCAGTGTGTCCCATAGCTAATTGTTTTTGCCCTTGGATACTTACTCTATATCCACCTGCAAAAGCAGAAGAGCCAACCAAAGCCAATAATGTTAAAGAAAGTAATTTTCTCATAATGTAAAAATGTGTTAGTTTTTTTTCTGAATTTGTAATAATCAATACTTCAAAATTATAACAAAATATGAATTTTACAATTTTTTTAACTAAAAAATTATGCATGCATAATTTTTTAGCCTTTTTATTTAATAAAATCTAGTACCGTTGATAAAAAATCTTTGGGGTTTTCGGCATGCAACCAATGCCCTGCATTTTTTATCGTTTTTATACTGGCAGAAGGAAAATGATGGTAAATAGTTTCGAAATCACTATCCAAAATATAATCAGATTTATCTCCTCTTAAAAACAAGGTATCTTTAGAAAAAGTATTTTCAAAAGGTAATTCCGTTCCAACTGTTTCAATCTTTTCATTAAAAACTTTTAAATTAAATCGAAAAGCTAATTGCTCAGAAGTTTCCCAATATAAATTCTTAAGTAAAAACTGTCGTGTTCCAAAATCTTTAATATAACCTGAAACTATCTCTTCTACTTCTGCTCTACTCGGTTTTTTTAAAAAATCAACAGCGTTTAGTGCCGCTAAAATGGTTTGATGATGTGGCGCATAATATTTTGGACCAATATCAGCCACTATTAATTTAGAAACCAATTCAGGATAAGTTGTTGCCAAAAGCATAGCTACTTTTCCTCCCATGGAATGTCCAACAATAATGATATCTTTTAATTGATGGTGTACACAATATTGCATTACATCAGCTGCCATAACATCATATGAAAAATCATCCGTATGAAAACTTTTTCCATGATTTCTCAAATCTAATGCATGTACTTGGTATCCTTCATTTGCAAATTGAGTTCCTAATGTTTTCCAATTGTCTGACATTCCTAAAAACCCATGAATAATTACCATCGGCTTTCCTTCTCCTTCTATTCTCGAATGCAACAACATTTTATTTTAATTTTTGAAGATACATATTCACCACATTTTCTAATCCTAGAAATAAAGATTCCGAAATTAGCGCATGACCGATAGAAACTTCTAACAAATTTGGAATATTATCTTTAAAAAACTTGATATTATCTAAACTCAAATCATGTCCGGCATTGATCCCCAAACCTAATTCATTTGCTTTGATTGCTGCTTTAACATACGGCTCAATTCCGTTTTTATTTCCCAAATCGTACTCATGTGCAAAGGATTCGGTATACAACTCAATGCGTTCTGTTCCGGTTGCTTTAGCTCCTTCAATCATTCGTTCATCGGCATCCACAAAAATGGAAGTTCTAATTCCGTTGCGTTGAAACTCTTGGATTATTTCACTCAAATACGATTGATGTTTAATAGTATCCCATCCAGCACTTGAGGTTATAGCTCCAATAGCATCAGGCACCAACGTAACCTGAGTAGGTTTGCATTCTAAAACCAAATCAATGAAATTATGTTGTGGATTTCCTTCAATATTGTATTCTGTATAAACAACCGATTTTAAATCGCGTGCATCTTGATAACGAATATGTCTTTCGTCTGGCCTTGGATGAATAGTTATTCCTTGTGCTCCAAACTGCTGAATAGCTGTTGCAACTTTCAATAAATCAGGGACATTACCACCTCTAGCATTACGAAGTGTAGCTATTTTATTAATATTTACCGATAATTTTGTCATGATAATTTTAAATTTATACAAAAATACAAAGTATAAGTTAGCCAGCATATGGTATTTTTTGATTATTTTGCGATATATTTTCAGTAAAGCGCTATGAATAATTTAACAAGCTACATTAACAACGAAATAAAACCGCTAAAGCATACCCAAACTATTGCTAATGCGCAGGATTTATTTTTAGACATACCCTACACTCATTTCCCCGTAACTGAAGAAGGCATTTATATGGGTTGCATAAGTAAAGAAAATGCAGAGCTACTAAACAGTGAAGCACTTATAAATGATAGTCGCTTTAATTTTGATCGTTTTTTTGTACGAGAAAATATGATTTGGCTAGATGTTTTAGAAATTTTCGCTAAGAATGATAGCAATATAATTCCTGTTTTAGATACAAAAAACACCTATCTTGGCTATTATGAATTAGAAGATGTTATCCGTTTTTTACATGAAACTCCTTTTCTAAAAGAAGAAGGCGGAATTATTGTGGTCGAAAAGGAAATAGATAAATTTTCGATGAGTCAAGTAGCGCAAATAATAGAAAGTAATAACGCAAAAATTTTAGGTATATTTATCTCAAATGTAGTAGGAAACAAGGTTGAAATTACAATAAAAATTAGTCAAAGCGGAATAAACGATATTATTCAAACTTTTAGACGTTATGAATATGAAATCATATCGGAACACCAAGAAGACTCCTATTTAAACAGTCTTAAAGAACGCTCTGAATATTTAGACAAATACCTGAATATTTAAAAAATAAAATTATGAAAATAGCGCTCTTCGGTCAATATTACCAAAACAGCACCGCTGAAATCGTTCACAAAGTAGTTGATTTTTTAGAATCAAATGGGATTGCAATTGCATTTGAAATTAATTTTTTAGCCATTCTAAAAGAAAAAAACATCCTTTCTAAAACCTACGAAACTTACGCTGGCTACAGTGATTTAGATGCAAATCATACTGCATTAATTAGTATTGGCGGAGACGGAACAATTCTGAAAGCAGCCACATTTGTAAGAGATAAAAATATTCCTATTATTGGAATCAATGCAGGAAGATTAGGATTTTTAGCTACCATACAATTTGAAAATATTGAATCGCTATTACAAAAACTGCTTAATAAAGATTATGCCATCTCCAAAAGAACTCTTTTAAGCATAGAAACTTCTCCGAAACATGACAATTTTTCGGATTTAGATTTTGCGCTAAATGAAGTTACCGTAGCCAGAAAAGATACTACTTCGATGATCACAATTATTACGTATTTGAATGGTGAATACCTTACTTCGTATTGGGCAGATGGTTTAATTATTTCAACCCCAACAGGCTCTACGGGTTATTCGCTTAGTTGTGGAGGTCCAGTTCTAACCCCCAATGTTGAAAGTTTGGTTATTACACCAATGGCACCCCACAATTTAAATGCAAGACCTTTAGTAATTCCAGATGACATGGAAATAGAACTTAGAATTTCGGGCAGAGAAGAACAGTTTTTAATTTCGTTAGATTCCAGAATTTCTGCAGTTTCAAAAGAGACAATTGTGAAAATTAAAAAATCCTCATTCTCCATTTCAATCATTGAATTTAAAGAAGAGTCCTTTCTAAATACAATACGAAAAAAATTACTTTGGGGTGAAGACAAAAGAAATTAACATACTATTTATATCATTTTTCATTTTTTAGCGTTTTTAACATGCTAAAAGACAACAAAAAAAACCTTTAAAATAGGGATAAGTAGTCATTATTGTTATATTTGCAAACTATTTCAAAAAATGAAGCACTTTTTTTTATATATATCATTGATTATCTGCGGGTTCAGTACGTATGCTCAAATAAACGAATTGGGGGTATTTATTGGTGGCGTAAACTATATTGGAGATGTTGGCCCAACCAAATACATTGCCCCAAATGAATCGGCATTTGGAATTCTATACAAATGGAACAGAAGTCCTAGACATTCCTATCGATTTTCTTACACACAAGGAAATATAAATTCAAAAGATATTGATAGTGATGTTCCTAGTAGAAATCTTAGAGGTGTTTCATTTGAAAACAGTGTAAAAGAATTTTCGGCAGGATTAGAATTTAATTTTCTTGAATTTGATTTACATGACTCAGATCCAAAAATGACTCCTTATATATATAGTGGCATTAGTTACTTCATATATGATGAAATTTTCATTATTGACCAAACAAGTCGAATAGATTACCAAAGTAGTGCAGCATCAATACCTATGGTTATTGGAGTGAAAGGAAGATTTTTAAAAAAATTTATTATTGGAGCTGAAGTAGGCGTTAGATATACATTTACCGATAACTTAGACGGAAGTAATCCAAAGAACGACAACTTTGAAACCTTGCGTTTTGGAAATTTAAATAGTAATGATTGGTATGTATTTACCGGTTTAACATTAACATATACATTTGGGAAAAACCCATGTTTTTGCGGCGAATAAACAATGGAACTAGTTCAACAAATAAATACTTCAACCTTACCCAAACATTTGGCCATTATTATGGACGGAAATGGAAGATGGGCTAAACAAAAAGGTTTAATCAGAGCTTTAGGTCATGAAAGTGGAACAAAGTCCGTTAAAGTTACTGTAGAAACTTGTGCTAAATTAGGAATTGAAAACCTTACACTTTATGCTTTTTCTACAGAAAACTGGAACCGACCAAAATTAGAAGTTGAAACACTAATGAAATTGTTAATCTCTTCTTTAAAGAAAGAAATTAAAACATTACAAGCCAATAACATTAAATTAAATGCTATTGGAAATTTAACAAATTTACCACTAAAAGTCCAAAAAGAATTACAAGAAGTAATTGACAAAACTTCTGAAAACACTAGGATGACACTAACTTTAGCGCTAAGTTATGGTGCTAGAGAAGAGCTAATTCAAGCTGTTAAAAAAATTTCCAACAAAGTTAAAAATAATATAATTTCTGAAGAGGCTATTGACGAATCAATTATTAATCAGCATCTTTACACACACAATTTACCTGATGTAGATTTAGTAATTAGAACAAGCGGTGAACACAGAATAAGTAATTTTCTATTATGGCAGATTGCTTATGCTGAATTATATTTCACAGATGTGCTTTGGCCTGATTTTACAGAAAACAATTTGTATGAAGCAATTATTAGTTATCAAAAAAGAGAACGCCGATTTGGAAAAACAAGCGAACAAATTATACCCGAAAAAAATGTTTAAAAAAGGAATACAATTACTTTCAATATTTATAATATTAACAAGCTCTTCACTTTTTGCACAAGACACAAAACTAGAGAGTGGCAAAGAATATATCTTAGCCAAAATTGATGTAACTGGAAAAATAAGTTACAACGAACAAACCATAACTACGTTTACGGGATTGGAAAAAGGACAACAATTAATTGTTCCTGGCCAAGATATTAGTAATGCTATTAAAAAATTGTGGAAATTAGGATTGTTCTCTGATGTAAACTTTTATGTAAATAAAATTGAGGGTGATAGTATCTTTTTAGAACTAAATATCAATGAACTTCCTAAACTATCCGATATTAAAATACAAGGAGTAAAAAAGGGAAAAATAGAAGAATTAATTAAAGAAACCGATTTAAAGAAAGGTAAAATAGTAAATGAAAATTTAATTACTACAACCAAAAATTACATCGAGAACAAATATAAAAAAGAAGGCTTTTACCAAACAAAAGTGGTTATCAACACTGTGCCAGACAGTTTAGACACTGAAGTTAAAATGGTTGTTAATATCGACAAAGGCGATAAAGTAAAAGTAAAAAGTATCGAATTTGAAGGCAATAATCAAATCAGTGATGCTAAACTAAAAAAAGCATTTAAAAACACCAAACAACGTAATCCTATTCGTATTTTCAAGAAATCTAAATACATTAAAGAAAAATACAAAGAAGACTTAGTAACAGTTATTGACAAATACAAGGAAAAAGGAAATAGAGATGCCCGTATTATTTCTGATTCGGTTATTTACGATAAAAAATCAAATACTATTGCAATTAAGGTAAAACTTGAAGAAGGAAGAAAATATTATTTTGGAGATATTCGATACCTTGGAAATACCGTTTATACCGAGCGTCAACTGAATTCGATTCTAGGAATTAAAAAAGGAGATGTTTATAATGGAACCATTTTACAAAAAAGAATTGCAGACCAAACAAAACCTGACGGAGAAGATTTAACAAATTTATACCAAAACAACGGTTATTTATTTTCTACCATTAACCCTGTTGAAGTTAGAACTGCTAATGACACTATTGACTTTGAAATTAGAATTACCGAAGGTCCTATTGCTTATTTTAATAAAATTACGGTAGTTGGAAATGACAAAACAAATGACCACGTAATTTATAGAGAACTTAGAACAAAACCAGGCCAAAAATACAGTAAAGAAGATTTAATTCGTTCTATTCGTGAAATTGGACAACTAGGTTTCTTTGATCCAGAAGCTATCAAACCTGATTTCAAAAATGTAGATCCTCAAGCTGGAACGGTTGACATTGAATATAATGTTGTAGAAAAAGGTTCAAGTCAAGTAGAACTTCAAGGAGGTTACGGTGGTGGCGGTTTCATTGGAACATTAGGATTATCATTTAACAATTTTTCGGCAAGAAACATGTTTAAAAGAGGAGCCTACAAACCACTTCCAATGGGAGATGGGCAAAAAATGGCTTTAAGACTTCAAGGAAGTTCATTCTTTCAAACGTATAGTTTATCGTTTTCTGAACCTTGGTTTGGTGGTAAAAAACCAGTTAGTTTTTCAACATCATTATCACATAGTAAACAATTTTTATTCAATTCTAGATCAAGAGATGTTGATAGAAGCCAAAGTTTTAATATTACATCTTTATCTATTGGTTTAGCAAAAAGACTTACTGTGCCAGATGATTATTTTGTATTATCACAAGCATTATCATTCCAATATTATGATTTAAATAACTATAACACTGGATTATTTACTTTTGGTGATGGTGCTTCTAGAAATTTAGCTTACACGATTGGTTTATCAAGAAATAGCAAAGGTGTGAATCCGATTTTCCCTACGGTGGGTTCTGAATTCAGTATTTCAGGTAAGTTCACACTACCTTATTCTCTATTCAACGGAATTGACTATGCAAATTTGGAAAATTTAGCAGAAAATAAAGTAAGAGCAAGTGCTGCGGGAGAAGCTCCAGATGGAACAAATTATCCAGCGGGTAGTTATCTAAATAGTGAAGGTTATCCAGTAACGGATCCATCAGATGCCGCAGTAGATAGAGGAAAAGTAGATCAAGAAAAATTTAATTGGTTAGAGTACTACAAAATTAAATTCAAAGCAGACAACTATAACAGAATATACGAAAAACTTGTGCTTAGAACTAATGCAGAATTTGGCTTTATGGGTGCTTATAATTCAGATAGAGGTTTAGTTCCTTTTGAGCGATTTTTCCTTGGAGGCGATGGTTTAGCTAACTTTTCATTAGACGGCAGAGAAGTTATTCAGTTAAGAGGGTATCCAAATAATTCATTATCTTCTCAAGATGGAGGGACAATATATAATAAATTTTCTGCGGAATTAAGATACCCTATAACATTAAATCAGTCTGCTTCTATTTACGCGTTAAGTTTCTTAGAAGCGGGTTCAGCATTTGACACCTTTAAACAATACAATCCTTTTAAATTACAACGTTCTGCAGGAGTTGGAATTAGAGTTTTCATGCCAGCATTTGGGTTATTAGGAATTGATTTTGCACATGGATTTGATGCGGTGCCAGGAGAAACTGTAAAAAGTGGTTGGCAAACACACTTTATTATTGGACAACAATTTTAAGGTTTGTTAGTACTTTTTTGTTAAATTCGTAAAAATATTTTATTACTTATTACGTTTGACATATATAAAAGTAGAATCTAAATAGATTCGACTGCTAAACAAAATTAAATTTAAAATGAAAAAACTGTTATTTATACTTGCTTTAATTACTTTTTCCTCACAAGCTCAAACAGCCAGAGGCGTTAAAATTGGATACATAGATATGGAATATATCTTAGAAAAGGTACCCGATTATGCAGAAGCGAATAATCAATTAGAGCAAAAAGCTCAAAAATGGAAGCAAGAAATTGAAGTCAAAAAAACAGAAATTACAAAGTTAAAAGACGCTTTAAAAACAGAAAGAGTTTTATTAACTAAAGAATTAATTGAGGAAAGAGAAGATGAAATTTCTTATTTAGAGAAAGAACTTCTTGATTATCAGGAAAAAAGATTTGGTCCAAAAGGCGATTTGATTATTCAAAAATCTGTTTTAATAAAACCTATTCAAGATCAAATTTTCACAATCGTACAAGATGTTGCTGAACAAAGAAAATATGATTTTATTTTTGACAAATCATCTGATTTAACGATGTTGTTTGCTGCTCAAAAATATGATATCAGTGATTTTGTGGTAAAAAAACTTTCTTCTTCTCAAAAAAGAGAAGAAATGTCTAAAAAACAACTAAAAGCACTTGAAGCTAAAGAAGCCTTAGAAGAAGGTGTTGAAGAAAATCCTGCATTTACAGAAAGACAAAGAATCTTAGATGAAAAAAAGGCGGCTAGAGAAAAATTAATCGAAGAACGCAAATTAGCTAACGAACAAAAGAAAGCTGATGCAATTGCAAAGAGAAAAAAATTACTTGAAGAGCGTGATGCGAAAAAAAATGGCACAGTAATTGAAAAGGATCCTAAAGAAGAACCGCAAGACAATCAAAATTCGAAAGAAGAGAAAGAAAAAGAAATAACAGAAGAGAATGAAACACCAAAAGAAGGAGAAATAAAAGAAGAAGCAAAAAAGAAACCAACGCCTGCTGAAATAAAACAAAAAGCGATTGATGACAGAAATAAAAAATTAGCAGAACGCAAAAAAGCGATAGAAGATAAAAAGAAAAAAATAGCTGAAGATAAAGAAGCTGCTAAAAAAGCAAAAGAACAAAAAACAGAAACAGAGAATAAAAATTAAATAACTTAAATTTTAAAATTAAAAATGAAACATTTAAAAACAGTAGCAATCGCAATCATCTTATTCATTGGAACACAAGTTTCGGCACAAACTAAAGTTGCTCATATTGACTTACAAGCATTAATGACTTCAATGCCAGAAATGAAAGTAGCACAAGATCAAATGAAAAAAATTCAAGAGACTTATGATAAAGATTACAAAAATATGGTAGCTGAATACCAAACAAAATTGCAAAAATACGAACAAGAAGCTCCAACTGCTGGAGAAGCATTAAACGAAACACGTTCTAAAGAAATGCAAGATATGGGAACTAGAATCCAACAATTTCAGCAAACAGCTCAAAAAGAATTAGGTCAAAAAGAAATGGACTTATATAAACCAATCATGGAGAAAGCTCAAAAAGCGATTCAAAAAGTAGCAAAAGAAAAAGGTTATAACTATGTTTTAGATGCTACAACTGGAAGTGGTTTATTAGTGGCTGATGGAACAGACTTATTAGCTGATGTAAAAAAATCATTAGGTTTCTAATATTTCAACCTAAACAATTAAAAACTGCTCAATCTGTATCAAGATTGAGCAGTTTTTTTTTATTTTTGTTTATATGAAACAAGAAAATGCCATAGGATTGTTTGATTCTGGAATTGGAGGAACTTCTATTTGGAAAGAGGTTCACGCATTATTACCAAATGAGAACACAATATACCTTGCCGACAGCAAGAATGCTCCTTATGGATTAAAATCAAAAGATGAAATTATAGGACTAAGCTGCAAAAATACGGAACTTTTACTTGAACTAAATTGCAAGATTATCATTGTAGCTTGCAATACAGCCACAACAAACGCGATGAAAGAATTACGAACAAAGTACAAAGTCCCGTTTATTGGAATCGAACCCGCTATAAAACCTGCAGCTTTACTATCTAAAACACATACCATTGGAATTCTTGCAACTAAAGGAACCCTGAATAGTGAATTGTTTCACCAAAGTGTCTCAAATCATCCAGACGTTAGAATCATCGAACAAATAGGTCACGGATTAGTTCAATTAATTGAAAATGGAGATATTGATTCGCCCGAAATGCTAGAACTTTTAAAAAGTTATCTCATTCCAATGGTAGAAAAAAATATCGATTATTTAGTATTAGGTTGCAGTCATTACCCCTATCTAATTCCGCAAATTAAAAAAATCATCCCTAACTCTATTAAAATAATAGATTCAGGGGAAGCAGTAGCTAAACAAACTCAAAAGGTTTTAGAGCAACATCAGCTATTAAATATTTCGAATGAAAAAAGTGTACAATTATTCTATACGAATAGTGAGCCGCATGTTTTAGAAAACATTTTAAACAATCAGGAAAAAGTTGTGTACAAACAATTTTAGTCTTTAAACCAACCAGAGTACATTACATAATTATTAGAAATTCGTTCAATTTCACCCGCAAAGTCACTTTGATCTATATCTTTTACTTTTTTGGCAGGAACACCCGCATAAATACAACCCGACTCTACAATTGTATTTTGTGTTACAACAGAACCAGCAGCTACAATTGAATTACTCCCTATAACGCAATTATCCATTACAATAGCTCCCATTCCAATAAGAACGTTATCATTAATGGTACAACCATGAACAATAGCATTATGTCCAATGGAAACATTATTCCCAATAATTGTTGGATGCTTTAAGTAGGTACAATGTACAACCGCACCATCTTGAATATTTACTTTATTACCAATTGAAATAGAATTTACATCGCCACGAATTACAGCATTAAACCAAACACTACAATTGGAACCAAAGGTTACATCACCAACTATCGTTGCATTTTCTGCCACATAGCAATCTTGAGGGATTTGAGGATACTTTCCGTTTACTTCTTTAATTAACATAATTATCTTTTTAAAAAAAATGTCCCGAATAAATCGGGACAAATATAATTGAAAAATTTGTTTTTAATTAACTGCAGGGCAATTACAATCCCAAGCTTTGTCTTTACAGAAAACGTTAATACCTAAAGTAATTTGATGGAATCCACCATTATCAAACTTAACGTCTCCCATAATATGAGAATATGTATAAGAGAACATAAATTTATCATAATTCAATCCAATTATAGGAGTAATCCATTGTAATTTTTGCTCTTGTAATCCACTTCCATCAACATATTGAGCACCATCAAAACTTCTTCTGTAAGACAATCCTCCCCAAAGTTTACCAAATTCTAATTGTTTGTAAACTTTTAAATTTAAATCAATAGATTTTTCTTTAGTTTCTGAGACATATTGAAACATGAATGAAGGTTCAAATAACAAATCATTCTCATTACCAAACACTGCACCAGCGCTCCATAAATATTTACTTAAATTGTCAGACTCAATATCTCTAGTATATAATTCTCTTCTACTCGCTAAGAAATTTTTAATTGTAAAATGCGTAAAGAAATCCATATAGTGGTATGAAACCCCTAAGTCCACATTAAAATAAGAATCTTTCTGAATAACCCCTTGAACAATAACTGGGTCAAAACCTCTATAATCTCTACCATCAATATTACTCTGAACAAAAGCAGCACTTAAACCAAAAGATAATTGATTTAAATCTAAAGTTCCTCTAGAAAATCTTAAATGATGCGCATAAGTAAACTTAGCACCTTGCTGTGAATGATATCCATTTTTATCATTAAAGAAAATCATTCCTAATCCAGATATACCATCTTCATCTAAAGCTGTATTAAAACTAACGGTTTGCAAAGCTGGAGCATCTTCTTGACCAAACCATTGTTGACGTCCAGTCAATCTAATTTTCCCACAATTAGCAGCACCTGCCATTGAAGGGTGAATTAAATAATAATTATCCGACAAATAATCCGAATAAACAGCAACCCCTTCTTGAGCGAAAGAAAATTGTGCTAATAAAAATGCTAAAATAAAATAACTCTTTTTAAAATTCATTGTAGTTATTGTTTAATGAAAACATAATTCTTTTTAATTCTAATTGTACTTAAAAGTTCTAAAATTAGAATATTATTAATAATAAAAAAACTTCTAAATAAATTAAATTCTTCTTTTTACTATGAACTTGCCAAAGATATAAATTTTTAGGTTTCTTTTACCTTTCGAATAAAATATTCTTAAGTTAAATTTACATTTTTTTAATATTTGAAAAAAAAGGAACAACTTTGTAATAATAATTTATCAAAATAAAATAAAAAGTTAAATACAAAAGTCTACATCTAAAATAATCCGCATATCTTTTGAACTTTGTATCTTTGCAAAAAACAATATCAAAATGCAAGTAATCGCAACAAAAATAACTCAAAATCCAGCCATTGTAAAATTTGAATTGGATGAAATAATCGTTAGATCCGAAAATTTTGAATTCAAAAACATTGACGAAACACAAAATTCTCCCTTAGCAAAACAATTATTTTTTTTACCCTTTGTAAAAACGGTCTATATTTCAGGAAATTTCATAGCTATTGAAAAATTTTCAATAGTAGAATGGAAAGATGTTCAAGAAGACATAGCAAATCAAATCAACGAATTTATATCGAATGGTGGTGTAATTATACAGATTGACGAAAACAAGTCAAAAAAACAACCTGTAACCGTTTATGCTGAAACCACACCTAATCCAGCTGTTTTAAAATTTGTTTGCAACAAACTGTTAACTAAAACAGCACTGGAATGTAAAAATATAGACGAAACAATTGCCTCTCCATTAGCAAAAGAATTATTTAAATTCCCATTTGTAAAAGAGATTTTTATAGATGAAAATTATATTTCTGTAACCAAATTTGCTATAACTGAATGGGACGAAATTACATTAGAAATTAGAACTTTCATTAAAGAATACATTGAAAACGGGAAAACCGTTATTGATGAAACTACAATTGTAAAAACAGAGATACATCAAAAACAACAAGAAGCTTATTTCGATACACTTGATGTAACTTCACAACAAATCATTAACATTATTGAAGAATATGTAAAACCAGCTGTTCAAAGCGATGGTGGAAACATTATGTTTGAATCTTTTGATCCAATTGAAAAAAGAGTTAAAGTTGTTTTACAAGGCGCATGCAGTGGTTGCCCTTCTTCTACCTTCACTTTAAAAAATGGTATTGAAAACATGCTTAAAGACATGCTTAAAGACGAAGCTATTAAAGTAGAAGCCATTAATGGTTAACAAAACTACTTTATAAATCATAAAAAAAGAGCCTTTCGGCTCTTTTTTTATGATTGTTACTTTTTATTATTCTGTAAATTAAATTCTCTAAATAATTCTAGCAAGTTCATGATAGATTTTATCAAATCATTTGTTTCAAGTAATAAAGAGAAATACAATTTACTGTTTTTAGGACTTGTTTCTATGGTTCTAATGCGAACAATTTGTTTAGTAATTAATTCTGAAACAGTATCTAAAAACACATTTTTGTCTTTTAAAATAATATCTAGTTTTGAAAAATCTTCTGAATTAAAACTCTCTTCTAAACGACTAAATAATTCTTGCAATTGAGTATCAACCGTTTTAAGATCGCGAATTTGATTGAATTTCAGTTTTTTATGATTATTATTTACATGAGAATGGCTATTGGAAGTAATAAATTCAATTGACTGCACCATATCTTGCAAATAACCTAGTATCAAAATATAAAATTTACTAGCCTCAACTGAATTTTCATCGAGATTTTTGATAAAATAGAAAACATTGCTTTTTAATTCATCAATTTCTTTTTCAAGTTTCTTGAGTGATTTCTTATTCTCTTTTAATTTTGCCAAATCTTGTAATCCTAAATTATCAATAACATTAGAATATAAAGTACTTGTTTTGTGTAAAACTTTAGATATCTGAGAAGAACTTTCTGTAATCATTTCTTTTAATGTTACAATATCTTCTTTGCGTAAACTTTTAATTTCTTCTTCTTCAATAAGTTTCTTTTTATGAATTTGGTTACTTCTATAAAAGAAAATAGCTACAATAATCATAAAAGCAAAGAATGCAAATACTTCTCCAATAAATAATACATAGGCAATAATTGCAGACGACAAGAAAGCTGCTAAAGCGGTTACAAACCAACCACCAATTACATTGAACACACCTGCAACTCGATATACAGCACTTTCTCTATCCCAAGCTCTATCCGCAAAGGAGGAACCCATGGCCACCATAAATGTAACATACGTTGTAGATAAAGGCAATTTCATTGATGTTCCAATAGAAATTAAAACCGATGCCACAATTAAATTTACTGAAGCACGAACCATATCAAACATAGGCTGTTCGTCTCTTTTTCCAGTATATTCAGGTTGTATAAACTGAGCATCTAATTTTTGCTGTACCGATTTTGGTAAAATAAAACTAATTATATTACCAATATACATAATACCACGAACTAAATTTCTAGATAAATTATTGGCATTGTATTTCTCATTTCCATCACCTTGACGTGATAAATTTTGCTCAGTTTCAATAACTGTTCTTGCTTTCTTAGAAGTCCATAAGGTATAAACCATTACTAAACCTGCTAATGCTAAAAAGATAAATGGTGCAGGCAAATTATCTTTTTCTAAACCTGACATCATAAATTCAGTTGCTCCTAACGTTTGTCCAGGTGCAGCCCAAATTTCATAGGCTTGGTAAGCAGCAATTGGCACACCAATAAAATTAACTAAATCATTTCCAGCAAAAGCCAACGCTAAACCAAAAGTCCCAACAATAATGATGAATTTAAAAATATTGTATTTAACAACACTCATTAAAAGTTGAGAAACCACTGTCCAAATGACAAACGAGTATAAAATAATTGTAAAAGGCTCGTCTTTAATAAAATTTTTAACTTCTGAAGGAACAAAAGTTATAGATTTTAATCCTTTTACAAGTATGAAAAAGGTAATTGCTGTCATTGCAAAACCACCAAAAACTGCGCCTACATACTTATATCTCTTATCGAGATGAAAAGTAAAAAGTAAACGAGAAATATATTGCACAAATGTACCTAATCCAAAAGATAAAGCTACAGATAATAAAATACTGTATACAATTTCAGCTGCCTTTTCAGTATTAATATAGCTGCTCAATTCACTAAAATCACCATCGGAAACATATACCTTATAAATAGCTAAAACAACAGACGCTCCTAATAAAGAAAAAATAACAGAAACCGTAGTAGATGTTGGTAATCCTAATGTATTAAATACATCTAATAACAACACATCTGTAATCATTACCGCTAAAAAGATGATAATTACATCGTTGAAACTAAACATACTTGGCGTAAAAATTCCATTTCGGGCAATTTCCATCATCCCGTTTGAGTATAAAGCTCCAACTGCAACTCCTAGACTCGCTACAATCATAATTGTCTTAAACGAAACCGCTTTTGATCCAATTGCAGAGTTTAAAAAATTAACTGCATCATTACTAACTCCTACCATCAAATCAGTGATAGCAAGTATAGCTAAAGCAATTAACATTATAATATAAATTTGTTCCATTTGTATAATTTAATAATATGCAAAAGTCTTTCAAGAATTCTGTTTTAATGTTAACTTAATGTTATCAATTTTAAAAATTAAAGGTTTAAATTTAGGAAAAACAATGCTATAAATTTACAATTAAATTATTTTAATAAGTACATATTATTAAAACAACAACTTATGTTAAAAATCTGAATTTTTAGTTTCTTTTTTACGTTTCAATTCAAAATAATGCAACAAAAAAATAAAGCATAAAAAAAAGGTTTTTTAAGTTTTTTTTAGGCTTAAAAGATTCTCTGAATATCTTTGCAAAAAAAATTAAATATGACAACAATAGAAATAGAAAATTATTTTGAAACGATAAAAAAATTAATCTTAGAATATTCACCTAAATTTATTATCGCAATTGTTATTCTTTTAATTGGACTTTGGGGAAGCAGTTTTATTACCAAAACCGCCAAAAAGATAATGTTGAAACGAAAAATTGAACTAACACTTTCAACTTTTATTGGAAATGTGATTTTTTGGACACTCCGAATTCTATTATTTGTCACCGTAATTTCAAAACTTGGCATAGAGACTTCTGCCTTTGTAACTATTTTAGGTGCAGCAGGTTTAGCTATTGGTCTTTCATTACAAGGCTCATTATCAAACTTTGCTGGTGGTATTCTAATTATTTTATTTAAACCTTTTAGATTAGGCGATTTTATTGAAGCACAAGGCGTTCTTGGAACTGTAAAAGATATAAAAATATTTTCTACCGTTGTTACATCTCCAGATAACAAACAAATTGTGATACCAAATGCGGCGTTATCAAACGGGGTTATTACCAATCATACTGTTAACGGAATAAGAAGAGTAGATTTAATAATTTCTGTGGATTATAAAACAGATTTGCAATTAGCAAAAACAACCTTAGAGACCATCTTACAAACAATTCCTGAAGTTTTACAAGAACCAGTAGCTATGGTATTTATAAACAATTTAGGCACAAGTTCTATTGATTTTGCCGTTAGACCATACACTAAGAACGAAAATTTCTGGAAAGTTAAATCAGATGTTTTAGAAAAAACTAAAATAGCTTTTGACAAGGTAGGCATCGAAATACCATATCCGCATCAAGTGGAAATTCACAAAGAATAATTTATTTTGTTAAGACAAAATCTTTCAAGTAAAAAGGCTCAAAATAAGCGACATCAACAAAATTATTTTCTTGATATTTCTCAAAAGACAACTGACTCATTTCTTTTGCAGATGGGAATACTATAGCTGAGTGAAATATAAATTTAGAATCTGTCAAAGTATTTTTGAATTTTTCTATTCCATCGCCAACTAAATGTATCGTGTCTGAAATTTCCTGATAGAATGTCTCATCAATTATTTCAGCTTGTGTGGTTCTAATTTGTTGGTGATTTTTATCATAAAATGCTGAAAAAACTTCCATTCTACGTGCGTCAATCATCGGAATGATAATTCCATCTCCAATTTTAATTTGTTTTGCTAAAAGTTGAAGTGTGTCAATCGCAATCATTGGAATATTCAACGCATAACAAAATCCTTTTGCTGAAGAAACACCAATACGCAAACCTGTATAAGAACCTGGTCCTTGGCTAACAGCAACAGCATTCAGATCAGAAAATTGCAATTGATTTTCTGAAAGTAGTTCTGCTATAAAAACGTGTAACTTTTCGGCATGAGAAAAATTCTGCTCTGCAATTTCTCTAAAAGCTATTATTTTTCCTTCTTTAGCTATTGCAACCGAACAATTTTTTGTAGCAGTTTCTATATTTAGAATAATTGGCATAATGACATTTTTGAAGTGCAAAGTTAAGAAGATAATTAGGTAAAAAAAATAAGACGCTATTTCTAGCGCCTTATTTACCCAAATAACTAATAAGAAATCTATTTCTTACTTTCTTTTTTATCTTTTTCTGTTTCTACACGAACTTTATCATTTGAAACTAAATCTTTAGAAACCGTTGTATAAGGTCCAATTATAATTTCTTCACCTGGTTTTAGTCCCGAAATAATTTCAATATTAGAATCGTCTTGAATTCCGGTTTTTACAACTCTTAATTTAGCTTTATCGCCCACTTTCACAAAAACACACTCGTATTTTTTATCACTTTTAGGCGCAGTTCCTTTTTTCTCTTGCTCTTCTTTTTCTAATTCTGCTACAATATCCTTTTTTACAGAAGTAGTATCGTCTTTGATTACAACTGAACTAATTGGCACCGCAATAATTTTTTCTTTTCTTTCAGTAATAATATCAACGGTAGCAGTCATACCTGGTCTAAACGGAGAATAACTTTCAGGTTTTCCATTTAACAAATCTTGATATGATTCTTTTAAAATTCTAACTTTAACTTTAAAATTAGTTACTTGATCAGCGGTCAATGCAGCACTAGCCGAATTTGAAATACTAGTAACAATTCCTTTAAATTCTCTTTTTAAATAAGCATCAACTTCAATATTTGCAGAATCACCAATATTTATTTTCACAATATCATTTTCATTTACATCTACTTCTACTTCCATGTTATTTAAGTTCGCAATTCTAAGAATTTCCGTTCCTGTCATTTGCTGTGTTCCTAAAACACGTTCCCCTAATTCAATATTCAACATAGAAATAGTCCCATCAGCAGGTGCATAAATAGTAGTTCTCCCTAAATTATCTTTAGCTTCAGTTACTGTTGCAGAAGCACTTTGTACTTGATAATAAGCCGATTGTTTGTTCGCTACAGCTACTTCATAAGCAGAAACCAATCTATCCCATTCTGATTTTGAAATAATTCCTTTCTCAAATAATTTTTTATTTCTGTCGTAATTTGCTTTTGCTTCTTTTACTTGGGCATCAGCTTGACTTAAGCCTGCTTTTGTAGTTGACATAGATGCTACCGAACGATTTACACCTGATTCATATAAATCTGGATTTATACGCACCAATAAATCTCCTTTTTTAACCTGTTGACCTTCTTTTACAGGTAACGCGATAACTTCTCCAGAAACTTCTGACGAAATTTTCACTTCGATTTCTGGCTGAATTTTACCTGTTGCTGAAACCGTTTCAACAATTGTAGTTTGCGCCACTTTTGACAATTCTACAATTTTAGAATCATCATTATTTCCGACAACACCTCCTTTTTTTAGTCCAACTAATAGTAAGATTAATCCGATGGCACTTCCTAATAAAATGTATATGGTTTTCTTTGACATGACTTAGTATTTATGTTTTATTATTGTTTTTTAATTAATGGTATTCCGAAATAAAATTCTAAAATTTTGGTTCTAAAAATATAATCATATTTAGTCCTTAACACTTCAGATTGAGCGTTTACATATAATGTTTGCGCTTGATTGAAATCAAAAACATTTATTAATCCAACTTCATATCTTGCTTTAGCATATTCAAACGATAATTTTCTCGCTGATAATGTTGTTTCAGCTGCTTCATAACTTTCTTTAGCTGAACTTGCATCACTGTAAGCAGTAAAAACAGTTCTTTCAACATCTAAATTTTGTTGTTCTAAATTTAATTTAGCTCTTTCCAATGCTACTTTACTTCTTTGAACATTGTTTCTAGTGGCAAATCCATTAAAGATTGGAATAGTTAATTGTAACCCAAAATTTTGTCCTTTATTGTTACTAAATTGATCAATAATTGAATCTGGATTTCCTAAAATTGGCAAGTAATTTTGTTGAAGTACAGCTTGATTTGTTCCGTCAACATAACCAATTACAGATGTTGGATTATTAATATTTGGTTGAAAACCAACAATTTTATCACTATAAGCCGCTCTTGTACTAAAACTATAAAAACCTGAAATTGTAGGTTGATATGCTCCCTTAGCGATTGATACATCTTTTTGAGCTAATTCTAGATTTGACTGTGCAATTTTAATCTCTGTTCTAGTTTCTTTAGCTTTTTGCATAATATCTTGAGACGATTGCAATAATATTTCTGAATTGAAAGATGGAATTTGATTATCATCTATATCAAAATTAACAAAATCTTCTAGTCTTAACAATTGAGCAAGACTTAATTTTGATATTAACAATGCATTTTCAGCAGCAATTACTCTTTGGTTATCAGAGGCAACAGTTGCTTTAATATCTAATAAATCACCATTTGGAACTACACCCGCTTCAACTAATTCTTGTGTTCTTTCTAACTGTTTTACATCGTATGCTTTTTGTTGAACTTGAACTTTTAAATTTTCTTTGTTAAACAAAATCTGCAAATAAGCATTCGCTACATTTAAAGCAATATCTTCTTGCATTTTAGTTATTTGATACTGATTTGCAATAATCTGTAAATTTGATTTACGTAATTGCAATTGATTTCTTAACCCATTATAAATATCAATACCCACATTTAAGCCAGCAGAGGTAAATTGCGTAGTTTGATTTTCTAACAATCCCGTTGTGATATTTTGATTCAAACCAATATTCCAAGAGTGAGATGCATTACCATTTATACTAGGTAAAAATGCGCCAACTGCATCTTTTCGATTAATATTAGCATTTTTTAAATCCAATTCAGACTGCTTAATGGATATATTATTTTGAATGGCATAATCTACACATTCTTCTAAAGTCCATTTCTTATCTTGTGCCGAAAGTTGAAAGCCAACTAGCAATAGAAAAAGAATTATTTTTTTTGTTATCATTTTATGTACTTTACTTCTCATTTCTTATAAGACCTTCATTTTACATTTTTGTTACAGATATCAATTAAAATTTTACTTTTACAATAAAAAAAAGAACCTTTATATTGCACAATGAAAACAATTATCGCTTTTGCACTTCTTGCTTGCACCCTACTTATATCAGTATCTTGTGGAACAACTAATAAAATTGAAGCCTTAAAACCTGCCCCTTCAAATAATGCTGCCGTAGTGTATAAAAACAAAATATCGTTTGTAGCAATGCCCATTGAAATTTCTTTAAAAGAAATTGAAAGCCAACTAAATAAAAATTTAACGGGTTTAATTTATAACGATTCGATTTTAAGCGATGATAAAACCGAAATGAAAATTTGGAAAACGGCACCCATAAAACTCGCTGAAAAAAACGGCAATATTGTTTCAGTTATTCCACTAAAAATTTGGGCAAAATTTAAATATGGTACTGATTTTTTAGGGTTAAATGATACCCGAGAGATAAATCTAAACGGAACAATTACACTAAATAGTGTTACTAATTTATCCAACTGGAAATTAACAACTACTTCAAAAATTGAAGATTTTGAATGGAGCGAAAGTCCAAACATCCTTGTTGCTGGAAAAAAAGTGCCAATTACATACATAATCAACCCCACTTTAAGCATTTTTAAATCTAAAATTGCCAAAAAAATAGATGATGCAATTAATGCTACTTGTGATTTTAAACCGCAAGTTTTATCTGTTTTAGAAAAACTGAGCACTCCTTTTTTAACTAGCGAGCAATATGAAACTTGGTTTAAAATGGTTCCGATTGAGCTTTACGTTACAGAAGCTAAACTAGGAAAAACAAAAATCACCATGAATATGGGATTAAAATGCAATATGCAAACAATGGTTGGTCAAGAACCAAAAAATAATTTTGATGCTGCTAAAATTATTTTAAAACCAATAGCATCCATCCCAAACAAAACAACGGTTTCAGTAGTTGCGGTATCTACTTATGAAAGTGCTAGCAAAATAGTAACCAAAAACTTTCAAGGGCAAGAATTTGCCGCTGGTAGTAGAAAAATTGTGGTTCAAAAAGTAGATTTATGGCATAAAGATGGAAAAATGATTATTGCTTTAGATATTATTGGCAGCATAAATGGAACCATATACTTGTCTGGAATTCCAAATTACAATGCAATAACTAAAGAAATTTACTTTGAACAAATGGATTATGTTTTAAACACCAAAAACATATTAATGAAATCGGCAAATTGGTTAATGCAGGGTACCATTTTGAAAAAAATTCAAGAAAGTTGTCGCTATTCAATACAAGGAAATTTAGAAGAAGGAAAAAAAAGCATGAATCCTTATTTATCCAATTACTCCCCAATGAAAGGTGTTTTTGTAAATGGAACTTTAAATGATTTTGAATTTGAAAAAGTAGAAATAACAGACAAAGCAATTATTGCATTTATAACTACTTCAGGAAAAATGAATATTACAGTTGATGGAATGGAATAATTTTCAAATTAAAATTCTAACTATTTTTAGACGATAGTTTTATTTTATCTACACGAAAGAAAAATTACTCTACTTTCTTTTTTCCGTATTTTAAACGATAAATTGCATAACCTAAAACCCCAACTAAAATGTAAGGAATTGCCATTAAATAAACAATCCCATCATTTACAGCCTCGGCTTTTACACCACCTCCTTCACTTTCAAGTGCGGCACGACACATGGCGCATTGGGCTTGAGTCGAAAGAAAAAAGAAAAAAGAGAAAAGAAAAAAGAAAAATATTTTCATCTTACAACCTCTTTGTTCTATTTTCTTTGTTCTATTTTCTTTAGTGTGCATAATAAGGAGAAATCATAATATATACAACAACACCCGTAATGGCAACATATAACCAAATTGGAAATGTAATTTTTGCTAATTTTTTATGCTTGTCAAATTTTTCAGCCCATGCTTTAACATACGTTGTTAAAACTAATGGGATGATTATAATAGAACATAAAATGTGGGTGATTAAAATAAAATAATACAAATACTTAATAACCCCTTCACCACCAAATTTTGTAGAATCTGATGTCATATGATACGCCACATACATTGCCAAAAACGAAACAGAACAAGCAATTGCTAATTTCATTAAATTTTCGTGCAATTTTCTATTTCCGTTTTTAATTGCAACAACAGCTGCTACTAGTAAAAAAGCAGTTGCTCCATTAATTGAGGCATAAATTGGAGGTAAAACATATAGAGGTTGAACATCAAAACCCAATCTTCTAAGATTTACACCAAATAACAAAGCTACTACCAAAGGGATAGCAATTGATAATACGACAATTAATTTATTAAATTTTGTTTCTTTATTTGTTTCCATTTTATTCAACTAATAATTTTTTTATATCTTCTTTAATCGCTTCTACTCCTTTAGGATCTAATCCGTCGTAGTATAAAATAGGATTCCCTTGAGCATCTTTTCTACAACGTATTTTACCTTCTTTATCAACTAAAGCAAATAATCCTGAATGCTCAAAACCACCTGCCGCTTTATTATTTTCACCAGCGTATAAATTAAATCCTTTATTTGCTAAGTTAAAAATATAATCTTTATCTCCTGTTAAAAAATTCCAATTGTAATGTTTTACCCCTAAAAGGCGCGCATGCTCATTTAAAAAATCAGGTGTATCATTACTTGGGTCGATGGTGATTGAAACTAAACCAAAGCTAGGATTTCCGTAAAATTCATCTTGTAATTGTAGCATACTTTGATTCATTTTAGGACAAATCGTAGGACAGGTTGCAAAGAAAAACTCCACTACATATACTTTACCCAAATAATCTTTATTGGAGATAGTTTTATTTTTTTGATTCGTTAACTTGAACTCAGGAACAGGTCCAATTTCAACTAAATCTGATTTTTGAAATTTAGCAATAATCTTAGGCACAGCCCAAATACCAAAAATTAAAATGATAAATGATATTCCTATGTATGATTTATTTTTCATTCCTATTTATTTTGTTTTTCAATATTTTCTTTGATGTTATCTCTAAAAACATCTTTTCTTTCATTTTGATTTTTTTTAAGTGCTAAACGGTATTCGCGTAAAATAATTTTTACATCATCCGTCATTTCGTTATGCAAATCAGCAGCCGAAATGGTGTTATAACTTTCTTTAAACTCGTCTTCTCCTTTTTTATTTTTACCCTTTCTACCACGATGATTTAACTCTTTGTCCACAATAATTACAGCTGGAGTCCCTTTATTTTCATCCAATTGCCCGATTAACTTGTAGCTATCATAAAAATCTTGAATGCTATCAGGGGTTGAAAATGCAAATTTCCATCCAGTCATCTCTCCAGTAATAGGAGCTAATTCATCAATTATCTGTTGGCATTTTTTTTCATTGCCTTTAGGAACAACCATAATCATTTGAAAATCTTTAAACCCTTTGTATTTGTTATAGATTTTTTGATTCAGATTAAAAAAATTACCTCTGTTCTCAATTACATTATCACCTACAAAACCAAGAATGGTAATTTTATTTTTCATTGAAAGTGGATTACCATCTAAACTAGACCAATCTGTTGGAATATCTTGATTACTTTTAGAAATAGTAGGTAAAAAAAGAGAATTATGTGAAGCCGTTGAAAAAACCAAATAAATGGCAATTGGCAAGATAAATAAGGATATTAGAACTAATTTGTTTTTCATTAGGTTACACTAAATTTGTTCATACAAAAGTAAAAAAAATCCCGATGTAAATCGGGATTATATTATAGAAACAAGTGTTAAAATATCCACTTTAAATGACCTGTTTTGTAAACACCATAAACGTAATCACCTTCAACTAGTAAAATAAAACATAAATAAAGGATTAAGAATATAACTGTCCAAACAATAGATCTTCTAAACCATTTTTTTTCACCTTCCATGTGCATGAAAGCCCAAGTAATGTAATATGCTTTAACGATAGTTAAAATGATGAACAACCAGTTCAACAAATTCATTCCTAAGAAATTATTGAAGTATAATGATTTTGGTTTATAAATACCAAACAAAACCTCTACGATAGTAATGATAGAAAGAATTCCAAAAACTACCCAAATTCTTTTTGTATTTGATTCGTGTGCGTGTGCCATGATATACTTTTATTATATAATTATACTAAATAGAAGAAAGTAAATACGAATACCCACACTAAGTCGACAAAGTGCCAGTATAATCCAACTTTTTCAACCATTTCGTAGCTTTTTCTTTTCTCGTAAGTACCTAATAACACATTAAAGAAAATGATGATATTAATTAATACTCCTGTAAATACGTGAAATCCGTGAAATCCAGTTATAAAGAAGAAGAAGTTAGCAAATAATTTATGTCCGTATTCGTTTCTAACTAAGTTAGCCCCTTCAACTACATATTTAGCGTCTGCTAATCTTTTTAAAGACTCTTCTCTTGATAAAACAGTTTTGTGTTTTTCAGCATTTAAAAATTCTGAACGTACTAAAATAGATTCATCTGCTTTAAAACCAGCAACCACTTCGTTTACAGAATAAGTAGGCAAAGTAGCCTCATCCACAAACCAAACACCATTACTTTTTTCATGTTGCGTTCTTGCTTCTGGTAACGTTGCAGAAAAATCAGCAAGAGCTACTCTTTTGTATGTTCCATCTGCTTGTTTTTGGACAAATTGAAGAATAGAACCTCCTTTTGTTTCTACTGCACCATATTCACCTTTAATGAAATTTTTCCACTCCCAAGCTTGAGAACCTAAGAAGATAAAACCTCCAATAATAGTTAAAAACATGTAGAAAGCTACTTTTGCTTTATTCATGTGATGTCCAGCATCAACCGCTAAAACCATAGTAACTGAAGAGAAAATTAAGATAAAAGTCATTAAAGCCACATAATACATAGGCGCATTTACACCGTGTAAGAATGGAAAGTGGTTAAAAACCTCATCGGCAATTGGCCAAGTTTCAATAAATTTAAACCTAGAAAAACCGTACGCGGCTAAGAAACCTGAAAATGTTAATGCATCTGATAAGATGAAAAACCACATCATCATTTTACCATAGGTTGCTCCTAATGGTCCTGGACCTCCGTCTAAAGCGTGTTCATCTGAAATAACTGTCGCTCCCATAAATTTTTTAATTGTTAAAAAGTTCCCAAATTTATTATTTTTTTTCTATTTGAAAAAATAGAAAAACAAAAACAAATAAACCCAAATAAAATCCATAAAGTGCCAATACATCGCACTTAGCTCTATACCAAGGGTTTGAGCCGAATTGTATTTTTGTTTATAATGATTATAAATTACTACTAAAAGTGAAATTATTCCGCCTAAAAGGTGCGCAATATGAACCAAAACAGCAATATACAAAAACGAAGTAGTTACATTACTTTCACTTCCTGTAAAAAAATAGCCATTATCGATTACTTGCCCAAAACCTTTAAATTGCAATACTATAAACGCAATTCCAAGCGCTAAAGTAAGCAATAAAAAAGCAGTAGCATTATTTCTGTTATTTTTTTTAGTGGCTAGTAAAGCTAAATAAAAAGTAAAACTACTTACTAACATTGCCACAGTACTAATTACAAAGGCAGAAGGTAAAACAAAATCTTTCAACCAATCTGGTCTTGACTTACTCACAACATAAGCACTTGTTAATCCGGCAAAAATCATACAAATACTAATCATTCCGAACCATAACAACATTTTATAGGTTTTGCCTTTACGTGCTTGTTCTTCTTCCAAAGTCATTCTATTTTCCATAACTATCGTAAAAATTTATCTATAACATATATGATTTGCAACAAAGATATGTAAGAAACACTAACCAACATTAGTTTTCTAGCAGTTTTTACACTCATTTCTTTGTGTAATTTAAAAGCATAAAACAACATCCATAAACCTAACAAAACTACTATAACTGCAGCAAATTTACTCAAAATCAAATTACCCGTAAACCCAAAAACAGGAATTACAGAAGCCATAATTGTCCAAATGGAATATAATACTATTTGCAAAGTGGTTTTTTTATCTTGCTTTCCAGAGGGTAATAAGAAAAAACCAGCTTTTTTGTAATCTTCATACAAAAACCAACCGATGGCCCAAAAATGAGGAAATTGCCAAAAAAACTGTATAATAAATAAAGTTCCTGCTTCAATACCAAAATGACCTGTTGCAGCAACCCAACCCAACATAAAAGGAATAGCTCCTGGAAATGCACCTACAAAAACCGACAAAGGTGTAACAGTTTTTAAGGGCGTATACAAACTTACGTACATGAAAATCGAAATAGCACTAAACATAGCGGTTTTAGGATTTACATTATACAAAATAATTAAACCTAACGTAGTTAAAACTGTTCCTAATATAAACGCATTTTGTTTTGAAACTCTTCCGGATGGCAATGGTCGATTTTTAGTTCGGTCCATTTGAGCATCTAATTGAATTTCGATAATTTGATTAAAAACATTGGAAGCACCCACCATACAGTAACCGCCTATTGCTAACAAGAACAAAACACTCCACTGAAAAGGCTGATCAGTATTAAATCCTAACAAATAACCTGCAATAGTAGATACCACCACGCTAATAGATAAGCGCGCCTTGGTGATTTCTACAAAGTCTTTGTATAACGATTTTTTTATTTGAGGTTGCGTATTCGTGTCCACTTTATTGTTTTTCACTGTAAAATTGCGTGCAAAGATACAATATGAAAATTAGAATTTAGAATTTAGAATTTAGAAAATTCGTTAAAACTACTAATAATCGAAATACCAGTTAAATAAATCGCTTCTTAGTCCAATTGAAAACCAAGTCGTGTTTGATTGTACTGTTGAAGCAGTTTCTGCAGTTGGGTCAAAATTTCTTAGCATTACATTTCCAAAAACCTTCAGATTATATGCTGGATTTACTACATATCCTACTTGTAAATCAACAATCATAACGGTTGTTTTATTTCCTTGTGCAATTGAAACCCCATTATCATAAGGACGATTTTCATCGTAATCTAAATAGATATTTCCTCCGTAATTAAAATTGTTAGTTCCATCATTGAAATCAAATCCGCGTTGGCCGTAAATCAACTTGGCATCTGCAAAATATCTTCCTCTATAATAACGAGCAATTGCAACAAACTCCCTAAAATTTGCACCCCATAAATGCCCCATACTTTGGTTGTTATGACCATAATTTGTAATAGGATTACTGTGCGAATACACATAAGGACGCACTTGATTGTATTCTACCTGAAGTAATAAATTTTTAACTTTAAATGCATCATAATATTTAGCTCCTATTTGATAAGCAAATTTATTTCTCCAACTTTGATTACTTTCTTTAACATCGCTAATAGCAAATTCATCAATTAAAAACTGTCCGTAAAAATTGATTTGATTATTCCATTTGTATTTTGAAGTCAATCCTAATAACGCATTTCCTGTTTTGGATGACGAACCAAACTCAACCGTTCTATAAAAAATTAATGGATTAACAAAATTGAAATCAAAACCTCTTTCATTCGTATTAGTCCATACAACATTTTCAAAGAAACCTAAATTCCAACGCTTAGTCACATTCATACTTAAATAATGACTTGCCATGTATTTTGTAGTGTATGTTCCATCAATCGTAACCGCATCGCGTACATCTTTTAACCACATGTACGTATTTGTATATTTTAT
The DNA here is from genome assembly GCA_004293165.1 of Flavobacteriia bacterium. GTDB lineage: Bacteria > Bacteroidota > Bacteroidia > Flavobacteriales > Flavobacteriaceae > Flavobacterium. Next base: position 798,241 of record RDYL01000002.1, on the reverse strand, counting down.
CTTCCAAAAAGTTGTATTGATTTTAAAATACGGATACGGACTTGCCGCATCACTTTGTAATAAGGAACGATATCCGTCACCTAAAAAATTTCTACCATACCCTAATTGAAGGTTGATAAACTTATTTGGTTGGTATTTAATATTGGCTTCTGCTAAAGGAAAATCATAAGCATCTTCTTTAAAACGTTTTGCAATACCAATCCCTGGAATAATTGCTGGATTACCTCCTGAAGGTCTTATACTTTCTGCATATGCATTATAATAATCTGCAAATCTTCCTTGACTTTCGTATATGGATGTGGTGAACGTCAATTGCTTGCCTAAACCTCCATTTACAATAATTCCTCTAGTATTTACAAATGTATTTGACGCCTGACTTTCTGTGTCTTTACCAACTCTAAAATCAAGAATTGGATTTAAAGTAAACCAATATTCTTCCCCTTGAATGGCTACAACATTTTCATTCCACAATTTTCTTCCCCACCAAGAGTCTTTTTTCTTTAGGAATGATTGATTTGCCGTTTCTAAATCATAATATTTTGCTACTTCATCATAAGAATAGGGCTTAGATGCTGTATGATTATTACTTCCTACTTGATTTAACAAAGCATCAAAAACTCCATAATTCTGATGCGAAAATTGAACAATTCCGGTACTTTTAAATTGCGGATTTTCAAAAGGTTTATATTGAATATTATCGTATTCTGACAATTCTTTTTTATTGTCAATTAATAACGTATTTGTTTTAGCATACTTAGTTGATTCGTTTCCATCTATAGAATTTGGCGCAACCAAAGGAATATTAATCTTAATTGTAAATTTTGAATAGGTTGCCTTTCCTGAATAAGTAGCAGGAGCAACTTTAGGCAAAGATTCGAAAACTCGTATTGCTTCTTTTTTTAGTAATTCATGAGCCGCATCGGCATATAAAACCTTGAAATTTCCGACAGTATCCACTTCAAAAAGGACTATTACAGTTCCTTTGTATTGTTGATTTTGAAGTTCTTGTGGTATTTTATAATTTGTATAAAAATAGTTTTGAATCGTATTGTAAAAACAAGATTCTTGTTGCTTTCCTACCAAACCCTCACAATCATGGAATAATGGAAATTGTTCATTATTAGAATTTTGAGCAAAAGTTGTTAATCCTAAAATATACAACAGAAAACTATATACTTTTTTCATCTGGTAATTATTAATAATTACTATTTGAAATTTCTCCCGTTGAAATAGCTTTTGCTGCTGAAGTTCCAATTCGTTTGACACCCAATTGAATCATTTCAACGGCTTCTTCATACGTTCTTACACCTCCCGCGGCTTTGACAGCTAGTGGACACGAATTTTCTAACATTAATTTTACAGTAGAAACGGTAGCTCCGTTTGGAACTCCTTCGGGTGTTTTGTAAAATCCTGTAGATGATTTTACAAACACTTTATCATATTCCTTTTCACTAAAATTAGCAATTACAACGTTTTTTATTAATGCTGATAATTGTACTATTTGATGATTATCTAAAGCAGCTACTTCAATGATCCATTTTACTATTTTATGATGTGCCAAACCTAATTTAGTACCTTGAAGAACTTGCTCTTTTATTGTTTCAATTTCTCCTCTTTTGAAGGCTACATAATCTAACACATAATCTAAATCATCTACTCCATTTTCAATCGCTTGTTTTGCTTCAGCTAATTTTTCTTCCAATGTGCCGTTGCCAAATGGAAAATCAATAACAGTTCCAATTGTAACTTTTGAATTTGCTGCTTCAATCATTTTTTTAGCTAAAACAACTTGATCAGGGCGAATCATAATTAATTTAAAATCATAATCAATAGCTTCTTGAATACATTTTTTTACCACTTCGGTATTTTCTTGTTCTGAAAGATTGGCTTGAGCCGCCGTTTTGAGATAAGTTGAATCTAAATAGTGCTTAATGTTCATTTTACATTGAATTATGAAAGTGTAAAAATAAAAAAATCCCATCGAAATGGGATGTTTTAACTGGATTATATTTATTTTATTTCATTCTAAACACAACAGGTATAGAATATTTAATTTTAACTGCTTTATTCCCTTGTTTTGCTGGGATTAATTTAGGAATTCTTTTTACAGCTTTTTCAGCAGCTTGTTGCATTTCAATAGTAGCTCTTTTGTTATCCAACGCTTTAACATTAGTAATAGCACCATTTTCGTCAATAACAAATTCTACTTGCGCAACACCTTGTCTTCCATTTTCTATATCACTTTCTGGATAATTTAAATGTTTTGCAACCGCTTTAGCTAATTGCGCATCAAAACAAGCTTTTTGATCTGCTCTGCTCAAACGTTTACAAGCTTCAAACATTGGTAGTTGTTCTACCGAAAAAACATTTGGAGCTACAACAACGCCATTACCATTATCTTTAGGAACATCAACCGCTGTTGTATTATTATTGTTTTGATTATCACTTGGATTATTTTGCGCAACTATTGGATTCGCATCGGTCTCTTTTATAGGTTCCTCTTTAGTGGGTTTAAAAAATTGAGTTACTTTAGGCACTTTAACAACAACTGGTTTTATTATTTCTGTTTTTTTTGTTAACGGAGCTGGGTTATAAACAAATGTAGGCTCAGATTTAATTTCTATTGGAGGCACAAATACCAAAGGTTTAGAACCATCTTTAAAATTAAACTCTAAAATAAAAAGAACAACTAACATTGTTGCTATAAGTCCAACTTGAAAATAGATGAAACTATTTTTGGCTCTTTTCGGGAAATCAACATTTGCTTTCATGATATATAGATTATTAGTTAACACTTTGTTAATTAACCTATACAATTTACATGCCAAAAAAAAATCCCAACCTAAGTTGGGATTAAATATTATTGTAGTTTGAATGTAATCGGTTGACTGTATTTTACTTTTACTGGTTTACCTCTTTGCATACCAGGTTTAAATTTTGGTAATTTTTCTATTACTCTTTTAGCTTCATTTTCTAAAAGCTCACCTCCTTTAGGACCTCTCACTTGAACATTTGAAATACTACCATCTTTATCGATAACAAATAAGACAGAAACTCTACCTTGAATATTGTCTTCCATTGCTTTCTCAGGATATTGTTGGTTTTTCTTAATATGCTTTGCCATTTGTTCCATAAAACACTCTAAACGCTTGCTTTTCTCTACTTTTTCACAACCTGGAAAAACAGGCACATCTTCAATTACAGCAAAAGGCACTTCTTCATCAATTTCATCTGAAGTTCCTCCTTCGCTACCATAAGCAGATGCATTATTAACAACAACAACAGCTTTATTTTCATCTACCTCTGTAGTTTCAATTTTTTTATCTTCGATAACTTGCTTGTTATCAACAATTTGAATTACTTCTGGAGCTGGCGGTGGTGGTGGTGGTAATTTTTGAACAGGAGGCATCGTTAAAATAACCTCTTCTTCCTCACCCATCATATTATCAGCTATATCCAATGTTTCAACTTCAACTCTTGGATCTTCTGATTTTAACTCTATACTTACATAAGTTAACATTAAAACAGCTGTAAGACCAACCAAAAAATATAGCGAGCTATTTCTCTTAGGATCTACATTAGGATTTTTCTTTACTTCCATAATTCTAATTTTGAGGTGCTAATATAGTTAATATTAGAAATGTTTAAAAATATTTATTAAAAATTTTATTTTTTAGACAGTAAAAGCAAATAAATCCTACAATAGCTCCTAGCGAATTTGCTAAAGCATCACGAAAATCAGCTTCTCTGCTTTTTGTCAATACGCATTGCAACACTTCAATAACTATGCCATATAGTATTACAAAAACAACAATTAACAAATTATGTTTCATTTTTAAGTGAGACTTTCTTTTTGCCAAACATAAAAGTAAAACAAATACGGCATAAAATAAAAAATGTATTATTTTATCATTGCCCGATACATATTCTTTGGGAAAACTATTAAAACTTATTAAACTTAAAACAGCAATAAAAAGTGCCCAAATTATAGCAAGAAATAAAAAATTACGCTCCGATAAGTGCTTTATAATCTTCACTTGATAAAAGTGTTTCTATTTCAGAAGCATCAGAAAATTTCACTTTAACCATCCATCCATCTCCATAAGGATCTGTATTTACTTTTTCAGGATCTGATTCTAATGAATCGTTGAATTCGATTATTTCTCCAGACAATGGTAAAAACAAATCAGAAACAGTTTTTACAGCCTCAACTGTTCCAAATACTTCGTCTTTAGTTAACGTTTGATCTAAAGTTTCAACTTCAACATATACAATATCACCCAATTCTTTTTGAGCAAAATCTGTAATCCCGACTGTTGCTACATCGCCATCAATGGAAACCCACTCGTGGTCTTTAGTGTATTTTAAATTTGCTGGTATATTCATTTTGATTATAAATTTTTGACGTACAAATGTAATTGTATTTATTGAATAGAAAAAAAGGTTTTTGTTATTTTTTTATCAAATAAAACAACCTACCAAAAAATTGATTTTGATAGGTTTTTTAAATTCATTATTTAATTCAACTAGTTTCCGAAATTATAGCGCAAAGTAAATCCTCCTCTAATATTTGTTGTTGGAAAAGAAGTTGAAATTACAGCTTGAGAGAATTGATGATCGTAGAATAAAATAGCTGTTAAATTTCTACTGAAAGAATAATCTGCTGTAAATTTGATAGACCATAAATCTTGCCCTCCACCCAATTGATTATTATCGTAATCTAAATAACGAACAATTGTATTGTTTTTTCGTAATGAAAAATCGGCTTTAATGTTAATATCACTCTTAATTACGCCACTTACATTATCTGCTAATGAAGAATTAAACGTAACATCTTTAATTCTGTAACCCAATCCTATTATATATTCATTTCCACTAACTTCTGTAAGTAAGTTGTTATCGAAACTCATATTTAAAGTTCTATCCTTTTTAAGTTCGGCAAGAATTTTTATTGAATTTTTCATTTCAAATTCTACTTTAACTAATGGATTAAATTGTTCTGCTAAATTAACATTTGAGATAATTTTTGATGCAAAGAAATTTCCATTAGCATCAACAGGAGCTGTATTTAAATTTGAACGAAATGAATTTACGTTATAACTAGCTCGATACCCATGTTGAACAGAAAATCTTTTGAAATTATCTTTAAACCATTTGTATCGCATTAAACCTGTATATTTGATAGTCCAGTTTGGCAAAGGCACATTTCTAAAAACACCCGTAGAAACCTTTTCTGCTTCTTGTCCAGAATAAGCCGCTAAAAATGAAGGCAATAAAACTTGTTGACTATTTTTTCCATATCCAATTGGATAACCATCAGCATCTCTTGGAAATGAGTTTCCTCCATAATATCCTTCTGCTAATCGATTTGCTACCACTAACCTATTGTCTCTAAAATCTTGAAAAGTTTGAGAAACGTTTACATCGCTTTGCGCAAATGCGGTTTTAATTAAAATAGTTGAAACATTAAAATTCCCAAAATCATACGGTGCACGAGAATTATATTGCCCACCAGAAACATCAAACTGTTCTGAAAAATTATAAGCATACGTTCTATCCGCCGTAAAATCAATTTTTAAATCAGGGAACAATTCCATTTGAGCTGTAAAACTTATTTTTTTGTTTTCAACCTGTGTAAAATTTTGATTAAACTCAGGATAATTTGTTAGCCAGCCATTTTTTGCTGCTTCATATCGAACGTCGGATTGGCTTCCAAAAACAAATCCTAGTGTTGGTTTTGATGAACCAAAGAACCCTAAACCTGGTAAATAACCTGGTAAAACTGTTCCGTTATTTTCAGTATAATTAATTTGAATATTTTTTACACTCGTAATTACTCCTATTAAACCGCTCATGAAAGCACTTCTTTCTAAAGTAACATTTCCTTTTGGTGCTTTAACTTGTTCTCCTGGTTTTGGTGCAACTTTTTTATCTTTTTCAGAAACTGGCTTTTTCTTGTTGCTTTTCGTTTTAGTCAATCCTATATACTTGTAAAACAAATCCATATTTAAAGTAGTGTTCAACTTATGAGAATTTGCATTTTGAATCGAATTTCCTAAAGCGTAAATATTTCCATCTTCACCTGTTACCGATGAAAAAGCATCAGAAGAGCGTTGCCAGTTGTAATCTCCAGTATAAGTATAAGTTGATTTTACAAAACTTAACACCGGAATTTTATTAATTGGCAAATCATAATTTAAAACCAATTGTTGATTGTGTTGATTAGATTCCCCAATATTCCAATAATCATCCCAAATATCTAATCCATCAATTGGTAAATTATTTTCATCCAAATAATTACGTACAATATTGTTTGATGAGGCGGTATAATTTAATCGGAGCGATTTGGTTAAATTATAATTAAACCCATACGTATAATTGAAAAAATAGTTTCTTCTATACAAATCACCTAAACCGATACCTTGCACATCAACTAATCTAAAACGTTGTTTATTGAATTGGCGAATTATATTAGAACTAAACGAAACATTTGATGGCAAATAATTGAAATTAAAATCGCTTAACATTTTATAATATCCATTTTTATTTAAGAATTTACTATTCTTAAATGGCTCAACGGTTTTAGGTTTAAAAGTGAAAGCATAATCAACTGTAGTTCTATTTTGCTTATCAATTAAATTTTCAATTTCATAATCGTGGTGTTCTGTTTCGTTTAATGAATACGATAGGGTTAGATTTTCTACATCGTAGAAATTTGCTGTTTTTTCAGGCGCTTTCTCTTTTTTAACTCCAATTAAATTGAAACTTGTTCTTTTTGTGTAATCAATAGCTCTTTGTTCAATATTTGAACGTTCATTAGCATCCGAAGTTATATCTAATAATTGATTTAATTCAATATCTTGATAAAAAGGGTCAAATTTTGGAGTAATTGTTTCTTCGCCAACAGCATAATTAAACGGCAAATTGATTCCCCATTTTTTTGGCAATAATTTTCCTAAATTTACATTTGTTACAATATCATATTGAAAAACATCCTCTCTACTTCTTTCATTTGGACCTTGTTCTAACGCACCAAAACCAATAGTTCCTACTCTAGTTGTAGCTGAAATATTCGCAAAATCAGCAAAATTAGTATCTAAGTTAGCAACTGCTGCATACCCTCCTTTGTTATCCATATCTGACATACGAAGTTCATTAAACCAAACTTCACCACGTTGAATATCGCCTGATTTATTTTTGATACCAATCATTAAGGTTCGAACCAAACCAAAATTTGGGTTTCCTTTAATTCCTAAAGTCAGTCTGCTATTTGAAGAGCCAATTTTAGCATCTTCCTCCTCAATAAAACCAATACCACTAGGATCACTATAATCAATAGCGGGATCATTCTGAAGATTTAAAATTTTTAGTTTAGTTAAAAAATCTAAAGGAATTTCCATTTCATTTTCGGACGGCCATACCTCTTCAGGAGTAGAAGCACCAAAAGCTGTAACTTTTAAAGGCATTTCAACTTGATAGAAATTATCCGTAAAGTCATTTCCAAAACGAATAAACGCAATTAGTTCATCATCTTGTAAATCACCATCCTGTACCGCCTCTGCGTGTAAAAACATTCGTAGTTTTTTAAACTGACGCATGTCAACATTAACATTTTTAAATACTGCTCTAGCATCGTCATTTTCCAATCCATTAGTAGTACCAACTAATTTATCATAAACGCGTAACGAAAGCGATTGTTCATTTTGATTTATAATAGTATTATTGTTATAAAGTTGTTCTCTAACTACACCTGGAGGAGTTACATATTTAATTGGGCTTCTTTGTCCATTTTCTTGAATATTCAAAGCCACTACATCAAAACCTGTATTCTCGTCATTTGGATCGGTATCTAATTCATCAAATGTACCTGTATATCTTCTCCATTCTCCTCTAACTAAATCTAAAGCACCAAAACGCAAGGTTACTTCATCTTTAAATCCGCTCATATACATTCTCATGAATCGGATTGAACGGAAATCGGTAATTGGCCCAACTTTATTCGCATCAATTACCTCTAAAATTGGTATTTTATATAAAATCCATCTAGCTTTTCCAACCTGTCCATTAGGTAAATCAACATTATCATCCTTTCTAAAATCGGCAATATAGTTTTGTCCAACAGGTACATCAGCATCATTATCCCCGTATGCTTGAAAAGGCACTTCGAATTTAAAGTAAGCATTGATGGTATTCATCGTATTATCACGATTTACATCTTCTACATCTGGGAATGTTGTGTTTCCTCTATTATCGTTTGTAACATTTACAGGTGAATTTCCTTGAACTCCATTATAATTTTTATAACGTGTCACTACATCACCCGAAGTTTCTAAATAAAAACGGTAATTGTCCGCAGCAGGGTCAGGGAAAGCAGCAAAATCAGTATATTTTACAGCCTCATTAACATCCGTTAGTCCATCAAATCCAGCATCCTGAACCGCTCTATTTGCTTCATTCGTGTCAAACGCATAAATTAATGATTGAGAAGCTGGTACTTGCCCCCAAGCTGTACTAATTGTTGGTTGAGTTGAACCTACTTCTGGTAATCCATTTTCATATAATTTTCTTCCATCTCTTAAAACATCCTCAGATATTTCTCCAAGATTAAAAACTAATTTTCCTGTATTTGTTGGATCCGCTTTATCACCAGTATTCCCATAATACGGATCCATTACCCAAAACTGAATATATTCTACATTTGATTGCTCAAAATTTGTTGAATTGATAGCTCTAGTTATACCAGCCCATGTTTCAGGAGCTTCTACATCTGTAAACTGATTGGTAACACTCAAGTTTGGATTAAAATTATAAGGGCCTCTATCTTTAGGAAAATAGGTTAAATCTAAGGTATTAATTACCGTAGACTGTCCCTGAGCAATATCCGTTACAGGATACAATTCACGGCTAAATACACGTCTTGTTTTATTGAATGACAAATCATCATCATCAATTCCAGAAGGAGTTTGCGTATAAAAAACAGGATCTATTGAATACCAAGCCAACTTACTTCTTTTATCACCTACCCTTAAATTATCAGTAAGTGGTTCAGCAGTAGACGGAACTCCATCATAATTATCCTCTAAAGGAACACTTGACAAGGTCCAAGCTTGAGGTGAACGCATGTCAATGGTGGTTTGCGAACCTTCAAAATCATCTATGTAAGTTGTTGCTTCTCCATTAAATTGATCTGCTTTGGATGCTCCTGGTTTTAGATAAGCAATTTCACCTCTAAAAGATAAGTTTGACGGCACATCAGTATCAATGTTTGGCAACTTATTTACTAATCGTGTAAAAAATGGAACTTCCGTAGAATAGTTTGTATTGAATCCGAAAATAGTATTATTTACAGATTCTTGTCCGTAATTTGATTTGGTTGTAAAGGGTCTTTCAGACATGTTTAAAATAGTAGCTCCCATTAAAAACTTGTCGTTAAATTTGTGCTCCACATTTAATCCCCAAAATCTTCTGGTTTGTTGTCCGAAAACCGAGTTGTTTTCCACAGAAACCTCAATTGGAGTATTTGATGCTTGTAATGAAGGATCTAAAATTTGTACTTTACCCATTTGATAATTCACAGTATAATCAACTCCTTCTACCAAAACTCTACCACCAGCAGTAACTACAACAGAACCTTGTGGTACATTGAAAGCCCCAATTGAAATTCCGTCTCCACCCATTGATTTAAAACGACCTTTTAATTGGAATTTATTTTTTGCACTTTCTTGTAAAGCTGCTGCTTGAGTTGTTTTGTACAAACTTCTAAATACATATTTAGCTTGATTACTATTGTATGTTAATGGATCATCATAATTTTCAACCAAAGCCGGAACATCTAATTTTTGAAATAAATGCTTTCCAAAAGGTTCCACTTTTGTAAAAATAATTTTTCCGCGTTGCGTATCAACTGTTAAACCTGGATAAAAATCAAAGAAACCATCTCCACCTTCTTGAGGGTCGTTAGTATAATTCAATTGATCTAAATTAAAAACTTTCAACAAAGGTGTTTGTTCAACATTTGAAGGCAAAGGATCAACTCCAGATTGTGTTATGTAATTTAAAGGCGAAGGATCGGTATAAAGAATATTTAACTTAAAATCTTCTTGTTGCAATTGATAACCGCCCGGGATTTGATAAATATTTTTCATCATTAAATTCCAAGTAGGCATCGTATAATCTACACTTGCAACTTGGTATTTATCAATGGTTAAGTTACTTTTTAATAATTTTAGTATCAACGCTTGTGAATTTGGAATTCCAGAATTCACATTGGTAGCATCAACTCCGTCCGTACCAAATTCTCCTACTTGATATACATCACCGCCTATTGTGTATTGATATGAAACCGCTAAAACTTCATCGTTTGCTAATTTTTGATTTAACGAAATATATCCTAGTTGCGGATGATATGTATATTCTGATGCAGTTAATTTTCTGGCATTTTCAAGTTTTGCAAAGTCAATTCCTTCTGAAGCAACCACACTAGGGATAAAACCGTTTGATGCCAAAGAAACATCTCTAATTGAACTGTTTAAAAAATTACTTCCGATGGCATTTGGATCATATTTATTGTTCGCATTGTTAGAAGGAGTATTTGCTCCCACATTATAAAAAGCAGGATTAGAACCTAAGTTGATATGAACAGTTTCTTGAGGCAAAACTCCCGTTAGAGGGGCTTCACCTAAATCTTGAAGTGCAACAATATTTCTAAGATTATTTTCTGTTGAATTTACTCTATTTTGCTTATTGGTAATCCAAACTTCAATTCTATTAATCTGTACACGCGAATTTACGTATGGAAAAGTTTCAAGAGCCTTATCATAATTATTTCTGAAATATTGTGACAAGAAATAATGGCGATCGGCATCATAATCCAAGGCAAAAATTTCGAAATCTTGAAGAGTTCCACCACCTTGTGAGGTAACCGATTTAGTTTGCGATTTTTGTTCTGAAAAAACTCCTGTAAACGTAGTTTTACCAAATTGTAATTGTGCCTTTACACCAAATAAACTTTGAGCACCTCTCACCAATGAATTTGATAATGGAAAACTAACATTTCCTACTTCTATTTTCTTGATAATGTCATCCTCCGTTGGCGTATATTCTAATTTTATTAAATTTTGAAACGCAAAAGTTGATTGGGTATCATAATTCACATTTACATTTAATCGAGTTCCCACCTTACCTTGTAAACCAACACTAATTCTTTGATCAAAATCAAAACTTGTTGTTTTTCTATTTCTTGGAGAAAATGAAGGATTATCTTGTTTGGTAAAACGTATCCCTAAATCTAATTCAACAGAACCGGTAGGTTTTACATCTATAGTATTACTTCCAAATATAGATTCAAAAAATTTAGAATTCACATAATATCTGGGTAATAAATCTTTTTTAGCCGCTTCAGAGCCCTCTTTTTTACCATCAATTGCAGCAGATTTTTCTTGATAATACTTACGCATTTGTTCTCTCAAAACAAGCTCTTCATATTGTTTTGGGGTAAGTATCATAGGATATTTAATATTAAACCCGTCAACAGAACTGGTGTAAATATAACGATCAGAAGCCGCATCATAGGTGTATTTATCCAAAATACTCAAAGGATTTGGCATGTTTAATTTTCCTAAATCAACACCTGTTTTTACAGTATCTTTTTCCTCTTCATCTACTTGAGCTTGAAGTGAAAAAGAAAACAACATTACTACGAATGCAAAACTATATTTTATATTACCTATTACTTTTATTGCCGTTTTTTCCAAGTTTTATAAATTTTTTAAAGCTTGTTTTATTAAGTTTTCTACAGAGGAATTTGGGGTTTCTCTAACAATTTTATCAATTACTTTTTCGGCAGCTTTTCTCGCAAAACCTAAAACTTCTAAAGCAGATAACGCTTCATCTTTATTTGTATTGCTTTCCACAACAGAAACTTCATCTAAATTATACACTTTTAACACTTTTTCTTTTAAATCTAAAATAATTCTTTGAGCAGTTTTTGCTCCAATTCCTTTCATAGATTGCATCGTTCCCAAATCATTTGAAGCAATGGCTTGTATAATTTGACTTGGTGCCAGCGAAGACAACATAGTTCTAGCAGTACTTGCTCCCACTCCAGAAACGGAAAGTAACAATTTGAATAATTCACGTTCTTGTTTTTCTACAAACCCATATAAAGTATGCGCATCTTCTCTAATTTGTAAAAAAGTAAATAATTTTAAACTTTCAGAATCAGATAATAAAGAATACGTATGCAATGAAATATTAATATGATAGCCCACACCATTGCAATCTATGATTACTTCGGTTGGTGTTTTTTCAACTAATCTTCCTTGAATGTGTGCTATCATATTACCTTTTTATTTCATTAACTTTTTTCCTTTTTCCTGTGCATCTACTACTGCAACCGCTGCCATATTCACCATTTCTTCAACGCTTGCGCCTAACTGAAACACGTGAACAGGCTTGTCTAATCCAAGAATTATAGGCCCGATAGATTCAGCCTTATTTAATTCTTTTAATAATTTATAGGTAATATTAGCTGCGTCTAAATTAGGAAAAATAAGTGTATTAACTTTTTTATTTACCAATTTAGAAAATGGGAACTTACTTTTTAACATGTCAGGGTTCAAAGCAAAGTCGGTTTGAATTTCACCATCCACAATTAAATCAGGGAAATTTTCATGTAAATAAGCAACTGCTTGTCTTACTTTATTAGGTCCTTCATTTTGAGAAGAACCAAAGTTTGAATAGGAAATCATGGCAATAACCGGTTCCATTCCAAACATCTTAACCGTTTTAGCGGTCATTAATGCTATTCTTGCCAAATCATCCGCTGACGGATTTGGATTAATTGCAGTATCTGACAAGAAGATTGGTCCTCTAGCCGTCATCATCATATTGGTCGTTGCAATTTTAGAAACTCCTAGAGCTTTATCTATTAATTGCATAACAGGTTTAATCGTTGAAGGATAACTTCTTGAATATCCAGTTACCAAAGCATCTGCTTCGCCTGTGTTTACCATCATTAACCCAAAATAGTTACGTTCACGCATCCATTTTTCAGCTTCGTACAATGTAACGCCTTTACGTTTTCTGGTATCCCAAAAATGCTTTGCGTACTCTAATCGTTTTGCTTCAGATTCTTTTGTTTTTGGATCAAAAATTGGCACTTCCACATCGAAACCAATTTCTTCTTTTAATTCCATGATTATTTCTTTGTTTCCTAATAAAATTGGAAAACCAATACCTTCTTCATGAACAATTTGGGCTGCTTTTAACACATCAATTTGATCAGCTTCAGCAAAAATAATACGTTTTGGATTTGTTCTTGCTCTGTTGGTTAACAAGCGAATCATTTTGTTATCAGAACCCATTCGTTCTAATAATTCATCTTTATATTTATCCCAATCCGTAATTGGCGCTAAAGCTACTCCTGATTCCATCGCAGCTTTTGCTACTGCTGGCGGAACTTCGGCAATCAATCTTGGATCAAATGGTTTTGGAATAATATAATCGCGACCAAACGTTAATTTAGTTTCGCCATACGCAATATTTACTTGTTCTGGAACTGATGCTTTTGCCAAATTAGCTAAGGCAACAACAGCCGCTTTTTTCATGTCCTCATTAATTTTAGTCGCTCTAACATCTAAAGCACCTCTAAAAATAAATGGAAAACCAAGTACATTATTTACCTGATTAGGATGGTCTGAACGACCCGTTGCCATAATAATATCTTTTCTTGTAGCGATTGCTAAATCATAATTAATCTCAGGAGTAGGATTTGCCATAGCAAACACAATTGGATTGTCGGCCATTCCTAACAACATTTCGGGTGTAACAATATCACCCGTTGACAATCCTACAAAAACATCAGCGCCTTTCATAGCATGTGCTAAATCGTCAAAATGTTTATCTGTTGCATAGACACGTTGCATGTCAGAAATTTTTGGATCGTCTTTACGCAATGCCCCTTTACTATTGAACATTACTACGTTTTCTGGTTTAACCCCAAAAGAAACATACAAATTGGCACAAGCAATGGCTGCCGAACCTGCTCCAGAAATCACTATCGTAACTTCTTCCATTTTCTTACCAGCTAATTCTACTGCGTTCAATAAAGCAGCTGAAGAAATAATAGCAGTTCCGTGTTGGTCATCGTGCATTACTGGAATATTTAATTCCTCAACCAAACGTCTTTCAATTTCGAAAGATTCTGGTGCTTTGATGTCTTCCAGGTTAATTCCTCCGAAAGTTGGAGAAATATTTTTTACTGTTGCAATGAATTCTTCGATGTCTTTTGTTCCAACTTCAATGTCAAAAACATCAATATCTGCGAAGATTTTGAACAACAAGCCTTTACCTTCCATTACTGGCTTTGAAGCTTCTGGGCCAATATCTCCTAAACCTAAAACTGCCGTTCCGTTTGATATTACAGCTACTAAATTTCCTTTTGCGGTATATTTATAAACGTTGTTAACGTCTTTTTCAATTTCTAAACAAGGTTCTGCTACACCTGGAGAATACGCTAAAGCTAAATCTCTTTGTGTTGCATATTTTTTTGTGGGAACTACCTGAATTTTTCCGGGAGTTGGTTTTGCGTGATATAATAAGGCTTCTCTACGTTTACTATCTTTATGCATGGTTTTATATTTTACTAACTTACAAATATAAGGGTATACGCATAAAATGAGAAATTATTTTGGCATTCTTTTGAAAAAATAAATGGATTATTTTTACATTTCCTTGTGGAGGAGTATATATCTAAGTAATGTAACATTAGGAGCTAGGTCTTTACGAACTAGCATTTTTAGACTTTTGAAAAAACATAAAGTAACTGCAACTATTTCTAAAAATTTAATAACATTATCTAAAAAACAACAAATTCATCAAAACAAGATTTTAAACATGGATATTCCTTATAATCAATTAATCTCTCAGATTTTAAACCTTTATACATGCATAACAAGTCAACATCTTTAATGTGATATCTCTTTAAAATAGACTTGAAACTTATGTTTTTATAATTTTTATAGTAATATTCCTGTATGTTAAACAATAAACTCATTAAATCATTTCCGTTAAAACCAGCTATTCTATATGACGTTCCTTTTTCAATATCAAAAACTAAAACTAATTTGCCATCACATTGGTTGTTATAAAAAAAACTATTTACATCAAAATTATATGGTGTTAAATCTTGATTTGTATTAATAACATTTTCATTATTTAATAATAAATATTTAACTACATATTTATTGGGCAAATTATTATTTAAATCAGATATTTTTAATTTAATATTATCTTTAAATAAATTAAAAACTGAATCATTTTTAATTGAAATCGAACTCACACTTTCCTCTGTAATTAGATATCCCGATGTTTTTTCAATATATATCCAATTTTTAAAAATATGTTCATAATCGATTTTATGTTCATTTTGAGAAAAAACATTTAAAGATAAAAATAATGATAATAATAAGATTTTAATATTTGCCATAATTATAAAAATTCCCTGCTCATGCGCGAATCCTTTCGCGTAGTTTTATATTTTAAAATACTGAAAAACACAAACACCATCTAACAATCCTTTTTCATTAAACCCTTCACCTTCTTAAAACCCGTCATCAACAAAACGGCTACCAATCCAAAAGCGATTCCTACACCAAATTCAGCTAGTGTTGATGGAATACTGTGTGGAATTAAATGATGAATATATTCGATATTATGAAGAAAAATACCTCCTGAAACTAAGATAAGAGCGATAGTTCCTACGACAGCAAGGAATTTAATAACAAGTGGTAATGCTTTAATCAAAATACCACCTAAAGAATACAAAAATCCTTTATCGTTACCTTTTCTCATCAAATAAAAGCCCGCATCGTCCATACGTACAATTAAAGCTACAATTCCGTAAACTCCTATTGTAGCAATAATAGCTACTAAAGTCACGCTTATAATTTGGGTAATAAGTGGATGTTCTTTTTCCATTGCTGTTCCTAATGCGATAATGACAATTTCAAGCGAAAGAATAAAATCGGTTTTAATAGCCGAACTTACTTTTGCTTTTTCAGAATTTTCGTTATCTTCCTCAAGCTTACTTTCTTTGATAACTTCTTCGCCTTTTTTAGCACGATGAAAAAAGTATTCAATAATTTTCTCCACACCTTCGTAGGCTAAGTAAACTCCTCCAATAATTAAAGCGGCTTTAATAGCTGGCGGATATAACCAATTCAAAACAAAAACTACCGGCAAAATAATCAATTTATTGATAAAAGAGCCTTTTGTAATCGCCCAAAGCACTGGAATTTCTCTTGAAGCTAAAAATCCAGTTGCTTTTTCGGCATTTACCGCCAAGTCATCTCCTAAAATTCCTGCTGTTTTTTTGGTTGCTAATTTACTAGTCATTGCTACATCGTCCATCAATGCAGCGATATCGTCTAAGATTGCGAAAAATCCTGAAGCCATAATTTTTAATTTAATTTTTCTTTTTAATAACCCTCAAAACTACGGCAAAGTTTTCTTTTGGAAAATATTTTTTGTGTGAAAAAATGCATCGAATTCTTATTTCTTTAAAAAATTAATGTTACGAAGTAAGCCTTCATATTTGGTTCGTTTCACAGCAGAATTTTTAAATACTTTTTGAAAAGTATCCACCGTAATTTCTTCCCAATCCGATTTTGAGAAATTTAAAATGTCTGAATTCACTTGAAAAAGCGGTTCATTATGAGGTTTTGAGAAACGATTCCACGGACAAACATCTTGGCACACATCGCAACCAAACATCCAATCATCAAATTTACCTTTCATTTCTTGTGGTAAATTATCTTTCAATTCAATCGTGAAATATGAAATACATTTGCTTCCATCTACAACATACGGAGCCACAATAGCTTCCGTCGGACAAGCATCCAAACAAGCAGTGCAAGAACCACAATGGTCGGTTGTTGGTGTATCGTAATCTAATTCCAAATCAATAATTAATTCTGCAATAAAATAGAACGAACCGACTTTTTGGGTGATAAGATTACTATTTTTTCCAATCCAACCCAAGCCACTTTTTTCTGCCCAAGCTTTGTCTAAAACCGGTGCCGAATCTACAAACGCTCTTCCAGAAACTTCGCCAATTTCGGTTTGAATGAAATTTAGCAATTCCTTTAATTTCTCTTTTATGACATGATGGTAATCTTGTCCGTAAGCGTATTTGGAAATCTTATACGAATCTTCATTTTGAAGTTCGGAAGGATAATAATTCAATAATAACGAAATCACACTTTTAGCATCATCTACCAAAAGCGTTGGATTTAAACGTTTGTCAAAATGGTTTTCCATATAACTCATTTGACCGTTCATTTGATTGTTTAACCAATTTTCTAATCGAGGCGCTTCTTCTTCAAGAAAACCAGCTTTGGAAATACCACAAGACAAAAAGCCGAGGCGTTGGGCTTCTTGTTTTATGATGGATGTCTGATGATGGATGATGGATGACTGAATCACTTATTTTAATTGCGTTTTGAAAGCCAAAGTTCTATTCATCAATTCGAATGACTTAGCATACAAGTAATCAAATTGCTCTTGAGTTATGTAATTTCTCCTTTTTGCTTTATGCAAACACGTTACAACTTCAGCTATTGAACGAATTGAATAATTTAGAAATCGCTTGAATTCAGGTATAGTTTGTTCAACGGAACCTTCAGAAATGTTTAATGCAATTGAATCAACAGCTCTTAAAATTTGAGAAGATAAATTATAACGTTCAATTTGAGGAAAAGAATTCGCTATAGTATTAATTTCTTCCCCAAAATCCATTGCTAATTGCCAAATAATTAATTTTTCAAACTTAAAACTCATATATTTTATTCTTAAAATTTGAAACATCCATCATCAAACATCCATCACCCATCACTAAAAAAGTCCTCCTTGAATGTTATTTTTAATTTTCCCTAAATGCTTATAGGCTTTTTCTGTCACTTCTCTTCCTCTTGGAGTTCTCATGATAAAGCCTTCTTGTATTAAGAAAGGCTCGTAGACTTCTTCAATGGTTTCACCACTTTCGGAAACTGCTGTTGCTAATGTTGATAATCCAACTGGTCCGCCTTTGAATTTTTCGATTATGGTTAATAGAATTTTATTGTCCATTTCATCTAATCCGTGCGCATCCACATTTAATGCTTTCAAGGCGAATTTTGCGATTTCTATATCGATTTTCCCGTTTCCTTTGATTTGAGCAAAATCTCTAACACGACGCAACAAAGCATTGGCGATTCGAGGTGTTCCTCTACTTCTGCCAGCGATTTCAATAGCAGCTTCCATTGTTATTGGCATTTTTAAAATAGAAGAACTACGTTGGACAATCGTGGTTAATAATTCGGTATTGTAATATTGTAATCTACTTTGAATTCCGAAACGAGCACGCATTGGAGCCGTCAATAATCCAGAACGAGTAGTTGCACCAACTAAAGTAAATGGATTTAAATTGATTTGAACCGTTCTTGCATTTGGACCCGATTCAATCATGATATCAATCTTGAAATCTTCCATTGCAGAATATAAATATTCTTCCACAATCGGGCTTAAACGATGGATTTCATCAATAAATAAAACATCTCTTTCTTCTAGATTGGTCAATAATCCAGCTAAATCACCCGGCTTATCTAAAACCGGTCCTGAAGTGATTTTGATTCCTACTCCTAATTCGTTTGCCAAGATATTTGCCAACGTAGTTTTACCCAAACCTGGAGGTCCGTGAAACAAGGTATGATCTAAAGCTTCATTTCGCAAATTTGCCGCTTGTACAAAAACAATTAGATTTTCTAATACTTGCTCTTGACCAGCAAAATCATCAAAACTGAGTGGGCGCAATGCCTTTTCAATATCAATATCTTGCGGAGTATAGGATTCTTTATTGGGATTCAAATTATCGTTCATAAAAGCAAAGATAAGTAAAGTTATAAAACAAAAACCTCTCCGATTGGAGAGGTTTGTATATTGTGGAAAAAATCTTAGTGATGTAAAACTTCTTCTCCTTGTTTCATTGGTGTGATTTGCGTAACAAAGTCTTCATCATGACCTGGTTTACTATAATCATAAGGCCATCTGTGTACATCAGGAATTTCTCCAGGCCAGTTTCCATGAATATGTTCAACTGGTGTAGTCCATTCTAAAGTATTAGATCTCCATGGGTTTTGAGTTGCTTTCTTACCATAGAAAATACTATAGAAGAAGTTCCAGAAGAAAACGATTTGGAATGCAGCTCCAACGATTGCAAAAATTGTAATTAAAACATTCACATCAGCTAATTCGTCGAATAATGGGAAAGCTGAGTTAGTATAGTAACGTCTTGGTAAACCAGCCATTCCAATAAAGTGCATTGGGAAGAAAACTCCGTAAGCACAAACAGCAGTTACCCAGAAGTGAACGTAACCTAAGTTTTTGTTCATCATTCTACCAAACATTTTAGGGAACCAGTGGTAAACACCAGCAAAGAATCCGTAAAGTGCAGAGATACCCATTACTAAGTGGAAGTGAGCTACTACGAAATATGTATCGTGAACGTTAATATCTAAAGTTGAATCTCCAAGAATAATACCTGTTAAACCTCCAGTGATGAAAGTAGATACTAATCCGATAGAGAATAACATTGCAGGATTTAATTGTAAGTTACCTTTCCATAATGTTGTAATGTAATTGAATGCTTTTACAGCCGATGGAATTGCAATTAATAATGTTGTAAAGGTAAATACTGAACCTAAGAAAGGATTCATACCTGAAATAAACATGTGGTGACCCCAAACAATAGTTGATAAGAATGCAATTGCTAAAATAGAAGCAATCATTGCACGGTAACCAAAAATTGGTTTTCTAGAGTTTGTAGCAATAATTTCAGAAGTAATACCTAAAGCTGGTAATAAAACGATGTAAACTTCAGGGTGACCTAAGAACCAGAATAAGTGCTCGAATAATACCGGAGAACCACCTTGGTAATGTAAAACTTCACCTTGAATAAAAATATCTGATAAGAAGAATGATGTTCCAAAACTTCTATCGAAAATTAATAATAATGCCGCAGAAAATAATACTGGGAAAGAAACAATACCAATAATAGCAGTTACGAAGAAAGCCCAAACTGTCAAAGGCAATCTTGTCATCGTCATACCTTTAGTTCTTAAGTTGATAACTGTAACTACGTAATTCAAAGATCCCATTAAAGAAGATGCGATGAAAATAGCCATTGAAGCCAACCATAAAGTCATACCTAAACCTGATCCAGGAATAGCTTGAGGCAAAGCACTTAAAGGAGGATAAATTGTCCAACCTGCAGACGCTGGTCCAGATTCAACAAATAAAGAAGCAATCATGATAATACAAGAAATAAAGAACATCCAAAAAGAAAGCATGTTCATAAATCCTGAAGCCATGTCACGTGCTCCAATTTGTAATGGAATTAACAAGTTACTAAAAGTACCACTCAAACCAGCAGTAAGTACAAAGAATACCATGATTGTTCCGTGAATAGTTACCAAAGCAAGGTAAATATCGTTACGCATTACTCCATCTGGCGCGAAATTATCTCCTAAGAATACTTTGAAAATTTCGAAAGATTCTTCTGGCCATGCAATTTGCATACGGAAGAATAAAGATAAAACAACTCCAACAATACCCATCAATAAACCTGAAATAAGGTATTGCTTCGCTATCATTTTGTGATCCAAACTAAAAATATATTTAGTTATGAAAGTTTCTTTATGATGACCGTGATCGTGTGACATACTAATTCTATTATATTTAATATAAAATAACTTATTTAATAACTTGTGCTACAACTTTTGTTGAATCAACAGCTACTGCGGTAGCTTCAGCTGGCGCTGCTGCTGGTGCAGGAGCATTAGCTTCTTTCCATTGTTGTGCTAATGTAGGTTTTTCAGCTAACCATGCTTTAAAATCAGCAGGTGTATCAACAACAATTTTCATTTGCATATTGTAGTGAGATGCACCACAAATTTTATTACATAATAATAAATAATCAAATGTATAAGGGTCTAAAGCTACACCACCTTCAGCAACAATTTTCTTGCTGTTTTTCGTTCTGATTTTATTAATTTTATCAACTTTAGCAACAATTGCTTCATCATTTCTCATGTCAGCAGTTGTAACTGTTGGGATAAAAGAGAACTGAGTAACCATACCAGGAACACAGTTCATTTGCGCTCTAAAATGAGGCATATAAGCAGAGTGTAAAACGTCTTGTGAACGCATTTTAAAAATTACTCTTTTGCCTTTTGGGATATGTAATTCATTAACCACTTTATCATCTTGAGCAGCTGGATCAGCTAAATCAACACCTAAAGTATTAATACCTTCAATTAATCGAACGTTTGCTTTTCCTAATGTTTTATCATCACCAGCATAACGAGCTTCCCAACCAAATTGTTTAGCATATAATTCGATAACAATAGCATCTTGTTCGTCTTCTTTATCAACAAACATAATATCGTTCCAAGTATATAAACCATACATAATTAAACCTGCTAAAACAATAACTGGAATAATAGTCCAAATAGCTTCTAACTTGTTGTTATCTGCAAAATATAATGCTTTTTGACCTTCTTTACCTCTATATTTAAAAGCAAAGTAGTGCAATAAGAACTGAGTAATAGTTTGAACGAAGAAAATTAATGCCATAGAAATAGCCATCAAATTGTCAACATCTTTACCATGTTCAGAACCAGGAGTACCTAATACTAAATCACCCCAAGCATATAATGAATAAATAGTGAATACATAAATGAATCCTACAAAGGCAAACATTAAATAACCATTAACACTATTATCTTTATCATTAGCAATTTCGTCATTATCTGAAGAACCGCCTATTTGGGTTAAATCAAATATCTTAGTTAATTGCCAAACCGCAATACCAACTAAAACTAAAATTATAAATACCAAGAAACTTGTCATTTTTATTTCTTTTTAACTATTAATAATGAAAATGCTTACTTTCCTCAATAAAAGGATTTCCTTTTGGAACTAATGGAGCCTTAGTTAAAGCTGTAAAAACAACGAAGATAAATAAACCTAAGAAGAACATTAAAGCTCCAATTTCAGGAATACCAATAAACCATTGATCACCAACTGTTGCAGGCATAATCATATTGAAGAAATCAACATAATGTCCAAATAATATTACGATACCTGCCATAACTACAATCCAAGTTAAACGTTTGAAATCTGTATTGATTAAGATTAACAATGGAAAAATGAAGTTTAAAGCTAACATTCCGAAGAAAGGTAATTTGTAGTGTTCGATACGAGTTACGAAATAAGTAACCTCTTCTGGGATATTAGAATACCAAATCAACATAAATTGAGAGAACCATAAATATGTCCAGAAAATACTGATACCAAACATAAATTTAGCTAAATCGTGAATGTGACTTGTATTAACATGTTCTAAATATCCTTTAGATTTTAAGTATAATGTAATCATTGCAATTACAGTAATTCCACTTACGAAGAAACTTGCAAATACATACCATCCAAATAAAGTACTATACCAGTGTGGGTCAACAGACATAATCCAGTCCCAAGACATAATTGACTCAGAAACGATGAAGAATACTAGGAAGAAAGCAGCTAATTTGAAGTTTTTCTTGTAAGGTGTATTATCTTCTGCACTATCTTGAGCGATAGAGTTTTTTCTAAATTTGAAACGAACAAAGTTCCATACTACTAAAATAATAGCTGCAGTAGCTAAAAATCTACCAACACTTAACCAACCTTTTTTAAGGAAAATAAGTTTGTCAAATTTAACAGATTCTGGGTTAACCACTTCAGGATCCATCCAAACAAATAAATGATTGAAATGCATTCCAGCTAAAACTAACAATACGAAGAAAATAATAGAACCAGGTAATAAATACGCAGTAATACCTTCCATTACTCTAAATAAGATTGGAGACCAACCTGCTTGAGCCGCATATTGAATAGCATAAAAAGCTAAAACACCAACAGAGATTAACATAAAGAAAATACAAGCAACATACAAAGCAGCCCAAGGTTTGTTTTGTAATTGGTGTAATACATGTTCTAAATGTTCTTTATGTTCATCGTGAGAATGAGCGTCAGCTTTAGCATGAGTATCGTGATTGTCTGCATGAGCAGGAGCTTCAGCAACAGCTACAACAGCGGTAGTATCTTCAGCGTGTGAAGTGGAATCAACTGTAGTAGTGTGAGCTTGGGCATGTGTTGAATCTGCAGCATGAGCCTCAGCAACTTTTACAGTATCAGCTACAACATGAGTATCTGTACTATGTGGAGCAACTTTCTCTACATGAGCAGCTTCATGACCATGATGATTATCTGCTAATAATTTTTCTACATCCTCAATTGTTTTAGGAGCGGCCATGAAACCAATTCCAATACCAATTGCACCTAAAATCATTAGGACGAATGAAAAAGTTTTTAATTTACTTGAAAACGTGTACATATCTATTATTTTCAAAAAGTTTTACTATTATAATCCAGCTTTTAATTTTAAAACGTAATCAGCTACCATCCATCTCTCTTCTTGAGATAATTGATTAGCGTGAGAACCCATAGAGTTTAATCCATAAGTAATTACGTGAAAAATACTTCCGTCTGTAATTTCTCTATCTTTATAATTTGGTACTCCAAGGAATTTTTCTTTAACAACTAAATTTCCTTTTCCGTCACCTTTTTCTCCGTGGCAAATTGCACAATAAACTGTATATAAGTCTTTAGCCTTATCTTGATTAATTGTTGTTGGGTTTAAAGGAGATTTTAATGTTGCTTTTGCTAAAGCATATCCTTCTGGTGTATTTGGAATTTCGTAAGGAACAAAACCTCTTTTAATTGATCCTTTTGCAGGCACTTGAGCTTCAACTCCACCTTTAAATACATCATGCTCCGAATACGTTTCATAAGAAACCGCTTCGTACATATTAGGAAAAAACTGATAGTTAGGTTTTGCTTTATCGAAACATGAAGTTGCCATGAAAGACAAACCTACTACTGCTACTATTTTATATAAACTTTTCATAACTATCTATTAATGCTTTTCTACAACTTTAACTTCAACCGCTCCAGTACTAGTAAAGAAAGAAACTAATTCTTCCTCATTACCATGAATACCCACTTCCATTAAGAAATGGTCGTCAGTAGTTCTTACATCTGGATTTTCAGCTTGTTTAAAAGGCCATAATTTACTTCTCATGTAAAAGGTAATAACCATTAAGTGAGCTGCAAAGAAAACCGTTAATTCGAACATAATTGGAACGAAAGCTGGCATGTTATCAATATAACTAAAACTTGGTTTACCTCCAATATCTTGTGGCCAATCTTGAATCATAATAAAATTCATCAATGTTGTAGCAACAGATAAACCAATAATTCCATAAATAAAAGCACAAATAGCAATTCTTGTTGGAGCTAATCCCATTGCTTTATCCAATCCGTGAACTGGAAAAGGCGTATAAATTTCTTCGATATGATGATGAGCTGCTCTTGTTTGTTTAACAGCATCCATTAAAACATCATCATCATTATATATAGCGTGTATGACTTTATTACTCATGATATTAATGATTATCTGAATGATTATGACCGTGTTGTTCTCTTTCTTTCTTGTAATTATCTCCAGAAGCTTTTAAGATTGTTTTAACCTCTGCCTGAGCAATTACAGGGAAACTTCTAGAATATAATAAGAATAATACAAAGAAGAATCCGATAGTTCCAATATAAATACCAGCATCAACAAAAGTTGGTTGGAACATTGTCCATGAAGATGGTAAATAATCTCTATGTAATGAAGTTACGATAATTACGAAACGCTCAAACCACATACCTACGTTTACAACGATAGAGATAATGAAAGAGGCCATAATGTTGGTTCTAATTTTCTTAGACCACATAACTTGTGGAGAAATTACGTTACAAGTCATCATTAACCAGTATGACCACCAGTAAGGACCAGTTGCTCTGTTTAAGAATGCATATTGTTCGTATTCAACTCCAGAATACCAAGCTACGAATAACTCCGTAATATA
This sequence comes from Flavobacteriia bacterium, assembly GCA_004293165.1. Lineage (GTDB taxonomy): Bacteria > Bacteroidota > Bacteroidia > Flavobacteriales > Flavobacteriaceae > Flavobacterium. Next base: position 773,189 of record RDYL01000002.1, on the reverse strand, counting down.
AGCACAACCTACGATAGAACCAGTAATCATGATTACGATGTTCATTAATTCGATATGTTGTACAGTAATATAATCTTCTAAGTTAGATACTTTTCTCATGATAATAAGAAGAGTATTTACCATTGCGAATCCAGAGAAAATCGCTCCAGCAACGAAGTATGGAGGTAAGATTGTAGTATGCCATCCTGGAATTACAGAAGTAGCAAAGTCAAAGGATACAATAGTGTGTACAGAAAGTACAAGAGGAGTTGCTAAACCAGCTAATACAAGAGAAACCTCTTCAAAACGTTGCCAGTCTTTAGCTCTACCAGACCATCCAAAAGAAAGGATAGAATAAACTCTTTTAGTAAAAGGAGTTACCGCTCTATCACGTAACATAGCAAAGTCAGGTAATAAACCAGTCCACCAGAAAACTAATGATACTGATAAATACGTAGAAATTGCAAATACGTCCCATAATAATGGTGAGTTAAAATTCACCCATAATGATCCAAATTGATTTGGAATTGGTAATACCCAGTAACCTAACCATGGACGACCCATGTGGATAATTGGGAATAAACCTGCTTGCATTACCGAGAAAATCGTCATTGCTTCTGCAGAACGGTTAATAGCCATTCTCCATTTTTGACGGAATAATAATAATACTGCAGAGATAAGAGTTCCGGCGTGACCGATACCTACCCACCAAACGAAATTGGTGATATCCCAAGCCCAACCTACTGTTTTATTTAATCCCCATGTTCCAATACCAGTGGTTACCGTATAAATCATACAACCTAATCCCCATAGGAAAGCGGCTAATGCGATTGAAAATACTGTCCACCATTGTTTGTTTGCTCTACCTTCTACAGGTCTAGCCACATCTACCGTTACATCGTGGTAAGATTTACTTCCTACTACTAAAGGTTTTCTAATGGGTGCTTCGTAATGAGACGACATAATCCTTTATATTGTTTCTATTAATTAATACTTATTTATCGTTTCTAACTTTCACGTGGTACATCACGTTTGGTTTTGTTCCGATGTGCTCTAATAAATGATACATTCTGTCTGATTCTACTAATTTAGCAACATCTGATTCTGAATCATTAATATCACCAAATTTCATAGCACCACTAGAACATGCAGCAGAACAAGCAGTTTGGAATTCATCCTTACCAGCGGCTCTACCTTCACGTTTAGCTTTTAATTTAACAGCTTGCGTCATTTGGATACACATAGAACATTTTTCCATAACTCCACGAGAACGTACATTTACATCTGGATTGATAACCATACGACCTAAATCATCATTCATATGATAATCAAATTCGCTGTTTTTGTTATATAAGAACCAGTTGAAACGTCTTACTTTATATGGACAGTTGTTAGCGCAGTAACGCGTACCAACACATCTGTTATATGCCATGTGATTTTGACCTTCTCTACCATGAGATGTAGCAGCTACAGGACAAACCGTCTCACAAGGAGCGTGATTACAGTGCTGACACATTACAGGCTGGAAAGCAACTTGAGGGTTGTCAGAAGGACTTTCTAAACGTCTCAATCCAGGAACACTTTCATTAGATTGACCGTCTCCGAAAACGTAATTAGTTAATCCTAATCCACTTAAACCTTCTTTCATTTCAACATCACCACTGAAAGTCTCCTCATGTGAATAATATCTGTCAATACGCAACCAGTGCATATCTCTACTTCTTCTAATCTCATCTTTACCAACTACTGGTACATTGTTTTCTGCGTGACATGCGATAACACACGCTCCACATCCTGTACAAGCATTTAAGTCGATCGATAAATTAAAATGGTGACCAACACTTCTGTCAAAAGAATCCCATAAATCAACCTCTGTAGCAGCTGTTGGTTTGTGATCTAATGACACCATTGGAATTGGATTCCAAACTTTAGCGTCTTTAGTATTAAAAACTTCTAATGTAGTTTCTTTAATAATATCACCTCTACCCATTAATGTTTTTTGCAACTGAACACAAGCAAATTCATGCTCTCCTTCAGCAACAGTAATAGTAGCCGATTGATTAGAGTTTAAGTTAGCGTATAAAGCATAAGCATTAACACCTACTTGCATCTCTTCTTTTAATCCTAATTTTTTACCATATCCAAAAGCTAAACCTAAAGTTCCTTTTGCTTGACCTGGTTGAATAATAACTGGTACGTTTTCTAAAGTAGCATTTCCTACTTTAATAGTTGCATAACTTCCGTTTAAACCTCCGTTAGCTACATTCCAGTTTTTAAAACCTTTAGCTTCAGCATCTGCTTTAGACATAGTTACATAGTTATCCCAAGATACTCTTGTGATAGGATCAGGAAATTCTTGTAACCATGGGTTGTTTGCTTGTTGCCCATCTCCCATTCCAACTTTAGAATATAAAACTAAATCAAAATTAGAAGATTTTGCTTGCGCTAAAGCTGAAGCTGCCGAAGCATAATCAGCAGAAGCTCCACTTAATGGACTTGCTACAGAAGCAACAAAACCATCATGCACTGCTTGATTCCAAGATTTTCCAGCTAAATAAGTAGCAGAAAAAGATTTTAAGAAATCATAATAAGCAACCGTATTGTCTGTCCAAGTTAATAAAGCTTCTTGGAACTGTTTTGTATTGAATAAAGGACGAATCGTTGGTTGCATAATGCTGTAATTACCTCTAGTAATAGCAACATCTCCCCAAGACTCTAAATAATGTGGAGCCGCAGCAGCAATTGTAGTTAATGTTGACGTTTCATCTTCTTTCATAGAGAAAGAAACAGAAAGTTTAACTGATTTTAAAGCCGCAACAAACTCTTTTGAATCTGCTAAAGTATATGCTGGATTAACACCGCTCATAATTAATGTATGAACTTTTCCAGCTTTCATATCAGCTACTAATTGAGCCACCGCTTTTGCATCTCCTTTTCTTGTAAGAATAGCATCAGAAGGATTAAAAGCTGTAGATTGTAATGCATTATTAATAGCTAATGCTAATAATTGAGCGTTTACATCGTCTAAACCAGTTACAAAAACACCTTTTGAACCAGCTGCTTTTAATTGATTAGCCGCTTTTACAACAGCCTCTTCATATTTATCAATCTTTGATGTACTTACAGCACCACCAGTAACGATATTATAAATTTTAACTAATGCTTGTTTTTGAGCTGCAACATTCAATGGAATTCTAACATCTGCATTAGCACCTGCTAAAGACATATTAGCTTCAATTTGAATATGTTTAGACATCATTCCGTTTTTTGGAATACGACCTTGAGCATATCCAGCATCAAAACCTCCACCTTGCCAATCTCCTAAGAAATCTGCACCAACAGAAACAATTGTATTAGCTTTTGAAAAATCGTAATTAGCTAAAGCTCTTACACCATAAACCGCTTGAAAAGCATCTAAAGCGTTTGATTCAGAAACTGCATCATAAACAACATGTTTAGTTGTTGGATATTTAGCAACTAAAGAAGCAATTAAAGCATCTGTTGAAGGACTTGCCATAGTGTTTGTTAACACCACTACATTTCCACCTTTTGCTTTAGCGTCTTCTAAACTAGCTTTAACTTTAGTATTTACGTCAGCCCAAGTTGCATCTTTACCAGCAATTTTAGGTTGTTTTAAACGTAAACTATCATATAATGAAAGAACAGAAGCATGAACTCTTGCATTTGCTCCAGTTTTTGCTCCTTCTAAATTATTGTTCTCAACTTTAATAGGACGACCCTCACGAGTTTTGATTAAAATATTAGCAAAATCAAATCCATCAGCCATTGTTGTTGCATAATAATCAGCAACACCAGGAATAATTTCTTCTGGTTGAACTACGTAAGGAATTGACTTTACAACAGGACCTTCACAAGCTGCTAATGAAGCGGCAGCCGTGCTAAATCCAACATATTTCAAAAAGTCACGACGAGTAGTTGACGAAGCAGATAAAGTTTCCTTATCTCCTAAAAACTGGTCAACCGGAATTGGTTCCACAAACTCGTTGTTTCTTAGCGTCTCAACAATAGAACTATTTTCGTTTAGTTCTTCAACACTTTTCCAGTATTTTTTGTTTGATGCCATTGTATAGTATATTAGCTTCTTAAATTATTTTATTAATAGTGACATTTACCACATTCTAAACCTCCCATTTGAGCCGCAGTTAACTGAGATACTCCGTATTTTTTAGAAAGTTCTTCATGGATTTTTTTGTAGTAAGCATTATCTTCTACTTTCACATTTGTTTCTCTGTGACAATTTATACACCATCCCATTGTTAATGGAGCATGTTGTTTCATGATTTCCATTTCTTCAACTGGACCGTGACAAGTTTGACACTCAACTCCTGCAACAGTTACGTGTTGAGAGTGATTGAAATAAACGTGATCTGGTAAATTATGAATTCTAACCCATTTAACTGGTTTAGTTTTTCCTGTATATTTTTGTAACGATTTGTCCCATCCAACAGCATCGTATAATTTAGCGATTTCACCATCGTAAAACGCTTTTGAATGCTCTTCAGTAGCTGTAGTTTCAGCAACTTCACTGATGTTTTTATGACAGTTCATACAAACATTCAACGAAGGAATGTTAGAATGTTTACCAACTCTTGCAGCCGAGTGACAGTATTTACAATCAATTCCGTTTTCACCAGCATGAATTCTGTGTGAATAATGAATTGGTTGCACTGGCTCATACCCTTGATCAACACCAATTTGCATCATCCATCCGTATGCAAAATAAGCAGAAACCAATAATAACAAGATTGCAGAAACCAATACTAAAAACTGATTTTTAGCATAAGCTCTAAAAACATTCATTAATGAACGATCTTTTTGAACAACCTCTAATCCTTTAGCATTAGCAATTTTAGTTAACATATTATTCACTAGGAACAACATAACAACTAACATTATCATTACTAATGATAGCACTCCTAATATAACATTATTAGAAACACCCGAATTATCAGCATTTGCTTCTCCAGCAACAGGAGCACCAGGTACAACTGCAGGAGCAGCCGGAGCTGGCTCAGAAGTATAAGCTAAAATATTGTCAATATCTTCATTTGACAATTGTGGAAATGCAGTCATTGGAACTTTATTGTTCTCTTCAAACACTTTTACTGCTTGTGCATCTCCTGACTTGATTAATTCTCCACTATTCTTTACCCATTTATACAACCATTCTTTGTCGTACTTAGCAGCAACGTCACGAAGTGCAGGACCCGTAGCTTTTGCATCTAATTTATGACATGCGGCACAATTGGTATTAAATAATTCTTTACCCTTTGCTGCATCCTGAGCGAACGCAGATAAAGAAGTTACTAGCACGAATGCTAAACTGAAGAAAATCTTTGAAAACGATTTATGGTTACCCACCTTTTTCATATTTAAAATGATTATCGACTTAATTTGGTATACTTTTAGATATACCTTATCTAAAAACAACACGTTATTTTTTCAAAACTCCGACAAAAATACAATATTCGAACTATTATTAAAACCTTAATTTTATCTTAAAATGTAATTTATATTTGTTCTAAATAATTTTTAAGCATTCAAATATCTTCTTAAATTGTATTTTTGTATTAAATTCAAAAGCATATGAAAAATATATCAAAACATAACTTATTGTACTTCTTTATTCTATCTTCATTTTTCTGTTTATCATCAAGGGCTCAGGACGTAAAAACAAATGTTTCAGTAGACCCAAAAATTGACCAATTATTAAAAGAAAAAAGAAAACTAAATACAGGTTTATTTTTAAATGAAGCCTATAAAATTCAAATTTTTTATGGAAATAGTGAAGATTCGAAAAAGAAACTTCAGGAATTTAAAAGAGATTTTAAAGACTTAGATGGCACCTTAATATTTAATAGTCCCAACTACAAAGTTTGGATTGGTAATTTTAAATCGAGAATAGAAGTAGAACGTTTGTTTCTTGAAGTCAAAAAAAAGTACCCAGCTGCTTTAATAATTAAACCCTCAAATTAGTAACATCCTAATAAAACAAAAAAGCCATTCAAAACGAATGGCTTTTTTTATGATTAAAAATATCTTATTTCAATTTTTTCTTCACTTCAACTTCGTGGAATCCTTCAATTAAATCATACTCACGAATGTCGTTGTAATTTTTAATCTGCATACCACAATCATATCCTTTAGAAACTTCTTTAACGTCGTCTTTGAAACGTTTTAAAGTAGCTAATTCACCAGTGTAAATTACAACTCCTTCTCTAATTAAACGTATTTTAGAATTTCTGAAGATTTTACCATCGGTAACCATACATCCTGCGATAGTTCCTACTTTAGATACTTTGAAAATTTCTCTAATTTCGGCAGTACCTGTAATTTCTTCTTTCATCTCTGGAGACAACATTCCTTCCATTGCATCTTTCAAGTCATCAATAGCATCGTAAATAATTGAATAGTTACGGATATCGATTTCTTCTTTTTCTGCTAATTGTTTTGCATTTCCTTGTGGACGAACGTTAAATCCGATAATAATTGCATCAGAAGCAGAAGCTAACAATACATCAGATTCAGTAATTGCTCCAACTCCTTTATGAATAATGTTGATTTGAATTTCTTCAGTAGATAATTTAGAGAATGAATCCGATAATGCTTCAACAGAACCATCCACGTCTCCTTTAAGGATAATATTCAATTCTTTAAATTGTCCTAATGCAATACGACGACCAATTTCGGCAAGAGTAATATGTTTTTGTGTACGAACCGATTGTTCACGTTGCAATTGTGTACGTTTTGATGCAATTTGTTTTGCTTCTCTTTCGTCTTCGTAAACATTAAATTTATCTCCCGCAGTTGGCGCACCGTCTAAACCTAATACTGATACTGGAGTAGATGGACCCGCTTCTTTGATTTGGTGTCCTCTTTCATCAAACATGGCTCTAATTTTACCATGGTTTTTTCCAGCTAAGACATAATCACCAATACGAAGTGTTCCTGCTTGAACTAAAATAGTAGAAACATATCCTTTACCTTTATCTAACTGTGCTTCAACAACTGTTCCAAGCGCAGGTTTTTTAGGATTTGCTGTAAGCTCAAGTACTTCTGCTTCTAACAATACCTTTTCAAGTAATTCAGAAACACCGGTTCCTTGTTTAGCTGAAATGTCATGAGATTGATATTTTCCACCCCAATCTTCAACTAATAAGTTCATCCCTGCTAATTGCTCTTTAATTTTTTCTGGATTAGCCGCTGGCTTATCTACCTTATTAATAGCAAAAATCATTGGAACACCAGCCGCTTGAGCATGACTAATTGCTTCTTTTGTTTGTGGCATAATATCATCATCCGCTGCAATTACGATAATAGCAATATCTGTGACCTGAGCCCCACGTGCGCGCATCGCAGTAAACGCCTCGTGACCTGGTGTATCTAAGAAAGTGATTTTTTCGCCATTTTCTAAAATTACTCCATATGCTCCAATATGTTGTGTAATTCCTCCTGATTCACCCGCAATAACATTTGCTTTACGAATGTAATCTAATAAAGAGGTTTTACCATGGTCAACGTGACCCATTACAGTAACAATTGGCGCTCTGTGTACTAAATCTTCTGGATTATCATCCACAACAACAGTTGCCTCTTCAATATCTGTAGTAATGAACTCTAATTCAAATCCAAACTCATCAGCTACAATAGATAATGTTTCAGCATCTAAACGTTGGTTCATTGTTACCATGATTCCAAGCGACATACACGTTCCGATTACTTTTGTAATAGGCACATCCATTAAAGAAGCTATTTCACCAACAGTTACAAATTCTGTAACTTTTAAAGTTTTACTACCTTCTTCTTGAGCTTGCAATTCATCATCTACACGTTGACGGTGAGAATCTCTTTTATCTCTACGGTATTTCGCCGATTTTGATTTATTTCCTTTTCCTTGTAACCTTTCAAGCGTTTCTTTAATTTGGTTTTTAACATCCTCTTCCGAAGGTTCTACCTTTTGAATGATTGGTTTTTTACCTTTATTAAATCCACCTGCAGATCCTCCGCCTTTGACAAATTCTCTTTTTGGTCCACCTACAACATTATTAGCTCCAGGAGTTCCAGGAGCACCTGGTCCACCAGGTTTGATAATTCGTTTGCGTTTGTTTTTATTATTTGCAGCATTTGCACCTCCAGCATTTTGAGCTTGAGGAGTTCCTGGCTTTTTAATATCTTTTTTAGGATCTTCTTTTTTCTTTTTAGGTTTTTCAAATTGTGATAAATCAATTTTTTGACCCGTAAAAGTAGCTCCAGATAATTTTTGGTATTGTGTTTCTATTTTTACTTCCCCTGCTTCATCAATTGTAGTCTCAGCTTTTTCTTCAACTTCCTTAACTGGCTTAACAACTTCCCCTTTTTTAACTTCAACCAATTGTTCAACCACCTCTTTATTAACTATTTCAACAGGTTTATATTCAGAAACAACAGGTTTTTCTTCAACTTTAAGAAAAGGTTTTTCTTCAGAAACTGGTTTATCAGACTTAACTTCTTGTTTTTTAGGATCTAGATTGATTTTACCAACAGCTTTAGGACCAGATAAAACTGCTTTAGCTTTGATAATCTCTTGCCTTTGACGCTCTTCTTCTTGCAAACGCTTAACTTCTTGTTCTTTTTCAAGTTCACGTTTAAGTGCCTCTTTCTCTTTTTTCTTTTCTTCACTCACTTCAAGAGAGGCAACCTTATTCCCTTTGTCAGCAGAAAATTGACCGCATAAGACTTTGTATTCCTCTTGTGATATTTTAGCATTAGGACTAGCCTCTATTTCATGACCCTTTTCTTTTAGAAAATCCACAGCTCTATCAAGAGAAATATTTAACTCCCTTAAAATTTTGTTTATTCTTATTACTCTTTCTTCAGACATATAACCTTTTTAAAATTCTTTTATGTTGTGTGCTGTTTGGTTAAAGAATTATCCTTCTAATTCTTCTTTTAATATATTCATTACATCTAAAATTGTTTCCTCTTCAAGATCGGTTCTTCTTACCAAATCATCAACATCTTGATTTAATACGCTTCTAGCTGTATCTAAACCGATTTTTTCAAATTCTTCAATAACCCAAGCTTCAATTTCGTCAGAGAATTCTCTTAACTCAACATCATCTTCCTCCTGTATTGCGCCTTCTCTAATTACATCAATTTCATAACCTGTTAATAAACTAGCTAATTTAATGTTATTCCCACCTCTACCAATAGCTTTAGACACCTCTTCTATTTTCAAAAATACTTCTGCCGTTTTAGCCTCTTCATTAATTTTAACTGTAGAAACTTTTGCAGGACTTAAAGCTCTTGTAATATACAATTGAGCATTGGTTGTATAATTAATAACATCAATGTTTTCGTTGCCTAATTCACGAACAATTCCATGAATACGGGAACCTTTCATACCTACACAAGCTCCAACAGGATCAATTCTATCATCATAAGAATCTACCGCTACTTTTGCTTTTTCACCAGGAATACGAACTACTTTTTTGATTGTAATTAAACCATCAAACACTTCAGGAATTTCTTGTTCGAATAATTTCTCAAGGAATTCTGGAGCAGTTCTAGACATGATGATTTGTGGTTTGTTACCTTTCAATTCAACATTTTCGATTACACCTCTAACATTATCTCCTTTTTTGAAATAATCATTTGGAATTTGTTTTTCTTTTGGTAAAACAATTTCATTTCCTTCATCATCCATCAAAATTACAGCTTTTGGCCGAACATGGTGTACTTCCGCTGTATAAATATCTCCAATTAAGTCTTTAAATTGTTTATAAAGATTTGTATTATCGTGTTCGTGAATCTTAGAAATTAAGTTTTGACGTAAAGACAAAATTGCTCTTCTTCCTAATTGAATCAACTTTACTTCTTCAGAAACATCTTCGCCTACTTCAAAATCAGGCTCAATTCTTCTTGCTTCAGTTAATGAAATTTCAGAATTTGGATCTTCTACTTCGCCATCTTCTACGACAACACGATTTCTCCATATCTCCATATCTCCTTTATCAGGATTAATAATGATATCAAAATTATCGTCAGAACCATATTTCTTTTTTAATGCATTTCTAAATACATCCTCTAAAATTGCCATTAGTGTAACTCTATCGATGAGTTTGTCGTCTTTAAATTCTGAAAACGATTCTATTAATGCAATATTCTCCATGTCAACTCTTTATTTTAAAATGATATTATAACAACTGCTTCTTTTATATTTCCATAAGAAAGTTCCAGTTTTTTATCAACTGTTTCTTTTCCTTTTCCTATTTTTTTTGGCTCACGAGCCTGCCATTCTAAAGTTATTTTTTCATCATCAGCTGTAATTAATTTTGCTTCAATTTCTTCCGATGAAATGGTCTTAACTTTTATAGTTCTACCTATATTTTTTTTGTATTGTCTTACTAATTTTAGCGGACTTGAAACTCCTGCTGAAGCAACTTCTAAAGAAAAATCTTGCTCTTCTCTATCTAAATTACCCTCAACAGCTCTACTTACATCGATACAATCTTGTAAATTTACACCAAAATCACCATCTAAAACTACACTAATTTTATTAGCGTCATTGATAGTAAAATCTATCAAAAAAAGATGCTCACGCTCCAACAATGCTACATCTAATGCTTCTTGAACTTTATTTTTAAATGTCATACTTTTATAAAAAGAGGCACGCTTTGCGTGCCTCATAATCCTCTGTCCTTTAATAACGCCACAAATATACAATTTTTTTTGAATTAAAAAAAAGATTGTCAATTTGGATATTTTTTGTACTTTTATGGTGTAATTTATTTTACACTATATAACATAACCTAAAACAAAATTATGAAACGAATTTTAGTACCTACCGATTTTTCAAAACACGCAGAATACGCATTAAAAGTTGCAGCCCAGATAGCCAAAAAAAGTGGTGGAGAGATATTTTTAGTACACATGCTTGAATTACCAACATCAGGAAATGACGCCATGTCTACAGCACATGAAATACCCGAATTAATGCTATTTAAAAACGCTGCAATTAATAAATTAGATACTATTATGAGTGCTGAATATCTTAGTGGTGTTAATATTTCTAAAATTATTCAATTCGAAATGGCTTTTGACGGGATCATTAAAAATGGCAAAGCTCACAATGTAGACTTAATAGTAATGGGATCTCACGGAGCGAGTGGTTTTCAAGAAATGTTTATTGGATCTAATACAGAGAAAGTAGTTAGAAACTCAGATGTACCTGTATTAGTAATCAAAAGAGAAGAAAGCGATTTTAATGCTAATAACTTTGTATTTGCTTCTGACTTTTCCGAAGAAATAAAAAAACCTTTTGAAAAAGTTGTTGAATTTGCAGATAAATTTAATTCTCATTTACATTTAGTAACCGTTAACACTCCTAACAATTTTAAATCAACAAGAGTAGCACAAAAAGCTATGGATGAATTTGTTGCTGAATTTAAAATCAATAATTGTTCAACTCATATTTACAACGACGTTAATGTAGAAAAAGGTATTTTACATTTTGCAAAAGGCATCAATGCTGATATAATTGGAATGAGTACACATGGAAGAAAAGGCTTATCACACTTCTTCAACGGAAGCATCAGTGAAGACTTAGTAAATCACGCTAAACGTCCAGTTATTACTTTTAAAATCTAGATTTTAAAATTTTAATCGCATAAAAAAGACTGCAAAAGCAGTCTTTTTTATGCCAACTAGTACGCCATCAACGTTTTATAAAAATAAAAAACTCCACTTATTTATAAGTGGAGTTTTGTTGGCCCACAAGGACTCGAACCTTGAATGACGGTACCAAAAACCGGAGTGTTACCATTACACCATGGGCCAATACCTAACAACCTTTTCGATTGCGAGTGCAAATGTAATACATAATTTCTATTCTGCAAATTTTTCTAAAAAAAATATTAAAATATTTATTAAACCTTTTTAATAAACAAAAAAATAGTTTCTTTGTAGTAGAATATAGAAAAAACAAAAAAACAATATGAATTCATTCAACTTTAAAAAGTGGAACACTATAATTGGTTGGTCTACTTTTATAGTAGCATTAATTACTTATTCATTAACCGTAGAGCCCACCATGAGTTTTTGGGATTGTGGGGAATACATCGCAACGGCAGCTAATTTAGAAGTTGGCCATCCACCAGGAGCGCCTTTGTTTCAAATGTTAGGAGCATTCTTTGCAATGTTTGCCTTAAGTGCAGACAAAATTGCACTGATGGTTAATTACCTTTCTGTATTTTCAAGTGCTTTTACTGTACTTTTTATGTTTTGGTCGTTAACCATTTTATTAAAAAAATTAATCACTAAAGAAACTGAACTTTCAACAATTAATGCCATTCTAATTTTAGGCAGTGCAGCTGTTGCTACTTTGTCTTTTACTTTTACCGACAGTTTTTGGTACAACGCAGTAGAAGCTGAAGTATACGCAATGGCAACTTTTCTAATCTCTTTGTTATTTTGGTTAGGATTACGCTGGGAACAAGAAATAAACACACCAAGAGGTAATAAATGGCTTTTACTGATTTCTTTAGTCATAGGCCTTTCATTTGGAGTTCACTTTATGGCTCTTTTAGCATTTCCAGCTATTGGATTTTTATATTTTTTCAAAAAATACAACAATGTTACCTTGAAAAGTTTTTTGATTGCTAATGTAGTTATAGTCGCTATTTTGCTTTTTATCTTTAAACTTTTACTTCCATATACCTTAGCATTCTTTGGTAAAACTGAAATCTTCATGGTCAACAGCCTTGGAATGCCCTTTAACTCTGGAACTATCTTTGCTTTTATTTTAATAGTTGCTGCGTTCTATTTCGGATTAAATTATACCAAGAAAAAAGGACATGTTTTTTACAATACTTTAATTTTAGCTACTCTTTTTATTTTAATTGGTTTTTCTACATGGATGATGTTACCTATTCGTGCCAATGCCAACACACCAATTAATGAAAACAAACCATCGGATGCTGCAGAGGTTTTAGCTTACTACAATCGTGAACAATATGGCGAACAAAAATTATTCTACGGACCTCAATTTTCGGACACCTATTCTGGCTTAGACCCTGTTACACCTTATTTAGATGATAAGCCAAACTACGAACGTGATTATAAAACAAAAAAATACATCATCACTAACGATTACATCAACGCAAAACAGAATACTGACGACACTCATAAAGGATTATTACCTAGAATGTGGAGCAATGAGCACAATGAAAATTATATGATTTTCACAGAGCCTTTAGAATTTAGAATCAACCCAGAATATGCTCATGAAGACGAATTAGTTCAAATTGTAACACAATTTAGAAAAGCATATGCCGCAGGAGAATTAGACGAAAAGGATTATGACAAATTCTTAAAAGGATATGGTGAGTATTTAATAGTTGATAAACCTACATTTGTCAATAACATGAAATTCATGGTACAATATCAATTCGGATACATGTACTTGCGCTATTTACTTTGGAATTTTGTAGGAAGACAAAATGATGTACAAGGAAAATATGACAATACTAATGGTAATTGGCTTAGTGGAATTAATTTTATAGATGAAATTTTTACTGGAACTCAAAAAAATCTTCCATCGGATATGCAAAACAACAAAGGAAGAAACATTTATTATGGTATTCCTTTACTTTTAGCACTCATTGGATTTGTTTTTCATGCCATGAGAGATAAAAAAAGTTTCTATGTCCTTTTAGTCTTGTTCCTATTCACAGGTCTTGCCTTAAAAATTTACTTAAACGAAAGACCTTTTGAACCAAGAGAAAGAGATTATGCGCTTGTAGGCTCCTTCTACGTTTTTGCTATGTGGATTGGCTATGGAATTTTTGCTATTTTCGACACTTTGAAAAAATACATTCAACCAAAAGCAGCATTAGCAATCGTTTTAGTAACCTCGTTATTAGCTTCACCAGTTGTTTTAGCAGCTCAAAATTGGGACGACCACGATCGTTCAAACAAAGACACTGCTTATACAATGGCAAAAGCCTATTTAGATTCATGTGAGCCTAATGCAATTTTATTTACTATTGGTGATAATGACACTTTCCCACTTTGGTATATGCAAGAAATTGAAGGATATCGTACTGATATACGAATAGTAAATACAAGTCTATTTATGACGGATTGGTATATTGATCAAATGAAAATGAAAACTCATAATTCTGAACCTATTCCAAGCTCTTTTAACAGAGAACAATATAAGGGAAGTCATAGAGATTACAGTTTATATGTGGAACGCACGAAAGATCCTTTATTACTAGACGAAATGCTTAAATTCATTGCTCTTGACGATGAACGTGCTAAAATTGAATTAAACAACGGTAGAAAGGTAAATTATTTCCCATCTAAGAAAGTAATTTTCCCAATAGACAAAGCAACAATAATAAAAAACAAAGTAGTTTCAGAAAAATTCTATGACTCAATTGTTCCTGCTATTGAATTTGAAATAAAAGATGACGCACTTTACAAAAATCGATTAATGATGCTTGACATTGTAAATCAAAATAATTGGAAACGTCCTATTTATTTTACTGGCGGAAGTTTTGGTGAAGATGACTACATTTGGATGAAAGATTATCTACAATTAGATGGAATGTGTTTCAAATTAGTTCCAATAAAAACACCTGCAGAATCTCCAAGTCCAATGAAAATGGGCTTAATTGACTCTGAAAAAATGTATAATATTGTAATGAAATGGGATTGGGGTAATAGTGGAAAATCTATTATATATCACGATGTTGAAACTCGAAAAAACAGCATCACATACAGAACTAATCTAGCGCGTTTAGCAGAAACTTTAATTACAGAAGGTAAATTAGAAAAAGCAGAAAAAGTAATTGATTTAGCTATGGAAAAAATGCCGGTTAAATATTTTGAATATTATTCAATGCTTGAACCATTTGTAATTGGATATTACGAAGTAGGCAAAAAAGAAAAAGCAAGAGCAATTATTTCGGAAGTAATTAAAAAATACCAAGAAAATCTGACTTTTTATAATAGCTGGAAACCTAGTGAACAAAACTTTGGCGCTATTGATATTGTAAGTGATATTGAATATTATAGAAGCTTGCTACAAGTAGCAGAAGCTGCTGATGATTTAGAATTTTACAATAAAGAAAAAGCAAAATTTAATACCTTTAATAAAATGTTTGACCGTTTTGGCAGAAAAATGGAATAACTAATTTATAGATTTAAAATGTTCCAAGTGAAAGAAATTTCGTTTGGAACATTTTTTTTATGCTAATTTTACACAATGAACTTCAATTGGGTAAAAACAAATAGTTTTATAAAAAAGGTTTTCACTGATTTGGTTTGGGATATTCCAAATTCAGATAAAAAAATCTATTTAACGTTTGATGACGGCCCAATTCCTGAAGTAACTGAATGGGTTTTAGATCTTTTAAAATCGGAGGGAATTAAAGCGACTTTCTTCTGTATTGGAGATAATATCAAAAAACATCCTGAAGTTTATAAAAGAATTTTGTCTGAAGGACATCAAACAGGAAATCACACTTTCAATCATTTAAACGGCTGGAAAACCCAAACTAATCAATACATTAATAATTTCAAGTTGTGCGAAACTGAACACTTAAAACTGAACACTGAACACTTTTTTTTATTTCGTCCTCCTTATGGAAAAATAAAGCCTAGTCAATCGAAAGCAATTAGAGCGTTCGGTTACAAAATAATCATGTGGGATGTTTTGAGTTATGATTTTGATTCAACCCTTACGGCAGAAAAATGTCTGGAAAATGTAATTTCAAATACGGTACAAGGAAGCATTATCGTATTTCACGATAGCTTAAAAGCAGAAAAAAAAATGAAATTTGCGTTACCAAAAGCAATACAAATTTTAAAAAATAGGGGGTTTGTTTTTGATGTAATTTCTTAGGCTTGTTCTTGCACTAACGAAATCAACGTATTTGCATCAAGTTCACCGCTTTGTCTCCATACCATTTGACCTTCTTTATAAATCATTAAAGTAGGTAACCCTTTAATACGAAGTGCATCGGCTAATTCCTGATTTTTATCCACATCAATTTTAATTACACGCGCTTTATCTCCTAAAGCCGCTGCTACATGACGAATTACTTCGTTCATTGCTACTGAAGGTTCGTTCCACTCTGTAAAAAAATCGATAAGTACAGGGACTTGAGCATCGATAAGTTCTCCAAATTTTGACATAAATTGAATTTATTAGTATCAAAAAAATTATTTTTCACGCGAAAATAATATACAAATGTAGCATTTTTACTGAATTACGCTACATTTTATCCTTTTTTTAGTTCAATAACCGTTATTTCGGGCATAATTCCTACTCTACCAGGGTAAGCATGGAAACCAAAACCACGATTTACATAAATATATCTTCCTGCATTTTCATACAATCCTGCCCATTGTTTATAAACATATTGCACTGGACTCCATTTGATCCAACCCGGAATTTCTATCCCAAATTGAAACCCATGCGTATGACCCGAAAGCGTTAAATGATAATGATTATCATCATGCTGAATTTTCTCATCCCAATGACTTGGATCGTGACTCAGTACAATTTTAAAATCTTCTTTATTTAAACCTAGAGCAGCTAAATTCAAATCGCCGCGTTCACCGAATTTTCTTCCCCAGTTTTCAACACCTACGATTGCTAATTCCTGATTGTCTTTTTTGATTTTCACATGTTCATTCAACAACAACTTGAAATCTATTTTATCATGAATCGCTTTTATTTCTTCAAAATTTTCCTTCTTTTCTGCTTGCGATTTCCAATCTAAATATTCGCCATAATCATGATTTCCTAAAATGGAGAACTTTCCGAATTTTGTATTATGAATACCTTTAAACGTATCAATCCAAGGATCCATTTCAGTTGCGTGTGTGTTCACAATATCGCCTGTAAATAAAACCATGTCTGAATTTTGCTCGTTAATCAAGTCAATCGCATATTGAATTTTCTCGGCATCATCAAAACTTCCACTATGAATATCAGAAATGTGTGTGATAGTAGTTCCATCAAAAGCATCTGGTAAATCTGGAAAAAACAACGTTTGTTTGATTACTTTAAAATTGTATTTTCCAATAGTAATTCCATACAAAAATGAGGCAAATGGAATCGCAGCAACTCCAAGGGCAATTTGGCTTACAAAACGTCTTCGTTCTGGTAAGAAACTTTCAGGTCCACTTTTAATTACCAATGAAAATAATCCAGAAAAAAAGCGAATAATATCTTCTCCAAATAAAATAATAGTTAATAATAATTTGGGAACATAGAGCATTAGCAATAATCCCATCGTCATCATAGTTTTTGGCGTTTGCCCTACACTTCTATCAAAATGATATAATTGATAAATGATATAAGCTAATGCTATAGCCGAAGTAACATAATAAAAAATGAAGAACCACTTCGATTTAATCAACGTTTTAAACGCCTGAAAAGCATAGATTTCAAGAATGACAACAAATACTAAAAAAACAATCCAACGAATCATTAGCTCTTTTTTTTTGCAAAGTAAGTAACAAGTTTGACAAATTGATGCTGTATTAAATGAATTTTAACAAAGTTTTTTTAAGCAAAGAATTGTACTTTTACACTTTTAATGAAATTTCTATACAATGTCACAAAAACGTCTTTTCCTTCTTGATGCTTACGCGCTTATTTTTCGTGGGTATTATGCTTTTATAAAAAATCCTCGTATCAATTCAAAAGGAATGGATACTTCCGCTATTATGGGATTCATGAATTCTTTAATGGATGTCATTAAACGAGAAAAACCAGATCACTTAGCGGTGGCTTTTGATAAAGGTGGAAGCGATTATCGTTTTGAAATGTATCAAGAATACAAAGCACACCGTGACGAAACACCAGAAGCGATTAAAATTGCGGTTCCTTATATTCAGGAATTGTTGCGCGCTATGCACATTCCAATTATTGAAAAAGCAGGTTTTGAAGCAGATGATTTAATTGGAACATTAGCGAAACAAGCCGAAAAAGAAGGTTTTCAAGTGTTCATGGTGACGCCAGATAAAGATTTTGCCCAATTAGTTTCTGAAAATATTTTCATGTACAAACCTGCCCGAATGGGGAATGATATTGAGATTTGGGGAATTCCTGAAGTCTTAGCAAAATTTGAAATTGAACGTCCTGATCAAGTGATTGATTTCTTAGGAATGATGGGCGATTCTGCCGATAATATTCCGGGATTACCGGGTGTGGGAGAAAAAACAGCGAAGAAATTCTTAGCCGAATATGGCACACTAGAAAATTTATTGGCGAACACGCATCAACTAAAAGGTGCAATGAAAGATAAAATCGAAGCAAATAAAGAGTTAGGAATATTATCCAAAAAATTAGCCACTATCCTACTCGATTGTCCCGTGACATTTGATGCTGACGATTACGAATTATCAAAACCCGATGTAGAAAAAACTGATGCTTTGTTTCAGGAATTAGAATTCCGTCAAATGAAAGCGCAGTTTGATAAATTATTTGGTTCTGGGAAAGAATACGACGAAATTGATGCCAACGGAAATACTTCTGAAATTCCGCAACCCATTAAAAAAGCTCCAGCTAAAAAATCAAATGAAGACCAATTTGATTTGTTCGGTTTTAGTGACGAATCGGATGAACCAACAATGAATCATTCCTATTATGCAACGTTAGAAAATACCACGCATTTTTACCAAATTATTCAAGGTGATTTACCTGTGAAGTTGTTATTACAAAATTTATTAAATCAAACTTCTGTTTGTTTTGATACTGAAACTACAGGAATTGACGCTTTAAATGCAGAATTAGTAGGAATGTCGTTCTCTTTCGAAAAAGGAAAAGGATTTTATGTTCCGTTTCCCGAAAATCAGGAAGAAGCACAAACATTAATTGAAAAATTCCGACCATTCTTCGAAAATGAAAATATCGAAAAAATCGGTCAGAACATAAAATACGACTTGAAAATTCTTTCGAATTACAACATGCAAGTCAAAGGAAAATTATTCGACACCATGATTGCACATTATCTGATTAATCCTGATATGCGTCATAATATGGATGTGTTGTCGGAAACGTATTTGAAATATGCGCCAAAATCGATTGAAACTTTAATTGGTAAAAAAGGTAAAAATCAATTGACAATGCGCGATGTTCCATTGGAAGACATTAAAGAATATGCGACTGAAGATGCTGATATTACTTTCCAATTGAAGGAACATTTCCAACCGATTTTAGAAAAAGTAGGAACGAAAAAATTGTTTGACAAAATCGAAATTCCGCTAGTTCCTGTTTTAGCGGATATGGAAAAAGAAGGAATTCGATTAGATGTAGAATTTCTAAAAAGTATGTCGGTTGACATGCAAAAAGAAATCGATGCTTTTGAACAACAAATTTATGAAACCGCTGGTGAGAAATTCAATTTGGCTTCTCCAAAACAGTTAGGTGATATTTTATTCGACAAACTAAAAATTGGCGGTGCGAAACAAAAGAAAACCAAAACCGGTCAATATGCGACTGGGGAAGAAGTATTGAGTTATTTGGCAAACGAACATCAAATTGTGCGCGATATTTTAGAATGGCGACAAATGGTTAAATTGCAAAGTACTTATATTGATGCTTTGCCAAATCAAGTCGACAAAAAAACGGGGAGAGTTCACACCGATTACATGCAAACGGTTGCCGCTACGGGTCGTTTGAGTTCGAATAATCCAAACTTACAAAACATTCCAATTCGTACTGAAAGAGGAAGACAAATTAGAAAAGCCTTCATTGCGCGTGATGAAAATTACACGCTACTTTCTGCCGATTATTCTCAAATTGAATTGCGCATTATTGCGGCTTTGTGTGGAGAAGAAAACATGATTAAAGCGTTTCAAAATCACGAAGATATTCACAAAAGTACAGCTGCAAAGGTATTCAATGTGTCTTTAGACGAAGTAACAAAAGAGCAAAGAAGTCACGCCAAAACCGTAAACTTCGGAATTATTTATGGGGTTTCGGCTTTTGGATTGAGCAACCAAACCAACTTATCTCGAAAAGAAAGTGCAGAATTAATTGAAGCATATTATCAAACGTATCCAAAATTGAAATCGTTTATGACTTCGCAAGTAGATTTTGCCAGAGAAAACGGTTATGTGGAAACCATTTCAGGAAGAAGACGTTATTTAAAAGACATCAACTCAGCCAACGCCATTGTTCGTGGCGGTGCGGAACGAAATGCAGTGAATGCGCCAATTCAAGGTTCGGCTGCGGATATCATTAAAATTGCGATGATTAACATCCACAAAAAACTGACTTATGAAAACTGGAAATCAAAAATGTTGTTACAAGTACATGACGAATTAGTATTTGATGTACACAACTCCGAATTAGAAAAAATTCAACCGATGATCAAACACGAAATGGAAAACGCATTCAAAATGGTAGTTCCGTTAGATGTTGAAATTGGATTGGGTAAGAATTGGTTGGAAGCGCATTAGGAAAGTGTTCAGTAGACAGTAACAGTTGGCAGTTGGATTAGTTTTGTCATTTCGACGGAGGAGAAATCTCATAATATTAGAATTAGACATTATGAAGCATTTATTTTTACTGCTTTTTTGTGTAATTTCTTTTGGACAAAATAGAAATAAAATTGACTTATACGAAAATTACAAAACAGCTTTGAATACTTGTAATTCAACTGCTCCTGCATTTCTTGTAATTACATTTAAAGATTTAAACACCAATATTCAAAGAGAAGTTTGTATTGAATCTTCGGATTTAATTTTTGCAATTAGAAACGAAATGAAACTTGATTTTTCTGAAAAAAAAGTCGCTTTTGATTTTGCACAAAAAAACAAAAAAAGATACTTTGAATTCTCAAATGGAAAAGCGCTTGAAAGATTGAATCAATAAAACTATTCACAAGAAAGTCTAAATGAATTTATTATTGAAAAAGACATAGAAAACCTATCTAAAAAATCTTTCAGGAAAAAAAATGGAGCTTTGATTCTGAAGATGAACTTGAAAAAATAAAATATGCTCATGCGCTTTTTAACTTTGGAATTATTACAGGAATAAATAATTGTTTTGGAGGAGAGACATTATATTGTTTAAATTGGATTGACTATTAAGAATAACCCGATACGTTTCAAAACCTATCGGGTTTATTTTTTGAAAACATTTAGCTATTTCAAATAATATCCTAATACTAATTAAATTAATTACTCTAAAAACTATTTTTCAGAAAATTAACAATTACTTACAATATTCAACTTTCAATTTAGTATTTTTGATAAAAATAGCTATAAAGAAACTTGGAATCCTTAAAAACCATATTATATTTTTCAATTTTTAGATATCCGCTAACTCTTGAAGAAATTCATAGTTACACAAATAATGTGTCTGTAAATGAAACAATTAACGAATTAGAAACTTTAATATCAGATGATATTATTAGTAAAATTGATACATTTTATGTTTACAATAAAGATTTTGATAGTGTTACCAAAAGGCTAAAAGGAAACATACAAGCACAAAATGCTTTTTATATTGCTAAAAAAAGAGCGAAATTCATTGCTAAATTTCCTTTTGTTATGGCAGTTGGAGTTTCAGGCTCGCTTTCAAAGGGTTATTATGATAACGAAAGTGATATAGATTTTTTTGTGATTACAAAACCTAATAAATTATGGATTTGTAGAACCTTATTAATGTCGTACAAAAAAATATTTCTCTTAAATTCTCGCAAATATTTCTGTATTAATTATTTCATTTCATCCCAACAGTTAGAAATTGAAGAAAAAAATAGATTTACTGCAACCGAACTAAAAACGCTAATTCCCATGGAAGGTAAAGAAATTTTTAGCGCTTTTTATGCAAATAATCTTTGGATTAAAAACTATTTTTCAAAATTTGAAACCAATTTAGACACCATTTCAAATACAAAAAAACCTTTTATATCAAAAAGTATTGAATTAATTTTCAATACTAGTTTAGGAAAAATTACAGATAATATTTTTAAAAAAATTACCTTAAAAAAATGGAAATCTAAATTCAATCTTTTGAATAATGAGGATTTTAATATCGCATTAAAATCAACTCAAAATATCTCAAAGCATCATCCTTCCAACTTTCAAAAAAAAGTAATCTTGGCTTTAAATTCTAAAATTGAAGAAGTAAAAACTAATTTCAACATCATTTTATCTAAAGAAAATGTCTAAGGTTTTATTTTCACATTCGTATTATTATAAACTAGATCGCAAACAGTGGGAAAACAAAACGCCATTTCCACCGTTAGGCACTTTATATGCTGCTGCTTTAATTCGTGAAAACGGATTTGAAGTTGATTTATTTGACACAAATTTAAGAGATAACACGAAAGCGATTCTTCCAATTTTAAAAAATAAAAGCCCTAAATATTTAGTTATTTATGATGATGGCTTTAATTATCTAACCAAAATGTGCTTAACCAATATGCGTGAAGCCTGTTTTGAAATGATGAAAACAGGAAAAGATCACAATTGTATCGTTATTGTTTGTAGTTCCGACGCTTCAGATCATTTTGAAAAATATTTAAATAAAGGGGCTGATTTTGTTATTCGAGGTGAAGGTGAAATCACACTCTTAGAATTAATTTCAACTATTGAAAACGGGAATGAAACAGCTAACATTCCTGGAATTATTTATAAAAAAGAAGGTGTAATTATTCAAAACCCAAGCAGAGCTGTCCTACAAAATTTAGATGATTTACCTCAGCCAGCATGGGATTTAGTGGATATGGAAAGTTATAAAAACATTTGGAAACAAAGTAAACAACCTTTCACTTTAAATATTGCTACAACTCGTGGTTGTCCGTATAAATGTAATTGGTGTGCTAAACCTATCTATGGAAACCGATATAATGCGCATTCACCAACCTACATAGTCAATCAGATTAAATTTTTGAAGGAAAAATTTGGAGTGTCTCGTTTTTGGATGTGCGACGATATTTTTGGTTTAAAACCCAATTGGGTGCAAGAATTTAATTCTATTTTAAAAGAGAAAGAACTAAAAATCAACTATTTTATACAAAGTCGTGTTGATTTATTATTAAAAGAAGATACCATTGAAGCTTTGGCAGCATCGGGTTTAGAAGAAGTTTGGGTGGGTGCAGAAAGTGCTTCACAAAAAATTTTAGATGCTATGGATAAAGGCACTAAAGTGGAAGAAATTTATGAAGCGACTCGATTATTAAAATCTAAAAAAATTAAAGTAGCTTTCTTTTTGCAATTTGGATATTTAGATGAAAATCAAGAAGATATCCACAAAACGATTGCTATGGTTAAAGAATTGAAGCCCGACAATATTGGGATTTCTATTTCTTATCCATTACCTGGAACCAAATTTTATGAAAAAGTAAAAGACGACTTATTATTAAAAGCCAATTGGACCGATTCAGACGATTTTGACATGATGTTTCAGGGAACTTACAGTTCTAATTATTATAGAAAGTTACAACGATTTGTTCACAAAGAATTCAGAATAAGTCAAGGCATTGAAAATCTAAAAAACTTTTCTTTCTCAAAAGAAAAAATTAAATCTATATTAAAATTGGGCTATTACATTCCAAGTAGTTTTGTTGATAAAATGCTATTGAAAAAATTACAACATGAAAGCTGATTTCGACCAAGCAGCCAAAAATTACGACACCCATTTCACTTATTCTGAAATTGGCAAACTACAACGTAAAATGGTATATGCTAATCTCCAAAATAAGTTAAAAAACCTAAATAAACTATTAGAAATTAATTGTGGAACTGGTGAAGATGCGATTTGGTTAGCAAAACAAGGTTTTGAGGTTACTGCTACAGATATTTCTGAAGAAATGATTGCTGTTGCTCAAACAAAATCAAGTGGAGAAAACCCAAATTTTAAAGTTCTAGACATCAATAAAATTTTGGAAGAATCAGAAAAATTTGATACAATATTTTCAAATTTTGGCGGATTAAATTGTTTGACGAAATCTGAATTAGAACTTTTTTTAAATTCGGCTAAAGAAGTACTTTCGGATAATGGGAAAATATGTTTAGTTATCATGCCTAAAAATACCCTTTGGGAACCACTTTACTTTCTATTGAAATTAGATTTTCAAAATGCATTTAGAAGAAAAAAAGAAGTTGTTTACGCTAATGTTGAGGGAGAAAAAGTAGCTACTTATTATTATAATCCAAAAGATATTGTACATTTATGTCAAATAAATTTTGAAATAGTTGATGCGAAACCCATTGGATTTTTTATTCCACCATCCTATTTAGAACCTTTTTTCAAAAACAAAAAGTCAGTTCTATATAGTTTATATGTATTGGAAAACAAAATTAAAAATTGGTCATTTCTATCAAAATTTGCAGATCATTACATCATAACTTTACAAAAAAAATGAGTATTCTTTTTACACATGCTTATTATTTGTCTGATGATCCTAAGGAACAAAAGATAATGAAACCCTATCCGCCATTGGGTTTATTATACGTTTCTGGTTATTTGAAAAGTAAAAATATTAGTAATGATGTTTTTGACACCACTTTTTCTAATCAAACCACACAACTTGAGTTTATCTTAGAAAAAAAACCAAAAGTAATATGTATTTATACCAATTTAATGACCAAAATAGAGGTGATTAAATTGATGAAAATCCTAAAAACTGAAACGTATAATTTTCCAAAAATAGTTTTAGGCGGTCCAGATGTTACCTACAATGTTGAAAATTATTTAAAAGCTGGAGCCGATTTTTTAGTGATTGGTGAAGGGGAGGAAACAACTTTTGAATTGTATCAAGCTATAATTAATAATTCAGATATTCATCAAATCTACGGAATTGCTTTTTTAGAAAACAATCAAGTAATTCAAACCGAAGCTAGAACAAAATTTAAAGAATTAAACGAATTGCCTTTGCCAAATCGTGAGGCAATTTACATGCAAAAGTATTTGGAAACTTGGAAAAATAATCACGGAAAAAGTTCCATGACCATTTCTACACAACGTGGTTGTCCTTATACTTGTAAATGGTGTAGTACTGCGGTTTATGGACAAAGTTACAGAAGAAGACCTACTCATTTGGTAGTTGAAGAAATGAAAATGCTTAAAGAAAAATATAATCCAGATGCTATTTGGTTTGTGGATGATGTTTTTACCATAAGTCATAAATGGTTAACAGAATTTCATTCGGAAATAATAAAGCAAAATGCCATCATTCCATTTGAATGCATTACAAGAGCGGAACGCTTAAACGATGAAATTTTGCGACTTTTAAAAGAAATAGGCTGTTTTAGAATTTGGATTGGAGCCGAAAGTGGGTCGCAAAAAATTATTGATTTGATGGACAGACGAGTAGATATCAATCACGTTAAAAAAATGATTCAAAACACGAATGCTATCGGTATCGAAACTGGAACTTTTGTAATGTTAGGCTATCCTGATGAAACAATTGATGACATTGACAAAACTATTCAATATTTAAAAGAGGCCAAGCCAACACAATATACCATAACTATAGCATATCCAATAAAAGGTACAAGTTTATATAATGAAATTGAAGATAAAATTACAATTCAACCCGAATGGGAATCATCAACCGATAGAGAAATTGATTTTAAACGAACCTACTCCAAAAAATTTTATAAATATGCCGTTAGTAAGTTGGTTAATGAAGTTGAAGCGAGTAGAAGCAATTCTTATCTAAATAAGATAAAACATAAAATTAAGTCAATTACGGCTAGTGGATTAATGAAAATGTATAATTAATGGAATGTATATTAAAGCATTACAGTAATTCAAACACTGCTTTTCTTCACCCAAAAGGTAAAAAAGCAACAAATGAATTATTAAAATATTTAGAATGTAAAGAAAATGAAAATGTTCTAGAATTTGGTTTCGGAACAGGAGCTACATTGGTGTATTTTAGTTCTTTAAACGAAAAAACAAATTTTTTTGGATTAGACAGTAATTCATTTATGCTTAAAAAAGCAAAGGAAAGGCTTAAATTTTGTAAAATAAAAAATGTTGAACTTCAACTAAATAATAAGGCTGCTCCATTTCCATTTAAAACAAATTTTTTTGACAAAATATATATTGAATCAGTTTTAGCTATACAAGATAATGATGATTTGGAAAAACAAATTGAAGAACTATGTCGAATATTAAAACCAAACGGAAAATTAATAATTAATGAAGGGATTTGGAGCGATAATTTTCCACTTGATGAAATAAAAAAAATGAATATTTTTTGCACTTCAAATTTTGGAATTATTCAATCAAATGAGAAATATCCTTACATTAACGATTGGATTCAATTATTCAAAAAAAAAAGCTTCATTATTGAAAAGACTATTAATCTTAACACTTTATCTTTTTCAAAAAACCATATAAGAAACACATCATACAAACAAAAATTATCAAAATTTTTTACATTAATTGGATACATTACATCAAAAATGAATTTTGAATATATTAAACAAAATGTGAAATATAAAAAGGCAATGAAAATTACTTCTAATAAAGGTAATTTTTTAATTGGTTACCTTATAGTTTTAAAAAAATAACAAGTTAAATTTAATTAGTATATTTATAAAACAGAAATGAAAAAAAATATTTTTATATTGATTTTATTACTCTTCATTAGCTGGAAAGATAGTTACAATTCTTTCTTGGTAGACTCGGCTGAAGGTGTCATTTTTTTAAAATGGAACCAAGCTTACAATAAAGATACTATAGAGAAGAATATAATTGGCTTAAAATGGGCTTTATCATATGTTGGAGCTAATATTTTAAACAAAGAAAACATACAAAATGATAAAGAAAATTTACGCATTGATGTTTCCAAAATGAGATTTAGTAAAAATGCCGAAAAATCACTTATAAAAATTCATCAAAAAATAAAAGAATCCGAAGAATATAAAACGAATCATAGTATTGATCTTGGAAGATATATTTCTTTACTACTAGGATCATCAGAGCATTATTATGCGTTAACTGAAACACCTATGTCATTAGAAGACATTTCAAAAAACTATAATTTAAAATCAGAGAAGGCTTACATAAACAATTCTGATGTTTCAAAAGAGCATCGTATCATTCGTTTTTCAGAACAAAATAGATTTAATCAATTATTTATTTCAAAAGAAATTGATTCAATTACGGGTCAAGTTTATGAATTCGAAACCATTGAATTAATGAAAAATGGGCAAATTCGATTTGGAATTTTCGATGCTAATGGAAAACGAAA
Organism: Flavobacteriia bacterium; assembly: GCA_004293165.1. Classification (GTDB taxonomy): domain Bacteria; phylum Bacteroidota; class Bacteroidia; order Flavobacteriales; family Flavobacteriaceae; genus Flavobacterium. The sequence continues at coordinate 745,968 of RDYL01000002.1, read as the reverse complement.
AATTGCCGCAGATAGCAACCATTCAAATGCAGGAAAACCTGCCAAATGTATTTGGTGCCACGAATCTTCAATTCAACCTTTGTTTTCAGACCAGAAAGACAAAAAAGGGTATTTATCATTAAAAGACTTACAAAAAACTTTAGAAACCTATAGAAAGATAAATAATGATTTAAAAATAAAAGTTACAGACACATTAAATCACATCAATTATAAAAAAACCCAAGATCATACGTTTACAGAAATTTTATATACTAGTTTTATGGAGCCATCAGCTAAACGATTAGCTTTAGAATGGAACATGTCTGAAATGCAAGTCAAAACTAAATTAAAAAACTACAAGACACACCAGCATCATGAATTTGTTTATTTAGGCGAATTGTATCATAGAAATGAAGAACATTTGGCTCCGCTAAAAAGTATACCAGTTTCTGGAAATATTAGAGAAAAAAGCAATCAAGAAGTCAATTATTTACAATAATGCTCCATAATAGAAAAATAATAGTTATTCTTCCTGCTTATAATGCAGAAAAAACACTTCAAAAAACAGTGGAAGAAATCCCTTTTCATATTGTGGATACCGTTATTTTAACAGATGATTACAGTCAAGACAAAACCGTTGAAATTGCAAAAAAAATTGGAATTGACTATGTTATTGAACATCAAAAAAACAAAGGATATGGAGCCAATCAAAAAACGTGCTATAAAAAAGCACTAGAATTGGAGGCAGATATAATCATAATGCTTCACCCTGATTACCAATATACTCCAAAGTTAATTCCAGCCATGTGTGAACTTATTACCAAACAAACTTTTGATGTTGTTTTAGGTTCACGAATTTTATCAAAAGGTGCTTTACAAGGTGGTATGCCTTTGTATAAATATATATCAAATCGCATTTTAACTTTTATTCAAAACATCTTATTACAACAAAAACTATCTGAATACCACACAGGTTATCGTTGTTTCAATGCAGAAGTATTAAGAAAAATAAATTTCGAAAAAAATTCAGATGATTTTGTATTTGATAATGAATTATTAGCCCAATTGATTTTCCAGAAAACCAAAATAGGAGAAATATCTTGTCCAGCTAAGTATTTTGAAGAAGCATCTTCAATCAACTTTAAAAGAAGCATAATATATGGATTGGGTGTTTTAAGAGTTTCGATAGCTTACTTTTTTCATCAATTAGGTGTAGTAAAAAACAATTTATTTGAATAAATTATGAATAAGAATATTATAAAATATCTTTATTTACTACCCTATGTTTTTATTGGAATATACTTCATTTTACTAGCCATCAAATCACCTATTCATGATTATGGAAACTACTACTATGGTGCAAAAATACTGTGGCATCATGAATTCGATTTAAAAATATATTTTCCAGAATGGTTTAATGAAAAAATTGTTGAAATTTCAAAACAAACCTATTATCTAAATTACACGCCAAATACCCCCTTTTTAGCTCTCTTTTATCTGCCTTTTTCATTTTTAGACCTAGATATTTCAAAGTTTATTTTCGGTTTACTGTCTTTTATTTTATTTGGAAGAAGCTTGTATCGACTATTCCGATTTTTAAATATCGATAACCACTATTTAGCCCTATTACCTATTTTATTTTTGCTGCCGATTAAAAACAATATCCTATTTGGACAAACCTATTTTTTAATTTTGGTTTTACTAATAGAAGCCTATATTTTACTAGAAAAAAAGGAATCTTTCAAAGCTGGATTTTTAATAAGCCTGGCAATTTGTTTAAAAGTATTTCCTGTTTTTTTAATTCCTTATTTCATAATGAAAAAGGATTGGAAATCTATATTTTCTATTTTTCTATTTACTTCTATTTTCATTGGAATTACTTTATTTTTTGTATCGATTGAAAGTTGGTTGTATTATGCAACAACTGTTTTAAAAAAAGCATCAAATGGTGAAATATCTGGCGAAATTGTAAGCAATTATCAAAGCTTACATATGTTTCTTAAATCTGAATTTACTAATTATAAGAGTTACTTATTAGGTTGTAAAATAGCTCTAATCTTAGGTGCTGTTTTTTATACAATTCGAAATAAGAACTCTTTGTATAACTATACCGTTTGGTTAATATTATCTATTGTTTTTTCTAGTTACGGCAGTACCTATTCGTTACTTTTATTTATTTGGTTGTATGTGAGTGTTTGCAAAAGCACTGTTAATTTCAAATGGAAAGTTTTTTCGCTGATTTTACTTTTTCTTATTTGTAATGTTCCTACTCATTATTTTGAAAATATTATTTTTCCGTTCAACTATATTCGATTATTAATCATAATTCTTTTAGGAAGTAGCTTGGTATTTTATATCAGAAAACAACTTCCTGTTTTTATAATTTTGTTTTGTAGTGGTTTGATTTCTGTTATTCATGTTCTATTTTTTCAAAACGAAAATGTAACTTATGACAAAGTAATTCCTAATGAAAAAGAACTTTTGATTACCGATTATAAATTACTAAACGACCAATTAACCTATTACTACTGGACTCATGAAGGGTTGAAATCTAAAAAAATATTTTGCAAAACAAACGCTACACAACCTTTATATATTAAAGAAAATCAAATCTATTTTAACCAAAAAAAAGTAACAAACGAAGCTAGTTCTAAAAAGAAAGCTGTTTTACTTAACAACGAATATATTTTATTTCTATCCGATTATGATAGAGGAATTGGGTTTTATGATTTAAAAAAAATGAAACTTGAAAAAAACGAATAGCAAAAAAACAAAAGAGGTATTACTGAGTGTATTTAGACAATTGTCTATTGCACTGTTAGGCTTTCTGTTTCCAATTTTGGTTCTTAAAACAACTAATCCATCTATTTGGGGTGATTTTTTTGAGATATTTCTATTCGCATTAATTGTTTCAATTATCTCTAATTGGGGAAGCAAAGAATATTTATTACTTAAGTTTAGTAAAGAACCAAATTTGATGCATAAACACTTTAGTAATCACTTTTTTGTACGAATTCCTTTTTTACTGTTTAGTATTTTTATTGCATTTTTATTATTTGATGTAAAACTTAGTTTGTTTTTAACTTTATGGTTAATTGGCAGATATCTTAGTTGGAGTTTTGAAGTTGTTAACCAATACCAAAAAGATAATTTTACAACCTCAATAATTGAATATTCTACTTTTCTTTTATTAGTAATTCTTCTAAAATTAACTTTAAATATCAATTCCATCGATTTGGTGTTTTATTATGCTTTGTATCAATTTATCAAAGGACTAATCTATTTAGTAGTCTATTTTAAATGGTTCAATTGGAATAATTTCAAAATTGATTGGAATGAACTTAAATATTCATTTGGCTTTTTTTTATTGGCATTTTCTGGCTTTTTAGTTTCAAAAATAGATGTATTTATAGCAAGTTTGTTTTTCCCTTCCACAGAATTGGGTAAATATGGTTTACAAAATAATTTATTTTTATTTGCTATGGCAATTGGCAATATGGCAATTCTACCTTTTGTTAAAGTTTTATACCGAAAAAATGAAACTTATTATGCTAAAATAAAAAAAACGTATGCTCTTTTTGGGTTAATAATATCTATTTTTTCTATTGTATTTATTTACTTTTTAAACACCTATTATTTAAAAATTTATTTTCAACCTTTGTTCTATTATATTGGTTTTTTATACATTTTGCCTTCCTATTTGTACGGAATGGATGTGTATGAAAATTATAAAGAGAAAAGAGAGAAGCATGTTTTAGTAATATTTATAATTGGCGCTTTATCATTATTTTTTTCTAATATTTTATTTTTAAAAATAAATCACAGCTTACTAACTTTATTAATTAGTGCAACAATTTCACAATGGATAATTTTAGCCCTATTTAAATTATTTCAAACTTCTAAGCCAAAATAAATCAGTACATTTGATTAAAGACTCTTTTTATGCTTCCAGAAAAAATTTTAAAATATTTTAACCGAAATTACTGTACTAGTAAATACTATTTTTCGCCAAACTGGATTGTACTTGGTGTAAATAATGTATGCAATTTACATTGTAAAATGTGCGATGTAGGTACACAAAATTTAACTACTAATTTTGCAAAAAATTTAGTTGGAACTTCTCCGCTAAATATGCCTTTAGATTTAATAAAAAAAGTCGTAGATCAAACTCATACTTATTATCCAAAAGCTAAAATAGGTTATGCTTTTACAGAGCCATTAGTTTATCCTTATCTACAAGAATCATTGGCTTATTGTAAATCAAAAAAAATTCAAACTTCAATCACAACTAATGGGTTAACCCTTAAAAATCATGCAGAAGAACTAGTTAAAAATGGTTTAGGCGAGCTAAACATTTCCCTTGATGGTCCACAAGAGATTCACAATCACATTAGAGGTAATCAAAAATCTTTTCAAAAAGCAATTGAAGGAATTAAAGAAATTTTTAAATATAATCCAAAACAAGAGGTTTCGGTGTATTGCGTAATTACGGAATGGAATATTGGCGAATTAGTTAATTTTGTTTCCTATCTAAAAGAGTTTCCTTTAAAAAATATAGGATTTATGCATGCAAATTTCACAACAAATAATATTGCAGAAACACATAATTCAATTTTTGGAGATAAATATTTTGCTACTACTTCTAATTTAGATGAAATTAATTTTGATAATTATGATTTTGACTTACTTTGGGATGAAATAAAACAAATAAAACAACTTAATGATAATAGAATAGTGTTTTCTCCAGAAATAGAAAGTTTTGAAAAATTAAAATCGTTTTATTTTTCTCCAGAAACTAAAATTAAAAACGAGTGTAGAGAAGTGTATTCAAGTATTATGATAAAATCTGATGGAAGTGTTATTCCTGCTCATGGAAGATGCTATAATTTAACTATTGGAAACTTACATAACAATAATCTAAATGAAATATGGAATTCGGTTGTAATGACAACTTTCAGAAAAGATTTAAAGAAAAACAATGGAATGCTCACTGCTTGCACAAGATGTTGTAGTGCCATTTAATTGTTTAACAAAATAACTTTTGCAATATTTTTATTTAATTCTGGAGAATAATGTGCTAAATCAACATAAGAATTTTTTGAATGTTCATGCAAATCTGCAATATCAATCATGTTCAACTCATTATTTTTAATTTTCTTACGAATTATCTCATAAGCTCTTGATACAAGAGTATAATTAATCAATTCACTTTTAAAATCTGCATAATTTGTAACAAAACTGTTTTTTGTATATAAAATCCCATTAGGTTGAAAATAAACTTGGTATTCAAAACCATAACTTTTACTTAGATTTTCAATCAAAATTAAATTGTTTTTATAGTAATCTGTAACCTTTTTATCTAAGTCTTCTATCTTAGGAAGGTATTTCACAACTGCATCATAGTGGAATAATGGATTTTGATGATACAAAACTTTATCACTATAAATATTTTCAAAATTGTTTTGATATTTTTTATTTTTTAAAATCATCAACTTAACTATTGGTAACGAATTTACTATCGAATAGTTATTAAATGCTCTTTCAGCATTATATGTTGAAGGATATGCTAAATGAGCTTTTGCAGGTGTTTCACTTGAAGAATAATTGGTATATGTTAACTGAGTAATATCATTTAAGCCGTCCATAAAAATAACTTTTTTAGGACGATATCCTTTTTTTAAAAGCAGTATTAATCTGTCGATTTCTAAACTTTGATGATAGGATGATATTCCAAAATTGAAATAGTGATTATCTTTATCTAATTGATTTAAATAAGAAGTATATGTTTGGTTTGAACTTACATTAACTCCAAAAGTTGTGCTTCCTCCAAAAACCCAAACACCACCATTAACATTTTTATAAAAATTAGTTGCATTACAAAAAGCATCATACCTACAATTTTCAATTCCTACTTCATAATTTTCATTTTTAATAGGTTGCATCATGAAAGATAGTGTAGGATGCGAAACATTTTGAGGACAATCAGATTGTATTTTTGATATTTCATTAACTGATTTTCCTAAATAAATTTCTTGCATTAATCTTGGGTTAGATTCTAATTTTTTTTCAGGCTGTAAAATCGTTTCGAAACTTCTTCTTTTAGTATTATTAATTATAACAAAAGCAATAACGTTTATTAAACAGAATAATAAAAACGTAATTGTAAAATAGGTTGCGAATTTTTTAAAATAAAATTTCAACTTATACATAAGCTATTAAAATAAACTATAAATAAAAGGCGACAATACTGAACTCTCTGTAAGAATTAACAACATCCCAAGTAATACTAAAACAATAATAATTGGAATAATCCAATATCTTTTATTTTTAATTAAAAACTGAATTAACTCTATAAAAATCGAAATCTTATTCATTTTAGTATAATTTTTTATAGTCGATGCTTGATGTTTTAGACAACCATACAACTTTTGGCTCTTCTTTTTTTGTAAAAATATTAGAAATAAAAACTATCGGCAACAAAATAACATAATAAGAAACAAATAGAATAATAAAAGAAGTTATAAGTCCTAATATTTTACCTGTCAGAAACCAAACAAACAAAATTGGTTGCAATAATCTTGTTACTAAAGATGTAATAATAATTAAAACAATTGGAAAACCATAAAACCATTTTTCAATTAATTGATAATCAAAATCATTCTGTTTTATTTTTAAATAAAAAACAACTAACCAAATTCCAATTAACAGCCAACCAAACTGCTTTTGCTTATTTTGTTGTTTACTCAGCAATTGAATTTCTTTCACAAATTCATTAATCTTTTTCATAATTTCTTTTCGTTTTAAATAAAGTTGGCAATGCCTTATTGTACTCTTTTTCAATTATAAAATTACCTAAAATCAAAGTGTCTATTTCAGTTGAAAAAAAACAATAAAGCGCATCGAACGGACTTTCAACTATTGGTTCACCACGAACATTAAATGAAGTATTAATTAAAATGGGAGTTTGTGTTATTTTTTCAAATTCGGCTATTAGTTCATAAAAAAGTGCATTATCTTCTTTTGAAATGGTTTGCACCCTTGCAGAATTATCTTCATGAATACAAGATGGGATAATTTGTTTTTTACTACTATTAAAAGTAAATAACATACATTTAGAATTTATGTCTGTATCAAACCAATCCCCAACTTTTTCTTCTAAAATTACGGGTGCAAAAGGCCTAAAACCTTCTCTTAATTTTATTTTAGAATTTAGGTATTCCTTCATGTCTTCATAAAGTGGGCTCGCTAAAATACTCCTATTACCTAAAGCTCTGGGACCAAATTCCATTTTCCCTTGAAACCACCCAATAATTTTTTTATTTGACAGATTAAAAGCTGCTCGTTTTACCAAATCTTGACGCGTTACTTTTTGATAAACAATCTGATTTTTCTCTAATATTTCTACAATTTGTTTATCCGAATAACTACTACCTAAATATACTTGATTTTGTAAGTTATCAGAAATTAAAACTCGTTCTTTTTTAAAATAATGATACCATCCAACATAAGCTGCACCAATTGAAGTTCCACCATCACCAGGTGAGGGTTGAATCCATATATTTTTAAATATTTTTTTTTGGAGTAAAAAACCATTTGATTTACAATTCAATGCTACACCTCCAGATAAACATAAATTATCCGAATCAACAATTTTTTTTGCATAGGTAGCAAGAGTAACTAAATAATCATCTGAAATAGATTGAATGGAATTTGCAATGTCAAAATAGAATTGCGTAAAAGGTTCCTGCTCTTGTCTAACAGGCATTCCAAATAGTTTACAAAAATGCTCATTTATAGTACTTTTACCATTTTCAAAGGAGAAATACTTCATATTTAGTGTAAGTACAGCATCATCTGAAATAGTTACTAATTGGCTTAAAATTAAATCTTTAAAAATTGGTTTCCCATAGGGTGATAGTCCCATTAACTTATATTCTCCCGAATTTACTTTAAATCCACAATACTGCGTAAAAGCACTATAAAGTAGCCCAAATGAATTAGGATAATGTTGCTCTTTAATCATTTCAACCCGATTATCTTGACCTCTTGCAATGGTTATGGTTGCTTTTTCTCCAACTCCATCAATTGTAACAATAGCAGCTTCATTAAATGAAGAAGTATAAAAAGCACCCGAAGCATGTGATTCATGATGCTCACAAAAGATAATTTCTCCATTATAATTCAGCTCATTTTTTATCGTTTGAGGAATCCATAATTTAGATTTTACCCAAGTATTTATTGAATCCTTAAAAAAATTGAAACCAAAAGGAATGTTTCTTTTTATAGTAGTAAGAATTCTGTCAAATTTCAAAAATGGTTTTTCGTAATATACTATTAAATCGACTTGTGAAATTAATATTTGCTCCTGATTTAGACAAAATTCAATCGATTTTTTGGGAAATGAATTATCATGCTTCTTTCTTGTTAAACGTTCTTCTTCAATGGCACACACAACATGGCCATTTTTCAACAAGCATGCCGAAGAATCATGATAAAACGCAGAAATTCCTAATATATACATTAAACATGCGAGTTAATTGTATCAAAGTAACGAAAAATATAATTTGTATCATAAAAACTTATTATTTTTACCGATTATGAAACAAAACAAAATCATCATTTTTAATCCTAAGAGTGCAAACAGCAAACACAGAATTCCTAATTCTATTTTGCAAGTTGGAGCGTCTATTCATGGAAAATTTGAGTATGTTTTTGTCGATGGAAATTTAGAAGAAAATCCTTGGTTAACCATAGAAAATTATTTAAAAACTGGTGAATTTAAATATTTTGGTTCTACTGTAATGCCTGGACCACAATTGCGCCAAGCGATTCCTTTTACCAAAAAAATTAAAGTAGAATTTCCGGAAATTATTACAATTTGGGGTGGTTATTTTGCTTCTAATCAATATAAAGTTTGTCTAGAATCAGGTTATGTTGATTATGTTGTTAATGGCCCTGGTGACACTACATTTCCAGAATTAATTACAACTTTAGAAAACAACGAATTAGATAAATTACCAACTATAAAAAATCTAATTTATAAAAATGAAGATGATAAAATTGTCAAAACAGCGGTTGAGGCACTTTTAGATCAAGACACACTTCCAAAATTTCCCTACGAATATTTAAATTCTTTTTATCCTGTTAGAAATTATCTAGCAAAAACTTTTATGGGCAATACAACCTTATCGTATCATTCAAGTATGGGTTGCCCGTTTTCCTGTTCATTCTGTGCAGTCGTTCCCATTTATAATGCAAAATGGAAAGGTATGTCCGCTTCTCGAATTTACGAAGATGTAAAATATTTTAAAGAAAAATATAAGATTGATGCCATTGAATTTCACGACAATAATTTTTTTACATCTAAAAAAAGAGTTTTAGAATTTTCTGAATTAATAATGAACGACAACCTGAGTTATTGGGGAGAAGGCAGAATTGACACCATCAATATGTATTCTGATGACGACTTAAAATTGATGAGAAAAGCGGGTTGTAAAATGATATTTTTAGGTGCGGAAACGGGTAATGATGCCGTTTTAAAACAAATGAATAAAGGTGGTAAGCAAACTGGTCAAATGATTAAAGATTTTGTATTGCGAATGAAAAACGCAGATATTATTCCGGAACTTTCTTTTGTATTAGGTATGCCTGCGCCAACTGAAAAAGAAGTTTACAAACAAATTTTATGGGATATAAATTTCATCAAAGAAATCAAACAAATTAATCCAAATGCTGAAATAATTATATATTTGTTTAGCCCAGTTCCTACAGAAGGTTCTGAACTATACCAACAAATTTTAGATGCAGGTTTCCATTTTCCAGAAAAATTGGAAGATTGGATTTCGCCAAGTTGGGAAAATTTTGATTTAAGAAAAAATCCATTAACTCCTTGGTTAAAACCCTACATGATTGATACTATTAAAAACTTCGAAACAGTTTTGAATGGCTATTACCCAACAGTTTCTGACTTTAGAATTAAAGGGTATAAAAAACCGTTTTTAAAAACCATTTCTTTTTTACGCTATAAATTTGGATTCTATAAATTTCCATATGAAATAAAGGCTTTGCATAAACTTTGGAAATATCGTCAGCCAGAAATTGAAGGTTTTTATTCAGAATAGATTAAACGAATGAAAAAAAAGTTTAAAAAAATAGCTTATATCTTTTATCTTATTACAGTTGTAATAATTTTATTTGAAATTTCTTATCGGTATCAAATTATAGACTTTTACAAACCTGAACTTAAAGAATATAACTCTAAAAATTATAACAAGAATAATAACTCAATTTTAGTATTTGGAGATTCGTTTTCAGCAAATAATCAATCTTATGTAAAAACACTTCAAGATTCATTGCCAAACATTAGTTTTATTAATAATGCTGTTTCAGGTACCGGAATCATTGAAGCCAATTTAATTGCAAAAAAAAGAGTAATAAAAGCTCCTAAAGCGTTAATTTATCAAATATATGTTGGCAATGATTTAATGGATATTCGTAAAAAATCTAACGCTAGTAATTATCCATTTTGGAAAAAAGTGTATTATAGTATTTCTAACAATCTAATATCTTTTCGTTTTTTAAATTATCGTTTGAGCCAATTTAAAACTATTCGTGATTTTAGATCAAAATTGGATATTCCAAATCCAAATTATATTAAAAATGATACTATTTTTAGTATTGATAAATATTCAGATTACGAAAAGCAAACTTTAAATGGAGATCAAAAATTATTAAAAAACTCCATTTTAGTAGAAGGAGATCGAATAAAAGATTTCAATAAAATGTTAAAGAAAATTGAAACATTATTAGAAATATGTAAAGTGGGAGATTCTATTCCTGTTTATTTGGTAGTTGTTCCACACTGCTCTCAAATTAACAGCCATTATAAAAATAAATATAAAAAAATGGGGCTTTCAATTTCTCAAGATTCAAAATACACAATTTCTAATTATCCATTCATTAAAGGGTTAAAGAAAAAATTTTCAAATAAAAATATTAAAATCATCAATTTATTACCTGCTCTTAGAAGCAAAGACAGAGAAAACAATAGACAATATTTAGTAAACGACTTTCATTTTAGCGGAAGAGGAATACAAACAACAGCTTCTGAAATATTGAAATACATTAAAAAATGAAACAAATAATAAAAAAAATTACTCATCCTTTTCTAAAACTCGGATTGAAATTATTTTATTACAAACCCAGAAGCTTTAGTTATGACAATATTAGAATCTCCGTACATCCGGATGTATTTCCACCACACCTAACTTTTAGCACAAAATTTTTATTAGATTTTATTCAAGATATCAATTTAAAAAACAAAACAATTCTAGAATTAGGTTGTGGAAGCGGAATAATATCTTTATTGGCTGCAAAAAAAGGCGCAATAGTTACAGCCACCGACATAAATAAAATAGCATTAGAAAATTTAGAAAAAAACAGCCTAAAAAATCAATCAAAAATTGAGATTTTATATTCGGATTTATTTGAAAATTTACAAAATAAATCGTTTGATTATATTATTATTAATCCACCTTACTATCCAAAAAAACCAAAAAACATTAAAGAAAATGCTTGGTTTTGCGGGGAAAAATTTGAGTATTTTGAAAATTTATTTGAGCAACTTCCAAAATATCTTAAAAACAATACAAAATGCTATGTTATATTGTCAGAAGATTGTGATATTAAAACAATACAATCTATAGCGGTAAAAAACAATATTTTCTTTTCATTAGAATTAGTAAAATCAAATTCTTTTGAGAAAAATTATATCTATAACCTAACCTAAAAAAAAAATATTTTTTGCCATTTCAAATAATATTTAGATATTTGTCTAAATATATAAATTAATATGAACGCAATTTTCAAAGCCTTAAACGACGAAACCAGAAGAGATATTCTGGAATTGCTGCGTAAACAGGAAATGACAGCTGGCGATATTGCGGACCAATTTCATATTTCAAAACCTAGTATTTCGCATCATTTGGATATTTTAAAACGTGCCGATTTAGTCACAAGCGAAAAAAAAGGACAATTTGTAGTCTATTCTTTAAATACTACTATTGTTGATGATATTTTAAAATGGATTATTACCCTAAAAAAATAAAGTATGGAGAAGTTTAAAAAAGAAATTCCGTTTTTAGCAATTGCATTAATTCCTTTTGTTTATCTAATTTACATTTGGAAACGCTTACCAGAAAAAGTACCTATGCATTGGAATGGCGCTGGAGAAATTGACCGTTATGGAGATAAAAAGGAACTAGTTGCCGTGTTACTAATGTTGGTTGGAATAAATTATTTTGTCTTTCTATTAATTCCATATGTTGATCCAAAACAAAAATTGCAAAATATGGGCAACAAATTAAATATTATGAGAATGATTCTAACCCTATTCATGTCGGCTTTAGCGCTTTTTATCTTGTACAGCGTGGAACAAAAGAACAGTAATCCAGGATTCGTATTTGTTATTATTGGTTTGCTTTTTGCGTTTTTAGGTAATTATTTCAAAACCATAAAACCAAATTATTTCATTGGTATCAAAACCCCTTGGACGTTGGAAAACGAGGAAGTTTGGAAAAAAACACATGAACTAGGTGGAAAATTATGGTTTGTGGGCGGACTATTAATGGCGTTGACATTTGTATTGCCAAATAATATTCAATTTTATACTTTTATGGGAATTACTGCCGTTATTACAATTATTCCAATAGTATATTCTTATAGAATATTCAACAAAATTAAGAATCAGTAACAAAATAATATCTTTACTACTAATTAGTAAAACAATAAAATAAATCATGAAAAAATTACTTCTTTTTGTATTAACTTTTTCGAGTTTCACTTTTGCACAAGATAAATTTACAAGAATAGATAGCTTGCTAAACTATTTGTATGAAAACAACAAATTCATGGGTTCGTTAACCATTCGCGAAGGTGAAAATGTGGTTTTTAATAAAGCCTATGGTTTTGCTGATGTAGAAAAAAACATCAAGGCAGATCGATTTACACGCTATAAAATTGGTTCAATTTCTAAAACTTTCACTGCCGTAATGGTCATGCAATTAATTGAAGAGAAAAAACTAACCTTGCAAACCAAGCTGAATCGTTTTTATCCGAAAATGCCAAATGCAGAAAAAATCTCAATATATGATTTATTGCACCACAGAACCGGAATTGTGGATTTTGTAAATCAGGATTCGACTTTTCATAAAGTAATTGACAAAAAACATTCAAAAGAAGATATTTTAAAAGTAATTACAACTTATAAATCGAATTTTGAACCAGGAAGCAAATATGAATACAGCAATTCAAACTTTTTTATTTTAGGCTGCATCATCGAAAAGCTAACTAAAAAATCATACGAGGAAAATTTACAAAATCGAATCGTTAAAAAAGCCGAGCTAGGAACTTACGAAAATAAAACTGAAATGACTGCTAAAGGTGCGGTTACTAATAAAACTTTCGTTCCAACCACATATTACAAAGAAGAAGCTACAAATACAGCAAATAAAGAAAGTTATTCTTATTACTTTGATGGAACAAATTGGATAAAATCATATGAAAATCATAACTCAATTGCGTTTTCATCAGGCGGAATTACTTCAACTCCAGCTGATTTAACTAAGTTCATTTATGCACTTTTCGATGGAAAATTAGTTAGTCCAACTTCTTTAGACCAAATGAAAGAAATAAAAGAAGGTTATGGAAAAGCATTAATTCAGTTTCCTTTTGGCGAAAGACGATTTTATGGTCATGGCGGAAGAATTGAGAATTTCAGTTCGATGTTAGGTTATTATCCAACTGAAAAATTGAGTTTTTCTATAATATCCAATGGCGATAATTTTGTGCAAAACGATATCATCATAGGAATCCTAAGTATTTATCACAAAATGCCATTCCCGTTCCCACAATTCATGAAAATGGATAAAGGTGAATTAGCAAAATTTACTGGAACTTATGCTTCAAAAGAAATTCCTTTAAAAATTACCGTTTCTGAAAAGAATGGCGAATTATTCGCTCAAGCTACAGGACAAGGCGCCTTTCCACTAACATTTAGAGAAGAAAAAACTTTTGTTTTTGCAGCAGCTGGAATTGAAATGGTATTTGGAGACAACTCCTTTATATTAAATCAGGGCGGAACGAAATTCAACTTCACAAAAGAATAGATATGCAGAACACCATCGCTACCATCAAAAGTATTACCAATAGTAAATATCTCGATATCATTGGAGTGGTTTTGGTGGTGGGCGTTTCGGTGTATTTAGAATATTACAAAACCACGTACGATTTTAGTTTTGATGGAAAGAATTACTCGTTTTACTTAGGGTATTTTTCCATTCTAAACACTTGCTTGTCGATGATAGCCACTCGGCTAGTCACCAAGAAAAACAATATTGGGAATTTAATCAGCACTTGCAATACGTTGTTGAGCGGAAGTATTGATTATCTTTTAGGAAATATAGGTGCGATTTTGACTTATCCGATTTCATTTTTTGGAAATTATATTGCCTTCCGAATTTGGAAAAAGAAACAATTTTTGAATGCAATTGATGTTATCTTTTTTCGAAATATGGCAATTGGGTTAATCCTTTCATTCGTATTGAATTACATTGCTTTTACCACTTTATCTGACAAAGCGATTGATTGGAAATTATTTTTTGCCATCGCTATTCCTGCTGGAATTAGTTTTGGAGGCACCTTTAATACAGGCAGAATGTATCCCGACAATTGGATTAACTGGCAAGTATATAATTTATTCAAAATCATACAAAATGTAATACTAATGAACATTGCCAACACCGCAAAATATGTGTTTTATATGTTCAATGCGATTTTAGGATATATTACTTGGCGGGATGATAAAGCAAAACAACTATAACTTCCTCGTAGATTCCCTCTGACGCAACTCTGTTTTAATCACAACAGTTTGCGGTTGATAAAACTCGTCTTTAGAATTCAATTTATGAATTAATAATTCGGCCGCTTTGGCTCCAATTTCGGGTGCGTGTTGGCTTACCGTAGATAAACTCGGTGTTAATCTTCTTGACCAAACACCATCGGCAAAACCAATAATATTTAATTCTTCTGGAATTTTGATGCCTTTTTTAAGCGCAAACTTCATTGCCATGGTTGATGCATGCTCATCTAAAGCAAAAACAGCATCAACTTTTTTAGTATTAAACAACTCAATTAATTTATTATCAAATAATTCTATATCATTCTCAATAACAATTAATTGATTATTCAATGACAAATTTGACGATTCCATTGCCTTTTTAAAACCACCTACACGAAGTTTTCCTACGCTTAGATTATCTATAGTAGAAACTAATGCTGTGTTTTTACTCCCTAATTTAAGTAAATGATTGGTAGCATCAAAAGAGGATTCAAAATCATCAACTATAACTTTATCACAATTCACAGTTTCTGCCACACGATCAAACATTACAATTGGTGTACCGCTATTAATAATATCTTTAAAATGTTGGTGTTCTTTTAAAGCTTGGGTTTCTTCTGCTACAGCAACAATAAAACCATCAATTGTTCCATTGTTAAGCATATCCATTACTTCTTTTTCTTTTTCAAATGATTCATTTGAAATACCTGTGATTACATTGTAACCTTTAGACAAAGCTTCCTTCTCAATTCCACTAAATACTTTAGCAAAAAAAGGATTAAGTATATTAGGAATAATAACACCTATAGTATTAGTACGCTGATTTTTTAAATTTTTAGCAATACTATTTGGCTTGTAATTTTGCAATTTAGCATACTCTTGGATTTTAATCTTGGTAGCTTCACTTATTTCAGGACTATCACTTAGTGCTTTAGATACAGTCGAAATAGAGACTTCAAACTCTTTTGCAATTTGTTTTAAGGTGGCTTTTGCTTTCATAAATAAAAGATAAGAAGTAAAAATAGTACATTTATTGAATTAAAAAAAACAACTGCTCCTTAATTATTGATAATAGCATGATGTTTAATAAATTAGAAAAAATAATATTTTACACATCTGGTTTGCAATTCTAATAAATAATTGTACTTTTGCACTCCCTTTATTGGGAATGGAATGTTTAATTTAAATTAATTATTGTGAACACATTAAGCTACAAAACAGTATCAGCCAACAAAGCAACTGCAGACAAGCAGTGGATTGTTGTGGACGCTGAAGGGCATAACTTAGGTCGTTTATCTACAAAAGTAGCAATGCTTTTAAGAGGTAAATACAAGCCAAGTTATACACCGCACGTTGATTGTGGAGATAACGTAATTGTTATCAACGCAGAAAAAATCAACCTTACTGGTAACAAGTTAGATGACAAAACGTACATCAGACACACAGGTTACCCAGGAGGTCAAAGAACTTTAACTGCTAAAGTAATGCAACAAAAAAATCCTGCATTATTAGTAGAAAAAGCTATCAAAGGAATGTTACCTAAAAATAAATTAGGTGCTGAATTATTCCGTAATTTAAATGTATATGTAGGTTCTGAGCACAAACATGGAGCTCAAACACCTAAAACCGTTAACCTAAACGATCTTAAGTAATGGGAGTTATTCACAAAATCGGTAGAAGAAAATGCGCTGTTGCACGTGTTTATGTTTCAGAAGGAACAGGAAAAATCACTGTAAACAAAAGAGAATTCACTAACTACTTCCCAACTGCAACTTTACAGTACAAAGTTATGCAACCAATGTCTATGACAGAAAATGCATCAAACTTTGACGTTAAAGTAAACGTATATGGTGGTGGTTCAACAGGACAAGCAGAAGCTGTGAGAATGGCTATTGCAAGAGCAATGTGTGAAGTTGAGGCTGAAAACAGAGCTATCCTTAAACCAGAAGGATTATTAACAAGAGATCCTAGAATGGTAGAACGTAAAAAATTCGGTCAGAAAAAAGCACGTAAGAGATTCCAATTCTCTAAACGTTAATATTCGATATTTATCAGAATATATTTTCAGATTTATTTTTACAATTAAAATTGAATTAAAAACAAAGTTGTCGATATTCCTTGTAAAAAGGGAATTAGTTTAGCATCTAAATTTTCAAGACCAACGCAAGTAACTACTTGAAAATTGCTAATCACGGAACGTAAACTATTACACAATGGCAAACAAAATTGACGTTAAAGAGTTATTAGAAGCAGGTGTACATTTCGGACACATGACTCGTAAATGGGATCCAAACATGGCTCCTTACATTTATATGGAGCGTAATGGTATTCATATCATTAACTTATATAAAACTGCAGCTAAAATTGAAGAAGCTAATGAAGCTTTGAAAAAAATTGCTGCATCTGGTAGAAAAGTATTATTCGTTGCTACCAAAAAACAGGCAAAAGATATCGTTGCTGAGAAAGCAGCTGCATGTAACATGCCTTACATCACTGAAAGATGGCCTGGTGGTATGTTAACTAACTTCGTAACTATCCGTAAAGCTGTTAAAAAAATGGCTTCTATTGATAGAATGAAGAAAGACGGTACTTTCATGACTTTATCTAAAAAAGAAAGATTACAAGTAGATCGTTTACGTGCTAAATTAGAGAAAAACTTAGGTTCTATTGCTGATATGTCTAGACTTCCAGCAGCTCTTTTTGTAGTAGACGTTAAAGCTGAGCATATTGCAATTAAAGAAGCACAAAAATTAAACATTCCAGTTTTCGCAATGGTAGATACGAATTCGGATCCACGTCCAATTGATTTCGTTATTCCGGCTAATGATGATGCTTCTAAATCTATTGATAAAGTTTTATCTTTAGTATCTGCTGCTTTAATCGAAGGTCTTTCTGATAGAAAAGTTGAAAAAGACGAATTACCAGCTAAAGAAGTAGAAGCTACTGAAGCGCCTACAACTGAAACTGAAGCATAAATAAATTAAATTCCAAGAATTAAATTCCAAATTCCAAACTTGTTCTAACTTTTAGTTAGCAATTTAGTAAAATTGGAATTTGGGATTTAATAATTGGAATTTTTTACTTTTATAAACAACAAATAAAAAACATACAAAATGGCAAATATTACTGCTGCAGACGTAAATAAATTAAGAACTATCACTGGTGCTGGAATGATGGATTGCAAAAAAGCATTAGTGGAAGCAGAAGGAGATTTCGATTTAGCTATCGAAAACTTAAGAAAAAAAGGTCAAAAAGTAGCTGCTAACCGTTCAGATAGAGAATCTACTGAAGGTGCTGCTATTGCTGTTATCAACGCAGACAAAACTGCTGGTGTTGCAATTACATTAAATTGTGAAACTGACTTCGTAGGTAAAAACGAATCTTTCGTAAAATTAGCTACTGACTTAGCAAACCAAGCATTAAACTTCGCTACTAAAGAAGAATTATTAGCTTCTGATTTTGGTGGAATTACTGTTGCTGAAAAATTAATTGAGCAAACTGGAGTTATTGGAGAAAAAATCGAAGTAGGTTCTTTCGAAAGATTAGAAGGTGCTTTTGTTGGATCTTACATTCACGCTGGTAAAATTGCTACTTTAGTAGCATTATCTGCAAATGTTGAAGGAGCTGAAGAAGCTGCTAAAAACGTTGCAATGCAAGCTGCTGCAATGAACCCAATTGCTTTAAACGAAGCTGGTGTTGATGCTGCAATCATTGAAAAAGAAATCGAAATTGCTAAAGAACAATTAAGAGCTGAAGGTAAACCAGAAGCAATGTTAGACAACATTTCTAAAGGAAAAATCCAACGTTTCTACAAAGACAACACTTTAGTAAACCAAGATTATATCAAAGATGGTTCTATGAGTGTTGCTGCTTACATTAAATCTGTAGAGGCTAACTTAACTGTTTCTGGATTCAAAAGAGTTGCTTTAGGTTAATCTACCTAATTCAAATACATATAAAAACTTCAATCTTCGGGTTGAAGTTTTTTTATGACATAATTCAGCTATTTTTGATAAAAATATTGCAATGTTTCACAGAAAAAAAGATATAATATATGTTGTATTGGCAGGAATTTTCATCACCAATGCATTAGTTGCAGAACTTATTGGCGGAAAATTAATTTATGTAGGTGATACCGTAATGAGTTTAGGTATTTTACCTTGGCCCATAGTTTTTATTACCACCGATTTAATCAACGAATATTTTGGTGAAAAAGGGGTAAAAAAACTCTCTTTTATTACCGCAGGCTTAATTGCTTACACCTTTTTTTTGTTGTTAATTGGACTCAATATTCCCGCAGTAAAAGGCGATGGATTAATTTCGGATGAACAATTTAATGCAGTTTTTGGTCAGAGTATGTGGATTATTGTGGGAAGCATCACTGCATTTTTAGTTTCCCAATTAATTGATGTTACCATTTTCCATTTTGTAAAAAACAGAACGGGCAAAAAAATGATTTGGCTAAGAAGTACAGGCTCTACAGTGATTTCTCAATTATTTGATAGTTTTATTGTGTTAGGAATTGCCTTTTGGTTACCTGGAAAAATAAATGGAGAAACATTTGTAGCCTCATCTTTTACTGGTTATTTTGTAAAATTACTAATTGCAATTGGTTTGACTCCTTTGATTTATTTAGGCCATTATTTAATTGATAACTATTTAGGAACTGAAAAAAATGGAAACTAAACTAAGATGCGCTTGGTGCGAAAAAGATGATTTGTATCGCAATTATCATGATAACGAATGGGGAAAACCGGTTTATGATGATGAAACTATTTTTGAATTTTTGATTTTGGAAACGTTCCAGGCGGGATTGAGTTGGCATACTGTTTTAGCAAAAAGAGAAAATTTTAGAAAAGCATTTGATAATTTTGATTGGAATAAAATTGCCAATTATTCAGAAGATAAAATGGCTGAATTAGCTGAAGATACAGGAATTATTAGAAACAAGCTAAAAATCAAAGCAACGGTTTCTAATGCGCAGGCTTATATAAAGATACAAGAGGAATTTGGTAGTTTTTCCAAATACATTTGGGGATTTGTTAATGGAAAACCCATCGATAATCAACCAAAAACTTTAGGGGATGTTAAAGCAACCACTGAAATTTCAGATAAGCTAAGTAAAGATTTAAAAAAGCGTGGCTTTAAATTTGTAGGCTCTATCGTTGTATATGCACATATGCAAGCCACAGGAATGGTGAATGATCACATTATGGAATGTTTTACAAGAAAATAAAAAAATGAGCAACGACCCACTTCACGGAAGACCTTTAAAGGAAATTGTAGAACAATTAGTAAATTTCTACGGCTTTGACACCTTAGCCGAATTGATAAATATTAAGTGTTTTAAGGAAAATCCATCTGTAAATTCAAGCTTAACGTTCTTGAGAAAAACGGATTGGGCAAGAAAAAAAGTGGAAGAATTGTATGTTAGAACTTTGCCGAAGTTTTAAGATTTCAACACCATCAAAAAATCTTCTCTTTCAATTTCTACGCAACCTAAACTTGCTAAATGATCATTGTAAACTTGACAATCTAACAAACGATAATTAGCCAATTCTAATTGTTTTGCTAAGGCGATAAAAGCCAATTTACTGGCATTAGAAACTTTTGAAAACATGCTTTCGCCGCAAAAAATGTGACCCAAATCTACGCCATACAAACCACCTACCAATTCATCATCTTGCCAAACCTCGACACTTTTTGCAATACCTAATTCATGTAATTTGCAATAAGCTTCAACCATATCATTGGTTATCCAAGTTCCTGGTTGATCTTTTCGAGAAATCTTTTTGCAGTTGAGTATTACATCTCTAAAAGCAGTATTGAAAGTAACTTTGAATTTTCTTTGATTGATGATGTTACGCATGCTTTTCGAAATTTTCAAATCTTCAAAAAACAACACCATACGCTCAGGCGGACTCCACCACAAAATAGGCTCGTCGTCATCAAACCAAGGAAATATGCCCGAATTATAAGCCAATACCAATCTTTCAGGTGACAAATCGCCGCCTACTGCCACAATTCCATCGAAGGAAGCAGTTTCAGCTGGAGGAAAATATAATTCTTTGGTTAGAAAATACATTGTTCAAAAATCAAGTTCAATTACAATATCAAATTTCAAGTTCAATAAAAAAGCCAGAAATTCAAGTATTGCTTAAACTTCTGACTTCTAACTTCTGACTTCTATCTTTTAAAAAGGTAAATCGTCGTGCTCTTCTTCTTTGAAATTAGTTGCTGGTTCAAAAGCTTCAGAGGCTGGCATTGGTGGCATTTGAGGTGCACTTGGTGCTTCAGCTTGTACTTTTTCAATTCTCCAACCTTGGATAGAGTTAAAAAATTTAGTTTCTCCTTGTGGATTAACCCATTCTCTTCCTCTTAAATTGATGGATACTTTTACTTGCTCTCCAACATTATAATTGTTTAACAAATCTGTTTTGTCTTGTGCAAACTCAATCAAAATATGTTGAGGATATTGCTCTTCTGTAGTAACTACAAGCTCTCTTTTTTTGAAAGAAGCACTAACTTGTTGTACAGGATTAATTAATCTTACTCTTCCTAAAACTTCCATAATACTTAAATTTATTTTTTTGCTAATAACAATTTCCAAGCATCGATAGCTCTTCCATTATCTACATATTCTTTTGCTTTTTGAAATTTTGTATCCATATCATCGGAACTTAAAACCGCTTTAACTTCAAAATTTTCTTTTACAAATATAGCAATTTCTTCTTCAGTTGGAATATTTTCTATATTCCCTAATTTTCCTAAATCGTTACCGTTAAAATAAGTGCTTTCTTTAAAGAAATCAGGAATTACATCCACCCCAACACCTAAAGTTGTCAATGGCTTTTCTACTTCAAACATACCTACATTTGAACGACTGTACCAGTTTCCTCCCATTCGGGCAACCAAATCAATTTTGTATTGGTCAATCATTCCTGTCGCATCTAAAACAGCTTCATTAATATGAATTTTAACCACTTCACAAATCACTAAATTTCCAGCTCCACCTTGATCACCTAAAGCAATCACATCGTTAATTTTACACTCAAATTGCACTGGACTTTCAGCAACACGAAATGGTTTTACTTTGTCTGATTTTAACATCGTAAAACCAGCTTTTTCAAACTCATTTACACCATTTGGATATTCAGTACTTGATAATGACATTTGTTGTACAATATCATAATTCACTACATTAATAACTACTTCTTTGGTGTTTTGTGCATTAATCAAAGTGTGCTTAGTTGTGTTATCACGCACACGTCTTGCAGGTGAAAAAATTAATATTGGAGGATTTGAACTAAATACATTAAAAAAACTAAATGGCGATAAATTCGGATTTCCATTACTATCCATGGTGCTAGCAAAGGCAATTGGTCTTGGTGCAACTGCACTTTGTAAATATCCTTGTAATTTTGCTGGCGCTATTTCTTTTGGATCGATGCTTAACATAGTATACTATTTTCTGCAAAGATAACAAACAATTACAATGTCAACTTCAATTTCAATTTCAAAAATCAATTTCAAGTTCAAAAATCATTAATCATCAATCTAAAATCAAACAATTAAATGTTTTTAGTATTTTTACATCAAATCTTGTTACATGCAGTTTTCAGAAAAACGAAATCTTACGCGATGGTTTATTATACTTGCTTCCTTTTTCATCGTAATCTTAATACTTTGGAATACCTATAATTTTTTCCAGATTTTCAAAAATGAAGAGCGTGCAAAAATGGAATTTTGGGCAAGTGCCTTAACTACTGTTGCAAATGCTAATGAAAATTCAGATTTAGATTTACCGCTTGAAATTATAAGTAAAAACACTACGATTCCAATTTTTATCACCGACAATAATGATAAAATTATTGATTCTAATAATATTGACGAAGCCATTACGAAAGATAGCATTGCTTTAAAAAAATACTTTAATTCGATAAAAAACGATAATTTACCCATTAAAATGGAAAGCTCTAAAAGCAAATATCAATTGGTTTATTATGGCGATTCTCCCCTTTTAAATAAGTTGAAATATTATCCGGTTGCTTTATTACTAATTATTATTTTATTTGGTGCCGTTGTTTATAATTTTTATCGCGCCACTAAAATGGCTACCCAAAACAAACTTTGGGCAGGAATGGCTAAGGAAACAGCGCATCAAATTGGCACACCATTATCTTCATTAATTGGTTGGTTAGAAATTTTAAAATTAGAAAATGTAGAAGAGAGTACCATTATAGAAATTGAAAAAGACATCAATCGATTACAAACCATAACCGATCGATTTTCAAAAATTGGTAGCGAACCTTCTTTAGAAAAAAGAGACATTATTGAAGAAACTAAAAGTTCTTTTGATTATTTACAATCACGTGTTTCAAAACAAGTGGTATTTACTTTCTTGTCGCCAGAACATCCTATTTATGTCGCCATTAATCCTGCATTACACAGCTGGACGATTGAGAATTTAGTTAAAAACGCAATTGATGCTATGAAAGGCAAAGGAAGTTTAACTATCGCTATTTCTGAATTAGAAAATGAAGTTAAAATAAAAATTACAGATACCGGTAAAGGAATTCCAAAAAACCAGTTTGGAAAAGTATTTGAACCTGGATTTACAACCAAAAAACGCGGTTGGGGTTTAGGACTATCATTAACTAAACGAATTGTTCAAGAATACCACAAAGGAAAAATTAGAGTAATTCATTCTGAAATAGGAAAAGGAACTACAATGCAGATTAGTTACAGGAAAGAAAATTAATTCTCTATTTGAATATATGGTTTAATTTTCTTTGTTTTAATAAGTTTAAAAGTCATTCCATTCCAAGAATAATACTCAAGCTCTTTTTTTACTAAAAACTTATTGTCTGCTATATTTTCATCAATAATTTCAGCTTCAATAATTTGTTTAATTATGGTGTTTTGCTCTCCTTTTTTTTCATTTGGAAAAATAAATTCTTCTGTATGATAAAAAATACCTGCATCACCTACTTGATATTTTTGAGGAAGGAGTAGGATTTTTTTGCCAGTCCATCCAAAATAATAATGGTACGTTGGTATACCACAAGCTTCACCGCTTAGAGAAATTCTATAAATAGAATTTACATTTTTTAATCCCCATCCATTGATTGTTGAATTTTCAAAAAACATGCTCTCATCTAACTGTTTAGCTATTGTAAAAGTATCCAAAAGTTTATAATTTTGATTAACTGCTTTAACAGAAATATTACAAAAATGAGGACTATATTCAAAACCTCCTTCTTTAATTTTCTTAGTAAATTTAGAATCAATCGTTGTTAAAAAAACTACCCCATTTCTTTTTGATACCCCTAGTGCTAAACAACCCTTCCATAAAAAACCTTTTTTAATTTCACTGTTGTATATATATTCAATTTCAACCCATGATAAATTCAGTCCATTTATAGTTGTTGTTTTTGTTGTGTTCTCAAGAACATTAACTTTATAACCTATACTTAACGAATCTAATAATTTTCCATTTAAAGAAGGTTTTTTTTACACCTATTACACTTTCAATATTTTGGCTATGATAAAAAGGCCAATAAAAATTTTCAGAAGATAATTCTTGAGAAAAAATAAGGTTTGTGTAGAATAAAAAAAAAACTATTTTTTTCATATAAAAAACCACAAACTTTAAAATTTGTGGTATCAGATTTTTATAAATAAGTTGCTGCTTTTTGAGCTAATTCTTGAAACTCTTGTGGAGTTAAGCTTGTTTTTCGTTGAAAACGCATATCATCCATATCTTGAAGTGGTATTAAATGCACATGAACATGGGGCACTTCAAGTCCTACGACCGCCACACCAATTCGTTTACACTCAACGGTTTTTTCAAGAGCCTTTGCTACTTTTCGTGAAAACTTCATTAATCCTAAATAAAGTGTTTCATCCATATCAAAGATTTTATTAATCTCTTGTTTTGGAATACAAAGCGTATGTCCTTTTGCATTTGGATTCACATCTAAAAAAGCTAAATAATTTTCGTCTTCAGCAATTTTATAACATGGAATTTCTCCGTTTACTATTTTAGTGAAAATACTTGCCATTTTTAAACGTATTATTAGTCTCTTGTAATTTCTAAAACGTCAAATTTCAAAACTCCGTTTGGTACGTTAATTTCTGCTACTTCTCCAACAGATTTTCCTAACAAACCTTTACCAATAGGAGATGTTACAGAAATTTTTCCTGTTTTTAAATCTGCTTCACTTTCAGCCACTAATGTGTATTTCATTTCCATACCATTAGCTTGATTTTTAATTTTAACTGTTGACAATACCAATGCTTTTGATAAATCCAATTGCGATTCATCAATTAAACGTGCATTAGCAACAACTTCTTCCATTTTAGAAATTCTCATTTCTAATAATCCTTGTGCTTCTTTTGCTGCATCATATTCTGCATTCTCAGACAAATCTCCTTTATCTCGCGCTTCTGCAATGGCTTGCGATGCTTTAGGTCGCTCTATACTTTTAAGTTGGTCTAATTCGTCTCTTAATTTTTTTAATCCTTCTGCTGTGTAATAAGATACTGTACTCATAACTTCATCGTTTATAAAATAGAAAGAATCCCACCTACATGGGATTCCTTTTCACAAAGATAGTAATTTATTTTTAATATTAATTTATGATAATGTATAATGTATCTCAAAAGTAATTAATTAAATTTGTTTAACTTTTTTTAGAAAAAAAATGAAAAAATACCTACTGCTCCTTTTATTACCTTTTTTGATGAGTTGTGAAAAAGAAAACTTTAGCAACAATAATCCGTATTTACCTAACTATGGTTTTAGTGTAAATATAAACATGAATTTGCCACAATTTAGTAATTTACAATTTCCAAGCAATGCTGTTTATATAAATAATGGAAGTGCTGGCGTAAGAGGTATTATCGTTTTTAATACTGGCGGAAGTTATGTAGCTTTTGATGCTGCTTGCCCAAATCAGGCATTAAGTAGCTGTTCCACCATGACATTAAGTGGTATAAATGCTATTTGCGCATGTGACGGGGCTTCTTACAGCTTGTTTACAGGTCAAGCAACTGGCATGCAATATCCTATGAAACAATACAGAGTAGAACAATTAGACGCTGTTTCTTTACGAGTCTATAATTAATACAAAACCTAACAGATTGAGAAAACCTGTTAGGCTTTTTTTATTTACTAAAATTTTAAGCTCATACCTAAAAGGAAATTAATTCCCGCTTGTGGAAAATATCCTGCTCCTTCAATTGTTGTAATATTTCCTGGACTACTCCAATCGTCATCATAAGTATAAAAATAACCATTGGATTCGTATTCTAAATCAAAAATATTGTTTACCAATCCTGAAAAAACAATTGATTTGATAGATTTATTTATCTTCCATTCGTAATAAATATTTAAATCATTGACAAAATAAGCCTCCAATTTAGATTGTTTTGAATCGATATTACCCATGTATTGTTCACTTACAAATTTGGACAAAAGCGAAATTTGAAAATCCTTAATTGGCAAAAAAGTCAATCGATTTCCAACGATTAAATTTGGCGAAAAAGCAATATCTGTATTGCCTAAATTTTGTAAAACACCATCTCGTTGAAAATAGAAATCTTGGTTTTTATTTTGACTCAGAGTTACGTTTGGATTCAAAATTAATTTATCAGCAATTGCTATTGTTGACTCAACTTCTAATCCTACTCTATAACTTTTTCCACTGTTAGTGAAAATTGGAGAACCCACATCGTTTAATGCGCCAGTTAAAACCAATTGGTCTTTGTAATTCATATAAAAAGCATTGGCACTAATTTTTACTTTTTGAGTATTGTATTTCCAACCTAATTCATAATCTATTAAACGTTCTGGTTTCACGCTTCCGCTTTCATAATCATCGCGTCTTGGTTCTTTATTGGCAACTCCTAAAAAGCCATAAAAGGAATTTTTAGTGTCTAATTGATAGTTCACCCCAGCTTTTGGATTAAAAAAACGAAAAGTATCATTCACATCCGAAAACTTAACACTTGTTGCTTCATAAAACACCATTCGGTATTGTAAATCGACAAATAAATTCAGTTGATTAGTAATATTGTAAGATGCTTTTGTGTAGAAATTGACATCATCTTTATTTCCAAAATTATCGTAGTAACGATTAGGACTTGGAACATAATTTTGAGTCCAAACAACTTCCCCAAAGTGTTTTCCTAAATAACGATTGGCCGCTCCTCCAAATAACAAATCCGTTTTTGGTGTTCGATAATTTAATGAAAAAGTAGCCCCAAAAAAGTCGTTATCTAACCATCGCTTTCTGACTAAATCTGAAATCGAATTCCCATTAAAATCAGGTAAATTGTAATCGGTTAAATCTTCATCTTCTTTGTATTGTTCAAAATAACCTTTTCCGATAGTGTAATGCAATGCTGCGTTTGAAATCCATTTTTCAGACCACTTTTCTGTCCAATGCAATTGAAAATGATTTTGCCAATAATTATCGGTTTCATTATCATAGAATTGCACATTTCCAAATTCATCTGTATACATTCCTGCTGGATTGAATGTACGGTCATTTTTTAATTTTTCTGGGTCTTCAATTCCGTACCACGCTTGATAAGTTTTTTGTTTCCCTCCAAAAGCTAAAAATTTCACTTGTGATTGCTCAGTAATATAATTGGTGTTAAAAAAGTAACCAAACATATTTGATGTTGCTCTATCAATAAATCCATCCGAAGCTACATTAGAAATACGTGCATTCATTTCAAAATTGTTATGCAACCCTGTTCCAAAAGCTATTGTATGTTTTCGAGTGGCAAAACTCCCTACGGAATTTGAAACCTCAGCATAAGCTTTTTCTTGAAACGATTTGGTTTGCATATTTAAACTCGCACCAAAAGCTCCAGCTCCGTTTGTTGAAGTTCCTACTCCTCGCTGTAGCTGAACACTTTCTAAAGAAGAAGCAAAATCGGGTAAATTCACAAAAAAGGTTCCCTGACTTTCACTATCGTTAAAGGGAACTCCGTTTAAAGTAACATTGATACGAGAACCATCAGCACCACGAACTCTCATATAAGTATAACCTACACCATTTCCAGCATCGGTTGTACTAACTACAGATGGCAAATATTGCAACAATACAGGCACATCTTGACCTAAATTTCTTGGTGCAATATCTTCTTTTGAAAGATTTGTATAAGTGATTGGGTTTTTATCTTTTGCTCTTACAGAAGAAACTGTAACTTCTTTTAGTTCAGTTGTTTTTAGACTGTCTTTAGGTTTTTCTTGTGAAAAAGAAAAAAGAGAAAAGAAAATAAAAAATAGACTTAAATAAGCCTTTGTACTTTGTACCTTGTACCTTGTACTTTGTTTTAATAAAGTTTTCATTCGTAAAAAAAATACGAATAAAAGGGGTAATTACTCTTGGTTAAAAATTAAATTTGATACTCTTCAACGCCAATAAACGTGCACTTTTATTTTTGTCGATTCCCTAAACAGCATTATCTGTTCTAGGTTCTATGGGTATGATCTCAGCTCGTTATTTAGAGCACCCCTTTGAGACGAGGCAAAGATAAAGCAATATCAATTACAATTGCAATACAAAAACTCAATTTATTTCATTTTTATTGAACTTGACTTTTGAATTTGTTGTTGAAATTTAATAGTTTGGCTTTTTCCTGTTTTGTTTTAAAACGCTCATTACTTTTTTTGCATTGAGGCGCTTTTCTTTTACAGCTCTTGGAATTTTAGTTTCCTTGCGTTCTTTAGAAACCAGTAAGTTATTTTCAATTAATTTAAAACATTTTTTAATTGCAATTTCTTTATTTTTTAATTGACTTCTGTCTTCTTGGCTTGTTATAATTAATATGCCTTCTTGCGTAAGTTTGGTAGCTATTTTAGTTTGAAGTAATTGTTTCTCTTCCTCTTTTAATCCTTTTGAATTGACTAAATCGAAAGTCAGCACCACTTTTGACGACACTTTATTTACATTTTGTCCACCTGAACCACTACTCCTCACTGCTTTAAATGAAAACTCAGATGCGATAATTGATTTATCCATTATCAGGTTGATGTGACGATTTTAATAAGTCATTTACTGTTTTAACCGGATTGAAAGTCTCTAATGGCACCTCAACAAAAATTGTCGTCCATTTAGCCATAGCACCATTCCATAATCCAGGCAATTCGAATGCTTTTATAGATTTTCCGTCTTTTGTTTTTTCTGTAATAAATGCCGTTTTTGGATCTACAAATTGAGTTAAATCAAATTTATCCCCTTTATGATTTTTTACACCACAAACAATATCAACCGGATTAAAATGTGTAGCTCTTTTAGCAATTTTCTTTTGAGTTTTGTTGTTGGTATCTATTTGAGATGATTCAACAATTTGAAGCGTATATCGACCTTTTTCATCTTGCACCCAAAATGGCCCACCGCCAGGTTCACCTTCATTTTTAACCATTCCACAAACACGAATTGGACGGTTTAATACTTTAATTAAATATTCAATTTTATAAGTTGTCTGAAAATAATTAAATTCCTCAGGCAATGGAAAAGCTGCTTTATTTTCGGCAAAATCTTTAATTTCAGTTATTTCATCTTCCGTTAAATTTCCGCTATACAACTTATTTAAATAATCAAAAATTTGATATTGCATTCTAAACAATACACCTCCTAATAATTTCTTGTAAAGTGTTATTACATCTGAATGATTTTGAGAAACATTATCTATATTTTTAATATAAATCACATCTGATTGTAGCGCATTTAAGTTTTCAATCAAAGCACCATGCCCGCCAGGTCTAAAAAACAACGTATTATCATCTAAACGAAATGGCGTATTATCATAATTAACCGCTAAAGTATCTGACGATTGATCTTGATAAGAAAAGTTAATTTCATAATCAGAGAAAAGATTCGTTATTTTCTCAAATTCGAATTGAAATTCTTTATTTATCGTAAAATGAATTTTAGTTTTATCATTTGAACTTTTAAAAAACTCTGCTTCAAAAATATTTTCTTCAATAGGAGTAACAATAGTATCGACTTTAAAATGAAAAGGCAAAATCCCTTTAGGTTTTTGAGCATAATTTAAACCTTCTTCACTCAGTAACGTCTTAATTAAAGCATAATGCCTTTTATCATTAGACAAGGAATAATAATCAGGAAATAAATCGAGTGTTTTCTTTTTTAATTCTCTGTGAAAAGGAAAGTTATTTAATCCAAAAATAAATATAGAAACATCTTTTGCGTTTTTTTTGTTGATGTAACTATTTATAGTGTCATTTTCGGCATCAAATTCATTTAAAAACTCATTTAAAAACTTAAACATACGAGTTGCCGCTCCCGAAGCAGGAACAAATTTCTCTATGGTATATTTATCTTTATGCCTATCAAAATAAGTTACAAACAAATTAATTTCGCTTTCTGAAAAACGCCAAATACCATCGCCAACGGTTGCCGATTTTACTAAATTAATTTTAGGAATTCCTTGTATAAAAAGAGCCAATTGTTGCTCCACTTTATCAATAGAATTGCCTCTTTCCTTTATATATTTTAAATCTGCTTCTGTAAAAATTTTCTCCATTCTATATAGCCTAAAATAGCAATAATTGTAAATAATAAAAATTGTATGCTTGAAAATGTTAGTCCCTTATAAAAATACAAAGGAACCGAAATAATATCAGCAACAATCCAAAGTAACCAGTTTTCAATTTTTCGTTTGGCCATGAGCCACATTCCTACAAAAAACAAAGCAGTTGTAAGCGTATCAACATAAGCTGTCCAATGGGTAAATTTATCAAAAAAATAGTAAACTAAAGCAACAAAAAGTAAGGTTCCTGTAAAAATTACACTTGAAATCAAATAATCTTTTCGATTCATTACTGAAATTGGAAATTCAGTAGCTCCATTTTTTTTTCGGGTCCATAAATACCATCCTAAAATACTCATTATAGAATAATAAATATTAATGATAAAATCGCCAAATAATTTCCATTCTAATAAAATATACACATAAATCAGGGTACTTACTAAACCCGTTGGATAAACTAAAATATTGTTTTTTCTAGCAAATAAAACACTTATTATTCCAAAAACTACAGCGGTTAATTCGAGAAAAATAAAAACATTAGAATAGTCTTTATATTGAGAAAATAAAAATTCTATCATATTGAAAAGAAATTATGATCGTTTTCAAAAGCAGTTCCAATTACTACCAAATCTGCCCCTGCCGAGTAAATATCTTGAATGGTTGTCATTGAACGAATTCCGCCGCCCACAATCAAAGGAACATCAATATTTTGAGCTACATATTGCACCATTTCTAAAGAAACATGCTGGTTAGCACCGCTTCCTGCCTCTAAATATATCAACTTTTTTCCAAGAAATTCGCCTGCTTTTGCGGTTTTATATGCCAATTCGATATTGTCTTGTTCAATTGGTAGCGTTTGACTTACACGTTGCACAGCAGTTTCTTTTCCTCCATCAATTAACAAATAACCTGTGGGAATAATCTCCAATTTAGATTGCACTAATATTTCAACTGAATTTATATGATGTTGAATTAAATATTCTGGATTTCTGCCTGAGAGTAAACTCAAAAATAAAATTCCATCTGCTTCATTTGAAATTTGCGAAGGATGTCCTGGAAAAATTAATACTGGTAATTGAGTAGTTGTTTTAATAACGGAAATCAATTCATCTAAATGCGTTCCATTGAAAGTACTTCCACCCACAAAAATATGTGTGGCAAGCGATTTTTTAATTTTCTCACCCAACACCACCGCTTGTTCAATTGAAACCTTTTCAGGATCAATTAAAACAGCTAATAGCTTCTGACGATTCTTTTTGGCTAGAAGTATATTTGAATATAGATTTTGCATTTTATTTTTTTGGGAAAGCACACACAAAGATATATGCTTCTACGTTATAAAAATGAATCTTGAACTTTTCTATTTGGTTATTAAATTGCAAAATAGCTGAACATTTCCCATCAATTAAATTAAATTCATCTTCAAAAATATGTTCTGGAAAACTAATTCCAACTTCATTTTTAATTTTAAAAATAGACTCTTTTACTCCCCAAATGACTGTTGCTTTTGCAATTTTATCTGGAGTAGAAAGATTTTTCAAATGCTTCATCTCTAAAAACCTTGGCGCTATTTTAAGTGTTTTTTCTTTTAGTTTTTCAATATCAATTCCCATTAATTCGGTACTTATACAAATACACGAAAATTCATGAGAATGAGAAATTGATATCTGTTTTCCATCAACTAAATGTGGTTTTCCCGATGCATCATATATCAAATCGTAATCGGTGTAACCCAAATGTTGCAATAACATTCGAACTGCTAAAAACCCTCTTTGATGGGCTTCAGATTTCATTCCTTTTAAGCGAAAAAGAGAGGTGTCTTTTAACGAAACTGCTCTAAATAATGAAGTTACGTCTTCAGTAATATGCCAAAAGTACGCCGTGGTAGTTTCGTTTATATGTAAGGTTTTATATATCGGCATTTATATTTTGTTGTTTTTCAAATCATTAGAATATTAAACAATTCACAAAATACTTAAATTCTTTGAGAAAATAAAAACTTATTTTGTAATTTTGCGCCCTAATTTAGAATATACAAATATACATAATAGATGAGTACACAAACATTACCTTATGTAGCTTATAAAGTGAAGGATATTTCACTTGCGGCTTGGGGAAGAAAAGAGATTGAATTAGCAGAAGCTGAAATGCCAGGTTTAATGGCTTTAAGAGCAGAATATGGAGCATCTCAACCTTTAAAAGGGGCTAGAATTGCAGGATGTCTTCACATGACAATTCAAACGGCTGTTTTAATTGAAACTTTAATTGCTTTAGGTGCAGAAGTTACTTGGTCTTCTTGTAACATTTTCTCAACTCAAGATCAGGCTGCTGCTGCTATTGCTGCTGCTGGAATTCAAGTATATGCTTGGAAAGGTTTGAATGAAGAAGATTTCGATTGGTGTATTGAGCAAACTTTATTCTTTGGTGAAGATAGAAAACCATTGAACATGATTTTGGATGATGGTGGAGATTTAACCAACATGGTTTTTGACCGTTATCCAGAATTAATTCCTGGAATCAATGGATTATCAGAAGAAACTACAACTGGAGTTCACCGTTTGTACGAAAGAATGAAAGCTGGAACATTACACATGCCCGCTATTAACGTTAATGATTCGGTTACGAAATCTAAATTTGATAACAAATACGGATGTAAAGAATCGGCTGTTGATGCTGTTAGAAGAGCGACAGACATTATGTTAGCTGGAAAAAGAGTGGTTGTTTGTGGATATGGTGATGTTGGAAAAGGAACTGCGGCTTCTTTCCGTGGCGCTGGTTCTATTGTAACGGTTACTGAAATTGATCCGATTTGTGCTTTACAAGCAGCAATGGACGGTTTTGAAGTTAAAAAATTAAATACTGTTGTTGGTAATGCCGACATTATTATTACAACAACTGGAAATAAAGACATCGTTTTAGGTTCGCACTTTGAGCAAATGAAAGATAAAACTATCGTTTGTAACATTGGCCACTTTGATAACGAAATTGACATGGCTTGGTTAAACAAAAACCATGGTGCATCTAAAATCGAAATTAAACCACAAGTTGACAAATATACTATCAACGGAAAAGACATTATCATCTTAGCTGAAGGTCGTTTAGTAAACTTAGGTTGTGCTACAGGTCACCCAAGTTTTGTAATGAGTAATTCATTTACAAACCAAACGTTAGCTCAAATTGAATTATGGACTAATATTTCTGCTTACAAAAACGAAGTGTACATGTTACCTAAACATTTAGATGAAAAAGTAGCCGCTTTACACTTAGCTAAATTAGGAGTTGAATTAGAAACTTTACGTGATGACCAAGCAGCATATATTGGTGTAGAAGTACAAGGCCCATTCAAGCCAGAATATTACAGATACTAAATATTTAGTAAATAGTGAAAAGTGATTAGTAAATAGTCACTTAAAACATATTAAAACCCTTGCAGCAATGTGAGGGTTTTTCTTTTACCAACTATTTTTCAACAAATTAGCAACAACTTGAAACTTTTGGCGTTAAATTTGTACTAATCATCATCAATCAAAATCAATCATCATGTTAAAACGTTTTTTTATGTTATGTTCGGGCGTAGATTCCGACATAATTAATGGCTGTTCTAATGGCGAGCAAAACAAATATGCCGGAATTGGAGCAACCGTTTTCTTCACAGCCGTAATGGCTTTTATTGCGTGTGCTTATGCACTTTTTACCGTTTTCGATAATGCATTTATTGCAGTTGCATTCGGTTTAGTTTGGGGTTTGCTTATTTTTAATTTGGATCGATTTATTGTTTCTACCATTAAAAAAAGAGATAGCTTTTTAGACGAATTTATTCAGGCTACTCCGCGTATTGCTTTGGCGATTATTATTGCTATCGTAATTTCAAAACCCTTGGAAATTAAAATCTTCGAAAAAGAAATCAATACGGTTTTACTAAAAGAAAAAAATGAAATGATGTTGGCTAACAAAAAACAAGTAGCTAATTATTTTCAATCGGATATAGATAAAAACAAAGCGCAAATTGATAGTTTAAAATCGGATATTCTTAAAAAAGAAAAAGAAGTAAACGATTTATATTCGGTTTACATCACAGAAGCTGAGGGAACTGCTGGAACTAAAAAGTTAGGCAAAGGTCCGGTTTATAAAGAAAAACGTGAAAAACACGATGCTTCTATGCAAGACTTAGCCACTTTAAAAGCTGCAAACCAAACAAAAATCACCGATTTAGAAGCCAAATCCAAAACCTTACAAGCCGATTTAGATAAAAAAGTCACCGAAACCCAACCTATTATTGAAGGATTCGACGGTTTAATGGCTCGAATTAATGCTTTGCATAAATTACCTTTCTTGCCATCGTTTTTCATTATGCTGTTGTTTTTAGCGATTGAAACTTCACCAATTATCGCCAAATTATTATCACCCAAAAGTGAATACGATTTCAAACAAGAAGACAACGAAATGGGCATCAAAAATATGCTAGCTCAAAATCGTTACCAAAGCGAATTACAAAAGAAAACCGATGCCGAAATTTACGATAAGGTTTATGTCGACATCAAAGAAGATAAAGAACTGTACAACTACAAAAAGAAAAGCGCATTAGAATTATTAAAACTCCAAGCTGATGGTTTTGTGGAGAAACAGAAGAAATCGATGTAGAATTTAACGACAAAGTTCACTAAGAGTAACACTAGGAACACAAAGAAAAACCCAACATTTTAAAAGTGTTGGGTTGCTTTTTTATTATAGATATTTTAAAATATCGGATTTTAATCGGTCGTATTCCCCTTGAAGGATTAATCCGTTGTCTAATAATTTCTTATAATTCTGAAGTTTCGCAAACAATTCGTCTTGCGTTAAATGCGCTAATCCTTTTTCTTCTGAAATTGGAGCTTCTACTTCCGTATCACGAATAACATCATTTGGAGTAGGCATTAACTCTGCAAAATGAGTTACTTCTTCCGCTTGAATTTCTTCTACAACTTCTTCTTGAACTGGCGATTCAATTGGAGCTTCTTGTTTAACTTCTTCTACAATTGGAGTTGCTGCTTTTGGATTTTTCAATAAATCCAATTGCTCTTTAGCGTAAGTGTATAATTTTCTTGCCTGATTTTTTGGTAAATAATCAACCGTTTGTGTTAAATCGGAATTAGTTGTAAAGGTAAAATCAGCACCTAAAATACCTTCTTTTACAAATGAACCTGAAATATCATCCCAATCGTAATCAATGAATTCCATTGATAATCCTAAGTTTTTAGGCTTACACAAAATGATACGTTTGTTGGTTACTACAATACTGTCTGGAAAAATAGTTACCGCTGGTTTTTTTTGAACGGCAATGTAGCCTACTTCTTCGTTCGACATTAGAAGATTCTCTAATTTAGCCGTTATTTTCTCAATAGCTTTTGGATCTTGATCTTCGTTTAATATTTTTTTTAAGTTGTCTATCATGATAGTTACTTTGAATTTTCTTTTAATATCACAAAAGTAATGCCTAATTTTCTAATTCTTGAATTTCTTGTTGGACTTTTTTCGTTAAACTTTTGAAAACAAGTTCGTAAGAATGATTAATCAATTCGCACATCATTTTATCGGAAACATCACCGTGAAAACGAACGGTATTCCAATGCACTTTACTCATATGATAACCTGGTTCAATAGCTTCATATTCCGCTCGAAGTTCCAAAGCCCGTTCAGGATCACACTTTAAATTTAACGATGGTGTCCCTTTTTCCCATTCGGTTAACGACGTTAAACAAAACATTTTTCCACCCACTTTAAACACCAAAGTATCTTCATCAAATGGAAAATGTTCGGTAACGCCTTTTTTAGATTGACAGAATTCGTAAAGTTGTTGAATATCCATTTTGAGTGATTAGTGAAAAGTAATTAGTTTTTTTCTAAAAAAGTTTTAAACCTCATATATTTGAATGAAAAGTCACTATCCGATTCGATTTTATAACCATTTTTATTAACTTCTATTACTATGAATGCGCTTTTAGTAATTTTAATTTCATAAAAACCATTTTCATCAGATTTCAAACTGTAGTTATCTTCTCCAAGGTATTCACTGTAATTTGATGTCCCATTATCGCTTTCATAACGATAATTTTCTATTTTAATTATAGCATTTTGAATGGGTTTATTTGTTTCTTTATCAAAAACATAACCAGATAAACGAACATTCTTGGTATCAGAAGCAGAATAAAGCCAAAATACCAAATACATCAAGAATAAAATTAAAATAGAAGCTGATATTATCAAAAACTTTTTCATAAAAACTCCCTACTCCAAACTATACAAAACTGGTTTCGATGGCGAAGCATCATTTTCAAACGAAGCAATTTGTAAGTTTAAAATATAACTTCCATCTTTTACAGCATTATTAACGTAAATCATTTCGGTAATTGTACAATTAATACGAGCATCTTCATTTACGTTATTGACATCTTTTACATTCCAAAACGCTTTGTGCGCCAATAATTTTCCTTCATCGTGTTCTTTGTCTACACTAGGCAAATCGATTAGCAAATGTTGAATGCCTTTTTCTCTGATGTAAATCGCAGCAGCTTCTTCTAAATAAGGCGGATTCGAATTGGAATAATTTAAATGTTTTTTGCTTTCTGAATTTGGCAATGTCCTGATGATGATGGCTTCTGTTGAGACGTTGCAATGCAACGTCTCTTCTATTTGTTCTTTTGTTATAATTAAATCTTCTCCAATCGCTTTTGGTTCCACCGAAATCAATTCCGCAGTAAAGAAAAACTGTTTCAAACATTGATTGATTGAGTAAAAATCACGGGTAATATGCCCTAAACATTCTGTGTGGGTGCCATGTGCGTGCGGATTGAAGAAAATATTATTAAAATTCGTAGAAGATTTTCCTTCCGAAACTTTGCCAATCCAATCACCCATAGTTACAGGTGCAATCTCGGGCGTGTTTTGATACCAAGCAATTGGATTTTGTTCGTTGTTTGTTAGAGGAATCGAAATATCAAGAGGATTTGATAAGTCGATTTGTTGGTTATTTATTGTTGCTTTCATATTTTTAACCGCAAAGAGCGCAAGGATTTACGCAAGGTTCGCTAAGTTTACTTTTTATTTTTATTTAGTTCGTATAGAGTTAGAGGTTATTTACAACTCTTTTTACTCCATTTTTGATAAGAGAAACATTGAAATTTATTAGTAAGCCTAACTTACAATTTGTTAATTTTAAATAAGTCAATAATTGAGCGAAATGAACATCATTCAATGCTTCTACCGATTTAATTTCAATTATTAATTTGTTTTCAACTATTATATCAATTCTGTAACCTACATCGAGTTTTACTTCTTCATAAATTAAGGGTAAAGGCTTTTGTTTTTCAACATTTAATCCTGTCTTCCTTAATTCGTAATACAAACATTCTTCGTAAGCACTTTCCAGCAAACCTGGACCCAAACTTTGATGCACTTTCAAAGCACAATCAAATACAATTCTTGATAATTCATTTTCTGTCATAATTATTTATTTTGGCGTGTATAATTTAAATTGTTGCGTCCTTTGCGAAAAACTTTGCGCTCTTTGCGGTAAACTACTCCAAATTTAATAAAAACAAATTGGAAGTAGTTAAAGAATTAATAAATTCACCTCAATTAATTGTATTTAAATTTATAATTAATTAATTTTAAAGTATTCTTTGGATCTAAAAGAAACTTAAAATGAAAAAATATTTTGTTATCATAGTGCTTTTATCAAATGTTTGTTCTTTTGCACAAATAAAAACAGACTCTATTCAACCAATTCTACAACCGATTAAAATGAATAGTAATCTGAATACAACTTATTCTTTTTTATCTTTTAATCAACTAAATTTTTACACAAAAAATGACTTTTCTATTTATAATAGAGCTACGATGATGAATGATAATTTTTCAGTTTACAAAGGTCAATTTGAATATAAAAATTCTATTTTCATTCCTGAAAATACAATCTATAATTCTAAAATCGACTCATTTAATCCAAATGGAGTTAGTGATTTTGGCAGTGCTTTGTTGACTGGTGTTTTGAATTTAACATTGAGTTTGTTTACTATTAAATAAAGTCTTACTTATTTAATAAAAACAAATCACTTGCTATTCCATCACTCAAAAACTTTCCTTTTTTGGTTGTTCGTAAAATATTATCATCCACAAACAACAAATGATCTTCAATGAATTTTGCTGCTTGTTGGTTCAAATAAGCCAGATAGGTTTTTCCGAATTCTTGTTCGATTCGTTCTAACGAAACACCCCAAATCGTGCGCAAACCGGTCATAATATATTCATTATAACGGTCGGTTTTTGTTAAAGTCTCAATTTCGATGGGTAATTTATTTTCTTGAATAGATTTGATATACAACGAATTGTTTGACACATTCCAACCACGATTTTTCCCATCATAACTGTGTGCCGAAGGTCCAATTCCGATGTATTTTTTACCCAACCAATAGCTCGAATTGTTTTTTGAAAAATAATTTTCTTTTCCAAAATTCGATAATTCATAGTGAATGAATCCGTTTTCTGAAAGTTTATCAACCAAAATTTGAAAATGCTCTTGAGCTACTTCGTCATCTGGTGACGGAATGATTCCTTTTTGAATAAACAAATGCAAAGCAGTTTTAGGCTCCACTGTTAACGCATAACTTGAAATATGTGGCACACCAAAAGACAAAGCGGTTTCGATATTTTGTAACCATTTTTCGTTGCTCATTTCGGGAACTCCGTAAATCAAATCGATGGAAATATTATCGAAATAGTGTGTGGCAATTTCCAAACATTTTTTGGCTTCTTGAACATTGTGTGCACGATTCATCAGCTGTAAATCGTCTTCAAAAAACGATTGAATTCCGATAGATAATCGATTGACTTTATTTTTTGACAATTCAATTATTCGATTCTCCGTTAAATCATCTGGATTGGCTTCTACCGTGATTTCAGGATTTTGAACAACTTTATAATTTTTATAAACCGAATCAATCAAAAATCTCAAATCTGCAATTTGCAATATCGAAGGCGTTCCACCACCAAAGTAAATCGTCTCTACAATCTCATCTTTAAACTCACTTTTGCGCATTTCAATTTCTTTAACCAATGCCAATACCATTTCGTCTTTCTTCTTCAAATTAGTAGAAAAATGAAAATCGCAATAGTGACAAGCTTGTTTGCAAAAAGGTATGTGAATGTAGATTCCTGACATTTTATTAATATTCAGTCGCAGTCGCAGTTTGCAGTACTGAGACTGAAAACTGAGACTGAAAACTATTTTTTAACTCTCGATTCATTCTGTTTTACAAAAGCATCCCAACCCGAATAACTTTTCCCAACCTCAACTCTTCCCGAATTAAAAAAATGACAAACTGCTGCCGCCAAACCATCGGTTGAGTCGAGATTTTTTGGTAATTCTTTTAAACCTAATAATTGTTGCAACATTTTGGCTACTTGTTCTTTACTGGCGTTTCCGTTTCCGGTGATGGCCATTTTGATTTTTTTGGGTTCGTATTCTGTAATAGGAATATCTCTTGAAAGTCCGGCTGCCATGGCAACGCCTTGTGCTCTTCCTAATTTCAGCATCGATTGTACGTTTTTCCCAAAGAACGGCGCTTCAATTGCAATTTCATCTGGATTGTGCGTGTCGATTAATTCAATAGTGCGTTCGAAAATGACTCTTAATTTCTGATAATGGTTGTCGTATTTGGACAAAATGAGTTCGTTCAACTGCAGAAATTCCATTTTCTTGTTGACTACTTTGATTAATCCAAAACCCATAATCGTCGTTCCTGGGTCAATTCCTAATATGATGCGTTCGTTTGCCAATTATTTTGTTTCAAGTTTCAAGTTTCAAGTTCAAAGTTTTCGTTTCTTTGCAACATGATTTCAATTCCTCACAAAGCTAAGCAATTCCTTGTTTTTACCATCAAACTTTTGATTGTAATTGGTGCGTTTTATTTTATTTATGACCAAATTGCAGGAAATTCAAAGTTAGAATGGAGTAAATTTAAGACTTTAGTTTTGGAAAAAACTTCTGTCTTAACCATTATTTTCATTTTATTATTTAGTGTTGCCAATCGTTATTTTGAAATTTTAAAATGGCAGAATTTGGTTGCTTTTATCAAACCTATTTCGGTTGGTGAAGCGAGTAAACAAGTTTTAGGCGCTTTAACAGCTGGAATTTTCACACCAAATGGTTTAGGCGAATATGCAGGAAAAGCGATGTTTTTCAAAAAAGAGCAAACTAAAAAAGTGGTGTTTTTAAACCTGATTTGCAATGGAATTCAAATGATATTGACGATTATTTTCGGAACTATTGGATTGATTTTAATTGGATATTGGAAATGGGCTTTAGCGATTATTGGAATTGCTGTTGTTTTATTTTTTGCTTCAATTCTCTCTAAAAACATCACCATAAAAGGTTATTCGATTCAAAAATTATTGCATAAAATTAACGAAATCCCAAAAAAGATTCATCGAAAAAATATTTTGTTGGGCGTTTGTCGCTACTTAGTTTTCTCGCATCAATATTATGTTTTGTTTTTGGTTTTTGATGTAGATTTACCTTATCTGACTTTGATTAGTTCAATTGCTGCTGTTTACTTTTTAGCTTCTTCGTTACCAAGTTTCCAATTTTTAGATTTTGCAGTAAAAGGAAGTGTGGCGATGTTTTTCTTTGGAAAATTAGACGTTAACGAATGGTTTGTGATTTTCATTAGTACCTTAATGTGGTTTTTAAACGTAGTTTTACCTGTGGTGATTGGCAGTTATTATGTGATGCGATTTAAGTTGAATACTTCAAAATAGTTTATTCGTATGTTGGAATTAATTCTCGGAACCGTTTTTCTCATTTACCTCTTGTTCATCGGGCAACTGATTTATGGATTTAACCGAATGAAACGCTTTTCAAAAACAGAATTCACTCCAAAAACCTCTTTTACCATTGTAGTTCCTTTCCGTAATGAAAAAGAGAATCTTCCTAATTTATTACATTCGATTTCATTGTTACATTATCCGAAGGAATTAGTGGAAGTGATTTTGGTGGATGATGATTCTGAGGAAGTGTTCAGTGTTCAGTATTCGGTGTTCAGTTTGAAAGTGATTAAGAACATTCGTAAATCTAATTCACCAAAAAAAGATGCTATTGAAACCGCGATTCAAATAGCCAAAAATGATTGGATTATTACTACCGATGCTGATTGTTTGGTTCAGAAAGATTGGTTGACGATTTATGACCAATATATTCAGGAAAATGAAGTTGAAATGGTAGCTTCTGGCGTTTGTTATGTTACAAAAAAAGACTTTTTATCCGCTTTTCAGAATTTAGATTTCTTGAGTTTACAAGGCGCTACGATTGGAAGCTTTGGAATCAACCAACCTTTTATGTGCAATGGTGCTAATTTAGCTTATTCCAAACAATTTTTCAAGGAATTAAACGGTTTTCAAGGAAATGAAAACATAGCCAGCGGAGACGATGTTTTTTTATTGCAAAAAGCGGTTTCAGGTGCTCCAGAGCAAGTTGGGTTTTTATTGGCTAAAGAAAGTATTGTCGCTACAAAGCCTGTTGCAACTTGGTCTGAATTGTTTCAACAACGGGTTCGCTGGGCCTCGAAAAGTACGGGTTACTCTTCTCTTTATGGAAAATTGTTAGCACTTGTTGTTTTTGGTGGAAATTTGGGTTGGATAGTAAGTTTTTTACTTTGGTTAATTGGATTTTTAGACCAAAATATTTTCATGCTTTTTATTGCTTTGAAATTCCTAATCGATTTTATTTTGCTCTATAAAACCGCTAATTTCTTCGAATCGAAATTACAATATGTGTTGGCAAGTAGTTTGTTGTATTCGTTTTTTAGTGTTTCGGTGGCGGTGTATTCGTTGTTTGGGAAATATAGTTGGAAAGGGAGAAACTTTAAAAAATAATTGACTTAAAAACGAATTTCACAAATTAGCACGAATTGTTTTAAACATATAAGTCAGGTAAGTTTTTTTGAAGTGCACATTTTTACGAATTAAGTTCATATAAGATTTTGAAAATTATTGAAATTTCTTAAATCTGTGTTCCTAACTTGAACTTGATTTTGTGCTTGCTTATTTCTCCATTTTGATAATTACTGGAAGCACAAATTGTGTTTTTACTTTTACGCCTCTTTTTATTGCTGGCTCTACTTTTGGAAAATCGGATAATCTTGACATTAAAATGCTATCGATTTTGGTTTTATCAGCTAAAGCAATACTGTCGTTAGTATATTGTGTTTCAAATTGTAAACTAGAATCAGTATTTATAGTAATTTTTACGTTGATGGTATCGATTTTTGGATATTCAATTCGTAATGTATCAATACCAATTCTTTCCTGAATAGTTTGTGCCATGTAATCAAAGAAACATTGTTTTTTTATTGCTGCATCTATAATGGTATCGCATTGCAAAACCGATGGAAATTCATCCACTTCGTCCCAATTGATTTTTTTAAGTTCTTGCTTTAATAATTCCTTCTCATCTGGTACTTGTTTTTCAAAGTATTGGCAAGATTGAATAGCTAAAAGCAAAAAAAGTAGTTGAATTGTTTTTTTCATATTATTCTTCCATCTGAAACATTACAGGGATTGCATAAGAAATAGTAACTGGTTTTCCATCACAATTAGCAGGAATGGCTTTTGGCAACGATTTAATAATGCGAACAGCCTCTTCTTCTAAAATTAGACCATTTTTTGGACCTATGACATCTTTAATTTGTGGGTTCCCTTCTTTATCAATTAAAAAATAAACCATCACTCTTCCTTGTAATTCGTGATCCATTGCAAATTCTGGATATCTAAATTTTTTATAAATATGCTTTCTTATGTAATCATTAAATGACACTTGTTCTTCAAGTCCTGTAGTCAGATTTTTTACTTTATAGAATGGTAATTCTTGAGAAGTACATTTTGTAAAACCTAAATCATCTTCTTTTACAACTGTAGTTGTAATTTTAGATTTCTCAATAGAATCGGCTTGTTTTTTTTGTTGTTTGGCAATTTTACTTTCCTGAACACGAACCAAATAAGCATCCCACTCTATTTTTTTTTGCTCATCTGATTCTTTTTTAAGCCTTGCCAATTCTTTCAAACGATCTTGGGTTGACAAATTTTTGTCTTGAGCAACAGCCGTGTTAACCACTAAAAAAGAAATAAAAAGTAAAAAAACAAATCTCATAGCAATCAATTAAGTAAAATGTATGAAACAAAGTTATAAATTTGTTAGACAATAACTAAAATCTTATGGAATACTTTTTACTGATTTTGGGTTTACTTTTGATGCTAGTGGGAATTATTGGCAGTTTTTTACCTGCTTTACCAGGACCGCCTATTAGTTGGGTTGGGATTTTATTGCTTTATTTTTGTCCTAGAATGGAAACTAATTATTGGTTGCTAGGCATTACATTAGTAATTGCGATAGTAATTGGCGTATTAGATTATGTGATTCCAGTAAAAGGCACTAAGTATTTTGGCGGAAGTAAATACGGAATTTGGGGAACGAATAT
Source organism: Flavobacteriia bacterium (assembly GCA_004293165.1). Lineage (GTDB taxonomy): Bacteria > Bacteroidota > Bacteroidia > Flavobacteriales > Flavobacteriaceae > Flavobacterium. The sequence goes on along the minus strand of RDYL01000002.1, from coordinate 702,009 downwards.
AGGTTTGGTTATTGGCTTATTCTTTCCTCCTTATGGATTTTTAATTGGTCCTTTTTTATGCGCTTTAATAGGAGAACTTATTTACAACTCTAATGAAGGAAAACGAGCTTTTAAAGCAGCTTTAGGTTCGCTTTTAGGCTTCTTAGCCGGGACTTTTATAAAGCTTTTGGTTAGCTTATTATTTTTAGGTGTATTTTTTGTTGTGGTTTGGCAAAATAGAGGGGTTTGGTTTTGATAATACCCTAAAAATCAAAAAGCCTTGCATAAATATAAAGCTTTTCTTGGTTTAACTACCTCCCTTTAAACGGTATCTTTTGGTCTAACAATAATTCGTAGTGATTGATCTTTTGTAAAATAAGCAATTGCCCAATTGTATAATGTTTTTAATCTATTACGATAATTTACAAGCGACATAATATGCACAAACAACCACATCATCCAAGCAAAAAAACCATTAAAATGTGTATTACCTGGAATATCAGCTACTGCTTTAGCTCTTCCAATGATTGCCATTGAGCCTTTGTCTTTGTAGTGAAAGGTTTGTAACAATTTATTTAATTGTAGGTTATTTAAATTATGAGCTAGATTTTTACCTTGTTGAATAGCAACTTGAGCAACTTGTGGATGTCCATGTGGAAATTTTATATCGGTATTCTCCATAATACATGTGTCCCCAATAGCATAAATATTGTCGGTTCCTTTTATTTTATTAAATTCATCTACAATAAGTCTTTTTGCTCTACCATAACATTCTTTTGGTATTCCTTCAAAAATCATTGCAGAAACACCTGCAGCCCAAATAAGATTTTTAGTTTTTATATATGTTCCGTCTTTAAATGTTACTACATTTCCGTCATAATCCACAACTTGCATGTTTAACTTTACTTCAACACCTAATTGTTTCAAAGACTCTAAAGTATATTTTTGTGATTTCTCACTCATTGGAGCTAACAGTCTATCTCCACCATCTACTAGATAAATTTCTGTCTTTCTGAAATGACTCAATTCGGGATACTCATTCCTAATAATAGTTTTACTCATTTCAGCAAACATTCCCGAAACCTCAACTCCAGTAGGTCCACCACCTGCTACAACCATAGTTAACAATCGTTTTTTTTCGGCTTTATTTTTTGTAACAGTAGCTTTTTCTATTCGTTGCAATAAAATATTTCTCATATTTAAAGCATCGTCAAGTGTTTTCATGGGAATGGCATTTTTCTTTACATTTTCCATTCCAAAGTAATTACTTTCTGTACCTGTGGCAAAAACTAAGTAATCGTAAGCAAGTTCTCCATTACTTAACTTTATTTTATTTTCAGATGGAAGTACTTCAGAAAATTCTCCAAGCCAAAAACGGATGTTTTTATTTTCTTTTAATAATTTACGAAAAGGATAACTAATTGATGATGGTTCTAAAAAACCTGTTGCAACTTGATAAATTAGAGGTGGAAAAAAATGATAATTATTTTTATCCACTAATGTAATGGTGAAGTATTTGTTGTTAGCTAATGAATTTGCAAGGTTTATTCCTGCAAATCCGCCTCCAATAATCACAATATGTTTTTTCATTTTTCAAACACTTTAAGCCTCTTAATACGCTTTTAATATTGTAAAATTACTATATATATTTTTTGATTGAGACAAAGAAAAGTTAAAAAAATAAAAAGTTTTAAAATCAAAAAAGCCTTGCATAAATGCAAAGCTTTTCATTGGTCTAACTACTAAACCTTGTGGTACTTTCGTACCTAAACAACACAACTATTTTAAATATTGTAAGAGGGCAAAAAAGCCTTTCTCTTAAGAAAGGCTTCCTCTTTACTGGCGGTCTGGACGGGACTCGAACCCGCGACCCCATGCGTGACAGGCATGTATTCTAACCAACTGAACTACCAAACCAGTGCTTGATTGCGAGTGCAAATATACTACGCTTTTTCATTCCTGCAAATATTTTTACGAAAAAAATAAACTTTTTTCAGTGTTTTTAGCCAAACTTTTGTTTTTCAACCAAATAGGTTAGTAAAATTTTTTCAAAATTTTCATCTACAGAAACCGGCACATAACGTATTTGATACTGCATACACGTTGCCTCTACCGTTTTAAAATAATCTTGTACTCTTTTTTGATACAATTCTTGAGTATTTTCTGCAAATAAATTGATTTCTTCTCCTGTTTCTACATCAATAAATTTACGAGGTGTATTATCAAAATTAAAATTTAATTCTGTTTTTTTATCATACACATGAAAAACCACCACCTTGTGTTTGTTATGTTTTAAATGTTGTAAAGCTTTGAAAATTTTTTCATTGTTTTCTTCGGAACCTTCAGAATGAAACATATCAGTAAACAAAATCACCATAGAACGGCGGTGAATATTTTCTGCAATTTGATGCAAAAAAGTTACGGTATCCGTTTTTCTAGTAGTTTTATTTTGCGATAAAACTTCTTCCAGCTTGCTTAAAATCATACGATGATGACGATCACTCCCTTTCTCAGGTGAATAATATTCATAGATATCCGAATAAACACTCAATCCAACTGCATCGCGCTGCTTTTTAAGTAAATTCATCAAAACCGCAGAAGCCAACACCGAAAAACCAATTTTATTCTCATAAAATAGCTGATTCTCTTTTAATTTTGGATAATGCATCGAAGACGAATTATCGATTATCAAATGACAACGCAAATTGGTTTCTTCTTCGTAGCGCTTGGTATATAATCTATCCGTTTTAGCGTATAATTTCCAATCGATATGTTTTGTGCTTTCACCTGGATTATAGATTTTATGTTCAGCAAACTCAGCTGAAAATCCATGAAAAGGGGATTTGTGCATACCCGAAATAAATCCTTCGACAATTTGGTTAGCCAAAAGTTCCAAGTGCTCAAAACTGGATATTTTTTCTACTTGAGATTCTAGATTCATATCGTAAAGATAGAAAAAGATTTTTTATTTTTGGAAAAAGGTTTTGTGAGAAAGTTTTAAGAAAATAATTAAAAAAAGGCTCAACTTTCGTTGAACCTTTTATTTATCTATTTTCTATTGATTATAGTAATGCGTCAATTGCATCAGTATAGGTTTTCTTAGGAGCTACACCCACTTGTCTTCCTACTACTTCTCCATTCTGGAAAATCAATACTGTTGGAATGTTTCTAACACCGTATTTTGCAGCAAATTCCTGATTGGCATCTACGTCCACTTTTCCTACTACTGCTTTTCCTTCATACTCACTGTGAATTTCGTCGATAACTGGCCCAACCATTCTACATGGTCCACACCAAGCTGCCCAAAAATCTACTACTACTGGTTTGTCTGATTTTAATACTACCTCATCAAAAGTAGCATCTGTTATTGCTAATGCCATATTTTTCTTTTTAGTTTTATACTTATTTGAATTGCAAATTTAGGAATTAATTACGAATGAAAGTATGTTTTAAAATTACTTTTGATTATACTCTCATTTGAAGAATTTATACTTAATTCAATTTAAAATTAACCTGCAAACGTTCCAATTCTTGAAGCAGTTCTGAGGAAATTTTTACTTTCAATTTTCTACTAGGCATTGAAAGTTTTGTTTTGACGATAATTTCTTCCTTTTCTACTGGAACTTCTATCTCCATTTCTGCTACTTCACCCGACTCATTCACAATATCTTCTTCTATATCAAGCGGAGCAACAACTGGAATTTCTTCCAAGGCTTTTTTAATTCGATCCAATTCCATTACTTCAAATGTCACCGAATTATCTCCTTTGTTTTCAGAAAATATTTGATTTAATTCTGTAATTACATGCTCTTTAACCTCATTTATTGGAAACATTAAAATCAATTTCTTGGCAAACGTTGGCAACACATCGGCTAACATTTTAGCATCTAAAAACTGAATTCTCGGATCTGATTTTTTGCCTGTTTCGCGATTTACCCAGCCTTCTTTGACATTAATTTTGAAATACACAAACTGATTTTGCAACAAGAAATGTCTGTATTTTAAATATTCTTCATCAAAAATTCGAAACTCATAACTTTCATCATAGCCTTCAAGAACAAAAGTTGCCCAACCCTTTCCGTTTTTTGCAGTTCGATGTTGCACATTGGTTACAATTCCTCCAAAAGAAAGATTTTTACCCAAGTGTTGTTCCAAATTTTTGAGCGATTCTAATTTAGTAGAACAGAAATATTTCATTTCAAACTTATAATCATCTAATGGATGACCTGAAATATAAATTCCAACGACTTCTTTTTCTTTGGCTAATTTTTCCATTGTACTCCATTCATCACACGGTGGTACTTGTGGTTCAGCAATTTGAACTTCTGAAGCATCACCAAACAAACTTACTTGTGATGAGTTTTCGTTTTCTTGAAATTTCGAACCATAACGAATTGCTTTTTCTAAAAACGTAATTCCGTCTCCATCATGATGAAAATATTGAGCGCGATGTGTTTCTGTAAAACCATCAAAACCACCCGCTAAAGCTAAACTTTCAAAAGCTTTTTTATTAGCAGCTCTTAAATCAATTTTTTTAGCTAAATCAAATATCGATTTATAGGGAGCCTCTTTTCTATTTTGAACAATAGTATCTACTGCATTTGCCCCAACCCCTTTAACAGCTCCTATTCCAAAACGAACCGCATAATTTTCATTTACCGTAAATTTATAGTACGATTCATTTACATCTGGACCCAAAACAGCCAATCCCATACGTTTACATTCTTCCATAAAGAACGAAACTTGTTTGATATCGTTCATGTTATTGGATAGCACCGCCGCCATATATTCAGCAGGATAATGTGCTTTCAAATAAGCCGTTTGATACGCAATCCAAGCATAGCAAGTAGAGTGCGATTTATTGAACGCATAACTTGCAAACGCTTCCCAGTCTTTCCAAATTTTCTCTAAAATAACTGGATCGTGACCTTTTTCTGCTGCTTGGTTTATAAATTGAGGTTTCATTTTATTCAAAACGTCAATTTGTTTTTTACCCATCGCCTTACGTAAAACGTCGGCATCACCTTTTGAAAATCCCGCTAATTTTTGTGACAAAAGCATTACCTGCTCTTGATAAACGGTAATTCCATAGGTTTCAGCTAAATATTCTTCGCACGCATCTAAATCGTATTTGATTTCTTCTTCGCCGTTTTTTCTTCGAACGAAAGAAGGAATGTACTCCAAAGGTCCCGGACGATATAAGGCATTCATAGCAATTAAATCGGCAAAAACCGTTGGTTTTAAATCCTTCATGTATTTTTGCATTCCAGGCGATTCGTATTGGAAAACCCCAACCGTTTCACCTCTTTGGAATAACTCATATGTTTTTTGGTCGTCAATTGGAAAATTATCAGGATCTAAGTCGATTCCTAAACGATATTTTACCAATTTAACCGTGTCTTTAATTAAGGTTAGGGTTTTTAATCCCAAGAAGTCCATTTTCAACAAACCAGCACTTTCCGCCACTGAGTTGTCAAATTGTGTTACATATAAATCGGAATCTTTTGCCGTAGTAACTGGTACGAAATTGGTAATATCGCTAGGAGTAATAATTACACCGCAAGCGTGAATTCCGGTGTTTCGCATAGAACCTTCTAATACTTTTGCTTGCTGAATGGTTTCTCCTGCTAAATCTTCTGAATTTGCAATTCCAATTAATTCTTTGACTTTATCGAATTCTTCCGAGCGCAAAGCTTTTTTAACTTCCCCTTCTTCTTCGGCTAAAAATCGGGCTAAATTCCATTTAGAAGGCATCATTCCTGGAATCAATTTGGCAATTCTATCGGCTTCAAAAAGCGGTAAATCTAACACCCGAGCGGTGTCTCGAATAGCGGATTTTGTTGCCATTTTACCATACGTAATAATTTGGGCTACTTGATTTTTTCCATATTTATCAATAACATATTGCATTACTCTTCCACGACCTTCGTCATCAAAATCGATATCAATATCGGGCATGGAAACACGATCGGGATTTAAGAAACGCTCAAAAAGCAAATCATACTTAATCGGATCGATATTCGTAATTCCTAAACAATAGGCAACCGCAGAACCCGCCGCAGAACCACGACCTGGCCCAACAGAGACATCCATTTTTCTAGCTTCTGCAATGAAATCTTGTACAATTAAGAAATAACCTGGATAACCTGAATTAGAAATTGTGAGTAATTCAAAATCCAAACGTTCTTTGATGTCATCGGTTAATTCTGGATATCTTTTTTCAGCCCCTAAATAGGTTAAATGCCTTAAATAATTATTTTCACCTCTCACGCCACCATCTTCGGCATCTTCTGAAACTTCAAACTCATCTGGAATTTTAAATTTTGGAAGTAATACATCTCTATATAAAGAATACGCTTCAACTTTATCGATGATTTCCTGAATATTGATAATCGCATCAGGTAAATCCACAAAAAGTTGCTTCATTTCGTCACCCGATTTGAAATAATAATCTTGATTTGGCATCCCATAACGATAACCCCGTCCGCGACCAATTGGTGTAGCTTGTTTTTCACCATCTTTTACACACAATAAAATATCGTGCGCATTGGCATCTTCTTTATTAACATAGTAGGTATTGTTAGTTGCAACTAACTTCACATTGTGCTTTTTAGCGAAAGCCATTAATGTTTGATTAACCCGATTTTCGTCTTCTTGTTTGTGACGCATTACTTCCAAATAGAAATCGGAACCAAATTGCTCCTTCCACCAAATCAAAGCTTCTTCTGCTTGACCTTCACCTACATTTAGAATTTTACTTGGAATTTCCCCGTATAAATTTCCTGACAAAACAATGATGTCTTCTTTGTATTGCTCTACTATTTTTCTATCGATACGAGGCACATAATAGAAACCATCCGTATATGCAATGGAAGACATTTTGGCTAAATTGTGATAGCCTTTTTTATTTTTTGCCAATAAGACCACTTGGTAACCGTTATCTTTTTTGGTTTTATCTTTATGATCGTCACAGATATTGAACTCGCAACCAACAATAGGTTTGATTTCCGTTTCAGTTGGTTCTTCTCCCGCTTCAATTGCCGCTTCAATTTTTGCTTTAGCAGCTTTGTTATGATTCATAACAGCACTTACAAAATGGAAAGCGCCCATCATGTTACCGGTGTCGGTCATAGCAACCGCTGGCATTTTGAATTTTGCCGAAGCTTTTACTAAATCATTAATTGCAATAGTAGATTGTAAAACCGAAAACTGTGTGTGATTATGCAAATGCGCAAAAGACGCCTCTTTTAAATCTGATTTTACTTCTTCTGAAATGGTTGTTTGAACTTCCTCTTGTTCAATTTTTTTCAAACGCGCTCTAATTTCCTCAGAGGCTTTTTTCAGATTGATATGTTTTAATCCGATTAATTGGATTTCGCCCAGATTTTTTTCTCGGAAACTTCTGAAATATTCAGGAGTTACATCTAACTCTTCTTTGGTAAAAACTTCTCTTTTGATTAACTCTAAAAAACAACGAGTTGTAGCTTCCACATCGGCAGTTGCATTATGCGCTTCTGCAAACGGTTGATTGAAAAGATATTGATGTAATTCGGTTAATGTTGGTAATTTGAATCTTCCACCACGACCACCTGGTAATTTTAATAAGTTGGCAGTGATTTCGGTACATGTATCCAAAACGGGCATTTTAGACATATCGGAACCAATGCTCATACGATGAAATTCACATCCCATGATATTGACATCAAATCCTACATTTTGCCCAACGATGAATTTTGTTTTGGAAAGTGCAATATTGAATTTTTCTAAAACTTCCGATAAAAGTATTCCTTGCTCCATTGCCAATTCAGTAGAAATACCATGAATTCTTTCGGCATCATAGGGAATATTAAATCCCTCCGGCTTTACCAGATAGTCTTGATGTTCGATCAGATTTCCCATTTCATCGTGCAACTGCCATGCTATTTGAATACAACGAGGCCAGTTGTCAGTATCGGTAATGGGTGCTGTCCAACTCTTAGGTAATCCGGTGGTTTCGGTATCGAAAATTAAATACATCTATCTGATAATTAAGCAAAAAATAAATTTCTTTTACACTTTTGAATAAAAACAAAAATACATTTTAAGTTAATGAATGCCAATTTAAGTTATCAACAAAAACAAAAAACCACCTGAATTACTCCAGATGGTTTTGATATATTTTAAAAAGCTAATTATTGACCTAGTGGCACTTTATAAAAATGTCCTTCAGAAAAAGTAATTACTTCACCATCACTATTAACTGCATTCAATTTAAATGTTCCTGTAAATAAACCATTTGAAACTTCTTCAATTTCAATTTCTCCATTACTTTGTTGGATATTTACTACTTTAAAAGTGGCATTATTATCTCCTCCTACAATAGTAACAACATCATCTGGAGCGTACCCAATTCCTCTAGCCACCACTGTAATAGAAGTAACTGTTCCATTAGTTGTTTTCGTTGCCACTCTTAACCCTGAACCTGAACCACCAATTGTTTGTGCTCCATTTGCATTAGCTTGATATGATGTTCCTCTAGTTATCATTGGAGAGACTTTAAACGCAGGGCCAGTATATAACCCTGTATCATAAAAATCTGAAGAGTTATTAATATCTCTTGTGTAAGTTGCGAAATTATCCTGATCTATAGTTCCTAAAATATAAACACCAGGATCAGTACTTGATGTTTCCAAGGTAACTGTTTCATATTGATTAAAGGCTGTAATAATCATTCCTCCATCTGCACTAACAGAGACCCTTGCGTCATTTGCTTTCCAATAAACATCATTTTTTTTTGCTAAAAAAGCAGGGGTATTTGTTTTAATGTCTTGCTCGCAAGAAGTAAAGAAAATCGCAACAAATAGTAAAGAAAATATTTTTTTCATTTTATTTTTCCTGAATAAATTAATATAGGTAACAAAAATAACTTTTTTATTGAAAACAAACACATTTTACAAGAAAAAATATTTTAACATTACTTATACATTTGTATTGCAAAGTTTTATATATTTGCACCCTTAAATAACCGGGGTCGAGAACCTCAAATTAATCACAAGATTATGTCAGTAAAAATTAGATTACAAAGACACGGAAAAAAAGGGAAACCTTTTTATTGGGTTGTTGCAGCAGATGCAAGATCAAAAAGAGATGGTAAATTCTTAGAGAAAATCGGAACTTACAATCCAAACACTAACCCAGCTACTATCGATTTAAACATCGAAAAAGCAGCAGAATGGTTACACAATGGTGCTCAGCCAACTGATACCGCAAGAGCAATTTTATCTTACACAGGGGCTTTATTAAAGCACCATTTAGATGGAGGAGTTCGTAAAGGCGCTTTAACTCAAGAACAAGCTGATGCTAAATTAGCAACTTGGTTAGAAGAAAAAGCTGGTAAAGTTGATGCTAAAAAATCTGGTTTATCTAAAGCAGAGGCTGATGCAAAAGCAAAAGCATTTAAAGCTGAACAAGAAGCAAACGCAAAACGTATTGCTGCTCAAGCTGAAGCTGCGAAAGTAGAAGAAGTAGCTGAAGAAGTAGCTGAAGAAGCTCCAGCAGAAGTAACTGAAGAAGTAGTGGAAGCTGCTGCTGAAGAAACTCCAGCTGTTGAAGAAAACAACGAAGAAACTCAAGCATAATTTTATAGCGATTCCATGCGTAAAGAAGATTGTTTCTATTTAGGTAAAATCGCAAAAAAATTTAGTTTCAAAGGGGAAGTATTGGCGTATTTAGACACCGACGAACCCGAATTGTATCAAAATTTGGAATCAGTTTTTGTTGAAATCAACAAAAGTCTGGTTCCATTTTTTATTGAAAGTAGTTCACTTCACAAAGAAAAATTCTTACGTGTTCGATTTGAAGACATTCAAACCGAAGAGGAAGCAGACGAAATTATGGGAAGCGAAATTTACCTTCCACTTTCTATGTTGCCAAAATTAGAAGGAACTCAATTTTATTTCCACGAAGTGATTGGATTTGATGTTATTGACACTCGCATAGGAAATATTGGAAAAATCGCAGCTATTAACGATAGTGGCGCACAACCGCTTTTTGAAATTGACAAAAACGGAACTGAAATTTTAATTCCACTTATTGATGATTTCATCATTGCTCTCGACAGAGAAAAAAAATCGATTACTTTAGAAACTCCTGAAGGTTTGGTTGACCTTTATTTACAGTAGTTCACAGTCGCAGTTACAGTTTACAGTTTTTTTAAATTGTTCAAATTCAATTCTTATTCATTTTGTTCAAATTCAAACAATTTTCCGTAAATCAAGATCGTTGTGCTATGAAAATTGGCACGGATGGTGTTTTGCTTGGCGCTTGGACTCCACTCATCAACAATCCTTACAATATTTTAGATATTGGTGCAGGAACTGGAATTTTATCCTTGATGTTGGCACAAAGAAGTAACGCCGAACAAATTGACTCGATTGAAATTGACGAAGATGCTTACGAACAATGCGTTGAAAACTTTGAAGCTTCGCGTTGGGGTGACAAATTATTTTGTTTTCATGCAGGTTTGGATGAGTTTGTAGACGAACCTGAAGATGAATACGATTTAATTATTTCCAATCCACCTTTTTATACAGACGATTATAAAACTGATAATACTTCGAGAGATTTAGCGCGTTTTGAAGACGCCTTACCTTTTGAAGAATTAATTGAAGCGGCCGCCTTATTACTTTCGGATAACGGAATTTTCTCAGTAATTATTCCTTATAAAGAAGAAGAGCAATTTGTTTCCATGTGTAAAGAATTGGATTTATTCCCCTTAAAAATTACCCGTGTAAAAGGCACACCTACATCGGAAATTAAAAGAAGTTTATTGGCTTTTTGTAGAATGGAACAAGCTCCTTTAATCGATGAATTAATCATTGAAATTTCAAGACATAATTATACTCCTGAATACATTGAATTAACGAAAGATTTCTATTTGAAGATGTAACCCCTAGCCCAGATGGTAGCGGCATCCTTTTTGTTTTTCTAGTATTTCCTTTGCTATGGAATAACGAATTGTTTTTAAAATTCGATAAAACAAAAAGATATAGCGAACAGCTGGATCAAGCTTCTTAAAAATTATAACACTTGTTCATTGATTTGTTAAAAATCTTTACTTACTTTTGTGACTTTCAAATTAAAAACTATGAGACCAGACTTATTTCAATCTCCAGATTATTATTTATTAGACGAATTATTATCTGACGAACATAAAATGGTGCGTGATGCTGCACGTGCTTGGGTAAAAAAAGAAGTATCTCCAATTATTGAAGACTACGCACAAAGAGCAGAATTTCCACATCAAATCGTAAAAGGTTTAGGAGAAATTGGTGGATTTGGTCCATATATTCCTGTAGAATATGGTGGTGCTGGATTAGATCAAATTTCTTATGGATTAATCATGCAAGAAATTGAAAGAGGAGATTCGGGTGTACGTTCGACTTCTTCTGTACAATCTTCTTTAGTAATGTATCCTATTTGGAAATACGGAAACGAAGAACAAAGAATGAAATATTTACCAAAATTAGCCACTGGAGAATTCATTGGTTGTTTTGGTTTAACAGAACCAGATTACGGTTCAAATCCAGCTGGAATGGTGACTAATTATAAAGATATGGGTGATCATTATCTTTTAAATGGTGCTAAAATGTGGATATCGAATGCGCCATTTGCAGACATTGCAGTAGTTTGGGCTAAAAATGAAGAAGGAAGAATTCACGGATTAATCGTGGAAAGAGGAATGGAAGGATTCTCAACTCCAGAAACACACAACAAATGGTCATTAAGAGCTTCAGCTACTGGAGAACTTATTTTTGACAACGTAAAAGTTCCAAAAGAAAATTTATTACCAAACAAATCTGGATTAGGAGCGCCACTAGGATGTCTAGATTCAGCACGTTACGGAATTGCATGGGGAGCGATTGGAGCAGCTATGGATTGTTATGATACAGCTTTGAGATATTCAAAAGAACGTATTCAGTTTGATAAACCAATTGGAGCTACTCAATTACAACAAAAGAAATTAGCTGAAATGATTACTGAAATCACGAAAGCACAATTATTAACTTGGAGACTTGGAGTTTTAAGAAACGAAGGGAAAGCTACTACAGCTCAAATTTCTATGGCGAAAAGAAACAACGTTGATATGGCATTAACAATTGCTCGTGATGCACGTCAAATGCTAGGCGGAATGGGAATTACAGGTGAATATTCAATCATGAGACACATGATGAATTTAGAATCTGTTGTTACTTACGAAGGAACGCATGACATTCACTTGTTAATTACGGGTATGGATGTAACCGGTTTCCCTGCATTTAAGTAATTAAACAATAGATAAAATTGATACAAAATGCTTCTCTTTTCAGAGAAGCATTTTTACATTTGTAGTATATAGATTAAAAAACTTAATTAGAAAATTATCCTATGAATATTCAAACCATAAACCAATCGATACAAAAACAAAAAGAACAATTATTAAATCATTCTTTATACAACAAAGTAAAAACGATTGACGATTTACATTGTTTCTTGGAAAACCACATTTATGCAGTTTGGGATTTTATGTCGTTATTAAAAGCCTTGCAAAATAAATTGACTTGCACTACAACACCTTGGTTACCTATTGGGAATCCAGAAATTCGTTATTTAATTAATGAAATAGTTGTTGCCGAAGAAACTGATTTAACATTAGATGGAACACGTCAAAGTCATTTTGAAATGTATTTGGATGCGATGACGCAATGCGGTGCTTCGACTTCTCAAATCGATGCTTTTTTGAAGAATGTAGAAGAAACAAAAAACATTTTTGTATCGATCAAACAAAGTGATTTACATCCGAATGTGAAAGCGTTTTTAGATTTCACTTTTAGAGTAATTGAACAAGGAAAACCACATGAGATTGCTGCTGCTTTTACTTTCGGAAGAGAAGATTTGATTCCGAATATGTTTACTGAAATCTTGAAAAACTTTCAGCAAAACTTCCCTGAAACGGATTTGTCAAAACTAATTTATTATTTCGAAAGACATATTGAATTAGACGCTGACGAACACGGACCAATGGCAATGCAAATGATTGCAGAACTTTGCGGAACATCGGAACAAAAATGGAATGAAGTCCAAGAAATTTCAGTTTTAGCTTTAGAAAAGAGAGTTGGACTTTGGAATGCAATTGAAGAACAAATGGAACATAAACATGAATTAGTATAAAATGAAAAGCGAGAATTTCTTCTCGCTTTTTTTATTGTTCTGGTGCTATTTCAATTTCCAAACCTTCTAAGTCTTCAGTGATTGGAATTTGACAACCAAGCCTTGAATTATTCTTTACATGATAGGCTTCCCAAAGCATTGCTACCTCATCTGGATTGCGTTCTAATGAGATTACATCGTTTAAAATATAACACTGACAAGAAGCGCACATGGCCATTCCTCCACAAACACCAACGGTTCCTTCTTCGGCTAATTCATAAGAACGAATTAACTCCATGATGTTCATATTCATGTCGGTGGGAGCTAACACTTCGTGTTTTACTCCGTTTCTGTCGGTTATGAAAATGGTTACGTCTTGTGGCATTTTTAGTTTCAAGTTTCAGGTTTCAAGTTTCAGGTTCGCTTAACATGAAACCCGAAACTTAAAACAAAATTTTTATTTAATCAATCGATTTTACAACAGCTTTTTCAGCTTCTTTTCTTGTTCCATCAAAACCATCTACTCCAGAAACGGTGGTATATTTCAACACATAACGTTTTCCTGGATTGATTCTGTTGTAAACACTTTGACACATTAAAGTAGCTTCGTGGAAACCACATAAAATCAACTTTAATTTACCTGGATATATATTAACATCACCAATAGCGTAAATTCCGTCGATGTTGGTTTGATAATCCAATGCGTTATTTACTTTGATGGCATTCTTTTCGATTTCTAATCCCCAGTTGGCAATGGCGCCTAACTTAGGTGTTAATCCGAAAAGTGGAATGAAATAATCACATACTACTTTCATTCTAGCTCCATTAACTTCAATATCAACTGCGGTTATTCTTTCACTACCATTAAAACCAACAACTTCTGCAGGAGTAACTAATTTAATTTTGCCAGCATTTTTTAATTCTTGTACTTTTTCTACCGAATCTAAAGCGCCACGAAATTCGTTTCTTCTATGAACTAAAGTCACGGAATTTGCTACATTCGACAAGAAAATACTCCAATCTAAAGCGGAGTCACCTCCACCTGCGATTACAATATTTTTTCCACGATATTTTTCTGGATCTTTTACGAAATAATCTACTCCACGATCTTCTTTTTCGTAGAATTCGATATCTTTTAAAACAGGTTTTCTAGGCTCAAAAGTTCCTAAACCACCTGCAATTGCAATTGCTTTTGCTTGATGTTTTGTGCCTTCATTAGTAGTTACTATAAAAGTTCCGTCCTCTAATTTTTCAATGGTTTCAGCGGTTTCTCCCAAAGTAAATCCAGGTTGAAACTGCTTTATTTGCTCCATTAAATTGGTAACCAAATCTCCTGCTAAAACTGAAGGATATCCAGGAATATCAAAAATAGGTTTTTTGGGATACAACTCCGCTAACTGCCCGCCTGGTTGAGGTAAAGCATCAATAATATGGCATTTTAATTGTAATAATCCGGCTTCGAAAACAGCGAAGAGACCTGTAGGTCCTGCACCAATAATTAATATATCCGTTTGAATCATGTTTAAAAATCATTTAGTTTCGTAAAGATACAAATACCGAAATTTGTTATACGTTACAATAGTTACAAAGGTGCAAAATTGAAAAATTCAATAATAAAATTGTATGATAATAATCAGTTATGCAATGTTTTCTACCGTTTCTATCTGAGGCGCATACTTTTTTATTGTAGTTTCTACACCTGCTTTCATAGTACTAACGCTAAAATTACAACTTGTACAAGCACCTTCTAATCGCACCTTTACATGTTTGTCATCAATAATTTCAACTAATGAAATATTCCCACCATCAGAATTCAAAAATGGACGAATTTCTTCCAATGCTTTTTCTACGTTTTCTTTAATTTCTATTGTAGTCATAATTTTTAGTTTTCAGTCGCAGTTTTCAGTCGCAGTAAACAGCTTAAACTGTAAACTGAGACTGTAAACTGATTACTATTTTTTAACAGCAGAACATCCTGCCATTGTTGTTATTTTGATAGCTTCAGTTGGCGGTAATGTTTCGTTTCTACTAACTGTTTCTTGTACTACATTTCTTGTAATCGTTTCAAAAAACCCTTCTAAAACAGATGCTGTTTGTAGAGCAGCAGGGCGACCAAAATCTCCTGCTTCACGAATACTTTGTACTAATGGCACTTCTCCTAAAAGAGGTACTTGCAAATCAGCGGCTAAATTTTTCGCACCTTCTTTACCAAAAATATAGTATTTATTTTCAGGAAGTTCTTCTGGTGTAAAATACGCCATATTTTCAATAATTCCTAAAACCGGAACATTGATTGATTCAGACATAAACATTGAAACTCCTTTTTTAGCATCAGCTAAGGCAACAGCTTGCGGCGTACTTACCACGACTGCTCCAGTAATTGGCAACGATTGCATAATTGATAAATGAATGTCGCCGGTTCCAGGTGGTAAATCGATTAGCATAAAATCTAATTCGCCCCAGTTAGCATCAAAAATCATTTGATTTAATGCTTTGGCAGCCATTGGTCCTCTCCAAATAACCGCTTGATCAGGTTTTGTAAAAAATCCGATAGACAAAATTTCTACACCATAACTAGAAACAGGTTGCATTTTTGATTTTCCATCTACTTCAACTGAAATAGGCTTCGAATTTTCAACATCAAACATGATTGGCATTGAAGGCCCATAAATATCCGCATCTAGAACCCCAACTTTGAATCCCATTTTAGCTAAAGAAACAGCTAAATTTGCTGTGATTGTAGATTTACCAACACCTCCTTTACCAGAGGCAACAGCTATAATATTAGAAATTCCAGGAATTTGTTTTCCTCTAATTAAATTAGGATTTTCTGGTTTTTCTGGTGCTTCAACTTTAATATTAACTTTTACTTTGGCTTTCTCGTATACTTTTTCATGAATAACTTTAATAATATCCACTTCAGCACGCTTTTTTATATGCAAAGCTGGCGTTGATAAAAGTAAATCAACAACAACCTCATCTCCAAAAGTAATTACATTTTGAACTGCACCACTTTCTACCATATTTTTTCCTTCACCTGCTACCGAAATGGTTTCTAATGCAGCTAAAATTTCTTTTCTATCTAATTTCATTTTTTTGAATAAAAGTTAAGGCGTTTAAAGGTTTAAAAGTGTTTTACTTTTTATTTAAACTGAATACGAATTGCAAAGATAATAAGAAGTTTAGGAGTTTAAAAGTTTAGGAGTTTAAAGTTTTTATAATTTGATAGTTATAATCTATAGTATAAAAAAGCAACCTTTATGAAAGATTGCTTTTAAAACTAAATGAAAATTGAATTATTAATACTGTAAAAACAAATTGAAACTAATCTCAACATTGTCATTAACTACCACCATGCCTAATAATTTTTTAGGAGATTTTAACTTAAAATCTTTGATATTCAATTTCAACTGGCCTTTTACATTACCATTATTTTGATTGTAAGCTACTGGAACCATGTATTCTTTTTCTATTCCAGCTATTTTTATATTTAATTTAGCAGAGATGTTCTCTTTTACTATAATTAATTCTCTTACATTTATAACAATATGCGGGTATTCTTCTGCTTTAAGTATAGATTTAAAATCTTTAGTAATCATTTTATGAGCACAATCAAAACCAGTGCTTTTTATATCGATTTTAGCTCCTTCTAATAGCATTTTTGAATTGTTTCTTGTTATAGAAACATGCAAATCATTTTCAATAAATTCTGAATTGTATTTGCATTCAAAACTATTAACATTCGATTTCCCTTTAATAGTTACTTCACTTTTATTTGTGATTTTAACTTTAGATTGATTTTTTGAAAAACCAAAACTTAAAAGAATTAAAATGGCTATTATATGTAGTGATTTCATAATCTTAAAATAAAAGCGAAAAGCAAGATTGCTTTTCGCTTTTAGATTTACTTTTTTTTTTAGAATGTAATTACAGCTTCAAACATTAATCCGTTGAATTTTCCACCGTATAAATCATTTAAACTATTTCCACTAAATTGTGTATAATCTTTATAAGATTGTGTAGTGTAAGCTAATTTTGCTAAAATGTTTTTTGTCATAAACCAACCTACCGTTGATTCAAATCTATTAACACTTACTTTATCAACATCTGCTTTAGCTAATTTACCTGATACAACATTATATCTTGCGCCTACATAAAATTTCTCGTTTGTACCAAATCTGTAAACTACATCTCCAGCGTATTGATTTACTTTACGAGTAGCATCTACTCCTTTTTTATCACCACCTTGAGCTAATTCAATAGTTCCAAAGAATTCAAATCCTTTAAATTTCACAAATGGATTGAACATTACCGTTGTAAACCAGTTACCAAATCCAGGATTAAATCTACCTGTTGTTGGATTAGCAGCTAAATCTGTTGTGGCATTATTTGTAACACTAGTTGCGTTGTAATTATAAGCAGCATGAGACATTACATAGTAATAACGGCTACCCGCTCTATCTGAACTCCATGGATTACCACTCATGTTTGAGTTGTGAGATAATGATCCTGTAAATCTTACTCTTAAATCAGTATTAATTTGTTTGTCAAAACCCAATTTAGCTAAAATTGTTGGACTAACTGTTGTGTTTTGATCTGGTGTTGCAACAGTTGTTGTACCAGGAACAAACTCTGTAACATTTTGATTCAATTTACCGTTAGTGATACCAAACATTGAAACAAAACCACTTCTGTTATAGTAAATTTCAGCACCCATTTCTGTTGTAAATGAATCCATAATGTTACTTTCAATGAAAGGATTTACTAGCGCACTACCATTATCTGATCTTCTAAAATGGGCATCACCATAGTTGTTTTCCATTTGTCCAATTTTAATAGTAGCATATTTCATGAATCCCGCTAAGAAATCTTTTTTAATGAAATCTAATTTGTCGATTTGTAAATATCCACCTTTTACCCAAGTTTCGTTATGGTGTCTTGCAGCTAAATATAAATCTAAATTTACACGAACTCCATCATATAATTGAGCTCCAATTGTCATATTTGCAGTTGGTAAATTAAATTGGTTTTCCAAATTATTTAATCTATAATTTGTAATTGCTGCTCCATTTGAAGCAACATACGTTCCTCCTTGTTGGTCATTAAAAGAATTCATTGCTTGAAATTGTAATGCAAATGCACCACCTAAATCAATGCTTAATCCTTTAAATTCAACACTATCTTTCTTAACATCAAATTGATTAATTGCTCTTTGGTCTCTAGGAATCATATTTTGCATTTGTCCAAAAGTAGTTGATTGAGCTTGTGATACACCAGTAAAACTTAGGGCTACTATCAGTACGGATAATTTAATAAATGTTCTCATGATTTTTAAAATTTAATATATGTATTTTAGTTATAAGTTCGTTATTTGAATTAATTGTAAGTTACTTTAAAATCGACTATAACATCTTTACCAGTTTTAATTGTTCCCATTAAAGCTGTAGGTGGCTCAACACCATAAACTGTCATGTCAATTTTATGTTTACCAGAGAAAATTATTTTTTTCCCAACAAGCTTAACTGTAAATGTTTGATTAATTCGTTTTGTTGCTCCAGCAATGGTTAAATCGCCTTGCGTTTCAATGGTATAGTTATTATCTGAAACTGTAGTGATTTTAATAACTTTAACTAATTTGAAACTGATGTTTTTATTTGTTGTACTTTTTAATGCTTTAAAAGTGTTTTTATCCATTCCACTTTTGCCACTTTTTAATTGCTCAACTTCTACAATAAAATCTAAATTTTTAACAGCTTTTAAATCGCCAGACTCTAGAGTTACTGAAGCTTTTCCACTCATAGCTTTTGCTTCAATTGTCCAATCATGCAAATTTGAAGTTCCGTCTACAACTAATTTACTTTCTGCTAAAACCACTTTAGATTCTTGTGCAACTAAAGTATTAAAATTACATAACACGAATAAAAGTGTTAGAAAAGTTCCAAACTGTGTTTTTAAATTGCTCATAATACCTAATTTTAATAAATTTATTATTTGTTCTAATTTTATAGTACAAATTTCAGTTTAAAAAAAAAGGTATAACATGACAATTGTCACATTTGTAAAAAAATGTTAATATTATTTTAAGAATTGTTTAAGTTGGCCAATAAAACCGCACAAAGTAACGATTGAATTATTTTTTTGGAATAGGTTCCCAATAATGTTTTTCTAAATCCAGAATTTGATTCTCTTTAATTATTATTCCTTCATTTTCAAGAAGTTGCTGCATTAGATTTGTACCTTCAAAATGATGTTTCCCTGTTAGCAACCCTTTTCTATTGACTACACGATGCGCTGGAACATCTTCTAAGTTATGCGAAGCATTCATTGCCCAACCTACCATTCTGGCAGAACGAGCTGTTCCTAAAGCTTTTGCTATGGCACCATAAGATGTAACTTTTCCCACAGGAATTTGTCGAACGATTTCATAAACACGTTCAAAAAAGTTATCGTTATTAGAGGTTGATTTGCCCAAAAGTCTAAAAATACATTTTATATAGCGAAGAAATTGCAACAATTCCGGTTAAAGCAGCAATTAAAAAATTGATGTTTTTTACAATGAATGTTAGTTTATGCTCAATTAATTTAAAAAAGCGCGCATATAAATAAAAAACAAAATAAGTTCCAATAGCAGCCGAAAGAGAAAACAACACAATAGATATCATATCATACTGAAACAAATCTTTTGAGGACATCATTAATGAAGTTAGCGCATACCATGGAATAGCAAACATATTAAAAGAGGACATTGCCATCCCGTAAAAAAAACGATTTCTTTTTTTATCGATTTTAACTTTAATATCTTTTTTCTTTTTAGCATTAATACCCATTACAATGAAGGCTATCGTTAAACCAATAAATATAAAGGTTCCTACTTTCTTTAATCCTTCACTAAAAACAGGATTAGCATCTAAAAACTTTGCAAAATAAGTTCCTAAAAAACTTTGAACAAAAACCACCACAACTGCTCCAAAAGCAAAATTGAGCGCTTGTTTTTGGTTTTCTTTAATACTCAATTTGGCAATTGTCATATTTAACATGCCCGGAATAATGATACCTCCTATAGAGATTATCAAACCTAAAAAGATAGCTAAAACAAACGTCATAAATTGATTTTTATCAAAAGTAAGGAACAATTACAAAATGAATGTAACATACATTACTTAATTCTAAATTGAATGTAAGTAATTGATTTATTGACTTCTAAGTATTGACTTTCATAAAAAGTTTGAATTCCAGTAACTTCTGCTGGGGCACCTTCATTTTTATAAATATTATGATTCGCATAAAGCACTTCATACCCTAAGCCATGTAACAACCCTAGAGTATACCCATGCATAAATTCTGAATCTGTTTTTAAATGCATCAAACCGTTTGGCTTTAGGATTTTTTTATAATTGTCTAAAAACGCAGAATTGGTCATTCTATGCTTAGTTCTTTTGTATTTGATTTGCGGATCTGGGAAGGTTATCCAAATTTCTGATACTTCATTCTGAGTAAAAATGTGATGAATTAATTCGATTTGAGTTCTTACAAATGCCACATTATTCATGCCAGTTTCTACCGCTGTTTTTGCACCACGCCAAAACCTAG
The DNA here is from genome assembly GCA_004293165.1 of Flavobacteriia bacterium. GTDB lineage: Bacteria > Bacteroidota > Bacteroidia > Flavobacteriales > Flavobacteriaceae > Flavobacterium. The sequence goes on along the minus strand of RDYL01000002.1, from coordinate 681,273 downwards.
CTCCCTTAATATCAATTCCAATAAAGTTTTTTTCTGGGAATCTTTCAGCCAAACCTACAGAATATTCTCCTTTTCCACATCCTAATTCTAACACAATTGGATTGTCGTTTTTAAAGAATTCTTTATTCCATTTCCCTTTCAAAGGAAATTGATCGCCAACCACTTCTTCTCGTGTTGGTTGAAAAACATTGTCAAACGTTTCGTTTTCGCTGAATCTTTTTAATTTATTTTTACTTCCCACCTTTAATATATTTTGGGCAAAATTAAGGAAATAATTAGCATCACAAATAATCTTTTAATAATGTTTCTATAACCTTAACAATAGAAATGTTTTATTGCTTTGCAAAAAAGTATTATTTTGAAGAAAAGAAAGGTAGAAGTTGTTGTAATTTCAGATGTTCACTTAGGAACTTATGGTTGTCATGCAAAAGAATTGTTAACTTATTTGTCTTCTATAAAACCTAAAATTTTAATTCTAAATGGCGATATTATTGATATTTGGCAGTTTAGAAAATCTTATTTCCCTAGTAGTCATTTAAATGTGATTAAAAAAATCATTTCATTAAGTTCAAAAGGAACAAAAGTGCATTACTTAACAGGGAACCACGACGAATTCTTACGAAAATTTACCGATTTACATTTGGGCAACTTAAGTCTAGAAAACAAATTAGTTTTAGAATTAGACGGAAAAAAAGCATGGATTTTTCATGGTGATGTTTTTGATGCTTCAATAACTCAAGCAAAATGGTTAGCAAAATTAGGTGGTTGGGGTTATGACATATTAATCTTGATTAATCGATTTATCAATTGGATATTAGCTAGATTTAACAAAGAACCTTATTCGCTTTCGAAAAAAATTAAAAATAATGTAAAATCTGCTGTTAAATTTATCACTAACTTTGAAAATGTTTGTGTTGAATTGGCTATTGAAAATGGTTATGAATACGTAATTTGTGGTCATATTCACGAACCAAAGATTGAGTTAATGGAAAATGAAAAAGGAGAAACTTTCTATTTGAATTCAGGCGACTGGGTTGAGAACTTAACCGCTTTAGAATACAACAACAAAAAATGGAAATTATACAAACACGAAGTAAATAAAGTAACCGAGGATGAAGAATATAATTTTGAAAGCGAAAATAAACTAGTCGAACAATTCATTACTATTCTAAAAAAATAATCCATTTAATTCCTTAATGGTTCAATTTGTATCAATAAACTAGAATGAATAAAAACATACTCATAGCGCCACTAAATTGGGGATTAGGACACGCCACAAGATGTATTCCAATAATAAAAGCTCTTGAAGAAAACGGTTTTAATCCTATTATTGCTTCAGACGGAGTAGCTTTAGCATTACTTAAGAAAGAATTTCCGCATTTAATTACCCTCGAATTACCTTCTTACAATATTAAATATGCAGAAAAAGGCAAAAACTTCAAATGGAAATTAGCCTATCAAATGCCAAAAATGTTACTTGCCATAAAAAAAGAGAAATCAAAAATTAAAAAAATTATTGAAAATTATGAGATTTCAGGTATTATTAGCGACAACCGCTTGGGTGTTTATTCGGCTAACGTGCCTTCTGTTTTTATAACACATCAATTAAATGTACTTTCTGGAAACACTTCTTGGTTAACAACAAAACTTCATTTACGTTATGTTTCCAAATTTAACACTTGTTGGGTTCCTGATGTTGCTGGCGTTGAGAATTTATCAGGAAAACTAGGTCATATAGAAAAATCAAATAAACAGATAAAATATATTGGTCCTTTAAGTCGAATAGAAAAAAAATCATTGCCCATTAAATATGATCTTTTGGTTTTACTTTCAGGACCAGAACCTCAAAGAACACTGCTCGAAAAAAGATTAATTAAAGAATTAGAAAAAAGTGAAAAAGAAATTCTTTTCGTTAAAGGCATCATAGAACCGACTCAACAAATTGAAAAAAGAAATTCTATTACCTATTACAACTTTATGAATTCTGAAGAACTAGGCACAGCACTTAACGAAAGTGATGTGGTATTATGTCGTTCAGGTTATACAACTGTAATGGATTTAGCAAAATTGGAGAAAAAAGCATTTTTTATACCTACTCCAGGACAATATGAGCAAGAATATTTAGCGAAAAAATTTAAATCAGAAATTATTGCCCCAAGCTGCAAACAAGAAAAATTCAAAATTTCTAAGCTAGAAAAAATTTATTTCTATAAAGGATTTAAAGATGTCTCTGTTGAGCAAAATTGGAGTGAATTATTTAGTCTTTTCCAAAGTAAATGAAAATTCTGAACCAACACCTATTTGGCTTTCCACATATATTTTTTCGTCGTGCCCTTCAATAATATGTTTCACGATTGCCAAACCTAATCCGGAACCGCCTTCACTTCTAGCACCACTCTTATCTACTCTATAAAAACGTTCAAAAAGACGAGGAATATTTTGTTTTTCAATTCCTTCGCCATTGTCAGTTATTCGAACAATAACTTTATTATTAATTAAATCTTCGATACTTACTTCGGTAGTTCCTCCCTTTTTACCATACTTAATTGAATTTACAACTAAATTAGTTACTATTTGTTGTATTTTTTCTTGATCGGCCATCACCCAGATAGGCTTGGAATATCTTGTATCAAAGGTTAACGTAATGTTTTTATTTGAAGCTTTCATTTCAAATAAATCGAAGACATTCTGAATTACTTCAACAATATTAAATCTTGTAACATCTAGATTAATTTCACCTACTTCTAATTTAGTAATCATATCTAAATCTTTCACAATGTAAATTAACCGCTCTACCCCTTTTTCTGCACGTTCTAGATATTTTGTACGAATATTTTTGTCCTCCATTGCCCCATCTAATAGCGTTAGCAAATACCCTTGAATGGTAAAAAGAGGTGTTTTTAATTCGTGAGAAACATTTCCTAAAAATTCTTTACGATATTCTTCTCTAATTTTTAGGGTTTCAATTTCTAGCTTTTTGTCACGAGCAAATTTCTTTACTTCTTTGGTCAAAGTAGCCATATCTGTAGTTATGGGCTGATTTATATAAGAGGTAGTTTCTAAAAGAGAAACATCATCATATATTTTTTTTACTCTTTTGTAAATAAAATGCTCAACTCTAAATTGAATTAAAAAAAAGGTAGCAAAATAAAAAATAGTTGAAAAAGCCAATACAATTAACAAATGTAATGACTGAATAAAAAAATGATACAATAATATAGTTGCTAAAAAGAATAATGTTATGTAAAAAGAAGACTTTAAAGCAAATTTATATGATTTTTTAAATTTTAATTGCATTAAAATTCGATTTTATATCCCACTCCTTTGATGGTTTTAAAGAAATCATCGCCTATTTTTTCTCTAAGTTTTCTGATATGGACATCAATTGTTCTTCCACCTACAACCACTTCATTACCCCAAACTTTATCAAGAATTTCTTCTCTTGTAAAAACTTTTCCAGGTTTAGTAGCTAAAAGATAAAACAATTCAAACTCTTTACGAGGTAGAATAATTTCTACACCATCCTTGATGATTTTATATTCTTCGCGATTAATTTCAATATTTCCAACATTTAATGTCGTGCTAGAAGAAACACCTTCTATTCCTTTTAAACGTCTTAACAAAGCTTGTACTTTACTTACTAATACTTTTGGCTTAATAGGTTTTGTAATATAATCATCGGCACCAGCATCAAAACCTGCTACTTGGGAATAATCTTCAGAACGAGCGGTTAAAAAAGTAATAATGGTATCTTGAAGTTCTGGAATTTTTCTGATGTTTTCACAAGCTTCCATTCCATCCATTTCGGGCATCATCACATCCATAATAATTAACTGTGGAAGCTCTTTTTTTGCTTTCGTAATAGCCTCTTTACCATTTGAAGCTGTAACAATTTGATAGCCTTCTTGAGAAAGATTATACCCTACAATTTCCAAGATATCTTGCTCATCATCAACCAATAAGATCTTAATGTCTTTTTTTTTCATTACAAAAAATGTTATGTTTTGTTCTGTAAAGGTAAAGATAAATAAAAATGTTTTAAGTGGTTTACAATTATTTAATCTGTTAACAATTACATAACGCATTAGCAACTAATTCATAACAAGCGGTTAACTTTATTATAACAATTCAGCGGTTCCTTTGCAAAAAATTTAACTACACAACATGAAACTACGTTTTTTATTATTGTCATTATTCTTTGCAACAACAATTTTTGCACAAAATGGAACTGTAACAGGAACTATTTTAGACAAAGAATTTAACAACGAACCTTTACCTTTTGCTAATATAGTAATTAAAGGAACAAAACAAGGTGCATCTACAGATGAAAACGGCAAATACTCTATTTCATTAAAGCCAGGAAACTACACCTTAGTAATTGGTTATTTAGGGTATGAAACTAAAGAAATACCTTTTACTTTAAAAGCAAATGAGAAAAAAGTAATTAATCATACCCTTGAAGCAAGCGGAGTTCAATTACAAGATATTGAAATTATTCAAGTTGTTTCTAAAGAAAAGGAAAGTGCCTTATTACAAGAACAACAAAAAGCAGTTGAAATTAAACAGAGTATTGGAGCTGAAGAAATTTCTAAAAAAGGAATTGGAGATGTAGCAGCAGCTGTAGCTAAAACTTCAGGTATTTCAAAACAAGAAGGTTCAGGTGACATTTTTGTAAGAGGTCTTGGTGACAGATATAACTCAACAACAATGAATGGTTTACCTTTACCATCAAATAATCCATCTACAAAAAACATGTCATTAGACGTTTTCTCTACAGATATTGTTGAATATATTGGGATTGACAAAACATTCAACTACAAAAATTACGGTGATTTCGCTGGAGCAAACGTTGATATTGTTTCTAAAACATATAAAGGAAGTGGAATGATTGAGGCAGGAAGTGGAATAAATGCAAATTCTAACGCTATATCACAAAATAAATTTTACTTACAAGATGGTCCTAATTTCAATGGATTTAGTAACCAACCGATACCAAACAACCCATTAGCAAGTTATAATTTTACTACAAGTTGGGACAAACAATCATCAACACCTATAGGAAGTTCATTCTACATTAGAGGAGGTGACTCATATTCAGTAGGTTCCAATGGAAAATTAAGTTTCTTTGTAAATGCTTCTTTCGACAATAATTACAATTACAAAGAAGGTGCAAGAAGAGGTAGTGTTAGTACACAAGCAATTGCAGGAAAAGATTTCTTTAGACAATCTTATGAGTATAATACTAGTTCAAATGCTATGGCTAATATCAACTACAAGATAAATAGCAATCATAATATCAAATTTAATTCAATGTATATTAATTCTACATCTCAAAAGCATGAAGAATTTAGAGGAATTATAGATATTTTTGACGCAGCACCTAATGGTGGTGGTTTTGTTCGCCGTTCTACTTTTGATAGAACCTCTTTATTTATTAATCAATTATTAGGAAATCATACACTAAGTGACCGTATAAATTTTGATTGGGGAATTTCGTATAACATGATGACAAATGTAATTCCAGACAGAATGCAAAATACATTTGTTCCTCTAGATGATGACAATCCAAATACATCACCTTTAATTGTATCTAATTTAAATAAATCTGATAACCACAGATATTTTCAAGATATGACAGATGATGAATTAGCAGGAAATTTTACATTGACATATAAATTTGGAAAAAGAGAAGACAACACCTATAAAGGAAAATTGATTGCTGGATATAGTGCTCGTTACAAAGAAATTAATTTTGATGCTACTCAATTTAACTTCAAAATTAACTCGCAAGAAATTATTAATTTAAACAATATTGATGGTTATTTTAACCAAAATAGTTTTAATTTAGGATATTTTGATATTCAAACATTTAGAGGAGGTTTAAGTACGGCAAACGCATTAAATCCACAAAATTATAATGGACAACAAATTATTTCTGCTGGTTTTGGAGCAATTGAATACCAGTTTACACCAAAATTATTTGTAATTGCAGGTTTCCGTTCAGAGTTTATCATACAAGATATTTTTTACAGTACTTCATTAAAAACAGGTAAAAAATTAACTGACACTATGGAGTATTTACCTTCATTAACTGCTAAATATGAATTAAACGAAAAACAAAATATAAAATTTGCTGCTAGTAAAACATATACTTTACCTCAATTTAAAGAAAGAGCTCCTTTCTTATTTGAAGAAGTTGGTCAAAGTTTCTTCGGTAACGAAAATTTATATAACTCAACTGATTATAATTTTGATTTGAAATGGGAAATGTTCCCTAAAAATGGGGAAGTAATTTCATTTACAGGATTTGGTAAATACATTCAAAATCCAATCAACCAAGTTACAGTAGCTTCTGCAACAAATGACATTTCATGGGTTAATTCAGGCGATAAAGCCATTGGATTAGGAATTGAAGGGGAATGGAGAAAAAGTATCATATCAAGAGAGAATAGTACTACTGGAGAAAAAACAAATTTAGGTTTTGGAATTAATGTATCATACTTATTTACAAATCAAGATTTAGATACTCAAAAAGTAATAGTAGAAAATCCAGGAATAAGTGTAGCTTTTACAAATCAAGAATCAAGATTGTCAGGTGCTTCAGATTTATTAATAAATACTGACCTTAGTTTTAATAAAGAATTTAAAAATGACAAATCATTAACTGCAACTCTAGCAGGTGGATATTTTTCTGATAGAATATACGCATTAGGGGTTACAGGAAAAGGAGATTTAGTAGATAGCGAAGTTATTACAGTTGATTTCATATTAAAATTCAATCTTAGTAAAAATATCGGATTTGGGTTTAGTGCAAGAAACTTAACTGATCCAACAATCGAAAGAACACAAGACATTCAAGATATTGTTGTTGACTCATACAAAAAAGGTAGAAACTTCAGTGTATCAATGAAGTATTCATTCTAAACAATTAATTAACATTAAATAAATATTAGGCGGATTTTAATAAAATCCGCCTAATTATTTTTAATATATTAATAACATTTAGATAATCACTAAATAATCAAGTACTACTAGCTTTGTAAAAACAAATTAAATAACACACAAAATGAAAAATTTATTATTATCAGCTTTATCAATAGCTGTTTTAACTTTCACCTCTTGTTCAAGAGACGAAGATTCAAATGACAACAACAACTCTATTACTATCAATCCAGCAGATTTTAAAGGTGAATTATTATCAGGTCAATCTGCAACTTTAGACCCAACACAAGTTTATAATTTAACTGGTTCTTTTATTGTAAGAGGTGGTGGTACTTTAACTATTCCTGCAGGAACAAGAATTGAGGCAAGTGGTGGAACGGCTTGTTATATTGCAATTGCACAAGATGGTTTATTATATGTAAACGGAACTTCTACAAATCCTGTAATAATGACAAGTGGAAAACCTGTAAAAGCAACTGGTGACTGGGGAGGATTAGTAATTTGTGGTAGAGCAAATACAAATAAAGGTGGTTCAACTGGACAAACTGCAACTTCTGAAGTGGGTGATTTAACTTATGGTGGAACTGAAAATACAGATAGCTCAGGAGTTATACGTTATTTAAGAGTAGAATACACAGGAGCTGCATTTAATGCAACAAAAGAATTTAATGGTGTATCATTATTTGGTGTAGGTAGTGGAACTGTATTCGAATATATCCAAGCTTTTAAAAGTGGTGATGACGGAATTGAATTTTTTGGTGGATCAGTAAATGGTAAATACCTAATCGCTTTACACAGTGAAGATGATGCCGTTGACTTTGCTGATGGATATTCAGGAACTTTAGAAAATGTATTTATTAAAGATGTTGCAAAGGCTGGTGTTGAAGGGTCTAACAATGGTGACAATGGTGCTGCAACACCAACTACTAATACTACATTAAAAAACTTTACAATTCTTAAAGGTGCTTTAGCAGGTACAGAACACGGAATGTTCTTGAAAGAAGGTGCTGGAAAATGGAATTGCCAAAATATTTATATTGATGGTTTTACAAAAGGTTTAAAAATCAATGCAGTAGGTGTTGACCCAAATTCTAATTTAAATGTAGATAGTGGATTTATTACTTTTAACCCTATTTATTTTGGCGCTTCAATTACTACAAATTCTGAATACGCTGGAACAAATACAACTTATTTAACAGTAGGTTCAAACACAGGTGCAGGTAATAGCGGATCAACTCCAACATGGACAACTGGCTGGACAACTGGTTTGTAATATTTCAAAAATAATATCTAAATCCCTCCTAGTGAGGGATTTTTATTTTTACTTCAAATACAAATAATGATTACTATAATCAATAATTGCTTTAGTTTTTAGTAAAATATCGGCACCAATAATACCATCAACGGGATTAGTATTATAATGAAGAAGTGCATCATTCACATGACTCATGTCAAAAATAATTAGGTGGAATTTTTTATTTTTCCATCTTCCCAATTGAATTTCGTTGTTTTTTGCTAATTGTGTTTCAATTCCAGTAGCACCAGCACCAGCGGCTTTGGTTTCTGAAAATTCCGCATCTAATTTGAACTGTACAATACTTTCAAATCCTACACAACTATTGCTTGCACCCGTATCTAAAATGAAGTTCCCTTTAACGCCATTTATCTTTCCTTTGATTAATAAATGTTGGGTTTTTAGCACCTTAAACTTTATCTTTTTATATTTTTTTCCTTTTAAAAAATCTTGTAAATCTTCCATAATTCAAATGTAAAAATTTTAGTTTTAATACTTAATACATCTATCTTAATACTTTTATAACTTTGCACGACAATTCAATAATTTAAAACTCGTAACCTTGAACCCGAAACTAATTTTAACCGATACACACACCCACTTATATTCAGAAGAATTTGATGAAGATAGAAATGAAATGATGCAAAGAGCTATCAATGCAGGAGTTTCAAGAATATTTGTACCCTCAATAGATTCTAATTATACTCAAAAAATGTATGAATTAGAAGAGCAATATCCTGAAAATGTATTTCTAATGATGGGATTACATCCAACGTATGTAAAGGAGGATTATTTGGAAGAATTGGCTCATGTTGAAAAAGAACTGTCTTCTAGAAAATTTTATGCTGTGGGCGAAATCGGAATTGACTTATTTTGGGACAAAACTTTCTTAAAACAACAACAACATGCTTTTCAATATCAAATTCAATTAGCAAAAAAGTACAAATTAGGAATCAACATTCATTGCCGCGATGCTTTTGACGAAGTTTTTGAAGTTTTAGTAAGTGAAAAAGCATCAGATTTATTTGGAATTTTTCATTGTTTTACGGGTGATTTGGGTCAAGCCCAAAGAGCGATTTCGTTAGGAATGAAATTAGGAATTGGAGGAGTAGCCACGTTCAAAAACGGAAAAATAGACCAATTTTTAAATGAAATTGAGTTAAAACACATTGTTTTAGAAACAGACTCACCTTATTTGGCTCCCGTTCCGTATAGAGGAAAACGAAATGAAAGTAGTTATACCGTTTTAGTGGCGCAAAAGTTGTCAGAAATTTATCAATTACCAATAGAAGAAATAGGAGAAATCACTACGCAAAATTCAAAACAAATTTTTGGAATTTAATCTAAAATAAAGCTTCAATTCATAAAATTTTTGTTCTTTTGTGAATTGTTTTAAATTAACTATGACAAAGTTCGATGCTATTCGCCCTTTTTATGATTCTGAAGTAAACAAAGCTATAAAGTCTTTGTTGCATCATCCTATGATGAAGGCTATGATGGATTTTACTTTTCCTGAAATGGAAGATGAAGTTTGGAAAGAGCAATTGATCAGAACCCATTCCATTAGGGATTTTCAAGTTAATTTTGTTTATCAATCCATTCAAAGAGTTTTAGAAAGAAGTTCGGAAGGCTTGACCACTTCTGGTTTTGAAAAATTAGAACCTAATACTTCCTATTTATTTATTTCTAACCACCGTGATATCATTTTAGATACGTCGTTATTAAATGTTTCATTAATAGATCATGGATTGGTAATGACGGCTTCAGCTATTGGAGATAATTTGGTTCAAAAAGACTTTCTTTTAAAACTTTCGAAATTAAACCGAAACTTTTTAGTTCAAAGAGGATTATCGCCAAGAGAATTATTACAAAGTTCTAAGTTAATGTCTGAATACATGTATCATTTATTGTCTAAAGAAAACCGTTCGGTTTGGATTGCCCAACGCGAAGGAAGAACAAAAGACGGAAATGATGCCACACACCAAGGGGTGCTAAAAATGATTGCCATGGCATCAGATGAAGCGAAATCTATGAATTTTTTCAAAAAACTTAAAATTGTTCCTGTTTCAATTTCATATGAATATGATCCTACTGATGCATTAAAAATGCCACATTTATTAGCGCTTTCTAAAGACGAAGTGTATATAAAAGAAAAAAATGAAGATTTTATAACTTTATTAAGTGGGATTATTGGGCAAAAAAAACGTATTCATATTCACGTTGGAGATGTTTTAGAAAACGAATACGAAAAAATTATTGCTGAAAACGATAACAATAACAAGCAAATTCAAGCCTTGGCTCAAGTAATTGATGATTCTATACTTCAGAGTTATAAATTGTGGCCAACGAATTTCATCGCTTACGATATTTTATATAAAACAACCCGATTTTCTAATTTGTACGACGAAAAAGAACGTCAATTATTTGAAAGAAGATTAGAAATGCGAATTGATGCTGACAATGAAACGATGAGAGAAGGTTTCTTGGCAATGTATGCAAATCCGGTTGTGAATAAATTGAATTACACTAATGAAATCGCATAAGCCAAACATACTCTTAATTTATACTGGCGGTACCATTGGAATGGTAAAAGATTTTGAAACGGGAGCCTTAATAGCTTTTGATTTTAATGAGTTGTTAAGTAGAATTCCAGAACTTCACTTGTTAGATTGTCAAATTGAAACTTATTCTTTTGAAGTGCCTATTGATTCATCGAACATGAATATTTCCAGTTGGCAAAAAATGGCTAAAATTATTGAGGAAAATTATTCTCAATTTGATGGTTTTGTGGTTTTGCACGGTTCAGATACAATGTCTTACAGCGCATCTGCATTGAGTTTTATGTTGGAAAATTTATCAAAGCCAGTAATTTTTACAGGTTCGCAATTGCCAATTGGCGATTTAAGAACCGATGCCAAAGAAAACTTAATTACGGCAATTCAGGTAGCCTCGCTTCAAGAAAAAAACAAACCAGTTATTCAAGAAGTATGTTTGTATTTTGAATATAAATTATACCGAGGTAATAGAACTACAAAAATAAGTGCCGAACATTTTAATGCTTTTACCTCTCCAAATTTTCCAGAATTAGCAGAATCTGGGGTACATTTAAAAGTAAATAATGAAATTGGCTTAAAGCAAAAAAGAAGTGAAAAGTTAAAAGTTCATACCAATTTTGATGATAATGTGGCAATTTTAAAAATTTTTCCTGGGATTAATCAAAATGTATTAACTGCATTTTTTGCTATACCAAATTTAAAAGGAATAGTTTTAGAGACCTATGGCTCTGGAAATGCACCTACCGAAAAATGGTTTGTTCAAGCATTGGAAGATGCTATTCGTAATAATATACATGTAATTAATGTTACTCAATGTAGTGGAGGAAGTGTTTCAATGGGTAATTATGAGACTAGTACACAATTAAAAAGTATTGGTGTAATCTCTGGAAAAGACATTACAACCGAAGCTGCTATCACTAAATTAATGTATCTTTTAGGGCAAAAAAAATCAAAGGATGGCTTTAAGACATTATTTGAAACAGCTATACGTGGAGAAATGTTATAAAAATAACATTTAAAATTTTTATACATGGGATTTTTTACGTTATTTAGCACCCTTAAAATCGAGTATTGTTTCAATAGAGAGGTGGCCGAGTGGTCGAAGGCGCACGCCTGGAAAGTGTGTATACTCCACAAGGGTATCGAGGGTTCGAATCCCTTCCTCTCTGCAGAATGATATTAATTTTAAAATTTTATAAATATTTTTATATCTTTAAACCCAATTAACTAATTAAATTTAAGAACAAAAGCGATGAAAAGATTATTTTCTATTTTAGCAATCACGGGGCTTATGACTTTTGGAAATGTTCAAGCTCAAGATTCAACTCAAGCAGCAGCTCCTGCTACAGAACAAGTAGCTGATACAACTGCAACTGCTACAACTGATGAGGCAACAGCAACAACGGAAGAAGCTGTAGCTGAAGAAGCTACATTTACTCAATCAATGAAAAAACGTTTCATTGAAGGAGATCCAATTTGGATGTCTCCAGTATTATTGTGTTTAATTCTTGGTTTGGCTATTGCTATTGAAAGAATTATTTACTTAAATCTTTCTACTATCAATACTAAAAAATTCGTTGCTGAGGTAGAATCTGCATTAAATTCAGGTGGTATTGAAGCGGCTAAAGAAGTAGCTAAAAACACTGCAGGACCAGTTGCATCTATTTTTTATCAAGGTTTAGAGCGTTCTTCTCATGGTTTAGAATCAGCTGAAAAATCTATCGTTGCTTACGGTGGTGTTCAAATGGGGCAATTAGAGAAAAACGTTTCTTGGGTATCTTTATTTATCGCTCTTGCACCGATGTTAGGATTCTTAGGAACAGTAATTGGTATGATTGTTGCATTTGACCAAATTGAGTCTGCAGGATCTATGGAGCCATCATTAGTAGCTGGTGGTATTAAAGTAGCGTTATTAACAACTGTATTTGGATTAATCGTTGCGATGATTCTTCAAGTTTTCTACAACTACATTACAGCTAAAATTGACTCTATCGTTAATGATATGGAAGATGCATCTATCAGCTTAGTTGATATGTTGTCAGATTACTTCAAAGAGAAATTAAACAAATAATACATTAACAAATTGTTGTTATGAACGTATACAAAATTTCAAAAATTGTAGTAATTATAATTGGTATTATTGCCTCACTTTTATTCGTATCTGCATTAGGTATGGAAGTTTCGATGGACAATAATTCTTATATTGTAGATTACTTTATATATGTATCCTATTTAGCAATGGCAATTGCTTTCTTTTCTGTTATTTACTTTGTATTTAAAAATTTAATTACACATAAAGAGCAGCTAAAAAGAGCGCTAATTTCTTTAGGATTGTTCGCGGCTATTATTGTTATAGCATTTATTCTAGCTGATAGCACTGAAGTTAAATTAAAAGACGGTGGAGTTATTTCTTCATTCTCTTCAAAATTAATTAGTACAAGTTTGAATACATTTTATATTCTTGCTTTTATTTCAGTTGCAGTATTAGGTTGGACTGGTTTTTCAAAATTTAAAAGATAATAGATCATGGGTAAAAAAAGAGGTGCACCGCCAGAAGTGAATGCTGGTTCTATGGCAGATATTGCATTCTTACTTTTAATTTTCTTTTTAGTTACTACCACTATTGGAGTAGATCAAGGAATTAATAGACTCTTACCTCGTTATGAAGAGAACCCACCTGTTCCGCCTATTAATGAAAGAAATATTTTAACAGTTTTAGTTAATAAAGACAATCAGTTACTTGTTGAAGAGAAACTAATTGATATTAAAGACTTAAGACAAACTGCTATTGATTTTCTTGAAAATAATGGTAAAGGAACTTGTGCTTATTGTAATGGAAAGAAAGACGCTCTTTCATCAGATAGTCCTGATGATGCGGTAATTTCATTAAATAATGATGGGCAAACTACTTATGAAACGTATATAGCAGTACAAAATGAATTAGTAGCTGCTTATAATTTTTTAAGAGATAGAGAATGTAAGAAGCGTTACGGTATGACTTTTACAGAAATGGAATACATTTATAATGATCCAGCTTCTAAAGCTACCGAAGGTTTAGTAGAGGATTTGAAACCGAAAGTGGAAAAAATTCAAGAATTGTTTCCAATGAGACTTTCAGAAGCAGAACCAAAAAAATAATTATATAATATTAAGAAAGTATGTCTAAATTTAAAAAGAAAAATACGGAGGGGACTCCTGCAATTTCAACAGCATCTTTACCAGATATTGTATTTATGCTTTTGTTCTTCTTCATGACCGCTACTACCATGAAAGATACTGATTTAAAAATTGAAAATACATTACCAAAAGCTAATCAAACTGCAAAATTGCACAAGAAAGAGTATGTAATGTATATATATGCAGGAAAACCAAGTGAAAGATATCGTGCTACTCTTGGAGGAACTGATCGTATTCAATTAGCTGATAAAATGGCTTCGCCTTCAGAAATCAAAAATTTCATTATTACGGAAAGAGCACAACGTAACTCTGATGATGAAAAATACCTTACAGCATCCTTAAAAATTGACAGACAAGTTAAAATGGGATTAGTAAGTGATATTAAATTAGAATTACGTAAAATAGAACAATTAAAAGTAAATTATACAACAGCAAAAGGAAATCCTGTTGAATAGTATTTTATAGTAATAAATTAAAAGGCACGTTTTTTACGTGCCTTTTTTTATTATTTTTATAAAAAAATTATAATGCGTTTATTTCTATCCCTTTTTTTTTTATTTTCCATAACAATTAGTTTTGCTCAGCCTAAAACTGAAACAGTTGTGGATTCCCTTTTTAGAGAAGATCAATTTTATGTTTCTATTGCGTATAATTTTCTTCAAAAGAAACCAGATTATTTTAATCAATATTCATTTTCTACTGGCTTTTCTGCTGGTTTTTTGCGTGATTTTCCCATTTCCAAAAACAGACAATGGGCTATAGCTACAGGAATCGGTTATTCTTTTAACGATTTAAAACAAACAATTGATTTATCAGCAGTTACAAATGATCCCGATTTCGAGTTAGTAAAAAGTCAAATCCTATTACATTATATTGACATGCCATTAGAAATTCGTTGGCGTAATGCTACTCCCGAAAGTCATAAATTTTGGAGAATTCATGGGGGATTTATGGCTAGTTATTTAATAAGTGGTAAATTTACTTATGAAGGTGGTTTAGAATCGGGGAGCGAAAGTATAAACGATATTTTAAATAAATTTCAATATGCTACTTATGTAACTTTTGGATTCAATACATGGAATGCTTACATTCATTATGGTTTAAATCCTTTTTTCGATAAAAATAAAACAGCCACAGAGAACAATGTTACCGCTTTAAAAATTGGTTTGATGTTTTATATTTTATAACCAAAATTGATATAAAAACACTTGTGGTCCAGCTCCAATAATAATTCCTGCAATAAGTTCTGTGTAGGTGTGTGCTTTCATGTACAAACGCGAGGAAGCTACCAAACCCATACAAACAATACAAAAAGCAATTAGGTTTACAAAAAGCAATTGGTAATACATGCATAAGCCAAAAATAAAGCATGTTAAAGCGCTAATTCCAATCATGTGTAAACTTGCCTTGAATTTTAGAATTACACTCGCTAAAACGATTACACTGCTAAAAAATCCGCCAAGAAAAAAGAAATATAATTCGGCAACAGAATCTCTAGAAACACTAAATTTTATCAATACAAATAATAAAATCGCTTGAACTGCAATAGGCATTTTTCTTTCACTTATACTTGCTTCGGTAAATGAACTTACAACACCTAACGATCTAAATAAAAAATACATAGATAAGGGTAATAACAAGGTCAATATTATTACTTGTACTAAGGTGACTATTATTTGAGAGGTATAAAAAAAAGATTGAGCAATTAAAAAATAAAATAAAGCTCCATAAATTGATACAAATATGGGATGAAAAATATACGAAAAAACAGGTAGTATTTTCTTTAAATCCATAATTCTATTTTAGATTTTTTTTCTCAATCGCGCTACAGGTATATCTAATTGTTCACGATATTTTGCAATGGTTCTTCTAGCAATTGGATAACCTTTTTCTTTTAATATTTCGGCTAATTGATCATCTGGTAATGGTTTCTTTTTGTCTTCTTCAGAAATAACTTGTTGTAAAATGTTTTTTATTTCAATTGTTGAAACTTCTTCACCTTGGTCATTTGTCATTGATTCGCTAAAAAATTCTTTGATCAATTTTGTACCGTATGGTGTATCTACATATTTACTATTTGCTACTCGGGAAACTGTTGAAATATCCAACCCAACCATATCAGCAATATCTTTTAGAATCATCGGACGAAGTTTTGATTCTTCTCCCTCTAAAAAATATTCTTGTTGGTAATACATAATGGCATTCATGGTTACATATAATGTTTCCTGACGCTGTTTAATAGCATCAATAAACCATTTTGCAGAATCTAATTTTTGTTTGATAAACTGAACAGCATCTTTTTGTGCATTCGACTTTTCAGAAGTGTCTTTGTAACTTTGCAACATTTCTTGATAATCTTTAGAAACGTGCAGTTCTGGAGCATTTCTTCCATTTAACAAAAGCTCTAGCTCGCCATCCATTATTCGTATTGTGAAATCAGGAACAACGTGTTCTACCATTTTCTGATTGCCATCAAAACTACCTCCTGGTTTTGGATTTAGTTTTTCAATTTCATCAATTGCTTTTCTTAATTGTTGCTGGTTAACATCAAATTTTTGCAACAATTTGTCGTAATGTTTTTTGCTAAATGCTTCAAATTGTTGTTCAATTACTTGAATTGCTAAAGCAATCGAGTCTGAAGGTGTTTTATGTTTTAATTGCAACAACAAACATTCTTGTAAATCGCGTGCTCCCACACCCGCAGGCTCTAAATCTTGAACCAAATGTAAAATTCGTTCTACTGTAGCTTCATCGGTATAAATACCTTGTGTAAATGCCATATCGTCTACAATATCCTGAATAGTGCGTCTTATGTAGCCCATATCGTCAATACTACCAACTAAAAATTCGGCAATATCGCGTTCATCATCGTTTAAAATAAAAGTGTTTAGCTGATTAATTAAATCTTGATGAAAACTAACAGGTGCAGCAAATGGAAGCGATTTGTCATCATCGTCATCGCTGTAATTATTTGTTTGATATTTGTAATCTGGTGTTTCGTCGTTGCTTAAATATTCATCAATGTTGATGTCTTGTGCGTCGATATGCTCGTTGTCATAATCGTCGTAATCATCATCGTTTGTGTTTACTTCGTAATCATCTGCTTCGTAATTATCCTCTTTACTGCTTTCTTCCAAAGCAGGATTCTCAACCAATTCTTCTTGAAGACGTTGCTCAAAAGCTTGCGTAGGCAATTGAATTAACTTCATCAACTGAATTTGTTGAGGCGATAATTTTTGAGATAATTTGAATTGTAAACTATGTTTAAGCATTTTTTTTGTTTAAAAGTTTCAGGTTTCAAGTTTCAATTTTCTTAACAAAGACAACCTGAAACTTGAAACTTGAAACAAATATTTTTAGAATTCTGCGTTTTGTGGTGTTCTTGGGAAAGGAATTACATCTCTAATATTACTCATTCCAGTAACAAAAAGTACTAATCGTTCAAATCCTAATCCAAATCCTGAGTGTACAGCCGAACCGAATCTTCTAGTGTCTAAATACCACCAAAGTTCTTCTTCTTCAATACCTAAGACTTTCATTTTTTCTACTAATACATCGTAACGTTCTTCACGTTGTGAACCTCCAACAATTTCTCCAATTCCTGGGAATAAAATATCCATTGCTCTAACCGTTTCTTTTCCAGGTTCAGTATTGTCATTTAATCTCATGTAAAACGCTTTGATTTTTGCTGGATAATCAAATAAGATTACTGGACATTTAAAGTGTTTTTCTACTAAGAAACGTTCGTGCTCACTTTGTAAATCAGCACCCCATTCGTTAATGATGTATTGGAATTTTTTCTTTTTATTTGGTGTTGAATCTTTTAAAATATCAATAGCTTCTGTATACGAAACACGTTTGAAATTGTTATCTAATACGAAGTTTAATTTTTCTAAAAGAGACATTTCGCTTCTATCCGCTTGTGGTTTTGACTTTTCTTCTTCTAATAATCTGCTTTCTAAGAATTTTAAATCATCTCCACACTTATCAACGGTATATTTGATAACGTATTTGATGAAATCTTCTGCCAAATCCATGTTGTCTGCTAAATCATTGAATGCTACTTCTGGTTCAATCATCCAAAACTCTGCTAAGTGGCGAGAAGTGTTTGAATTCTCTGCGCGGAATGTTGGTCCAAATGTATAAATTTGCCCTAATGCCATAGCAAAAGTTTCTCCTTCTAACTGTCCAGAAACGGTTAAATTTGTTTGTTTTCCGAAGAAATCTTCTTTATAGTTAATGCTTCCGTCTTCATTTCTTGGAGCAGAACCATCAATTGGTAAAGCTGTTACTTGGAACATTTCCCCAGCACCTTCTGCATCCGAACCAGTAATAATAGGCGTGTTTACATAGAAAAATCCTTTTTCTTGAAAATATTGATGTACTGCAAAAGCTAGCGTTGAACGCACACGCATGATAGCGCCAAAAGCATTCGTTCTTACACGTAAATGCGCATTTTCACGTAAGAATTCTAACGAGTGTTTTTTAGGTTGCATTGGGAATTTCTCTGCATCTGAATCACCAAGAATTTCTAATTTAGAAACCTGAATTTCAAATTTTTGTCCCGCACCTTTGCTTTCAACCAATTCTCCGGTTACAGAAATTGCTGCTCCAGTAGTAATTCTTTTTAAAGTTTCATCAGGTGTGTTTTCAAAATCAACAACACACTGAATATTGTGAATGGTTGAACCATCGTTCAACGCAATAAATTGATTATTTCTAAATGTTCTAACCCAACCTTTTGCTGTTACTTCGTGTACTATTTTCGTGCTGTTTAAAAGGTCTATAACTTTGGAGTGTTTCATTTCGATTTATTATTTTAAAATACAAATATACTATTTCTCGTTTGAATTTTCTTCTTCAATATCTTCTGCTAAAATATCTAGTGTTGGTTCTAAGAATTCTTGTTGGTTAGCAATGGTTTTATCTAACGAAAGTAATAATGCAGGGAGTAGAATTAAATTAGAAATCATTGCAAAAAGTAATGTGGCAGCAACTAATCCACCTAAAGCTACGGTTCCTCCAAAATCTGAAAGAGTGAATACTGAGAATCCAAAGAATAAAACAACAGAAGTGTAAAACATACTTATTCCAGCTTCTTTTAAAGTAGCATAAACAGATCGTTTTATTTTCCAATCGTTCGCTTTTAATTCCTGACGATATTTTGCTAAAAAGTGAATGGTATCATCTACTGAAATTCCGAACGCAATGCTAAATACTAATATGGTTGATGGTTTAATAGGAATTCCTAAATAACCCATTAATCCGGCCGTAATTACCAATGGTAAAATGTTAGGCAATAATGATACAATTATCATTTTGAACGAACGAAACATATAAGCCATTAAAAGCGAAATTAGAATAATGGCAAAAAGTAACGATTCTACTAAGTTATCAATTAAGTAATGCGTTCCTTTTTCAAAAACGTATGCTTTTCCTGTCAAAGAAACGGTGTAGCGCTCTTTTGGAAAAATATGAGTTATTTTATCTTGTAAACGTTCTTCTATTTTTTGCATTTTATCAGTACCAATGTCCCTCATAAAGGTAGTAATACGAGCATATTGTCCCGTGCTATCTACATAACTTTTCAGCATGTTTTCGTTTCCTTTTTGATTCGATTTTTTTATATAAGATAAAATAAAGGCTTCTTCTTGTTTAGTGGGTAATTCATAAAATTCGGGATTACCGTTATAATAAGCTTGTTTAGAATATTTTACCAAATTGACTATCGAAACAGGTTTTGATAATTCTGGAATTTCTTCTATTGTTTCTTGAAGCTCTTCAATACGTTTTAACGTAACCGATTTTAAAGCGCCTTTTGGTCTTTTTGTGTCAATTACAATTTCTAAAGGCATTACTCCATCAAATTCTTTTTCATAGAACAAAATATCTTTAAAGAAGGGTGCTTTTTTAGGCATATCTTCAATAATACTTCCTGAAACTTTAATTTGATAAATGCCAATAATTCCTAAAACCAATAACCCAATTGCACTTGAAAATACAGCTATGCGATGATGTCTTATAGTGTTTTCTATCCAATTTATGAAGGCTGCCATATAGTTTTTACCCAAATGCGCCAAGTGTTTTTCTTTAGGCATTGGCATGTAACTATATATAATTGGAATAATTATTAAGCATAAGAAAAATAAAAAGACAATATTTAAGGAAGCTACAATTCCAAATTCTTTTAGTAAAGTACTATCTGTAAAAATAAAAGTACCAAATCCTGCAGCAGTTGTTAAATTTGTCATTAAAGTAGCATTTCCAACTTTCGAAATTACTCGTTGTAATGACTTTGCTTTATTGCCATGATTCTTAATCTCTTGTTGGTATTTATTGATTAGAAAAATACAGTTGGGAATACCAATTACAATAATTAGGGGTGGAATAATTGCTGTTAAAACCGTGATTTCATAGTTTAAAAGGCCTAGTGTTCCAAACGACCACATCACACCAATGATAACAACTAACATTGAAATCAGTGTAGCTCTAAAACTTCTAAAAAAGAAAAAAAACAACAAAGAAGTAATTCCAAGTGCGGCACCAACAAACAATCCTATTTCACTAATAATACTATTAGCATTTAGCGTTCTAATGTAGGGCATTCCAGAAACACGTATATCTAATCCAGTTTCTTTTTCAAAGGCACTGATTTTTTCTTTACTAAGATGTTTTTCAATAAAAGCTTTTCTGGCTTTTGTGTTTACAATTTTTTTATCAAGATAGATGGCAAAACGAACAGCGCCACTTTCTTTATTAAAAAGCATCCCTTCATAGAAGGGTAAATTGTTATAGAATTCTTTTTCTTTAGCTTTTAAGTAAGTGTCAGAAACACTATCGTTGTTAATAAAAGGAATTAATTTAAATTTTTGAGCAATCGTATCCTTTTCTAGTACACGTAAATCTTCAATAGAAAGTGTAAGTTCAGTCGCTTTGTCTTTTTTTATTTCAGCTACAAATTGTTCCCAAGCTTTGTAATTTTTTTCTGAAAAGAATTTTTCGTCCTTAAATCCAAGAACTACTAAATTTCCTTCTTCACCAAATTTTTCTAAAAACAAATTATACTGAATATTTACCTCATGATCATCGGGTAACAAGTTAGCTTCTGTAAAGGTAAAACGCATGTTTTTCCATTGAAAAGCCATGAAAATGGTGAATAGTAAAATAAGTATTAAAAGAAAAACGCGGTTTCTTAAAATTCTACTGGCAATATAATCCCAAAAACTGGTGCTTAACCACTTTAACATCTCTCAAAAATTAGGCTGCAAAGGTATGTATTTTTGCTTAATTTATTGGTTTAGAGTGTAAGATTTAAGTTAATTTTAAAAGCCTAAATCCAAATAATAAGAAACTTTAATAGCAATATTGTCATCAAAGTTAGGTAATTGATTTGGTCCATATCTGTAAAATGCTACTAAACCAAAACCTTTGAAAATTTTATTACACTCTACACCACTTTCAAAAAAGCCTTGTTCCATAGTTTTGTAACTGATACCTATGTGTTGATTGTTTTGATTGTTAGAACCAATAGCCATTCGAGTAACGACAGTAAATTCTGGGTTTATTTTATAGCCTAAACGGATTTTGTTAAACGTATGTTTTAATTGTAATGATGCATATTTGTTTGAGAAAAATTCATTGAAATACATGGTTTCAAAACTATTTTTACCTGCAAAAGTAATACGTTGTAAAATGGCGTCTCTGTTCAAATTATTAGGAACAATGCTGTATAAATGGGTTATTGGAACATCGCCAAATGCAATTCCCGTTTGTAGTAAAACCGAACTTTTTTGACCTGATAAATAAGGCAATTCATAATACGTTTTAAAATCAATTTTAGAATAAGTAAAATCATTTTCTAAAACACCAGGAATAGTTTGTGTGTATTGAAGTGAGAATTTTGGATGCCTTTTTTCGTATTCGATTTTTCCCATTGGTGTTTGCATATAGTTGCTAAATGGATTCCACTGAAAGGCTAACTGTACTGCAGTAATATTGTAATTTGTGTATGATTTCCCATCATTAATAAAAGTGTAATCAAACAGCGGTTGAATTTGATTGTGAGAAAGTCCTAAATAACTTGAAGTTTTAGGTATTAATTTACTTTCTAGAAATACCGAACTCATTTTATTGTTGTAAAATGTAGAAATATTAATAGGCCTAGGATCGTAAATTTTAAATCTTCTGGAGTCTGTCACAAAATTGGTTTGCGCAATCTCACTGATGTCATCAATATAAGATGCACTTACCCATGTTTCTGTCTTTTTATGGGCTAAATAGGAAGGAGTAATTCCGTACTTTATTTCATCATCTTTAAAGCCATAAGCACCATAAAAAGCTATTTTATAGTTTTCTGATAATTTTGTATTTGTTACCGCTCCTATTCCTAGTCTAAATCCTTCAAAATTGTTATATTTTACAATACTTCGCAGATCTAAATCAAAAATTGAAACTGGAAAATAGCCGTTGATTATTTTTCTTCCTAAAAGTACTTTGTGCTCAATTCTCTCGGAAAGCGATAAGCTGTCGATTGAAGTATAAGTTCTAAGTTTTCTACTGTCGAGTGTGTCTTTTTTGAAGGCGTTCCAATAATCGTTTTCTTGTTTTAAACTGGATTGAGGAACATCAATTTTTACTCTAGGTCTAGAAATGGTAATAGGTTTATTGATTTCAATTTCAAATGGAGTAGATTCTATTGAAATATAGGCTTGGTCGGTAGCATTTTTACTTTCGGTTAA
The DNA here is from genome assembly GCA_004293165.1 of Flavobacteriia bacterium. Taxonomy (GTDB): domain Bacteria; phylum Bacteroidota; class Bacteroidia; order Flavobacteriales; family Flavobacteriaceae; genus Flavobacterium. The sequence continues at coordinate 658,567 of RDYL01000002.1, read as the reverse complement.
ATCTAAATCCGAACTAAATTTTATAGTTCCACCTAAAATTTTAATGTCTTCTTGATTGTTTCCTTTAGAAACTTTGAATTTTCTGTTTTTTGGAAACCAAATATCAAACTCTTTTCTATAGTCAAAAGTATATGTTGCATTGATATTTACAACGCCATATATTCTAAAATAAGCTTTACAAATCGCGAAATTAACCGCATCTATATATAATAATCCTCTTAAACGATTTGTATTTAGCTTTTTGGGTTCAAAATAAATTCTATAAGCACTTCTACCATCAATCTTAACGGTGTCAATTAATTTATAATTGTACAATTTACGACCAAAGTTTGATATTGGATTTTGAACAGGAATTTCTAAAATTTCAAATGGGTTTTCATAAACCGAATAAGAAATTAACTTAAGCCCCAGATATTCGTATACAGGTTGCTCAAAACCAGCCATTCTTGTGGCTAAAATGGTTTCTTTATTTTGAAATTGATTGTGCTGAATTAAATTGACTTTTTCTGTTTGATACAAATGTTGTTTTTCAGAAAACTTTTTGAACTTATAATTCGTGGAATCTAATTTCATTAAAGGCTTTCTTAAAAAACGTTTTTTGTAAGTAGTGTCGATTTTTGAAGAAATGCTATCAGGATTTGCCGTTACTTGGAGGTATTCATAGTTTTTGTATTGAAAACTTGAAAGTCCTTTTTCAGGATCGTTTAATTTTCTGTTTTCAATTACTTTTTTTATTATTTGATTGACACTGTTTTCAGTATAAATTTCTGCTTTTTTTTCGTTTAAGTCATTTACAAGCTTGATTGTAATGCTTAAAACTTTAGGTTCTGGATAAATTATTTTTTCATAGTAGCCTTTAAAATTGACTTTTATGGGAAGTTTATAGTCTTTAATTTCAACTGAAAATTTTCCTTCCCAGTCGGCATTGAATTTAGTATTGTTGTAGGTAATTGCCGCAAAAGCAATAGGTACTTTTGTGTCAAAGTCGATAATTTGTCCTTTAATTTTGGTTTGTGCCACAAAAATGTTGGTAATGAATAAGCACAACAAAAGCCAAAAATATTTCATGAAGCGATGGATTTTATACAAATATATTCAAAATAAAAAATCCCGAGTGTTAATCGGGATTTAAATTTACGAACATTACTTTTGCCAAGGAGTTTTTCCGTCTACTTCTTGAATTGAAATAATATCTTCGGAATAAAATAAATCTTTTTCTAGTTCCTTTGCATTTAATTCAATTGTGACTTTTTTTGATTTTTCTTGTAAATCTGAAAGTTTTAAATGCTTAATTTTTTCATATTCTTTAGAATTGAGATAAACTTTTTTGATTCCATCTTCTGTTTCAAGTTGTAAATATGGATTTTTTAATAAATTATGTTTGATTACATTTTTATAATAATCTACAAGTTTTTTGTTTCCTTCAGATAATTTCACATAATCTAAATCCATGGAATCAATCCATTTCTCAACATTCAAAGCTTGTTCATCAGTAAGACCAATAGGAGATGTCAAATCGATGAGTTTAAAATATAAATCACCTTTTAAGCTTTCAGATTGCTGACAGCTAAAAAGTAAAATTGCAATTAAGAATAATAGAGAGCTTCTCATAAAGTATGAATTTATCTTACTAAAGTAATTAAAATAAAAACTCCCGAGTGTTAATCGGGAGTTAAAATTATACTTTCATGATTTCGGCTTCTTTTACTGCCAAAACTTCTTCGATTTTCTTGATAAAAGAATCTGTTAATTTTTGAACATCTTCTTCTGCTTTCTTACAAATATCTTCAGCAGTTCCGTTTTTTTCTTCTTTCTTGATGTCAGTATTAGCATCTTTTCTGTGATTTCTAATCCCAATTTTTGCTTCTTCCGCTTCGTGTTTAGCTTGTTTAACTAAATCACGTCTTCTTTCTTCCGTTAAGGCAGGAATATTAATGATAATGTTATCGCCGTTATTCATTGGGTTTAACCCTAAATTAGCAATCATAATTGCTTTTTCAATAGGATGCAACATGTTTTTTTCCCAAGGTGTAACAGTTAAAGTTCTTGCATCAGCAGCATTAATATTTGCAACTTGAGATAATGGTGTTTGAGAGCCGTAATAGTCAACAAAAACGCCACCTAACATTTGAGGAGATGCTTTACCCGCTCTAATATTTAAAAGTTCTTTTTCTAAATGCGCAACAGAACCAATCATAGCTTCTTTTGCACTGTCTAAAATAAAATTAATTTCTTCTGTCATTGTATTAATTTTTTAAATTCTTCAAATTCAATTTTCGAATTCTAAATTATATGGTAACTGTTGTTCCAATTGTTTGCCCTTCACATACTTTTAATAAATTACCATCTTTATTCATATCAAATACTATAATTGGTAATTTATTTTCTTGACTCAATGTAAAAGCGGTTGTATCCATTACATTTAATCCTTTAGCTAATACATCTTCAAACGAAATAAAGTCGAATTTAACAGCATCCGCATTTTTTTCTGGGTCAGAAGTGTATACTCCATCCACACGAGTTCCTTTTAAAATTACATCAGCACCTACTTCAATTCCTCTAAGAACCGCAGCAGTATCCGTTGTAAAGTATGGGTTTCCTGTACCAGCTCCAAAAATTACAATTCTTCCTTTTTCTAAATGGCGTGTTGCTCTTCTTTTAATGTAAGGTTCAGCAATTGCTTCAATTTTTAAGGCAGTTTGTAAGCGAGTTTGCATACCTGCTTCTTCTAAAGCACCTTGAAGTGCCATTCCATTAATAACGGTTGCTAGCATCCCCATGTAATCTCCTTGCACTCGGTCCATTCCGTTACTTGCACCAGCTACACCTCTAAAAATGTTTCCACCCCCAATAACGATAGCAATTTCTACACCTTTATCGTGAATTTGTTTTATTTCGGCAGCATATTCGGCTAAACGTTGTGGGTCAATACCATATTGTCTATCACCCATTAAAGCTTCACCGCTTAATTTTAGAAGAATTCTTTTGTACTTCATCGTGTGTTGAATTATTTGTGGTGCAAATATAGTTAAATAGCTTTTTTTAAGAAAAAATGTTTTAACATTTATGTTGCTAAATTTTCAAATGATTTTTTTGCTTCGTGATATCCAATTTTAAAAATCAAATCCATTTTTGTTTTACTGGTTTCAAAAGTACTGTAATTAGCTAGTTCTTTAGGCTCTATTACTAAATCACATAGATTAAATTTTTGATAACTATTATTTGCCGACAACAAATCAAAAGCTCTACTGGTAACTGATTTTATGGATTTTAAATCTTTATTTTCAATATTTTGAATAGGACTAACATAAACGCCTAATAAAAAATCGCATTTTCCTTGTAAAACATCCGTTGGGAAATGATTTAAAATACCACCATCGCTGAATAAACAATTATTGATTTCATATGGAGAAATAACACCTGGAAAGGACGATGATGCTAAAATTGCATCAGCTACTTTAGTATCTGAATTAAAAATTGTTAGTTTTCCTTTCACTAAATCGGTTGCAGTTATATACATTGGAATTTTCAGTTCACCAATCGTTGTTTCTCCAAAAACATCAACGAAATAATTTTTAAACGATTCCGAATCTACAATTCCCGCTTTTTTAAAGGTAAAATGTTTCCAATGAAAAAAGTAAATGGATTTGAAGAATTCTAATATTTCTTTAGGCGTTTTTCCAAAAGCAAACAATCCTCCCACAATGGAACCTGCACTTGTTCCTGCAATACACGTTGGTTCAATTCCCTGTTCTGTCAAATATTGTAAAGCGCCAGCATGAGCAATTCCTTTAGAACCTCCACCAGACAATACAATTCCTATAGATTTAGATGTTAAATTCATGTGTAACATTTCTTACATATAATTATCAAAATTAGGCTTAAATTTGTCAAATAAAGTTAAGAAGATGATAAAAGCTATAAATGAAGCATTGGAAAATGGTTTTTCTTATGCCAATTACAGAAAAAAAGTTACAAGTTTAATTGCCGAAGGTCAATCTACAGGTCACACACAATCACCCGATTTGTTGCATTATTCTGAATTAAACGAAACTAGAATGAATCGTTTAGAAAAAACCATTTCAATTTCAGAAGAGGTAAAAGCTAAATTACAAAATTTAGATAAAAAGTATATTTGGTTAGTTTTAGCTGAGGGTTGGTGTGGTGATGCGGCTCAAATAGTTCCAGTAATTCATAAAATGGCTGAAGCGACGGATAAAGTAGAATTAAAAATTGCTTTACGCGATGATAATGATACATTAATGCAACACTTTTTAACGAACGGCGGGAAAGCTATTCCGAAATTAATTATTTTAGATGCAGCAGCTTTGGAAGTAGTTGCCGATTGGGGACCAAGACCTCAAGGCGCGAAACAATTGATTTTAGACTACAAAGCAACACATGGAGTAGTGGATGAAACTGCTAAAATTGAATTGCAAAAATGGTATTTACACGATAAAGGAATTTCGATTCAGAATGAAATTGTGGAAATGCATGTGAATATCTTAGCGTAAAGTTCCAATAATCCTCAACTTATCAGAAGTGGAAATTCCACCAGGGTTGCAACCAAGTTGACCTTCTGGGATTTTCATTTTTAGTTTTTCATAATAGTCAGCCCAAACATCGAAATACGCATTAGATTTTGGCGATTTAAACGTCATTGGATACAAATCAAATAATGGTTTTTTGTAAGCAAATAAAAAGGCATCGTAAATTAGTTCCGAACAATAATATTTTCCATTGTTGTACAAATAAGCATCATCATAAGGAACACCCACTTGTTGCAATGAAAACGTAATGGCTTCGGGAATATATTTTTGGTATTTACGTTTCAATCTTCCTACAAACATTTCTTCTGTAGTGTAGGTTTTAAAGATTTCGTAAGGTGTAATTTTTACCGCTTTTCCAGCAGCTTCAATCACAAATACAGAATCGTTTTTGATATACACTATTCCTAAATGGCTAAAATCTTTCCCTTGATAACCTTCTGTTACTTCGTTTATCGCTTCGCAAAGTGGTCCGCAATTCATCGATTGAAATAAAATATCACCTGTTTTTAGTTTTATGTTTTGAGAGAAACCATAAAAAGTAAACAATAGTGAAAGAAAGATGATTTTTTTCATTTTAAAAAGATACTAAAGCTATACCAAGACTTAAGCTTCCTTGACTATTATTGTTTAATTCAAATCCATAGGAAACCACTTCAATAAAAAGTTGCATATCATCGGCTTCTAAGTTTAATTTTATTCTTTTAAAAGGTCCAGATAAGTCACCTCTTCCAAGCGCAAATGTATGCCCTAACCCAATATCTATTCCAATTCGAGTTTCTTCGGTAATTTTTGGCATAATTCTTAGGTTTGAAAATAAGGGAGCTACTACTAATTTTTCAGAAAGTTTCATTCCAATTCCTGAATTAGCTGTTAAGCCAAGCCATTTATTAAAATGAATACCATAACCAAAATTTGCATTGATGCCGTCTGGAACAAACCAACTGTTATTTGTTCTTCCATCGGGATAAATTTCTCCGTGATTTTTATTTCCTTGTAACGGAACAGAAATTTCAAATTGAGTAAATGTAATTTTATTCTTTGTTGGGATAGAATCGGAATTTTCAAGGGTATATTCTACCTGTCCAAAGGACAAGCTGAAAATAAATAAAATAAAAATTAGAATTTTATATTTCATCAAGAAGTGATTTTTCAAAATCATCTGGTGTAACACCATTTTCAACAGAATAATCGCCAATTTTTGTACGACGAAGCGCCGATAAATGTCCACCCGATTGTAACGCTAATCCAAAATCGAAAGCTAATGAACGAATGTATGTTCCTTTGCTACAAGTAACTCTAAAATCTACTTCGGGCAATTGAATTCGTGTGATTTCAAATTCGTGAATAGTTGTTTTTCTAGATTGAATTTCCACTTCCTCGCCTGCGCGGGCATGTTCATACAAACGTTTACCATCTTTTTTTATGGCAGAAAAAACAGGTGGTTTTTGATCGATTTCACCAATAAATTGTTTGGTGGTTTCCAAAATCAAGGCTTCTGAAATATGTTCAGTTGGAAAAGTCGCATCTACTTCGGTTTCTAAATCATACGATGGAGTTGTAGCGCCTAAAACGATGGTTCCTGTATATTCTTTTGCTTGCGCCTGTATTTCGGTGATTCTTTTGGTAAATTTCCCCGTGCAAATAATCAATAAACCGGTCGCTAATGGATCTAAAGTTCCGGCGTGACCAATTTTGAATTTTTTAGGAAGATTCAACTGATTTTTTAAAACGTATTTTAATTTGTTTACCGCTTGAAACGAACTCCATTTCAACGGTTTGTCTATTAAGAGTACTTTTCCTTCTAAAATTTCTTCGGCAGTCATTAAATAATAGTTAATTTTTGAACAAAGAAATGAATTAGTAAAATGGCAATACCTGCTATAATTCGGTAATAACCAAAAATTTTAAATCCGTGTTTGGTTAAAAATCCAATGAATGATTTAATAGCGATTAAGGCTACAATAAACCCGACTACGTTACCAATAATTAATAAATTAATTTGGTCGTCTGAAAGCACAAAACCATCTTTATAATAATCATAAGATTTTTTTAACGTAGCGCCTAACATAGTGGGAATAGCTAAGAAAAACGAAAATTCGGCAGCTGTAGTTCTTGATAATTTTTGGGTCATTCCGCCTACAATGCTTGCGCCACTTCTTGAAACGCCTGGAATCATTGCTAAACATTGAAATAAGCCAATTTTAAAAGCAGTTAAATACGAGATTTCAGTTCCTTCCGAATTGCCAAACCATTCGTCTACGTTCAATAATAAAAACCCTCCTATAATTAACGAAACTGCTACTGTGATAGGATTTTCTAATAAACCATCAATAAAATCACTCAATAATAATCCGAATATTACGGCTGGAATAAAAGCAACAAGTAATTTAAAATAAAAATCGAGCGATTGAAAAAATCGTTTAAAATACAAGACAATTACCGATAGTATTGTTCCTAATTGAATTACTATGGTGAAAAGTTTGGTAAAATCGTCTTGAGCAATACCAAAAAAAGAAGAGGCAATAATCATGTGACCTGTTGATGAAACAGGTAAAAATTCGGTTATTCCTTCAATAATGGCAAGAATAATAGCTTGTAAAACATCCATAAATATTACTTCTTCGGATTTTTCAAAATTGAATAAATCGCAATGCCAAATCCAAGTAATACTACCGTTGGTGCCAATCTGATTCTTCTAAAACTAAATAATTCTTCGCCATTGAAAACATTAGGATCTTCACTTCCTCCACCGCTCATTAAAAGGAATCCTATTCCAATTACTGCTAATCCTACTAAAAGAATTTTGTAGTTTACTTTATCAAAAAGAAATTCGGGTTTGTTGTTATTTTCCATACTATATATTTTTAAATCATTGTATACTTACACACTGATTACTAATAAAGATCGTCTGTTTTTAAATTTAAGAAGCGTTGTGTTGCAAAAAAAGTACTAATCGATGTGATGATAATTCCAATGACTAAAACACCAAAAATTACAATTCCTATAGAAACATAATCTTTTGCTATTCCTAAACTTGGAAATAATCCATCCACATAAACCACTAAAAATAGTAATCCTATGATGGCCAAACCAGAACCTATTAATCCTAATTTGATACTTCTCCAAATGAATGGTTTTCTAATAAATGATTTTGTAGCTCCTACCATTTGCATCGTTTTAATCGTGAAACGATGAGAATATACAGAAAGCCTTAATGAACTATTAATTAGCAGCATTGCAACAATGGTTAGAATAGAACTAATTATTAAAATCCAAAAACTTATATTAGAAACATTATTATTAACCATGTCTACCAATTCTTTGTCATAAATAATTTCGGTAACCATTTCATTTTTACGAATGTTGCGCTCAATTCTTTGTATGCTATCTGCAATTACATAATCCCCTTTTAAGTGAATATCAAATGAATTTTGCAACGGATTAAATCCTAAAAACTCCATAAAATCTTTCCCTACAATATCTACATTATTTTTTGCAGCGCTGTCTTTGTGAACAAAAGCGTAGTCTTTAATATATTTTGCATTTTTTAATTCGGTATCAAAATTACTAATGACAGAATCACTAGCATCATTATTGAAGAAAACGGTCATTGGAATGTTTTCTTTAAAATCATTCGTTATCTTTTTAGAATTAATTACAAAAAGGCCTAAAGCTCCTAAAAGAAATAATACTAAAAAGATACTTAAAACTACCGAAAAGTAGGACGAGATTAAACGTCGCTTGTTGTAATTTTCAAAAGATGATGCCATAAAAATGTATTTAAGCCGTAAAAATAGTAAAGAAATTTTGTTTACATAGAATATAACAACAAAGTTTTAACTTTAGTATTTATAATCTGTATTTTTGCTCCCTAATTTTTGCTGTATGATATTCAAATTTAAATTGTTTTTGGTTGTTTTTTGTATAAATGTTTTTTCAATTTTGGCACAAGAAATTGCAATTCCATATCGCGATGGAAATTTGTGGGGAATTTGTAATGAAACCGGAAAAATACTTATTGAACCTAAGTTTGATAAATTAGAATTTGACGGAAGCAGTATTTATGATAAGCACGATTTGCTTATTTCGTATAAAAACGGCTTAAAAGGATTGCTCGTAAATGGAAAAGAAATTTTAGCACCAAACTATAATTTTGTTTATGCTTCAGATGGTTTTATTACCACATCAAGCAACGAAAATGGCAACACAGATGATGTAATTTCATTTGACGGAGTTTCAATTTTTAAAAAACCAATTGCGTACATTATTTCTTCGGGAAGAATTGTAGGTAATTACAATTTGTATCATGTAATGCATCACGATTTGTCTGAAAGTTTACTTGTTTTTGATAATAAATCGAAAAAAATGATTCAAACCTTGTATGAAAATTATTATAGTATTTCTAAAAATGGAAGACAAACCTATCCAGAAAACTATACTTTTATGTTGAAAAAAGCTAAAAACGATGATTTATCTTCTGAAACTTGGGATTTTTCGAAATTTCCGTTTAAGAAAACTACGTATAATAATTCGGTCGATGATGAAAAATATTATGTAGAACAGTTTGTTAGAAAAGCCAAGAAAAACAGAAGCGAAAATTACAGTGGTGGTTCGGGAAATTCATACGGAACAGGATATTCTTCGGGTTCGGAAGAAGTGGTTGAAGAATTAGGAATTAGAGAAGGGCGTTATGACGATGTTGTAATTTCGGAACCTAATAATAGTAATTCTGAAAGAATAAAAGCGAAAACAATTTCTTACAATTATACGATCAAAAAGGACAAGATTGTACTTCAAAAAACTATTAACAATGTAAATGAGAAACCCGTTGTAGAAGAAATTCAGACCAATTTTAATCCGAAAACGAGCCAATTAAAATCATATTATCATTCTAAAAAAGAAGACGAAACAACTATAAATTATAGCAATTATTTGATTTATAAAAACAAAAATAAATCGGCTATAATTTTTCCTGAAAGTGCTCAAAATGTAATTTATTTCGATTCGATTACACCAATAATTAGAGAAATTCAAGATGCATCGTTTAAAAACAAAGAAATTATTTTTGTTGTAGGAAATAAAAACAAAAATGGCATTCTTAAATTCGGATTATATTCTAATGTTAGAAATCTTGTTTCAAAGGTTATTTACGACGAAATTAAACAAACTGTTTTGCCAAGTTATAATCAAATTTCTATTTTTCAAACAAAAATAAATAACAAATTTGGCTTCATTCAAGCCGATGGAAAAACCATTGTAATGCCTAAATATGATGAACTAAAAGAACTAAACAGCACCAAATACAACTACGAAAAAATGATTCAAACCAAAGTTGAAAATCAATATGGTTTGCTGTTTTCAAACAACAATTCGATTATTTTTATTGAAGCTTTTTCTCCCTATCAAATTCAAGATGTTATAAAAAGTTATCCCGAACAAAGTAGTCAAATTTTACCCGAACAAAAAGTTATGGCAAAGCGAATTGCATTACTTAAACTCAAAGATAACGCAGGGAAATTCGTGGGTTATGCTGCAACAAATGGGCAATTATTTTTTAAAAATTAAAACATGAAAAGCATATTTATACTTTTGTTTTCACTTTTTTTTGGTGTAATTTTTGGGCAAGAATACAGCTATGAATATAGTTCAAATTACAAAATAGAGTTGCCTAATTTTAAAGATTTTGATCGTTTTTATCAAATGGAATATGAGATGGAATCCGATTTTTTGCCTCCTTCTTTGGCAGAACTTCAAAAAAAGAAATCCGAAAATCCGTATGAAGAAATCGAATATACAATTTCAAAAAATGCCACAGAAACCGTTGCAACATTAAAATTATTCGGTTATAATTATGCAAAAGCTAACTACAAAAACGGATTTTTAGAAGGCGAAAAAATCATCTATCACGGTAATCAAAACGTCTTTAGAGTTGCAAATTATAACAAAGGAAAATTAAACGGAATTACAAAATATTATAGTCAAGATGGCGAGTTAATTTTAGAAACAAATTATTTAAACGGAAGCAAACACGGCAAAAGAAAATATTATATAAAAAGAGGTTCAGAAGTTGTGGTTGAGGGCAATTATAACAACGGAAACATAATTGGAGATATAAAAATTTCAAACAATTATGGTTCCGTGATCATCGTTCCAAACGATATGAAAAAAGGAATTGTAAAACAGTTTTTGAGCGAGAAATTAATTGCAGAATATTCTATTATTACTCCAAAAATTATTCATGGCGAAGCTAAAATGTATCATGTTTCGACTGGAAAAATTGCTTCAATAACACCATATGTTTTTGGGAAAATTCATGGCGAAGTAGCTTATTATGACCAAAACGGAGAATTATTATCCAAATTACCATACAAAAACAATAAAAAATTTGGAACACATAAAATTTATTCGCAAGATAAAATTTTAACAGAAGAAATTCATTTTGATGATTATGGCTTAAAAACAGGAAAATGGATAAAGTACAATCAAAAAGGTACAATAGAAAATGAAAAATACTATTTAAACGATGAACTAAACGGTGAATATATAAACTATAATACTGACGGAACAATTAAATATTCTACAACATATAAAAACGGAATCACAAACGGAATTTCCAAACAATATAAAGGTGGAAAAGTAGACATAGAAACCGATTATTTAAATGATAAAACCATTACTTATAAAAAGTTTTATTCTTCGGGTGAATTGTTCATGATAAGTGAAAAAGTGAATAATTCTTACAAAAACACTTATTATGAAAAATCTGGAAAAATAATTCACGAAAACAAATACGACAAAAACGATAAAGCAATCGGTATTCATATAAACTACGATTTAACCAATGATGAAATTGTGTATCGAAGCGAAAATCATCACGACGAAAGCGGAAATAAAATCAAATACATTTACAAAACCAATAGCGGAAAAGTCGAAAACAATTACCGAAACAATGTGTTGCACGGAAAAGTTATTTTGTATAACGATTTAGATGAAATTCAAAATACAAGCTATTACTATGAAGCAAATGGGAAATCAAAAAAAGTAACCCAAGAAGAGTATGAAAGTCTTATAAAAGGAGAAAAAAAATAGCTTTTATTCACACTTTTAACTTTGATATTTAAAACGTAAATTTGCACCTTATTTTTTCGGATAAAACCGACAATAAAAAACCGACAACATTTTAGAGTAATGAAATACCACCACGAAAAAATCGAAGCCAAATGGCAACAATATTGGGCAGAAAATCAAACTTTTGCTGCATCAAATAACTGCGAAAAACCAAAATACTATGTATTAGACATGTTTCCTTATCCTTCTGGAGCGGGTTTACACGTTGGGCATCCGCTAGGTTATATTGCCTCTGATATTGTTGCAAGATATAAAAGACATCAAGGGTTTAATGTGTTGCACCCGCAAGGGTACGATTCATTTGGTTTGCCAGCGGAACAATATGCAATTCAAACAGGACAACATCCAGCGGACACAACCCGAATGAATATTGAAGGTGGTGTAGATAAATCAGGAAACACCATTCAAGGCTACAGAAATCAGTTGGATAGAATTGGTTTTTCTTTCGATTGGAGTCGAGAAGTGCGTACTTCAAATCCAGATTATTACAAACATACACAGTGGATTTTCATTCAATTATTCGAATCTTGGTACAATAAAAATTCGGATAAAGCAGAAAGCATTTGCACGTTAATGCAAGAATTTGATAAAAACGGAAATGCGAATGTAAATGCGGTTTGCGATGATAATATTGCGCCATTTTCAGCTGAAGATTGGAAATCATTTTCATCAGAAGAGCAACAAAAAATACTTTTACAATATAGATTAACCTATTTAGCTGAAACCGAAGTAAACTGGTGTGCCGCTTTAGGAACCGTTTTAGCGAATGACGAAATTGTAAACGGCGTTTCAGAACGTGGTGGACATACCGTAGTTCGTAAGAAAATGACACAATGGTCAATGCGAATTTCTGCTTACGCGGAACGTTTATTGCAAGGTTTAAACGAAATCGATTGGAGTGAATCGATCAAAGAATCACAACGTAATTGGATTGGAAAATCAGTTGGAGCAATGGTTTCTTTCAAAGTTCTTCCAGCTTCCAGCACCCACCTTCCAATAACAGTTGAAGTTTTCACAACTCGTCCTGATACCATTTTCGGAGTTACCTTCATGACATTAGCTCCAGAACACGAATTAGTTTCTCAAATTACCACTCCAGAACAAAAAGCAGCAGTTGAAGCGTATGTAGAAGCAACAGCAAAACGTTCAGAACGTGAAAGAATGGCAGATGTAAAAACCATTTCAGGCGTTTTTACAGGTGCTTATGCAGAACATCCATTTACCAAAGAACCAATTCCAGTTTGGATTGGCGATTACGTGTTAGCTGGTTATGGAACAGGTGCGGTTATGGCCGTTCCATGTGGCGATGAGCGTGATTATGCTTTCGCGAATTTCTTCAAAGGAACTAACGGAATGCCAGCAATTAAAAACATTTTCAACCAAGATATTTCAGAAGCGGCTTACGGAGAAAAAAGTGGTTTCGAATCAGTAAACTCTGATTTCTTAAACGGATTAGATTACAAATCGGGAACGAAGAAAATTATCGAAGAATTAGAAAAAATCGGAGCAGGAAATGCTAAAGTAAATTACCGTTTACGTGATGCTGTTTTCTCTCGACAAAGATATTGGGGCGAACCTTTTCCTGTATATTATGTGAATGGTTTACCACAAATGATTGACAAAAAACACTTGCCAATTGTTTTACCAGAAGTAGAAAAATATTTACCAACCGAAGACGGACAACCACCATTAGGAAACGCAACCGTTTGGGCATGGGATTGTGTTCAGTGCTCAGTGGTTAGTAATCAGTTGATTGATAACGTGAAAGTTTTCCCGTTAGAATTGAATACAATGCCAGGTTGGGCAGGTTCTTCTTGGTATTGGATGCGTTATATGGATGCACATAATACAGAAGAGTTTGCAAACGAAGAAGCTTTAAAATATTGGGAAAGTGTAGATTTATACATTGGCGGAAGCGAGCACGCAACCGGACATTTATTGTATTCTCGTTTTTGGAACAAATTCTTAAAAGATAGAGGCTATGCACCAACCGAAGAACCCTTCAAGAAGTTGATAAATCAGGGAATGATTTTAGGAATGAGTGCTTTTGTTTATAGAATATCAATTGATGCAGTTAAAATTAATAAAAATAATGATAACATTATACAAGTTAATATTAATGAGATTTTAAAAAATAAAAATTCAATTCTCATATCTAAAAATTTGCTTTCTGAATGTAGCGAAGGTAGAAAAGTTTCTTCAGAACATTTTAGAATTGATGAAAAGCATTTTAATAATGAATCTTTGATTTTTAAATATCTCACAGAAAACAATTTTTTAAAAGAAGATATATTACTAGAATGTAAAAAAGGCGATAGTACGCTAGTTTATAACATTAATGCACTTCATGTTGATTTGTCTTGTATCAATGACATTACAAGCGAATTATATATTGAAAAATTCAAAGAGCATCCATTATATTCTGATTATAAAGATGCAGAATTCATTTTAGAAGATGGAAAATACATTGTAGGTCGTGAAGTAGAAAAAATGTCGAAATCGAAATACAATGTAGTTTCGCCAGATGATATTTGTGAAGAATATGGAGCGGATACGTTGCGTTTATACGAAATGTTTTTAGGTCCCTTAGAGCAATCTAAACCTTGGAACACAGCAGGAATTACAGGAGTTTCTGGTTTCTTAAAAAAATTATGGAGATTATATTTTGATGATAATGGTTCCGTAATTGTAAACGACGAACCAACGGCAGAAATGTACAAATCGTTACACAAAACCATCAAAAAAGTTACGGAAGACATCGAGAATTTCTCTTTCAACACGTCGGTTTCTCAATTCATGATTTGCGTAAACGAATTACAACAATTAAAATGTAATCACCGCGCTATTTTAGAGCCATTAGCTATTTTAGTTTCACCTTATGCTCCTCATATTGCTGAGGAATTATGGAGCGCTTTAGGTCACGAAGGTTCTATTGCAAGGGTAGCTTTTCCAAAATTTGAAGAGAAATATTTAGTTGAATCTGAAAAAGAATACCCAGTTTCATTCAATGGAAAAATGCGTTTCACCATTAAATTACCATTGGATTTAACTAAAGAGCAAATTCAAGAAATTGTTCTAGCAGATGAAAGAACCATTGCGCAATTAGCAGGAAATACGCCAAAGAATATCATTATCGTTCCAGGTAAAATTATTAATTTGGTGGGATAATTTTACCACAAATTTGTCATTCCGAAGGAATCTCTTCGATTTCAGAGTGACAAACTTTATGAATATTTTAACCGCAGATTCGCAGATTGTTTTAAAATCAGCGAATCAGCAGTTTTTTTATATTCCTTTGTAACATTTTTCAATTTTTGCGTATAAGAATAAAACCAAGATGTCAAAATGTCATTTTTGTATTTTGGCTTGTAATTTGATATAATTTTAGTAACTTTAATTTTTAAAAAATATAGATATGTTTGACTTAGGTTCTATGATAATTGGAGGAGTTGTGATGTTGGTAAGTTGGTTGGTTTCAAATCGCTTACAGTCTAAATTTGATTATTACTCAAAAGTGCATTTAAGAAATGGAATGAGTGGTGCTGAAATTGCTGAGAAAATGTTAGCAGATCACGGTATTCATGATGTAAAAGTAATTTCTACTCCCGGAAGATTAACCGATCACTACAATCCTGCAGATAAAACAGTAAATTTATCTGAAGCAGTTTATAATCAAAGAAATGCAGCAGCGGCAGCCGTAGCAGCTCACGAATGTGGTCATGCTGTGCAACACGCTCAAGCTTATAGTTGGTTAACAATGCGCTCTAAAATGGTGCCAATGGTTCAAATTTCATCATCTTTAGTGCAATGGGTGTTAATTGGTGGTATTTTAATGATTAATACTTTTCCATCTTTATTGTTAATTGGAATTATTTTATTTGCGGTAACCACTTTGTTTTCAATAGTTACACTTCCTGTAGAATATGATGCAAGTAACAGAGCTTTAGCTTGGTTAAAAAATAAAAACATGGTAAGCCAACAAGAATATGCTGGTGCTGAAGATTCATTAAAATGGGCGGCTCGTACATATTTAGTTGCAGCAATTGGTTCTATTGCCACTTTATTGTACTACGTAATGCGTTATGTTGGTGCAAGTAGAGATTAATTTCTAAAAATTATATAAAACAAAATCCGTCAGATGCAAGTTTGACGGATTTTGTTTTTGTACTTCCAACTTTGTACTTCGTACCTACAATTGAATTTGTCTTTCTATTTGCTGTTCCAACGAAATGTATGTTTCCGTTCTTGAAACTCCATCAATGGGTTGAATTTTTTTATTGAGCAATTGCATCAAATGTTCGTTATCTCTACAAATGATTTTGATTAAAATACTCCAATTTCCGGTCGTATAATGGCATTCTAATACTTCAGGAATTTTCTTCAATTCTTTTACCACTTCGGAATTACTCGATGCTTTTTCTAAATAAATTCCAATGAAAGCCATTGTGCTGTAACCTAAAACTTTTGTGTCAACCACAAATTTTGAACCCGAAATTACACCTGAGTTTTCTAATTTCCGTAACCGTTGATGAATAGCAGCTCCTGAAATCCCAATTTTATTGGCGATTTGTAAGATAGGTTTTCGTGCGTCGTCCATTAAATCGCGAAGGATCTCTTTGTCGATTCCGTCGATTTCAATTTGTAAGTGATTTATCTTCATTTTCAATTGATTTGAAAGTAAAAATACAAAATCGATTTCAAATTATATAAAAAAAATCCGAAACCAATTACAATTTCGGATTTATATAAATATTGAATGAATGATTAATTTTTTACATTTAATGGATTATAACCCAAATAAGGAACTTCCATTTCGTTAAAAATTACGCCATAACTTTCCAATTCTTTTAATATTGGAGTATATACTTCTTTTGTAATAGGTAATTGAACGCCAGGAGTTGTAATTTCTTTGTTTAAAATTTTTAATGTTGCAATAGCCACAGGTAAACCAACAGTTTTTGCCATTGCTGTGTAGGTTTGATCATCGCCAATACAAACCATTGTAGAATCAATTTGTTTATTTTCTCCATTTAATTCGTAACCAAATTTATGATACATTACAATCATATCTTTATCATTTGGTTGTAATGCCCATTTTTCAGCTAATATTTTTTCTAAAATTTGTGCAGGAGTGGCTTTTACTAATTCTACTTTTTTATCGGGATTAAATAAATCTAATTCTACTAATTTATCCCAAATAACATCATCTTGATCTATTTTTTGAATAGCTCTTAACTTAATTTCTACAGTATCTGTTGGATGATAAGGTAAAAAGGAATTCGTAAATTCGCGATAAGACATTTCTTCTGAATTATCAATTATATAGGAATCATCAGTCATTCCAAGTTGTACTAAAATGTCCCAAGCTCTTGAATATCCTACTCTTCTGATTGTTCCACGATAACAAGTCAATGCATCGTCTAAGCCATAAACACTTCTATATTTTAACGAATCTCTGTTGGCATAGGCTTCAAATCTACCGTAGTCTTTTACTTCTAAAAATTCAGTTCTTCTAAATAATTTTGAATAGGGAATGTATTTGTAATTTCCTTCTTGTATAAATTTTGCTGCACCACCTTGACCGGCTAATACAACATTTCTTGGATTCCAGGTAAATTTATAATTCCACAAGTTGGTATCACTTTCTGGGGCAACTAAACCACCACAAAATGATTCAAATAAAATGATATTTCCACCTTTTTCACGAATTTCATCTAAGACTTTCATTGCACTCATGTGGTCAATACCTGGGTCAAGTCCAATTTCATTCATGAAAACCAAACCATTTTCTTTAGCAGCAGCATCTAATTCTTGCATTGCGGGACTAATGTAAGATGCAGTTACCATGTGTTTTTTGTAGGTAATACAATCTTTAGCAACTTCTAAATGCAAATGAGCTGGAAGCATAGATACTACAATGTCAGCTTTTTGAATTTCAGCTTTTCGTTGGGCTTCATTAAAAATGTCAAAGCATATTGCCGTTGCATTTTTATTATTATTAGTTTTTTGTTTAGCTAGTTCTTCTGATAAATCACCAATAGTAACATGAAGGTTTTCTTTTTCCGAATTTTCTAAAAGGTATTTTATGAGCGATGAAGCAGATCTTCCTGCTCCAATAACTAAAATATGTCTCATCTTTTGAAGTATTGTAAAATATCACACGAAGATAGTAAAATGTTATATTTATAAAAATTAATTCTTTATTTATGTCATAATTTAACATAAAAAGATTTGTTATCTTTGGTCTCAATTTTATCAAAATGGACAAAAAAATTCTTTTAGGTGCTGCTTTTTTAGGTATTACAGCAATCATTTTAGGTGCTTTTGGAGCGCATGCTTTAAAAAAAGTGCTTTCTGTAGAGCAATTACAGTCTTTTGAAGTGGGTGTTCGTTATCAAATGTATCATGCGTTGTTCTTATTGTTTATTGGTGTTTTTGCTTTTTTAAATGAAAAGGAACGTTTGTTGATTTTTTGGTTAACAATTTTAGGAGTGCTGTTTTTTTCAGGTTCAATTTATTTATTGGCTACAAATGGTATTACAAATTTAAAGACTAAATTTTTAGGACCAGTTACTCCTGTAGGTGGTTTTCTGCTAATATTGGCTTGGGGTTATCTTTTTTGTGTGATTTTAAGTAAAAAACAATAATTTAAAACGCTATCTGAAATTAAATTTATAATTTTGCACTTTATTAAAACACAACGTAACAAACTAATTATGGATACTAATAATCAAATTACGAAATCGATTTCGTTAGAAAAATACGGAATTTTTGATGTGTCAGAAATAATCTACAATCCTTCCTATGAGTTTTTATATAATGAGGAATTAAATACCGCATTAGAAGGTTTTGAAAAAGGACAGCTATCAGAACTTGGAGCAATTAATGTAATGACAGGTGAATTTACAGGTCGTTCTCCTAAAGATAAATACATTGTTAAAGATAGTGTTACAGAAAATACAATTTGGTGGAATTCGGATAAAGCTGCAAATGATAACAAGCCAATCTCACAAGACACTTGGAATGCTTTAAAAGAAACTACAGTTAAGCAATTATCAAATAAAAAATTATACGTTGTTGACGCTTTTTGTGGTGCAAACGAAAACACAAGATTGAAAGTTCGTTTCATCATGGAAGTTGCATGGCAAGCACACTTTGTAAAAAACATGTTTATTCGTCCAACAGATGCAGAAATAGAAAACTTTGGTGAGCCAGATTTCATCGTAATGAATGGTTCAAAAACAAGTTTCAAAGATTTTGCAGCTCATGGATTAAATTCTGAAGTATATGTGGCGTTCAACTTAACAGAAAAAATCCAATTAATTGGAGGAACTTGGTACGGTGGAGAAATGAAAAAAGGATTGTTCTCTATGATGAACTATTACTTACCATTACAAGGAATTGCTTCTATGCACTGTTCGGCTAACAAAGGAAAAGATGGCGATGTTGCTGTATTTTTCGGATTATCTGGAACAGGAAAAACTACTTTATCTACTGACCCAAAACGCGAATTAATCGGAGACGACGAACATGGTTGGGATAACGATGGAGTTTTCAACTTTGAAGGTGGATGTTACGCTAAAACTATCGATTTAAGTGCAGCAAACGAACCAGATATTTTCGGAGCTATCAAAAGAGATGCACTATTAGAAAACGTAACAGTTGATGCTAACGGAAAAATTGATTTTAAAGATGGTTCTGTAACACAAAACACGCGTGTTTCTTACCCAATAAACCATATTGAAAATATTGTAAGGCCAGTTTCTAAAGCAGGTCACGCTACGAAAGTTATTTTCTTAACAGCTGATGCATTCGGAGTAATGCCCCCTGTTTCTAAATTAACACCAGATCAAACTAAATATTACTTCTTATCTGGATTTACTGCTAAATTAGCAGGAACTGAAAGAGGAGTAACACAACCTGAACCAACATTCTCTGCTTGTTTTGGAAAAGCGTTCTTATCTTTACACCCAACAAAATATGGGGAAGAATTAGTTAAGAAAATGGAGCAACACAATGCTACTGCTTATATGGTAAACACAGGTTGGAACGGAACAAGAAAACGTATTTCAATTAAAGATACGAGAGCTATTATTGATGCTATTTTAGATGGTTCAATTGAGAAAGCAGAAACTAAGATAGTACCAACATTTAATTTTGCAGTTCCAACAGCATTACCAAATGTAGACACGAATATTTTAGATCCAAGAAACACCTATGCTAATGCTGCTGAATGGCAAACAAAAGCAGAAGATTTGGCTTCAAGATTTATCAAAAACTTTGTTCAATATACGGATAACGAAGAAGGAAAATCATTAGTAGCGGCTGGACCTCAGTTGTAATTTATAAGCTTTATATAAGTTATCCTAAAATGATGACTAAATAAATTAACATAGTTAAATCGTAACAGAATAATTCTGTTACGATTTTTTTTTAAATTTTATAATTGTTTCTTATTTACATACTTTGATTGGAGTTATATTTTTTTTAAACTGTTAATGAAAATCTAACATAAAAAAATAGCTAATTTATCTTGACAGTCAAATTAATCCGTTTGAAATATTATTGTAAAAAAAATTGTGTCGAATATTGACTACTAGATTTAGTAAAAAACCCTTGTTCTAATTTATCTAATTCACTTAAAAATCTATCGTATAGTTCACTATAAGTTTATAGTAATCTTTAATTTTAAAGTTTTCTTATCCTTGTAATATTTAGTCAACTTTTTTCAGGACAAGACACAAACAAAAAAAGTCCCGATATTATCGGGACTTTTAATCTTTCTAGGTAATCAAAAAATAATATATATTAGTCTTCGATAACTACTACTTGAGCAGCTACTTTACCTTTTCTTCCTTCTTCTTCTTCGTAACTAACTGCATCACCTTCATTAAGAGATTCAACTCTCATTCCGCTTGCGTGTACGAAAATGTCTTTTCCTGTTTCATCATCTGTAATAAAACCGTAACCTTTTGATTCATTGAAGAATTTAACTTTGCCTGTGCGCATTTGTGTAATATAAAAAAATTAATAATACTTCAAAGATATACTTATTTACGACACGAACAAGAAAAAGTTAAAAATATTTCAAATTTATTGATTATCAGTGTCTTTCTTTTCTTTTAAATCAAAATTTAGCATGCGTTCACGGACTTCTTTGTTCTTAAATCTTGAATATAAAAACAAAGGCATCAACACAAAAGCAGCTAAAAGAACTCCAATTCCAATCCATCTATCGCCATTTGACCCATTATTTTTTAGTAAATATCCAAAAGTAATAAGGCCTGCAATGATAATGATAAGTCCAATTAGAATTTTCTTCATCCTTATCTTAATTTAATATGTAATTCTTGTAATTGCGCTTCATCAATTGTTGAAGGAGCATCAATCATTACATCTCTTCCAGAGTTGTTTTTAGGGAACGCAATAAAATCACGAATCGTTTCTTGTCCGCCTAAAATCGAAACCAATCGATCCAATCCGAAAGCTAAACCTCCGTGTGGTGGTGCTCCAAATTCAAAAGCATTCATTAAAAATCCGAATTGCGCTAAAGCTTCTTCTTTACTAAAACCTAATAAATCAAACATTCTACTTTGTAATTCTCTGTCATGAATACGAATAGAACCTCCACCAATTTCGTTTCCGTTTAATACCATATCATAGGCATTGGCACGAACTTTTCCTGGTTCAGTTTCAATTAATGCCATGTCTTCTGGTTTTGGAGAGGTAAATGGATGATGCATTGCGTGGTATCTTCCACTTTCTTCGTCCCATTCTAATAATGGAAAATCTACTACCCATAATGGTGCAAATTCATCTGATTTTCTCAAGCCTAAACGAGTAGCTACTTCCATACGAAGTGCCGATAATTGTGTTCTAACTTTATTTGCATTACCCGATAAGATTAAGATTAAATCTCCCGATTTTGCGTTGGTAATTTCAGCCCATTTTTTCAAATCTTCTTGATCGTAGAATTTATCTACTGATGATTTGAATGAACCATCTTCTTCACATTTTACATATACCATTCCTAATGCTCCAACTTGAGGGCGTTTCACCCAATCAATTAAAGCATCAATTTCTTTTCTGGTGTAATTTGAACAGCCTGGTGCTGCGATTCCAACAACTAATTCAGCTGAATTAAATACAGGGAAATCTTTATGTTGAGCTACAGCATTTAACTCACCAAATTTCATTTCAAAACGAATATCTGGTTTGTCATTACCATAGGTTTTCATCGCATAATCGTAGGTAATTCTTGGGAATTTATCCACTTCAATTCCTTTGATTTCTTTTAGTAAATGACGCGTTAAGCCTTCGAACATATCTAAAATGTCTTCTTGCTCTACGAATGCCATTTCGCAGTCGATTTGTGTAAATTCTGGTTGACGATCAGCACGTAAATCTTCGTCACGGAAACATTTCACAATTTGGAAATATTTATCCATTCCACCTACCATCAATAATTGTTTAAACGTTTGTGGCGATTGTGGAAGTGCATAAAACTGCCCTTCATTCATTCTACTTGGTACTACGAAATCACGAGCACCTTCTGGAGTAGATTTAATTAAATAAGGCGTTTCCACATCACAAAAACCTTGGTCAGATAGATATTTTCTAACTTCCATCGATACTTTATGACGGAATAATAAATTATTTTTTACTGGATTTCTTCGAATATCTAAGTAACGATATTTCATACGAATATCTTCACCACCATCCGTTTCATCTTCGATAGTAAATGGAGGTAATTGCGCTTCGTTTAAAATAGTTAATTCGGTAACTAAAATTTCAACGTCACCAGTCGCCATATTTGGGTTTTTAGAAACGCGCTCAATAACAGTTCCTTTGATTTGAATAACAAACTCTCTTCCTAACGATTTTGCTTTTTCAATAACTGCTTTGTCTGTTCTTTGTTCGTCAAAGATTAATTGCGTGATACCATAACGGTCACGTAAATCAACCCAAATCATAAATCCTTTATCTCTCGATTTTTGAACCCAACCTGCAAGGGTAACTTCTGTATTGATGTGTGAAGCGTTTAATTCGCCACAGTTATGACTTCTGTACATTTCTAAAAATTTTATGCAAATGTAATAACAAATATTAATTTTATTCGTTTAATTTTAATAGATTTGATTCAATAAATAACACTTTTAAACATGAAAAAAACATTCATTTTATTTTTTGTTGCTATTCTTTCTGGATTTGCGCAAAATACCTCCAATACGGTTTCTTTAAACGTAAAAATTGCTAACAGATTTTCTGACACGATAACTGTTTCTTCGGGGAGAACTTTTAAACAAAAAGTAGGAATAAATAAAAATGGAGTGTTTCAAACCACTTTTGAAGCATCTAAAGACGGCGGTTTTTATCGTTTGAACGATGGTAACGAAGGAACTACTTTATTTTTAAAAAACGGGTATGATTTAACAGTGACATTGGATACCAAAGACTTTGATGAAACACTTGTTTACAAAGGGAAAGGAGCTAACGAAAATAATTATTTAGCACAAAAAGCGTTATCTGATGAAAAATTTGAAATGGAATTAGAACCTTTGTTTGATGCAGATGAAGCCACATTTAAAGCTGCTTTATCAAAAAAGAAAGCGAATGATATAAGTATGATTGACGGAAAAGGATTTGATCAATCTTTGGTTACTATGTTACGTCCTTCATTTGAGCAAGAGGAAAAATTCTTATTAGAATATTACACTCAAAAAGTGGCTGCAAAAAAAATGGAAGGAATTGCTTCTCCTACATTTGAATATGAAAACCATAAAGGTGGAAAAACAAAGCTTGAAGATTTAAAGGACAAATATGTATATATAGATGTTTGGGCTACTTGGTGCGGACCATGTTTAGCTGAGATTCCTCACTTAAAAAAAGTAGAAGAAAAATATCACGGAAAAAATATTGAATTTATAAGTATTTCTGTTGATGTTGAGAAAGATTATGAGAAATGGAAGAAAATGGTTACTTCTAAAGAATTAGGAGGAATTCAGTTGTTTGCAGATAAAAATTGGACTTCCGATTTTATTAAAGCCTTTGGTATAAATTCAATTCCAAGATTTATATTGATTGATCCAAATGGGAAAGTAGTAAAGGCTGATGCGCCAAGACCTTCTTCAGTTTCTTTGGTAGAATTATTAGATGGATTAGTAAAATAATTAACATAGATTTTTATTCTATTTTAAAGCCAATACGTTATGTATTGGCTTTTTTAATGTTAAGTTTTTGTTCAATGTTACCAAATTGTTACCAAAAAGTTTTTTTATTGTAAAAATATTTTTATATTTGTTACAGTAATGTTAACCAAAAAATGAAAAGAGTATGAAAAAATTAGTGATTGCAGCGGTTTTATTGGTTTCAAGTTTGTCATTTGCACAAGAAGTAAAACCAAAATTAGAAGTAGTAAATGAAATGGTAAAAGCAACATATTATTATGATAACGGTCAAGTAAAACAAGAAGGTTATTACTTAGATGGTAAATTACATGGTAAATGGATGGCTTATAATGAGGATGGAAGTAAACAATCTATTGGAGAGTACAACAAAGGTGCTAAAACAGGTAAATGGTTTTTTTGGAGTGATGCTTCCTTAAATGAAGTTGATTTTTCTGATAGCCGTATTGCTGAAGTAAAAAAATGGTCAAAAGATGTTTTAGTTAAAAACTAATTCAATTTATAAAACAAAAAAAGTCCCGATAAAATCGGGACTTTTTTTGTTTTATAAATTTATGCTATTAAATTTGTTTTTTTCTGTCTCTTAACCAATATTTTACTCTTTTTACTAAGTAAAACATTACTGGAACCATAACTAAAGTTAGAACTGTTGCATAGGTTAATCCGAAGATGATGGTCCACGCTAATGGTCCCCAGAAAATTACGTTATCACCACCCATATATAAATGAGGATTGAACTCTGTAATTAAAGAGAAGAAATCGAAATTTAAACCAATTGCTAAAGGGATTAATCCTAAAACAGCAGTTAAAGCTGTAAGTAGTACTGGACGCAAACGAGATTTACCGGATTCGATAATTACTTCTTTTATTTCCTCTAAAGATAAATCATCATGACTTTTCAAATTATTATCAGCAACTTTTTTATCTAATAATAAAACAAAGAAGTCCATTAATACAATTCCGTTTTTTACTACAATTCCGGCCAGTGAAATAATTCCCATCATTGTCATAAGGATAACGAAATCCATATTCGCAATTACATATCCGTAGAAAACACCACTGAAACTTAATAATACAGTAAATAAAATTACCATTGTTTTTGAAACAGAATTAAATTGTAACACAATAATAATTGTAATTCCTGCTAAAGCTAAGAAAAGTGCATACATTAAGAAACTTTGGTTTTTGCCTTGTTCTTCTTGAACACCAGAAAACGAATAACTTACTGTTTTAGGGAATTTATAGGTTTCTAATTCTGCTGCAATTTGTTTCGTAATTTCATCTCCATTATAACCTGTCAATACATTAGAATAAACCGTCATAATACGTTTTTGGTTTTTTCTTTTGATTTGATTGTAAGTAGAAGTTTTATTGGTTTCAGAAATCGCAGAAATTGGCACTTGCATAATTTGACCGTTATTTTGATTTCGAAAGGTTAAAGATTGATTGAACAATACATTTTCATTCTTACGTTGGTCTTCTTGCATACGCATGGTAATATTGTAATCGTCATCACCTTCTTTGTATGTGGAAATTTCTTGGCCATAAACTGAACGACGTAAATTGAATCCTAATTGACCAGTTGAAACACCCATACTTCCAGCGCTTACTCTGTCCACTTTTACTTCTAATTCAGGACTTTCTTTGTTTACATCCACACTTAAACGTTCGATTCCTGGAATGTTTTTCGAGTTAATAAAAGCAATCATTTTATCTGCTTCAACTAACATTTCTTGATAATCCGTTCCTGTTAATTGTACACTAATTGGATAACCTGCTGGCGGTCCGTTAGCGTCTTTTTCAACGGTAACAGTTGCGCCTGCAATGCCTTTTACTTTCGCACGAATTTCATCTAAAACTTCCGTGGTATTGATGCCTTGACGAAATTTGTACTCAGAGAAATTAACTGTTACTTTGCCTTTATATGGTGTTTCTGAAGCCGAACCCGCATCTACATTCGGATTTCCAGCTCCAACTCCAACTTGCGAAACAATGCTCTCTGCTAAGAAGTTTTTGTTAGTTTTTGGGTCTACATATTTATTTAATATTTCAATCACTTGCTTTTCAACAAAAAGTGTAGCTTTATTGGTTTTTTCGATATCAGTACCTTGTGGATATTCAATATATGTAATGACTTGATTCGGAGTGTTATCCGGGAAAAACAATACTTTTCTAGGAAAAATTCCTAACAAGATGAAAGAGAAAAATAGCATACCAATAATCGTAGCTAATGCCAACCAAGCTCTTTTTCCTGTCAAAATCTTCGCTAAGAAATTTTTATATTTATCTTCCAT
This sequence comes from Flavobacteriia bacterium, assembly GCA_004293165.1. Taxonomy (GTDB): domain Bacteria; phylum Bacteroidota; class Bacteroidia; order Flavobacteriales; family Flavobacteriaceae; genus Flavobacterium. Next base: position 632,410 of record RDYL01000002.1, on the reverse strand, counting down.
TTTTGGAAAAAAGTTATGCTGAAAATCTTGCGTCAATTGGTACAATTTGATTTTATATAACCACATTAATCCTAATGAAATAATAGCTAAATGTCCGATCGCTTTTGCGAAAGTTGAATCTGTTATATGCCCAATCAAAACAAAAACAATACCTAAAACGCTAAATATAATTGTATATAATTTAGCTGATTTATTAGACACGTTTCTATCTTCTGTATCCATTGAACCACCAGTCATGGCCGCGTTTACAACCATTGCTACGAATAACGAAGCTGTTAATGTTACTGTTAATGTAATTGGGAAATATTTCATGAATTTACCCATAGTTCCCGGCCATAAAGCAAATGGTAAAAATGCCATTAAGGTTGTTGCTGTTGAAGAAATTACTGGCCAAGCGATTTCACCAATACCAATTTTAGAAGCCGATACTTTGTCCATGCCTTTCTTCATATTGGCAAAAACGTTATCCACCACTACAATTCCGTCGTCAACAAGCATTCCTAATCCCATTACCAATCCAAAAAGCACCATTGTATTTAGTGTTAATCCAAAAGCCGATAATATTGTAAATGCCATCAACATTGAAAGCGGAATCGCAGCACCAACAAATAAGGAATTCCTTAATCCCATGGTAAACATCAGTACAATCATTACCAACACAATACCAAATATAATATGATTCGATAGCTCATCTACTTGGTGTTCGACACGTGATGATTGATCATTTGTTAAATCAATTGATAAGTTAGATGGTAAATATGATTCTTTTGCTTTTTCTAATTTTTCTTTTACTTGTTCGATGGCAGAAATCATGTTTTGATTAGAACGTTTTTTTACGTTTAGCATTACAACCTCTTTGCCAGATTCGCGTGCGTATGTTGTTTTTTCTTTTTCTTTGAAACGAACAACGGCGATGTCTTTTAGGTAAACAGTTCCGCCGTAAGATTTTACAATTACGTTTTCTAATTCTTTTGGATCTTTAATTTCCCCAACAATTCTGATATTATTTCGCGAACCTTGAGAAATTAAATTTCCGCCAGAAAGTGTCATGTTTTCATATTTTACCGCATTCTGAATTTCATCGAAAGAAACTTGTGCTGCTGTCATTTTGAATATATCTACAGCAATTTCAACTTCTTTATCGTCAACTCCAAGTATATCTACTTTTTTAACTTCAGGTATTTCTTCAATATCATCTTGAAGCAATTCTCCGTATTTTTTTAATTGTTGAGTCGTATAATTTCCTTTCAAATTAATGTTTAAAATAGGCACTTCTTCCGAAATGTTCAATTCAAAAACACTTGGTTCTACCTTACTACCATTATCTAAATTTGGCCAATCGGTATCTGCTTTTATAACATCTACCTTGTCTTTTACTTTAGTTTTAGCATCTTCAATACCAACGTTATCACTAAATTCAACAATGATCATTCCATAATCTTGGAATGAACTTGACGTAATTTTTTCTACACCAGAAATATTTTTAATTTCTTTTTCTAATGGTTTTACAATTAGTTTTTCAACATCTTCGGCAGAATTTCCAGGGAAAACAGAAGAAATGTAAACTTTGTTCTCTATAATTTCTGGAAAATCCTCACGAGGCATTGTTACATAGGCAATGATACCTGTAATAACAATTAGCAATGTCAAGATATATACTGTAACTCTATTGTCTACAGCCCAACTCGATATTCCGAATTCTTTATTTTGATTACTCATATATTTTTGTTTCAAATTTCAGGTTTAAGTGTTATAACAACAACTTGGAACCTGAAACAATTATTTTTAGAAATTAAGTTTCATTCCTTCTGAAATAGTATTCACGCCTTCCGTTACAATAAGATTATTTGCTGATAATCCGCTTAAAATTTCTGTTACATTATCTGATGATTTTCCAACTTTTACTATTATTTTTTTAGCAATTCCTTTTTTACCAATTACATTAGTTACAATAAAAACAAATTTATTTTTCTCACCATCTTCTTGAACTACGTTTGTAGGAACAACAATTGCATCTTTTACTGTATAATCTATGATTTTAAGTTTTGCAACTTGATTTGGTCGTAATAAATTATCAGGATTTGGAACACTAACTTCAATACCAAAACTTCTGTTATTTGGATTAATGTAATTCCCTACTTGTCTTACTTTTCCTTTATATGTTTTTCCTAATGAAGTTAAAAAAACATCTACTTCGGTGCCAGCTTTCAATTTTCCAATGTAGGTTTCAGGAACAGATGTGGTAACATACATGTTTGATAAATTTACAATTCTCATTAATCCTTGAGGGCTAGGAGACACCACTTGTCCACGTTCAACAAAAACTTCATCAATTGTACCAGAAAATGGTGAAAGAATTAATGTTTTTGCTAATTGAGCTTTCATGTGAGCTACAGATTTTTGAGCCGAAATCATTTGTGTTTGAGCTTGTAAATATTGAATTTCTGAACCAATTTTTTTGTCCCAAAGATTTTTCTGTCTTTCAAATGTGGTTTTTGCAAGTGTATATTGATTTTCAATACTAGCTAATTGTTGCGACATTCCGGCATCATCAACTTTCCCTAAAATTTGGCCTTTTGAAACTCGTTGACCAGCTTTTACATTTAACGAAGTTAAAGTTCCACTAAATTCTGGTTGGACTAAAATATTTTCTTTTGTATTTATATTTCCTTGAATTTCTAAATAATGATTAAAAACGGTGTCTTTTAAAGTTAAAACAGAAACTAATGCTTCAGATTCTTCTGCTTTGCCACCTTTGTTTAAAACGGCGTCAATTTTTGCTAATTCGGCTTGAATGTCTGACTTTCTGTTTTTTAATTCTGTAATGTTTTCTTCCTTTATTAAATCATCTGTAGATTTTCCACCACAAGCGAATAATAATAGACTTGTTGCTACTAATATTATTTTTCTCATATCTAAATTTATTTATAGTTGTTAGTTTAATATTTTTTCTAATGTTGCTTTTTTGTTTATTATTTCAAGCATAGCTTGTAAAACTTCTTGTTGAGCAGTATATAATTGTTTTTGTGCATCGGCAAAGTCAAAACTCGACGATAAACCTTCTTTAAATTTTATTTGTTGTTTACTTTCAATGCGCTCAGCCAATTTCAAATTAGATTGAGCATTTTGAAATTGATTAATACTATATTCATAATCACTTTTTGCTTTTTGATGTTCCAGTTTTAAATTTTGCTCTTTTTCTTTTAATTGTGTCTGTGATTTTTCTAATTCTAATTTAGCTTGTTGTACCCTTGAGCTTCTTGCGCCACTGCTAAAAATAGGAACATTTAAACCAATCCCTATATTTGAGTAGTTACTCCATTTTTGATCTGAATTAAAAAATGTAAATTCGTTTGAAAACGCATTGTATCCAAAATTTACCTGAGCTCCTATTGATGGTAATTCTTTGCTTTTTTCTAATTTTACCATTAATTTTTTACTTTCTTCCATGTTTTTACCAATTTGATAATCGATATTCTTATTTACATCAAATTCAGAAGTTAAAACTTGTAAATCGATATTATTTTCAGTTAATGAGCTTAATTTTTCAGTTAAAAAAACTTCATTTTCTAAATCAATTCCTAACAATAGTTTCATCATATTTAAAGCAATAACCCTTTGTTTTGTTACATTATCTAAAGCATTATTTACCGAATTTAAAGTGATTTGAAGCTGTTCTACATTTTCTTCTTCAATTAGTCCGTTTTTAAAAATTTCTTTAGTGTCTGAAAGAATTTTTTCTAAAACAACTTTATTTTTATTAATTATTAAAATGCTTTCATCTGCTAAAAGCACATTCCCGTATGCGTTAATTACAATTTCTTTAATTTCTTGATTGGTTTTTTCTTTTGCGTTTTCGGAAATTTTTAAATATGTTTTAGCCGATTGTAACCCCACTAGATATGAACCATCAAAAATTAACTGACTCAATGTTAAGTTACCAATTCCTAGGTGTTTTGTTCCAAAAGCCAATAAAGTAATTTCGTTTGGATCTGCTAATGGATTAAAAGAATTTGCTGCAGCACCTTGTTTTTGAAACTCAAAGGTATTTTGATAATTTACAGATCCATTTATTTGTGGCAAACCCATAGTTGTGGTTTCCCATTTTTTCTTTTTAGCTACTTCAATATCTCTATTTGCATTTTGTATAGAATAGTTGTTTTTAGTAGCATGTTCAATAGCTTGTTTCAAAGAAAACGAATACGATTTTTTATCACTTTCCTGAGCATTGATAATAGTAGTTAGCAATAGTATTGCGAGTAATAGTTTGTTTTTCATGTCTATATAATTGGATTTTTAAGGTGTTTTTCTAATTCAATAATCCCAGCTAATGTTGCCATTGCTCTAATGTGATATTCTAATGCTTTCACTTCTAATTCATGAGCATCATTTTCTAGCATTGTATTTTCATTAATGTTGAAAATTAAGGTGTAATAAAATTTTACGTAATTATCTATATCTAGATTTTCTCGGTATAAACCTTCATTAATCCCTTTAATAATATTTTGTCTAAAACAATCTTCACAAATACTTATTTGCTGGGTCAATACTTTATCATAAATTTCTGGATAGTGTTTTTTTAATTGATACAATGGAGAAGATTCCGCAGCTTTAAACATTTCTCTAAACATTCTTTTGATTTCAAAATTTTCTTCAATTGCGTTAAAGTTTTTAGACACAATTTTTTCAATAGTTTCATGCACTTCTTTATGAACCAATTCTACACTTTCTTCAATCAATACATCTTTATTACTAAAATACTTGTAAATCGTTTTTTTTGAAATACACATTTCGCAAGCAATATCGTCCATGGTGATGCTTTTGAAACCAAGTCTCAAAAACATTTCTTTCGCTTTGTTTATAATTTTATCTCTCATTTTTACGAAAAAATCTCTTTTTAGATTTTAATTTCGGGTACAAATATATACAGGAAACTTTTAACACCAAAATAGTTTCCATTGTTTTTACGAAAATTTAACATTTGATTAATTCGTTTAGTTTCGGAATATTGAAGTATTTTAGCAAAAAATATAAGCAATGCATTCTATATCCTTTTATCAAGAAAAAGTAAGCAATCATTTTTCACAAATTGTAGCTAATAAAGAGCCTAAAAATTTATACGAACCTATACAGTATATTTTATCACTTGGAGGAAAAAGAATGCGTCCTGTTTTAACTTTAATGGCAACAGAAGTTTTTAATGTAGATTGTGAAAAAGCCATTCCAGCTGCTACAGCGGTTGAAGTGTTTCATAACTTTTCTTTGATTCACGATGATATCATGGACGATGCTCCTTTGAGAAGAGGCAATCAAACCGTTCATGAAAAGTGGGATTTGAATACTGGAATATTATCAGGTGATGCAATGCTGATTTTGGCGTATCAATTTTTTGAAAATTATGAGCCAGCAACTTTCCAGAAATTAGCGAAATTATTCAGTAAAACGGCTTTAGAAGTTTGCGAAGGACAACAATATGATGTAGATTTCGAAACTCGTGACGATGTTACAATTCCCGAATATCTAAAAATGATTGAATATAAAACAGCAGTTTTAGTAGGTGCTGCCATGAAAATGGGTGCAATTGTTGCCGAAACTTCTGATGAAAATGCCAATTTGATTTATGATTTTGGACTGAATTTAGGAATTGCCTTCCAATTGCAAGATGATTATTTAGACGCTTTTGGAAATCCAGAAACCTTTGGAAAGCAAGTGGGAGGCGATATTATCGAAAACAAAAAAACCTATTTATACTTAAAAGCAATTGAGTTTTCTAAAGCAGAAGAAAAGCAACAATTATTGCATTTGTTTTCGATTCAACCTTCAGAAAATACAGATAAAATAGAATCAGTAAAAGCTATTTTTAATTCTTCTGGAGCAAGTGAAGCTACTAAAAAAGCGATTCAAGACTATACATTTAAAGCATTTGAAACCTTAGAAAAAATGGATGTCGAAGCTGAAAAGAAAGCTATTTTGAAAGCTTTTGGTGAGAATTTAATGAGAAGAAACGTTTAACAGTGTGCCAATTTATCAATTCGGTAATGTGTCAATTTTAAAATAAAATGAATTTTGTAAACCCACAAAATATAGATGCTTTAATTTCGCAAGCCGAAGAAGAGCATTTGTACTTTAAATTGATTGAGCAAACCAACAAAGATTTTGCTTTGGCAAATGAATCTTTAGATGTGCCAACAAGTATTTTTCCGTTTGAATTTAAAAATTTGGTACAAGAAAAAATCTACAAACTCATTCAATACAAATTTGCTGAATACTTGAATTTACTTTATATCATTGATGTTCCAGAAGATCAAATTAAAAAATTAGATGGCTCTGATTTGGTAGAATTATCAGAACAAGTTGCTTTTTTAGTGTTAAAACGCGAATGGCAAAAAGTATGGTTTCGGAATAAATACTAAAAAAACACCCTTACAAAAGGCATAAATGCTTCGGCATAAATATTGTCTCTGTCACGGTGTAAAACATTATACCGAACACCAAAAGTTACATTTTCATTGCGATAACCAGCACCTACAAATAAAGCGGTATTCCAAAAATATTGCGAGTTGTTGCCAAAAGAATTATCATACGTTCTGTTGATGCGCAACTGTTCTAATTCGGTTGAAATTTGCAATTCTCTGATGGGCTGAAATAAGGCAATTATACTTCCTCCATACATATTAGCATTGTAAAAATCGCGTTGTTTTACATAGTTGTATTGCAGTCCTAAACCTGCTGATAGATACTCGTTAAAATTATAAATAGCACTTGGAGCCACCATAATATCTGCGTAACCATTGCCAACTCCCAAACCTAGTCCTCCTCCAAATTGTACGTGGTTCCAAAAATCACTTTTTGTCTTGATTTCTTGGTTTTTTTGTGCATAAACTGCAATATTAAAACCAAATAAAAACACAATAGTTAGTAAAAATGTTAAATTTATTGCAGAATTCTTTTTCATAAATCAATTTTAGAAAAATTAATGATATAAAAGTATAAAAATCCTTGAAAGATTATCATAAAATGTTTTACTTTTGCGTAATATTTTTAATTAAAAGGTCTTTCAGACAACAAGATATGGATAGGTTTTCCTTTTTAAACGCTGCACACACGGCTTTTTTTGCCGATTTATACGAACAATATTTACAAAATCCAGACAGCGTTGAGCCAAGCTGGAGAAGTTTTTTTCAAGGATTTGATTTTGCTCAGGCTAATTACGTTTCTGAAGAAGTAGCCCAACAAGTAGCTTATGTTGCTTCGGGTGATTCAGGAGAAATTTCTGAAAAAATGCAAAAAGAGTTCAATGTTCTTAAATTAATTGAAGGATATAGAACACGTGGGCATTTATTCACAAAAACCAATCCGGTAAGAGACAGAAGACTTCACGGCCCTTCGCTAGCATTAGAAAACTTTGGCTTATCTCAAGCTGATTTGAATACAGTTTTTGATGCAGCTAAAATGGTTAACATGAAACCAAGTCCATTGGCAGATATTGTTAAGCATTTAGAAAACGTATATTGTCAATCTATTGGAGTGGAATACATGTATATTCGTGAGCCACATAAATTAGATTGGATTAAAAATCGTCTAGACATCAACGATAATTTACCAAGTTTTACTGCTGACAAGAAAAAACACATTCTTAGTAAACTTAACGAAGCAGTTTCTTTCGAAAACTTTTTACATACTAAATATGTAGGTCAAAAACGTTTCTCTTTAGAAGGTTGTGAAGCAGTTATTCCTGCTTTAGACGCTTTAGTGGAAGCTGCAGCTGATAAAGGTGTGGAGCAATTCGTAATGGGAATGGCACACAGAGGTCGTTTGAATGTATTGGCAAACATCTTTGGAAAAAATACTCAAAATATCTTCTCTGAATTTGACGGAAAAGACTATGATGAAGACGCAAACTTTGATGGAGATGTAAAATATCACTTAGGATTAACTTCCGATAGAGTAACCAATTCAGGTAAGAAAATTAACTTAAATTTAGCGCCAAATCCTTCGCACTTAGAAACAGTAGGTGCTGTTATTGAAGGAATTACAAGAGCAAAACAAGATAGAAATTATCCAAATGATTTTTCAAAAGTATTACCAATCGCTGTTCACGGTGATGCTGCGGTTGCAGGCCAAGGTATTGTGTATGAAATCATTCAAATGGCTAAATTAGATGGTTATAAAACGGGTGGAACAATCCATTTAGTAATCAATAACCAAGTTGGATTTACAACGAATTACTTAGATGCACGTTCATCAACGTATTGTACCGATGTAGCTAAAGTAACATTGTCGCCAGTTTTACACGTAAATGCAGACGATGCAGAAGCGGTAGTTCATGCGATGTTATTTGCTTTAGATTACCGTATGGAATTTGGAACCGACGTTTTCATTGATTTATTAGGATACAGAAAATACGGTCACAACGAAGGTGATGAGCCTCGTTTTACCCAACCTGTTTTATATAAATTAATTGCAAAACATAAAAATCCAAGAGATATTTATGCAGAGAAATTAGCACAAGAAAATGTGATTTCGGCTGGATTTGTAAAAGAACTAGAAGAAGCTTACAAAGCAAAATTAGATGAGAATTTAGAAGCATCTCGTAAGAAAGATTTAACCGTAATTACACCGTTCATGGAAAATGAGTGGGAAGGTTACAAACAAGTTTCGGATGATGTAATGCTTCAAAAATTCGACACCTCATTTGATAAAAATCAATTAACAGAAATTGCTAAAACCATTACCGAACTTCCTGCTGATAAAAAGTTCATCAGTAAGATTACAAAGTTAATTGGGGATAGAAAAAACATGTTGGAGACCAATAAATTAGATTGGGCAATGGGCGAATTATTAGCTTATGGTTCTCTAATGTCAGAAGGTTTTGATGTACGTATTTCTGGTCAGGACGTTGAAAGAGGAACATTCTCGCACCGTCATGCAGTAGTTAAAGTAGAAGATTCAGAAGAAGAAGTAATTCTTTTAGATCGTATAAAAGATAAAAAAGGAAACTTTTATATTTACAATTCACACCTTTCAGAATATGGTGTTTTAGGTTTTGAATATGGATATGCATTAGCATCACCAAAAACCTTAGTAATTTGGGAAGCACAGTTTGGAGATTTCTCTAATGGAGCTCAAATTATGATTGACCAATATATTTCTGCAGGTGAAGACAAATGGAACAATCAAAACGGTTTGGTAATGTTGTTGCCTCATGGCTATGAAAACCAAGGAGCAGAACATTCATCAGCACGTATGGAACGTTATTTACAAATGTGTGCAAAACACAACATGTATATTGCCGATGTAACTTCGCCAGCTAACTTCTTCCATTTGATGAGAAGACAGTTAAAAACAGAATTCCGTAAGCCATTAGTAGTGTTTTCTCCAAAAAGTTTATTACGTCATCCAGATGTAGTATCTTCTGTGGATGAATTAGCAAACGGACAATTCCAAGAAGTGTTAGATGATCCAAATGTAAAAGACAAAAAAGCGATTAAAACATTGGTGTTCTGTACAGGAAAAGTATATTTTGACATCATAGCACAAAGAGAAGAATTAGGTAAAAACGACGTGGCAGTGGTTCGTTTAGAGCAATTGTTCCCATTAGCAGTTGACCAAATCAAAGCAATTATCGACAGTTATTCAAATGTTGATGATTACGTTTGGGCACAAGAAGAACCTAAAAACATGGGAGCTTATGGATACATGTTGATGAACTTTGATTTAGTAAAATTAAGATTGGCATCACCAAAAGCATATAGTGCACCGGCAGCAGGTAGTTATGAGCGTTCTAAAAAACGTCAAAAGAATGCTATCGCTATGGTTTTTGATAAAATATTATTTCAATAAAAATAAAACAGATAATAGTTTAGGTTTAAAACTAACACAACTTTTAAACTTCTAAACTTATTTTAAACTTTTAAACTAAAAAACATGATTTTAGAAATGAAAGTCCCTTCTCCAGGGGAATCAATTAAAGAAGTAGAGATTGCTACATGGTTAGTAAAAGATGGTGATTATGTAGAAAAAGACCAAGCGATTGCTGAGGTTGATTCAGACAAAGCAACATTAGAATTACCAGCTGAAGCAAGCGGAATAATTACATTAAAAGCAGAAGAAGGTGATGCAGTAGCAGTTGGTGCTGTGGTTTGTTTAATCGATACAGGTGCAGCAAAACCAGAAGGTGGCGTAGCTATAGTAAAAGAAGAAGCAAAAGCGGTTGAAGCTCCAAAAGCTGAAGTTAAAGCAGCTCCAATAGCTGAGAAAACATATGCAACGCAAGCACCATCTCCAGCAGCAAAAAAAATATTAGACGAGAAAAACATAGAACCTTCTGCAATTGTAGGAACAGGTAAAGGTGGAAGAATCACTAAAGATGACGCTGTAAATGCAGTACCATCGATGGGAACACCAACAGGTGGAAACCGTGGTTCAGAAAGAACAAAACTTTCTATGTTACGTAGAAAAGTAGCTGAACGTTTAGTATCTGCTAAAAACGAAACAGCCATGTTAACTACTTTCAATGAAGTGGACATGACGGCTATTTACGCTTTACGTGATCAATACAAAGAAGAATTCAAAGCTAAACATGGTTTAGGATTAGGCTTTATGTCGTTCTTTACAAAAGCGGTAACTCGTGCTTTGCAATTATACCCAGATGTAAATTCAATGATTGATGGTCAAGAGAAAATTTCTTATGACTTCTGTGATATTTCGGTAGCGGTTTCAGGTCCAAAAGGATTAATGGTTCCTGTTATGAGAAATGCAGAAACATTATCTTTCAGAGGAGTTGAAGCAGAAATCAAAAGATTAGCGATCAGAGCTCGTGATGGACAAATTACAGTCGATGAAATGACAGGTGGAACATTCACAATTTCAAATGGTGGTGTTTTCGGAAGTATGTTATCAACACCAATTATAAATCCTCCACAATCTGGTATTTTAGGAATGCACAATGTGGTAGAAAGAGCTATCGTTAAAAACGGTCAAATCGTAATTGCGCCAGTTATGTACGTTGCCTTATCATACGACCACAGAATCATCGACGGACGTGAGTCAGTTGGGTTCTTAGTAGCAGTGAAAGAAGCATTAGAAAATCCAGCAGAATTATTAATGGGCGGAAATGTGAAAAAAGCGTTAGAATTGTAATTAGTCAAATAACCTACAAGGTCTAAAAGCTTTGTAGGTTATTTAATATTATAGAATTATATATTTACTATGAACATTCACTAAAAATTTTACAATTTGGCGAATATTAATTAATAGTGAATTTTTTATTTGGCATCGTATTTGTATGTAAAAAATAGTTATATTTACACACTATATTAGTTTCGCATGAAAAAAAAATACTTTTATACTATTTTTATTTTAACTCTTTTGTTCTCTTTCAAGCTGCAAGCACAAGAGAGCAAATTTTCTAGTGCAACAAAAACGCAAGAACCTACTATTGAAGGACTTACTATTTATCCAAACCCAACGAACTCTGGTAAAATTTTTATTACTACTAAATCTTCTTTAGACAAAAAAGTAGAAATTTTTAATGTTTTAGGGAAAAGAGTTCTTGAATCAGTTACTACCTCAAAAGAAGTAAATGTAAGTCATTTAGAAGCCGGTGTTTACATCATTAAAATTAAAGAAGGAGAAGCTTCTGCTACTAGAAAACTAATTATCAATTAGTTAATTAAATTCATATCTATTATTTAATTTTAAGTTAACAACTAAATAATAGCATAAAACTTAAAAACTAATTATCTTTGTACCATAATTTAACTTTATAAAAATGAAAAAACTTTACACTTTATTATTAATAGCAGTAAGTACTTTGTCTTTTGGGCAGATACTTTCTGAAGATTTTAATTACGCAGACGGCGCTCTTCTAACAGCAAACGGATGGACTGCTTTTAGTGGAGCAGGTACCAATGCTTTAGATGTTGGTACATCAAACGGTTTAACTTATACTGGATACTCAGGCACCACTGGTATAACTGGCGCAGTTGTTGGAAACGCTGCAAGATTAGATAATACTGGAGAAGATGCCCAAAAAACATTCACTGCAGTAACATCAGGAAGTTTATACTATTCATTTCTAATTAATGTTACAGATGGAACAGCAGGATACTTTGCTGGTTTAAATACAACAGGTAGTACTTTTGGAAATAGACTTTGGGTTAAACCATCAACTACAGTTGGAAAAGTAAACTTTGGAATGTCAAATACTGGAACAGGAACCTATGGCACTACAGATTTTGATATTAATACTACCTATTTAATTATTGTTAAATATGATGTTACAGCCTCAGGTGCAGCTAGTATGTGGGTAAAACAAGCAGGTGTTCCTGCTAATGAAATTGGCGCAGGCACACCAGAAGTTACAACAACTGGTTCAGGTTCTGCTACAATATCTGGTTTCTTTTTAAGACAACCTGCAACAGCACAAAACATTACAATTGACGGTATCAGAATTTATTCTACTTGGTTTGGCGCTACACCTTGTGCCTTAGCATTAGCAGCAGAAACAACAACTTGTGATGCTATTACATTAAACATTGATACCTATAGTGTTTCTATCCCATTTACAGGTGGAGGTACAGGATCTTATACTTTAGTAGCTTCAACTGGGACAGTTGGTGGTGATAATCCATCTACCACAGCTACTGGAACTATCACAATTAGTAATATTCCAGAAGGAACAAATGTAACATTATCTGTTACTGGAGCTTGTACACTATCTAAAACTATTACATCACCAGAATGTAAACCTATAAATACTTTACCATTGAACGAATCTTTTCCATATACTGTAGGAAATTCTTTAAATGCTGAACAAAAATGGACTATTGTTAATACAGGTGATAATATTTTAATTGAAGCTGGAAATTTATCTTACACAGGTATTACTCCTTCTGGAAATTCTGTGTCATTTATTGGAACAGGAGCTGAATCTAGAACTCCGTTTACAGACACAACAAGTGGAACAATTTACGCTTCATTTTTAGCAAAAGTAACTGATATTTCTGGAATCACTGTTGACTTAACTAGTAACTATTCTGCTTTATTTACAACTAATTCAGGTGTTTCTACAAATGCAAGAGTTTGGATGAGAAAAAATGGAACGCAATACCAATATGGACTTGGAACAGCTGCTTCACCAACTGATTGGGATACTAATTTATATGATACAAATACTACGCAGTATTTAGTATTAGGTTATAATTTTACTACTAATTCATTGTCGTTATTTGTTAATCCAACAATAGGCGGTTCAAATGTTGCTCCAACAGTTAGTGTTACCATGGCTGCTCCATTAACAAGTATAAGTGGATTTATGTTAAGACAAGAAGCTGCAAATACTACACCAGGTATGACAATTGACGAATTAACAATCGACACAACTCCAAACTTTACTTTATCTTCATCATCATTTGACAACATCAATGGTTTAACAATGTATCCAAACCCAGTATCTGGAGGCACATTAAACTTTACTTCTGCAGCTAATGCAGCTATGTCTGTTCAAATATTTGATTTATTAGGCAAAGAAGTTTTAAAATCTAATGTAGTAAACAACACTGTAAACGTGGCTAAATTAACAGCTGGTGTTTATGTAATTAAAATTACAGAAGAAGGTAAAACAGCTACTAGAAAATTAGTTATCAAGTAATTAATTTTAAATTATATTAAAAGCATCAACGAAAGTTGGTGCTTTTTTATTTAAGACCATTTTGTTTGCTATTTTTGTACCATGATTTCACAAGAAGATATTTTCCAAATTAACTCGAAAAAAGAATTTGAAAAAATTACTTTAAAAGTATTTCGTCATCAGTACGATACTAATTTGGTGTACCAACAATTTTGTAACTTCTTGAAGAAAGACAAAAACAATGTGAAATCAATAACTGAAATTCCATTTTTACCCATTCAGTTTTTTAAAAGTCATAACGTTTTAAGTTCTTCTGAAACAATTCAGCAAACGTTTACAAGTAGTGGCACTACCCGAATGCAAACCAGTAAACATTTAGTTACCGATGTAAGTTGGTACGAAATGAGTTACCGTTTAGGCTTTTCAGAATTCTATGGAAACATTGAAGATTATTGTGTTTTAGCCTTACTTCCCTCCTATTTAGAGCGCAATGGTTCTTCGTTGATATATATGGTAGAAGATTTAATTCAAAGTAGTAATCACGAAGATTCTGGGTTTTATTTAAACAACTACGATGAATTAATTTCTAAATTGATTGAATTGGATAATTTAGGTCAGAATGTGATTTTAATTGGAGTTACATATGCTTTGTTAGATTTAATTGAGAAGCAAAAATTCAAATTAAAAAACACTATCATCATGGAAACAGGTGGCATGAAAGGCAAACGAAAAGAAATGATTCGTGAAGAATTACACACTATTTTATGCGAAGGATTTGGCGTTTCTAAAATTCATTCCGAATATGGCATGACCGAATTACTTTCACAAGCGTATTCATTAGGCGACGGTGTTTTTGAATGTCCGCCATGGATGCAAATTTTAATTCGTGATACGGAAGATGCGCTAACATACGTTTCCGAAGGAAAAACTGGCGGAATTAACGTGATTGATTTAGCTAATATCAATTCGTGCTCCTTTATTGCTACGCAAGATTTGGGCAAAAAAAATCCCAACCATTCTTTCGAAGTGTTGGGACGTTTTGATCATTCTGATATTCGTGGTTGTAATTTGATGGTTATTTAACCTTAATTACATAATAATTTTTCTTTCCTTTTTGTAATAATAAGAATTGATTGTTGATTAAATCTTCTTTCGTGATGATTTTATCTTCTCCTACTTTCTCTTTATTCAAAGAAATCGAGTTTTGTTTCAATTCTCTACGAGCATCACTATTAGAAGCTAAGAAATTTGTTTTTGCTGCTAATGCGGCAATCATATCTAAACCTGCGTTCAAATCTTCCATCGAAATTTCTGCCTGAGGAACACCATCAAAAACTTCTAAAAACGTTTTTTCATCTAACTTTTTCAACTCATCCATTGACGGACTAAAAAAAGCATTTGAAGCAGCAATTGCATTTTCTAAATCTGCTGCAGAATGTACCATCACCGTAATTTCTTCTGCCAAACGTTTTTGTAATGCTCTTAAATGAGGCGCTTCGTTGTGTTCAGCAATTAATTTTTCAATCGTTTCTTTATCTAGGAACGTGAAAATTTTAATATACTTTTCAGCATCTACATCAGTAGAATTTAACCAAAATTGATAAAATTTATAAACCGAAGTTTTGTCAGCATCTAACCAAACATTACCACCTTCCGATTTACCAAATTTAGAACCGTCAGCTTTTGTAATTAATGGGGTTGTTAACGCGAATGCTTTTGATTTCTCCTCGTTACCAACATTCATTCTTCTTACCAATTCTGTACCCGTAGTAATGTTACCCCATTGGTCACTTCCACCCATTTGAAGTAAACAATTATGGTGTTTATTCAAATGATAAAAATCGTAGCCCTGAATTAATTGATAGGTAAATTCGGTAAAACTCATTCCTTCAGCCCCTTCTTCTCCGCTTAAACGCTTTTTTACAGAATCTTTAGACATCATGTAGTTAACGGTAATACGTTTTCCAATATCACGTGCAAAATCAATGAATGAAAAATCTTTCATCCAATCGTAATTATTTACTAGAATTGGTGCATTTTCATCTTTCGCTTCAAAATCTAAAAAGCGAGATAAAACACTCTTAATTCCTTCTACATTATGATTCAAAGTAGCTTCATCTAACAAATTTCTTTCATTAGATTTTCCAGAAGGATCACCAATCATTCCTGTTGCTCCACCTACAAGCGCAATGGCTTTATGGCCCGATTTTCTCAAGTGCATTAATAGAATAATTTGCACTAAACTTCCAATATGTAAAGAGTCTGCCGTTGGATCAAAACCAATATAAGCTGTAGTAGCTTCTTTTAGTAATTGCTCTTCTGTTCCAGGCATCATATCATGAAACAAACCTCTCCAACGTAATTCTTCTACTAAATTCTTCATTTTGCGATTTAATTTTGGCAAAGATAACTTTTAGTTTAAAAGTTTAAAAGTTTGAAGGTTTAAAAGTTAGTCCGTTTTTAAAAGATTTGCTATTTTTACGTCATGATTTTAGTCACAGGAGCAACAGGTATAGTAGGTTCGCATTTGTTAGTGCAACTTCTTCAAGAAAATGAGGCAGTAAAAGCGCTATTTCGTTCTGAAAAACAAATTGAAAAGACAAAGAATGTATTTTCTTTTCATAATCAATTAGAGCTTTTTGATAAAATTAATTGGGTAAAAGGTGATATTACCGATATTCCGTCGTTAGAAATTGCTTTTGAAAAGGTTACACATATATATCATTGCGCTGCTTTGATTTCGTTTGATCCTAGGGACGAAGACGAACTTAGAAAAATCAATATTGAAGGAACTGCCAACGTTGTAAATTGTTGTATTGATTTTGGTATCAAAAAACTTTGTCATGTAAGTTCGATTGCCGCTTTAGGAAATCCAAAAGAACACGAAACTACTATCACAGAAGAAACCGAATGGAATCCTGAAGAATTGCATAGTGATTACGCCATTACGAAATATGGTGCAGAAATGGAAGTATTTCGCGGCCATCAAGAAGGTTTAGAAGTGGTAATTGTAAATCCAGGTGTAATTTTTGGTTATGGTTTTCCAAAAAGAGGTAGCGATGTAATTATTCAATCTGTTAGGAGAGGAACTTCATTTTATACTAAGGGCTTTGTTGGAATTGTTTTTGTAGATGACGTAACCAAATGCATGATACAACTTATGAAAAGTGACATCAATGGAAAACGTTTTACACTTGTTGGTGAAAATATAGAAGTTAAAAAACTGCTTAAATTTATTGCTAACGAATTAAACGTAAAAAGTCCTTCTATAAATGCTACGAAGTCAATGACATCAATTGCTTGGCGATTAGATTGGTTGATTTCAAAAATTGCGAATCGCAAAAGAAAAATAACTCGAAATACGGCTGCCGCATTGCATGAAACTTTAATTTACGATACTTCAAAAATTAAATCGGAATTCGAATTTGAATTTCAAGAAAAAGAAGAGTATTTAAAAACTATTCTGAAACACTAAAGCTTTTTTTAACATCATCTGATGCATTTGTTGCTTTAGTTGTATCATTCATTTTCTTTTGTTCTAAATCTAATCTTTCAATTACTTTTTTATAGATTTTTTTATATTTCCTTGAATCTGAAGCATAATAGCGTTGATTTTGACTATAGGTTATACTGTCAATTTTATACTTTTTAAAAACATACTGATTAGCATTAATATTCGCCTCTGCTAATTTATAAGGCATATTACCATCCGCTGCTTGTAAAATTGCAATATCAAAAATAATATCAACCATTACTTCCTCATCCAATAAATTTTCGGGTTTGGGTGCTGGATTCTTAGAACAAGAAAACAACAATAAGCTTACAAATAAAAATAGCAGTGGTTTCATTATAAATTTCTTTCAAATAATAATCGTTGGCCTACTTTAGTGTCTTTTACTTTACCATTTTGATAAACTAATTTTCCATTTACAAAAGTATGTGTCACGCGCGATTTAAAGTTATATCCCTCAAACGGAGACCAGCCACATTTTGCAATAATATTTTCTTTTTTAACATTCCACGGTAAATATGCATTTACAATTGCTATATCAGCATAATAACCTTCTCGAATGAATCCTCTTTTTTCAATTTGAAAAATTTTAGCTGGATTGTGACACATTTTTTCAACAATCTTTTCTACCGAAATTTTTCCTTGATGATGCGCTTCAAACATAGCTACAACAGCATGTTGAACTAAAGGACCACCAGAAGGACAGGTTAAATATGGATTGCTTTTTTCTTCAAGCGTATGAGGTGCATGATCTGTTGCTATTACATCAATTCTATCATCTAATAAAGCTTTCCATAATGCATCTTTATCTGCTTGAGATTTTACAGCTGGATTCCATTTAATCAAGGAGCCTTTTATTTCATAATCAGCATCTGTAAACCATAAATGATGAATACATACTTCCGCTGTAATTTGCTTTTGTTCTAATGGAATTTTATTGGTAAATAAATCTAATTCTTTTGCTGTAGATATATGGAATACATGAAGTCTAGCTCCTGTTTTTTTTGCTAAAGCAATTATTCTTTCTGTAGACACATAACAAGCTTCAACACTACGTATTTCTGGGTGTTTATCAACTGGAATATCTTCCCCAAAAACTTCTTTAAACTTTGCTAAATTATTTTTAACTATAGTTTCATCTTCGCTGTGAACAGCAATTAACAACTTAGTACTTGTAAATATCTTTTCTAATGAAGCTGAACTATCAACAAGCATATCGCCAGTAGACGATCCTAAAAAAAGTTTTAATCCAGCTACATTTCTAGGATTTGTCTTTAATATTTCTTCTAAATTATCATTAGTACCTCCCATCATAAATGAATAATTCGCATACGATGTTTTAGCGGCAATTTGATATTTATCTTCTAAAAGTTCTTGCGTAACAGCATTAGGAACTGTATTTGGTTGCTCAATAAACGAAGTTATTCCACCAGCTACAGCAGCTTTACTTTCAGATTCGATAGTTCCTTTATGAGTAAGACCAGGTTCTCTAAAATGCACTTGGTCATCAATAGCGCCAGGAATTACATAACTTCCTTCGGCATCAATAATAACACAGTCAGATGATTTTACACTAATTTTTTCTGCAATTTCTTTAATGAATTCATTTTCAATTAATATATCCCCATCAAAAACAACACCCTCATTTACAATTTTGGCATTTCTAATTAAATATGTATTGGCACTCATTATAATCTATTAAATATTTTACGTAGTCTCAACATTATTACTCCAACAACGGCTTCACGAATAATTCCACCGCTCATTTTTGATTGTCCTTTTGTTCTATCTGTAAAAATGATAGGAACCTCAACAATAATGAATTTATTTACAAAGGCACGATATTTCATTTCTATTTGAAACGCATACCCCACAAATTTTATTTTATCTAGATTAATTTTTTCTAATACAGTTCTTCTGTAACATTTAAAACCTGCTGTTGCATCCGCAATTTTCATTCCAGTTATCATTCTCACATAAACTGAAGCAAAATAAGATAACAGAACTCGACTTAAAGGCCAGTTTACAACATTGACGCCATTTGAATATCGAGAACCGATAGCAACATCCGCACCATTTTCACAAGCTGCTAACAACTTTTCCAAATCATTCGGATTGTGTGAAAAATCGGCATCCATTTCAAAAATATAATCATATTCATGAGAAAGCGCCCATTTAAAACCTGCTACGTATGCCGTTCCTAATCCTGATTTTTTCATTCGAATCTTCAAATGCAACTGCGAAGGAAATTTTTGCTGAATCTCTTTTACTTTTGCTGCCGTTCCGTCAGGAGAATTATCATCCACTATTAAAACATCAAAAGGCGTTTTTAAAGCAAAAACTGCTTTTATAATCGCTTCAATATTTTCAATTTCGTTAAAAGTTGGAATTATAACAATACCCTGAGCCATAAAAAATCTTCTATTTAACTGCAAAAATAAACTATTTCTTGTAGACAATTCTTAATAATTTTATAATAATGAAAATGACACTATTTTTTGTAAATTTGCGCTGATATGTTAGCAATTCAATTACACGACCGAATTATTGAAAGCAAAGATTGGGCCACCATTTTGTTTATGGTTTGCTTGGCTATCATTGCAGTTAACAAAACCATATCTTCAGTACGTTTTAACGAATTTGTTCGCTTGGCTTATTCCGATAAATACACAAAAATTTACAGAGACAGTAGCAATCTAATGAGTGGGTTTACCATTTCAATGTTTGTCTTGCAATTGATTTCATTTTCTTTTTTCACTTTGTTGGTATTGAACCAATTTAATAAAGCTGAAAAAACAGACTTAATTGTTTACATCCAAATCTTAACATTTTTAAGTGTTTTTATTCTTTCTAAATATTTAATAGAAAAAATAATTTCAACTGCCTTCAAAATTGAAGAATTTAGTGAACAATTCAATTTACTTAAGGTGAATTATAGAGCATATTTTGGATTTATTTTGTTACCTGTGAATATCATTTTGTATTATAATTCTTTAAATTCAAACTGGTTCTTTTGGGCTTTATTAATTACCTTAATCAGCATAAACATAATTACTTACTTAGTTGTTTTGAAATTGTATCAAAATTTATTATTACGTAAAATATTTTATTTTATTTTATATCTTTGCACCCTTGAAATAGCACCTTACTATTTCATTTATAATTGGTTTACAAAAAATTAGAGAGAAATTATGTCAAATTTGAAAGTGAAAACAATATTAGTTTCACAACCAGAACCTAAAGTAGAAAATTCTCCTTATTTTGAGCTTCAAAATAAATTGAAAGTTAAAATTGACTTCCGCCCTTTTATTCACGTAGAAGGAGTTTCTGCCAAAGAAGTTCGCGCCCAAAAAATTGATTTAAACAACTTCACTGCTATTATATTAACAAGTCGCAATTCAGTTGACCACTTTTTTAGAGTGGCGGAAGAAATGCGTTATAAAATACCTGAAGATTTAAAATATTTTTGCCAATCTGAAGCAGTAGCTTTCTATTTACAACGGTATGTAGTATATAGAAAAAGAAAAATATATGTTGGCCAGAAAGATTTTGTTGACATGTCAACTTTGATAAAAAAGTATAAAGATGAAAAATTCTTATTACCTTCTTCAGACCAATTAAACGCTGACATTCCTCAAACACTTGACGGATTAAAAGTAGATTGGACGCAAGGAACATTTTACAAAACCGTAATGAGTGATTTAACGGATTTAAAAGATGTATATTACGATATTTTAGCGTTTTTTAGCCCTACAGGGATTAAATCCTTGTTTAAAAACTTCCCTAATTTTCAACAAAACAATACGCGTATTGCAGTTTTTGGAAGTACCACTCAAAAAGAAGCTTTAGAACATGGTTTACGAATAGATATTATGGCACCTAGCCCAGGAACTCCCTCTATGACTGGAGCTTTAGAAAAATACGTAGCAGAAGCTAACAAAGGAAAATAAAAACCAATTTTTTATTTTGGTTTTATTAGTTAACGATTAAAATAAAGATTGCATTTTTAAACTGCAATCTTTATTTTAATCGTTAACTAAACTACTTTTATTTAAAAAGATATTTCATTCCAAATAAAACATTTCCTTTTGGCATGGGTACCATACCGGCTTCAACATATTCAGTATTGAAAATATTTTGAATTAACATATTAATTTCAATATTTTTAGTTCTGAATGTTGTATTCAAATCATAAACATTATAAGAAATTCTTGAGGTTCTCTCAGCATATCGGTATGAAATATTTTGACTAAATCCTTTAAACAACTTGATGTCATAATTAAAAACAACTTGATGGCGCAAAGAATTTATGCCGTTTTTTGAAATTAAATCCGTGTTGATATTGTCATCAATATAAGTATAACCTAAGTTCAGCTGATTTTTAATTTTACCTAATGAAAAATTATACTTCAACGAAGATTCGAAACCTTTTGTTTCAACATCAATATTAACAGGTCTCCATAAATCATCAGGAGTTGCTCTTCTGTAATCAATGAAATTTTCTGTGTTTCTATTAAAAAACGCCACATTAAAATCAACTTTATTTGCATGATATTTGAATCCTAATTCTTGAGCAAAGGCTCTTTCTGCTTCTAAATTTGGATTCCCTTGAGTTTCTAAATCACTATAATTTAAATCGGTATAAGTAGGAACTCTATATGTATATCCAACGTTACTGTAAAGTCGAATTCTATCCGATAATTTCACTCCTAAATCAATACCTGGAAAAGCTCTGTTATCAAAATCTGAGAAATACGAAACTGCAACACCTGGAGTAATATCTACTATTTTATCAAACAATTCAAAACGATGTTCTAAGAATAAAGTGGCAATTTCTCTTTCGGCATCTCCTAAGTTATTACTTTGAATCATATATTTTGAAAATTCAAGACCAAAACCAGTGATACCTATTTTAGATTCGTAAGAACCATTAAATTCTCCAGCAATTTTATTTGTGATATGTAAATTTCTGTAAACTGAAGGATTTGTTCTTATGAAAATATATTCGTCTTGGTTTCTTCTCCAATAAACTCTTGGTTTAAAAGTAAAATTCCCCCTTTTTACTTCTGTCGAAAGTCCAATCAAACTTGCTTGCGTAACTTCATATGGAAGTGCAAAATCCTTAGTAACACCATAAAAATTTTGAGCTCCAAATTTTCTCTCAGAAAAAGCTGAAATTAAATTAATAGGTAGTTTAGATTTATTGAATTTACTTCTCAATACATAATTTGTATTATCAAAATCAGTGTTTTTTCTATAACCATCTGAAGACTGCTTAGAAAAGTGAACCACATGATTACTGTCTTCTAAGTTAACAGCACCTGTAACTTCAGCAATAAATTGACCAAATGAACCTCCTTGAATCTTAGCAATGATTGAGTTCTCCAAATTATCGTTAGTTACGATATTAATGGCACCCGTAAAAGCATTTTGTCCAAAAATACGGGCTGCTGGACCTTTTATCACTTCAATCCTTTTGATCACTTCAATAGGTAATGCCAAATTCATGGTATGATGACCTGTTTGTGGATCGTCAACTTTAATGCCATCAATTAAAAGTAACGTTTGATCAAAACCACCACCTCTGATGTATAAATCGGCCTGCATTCCATTTACACCTTGTCGTCTAACATCAACCCCTGCGAGCTGTTGCAATGCATCGGCTACATTTGTAATTCCAAGTTTTTTTATATCTTCTGCAGTAACAATTTGAATGGTTCTTGAATTTTCTTTAAAAGGTAAATCAATTCGAGAAGAAGTAACCACAACTTCTTTTAGCGAATCGGTTTTCAATTCTGTTTCTTGTGCGTTTCCAAGTATAGAACCAAAAAGCATAACAGATAAAAAGTATTTATTTTTCATTTGAAGTTTATTTTAAAACGGTGCAAAAGTCGTAACTTTCCGGACGATTAATATAGTCCAGTTTTAAAATGAAAGATAGTCCGGTAAATTCATTGCTTAAAGAATTTATTCAATTTGAAAAACGCAGCAGTACTTCGGTTTACATCCAAATATCTCAGCAAATAATAAATGCTATACAACGCGGCTATTTAACTTCTGGAACTGCTTTACCTGGTACAAGGATTTTTGGCCAACTACTACAAATTCATAGAAACACAGCCGTTGCAGTTTATGAAGAATTAGCAGCGCAAGGTTGGGTTGAAATAATCGCCAATAAAGGAACTTTTATTTTAGTACCGGAACAAAAAACCGCCTCCATTAAAGCATCTTCAAACCAAATTGACGCAATCAATACCTATTCTAAAACAACTGGATTTCCGTTTCAAACCTCATTTCATTTGTCATCAACTCAAGAAATGTCGGAGGCAAAATTTAATATAAATGATGGTCAGCCTGATTTAAGACTACATCCCATTCATGAGTTTTCAAAATGGTTTAGTGCTTCCATGAAACGCAAAACATTGCTTTCAAAATGGAGTCAAACATCTAAAATTAAAAATTCAGTCTTTGAAAATCAGTTGTGTAATTATTTAAATGCAACTCGTGGTTTTTATATTCAACCTACTAATTTAATTAGCACCCGAAGTACAGAAATGAGTTTATATATTATTTCTCAACTATTAATTCGGAAGAAAGATTTAGTTTTAGTAGGACACTTAAGCAATTATGCTGCGAATATGATTTTTCAAGAATCTGGAGCATCTATTCAAACTATTCCGGTAGATGAATATGGCTTAGATATTGATTACATAAGAACTCATTATACAAAAGGAACTATTCGATGTGTTTACATTTGTACAAATCGAGATTATCCAACTACGGCATCATTATCTGTAGAACGTCGTTTAAAATTATTAGAACTTGCTAAACTTTATCAATTTGCGATAATTGAAGATGATTATGATTATGATTTTCAATTTGAAGGTTCGGCTATGCTCCCCATGGCAAGTTCAGATGCAAATGGTTTGGTCATTTATCTAGGTAAATTAGGTCAATCTTTATTCCCAAGTTTTCAAGTTGGATATGTTGTAGCGCCAGAAAATTTGATAGTGGAAGCAAAAAATTACTTGCAAATGTTAGATCGCCAAGGTGATTTAATCCAAGAACAAATGCTTTCTGAATTAATTTCGGAAGGAGAAATTCATCGTTTACTAAAAAAGAATATTGTAATCTATAAGCAAAGACGAGATTATACATGTGAATGTTTCAAACGTCATTTTAAAGAAACTGTCCGATTTAAAAAGCCAACGGGAGGATTAGCCATTTGGGTTGAATTTCAACCATCAATATCATTAATTCAACTTGCTGAAGAAGTAGCAAAATTAGATGTATTGCTGCCTAAAACTATTCTTTATCAAGATAAAAACACGTGCGCCATTCGTTTTGGCTTTGGTTATTTGAATGAAGAGGAAATTGAAATTGTCATAAGCAAATTGAAACTTGCTTATGACACAATCATAAAATGATTAAACAAAAAAGTCCCACAAAATGCGGGACTTTTTTAGTATAAATCTATTGTCTTAGTCGACTAAAACAATAATCTTGTTTTCATTCATTTCGATGGTGCCAGAATTAATAGGTAACCAATACGTTTGCTCATTTACTTTATTGAATTTAGAAGCAAATTCTTTTTCAATAGTAATATTTTGAGCATTTATTTTCACATTTCCTTTTGCTAATAATGAAACAATAGGAGCGTGATTGTTTAGCATTTGAAACTCACCATTAATCCCAGGAACCGCTACCGAAGTAACTTCTCCTTTAAACAATGTAGCTTCTGGCGATACTATTTCTAAAATCATAACTTTAAGTGATTAGTAATTAGTGATTAGTAATTAGTGATTAGTAAGTAACTGAATACTGTGACTGAACACTGAATACTAAAATTATGCTTCTGCTAACATTTTTTGTCCAGCTTCAATAGCTTCTTCGATAGTACCTTTAAGGTTAAACGCTGCTTCTGGTAAGTGGTCTAATTCACCATCCATAATCATGTTAAATCCTTTGATTGTTTCTTTAATATCAACCAATACTCCAGGAATACCTGTAAATTGCTCCGCTACATGGAAAGGTTGAGATAAGAAACGTTGTACACGACGTGCACGAGATACAGATAATTTATCTTCTTCAGATAACTCTTCCATACCTAAGATGGCGATGATATCTTGTAATTGTTTGTATTTTTGAAGAATCTCTTTTACTCTTTGAGCACAGTCATAATGTTCAGCACCTAAGATTTCTGGAGTTAAGATACGAGAAGTAGAATCTAATGGATCTACTGCAGGATAGATACCTAACTCAGCAATTTTACGAGACAATACTGTTGTTGCATCTAAGTGAGCAAACGTTGTTGCTGGTGCAGGGTCAGTTAAGTCATCTGCAGGTACGTAAACCGCTTGTACAGATGTAATAGATCCTTTTTTAGTTGAAGTAATACGCTCTTGCATCGCACCCATTTCAGTTGCTAATGTAGGTTGGTACCCTACTGCAGATGGCATACGACCTAATAAAGCCGATACTTCAGAACCTGCTTGTGTAAAACGGAAGATATTATCAACAAAGAATAATACATCTTTACCTTGGTCAGATCCAGCTCCATCACGGAAATACTCAGCGATAGATAATCCTGAAAGTGCTACACGAGCACGAGCTCCAGGTGGCTCATTCATTTGTCCGAAAACGAAAGTAGCTTTAGACTCTCTCATTCCTGGCATATCTACTTTAGACAAATCCCATCCTCCATTTTCCATAGAGTGCATGAAATCGTCACCATATTTAATAATTCCTGACTCTAACATCTCGCGAAGTAAGTCATTTCCTTCACGTGTTCTTTCTCCTACTCCTGCGAATACAGAAAGTCCGCCGTGACCTTTTGCAATATTGTTAATCAACTCCTGAATTAATACAGTTTTACCTACTCCAGCACCACCAAATAATCCAATTTTTCCTCCTTTTGCATAAGGCTCAATAAGGTCGATTACTTTAATA
This sequence comes from Flavobacteriia bacterium, assembly GCA_004293165.1. GTDB lineage: Bacteria > Bacteroidota > Bacteroidia > Flavobacteriales > Flavobacteriaceae > Flavobacterium. The sequence continues at coordinate 606,317 of RDYL01000002.1, read as the reverse complement.
CCTGTAAATAAAACTTCAGAAGAAGTTGATAAGTCTTCAAATTTTGGAGCTGTTCTGTGGATTGGTAAACCATTAGAACCTGCTTTAGGTAAATCTCCTAATCCATCAATTGCATCACCAATTACATTAAACAAACGACCAAAAACGTCTGCTCCAATTGGCATTTGAATTGGCGCACCAGTAGCAACTACTTCAACACCTCTTGCTAAACCATCAGTAGAGTCCATAGAAATGGTACGTACAGTGTTTTCACCAATGTGAGATTGAACTTCAAGTACTAATAAAGTACCATCTTTTTTAGTGATTTCTAATGAATCATAAATTTTAGGTAATTCGTTATTTGAGTCATTAAAAACGACGTCAACAACTGGCCCGATAATTTGTGCAACTTTTCCTGTGATTCTAGACATTGCTTATGTATTTATTTAATAGCTAATTAATGTTGAAAAAATGATGTATTTTTCCGAGTGCAAAGATAGTTTTTTTTGAAACAATTTTGCAATATATTTTTTGACTTTTTTACAACAAAAAAGCGAAATTATTAAATTTCGCTTTTAAAATATTATTCTACCGTAACGGATTTTGCCAAATTCCTTGGCTGATCCACATTACAACCTCTTAAAACCGCAATATGATACGACAATAATTGCAACGGAATTGTAGTTAATAATGGCGTAAACGGCTCGTTGGTTTCAGGAATCTCAATAACATGGTCTGCTAAAGCTCTAACTTGGGTATCACCTTTAGTAACTACAGCAATAATTTTTCCACTTCTCGATTTTATTTCTTGAATATTACTTACCACTTTATCATAATGTCCTTTATTTGGAGCAATAACAATAACTGGCATATGTTCATCAATCAATGCAATAGGACCATGCTTCATTTCTGCCGCCGGATATCCCTCTGCATGGATATATGAAATTTCTTTTAATTTCAAAGCACCTTCTAAAGCAACTGGAAAATTATACCCTCTTCCTAAGTACAAACAATTAGTTGCATCTTTATATATTTCTGCAATTTGTTTTGCAACTTCATTTGTTTGCAACGCTTCTTGTACTTTTTCAGGAATTAATTCCAATTCCAACAAATAACGTTGGTAATCTGAATTTGTCATTGTTCCTTTTGCTTTTGCTAAACGTAATGCCAATAAAGTAAGTATTGTAATTTGTGTAGTAAATGCTTTAGTAGACGCCACACCAATTTCTGGACCTGCATGCGTATATGCTCCCGCATGTGTTTCACGAGAAATTGAAGAACCCACTACATTACAAACTCCAAAGACAAATGCTCCGTTTTCTTTTGCCAATTTAATCGCAGCTAAAGTATCAGCCGTTTCACCTGATTGTGAAATTGCAATAACAACGTCATCTTTGTTAATAATTGGATTTCTATATCTGAATTCTGATGCGTATTCTACTTCAACAGGAATTCTTGAAAATTCTTCGATAATATATTCTGCAACTAATCCGGCGTGCCATGAAGTTCCACAAGCAACAATAAGAATTCGTTTAGCATTTAAGAATTTTTCTAAATTATCTTCAACTCCCGACATTTGGATAATTCCTTTGTTTGCCAAAAGTCTTCCTCTGTAGGTATCTTTAATTACGCTTGGTTGTTCGTAGATTTCTTTCATCATAAAATGATCGTAACCTCCTTTTTCAATTTGCTCCAAGTTTAATTGCAACTCTTGAACATAAGGATCAACCAAAGTGTCATCTTTAATTTTTCTAACCTTTAATGGTTTATGCAAACGCACAATAGCCATTTCTTCATCTTCTAAATATATTGCATTAGAAGTGTATTCTATAAATGGTGTAGCATCAGAAGCAATAAAAAATTCATCTTCACCAATACCAATTGCTAACGGACTTCCTAAACGAGCTACTATTATTTCGTTTGGCTTTTCAATATCAAGCACTGCGATAGCATAAGCGCCAATAACCTGATTTAAAGCAATTTGAACCGCTTTTCCAAGTTTACAGTTTTCTTTTTTCTTTACTTCTTCAATCAAATTAATTAACACTTCTGTATCCGTATCCGATTTAAAAGTATACCCTCTTTTAATTAATTCTTGCTTTAATGGTTCATAATTTTCAATGATTCCATTATGTATGATGACTAATTTTCCAGAATTAGAAAAATGTGGATGTGAGTTTACATCATTAGGAACTCCATGAGTTGCCCAACGTGTATGGCCCATTCCAACTTTACCAAAAGTTGTTTTTTCACTTTCAGCTTTTGCTTCTAAATCAGAAACTTTACCTTTTGTTTTTGATAGTTTTAAATCATTACCATCATATAGTACAATTCCAGCACTATCATAACCTCTATATTCTAACCGATGTAACCCTTTTATTATTACCGAATAGGCATCTCTATGACCTATATAACCTACGATTCCACACATATTTTTATTAATTAGGTTTAGTGAAATAAATATTTAATTTAAGTTTTTTATCTTCATCTAAAGGGTCAGTAATTACATTTCCATATAAAACTGTTCCCAATGGATTAAGAATTGATGCCAATGGAATGCTTTTTATTTCCAAACCATTTGCAGTAAAAGGAGTTTTTAACATAGCTGTAGAGACAAGATTTATGGACTCTGTAACAGAAATACCAATTTTAATGTTATCCATATACTCTCCATCACTATCAACTTTTAAAACACTCTTAATATGTTCGGTTATTCTTACCGTATATTTAATTCCTTTTTTTGATTCATCAACTTCTCTTTCGATAATTCCTCCAAAAACCACCTTATTATTTTTAGGGTCTGAGCTTGTTGAACTATCATACGTATAATCTAAAAGTACAATATTATTTGTAGCATCGTAAATATAAATTCTTTCTGGCTCATCACTTACATTCAACATCTGCGATTTATCAACATAAAAAGTAAGTCTTGCATCGTTAACCAACCAATTATTGTTTGCAACATTATTTCTTAAGGTTTGCAATTCAGTAGCATCAAACAAATCAATAAATGCAACTGAACCATTACCACCTTTAATATATAATCTTTCACTTCCTGTTACTTCATTAGCCGCTGCTAATCCAGAAGTATAATCAGAAGAATTCGTATGCTCTAAGAAGTTAATACTATTGTTTCTTAATGTTGAAGAAGCGTTATACCCCATTTTAAGTGAAAATTCTCTTCTTGTTCTAACCGGATTAGGATTTTCAACCGTTGGATCAGCAGAAGCTTTATATAAAATTTTAAGTTCTGCCCTAGAAAAATCCAATATAGCTAAAGCTCCCTGACCTAGATTAATTTCCTCTACTTCAAACAATAAACCTCTAAAATAATTTTTAAAACTATTGTTATTAAACAAATCTCCAGAAGCAGTAGCATCTATAATTTTTTGTTGGAAAAAGCTGTTTTTTAAATCCAACCACATGCCTGGTGTTTTTCTTTCTTTGATAACTCTCAAAGAAACATCATTTTGATCAGATAATACTGCACCATTACTGTCTAAATATAAACCTGCACCATTGGTTTTATAAATATACAATTCTTTTTTACTAAAATAAAATTCATTGTTCTGAGATGTAGCCGAACTATTGTTTAATATTTCTGTTCCTTTAAAAGGATCAATAAGCGGCTTATCGTTACTATAATATTTTTGAGATGATTGTAAATTATCCGTTGGATCAAAATCTCTAAGGAAATAGCCATTCTCTACAACCGACAATTTAAATTTTCCTGTTTCTGCATTTCCATAGACAGAATCTAACTCATAGATTCGCTCGCCACTTGTTTCTGTAGACTGTATCTCACTAAAATAAGGCACATATAAATAAACTGAATCAATTACAGGATTATAACCAAAAGAAGGGTTTTCGGTACCTAATTCAACTTGTGTTACAAAATGAGCCTTTGTAACTCCAAATTTTGTATTATTATAAACACCTAAAGCATTTAATGGCAAATTATTAGCCTGAACAGGACCCGTTGCTTTGGAATAAGCAACTAAATTTTCAACTTCATATTGCTCTAAATCAAAATGATCTTCCCCAATTACATCTGAATCTAAGGAATTAAAATCCTTATCACAAGATATAAAAAGAACGAATAATAACAAAAATGATATTTTAAAAATACTTTTTTTCATAGTAGATAAACCCTTTATAGTACGTGATTTTTTATAAATGAAGTATACACTTCTTTAATTGTGTCTTTAGAGGCGAAAGGTAAAAAAGGTTTGTTTGAACTTTCTATAAATTTTGTTAAAGTTGGCGACAGAACTTCAGACCCTGCTACTATTGCATCTGAATGCATAATTGAAACTTTCATTAAGTTTTCATAAGTAGGCGAAACTAAATCCGAAACAGCTTCATTAGTAATATTATCAAACAATACTTTGTTGATGAATTCTTTGTCTAACTCTCCTTCAAAACCTTGGTCGTAAACCGATGAAATAATCTTTGTTTCTGCAAAAATACCTTCATCTTTATAATAATGTTTCAAATAAACTGGTAACATTGCAGCCATCCATCCATGTACATGAATTACATCGGGCACCCAATTTAATTTTTTAACTGTTTCTACTACTCCTTTAGCAAAGAAAATAGCTCGTTCATCGTTATCTAGATACAACACACCTTCTTCGTCTGAAAAAGTAGCTTTACGCTTGAAATACTCATCATTATCTATAAAATAAACTTGAATTCGCTCTTTTGGAATTGAAGCAACTTTAATAATTAGAGGCATATCCATATCATTCACCACCAAGTTCATTCCTGATAAACGGATAACTTCATGCAATTGATGTCTTCTTTCGTTAATATTACCATATCTAGGCATAAAAATTCGTATTTGTCCACCTAAATCATTAATCATTTTTGGCATTTCATACGATTGTAACGACACTTCATTTTCAGCTAAATAAGGCACCACTTCAGATGATACATACAATATCCTCTTGTCTTCCATAATGTATTCTAGTTAATTATTGTTTTAAAAAACCTTGCAAAATTACAAAATTTTATGGATTTATCCACTAAAATAGTAAGTTTGCACTTGAAATAACAAACATTAAAATGCTTATTTTTAATAAAAAGTCAGATTTAAGTGCCTTTTTAAGCCCTTTTATCAACCAAAACAAATCCATTGGTTTTGTTCCTACTATGGGAGCACTTCATGAAGGACACTTATCTTTACTGAAAAACTCACTTTCGGAAAACGACATAACAGTAATGAGTATTTTTGTCAATCCTACCCAATTTAACAATGCCGAAGATTTGGATAAATATCCAAGAACTTTAGAACGAGATGTGCAAATTATGCAAGCATTAAGCAATTCAATTATTGTATACGCTCCTGAAGTAGAAGATATTTATGAAGGTAATACCGTTTCTGAAAATTTTGAATACGACGGGCTGGAAAATCAAATGGAAGGCAAACATAGACCAGGCCATTTTGATGGTGTGGGAACAATTGTCAAAAGATTGTTTGAAATTGTTCAACCTAATAAAGCCTATTTTGGAGAAAAAGATTTTCAACAACTTCAAATTGTGAAAAAATTAGTTTCAAAATACAATATTCCAGTAGAAGTTATTGGTTGCCCAATTCATAGAGAACCAAACGGATTAGCCATGAGTTCAAGAAACGAAAGACTATCCGCCATCGCGAAAGAAAAAGCAGCTATTATATACCAAATACTGAGTGATGCAAAAAAGTTATTTCAAACAAATTCAGCCGAGGAAACCATTTTATTTGTAGAAAACGAATTCAAAAAACATACAGAATTTCAATTAGAATATTTTGAAATTGCCGATGAAGCAACACTTTTACCCGTTTCTGAAAAAGAAAACGACAAAAATTATCGTGGTTTTATCGCAATTTTTATTGAGAATATTAGATTAATTGATAATATTTCACTAAATTAATTACCTTTGCATCATGCAAATTCAAGTAGTAAAATCAAAAATTCATAGAGTAACCGTTACGGGTGCTGATTTGAATTATATAGGTAGTATCACCATTGACGAAGCGTTAATGGAAGCTTCTAACATTATCGAAGGCGAAAAAGTGCAAATCGTTAACATCAATAATGGTGAACGACTTGAAACATATGCCATTAAAGGCCCTAGAAACACTGGAGAAATCACTTTAAATGGGCCTGCAGCTCGCAAAGTTCACAGAGGAGATATTATCATTATTATTTCTTATGGGATTATGGATTTTGAGGAAGCCAAAAAATTCAAGCCTACATTAGTTTTTCCTAACGAAAAAGACAACTCTTTAACTTAGTTTGAAAGTAAATATTAGAAATTTTTTTAGCCTTTCTATCCCGCTATTAATTGGGCTAGCAATTATCTATTATCAGTACACTACACTTACTCATGAGGAATTAGAAAAAATAAAAATCAGCTTCTTAAAGGCCGATTATTTTTATATATTTCTCTCCCTTTTTATTGCGCTTTTTGGGTATTGGTCAAGAGCTTATCGTTGGAAATTTTCTCTACAACATTTAGGATATAAAACACATTTTCGAAACGACCTAATGACCGTTTGTGTTTCTTATTTAGTTAATTTAACCATTCCTCGTTCAGGTGAAATATCTAGAGCAGCCTTATTAAAAAAATACGAAAACGTACCATTTGACAAAGGTTTTGGAACTATTGTAGCCGAAAGAATTGTTGATTTATTAATTTTTCTATTATTCGTGGTTATTGCCTTTGTTTTGCAATTTGAAAAACTTTATAAGTTTTTAATTGATAAACTACCCTTAGAAAAAATAATCTATTTACTAGTAGGCGGTTTTGTGATTTTTGTGATTTTTGTTTTTGTTTGGATTTATGCTGAATGGAAAATTATTAATAAATTAAAACAAAAACTATCTGGCTTAATAGAAGGAATGACGAGTATTTTAAAAATGAAAAACAAATGGAACTATATTTTTCATTCCTTTTTTATATGGCTATCCTATCTTTTAATGTTTTATGTAACCATTTTTGCTTTGCCAGAAACAGCCAACATAGGCTTTGATGTTGTTATTATGGGATTTATTTTTGGCAGTTTAGCAGTAGGTTTTACTAATGGCGGCATTGGAGCTTACCCCTTAGCCATTGCTCTAATTTACTCTTTATATGGAATTCCAAATGATGTTGGAGTAGCCTTTGGTTGGTTAGTATGGACCTCACAAACCCTTTTAACTATATTTTTAGGCTTAGTATCATATTTACTTTTACCTATTTTAAATAAAAAATAAATTAGTAAATTGCTACTCTTTTAAACTAACTATTTTCTCATGAAAAAATTTTTATTGCTAATTCTGTTAGCAACTACAAGTCTTTTTGCACAACGTATCCCCGAATCGATTGAAACAAAAAAAATAGGAACAAGAAGTTTTACAGTTGTAACACCGCCTTCTTATGAATCAAATCCTGAAAAAAATTATCCCACTTTAGTTCTATTAGATGGTGAATATTTATTGGATCCATTTGAAGGAATTTTAAAATATGGTAGCTATTGGGACGATTTGCCAGAAATGATAATTATTGCCATTGATCAAAATAATGGCGAAACTCGTTTTAAAGATAGCGAATTTGATGAAGCTGGATTTCCTTCTGGTTCAGGCGCAAATTTTTTCGAATTCATTGGGGTTGAATTATTACCATATGTAGAAAAAAAATACCGTACACTGCCTTTTAGAATGATTAGTGGTCATGACACAACTGCTGGATTTTTAAATTTTTACTTATACAAAGACAACCCGATTTTTAATGCATATATTTCTCTAGCTCCAGAAATGGCCCCAGAAATGGAGAAACGAATTGCAGATCGTTTAACAAAAATAACAAAACCTATTTTCTACTATCAAGCAACAGGTGAAGGTGATTTAAAAGAAATCAACGAAAAAGCAGCAGAACTAGATGCAAATATCAAAGCCATTCCAAACGCTACTTTTAAATATCAAAACGATGCTTTTAAAGGCGCTTCTCACTATTCATTAGTAGCTAAAGCTGTTCCAAATGCGATTTATTTCATCTTTGACGGCTACCAACCCATTTCAATGGTGGAATTTCAAGATAAAATTTTAAAATTAGAAGCGGGTTATACCGACTATTTAATTGCTAAATATGATGAATTAGAAAAACGATTTGGTCTTAAACTGAAACCAAGATTGTCAGATTTCAAAGCTATTGAAGCTGCTATTTTAAAAAACAAAGCATACAATGAATTACAAACTTTAGGAGAATATGCCGACAAACATTACCCAAAAACAATCCTAGGAACCTATCACCAAGCTTTGTATTTTGAAAAAACAGGTAATTTTAAAAAAGCTGTAAAAACATATCAAAGAGCCTTTACTTTAGAGTCAATTCGTGAGTTAACAAAAGATTATATGTTGAACCGTGCTGAAGCTTTAAAAGGAAAAGAAGACAAACTATCGGAAGAAGCACCAGCAGAAGTTCCTGCTGAAACTCCTACAGAAGAACCAACTGAAAAAAAGGAATAAAACAAAATGAGTAAAGTAAAAACGGCTTTCTTTTGCCAAAATTGTGGCACCCAATATTCAAAATGGCAAGGACAATGTAATGCTTGCAAAGAATGGAATACCATTGTAGAAGAATTGGTTCAAAAAGAAGAAAAAGTAGCTTGGAAAACCACGAGTGCTACTTCAAAAGCCGCTACCAAACCTTTACTGATTAAAGAAATAGATACCGCTCAAGAAATCCGATTGAACACGACTGATAACGAGTTGAATCGGGTTTTGGGTGGCGGATTGGTTCCGGGTTCCTTAACTTTGTTAGGTGGTGAACCAGGAATTGGAAAAAGTACGTTGCTGTTGCAAATTGCTTTGAAATTACCTTATAAAACCCTTTATGTTTCGGGAGAAGAAAGCCAAAAACAGATTAAAATGCGTGCTGAACGTATTACTTCGAATGGCGATAATTGCTACATATTAACCGAAACCAAAACTCAAAATATCTTCCGTCAAATATTGGAAATTGAACCCGATATCGTCATTATCGATTCGATTCAAACGTTGCATACCGATTATATTGAATCGTCTGCTGGAAGTATTTCTCAAATTAGAGAATGCACGGCAGAGTTGATTAAATATGCCAAAGAATCCAATGTGCCTGTTTTATTAATTGGACACATTACCAAAGACGGAACCATCGCCGGACCAAAGATTTTGGAACACATGGTCGATACCGTTTTACAATTTGAAGGCGATAGAAATCACGTTTATAGAATTTTACGTTCGTTAAAAAACCGTTTTGGTTCTACTGCTGAGTTAGGTATTTACGAAATGCAAGGTTCTGGCTTACGCGAAGTCGACAATCCGTCTGAGATTTTGATTTCTCATAAAGACGAGCAACTTTCTGGAACAGCAATTGCCACTACTTTAGAAGGCATGCGTCCGTTAATGTTAGAAATTCAAGCTTTGGTAAGCACCGCAGTTTATGGAACACCACAACGCAGTACCACAGGTTACAACGCTAAACGCTTAAACATGATTTTAGCTGTTTTAGAAAAACGTGCGGGCTTTAGATTAGGCACCAAAGACGTGTTCTTAAACGTAACAGGGGGAATTTCTGTTGAAGACACTGCCATTGACTTAGCCGTTGTTGCTGCTATTTTATCCTCCAACGAAGACATTGCCATTGCAGAAGGTTTTTGCTTTGCTGGAGAAGTAGGACTTTCAGGCGAAATTAGACCTGTTAACCGCATCGAACAACGCATTCAAGAAGCTGAAAAATTAGGATTTACCACCATTTTTGTTTCGAAACACAATAAAATTTCCTTGAAAAATACGGGAATTAAAATTGTTTTAGTAGCAAAGATAGAAGATGTGGTGAGTGAGTTGTTTGGGTAGGAATTATTTTTTTACATATTCCAAAATATCAGCTGGTTGACAATCTAATATTTCACAAATTGCTTCTAACGTAGTCAACCGAATTGCCTTTGCTTTCCCTGTTTTTATAATGGATAAATTAGCTGTTGTTATGCCCAGCTTTTCTGCTAATTCAGCCGAACGCATTTTTCTTTTTGCTAACATAACATCTAAATTGATGATGATTGGCATAATTAAAAAGTTAAATCGTTTTCTTCTTTTAAGTGTTTTGCAATGACAAAAACTTCACTCAAAACTAAGAAAAACAAACCTAATGAAAACAGCAAAACAAAAGGATTCAATCCTAAACTCAATGAAATATTATTTTTTACTATTTCAAGAATGAAATTAGGAATTCCACCTAACAAAGCAGATAAAATAATAACAAACCCTAATCTCTTCATTAGAATTACAATTTCCAGATCAAAAATAATTTTCAATTGAAACAAACGCAATAATTTTCTAAATAGAAACAAACCGTAAATAATAAGTGAAGCTGAAATACATAAAAACCCAAAAAGTACTTTAGTTCTTAAATCAACCACTTCTAAAATAGTGCCATTAACTTTAATTGGAACATCAAGAGGTTCACTATCAATAACTACCATAACAATAAAAAACAATAAAAATGGAATCGTAATCAACATGGTAATCCAAACAAAATCGACAATACCTTTCAAAAAATTTAATTTTCTCATCTCTTTAAAAATATTAAGTTCGAGACAAAAATATAAAAAATTATTGTTTTACAATAATAAAACATTAAATTTTGATAATTTTTTAATTTGTGAAGTTAAAAATAAATAGACCTGACAGGTTTTTGAAACTTGTCAAATTTTAAATTGCGCTATCGTTGCGGTGATATACCCGAGCGGTCGGGTATCAATCACAATTACCCTCAATTCTTTCATATGCTCCCTTTGCGCCAAGCTCTCCAGCCCTAGAAAAATCTAAACAAGCAGAATCTTTTTGGCCAAGTAAAATTTTTATTTCGCCCCTTAATTTATAAAAAATACCGTTTTTATCATCTATCTTGATAGCTTCATTAACATCAATTATTGCAGCATTTAAGTTATTCATAGCGACTTTTGGATAAGCTCTTTCATAATAAGCTAATGCTATTATTTTGAATGTATCTGGATTAATATTTTTTTCAGACAAAGTGTAATCCTTTAACAATTCTATCGTTTTTGTTATATCTAATATTGCTCCTCTATAATCTTTTAATCTATCTTTAGACATCCCTCTAAATAAATAATACGTGCCTAATAAAGTAGGATATTTTTCTTTATCAATAGCATTCGTAAAATCAACAACGGCTCCTTTATGATCTCCATTCTCAAGTTTTTGCTTCCCTAATGAAAATGACTCTTCTGCTGTTTGACCTAAAGAATTGACACTATAAAACGCTAACAAAATCAATATTAATAATCTCATGTTTTTGATTGTAATAATTATATAAAAACAAATCTAATAAATTTTTAAATCCCCTCCAACAACTCCAACGCCTTATTCACACTTTTCACATTATCAAAAGTCAGTAATAAACGTAAGCCGTTTTTGGTTTCTTTTTCTTTGATTTTACAAACATTGCCGTTGCGTTGGGCAAATTGTAGCACTTTCATGAAACGGTTACTTTGGTAAAAATCACTTTGTTGGTCGCCAATGAAATACCCTACCATTTTGCCTTGTTTCATCATTAAACGTTCAATTCCCATGGCGGTGGCTTTCCATTTGATACGCACACTATTTAGTAATGCAATGGCTGGTTTTGGCAACGCTCCAAATCGGTCAATTAGTTTTTGTTCAAATTGTTGTAAGGTGGCTTCGTCTTTAATTTGGCTCAACTCGTTGTATAAATTCAAACGTTCGGTAATGTTGTTTATGTACTCATCTGGGAACAGCAATTCAAAATCGGTATCAATTTGAATGTCTTTGACAAATTCTTTGGTTTCGATATCGTTTTCTTCTTGGTACAAGTCTTTAAACTCGTTTTCTTTCAACTCATCAATGGCTTCGTTCATGATTTTTTGGTAGGTATCAAAACCAATTTCGTTGATAAAACCACTTTGTTCACCACCTAATAAATCGCCCGCACCACGAATTTCCAAATCCTTCATCGCAATATTGAAACCGCTTCCTAATTCGCTAAATTGTTCCAAAGCTGTAATACGTTTTTGGGCTTCACCTGTCATCATCGAATACGGTGGCGTAATGAAATAACAAAACGCTTTTTTATTACTTCTTCCCACACGACCCCGCATTTGGTGCAAATCAGACAAGCCGAAATTATTGGCATTATTGATAAAAATAGTATTCGCATTCGGCACATCTAAACCACTTTCTATAATGGTGGTTGCGACCAAAACGTCAAATTCGCCTTCCATGAAAGCCAACATCAATTCTTCCAATTTTTTACCCTCCATTTGACCGTGACCGATGCCTACTTTTGCTCCTGGCACCAAACGTTGAATCATTCCGGCTACTTCCTTGATGTTTTCAATTCGGTTATTGATGAAAAACACTTGGCCTCCACGCTGAATTTCATACGAAATCGCATCACGAATAGCTTCTTCATTAAAACGAATCACGTGCGTTTCAATTGGATAACGATTGGGCGGAGGTGTTGTAATTACCGATAAATCGCGCGCCGCCATCAACGAAAACTGCAACGTTCTCGGAATTGGAGTGGCGGTTAATGTCAAGGTATCGACATTTGTAGCAATAGTTTTCAATTTGTCTTTTACGTTCACGCCGAACTTTTGTTCTTCGTCGATAATCAACAAACCTAAATCTTTAAACACCACATTTTTATTCACCAATTGATGTGTTCCAATCAAAATATCGACTTTTCCTTCTTGCAATTTTTGAAGCGTTTCCGATTTTTGTTTTGCCGTTCTAAATCGGTTCACATAACTTACCGTTACGGGCATATCTTTCAATCGTTCCGAAAAAGTTCTAAAGTGTTGATAAGCTAAAATAGTCGTTGGCACTAAAACTGCGACTTGTTTCCCGTTGTCCACCGCTTTAAAAGCCGCACGAATAGCTACTTCTGTCTTTCCGAAACCTACATCACCACATACCAATCTGTCCATCGGACGCTCGCTTTCCATGTCGGTTTTTACATCTAAAGTGGCGATAATTTGGTCAGGCGTATCTTCGTAAATGAACGAACTTTCTAATTCTTTTTGCAAATAACTATCGGGTGCAAACTGAAAACCTTTGTCTAATCTTCGTTTTGCATACAACTGAATTAGGTTGAACGCAATGTGTTTAACCCGTGCTTTTGTTTTTTGTTTTAGGGTTTTCCAGGCGTTGCTTCCTAATTTATAAATCTTTGGAGGCGCGCCATCTTTCCCATTGTATTTTGAGATTTTGTGTAGCGAATGAATGCTCACATACACAATATCGTTATCAGCATAAACCAATTTTATTGCTTCTTGCGTTTTGCCTTCCACCTGGATTTTCTGTAAACCACCAAACTTTCCAATTCCGTGATCAATGTGCGTAACATAATCGCCCACCGACAAAGAAGTTAATTCTTTTAACGTAATGGTTTGCTTCTTTGAATAACCATTTTTGATAGAAAACTTATGGTAACGCTCAAAAATTTGATGGTCGGTATAACATGCAATTTGATTTTCTTCATCGATAAAACCTTCAAACAAAGGCAACACCATGGTTTTATATTGCTTGCGAACGGTTTCGGAATTTTCAGCATCAATGTCTTCAAAAATATCATGAAAACGACTCGCCTGATTTTCATTGGAACAGCACAAATAATTTTTGTACCCGTTGAAATGATTCTCGCTCAAATTGTTCAACAACAAATCGAATTGTTTATTGAAAGAAGGTTGCGGTTGTATATGAAATTCGACTTTTTTATCCGTTTTAAAAACAGCATTTGTATGCAATTCAATCACCGAAAAATCAAGTGCACGTTTTAAAAACTGCTTTTGATTTAAAAATAAATCTTCGGGTGGCGCGTGTTGAATATCTTTGGATAATTTATCAAAAGCTTCATTGGCTTTGTCGAATAATTTATCCAATTGTTGTCCTAATAATTCGGTATTTTGAAAAATTAAAACCGTTTTTTCGTTGATATAATCCAAGAAACTTTCACGGTTTTCTTGTAGTAATTTATTTTCGACATTTGGGATAATCGAAATCTTTTTCAGTTTTTCAATCGATAATTGAGTTTCGACATCAAAACTTCGAATGCTGTCGATTTCGTTGCCAAAAAATTCGATTCGGTACGGATTATCATTGGAAAATGAAAATACATCGATAATTCCACCACGAACGGAAAATTCGCCCGGTTCGGTAACAAAATCTACTCGTTTGAAATTGTATTCAAAAAGTGTTTCGTTAATAAAATCAATGGACAATTTGTCTTCCACAGATAGTTTCAACGTGTTTTTCTCTAATTCTTTTCGGGTAACGACTTTCTCGAAAATGGCTTCGGCATACGAAACAATGATTGCTGGTTTTTTGCGCGAATTGATTCTGTTTAGCACTTCAGCTCGAAGCAACACATTTGCGTTATCGGTTTCTTCAATTTGATACGGTCTTCGGTACGAACTTGGGTAAAAAAGTACGTCTTCGGCATTAATTAATTGCTCCAAATCGTTTAAATAATACGCCGCTTCTTCTTTATTACTGAATAAAATCAGGAAAGGAAGTTCTGATTTTTTAAACAGTGAATGTGCCACAAAAGACAACGACGAGCCAACCAAACCAGTCATTTGAGACTTTTGGCGCGCTGCGAATGTACTTTCTAAAATGGCAATCTTTGATGACTTATCGTAAATGGATATAATGTCGGACTTGCTCAAAATGTACTATTTTATTTTGTTTGAATTTTCCATTTTTTTTCGCATCTCATCTGGATTAGCATTTCGAGCTGTATCCAATGCTTGCAACATGAGCTCTTCTCCAATTTCTTTTGGAATGGCTTTTTTTATGATGATTTCATCCCATTGTTTATATAAGCCCTTTATCTCTTCGTTAATTTCAGGGATTAATTTCGCGATTTTTTGCTCAGGAATAATTCTTAAATTCAAAAAGGTTTCTAACGATTTTAACTTTGTATTTAATGTTGTTATTCTACTTAAAATTTGTGGTTTATTATATTCAAAAGGAATGGTAATGGATAAAGTATCTGCTTTTGAAGATAAATTTTTGGTTTTCATTTGAAAAGCTGATAAGGTAGATTTTGGTTTTTGAAGCATTTCAATTTCAAACTGTCTCCATTCGTTCCATCGATCTAAAGTGGCTTCAACTTCTGGTCTTGGAGTTGGAAAATTAAATTGCCACATTTTGGAAATATTTTTAAAAACGGCTTCATTTTTTTGTGCTACTTTTTGTGCTTCTAATTCTTGTTTTGAATCATTCTCACAAGCCATTAAACCTAAAGTTAAAACCAACATTGTTATAATTAAACCTTTCATTATCTTAATTTAAAAAACAAAGGTACAAATGTTTACAAAATTTAAGTACTAATCTAATAATATCTTAACAGTGCTTTGATAGGCAATTACTTGGTATTTTAATAATTCTCATTTTATGCGTTCATTTTTATGAAATACGAACTGAATTGTGGTTTTTACTTAAAATATAATAAAAAAAGGGCTTTTCGATTCGTACGAAAACGTTATATTTGTTACCTCTTTATTCTATCAAATGGACACGAAAATTTTAATAATTGGTGCTTGTGGTCAAATAGGTACCGAACTTACAGCAAAACTTAGAGCTACTTATGGCGTTGATAATGTAATTGCTTCAGATATCAGAAAACTGAATAACGATGTGGTGAATAACGGCATTTTTGAGGTAATAAATGCTTTAGATTATAATCAAATTGAGCACTTAATTGAGCAATATCAGATTACTGATGTGTATTTAATGGCGGCATTGCTTTCGGCTACCGCTGAGAAAAACCCAGCTTTTGCATGGGATTTGAATATGAATTCGTTGTTTCATGTTTTAAATTTAGCCAAAGCAGGAAAAATCAAGAAAATTTTCTGGCCTTCGAGTATTGCGGTTTTTGGACCTACAACTCCAAGATACAACACGCCACAATACACAATAATGGAACCTTCAACAGTTTACGGAATTTCGAAGCAAACAGGAGAAAGATGGTGCGAATATTATCACAATCAGTATGGTGTAGATGTTAGAAGTATTCGTTATCCTGGATTAATTAGTTGGAGTACTGAAGCTGGAGGTGGCACTACCGATTATGCAGTTGACATCTATCACAAAGCGATAACTGATGGGAAATTTACTAGTTTTTTATCAGAAAACACCGAGTTACCAATGATGTATATGGATGACGCAATCAAAGCTACTATTGGCATTATGCAAGCGCCATCAGAACAAATTAAAATACGTTCTTCTTATAATTTGGCAGCGATGAGTTTTACTCCAAAACAAATAGGCGAAGAAATCAAAAAACACTATCCAAATTTTGAATTAAGTTACACCCCCGATTTCCGTCAAAAAATTGCAGACAGCTGGCCTGCTAGTATTGACGACACTTCAGCAAGAGAAGATTGGGGATGGAAAAATGATTTTACCATTGAAAATATGACTGTTGATATGTTTCAAAACCTAAAAGTGCATATTTATAAAAAATAATTATTTCTTAAAATTATTCATAAAAGCGTCTTCTATAGGCGCTTTTATTTTTATCACCTCATCCGTATTTTCATTAGGAATAGTCATCGAAAGTATATAGTGCTTAATTTTCCATTGTCCGTTTTCTTGAACTAAAACCCCAGAGCCTCTGCAAATTTTCATTTGTGTGTTTAACAATTCGTCAAACCAAGCCGTTTTTCCATCCTTACTAAAATAAATATTACGCTCAATGGCTTTAAAATTCCACGCTTTGCCTTTGTCAAAATAAGGTTTAGCAAAATCTTGAAATTGTTTTTTGTTCCAATTTTCTGTGGCATCTGTTCCAATAAAAATAGATTCTTCTGCCATTGCATCGAAATACGCTTCGTAATTTGCCGCGGCAGCAGCTTTGTGCCAATTGTCTATAATTTCCATAACATTTTGTTTTTTTGATTGATTTTTTTCTTCACATGGTTTGCAAGAGAAAGCTAGAATTGCTAGGAGTAAGATGGTTAGTTTTTTCATAATTGTTTCGTTTTTCCCCTCCTTTGGAAGGGTGCCTGAAAGGCGGGGTGGTTATTAAATATCTTTATATTCTGAAATAATAAATTGTTCTAAATCTTTCATAATATTCTCAGCATCAAATAACATTTTTGTCGTTGATATTATGAAAACTTTTAAACCTAAATCTTTAAGATAAGTTTCTCTTTTCTCATCATATTCTTCTTGGAAATTATGAATTTCTCCATCAATTTCAACTACTAAACCGAGTGCTTTAACATAAAAATCTACAATGTAGTTACCAATAATTCTTTGTCTGTCAAAATCGATATTCCAAAAGGATTTATTTCTCACTTCTTTCCAGAACACGACTTCGGAAAAATTTCCTGCTTTTCTGAGTGCTTTTGCTCTACCTTTTAAAGAAGCATTATGAGGTAAATTTAAAACAAAATTTTTCTTAATTGGAATATTATGAATTATGGTTAAGATTTCTTCTTGCATTTATTCCGTTTTAATTCAACCTAAAAACCACCCCGCCTTTCAGGCACCCCTCCAAAGGAGGGGAAACATCTAAATTATAAAATATTAATTACAACTGTTTTTACATTTACAAATTCTTTTATTCCGTCTTTTGCTAATTCTCTTCCATATCCAGATTTTTTTATTCCACCGAATGGTAATCTTGGATCGGATTTTACCATTTCGTTGATAAAAACAGCACCTTCATTAAAAGCTGAAATCTTTGTTTTAATAAAATCAATATCTTGAGTAAAAACGGAAACACCCAAACCAAATTCCGATTGATTACTTAATTCGATGGCTTCTACAATGGTTTTGAAAGTCATTATTGCTGCCACAGGACCGAATGTTTCTTCATTAAAAACTGGCATTTCTGTTGTTACTTCTGTCAAAATTGTAGGTTCATAAAAAGCATCTTTTCGGTTTCCACCAACAAGTAACTTTGCTCCCATTTGAATAGATTTTTGAACTTGGATTTCTAATTCTTCGGCTAAATCAACTCGTGCCAAAGAACCTATTTGCGTTGCTTTATCTAACGGATTTCCAGTTTTTAAGTTTTGGATCGCTACTTTGAATTTAGCTACAAATTCTTCTGCGATAGTTTCATGAACTAAAAATCGTTTCGCGGCAATACAACTTTGACCTGCGTTTTGCATTCGGGCATTGACAGCTGTTGCTACTGCTTTTTCTAAATTGGCATCTTCTAAAATAATGAAAGCATTGCTTCCCCCCAATTCTAAAACGCACTTTTTTAAATGTTTTCCAGCTTCGCCAGCAACTGCAATTCCAGCTTGTTCGCTTCCTGTTAAAGAAACAGCTTTAATAATTGGATTTGCTATGACTTTTGCTACTTCGATACTCGGGATTGGTAAATCTTGATAACACCCTTTTGGAAAACCAGCTTGCTCAAAAATCGATTGAATTAATTCGGCAGATTTTGGAACGTTACTCGCATGTTTAACCACAATTGTATTTCCTGCGATAATTGTTGGAACCGCAAATCGAAAAACTTGCCAAAAAGGAAAATTCCATGGCATTACGCCTAAAATTACTCCTAAAGGTTCGTAGGTAACAAAACTTTCTGTCGCCTCAGTTTTTATGTTTTTTGTGGATAAAAATGATTCAGCATTTTCGAAATAATAATTACACAAAAGCGCACATTTTTCAACCTCAGCAATTGCTTGCGAAATAGGTTTATTCATTTCGGTAGTGATGCAAGTTGCGTATTCTTCTTTGTTTTCTAAAAGTAGTTGAGCTAATTGTGGCAAAAAAGAAATTCGGTTTTGAATGCTCAAATTACGCCAAGAAAGCTGAATGTTTTCTGAAACTTTTAAAAGATTTTGCATGCTGAAAGGTTTTTGTAAAAATACTAATTTTAATTGAAAATGAGGTTTGCGTTAGGGATTGTAGTGAAAATCCTTTTCTTATAAAATTACAAGACTTTATAAGAAATGATTGCAAAGGAAAGCCCGACTCGCTAAAGCGGAGTAACGCCCAAATTCAAAAGGAAATGATATCTTTGTAATGTATTTACAACTTAAATAAAATGGAAGATTGTTTTGAAACCTTAATTTCGAGTTATTTGGATTCGAAAGTGGGCATTGTGGAACATTTTGTATCGGAAGAATTGGCACAACACTTGGTAAATAGATTGTTTGAACTGAAAGAACAAAATTTATTGAAAGCCGCTGGAATAGGAAATGCCGCAAAATTAACGCAGAATTCAGCGATTAGAAATGATGCGATTTATTGGTTAGACCGAGCAAATAATAATGCACATGAAAATGCTTTTTTTGACCAAGTGGATGCTTTTGTGTCGTATTTAAACCGCAGTTGTTATACTGGAATTACAGGTTATGAATTTCATTTTGCTTTGTTTGACAAAGGCAGTTTTTACCGAAAACATTTAGATCAATTCCAAGATAATTCGAGCCGACAATTTTCGATGATTACCTATTTGAATGAGAATTGGCAACCCGAAGACGGTGGTGAATTGTGTATTTATGATGGTGATATAACTCAAAAAGTAGCTCCAACGAATCGAAAAACAGTTTTTTTTAAGAGCAATGAATTAGTCCATGAAGTTTTAGAAAGCCACAAACCTCGATTGAGCGTTACGGGTTGGTTGAGACGAGATTAAAATAAAAAAACCGATACAAATTGTATCGGTTTTTTGTTGCTCCCCCTCTTGGGCTCGAACCAAGGACCCTCTGATTAACAGTCAGATGCTCTAACCAACTGAGCTAAGGAGGAATCACCTCAAAGGTTCATATTGTTGCTTAAAAGTTTGCTCCCCCTCTTGGGCTCGAACCAAGGACCCTCTGATTAACAGTCAGATGCTCTAACCAACTGAGCTAAGGAGGAAGTTGTATATCTTTTAAGCGAGTGCAAATATAAACTGATTTTTTGTTATCGCAAATTATTTTATTGAAAAAATTATAAAAGTTTATCCACTACTAATTGGTAAATATCTTTTCCGAAAGTTAAAGCCATTAGTGTCAATAAGATAATCATTCCTGCAGTTTGAACATATCCTGCCGCTTTGTCGGATAATTTTTTACCTGTAATCATTTCAACAATTGTAAACAAAGCATGTCCGCCATCTAATCCAGGAATTGGTAATAAATTCATAAATGCCAATCCAATTGAGAATAAAGCTGTAAAATTCCATATAAATTCCCAGTTCCAAGTATCTGGCAAACGGCGTGCAATTCCAATTGGACTTTGAACATGTTTGTAAGCTTCTGTTTTTGGTCGTAATATTAATTTGAACTGTTTTACATTATAAACTAATAGCGACCAAGATTCTTTTACTGCCGCAGGAACTGCTTTACCAAACGATAATTGATTATTTACTTCATAATCCTCTTTTAATAATTTAGTGTTCTGAATGAAACCTAATGTTCCTTCTTTAGAAACTAATGCATTAATTCTTATAATTTGATTATTACGATTTACACTTAAATTAACTGAATCATTTTTATGTTTTGTAAGCGCATCTCTAAGTTCGTCAAAAAATATAATTTTAGAGTTATTGATTTCCACAATATTATCACCTGCTTTCAAACCTGACTTCATGGCGTTAGAATTTGGAACAATAGAGTCAATTTTAATGTTGGTTGTTCTCGGCCCAACAAACTCTTTTCCTTCTTTACTAATGATTTCACCTTTCATTTCGTCAGTTAAAATCACCTCAACTTTTTCTCCATTTCGCTCAACTTCTACTTTATCGCCTAATAAAACATCTAAAGTCATTCGGTTAAAATTAGGTTGGTGTTTTCCATCAACTGAAAGGATTTTATCTCCGTTTCTAAAACCCGCTTTCTGACCTACTTCGCCAAAAGCCAATCCGTTTTCTTGAATTTTTGCCGTTGAAATAAATTTTTGACCTACGGTTGAGTACATAATTGTAAAAATCAGCCACGCCAAAATTACATTCACAATAATTCCACCTAACATAATAATCAAACGTTGCCAAGCTGGTTTTGAACGAAATTCCCATGGCTCTGCAGGTGCATTCATTTGTTCTGTATCCATACTTTCATCAATCATTCCTGAAAGCTTTACATAACCTCCTAATGGCAACCATCCGATTCCCCATTCTGTTTCACCAATTTTCTTTTTTACCAAAGAAAAACCAGCATCCATAAACAAATAAAATTTCTCTACACGTACCTTAAACATCTTGGCTGTAATGTAGTGACCAAATTCGTGAAGAATAACTAAAACGGATAATATGAATAATATTTGTGCTACTTGAATCATTTTTATGCTTTTATTTAAACAACAAAAGTAAGGTTTTCACCTTACTTTTCATCATATTTTTATAGTTGACCTATTTTTTTATAAAATTTTTATGAATTACACCTTCCGAAGTAGTAATTTTAAGCAAATGCAAACCTGCAGATAATTCAGCTACTGAAAAATCTATGGCATCTTTTTGTCCTACTAATTGTCCGAGTGTGTTATAAATTTCAACTTTATCTAATTGAAGAGTAGTTGGCATCATAATGTGTAATTCATTAGTAGTAGGATTTGGATAAACCGAAATAGTTTGCTCTAAATCAAATGATTCATTTGCCAAAGTAGCCACATTGTTTCTTGAAATAATGTGTTTGTTTGGATCAAATGTAACTCCAGTTACCACAAATGGAACCGGAACTATAAATTCTTGTGCGTTAGAAGTATGATTTACCACTACGTCATGTGTTAATCCTCCAGCGCTAGTCAATCTAATTTCTAAAGGCATTTCAAAAAACGAAACACTTGCATTTGATTGTGTTTGACTAACTGTAATTTTTGCTTGACCTGCTCCCCAGTTTTGTGCATTAACAGTATATGTAGGGTATCCTTGTCCATAAATCCAATCGTTAAAAAACTCCGTTAAACTACTTCCATGTACAGTTTCTAATTGCGATTTTAGATCTGTAGTAACAGCATAGCCAAAAGCTAAATTAGGAGCGTTCAAATAATTTTGAAGTGCTTGAAAAAAAATTGCATCACCCATTACCCAACGCAACATATGAGTCACCATAGAACCTTTGTTATATGATAATCTACTACTAAATATTCTATTAACATCCGTAGCTTCATCGTCGGTTAAATATACAGCTCCAGAAGTTTGAGAAGTAATGTTGTTTATTTTTCCGCTTTTCCAGGCAACAAAAGCTGCATCGCCATCTAATTCTTCAACCACTATTCCAGCACTATATTCAGTTAATCCTTCATTTAACCATATATCTTTCCATGTGCCACATGTAACTTTGTTACCAAACCATTGATGACCTAATTCATGTGCAATTAAACTTCTGCTATTCCAAGCTCCCATAGAAGACATAGTGGTGTGTTCCATTCCGCCTCCCCATCCAAACTGAACGTGACCATATTGTTCATTTCTATACGGATAAGGTCCAAATTTTTGTTCAAAAACATTCATTATTGGAACTGTATTGTCTATGGAACTTCTGTTTGAAGCCGTATTACTTTCTGGATACAAATAATTATTAATTGGAAAAAACGGACTTTCAACTGTTCCCAATCCTGCTTGAATATTGTATGTGGTATAATTGGTAACATTTAATGATATTAAATAAGCAGGTATTGGATAATTATGTTTAAAGTGACGTGTTGTAAATCCACCTGAAGTAACAGAACTTTGCAACAAACCGTTGGAAACTCCAATATACGTATTAGGACACGTTATATACATATCAAAGCTTTCGATTTTATCATTTAAATCTTGTTTACATGGCCACCAATCTCTTGCTCCAAAAGGCTCTGAAAGTGTAAAAATTACAGGTGTGCCGCTATGCGTACCTCTTGTAAAAGCTCCTTCTGCCTGTGGTGGTGACCCTGCATATGTTATTACTACGGTTGCACTATTCCCTGTTGTTACTGTTGAGGGTAAATTGATATTTAACTCATAATTGCTTTGACTAAAAGTTAAGCTAGTACTATTCATTGTTACCGAACTCACTGTTAATTCAGTTGCCATATCAAAAGTAACTGCATCAATATCTGTTAGAGCTCTAAAAGTTGTTTTTACTATTCCGTTAATGTACGGATTGGTAACATTTGGATCAACTGTAAAACGCAATTCATGATAGGTAATATCGTAATTTAGAGTGTTGGGATTCACTCTAAGATTTTGAATCGATGAAACTGATTTCATTTCTGCTTCAATCATTCTTTCAAATTCAGAATCACTAGTTTGGGAAAAACCAATAATTCCTATAAGTAGAATAAAGCTAAAAGTAATTTTTTGCATTTTAAATATGTAGGTTAAATTATTTAATAATCTTGTGTTTTTTGCTCAAAAAAGCAAAATAATAACGAATATACTAAAAATGTTTAATTCTGCTTACTTTTTATAAAAATCAATTGCAGTAAATAAACTTACTACCATTTTTAATTTTTATCAATTATCTAAATTCAATTCCTTAAATTTGCATCTTTAAATCCTATATATTATGTTACAGATAGCGTACATTAGAGAAAACAAAGACGAAGTAGTAAAACGATTAGCTAAGAAAAACTTAGATGCCAAAAGTGCTGTTGAAGAAGTAATTGCATTAGATGAGAAAAGAAGAGCAACTCAAGTTGAATTAGATACTATCAAATCCGAGTCGAACAAGCTATCTAAAGATATTGGCGATTTAATGAAAAGCGGCGAAAAAGCGAAAGCGGAAATCTTAAAAGAAAAATCAGTTCAACTTCGTGAGAAAGACAAAGAGCTTACAGAAGTATTGAATGGATTTGCCTCTAAATTACAAGAAGAATTATACAAATTACCCAATTTACCAGCCGACATTGTTCCGGAAGGGAAAACTCCTGAAGATAACCTAAACGTTTTTCAAGAAGGTGACATTCCTAAATTACACGAAGGCGCTTTACCTCACTGGGAATTAGCAAAAAAATATGATTTAATTGATTTCGAATTAGGGGTTAAAATCACAGGAGCGGGTTTTCCAGTTTACAAAGGGAAATGTGCCAAATTACAACGTGCTTTAATCACTTATTTCTTAGACAAGAACACCGATGCAGGTTATTTAGAGTACCAAGTGCCACATATGGTAAACGAAGCCTCTGGTTTTGGAACTGGTCAATTACCTGATAAAGAAGGTCAAATGTACCATGTAGGTGTGGATGATTTATATTTAATTCCAACTGCGGAAGTTCCAGTAACGAATATTTTTAGAGATGTTTTATTAAACGAAAATGATTTACCAGTTCTTTGCACAGGATATACACCATGTTTCCGTCGTGAAGCAGGTTCATATGGCGCACACGTTCGTGGATTAAATCGTTTACACCAATTTGATAAAGTAGAAATTGTTCGCATTGAACATCCAGATAATTCATATAAAGCATTAAACGGAATGGTGGAACACGTAAAAGAAATTTTACAAGAATTAAAATTACCATATAGAATTCTAAGATTATGTGGTGGCGATATGAGTTTTGCTTCAGCTTTAACGTATGATTTCGAATTATATTCAACTGCTCAAGAACGTTGGTTGGAAATTAGTTCGGTTTCTAATTTTGAAACGTTCCAAGCAAACCGCTTAAAATTGCGTTTCAAAGACAAAGAAGGTAAAAACCAATTAGCACATACGTTAAATGGAAGTTCTTTAGCTTTGCCAAGAGTATTAGCTGGAATTTTAGAAAACTATCAAACACCAGAAGGTATCGTAGTTCCTGAAGTTTTAAGAAAGTACACAGGATTTGACATCATTAACTAAACGTTAATCTTTATTAAATAAAGTACTAATTTGACGCTGAAAAGTATTACTTTAGTAACCTATTAGTTTTATTTATGTTGCGAAAAATAGTTTTTTTTATACTTTTTTTGTCGTCGTTTTGGGTTTCGGCACAAAACGAGCAATTGGCATTTAACTATATTGATGCTGGAGAATATGAAAAAGCAGTAACCATTCTTGAAGAAGTTTACTCAAAAAATAAACTTTTGCATTTGGATAAAATTTTATATTGCTATCAGCAATTAGAGCAACACGACAAAGCTTTAAAATTTATAAATGAATTAAAGCCTAAAAACAACAACCCTACTCTTTTAGTAGAAGAAGGCTATATTTATCAATTACAAAAAAAACAGCCTGAAGCAGATAAAAAGTACCAAGAAGCCCTTAATGAAATTGATAAAAATGCCAATTTTGCATACAATTTAGGAAGTGTTTTTGAAAGAAAAGTACTGCTAGATTGGGCATTAAAAGCCTATGAAAAAGGACAAAAAGCTAATCCAAATCTAAATTTCGATTACCAAATTGCCATGATTCAAGGGCAATTAGGAAATTTAGAAGTCATGTTAAACAAATTATTGGATTACGGCTTCAATACACCTGATGGTACTCCGATGGTTCAAAATCAGTTGACACGTTTTTTAATGGATGATTCGGATGGTTCATTTGCCGCTTCCATTCGCAAAAACTTATTGCTTAGAACGCAAAAATCACAAGATATTTATTGGAATCAGTTTTTGAGTTGGTTTTTTGTACAACAAAAGGAATACGGCAAAGCATTTGTTCAAGAGAAAGCGGTTTATAATCGAAATCCAGATTCTTTTATAAACATCGTTACCCTATCTAGAATGGCAATGGAAGAAAAACAATATGAAGATGCCAATACTATTCTAACCTTTGTTTTAGAAAATACACAAAATCTAGATTTGCAAATGCAAGCGCATCATTTTTTACTTTCTATGGATATGGAATCAGTAACTTCAAAAGAATATCCTACAATTGATTTTAAACTAGATGAATTATTGAAAAAATATGGAATTAGTCAGCATTCATTAGATTTGCAAATACTTTCGGCGCACTTTAAAACTTTTTATCTGAATCAATCGAAATTAGGAATTGAGTTATTACAAAACTCATTGAAACTTCCATTGAATACAAGAGAACAAGCTAAAGTTAAAATGGAATTGGCCGATATTATGGTGTATGATGAAAAATTCAACCAAGCCATTTTATATTACGCACAAGTAGAAGACAATTTAAAAAACGATGTTTTAGCACACGAAGCCAGCCTAAAATTAGCCAAAGCTAACTTCTACAAAAAAGATTTCGACTGGACGTTGCAACAAGTAAAAGTCTTAAAACAATCACCGAGTTTATTAATTGCAAATGATGCTGTTGAAATGTTTTTGCTTATTCAAGATAATTCTGCCGAAGACAGCTTACGCGTGGCACTTCAATCATATGCAACTGCGGATTTGAAATTGTACCAAAATAAAAAAGAAGAAGCACTTCAACTATTTTTAACTATTTTACAAAAACATAAAGACGAAAGTATTGAAGAAGGAACTTTGTTTAAAGTAGGTAAAATATATGAAGAAAAAGGAGATTTTACATCTGCTCTAACCTATTATCAAAACCTATTGGATCATCACAAAGACGGAATTTACAAAGATGAAGCCTTATTTTATTCAGCAGAAATTTACAGAAAAAATATTTTAGATAACGAAAAAGCAAAAGCACTATACGAAAAAGTAGTTTTAGAACATCCTGATAGTTTGTATTATACCGAAAGCAGAAAACAATATAGAACGTTGCGAGGCGATTCAACAATTTAGTTTTTACAAAGAGAATCACAGAGTTTATTTAACTTACTTTGCTTTGATTATAGATGCACAGAGATATTTGGTTTATTAAATAATTTGGGATTTTACATTTATTCTTTTGCGACCTTTGCGAAAAACTTAGCGCCCCGAAGCTTCGGAATTTGCGATAAAACATTAAACTTGAAATTTATTAAAAATGATTATATACAACGTTACCATAAACGTAGACGAAAGCATTCACCACGATTGGTTAAAATGGATGCAAAACAAACATATTAACGATGTTTTAGCAACAGGATTATTTACCAATGCCAAAATGGTTCGAGTAGTGGTAGAAGAAGAAATGGGAGGTACAACCTATGCCGTTCAGTATTTCACTGATTCAAGAGCCAAATTAGAAGACTATTACAAAAATCACGCACCAAGATTACGCCAGGAAGGCTTACAACTTTTCGCTGACAAAATGTTAGCTTTTAGAACGGAGTTGGAAGTAATGAGCGAATTCTACGGAGAAACGAATTAAAATGGAAAAAGTAAGCGCAAAAAAACACTTAGGACAACATTTCCTAAAAGACGAAAGTATCGCAAAAGACATTGCTGATACACTTTCGCTAGAAGGCTATTCTAAAATTTTGGAAATTGGTCCAGGAATGGGTGTTTTAACCAAATATTTATTAGACAAACCAACCGAAACCTATGTAATTGAAATCGATAAAGAATCGGTAGAATATTTGGGTGTTCACTTTCCAAAATTGGAAAATCATATCATTTCTAAAGATTTTTTAAAATACGATTTAAACGAAGTATTCAACAAAGAACCTTTTGCGATCATTGGTAATTTTCCCTACAATATTTCAACTCAAATTGTATTTAAAACCTTAGAAATGCGCGACCAAATTCCTGAATTTGCAGGCATGTTTCAAAAAGAAGTTGCCCAACGCATTTGTGAAAAAAAAGGAAGTAAAGTCTATGGAATTTTATCGGTTTTAACCCAAGCTTTTTATGAAGCGGAATATTTGTTTACAGTTCCACCCAATGTTTTTAATCCACCCCCAAAAGTAGATTCTGGTGTGCTGCGATTGAAAAGAAAAGCAGATTATTCGTTGCCGTGTGATGAAAAAATGTTCTTTAGAGTCGTGAAAACCGCTTTTCAACAACGAAGAAAAACATTGCGAAATAGCTTAAAAACCTTTAATTTTTCTGATAATTTAAAAGAAGATAGTATCTTTGACCTCCGTCCGGAACAACTTACGGTGGAACAATTTATAGAAATTACCAAAAAAATAACAGCCGATGGAGTTTAAAATCAGCAGAGAGTTTCTATCTGAAATAGAACAACTTATAAGTGAAAACAAGGCGCAAGAATTACTTTTGCTACTTGAAGATATTCACTTTGCTGATATTGCCGAAATCATGGAAGAACTCGATGATTATGGCGCTGGTTATATTTTTAACACCTTAGATTCTGAAAAAACAGCCGAGATTCTGTTAGAATTAGACGAAGAAGTTCGTGAAAAAATCTTAAAAAACCTTTCTCCAAAAGAAATTGCAGAAGAGCTTGACGAATTAAGCACGGATGACGCCGCTGATATTATTGCTGAATTACCACAGCACAAAAAAGAACAAGTAATTTCTGAATTAGAAGACGTTGAACACGCCAAAGACATTGTAGATTTATTGCGCTATGATGAAGATTCAGCGGGTGGTTTAATGGGAAAAGAGTTGGTAAAAGTGAACGAAAACTGGAACGTATTAACTTGTGTTAAAGAAATGCGTGCTCAGGCCGAAAATGTTGCGAAAGTACATTCTATTTATGTAGTAGATGATGAAGACCGTTTAAAAGGTCGTTTGTCTCTAAAAGACTTATTAACTACCTCAACCAAAACACATATTAGCGAAGTTTACATCAAAAAAGTGGACTATGTAAAAGTAGACACAAAAGATGTAGAGGTAGCGCGAATAATGCAAAAATATGACTTGGAAGCCATTCCTGTTGTAGATGAATTAGGGCGTTTAGTAGGAAGAATTACCATTGATGATATTATTGACGTCATCAAAGAAGAAGCCGATAAAGATTACCAGTTAGCAGCGGGTATTTCGCAAGACGTTGAGGCAGATGACAGTGTCTTAGAACTTACAAAAGCACGATTACCTTGGTTGGTCTTAGCATTATTTGGAGGATTTATTTCGGTACACGTTTTAGGAATTTTTGAACCTGTAATGAAATTACATCCCGAGTTATTTTTCTTTACACCACTAATTGCTGCGATGGCAGGAAATGTGGGTGTTCAATCTTCAGCGATTATTGTACAAGGTTTGGCCAATAACACTATTATTGGTCCAGTCGTTGAACGATTATTAAAAGAACTTTCATTAAGCTTATTGAATGGAGTAATTCTTTCTGTAATCTTATTGGCGGGCAGTTATTTTTTATTAGGCTACGAAATTCATGTAGGCTACACTGTTGCCATCGCGTTACTTTCAGTAATTATTATGGCTTCGTTAATTGGAACTTTTATCCCAATAATATTAAATAAATACGGAGTTGACCCCGCTTTAGCAACCGGTCCTTTTATCACTACAAGTAACGATATATTAGGGATTTTGACCTATTTTACGATTGCAAAAATTATTTTAGGGATTTAATTTTACTTGCTTCCCAACCTTTTTCTTTTTATTTCACTCTATATAATAAACACTAAAGTTTATAGAGATGAAAAAAATACTTGTATTTACATTGTTATGTTTTTCGGCAATCACATTTGCTCAAAAACCAATTTTTACTTCTGCTAAAATTAAAAGCGCAACTGTTTACAGCAATTCGGCTGAATTATTGCAATCGGCTTCGGTAACACTTCCTTCAGGAACCAGTGAAATTGTCATTAAAAACGTAGCGGACTACGTAAATGAAAACACCATTCAAATTGGCGCTCCAGCCAATGTTACCGTTTTATCGGTTCAACTTGTTCGAGATTATAAAGAAAATTCAGAAACAACCGAACCCTTAAAACTAACCCCAATTCAACAAAAATTTTCAGACAGTATTAATTATTTTGAAAACGAAATTAATAAAATTACAATCGAAAAAAATGCTATTTCAAAAACAATTGAACTACTCGATAAAAAAGAATTAGCAGGTACAACAAAACCTGAAATTACAATTAGTGAGTTTACAAAACTAATTGATTATTATAGAATTAAACGAAATGAGTTTGGACAATCTATTCATACATTGAGTATTAAAGAAAAAAACTTTGAGAAAAAAATTCAGTTACTTCAAGAAAAATTAGCGTTAAAAAAAAATACTCCTACTGCAAAACCAGAATATAATTTGATACTTCAGGTGATGAATACAGTTGCTGGAACTATGACTTTAGATATAAATTATCTAACTAATGGTGCATCATGGATTCCGTTTTATGACATGAGAGCCGACAATGTAAATGCACCAATCAATTTAATGTATAAAGCAAAAGTAACACAAAACACCGGTATCGATTGGAAAAATGTGAAACTAACTTTGTCTAGTGGTAATCCAAATCAAAACAACACAGCACCTATTTTACAAGCTTGGTTTTTGAGATATGGTTATCCAAGAACATATGGTTATGATAACAGCAACGCAAAACTAAATACGGTTGTGGTGTCTGGTTATATGAAAAAAGATAAAGCAGAAATGGATGAATCTTCTATTTCAAATTACACAACCATCAATGAAAACCAACTGAATATTTCCTTTGACATTGACATTCCGTATGATATTTTATCGAATGGAAAAGCACACAGTGTTGCCTTAAAAGATTTGAAATTACCGGCATCTTACAAATATTACGCCGTTCCAAAAGTGGAAAAAGAAGCATTTTTGTTAGCTGAAATTAGCGAATATTCTAAATTCAATTTATTACCAGGTGAAGCGAATATTATTTTCGAAGGCATGTATGTTGGCAAAACCATGATTAATCCAAATCAAACATCTGACACGTTGAATTTGAGCATGGGAAGAGATAAAAAAATAGCCATCAAACGTGAGAAAATCGCAGATAAATCGGGAACTAAATTCTTATCGGGTTATAAAGAACAAACGTTTACCTACGATATTACCGTAAAAAATAACAAAAAAGAAGCGATTGAATTATTGTTAAAAGATCAATATCCAATTAGTACCGATAAAGAAATTACCATCGAATTATTAGACAACGGAAAAGCAAAAGTAAATACAGAAACTGGAATTTTAACTTGGGATGTAAAACTAGGCGCAGGAGAAACGAAGAAATTCAGAATCAGTTATAAAATCAAATATCCGAAGGATAAGTTTATAGATAATTTGTAATCACTATCACAAATGGATAAAAGCGTAAAGAGTGCAAAAAATTCTTTACGCTTTTTATTTAACAGTTATAAATATCTAAAATAAGACAAATTGATTTTTTTTATTAAATTTACGAAAACAAAATAACTGAAAATGAAAACACTCTTGTCATTCGGTTTGTTAATCGTGTCATTTTTTGGACAGGCTCAAACCATCGCTTTACAGTCTTTTGCAACAGGTTTTTCAGAGCCGCTTGAGATAGCTCATGCAGGAGATTCACGCTTATTTGTGGTTCAAAAAGGCGGATTAATTAGAATAGTAAATGCTAATGGAAGTGTAAATGCAACTCCATTTTTAAACATTTCATCACTTGTAAGCACCGTTAGTGAAAGAGGATTATTAGGTTTGGCATTTCACCCAAATTATGCTACTAATGGTTATTTTTTTATAAATTATTCCAATACTTCAGGCGATACAGTTATTGCTAGATATAGTGTAAATTCTGGGAATCCAGGTGTTGCCAACACAACAGGAACTATATTAATGACCATAACACAGCCCTATTCAAACCATAATGGAGGAAGTATAAAATTTGGTCCAGATGGTTATTTATATATTGGAATGGGGGATGGCGGCAGTGGTGGCGACCCTGGAAACAGAGCGCAAAATATCAATGAAAATTTAGGAAAAATGCTTAGAATTGATGTAAATTCTACCATTGCACCTTATTATACAAATCCAGCGACAAATCCGTATGTGGGCGTAGCAGGAAATGATGAAATCTGGGCAATTGGCTTAAGAAATCCTTGGAAATTTTCGTTCAACAGATTAAATGGCGATTTATGGATTGCCGATGTGGGTCAAGGTTCTGTGGAAGAAATTGATAAAGTTATTAACCCATTGACAGCAGGATTAAATTTTGGTTGGAGATGTTATGAAGGAAATTCAACTTATAATTCAACAGGTTGTGCACCTGCAAGCACAATGACTTTTCCGTTTACTCAATATGCACGTTCTGGTGGTGCTTGCTCTGTAACAGGAGGCTATTTTTATACAGGTTCAATGTATCCAAATTTTCAAAACAAATACTTTTTTACAGATTATTGTGATGACAAAATTAGAATGGTCAACAGTAGTGGAGTCATTACAACTACAACTTCGTTTTCTGGAAATAACTTTGTAACTTTTGGTGAAGATGTAAATGGAGAGTTATATATTGCAGGAATTTCTTCGGGAACAATTTATAAAGTAATTGATACGTCTTTAAGTAGTTCTGATTTTGAAAATAATGGTTTTACGTTATTTCCAAATCCAGCCAAAGAAATGTTTACTATAAAAAGTTCGACAGCTAATTTGGCAACAAAAGCTGCTATTTTTGACATAACTGGAAAATTGCTTTTTACTAAAGAATTAAGCAATAATTCTGAACACACAATTGAAACAACATCTTTGGCTAAAGGAATTTATTTAGTATCTGTTGAAACCTCTAATGGAACCAATTACTCAACAAAATTAATTGTGGAATAACTAAAGTTACACCTTATTAAGGCGCTGGATTAGGAATTAATTCCTGAATGCTTTCTATTTCAGCTACCATTTCGGCTGATAAAATAGTGTCAAAAGCAGCAATGTTTTCTTGTAATTGTTCCATGGTTGTAGCGCCGATAATTGTTGACGTCACAAATTGTTGACGATGCACAAAAGCAATTGCCATTTGGGTTAACGTTAAACCATTGGCTTCGGCTAATTCTTTATATAATTTAGTAGCTTTAAAACAATTATCATTGGTATATCGAGTGA
Organism: Flavobacteriia bacterium; assembly: GCA_004293165.1. GTDB lineage: Bacteria > Bacteroidota > Bacteroidia > Flavobacteriales > Flavobacteriaceae > Flavobacterium. The sequence goes on along the minus strand of RDYL01000002.1, from coordinate 573,634 downwards.
AATTTCTAAACAAATCCAATCTCGAATTTTTTTCAATTCCATTCAAATGTTTCCCTGTTAAAAACCCAAAACCTAACGGAGAATAAGCTAACAAACCTACATTTTCACGCATTCCAATTTCTGACAGACCCACTTCATACAATCGATTTAATAACGAAAACGGATTTTGTATTGTGGCAATTCTTGGTAAACCGTGTTTTTCACTTTCCATTAAAAAACGCATTACACCCCACGGATTTTCATTTGAAAGTCCTATGTGTTTGATTTTCCCTTCTTTAATTAATCCGTCATAAACTGTTAGTACATCAAAAATATTGTCTTGCCATTTTGAGTCTAATTCCTGAACACCGCGCTTTTGAAACATATTCATCACGCGTTCAGGCCAATGCATTTGATATAAATCGACATAATCTGTTTGGAGATTTTTTAAGCTCAATTCTACCGCTTCGTGAATACTTTTCTTAGAAAAATCTAATGGTTGACGAATGTATTCCATACCGCGATTTGGACCTGCAATTTTAGTTGCTATAACTAATTTTTCTCTTTCCGATGCACCAATTTTTTGAATCCAGGTTCCGATGTGACGTTCTGTACTTCCAAAAATTTGAGCGTTGCCACCAATTGGGTACATTTCAGCCGTATCAATAAAATTGATGCCCTTTTCGATTGCATAATCCAATTGACTGTGTGCTTCACTTTCGGTATTTTGATTCCCAAAAGTCATAGTTCCTAAACAGATTTTACTGACTTTTAGTTCGGTATTTGGTAGTGTTGTGTAGTTCATCGCGGAATTTGAAAATTTAAAGTTCAAAGTTACAAAGTTTAAGCCAAAGAAAAAGGCTTGAATCTTCAACTCAAGCCTTTTTTATCAATCTTTTATGAAATGTTATAGTTCATTCAACATTTTAGAAATTTCATCTAACTTAGGCGTTAAGATAATTTCGATTCTTCTGTTTTTTGCTTTTCCTTCTGCAGTTTCATTACTCATTAAAGGCGCAAATTCACCACGACCTGCAGCAGTTAAGTTTTCTTTTTTAATTTTTGCATTTGCCGATAAAATATTTACAATCGCAGTAGCACGTTTTGTAGATAAATCCCAGTTATTTTCAACGCCACCACCAATTGTTCCTGTGATTTTGTCATTATCGGTATGCCCTTCAATTAAAACAGAAATTTCTGGATTATCGCCTAATACTTTACCAACTAAATCCACTGCTTTTTTTCCTTCTGAACCCACTGTCCAACTTCCCGATTCAAAAAGTAATTTGTTCTCCATAGAAACATATACTTTTCCGTCTTTTTCAGTTACAGTTAACCCTTTACCTTCAAATGCTTTTAGTGATTTAGACAAAGTTTCTTTCAATTTCTTCATAGCTGCCTCTTTATCCGCCATCATTTTTTCTAATTCCGCTAAACGAGTAGAAGATGCTTCTAAATCTTTTTTCAATTTGTTCAAACGGTCTTGTTCAGCCGTTAATGCTTTTTGTTTGGCTTCAAGCTCAGCAAGCAATTGTCTGTTTTTGTTGATGTTTGCCTCTAAAGCATCGTTACTGTCTTTTTCAAGTGCCGCATAAGATGCTTTTAAATTGTCTAAATTCTTTTTAGTAGCAGCATAATCAGCAGCTAATTTATCTCGTTCAGATTTTACTTTATCTAACTCTGTTTGTAGACTATTTTTATCTAATTCTAACTGATTTTTATCTGTTTTAAGTGTAGTATTTTCGTCCGATAAAGCATTGTGTTCTTTCTTTAAATCGGCATATTTGTTTTCTAAATCTTGATAGATTTTTTTAGAAACACACGAAGTAGTTAAACTTAAAACTACACAGGCTAGGGCAATTTTTCTTATCATTTTGTTTTTGTTTTTATAATTGATTTTCAGGTTTCAAGTTTCAGGTTTTGACGTTGATTTTTGAAATGGATATTGAACTTGTTTTTTATTTTATTTCTACTAAAACCGGACAATGGTCAGAGTGTTTGGCTTCGGGCAAAATTAATGCTCTTTGAATTTTATCTTTCAAAGATTCGGCTGCTAAACAATAATCGATTCTCCATCCTTTATTATTATTTCGGGCATTGGCTCTGTAACTCCACCAACTGTAATTGTGTGGTTCTTTGTTTAAATGACGAAACGTATCTATAAAACCGCCTTTCATAAAACCATCTAACCATGCGCGTTCTTCTGGCAAAAACCCAGAAATTTTTGCATTTCGAATTGGATCGTGAATATCAATAGCTTCATGACAAATATTATAATCACCACAAATTATCAAGTTTGGCACTTCTTTCTTTAATTCATCAATATACAAATGAAATTCTGCCATATATTGAAATTTATAATCTAACCGATCAATATTCGTACCAGAAGGTAAATATAGGCTCATTACCGAAAATTCATCAAAATCGACACGTAAATTTCTCCCTTCAAAATCCATATGGGAAATTCCAGTTCCAAAAATCACGTTTTTAGGCTCAATTTTAGATAGTATAGCTACCCCGCTATATCCTTTTTTTTCGGCTGGAAAATAATATTGGTACGGATATCCCGCTGCTTCAATTTCTATTTTAGGAATTTGATCTTCGGTTGCTTTAATTTCCTGAAGACAAATAACATCTGGATTCGCTTGTTGCAACCACTCTAGAAATCCTTTAGTAATTGCGGCACGAATTCCATTAACGTTGTATGATATAATTTTCATTTACTACTGTAGCTTTTGACCAAATATACTAAAAAGGTTTGTAAAAATAAAAGTTTGGTTTTATTGTTTTTATAATTCTTTAACTATCAGTGTGCTAAAAAATATAACAAAATAGCATTTTTTAATACAAGATGAAAAACGTTGAAAATTCAGCAAATTTCTTATCTTTGTTTCTTGCTCAAAAAATAAATAATAAATGGGTTTAGTTACTGCTAAAGAAGTTGCAAAAGCGATTAACGTTGATAAATACGGGATTTTCGGTACTTTTTCTGGCTGGCTATTAATGAAAGTGCTTAAAATTTCTGCACTAAATAAGTTGTATGACCGACATAAACATTTAAAAGATGTGGAGTTTTTGAATGCAATTTTAGATGATTTGCAGATTAAGTTTGAAATTCCAGAAGAAGATTTAAAGCGATTACCAAAAGATGGCGCTTATATTACCATATCTAACCATCCGCTTGGAGGCGTTGATGGTATTTTATTATTGAAATTAATGCTAGAAAAAGAGCCTAATTTTCGAATTATCGCTAATTTTTTATTGCATCGTATTGCGCCTTTAAAACCATTTATAATGCCTGTGAATCCTTTTGAAAATCACAAAGATGTGAAATCAAGTGTGATTGGCATTAAAGAAACTTTACGTCATTTAAGCGACGGAAAACCTTTAGGAATGTTTCCTGCTGGAGAAGTTTCTACCTATAAAGATGGCAAATTAGTAGTTGACAAACCTTGGGAAGAAGGTGCTATTAAAGTAATTAGAAAAGCACAAGTTCCTGTTATACCTATTTATTTTCATGCTAAGAACAGTAGATTATTTTACTTCTTATCTAAAATTAATGACACTTTAAGAACCGCAAAATTACCAAGTGAACTTCACACTCAAAAAGACCGAGTTATTAAAGTTCGTATTGGAAAACCCATTTCGGTTGCTGAACAAAATGAATATCAAGACATTGAAGCTTATGGTGAGTTTTTAAGAAAAAAAACATACATGCTTTCCAATGCCTTTGAAGAAGAAAGTAAAATTAATTTACCAAAATTAAGTTTACCAAAATCGCCTAAACAAATTGCAAAGCCAGCGAATCATGAACAGATTTTAGAAGAAATGGCTTTTCTGAAAAAAGGGGATTATCGTTTATTGCAAAGTAAAAATTACGAAGTTTTCTTTGTAACGGCTGATAAAATTCCGAACATCTTACATGAAATAGGTCGTTTACGTGAAATTACATTTAGAGAAGTAGGCGAAGGCACTAATGAATCATTAGATTTAGATCCATACGATAAATATTATCATCATATGTTTTTATGGGATGAAGATGCGCAATGCATTGCTGGAGCTTACCGTATGGGATTAGGTTCACATATTTATCCAAAACACGGAATTGATGGTTTCTATTTACATGAATTATTCCGTTTTGAACCAGAGTTGTATGATATGATGAGTAAATCTATCGAAATGGGTAGAGCATTCATTATTAAAGAATACCAACAAAAACCAATGCCTTTGTTCTTGTTATGGAAAGGAATCGTTCACACGACTTTACACTATCCTGAACATAAATACTTGATTGGTGGCGTGAGCATTAGTAATCAGTTTTCTGAATTTTCTAAATCGTTAATGATTGAATTTATGAAGTCGCATTATTACGACCCGTATATTGCGCAATATGTACATCCGAAGAAAGAATTTAAAGTAAAACTGAAAGACGCCGATAAAGATTTTGTTTTTAATGAAACTGAATCGGATTTGAATAAATTTGATAAGATAATCGACGAATTAGAACCCGGAACTTTGCGTTTACCGGTTTTAATTAAGAAATACATCAAACAAAATGCAAGAGTGGTTGCTTTTAATGTAGACCCTCTATTTAATAATGCGGTTGACGGATTAATGTATATTCGAATATCAGATATTCCTGAAAGCACCATGAAACCTGTTATGGAAGAGTTTCAAGCAGAATTGGAAAGAAAAGATAAAGGCTAATCGATTGATTAGCCTTTATCTTTTCATTTCAACAACAGTTGTATTTGCAATAATATCTCCCAATCTTTGATTTTTATTTGAACTCTTTATGGTTAAAATTCCTATAATTCCAAATGGGAACATATCAATTGGATCAAACAAATGTCTTTTAATGGACTGGGTAAAAGTTAGTTCACCATTGCTTGTTGTTAATGATTTTGGCTTTAATTTCATGATGGAATTTCCTAATGTAGCTCCGTAAAAAACCTCAGTTAAAACAATAATTACAAACCACATAATAAAAGGAACAATTGCAGCTATTCCTGTAACCGAGACTCCCCCTTCATCATTAGATTCACCAAACGAATAAAGATAAGCAAAGATTAAAGAGTATAAAAGAACATAATCTATTAACCCTGCAACGAATCTTTTTCCGATATTCTTTTTATTTTCTGATTGATTCATTATTTAAATAATTATTCTACATTTTCAACCTTTTCTTTAAAATCTTCCCAAGCTTCTTTGGTTAAAATAGGCTTCGATTTAATTTTCTTCCCTTTTAAATAATTCAAAATAGTTTTTGCTCTTGCCTCTGATTCGGGATGTGTGGAAACCCAATAGGTGTATTTGTGTAATTCATTATCTACTGATAATTCGTAAAGAAAATCAGCAAATGGTCTTGGGTCGATATTGGCGTTCAGGAGATATTTTACACTTTCCATATCCGCTTCAGATTCTAAACTTCTGTCGTAGGCTGATGATGAAAGTGTTTTTAAAATTTCACTTAAAACCGCACCATTTGAACCAGTAGTTACAGATAATAAAACCGAAAGACCAATTTCTTTTGATAACTTTTTCATCACGTGATTACCTTCAATATGCGCAATTTCGTGACCTAAAACACCTAATAATGCTTGTTCATTTTTACAAGCTTTGATTAAACCTGTGTAAACCACTAAATGATTATCGGGCATTGCAAAAGCATTTACTTCATCTTTGTCAATAATGTGAACTTTTAAGCTATCTCTTTCTATACCATTTTCTTTGCAAATAGGCAATAACAAGGAATCCAAAGTATTCACAATGGAATCATCAAAAATAACCGTTTCAGTCTCTTCGATTTCATTCCAAATAACTTCGCCAAGTGTTTTTTCGGTTCCTGTTTTGGCTTCTTTGACTCTAAAATGTTTCACAAAATCAATTTGCGACAACAGCATCCAAACACCAAAAAATAGTGCTATAATAACTAATCCTTTACTTAATGCCTTCATTTGTTTTGCAAATTAAATTAGTAACATCTCCAAAAAAGAAGAACTCGGTATGTTGCCCTTTTCTTACTTTAGTTGCGATAATTAATGTAGAGAAGAACTCAATTAAATTAAAAATTACTAACGTAATAATATAAGCAAAATAGTAATTGGTTGCTGTTTCATCATAAAACAAGACCGAAACTGTCCACCAAAAACCAGCACTATTAAAGAAAAACAATCCCAATTGTGAAACCAGCGCTTGTGTACAATGCCATTTCACAAAAGAAGTGCTTTTACGGTTTCCTAAATAAAAGAACACGCTTGCCATTAAATTTAAAATAGGCAATGGTAAACCTCCAATTACGGCTACTAACGACATCAAATAACTATTTGAAGCTCGTTCTAGCTCCGAATCATGGGGTTGATAATTAAATTTTGTAGTTGTAATCATAGATTTTTTTTAATGTTCCAAATCCAATTGGCAATTACTAAAACGATTAGTACCATAGCAACTTTTCGTTTTCTTAGTATCGTTTCAATTTTTAAATAAGCGGTATAAAACGATTCCTTTTTTTGAATGAAATCATAGCTAATCCATACGGGAGCGACTAACATAATTAGTCCAACAAGTATGCCAAAAGGATTAATAAAAATAGCTGAAAGAAAATTTCCGTGTGAAAGTTGCATTACAGCACGTGTAGTTCCGCAAGACGGACAAGGAACATTGGTTACTTTTTTGAACAAGCAAACGGTAAATTCTTGGTTTTGAATTTCGTGTTCGTGATGCAAAGAAAAAAGCAACCAACTATACCCTATAAAACAAGCAAATAAGATAAATAAATAAAGCTTGTTTCTATGCATTATTTAGAACATAAAAGTTCTGTTGAATAATTCCATATTTTTCTCTTTGGTAGCACCTTGAATTAAAAACCAATCCACGATAGCCCAAACACCTAAACCACCACAAGTAAGTAGTTTTCCAACTCCCATTCCAGTATCACCAATGTAAAAACGGTCAATTCCGTAAGCACCTGCAAAAATTGAAATTAACAAAGAAGTTGTTGGATCTTTGAACTGAAGAGTTTGTACCATTGGCCATTTATCATCATCCATTTGTAATAAACGTTCTCTGATAGCATTTAATTGATGACCTTCGAAAAATTTTGCGTTCGCCATCATGAACATGTCTACTTTTTGTGATTCCATTGTAAAATTGTTTGTTTTAGTTGTCTCCTACTCGTAAGGCTTTTCGGATGCGCCATGAATTGCTAATATAAAAAATATTTTCTGTATTAGTCGACAACTAAGTTAAATGTTACAAAATTATTGATAAATCTTACAAATTTTATCTACAATAACTTGGGCTAATTTCTCGTGACTTTCAAACGTCCAACCTGCGATATGTGGGGTTAACAATACATTTTCAGCATTTAATAAATATTCAAAAGCAGGGGGCTTTTCACCTTCAAATAAAGTTTCAAAAGATAATTTTTCGTATTCTAAAACATCTAATCCTGTCCCTAAAATTTTACCTGATTTCAATCCTTCAACCAAATCAGTGGTCACGACTGAATTTCCTCGTGCAGTATTTATAAACCAAAATGGTTTTTTGAATTTATTAATAAAATCGGAATTAATCATTTTATCGGTTTCGGGTGTCCAAGGTGTGTGCAAACTTATAACATCTACTCTTTCTTGAAGTTCGGATAATGAAACTTGAGTTGCATTTTCATTTCCTATATTCGGTAATATATCATGACATAAAACGGTTACATCAAATCCACGCAATTTTTTTGCGAATGATTTTCCCATATTTCCATAACCAATAATTCCAACTGTTTTACCTTCCAACTCATGTCCGCGATTGGCTTCGCGCTTCCATTGTCCGGATTTCACTTCGTTATTGGCTTTGTTTAAATTATTAAAAAGTGATAATAACATTCCTATCGCGTGTTCTCCAACTGCATTGGCATTTCCTTCAGGAGCCGCAATTAAATGAATTCCTTTTGCAGTAGCGTAATCGCAATCAATACTTTCTAAACCAGCCCCAACACGTGCTATAAATTGTAGATTTATTGCTTTGTCTAAAAAGGTTTTATCAATTTTGAACCGACTTCTAATAACAATACCGTGGTAGTTTTCAATTTTAGCTTCAACTTCTTGTTTAGAGGAAGTGAAATCAGCTACGTTATGAAAACCAGCTTTCTGAAGCTGTTCCCAAAGTAAGGGATGATTGCTGTCGATGTGCAGTATTTTGATGTGGGCTACATTCATGATTTACAATTGAAGTATAAAAGTACAAGAAATTATGATTCAAAAAAAATGAGGCCGTTTAGACCTCATAGTTTTTTAATTCAACCATAATTCTGGATTGAGATAAGTTGTATTTTGTAACACTGCAAATTTCATGGTGGTACTTCCTGAATTATCAGTGTGAATTGTTCCTAACTTTTGTTTGATATTGACCTTTTGACCTTTAACCACATTAACTGAAGATAAATTCATGTAAATGGTAATAAAATCTCCATGTCTAACATAGACCGCTTTCCAATTTCTATTGTTTTCATTTACTTGTATTTGAAATACTTCTCCAGCAAAAACAGCTCTTGCCGATGAACCTTTCTCAGTTGAAATTTCAATACTACTATTGTGAACGGTTAAATTTTTATGAATAGGGTGTGGTTGATCACCATATTTTTGAAAAATGTTTCCTTTTTCCACTGGCCAAGGTAATTTTCCTTTGTTGGCTTTAAAATTATTAGACTCAATTTTCCCTTCAGGAGTTAACAAGAATTTGGTTGACTCAGCTGTTCCTGCTTTTGGCGCTGGAGTACCTGCTTTAGCGGCATTTCGTTTATTGGCTGCGGCAATCTCAGCAGCAATAATTTGCTTAATTTTTCTTTCTAATTGTTTAGCTTCTTTTTGTTTTTTATCAATTTCTGCCGCTAATTTCTTTTTATCTTTTTGAATCGATTTAACTAGGCGTTCTTGCTCTTGTTTCTCTTTTTCTAACTCTTGCTTTTCTTTTTCCGTTTGAACTAAAACAATTTCTTTTTCCTTTTTACTTTCAGCTAAACGATTTTCAGCAACTACTAATTTTTGCTGCTTAATTTTAATTTCTTCCCCTTGCATTTTTCTAAATCCTGCATATTGTTTCATATACTGAATACGTTTGTATGCCTGAAGGAAATTTTCGGAAGATAAAACAAACATGATGCGACTTTGCTCGTTTCTACTTTTATATGATTTTACAATCATTTTTTCGTAATCTTCTTTTAAAACTTTTAATTCTCTATTTAACTTGTTCATTTCTAATTGTGTTAAATAGATTTCGTCGCTTAACAAGCGGGTTTGTTTTGCTGTAGTATTAAGCAATTTCTGTCTTAATTGAATCAGATTTTTTTGCTGATCAATTTGTTTTAAAACTGATTTTTCTTTCTTTTTTTCGGCTTCTAATCGAGACTTATTCTCTGAAATTTCTTTCAGAATTTGTGCCTTACGTTCTTCCAACTTTTGTTGTTCAGAAGGTTGAGCAAAACACATTGAGGTGATAAAAAAGAAGAATATTATTTTAAAAAAATGATTCATGCAAGATAGATTTTTACAAAGGTAGTTTTTTTATGTAAATAAAAAATTAATTGATTTCAACAGGCGAATAACCACTAGGTATTGAAAAAGGATAACTCAATTTTTCATTAAATGTTGTTTGCTTATATTCAATATCAATTGTTACTTTATCTTTTTGTTCCGCTAAAATATTAATTGTGTTAGGCAAGAACATTCCATTTTCATCTTTAAAAGATGGATAACGGATTTCTAAACTGCGCTTTTTACTTTCTTGGTTAATAGTTTCTTTTTTTAATAAATAATTGGCTCCTTCAAAATAAAATTCTTTAGAAACATCAGAATTTGAAGGCAACGACAATTTGAACATTTTTTCAACCACTACAGAAATCCACTGGTCTTTTGTTAAATCATCAATGGCTTTTCCTAAAAATAGATTTTGTACTTTATTGAAATCTAAATCGGTTCCTAACCAATTACTTAATAAACTGAAATCGCCATCAAAATAAGTGTTATTTAGTTTTTCATAATAACTCACTTTAGTTGGCGTAATCATTGCTTTTGCCATAGGAAGACCTAAAAATTTAATATTAATCCAAATGATTTCATCTTTTTTTATACGAATATCTGCATTCAAAGAGTGCGATTGCTTTTCGTCTTCATATTTAGCATTGGCTCTAATATTCAAAGTAGAGAAATCGTGCTTATTTTGATAATGACCTTTTATGATTTTTGTAACTTCCGTGTTTTCATTTGCTGCAGCAGTGGCAACGGCTTGTTTTGATTTACACCCTATCAAAATAAAGAGTACAAAAGCAGATAGTATTGATTTCATTTATTTTTGTAATTGCTTTAATTTGTTGTTATACAATTCTTTTTTAGCATTATCATTCAAATTTTCGCAACTGATAATTAATTGTTTGTAAAAATTGGCTTCTAATACTTTGTTTTCAATTACAAAATCTAAGCCATTTTCTAAAATGCTTTTCGCTTTCTTAAATTCTTTAAGTTGATTGTATCCTAAACCTGAATAAAAATAAAAATCTGATTGTGTTGGAAACAATTCCAAATAATCATCAGCTCTTCTTGTAACTAATTGATAATCTTGTTTTTGAATCAACGCTTCTAAATACAATTCCATTGCGTCTACATCCTCTGGATTCTTTTTAAGTCCTTTCTCAAAATAGTAAACGGTTTTTTCTAAATCGTTCTTATTCCAGAAAAATTTAGCAAGTTCTTTGGCTACGTTGATTTCTCTATCGATATCAAAATAAGGGATTGCTTTGTCAATATCTTTTAAATAGGCAGGATTTTTATAGGCAAAAATGAGGAATTCATTAAAAACGCGGTGTTTGATTTTTAAATCCATTCGGTCATTATCCAAAATTTTAAACATCGATTTTGAGGCATTATCGCCGTCGTTATTGTTTAAATGGAATTTTACTAAACTCACGTGTGCCCAGTCAGAATTTGGAATTTCTTTTTCCAACAGTTTTGCTACTTCAAAGGCTTTATCTTCTTGATTAAAACTCGTATACAAAACAATCAAATCGATGTAATTTTGTTCGACTTTTGGATTCTTTTTAATTGCTTCTTCTAATTGTTCCTTTTGTGGTTTTGAATAGGCGTTGGATTCTTGAATCTTCAATTTATAGAACTCCATAGTACTGGTTAACTTAGATTTAGATTCCATATCTTTTAAAAATTGCAATGCTTTTCCGTGTTGATTGGTATTCATAAAAAGCGAAACCAAATCCTCTTTCATGTTCGGATCAAACTCAATTAACTTTTCTACAATGGGAATCGATTTTTGAAAATCTTTGGTTTGATAATATACATCGTACAATCCGTTCCAATACCAACGTTGTTTGTTGTCTAACTCGATTGCTTTTTTGAAAGCACTTTCGGCATCAACATAATTTTTGAGACTTAAGTAATTCTTACCCAATTCATATTGAAATGCCGCATTTTTGGGTTCTTTTTCAATACATTTTTGAATCGACACAATAGCTTTATCGTAATTTTCGATGCCGCGTTGTTTTACAGCTTCGTAAAAATTATTTTCCAATTGGTCGTCCACCAAAGCAATCGCATCGGGATTTTCTTGCGCAAACAATTGATTCCCAAAACTGAAAAGCAGGAACGTAAATAAAACTATGTGTTTTTTCTTTATCATCTATTCTAAAACTGAATAATCACCAATACTAATGCTAGTAAAATTACCATCAAAACTCGCGTGATTCCCAATCATAGCATTATCTAAATTGGCATTTTTGATATGAGCATGCGTTTGAATTAAACTATTTTTTATGGTAGAATCAATCACGTGACATCCTTTTCCTAATGAAACATTTGGACCTACCGTAGCATTAATCAATACTACATCTTCACCTATGTAACATGGAGGAATTATCGTTGAATTTTCTAATTTTACATCATAATCCACTAAATGTTCGCCATCGTTATGTAAAAACCCTAGCATTCTTGTGTTCGTTTCAACAGTAACGTCTTTGTTTCCACAATCCATCCATTCATCTACTTTTCCTGGAACAAACTTCATACCTTTTGCCATCATTTGTTTGATACCATCGTTAATTTGGTATTCGCCACCATGAATAATGTTATTATCTAAAACCGATTGCAATTCGTTTTTCAACACAGCAACATCTTTGAAATAATAAATTCCAATAACCGCTAAATCCGATACGAATTCTTTTGGTTTCTCCACCAATTCAATAATTTCTCCGTTTGTATTTAAGTTTACCACACCAAAAGCTTCTGGCTGGTCGACTTGTTTTACCCAAATAACACTATCGGCTGAAGTATCCAAATCAAAATCCGCACGAATTAACGTGTCGGCATAAGCGATAACCGCTGGTCCAGATAAAGAATCCTTAGCACACATAATGGCATGACCTGTTCCTAAAGCCTCGTTTTGATAATAAATGGTTCCTTTTGCGTCTAACTTTTGAGCAATCGCAATTAAATCATCTTCTACTTTTTTACCAAAACTTTCATGAATAATAAACGCAACTTCGTCTATTTTCTGATTTAAAACACCAGCAATGTCTTCCACTAATCGGTGAACGATTGGCTTTCCTGCTACTGGAATTAATGGTTTTGGAATGGTTAAAGTGTGTGGGCGAAGGCGTGAACCACGACCTGCCATTGGTACAATTATTTTCATGTTTTATATTTTAAACGCAAAGCTCGCAAAGGTGTTTCGCAAAGTTCGCTAAGATTATATTTTGATATTTTTTCTGAACACTTTATACTGAACACTTATTTTACTCCCGTACTACCAAAACCGCCTTCTCCTCTTGAAGTTTCTGATAATTCGGTTACTTCAATCCATTCTGCTCGTTCGTGCTTGGCGATGATTAGTTGGGCGATGCGTTCTCCGTTTTCGATTACGAAATCTTCATTGGATAAATTTACTAAAATAACCCCGATTTCTCCTCGGTAATCCGCATCAACTGTTCCTGGTGAATTTAATACGGTGATTCCTTTTTTGGCTGCTAAACCACTTCTTGGTCGTACTTGTGCTTCATAACCAATTGGTAATTCAATAAAAAGTCCCGTTTTAACAATGGTTCTTTCTAATGATTTTAATGTAATAGGTTCTGAGATATTCGCACGTAAATCCATTCCAGCTGAGGCGATGGTTTCATAGTTTGGTAACTCGTGATTTGATTTATTGATGATTTTAATTTGCATTTTTAATTCTATTTTTTTTGGAACACAGATTTTAGAAATTGGAGAAATCCTAACTAAATCTATAATTCAAAGTTATTATTTTCTTCTGATAATCGTTAAAATAGTTTCCTTTTCGTTTCGGTATACAAAGTAAGCAAAAAACAAGATAGCTGCAATTCCGAATATATAGGTTTCTCTAAATATTTCAATGTAAAAAGACAATCCTGATAAAACTATTGCCAAACCTAAATAAGTAAAAATCGATTTCTTATCGTACGGAATTGGATATTTTTTTTGTCCCATATAGTACGAAATCAACATCATGGTTCCGTAAGCCAAAATGGTTGCAATTGCAGAACCCATGTAACTTATGATTGGAATTAAAAGCAAGTTTAAAACTAAAGTTACTATTGCTCCTACTATTGAAATATAAGCGCCAATTCGAGTTTTGTCGATTAATTTGTACCAAACCGATAAATTAGTGTAAATACCTAAAAAGAAATTCGCCAACACAATTAAAGGCACCACATCCATCGCATCCCAGTAAATAGCTTTTGGTACTAAAATTAATTTTAAAACATCTGCAAAAACAATCACTCCCAAACAAATAAACGAACCGAAAATGACAAAATATTTGGTAATTGTAGCATAGGTTTGTGGTGCATTTTCATTATTGGCATGACTAAAGAAAAAGGGTTCAATTCCTAGAGAATACGCTGTGCGAAATAACACCATAAACATTCCGATTTTATAACAAGCGGAATAGGCTCCAATATCTGCCATGTCAACATCCATCCAATCCAATAAAATTTTATCAAAATGTTCGTTGATAGCAAAGGCGATTCCAGCCACTAAAATAGGCAAACCGTAGTGCATCATTTTCTTCCACAAATCAGCATCAAATTGCCATTTTATTTTGAAATAATCAGGTAAAACAAAAATTAAAGTGACCAAACTAGCAATTAAATTGGATACAAAAATATAGCCAATTTGAAAATCATCATGATAAATAGTTTGAATGAAAGAATTTGAAGATTCAGTAGCAATATCGGGTAGCAGAATCAAAAAGAAAACATTCAAGACCAAATTAATCAATACATTTGAAATCTTAATTACAGCATATTTTATTGGACGACCTTCTGCTCTAATTTTAGAAAAAGGTATTATCGCTAAGGCATCAAAAGCTAAAATCCAAATAGTAAAAACGATATATTCTACATTAATTTCTGACCAAAGTGCTAGATTTTTTCTAAAAAGTAGAAATAACGCTAAAAACCCAATGGTAGACCAAAAAATTGAAACCGTTGCTGTTGAAACTACATTTTTTTTATCACTTTCCGAATTATAAAATCGGAAAAAAGCTGTTTCCATTCCGTAAGATAAAATGACGTTGAAGAACACCAAATAGGAAAAAATCACAGAAACCTCGCCCATTTTTTCCTTATCGGTAAGATAATAGACAAAAATTGGATTCAGAATAAAACTAATTATTCTAGGCAAAACTGTTGCTATGCCATAAATCGCTGTTTGTTTAAAAAGACTTTTATAAAGACTCATTTATAATTTTTAGAATAACAAATGTAATTAATTCTTTGGTTTTGCCGAAGGATAAAGTAACATTGGTCTTTCTTTTACTTCTTTAATAGTTTGACGGATTTCTTTGCCGTTTTTTGAGAAAATTAAGATGGCTTCATTTTCGGCTAATGTTAAGGCATTTTTAGGACTGGTGTAAATTTGAGAATCATCACCTTCAAATTTTTGTTGATTGCCAGACGTTTTAATCATTGCCTGAAAATGCAAATTATCTTGTTTTTCAAAAGACACTTCATATCCTCTAAAAATTACTTTTTTCAATTCGACGTTTGATGGTAATTCTGATTTCAATTCAAGGTAAAAATTAATTCCACTTCCTCCACCTCGCACTCCAGCAACCCAAGTTTCATATGAAGCCACAATCGCTGATTCTTTGATTATTTTATCCTGACTAGAACAACTAGTGACTAAAATCAAGAATAGTAACGATACATAGTTTTTCATAATCTCTATTTTAAATATTTCACAAAATGAAATCCTTTGGGCACAAAACCGTGATTCATGTAGAATTTTTGAGCGCCAAAGTTGGTTGTATACGCATCTAAAGCAATCATGTTACAATCTTCATCGATGGCTTTTTGATTGAGATACTTGGTCATGATGCTGCCAATTCCTTTGGAACGAAAATCTTCGTGCACTACCACATTGTCTAATTCTAAATATTTGCCAGACCACAATTTAGTACCAATCCAAAATCCAGCTAAACCCATGGTGATTCCGTTTTCCACTACAATTAATTGTTTGTAATTGTGTGGAATCATTTTGTCTAACAAATTCCCATAAATTTCAAGCGTATAATCGGGATATAGTTGTTGGATGATGGATAATTGTTCCACCATTTCAGCTTTTGTTCCTAATTCAATTAACTGTGGCATTTTATTTTTGTAATAGATTTTCGTTGAATAAATTTAAAATTCTTCGGTATTCATCAACCCAAGAATACGTTTTTGTAAATCCGTGGGCTTCTACTGGAAATACGGCTAAATCCCAGTCTTTCTTGCCTAATTCGATAAATCGTTGCGTTAATCGAACAATGTCTTGGAATTGTACGTTGTCGTCTACCATTCCGTGTAACATTAACAATTTGTCTTGTAAATTATTCGCGAAATAAATCGGAGAACTTTTTTTAAACGCTTCAGGATCTGTTTCTGGGAAATTCAAAATGTTTGAGGTGTAACCGTGATTGTAATGCGCCCAATCGGTTACCGAACGCAAGGCTGCTCCTGCTTTGAATTCACCCGGTTCTGTTAGC
Source organism: Flavobacteriia bacterium (assembly GCA_004293165.1). Taxonomy (GTDB): domain Bacteria; phylum Bacteroidota; class Bacteroidia; order Flavobacteriales; family Flavobacteriaceae; genus Flavobacterium. The sequence continues at coordinate 557,614 of RDYL01000002.1, read as the reverse complement.
AAAGCCATCAATGTAATGAATCCACCGTACGAACCGCCGTAAATTCCAACTCGGTTGGCATCAATTCCTACTTTTTCTACTAAATATTTCTTTCCATCCAATTGATCCGATAAATCTTTTCCACCCATGTGACGGTAAATTCCGGTTCTAAAATCGCGACCATAACCATCACTGGCTCTGTAATCGATGTCTAAAACGGTATAACCTAAATCGGTAAGTAAATTGTGAAACATGAATTCTCTGTGATACGTGCTCCAATAATTATGTGCGTTTTGTAAATATCCAGCACCGTGTACAAAAATGACTGCGGCTTTGTTCTTGTTTTCTGCTTTTGGTTGGTACAAACGGGCGTAAACTGTCGTTCCGTCTTTCGCTTTAAAGGTAATGACTTCTGGTGTTTTCCAATTGTATTTTTTGAATTCTGGCGTAGTTGAAAACGTAATTTGCTTCAAATCGGCATTCGGTTTGTTAGTTCCAACGTACAATTCCCAAGGTTTATTTTTATAGGAATAACGTACCAAAAGTGTTTGCTCGTCAGGAGATAATTCTACTTCGTAATTGCCATCGTTTGTTAAAATTCCGGTCATTTTTTTGGAAGCGATGTCCAATTTGTAAAAACTTCTGTTTCCTGGATGCGTTGTCGTAGTTGTGATGTAAAATGATTTGGCGTCATTGGATAATTTCACATCACGAACTTCCCAATTGCCTTTTGTTAACGCTTCTTTTTTCTTGGTTTTCAAATTATACGTGTACAAATGCGAAAAACCAGTTGCTTCCGATTGAAAATAAAAAGTGGAATTATCGATAAAACCTAAAGTTCCGCTACTGAAACTATAACCTGGAATTCCCGGTCCGCCAATCCATGCTTCGTCGTGTTGGTGATCTAATTCGGTGATTTTTCCAGAAACTAAATCCAATTGCACCATCCAACGGTGTTTGTTGTCTTGACTTCTGATTTCCAACACAGCATTTTTTCCGTCTTTGCTATACACTGGACTTTGCATTACTATTGCCGTTTCGTAATCCGATTTATCTTTAAGATTATCGTAGTCTTGATAATATTTTGGTGCTTCTTTGAGGCCAGATAAACTAGAAAACGAAACATAATACGTAGTATCTTTTTCTACATTGAAAATTCCGAATTTATGCTTACTGAAACCATCTACCGAAACTTTTGCACGTGCTTTTTTGCTTTGAGTAAATCCATCATCGCTGATGAAATGCTCTATATTGGTCAAAGCTTGCGTTGGATAATCTGAAGTTCGAAACGTTACAAATTTCCCATCAGGCGATGCTTTTACTTGTTCTAACGATGATTTATCATAGAAAATTTCTTTTGGAAATTTCTCTTTATTGGTTTTAGATTGCGCTTCATACCATTCATCTGCTTTTGCTTCATCACGAACAAATTGAAACAATTCTTTTTGTTGGTTTTTCAAGAACGAATCTTCTTCTTTTGATGATTTACTTTCTTTTCCTGATTTAAAATTAGTTAACTGAATGATGGTGAAATCTTTCAAATTCAATTGAAAAACATTTTTATTTTGCTGAAAAAAGAGAATTTCTGGATTGTTACTTCTTTGAACAGAAGCTATTCGGTCTGCTAATTGAATGACTTTTTTAGTCTTTTTTGTGGATTTGGTATACGAGTACAAAACACCTTGATTGGTATAATACACCACGTCATAGTCTTTTTGTGCTGCCATGAAATCCAAATCATAAATTGGATTTGAAGTTGTTACTTTTTGCGGTGATTTTAACGTGGAATTCCAGAAATACGTGCTGTTTCCTATTTCATTATTCGGATTCCAATCAAATAAAACGGTTTGCCCATCGATAGACCAACGGTGGTTTTCGGGTTGGTGCCCGATGAATTCGTCACCTTTCATGATGTCTTCTAAACGAAGATTTTGAGCATTACCAAAAAAGGTGAAAAGTAGTAAGAAGAAACAGCAATATTTTTTCATTGGAAAATAGTTTGTTACTTACAAATATACCAATAAAAGTAAATTAGGGAAAAAAGGTTTTGTTAAATGAATTTGTTGTATGGTGAATATTTCTTTGTGGGCACGGAATGCTATTCCTCACTATCGGGTTTAAAAATCACCCAACTCAAATTTTAGTGTATCATTATTCTTAACTACATAAAAATATTTTTCATCCTTAAATTTATATAAAACGTAAGGTGTTTTAATGTCAGTTATAGAAGGATTAAAAACATAATCATTGGATTTGATATCAGGCTCTCCATAATCTTCTATCCATTTTGGAAAACTGTCTTTGTAAATTAAAAAACAATTACTAAATAAGGTATATTTTTTGTCTAAAGTTAATATACCTCTATTAATTGTAACCGATTTAATTGTGTCTGATTTTATTTCGCTTTTAACTTCAACAAAGCCATCTAATTTATTATTATGAAGACAACTTTGAAAAGTTAATGAGATAAGAAAAATGGTTAAAATATATTTCATAAACACTAATTTATTCTTACAAATATAAAACAAAAAAGTCCCGAATAAATCGGGACTCTTAATAATATCTAAATTAAAACTAGCTTTTCAACGCTTCTGCTCCACCAACGATTTCTAAGATTTCGTTTGTAATAGCCGCTTGACGCGCTTTGTTGTAAGTTAATTTTAATTGGTCTCTTAATTCTGTAGCGTTATCGGTTGCTTTATGCATTGCTGTCATACGCGCTCCGTGTTCTGCTGCAAATGAATCTCTAATCGATTTATATAATTGTGTTTTTAATGATTTTGGAATCAATGTCAACACAATTTCTTCTTTAGAAGGTTCAAAAATATAATCAGAAGCAACTACTTCGCCACCAACAATTGGAGCTAAAGGTAAAAACTGCTGTGTTCTTACAATTTGAGTTGCAGCATTTTTAAATTCATTATAAACGATTTCGATTTTATCGTAATCACCTTTCACAAATTTATCCATTAATTGTTGTGCAATATCAGAAGCATTTTCGAAAGTTAATTTGTCAAAAATAACATTATTAACTTCGATTACGTTGTTTGTTTTACGCAAAACATCGTTTCCTTTTTTACCAATAGCAAAAATATCTACTTGTTTTCCTGCATACGTATCAGCAACTGCTTTTGCTTGTTTAATTACATTCGTATTAAACGCACCACACAAACCTCTGTTTGAAGTAATTGCAACGATAAGTACTTTATTTACTTCTCTTTGAGCTGTAAAAGCACCACCAACTTCTCCTTCAAGAGTTGCACTTAAGTTTTGTAATAGCTCAGTAAGTTTTTCTGCATACGGACGCATAGCTGTAATAGCATCTTGCGCTTTTTTTAATTTTGCAGCAGAAACCATTTTCATCGCCGATGTAATTTGCATCGTAGATGAAACAGAAGTAATCCTATTACGTATTTCCTTTAAGTTTGCCATTTTGTTAATTTGTCAATGTGCCAATTTATCAATGTGCCAATTAATTGTCTAATTGACACATTGTCTAATTGACTAATTAATTATATTTTGCTGAAATTTCTTTCGCTACTTTTTCTAAAACGTCAGTGATAGCGTCATCAAACTTACCTGCTTTAAGTGCGTCTAATGTATCTCTGTGTTTAGCGTTTAAGTATTCTAAGAAATCTTTTTCAAATTCTTTTACTTTTACAACTGGTACATTTCTTAACAAGTTTTTAGAACCTGCATAAATGATAGCCACCTGATCTTCTACTGTAAAAGGAGAGTTTAAACCTTGTTTTAAGATTTCAACGTTTCTTTTTCCTTTTTCAATAACGTTTAAAGTAACCGCATCTAAGTCAGAACCAAATTTCGCGAAAGCTTCTAATTCACGGAATTGTGCTTGGTCTAATTTTAAAGTACCTGATACTTTTTTCATTGATTTAATCTGTGCATTACCACCCACACGAGATACAGAAATACCTACGTTAATTGCAGGACGAACTCCAGAGTTGAATAAATCACCATCTAAGAAAATCTGTCCGTCAGTAATCGAAATTACGTTTGTTGGGATATATGCAGATACGTCACCCGCTTGAGTTTCGATAATTGGTAACGCTGTTAACGAACCACCACCTTTAACGATTCCTTTGATAGAATCTGGTAAATCGTTCATGTTTCTAGCGATTTCGTCGTTGTTAATTACTTTACAAGCTCTTTCTAATAAACGAGAGTGTAAGTAGAAAACGTCTCCAGGGTAAGCCTCACGTCCTGGTGGTCTTCTTAATAATAAAGATACCTCACGGTAAGCAACAGCTTGTTTAGATAAATCATCATAAACAATTAAAGCTGGACGACCAGAATCTCTAAAATACTCACCAATTGCAGCACCTGCCATAGGAGCATATACTTGCATTGGAGCTGGGTCAGAAGCGTTTGCAGCAACAATAACAGTGTAAGCCATTGCCCCTTTTTCTTCTAACATTTTTGCGATTCCTGCTACAGTTGAAGCTTTTTGCCCAATTGCAACATATATACAGAATACAGGTTTTCCTGCATCGTAAAATTCTTTTTGATTTAAGATGGTATCAATACAAACTGTTGATTTACCAGTTTGACGGTCACCAATAACCAACTCACGTTGACCTCTACCTACTGGTATCATTGCATCAACTGCTTTTACTCCTGTTTGTAATGGTTCAGTTACTGGTTGACGGAAGATAACTCCAGGAGCTTTTCTTTCTAATGGCATCTCGTATAACTCACCACCGATTGGACCTTTACCATCAATTGGGTTACCCAAAGTATCTACAACACGACCTACCATTTGCTCTCCTACTTTAAGAGAAGCAATACGTTGTGTTCTTTTTACTGTAGAACCTTCTTTGATTCCTGTTGATGGTCCTAAAAGTACCACCCCAACATTGTCTTCTTCTAAGTTCAATACAATCGCCTCTAATCCGTTTTCGAATTGTACTAACTCTCCGTATTGAGCGTTTGATAATCCGTAAACACGAGCGATACCGTCTCCAACTTGAAGTACTGTTCCAACTTCTTCTAACGATGCACCAGATTCAAAACCTGATAACTGTTGTTTTAATATTGCTGATATTTCAGCAGGTTTAATTTCAGCCATAATTATATATAATTATTATCCTCCTATATTAATATTTATGCCAGATTTCTTTGGCTCTTGATTATTATTGATAATAATGGTTTGACCATTATTTGATTTATTTAATCTATCTGAAAATTCAGTTCCATACTTTTCAATAAGCAAATTAACTTTTTCTTCATTTAAAGTTTGATCTTCATTAATTACTTTAGATTTATAAAGTAATTCAACAATTGATTTAGAAGATTTTTTTAATTCAATTTTTTTGTTCAAACCTAAAAAAGAAACTTCCCAATAAACTAAATCTCCATCCGGGTTTGATGGTATTCTTGCTTCAACCCCAGAAACGCGAATCACTTTTATAAAAATAATTTCGTCTCCATTAGTGGTATTTACAAGCGAACAAAAGGAATCAAATCCACCACAACCATCATATTTTAACCATGTGCTACCATCTACAATTACTTCTTGGTTCTTAAATTTAAACTTTTGAGAGTAACTTAAAACAGAAAATAACATCAAAAAGAATAGTAAAACTTTTTTCATTTGACAAAAATAATTAATTACTAAACTCTCTTTTTAAATTTTGCAGTCTGCTTGACATAGATGCATTGTATTGTTTGTCGCCCATTCTTAAAATAAATCCTCCAATGATAGCTGGATCTACAATATTTTGAATGGTAATATTTTTATTTGAAAACGATGCAATTTTTGCCAATACTTTAGCTTCTAACTCTGGAGTAATTGGGAAAGCGGTAGTTACCTTTGCAATCTCAATTCCGTTAAGTTCATCGTATAAAGCATTGAACTGTAAAGCAACATCGTTTAATAATTCAAATCTTTTGTTTACTAAAAGCAATTGAAATAATCCTTTTGTCTCTTTTTGAGCAGAAGCAAAAATTTCGTTTAAAGAAGAAAATTTAATTTCTCCTTTAACAATTGGACTTTGCAAGAAATCTTTTAATTCAGCGCTGTCTTTAGTTGCGTTAACAATTGAAGTCATATCAGAATTTACAGCTTGTGTGCTGTTGTTCACTTGGGCAATGTCCAAAATGGCTTTAGCGTATCGAATTGCTGCTCTAGTTCCTGCCATGATATTAGTTTAATTTAGCGTCACCTAACATTTTCTCAACCAATTTAGTTTGAGCTTCTTTGTTAGATAATTCTCCTTTTAATAATGTCTCAGCAATTTCTAATGACAAAGAAGAAACTTGATTTTTCAATTCTGCCATAGCTGCATTTTTCTCACTTTCGATTGAAGCTTTTGCCGATTCAATCATTTTTTCGCCTTGAGCTTGCGCTTCAGATTTAGCATCAGCAATCATTTTTTCTTTGATTTCTCTTGCTTCTTTCATCATCAAGTCTCTTTCAGCTCTTGCTTCAGCTAATAATTTTTCATTATCAGACTTCAAGTTTAACATATCTTTTTTAGCATTTTCAGCTGCTAATAAAGCGTTGTTAATAGAGTCTTCTCTTCCTTTAACTGCTCCTAAAATAGGTTTCCATGCAAATTTTCTCATTAAAAGAAAAAATACAACGAAAATTAAGGTTGTCCAAAATACTAAGCTTTCTGGTGAAGTAAAGTTCATATATCTATATTGTTAATTTAGTTTCTTAATAAAAACTTCTTACAGCCAACCGCTGTAAGAAGTTTATCTTTAATTACTTTGCAATTAATGCAACTACAACAGCGAATAAAGCAACACCCTCGATAAGAGCAGCAGCAATAATCATTGCAGTTTGAATTTTACCAGCAACTTCTGGTTGTCTTGCCATAGCGTCCATAGCAGATCCACCAATTTTTCCAATACCGATTCCAGCTCCAATAACAGCTAATCCAGCACCGATTCCAGCTAATACCATAATAAAATATTTATATAGTTAATAATTAATAAAACTCAATTCTAGTGATGGTCGTGCTCTTCAACAGCCTGACCAATAAATAATGCAGATAACAAAGTAAATACATACGCTTGTAAAGCAGCAACTAACATTTCTAAAACACTCATAAACAATACGAAAGCACCTGAAACCGGAGCAATTGCAACTGTTTTGAATATATATATCAATGAAATTAAACTCAAAATAATAATGTGACCTGCAGTAATGTTAGCGAATAAACGAATCATTAATGCGAATGGTTTTGTAAACATCCCAATAATTTCAACTGGCCACATAATTAGATACAATGCTTTTGGCACTGGTGGTGCAAAAATGTGTCCCCAATATGCTTTGTTTGCACTTAAAGTTGTAATCAAAAATGTAATAAATGCCATTACAAAAGTAAAGTAAATATTTCCAGTTAAGTTAGAACTAAATGGGAAGAAAGGAATTAAACCAATTAAGTTATTAATCCAAATGAAGAAAAAGATAGTTAATAAATACGGCATGTATTTTCCATATTTCTTTTCTCCAATATTAGGAATTGCAATATCATCTCTAACAAAAATTACTAATGGTTCTAAGAAACCAGCTAATCCTTTTGGAGCCATGCTGTTCTTTTTATAAGAACGCGCAACTGTTATAAATAAAATTAAAAGAATGATAACAGACATTAACATTGAAAAAACATTCTTAGTGATTGAAAAATCTAAAGGACGTGCCCCAAAATTAAAAGCACTTTTATCTTCTTCTTTTAATGTTTCAAATTTGTCAGCATAAAAAATTACTTCATTATATCTTACAAATTTTTCTTTAGCTACATGATGACCTGTGTTATCATGATGAAATTCTGAAGCAGAAAAAATCTCTAATCCATTATCTGTCCATAAAATAATAGGTAATGGCAACGAAATTGCGTGACCATTCCAATCAGCTATATGAAACTCGTGAGCGTCTCCGATGTGCGAATTAATAAGTTCTGTAGCGCTAAACTCTTTATCAGCTGATTCTGAATGTCCTCCGCTTGCAGAAGCCATTAATGGTAAAATCAAAAATGATAATGAAAACAAAAATTGAATTGTGCGATTTGCTATTCTCATATACTTATACTAATAATAGTAAAATTTATTTCCTCTAAATTTTGTGCAAAGGTACATTATTAATTAAAAAATGAAAACATATTATTATAATTTTTAAAAAAAAGTAATCAAATAATATAGTTTACTGATTATCATTCAAATTTGAACTATTAAGTAATGTAACTGAAAAAATTGTTTCTAAAAACAGATAAATAAAAAAAGGTATAAAAAACGATAAAACATCTGGCACCTTATCTGCTAAATTCGACTGTATAACTGGCGTAAGAAAATAAACCGAAAGTCCCATTTTAATAATACCAAATGCCAAAAAAGCATATCCTGTTTGAGGAAAAAAATATTTATTTACAATAACTAATAGAACATACGAAACTATAACCGTAAAAAAATGAAAAAAATAAATAGAAATTGTTGTTAATTTAAACTCCAAATGATTGAAAAAATTACTTAAAATAAATTCCTGACAAAAGTATAAAACAAAAGTCAAAGGAAGTAAAACCATTAAAAGTTTTGAGATTTTTTTTATCATTATTTATCTTTATTCAATTTATTAACTTGCTGAATTACATTATATAATGCTAAAAAAACAGCTAACAATGAAACTATTATCGTTAATGTAGAACCTTCAATTTTATATTTTTCATCTAACCATTGTCCCAACATAACTCCAAAAAAAATAATCAATCCCATTTGAAATGGGATATTGATTAGTGCCAACCACTTGTTCGATTGTTTATTATTAGAATTCATTATTTAGTTTGAGTCCTCATTTAACTCATTTTTTTTATTTGATTCGTTGAATTCGAAATTAGGAATTTCTCATTTCACAACTCGCTTCAAATCGTGCGCCAGGCTCAACGGCTAATTTTCCTACGATTACTTCTCCTGTTATGTGTGCTTTTGACTTTACATTTAACATACCTTCCGATTGTAATTTCCCAGAAAAAACACCTTCAACATCTATGCTTTTACATATTATATCACCTATTACCTCGCCAGTAGGACCTATAACAATTTTACCTTCTGAAGTAAAATTTCCAGTTAATTTTCCATCTAATCTAAAATCAGCTTGCGTTGTAATATTTCCTATAATAGTAGTTCCGTCAACAATTCTATTGGTTTTCCCTAATAAATGATCTTGATTTTTTACTTTTTCAAACATAATAGTAGGTATTTAATGTTTATTTATTTAACAAAATCCATTCTTCTAATTTCTTCTTCATTTGTATAATCTTGTAATCTTCTGTTGAAACAATATATACTTTATCTTTTACTTTATAATTTTTATGTAATTGCAACACTGCTAAGACTGAAATCGCTGCATCTTTGGTGTCGAAACCATGAATTACTAGAAAATTATCTGTAAGCGTATAAATATCTTCAGATGATTTTAAAGTCACAGCATTTGTATCTTTAATGTATTTCGCAATTTTATCGGAAAGGTTTTTAACCTCTTTATCGTACGGATATTTTTTAGGGAAAATGATTTTATAACTTGTTGGCGGCTCTAAACCAAAATTAAGCGCTTCTATGACTGGAATTTCCATTTGAAGTGTTTTCTCTGCTTCTTTTCCTTCGTCAACATTAGGATAAGTTAGAGCAACATAGTTTAATGCTTTTTTGTATTCTTCAACCCCTTTTAATCGGGCTTGAATTTTAGCTTTTAACATTTCAAATTTTGGCAACGATTCTTCTCCTGTAAATTTAAAGATTGCTTCATCAACCTCAACCAAAACTTCTCTAACTTGATTGTTTTCAAATTTTCTATACAAGGCATTAAACACCAATTCAGGATTTTCTGTATCAGTTACTTCAACTTCTGGATTTTTTATAATTTGAGCATAACGACTGTCTGGATATTGAGACAAAATGCGTTGTTTCATCTCAACAGCTTTTGACGGAGAAATCTGCTGATAAATTTTAAATAGATTATACATTGCCGGAAGCACTAAACGTTCTTCGGGTTGGTTTTTTAGCAATTGTTCTAAACGAGAAGCGGCTAATTCATTTTCTTTAAATTTTTCTTTGTAAATAAGTCCAAGTTGGTAATATGCGAAATTTCTATCTTTCGCCAAACTATCTAAAAGTGTTTGATTGGTTGGAATTTTGGATAAATAAAATTGAACATCATACTTAGGATTGGCTTCTTTTATACTGTCTAATTCATTTTGTTCAAGATTCAAACTATCATTTTCTACAGTATTTGCATTACCCGTAGTACTTGCAGAAAGTCTCCAATTATCGGATAATGGGCGTTTCCCCCATCTGTCTTTAAATTCTTTCTTTCCAAATTCTACCATCACTGGATTATAAAAGTAAAAATTATTTAATCCTTTATCTGGCTTCATACTGCCTGAAGTCAAATCTGGAGCAAATCCCATGTCAATCTCTGGCACATCTTTTTTGTCTAATGTGTTAATTTTGCCAGTCGCAGCAATATTATTCCCACTAGCATGAATATTGGCTTCTTTTTTTGCTTTTTCAGTAGCTAATTTGGCTTTGATTTCGTCTTCGATTTTTAATTTCGATATAAAACTTTCATAATATTCTTTTCTTTGTGACTCGTTCATTGCCACAACATTTAGAATACTATCGTTTTGTTGAGCTATAAACTCATATTTAATAACATCTTCTAAATTGGTTCTTTTTTTCTTGATTTTACGAAACTCTCTTGAACGATCATTCATGTTAACCAATGTACTATCGTAATAATTTCCTGCTTTTTTGTATTGGGCTTCTTTAAAATAAATTTCAGCAATATTTCGATAATTCGATGCTACTAAATATTTATCTTGAGAGCGCGATTTTATGGATTTATCATAGAAAGCTATAGCCTTATCATTTAGGTCTTGTTTATCATAAAATATACCCATTTGATGGTTCAATATATCTAAATATTCTCTATTTTCTCTGTCTTCTAAAAGTTTATGAAACTTTTCTGTAAAAGCTAAAGTATCCCCTTTTTTGTAATCAAATTGCAAGGCTTGTTTAGCATGGGACTGGATTACATATCTACGAGGCGATTTTCTGTTCATTTGAATTACTTCTTCAAAAGAAGCATAAGCACTATCATTATACTGCAAGGTTTCATACAACTGACCTAATATAAAGGTATATCTAGCTTTTTCATCAGAATCATTCGTTGCTTCTTTTGCTATTTTTAAAGCTGCAATAGCAGTATCTTTAACCTGAATATTTAGATAAGCTTGTGCTAACATTGCATTAGCATCTGCTAAATCTTGTCCTTGTATTTTGTCGTCTTTTAAAAGTCTTTTCAAATTTTTAATTGCAACATCTTCATTGTCTAATCGGATGTTAACTTTTTCGCGCCAAACCTTGGCATGATAAATTCTATCACTCAATGGATATTTGTAAAGAATATAATTCAATGCTTCCAAAGAAGGAATGAAACGATTTTCATAGTATCGCGACTTAGCTAACAAAAGATAAGCTTCATCCATTTGCGGATTTTTCTCTGTTCCAGCTATATTCATGGAATGCTTTTGAATAGCTTTAACTGCTTTTTCTTCCGCTCGAGTAAAATTTTGATTCTTTGGTTGATCTGGCAAAGTTGATTCTTCTAAGCTAGAAGTTCGTTCCACCGGCAATACTTCCCAAAAGTTATCTTTATAGGTTAGTTTGAGCTCTTCAATCCCTTTATCTAAAGCTATATTGCCGTTATAAAGTACATTATATTCTGTAGTAACAGCGTGAAAATTACGGTTGATAAATCTGTCTTTTTTGACAGAACAAGCTATCAAAAAAAAGAAAAAACCAACAACAAAAGAGTATTTAATTATAGTGCTTTTCAATGTAAAACGTTTTTGTACTTAAACTACTAAAATCACTTTTTAGTATGTATAGAATTGTAAAAATACGTTTCTTTTTTTGATGTGAAAAAAAATTGACAACTTTTTGTTAATCAAACACGTTTTTAAGGTCTTTTATCACCTTAAAAGCAACATCAATTTGATCATCACTTACAATAATTGTAAATTCATTAGTTGTAGAAATAACTTCATGAATAATTATTCCTTCCCAAGCTAATTTTTGAAAAATATAATAATAAATTCCTGGTGTTGAAATATTTTCTTGTGGCAATTTTACAGTGATTGAAGAAAGGTTTTCAATTTTATGTGTTAACTTTTCATTTTTAAAAATAGCCTCTATAAGTAATTCAACAGATGTGCTAATTACAATATTTGTTTCGTTAACCCCACGAGACGATGTATAAAAAATATCTTGTTGCTTGTTGATTTCTGAAATTAATTTAGCTTGATTTTCTAATAATGTGTCTGAAATCACATAAGTAAAATCCGTAAGAGAAGATCGCACAGTGATTTCACCAATATTCTTTAATACTTTAGAAATTTTATAATTGATTTTAAAATCCAATTCTTCTGAAAGTCTTTTTAACGACATTACTACTGCGCCTTGTTTTACATCTTTACCTAAATGTGCTTCTAATTCTGGCATCATAATACGCGCTAAAGAAGTCAAATTGATAATGCCTTGAGAGAGTGAACTCAATAAAAAAGGTTTCGATTTAATATATTGCTCTACTACTGAAGATATTGTTTTCATTTTTAATATAGTGACGTATGTTGTTGGTGCAAAGATAAAAACAATTTGTTATAAATATAACATTAAAAATAATAAAAAGCCTCTTCAATATGTTCAACAAGAAATTCTTGTTTCTCTTTATGTATGGCTATAATATCAAATCGAACTTCTACCTCTAAATCACGTTGAGTAACATATTCATTTATAGCTTTTACCAATAATTGAATTTTTTTAGGTTTAACAAATTCCTGTGGTAATCCAAAATCTATACTTGAACGCGTTTTTACTTCTACAACTGCTAAAATATTTTCTTTTTGAGCAATAATATCTATTTCGGCTTTATCAAAAGTCCAATTGGTTTCCAAAATTTCATAGCCGTTATTTTCTAAGAAATCCACAGCTAAGTCTTCTCCGAATTTACCTAAATCGTTGTGTTCTGCCATTTTTCAATGTGTCAATTTTCAATGTGTCGATATGTGAATTTTAATGAAATTGAAGTTTTACTTCTTTTTCGTTCACTTCAAAATCTACTTGTTTCCCTAAAATCAGCGTTCGGTTATCCGTTTGATGTCCGGCTGGGAATTCGAATGCGATTGGAATATTGTATTCTTTTGCAATTGCTGTAATAATTTGCACTTCATTTTGTCCAAACGGAATTTCGTTATCGTGCATGTCGGCCATACTTCCAACTATAATTCCCTTGACGTTATCGAAATAACCGTTGCGTTTTACATTGTACATCATTCTATCAATGTGGTACAAATATTCATCCAAATCTTCAATAAAGAGAATTTTACCTTTGGTATCAATCGAGGATTTTGAACCCAATAAACTATATAAAATCGAAATGTTTCCACCAACTAATTCTCCCGAAGCTTTTCCTTTTACATCGTATGGTTTTGATGGAACAGTATATGAAATAGTTTCTCCAAAAAGTGCTTTTCGCAAGGTTTCTTTAACTTCTTCAGGTGCTTTTGGAACCGTAAATGGCATTATAGAATGAAAAGTTGCAACGCGTTCCACGTTTAATTGACTATGTAAAACCGTTACATCGGAAAATCCCATAATCCATTTGGGATGCTTTTTGAATTTGGTAAAATCTAATGAATCTATAATTCGAACAGTACCATAACCCCCACGAGCGCACCAAATCGCTTTGACATTGTCGTCATCCATCATTTCTTGAAAATCGGCAATTCTTTCGGCATCAGTTCCGCCAAGTTGACAACTATCTAAACCTATGGTTTTGCCTAATTTGACTTTCAATCCCCAAGATTCTAATAATTCAATAGCAGGTTTTGCATCTTCTGGAAAAAATTTACGAGCGGTACAAACAATAGCAACTGTGTCGCCTTTTTTTAGATAAGGTGGAATTTTCATTTTCTTTTGTGAATGAGAAAAGTTTGAAATTAAAATAAGTACTAAAATAAATCTATACATCGTCAGATTTTATTAACTCAAAAGTAAACAAAATCCAATTAAAATTCGGGATTTCATCACTAATCGATTATTTTTGCATCAAATTTTATGATGATATGTTAGAAAATCCGAAAAGATATACGATTACAGCGGCTTTACCTTATACAAATGGACCGATTCATATTGGACATTTAGCAGGTGTTTATGTTCCTTCTGATATTTATGCAAGATATTTGCGTTTGCAAGGAAAAGATGTAGCTTTCATTTGCGGAAGCGACGAGCACGGTGTGGCGATTTCAATGAAAGCGAAAAAAGAAGGTATTACGCCCCAACAAGTAATTGATAAATATGACGGAATTATTCGTCAATCGTTTTTAGATTTCGGAATTTCTTTTGATAATTATTCGAGAACTTCTTCGGAAATTCATCATAAAACAGCTTCGGAATTTTTCAAAAAATTATACGATAACGGAGATTTCATCGAAGAAACTACCGAACAATTATACGATGCAAAAGCGGATCAATTCTTAGCAGACCGTTTTGTAACAGGAACTTGTCCAAAGTGTGACAACCCTGAAGCTTACGGAGATCAATGTGAAAAATGTGGTTCGACTTTAAACGCAACCGATTTAATTAATCCAAAATCAACCATTACAGGAGAAACTCCGATTTTAAAATCAACCAAACACTGGTTTTTACCTTTAAATCGTTACGAATCGTTCTTAAGAGAATGGATTTTAGAAGGTCACAAAAACGATTGGAAACCAAATGTTTACGGACAAGTAAAATCTTGGGTTGATGGTGGTTTAGAACCCAGAGCCGTAACGCGTGATTTGGATTGGGGAATAGATGTTCCAGTAGAAGGAGCGGAAGGAAAAAAATTATACGTTTGGTTTGATGCGCCAATTGGTTACATTTCATCTACTAAAGAATGGGCAGCTCGCGAAGGAAAAGATTGGGAACCTTATTGGAAAGATGGCGATACAAAATTGGTTCACTTCATTGGAAAAGATAATATCGTTTTCCATTGCATCATTTTCCCAGCGATGTTAAAAGCAGAAGGAAGCTACATTTTACCAGATAATGTTCCAGCAAATGAATTTTTGAATTTGGAAGGAAACAAATTGTCAACTTCTAAAAACTGGGCGGTTTGGTTACACGAATATTTACAAGATTTCCCAGAAAAACAAGATTCGTTGCGTTATGCGTTAACGGCAAATGCTCCAGAAACCAAAGATAACGACTTCACTTGGAAAGATTTTCAAGCAAGAAATAATAATGAATTAGCTGCGATTTTTGGAAATTTCATCAACCGTGTCGTGGTGCTAACCAATAAATATTACGACGGAATTGTTCCTGCTCCAAACGAATTTACAGAAGTTGACGAGCAAACATTAGCCGAGTTAAAAGCCTATCCTGCCGTAATTTCAAGTTCAATCGAGCGTTACAGATTCAGAGAAGCGTTAGGTGAATTAATGAACGTAGCGCGATTAGGAAACAAATATTTAGCGGATGAAGAACCATGGAAAATGGTGAAAGAAAATCCAGCAAGAGTGCAAACTCAAATGTATGTAGCCTTACAAATTGCTTCTGCATTAGCAGTTTTATCAGAACCATTTTTACCGTTTACAGCTAAAAAATTATCGAATATCTTAAAAATCGATACATTAGGTTGGAACGATGTGACGACTAAAACAAATTTGTTGCCAGCT
The DNA here is from genome assembly GCA_004293165.1 of Flavobacteriia bacterium. Taxonomy (GTDB): domain Bacteria; phylum Bacteroidota; class Bacteroidia; order Flavobacteriales; family Flavobacteriaceae; genus Flavobacterium. The sequence goes on along the minus strand of RDYL01000002.1, from coordinate 541,898 downwards.
GGACATCAAATTGGTCAAGCCGAAATTTTGTTTGCCCAAATTGAAGATGCTGAAATCCAAAAACAATTAGAAAAATTAGAAGCAACAAAAACTGCCAATAAAGTGGAAAACGCAAAAGCTGAACCGCAAAAAGAAACGGCTTCGTTTGAAGATTTTGCCAAAATAGATTTACGAATTGGAACGATTATCGAGGCAGAAAAAATGCCAAAAGCCAACAAACTTTTAGTATTGAAAGTTGACACTGGAATTGATGTTAGAACCATCGTTTCTGGAATTGCAGAGCATTTTACACCAGAAGAAGTGATTGGAAAACGCGTAACTGTTTTATTCAACTTAGCACCAAGAGCTTTGCGTGGTGTAGAAAGTGAAGGTATGTTATTATTAACCAATAACGCGGAAGGCAAATTGGTTTTCGTAAATCCAGATGCGGAAGGTGTGATTAATGGTGCGATGATAACTTAGTTTGTAAAGACGAAGCAATGCTTCGTCTCTCTATTATCATGAAAAAGTACAACAACAAATACCGTATAGAATCTGTAAGACTAAAAAATTGGGATTATAGAAATAATGGTGCTTACTTTATTACCATCAATACTGGATATAGAAAACACTTTTTTGGCGAAATAATCAATAGCGAAATGCAACTATCACCAATTGGTGAATATGCCGAGAAATTTTGGATGGAAATACCAAATCACTTTCCTTTTGTAGAATTGGGTAACTTTGTTGTAATGCCAAATCATACACACGGGATATTGATAATCAACAACGTAGAATCGTTACATTGCAACGATTCTACAACGAATCAATATTATTCGGATATATCACCAAAACGGGTTCTATATCTACAATTGTTCGGTCTTATAAATCTGTGGTTTCAAAACATGCTCGATTATTAAATCCAGAATTTAATTTGCAACCTAAATTTCATGACCATATAATACGCAATTCGGAATCATTCGAACGTATACAAAATTATATTGAAAACAATCCTTCTAATTGGAAAGAAGATAAATTTTATACAACATGATGAACCCAAAAATAATCGCATTCGACGCAGACGACACCCTTTGGCACAACGAACCTTATTTCGATGAGGCACAAGAGCGCTTTTGTGTTTTGTTTCAAGATTATGCTTCAAGTCAGGAAATTTTGGGATTGATTTTGAATCATCAAATTAAGAATTTACCGCTGTATGGTTTCGGAATCAAAGCATTTACCTTGTCTATGATTGAGTCAGCATTAGAATTGACCAATCATAAAATTTCGGGACAAAATATTGAAAAAGTGATTCAAATTGGAAAAGATTTATTGCAAAAACCGGTCGAATTGTTACCCAACATAGAATCCGTTTTGGAACAATTAAAAGGAAAATATAAATTGGTCGTAGCTACAAAAGGTGATTTAAAAGACCAACATAGAAAATTACACGATTCTGGAATTGGCGCTTATTTTCATCATATTGAAGTCATGAGCGACAAAGCCGAATTGGATTATGAAAAAATGTTAGGTCGATTGGATTGTAAAGCGCAAGATTTTCTAATGATTGGAAATTCATTAAAATCAGACGTTTTACCAGTTTTAAATATTGGCGGACATGCGATTCACATTCCGTATCACACCACTTGGGAATACGAGAAAATTGATTTTGAAATTGAACACGATAATTTCAAATCGTTTACCAATATTACGGAAATCTTACCCTTACTAAAATGAAGCAAAAAATAGACATCTCTACTTGGAATCGAAAAGAACATTTTGAATTTTTCTGTACTTTCGAAGAACCATTTTTTGGGATTACCACACCAATAGATATGACTATTTCTTATGAAAAGGCAAAAGCAATGCAAATTCCGTTTTTTGTTTACTATTTACACAAAACGATTGCTGCCGTAAACCAAGTGGAAAATTTCAGGTATCGAATTGAAGGAAATGATGTGATGCTTTATGACGAAATTGACGCTTCTTCGACAATCATGCGCGAAGACAAAACGTTTGGTTTTTCATTTATGAAATTTCATCCCGATATTCACGAATTTGCTAAAATCGTGCAAACTGAAATTGAAAGAATTCAAATTACACCTGGACTATTTACAAGAGAATTTCCCGAAAATATTATTCATTTTTCTGCTATTCCTTGGGTTAATTTTACAGGTTTAACCCATTCAAGAAGTTATACTTTACCTGATAGTTGCCCAAAAGTTTCTTTTGGAAAGTTAATTACAGAAAACGGAAAAAAATCAATGGCTTTAGCTGTAATGGCTCATCACGGTTTAGTTGACGGCTATCATATGGGATTGTTTGTAGAAGCTTTACAAACAGAATTAAATAAATAAACCACCGACAAAAGTCGATGGTTTATCCATTAAACAGCATTCAAAATTGCTAAAATATCTTCTCCAAATCGTTCCGATTTTTGTTTTCCGAAACCTTTAATTTGTTGTAATTCATCTAAGTTGCTTGGCTTGTATAGCGCTAAATCGATTAATTCTGAATTGAGACAAATCATGTATTTTTTCAGTTTCAAAGCTTCCGATTTTTCGTTTCTCCACTGATTCAAATAACCATAAACTTTTTTGTCTTTTGGGTTTAAATCTTCGTAAGATTTTTGTTCTAATCGTTCTGGTTTTTCTTGTTCTTTTGATTCGTAATGAACAATTACCGACCAATGTGCTTCTTCACTTTCAACAAATTGTGTGCTCGATTTTTTAAACGTAACCGAATTTAAAAAAGCATTCAATTGTTGTTGATCGTACTCTAAAAATGCGTTATCCAAACGGATTGAAAATACTTTAACTTGCATAACATCCTTATTTACCGATTAACAAAATTTCGTTTGCAACAACTTCGGTAACAAAACGTTTGTTTCCGTCTTTGTCGTCGTAACTTCTGTGTGTTAATTTGCCTTCGATAGCAATTTCTTTGCCTTTGGTTACAAATCGTTCGATAATATCAGCCGTTTTGCCCCAAGCGGTTACACGGTGCCATTGCGTTTGTTCTACTTTGTCACCGTTTTCACGATAATAAACTTCGTTTGTAGCGATACTGATGTTTGCTAATTTTTTTCCTCCTTCAAGGTTTTTGATTTCTGGTTCTTGACCAACGTGTCCGATTAATTGTACTGAATTCTTCATGGCGTATAAATATTTAATGTTTGTGTAACTTGATTTTTTAGACCACAGATTTAAGAAATTAAAAAAATCTGAAAAATCTATGTTTTGAATTTGAAATTGTACTTGCTTATTTGCTTAATAAGACCAATTCATTCGCAACTACTTCTGTGATGTAACGTTTGTTTCCGTCTTTGTCGTCGTAGCTTCTGTGAGTTAATTTACCTTCGATGGCTACATAGCTTCCTTTGGTTACTAATTTTTCGATGATGTCAACAGTTTTTCCCCAAGCGGAAACGCGGTGCCATTCGGTTTGTTCTACTTTTTCACCTTTGGCGTTTGTGTAATTTTCATTCGTAGCGATAGTGAAGTTTGCTACTCTTCCAGATTCTAAATTTTTGATTTCTGGTTCTTGACCTACATGTCCGATTAATTGTACTCTGTTTTTCATGGCGTATAAATATTAATAATTATGTTACTTTTTAGTCGCAGTCGCAGTGTTCACTCACAGTTGTTTAATTTTATGATTTACAACCGAATCTTGTTGGATTTAAAATCATATAATTAATTATTTTACCAATTTCTAGGGATTTTACAACCATATCAATATGCTGTTCCTTTTATAAATAATTACATTCTAAAGCAAAATCTAACCAAACGGAAGTTTCAGAATTTTCACCATCTGAATCAGTAAGCTTACTTATAAAATGATTTATATATCTTCTCTTTCTGTAAGCTTCCGCAATATTGGCACATACACTTCTTGATGATCTTCTAACTTGATCTGTTAATGCGTATTTTTCTTCTTTTGGAAATGAATCAGATACTTTTTTAATTTCCATAGCTAATGAAAAAGCTTTTTGATAGGCTAATAATTCTTTGAAATCCATTCTATTAATTTTTCTGAAAACTGTGACTGAAAACTGCGACTAATAATTCGTTCATTTCGACAGTGCAAAGATGTGGCAAGAAAAAAACGTTATTCGGTAATTAGCTATTTAATATCGGTTGTAAATATTTGTAAGCGTTTGTAAATGGAAATTATTTTTGTATATTCGCTTTAACTATAAGACTTTACAGATGAAAAAATTAATCTTCCAAAAAAGTATTTATTTACTACTTTTTATTTGTTCGTTTACCGCATTTGCACAAAACACCTTGAATTATAACGATGAAAAAGGTTCGCCAAAAGCTACTTTACAAGATGTAAAATGGATTGTAGGTAATTGGACAGGCGAAGCTTTAGGTGGCATTTGTCAAGAAACGTGGAGCGAACCCATTGGAAATTCGATGATGTTTAGTTTTAAATTAGTTGTAGATGGGAAAGTAGCTTTTTATGAATTGGGACACATTATTGAAAAAGAGAAAACCCTTTTATTACAACTCAAACATTTTGATGGCGAATTAAAAGGCTGGGAAAAAGCGGAAGTAAGCGAAAATTTTAGATTGGTAAAAGTCACCCCAACACATGTGTATTTTGACAAATTTACGTTTGAGAAAATTTCGGATAACGAAATCAATCTTTACGTGGTTTTTGAAGAAAGTGGTAAAGAAATGAAGTTTAATTTTAAGAAGTAAACTATGAGTAAAACCTGTTTAGAATGTGGCGATAAAATCATTGGTCGCGAAGACAAAAAGTTTTGTTCGGATGGTTGCCGCAATGCGTACAACAACAAAATAAACAAAGATCAGAACAATCTGATGCGCAACATAAACAACAAATTGCGTAAAAATTACCGCATTTTATGTGAACTCAACCCAGAAGACAAAGGAAAAACCACGAAAACCAAATTACTAAGCAAAGGTTTCGATTTTGAGTTTTTTACAAGTATGTTGCAAACCAAAACTGGCAACACTTATTTCTTTTTGTACGACCAAGGATATCGTGCTTTGGAAGATGATTTTTATATGTTGGTGAAGAAAGATAGTTAGGAAGATAGATGAAAGAAGAAAGAGAAAAGAAAAGTTATTCAACTTTTTTGAAAGAAAATGAGGGGAAGATTGTTTTCCTCCTAATTATATTGTTCTTCATATTTATTATGATTTTTTCAAAATTTAAAAAAGAAGAATATAATAATAAAATCAAAAATTATAATGATAAAACAATTGGCATAACTAGCAGTATTAAGAATCATGGAAAAACAAGCGATTTGAGATATTACTTTTATTATAAAAATCAAAGATTTGTTTCTGAATCAAATGAAAATAATTTTAGTAAGAAAGATTTAAAAAAGTTTTTCAATGTCGTTTTTGATAAAAAAAATCCGGAAAATAGCCACATTTATTTAAACGAAGAAATTCAACCAGATTCAATAGCTTTAACTAAAGCTGGCTTTAAATATGTTACTTATTACGATTACGACATTCCAACAAATACCTACATAAAAAAACACAAATGGGAATAAAAATCTCCATACTCGGCTGTGGCTGGCTTGGTTTACCTTTAGCCAAATCATTGCTTTCAAAAGGTTACGAAGTAAAAGGTTCTACAACATCGGAAAGTAAGTTAGACCTGTTGAAAAATGCTGGAATTTCGCCTTTCCAAATTCAGTTGGAGGAACATCAAATCATTGGAAATATTAAAGATTTTCTAAAAGAAACCGATGTTTTAGTGATTGATATTCCAACAGGATTAAGAAGAGAAATTTCGACTTCTAACGAAATGACATTCGTAAATAAAGTAAAAACTTTAATTCCGTATATAGAAAAATCGGGAATTCAGAAAGTTGTTTTTGTGAGTTCGACTTCGGTTTATGGTGATGGTTTTCCAATTGTTGAAATTACGGAAGAAACAAAACCAAATCCCGATACCGAAAGTGGTAAACAATTAGTTATTGTCGAAACACTTTTACAATCGAATCTGCATTTTAAAACTACGGTAATTCGTTTTGGTGGTTTGCTTGGCGATGATCGTCACCCTATAAAATTTTTGGCAGGAAGAACGAATGTTGAAAATCCACATGCACCTGTGAATATGATTGAAAGAGAAGATTGTATTGGAATTATTGAAGAGACACTGAAACAAGTTCAGCATGACAATTGGGGAGAAACCTTCAACGCTGTTGCACCTCAGCATCCAACACGTAAAGCATATTATCACAAAAAAGCTGAAATATTCAATTTACCATTACCTACCTTTGCGGAAGATTCAGAATCGAAAGGCAAAATCATTTCTAGTGAAAAGGTAGAAACGATTTTAGGCTATTCGTTCCAAAAAGAAATTTAGTAATGGAGTATTTTAGCGTGTTTCACAATTACATCCAACAAAAGAAAAATGCGATTGGCTTGCCCATTTTAGCATTAATTTGGACTAGCTTTTTCTGGGGAACCACTTGGATTGCTTCCAAAGAAGGTATCAAACACATGCCTCCGATGCAATTGGTAGCACTGCGTCAACTTTTTGGTGGATTATTGTACTTACTTTATTTCTTAATCAAAAAACATCCTTGGCCAAATAAACGTCAATGGAGAAATATTTTCGTTTTGAGTGTCTTAAATTTCATGCTAAGTAACGGCTTGAGTACTTGGGGCGTGAAATATATTTCGAGTGGTTTGGGAGCGATTATTGGTTCTATTTTTCCGCTGTGGATTGTAATCATCAGTTTGTTTCGCGGACAAAAAACATCTTGGAAAGCCGTAGTGGGAATGATTGTTGCTTTTGGCGGCATTTGCGTGATTTTCTACGATTACCTCAACGATTTCTTACGACCTGAATTCCGATTTGGGATTTTACTTTCTGTAATTGCTACGTTTACTTGGGCGTTATCATCTCTATATATTAAAGAAAACAAGACCAATTTTAATCCGTATTTTAGTTTGGGATTGCAAATGTTGATATCGAGTATTGTGATTTCGAGCGTCATTGAATTTAATGGCACTTCAGTTCCGTTGAGTGAAATTCCTGCTATTTCTTGGTGGTCGATTGCTTATTTGGCTATTGTAGGTTCGGTGTTGACGTTTATTGCTTTTATTTATACTTTGGAAAACTTACCAACTGAAATCAGCAGTTTGTATGCATACATTAATCCGATGGTGGCGTTGTTTTTTGGCTATTTGTTGTTTAATGAACCTTTAACTCCTGCAATTGTCATTGGCGGAACAATAACCATTATTGGACTTTATTTAGTGAATCGAGCGATTAAGAAGAAATAATTTTAGCCACAGATTAAAGGATTTTCACAGATTGTAATCCTCCTAATCTTTTATTCCGTGGTGATAATCTTTACAATTTTATCAAACAAAAAAATCCCACCTGAAATAGATGGGATTTGATTTAAAATTTGAATTTGATTACCAAATTTTCACGCGTTTCTCAAAAGGCAAATACATACCGTTGTGTTGTAAAATATTGAACGCTTTGTAGAACGCTTCCACATTTTGTAACGGCACATAAGCACGATACATTCCTGGTGAATGTGAATCGGTTTTAACTTGATTTTTGATGGCTTCATCTCTCATTTTACTTCTCCAAATAGTTGCCCAAGAAATGAAGAAACGTTGCTCTGGCGTAAATCCGTCGATTAACCCTGGATTTTTGTTTGCTTTCAAATAGATTTGTAATCCATCGTAAGCTGCATTAACTCCACCTAAATCTCCTATATTTTCACCTAAAGTGAATTTTCCATCAACAAAAATTCCTGGTAATGGTTCTAATGCTGAATATTGGTCGGCTAAAGCACTTCCTAATGTTGTGAATTGTTTCAAATCGTCTTCGCTCCACCAATTCACTAAATTTCCATCCGCATTGTATCTAGAACCTGAATCGTCAAAACCATGCGAAATTTCGTGACCAATTACAGCGCCAATTCCGCCATAATTAACTGCTTCATCGGCTCTATAATCATAAAAAGGTGGTTGTAAAATCGCAGCTGGAAAAACAATTTCGTTATTGGTTGGACTAAAATATGCATTTACTGTTTGAGGCGACATTCCCCATTCTTCTTTGTCTACTGGCTTTCCAATCTTTTCCATGTTTTTCTTGTGGCTCCATCTAGCGTACATTCTTGAATTATCAAAATACGTTCCACCTTGTTCTGGAGATTTCATTTCTAATGCAGAATAATCTTTCCATTTATCAGGATATCCAATTTTTACTCGGAATTTATTTAATTTGATTTTTGCGTTTTCCTTAGTAGCTTTTGTCATCCAAGGTAAATTATCGATACGATTATCGAAAGCTTTCATAACGTTAGCAATCATAGCTTGTGCTTTTTCTTTCGCTTCAGGCGGGAATTTTTTAGCTACGTACAATTTACCTAATGCTTCTCCTAATCTTCCATTAACGGTTGCTAAAGCTCTTTCTTCAGCCGGGCGTTGTTTTACAGCTCCTGTTAAGGTTTTTCCATAAAACTCAAAATTTGCATTTTCAATATCAGTTGACAATAACCCTGCTGAACCTCTTAATGCTGTCCATCGCATGTAGGCTTTCCAATCTTCTACTTGGTTGTCTTTTAAAATAGTTTCAACCGTTTGTAAATATTTGGGTTGCGAAACTACTAAAGAATCTACTTTACCCATTCCAACGGTTTGAAAATAAGCATCCCATTTAACGGTTGGTGCTAATTTTTGTAAATCAGCAAAAGACATTGGATTGTATGTATTTCTTCTGTCTCTTCTTTGAACACGGTCTAAAGTTGCGGTTGACATTTTAGTCTCTAAAGCTAGAATTTTCTTTGCATTAACGTTAGCAACATCTTCAGATTCACCAATGAATTTTAACATTCTTGCTATGTGAGTCAGGTATTTTTCGCGTTTTTCTTTGTTGTCAGGCGCATCAGAAACGTAGTAATCTCTATCAGGTAAACCAAGGCTTCCGGTTCCAACATAGATTACGTTTTTGTTACTATTTTTAGCATCGGCACCAATGTAACTTCCGAAGAAACCTAATCCCATTTCTGGTTCCATTTCGGCCAATAAAGCAACTAGTTCATCTGCGTTTTGAACACTATTAATTTTAGCCAAATAAGGTTTTAAAGGGTCAATTCCTGCTTTATTTCTACTTACCGTGTCTAACACTGTTTTGTACAAATTAATAGCTTTTGCTTGATCAGAATTTGGATCGATAGACTTGTCTTTGATGGCTTCTTTCAAAATAGCCATTACATCGTCATCGGTGTTTTTACGCAATTCATCAAAACTTCCCCAACGGGTTCTATCGGCAGGAATTTCGGTTTTATCTAACCAAGTTCCATTTACATAACGATTGAAATCATCGGCTGGATTTGTAGATTTATCCATATAACCAACATTGATTCCTACGGATTCTTTTTTTGCCGTTGCTTCTTGTGATGACTTACAAGAAAATAATGCTACTGATAAAAAAAGGAAGCCGAAACTACCTTTTAAGATAAATTTATTCATAGTTATTCTTTAATAATTCGTTTAACTGTTGATTGATTATTTGCTGAAATTTTAACGAAGTAAATTCCTTGTGAAATAGAAGATAAATTTATTTGAATTTCAGAATTTGATACTGCAAAATCTTTTTTAGTCCATATCACTTTACCTGTTAAATCATAAACTTGAATTTCTGTTATTTCATTAGCTCCAGAAACTACATTGAAAATTCCGTTTGATGGATTTGGATACAATACAATATTTTGTAAATCAAAACTTTGTCCAGATAACGTTCCATTAATAACAAAATCGTCAATATTAACCCCTAAATCATTTACCGATTGGTCAGAATGGAAAACAATTCTAAAAATTATATTTGTTTCCGAATTTAATGTATTTAAAGGATACGTATAAGTTGATAACGTTGCATTTAATCCTGTCCATTGAGCACCAGGACAATTGTTACAATCTGTACCTGTAGTTGCCGGTGTTCTGTCACTATTGTACCATGTTGGACCCATTTCACCTAATACAGTCCATGAACCACCAAAGTTTGTGGAATATTCTACATAAACAATATCCCAATTCTGTTCAACATCATATTTCATTGCAAAACTAATCTGCGGATTAATGACGTTTGATAAGTTGTAACATTGAGAAACCAAATATGTTTTTATGTTGTCTGGATAATTTCCAGTTAAATTAGTAGCATATACTGTATTTCCTGATGATGTTAAACCACCTGTACGTGTACCTCTTTGCCATTGTGCTCCACTTGTTCCTTCATTATATACAATTAAGGCATTTGAAGGATTAGTAAATGGATTTACAACCCCAACAGTTCCCGCATCGTTTATATAAAAAGAAGTTGTTCCTTGGTTATTGTCTGAATAAGAATCATTCACAATTAATGTTGTTACATCTAATGTATGAACACCTCTTGATAAAACAGTTGTTGGTAAATTAATTTCCGTTGTTACAGCAGAAGCTAATGAGCCATTCCAAACAAAACTTGAAGATGTTCCGTCAATACTATAATTAACAGTTATTGAAAAAATTGTATTTAATCCATTATTTTTAACTTCAACTTTAGGTGTAATAGTGCTTCCACAATTAATGTCTGCTGTTGGATTTTTAATACTCAAAAATTTAACATCATCAGATGGTAATTGAACTGGAATAGCTGTTTGCCAAATTCCTCTTCCATAAGTTGCTGCAATTAATTTTGCATCTTCAAGATTAACCTCTAAATCGGTAACTGAAACATTTGGTAAATTTGCATCAAATGGAGCCCATGCAGCCATAGAATCATCTCTATAATAAACCCCTAAACTTGTGCCAAGATACAGCGGATTATCGGTGTTTCTTCCTTGATGAACAATTATGTTTTTACCAATATTTGGAACTCCATTAGATATATCAACAAATAAAGCTCCACCATCAGTAGATTTTAAAACCTCTCCATTAGCACCTTCAGTTGTTAAATACACAATATTACTATCAGTAGAATGAACAGCAATAGATTCAATGTTGTTTGTAGTGAAACTAATCGCAGAAAAATTTACACCTCCATTAACACTTTTATACAATACTGTCCCATTTGCAACATAGATTATATTGTTATTTGATGGATCTACTGTAATTAAATCTATATTTCCAGTTCCTAAAGCATCTACATTATGCTGTACCCATTCACCACTAGTTAATTTATATAAGTTATCAAAACCTGAAAATATTTCTCCAATTGAATTTGAAATTAATGGAGTTACCCAATTTCCGTTTTGCCCACCTGGTGAATTTACAGAAGAACTTAATCCATTACCTGCAGAATTACTAATATATAATCCACCTCCATTTTGTATAAAACCATAATATAAATTTGAATTTGTAGGGTCTATAGCGGTATCCATACCGTCTGCTCCATAGTAGTTTTTCCATTGACCACCGCTGTAGGCATGACCTCCATTATCTTGTAAACCTCCAACCATTTTGGCTGCTGATTGTTTTGAAACGGCAATTTTATAAAATTGACTAATTTGTACGCCTGCAGTTAAATCGGTAAAATTGGCTCCACTATTGTCTGAAACATATATACCACCATCACTACCACAAAACAATTTATTTCCATGAAATCCTAAATAATGTATATCGGCATGGGTATACGATGGTCCACTAGGATTACTCCAACTATTTAATTTTGTTAAAGAATTTCCTCCATTTGTTGATTGCCATACATTTAAACAACCTGTATAAATTTCTTCTGCATTTGTTGTTGATACGGCTAAAGCTAAATCATACCAAGATTGATTCGATTCAAATACATCTGTAGTTGTATTAGTTGCTATAAACGTAGTACCTCCATCTGTTGATTTATAAATTCCTTGAAAATCTCCTGATGTATCAGCGCTTAAAATGTAAACATAATTAGCATTTGCTGGAGTAACATCTAATAACATACGACCCGAAGTAGTTGGTAATCCTGAAGAAATTTGCGTAAAGGTTGCTCCCGAGTTTGTAGAACGGAAAAAACTAGTATCAGATATAATATATACAGTATTTGGATCACTTGGTTTCAATCGAATACTACCTTGAGAAAAATCTCCTGTTTGCACTCTAGACCATGAAGTTCCGGCATTTATAGATCTAAAAACACCTGAACTAGTAGCGCACCATAAAATTTGATTATTTGTTGGATGAATTAAAATATCTCCCGCTCTAGTAGGCGTTGAAACACCCATATTGCCTGTAGGATTCCATGTTAAACCTCCATCAGTTGATTTGTATACTCCTACTGAGTAAGAATCGCCTGCATCTTTATCGCCTGTTGCAATATAAATTACATTTGAATTAGAATAATCTACAGCTATCCCAGAAACGCCAATTTGAGGTAATTGATCTGTAAGTGGCGTCCAAGTAGCTCCATTATTTGTTGATTTCCAAATTCCACCCGCAGGAGCTCCTAAATAAACAGTATTGGCATTAGACGGGTCAACATGAACAATATTAACACGACCTTGACCTGAAGACCAAGAACCAGTATTTGTATGAGTAAAAGGGCCTATTGGTTCCCAATTGCTAACTGGAAGCGACATTACAACATTTCGGTTGGTTTTAGCTTGATTTTTTTGACGCCAAGCATTCCAAAATTCTTCTGAAGAAATAATAAACCCTTGTTCATTGGTATAATTTCTCCAATGATATTCCCATCGCATAAAAGGTTTATAACCTGAGCCTCTAGCGTTTTTATCTCTTGTTAACCAATATTCATTGAAAGTCTCAACTTGTTCATCAATGGTAAGTTGACCATTTTTAGCCGTATTTTTATTAGCCATCCACGGAGCAGTTGGATTAAATTGTGAAAATCCTAAAAAGGAACACAACAAGCTAATAATAAAGTAATTTTTAGTCATTTATTTAGTAAATTTAGGGTACATACCACAAATATAATGAAGAAAATCAATTAATTAGAATTTTAACAAATGTCTATTTGATATTTTTAGCAAATGTGTTTTGAATTATCATTATTTTTGTAAAAAACTTTATGTTTAAATTTATAGCACCTTATAAAAAATTTTTAATTCTATTTTCAATACTATCTTTAGGAATTTATTTTGGAATTTATAGCTTACTTTCTCCTGAAAAAATGTTGCCGATATATTCCCCAAGAGATATTAATCCGGAATTAGTTGACTCAACGGTGCAACATATAGGTAACGATCATAAAATTGCCGATTTTGCATTTACCAATCAAAACGGAAAATTAATTAGCCAAAAAGATTATGAAAACACTATTTATGTAGCTGATTTCTTTTTTACTACTTGTCCAACGATTTGTCCTAAAATGACCGATAATATGGTTTGGTTACAAAATCAATTAAAAAAATACCCCAACGTAAAATTGTTATCTTTTTCTGTAACACCTGATATTGATACGCCAGAAGTTTTAAAAAAATATGCCCTTAAAAAAGGGGTTGATGATTCGCGATGGAATTTGGTAACTGGTGACAAAAAAGCCATTTATTATTTAGCTCGAAAATCATATTTAGCGGTAAAAACAGGCAAACCTGAAGAACTATATGACATGGTTCATACCGAAAATTTTATTTTAGTAGACAAGAACAAAAGAATTCGTGGTTTTTATGATGGCACCAATCTTGACAAGCCTACTGAAGACACCAAAACAAAAAACATGGAACAATTACTTGCTGATATCATTTGGTTAGTTGAAAATCAAAAATAATTTGTGATTAAATTGATAATTATCAGGTTTTCTAAATTTATAATTTTTACTTTTGTATTTTAATTCAATCTAAATAAGAAAATGAACGCTAATTCGTCAGCTCTTAAAATAGGAGAAACAGCAACTATAACTGCTGTTAATTTAGACGAAATCCCACTAAAATTATTAGAAATGGGATGCTTACCTGGTAATAAAATTACATTACTTCAAGTGGCTCCTTTAGGTGATCCATTGTATTTTAACGTGAACGATTCTCATGTTGCAATTCGCATAGAAACCGCAAGAGAAATAAGCATTCTAAAGGACATTTAAATGAGTTCAAATCTTATAAAAGTAGCATTAATTGGAAACCCAAATGTGGGTAAAACTTCAGTTTTTAATGAACTTACAGGATTAAATCAACAAGTAGGAAATTATCCTGGAATTACGGTTGAAAAAAAACAAGGCACTTGCAAATTATCCGATTCAATTAAAGCGAAAATTATTGATTTGCCTGGAACTTATAGTTTAAACGCAAGTTCAATTGATGAAAACGTAGTAATTGAATTGCTGCTAAATAAAAACGATGAAGATTTTCCAAATGCTGCCGTAGTAGTTACTGAAGTGGAAAATTTAAAGCGAAATTTACTCCTTTTTACTCAAATTAAAGATTTAGAAATTCCGACCATCTTAGTCATTAACATGGCAGATAGGATGCAACTAAAAGGAATAGAATTAGATATTCCGCTTTTAGAAAAAGAACTAAAAACTAAGATTGCATTAATTAGTTCTCGAAAAAAAATAGGAATCGATGGATTAAAATCATTGATATTAAATTATCAAAATTTATCCACCGAACCTTGCTTAAACGCATCATCAATTGACCCGGATTATTTTAATAATTTAAGAAGAGCTTTTCCTAATCAATTATTATATAAACTTTGGTTAGTTATTACGCAAGATGTTAATTTCTTAAATTTAGAACGAAACGAAATTAAAAGTTCGTTTACTAAATCGCATGCCGATTTAAAACGCTTACAACAAAAAGAAACCATTAAGCGCTATCAGTTTATAAATGATACGCTGAAAATAGGTCAAAAAATTGATGTTTCTAAAGCATCTGATATTCGAGCAAAAATTGACCGCGTTTTAACACATAAAATTTTTGGTTACGTTATTTTCTTCGGAATTTTAATGCTTATTTTTCAGTTTTTGTTTGATTGGAGTAGCATTCCGATGGATTTTATTGATGAAACATTTGCAAATTTTAGTTCACTTGCAAAACATCATTTACCAGCAGGAGAATTTACCAATTTAATTAGTGAAGGATTAATTCCAGGAATTGGTGGTATTGTAATTTTTATTCCACAAATTGCTTTTTTATTCTTGTTTATTTCAGTATTAGAAGAAAGTGGCTACATGAGTCGTGTAGTGTTTTTGATGGATAAAATCATGAGAAAATTTGGTTTGTCTGGAAAAAGCATTGTACCATTAATTTCAGGAACAGCTTGTGCTATTCCAGCTATAATGAGCGCAAGAAACATTGAAAATTGGAAAGAACGTTTAATTACTATTTTGGTTACCCCATTCACCACTTGTTCGGCAAGGTTACCTGTTTATGCCATTTTAATCTCCTTAATTATACCAGAAAAGAGAATTTTTGGATTTTTAAGTTTGCAAGGATTAACCCTTATGGCATTGTATTTATTGGGTTTTGGAATGGCAATTTTTTCTGCTTATTTGCTTAATAAATATTTAAAATTAAGTTGTAAATCCTATTTCGTAGTAGAAATGCCAAGTTATAAAATTCCAATGTTTAAAAATGTTGGGATAAACGTTTTAGAAAAAACCAAAGCGTTTGTTGCAGGAGCTGGGAAAATTATTTTAGCCCTATCGGTAATTTTATGGTATTTAGGTTCGCATGGATTAAGTGACGATTTTAATAACGCAGAAGTGATTATCACTCAACAAAATCAAGACAAAACTATCACTACAGAAGCATTTGAAGACCAAGTCAATTCATATAAATTAGAAAACTCCTATATTGGATATATGGGTAAAGCTATAGAACCTGTGATTCGTCCATTAGGATATGATTGGAAAATAGGAATTGCGGTGGTAAGTTCATTTGCCGCTCGTGAAGTTTTTGTTGGGACATTAGCCACCATTTATAGTGTAGGTAGTCATAGCGAAGAAGAAACTACCATTAAAAACCGAATGGCCGCCGAAGTACATCCAGAAACGGGCATAAAAATATTCAACTTTGCGACAGGAATTTCATTATTATTATTTTATGCCTTTGCAATGCAATGTATTTCTACGTTAGCTATAGTGAAAAAAGAAACCAATTCATGGAAATGGCCAATTATCCAATTGGTTTTTATGAGTGGATTTGCCTACATAACGGCATTTATTGCCTATCAATTGTTGAAATAATTAAGCCATAAACTTAATTATTCATCTTTATTATTCATCTTTATTATTCATCTTTATTATTCATCTTTATTATTCTAAAAATAAAGAATCTTTAAAAAAAATATTTTGTATAACGACTTCTTATATCATTGTGTAGCTATTTTTATAAAATATTAATTTTTACACAAAAAAAAGCATACAAAATATAATTCTAAAAATAATTCCAAATAAAGTTTATTTATAATTTGTCTAAATAAAATTTAGTGGCTATTTTTGCAGAATAGAATTAATCTAAATAAAATGAAGCGTATTATTGTCCCTTTTGTACTACTGTTTTCAAGCATAATTTTTTCTCAAGAAAAAGAAAACAATACTTCAAAAGATTCCATTAAAAATTTAAAAGAAGTTGTTATTTCTGCTAATCAAATGATTGGTAGTAAATTTGAAGCAGCTAATAAAACAGGTTCGGCTTCTTACATTTCAGCGGCAGATTTACAAAAATTCAACTATACCGATATTAATCGTGTACTTAGAACCGTTACAGGAGTTAATGTTTATGAAGAAGATGGGTTTGGATTAAGACCTAATATCAGTTTAAGAGGAACCTCTCCAGATAGAAGTGCGAAAATCACTTTAATGGAAGACAATGTTTTAATTGCTCCAGCTCCTTATTCAGCTCCAGCTGCCTATTATTTCCCATCAGTTGCTCGTATGAGTGCTGTTGAAATTTTAAAAGGAAGTAGCCAAATTCAGTACGGACCTTTTACTACTGGAGGAACTATAAACTTTGTTTCGGCTCCAATACCAACAAAATTTAATGCTGGATTTTTAACAGATTACGGAAGTTTTAATACGAGTCGTACTTTAGCAAATGTTGGAATTGCAAATAAAACTGTAGGGGCAGTTGTTCAATTTTTAAATTACAATTCGGATGGTTTTAAAGATTTACCAAGTGGTGCCAACACCGGTTTTGACAAAAAAGATGTAATGGCAAAATTTAGAGTACAATCAAAACCAACCAGTAAAATTTATAATGCATTCGATTTTAAAATGGTATATGCAGAAGAAGATGCAAATGAAACCTATTTAGGATTAACAGAAGAAGATTTTAATAATTCTCCTTTTATGCGTTATGTTGGTTCTGAAAAAGACAACATTACTACAAAAAACAATCAGTTTTCAGTAACACATACTTTAAAAACAAGCAATTATTTTAGTGTAACCACAACAGCTTATCGCAACAAATTTGCTAGAAATTGGTATAAACTGAACGATGTAAGATTTGGTGGAACAACTTATGCTATCGATGCAATTTTAGAAGACCCATTAACAAATGCATTAGCTTTTGATTACATTACGGGCGCTCAAAACTCTCCAAATAATGCTTTACGTGTTAGAGCAAACAATAGAGCATATTTAGCTCAAGGCGTTCAAACTAAATTAGATTTTCATTTCTTAACGGGAGATATTTACCATGATTTAGAAGTTGGTGTAAGATACCACAAAGACAGCGAAGATAGATTCCAATGGAATGATAGCTATGCTATGCTTGATGGCTCGATGGTATTAACTACTGCGGGAACACCAGGAACACAAGATAACCGAATTGCTTATGCAAATGCTTTGGCAGCTCACGCACTTTACAAAATAAAATTCAAGGACTTAACAGTAACACCAGGTATCCGTTTTGAAACTATTGATTTATTAAACAAAAACTACGGTACAAATGATGTAGCTAGAACTGGAATTAACTTAGTTGAAAACGACAATCATGTGAAAGTTTGGTTGCCAGGTGTAGGTGTAAACTACAGAATTAATAATGACTTATCCTTCTTTGGAGGAGTTCATAAAGGGTTTGCTCCACCAACAAATACGCCAGGAACAGACGCTGAAAAAAGTATAAATTATGAGCTAGGTACTCGTTTTAATTACAACAAATTATCAGCAGAAATTGTAACTTATTTTAATAACTATTCTAATTTATTAGGAAGCGATTTGGCCGCAAGTGGGGGTTCTGGAACATTAGATCAATTTAATGCCGGTGAAGCGCATGTTAAAGGAATTGAGTTATTATTAAACTATCAAGTTTTAAAAGAAGAGAGTAAATTTAAACTACCAATCTCTTTTGGATATACCCTAACCGATACTGAATTTGTTAACGAATTTTCAAGTTCGGACGGAGCTTGGGGAACCATTGAAAAAGGCGATGAAATTCCATACATTTCAAAACACCAATTTAATGCTTCAATTGCATTAGAACACGCAAAATTTGAATTGATTTTAGGCGCTAGGTATAGTGGCGAATTTAGAACAGTGGCAGGTCAAGGTTCAATTCCAAACGAAAACTCAGTACCAAGTAACACTGTAGTGGATTTTGGTTCAAAATACAAATTCAACAAACATTTTAGTGTAACTGGAAACATCAATAACCTTTTCGATACCACGTATTTAGTTTCAAGAGTTCCAGCAGGTTTGCGACCAGGAATGCCTTTTAGTGCTTCAATTGGTTTAGCGGCACAATTTTAATAATGAAAGTTTAAAGTTAATAAAAAAGCAATCTCATTATAATTGAGATTGCTTTTCTTATTTTTGCACTATGGATATACAACAAATCTTAGTTTACATTTCTTTAGCCATTGCTGTTGGTTTCTTGGTTAAAAAATTCTTTTGGAAAAAACGTCCAAAGAAATCAAAACCATGTGGCGATGATTGTGGTTGTCATTAACCTAAAGCAACATCCAAAACCATCATTACAATAAATCCGCCGATAAAACCTAAAGTGGCAATATCGGTATTTTTATCTTGTTGGGTTTCTGGGATTACTTCTTCAACCACTACAAATATCATTGCTCCAGCTGCAAAAGCCAACGCATAAGGCAAAATCGGTGTAAAAAAAGTAACCGCAACAGCACCAATTACTCCAAAAATAGGTTCTACAATGGCTGACGATTGTCCGTACATGAAACTTTTTGTTCTGCTCATTCCCATTCTTCGTAACGGCATAGAAACGGCAATTCCTTCCGGGAAATTTTGAATTCCAATTCCGATAGCCAAGGTAACCGCTCCTGCAATTGAAGCTTCTGGAATTCCCGCTGCAACACCACCAAACAAAACACCAACCGCTAATCCTTCTGGAATATTGTGCAACGTAATAGCTAAAACTAAAAGTGTTGTGCGTTGCCATGGCGATTTTATTCCTTCGGTTTCTTTAAAATTAATGTGCATGTGAGGCAACACTTTATCCAATCCGAAAATAAAAATCGCACCTAATAAAAATCCAACTGCTGCTGGAATTACTTTTATAAACCCATCGCCTTCACTCATTTCAATAGCGGGTGCTAACAAACTCCAAAAACTTGCCGCAACCATTACGCCTCCTGTAAAACCAAGCATTCCGTCTAGAACAACGCGGTTCATTGTCTTAAAAAAGAACACAAACGAAGCGCCAAAAGCGGTTAAACCCCAAGTAAATGTAGTCGCTAAAAAAGCTGCCAGAATTGGGTCGATACTTTCAAAAAAATTAATTACTGATTGGAACATAATTATTGTACGTATAAATTAGTTGCTATTTTATTTGATAACATTATTTTTTTTCCATCAATTAAAATGGATAACGTTTTATCGTATTCTTCTTTTTCAATTATTCTTATAACCGATCCTAATGCGATTTTTTGCTTATCTAAATATTGTAAAAATTCTGCCGAGGAATCTTTAACTCCAACACAATGATATTCTACATTACTTTCTGCCTCAGACAATAAATGTTTATCCATTTTTTTTATAATTCCATTTTCATCTGGTATTGGATCGCCATGAGGATCGAAAGAAGGAAAACCTAAAAAATCATCTAATCTATTAATTAACTTTTCCGACTTAATATGTTCTAACTCTTCAGCAATTTCGTGGACTTCATCCCATGAAAAACCTAATTTATCCACCAAAAAAACTTCCCATAATCGGTGTTTTCTAACTATCATTTTTGCCGAATGAAATCCTTTTTCAGTTAAGGTAACTCCCTGATATTTCTGGTAACTTACAAGATCTTTATCAGAAAGCTTCTTCATCATATCGGTAACTGATGACGCTTTAGTATCTAACATTCCAGCAATAGCATTCGTATTGACACCCTTTGGAGAAACCAACGACAAATGATAAATAACTTTTATATAATTTTCTTCAGAAATGGTCATAAACAATTTATTTATACAAATATATATACTTTTTTTAGATTACTATATATTTTATTTTTAGCTTTATCTAAATTTAATTTTATGATAAAGAAATGCCTGTGCTTTGCAATATTAATTTCAAACTTTATACAAGCTCAAGAATCCATTCAAACAGATAGACCTGATCAAACTGAAACACCTGCAATTGTTCCAAAAAACATACTGCAAATTGAAACTGGATTTAATTATCAAAAAGAAAATAATGATGTTTCTAGTTCAAATCTGCCAACTATACTTATAAAATATGGTGTAAATGATATTCTAGAAATAAGATTAATAACAGGATTTGATAATCAAAAAAATAAGAACACAATTCAATCAGGATTTCCTTCAACGCTTATAGGATTTAAAACGAAACTAGCAGAGGAAAAAGGTTTACTGCCAAAAACTTCTTTTATAGCTCATATTAGCTTACCTAATGTTGCTTCAACTCATTTTAAAACAAATACAAATGCACCTCAATTTAGATTTACAATGCAACACACACTAACTAGAAAAATAAACATTGGATATAATTTAGGGGCTGAATGGGATGGAATGTTACCAAACCCAACTTACTTATATACTATTTCTTCGGGATTTACTATTTCAGAAAAGATGGGCTCATATATAGAACTATTTGGATTTGCGCCAGAAAATCAAAAAGCACATCACAGTGTAGATGGTGGATTTACTTATTTGATAAGCAATAATTTTATGTTAGATTTGTCTTCGGGGGTTGGAATTACAAAAAACGCCCCAAAATATTATTTATCTTTAGGTTTTTCATTTCGTATCTAACATGCAACACTATCATTACATTTTCACAGGTTCAGGATTATCGGCTTTGATGACCGTTTATGAAATGCTTTTATCTGGAAAGTTTAATGATAAATCTATTTTGCTAATAGATGAGAATACAAAAAAAACAAATGATAGAACTTGGTGCTTTTGGGATGAAGACAATTTATTTGATGAAATTGCCTCAAAAAAATGGAATCAAGCCGTTTTTGCGAATGAAAAATTTAATCGGGTTTTAGAATTAACGCCGTATCAATACAAAAAAATCAATGGTTTAGATTTTTACGAATTAGTTTTCAAGAAAATTTCCGAACATAAAAACATCCATTTTCTAAATCAAAAAGTAGTTGATTTTACAGAATTAGGAAATCATTGCGTTGTAAAAACAGAAAGTGAAACATTCACTTGTAACAAAGTATTCAATTCAATTTACAACCCTAAAGTTGTAACTGCACAAAATAAATTCTCTTTAATTCAGCAACATTTTATTGGTTGGTTTATCAAAAGTAAAGAAGCGGTTTTTACTCCAAATTGTGCTACTTTCATGGATTTTTCGTTGGAACAAAAAGGCAATACGCGTTTTATGTATGTTTTACCAACATCGGAAAATGAAGCTTTATTGGAATACACCTTATTTTCAAAAGACTTACTTTCAAAAGAGGAATATGAATCTGAAATTCTGAAATATATTGAAAATCTCGGAATAACCGAATACGAAATCCTAGAAAAAGAACAAGGCAATATTCCAATGACGTGTTATCCTTTTTGGAAACACAATACTAAGAACATCATCAATATTGGTTCAGCTGGTGGTTGGACAAAAGCTAGCACAGGTTATACTTTTAAAAGCGCATCCAAAAAATCAAAGTCATTAGTTCAATTTCTAAAATCTGAATCTGACTTTACGAAATTTCATAAAAAAGATAAATTTTGGTTCTATGATTTATTGTTGTTGGATATTTTAAGTTCTAAAAACGATTTAGGTTCCAAAATATTTTCTTCGATGTTTAGAAATGGAAATTCAACTGTGATTTTTAAATTTTTAGATGAAGAAACTTCAATCTGGGAAGATTTGCAAGTGATTTGGAAATGTCCGAAAATGATATTTGTGAAAGCGTTCATAGGCCGAATTTTAAAATAGCCGTAAACTATCAAATCATAACAAATCTTTATGAATTGGTATTCCCTATCAAGCAAAAAACTTTGTAACTTTGCATCTCGTTAACTTATAACATTACAAATATGTATCCAGAAGAAATGGTAAAACCAATGCGTGCTGAATTAACAGAAGCTGGTTTTCAAGAATTATATAGCGCTGAAGCAGTAGAAAATGCTTTAAAAAACGAAGGAACTACGTTAGTAGTCATCAACTCGGTTTGTGGTTGTGCAGCAAGAAACGCACGTCCGGGAGCAAAAATGAGTTTAGATGGTGCAAAAAAACCTTCACAATTAGTAACCGTATTTGCAGGAGTTGATAAAGATGCTGTTGATGCAGCGCGTCAACACATGTTCCCTTTTCCTCCATCATCGCCATGTATGGCTTTGTTTAAAGATGGTGAATTAGTTCACATGTTAGAACGTCATCACATTGAAGGTCGCCCAGCTGAATTAATTGCTGAAAATTTAAAAGACGCTTACAACGAATTTTGCTAAATAAATTTATACCACGCAACCTTTTCATGATTTTTGAATCTTATTAAAAAAGATTATGAAGATTATAGTTCGAATTTTACTTTTGTCCATTTTATTGCAAAGTTTTCAATGTGATGAAAATGAATCAAATGTTACGGAAATTACACCTGAACAATTGATTGAAAAAAAACAAGAGATTCTTGATTATATCAACAGTTTTCCGTGTACCAACACATCAAATTGTAATTATATTGCATTTGGTGCTAAGCCTTGTGGTGGACCTAGAGAATATTTGGCTTATCCCAGTGCGGTAAATCAAAATACGCTAGAAAATTTAGTAAATGAATATTATGAAATGGATCATCTATACAACCTACAAACGGAAGCAGTTTCTGATTGTATGGTAGTAACTCCTCCTAATAATATTGATTGTTTAAATGGTAACTGTACAATTATTAACTAACAAATATTGCTAAGATACTATGCTGGCATACAATAAAAACCACCAAAACATTGGTGGTTTTTTATTTTAAAGCTTACTTTTGCCCAAATTGGTTTTTTATGGAAAAAATTCTTTCATACCTATTATCGATAATTTACTATATTTTATTCCTATTATGGTTGGTAATTTTCCATCCTATACAATGGATATGTTTCAATGTTTTTGGATACAATGCCCATCGACTAAGTGTGGCTTACCTTAATTGGTTTCTTGTTAGAACTGCTCACGTTATAGGAACTACTTACCACATTAAAGGAATGGAAAACATACCTGAAAACAAACCTTTAATTATTGTAGCCAATCATCAAAGCTTACATGATATTACCACTATTATTTGGTTTTTAAGAAAAGTACATCCTAAATTTATCAGTAAAATAGAATTAGGAAAAGGAATTCCGAGTGTTTCTTATAATTTACGACATGGAGGTTCAGCCTTAATTAACCGAAAAGATCCAAAACAAGCTTTGCCTGAAATTAAAAAAGTAGCTGAATTAGTAAACAATAATAATTACTCCGTAGTGATTTTCCCAGAAGGAACAAGAAGCAAAACGGGAACACCTAAACCTTTCGCTGTGAATGGTTTAAAAATGTTATACAAGTTTGCACCTGATGCTTACTTCTTACCAATTACAATTAATAACTCGTGGAAAATGACTAAATTCGGACAATTCCCATTGGGTCTTGGTGTGAAATTAGATTTTACAATTCACAAACCAATGAAGATTTCAGAACATGCGTTTGAAGAAATTTTTGAATACACTGAAAAAACAATTACTGAACACATCAAAATATAACCCATGTCAATACAAAATGTACGATTAGAGGTGATGCAATTTTTAGAAAAAAAAGTGGATCATTTTGTGGAAGAATTCTTAATTCCGGTTGAAAAAATATGGCAACCTACAGATTTACTTCCTGACTCTTCAAAAGAAAACTTCTTGGAAGAAGTGAAAGAATTACGCGAAATTGCAAAAGATTTACCTTATGATTTCTGGGTTACTTTAGTTGGTGACACCATTACTGAAGAAGCTTTGCCTACTTATGAAACATGGTTAATGGATGTAGAAGGCGTTACTCAAAAAGGAGAAAATGGCGACAATGGTTGGGCAAAATGGTTACGCCAATGGACAGGGGAAGAAAATCGTCACGGAGATGTTTTAAATAAATATCTTTATCTTTCTGGAAGAGTAAATATGCGTGAAGTGGAAATCACAACACACCATTTAATCAACGACGGTTTTGATCCTGGAACCGGAAGAGATCCTTATAAAAACTTTGTTTTTACAAGTTTTCAAGAATTAGCTACTTATGTTTCTCACAATCGTGTAGCATTACTAGCTAAAAAATATGGCGATAAAAAACTACACAAAATGTGTAATTTAATTGCTGGAGACGAAATGCGTCATCACTTAGCTTATAGTGAATTTGTGAAACGTATTTTTGAAGTAGATCCAAGCGAAATGATGTTATCTTTTCAATACATGATGAAGAAAAAAATTACGATGCCTGCACATTTAATTAGAGAATCAGGAGAAAGTATTGGAACTGCTTTTGAAAAATTCTCAGAATCAGCACAGCGTTTAGGTGTTTACACAGCTATGGACTACGTAGATATTCTTCAGAAACTAAATGAAAAATGGGAAATTGAAAAAATATGTAATCTAACTGATGAAGCAGAAAAAGCAAGAGATTACCTATTGAAATTACCTTCACGAATGGCAAAAATTTCAGAAAGATTAGTGGTTCCTGCGGAAGGGCAACTTTTTAAATGGGTGGAACCTGCTTTAGCTAGATAAAAATATCCGAATATTAAAAAATCTAAATTCCAATTTTTTTTAAAGTTGGAATTTTTTTGTAACTTGTAATCATGCAATTAATCAATAATACCATCCTTTTTGTAAAGAATCAATTAACCAATGCTGAAGGTGGGCATGACTGGTTTCATATTGAACGTGTATATAAAAATGCATTATTAATTGCTGAAGAAGAAGATTGTGATATCACAATTGTAAAACTAGGTGCTTTATTACATGATATTGCTGATTCGAAATTTCACGATGGTGATGAAAAGATTGGTCCAAAAACAGCAAGAATTTTCTTGGAATCACAAAATGTTTCTGAAAACATCATTTCACATGTAATTTCCATCATTGAAAATATTTCGTTTAAAGGCGGAAATTTTGAGAAAAAATTTAATTCCAAGGAGTTAGAAATTGTTCAAGATGCAGATCGATTGGATGCAATTGGTGCGATTGGAATTGCACGCACTTTTAACTATGGTGGATTTAAAAATCGTCCATTATACAATCCGAATATTCAGCCAAATTTGAATATGAGTAAAGAAGAATATAAAAACAGTGAATCGCCAACACTGAATCACTTTTACGAAAAGCTATTACTTCTTAAAGATAAAATGAATACCGAAACTGGTAAAAAAATTGCTCAAAAACGCCATGATTTTATGATTACTTATTTAAGTCAGTTTTATGCTGAGTGGGATGGTGAAGAATAGTGAGCAGTTTTGAATTACTAAATAAAAAAAGCAGTTTTCATTTCTGAAAACTGCTTTTATATTTAAAATCTGTTTATTAATCTCTAAACTGAAATTGTAAACTTATTATACCACTCCTTGCGCTAACATTGCATCTGCTACTTTAACAAAACCTGCAATATTTGCTCCTTTTACATAATCTACATAGCCATCTTCATTTGTTCCATATTTTACACAAGATTCATGAATATTGCTCATAATTTTGAATAATCTTTGATCTACTTCTTCTGTAGTCCAACTTAAACGTAATGAGTTTTGTGACATTTCTAAACCAGATGTTGCTACTCCTCCAGCATTTGACGCTTTTCCTGGAGCAAATAAGATTTTTGCTTTATGGAATTCTGCAATTGCTTCTGGTGTTGAAGGCATGTTAGCTCCTTCAGCAACACAAATACAACCGTTTTGTACTAATGCTTTAGCTTCTTCTCCGTTTAACTCGTTTTGCGTTGCACAAGGTAATGCAATATCTCCTTTTACTTCCCAAGGACGTTTTCCAGCTACAAATTTAGCATTTGAATATTTTGCTACATAGTCAGAAATTCTACCATAGTTTACATTTTTAATTTCCATAATGTAAGCTAATTTTTCAGTATCTATTCCATCAGCATCATAAATATATCCCGATGAATCTGAAGCAGTAACTACTTTTGCACCCAATTGAGTTGCTTTTTCAATAGCGTATTGAGCCACATTTCCAGAACCAGAAACAATTACTGTTTTTCCAGCAAACGTAGTGTTTTTAGTTGCCAACATACTTTGAGCAAAATAAACCGTTCCATAACCCGTAGCTTCTGGACGAATTAATGAACCTCCAAAAGAAATTCCTTTACCCGTTAAAACTCCTGTAAACTCATTTCTTGTTTTTTTATACTGACCAAACATGTAACCTACTTCTCTACCGCCAACGCCAATATCTCCAGCAGGAACATCGGTATCTGCACCAATATGTTTCGCTAATTCTTGCATAAACGCTTGACAAAAACGCATAATTTCTATATCTGATTTACCTTTAGGATCAAAGTTTGAACCTCCTTTCCCACCACCCATTGGTAATGTAGTTAAGCTGTTTTTAAACACTTGTTCAAAAGCTAAAAATTTCAAAATACTTAAATTAACAGATGGATGAAAACGCAAACCTCCTTTATAAGGTCCAATCGCAGAATTCATTTGAATACGATAACCTTTATTAATTCTTGTTTTACCTGCATCATCTATCCAAGCAACTCTAAACATAACTACTCTTTCAGGCTCTACCATTCGCTCTAAAAGCATTTTGTTGTTGTATTTGTTGTTGTTCTCAATAAATGGAATTACTGCTTCAGCAACTTCATGAACTGCTTGTAAAAATTCAGGCTCGTTTGGATTTGTTTTTGCAACTTCTGCTACAAAGTCATTAATTTTTTGGGTCATAATTGTTGTGTTGTTTTTGATGAATTATCAATAAATTTAAAATTCGATTCAAAATTAAGTATTTTAACAATAAAAAATTATTAAATCATCAAAAAAATGATTGAAATTTTGGAGGTCAAATAAAAACCCAGAAAAAAATCTGGGTTTTTATTACTTTAAAATGAAACTTTTAAAAGTTGTTTTTTACAGTTAATTGTACTGAAAAAAACACAATATTATCAATATTAATTTCTTAGAGCGAAATTATTATTACTTTAACATGTATTAATTATCTGCCTGGAAACGCTGCTTTTCTTTTTTCTAAAAATGCGGTAGTTCCTTCTTTAAAATCTTCAGTTCCAAAACTAGCTCCAAAATTTTCAATTTCTACTTGGTATCCATTTACACCATCAATATAATTTGCATTTATAGCTTGAATTGCTTTTGCAATAGCAACACTAGAATTTTTAGTGATTTTAGCAGCAATTCCTTTTGTAAAATCTAGTAATTCTGCTTGTGATACAACATGATTTACTAACCCGTAATTTTTAGCTGTTTCGGCATCAATCATTCCTGCTGTCATAATCATTTCCATGGCACGACCTTTTCCTACTAATTGTGCTAAACGTTGCGTTCCTCCATAACCTGGAATTACTCCTAAAGTTACTTCTGGTAATCCCATTTTTGCATTATCAGAAGCCACTCTAAAATGACACGACATGGCTAATTCTAATCCACCTCCTAAAGCAAAACCATTTACAGCAGCAATTACAGGAGTGTCTAAATTTTGAACAAAATCAAATAATAAAGCTTGTCCTTCTGCAGCCAACTTTCCACCTTCTTCAACAGAAAAATTTGCAAATTCTGAAATATCAGCTCCAGCTACAAATGCTTTTTCTCCACTTCCAATAATAATGATGGCTTTAACCGATTTGTCTTCGCTTAATGTTTTAAAACCATCATGTAATTCTTGTATAGTTTGTATATTTAAAGCATTTAATTTTGTTGGTCTATTAATGGTAATAACCGCAATATTGTCTTGTTTTTCAATTAAAATGTTTTCCATTATAGTATGTTTATAGTTTATTTATTGGGAAAGAAACCAAAAATTCGGTTCCGTTGTTTAATTCCGTTTCAAAAGTAATTGTTCCATGGTAATTTTCAATAATATTTTTTATTATTGCTAGACCAAGTCCCATTCCACTTGATTTGGTAGTGAATTTTGGTTCAAAAACTCGCGCCTGATTTTCTTCAGAAATTCCTTTTCCGTTATCTTTTACCGCAATTTTAACATAGTTGTCTTGTCTAAAAACGGTTACGAAAACTAATTTATTTTCTTGCTCTTCTGGAATAGCTTGAATGGCATTTTTAACCAAATTTGTTATCACACGGATTAATTGTGTTCGATCTAATTTGGCAATAATTTCTTCTTCTATTGCAGAAAATTGAATATAATTTTCATTAAAAATTTCCAATGCCATTTTAACAATATAGACCACATTTAGCGTTTCATTTTGTTGTGCTGGCATGGTTGCAAAATTAGAAAATGCATTTGCTACTGCACTCATAGTGTCAATTTGTTGAAGAATTGTTTTTGTATAATCATCAATCTTTTTTGACATATTTGGATCAGTAACATCAAACTTTCGTTGAAAACTTTGTACGGTTAAACGCATTGGCGTAAGTGGATTTTTAATTTCGTGCGCCACTTGTTTTGCCATTTCTCTCCATGCTTGTTCTCGTTCACTTTGTGCTAAAACAACAGCACTTTCTTCTAATTTATCCACCATATTATTATAGGAACGAACTAGTAAGTTAATTTCCTTACTACCATCTTCTATAACAATTTTCTCGTTGCGTTGGTCTAATTGAGTTTGCTGAATTTTATCGCTAATAATTTTTAAAGATTTTGTAATATAACTTGATAAAAAATAGGATAACACAATAGAAATCAAAAACATAAATACATAAACTTGACCAAAACGTATTAAGAAATTTTGCACTTCATTGTCATAAAATTCAGTATTTTCTTCGTAGGGCAAATTCAAAATTCCCATTGGTTTAAACTTGGTATCCTTTAAATAAGAATACGAAGAACGAAAGGATTGGTCTTCTACTTTTGAAAATTCAATATAGCGTTTATCTAATGAAGATTGTATGATTTTTAAAGTAGAAGGATTAATTTTAGGTTTGTCTTTATCCAGCTTAAAAATAGCTTTTGATGAAATTAATAGATTTCCTTTTAAATCAAAGAAATTAATTTCCATGCTATGAATGTCTGCTAATTCAAATATTTTTTCTTTAAAAATTAGCGGAATGTTTTGTGTGTTTAGCGGATAGGTTGTTGTTTGTAGCACATAATTTATATGTTCTGTAATAGCTGTTTCCTTGCGCTCTAAACGATCTTGATGGTATTCACGCGCCTCTTTTCTAAATTGATAAATAGAAACTGTAGCAATAAGTATTGACGCAATAAGTGTTAAGAATATCATGGATAAAAATATTCTTATTTGAAGTGAAAGATTTTTGATATTAAAAATTCTATCCATTAACTGTTTTGGTTCTTTTCTCTTATTTTTTTATAAAACTTGAATCCTAACATAATAACCATCGAAAAAACAAAAATTCCAATGACACCATAAATCCAATTGATGGCATTTTTTAAAATTACTAAAAAAACAACTGCAAAAAGAATAATTGTAGCGCCTTCGTTCCAAATCCTGAAAAAATTACTTGATTTTTTTACTTCGTTATTCTGTAATTGCTTAAAAATTTGATGACATTTTAAATGATATAAATACAATAAAAATACAAAGGCTAATTTTACATGCATCCAAGGTTGTGTCATCCAAACTTTGCCTACTTCCGTAAAGAACAACATCCAAAAAGCAAAAACACTTGCCAAAACAGCACTTGGCCAAGTAATAATATACCATAATCGGTATTGCATTAATTGGTATTGTTTAATCAAAATATCTTGTTCAGGTTGCGGCTTTTGTTTGGCTTCGGCATGATAAACAAACAAACGAACAATGTAAAACAACCCAGCAAACCAGGTAATTACAAAGATTAAATGCAGTGATTTTATGTAGTTGTAAAGTTCCATTTCTATTTTTGTTTCAGGTTTCAGGTTTCAGGTTGTTTACCGTTCTATGAACTTGAAACCTGAAACTTGAAACAATTTATTTATTCCATTCCTCAATCCAATTTGCCACCACACCACACCATTCATCTTCATCGTTTAAACACGGAATTGCCATAAATTCCTCGCCACCATGATGCAAGAATTGTTCATTGGCTTCCATTGCAATTTCTTCTAAAGTTTCTAAACAATCGGCAACAAATGCTGGCGTTACAACCGCTATTTTTTTGATTCCTTGTTCAGGCATTTTATTGATTTCAACATCCGTGTAAGGTGTTAGCCATTTATCTCCTGCTAATCTCGATTGAAAAGTTTGACTGTATTTTCCTTCCGGAATTCCTAATAATTTTACGACTTGTTTGGTAGTTTCATAACATTGATGACGGTAACAAAATTCGTGCGATGGCGAAGGTGTGTTACAACAAGAACCGTCAATTTTACAATGTGATTTTGTTACATCTGTTTTGCGAATATGACGTTTTGGAATTCCGTGATATGAAAACAATAAATGATCGTAATCAAATCCTTCTAAATGTTTTTTAATAGAATTCGCTAAAGCCTGAATAAAATCAGGTTTATTATAAAACGCAGGAACATTTGTAATGGTCATTTCTGGAAAATGTTTTTGGCGTAATTCTTCAGCTAAAACTAAAATAGTAGTGGTAGAAGCCATAGCATGTTGCGGATATAAAGGCAAAAGCATTACTTCGGTAACACCTTGATCTTTTAATTCTTGCAATCCTTTTTGAATAGTTATAGTTCCATAACGCATCGCTAAAGCCACTGGAACATCAACCATTTGCTTTACTTTTTGGTGCATTTTTTTAGAAATCACAATTAAAGGAGAACCTTCATCAGTCCAAATTCTTGCATAAGCTTCCGCTGATTTTTTAGGGCGCGTTTGCAAAATAATTCCTCTAACTAATAAAGCACGTAATAAAAACGGAACGTCTATTACGTATTTATCCATTAAAAACTCATCTAAATAAGGCTTAACATCTTTTGCTGTTGGACTTTCTGGTGATCCTAAATTTACTAATAATACTCCTTTCATGTGGCAATTGTTTTTTTTATAAAAGTAATTAATTTGGTTTTCTTACTTTTCAAATTATCATTTTTTTATTTATAGTTTGATATACGAAATTGATATCAAGTGGTTTTATACAATCGTGTTCAAATTCATTAAATATTTTTTTGGTGTAGTACCAAATTTCTTTTTAAAAGCGGCAATAAAATGACTTCCTGTGCTGTATCCGATTTTCAAACCTACTTCATTTACATTATAGGAACCACTATCAAGCAATTGGCGGGCATAATCCATTTTGTATTCAAATAAAAATCCATAAACTGTATCGCCATAAATTTGCTTGAAACCCATTTTTAATTTTTTCAAACTTAATCCAACTTGCTCCGATAATTCTTCTAATCCTGGTGGTTCTGCCATGTTAGAAATCATAATTTCTTTAGCTTTTTTAATTTTTAATACATTTTCTTCATCTATTAAAAACGGGCATTGTTCTGCATTTGGGTCTTCGGAACGGTTAAAATACAAACTCAATAATTCGTACCCTTTTCCTTTATAGTATAAGTTTTTAATGAACGAATTAAGGTTGTAATGAAACAATTGACTCAACACAATTGCCATTGACGGACTGATATCATTTTCTTTGTAGTATTTCTTATCTTTATTATCTTCACTCAAAAACGGAATATGTTCTGCTTGTGATGAAAACAAACCATGAAACTTTTTTATAGAAATAATGGCCGAAACAATCCAAGTATGTGGTGCTAATTCTAAATTAAGCGGTAATTCTTTTTGCGGATTATAAAACAAAAGCGACTTTTCTTCTTTTAAATCGAGTGCATAATTTCCTTGATTGAAAATAAATTTTCCTTTTCCTTTTAAACCAAAATGAAATTGAATATATCCCTGATTTACAGATTTTTGAACTCGATACATTTCATCCCCATCATTTTGAAAGAGATATAAAATAAAATCATTTTCAATTTTTATTTCTTCTTGTGAACCCATAGCGATATTTTTTTGAATATAGTTGCAAACAAAAACGAATTACTTATTTAGAACTATTCTATATAATTAAATTCAAAACACTTGATTTTGTTACAAATTTAATAGAAATAACGCTAAAAAGACGAATTAGATATAAAATATCTTTCATCGATATAAAAAGTCCTTTAAGCGTTACTTTTATAAACAACATACTAATAATTTTGTTACTCTTTTAGGAAAGAGTATAAACCATGGAAAACAATACATTTGCGAAACATCCAACTTTCTATGCTATTGGCTTAAGTTACAAAAAAGCCGATGCCGCAATGAGAGGTAAATTTAGTTTAGACGATAAAGCTAAACTAAATTTATTACATCAGGCAAAAGCTGAAGGTTTGGAGAGTTTGATTGTTACTTCGACTTGTAATAGAACAGAGATTTATGGTTTTGCACAACACCCATTTCAATTAATCAAATTACTTTGCGAAAATAGCCAAGGAACTGTTGAAGATTTTCAAAAAGTAGCATTTGTATTTAAAAATAAAGAAGCCATTTCTCACATGTTTCGTGTTGGAACAGGTTTAGATAGTCAAATCCTTGGTGATTTTGAAATTATAAGTCAATTGAAAAATGCTTTTGTTCAAAGCAAAGAACTTAATTTAGCGAATGCGTTTTTAGAACGACTAGTAAATGCGGTTATTCAAGCCAGTAAAAAAATCAAAACGGATACGGAGATTTCTTCTGGAGCAACTTCGGTTTCTTTTGCTTCGGTACAATACATTTTTAAAAATGTAGAAGATATTGCTTCTAAAAACATTTTACTTTTTGGAACTGGAAAAATAGGAAGAAATACGTGTGAAAACCTAGTAAAACATTCAAAACACGAACATATTACTTTAATTAACCGAACAAAGGATAAAGCTGAAAAAATTGCCAAAAAACTAAACGTAATTGTAAAAGAATATTCAGATTTACAATTAGAAATTCAAAAAGCAGATGTTTTAGTTGTAGCAACTGGCGCTTTAAATCCTACGGTTGATAAAGCAATTTTAAATCTAAAAAAACCTTTGTTGATTTTGGATTTATCCATTCCAAAAAACGTTAATGAAAACGTGAAAGACATTAAAGATGTTACGTTAGTTCACATGGATGAGCTTTCACAAATGACCGATGAAACATTGGAAAATAGAAAAAAACATATTCCCGCTGCTGAAACAATTATTGAAACGATTAAAGATGAATTTATTGCTTGGACAAAACAACGTAAATTCGCACCTACTATACATGCTTTAAAAGCAAAACTGAATACAATTAAAGAAGGAGAATTAAACTTTCAACGAAAAAAACTAGTTAATTTTGACGAAGAACAAGCAGAGTTAATTACCGCTAGAATCATTCAAAAAATTACGAATCATTTTGCGAATCATTTAAAAGATGATGAAACTATGGTAGATGAAAGCATTGAATGGATTGAAAAAATTTTCCAATTAGAAACGATTGCAAAATAATGAGCAAAACAATCCGAATAGGAACTCGTGATAGCGAATTAGCCCTTTGGCAAGCACACACAGTTCAAAAAAAATTAAACGATTTAGGATACACAACTGAAATTGTAGCCGTAAAATCACAAGGGGACATTATTCTTGACAAACCACTTTACGAATTAGGAATCACTGGAATTTTTACTAAAACATTAGACATTGCCATGTTAAATGGCCAAGTAGATATTGCCGTGCATTCTATGAAAGATGTTCCTACTGCATTACCTATTGGAATTGTGCAAGCTGCCGTATTAGAACGCGCCAATACACTTGATATTTTAGTTCACAAAGGCAATTTAGAATTTTTAAATTCAACTGGAACTATCGCCACTGGAAGTTTACGCAGACAAGCACAATGGTTAAACAAATATCCAAATCATACCGTAGTTGATTTACGCGGAAATGTAAATACGCGTATGCAAAAAATTTATGATAACGATTGGAACGGAACTGTTTTTGCAGCTGCAGGATTAGAACGCATCAATTTAAAACCAGAAAATTATATCGATTTAGATTGGATGGTTCCGGCACCAGCCCAAGGAGCAATGGTGGTGGTGGCAATGGAAAATGATGTTTTTTGTAAAGAAGCTTTAGCCAAACTAAATCACTCTGAAACCGAAATTTGTACACACATTGAACGTGAATTTTTAAAAACATTAGAAGGCGGTTGTACAGCTCCAATTGGAGCTTTAGCTACATTTACATCCGATAAAATTGATTTTGAAGGCGTTCTGTTTTCTTTAGACGGAAAAGAAAAACATACAATCAAAAAAAGTTGTACTTTTGATTCTTATAAAAACTTCGGAAAAAAATGTGCCGAAGAAATTTTAAACAACGGCGGAAGTGCTTTAATGGAAAGCATTCGTCGTGATTTAAAAAAATAATTTTATTCCAAAATGGAGAAAGAATCGTTACTCAATTATTTATATCGCTTTTTTGATATTATCGTATTGCTTTTTATAGTTTTTGACTTTGGATATGATTTCGAAGAAAACTATAATTCACCTCACGTTATTGGTTTAATACTCCTTTCTATTGGATTATTAGCCTTTAATTCATTTAAGTTTTTTACCTACAAATATAAGAGCAATAAGAAAGTAGCCTTAGCTAATATGATTTTACTAACAGGCATTATGTTAACTTGTTTTGTAATTTCAATATTAAACTTAGATTTCCCTACTGATTATATTCTACAAAAAGTAAAACCTATTTTAGAAGGTGGGCTTATATTTTATTTCTTATTAAGACTTTTGGTTTTAGTACGTCATATTTATGATATTTATTTCAATCCGGCTATTGTTTTTGTGGGAAGTTTTATGATTTTAGCCTTAACGGGAGGGTTTTTGTTAATGCTGCCAAGTGCAACTACAAATGGAATAACATTTACCAATGCATTGTTTACTTCTACAAGTGCTGTTTGCGTAACAGGTTTAGCGGTAGTAGATACTTCAACAGCTTTTACCGTTGTTGGGCAATCCATAATTTTAGTTTTAATTCAATTGGGCGGAATTGGAATATTAACCTTTACGTCTTTCTTTGCTTTCTTTTTTAGAGGAAGTTCTTCTTTTAAAGAGGGATTAAACACAAAAGATTTTATTGCACATGATGGCTTAAAAGATGTTTTTAGAGCCGCTCTAAATGTTGTGCTTTTTACTATTGGAATTGAAGCTGTTGGGGCAATTTTTGTATACACTTCTATTATTGATAACAATGCTATCGAGAATAAATTTTTCTTTTCAATATTCCATTCAATTTCTGCTTTTTGTAATGCTGGCTTTTCTATATTATCGGCTGGATTGTATGACCAAGCGATTCGTTTTGATTATTTCTTGCAATGGATAATTATGATATTAATTATTTTTGGTGGGCTAGGCCATAATATTATATTCAATTTTTATCAAAAAATCAAAACACAAGTTTTAGAATTTTTTGATAAAACCATTGTTCATCGAAAAGTTCGAATCATTACTCTAAATACTCAAATTGTAATTTATACAACATTAGTTTTGTTAATTGGTGGTTTTATTTTTTTATTTATTTCAGAATACAACAACACTTTATTAGAACACGAAAGCACTTTTGGAAAAATAACTGCCGCTGCATTTAATTCGGTAACACCTAGAACTGCCGGATTTAATGCGGTTGATTTTGCTAATATGACAGTTCCTTCATTATTAGTAATTATTTTTTTAATGTGGATTGGAGGTTCGCCAGCTTCAACCGCTGGGGGTATTAAAACTAGTACCTTTGCATTAGCCACTTTAAATATATTTGCAGTAGCAAAAGGAAAAAGCAGAATTGAAATATTTGGAAGAAGAATTTCAAGTGAATCCACCTCAAGAGCTTTCGCAATTTTATGTATTTCATTAATTTCTATCGGAATCTCAATTATACTTTTGTTAATTTTTGAACCGAAGGGAACTCCTCTATTAACAGTAGCTTTTGAATGTTTTTCTGCTTATAGTACTGTAGGATTAAGCTTAAATTTTACCCCAACAATAACAGAACCTAGCAAATATGTTCTTATCGCAGATATGTTCATAGGACGTATTGGAATGCTCAACTTATTAATTGGAATGCTTCAAAAATTGAATCATCAATTCTATGAATATCCAAAAGAAAATATATTAATTAACTAATGTGCCAAAAATGAAAATTATAGTATTTGGTTTAGGAAACTTCGGAATGTCGCTTGCCATCAGTTTAACTGAAACAGGAAACGAAGTAATAGGTGTAGATAAAAACATCGAAAAAATTAATCTTATCAAAGATAAAATTTCACATGCAATTGCCTTAGATTCAACAAATGAATTATCATATGAAGCTTTACCGTTAAAAGATGCTGATAAAGTTGTAGTAGCCATTGGAGAAAATGAAGGGGCAGCAATAATTACAACTGCAATTATTAAAAAATTGAGTGATGTAAAAATCATCAGTAGAGCTTTGTCTCCTATACACGACACGGTTTTAGAAGCCATGGGGATTTATAGTATTATTCATCCAGAACAAGAATCGGCAGATCGATTAACCAAACAAATCAACTTCAAATCAACTTTAGAAAACTATCAATTAGATGATAATTTTACGATTTCTGAAGTAAGAGCTAAACCAGAATTCTTCGGAAAAACATTGGGTGAATTAGACTCTATAGATACATATCATTTAACTCTAATTACGATTATTCGCAAAAGAGAAAAACGTAATTTAATTGGGAAAAAGTCTATTGTAAAAGAATCTATTGGACGTCCTACACCCGAAACAATCGTGCAGGAAGATGATATTTTAGTAGTTTATGGATACAACAAAGACATTGAAACGTATTGTTTAGGACAAGAAGAACACCAAATTAGAAGCTAAAATGACTCGAATTCTTTCTACAAAAAAACTTTCAAAGGCGTTAAAAAAGAAGTTTTCTGATGCTGGAATAGAACTTGTAGAAAAGAATTTTATTCAAACCAAATCGGTTTCTTTTGAAACACTTCAACTAAACAATTACTTAATTTTCACAAGTAAAGAAGCGGTAAAAAGTGTTTTAAAATCGGAAGTAAAAAACGTTCATCCCATTTCATGTTTGTGTGTGGGAAATAAAACCAAAAGTTTTCTCGAAAAGAAAGGTTTCACTGTTATTGAAAGTGCTGATTATGCCGAAGATTTGATTCAAGTAATTGATTCGAAATACAAAGGAAATTCGTTTACGTTCTTCTGTGGCAACATCAGAAAAAATACGATTCCATATTATTTTCAGCAAAACAAAATCGCATACAACGAAATTATCGTTTATGAAACCACATTGAAACCACAGCAAATAAAAGAACCATTTGATGGCGTTTTGTTTTTTAGTCCGTCTGGTGTGAATAGTTTTTTAGAAAAAAATACATTAGAAAACAAAACCTATTTTTGCATTGGAACCACCACTGCAAAAGCATTAGAAAATAGAACAAAAAACATAATAATTGCATCTCAACCAACCGTTGAAAATGTAATCACTGAAGTAATAAAATTTTATAAATAAAAATAAGAACTGAAAGGTTTTCGAAATCTGTTAGGTCTGAAAAACAAAAACCATGTTAAAGAACGATTTATTTTTAAGAGCATTAAAAGGAGAAACCGTTGAACGTCCACCCGTTTGGATGATGCGTCAAGCAGGAAGATATTTACCAGAATTTAGAGCCTTGCGCGATAAATATGATTTTTTCACGCGTTGCGAAACTCCAGAATTAGCAGCTGAAATTACGGTTCAACCGATTCGTATTGTAAAACCAGATGCTGCGATTTTGTTTTCGGATATTTTGGTAGTACCAAGAGCGATGGGAATTCATGTAGAATTAAAAGACAATTTAGGTCCGATAATTCCAAATCCTATTCGTACAGCTGAACAAGTAAATCAGGTTTTTGTGCCAAATATTCACGAGACTTTAGGTTACGTAATGGATGCGGTGAAATTAACCAAAGAAATGTTGAACGACGAAGTGCCGTTAATTGGTTTCGCAGGTTCACCATGGACAATTTTTTGTTATGCTGTTGAAGGAAAAGGTTCTAAAAGTTTTGATACAGCTAAAGGATTTTGTTTTTCAAATCCAGTAGCAGCACACTTATTATTGCAAAAAATAACCGATACCACGATTTTATACTTAAAAGAAAAAGTAAAAGCAGGTTGTAATGCCATACAAATTTTTGATTCTTGGGGAGGCATGCTTTCTCCAGTAGATTATCAAGAATTTTCATGGCAATACATCAATCAAATTGTGGAAGCTTTAGCTGAAGAAACCGAAGTTATCGTATTTGGAAAAGGTTGTTGGTTTGCTTTGAACGACATGGCAAAATCAAAAGCATCAGCTTTAGGAGTAGATTGGACATGTTCTCCAAGAAACGCACGTTATTTAACTGGTGGTGACATTACTTTACAAGGAAATTTCGATCCAAGTCGTTTACTTTCTCCAATACCAACCATCAAAAAAATGGTTCACGAAATGATTGACGAATTCGGAAAAGACAAATACATTGTAAATCTAGGTCACGGCATTTTACCAAATATTCCGGTTGATCATGCGAAGGCTTTTGTTGAGGCAGTAAAAGAGTATAAAAAATAAACCGAAACGATTTAAAATAAATGAATCGAATCTTATTATACATATCGAGTAGTTTTTTATTGGTAAATCTTTTGGTTTTTCTTATTGCATTAATTAATATTAAACTAATTTTAAATATTGATTGGTTATTTACGTACGATTTCATATTCTTCCCTTTGTTTATTTATTCTATCCTTATTTTAATAAAATCAGATAAGTTAAGATTAAATAATGTTGATTTAAAATGGACTAAAGGGTTTGCTTTGATAATAATGATTATTGCTTTGATTCTTTTCTTTACAGAATTTTTTAATGAAAAAGTGTTTTTTAAAGAAAATGAATATTTCATGATTATAGAAAAAACAAAATCAATCAAAATATCAACTGAATTGTTTTTTAGTCACTATAAAATTAAAATTCTTAGTGAAAGTTCATTGAATATTTGGTTTTCTTATGTTTCTTCAATTGTAACGTTTTTAAAACATAAAAATGAAAAATAAATTCTTCACCCATATAATCTATAAAATCTAATCACTCAGAAATAACTAATGATAACAACCGATTCATTTCATATAATCAATTTACAAGCAGATGACGCAAAAAGTTTATCTGAAATGATGGTCTTGAATTTTGATAACTTTAAACGGTACTTTCCAATTACGTTGTCAAAAAATCAATCCTTTGCTGATAGTTTAAGTTATATTGAAGAAAAAAGAAAAGAAAACGTTTCAAAGTCTGAATTTACTTTTGGAATTAAAGATGTTTCTAATTCAAAAATTGCTGGCTTAATTATCATCAAAGAAATAAATTGGGATACCAAACAAGGAGAATTTGCTTATTGTTTAAGTACAGAATACGAAAACAAAGGTTGGATGTCAAAAGCTATTGCGCTAACCTCAAAATATGGATTTGAAGTTTTAGAATTCAATAAATTTCAAATTATTGCTCATAAAACAAATATTGGAAGTTGTAAAGTTGCAGAAAAGTGTAGTTTCGAGTGGAAAAAAACACTTTTAAATGAATACACGCCTCCAAATGAAACTCCATTGGATATGGAATTATATGAATTAGAACATGAAAAATAAATTCTACACCTACATACAAAACCTGCAAGATCAAATCTGTAAAGGATTAGAGGATATTGATGGCGGCACCAAATTTCGAGAAGATATTTGGGAACGACCAGAAGGCGGTGGCGGTCGCACACGTGTGATTGAAAACGGGAATGTTTTCGAAAAAGGTGGAGTGAATATCTCAGCCGTTCATGGCAAATTGCCGGATACGATGCAAAAAATGTTCGGTGTTGGAGAAGCTGATTTTTTCGCTTGCGGCTTGAGTTTGGTGATTCATCCGAAAAATCCGATGGTACCAACGGTTCATGCCAATTGGCGCTATTTTGAGATGTATGATGAAAACGGCAACATCATCAACCAATGGTTTGGTGGCGGACAAGATTTAACACCGTATTATTTGTTTGAAGAAGATGCCAAACATTTTCATCAAACCTGTAAAACTGCTTGCGACAAACATAACCCTGAATTTTATCCGAATTATAAAAAGAAATGCGATGAGTATTTCTGGAACGCTCACCGATTTGAAGCTCGAGGAATTGGCGGTTTGTTTTTCGATTATTTAAAAGCTACCGAGCAAATGTCTATGGAAGATTGGTTCAATTTCGTGTCAGAAGTTGGGAATTCTTTCTTACAAGCGTATGTTCCAATTGTGGAAAAAAGAAAAGATTTACGATATACAGATGCTCAAAGAACTTGGCAAGAAATTCGTCGTGGTCGTTATGTGGAATTCAATTTGGTTCACGATAAAGGAACGCTTTTCGGACTAAAAACCAACGGAAGAATAGAAAGTATTTTGATGAGTTTACCACCACATGTACAATGGGTGTATGACCAACATCCTGAACCAGGAAGCGAAGAAGAAAAATTACTAAAAGTATTAGCAAAACCAATTGAATGGATTTAATTATTCATTATAAATTATAAATTATATGTTTCCATTACACAGAGGTCGTCGTTTAAGAGTAAACGAATCTATAAGAAGTTTAGTACGCGAAACCAGCTTAAGTCCGGCAGATTTTATGTTCCCGATGTTTATTGCTGAAGGCGAAAACTACAAATCTGAAATTGCATCAATGCCCGGCATTTTTCGTCGCTCGATTGATTTAACTGTTGAAGAAGTAAAAGAACTTTTTGCTTTGGGAATTCGTGCTGTAAATATTTATGTCAAGGTAGACGAATCACTAAAAGATAATACAGGTAAAGAAGCTTGGAATGATAATGGTTTGATGCAAAAAGCTATTCGTGCCATCAAAACCGCTTGTCCTAAAATGATTGTAATGCCAGATGTAGCTTTAGACCCGTATTCCATTTATGGTCACGATGGAATAATTGAAAATGGTGACATTGCAAATGATGCAACCAATGATGCTTTAGTAAAAATGGCGGTTTCTCATGCAAAAGCAGGTGCAGATTTTGTAGCACCGAGCGATATGATGGATGGTCGTGTTTTACGTTTACGTCAAGGTTTAGATGCTGCTGGATTTCACAATGTGGGTATTATGAGTTATTCTGCAAAATACGCTTCTGCTTTTTACGGTCCATTTCGTGATGCATTAGATAGCGCACCAAGAGAAGCTGATATAGCAGTGCCAAAAGATAAAAAGACCTATCAAATGGATTATGCTAATCGCATTGAAGCGGTTAAAGAAGCGTTATGGGATGTTGAAGAAGGAGCCGATATGGTTATGGTAAAACCAGGAATTGCTTATTTAGATATTGTTCGTGAAGTTAAAAATGCGGTGGATGTTCCGGTTACGGTTTTCCATGTTTCCGGAGAATATGCTATGATAAAAGCAGCGTCTGAAAGAGGTTGGTTAGATCATGATAAAATTATGATGGAACAATTAATGTGTATCAAGAGAGCAGGCGCAAGTTTAATTTCAACGTATTTTGCCAAAGAAGCCGCTATTTTATTGAATAAGTAATGTGACATTTGTCACACTCCGTATAAAATTGAAAGTGTAATTTTATAGACATTTCTAAATTATATCAAAATGAAAATTTTATTAAAAACAATCAGTGTTTTGACTTTCGCATTAATTGCAACAAGCTGTGGTGAAAAGAAAGAAACTGATGCGTATGGAAATCCTGTAGAAGAAAAAAAAGAGGCAACAACTGAAACAACTGTTGACCCATTATTAGCAAAAGGACAAGAACTTTTTGAAGGAAAAGGAACTTGTACTGCTTGTCATAAACCAGACGTTAAAGTTGTTGGACCTTCAATTAAAGATATTGCAAAAATTTACAAAGAAAAAGGTGCTAGTATTGCTTCGTTTATTAATGGCGAAGGCGAAACATTAGTAGATGCCTCTCAATATGAAATTATGAAAGCTAATTTTGTAATTACAAAAGCTATGACACCTGAAGAACGCAAAGCACTAGAAGTATATATGATGAGTTTAGAATAGCGTTTATTCAACCACCAATTTAAAGCCCACGCGCGGAATATTTTCGATTCTCACGTGGGTTTCTTCTTTTATAATTTTTCGCAATCGGGAAATAAAAACATCTAAACTTCTGCCTAGAAAATAATCATCGCTTCCCCATAATTCCATTAAAATTTTTTCTCTTTTTAAAACGGTATTCGGATTGTCTAAGAACAATTTTAATAGTGATGCTTCTCTTTCTGTAAGTGTTATATTTTGATTTTCATTCTTTAGTAAATAGTTCTCTGGTTCAAAATGAAAACTCCCAAAAGTATATTGCTTTTGTGTTGAATTATCGGTAGATTTTTGGCTACGATTTAAGAAAATTTCAATCTTTAAAATAAGTTCTTCAATTGAATATGGTTTAACCAAATAATCATCTGCACCTAATTTTAACCCTTTAATTCGGTCTTCTTTCATTGTTTTTGCCGAAAGAAAAATAATCGGAATTTCTTGGTTTCGTTTTCTAATTTCAGTAGCAATTTCAAAACCATCCATGTCGGGCAACATAATATCTAAAACACATAAATCGAAAGTGTCTTTACAAAATAATTGAAAGGCTTCTTTACCATTGTTACAATGTATTACTTCAAAATGTTGTTCCAAATTGTCGCTAGTTAAAAACGCTAACGTTTCGTCGTCTTCAACATACAAAATGCGTTTTTTACTCATACTCTTTTTTATTAATTTGTATAGATACTGTAATTCCTAAATCTTTATTATTAACCGCAATAACTTTCCATTTGTGCCATTCACAAACACGTTTTACATACGAAAGTCCAATGCCAAAACCTTCGATATCTTTATTATCTGTACGCGCTACTCTGTAAAATTTATCAAAAATGAAAGGTAAATCATTTGGAGGAATTCCAACGCCATTGTCTGAGAATTTCAAAACCAATCCTTTTTCATTTTCATTCGATTGAATATGAATAATTGGCTTTTGAACTGAATATTTCACTGCATTATCCATAATATTATAAAGGATGTTGTAAAAATGAAATTCATCGGCTTGCACCAAATAGTCACGTTCTAATTGAATGTCAATCAATACCTCCTTCTGATGCTTTAAAAGAATATTTTCCTTTACCAATTCAAGTAAAGTGGTTAAGTTAACTTTGGTTTTATCTAATAAAATTTGTTTGCTTTCTGTTTTTGCTATATATAGAATTTTTTCGATATGCTGATTTAGTTTATTACTTTGATTAATAATTATTTGCATGTATTTTGACAACCTAGGATTTTCTGCTATTTCCTTTTGTGTATTTGCATAATTTGATGCTATTAGAATTGACGCTAATGGGGTTTTAAATTCATGGGTCATATTGTTGATGAAATCTTTTTGTAAATCAGTGTATCTTTTTTGTTGTAACATTAAAAATACAGAATAAACATAAATAATTAATACCAAAAATAACACTCCCGTAAAAATCCAATATTGCGAAATACTCTTAAAATATGTTTGTTTTAAATTAGGAAATCGAACAGCAAAATAGTAAGTTAAATCGTTGTTTTTTAAAAAACAATCTTTACAAAACTTTTCAGATTTCCCATCTAACGAAATATAATTCCCGTAAACCATTTCATCAGAACTACAATCGTAAATAGCATATTCAAAGTCTAATTCTAACTTTACTTTTTCAAATTCTACCTTTAAATATTTCTCTAAAATTTGATTTTCAAAAACATCATTTACATTAACAATAAAATAATTCTCAGAAATTTTTTTTATGGGATTTGTAATAGGTAATTCAGATTTGTTATCTCGGTAAATTTTTTCCACAACATCTTGTAAGGCAAAATGGATTTTATCCTCCATATCCCTTTTTTCAAAAATATACGCT
This sequence comes from Flavobacteriia bacterium, assembly GCA_004293165.1. Classification (GTDB taxonomy): domain Bacteria; phylum Bacteroidota; class Bacteroidia; order Flavobacteriales; family Flavobacteriaceae; genus Flavobacterium. The sequence goes on along the minus strand of RDYL01000002.1, from coordinate 497,629 downwards.
TGGTTTAATAAAAACAATTGCATAACAATTACACCAACAATTGCTAAAAAGCCTATAAAAATAATAGTGTTAAATCGGTTAAACTTCATAATGAGGTCGATATTACAAAAAAAGTGGTTTCTATATTTACTGTTAACATGTCATTAACAATCATTAAAATTTAATTAACAACACCAACTAAAAAGTTTTTTAGTTTTGTATGACAAATTTAAAATAACTAAAAACATATATCGTATGAAATCAATTAAATTATCAATTTTAGCTTTATTTATTGCTAGTGCTTCATTCGCACAAGTAAAAGACTCAAAAGTTGTTCCTACAAAAGAATTAAAAACTGAAACTACAAAAGTTGAAGCAATTCCTGCTGAAGTTAAAACTCCAGCTACTCCAGCTCAGTCTGCAATTAAATGGGATCAAGAAATGCATGATTTTGGAGATATTGAAAAAGGAAAACCTGTTACTTATGAGTTTTCGTTTACTAACAACACCAAAGAAACGATTTTAATTACAAATGTGAGACCAGCTTGTGGTTGTACTGCAGCTAATTACACAAAAACGCCAATTAAACCAGGTGAAAAAGGAATGGTTGCTGCAACTTTTAACGCAGCTAATGGTGGTGTTTTCCAAAAATCAGTTACAATTACAACTACTGAAAACGGTGCTGAAGCAGTAAAAACTTTATCTTTCAAAGGAAAAGTATTAGAGCCAGCTACTGACAAAAAAGAAGAGATTAAATCTTAACAATATTATTAATTCAGCTTTTACATCTTATTAAACCACCTTTTATAAAGGTGGTTTTTTTATATTTACTATATGGAATCAGTAATCATAAAAACACCACTAGGTTTTACAGAAGTTAAAGGTGATGCTGACGGAATTTCAAAAATTCATGTATTGGATGAAAGTGTAGAATTATCGACTATAATTCCTAATGATTTAATCGAAGCAGTTAACCAACTTGAAGAATATTTTATAGGAAAACGGACCGAATTCACATTTAAATTAAACCCAAAAGGAACCGAATTTCAGAAAAAGGTTTGGCAAGAGTTACTCAAAATTCCATATGGTAAAACATGCTCCTATTTAGAATTATCAAAAAAAATAGGCGATGTGAAAGCAATTCGAGCAGTAGCATCGGCAAATGGTAAAAACCCACTCTGGATTGTAGTACCCTGTCATCGCGTTATTGGCACAGATGGTTCACTTACGGGTTATGCGGGTGGATTGTGGCGAAAAAAATGGTTACTTGAACATGAAAATCCAATAAAACAAGAAAGTTTGTTTTAGATTTTTATAAAATCAAATCACTTTTTGCTACTTTTATAACGCAAACTTATAAAATAGCTCATGAAATTCCTTCTAAAATTTTTTAAATGGTTCGCAATTGTTTTAGCGAGCATTATTATTTTAATGTACATTTTTGATGTAGATTATCTTTTACGAGCCGTAAGAACTATTTATTTTAAAGGCTATACTACTGCCTTTTTAGAAGATTATAAAGAATTCCCAAATAGAGAAATCAAAAAAGGAATAGCACAACCATGGGCAATTGCATCTGATTACAACACTATTCCGGCTACCGAGGAGTTAGCAAAAAATCATAAAGAGCTACAAACTATAGCATATCTCATCATTAAAAATGATAGTATTTGGCACGAAAGCTATTTTGATGGATTTGATGAAAATTCAAAATCAAATTCCTTTTCCATGGCAAAAAGTATAGTTACCATGGCTATGGGAAAAGCCCTTATGGAAGGAAAAATGAAAAGTTTAGATCAAAAAGTAACCGACTTTTTTCCTGAACTAAAAGGAACTTATCCGAAAGAAGTTACCATTGGTGATTTGTCTTCTATGGCTTCTGGATTGAGTTGGGATGAAAAATATTACAGTCCATTTTCAATTGTTACCCGAGCTTATTTTGACGATGATTTAAAAAATGTAATCTTAAACTTAGACATAAATGAAAAACCTGGGCAATCCTTCAAATATTTAAGCGGTGCTACCCAACTACTAGCCATGTGTGTTGAAAAAGCGACTGGAGAACATTTATCTGCTTATGTTTCAAAACATTTTTGGCAACCTATGGGAGCTGAAAACGATGCGCTTTGGCAACTGGATGAAGCGCCAGATGGAATTGAAAAAGCTTACTGTTGTATCGCCAGTAATGCAAGAGATTTCGCAAGATTCGGAAAATTATATTTGAATAATGGAAAGTGGAATGATCAACAAATATTAGATAGTACGTTTGTAAAAAAATGCATTACACCTCGTTTTAATGAAACTCCACATTATGGGTATGGCTGGTGGATGCACAACTTTTTAGGAAAAGATTTATACTATATGCGTGGGCATTTAGGGCAATTTGTAATTGTAATTCCTGAAGACGAGTTAATTATTGTTAGATTAGGCCATTTAAAAGGTGTTCAAACATCATACGATCCACATAGTGAAGATTTATATATTTATGTGGAAGAAGCTTATGAAATGTTGAAATTGAGAAAAAAATGATACTGCTGAAAGTATAATAATTAAAAAAACTAACTACAAACCGTACAAAAATGATTGAAAAAATTAACCTTAACAACATTCTATTTTTAGACATTGAAACTGTTCCGGAACACCAAAATTATGGCATTTTAGACGAAGAAACACGTTATTTATGGGAACACAAAACACAATACCAACGAAAAGACGAAGTCTCGGCTGAAGATTTTTACGAAAGAGCAGGTATTTGGGCAGAATTTGGGAAAATCATCACCATTTCTGTGGGGTACTTTGTAAATAAAGCCGATATTAGAAACTTTCGAGTAACTAGTTTTTGGGGTGATGAAAAAAAGATTTTACAAGATTTTTCAAATTTACTAAACACCCATTTCAATGGAGCGCAGCATGTACTATGTGGCCATAATGCCAAAGAGTTTGACATTCCATTTATTGCTAGACGCATGATTATTAATGGAATTGCTTTACCAAATAAACTAAATTTATTCGGGAAAAAACCTTGGGAAGTACCCCATCTTGACACTTTAGAATTATGGAAGTTTGGTGATTACAAACACTTTACTTCATTAAAATTACTTACAAAAGTTTTAGGAATTCCATCTCCAAAAGACGATATTGATGGTAGCGAAGTTGCGTGTGTTTTTTATATAGAAAATGACATTGATAGAATTATTACTTACTGTGAAAAAGATGTTATTGCAGTGGCACAAATTTTCCTAAGATTAAGAAGAGAAGATTTATTGGTAGAAGATGAAATTATTCATGTATAAAAAAGGGAGCTAAATAGCTCCCTTTTTTATACGGTTAATTGTTGACTATTTATTAATAACCAATTTTTTAGTTGTTTTTGCACTTCCGTTTTGAACCGTTAGCATATATATTCCATCTGATAAACTTTCAACATTTAATGTTTCAAAATTTGTTGAAGAAACTTTAGAGATTACTTTTCTTCCTTGCACATTAAACAATTCATAAGTTGTATCTCCTGTTACATTTCCTAAATCAATATTTACTATTCCTTTAGCAGGATTTGGATATACTTTTAAAGATCCTAAAACATTGTCATTTGAACTTAATGTACCTGGTACAACGTTGCAAAAATTTAAAGAAACTGCATTAATAGATCCACCATCTTGATTACCAACATCTGAAACTTTTAATGTCCAAACTCCATCGGCATTCAACCCATTAAAATCTATAAAACTTTCAAAAGGTGCTGCGATACCTCTAACAACAGGTGCTGTTGCTTCACAAACAAGTGCAGCTCCTGCTTCATCTAGTGTCGCTAAAATATTTGGGTAAGTAGAACCGCTACCTGTACAAGGTTGGTTCAGTAAAATAATTTCTGGACTACCTATCGAAGCAGGTCCTTCAAGAGAAATTATCATGTCTCCAATCCAAGTATGTGAAATATCTAGAGTCACTTTCAAATCACCTATTATTATTCCTCCTGTAACATTTATTGGAACTGAAGCAGTAACATTAGCAGTAGTAGCAATTGTGGCATCAGAAAAATCTGTTGCGTTGAATATATTACCACATGATATAATTCCTGTTTTAAAAGAATTTACAATTGCAGATGCATTTGTTGCTGAACCACATCTATTTGAAGGAACAACTCTCCAATAATAAATAGTATCTTGGTTTAAATTAGATGCAATAAAATTAGATTCTTGTACTAATTGATTAACTACAGTTGTAGTAAATGTTGAGGTCGTAGAAACTTGAAGAAGGTAATTTTCTGCATTGATGTCATCTTGCCAATCTAAATTAATTGAAGTTGGAGTACCATTAAATCCATTTAAAGGACTTGTTAACGTAATTGGAGTAAAAGTGGAGCTAAACACTCTTAATGACTTAGTTCTTGTTTCAGTTTCTGTGCCGTTATTCCCAACAATACCTATGTTATAAAAACCAGGTGTTACAGAACCGAAATTAGTAACATTCATTGTAACAGTACCGTTTGCACTTAAACTAGGTGGTGAAAAATTTACTATAGCACCTACTGGAACACCAGTTGCAGTAAAATTAGTAGTGCCTGCTCCTATTTGTTTATAATCAAAAGTATATGATGCATTTGCAGTAGAACATAAAACAACATCATCTGATTTTGAAATTAAACCAAAATTTGACGAAATTCCAGTTATAACTAAAGAATAATCTTGACCGCTATTAACTAAACTCCCTTTGTGTGTAATGGTGATTACGTAATTACCAGCAACTGGATTGTCAATTTTAATAATTTCAACATTATCTATATTATTATCTCCAGCTCTTGTTGCATCCATTGAAGGGTCAATACTATTTAATTTCCAAGGAAAAAAAGTAGTAACACCATCTTTAGTTATTCTAATATCTAAATCGTTAACCAATGCTCTTTTAAGATCGTTGACTATTAGACTATTATTTGCTTCTCCTGGAACATCTGTCCAAGTGATAGATGCAATAAGAGGATTTGCAGCTCCGCCCGCCGAGGCAACGGTCATAGTAAACGTTTGCCCTTGATTTAATCTTTGTTCAGAAATCCAAGAAGATAACCCGTTATTGCTAATTGTTTCTGCAGCTTTTTTAGCATTCAATAACCCCCATCCAAAATAAGGGTCTGGCCCAACAGTTCCTGCATCGTCAGCTGTATGACAAGCTAACCCTTTTAAAGTAGCTGCTTTCATAAAACTATTTGTAACATTTTTGTTATGCTGTTGTAATAAAAGTAAAGTTCCTGTTACATTAGGAGCGGCCATAGAGGTTCCTGAATAATTTGAAATAGCGGTATTACTATTACTAATTGGTGAGTCTAATCCAGTTCCATTTCCTGCAATGTCTGGTTTAATTCTTCTATCATCTGTTGGTCCTTGACTACTTCCTGGATTTATAAGAACTGATGTCAAAGATCCATCAGCAGCAATTGTTGCATCTTGAGCGTTAGCAACCGTCAATACGTTTTTTGCCACTTTATTACCTACTAATTTATCTATACCAAATGATATTGGTTCTGAATTATCATCATTATCACCATCATTTCCACCGGAATAAACTGGTAAATAAAAAGGCGCATTATAAGTAATTTCATCCCAAACCCTTGAATCATCCACATAGGCTCCAATATACCATGCAGGTAATGGTCCTGAAGTACCTGTTATTGGTACGCCATAAGAATGATTAGATAACAACATTCCATTTGCTGCCTCATTGATAGCCTCTGCTTCGTCATCTGTCCAATCAAAAGTTCTTGCTGTTGCTTTAGTTGCCATTCCTTTTACTGCAGCTGAACCGGCATTCCATGGTAATGCTAAGATTGTTCCTGTAACATGCGTCCCATGACTCGAGTTAATAGATGGAGTTGCAAAAGGCGTATCTACATTTGTTACTCGACTTGCAAAATTAGTAGCACTAGTATAAAAAGCATTATGTGAACCTCTTACAGGTCCACCATCCCATACACGAGCAATCATGTTTTGACCATCAATTGTTAAACCTAATCCACCGCCTGTATTTAAATAATTTGCTCTTGTAGATCTTGCTGCTATTACATTACTTTCTGTAGCATAATAAATTGGTTGATTCCCATCTGGTGTTAATTTCATTAACTCATAGAAAACGCCATCTTTTTCAAAGTTAATAGGCCATCCATTTATTTTTGCTACTCCATAAGCTGCCTCTTTTTCAGCTGCCTCTTTCTTTTTGTAAGTAACTTCTAATTCTTTAATTTTCTCCAAATCATAATTTTTGGTTATTTTTTCTACATCTTCTTTAGTTTGAGAAAAAACAAATCCAGAAAAAACTAATGAAAAAATAAGTAGTAATGTTCTGATTTTCATGTTTATTAGTAGGGTTTTTAATGATTAATTCACAAATATAAAATTATTTTTCTAATTTTATAAAACATTTATATTTATTTAATATTTGTTGATTTAATATTACATTTACGAAAAAATGAAAATTTATGGTTTTAAGCAGATTTTGGTTAGTGATATTTATATCTTCTATCTTTTTTATTGTTTTCGGATTGTTTTCTTCGCAATACTATTCTATTGATTATGTATTGAATGGCAAACAAGGTGAACCGCTTTTAATTGGTGAAAAATATTTAAAAGAAGTACCACAATTCGTACAAGACAGTATGCAAAAAGCGGAAGATAAAACATTCTTAATTAATAAAAATGAAGCTGATTCCGACACCACTTATGTGTACAACAATCAAACTGTAAAAATCTACAGTGGAAAACAAAAAGCTGATGGGTTATTACCCATGACCAAAAGCAGTTTGTTCGATTTGATTCTTCCTTTAATGGCTTATTTGTCATTTTTCTGTGGAATTATGGAATTACTAATTATTTCTGGAGCTTCTGAACGATTAGCTAAAAAACTGAGTCCTCTATTTGCTAAAGTATTTCCTTCTATTCCTAAAAATCACGAATCGATTTCTTACATGACATTAAATTTTGCAGCCAACTTTTTAGGTTTGGATTCTGCGGCTACTCCATTTGGATTAAAAGCCATGCAAAGTTTACAAGACCTCAACGATGATAAAGACCGAGCAAGTGATGCCCAAATTATGTTCATGTGTTTACACGCTGCGGGTTTAACCTTAATCCCAACCTCAATTATTGGGTATCGAGCGGCTGAACATGCTGCCAATCCTGCTGATGTAATGTTGCCTTGTATTATTACTTCTTTCGTAGGAACAATTGCTGCTTTTATCTTGGTTGGAATTAAACAACGAGTTAATTTTAAAAGCGCTTCTCTACTAGCAGTTTTAATGGGTGTTATCGGAGCCATTGTTGGATTATTATTTTACGTAAACAGTTTAGATTTAATCGGGAAAAATTATTTTACTTCTAATCTTTCTGGATTGTTATTGATATTAATCATAGGTGGAACTTTGATTTTTTCTTTCGTTCAAGAGAAGAAATTTGTGGAACAAAAAACAACCATTTTCGACACTTTTGTATCAGGAGCCAACAACGGATTAAATACGGGAGTAACTATTTTTCCTTATGTAATGGGAATGTTAGTCGCTATTTCGTTATTCAGAAATAGTGGTCTATTTGAAAATATTGCAAACGGAATTTCATTTGTTTTTGCGCATTTGGGTGTCGCTAAAGAAATCACCGATTCGCTACCGGTGGCGATGTTACGTCCTTTTAGTTCAGGTGGTTCTCGTGGCTTTATGATTGATGCGATGAAGCAATTTGGACCTGACTCCTTAACCGGAAGATTAAGCTGTATTTTCCAATGCAGTGCCGAAACAACTTTCTACGTGATTGCCGTTTATTTTGGAAGTATCAATGTGAAAAACACACGTTATACGTTAGGCATGATGCTTTTAGTGGATTTAATCTGCGTAATTACAGCGATTTTTGTGGCGAGTTGGTTTTTTTAAGATATACTAATTAACCACATTTCATTTTTTCAATCCCGTCAAAAATCCGTAACTTTACCTTTCAAAACATACACACAATGGACTTTTTATATCAAGACCCGTATCCTATTTTAAAAGACGATACAACGTACAAAAAATTAACTTCTGATTACGTAAAAGTTGAACAACTTGGCGATAGAGAAATCTTAGTGGTGGATCCAAAAGGATTAGAATTATTAGCACAAGAAGCTATGGACGACGTTTCATTTATGTTGCGTTCGGCTCATTTACAAAAACTAAGAAACATTATCGAAGACCCAGAAGCAACAGATAACGATCGTTTTGTGGCTTATAACTTATTGCAAAACGCTGCTGTAGCTGTGGAAGGTCAATTGCCTTCTTGCCAAGATACTGGAACTGCGATTGTGGTTGCCAAAAAAGGTGAAAACGTTTACACAGGCGTAGAAGATGGCGAATGGTTGTCAAAAGGAATTTACAATACGTACCAAAATAAAAATCTTCGTTATTCGCAAATTGTTCCGATTTCGATGTTTGAAGAGAAAAATTCAGGTTCCAACTTACCAGCACAAATTGATATTTATGCGAAAAAAGGAAGTTCGTATGAGTTCTTATTTTTAACAAAAGGTGGTGGTTCGGCGAACAAAACGTTCTTATATCAAAAAACAAAATCGTTGTTGAATGAAAAATCGTTAGACGAATTTGTTCGTGAGCGTATTATGGATTTAGGAACAGCGGCTTGTCCACCGTATCACTTGGCTATCGTTATCGGTGGTACTTCTGCAGAAGCGAATTTAGCAGCCGTGAAAAAAGCATCCGCAGGATATTATGACAATCTTCCAACATCTGGAAACATGTCGGGTCAAGCGTTTCGCGATTTAGAATGGGAAAAAAGAGTACAAATTATTTGTCAAGAAAGTCAAATTGGAGCACAATTTGGTGGGAAATATTTAACGCACGATGTTCGTGTCATTCGTTTACCTCGTCATGCGGCTTCTTGTCCGGTGGGAATGGGAGTTTCTTGTTCGGCAGATAGAAATATCAAAGGAAAAATCACAAAAGATGGTATTTTCTTAGAACAATTAGAAACCAATCCTGGGCAATTTTTACCAACAACAGCGCCACATTTAGAGCCAGCGGTAGAAGTTGATTTGAACAAACCAATGTCAGAAATTTTAGCAGAATTATCAAAATACCCAATTAAAACACGTTTGAAATTAAACGGAACTTTGATTGTAGCTCGTGATATTGCACATGCAAAAATCAAAGAATTGTTAGACGCTGGAAAACCAATGCCAGAATATTTCAAAAATCATCCTGTATATTACGCAGGTCCAGCTAAAACACCAGACGGAATGCCATCAGGAAGTTTTGGACCAACCACTGCAGGAAGAATGGATGTTTATGTAGACGAATTCCAAGCCGCTGGTGGAAGTATGATTATGTTAGCGAAAGGAAACCGAAGCAAAGATGTAATGAACGCTTGTAAAAAACACGGCGGATTCTACTTAGGTTCGATTGGTGGTCCTGCTGCGATTTTAGCAAAAGAAAATATCTTATCGGTAGAAGTGGTTGATTTTGAAGAATTAGGCATGGAAGCCGTTCGTAAAATTACTGTAAAAGATTTCCCAGCATTTATTATTACTGATGATAAAGGGAATGATTTTTTTATGAATCTTTAGTTTAGAACAAAGAGAATAGAAAATAGAAAATAGACAAACCTGTGAGTTGAAAGACTTGCAGGTTTTTTATTTTAGAATATATTTCAAAATAAATTATTGTAAATACTCCCAAAAATTATCTTTATTAACCACTAACGTTTCTTTCGGGTGGTATTTTTCTGTAAATGATTTAGTGAAATTTACTTTTTTATTAGGATTATATTTAATTTCATAAGCCAAAATTTCTCCTTCATTTATTTCGATAAAATCAATTTCAGCTTGTTGCATATTTCTCCAGTAGTGTGTTTTACCATAAAATCCTTTATAGTTAAGTTGTTTCATTTTTTCGCTGATAAAGAAATTTTCAAATAAAGCGCCTACATCCTGTCTGCTTTGCAACGGATTAAATTGCCCAATAATAGCGTTTCGTATTCCGTTATCATAAAAATAGATCTTTGGTTTTGCTGTAACTTCATTTCTTTGATTCGTTGAAAAAGGATGCAGTCTAAAAATAACATATACTTTTTCAAGCAAATCGATATAATTGATTACGGTCATTCTGTCAACACCTAATATCTTCGCCAATTCATTATAAGAAACTTCGCCCCCTAATTGTAATGCCAAGGCGTTTAATAATTTCATTAATAAATCTGGTTTTTTGATATTTACTAATTCTAAAATATCTTGGTATAAATAACTTCCTGAAAGTTGTAAAAGTCTTTTTTGTTTATTCGCCTCTGTTACAACTTCCGGATACATACCATAGATTAGAAACTCCTCTAAACGAGCATAGGCATTTGCAAACGAGTAATGATTTTTAATTTCACTCCATGACAAGGGAAACAATTGATGTTCCCATTTTCTGCCCGTTAACGGTTCATTAATTTTATTGCCTAAGTCAAGAGAGGAAGAACCTGTTAAGATGAATTGTTTATTTAATTTTGCATCGATTAACATTTTTACAACTACACCTACGTTTTCTATTCGCTGCGCTTCGTCAATCACAATGGTATCATAATCCGTGACTAGCTGTAATAGAAATTGGAAATTAGCAGTAGCTAATTGTAATCTAGTTTGTGGATCATCTCCATTTAGGAACAACGTTTTTTTACCTTCTACTATTTTTTGAATTAAGGTTGTTTTACCTACTTGTCTAGGTCCAATAACAACAATAGCTTTTTTATTGTCGCAATCGGCAATTAAATTCTGGGTTATGGTTCTTGTTATCATGTTACAAATATAATAAATTATGAATGAAATCTCAAAATATTATATTTTTTTATGATTTAAACCCTAATAAATTATATTTATAGAAAAATTAAAGACTTCTTGCGTTTATTATTACGGATGATAAAGGGAATGATTTTTTTATGAATTTATAAGGTATTATGATAGAAGAATTAAGAAAATAGACAAACCTGCGAGTATTGAAACTTGCAGGTTTTTATTTATCAACTTCCAATTTGTTAAATTACATTAAACATGTGTGATCATAAAATGTGTGTGATTCTTTTATTTACTAACTAATATAAGGTGATTTTTCCATTCAGCTGGAATATTATTTATATCCAACAATTGTAATTCCTTTGTATCAACACTTGCTACTGATTTTGTAAGTGTTTCGTTCAAAAACTCTGTTTCTAGTTTAAACATTGCTCCTGATACTGGATCAATAATTAATAAACCTAAAGGACCTCCAAAAATAATATTACCCCAATACCAACCATTTAGTTTAAATTCGACTGGGACTACTTTTTTTTCATATCCTGCTTTTTCAAATGTCACTTGATATCTTGCTTTAGAAAAAAAACCTGCTCCGGATTTTAATTTTAATGTTGCAGGTGTGCTGCCTGTATATATTTCTATTCCTTTTTTGTCTTTTATAGAAATTTTAGCTTCTGACGGAGAGCTATTAATTGTTATTGGCCAACTTGTTTTACTAACAATACTCGCGCAACCAGTCAATAATAAAATTGATGAAATTGCTAAAAAATTTATTTTTAAATTCATATTTTTAATTTTTATTTGGTTTATTCTAACTATATATAATCACACACATTTTTAATTATTATTTTACATTAATTGCTTCTAATTATTAAATTCTTTTGTGTTGATAATAAGCAAGCTTTTAACAAGTATGATTTTAGTCAAGAATCCTTGCTCTTAAATACATAAAATATCTTATTAAACTAAAATTGGTACAACTGTTGATTTTAAAGTAAAGGTTTTCATACGCTTATGATAATAATTATCCACTATCTAATAAACTTTTTTACATAAACATCATTTGCAGACGGGTAATTAAGAACTTTAATATGTAATTGAGTTGCATTAATTAAAATTACTTCCGCAGGAAAGTTATATGACCCTATCAAAACATTCGATGCATTATAAGCATTAGCGCTAATATTTATTATTGAAGATGAAGGAAGCGAATATGTTCCAGTTGAATAACTTAATAAAGTAGAAAAGTTTGTATCAGAGTATGATTGTGTATTAAAACTATAATCCGCATTAAAATAATTCAATTCAGATTTAACAGGATTAGTACCTCCAAATATTTCAACTCCATTTAAAACAGCTGATGTAGTTTTCCAAAGACCTTGAACACTATAAGATGTGGGGCCTTGTGAATCTGAATCACTTGAACATGATAATAATAAAAATGGAATTAACAAAACAAGATAATTTAATTTTTTCATAATATTTGATTCTATAACTTTTGCTTACTCTATACAGTTTTCGGCTTCCCTGTTAACTTTAAATTTTAATAATAATTTATAGAGAGTGCCCAATTATTTGGCTTAAGATTGGTTATTCTATATTTATTTTATTGATATTAAATTTACATTAACAAAAATACCTAATACCTTCAAAAAAAATTGCTTAAAAATTTCTTTGTTTGATTAATTTATTCTAATTTTGAACTATTAATTCTCATTATTATGATACTACAACCCGAAAACAAAATCAAACAAATTCGTGAATTAAAAAATTATACCCAAGAATATGTAGCACAACAATTAGGGTTATCTACCCGTGCGTATAGTAAAATTGAAACTGGTGAAACGCAATTAACTATCAATAGGTTAAACGAAATAAGTGCTATTCTAGAAGTTCAACCCATGGAAGTTTTAGGGTTTGATGATAAAAAAGTTTTTAATTTCTACAATTCTAGTGACATTAACAATGTAAAGAATATGAATATGCCTGAAAAACTCATTCAGCAGTACGAAGAAACCATACAGGCATTAAAAGAACAAATTGCTGTGATGAAATTGTTAATGGGTAAATAAAAGATCCTTAAATTGAAAATTCAACGAAGTTAAACGAGTTCAGGGTGGCAAACTATTCGCAAACCACTGAACACTCAAAACTGAACACTGACCACTTTAAATCTACTCCACAAACAAGACTAATCCTTTCAAATAATGCCCTTCTGGGTGGTAAATGTTGGTTGGATGGTCTGGACCTTGTTCTAATTTGTGTAACACTCTGATGTTTCTTCCGGTTTCTATGGCTGCTGCGGCAACGGTGTTGTAAAATAAAACATCGTCAATTACTTGTGAGCAAGAGAACGTGAATAAAATTCCGTTGGGTGCTAAGGCTTTTAATCCTGCAATGTTTAAACGTTTGTAGGCTTGTGTTGCGGTATGCTTACTTTTGATGCTTTTCGCGAAAGCGGGTGGATCTAATACGATGACATCGTATTGTTGCGTGTGCTCTTTCATGAAGTTGAATACATCATCCGCAACTGCTTTGTGATTGGCGTTTGGAAAATTCAATTCCATATTACTGGCTGCTAAATCTACCGCTTTTTGAGAAATATCTACCGAGGTAACCAATTCCGCTCCGGCACTCATAGCGTAAATTGAAAATCCGCCTGTGTAACAAAAAGTGTTTAGTACTTTTTTGCCTTTTGAGAATTCGCCTAGTAATTTTCGGTTTTCGCGTTGGTCTAAGAAAAATCCCGTTTTTTGGCCTTCTACCCAATTTACTGAAAACAAAATGTTGTTCTCTTTTGCAACTGCTTCTGCTTTGTTTCCGAATAAGAAATAATCGGTTCCAGTATTCGGTAAAGTTCCTGAACTTTTGCAATAAATGGTTTCGCAATAGTCTGGAAAATTAGATTTTATGGCTTCAGCGATTTTATCCATTTGAAGAAAAACTCCCGTTGAATGGGCTTGAATAACCCAATTTTTATCGTAATAATCAATAATTAATCCCGAAATTCCATCGCCTTCTCCGTGAATGACACGGAACGCATTGGTAACTTCAAAATCCAATAACTGAGCACGTAAATACCAAGCCGATTGTAGTTTGGCTGCCCAAAAGTTCTCAGAAAAAGTTTCATCTCCAAACGTCAAAATACGAACAACGATACTTCCTTTATCACTGAAATATCCGGTTCCTAAATGATTGTTTTTCGAATCAACTACATCTACCATTTCGCCGTCATTTATTTCACGACTCACGCCATAAACGGCACCACTGAAAATCCAAGGGTGACGACGTTGAATAGATTTTTCTTTACCTGATTTTAGAATTACTTTTGGGAACATGTTAATGTGTCAATTAGTTAATTAGTCAATGTGCCGATACAATGTGTCAATTTGAGAATTAGTCAATTATTAAATTGCTAACTCATCAACTAATTGGCATATTGTCTCATTGCCTTATTGGCTAATTTTTTTGGTTGTTGAAATGATTTTGTTTGTGATTTTCAATATATCAAAAACTTCAGATAATAATTCTTCTGTATTTGGATAATTTTCCAACTCATTACAAAGGAATAACCAAAATTCGGTTTCATCAGCTTCTTTCATTGCAATTTTCATTTTATGAATAAAATCTGCTTTGCTTTCAGAATTTTGAGCTTCTTTGATATTAGCTCCGATTGAAGTTCCTGATTTTAATAGTTGATTGGCGATTACATACTTTCTGTCTTCTTCTAATTTTTCTGTGTATTGAACCACTTTTTTAGCAAATTCAAATGATTTTAAAAGAATTAAATTGTTTTTGTACTTTTCTTGAAATGTTATCATGGCTTATATATTTAACGTGTCAATTTTAAAATGTGTCAATCTAATTAGTCAATTTGAAAATGTGTCAATGTGTCAATTCTTATAATTGATTCATCTACTAATTGACACATTCTCTCATTGTCACATTGGCTTATTGGCTAATTAATACTCATTTCAGGAATATTTCCTTCAATAATTAAATCAGCTTCTGTTGCTTTTATGATGTCTTCTACTGAAACGCCTGGTGCGCGTTCTAACAATTTAAAACCTTTTGGTGTGATTTCTAAAACCGCTAATTCAGTAACGACTTTTTTCACACAACCCACTCCAGTTAATGGAAGTGTACATTTTTTAAGAATTTTTGATTCTCCAGCTTTGTTTACGTGCATCATAGCTACGATAATATTTTCTGCTGAAGCTACTAAATCCATAGCGCCACCCATTCCTTTTACCATTTTTCCTGGGATTTTCCAGTTGGCAATATCTCCATTTTCAGAAACTTCCATCGCACCTAAAATAGTTAAATCTACTTTTTGCGCACGAATCATTCCAAAACTAAATGCGGAATCAAAAAAACTAGCTCCTGGTAAGGTCGTAATCGTTTGCTTTCCTGCGTTGATAATATCGGCATCTTCTTCTCCTTCAAAAGGAAATGGACCCATACCTAAAACACCATTTTCTGATTGAAATTCAACTGAAATATCCGTACGAACATAATTGGCAACTAAAGTTGGTATTCCGATTCCTAAATTTACATAGTAACCATCTTTTACTTCTTGTGCTATTCTTTTTGCGATTTGATTTTTATCTAATGCCATAATGTAATGTGTCAATGTGATAATGTGATAATGTAATAATGTGTCAATTTAATTAGTTCATTTGAAAAAGAGTCAATGTGTCAATTGTTTTTATTGACTCATTGGCTCATCGTCTAATTGGCTCATTGGCATATTGTCTAATTATTTTTGTCTAACAGTTCTTTGCTCAATTCTTTTTTCAAATTTCTCTCCTTGGAAAATACGGTTGACCATAATTCCAGGAATGTGAATTTCGTTAGGATTTAAAGTTCCAGCTGGGACTAATTCTTCAACCTCAGCAATTGTGATTTTTGCAGCACCTGCCATACAAGCGTTGAAATTACGAGCCGTTCCTTTGAAAATAAGATTTCCAGCTTCGTCACCTTTCCACGCTTTTACGATAGAAAAATCAGCTTTGTAAGCCAATTCCATTACGTGCATTTTACCATTAAATTCGCGTGTTTCTTTTCCTTCTGCTACTTCTGTTCCAAAACCAGCTGGGGTAAAGAATGCTGGAATTCCGGCTTGAGCAGCACGACATTTTTCAGCTAAAGTTCCTTGTGGTGTTAATTCTACTTCCAACTCGCCTGAAAGCATTTGACGTTCGAATTCTGCATTTTCTCCTACATAAGAAGAAATCATTTTTTTGATTTGACGTTTTTGTAATAGTAATCCCAATCCGAAATCATCAACCCCTGCATTGTTTGAAATACAAGTTAAATCGGTAACATTTTTATTTACTAATTCAGCAATACTGTTTTCTGGAATACCACAAAGTCCAAAACCACCTAACATGATAGTTTGTCCGTCCTGAATTCCTTCTAACGCTTCTTTAACGTTGTTAACTTTTCTAGAAATCATATTTTAGTTTGTTGTTTATAATCCAAATTCATCCATGCTTGGTTCATCAGTTGGAACAATCGCAGTAGTATCTACTTCTTTTTTAGGTGTCCAACAATCCACTTTTATGGATAAGTTTTCTGGTTTTTCAAAAGGTTCGTTTGACACATCTAAATAGGGATCATCATAACATTTCTTCATAAAAATACCCCAAATAGGAAGAGCTGTTGTAGCACCTTGACCCATATTTGTTGAACGAAAGTGTGCTGCTCTATCTTCATTTCCAACCCAAATTCCGGTTGCTAAATTAGGTACCATACCTATAAACCAACCATCAGAATTGTTTTGAGAAGTTCCTGTTTTTCCTGCAATTGGATTTCCAAAACTATAATCATATTGCACAAATCCAACTCCTCCATAATTTAATCTTGCACCTGTACCAGACTTTGTAACACCTTCCATTAATTTAACAACAGCATAAGCTACATCTTTGTTAACGACGTCTTTTTGATAAGGAACAGGTTGATCTATTACGACACCATTTTTATCTTCAATTTTAATAATAAACGTTGGCTTTACATATACTCCTTGATTAGCGAAAGTACTCATGGCTCCAACCATCTCTTCAACTGTAATATCTACTGCGCCCAAAGCAATAGAAGGTTGAACTGGAATTTTGGATGTTACTCCTAACTCTTTAACCATATCTACTACTGCCTGAGGTCCTACACGATCAATTAATTTAGCTGAAACAGTGTTTATTGAATTAGCTAATGCTTTTTGTAATGTTGTTGTACCTCTGTAATTACCATCTGAATTTTTTGGTGACCAATCGGCATCGATTCCCCATTTGCCTTTTGGCATGGTGAAATAACTATCAATTATTGAATCACATGGCGACATTCCTAATTGTTCGATAGCTGTTGCGTATACAAAAGGTTTAAAAGTTGAGCCTACTTGTCTTGCTCCTTGTCCTACGTGATCGTATTGAAAATATTTATAATTTACACCACCAACCCAAGCTTTAATATGACCACTTCTTGGTTCCATAGCCATCATACCTGTTTGTAACATGTGTTTGTAATATATGATTGAATCTTTAGGTTTCATGATGGTGTCTTTTTCACCGTCATAAGTAAAGATTTTCATTTTTGCTGCAACATCAAAAGATTTAATAATTTCTTCCTCTGATTTCCCATTCAAATCCATTTTTCTCCAACGCTCAGAATTTTTCATGGCTTGGTTCATAATTTGTTGGGTTTGCTCTGGAGTAATATCAACAAAAGGAGCGTTTTCTTGGTCTTTCTTCCCTTTAAAAAACTCTCTTTGAAGGTTTTTAAGATGTTCGTAAACCGCTTCTTCTGCATATTGTTGCATTTTAGAATCGATAGTCGTATAAATTTTTAAACCATCGCGATACAAATCATATTCAGTTCCGTCTGGTTTTAAATGGTCTTTCACCCATTTTTTCATGTAATCTCTAAGATATTCTCTGAAATAGGTGGCACTTCCTTCCGAATGACTTTCTGGTCTGAAGTCTAATTTGATAGGAAGTTTTTTTAATTCTTCTTTTTTTGATTCGGTAATTACACCATTTTTAACCATTTGTCCTAATACCGTATTTCTTCGATCTAAAACTAATTTTGCTCTTTTTTTACGATTTGGATTGTATAAAGATGGATTTTTTAACATCCCCACAAATAAAGCACCTTCTTCAATGGTTAGGTTTTTAGGCTCTTTATTCATGTAAATTTTGGCAGCCGATCGAATTCCAACCGCACCATTAACAAAATCGACTTGATTTAAGTACAAAGCAATGATTTCTTGTTTGGTATATTGACGCTCTAAACGAATAGCAATAATCCATTCTTTAACTTTTTGAATTACCCTAAACAAAATAAATTTTGATCCTTCCCCATGAAATAAGTTTTTTGCTAATTGCTGGGTAAGTGTACTTGCTCCACCATCTCTACCTAAATTTACGACTGCTCTTAAAGTTCCTTTCGCATCGATACCTGAATGTTCATAAAAACGTTCATCTTCTGTAGCTACTAACGCTTTTACTAAATGCTGCGGAAGTTCGTGATATTTTACGGGTGTTCTGTTTTCTTTAAAAAATTTCCCAATAACAACACCATCAGATGAAATAATTTCAGTTGCTACATTAGAGTCTGGGTTTTCTAAATCATCAAACGAAGGCATTTTACCGAAAAAACCCCATGAAGCGAAAAGGAATAATAGTATTATCCCTAAAAATCCGTAGGCAAATAATTGCCAAAATTTTCTTTTATACTCTGAAAAATCGGTTGTATTTGCTTTTCTGTTAGCCATACTATTTACTATTTTCAATTCTTAATCCTAGTTCTGTAATCCCTTTTAGTTCAGATACGCCGGATACTTTTCCAGTTTCTCTTACTGCCTGCACTACCTCAACATTGTATTTTCCAACTCTTTTAAAGCGGAAATTTTCTAAATACCACAATTTACTTTCTTTCACATCTGAAAACCCTTCTCCTAAAAGAGTACCATCAGGGTTCGCCATTAGATATTCCAAAGTATCTACAGTGATAGTCGGCTTTATCCCTGGCTCTTTCATAGTTACAATTAAGTACATATTATTAAAGGGATAATTATTGTTATTTCTAACATTCAAAAACAAATGATAGGGATTTACCGTATCTTTTTGTTCAAATGTAAAACGTAACGTGTCTGATTTTTTCCAACTGCCGTCTAATTCTTTATATTCACTAAAAAATTGCTTTTCATCGCATGCGAAAAAAAGAATCGTTACCAGCAATAATCCAATAAATTTAATCTTTTTTAGGAGCATTTTTAAAATTTGATGGTTTACGTTTTTTGTTTTTACTATTGTTCTTTCTCTTTGGTTGATCAAAACGAGTCAAACTGTCTTGACCTACTACATTTTCGAATTTTTTCTCTACTTCTTGAATCGTTTCTACCACATAATCTTCCAAAGCCGCCACACGTTCTTTTTTCTTATTGATGGCTAAAATCTCTTTTACTTTTGCAACAGGTAAAACCATCCATTGTGCTGGAGCATTCGCATAAGAAAACCACATGATTTCTTTGAAAATATCGATTTTCTGACAATAAGCATCTCCCTTTTCGGTATACAATTTAGTATCCATGTCGGGCATATCTTTCAATGCATCTAGATAGGTATCTAATTCGTAATTCAAACAACACTTTAATTTTCCACATTGACCCGCTAATTTTTGAGGATTCAACGACAATTGTTGGTAACGTGCTGCCGAAGTATTCACACTTCTAAAATCAGTTAACCAAGTAGAGCAACACAATTCTCTTCCGCAAGAACCAATACCTCCTAAACGAGCAGCTTCCTGACGGAAACCTACTTGTTTCATTTCGATTCTAATTTTGAAATCTTGTGCAAACTCTTTTATTAATTGACGAAAATCGACTCTATCATTAGCTGTGTAATAAAACGTTGCTTTTGAACCATCGCCTTGAAATTCTACATCAGAAATTTTCATTTCCAATTTCAAATTGATAGCAATTTCACGAGCACGCATACGCACCGCTTCTTCTTTATTTCGAGCTTCTGTCCAAATATCAATATCTCTTTGAGACGCTTTTCGGTATATTTTAGCTAAATCTTTGTCTGGATTATCGCCTTTCTTTTTCATTTGAATTTTAACCAATTCGCCTGTCAAAGTTACAATCCCAATATCGTGTCCAGGTGAAGCTTCTGTTGCCACAATATCACCAATAGATAACGTTAGCTTTTCTGTATTTCTAAAAAATTCTTTTCTTCCGTTTTTAAAACGAATTTCCGCCGCATCAAAAGGCGCCTGACCTCCTGGCAATGTCATGTTTGACAACCAATCAAATACCGAAAGTTTGTTGCAGCTATCGGTGCCGCAAGTCCCATTATTATTACACCCTTTTGGTGCACCGCCGTCAGCGGTTGAACAACTTGTACATGCCATAATTTAAATATATAGTGATTGTCCTTAAATGGACTACGTTTCAAAACGTTTTTGAGCGTAAAGATATTGATTTTTTATGGAAACTTTCAAATTCAATCTTTTGAAGTTTTACAAAAACAAAAAACCTATCTGTTATTAAAACGAAATAGGTCTTTTTATAGTATTGTAAATCTAAAAATTATGTTTCTTTCACGGTAATAATGTGAACCGGACAAGCCTTTGCTGCTAATTCACAATTTTCAACAATGGTATGGTCAGCCGATTTTAATGTGTGAAAACCTTTGGCATCAACTGCTTTTATTAAAACTGATTTCCCGTCTTTTTTGGACATTTGAAATTGGGCTGGTGCCATTTCAACACAATAATTACAGCCAATACATTTGTCTCTTTGTAGCGTTACAACGACCATTAGTTTTCGACAATTTTATACATTTTGTCCGATAAACGAATGCGGAACGGCACTTTCAAAGTACAACTATCACCTTTGGTTGCTTTTTCTGAAGTTGTATCATTCACAAAGAAATCTTCTAAAATTAATTCTTGTGCACCAGTTGACGGACCTGTGATTAGTATTTTATCACCTTTTTTAATATCGTAAGCTTCAATTTTGAATTCAGCTATGCTTGATTTTGGAAAATAATGCATTCCTTTTCCAACGTATACTTTTTTCTGAGTCGCATTGGAACCTGGATTATCTGACCATTCGCCTAATTTTTGTCCCAAATAATACCCGCTCCAAAAACCACGATTGTAAACCGTTGCCAAAGCTTTCATCCAAGTATTGATTTTTTCTTTCGTAAACGTTCCTTCATAATACGAATCGATAGCTTCACGATAGGTTTTGATAACGGTTGCCACATAATCAGCTGCTCGTCCTCTACCTTCAATTTTCAAAACTTTTATTCCAGAATCAATTACTTGATCTAGAAAATCTAAGGTACATAAATCTTTTGGCGACATTAAATATTCGTTGTCTACTTCTATTTCAAAACCAGATTCTTGGTCAATAACCGTATATTTTTTGCGACAATTTTGTTTGCAAGCACCACGATTTGCTGACGAATTATGTGAATGTAAACTCAAATAACATTTTCCCGAAACCGCCATACATAAAGCGCCGTGACCAAAAATTTCAATTTCAACCAAATTTCCACTTGGCCCTTTAACTTGTTCTTTTTCGATGTCTTCGGTGATTTTTTTTACTTGGCGCAAACTCAACTCGCGAGACAATACAATGGTATCGGCAAACATGGCGTAGAATTTTACCGTTTCGATATTAGTCACATTCAATTGAGTAGAAATATGTACTTCCATTCCAATCGTTCTAGCCGTCATAATAACCGCTTGATCGGATGCAATTACAGCCGTAATTTCTGCTTCTTTGGCTTTGGTCAACAATGTTTTTACAATAGATAAATCGTGATCGTAAATAATGGTATTTAAAGTTAGATAAGTTCTAACGTTTTTTTCATTACATCTGCGCGCAATTTCTGGTAAATCATCTAAAACAAAATTTACTGTAGCACGTGCACGCATATTTAATTGTTCGACACCAAAATAAATCGAATCGCAACCATTATCTAAAGCGGCTTGCATGGATTCGAAATTTCCTGCAGGCGCCATTAATTCTATTCTTCCCGAAGTTGTCATTAGCCAATAATTTTAAATAATTTATCAGATAATCTTACTCGGAATGGCACTTCGAAAGTTACTTTATCGCCTGATTTTGCAAGAGTATTTTCAGTTCCGTTTACCAACATTTTCTCTAAAACTAATTCTTGGTTTCCAGTTGTTGGTCCAGAAATTAAAATTCTATCACCTAGATTTAATTCTTGATTTTCTATGACGAAAAGGCCTACTTGTGCTTTCACATAATAATGTTCGGCTTTACCAAGCAATACTTTTTTTATTTTTATTTTTTGACGAATGTCTTTCGTTTTTTCAGCTACAGCCAAAGGTTTATCGGACAATTCGCCTGAATGCTTGAATTTCAAGTTTTCTGATTTTCCTTTTCGGAAAACTTTATTCCCCCCTTGTTTACCTCTACGAAGTTTAACTTGTTCGGCTAATGGTAAATGTGTAATTTCTAAACATTCGGTAGAACAACAATTTTCCATAGCAGCTTGACATTCGTCACATTGAATGAACAATAAGTGGCAACCATCGTTTAAACAATTGGTATGATTGTCGCAAGGTTTTCCACATTGATGGCATTGCGAAACGATATCGTCGGTAATTCTTTCACCTAATCGGTGGTCGAAAACAAAGTTCTTTCCTATAAATTTACTTTCTAAACCTTCCTCTTTAAGTTGCTTGGCATAATTGATAATTCCGCCTTCCAATTGGAATACATTTTTAAAACCTTGGTGTTTGAAATAGGCTGACGCTTTCTCGCAACGAATTCCTCCTGTGCAATACATCACAAGGTTTTTATCTTCTTTGAAATCTTTTAATTGTTCGTTGATAATTGGTAAACTTTCTCTAAATGTTTCCACATCTGGCGTAATCGCACCTTTAAAATGACCGATTTCACTTTCGTAGTGATTTCTAAAATCAACTACAATAGTATTTGGATCTTCTAATATTTGGTTAAATTCTTTTGCTTTTAAATGCACACCAATATTAGTAACATCAAAAGTTTCATCGTTTAATCCATCGGCTACAATTTTGTCACGAACTTTTACGGTTAGTTTTAAAAAGGAATGGTCATCGTGTTCCACGGCTACATTCAAACGAATTCCTCTCATGAAATCATACGCTTCTAAAGTTTCACGAAAAGCTTCAAAATTTTCAGCGGGAACGGACATTTGCGCGTTGATACCTTCTTTAGCTACATACGTTCGACCAAGAGCATCGAGTTTGTTCCATTCGATAAATAAATCGTCGCGAAATTTTTTGGGATCTTCAATTTTGGCATACGCATAGAAAGATAATGTAAGACGTTGTTTTCCGGCTTCATCAATTAGTTGAGCTCTTTCTTCTGCGCTTAAGGTGTTATACAGTTGCATGCTATAAACGTTTTAAGATTAGAAAATATGAGACGCGATAAATCGCATCTGTACAAAATGGAATTCTAAATGGAAGAATTCGGGAGCAAAGGTAATAAAATTGGTTAAAAATCAAATCTTTAAATGAATTGGAAAACATATCAACAATTTTTGGAGCAATTGAAAAAAACTGTATTTTTACAAAAAAAAGAATTGTAATCAATTTAAAGCCAAATATTATGAGTTCAGACAAAGAAGCCAAATTAAAAGCCTTACAACTAACATTAGACAAACTTGACAAAACGTACGGAAAAGGAACCGTAATGAAACTAGGCGATAGCGCTGTTGAAGAAATAGAGGCTATTCCGTCAGGTTCATTAGGAATTGACTTGGCCCTTGGAGTAAATGGTTACCCAAGAGGAAGAGTTATTGAAATCTACGGACCAGAATCGTCAGGTAAGACTACATTAACATTACACGCCATTGCTGAAGCTCAAAAAGCAGGAGGAATTGCAGCATTTATTGACGCAGAACACGCTTTTGACCGTTTTTATGCTGAAAAATTAGGAATCGATATTGATAACTTAATTATTTCACAACCAGATAATGGCGAACAAGCCTTAGAAATTGCAGAAAGTTTAATTCGTTCGGGAGCTGTTGACATTGTTGTTATTGACTCGGTTGCTGCTTTAACACCAAAAAGTGAAATTGAAGGCGATATGGGTGATTCTAAAATGGGATTACACGCGCGTTTGATGTCGCAAGCATTGAGAAAGTTAACAGGAACTATTCACAAAACAAATTGTACTGTGTTTTTCATTAACCAGTTACGTGATAAAATTGGTGTAATGTTTGGAAGTCCAGAAACTACAACTGGAGGAAATGCATTGAAGTTCTATGCCTCGGTTCGTATTGATATTCGTAAATCTACTCAAATTAAAGACGGAGATGCTGTGTTAGGAAACAGAACCAAAGTTAAAATCGTTAAAAATAAAGTAGCACCACCATTCAGAACTGCAGAATTTGATATTATGTATGGTGAAGGAATTTCTAAAGTAGGTGAAGTATTAGACTTAGCCGTTGAATTTGAAATCATCAAAAAAAGTGGTTCTTGGTTTAGCTACGGAGAAACTAAATTGGGCCAAGGTAGAGATGCTGTAAAAGCATTAATCAAAGACAATCCAGAATTAATGGATGAATTAGAACAAAAAATTAAAGATCTCATCAAAGAAAATAACGCTTAAAAATTAAATCACGCCTTGAGCGTGATTTTTTTTGTAAATTGACGCAACCTTTTTAAAAAAAATTAATCTACTAAGTATAATAAACCATTACAAATGAAAAAATTAATTTTAATACTTAGCTTATTATTTGTTTTAAGCTCATGTGAAGTTGACCAAGAAAGTATTTCAATTGTTACTTTGCCAGTTGAATCTGTTGTTATACCAACAGAGTTTGAACTTGGAGGAACTTATCCAATAATTATGCGTTATTACAGACCTTCAAGTTGTCATGCTCCTTATGGAATTTACTATGAGAAAGACTTAAACATTAGAACTTGTGCTGTTAATAATATCTTACGAGAAGGGGGAAGCTGTAATCAATTAAATGAATATTTAGTTGAAGAAACTTTTAATTTTACAGTTACCAACACTGGAAACTATGTTTTTAAATTTTGGACTGGTGTAGACTCTGAAGGTAATAATACTTTCTTAGAATATGATATACCTGTAAATTAATAAGTAAAAAATTGATTGTCGAGCAACTTATACATGAATGTAGTAACAACAATACTAAAGCACAAGAGCAAGTTTATCGCTTATTAGCGCCAAAGTTGTTTTCTGTGTGTTTGAAGTATTCGCGTAATTATGAAGAAGCTCAAGATAATTTACAAGAAAGTTTTTTAATCATATTTGATAAAATAAACCAATACAAAAACTCAGGTTCATTTGAAGGTTGGGCAAAACGAATAGTAATTAATTATGTTTTACAACAATATAGAAAACAAAATGTTTTTGAAATTGTTTCAGAGAAAATTCCGGCTGAAGAGGAACTAGAAATTGATGATGATTCTATTAGTATTGAATTTTTAACAAAAATAATACAAGAGTTACCCGATAGGTATCGACTAGTTTTTAACTTATATGTTTTAGATGGATATTCCCACAAGGAAATTTCAGAAATGTTAGGAATAAATATTGGGACATCTAAATCAAATTTAGCCAGAGCAAAAGCTATTTTGAAAACTAAAATTGATGTGAATAGTAGTTTTGATGTGAAAAAAAGTAAATGAAAGAAAATAAAAATATAGAACGCTTATTTCAGGAAAAATTTAAAGATTTTGAGGCTTCACCGCCTGAAGATTCTTGGGATTTTATTGCTAATCGTTTACATAAAAAGAAGAAGAAAAGAATAATCCCAATTTGGTTTCAACTTTCAGGAGTTGCAGCCTCTATACTATTAATTGGAGGATTAATTTGGAATTTTACAACTCAAAATAAAACGGAACAATTACCCGTTTTTGAGAATACTATTGTAAATGGTAAAGAAACAAATAATAACGAAATAGATTCAAAAACTAAATTTTCGACAGATGAATCTTTAGTTTATGATTCTAAAGAAAAAAACAACGAAAAAAATTCTTTAGAATCGGACCAACAAAACAATAACAAATCGAAAATATACAAAGAGAATCTTTTGAATAAACAGAATAAAATTAATTCTGGAAAAACAAATACGATCATTACATACAATGAATTAGAAAAAAATACAAATTCAAATTATAAAAGAAAAAAGAAATCAAATAACAATTTTAAACAACAACGTTTTGGTAAAGAAAATCCAGAAACAGTAGTGGTTTCTAATACCAAAAAATCAACAACTAAAAGAAAGTCAAAATTCAAGTCAAATAAAAGTAATGTTGATTTTGAAAATGAAATTTCAACTGATTTAATTGTTGTTGATAAATCATCGAAAGAACAACAAATCATGAAAAACGATATTGATGCATTTTTTGAACAATCAACAACAAACAAAACATTTGTCACTAATAATGATTCTATAAGCAGCGAAACAAACAATACTAATGTGCTTGCTTCTACTGAAATCATTGGTAAAGATAGTACTCTAATAGCCAAAGTTTTAAAAGAAACTAATCCGTTAGAGGAATTGCTTAAAGAAAAAGAGGTTGGGAAAAATGAAGATGAAAAAGAAGAAAAAAGAAGTAAATGGGCGATTAGCACTAACGCGTCGCCTGTTTATTTTAATTCATTAGCAGAAGGCTCTTCTATTGATGAACAATTTAATTCGAACAGTAAAAATTATTCAACAACTTTAAGTTTTGGATTAGCCGGAAGCTACACAATAAATAATAAGTTAAGCTTAAAAACGGGCGTAAACAGCATCAATCTTAGCTACAATACAAATGATGTTCTTTTTGAATCTAGAATGAGAGAAGTAGATAATAATATTCCAACTATCTCAAGAAATGCCAATGCATCTAATATGGTTTTTAGTTCAAAAAACAGTACTGTAAATGAGCTATCTAGTGATGTTGAAAATACAATTATTGATAATAATATAGGCGCTTTAAAACAAAACATCTCTTATATTGAAGTACCACTAGAGCTTAGTTACAAATTAATTGACAAGAAATTTGGGGTAGAAATAATTGGCGGAATGAGTACTTTATTTCTGAATCAAAATAATATTTCTTTAGTAACTAATGGCCTTGAAATGGAAGTTGGAAGAGCAAATAATTTAAACAATATACATTTTAGTAGTAATGTCGGTTTGGGTTTTAAATATTCGTTCTGGAAAAGCTTTAATGCTAATTTCCAACCTATGTTTAAATACCAAATCAATACCTTTAATCAGAATTCTAGTAATTTCAAACCTTATTTCATTGGTTTGTATTCTGGAATTAGTTTTAGTTTTTAAGCTTGCGAAAAGTAAGTTTAAAATTTTTAGTTAAGTTGTTTCGTTTCTAGTTAAAACGAAACTGAGAAAGTCCAAATTCGTTTGGACTTTTTTATTTTAAATCGTTTTCCAATGGTTCTAAAATTAATTGACGTACTTGCTGCTTAAGATCATTTTTATCTTCTAATGTTTTGCCTTTCGTTTCAATTATTGGATAAATTTTAGCACGCATTTTTCCGGGACTTCCGCTGAAAAAAGTATAGGAAAAACGTTTTTTATTGTCAAAAAACACCATTGGAACTATTGGTAAGCCGTGTTCAATTGCAATTCTGAAAGCACCATCTTTAAATTCATCTAACACAATATGTTCTTCAGGTACACCGCCTTCTGGAAAAATACAAATACTCAACCCTTGCTGAATTCTTTTTTGAGCGCGTTCAAAAACAGCATATCTACTTTTACTGCTGCTTCTATCTACCAAAATACAAACGCGTTTATAAATAAATCCAAAAATCGGAATATTTGCTAATTCTTTTTTTCCAACAAATACAAATGGATGATTTTTAACTGCAATTAACATCAACATGATATCGGTCATCGAAGTATGATTGGCTACCAACATATAGCTTTTCCCTTCCTCAAAAACATCATCGCCTTCAATAGAATAATTAAAACCCATTCCAATTAAAATAATCTTAGACCACAACCTTGCTATTTTAAAAAATAGTGGATAGGTTTTCTCACTTAAAATAGTGACAAAAATAAATGGAAATAATACTATAATTGGAACTAAAACCAAGATATAAAACCAAATTCGGTATAATAAAGTAAGTGGGTATTTTAAAAATTTCATCGGTTTTAAACTATTAGAATTTCAAAAGTAATGATTTTAATAAAACTTAGCCGTTTTACTTTTCCCTTTTTGCATTATGGTTTACATTTGCAAAAATAAGTTTAACAATGGCAAAAATTTTAACCGGAGTTCAAAGTACAGGAACGCCACACTTAGGAAATTTATTAGGAGCAATTTTACCTGCTATTCAAATGACAGCAAATCCTGATAATCAATCGTTTCTTTTTATTGCCGATTTGCATTCGATTACGCAAATCAAAAATGGCAATGAATTAAGACAAAACACCTACAGTACAGCGGCTACTTGGCTTGCTTGTGGTTTAGATACTACTAAAGTTATTTTCTATCGTCAATCTGATGTGCCTCAAACAGCGGAATTATCTTGGTATTTAAGTTGTTTCTTTCCGTTTCAACGATTAACATTAGCGCATTCGTTCAAAGATAAAGCAGATCGATTAGAAGATGTAAATGCTGGATTATTTACTTATCCAATGCTAATGGCGGCCGATATCTTATTATATGATGCCAATATTGTTCCGGTGGGAAAAGATCAAATGCAGCATCTTGAAATTACTCGTGATGTAGCTTCGCGTTTTAACCACCAAATGGGTGAAACTTTTGTATTACCTGAAGGAAAAACAAGTGAAGAAACTATGTATGTTCCGGGAACTGATGGCCAAAAAATGAGTAAATCGAGAAATAATTTCATTAATATTTTTGTAGACGATAAAGCGCTTCGCAAACAAATTATGGGAATTCAAACCGATAGTACACCGCTTGAAGAACCAAAAAATCCAGACACTTGTAATTGTTTTGCATTATACAAATTGTTAGCGACACCCGAACAAACGGAAGTAATGAAAGCTAATTATTTAGCTGGAAATTACGGATACGGTCACGCAAAACAAGCTTTATTTGAATTGATTGTAGAAAAGTTTGCCACCGAAAGAGAAAAATACAATTACTACATCAACAACCTAGAAGAAGTTGATAGATTATTACTTGAAGGTGCCGCAAAAGCAGGGGAAGTAGCTAATGGTGTTTTAAAAAGAGTGAGAGAGAAGTTGGGATATTAAAAACTCAAAGTTCATTAAAGAATAAAACCTCAAAATTTAGACTTCTAAACTTTGAGGTTTTATTCTTTAATGATTTTTTCTATTTTCCATTTATCCTCTTTTTGTGAGAAATTACAAAATACGTTATAGTGATAATACATTTTATTACATTGAAAATAAGCTTTTCCGTTTTTGTGAATTAAAACCCTACTCAAACCAGAAAGTGGAAGATATTCATTATTTCTTACACTACCTTCAAAAGTGTCTTTGTAAGATACTAAAACAACATCAATATTTGATTTTTCAAATTCCTTTACATTTAATTTTCGCTGAGGTAATGAATCAAATTCATACTTTAAATCTTGATCTAATGATGCATTTACCGAAAGTAACGTGTCAATAACAGCGTATTTATATTTTTTGAATTCATCTATTTTTTTGATAGAAGTTACAATTTTTTGTTTTAATTCTAACTTAAAAGTAATCCAATCCTCATCTCGTTTCTTATTTAATTGTTGAATCTTTTCTTTAGAAAATTTTAAACTATCAATTTCTAAAGGTGGAGGAAGAAAATTGTTTTCATTTTGATTTAATTCATATTTTGCAATTTCCGGCAACACATCGCACAAAACTTCTGCTTCTAATTCTTCATAGGTTTTTTCTTTCTCAGTGCAAGAAAGTATAAAGAAAGAAAAAAATGTAAGTAGAATTAGTTTTTGCATAAATCTGAATTTATAAAATCAACAACAAAAACTAAGCCGAATTTCTACTTGCGTTAATATTTCCAAACAACGAGCGCGTTACTATTTTTTCATAAACCGCAATTAACTTTTCGTCTGGTGTTGGGCTTTCTCGCAAAGCTTTAATTTTTAACAACGCATATTGTTGAATCGTTAATAAAGGAACCACCATTTTTTCACGCATTTCAATAGAAGCTTTTCCGTCGGGATAGTTTTCCATTAATTCTTTGAAACCTGAAATTTTTAACAACAAGCGTTTGGTTTCTAAATATTCATTGTGAATTATGGTCCAAAAAGCACCAAATTCTGCATCGTTTTTCATGTAAGCCGTTAGTGGAAAAAACGATTTACTCAACGCCATCATACTATTTTCTAGCAACGTTCTGAAAAATAATGAATGTTGGTATAAGTCACTTACTTCTTGCCAACGATTTTGTTCTTCAAAGTATTTTAAAGCCGTTCCCACACCAAAAAAACCAGGCACATTTTGCTTCAACTGACTCCAAGAACCTACAAACGGAATCGCTCGTAAATCATCTAAATTCAATTTGGCTTCTGCTTTTCTTTTGGATGGTCTACTGCCAATATTCGTTTTTGCGTAATAATTCAACGTGCTCATTTTTTCCAAATAAGGCACAAACAAAGGATGATTTTTAAAATCAATATATTTCTTAAAACTGATTTCAGCTAGTTGTTCTAAAATTGCATTTTCAGAGTTTGTCAATTCATTTTGATTGGTATTAAAAACCTGATTTTTCGCACCCGCACTCACTAAATTCTCTAAATTGTAGCGGCAAGAATCCAAAGTTCCAAAATTAGAACTAATGGTTTGTCCTTGCACCGTTAATTGCAATTGCTGACTTTCAATTTTTGGTCCTAACGAAGCATAAAACTGATGTGTTTTTCCACCACCACGTGCTGGAGGTCCGCCACGACCGTCGAAGAAAATAACTTTGATATTGTATTTTCTGGAAATTTCTGTCAATGCTTCTTTTGCTTTATAAATCGCCCAATTTGCCATTAAATAACCGCCATCTTTAGTGCCATCAGAGAAACCTAACATTATGGTTTGCTGATTGCCACGATTTTTCAAATGATTGACATAAACCGAATTCGTGTACAATTGTTCCATCACCGAATCAGCTTTGTGCAAATCTTCCACCGATTCAAAAAGCGGCACTACATCAACCGAAGGATTGTTCCAATCGCACAACTGAAACATGGCTAACGTTTCCATGACGTTCAAAGCACTTTCGTTGTTACTAATAATATAACGATTACAACCTAATTCGCCATTATTTTCTTGAATAGTTCGAATGGCTTCAATAGAACTGATAGTTTCTTTCGTAATTTCATTCTCAAAATCTGAAGCTTTTAATTGAGCAGAAGCTTTAGACAAAATATCAATTTTTGCTGTTTCTGATAAATTAAAATAATCTGCTGGAAACAAACTTTTTTCTTTTTGAATAATATCCTGAAAAACCGCTTTATGAATTTTACTGTTCTGACGAATGTCTAAAGTGGCAAAATGAAATCCAAACAAATTGACTTTATTCAACAATAAATCCACTTCGTCCACATAAAGTGATTGGTGTTTTTCTATAATTATATTCTTTATGTTGTGCAATTGCGATTTGAATTCCACCAAAGAAATAAAAATTTCTCCTTGCGAATAAAAAACGGAACGATATAATTTGTTTTCTAGTTCGGCAATAATTACATCAACACCTGTAAAGGTTAATTTTCTTTTCAACTTTCGAACATCCGTATAATAACATTTTAAAATTGAAGTTCGTAAACTTTCAGCAACTTTCAGTGTGATTTCGGTAGTTACAAACGGATTCCCATCTCTATCGCCACCCGGCCAAAAACCTAAATTGAGTACATCATTTTTAAGTTCGTTTCCTTTGAAAATATTTTTTTGAAGGTAGTGCGCCATTTCGCTTGCCGTAGGATAAAATACGTTTTCCAAATACCAAACCAAACTTACAGCCTCATCAAAAGGTGTCGGTTTTTCTTTTTTGAAGAAAGGTGTTTTACCTAATTGTGCCAACAAATCTTTAATTACAATATGATTATTAGCTTTCAAAGCTTCCGTCAAATCGGTAATAATTCCTAAAACTGAACCTGGATAAAACTGTGTTGGATGTGCAGTTAAAACCGTTCTAACTTTGAAATTTTCTAAAAAATCTTTCAGTTCTTTGGTTTTTCCTTCCGATTCTGCCGTTTCTTTAATAGCTCGAAGCGAACTTTTACCTTCCATATTATTTACAATTGGAAAAGCCGCATCTTCAATCGCATCAAAAAGCACCACTTGTCGCTCCACATATTGAATAAATCGAAACAATAAACTGATTTTTTCAGCTTCAGAAGGATTATCTAAATATTTATTAACAAAAGTTTCAAAAATCTCCGCTGGACTTTGTTCGTTTCTATAACCGTTTTCACAAACTTCCGAAAACAAAGGCAATAAAACTCCCGTGTTATTAATCTCGTCAAAAGGCAACGTGATGAAAACACTGTTGTAAATGGTATATTTTGAAGCAACATTTTGTTGGAAGCGTTCAATTTTAGGAAGCGTGTACATGGTTTTTAAATTTGTACTAATTTACGAGTTTAAAATTAAATTACCTCAAACATTTTTCCAGGTAAAGGTCTAACTACACCTTTTAATTCCATATTTAACAAAATAGAAGAAATCCGATAAATAGGAAAATCACATTCTAAGGCAATAATATCCATCATTTCTTTGCCGGTTTTTTGAAGGTAGTCGTATATAATTTGCTCTTCATCGGTTAAGGAAATGAACAATTGTTTTTGTACCGCTTTTTGCGATTCACGCTGTAATTCCCAATTTAAAATATAGACCAAATCTGCTGCGGATGTGAGCAAATTGGCGCGTTGAGTTTTAATCAAATTATTACAACCTTGACTGAATTTATCGGTCGTTCTTCCTGGAACTGCAAAAACATCTCGGTTGTAATCGTTGGCTAAATTGGCAGTGACTAATGAACCGCCCCTTTCGGCACTTTCAATAACAACAGTAGCTTCGCTAATACCCGCTACAATACGGTTTCGTTTGATGAAATTTTCTTTATCAGGATTGCTTATGCTCCAAAATTCGGTTAAAAAGCCACCGTTTTGTTCCATTTTTGCCATGTACTTTTTGTGTGTTTTCGGATAAATTTGATTCAAACCATGAGCCAAAACACCGATGGTTTGCAAACCACAATCCATTGCTATTTGATGCGCATAAATATCAACACCATAAGCGAAACCACTAACAATAATGGGATTTAATGGTGAAATTTCTTCCATCAATTTTTTAGTAAATTCCATTCCATAAGTAGTAATTTGACGTGTGCCAACAATACTAATAATTCTTCTGTTTTGTAAATCGATATTTCCCGCTTGGAATAAAAGGACAGGACTGTCGTAACAATGTTTTAATCGTTCGGGATAATTTTCATCTTGAAAATAAGTTGTGGAAATATTTTCTTGTGCGATGAATTTGAGTTCGGCTTCCGCTTTTGCAAATACCGATTTGTCTTGTAAATTTTTAATTACAACCGAGCCAATACCGTCAATTTTTTGAAGTTGGGATTTTTTTGAAGCGAAGACTTCTGTAGCGTTTCCGCAATGTTGGAGGAGTTTTTTGGCGATTACATCTCCTACTCCTTCCACTTGCATCAACGCAAGCGTGTGGTATAATTCTGACTGTGTCATGGCGTGTATAAAATTTATTTGGCGTATAATTGAAGAACAAAAATAGTTCTTTTTAGCAATAATCCAAAAAAGAAAATGGAAACCTAACTATCCCGAAGTTTAGGTACTGATAGGGGCGGCACCATGTAAAGCGGACAGCAGCCCTTCGACAAGCTCAGGATGACGAATGTCAAACAAAAGCCACAAACACTTTATTTCCAATTATTTACAGTAAAAATTACAATTGTTAATAATTTTTGTTGATAAAATTTTGATATTGCTATTGATTATCTAACTTTGTTGTTATGCAGATAGAAAAACACATATCCGACTTATTATATCGTTATCAGTGCGTTACTGTTCCTGGTTTTGGTGCTTTTTTAACCGAAACTGTGTCGGCTCACGTTACTGGAAGTGCTAGTTCGTTTTTTCCGCCTAAAAAAGTGGTTTCGTTTAATGCGAATGTAAAAAACAATGATGGTTTATTGGCAAATCATGTGGCATTGCAAGAAAAAATGTCATACGAATTAGCGGTAATCAAAATTAATGATGTGGTGAACGAATGGACGTATTTGTTACAAAATCGCAATCATTTGGTGTTAAAAAATATTGGCGAAATTTCAGTAAATAATGAAATGAATTGGGTTTTTGAACCAACTAATACAGTTAATTACTTAACAGATTCTTTTGGTTTAACCCCTTTTGTTTCTCCTGAAATTACAAGAGAAGTTTTAAAGAAAGAAGTGGAAGCTTTAGAAGAAAAAGCGCCAATTATTTTTACTCCTGAAAGAAAGAAAGATTACTCATATTTAAAATATGCCGCTGTTTTTGTGGTGATGTTAGGTGTTGGTGGTTTTGGTTACAAATCTTATTACGACCAACAAATTACTAATGAAACTTTATTGGTTGAGAAAAACGTACAAGAAAAAGTACAACAACAAATTCAGGAAGCTACTTTTATGCTTTCCAATCCGATTCCATCGGTAGAATTGGCAATTGTTGAAGAAAAAATGCCTTATCATTTGGTGGCTGGCGCTTATAGAAGCAAAGAAAATGCTAATAAAGCGATTGCAGAACTTAATGCTGCTGGTTTTGAAAATGCTAAAATGCTTCCGTTAAATAAATACAAATTATACCCTGTAGTATATGGAAGTTTTAAAACACTAAACGAAGCACAATCAGAACGCAGAGCGATACAAAAATCACATAATGCAGAAGCTTGGTTGTTGATCGACTAAAAGCAACATTGCATAAAAAGTATTAAAATCCCAGTTTTGGGATTTTTTTATGCATTTTATTTTCAATTTCCTCATTATCTTTGCAAAAAAAACAATGCAACCAAAATTTCCTTCAGAATCCGTAACTACTTTAACCGATTTAGTTTTACCAGGTGAAACGAATCCATTGAACAATTTATTTGGTGGAGAATTATTAGCTCGTATGGATAGAGCTGCAAGTATAACCGCTAGAAGACATTCCCGTAGAATTTGTGTAACGGCATCGGTAAATCACGTAGCGTTTAACAGAGCTATTCCTTTGGGAAGTGTTGTGACTGTTGAATCTAAAGTATCGAGAACTTTTAACACTTCGATGGAGATTTTTATTGATGTATGGATTGAAGACAGAGAATCAGGAATTAAAAATAAAGCCAACGAAGCTATTTATACTTTTGTAGCGGTTGATGAAACAGGAAGACCAATACCAGTTCCACCTATTGAACCAGAAACAGAATTAGAAAAAGAACGCTATGCAGCAGCATTAAGAAGAAAACAATTAAGCTTAGTGTTAGCTGGAAAAATGAAACCAAGCGAAGCAACTGAATTAAAAGCATTGTTTATGGAATAATATCTTGGTGTTGTCAAACTGAACTTGTTTCAGTTTCTATCTCTTATAATCAAGATTTTGAAACAAGTTCAAAATGACAAAATCAGAATTTAATTGGCATTTTCTAATGCATATTCTGGATACGTTTCTTTTAAGTATTCTTCTGCTTTTGATGGGATAATTTTAAGAATAATATAACCCAACAAGAATAAACAAACTACGGTTACACTAACAATTATTGCTGAAATTATTCCATATTGAGCGGTTTCTTCTATTCGTAATCCAAACTGAAGTGGTAATGGAATGAACCCAGTGAATGAACCTAATCCAAAAATAATATCTTTATACAACCATTTTTTACCAGAAAGCTTAGCCTCTTTCTTGTTTTTTCGTGACATTTTTACAATTCCTATCCAAAAAAGGAAAGTAGCCAAAACAAAAATTGAAATTACAATTAAGTTAGCTCGTTCAAATTTCAACATCAATTGAACTAAAATTCCAAAAGCAGCAGCCGTTCCTATAATTTTAGGAATCGTAAAAAACGATTTGAAATGTTGCCAAACCAATTTATTGTATTTTTTTCCTAAAGCTGCTTGACGTTCTTCTACAACAGTCATAAACCCAAAAACCCCAAATTTTTTAAATTCTACTTGTAACGCATCTTCAAAGGAAATTTTTGGATTTTCTTTCCATTGTGTTTCAATTGAATTAGCCAAATGATCTACTAATTCTGTTTGTAAATCATACCATTCCACGTAATGTTGACGAGTGAATTGGTATAATCGGTCTATTTGTTCTGGTGTGAGTTTCATTGGAATAAATGTTTGTTTTTTTGGTTAAATTTCAAAATCTGAATTATAAAATATACCAAATAAGCAAATAATAAATAAAAGAAAATAGCCATAACAAGATTTGATGGAGATTTACTACTATAGCCAGGGAAAAAGAAAATCTGCGCATAATAAAGCAAACCTAAAAGCCCACCAGCCTTTTCAATTACATATAATCTTTCTTTTAAATATATGTAAAAATAAAATATTTGAAAAAGAGCAATAGAAAGAATTATTGTAAAAAATAAATTATTAATTGAAAATGATTCAGAAAAATAATAAGTAACGTTAATATTATCAAAAAAAACGTAAAACAAGATTCCGATAAAAATCATAATTGGATGAAGTAAAAACTTTAAGAAACTTAGAATCGTATCTTTTGAATAAACCGACCATAATTTATTCCCTTTCAAAATTTCTTTTTTATTCACCACCATATAACTTTTGAAAGCATCGTAAAAATCTAAATTTTCAGCTTGCATTGTATGTTCTAATGCAGTTGCCACATGGTCGAGTATTTCCATACGAATGTCGTAATAAATGACTTCGCTGTTTTTAAAGTAATTGTCTATGAATTGGATGTTTTGTGGTGTGAGTTTGAACATAAATTATCTGTTATATAAGATACTATTATATTTTTTTTCATGTCTTTTCTTTGAAGAAAAATAAAAAAAATAATAAGATAAGTTAATTGTTAAGTAAAAGGAGAAAATAGGAATCCATAACAACGTATCTATTTCTCTGATTATATAAATACCGCCAAAAACATACGAAACAATAATTAGATTAGTTATACCAACTAAGCTTGTTAAATCTGTTGAATTATTTTTAGACAACAAAAAATTATACAACAGAATCATTGTAATCGGTGTGGGTAATATTATTGGAATAATGTCTAAATATTCTAACACAAACTCTTTGTTTTTTGTATGATTCAAAAAAACAATAATAGCATTTATCATTAGGAATAAAAAGAAAAAACTTAATGAAAAAAGCTTGTTAAGAAGCTGCTTGCATCCTTTTTTATAATCCGATTTCATATGGCCAACAAACATTTGTCTTATAAAAAATTCCTTTTCTTCGTAGAATTTTGGAAAAACAACCTCAAAATCTCCCTCCAATATTTCCAACTCGGAAGAAATATGGTCAATAATCTCAACCCTTAAATCTATATAGTTTATTCTATCCCTGATCAAAGTGTTGTCTATATGTTTGATGTTTTCTGGTGTGAGTTTCATAATAATTGATATTTCCTAACAAATTGTTGATGTTTTATAAAATAATATATAATAAAAGGAAAATTAGCTAAGACTAAAAACCCAATGAAATTAGCGTAAACAAACGACAATTGGGACTCAAAAAAATAAGCAAACACTAATAAAACAGGCATATAAAAATAATCAAAGTGGAAACGATAACTGGTTTTCACCTTCTTATTTTTCATTAATCGGCGTAAAAGAAAATAAATGATACCGCACAAACCAACACAATATTTCAATAGCGCTTGGTTTTCATTTAAATAATTCGAAGAAAACACTGCGATAATTATCGCTAAAGTTAAAACCACTCCATAATGAAAAGCTACTTTATATTTTATTCTCTGAATTACAAAATTTGGAAACAAGCGTTCGTTACTAATTAACCAATGTTTTTTTACATTTAACTCATTTTTCCAAGGTTCGACAGCTAATAAAAAAGCATTATCAAAAGGAATTTCTTTTTCCTTCATCAATCCTTCTGTAGCAGTGGCCAAATGATCTTTTATTTCTAGTTTGAAATCAAGAAAATCGAGTTGGTGTTGCTCTAAATAGCGATCGATAGCATCGAGTTGGGATAAGATTAATTGCACTTTAATTGATATTTATTAATAAACTGTTGGTGTTTATAAAACGTATGTAATTGAAAAGGAGTCAGAATTAATATCAATGAGAAACACAAATAATTAATAGAAGCACTAGATAAAAAAACCATGTAAAATTGAAAAAGAAATAAAAGATAAAAGTTTTGTTTGAATTGGTAAAAATAACTGGTTTTTATTTTCTGAAAATACATTTTAAGCCAAAATACAGAGTAAACGGCAAGAAAACAGCTATATATTATAGTAGAATATTTGGAAAAGAACATAGAATCATTGATACCCTTTTTGTAATTTTGAAAGAAATAAAAAGATAAAATCATAAAGAAAAGCAAAGTTGTATTATAAATTAAAAATCGTTTAAATAATTTTTGAATCACAATTTTAGGAAATGATTTTTTATTGCTTATTAGCCATGATTTTCTTAATATAAGCTTTGATTTCCAATATTTTAACACATATACTAAAGAGGCATCAAAAGATGTTTCTCCAGAACTCATATTCTCTTCAACCTGACAAGCAATATGGTCTTTAATCTCTAATTTAATATCGAGAAATTCTAATCCTAATTCGTCTAGAATAACATCTATTTTATCTATTTGTTCTACTGTCAACTTCATCTTAATAACTTAATTTTGGATTTACAATAGTTTGCATGTTTTTGATGAATTCTTCTAATTCAGCTAAACGGTTTACAGTTTCTGTGGTGCCTTTTTCAGTAAGTTTGTAGTATTTTCTTAAGCGGTTATCTACTTTTTCTACTTCAACATCTAACAAACCATCGGCTTCTAATTTGTGTAAAGCAGGATATAAAGCGCCTTCGGTTATATTCAATTCGCCTTTGGTGATTTCTTTTACTTTTTGCGTAATTTCATAACCATACATTCTGCCTTTTTCTTCTAAAAGCTTCATAATGATGGTGTTTAAACTGCCTTTGTATAATTGTGAATTTTTCATAAGCCTCCCTAAATCCCTCCAAAAGAGGGACTTCTTTAAATTGATAATAAAATTTCAAAAAACAAATATATACATAATTTTCTTATGCATAACGTTATTATGTGTCTTTCTTGTTAAAAAATTTATATATTTGTGAATAATATAAAATTTCAACAATTAAAATAAGTTAACAATTTTAATAATGAAAAGATTTTTTTATTTTAAAATTACATTTTTAGCAATTTCTACGGGGCTTTTTGTTGGCATGTTAGTTTACGGATTATTTGACGTTGATTTTTCAAATAATAAGGAATTAACAAAACTTTTATTCAAATCTTTTTTTACTTCAATTGTAACTGGATTGATATTAGGAATCCTAAATATGTTTTTGAAAATTGGTAATTTTCCACAAAAAGAAAATTAAATCGTAGCTTCATAGAATTTTAAACTACCATTTAATTAAGATGATCATTTTTTTAAAATCCTATAAAAAGACTGGAGGGTATATGATTTTTAAATTATTTTTGAATAGATAATTGACTTACTAAATGTCTTTGGAATATTTTACTCCGAACCATCTAAATCTGCAATATTTAATAGTATTAAAACTGCAATTTTAAATGCATTGATTTCATTAATTAGAATATCATCGCAAGTTGTAAAATTTAACACCATATCTATAAATTTCTTTTCAAGAATAATATCCCCTATTTTTTGATTATTTAACAATACTTCGCCATATTTTTTCCTAAAAGGGTACATGCTTTCAAGTTTTAACTCGTATTTATCGTCATCAAAAAAAATCTTATTATTGTTCTCTATTTTAATTCTTATGGCTGTTTGATTATATGGAATTGAATACTTTAATTTTAAAAAATCATTCATTGCCGATATATCCAATAAATGCTCATTTTTATTTAAAATTTTTAAATCGAAAGCTTTTAAATGTTTAAATTTTCTTTCTGCTTTCAAGTTTATTATTCCTTCAATAACTATTTCATCGAAAATCTTTGAACTGAACTTTAACATCTGATTCATTTTTTGTAAAATTATAGTGTAATTTAAAAATAGTTTAAAATAAGAGAATTACATAAAAGAGAAATGAAAAATAAGTTCTAATTTTTGTCTTTCCATTCGCTTATATAATCTAAATTAACTACATAAACTTCGTATTGATCTTTAAATTGCTTGTAAATTTCAAATGCTTCTTCATTTGCTTTATAATTATCTGCATAAGTAGCAGTATTAACAAAAACTCTAATTTTTTTTGAACTTAAAATTTTTTCTGAATCTAAAGTATTAATAGATTTAAAGTGTTTTAAATAATCCGAAATATTAAAATTTGTTTTTTGAATTATAGTTTTTTAAAAATTCAAGCGTGTGATTTACACATAACTTATTATTAAAATGTTTGATTTCAAGATCATCACAATCAAAAATTATATTTTGAGGAATAGATACTCTATCTTGTTTATATAATTCAACTAAAGATGTATAACTATTTACTATAAAAAAACTTTCAATATTATTTTGCTTATAAAATAACGAAAGCTCGTCTGATGATTTATAACTAATTGGTAAATTTTTTGTAATTGTACAAGAAGTAAAAACTATAGCAAGAATTAAAATGATTTTTTTCATAGTAGATTGTATGCTTTAATCATATAAAAAATTCTATTATTTTTATTTTTTTTAAAATTGGATTGGGATAAATTGTTGTCAGGTAAAAGTAAAAAAAGAATTTAATCAAATTTTTAACTATTATGACTACTTATTTTTCTCATTTCTTTACAGAATTTATAACTCTATCTTTCTCAATTATATATTTAGAATAAATTACTTCATCCTGTAATAAATCTACCAAACAATACTTTAAACTATCTGCTGTATAGTAAAAATAATCGCCTTTAAACTCTTGGTCTTTACATGTTTGATTAGCGTTTGTTTCTCTTCTTTGTCCACAATCTCCAAATTGAACAGTTGCCCATGAAACCAAAGTGGTGTCGCCATCATTCGTCATATATACCCTTACCTGTAAAGTATAGCAGCCGTTTATTGCAGAAATGAGATCTGCTTTTGCTGTAAAAACTACACTAACAGGTTTTTGATATTGAGTAGTTTGGGCAATTGAAGTGCCACTAAAAAAAACTGTGGCAATAAAGCCGAAAATTAATTTTTTCATTTTTATAAAATGGTATTTGTGCAACACTTAACGCTTTTATAGCAAGTGCTTTATCTGCTTGTTATTTTAAAGATTTAATTAAGAAATAGATTATTGGAACAAAAATCAAAACCAATGTGAATGGTAAAACCCAAGTTCCCAAACCTTCTATCAGTCCATTTGCATGTCTAATTGTTTGATAAGAAATTAGTCCAAAAATGACAACAATAATTACTTTTAAATATCTAATTAATCGTGTCGCATTCGTATATTGTCTTAATGCGTTGTCTGTGGTTATTTCTGTAGGATAATTAAAAATATGTGGGAACTTATTAAAAATCGTTAGTCCAACAAATAGAACTGTTGCTACTAATGGTAAAGTCAAAATCATCCATTTGTCGCCAAATCCGTCTGCCATACCAGCTCCATTGTAGTGTGTCGGAATAATATCAGGCAAACTTTGGTAGTTTATAACAGTCAAAAAACATACCGCAAAAATTAAAAGCCAGCCAATTATTTCAATTGTCTTGTCAGTTTGTGTAAGTTCTAATTTTAATTTTGGTCTTTCTTTCATATTTGTTCCATTTCTTCGTTGTCGTTTTTTAGCATTTACTGTAACTTCAGAGTTTGGAAAAGCTCACCATCCTATTAACAAATATAAAAAAATTAATGAAAAAAGCTTGTTAAGAAGCTGTTTGTATCCTTTTTATAATCCGATTTCATATGGCTAACAAACATTTGTCTTATAAAAGATTTCTTTTCTTCGTAGAATTTTGGAAAAACAACCTCAAAATCTCCCTCCAATATTTCTAACTCGAAATTTTGGGATAACGTCGGTCTAAGTTTCGTCGTTATCTGAATGAAGCAATTCCATCGAACTCAATGCTTGTTCACTAATATAAAAATCTCGAAAAATAATCCCAGTTCAAGAAAAATCAATTATTGCGGTTAATTTCTCTTGGGCAATCTTTTATAAATCTATCATTAAGACAACTCCTATTGAATTCATGTTTTTCAAATTTTGTTTGTTATTTATTCCCGAATTGTTATTTGAATTAAACTTACTAAAATTAAAATCTGATTGTCCCGAATAATTTACACCTGCACTAAAATTATCAAACATTTTGAATACAAACCCAAGACCTAATTGGCTCCCAAAATTCCAGCCTTCATATACATCTTTTTGCGAAATATTCAAAAATCGATATTCGTCAGTTATTATATTTTGAGTGTAAAAACCGAAATTTCCAATCATTTTTATTTTTTCAGAAATTTTATAATCTAAAGTTACCAATAAAGGAATCTTTAGAGTTGTTCTTTCGTGATAAAAATTTCCTAACGAGTTAAAACCATTTCCAGATAGTTCGGTTATTCCGATACCTGTTGCTACACCATATTTTTGATTTATTCTGTAATTCAAAAGAATATCTCCACTGTTAGTGTTTAAATTGTAACTAGGCGCATCATCATTTTTAACAATTGCATAGCCAATTCCACCGTAAGCAATAATATTAAATTTTGATTCTTTTTCTTCATTTTTTTCCTGAGCTTGAATTTGACTAACAAATGTCAAAAAGCAGATAAATAGCAGTGTAAATTTTGTTTTTTTCATTGTTTTATTTTTTAATTTTTCTTGTACAACGATATTTTATGTAAATTATTACGCATTAATGTATAAATTGTAAATTAATTAACTTAACCCGTTGTGCATTTAGAAATAAATTTCAGAAAACAAATATATACATAATTTTCTTATGCATAACATTCTTAAGTGTATTTTTTTACTGTCTTTTTTCCATTCACTAACTTTTATATTCTTCATAAATAGTATTTTTGCAAAAAAATAATTCACATGTCATCATTTTATAAATTAAGCATTAAAGAAATCATCAAAGAAACTGCTGATGCGGTTTCGATTTTATTTAATGTTCCAGAAGAATTTAAATCACATTACACTTTTGTTGCCGGACAATATGTAACCTTAAAAGTTACCCTTGACGGACAAGAAATTAGAAGAGCCTACTCTATTTGTTCTTCCCCAAAAAGCGGAGAGTTACGAATTGCTGTTAAAGCTATAAAAAATGGTTTCTTCTCGAAATTTGCCAACGACAAATTAGCTGTTGGAAACGTAATCGAAGTAGGAACTCCAGAAGGAAAATTTACTTTCGAACCTAAAGCAGAACGTCAAAAAAATTACGCAGCTTTTGTAGCAGGAAGTGGAATTACACCTGTGTACTCAATATTAAAATCGGTTTTAGAAGAGGAACCAAACAGTACTTTTGTGTTGGTTTACGGAAACAAATCGGAAAAAGACACCATTTTTCACAACCAATTACACGATTTGCAATTGCAATACGTAGGGCGTTTGTTTGTACAATATGTATACAGTCAATCAACAGGAGATAACGCTTTACTTGGAAGAATCGATAAATCAACCGTGAATTTCATCTTAAAAAACAAACACGCTGAAATCGAATTTTCAAAATTCTATTTGTGTGGACCAGAAGAAATGATCAATTTGGTTTCAGACACTTTGAAAGAAAACAACATTTCAGATGCTGATATTAAATTCGAATTGTTTTCAACTTCTTCAAACGAAAATGAATCGACCGTTGGAAATGAAGGTCATACTAAAATTTCTATTTTAGTAGATGATGAAGAAACGACTTTCGAAATGAGCCAAAAACAAACTTTATTAGAAGCAGCTTTAAAACAAGGGTTGGATGTTCCGTATT
Source organism: Flavobacteriia bacterium (assembly GCA_004293165.1). Taxonomy (GTDB): domain Bacteria; phylum Bacteroidota; class Bacteroidia; order Flavobacteriales; family Flavobacteriaceae; genus Flavobacterium. The sequence goes on along the minus strand of RDYL01000002.1, from coordinate 453,855 downwards.
CTTGTCAAGGCGGTATTTGTAGTAGCTGTATTTGTAGAATTACCGAAGGTGCTGCTGATATGAAGAAAAATCAAATTTTAACGGATTCAGAAGTAGTCGAAGGTTTAACATTGGCTTGTCAAGCACATCCAACAACTTCTACAATCAAAATTGATTTTGATGATGTTTAATCGGTTTTCCTTAATATTGTTTTTGTTATTTACTTTACTATCTTGTAATTTTAGCAGTAGCCAAAATTTTAATAAATCTCAAATTAAAACTTTATTTGATTCGTTTAACAAACAATCTCAAACTCCTTTTAATTATAAAGTTTTGGAAGATTTTTTAAAAGATGTTAAAATTGAAGATTTAAAAAACGGTAAAGAGTTTGAAAAAGAAGTTCTATTTGAAAATTTTGATTGTGAATGTAAGGATAGATTGAAAATTTATTACGATAAATCAACAAAAGTCTTTATTTTACAAATTCATGAAGCTTCATTTGTAAAAGACTTAGATTGGTGTCCAGAACATTCCTATATTGGATCTTTTAAAATCAAAGGCAACAAAATTATAAATACAGTATTCAACCTAATAGCTGGTTAATTGAAAAAGGAGCTATTTAAGCTCCTTTTCTATTTTTTCTATAATCGTATTTGGTAAAATCGTTCTCATTACCTCATCATAACCTTCCATTTTTTTATTTCCGTAGATAGAAGTTGGCAATAATGGATATTGTGCTCTATCCGAAGTCAAACAAAAATCATCGGGTTGGTTAAATGGTTTGAAACCCGCGTAAGGATGAGTGGCTCCCCAAAGTGTAATCACTTTTACGCCTAACATCGCAGCAATATGTGAATTTCCAGAATCCATGGAAAGCATAACGTCTAAATTAGAAATTACATCTAATTCATGTTTGAATTTTAGTTTTCCAGCTAAAACTAGTACATTTTCATGTTGGCTTTGTAGTTGGTTCAACAATTGTATTTCTTTATTGCCTCCGCCAAATAAAAAGATTTTATGATTTTTATTTTCAGCTAATTCATCAATTACTTGTTGCATTAAATCTTGAGGATAGACTTTACTTTCGTATTGTGCAAAAGGTGCAATTCCAATCCAATTTTGATTTTTTGTTCCTATGATGGAAAGAATTTCTTCTGATAACGTAGCTTTTTCAGGGAATTGAACATTCGTTAAATCAATTGAAAATCCAAGTTGCTTGAAAGTATCCACATGTCTTTCGAACATTGGCTTCACAGGAGCAAAAACTTTGTTGGTTAAACTCGTTAATGCTTTCTTTTCGGTTCTTCCTTTATCCGTTGAAGACACTTTTTTCCCACTTAATGCAAATAATGTACGAACGACTTTGGAACGAAGCACATTGTGTAAATCGGCAACCAAATCAATATTTAATTTTCGTAAATCAGAAAACAAGCGAAGTAAACCAATGAAACCTTTGTGACGCTTATGTAAATCGACACCAAAGAAATTCACGTTCGGAATTCCATCAAAAAAAGGTTGAAAAAAAGGTCGGGAAACTACGGTAATTTTTACTTCGGGATATTGCAAAACTAAGGCTCTCAACACAGGAACTGTCATCGCGACATCACCCATAGCTGAGAGCCTTATTACCAATATATGTTTTGGTTTAGATAGCAATAGAATACTATTTTTTGTTTTGATACAACACTGGATTTAACTCCTCGTCGTTGTACATTTTCATTTGTTTGTATACTTTCATGTATTTGTCGCCCGCTTCAATATCCTCAATTAATTGACTGATTGAAGTAAACATATCGTTTTTTTGGTCTAACAAAACATTTAATTTTTCTTGACATTTTGCTCTGTGTTCTGCCGTAGCTTCAGCACGAGTTGCCTCTTCGTTCATGTGGTAAATTTTCAAAGCTAAAATCGACAAACGGTCAATTGCCCAAGCTGGACTTTCGGTGTTGATTTTTGCATGTGATTTTACTTGAACAGTCTTATATTTATCTAAGAAATAACTATCAATGTATTCCACCATATCCGTACGAACTTGGTTAGAAGCATCAATTTTACGTTTTAAATCTAAAGCCGCTACGGGATCAATATTGGGATCACGAACAATATCTTCATAATGCCATTGTACCGTATCTACCCAGTTTTTTGCAAACAATAAATATTCAATAGTTCCTTTTTCGAAAGGATTTACAACGGGTTGATACACATCATCAACAATGTGATATGTTTTTATACTTTGTTCAAAAATGGGAAATGCAAATTCAGCAAACATATTTATAGCTTTAAAATTGATACAAAAATAGCGATTTTTTGTACTTTTATCCTGAATTACAAAAAATAAAATCGATGCACATTCATTATATCTCAGAACAAAACAGTATTCTAAATCACTTTTTAGCGCAAATTCGCGATGTAAACATCCAAAAAGACAGCATGCGCTTTAGAAAAAATATTGAGCGTATTGGAGAAATAATGGCTTATGAATTAAGTAAAACCCTTGATTACAAAAATATCGATGTGCAAACACCTCTTGGTATTAAACACACAACAACCATTGCTGAACCTGTGGTTTTATGTTCGATTTTACGCGCTGGTTTAGCGTTACATCAAGGTTTTATGAACTTTTTTGATAATGCAGAAAACGGTTTTGTTTCAGCTTACCGCCATCATTATAACAACGACGATAAATTTGAGATTTTGGTGGAATATCAAGCAGCTCCATCATTCGAAGGAAAAAATCTAATTTTAATTGACCCAATGTTAGCCACGGGTCAATCATTAGTAGCGGTATTACACAAATTGCATTTGGAGCACCAACCTAAAGAAATTCATATTGCAGTTGTTATTGCAACTCCAGAAGGTATTCAATATTTAGAAGAAAACGTGCCTTCAAATTGTCATTTATGGGTGGCCGCTTTAGATGAAAAATTAAACGAACACAACTACATTGTTCCTGGTTTAGGCGATGCTGGAGATTTAGCGTACGGAATCAAATTATAATTGCATCGTGAAAAAGAAAATTCCTAGTCCAAATAAAGCATAAATTACGATTTCTTTTACCCAATTATTTTCGATTTTTTCAATAAAATTTGCGCCAATTATCGCTAAGGGTCCAAAACAAAAAGCTAAACTACCATTGTTTTTATTGGCTGAAAGAACATAGATTCCCACACCCAAAATAAAAGAAAACAAAATTGTTTTGTGAGAGGATTGCATATTCAATGCCTTATTTGGGACATCAAAAACATGTGATACGAAGAAAAATAAACTTATTGACGTGAACAACGCCAAAGCTATTCTTTGGTAAATACTTTCAAAGTAATAAAAGTCAAAACTAACATATGTTTTACTTAACAATGTACTCATTAAACTATTGTCTAAGATACTATTTGCAAGGAAAAACAAAATGGTTACAGCAAATAATGCAATGAATGGGATAATCCAATTTCGATAATCTTTTGAAACGTGAAGGATGATTGCAATGAACACCAAAACAATATAAAACATACTCCAAAAGTGAAATAATGCCGCTAAGAAAATCCAAAAAGAAGCATCAAAAATTTTCTCTTTTGTTTGTAATAATGACTTTAACGAAATTAATCTTCTAAGCGCCAACAACAATAAGAAATTGGAAATTATAATATTTTTATTCTGAAAAATTGAAGAAAAGAATAAAAGAAAAACAAAGAATAAAAATAACGCATAATTATTTCCTTTGGTTAATCCGTTCTTGAGTGTAATAAAATTTAAAATAAATAATGACGCAAAAAGTAACAGGTATAAACCAAACTCCTCTGCATAGTAAATCCAGTCTGCATTAGGCTTTACTAGTGTAATTATCTTTATAGAAAAGAAAAAAAGCGATAGAATTCCTATTACTAAATAATTAAATGGTCTAGTTTTACTAAAAACACTTGCTATCATGCGAATATTTTATATTTTTGTGGTGTAAATATAATACTTTATCAAAATGAAATCATTTTTTGAAGGAATACAATCACTTTTCGTAGATTTTTTATTCTTACCAATGGATTGGTTAAGAGAATTAGAATTAACTAATTGGTGGACTGCAAATATCTTAAACTGGATTTTTATTATTATCTGTTGTGGAGCTATGACTTATTGGATTAAGCAATTGAATATCTTCAAATCAAACAATGAAGATGAGCAAGATACTACAGCACACTCATTTTTAAAATAATCTTAAGGTATCAGCAAGGATTATAAATCCTTACCAATATCCGTTCTAAAATACATCTTATCAAATTGTAGTTTTGCTATACTTTGATAAGATTTTTTTATGGCTTCCTGAAAGTCATTTCCGTATGAAGTTACCGCAATTACGCGACCTCCATTTGTCACCACTTTTCCGTTTTCTAATTTTGTTCCTGCATGAAATGGAATAGAATCTGTGATGTTTTCCAATCCGAAAATCTCCTTTTCTTTTTCGTACTCTTCTGGATATCCACCTGAAACGACCATGATAGTTGTAGCAGCTCTTTCATCAATTTCTAATGTAATTTTTTCTAATTCTTGATTACCAATTGCTTCAAAAATTTCAACTAAATCACTTTTAAGTCTTGGCATTACCACTTCTGTTTCTGGATCACCCATACGAACATTGTACTCAATAACCATTGGCTCTCCTTTCACATTGATTAATCCGATAAAAACAAATCCTTTGTATTCAATTCCGTCTTTTTGTAAACCAGCGATCGTTGGTTTTACAATTCGAGTTTCTATTTTTTCTAATAAAACAGCGTCGGCAAATGGCACTGGAGATACTGCTCCCATTCCGCCTGTATTTAATCCTGTATCACCTTCTCCAATACGTTTGTAATCTTTTGCGGTTGGTAATACTTTATATGATTTTCCATCCGTTAAAACAAAACAGCTTAATTCGATACCATCTAAAAATTCTTCGATAACTACTTTTGAACTTGCTTGACCAAACTTAGCTTCCACCAACATCTTTCTTAATTCCGTTTTTGCTTCTTCTAAATCAGATAAGATTAAAACTCCTTTTCCTGCAGCCAATCCATCTGCTTTTAAAACATATGGAGCTTCTAGCGTTTCTAAAAAAGCACAACCTTTTTCAACTGTTTCTTTAGTGAAACTTTCATAGCGAGCGGTTGGAATATTGTGTTTTACTAAAAATTCTTTAGCAAATTCTTTACTTCCTTCTAATTGTGCACCAACTTTTGATGGACCAATAACTGGAATATGATTAATTTGAGCATCATTTTTAAAGAAATCATAAATTCCTAAGACCAATGGATCTTCTGGTCCTACGACAACCATTACTACTTTTTCTTGTAAAACAAAAGTTTTAACGGCTTCAAAATCATTCGGATTTAAATCTACATTTTTTGCGATGGTTGCTGTTCCTGCATTTCCGGGCGCAACAAAAAGTGATGTACATTTTGAAGATTGAAGCATTTTCCAAGCCAATGCGTGTTCGCGACCGCCAGAACCAAGTAGTAAAATAGTCATTTTGTGTGTTGTTATGTTGTTTGGCAAAAGTACTATTTCTTAAGAAAAAAGAAAAAAGAAAAAAGAAGAAAGATTATTTTCGGATTTATTACTTTTGGATAAATTCCAACGAATGTTCAACTTGTTTCATCTTTCTTTAAAATTAAGCGGTTTTCCTATTGCGAAAGCTCAGGCTGATTTTGAAAAAATTCTACAAATTTCGGAAGTAGATTATCCCGATTATCTCGAAACTAAAAAGCGAGAAATTGTGGAATTTCATTTGAGAAACAATCCATTTTATCAAAATTTAGTTGAAAAAGACAGCTTTGACAATTGGACAGATTTACCCGTTCTCACCAAAAAAGATTTACAAAAACCTTTAAAAGATAGATTGTCGAAAAGCTACACAGAAAAAACCGTTTTTGTAAACAAAACTTCGGGCTCAAGTGGTGATCCGTTTGTTTTTGCTAAGGATAAAGTAGCACATGCGATTACTTGGGCTTCCATAATTCATCGTTTTGGTTGGTATGATGTTGATTTTAATTCGTCCTATCAAGCACGGTTTTATGGTATTCCGTTGGATTTTATTGGGTACAGAAAAGAACGTTTGAAAGACTTTTTGAGCAAAAGATATCGTTTTCCTATTTTTGATTTATCGGATACAATTTTAGACGGCGTTTTAGAACATTTTAAAACCAAAAAATTTGATTACATCAATGGTTACACGAGTTCGATTGTGCTTTTTGGAAAATACTTACAAGCGCGAAATATTATTCTAACCGATGTTTGTCCTACGTTGAAAGTTTGCATGGTAACTTCAGAAATGTTGTTTGAGGAAGATAAAATTTTATTGGAAAAACATTTAGGAATTCCGGTTGTGAATGAATATGGTGCTTCAGAATTGGATTTAATTGCGTTTCAGAATATAAAAAATGAATGGCAAGTGAATTCGGAAACCTTGTTCGTGGAAATTTTGGATGAAAACAATCAACCAATTTCTAATGGAAAAGAAGGGAAAGTGGTGATTACTTCGTTGTATAACAAAGCGCATCCGTTTATTCGTTATGAAATTGGCGATGTTGGAATTTTGGATGAAAAAAGTACGTTGAAAAAACCTATTTTGAAAAAAATAATTGGGAGAAGTAGTGATGTGGCACTTTTACCAAGTGGAAAAAAATCACCAGGATTAACCTTTTACTACGTAACCAAAAGTATTATTGAAGACGATGGAAACGTAAAAGAATTTATTGTGCGCCAAACCAAATTGGATAGTTTTGAAATTGACTATGTGAGTTCTGTGGAATTATCATTGGAACAAATTCAAGAAATTGAAAAAGCAATTGCTAAATATTTAGAACCTGGATTGCATTTCGCTTACAATCGAAAAGAAGTATTAGAACGCACAAAAAGAGGAAAATTGAAGCAATTTCAGTCGATGATTTAATTTCTATATTTCATAAAACCACGATACATCCAATGCAACATGTAATAAGCTGATTGGAAAACATTCAATTTTTCAACTTCTGTATAAAATTGCCATTGGTATTTAATTAAATCCGTTTTTTTTCTAGAAAGCGAATTTTCTCTAATTCTATAAATAGCTTGTGTTTCTTGGATTCCGTATGCAAAGGGAATTACTTTTAAATAGTTTAGCCACAATCCCATATCTTGACGTTTTCGGATGAGGGGCATGTATTTTTTACCTAACTTTTTTATATCAACAAAAGCTGTCAAACAACTAATTGAATTGGATTTTAAAATGTCGGTATACGAAACTTTTTGTGGCACTATAAAATCAGAATACACAAATTCTAATTGTTCATTGGCTCTTCTATAAGATGAAAACACAAAGGGAATAGCTGTCTCTTGAATGGTTTTAATATTGTTTTCGATGAAGGTTGGAAACCAAATATCATCTGCGTCAATGAAAGTCATAAAATCTCCAGAAGCCTTTTCAATAGCTGTATTTCTAGCCACAGCTGGTCCTGAATTTTGACTGAGTTTATGAAATTGTATTCGGCTATCGTTTTGCATTATAGATAAAACAATATTTTCCGTTTCATCTGAAGAAGCGTCATCTACAATAATCATTTCCCAATTTTGATGGGTTTGATTTTGTACTGATTGTATTGTTTCAGCAATAAATTTTGCAGAGTTATAAGATGGGGTAATTATAGAAACTAAAGAAATCATTAGTACGCTTTTTCCTCTCCTTTAAAAATATTTACGACCGTTTGAATTATAATTTTTACATCCATTAATAATGACCAATTTTCAATATAATATACATCAAATTTTATTCGATTAATCATATCTTCATCTGTTTCAATTTCTCCTCTACAACCCTTAACTTGAGCAAGCCCAGTAATTCCTGGTTTTACATAGTGGCGTACCATATATTTTTTAATCTTATTTCCATATGTTTTATTTTGCGACCATAAATGTGGTCTTGGTCCTACAACAGACATGTCGCCAAGTAATACATTAAAAAATTGAGGTAATTCATCGATGCTTGTTTTCCTAATAAATCTGCCAATTCGGGTTACCCTAGGGTCATTTCTTGAGGCTTCTTTTTCAGTTGTAATATTAAGTTGCATAGATCTATACTTGTAACATAAAAACTCTTGCTCATCTATACCTGGCCTACTTTGCTTAAAAAAAACTGGCCCTCTTGACTCTAATTTAATTAAAAAAGCCATCAAGGGTGTCAGCCATGAAAGTACTAGAATAACAACTAATAACGAAAAAATAAAGTCAAAAATTCTTTTAAAATTCTTAATAAAAGGATCATGAAGTGGCGTTTTTTGTAAAGATAAAACAGGAAATAGTTCGTAATAATCTATTTTTAAGTTTTTTGAAAAAATTGCTTTTGAATCGGGAATAAACTTAACAACAATGTTATTTTCATCTCCAAACTCTACTAAATCTTTTAATTTTTCATTTGAAAGCTCATTTAAAGAGCAATATATTTCATCTATATTATTTTTAATAGAAAATGATTTAACCATATCCACTTTACCCGCAATATTTTCGTTGTTTTTTTTATTCGTAAAATACCCTTTAAAACGATAACCATAATCCGGTCTTTCTTCAAAAATTCTTTTTAAGTCAATCGCTTCTTCTGTGTAACCAATAATTATTGCATTTCTAAAATTATTACCTGTTACTATTCTGTATTTTTTTAAATAATAAAAAAGTAAACTTTTAATTAAAATAATAATCGAAAATAAAGTTACTGTATATAATGCAATTGCCTTTCCGCTAAAAATTACATCTTTATTAAATGGAAAAAAAGCAATAATAAATAAAATAAAAAATACACTTTGTTTTGCTATTTTAGTCAAGATTTCAACAGGTGTAGTAAATCTATAAACGTTATAAAAAGTTAAAAAAAAGGAAACTACAATCCAAATAAAAACTAGATAAACAGCAAAAAATTTCAAATTAATATCTAAACCTTTAAAAAAAAGGGGGATTAACCCAAGAATTAAAAATAAATCTATGAGAATACTTATTGGGCGAATATATTTGGAATATCTTCCTTTTTGCATAAATTAATAAATAAACTTTGAAAAATCTTTATGTTCCTCCTTCAAAAGTTCTTCTGAAGAAAGTGTCTTAAAATAATCATATGTTATTTTCATTCCCTCCGATCTTGAAACTTTTGCTTCCCAACCTAAAATTTCCTTTGCTTTTGTGGTGTCTGGTTGTCTCTGCATTGGATCATTTACAGGCAAAGGATGGTAAACCACTTTTTGATTTGTTTTTGTAAGTTTTATAATTTCTTCAGCAAAATCTTTAATAGTGATTTCATCCGGATTTCCAATATTCACAGGTAAATGATAATCAGAATGTAATAATCTGAAAATTCCTTCTACTTGATCATCTACATAACAAAAAGAACGGGTTTGACTACCGTCTCCAAAAATAGTTAAATCTTCTCCGCGAAGTGCTTGCCCAATAAAAGCTGGGATAACACGACCATCATTTAATCGCATTCTTGGTCCGTAAGTATTAAAAATACGAACTATTCTGGTTTCAACTCCATGAAAAGTGTGATATGCCATGGTGATAGATTCTTGAAAACGCTTAGCCTCATCATAAACACCTCGAGGACCTATAGTATTAACATTTCCATAGTATTCTTCCGTTTGAGGGTGAACTAATGGATCTCCATACACTTCAGAAGTAGAGGCAATTAATATTCTAGCGCCTTTAACACGAGCTAAACCTAATAAATTATGAGTTCCTAATGAACCCACTTTTAGAGTTTGAATCGGAATTTTTAAATAATCAATCGGACTTGCTGGTGAGGCAAAATGCAATATGTAATCTAATTTTCCAGGAACATGAACAAATTTTGTAATATCATGATGATAAAACTCAAAATTTTTATCTTTAAAAAGATGTTCAATGTTTTTTAAATCTCCTGTTATCAGGTTATCCATTCCAATAACAAAATAGCCTTCTTTGATAAATCTATCGCAAAGGTGTGAGCCTAAAAAACCTGCAGCACCTGTAATTAATACTCTTTTCATTTTATTTTTTCTCAATTATAGATTGATTCATAGTGTTAAATAGACAATAAAAAATAGTAAAAAACAATACGCCTCGTTGTCTCCACAAGAAAGACTCTGTCAAAAATAAGCTTATCATTAGAATTGCAAAAGCAATATGCACAAAATCTTTACTTTTTATAGCGTTTTTTATATTTAAGCTTAAAATTATAATTAATATTAGAAACCCTACAACTCCTAATTCAGCAAAATTTTGAATATATTGATTATGGAAATTCTTTTTTTGATAACCTTCTTGACTATTGTCGCCTAAGAAAACGTTATATTTTTTCCCTTTTTCTTCCATTTTAACTAACGAAGCATTTAACCCAAATCCTCTCCAAAAAATTGGTTCTTTATCTAAAAATTCTAAAAATAGCCTTGCTTGATATACACGAAAAGCAGTACCATTAAAAAAATCATTTGGAGTAAATTTTGCATTATTCCAAGCTTCATTGATACTTATGTTATAAACTCCTTCTGGAACTCCATTGATAACATTATTAGAAATGCTTTTAGTTGTATTTGTTTGAAATTCGACCTGAAACCGCTCCTTTATTTTTCCAAATGAAAGTATTAATCCACAAATTATTAACATAACAATTAAGTTTCTTAATCTCATTTTATTCGCAATTTTTGAATAAAAAATCAACTGGACTAATATTAATATAACTACTATTAAAATTATATTTTTTGATGATAATAAAATTATGAAAGCAAATAACAATAATGTTAATGCAATGTTTAATTTAGATTTGATTTCTTGAGTGAAAAAATAAAAAAAAGCAATTGCTACAAAAACAGACAAGTGAATAGCATTTAATAATTTTGGAACTAAACCGTAATCATCGTCATTTTCTCCATGATAAAAGAATACGCTACTATCTTGAGTAGTGACATATCTAATAATCGCTCTAATTAAATAGTAAACTACGAATAAAACCATAGCATAACTATAAATACTTATTGCTTTGGATTTTTCTGATTTAGAAAAAGAAACGAATAAAAAAGCAAAAGGTAATAGTAACAGTGCTATTTCCTTGGGAATAGAATTTAAAGTTCTTATTGGGTCAATTGACCAAAAATAAGATAAAACCATCCATAAAAAAAGTAGTATAGGTAACAATAAAACAAGAGCAAAATGAGGTTTAGTCTTATTTTTATTGAGTAAAACCAAGATAATAAACAACCCTAAAAAAACATTATTAATTCCTAATTGTAATGGAATAGTTACCATTAGTAAAACCAATGGTAAAAAAGAAATGTTTGTTTTACTTTCGTTTAGAAGATTGTTCCATACATTTTTCAAAAAGTTGTAAATAATCGCCATTTATTTTTTCCCAATTAAAATCGTTTGCAATTGCCTGATAATTGTTTTTTATAAAGTGCAAGTTATCATTTTTTTTGACAGTATTTAAGATTTTTTTAACTTCAATCGGATTAGAAAAATAATAGGCATTTTCTTTTAATACTCCTTTATTAAAATCGTTATTATGAGCTATTACTAATGCCTGAGAGGCCATAGCTTCTAATAAAGAGGGGTTTGTTCCACCAACACTATGTCCGTGAAAATATAAATTGCTAAAATATCTTAAATTATTTAGATGCTCTAAGTTATAAATTCCTCCTATAAAACAAATGTTTGGGAAATTTTTAAACTTGTTTTTTAAATAAGCACCATATTTTGTTTCGTGTTTTCCTATAACTAAAATAGGTGTTTGGTCTTCCTTGTTTAACGCTACTCCTTCCAATACCATATCTAAATTATTTTCAGGTTCGAAACGAGCCATTACCATATTATAGTTCCATTTTTCTACTTGGTAATTGTTTAAAATGTTTTCATTTGGTGCATCAAACAAATGGGCGCCGTAAGCAATATAAGTTGATTCTTTGTTATAGGTTTTCTTTAAAAAAGATTGTATTCCGAGTGAATCTGCCACTAAATAGTCTCCAGATCTTGCGGCTAACCATTCGGCTACTTTTAAGAATTGCTGAATTGGCAATGAATATTTAGAACGCTTCCATTCTAACCCATCCATATTAATTATATTAATAGCTTTTTTAGGCATTAAAAACCCCCAAATAGAATTGCTAGTATAACCTAGTTGTAAAATAATATCGAGATTTCTTTTCCGAGCATCCATAATACAATTGTAGTCGTAGATAAACTGGCCAAAAGTACCATATTTATACTCAGGGTCATGTTGGTGTAAAATATGTACTCCGTGAAAAGTTTTTTCTTGGTATGGATGATTATGAGAGTTATAACAATAAACCTCGTGTCCTTTATCAGCTAAATAAACAGAAAAAAATTCTGCAAATTGTTCAAATCCTCCGTAATGATTGGGTACACCACGTGTTCCTAATATTGCAATTTTCATTAAAAAAATAATATTTTTTCAAATGTAACTATTTTAATACTATTTATAAAAAAAATTTAATGAATGGCTATTTTAGGTTTATTAACAATTTTTGTCAAAGAAGTTTTCAAAAGAAGATACATAATGAGCTACTGAAAACTCCTTAATAACTCTTTGTTGACCGTTTTCTCCCATTTGTTTTCTTAATAATTCACTTTGAATTAGTTTTTCTAAAGCACTTATTAATCCTTGTTCTCTATTTGGAGTAACCAAAAATCCAGTTTCATTTTGTAGTATAATTTCTTTTAAACCGCCATGATTTGATGCTACAATGGGTTTTTTAGCCATCATAGCTTCAATAGCAACCATTCCAAAAGGTTCTGGCTCTGTTGAAGGAACAACTGCAATATCAATTGCTTGCCAAATTTTATGAATATCATTTTGAAAAGGGAGTATTAATACTTTACTTTCTAAATGATAGGTTTTAATTCTGTCTTCTAAATCATATTGAAAATTCTCTTGATTTGGAGGTGGAGCACCAACAAATATAAGTTTGATATTCTCTGTTTTTTGTGCTAGTTTATTAAATGCTTCTAATAAAATCATTTGTCCTTTCCATCGGCTAATTCTTCCTACCAATGCAATTACAATTTCATTTGATTGTAACAAAAACTTATTTGTTCTAATTTCTAATACTTCTGATGCACTAATTTCTGTTATATTAACATCAATTCCGTTCCAAATAACTAACCCTTTTTTTGAAATTTTTGAGTTAGTTTCCCAAAAAAGCTGTGTCGCTTTAGAATTATAAACAATAAAACTATTGCTTTTTAAGGCTAAAAGTTTTTTAAACCCTTTATTAAATACTTTTGGTTTTTCAATAATTTCATGAACATGCCATAAATGTTTAATATTGTTCTTCCAAGCATAAATTATTCCTAACAAAACGGCTAACGTATTCGAATAAATCAAATCAAATTGATGCTTACTATGTAACTCATTTATGATTTTAAAGGCCTTATTTATATCACCAAAAAACCCAAATATGTTTTTTGGAGTAAAAAGTTTTCTATATAATTTTAAAACGGGTGCAATTACAACTTCAATTTTTTCACTCTCTAAAGCATCTTTTAAAGGGCCATCAAATGGTAAAATAACTATTGGTTTATATTTAGATTTATCTATATTTTTCAACAATAATAATAATGTTTTATCGGAGCCATATAATTCCGCTGACTGATGAATAAAAAGAATCTTTTTCATTGTTATTTAATGACTTTTAAAATTATAGCAGGTACGCCTCCAATAATTACATTGTTAGGAAAAACACCTCTAACAACAGCACCTGCTGCCACAACAGAATTATCTCCAACTTGACTTCCATCTAAAAAGGTAACTTTAGCGCCTACCCAAATGTTGTTACCTAATTTTATGCCATTTGAGGTGACTCCTTGCTCTCTTATCAAGCGCAATTTGTCCTCATAATTATGGTTTTCTGAATGAAAACTAATATAAGATCCCATAATTACGTTATTACCTATTTCTATCCCACCGGATGCTCCAAATTCTGAGAAACGACCAATTGCAGAATTTTCTCCAATTTTTAATCCTTTTCCATACTTTGAAAGATGGCTTGTACAAGTCACTAAAGAATACGCGCCTATTCTAGAACCAGAACCTATTTGAATTTTTTCTGAAGCATAACAATCAATTGTAGTGTGTTTTTCAATGGTGACGTTGTTCCCGAAAGAAAAATTCCCTTTGTTTTTAATTGAACATCCTTTTCCTAAAAAAATTTTGCCTCTCAAAAGGAGTAAACCTCTTATCATCATTATTAATCTTTCAAATAGGAATGCAACCAATAGTTGTTCTGGAATCAGCGAATCCAATTTATATGATTTACCGGTTTTTAATAGTAATTTTTGAAATATTTTTTTAATCATGATTCTGCTTTTTTTCTTGATTTGAAATAACTACAAAATAAAGCTCCCAAGATAAATACAATTGTATCGTTTGTGTTGTAAATTCCTGTAATTGTTAATGTTGTAAAGAAATAAAAAAGTGCTATAGCTGAAATGAAAATTGTTTCAAAAGTAAATTTAACATATATATTTTTATACATTAAAAAAAGAAAAACTAAATATGAAACAAGTGCAATAGCACCTGATTTATATAGTAAATAAGGATAACCATTATGTAATTCGGAAATATACTTCATTCCTTTTTTTTTACCATTTAAGGGAGCATTGAATTTTAAATTCACTAAAGAACCATAACCTGTTCCAATTAAATAACTTACAGGTTGTTCATTCATCAGTGCAAAAGCACGCTTAGCTTCGTAACCTCTCCAATGATCCCACAAATCCTGATGGTTTTCTCTGTCTATTTTCGTTTCAAAAAGTTCAGCAGGCGCAATTTTAACTTTATATAAAAAAGCCTCTATACCTGTTGCATCTCTATCAATCGAAACAGAATAAAGATAAGTATAAAATAAAATAATCACCGTTACTATTAAAGTCAAAAACTTTATTGATTTCAAAGATAGTTTTGTGTATCTATAAATTGATAGTAGTATAATTAATGATGCAACCATCATTGTCCTTGAAAAATACAATACACAAGAAACCAATAAAATAGAAACAATAAATTTCCTATTTAAACTGCTCTTAATTAATTCTTCTTCAAAGAAAAACTTATAATATAATACAAAAAAAAGAGCAAATAATTCTAAATAATTATCTCTAGTAAATTCTCTAATTGCATGAATAGAACCCGAGCTAAAGTTTGTAAAAAAAAGAACAATAAATATATGTATACTTGCCGATATTAATGCGGCCTTTATTATGGCTTGAAAAAAAACTTTTTTATTATCAACTAATTGATAAAAAAAGTAACCAATTAAAATTCCTTGAATGGGTTTAATAAAGTGAAAAACATCTTTTAAAGCTAAACCTATTGGTCTTTTAAAAACTATCATTCCAATAAATCCAATAAAAAAAATAAGAAAAATAGGAAATAAGACTTTTAAAAATGTGTTTTTTAATTTAGGCTTTTCATAAATCAGAAAAAAGCTTAAAACAAGCAACTGAAAAAAAACATTAAACTTAAATGACGGAATATAAATTTGCGATAATAACATCACAATCAGAAGTGTATTGTAAAAACTTGCTTTATTAATCTTCATTTATACTACTGTTAAAATCCAAAAATACAGAATAAATTGTTTAAAATCTAGATTTTATACTTTTTACAAAAGAATTAATAGATAAAGCAATGGATATAAGAATAAGTGCAATTCCTTTAAAATGTTTTTTTATGTAAATTTTATAGCCCATAACTAACATTGGGTTTTTCTTTTTATTAAAACCCACGAAATGGATATAACTTAAATTAGGCATAAAAATGCGTTTTAAACCAATATCTTCTATTTTTTTACAAAAATCAACATCTTCTACATACATAAAATAATCCTCGTCAAATCCTTTAATTTTTATGTAGGTTTCTTTCGATAAAAACAGAAAGGAGCCAGCTAACCAACCAACTTCATAATAATCTTTTGAAAATTTACCTTTTTTAAACTCAATTCCTAAGTCTAGAAGCTTTTGAAACTGAAACATATTTCTTAAATTAGGAAAATTTCCTGCTGCAGGTATGTACTCTTGATTTGTGTTTAACATATTAATACCAACTACACCCATAGATTTATCATTTTCTAATAGTGATATTATGGGCTCTAACTTATCTAATAATATAGTATCATTGTTAAAAAGTAATATATATTTTCCTTTTGCCTGTTTTACCGCTTCATTATTCCCTTTACCAAAACCATAGTTTATTTTAGATTCTATAAGATTAATCATTGGATAATTTTCTTTGATAAATGAGCAACTTTTATCTTTTGAATCGTTATCTAAAATGATTATTTCGTACGAAATGGTATTTAATTTATCAATCAAAGAATCTAAACAATCCTTTAAAAATCGTAATCCATTATAATTTACTATAATAACTGATAATTGTATTTCCATTTAAAATAAAGTATAAAAGCCTAATTTTTTCTTTATATAATATACACATACAGCATTAATGAATACATTAGAAATTAAACTAGCTATTGCTGCCCCTTTAATCCCATAATTAGGAATTAAAATAAAATTAAAAATTATATTAATGAAAAAACTAATAATAGTAATGTTTCTCAAAACTATTTGATTGTTAGTCATGTTCAATATTTGATCTACATTTCCCGCCATAGCACTAAACAAAACCCCTACAGATACTATTATTAAAGTAGAACTTCCTACAATTACATTCTCGCCAAAAAACGATAAAATATACTCACTTCCTATTACTAAGAACAAAACCAATGGAATTGTTAAAACAGAAATAAGTCTTGTTGAATTATGAATTAATTTTTTTAATTCTTGCAAATTACCGCTTCCATATAATTCTGCGATTTTGGGTGTTATAATTGTGCTTACTGACACAATTACAAGAAAACCAACGCTACCAATTTTATATGCAATATTATATATTCCTACTTCACTTTCATTGGTCATTATGCCCAACATAATTACATCAGTCCAATTTAAAAGATATAATAAAAGTCCACTAAATAGCATTGGTGAAGCTGTTTTTAATAATCCTTTATTAGATATAACATTTGGTGTTTTGTGTATTTTTGATTCATAAACAACAATAAACTCAATAAAAACTATTAAAATTATTGACAGAGCAAATGCCAGAAATGTATAGTAATCAGATTTTGCCATAAAATAAAACAGAAACAAAAAAAGGATCAAAAAAAGATTAGGCAATACAAACATGAAAATATTGTAGGAAATAAATTTTTTAACCGAAATAAAATAATACAAAAACAGTTCGTGTATAATAAAAAAAGGAATTGTATAGGCTACAATTTCAAGAAAATGATTTAAAGCGGTGTTGTCAAAAAATTTGTTAGCTATGAAATCAGCGCTTAAATATAATAAAAATGCGGGTATTAATGAAAAAAGAAGTGTTATTTTTAATCCTTTAAATAA
This sequence comes from Flavobacteriia bacterium, assembly GCA_004293165.1. Lineage (GTDB taxonomy): Bacteria > Bacteroidota > Bacteroidia > Flavobacteriales > Flavobacteriaceae > Flavobacterium. The sequence goes on along the minus strand of RDYL01000002.1, from coordinate 436,449 downwards.
TAATTTTTTTGCTTCTATTTCATTAAAATTTCGAATTCCTATTAGCATAATTAATGCATTAGGGATTCCTAATCCAAAAATCATAGCAATAGCTTGTGCAATGGTGAAAGTTAATGAGTAACTCCCATAATTAGCAACACCAAACAATCTTGAAATTAATAGAACTATTAAAAAAGAGGTACCAAGCCCAAAAATCCGAAAAAGGAAATTGATTCCTGATGAGGAAATTAATTTTCTAATATGTGGTTGAATATTATTCATTAGAATTGGCTACAAAAAAATATTGATATGAAAAAAACTCTTCAAAAAGACTAAAAGTAATCATATTAATAATTTTTGTAACAGATTTACCAGAATAATTTTTAATTGAACTTTGCTGATTTATTACTTTATATCCTGATGTTTCTATTAATTCTTTAATGTTTTTTCTACAATAAAAACGCATATGAGTATAATCAAAAATACCACTTTCTTCGTATCTGAAATCACCTTTAATAAAAATTTTAATTAAAGCAGAATAATGACGAATATTTGGCATACTGACAATTATTTTTCCGTCTTTCTTTAAATATTTTTTTATTTTATTTAAAACAAGTTTAGGTTCTAATAAGTGCTCTAAAACATCTGGTAATAAAATGATATCAAAATAATCGTAATATTCTACCAAATCAATTTGTTCAATATTACCAAAAATAAATCTATCTATATTTTTATAGTTTTGCTTATTTTTAACATCTTCAAATAAATCCACCCCAACAACCTCAGAGGCAATTCTATTTTCTTTTAAATAAAAAAGTGTTTCCCCATAAGCAGCTCCAATTTCAAGAACTTTTAATTCTCTATTGTCTCGATTAATTAAATTAATTAAATCTAATCTTACATTAGAATAATATCCTTTATCTTTTTCTTCGTAATTCATTTGAATGTATTATGAATTCATAAAAATAAAAAAGTTACCCTTTATGGAGGTAACTTTTTTAAAATATTTGAATAAAATTATTTTACCATTTTAACCATCTCATCAGATAGTAACTGATTAGACCACATTAATGGATCGTATAATTCTCCTTGTTTTTTGATAATTGATATGGTTGAAGTACTAGGGTCGTACTTAACTTGAGATTCTAACAAATAAAAATACTTGCTAACTAATGAATCTTTAGCTTCAAAAGTTTTATCAAAATATTTAAATTTCATTGAATTCACTTTTATATTTCCTTGCTCAGGATTTTGACCAAAATCTAATCTGATATTAGTTGGTAAAACATCTTCTGGTAATTTGAATAATAAATCTTGTGGCGCTTCACCTCCTTTAACAACAATTTTAACAGATTTATCATCGCTAAAATTTAAAGTCTCATCTTCAGTAAAAAAAAGCTGAAATGTGTCGTCTTTTGGTATTGTTAAATTAAAATTAACATTAAAAGTTTCTTTTAATTCTTGAGGCTTGTCACCAACTTCTTCTTTTTTATCTTCTTTACATGATTGTAATGTTGAAAATAAAATAAAGCAACCAAATATTAATTTTTGTAATTTCATGTCTTATATTTTTTGTGCAAATTTATATTATTTTTTTTTACCATTAAAATTATTTTTTTACTTTTTCTATAATAGCAGAAAACACCAAAAGATTTCTGTCTTTGTTATCTAAAACTAGATCGTTTCCAAATGTTAAACCAATTGTAACTTGTTGTTGTTTTGCAATTTGAAACTGAAAATAAGTTGTTTCTTCTTTTTTCTCGCTAACAAAATACTCCCCTATTTTTTTTCCATTCATATCAACCGTCAAATGTGCATTCTCATTATTTATTGGAGTCTCTGGTAAGCTTTTGGCTTTAATTGCAACTCTATATAAACCTTCATTAAGTATAACTGGCTTCGATTTAGTTATTGAATTTGAAAATAATAATATGTTAATATCGTTATCCGATTTAATAGGTTCAAATTCATTTATATTTAGTACAACCGAATTTTCTACACCTTCTTTTGGAGAATAATATCTTGCCCATGTGTCAAAATATTCAACATTTTCTACTAAATTAAAATTACTATTTAGAAAGGCTTCAGAATCTGGTGTGAGTTCAAATTTTTGAAAATGTGCCCCAACAAACCAAAAATCCTTTTTCTCTTTAGGATTGTTCGCCATTAAATCTACTACCTCTTGCAATGTCTGTTCTTGGGTTGTCATTTTTGTAGAATCATTTGTAAAAAAATGACGTAAATGCCATCCCCATACAGAATATATCTTTGCATTAGTATATCTGTTTTTTTTAATTACATCTTTTGCTAGTTCTCTATATTGAGTTTTTGTAATTGAATTGTAATAATCTTTAACTAAAAATAAATCTACAAGAGACCCTATAATAAAAACTATAATAATAATTTTTTGAACAATTGTACTTTTAATTTTATCTAAGCCAATTGCAATAACTAAAATAGCTGCAGGTAAAACACTTATAAAGTACCTACTAATTATCATGGGAACATCAATATATGTCCTTATATAAGGAATTAAAAGTGTAATAAATACCCATGTAGATATTATAATAAATCCAAAAACCAAGTTGTTATTTTTATTTTCTGTCTTAACATATTTTGATGAAAAAACTTTTATAAAATAATATGCCGAAACCAAACTTGCAATAAAAATAACTGATTCTGCATAACCGAAAAATTCTTTGAATAATCCAATATATACTTCTGCAGTCGGTGGCTGAATCCAAAAAGACTTTATTTTAGTAATAATTAAAAAAACAGGTATTGAAGGAATCCATAAAATAATAGTTGTTAAACCAGCCACTAAAGAGGTGAAAATATTAATTTTCCATTTTTGCTTGTCTGCTTCAAAAACAAAATAAGAAATAACTAATGCTTGGGCAACTAATACAAATAATCCGAAAAAATGAGTATTAATCATTAATGCAGTAAAAAAACCATACAATATTGCGTTTTTATAGGAAAAGTTTTTTAGAAAAATCACAAGTCTATAATAAGATAAAATAGTAAGTAAAGACAAAAGAACATAAGGTCTTGCTTCTTGTGAATACCAAATATGAAAATAATTTACTGACATTAAAAGTGCTGCAAAATAACCTGTTTTCTTATTTGCTATTTCTTTAGCTAATAAGAAAATGGAATAGATTGACAAAACACCTAATATTGAAGATAAAATCCTTACCGTAAAAGTTGAATGTCCAAAAATAAAGCTAAATATTCTTACTATATTATAATATAAATGAGGCATTTGCTCTCTTAACAACATTATTTCATAAAACTCTGAATAAGGTAAAGAAGGATTACCTTCTATCATTGTATGAATTTCATCTAACCAAATACTTTGAAAATCAATGTGATAAAATCTTAATATTGAACCCAATACTAGTATAGCTAAGAGCCAATAATTACTTTTTAACCTGTTTAATATATTCATTTTTCTATTCATTAATTGTGATATCTTCTATAAAATCTTTATAAATCTTTGGATTAGGTGCGCTTATGTTTTTTCTTGAACTTAATTGCAATAATAACACTATAAGGGTAACGGAAAATAATTGTAAAATAATTCCTGATATTATCAATATTAGGCTTGAAGCCCAGCCAGGAATGGCATTTTCGGTAAATATTTTTTGATACAGAATGAATAAAACTGAAACAAAACAAATTCCTATGCCATACAATGAATATCTTAAAATTCTTAATGATAAAAAATCAAAATAAACAGCAATGGAACTCAAACCGTGAATAATTAAACTATTAAAATTCATTTTAGAAACCCCTTTGTATCGTTTACCTCTATCAAGTAATACTTTTTCAAAAGGAATTTTAGATTGGATAATCCCTCCAGAGTAATGATTCCAAATATTATTTTGATGGACTACTTTTGAAAGTAATTTACTTGGGATAACACTAAAATTTCCAAAGCTTATTTTTTGTCCTGTTAAAAAATAAAACAAATACTTATAGAAAAAATAACCTACTTTAAAAAAAGTAGATTCTTGACGCTTTTTTCGTTGAGCAAAGATGATTTTCTTTTCTTTTTCTTGTTGTGCCTTATTGATTAATTCCTTAATATCTTGTGGCTTGTCTTCTCCATCACTATCCATAACCACAACAAAATCATAATCAGAAACTTCTTTATAAATGTATTGCAACCCAACTGCAATGGCTCTTTGATGTCCAATGTTGATTTTTAAATTTAATACCGTTACAGGTATCTTGTTATAATCAAAATCATCAGGTAAATCCTGGGTAGAACCATCATTTACTGCTACCACAAAAAAATTGTAAGTCTTCAAATTTTGTTTCAGTAGATGAATCTCATGAATTAAAACAGCAAAGCTATCCCAATCATTATAAATAGGAGTTAAACAATAAATATTTTTATTTTGATTCATTTCTAATAAATTACTCTTCCTGTATAAACCTCTTCCACATTAACAAATGGCGGTACATTTTCTAAAATAATATTTCCTGTGGCAAAGATAGTTCCTTCTATCTTTTGAACTGGATATACAATCATATCATTTGAACCTCTATGATACACTTTTATGAATTGAGAATGTAAATCTTTACCATAAAAACGACCATCTCCAAAATAAAAATTTAATAACATTTCATTACAATGGCCATTTACATAAAAATTAGAAACATTATTACTTTCAATTACTAATTGTCCATTATTTTCTATCGTAATATAAAAATCTCCTGTTCCAGCTCCGTCGCCATCATCTCCTATAGAATACAATCTTAGTAAATTATAATGTAAAATCCCATCACTTCGAATGTCTTGGTCTGTTTTAGAGTAAATTTCTTCTAAATTGGGAGCTGTTACATAAACCGTTGTTTGTCCATAATCCCGTGCAATATTACATGTAGAATTGTCTTTAACTACAAGCATATCTCCGTTTAATCTTACTTCTATATCATCAATAATATTATCTGATGTTGCTATATTAACTTCATAGTTTGGGCCTTCTTTTATGACCAACCCAACACCGTCATAGACTTTTATTTTGGTGAAATTTTCTATTGGGAAACTTTGAGTAATTCTATTGCCGTTTCCTTTAAAACAATCTTCTGAAATACCACAAGAAGTTGCTAAAAATAGACAACACAAAAGAGCAATATGTAAAACACTTTTTTTCATATTATAATCGTATTCCAATTGTCGCTTCAATGGCCTCTGCTCTTCCTCCGTGGGTTTTTAAACCAACTCCTGAGAAAATATTTTTGTAAATATAATATTTTACTCCAACTCTTTGATATATGTCTGTTTCGTAATTAAATGGTTTGTACACATAATAACCTAATTGAGTTTCTATTGAAAATTTATTAATGAATAATTCGTGTCCTATAAATAATCCAACTCTTTTATAATCAGTATCCGCTTTAGTATAAGAATCGTGTGTAGGTTCAAAAGCCACTGAAACAAATTTAATATAATCTTGCAAATAGCGTGAGAAAAAAACATCCGTTCCAAGCTGTAAGGCGCTTTTTCTGCCAATTCTTTTATCGGCATATAAACCAATATGGTAAAACTGTCGTTGTCCTAAATGCGGAACTGGTCCTTCTGAAATACCCGTTCTAAAAGCAATATTATATTTTATTTTTTCTTTGTATGTTTCTTTAGATGGTAAAGAATCTTTAATAAATTCTTGTTTTTCTGCAAAATTATAGTTTAAACCCACATTAAAGGCAAAGGTGTTTATACCGCTATTCGGCGCTTTAAACCTACCATTAGAAAAATGTGTTAACATAAAACCTGCTTGAAATCCAATTTTATCAAAAATATTTTCCTTTTTATATTGCAATAAAAAATAGTTATTATCCATTATTTTAGTGCCAAAAGCATTGTTTTTGTTATTGTTTTCCTTATCGTAAGGATTTGATGTCATCCCGATTCCTTGGGAAATTCGAAGCATCAATTGGCGATTAAAAAAATAAAAATTGTAATGTACACCAATGGCTTGATTAACTCCTAAGTAGCGATTTTTGAAATCTAAATAATGATATGAAATTCCGTATTCGGGATAATTATAAACTTGCTGCCATTCTTTTTTTCCAAATGTTTTCCAATTATAACTTAGCATAAATCCATCTGGATGGCCTGTTATTAAATGTCCAATATCATCTGTATGTTTATAAACATTTCCTCTAAAAAGTTGAACATCTAAATAGGTAGCTGCTTTTTCCTGAGAAAAAGAAATAAAGAATGAAAAACAAAAAATAATGATTTCTTTCTTCATAACCCTATAATTGATTTAAACATGAATTTAAACTAGTTTGCCAATCTTTAATTTCAATATTAAATGTTTCTTTTAATTTCGATTTATCTAACACACTATAAGCAGGTCGTTTTGCAGGTGTTGGATAGGCGGTTGTTGGAATTGATTTTAAATCAATAGTAATATTACTTTGCGAAAATATTTCTTTTGCAAAATCGTACCATGAACATTGTCCTTCATTGCTGAAGTTATAAATTCCAAAAGATGAAGGGTGTTGGTTAATGGGTGACTGGATGATTTTTAACAAAACCTCCGCTAAATCAACCGCATTTGTTGGTGTTCCTATTTGGTCTGCAACAACAGAAAGACTATCTCTTTCAGAGGCCAATCGTAGCATGGTTTTCATAAAATTATTGCCAAATTGAGAATATACCCAAGAAGTTCTAATAATAAAATGTTTTTCCCAAATTGCCTGAATTGCTTGTTCACCTTGTAATTTTGTTAAACCATAAACCCCACTTGGAAAAGGGATATCGGTTTCACTAAGTCCTATATTACTTTTTAATGGTAATCTAAATTCTCGGTCATAATAGGCAACTCCTTCTGAGAAATAAGCATCAAAAACAAAATCAGTAGAAATATGAATTAGTATCGTATTGTGTTGTTTTGATGTAATTGCTAAGTTTTCTGCTCCGTTTGCGTTGATGTTAAAAGCTTTTGCTGGTTCGCTTTCTGCTTTGTCAACCGCTGTGTAAGCAGCTGCATTGATACAAAAATGTGGTTGATAGGTTGAAAAAACAGCTTGACAATTTTCTAAATTAGTAATGTCTAATTCAGAAGAAGAACAAAACACAAAATCTATTTCAGGATATTTTCCAGAAATAGATTGAATAGCTTGTCCTAACTGCCCATTTGCTCCTGTTACAAGTACTACCATACTTTTTTAGCATTTTGTAAATTAGGTAATACTTTATCTTTATCAGAAATAATTAAATCTTGAACAGGAAAATTCCAATCGATATTAACGGTATTATCGTTATACATTAGGCCTCCTTCAGATTCTTTATTATAAAAATTATCACATTTATAAAAGAAAGTAGCTGTTTCAGATAACACTAAAAATCCATGGGCAAAACCTCTAGGTACAAAAAATTGTTTTTGATTTTCTGCCGATAATAAAATGGCTTCATATTGACCATATGTTTCTGATTCTGGGCGTATATCTACCGCAACATCTAGTACTTCTCCCTGTAAAACACGAACTAATTTTGCTTGAGCATGTTCACCACATTGATAGTGTAAACCACGTAAAACACCTTTAGTTGAAAACGATTGATTATCTTGTACAAAGCAAACTTCTTGACCCACTCCTTCTTGAAAAGTTTTTTGGTTAAAACTTTCCATAAAATAGCCACGTTCATCAATAATTACTTTGGGTTCTAGGATAAAACATCCTTTTAATTTTGTTGTAATAAAATTCATGGTTATTCTTTAATCAAACTCATTAAATGTGTACCATAGCCACTTTTTAAAAGCGGTTCTGCTAATTTTTGCAATTGTAAAGCATTGATAAATCCCATTTTATATGCTGCTTCTTCAATAGCTCCAATTTTTAATCCTTGGCGTTCTTCAATAACTTGCACAAATTGTCCAGCTTGCATTAATGATTGAAATGTACCCGTATCTAACCAAGCGGTTCCTCTATCTAATATGCTTACTTTTAATTTTCCTTGCTTTAAATATTCTTTATTTACGTCTGTAATTTCTAATTCGCCACGAGGACTTGGTTTAATATTAGCTGCTATTTCTACAATAGAATTGTCATAAAAATAAATACCAGGAACGGCATAATTTGATTTAGGTTCTAATGGTTTTTCTTCTATAGAAAGTACATTTCCTTCGGCATCAAAATCAACCACGCCATAACGCTCTGGGTCGTGAACGTGATAAGCATAAATAATTCCTCCTTCTGGATTATTGTTAGCCTGAAGTAACTCAGCTAAGCCCGTCCCATAAAAAATATTATCTCCTAAAACTAGCGCTACTTTATCTTGTCCAATAAAATCTTTTCCAATAATAAATGCTTCTGCTAATCCGTTTGGATCTTCTTGTACCGCATATTCAAATTTACAACCTAAAGTTTTTCCATCTCCTAAAAGTTTTTGGAATAAGGGTAAATCATGCGGTGTTGAAATAATTAAAATCTCGTTGATTCCTGCCCACATCAATGTTGATAATGGATAGTAAATCATTGGTTTATCATAAATTGGCATTAACTGTTTACTTACTGCTAATGTTAACGGGTGTAAACGTGTGCCAGAACCTCCTGCTAATATAATTCCTTTCATTTTTCAAAGTTAGAAGTTAGAAGTTAGAAGTTAGAAGTTAGAAGTTGAAAATCAACCTAAATTCTATCCTTTAAATTTGTTTAAGTACCATTCTATTGTTTTCTTGATTCCCGACTCAAAATTTTCATCGGCTTTCCAGCCTAATTCTGTTTCAATTTTGGTGGCGTCAATTGCATAACGTAAATCATGACCTGGTCTATCTTTTACAAATGTTATTTGATCTTGATATTTTCCGTTTGATTTAGGTTGTAGTTCATTCAAAATAGAACAAACAGTGTCAACAATATATAAATTATTGCGTTCGTTTCTTCCGCCAATATTGTAGGTTTTTCCTGCTTTTCCTGTTTTGAAAGCTAATTCAATTCCTTTGCAATGATCTAAAACATATAACCAATCGCGTACATTTTTTCCATCGCCATAGATTGGAATATTTTCTCCAGAAATTGCTTTACGAATAATGGTTGGGATTAACTTTTCATTATGCTGCTTAGGCCCATAATTGTTAGAACAATTTGTCGTAACTACATTCATTCCGTAGGTGTGGAAATAACTTCTCACAATCATATCGGAACCTGCTTTTGATGCAGAATATGGACTATTTGGCGCATAAGGAGTGGTTTCTTCAAACAAACCGGTTTCACCTAACGTTCCATAAACCTCATCGGTAGAAACGTGGTGAAAACGGGAATTTTCAAATACAGCATTGTATTGATTAGGAGCCGACATCCAAAGTTTTCTTGCTGTATCTAACAAATTAAATGTTCCTAAAACATTGGTTTTAATGAATGCTTCCGGACCAGAAATGGAGTTATCAACATGGCTTTCTGCTGCAAAATGAATTACATCGTGAAATTGATATTTTTGAAATAATTCTTCAATAAAATTTCTATCGCAAATATCACCTTGAACAAAAGTATATCTCGGATGATTTTCTACTTCAGAAACATTTTCTAAATTTCCTGCATAAGTCAGTAAATCCAAATTTACCAAATGATAATCTAAATTGTTTTCTATAAAGTAAGGAACAAAATTAGCGCCTATAAATCCTGCACCTCCAGTAACTAATATGTTTTTCATTAACGAACTCTAGTTAATTGTTTTTTATAAAGTGACATAAAACCATATAAAATCAAATAAATAATAACAAAAATAAATGGTAACAGAAATTTCATTTTATTTTTCAAGCCTGAAGTATTTATCTTATTGGAAACAATACTTTGATCTTTCACAATTTTATCATACTCTATAGTATGTAAAATTTTATATTGATTATCTTTTATCAATTCATCTTTTTTGTTAATAATATCATTTAATCCACTGTTTTCAGAAATTGTTACACTTCCTGTTGGTTTGTTTTGGGAATAAGAAGAAATCAACTCATCAATTTGTTGAATTAATTGATTATTTAGCGCAATTTTTTTATTAATATTGTTTTGATGTATTGTTTTTAACTTATCAAAATGGTCAGAATCTTGTAGAAATTTTAATATTGGATCAATAAGTTCGCTTCTTTTAAAGGATTTTGATGTATTTATTACTAATTCGTGTTGATAATAATTTTTACTAGTTAAATCATCTTTAATTATTTTTTCTAAATTTCCGTCTTCAGCCATTAATCTAATGAACTCAAAATTTAATGTGTTTTCCTTAGAATTAATAAAGCTATAAATTCCATTAATTGGTTTAATTTCAATTTTTCCAATTTCATTGATATCATTAATACCTATTGATTTAAAAAAAACAACATCTCCTTCTTTTAATTTTGATTCTAACAAACTTATTTTATCGTATAAATATTCATTACTTCCAAAATTAGGAATTAAAATAATTTTTTGAGTATAGCTGTTTTTCTGATCTAATAAATAACCCAAAAGAATCCCAATAATAAATAGAATTCCTATTATTATCTTTTTCTTTTTTAAAAAAAATATAAAATCAAATACCGAATTAACAATTCCATTAAAAAAATTCTTAATTCCTTTACCTATTTGTCCTAAGTCGATTTCTTGATCTTGAGAATTTGTACTCATCAATTCTTATTTTATGTTAAAAATTTGTTCTAATATTTTAATGGTAATTAAGTATGTAGGTTTAACCCCTGTTGTACCTAATCCACCTGAAGCTAATGTACTTCCTGTTTCTAAAGGATTATCTGAAGCATAATATGCGTATCGAACCTTTACATTTGGATTAATGCTTTTTCTAATTTTTGAGGCAGATTGTATAGCTTTTTGATAATAAGCCCCCTCCATTTCTAAACCAATGGCTTGCCATGTAGATTCGTGGAAAAATTTTAATAAATCTCTATTTTGAAGTGATGTTCCTAAAACGGTAATCATAGGTCCTTCAAAAACGGGAATATTATTTCCTTCAAACATTGCTTTTGTTAATTCATTTTCAAAAGGATAATTGTCTGCTGTTCCTTCGTTTATGTGTGCTGTAGGAATCATAATATCTCCTTTACCACCTTCTAAAATCCCCGCTTTACCCATTATTGAAACCGACTCTACATTTAAGAATATTTTATTGTTTTTTTCTTCTTTAAAAGGTTTCAACAACTCATCTATAGTTTCAAAAGCTTGCTCGCCAAAAGCATAATCCATTACTATAAGTACTGGTTTTTCTTTGGCAAGTTTAGACGAAGCAAAAATGGTTTTTGATAAATCAATTTTTGCGGTGTCAAAAATTTGAACATCTATATTAGTTCCAGATGTATCGGGTAAACTAATCATTCCTTGTTGAAACGCAAATTCTTCCACTTTCTTGCGCAACTCTTTATTGGATGAGCTACTTAAATCTTCAAATATCTGAAATTCAGGAGTATTTTTGTATTTTTTTCCTAAAACTGGTTCAGCAAAAAGAGAGTTCATAACACTGTGCATGTTAGCACTTATAATATGTATAGGATGTTCTAATAAATTGTTTTTTTGTAAAACTTCTTTAATAGTGGTTGCCCAAATATCTCCATAAATATGGTGTCCTAATCGTTCTCTTAAAATAGGACTAAATGTTATGGTTCTTTTATTGTTGTCTACTACTTCTTCAATAGCTAATTTTCCTAACCAATAAACTACATGTAAAAATCGGTCTGGTGCTTCGATAGTAGCAAAATCATCATAAATAGCTTGTACTTCAGCAAACGTTCTTCCTAATACATTGGCTGCGTGTGAAATTGCCTTTTCTCTTTCAATTAAAGGTAATTTTTTGGTTTGCTTTACTGCAATTTCTAGTTTTTGCCAATCTCTTGAAACAGCTCCTTCATCATCAATTAAAACTCTATCTTTAATTTTATGTGATTCGATGAAAATAAACGTTAAATGCGTTAAAATATCATAAATATCTGAACGACCACGTGTGATTTCCACATTCATTTGTTCGTCATCAATTCGGTAACAATTTCTTCTTCTTTTTGGTGGAACAATCGCTTTAAAGTGCGAATTTGAATACCCTTCATCTGAAGTTAAATTAATATAACGACACTCTTCAATTCCAATTGGTAAACGTTCAATTACGTATAATAATCCGTTTAATTCTACTTTTTCTTCGGCAATACTTCCGTAAATTTCTGGTCGAAGCGCTAATAAAGCTTCTCTTAAAGTTTCTCCCGAAACACCCATTGGTTTATAAAAACCTCTGTTGAATAAGTGTCTCATGGTAATGTACAGTCGCTCAATAGCTGCTGAGGACTCTTGCGCTCTAGAACGCGAAATGTTTTTAATGTCTTTCATTATATATGTTTATCTAACCTGCAAATGTACTACTTTTATTTTTAGTTGGATAAAACTAGGTTGATTGCGGGCTCGTTTAATTGTAATTTTCCTTGTGTTTCTGCATTTAATTTTGTCCATTTTCCATAGGCATAAGTATAAAAGAAATCGCGTTCAACATAATTATACAATACGTAGGGTTGGTATTTTGAGCCTGTTTTATTGCTTTCAATTAACAATTTTTCATAGGCAACAAACATTCCTTTTTCTGGAAATATCAAATCAAATTGCGAAATAACAAATCGATGTTTAATTATACCTTTTTTTAATGTTACTATATAGTCTTTTGTTAATAATTCTTTACCTGGAGAACCATTCTCATCTACGCTATAAAAATGAAGTTTTATGGTTGCGTCATCAATACGGCTGTCGGTAAAAACAGTGACTTCTTTTATAAACTTGGTTTTACTGTAAGAAGCTTGATAGGGGAAAAATTTGGCTTCAATTTTTGGTCCGTTATCAAAGGATTGAAAAATCGCATTTTTAATATCGCCAATTTCTATTATTTTGGATTGTTTCTTATTTAATATTACCACTTCCGCTAAATCGTAAGTCATTGGTTTTAATTGAACTATTGAAATAGCTGTTCCTTTTAGCGTTTTTCGTTCATAACCTAAAACCGAAATCACAATGTTTTTTTCTTTTGACGCTTCTAAGAAAAAAGTTCCGTCTGCTTCAGAAGTAGTTCCAACCGTTTCGTTCTCCACCCAAATATTCACAAAAGGAATCGGTTCGCCGGAAATGCTGTCTTTGACTACACCGCGGATTTGGGCGGAAAGGGAAAATGAGAGGATGAAAATAAAAAGGAATTTTTGCATTAGTTGGTTAAAATTAGATTTATGGCTGGTGTATCAACTTTATTATTCCATTCTTTTTTGTAATTAGAAGAATGTCTTTTATGTTTATACCATCTCCCTTTTGAATAAGTAAATGAAATTTCATCAGGTGAATGATTGATTACTAAAGATGGGGCATAGTTTTCTAAACTTACTTTTTGTTTTGTTTTTGGGTCTTTATATGTAAAGAAGTATTTATTTTCTTCAATAATTAACCATTCTAAACCTATTACAATTCCTTTTTTAGGAAATTCAATATTATAACTAGAAACATCTATTGTGTTTTTTTTCATTCCTTCTTTTACAGTAACAATGATATCTTCATTTATCAAATCTTCTGAAGGAATTGAATCATTAATGCCAAAAATTCTTAATTTAATTTTAGCTCCTTTGATATCACTATTAGAGTAGAAAACAATTTTCTTAATAAATGGTGTTTCCATGTATTTTTCATCATAATTAAATAATTTAGCATAAATCCATGGTTTATTTCCTGATAATTGACTTATGTGAACTTTGTGAGCCTCTCCAATTTCTAATTCTTTCGTTTTTTTAGGAAATGTAACCACCACTTCATTCAGCTCAAAAACTTTAGGTTTTAATAAAATTAAATCTGTTTTTGAAGTTGCTTTTTTAATTTCATAACCCAATGCCGAAAACACCAATAGTTTCTCTTCTTTTATATCCAATGAAAAACTACCATTAGTTTCCGAAGTAGTACCAATAGTTTCATTCTCCACCCAAATGTTTACATACGGAATAGGTTCGCCTGAAATGCTGTCTTTGACTACGCCACGAATTTGTGAAAACGCAAATTGTGTAACAATCAAAAAAATCCAAATCACTCTATTTTGTTTCATCCTTATTTTTTTATCTCAAAAAATTGAGCAATCTTTCTATCATTTGAAAGTCTCGGTAACTTATTTTGTCCGCCTAATTTGCCAATGGATTTCATATACTCTTGAAAACCGTTTTTTGGAACTTTTGTGATGACCAATGTTCGTAACACGTTACCAACAATCAAATCATCATAATATACATTTTGTTTACGCATGGCGTTATCTATTTTTAACGCAAAATCTTCTAAATTATTGGGTTGTTCCGATTCTTCGGAATCAAATTCAATAAACCATTCGTGATAAGGTAAACCTTCGGTTGGCGTAATTTGTGGTGCTACGGTAAATTCATTTACACGAACATCAGTTCCTTCCATTGCTTCTTGTAAAGCAGATTCTACTTCTTTTCCTATAACATGCTCGCCAAAAGCGGATATATAATGCTTAATTCTACCTGAAACAATCACACGATACGGTTTTAAACTCGTAAACTGAACCGTATCGCCAATATTATATCCCCAAAGTCCGGCATTCGTAGAAATAATTAAAACGTAATTGACTCCTAACTCTACTTCACCAATCGTGTGGCGTTTTGGATTTTCGGTAAAAAATTCATCTGCCTTTATGAATTCGTAGAAAATTCCAGAATTCAATAGCAATAACATTCCTTTTTCTGATTGAGAATCTTGATAGGCAAAAAAACCTTCCGAAGCAGGAAATAACTCAATAGAATCGACTTTTCTTCCGATTAAATTTTCAAATTTCGCTCGATAAGGTTCGTAATTTACACCGCCATAAATAAACAAATTGAAGTTTTTGAAGATTTCACCAACAGGCTTGTTTGCTTTTGCTGCTAGTTTCTCAAAGTACATTTGCACCCAAGATGGAATGCCTGAAATCACCGCCATATCTTCATTAATGGTTTCTTCCACAATGGCATTGACTTTAGTTTCCCAGTCTTCAATGCAATTGGTTTCCCAACTTGGCATTCGGTTTTTTTGTAAATATTTCGGAACAAAATGCGCTACAATTCCTGATAATCTTCCCAGCTTGATGCCATTTTTTTCTTCTAAAAGCGGACTTCCTTGCAAGAAAATCATTTTACCTTTTACAAACTCAGCTTTTCCAGTTTCGTGAATGTAACTCAAAATGGCATTTCGAGCCGCTTGAATATGAAAGGGCATGGATTCTTTTGTTAGCGGAATATATTTTGCACCAGAAGTGGTTCCAGAAGTTTTAGCAAAATAAAGTGGTTTTCCTTTCCAAAGTACATTTTCTTCGCCTTTTACTACTTTATCCACATAGTGTTTCAAGCCTTCGTAATCGCGGATTGGCACTTTTTGCGCAAAATCTGAAAACGTTTTTATAGCTGAAAAATTATGGTCTTTTCCAAATTGCGTTTGTGCGGCTTCTTTGATTAAAGCTTCAAAAACTTTTTGTTGGGTTTCAACAGGATTATTGGCCCATTTTTGAGTTTTAGCGTGAATTTTTTTAGCAAATAATTTTGCCGCAAAGGCTTTTACTGACATGTTTAATTGAAATTGATAAATTGAGTTGGGTCAATAGGAAAACCATCTTTCCATAATTCAAAATGAAGTGTTGCGCCCGAATTTTGGACAGCATTGGCATTTCCTGCAAGAGCAATAACTTCACCCGATCTAACAATGTTTCCTTGAGATTTTGTTACCGAAGCCGCATTTTTATATACCGATAAAATATCATCTTTATGGCGAATAATGACCACATAACCGGAACTCGGAGTCCAATCGGAAAAAATAATAGTTCCTGCTCCAACAGATTTTATGGGTGTATTATTGGTCAACGCAATTTTAACCGCTAAATGTTTATTAGCTACATTGTATTTTTGTAAAATAGCACCTTGAGCTGGAGGAAACAATACAAAACTAACTTTAGGTTTAGACGATTCAAATACATTGTATTTGTCTTCTTTTATTACTTGTTCTCTTAATTCTTGCTCTTTTTCGGTTGGTGAAAGTCCTGAAATATCTATATCGGAAACATCTAATGCTTTGATGGAGTCTTTGTTCAGTTTTGCGTATTCTAAATCACCTGTTAATACTTTTTTAATAGAAGCAATATATGCATTGTTTATTTTCACCGATTTTTCAAGAGAATCCGATTTAATTGCCATTTCCAATGCGTCTTGTTTTAATTTTGTTGAAGCATACCCTGGAATATATTCGCGCAGAGGCGTAAAGGCGATGATATAAGTAGTAACGAAAATGATTAAAATAGCGCCGATAGTTCCCACAACAAAAACATTCATTAAATTTAATTTTAATGAAAAGGTCTCTTCAAAAGTATCTTCGTTAAGAATAACTAGTCTTCTTTTGTTGTATAACTTTTTAAGAAGTAACTGTCTTTTTAGCTTTTTGTTAGCCATTTTTTGAACCAATTTATATCACAAATATACTAAATACAACGGGTTTGTAAATTGGAATAGTATAATATATCGTTAAAAAATAATGATTTGTTAAATTCTTTATATCTTTGTGCTTTAAAATATTAAAATCATGAATGCATTAACTATATTTTTAGGAGTAGTTGGAGTTCCACAAATTATCTTGATTGCGGTAATAGTTTTATTACTTTTTGGTGGAAAAAAAATTCCAGAATTAATGAAAGGAATTGGTACAGGTATTAAAGAATTTAAAAACGCTGCCAAAGACGAACAACCAGCAAATTCTAAAAAAGAAGAAGAAACTAAAGAAAAAGAATAGTTTTTCTTTTCAATATTTAAATCCCAAACTTTAAATTCTGAAACAAGTTCAGAGTTAAAAAGTTTGGGATTTTTTTGTTTACAAAATCATCGTCAACTGAATGCGTTTTCTAGCTTCGTCTACCTCAACTACTTTTACTTGAACGTGTTGGTGCATTTTTACTACTTCATTTACATCGGAAACATAGCCTTCTTTTAATTGCGAAATGTGAACCAAACCACTTTCTTTGATTCCTACATCCACAAAACAACCAAAAGCGGTAATATTATTTACAATTCCGGGTAAAATCATGCCTGTTCGTAAATCTTTTATGGTTTTTACATTCGGGTCAAATTCGAAAATTTTTGCTGCTTTTCTTGGGTCTAAACCTGGTTTTTCTAGCTCTTTTAAAATGTCTTTCAATGTTAAAATCCCAATTTCTGCCGTGATGTAATTTTCTGGTTTTATCTGCGCGATTTTTTCTTTGTTAGCAATTAATTCAGTGATTTTGATACCCAAATCTTTTGCCATTTTTTCCACAATAGGATACGCTTCCGGATGCACTGCCGAATTATCCAATGGATTTTTTCCATCGCGAATTCTAATGAAAGCGGCGGCTTGTTGATATGCTTTTTCACCTAAACGTGGTACTTTTTTCAGTTGTTTTCTATCTTCAAAAGGGCCATTTTCTGAACGATAGGCTACAATATTTTCAGCCATTTTTTCACCAATTCCAGAAACATAACTCAACAAAGATTTACTTGCGGTGTTGATGTTAATTCCGACTGAATTTACACAACTCATAACGGTGCTGTCTAATGCAGATTGCAATTTAGTTTGATCTACATCGTGTTGATATTGTCCAACACCAATAGATTTTGGATCGATTTTAACCAATTCGGCCAATGGATCAGAAAGTCGTCTTCCAATCGAAACCGAACCACGAACGGTAACATCATAATTTGAGAATTCTTCACGCGCAATTTTACTCGCAGAATACACCGATGCACCCGCTTCGGAAACTACAAAAACTTGAACGGGTTTATCAAAAGCGATTTTTTTAATGAAAAATTCCGTTTCACGAGAAGCAGTTCCGTTTCCGATAGAAATTGCTTCAATATTGTACGCATTCACCATTGAACGAATTTTCTTCATCGCCATGGCAGTGTCGTTTTGTGGTGCGTGTGGATAAATGGTTTCGTTGTTTAATAAATCGCCTTTTTCATCCAAGCAAACCACTTTACAACCTGTTCTATATCCTGGGTCGATGGCTAAAATTCGTTTTTCTCCTAATGGTGGTGCTAATAACAATTGTCGTAAATTTTCCGAAAACACATCAATTGCTTTGATATCTGCTTTAGCCTTTGCTTCTTGTAACGTTTCGTTTGAAATAGCTGGTTCTAACAAACGTTTGTAACTGTCTTTAATAGCTAATTCTAAATGTTCTGTTGCCTCAGAATTTTTATTTTTGATGACATTTTCTTCGATAAAATCTAGAGCTTCTTCTTTTTCAACAGCGACATTTAACTTCACAAAACCTTCTGCTTCGGCACGCAACATGGCTAATAAGCGATGCGATGGCGCTTTTGAAATAGGTTCGTTCCAATCAAAATACTGATTGAATTTTTGAGCCGCTTCATCGTCTTTTTTAGTTTTAACAACTTTGGTTGTGATTTCTGCTTTTCGTTGGAACAAGCGACGTAAATTTTTACGAATAAAGATGTTTTCGTTAATCCATTCGCCAATGATATCGCGAGCACCTTGTAGGGCTTCGTCTTCGTTTTTAACGTTTGCATTCAAATATTTCGAGGCTAAAAACTCAATATCATCATTTTTTTGACTCATGATAATTTTTGCTAATGGCTCTAGTCCGTTTTCGCGAGCCACATCGGCTTTGGTTTTTTTCTTCTTTTTGTAGGGCAAATAAAAATCTTCCAATTCCTGTAAATCGAAACTATTTTCAATTTTTGATTTCAATTCAGGTGAAAGCGCCTTTTGCTCTTCTATCGATTTTAGAATACTCTCTTTTCGTTTGATGATTTCGTCAAATTGCTTGTTTAATTTCGAAATGGCTTCAATTTGTACCTCATCTAAATTGCCTGTTTGATCTTTTCGATAACGCGAAATAAAAGGAATCGTACAATCTTCCGAAAGTAGTTTTATAGTAGCTTCAATGCTTTTTGGAGCAATGTTGGTTTGGTTTTGAATGAATTGAATGTTGGTCATTGTAAATAAAATTGAACTGCTAAAATACTATCTTTGGACAAAATTATTAGCTTTTGGAAGTACTATTTATTTATTTAATTGTGATTAATAGCCTCTGTTTCTTAACTTATGGCTACGATAAATGGCAAGCTAAAAACAATAAAAGACGCGTTTCGGAATTTAATTTGCTTTTGTTAACTGGTGTTGGTGGAACTATTGGAGGGATTTTAAGCATGTATCTTTTCAAACACAAAACCAATAAATTTTCTTTTATAATCGCTTTTTATACTATTGTGATACTTCAGATTGTTTTATTGTATTTCGGAATTCAAACGTTTAAAAGCGAATCCAATATTTTCAATAACATCGGTTATTAACATGCTTTCTTCGCTTTGTGTTTGAAGTGTAATATCAGCAGCAAATCCGTGAAGATAAACACCTAATTTTGAAGCTTCTAAAGTAGTGTAACCTTGCGCTAAAAACGAAGTAATCATTCCGGTTAACGCATCTCCAGAACCACCTTTTGCTAAACCTGAATTTCCTGTAGTGTTTTCAAAAGTGTGAATTCCGTCAGTAATAAAAGTTTTATGTCCTTTTAAGACAATGACGCAATTTAATTCCTTAGCTTTTTCAATCGCTGTAATTCTTCTTTCGGATTCAGAATCATGTTCACCAAATAATCGATCAAATTCTTTTGGATGTGGTGTTAAAATGAATAGAAAATTAAAGTGCTTCCAATCGATTTTATACTTCGCAATTAAATTCAAAGCATCGGCATCAAAAACAACAGGAAGTTTATTTTTATATAATTCGTAAATGTATTGCATACTGATTTCATCTACGCCAATTCCGGGACCAATTCCAATAGCTTGATAAGGAGATAAATCATTCATCACACATGTATTTTCATACATGGCTTCGGGAATGGAATTGAAAAGTACATTTTTGTTTTCAGGAGAAAAAGCTACAGTTAACAATCCAACACCCGAACGCAAACAAGCTTTGGAAGCAATAATAGCAGCACCCAATTTGTTTGTGCTTCCTGCTATTAACAAAGCATGACCTTGTGTTCCTTTATGAGAATCACAAGGTCTTTTTTTATAACTTTTTTGAATACAATTCAAATCTAATTTTACGACTTCCATTTGAATTGATTTTAATTATTTGATTATTTACAAGCGATTTTTTTCACGCGATTACCGTGTCTTCCGCCTTCAAAAGAAGTTGTTAAAAAGGTATCAACCATTTCAATTGCTTGTTGAATAGAAGTGTAACGAGCTGGAATACTAATAATATTAGCATCGTTATGTTGACGTGCTAAAGCAGCAATTTCTTTTGTCCAACATAAAGCCGCACGAATATCTTGATGTTTATTCACTGTCATAGCTATTCCGTTTCCTGAACCACAAATTACAATTCCTAAATCAGCTTTTTTACTTTCAACATCATACGCTACTGGATGACCAAAATCTGGATAATCAACACTATCAAAAGTATCTGTTCCATGATTATATACGGTATGTCCTTTTTCTTCTAGATATTGAACAATTGCTTTTTTATAATCTGGACCTGCATGGTCGTTTCCAATTGAAATTTTCATAATATTGTGTTTTATCTATGCAAAAATACTAAAGATATAGGAGTAATAATAATATGATTTGTATTTTGATATTTTTTTAACCAAATCCTTTAAAATCAATGAATTATATAATAAAGTAAACTAAAAATTACACATTGTTAATTTCTTTATGTAAATCGTTGATAATCAGTTAACCTTAATTTAACATTAATTGTTAACAACTTTGGATAGAAATTTAGAAGTTTTTTTAGGTTGTAATAAAAAAATTAGTAATCCAAAATTGAAATTAAAAATCCTAATTTAGTTTCGTGAATTTTTAGAAAAGTTATCAATAGAAAAAAATCGGTTTTCAACAAAAATCAACAATTAAGTTATTTACAAAACGATTATAAAATCTATTTTCAACAACTGTTGATAACTCCAAAAGAAAGAATTTAGAAGGTCTTATTTTCAGTTCTTTACTAATTTTTATAATTGTTAATTACATTGTATAAGTAACAATAACTTTTAAAAATGACTTCTGTAAAAAAACTTATTCCACATATTAACACGCTATAATAACCATCGTAAATTTAAATTTAATTAAAAATATTTTTGTTGTTTTTAATAAATGTTGAAAACTTCCATTTTATCAATTTTGTTATAATTTGGTTAATTCTGATTTTTCAATTCTGATTTCTAATTTCTTCTTCGTAACTTTAAACAATAATTAGAAATGATACAATGAGTAAGAAACCAAAAAAATTAGGAAATAAACCAAAAGATTTTACTGCACAAATATTTAAAATACTTTCAAGAGAACCTTCTAAATCTTTTAATTACAAACAAATAGCTGCTGTTTTAGAACTTTCAGATACGAAAAGCCGCAACGAAATAATTAGAGATTTAAAAATACTTAAAGCACAAGATAAAATTCACGAAACTGAAATTGGAAAATATCAAATTATTTCCAAAGCAGAATATTACGAAGGAATTATAGATATGACTTCTCGTAAAACAGGCTATTTTGTTTGTGACGAATTAGAAGACGATGTTTTTGTTCCGTTTATTAACTTAAATCATGCGTTAGATGGTGATAAAGTGAAAGCTTATATTTACAATAGAAGAAGTTCACGCAAACCAGAAGCAGAAGTTTTAGAAATTTTAGAACGAAAAAAATCAGAATTTGTTGGAGTTATCGATATTCAAAAAAATTTTGCTTTTGTAACAACAGCCAATGCTAAAATGTATACCGATATTTTCATCCCAAAAAATAAAATTGGTAATGCAGAACATGGTGATGTTGTTTTAGTAACACTAGAAGACTGGCCTAAAAAAGCCGATTCTCCTTTTGGTTCTGTGATAAAAGTTTTAGGAAAACCAGGAGAACACAATACAGAAATTCACGCGATTTTAGCAGAATATGGTTTACCATACGATTTTCCTATTGAAGTGGAAGCGTATGCAAATAAAATTGATACTTCAATAACTGAAGAAGAAATAAAAAAACGTCGCGATATGCGTGATGTTTTAACGTTTACAATTGATCCAAAAGATGCTAAAGATTTTGATGATGCGTTATCGTTTCAAATATTAGAGAATGGAAATTATGAAATAGGAGTTCATATTGCCGATGTTTCGCATTATTTACAAGAAGGAACTATTTTAGATGATGAAGCGTATAAAAGAGCTACTTCGGTTTATTTAGTAGATAGAGTTGTTCCAATGCTACCTGAAGTGTTATCCAACTTTGCTTGTTCACTTCGTCCACATGAAGAAAAATATACGTTTTCAGCTGTTTTTCAATTAAATAATAAAGCGGAAGTTTTAGATGCATGGTTTGGAAGAACCGTAACGTATTCTGATCAACGTTTTGCGTATGAAGAAGCTCAGAGTATCATTGAAACAAAATCAGATGTTATTCCAGCTGAAATTTCATTGACTGGAAACGAATACATTGTTCCAAAACCAATAGTTGATGCTACTTTAAAAATGGATGAATTAGCTAAAATTCTTCGAAGAAAAAGAATGGCAGCTGGCGCGATTTCGTTTGATAAAGTAGAAGTAAAATTCAATTTAAATGAAGATGCTGAACCAATTGGAGTTTACTTCAAACAAAGTAAAGATGCGAATCATTTGATTGAAGAATTCATGTTGTTAGCGAATAGAAAAGTAGCGGAATTCATTGGAAAACAAAAGAAAACCTTCATTTATAGAATTCACGATGAACCTAATGAAGATAAATTAATCAATCTTCAAACCGTGATTGCTAAGTTTGGATATTCAATCAATTTCCGTTCTAAAAAAGATATTTCGAATTCGTTGAATAATTTACTTTCAGAAGTTGTGGGTAAAAAAGAACAAAATTTGGTTGATACACTTACAATTCGAAGTATGAGTAAGGCTGCGTATTCAACTGAAAATATTGGTCACTACGGATTAGCTTTTGATTATTACAGTCATTTTACATCGCCAATTCGTCGTTATCCGGATGTTATGGCACACCGTTTGTTACAATATTACATAGATGGTGGAAAAAGTGTAAGTGAAGAAGAATACGAAGAAAAATGTGTACATTCTTCACAAATGGAAGGTTTAGCGGCTCAAGCTGAACGCGATTCTGTGAAATACATGCAAGTAAAATACATGCAAGATCACAAAGACGAAGAGTTTTTAGGTGTAATTTCTGGTGTAACCGAATGGGGAATTTATGTAGAAATTATCGAAAATAAATGTGAAGGAATGGTTAGAATTCGTGAAATTAGAGATGATTATTACACTTTTGATGACAAACAATATGCTTTAGTAGGTGAAGTTTCTAAAAATATTTTACAATTAGGAGACGAAATTTACGTTAAAGTAAAAAATGCTGATTTAGTGAAAAAACAATTAGATTTTAATTATTTAAGAAAGAAAGAATAGTTAATTTCTTATAAGAACTTAAAAATATTAAAATGAAGAAAATAGTTTATAGTTTATTATTAATTAGTTCAATTTTATTTGCCCAAACCGAAAAAAACGTTGGTGATTTTACCAAAGTAACCGCTTTTGATAAAATTGATGTCAACTTAGTTGCATCGACTGAAAATAAAGTTGTTTTAACGGGTGCTAATTCAAAAGAAGTAGAAGTAATTAATAAAAATGGCGAATTAAAAATCAGAATGCCTTTAACAAAAATGTTAAGTGGTGACGATGTTTCAGCAACCGTTTATTATAAAAAATTAGATGCTGTAGAAGCAAATGAAGGAAGTAGAGTTTCTTCAAAAGATGCAATTATAGCGATAAATTTTGACATCATTTGTAAAGAAGGTTCCGAAATTAAACTAACTAATTTACAAGCCGATAGATTACAAGTTCGTGTTTCGCAAGGAAGTATTGTAACTACAAAAGGAACGGTAAAAAATCAAGATATTTTATCCAATTCTGGTGGAAAATATGATGGTCAAAATTGTAAAACACAACAAACAGTAGTTACGGTAAACGCTGGCGGCATGGCCCACGTGTATGCAACGGATTTAGTAGATGCTAAAACAAGAGCAGGTGGTGAAATAAAAATCTACGGTAAACCAAAACAAATCAACGAAAAGAAAATCGCTGGAGGAACTATCGAACAAGCGAAATAGTTTAGTGATTAGTAAAAAGTAACTAGTAATTAGTTATTTTTTCTAGAAATTAGTAATTTTATATTTTAATTCAAAAGAGCCTTGTGAACTTATCACTTATCACTCTTTACTTATCACTTAAATTTGCATTTACAAGACATACTTACCGCAATCCCATGGGGACTTTTGTTAGCTTTTTCAATTGGTCCTGGTTTTTTTGTATTACTAGAAACTAGTATTACAAAAGGTTTTAGAGCGGCTTTTACTTTTGATTTAGGAATTGTTTTTGGAGATATTATCTTTATTTTGATTGCTTATTTAAGTACCAATCAACTTTTAGAACAATTAAAAGATAATCCCACCTTGTTTATTATTGGCGGAATTATCATGTTGGTTTACGGTTTAGTTTCTTTTATAATGTTAAAACGTAATTTTAAAAAGCAACAAGACGACGAACAAGACGACGATAACATTCCAAAAAAGAATTATTTCGCTTTGTTTTTTAAAGGTTTTTTATTGAATTTCATTAACATTGGAGTCTTAGGTTTTTGGATGATGATTATCATTACATACGGACCACAAATGGAAATGAATACTTCTCGTATTTCTATCTTTTTTGCTTCTATTTTAGCTTTTTATTTAGCATTTGATGTCGCTAAAATATTATTAGCAAAGCAATTGAAACACAAATTAATTCCAGCAAACATCTACAAAATTAAAAGAGTAATCAGTTTGGTTATTTCCATTTTTGGATTGTTTTTTATACTACAAGGTTTTTTCCCAAAAGAAAAAGAAATAATTACAAATAAGTTATTACCAGATACCGCAGTTAGTGAGTAATTTATCTTAAAAATTTAAACAAAAAAGAGCTACTATCTCTAGTATTTCTTTAGAGGCATCTCTCGGATTCGATATATCTTTAATTAATTTTTTTAGATTCTGAAACAAGTTCAGAATGACAAAATAAAAAAACCTCCTAATTTCTTAGAAGGTTTTGGAGGCATCTCCCGGATTCGAACCGGGGTAGACGGTTTTGCAGACCGCTGCCTAGCCGCTCGGCCAAGACGCCATTGTTGAACGGACTGCAAATTTACATTTTATTTCTTCTTTTCCAAAAATATTAAGCATTTATTAAGTAGAAATATTTAGTTTTTAAGTTTATTTTTGCTCAAAACAAATAGTTGATTAATTATGAAGAATTTACGTTACTTAAAACCTATATTTAGTTTTTTCTTAATCGGTTTGTGTATAACCACCATTAGTAGAATTCTCTTGTTTTTTATTTTCAAAGAACGGGTTGTTGAGAATCCAAACTATGGACAATTGTTTTTAATTGGTCTTCGTTTTGATTTAATTCTTATGAGTTACATTGCTTTTATACCAGCGGTGTTACTTTCTTTACTTCCAGATTCGGTGTTACAATACATTAAAAAATTCTTCAATATTTACTTTATTTTCTTCTTGTTTTTGTTCCTACTAATGGAATTATCAACATTAGATTTTATTAATCAATACGATACACGTCCAAATCGTTTGTTTTTAGATTATTTAATTTATCCAAAAGAAGTGGTTGGAACACTTTTAAAAAGTTATTTACCTTCATTAATTATAACTACTATTTTATTAAACAGTGCTTTATTTTTTGCTTTAAAATTTGGTAAAAAATTATTTTATCCTCAAGAAAGTAACTATAAAACTAAATTGCTTTTATTTTTAGTTGTTTCATTTTTCTTGTTTTGGGGTGCTCGAGGTAGTTTAACAACTAAACGACCTATAAATGCTAGTAATGCTATTTTTTGCTCGGATCAAATGACAAACTCATTGGGATTAAATTCGTTTTACACAGTTGCTTTTGCGGCTTATTCTATGAAGAACGAAGGGGATGTGAAAAAATATGGAAAAATGGATGAATTAGAAGCCTACAGCCGTGTAAAAAAATACATGGATGTAACCGAATTTCTTCCAGGAGAAGTTCCTTTTTTACATCTTCAAAAACCAGATGTTTCTCAACCTAATTACAATGTTGTTGTTTTTTTACAAGAAAGTTTAGGTGCCGAATATGTGGGATGTTTAAATGGTTTGCCACTAACTCCTGAATTAGATAAACTATCAAAAGAAGGATTATTGTTTACTAATTTATATTGTACAGGAACAAGAAGTGTGCGTGGAATTGAGCAAGTAACTGCTGGATTTTTACCCAATCCTTCTGAAAGTATTGTAAAACTTAGTGGTTCTCAACAAGGATTTTTTACGTTAGCAGACGCTTTTGGTCGTCATAATTATGATACTAGTTTCATTTATGGAGGAATGGCTAATTTTGATAATATGGCTTCTTTTTTTAACGGAAATGGTTTTAAAAATATAATTGATGAAACTGATTTTGATGCCGATGGTAAAAAATACGCCATGAAAGGAACTTGGGGATATTCTGATGAAGATTTAGCAGTTAAAGCAAACGAATACTACAAAAGCCTTGGTAAAAAACCATTCTTTTCATTAATGTTTTCTACTTCAAATCATGAGCCTTTTGAGTTTCCTGATGGAAGAATTAAATTGTATGAACAACCAAAAAACACAGTGCACAACGCAATGAAATATGCCGATTTTTCAATTGGTAAATTCTTTGAATTGGCTAAAAAAGAAGCCTATTTCAAAAACACTATTTTTGTAGTAATAGCTGATCATAACACTAGAACATATGGTAAGAATTTAGTTCCAGTTAATAAATTTCATATTCCAGCTTTAATCATTGCACCTAATATTGAGAAAGGAATTACTTATGATAATTTAGCAAGTCAAATGGATATTCCATCAACAGTTTTAGCTTTGTCTGGAATAACTACTAAAACTCCAATGGTTGGAAGAAATTTATTAAAATTACCAAAAGGCACAAAAGGAAGAACCATTATGTTATTCCATGAAACATATGCCTTTAGAGTAGATGACGATATTGTTATCTTAAATCCAAATGCAAAACCATTACAATTTAAAGTAAAAAGTGACACCGAATTAATCCCAGTTGCTTTAAATGAAGAATTAGCCAAAGATGCTTTAGCGCATATTGTAGCATCAAGCAATATGTATAAAAATAGAGTGTATAAAATCGATTAAAATTACTTATTTTCATGCTGAACTCGATTCAGCATCTAAAAAAAGAATCGGATGTTAATTCCGATTCTTTTTTTTAATTTCTAAACTCTTCCATTTCTATCGTAACCGCTTCTACATCGCCTCCAATAGGTGGATTTAATTTAGAAACTGCTAATTTTATTCGAGAAATCGACGGAATTTCCGCAAAACATCTAGTGATAATGCGTTGGGCAACATGTTCTAATAATTTGGCACGAATCGCCATTTCTTCTACTACAATTTTATTCAATAACACATAATCAACCGTATCTGTTAACTCATCTGTTTGAGAAGATTTACGTAAATCGGTTTTTATTTCTAGATCTACTCGGTAGTCAGAACCTATTTTTCCTTCTTCAATTAAACATCCGTGGTATGAAAAAGTGCGAATATTTTGTAATTTAATAGTTCCCATAAAATTTTAGTTTCAAGTTTGAGGGTTTTTTAGTTTCAACTTGTTTTTCTTTATTCAAAGTTACATAAAACCTGAAACTTTTAAACTTGAAACCTGAAACATTTTCTATCTTTGCATAAATTTTTGATACTATGTCAACAGAAGAAAAATCATTGAATTTTATAGAACAAATCATTGAAGAAGATTTAAAAAATGGTTTGTCAACAGATAAATTACGTTTTCGTTTTCCACCAGAACCAAATGGGTATTTACACGTGGGTCATGCCAGTGCAATATGTTTAAATTTTGGTTTAGGAATCGATTACAAAGCGCCAGTAAACCTTCGTTTCGACGATACCAATCCCTCTAAAGAAGAACAAGAATACGTTGATGCTATTAAGCGCGATGTAGAATGGCTTGGTTTTCAATGGGATAAAGAATGTTATGCTTCTGATTATTTCCAACAATTATACGATTGGGCAGTGGAATTAATCAAGAAAGATAAAGCGTATGTAGACAGCCAAACTTCGGAAGAAATGGCGCAACAAAAAGGAACGCCTACGCAACCAGGTACTGATTCTCCTTACAGAAATCGTTCAATCGAAGAGAATTTAGATTTATTTACACGCATGAAAAATGGTGAATTCGAAAAAGGAACTCACGTTTTACGTGCTAAAATTTCGATGGGTGCTAATAATATGTTGATGCGTGATCCTATTATTTACCGTATCATGCACGCACATCACCACAGAACAGGAAATGATTGGTGTATTTATCCAATGTACGATTGGGCACATGGTGAAAGTGATTATTTAGAGCAAATTTCGCATTCATTTTGTACGTTAGAATTTTTACCACACCGTGAATTATATGATTGGTTTTTGAATCAAATTTATGACCCTACGAAGGTGCGACCAAAGCAAAGAGAATTTGCACGTAGAAATTTATCACATACGGTTGTTTCTAAACGTAAATTATTGCAATTAGTTGAAGAAAATCATGTTACAGGTTGGGATGATCCACGTATGAGTACCATTTCTGGAATGAGAAGACGTGGTTATACACCAAATTCTATCGTAAATTTTGCTAATACAATTGGAATTGCAAAACGTGATAATTTGATTGATGTTTCACTTTTAGAATTCTGTGTTCGTGAAGATTTGAACAAAATCGCTCCTCGTGTAATGGCTGTTTTAGATCCAGTGAAATTAGTAATTACTAATTATCCAGATGGTCAAGAAGAATGGTTAGAAGCTGAAAATAATCCGGAAGAAGAAGTAATGACCTACAGAAAAGTGCCTTTTTCTAAAGAATTATATATTGAAAGAGAAGATTTTCAAGAAGAAGCACATAAGAAATTTTTCCGATTAACTTTAGGAACAGAAGTACGTTTGAAAAATGCGTATATCATTAAAGGTGAATCAGTTGTAAAAGATGAAAAAGGAAAAATTACAGAAATTCACGTTACTTACGATGTAGATTCTAAATCTGGAAGTGGAACTGAAGCAAGTCAAAGAAAAGTAAAAGGAACCATTCATTGGGTTTCTATTCCTCATGCAAAAGAAGCAGAAGTTCGTGTGTATGATAGATTATTCACCAATGAAAGTCCAGATAAAGATAAAGAAGTTGATTTTAAAGAATTTATCAATCCAAATTCATTAAAAGTAATTACAGGTTATGTTGAACCAAGTTTAGTTACTTCAAAAGAATTAGATCATTTTCAATTTCAACGTTTAGGCTATTTTTGTGTCGATAGAGATTCTACCGCTGAAAAATTAGTTTTTAATAAAACAGTTGGATTACGAGATACTTGGGCAAAAATTTCAGAACAATAAAAAGTATCAATTTTTGTCATGCTTAATTTATTTCAGTATCCAAAGTTATTTTTTAAACGTGTCAGGTTTTCAAAACTTGACACGTTTTCGTTTTATATAGAAATCTTAATAAAAAATCACAAAATTATCACTAAAAATTATCATTAGTAAAATCTATCGAAATTTCATTTTTAATAACTAAAAACTTAAAAAAGCGACTTTCATAAATGAATTTTAAGAATAAAACTTTTTTAGGTAAAGTGTTTTTACATCCCAATTACTAAAAGTGTCTAAAAACGCTTTATTTTAATTTTTGCTAAAAAACGCTTGTTTTTAATCCTGACAAGTTTCAAAAACCTGTCAGGATTCTTTTTTAATAATTAGACACAAAAAAACCACCAATTTTAAATTGATGGTTTTCATTTTGTTATGTTGTCCCGAAACTTCGGGATTATTTCAGCATCAATTTATACTTCTTCAGATTCGCCTTCAGTTCCAAATTCATCTTTTTGATGTTTCTTTGCAACTTTTTTGATGTTTCCTTTTTTCATCATTTCACCTACTTGGTTTGATGCACTAAAAGACGCTACCATATTATTCAACATGTCACTTCCTGCTTGTGGTGAATTTGGTAATAAAATTAAATTAGAATTTGCATCTGCACCAATTGCTTGTAATGTGTCATAATGTTGCGTTACCACAATTAAAGCCGAAGCTTCTTGAGAATTAATTCCCACTTTGTTTAATACATCAACCGATTCTACTAAACCACGAGCAATTTCTCTTCTTTGATCAGCAATACCTTGACCTTGAAGTCTTTTGCTTTCTGCTTCAGCTTTAGCTTTAGCAACAATTCTAATTCTTCCAGCTTCAGCTTCATATTCTGCAGCTGTTTTTTCACGGTCTGCCGCATTAATACGGTTCATCGCATTTTTAACTTGAATATCTGGATCAATATCTGTAATTAATGTATTGATGATGTCATATCCATAAGTCGTCATTGCCTCGTTTAACTCACGTTTTACCGCAACTGCAATATCATCTTTACGTTCAAAAACGTCATCTAATTTTAATTTTGGAACTTCAGCTCGCACTACGTCAAATACATACGATGTAATTTGGTCGTGTGGATATTCTAATTTATAAAACGCTTCGTATGCTTTTTCTTGTAACACTTTAAACTGAACTGAAACTTTCATTTTAACGAATACGTTATCTTTAGTTTTAGTTTCAATGATTACATCTAATTGTTGAATTCTTAAATTTACTCTTCCAGCAATTCGATCTACTACTGGAATTTTTAAATGTAAACCTGAATTTCTAAGGCTAAGAAATTTTCCAAAGCGCTCTACTACTACAACAGTTTGCTGTTTCACGGTAAAGAAAGAAGAAAAAAGGACAATTAATCCAATGAAGATAATTGGAAACATGATAAACTCCATAATTTTTATTGTTTTAGTTATATGATACTTATACGCTTAATTTCTAAAAAAGTTACACTTATAGTATCTCAATTGCTTTTTCTATTCTTTTCACCGTTTCCGCTTTTCCAATTATTTCAATAATATCAAATAAATGTGGTCCTTTTAGTGCACCTACTAAACTCAATCGCAAGGGTTGCATTACTTTCCCCATTCCAATTTCGTTGGTTGTCATCCATTCTTTTAATAAGGTTTCAATGTTAACTGAAGTAAAATCTTCTATTTTATTCAATTCTGAAATCACTTTTTGCATTAATCCCGGAGTTTCTTCATTCCAGTTTTTAGCTGCTTTTTCATCGTAAGTTGTTGGCGCTTCAAAGAAATAATCGGCTAAATCCCAAAACTCATTCACAAAATGTGCTCTTTCTTTAATTAAGGATACAACTCTTTCTAAATCTATTGACGTAGAAACACCTCTTTTTTCTAAATTTTCAGAAAAATTTACGGCTAATTCCTTATCACTTTTCCCTATTAGATACTGATGATTGAACCATTTGTTTTTCTCTGGATCAAACTTCGCTCCCGCTTTGTGAATTCGGTTTAAATCAAATTTTTCTACCAATTCTTCCAATGAGAAAATCTCTTGTTCGGTTCCGTCATTCCAACCTAATAAAGCTAAAAAGTTAATTACAGCTTCTGGGAAAAATCCGTTTTCTCTGTAACCTGATGAAGTTCCTTCTTCCGTTTTCCATTCTAAAGGAAATACTGGGAATCCCATTTTATCACCATCACGTTTTGATAATTTTCCGTTTCCAATTGGTTTTAAAATCAAGGGTAAATGCGCAAATTCGGGTGCAATCCATCCAAATGCTTTGTATAATAAAACGTGTAAAGGCATTGATGGCAACCATTCTTCTCCACGAATCACGTGCGAAGTTTCCATTAAATGGTCATCCACAATATTAGCTAAATGGTAGGTTGGCATTCCATCTGATTTGAATAATACTTTATCGTCTAATAAATTTGTATCAAACTTAATATCGCCACGAATAATGTCTTTCAATTCTAAAATTTCATTCACAGGTGTTTTAAAACGGATTACATAATGTTCTCCATTTGCAATTCGTTCTGCTACTTTTTCACGTGAAACTGTCAACGAGTTATCCAATTGTTCTCTAACCGAATGATTGTAAATAAACGTTTTTCCATTTGCTTCTGCTTCTTTTCGCATCGCATCTAAACTCTCAGCCGTATCAAAAGCATAATATGCCCAACCTGAATTAATCAATTGATCCGCATATTGTTGATACATCGCTTTACGTTCGCTTTGACGATAAGGTCCGAATTTTTCATTCTTTCCAACGGTTTCTTCTGGCGCAATTCCTAACCATTCTAAAGCTTCAAAAATATAAGCTTCTGCTCCTGGAACAAAACGCGTTTGATCGGTATCTTCAATGCGTAAATAAAAAGTACCACCATGTTTTTTGGCAAATAAATAATTGAATAAAGCGGTACGAACACCACCAATATGCAAAGGTCCTGTTGGACTTGGTGCAAATCTTACTCTTACTGACATTTCATTAAATTTTTTGCAAAGATACGATTTGAATTTTGATTTTGTGGATGATGGATGATGGAAGTTGGATGATGAAAACTTAAAATAAAACTTGTAACCTGAAACTTGAAACTTGAAACAAATCCCAAATGTTAAGTTTCATTAAAAACCTATTGACTATTCTAGGAAGATGTTGTATTTTTATCAGTTATAAACAATATATAAATAGTCTTGGAAACAAAAAGCATTATTTTCGATAAACTTGAAGCATTTATCAAGAAGTTTTATACTAATGAACTGATAAGAGGAGTTATTCTTTTCATCGGATTGGGCTTGTTGTATTTCATTTTTACCTTACTGATTGAATACTTTTTATGGTTATCTACTTCTGGAAGAACAATTTTATTCTGGTTATTCGTTGGAGTTGAATCATTTTTATTGCTTCGATTCATTGCTTTTCCATTGTTTAAATTATTTAAATTACAACAAGGAATTAACTACGAACAAGCATCAGAAATTATCGGAAATCACTTTTCAGAAGTGCAAGATAAGTTGTTGAACTTTTTGCAATTGGCAAACCAAAACCAAACTTCGGAATTATTAGCTGCTTCCATCGAGCAAAAAGCAGCTTCATTACAACCGATTCCTTTTTCAAATGCTGTAATTTTTGCAAACAATAAGAAGTTTTTGCCTTATGCTATTCTTCCAATTTTTTTATTGATTTTGTTTTTTGTTACTGGAAATTCTTCTATAATATCTAATAGTTTTGATCGTGTAGTTCATTTTCAAACCAAATATGCACCGCCAGCTCCTTTCGAATTTGTGGTTTTGAATAAATCATTAACCGCGCAACAGAATTCTGATTTCGTCCTACAAGTAAAAACACAAGGAAAAGTAATGCCTGAAAATATTGCGATTCAAATTGGTGATGAAGAATATTTTCTACAAAGTACAAAACTTGGAGTTTTTGAATATACATTTTCAAAAGTATCTAAAGATGTTACTTTCTCACTTTTCGCGAATGGATTAAATTCGAAGGATTACCAAATTAATGTAGTGGATGTTCCTACGATTGCCAACTTTGAAATGGTTTTACAATATCCTTCTTATTTAAGTAAGAAATCTGAAATTATTCAAGGAACTGGAAATGCTGTAGTTCCAGAAGGTACTGTTGTGAATTGGAGAATTAACGCTTTAGCAACGGATAAAGTTAGTTTCAAATCGAATAATCTATTGAGTGTTTTTGCGAATAAAGAAAACAACTTTTCGCTTTCAAGAAGAATCACTGATAATTTGAATTACGAAGTAATTACTTCAAATAGAAATATTAACGAATTTGAAAAATTGTCTTATCAAATCGCGACTATTAAAGATCAATATCCAACCATTTCATTCCAAATTGCTCCGGATTCATTAAAGTTAAAATCGAAAATGATGATTGGTCAAGTTGCCGATGATCATGGCTTATCTAAATTACAAGTTGTTTTTTATCCGAAAGAAAATCCAAATGCAGTTCGAAAAGCGAATTTAGCTATTAACAAACAAGCGGTGGATCAATTTATTTATTCTTTTCCTAATGGATTATCGATTGAAGAAGGTGTAAATTACGAATATTATTTTGAAGTCTTTGATAATGATGTAGTTAACAATTATAAAAGCACTAAATCGTCTGTTTTTCTTCATTATGAACTTACAGATGATCAAAAAGAAGACAAACAGTTGCAAGAGCAGAATGAAAATATCAATAGTTTAGAAAAATCGCTTCAAAATCAAGAGAAGCATATTTCCGAATTAGACAAACTGCAAAAGATTAATAAAGAGAAATCTAATTTAGATTTCAAAGATCAAAAGAAAGTGGAAGACTTTATTAATCGTCAAAAACAACAAGACGAAATGATGAAAGAATTTACTAAAAAGTTGACCGAGAATTTGGAAGAGTTCAATCCTAAATCGCAAGACAAAGACAAAGAAGAATTAGTGCGTCGTTTAGAAGAAGCCGAAAAACAAGCAGAGAAAAACGAAAAGTTATTAAAAGAATTAGAGGAACTTTCTAAGAAATTGGAAAAAGATGAATTGTTTGAAAAAGCAGATAAGCTAAAACAAAACGCAAAAAGTCAACAACAAAATTTAGAACAGTTAGTTGAATTGACCAAGCGTTTTTATGTAGAAAAGAAAGCGGAACAAATTGCGGATAAATTAGATAAGTTATCAGTTAAAGAAGATAAGTTGTCTGATGATGCAAAGGAAAATACGGAGAAAAATCAAGAAGCTATCAATAAGGAATTTGAGGATATTCAGAATGAACTTCAAGAATTAGATAAAGAAAATAAAGAATTAAAAGCACCTATGGACATTCCTAATGATAAGAATGAACAACAGGATGTTAAGAAAGATATGGAGAAGGCTTCTGAAGATTTACAAAAACAAAATCAACAAAAAGCAAAACCCAAGCAAAAAGCAGCAGCAAAAAAAATGAAAGAAATGAGCAGTAAGATGTCTTCTTCTATGGCCGCTAGTGGTATGGAACAAATGGAAGAAGATGCTAAATTATTGCGTCAAATTTTAGATAATTTATTAGCTTTTTCATTTGATGAAGAATCGTTAATTAAAACTACTAATGCTTCTCAAGTTCGTTCTTTGCAATTGAATAAGGTGTTAAAAAAGCAACAAGATTTGAAATTACAATTCAAACATGTAGATGATAGTTTGTTTGCAGTAGCTTTACGTAATCCAAAAATTACTGAAACTATTCTTAATGAAGTCGGTGAAATCCATTATAATCTAGACAAAACTTTAGAGACTATCGCTGATAACAATATTCAAAAAGGAGCATCGCATCAACAATATGTTTTGACTTCTGCCAATCGTTTAGCTGATTATTTAAGCAATGTACAAAGTGATATGAATATGGAAATGCAAGGTCAAGGTCAAGGAAAACCTAAACCAGGCAAAGGTCAAGGCAAAGGTATGCAATTACCTGACATTATTAAAAAACAAGAAGGTTTAGGTGATAAAATGAAAGAAGGAATGAAGCCTGGCGATAAACCTGGCGACAAGCCGGGAGACAAACCAGGTGATAAACCTGGTCAAGGCAAACAAAAAGGCAAAGATGGCAAAGGGCAATCTGGTGAAGGAAATCAAGAAGGTGAAAATGGTTCTGATGGAAACGCTGGAAAGGTTTTAGAAATTTTAAAAGAACAGCGACAATTGCGTGATGCTTTGCAAAAGGCATTAGAAAAGGAAGGTATGACAGGTCAAGGCCAGAATGCTTTAAACCAAATGAAAGATATTGAAAAGCAATTAATCAATAAAGGTTTTAAAAATGAGACGTTGCAAAAGATGTTGAATTTAAAACACGAACTTTTAAAATTAGAAAAGGCAATTCAACAACAAGGAGAAGACACCAAACGTCAATCTAAAACAAATAACAAAAACTATAACGGCAGTACTACTCCACTTTCAAAGGAATTAAAAGAATATCTGAATAGTGTTGAAATATTAAACAGACAAAGCTTACCTTTGCAACCCAATTTTAACCAGAAGGTTCAAAACTATTTTAAAGGCAATGATTAGTTTTAATTACGAAACAGATTTCTTACTCGAAAACGAGGCTCATTATGAAGCTTGGATTTCTCGTATTATTGAATCCGAAGGGTTTGAAGAAGGAGAAATCAATTATATTTTTTGTGATGATGAATATTTACATAAAATTAATCTTGAGTATCTAGCTCATGACACATTAACAGATATTATAAGTTTTGATTATACCGTAGGAAATTTAATACAAGGCGATATTTTTGTTTCAATAGAGCGAGTTCAAGATAATGCAAGCGATTTTAATGTTTCTTTTGAAGAAGAATTAAAGCGTGTTTTATCTCATGGTGTTTTACACTATTGTGGTTACAAAGATAAATCTCCAAAAGACGAAGCCTTAATGCGTTCAAAAGAAGATGAAAAAATGCAAATATTTTATATGGAACATTAAGCGCATAAACTGGAATTTTTTAAATGTTTCACGTGGAACATAATATTTATAAAAGATGTTTTTAAATCAATATGATGTAATTATTGTGGGTGCGGGTCATGCCGGTTGTGAAGCTGCTGCTGCTGCTGCCAACATGGGGTGCTCTACGCTTTTGGTGACAATGAATCTTCAAAACATTGCACAAATGTCCTGCAACCCTGCTATGGGAGGAATTGCAAAAGGACAAATCGTGCGTGAAATTGATGCCTTGGGTGGATACTCTGGAATTGTTTCAGATAAGACAGCTATTCAATTCAAAATGTTGAATAAATCAAAAGGCCCTGCGATGTGGTCACCAAGAGTCCAATCTGACAGAATGCGTTTTTCAGATGAATGGAGAACAATGCTGGAGAACACAACGAACTTGGATTTCTACCAAGAAATGGTGGCAGGACTTTTATCTAAGAATGGAAAGATCCTTGGAGTGAAAACTTCACTTGGAGTGGAAATCAAAGCAAAGTCAGTTGTGTTGACAAATGGGACTTTTTTAAATGGTTTGATTCATATTGGCGACAAACAATTTGGTGGTGGTCGAGCAGGAGAAAGTGCTTCTTTTGGAATAACAGAAGATTTAGTTAAACTAGGTTTTGAATCAGGAAGAATGAAAACCGGAACACCTCCAAGAGTTGATGGTCGTTCTTTGGATTTTTCTAAAATGACAGAACAACCTGGTGATGAAATTCCAGAAAAATTCTCATATTCTAATTTGACCGCTCCATTGAAAACACAACGTTCTTGTTGGATGTCGTATACTTCATTAGAAGTGCACGATATTTTACGTGAAGGTTTTGACAGAAGTCCAATGTTCAACGGAAGAATAAAAAGTTTAGGTCCGAGATATTGTCCATCAATTGAAGATAAGATTAATCGTTTTGCAGATAAAGAAAGACATCAGCTTTTTGTAGAACCAGAAGGTTGGACAACTTGTGAATATTATATCAACGGATTCTCAACTTCGTTACCAGAAGATATTCAATTCAAAGCATTACGTTCAGTAGCTGGTTTTGAAAACGTGAAATTTTTCAGACCAGGTTATGCTATCGAATATGATTACTTCCCTCCTACGCAATTGCAACATACTTTAGAAACTAAATTGGTGGAAGGTTTGTATTTTGCGGGGCAAATCAATGGAACAACAGGTTACGAAGAAGCTGCCTCTCAAGGTTTAATGGCTGGAATAAATGCAGCTTTAAAAGTGCAGAACAGAGAACCATTTATCCTAAAAAGAGATGAAGCGTATATCGGAGTTTTAATTGACGACTTAATTACGAAAGGAACAGAAGAACCCTATCGTATGTTTACTTCGCGTGCTGAATATAGAACATTGCTTCGTCAAGATAATGCTGATTTTAGATTAACACCAAAATCATTTGAAATTGGTTTAGCGAAAGAAGATCGTATGATTCGTATGCAACAAAAATTTTCACAATCCGATGCTATGGTTAATTTCTTTAGAGAAACAAGTTTAAAACCTGAAGAGGCAAATCCGATATTAGAAGCTAAAGGTTCTGCTCCAATGAGTCAACCGGATAAAATGTTTAAAGTTTTTTCTCGTCCGCAATTGGATTTGGAAGATTTTAGAAAGTTTAAAAAAGTAGCGGCTTATATTGAAGAACATGATTTAGATCAAGAAATAGTTGAACAAGCTGAAATCCAAGTGAAGTATTCAGGTTATATTGAAAAGGAAAAAAACAATGCCGATAAATTAACACGTTTAGAAGACATGATTATTCCAGATAATTTCAATTTTGATAAAATCCAATCCATTTCAATTGAAGCTAAACAAAAATTAAATAAAATACGACCAAGGACTATTGCGCAAGCATCTCGTATTAGCGGTGTTTCGCCAAGTGATATTTCAGTGTTGTTAATATACATGGGAAGATAATAAAGTGTTCAGTGTTCAGTTTTTAGTGTTCAGTAAATATGTTTCACGTGAAACAACGACGTCAACCCTATTAAAATAAGCCTTTCGCATAAAAATAAAATAAATGAATTTTTTAGAAGATAAAAGTTTTATTACCGTTAAAGATTTTTCAGTTTCTGGAGAATCGTTTTCTTTGTTGTTAAATGAAGAATACCAAATCTTAAAAACACATCCACAACCTACTATAGATAAATTAGGTTCGTATTACGAATTCGAAGATTATATTTCACACACCGATGGAAAACGTACCCTATTTGAAAAAATGTATCATTTCATCAAAAGAAAAGCTATTCACGATAAAGTAAAATTAATTAATTCGTACCAACCTGTAAAAGGAAGAATTTTAGATATCGGAGCTGGAACTGGAGATTTTCTTTTGGAATGTAAAAATCAGAATTGGGATATCTTAGGGATTGAACCAAACGATAAAGCAAAAGGAATTGCTCTAGGAAAAGGAATTAAATTTGGAGACACGATCGAAAAATTAGAAAGCAATTCATTTGATGTGATAACGATGTGGCATGTTTTAGAACACGTTCCTGATGTTGAACATCAAGTAGCCGAATTGAAACGCTTATTAAAACCTTCAGGAACAATTATAATTGCAGTTCCAAATTTTAAATCTTATGATGCAAATCATTATAAAGAGTTTTGGGCCGCTTATGATGTGCCAAGACATTTATGGCATTTTTCAAAAACCGCTATTGAAAAATTATTCGACAAACAAAATATGAATTTGGAAGATGTTAAACCAATGTGGTTTGATAGTTTTTATGTGTCGCTTTTATCAGAAAAATATAAATCTGGTAAAATGAATTTCATTTCAGGATTTTTTATTGGTTTGATATCAAATGTATCTGGATGCTTTAAAAATGAGTTTTCTTCACATATTTATGTGCTAAAAAACAAGTAAAAATTATTTTAAAGCGATTTTAGACACTTTTTTACTTGTTTTGATGTAATTTATTGTCTTTTTTTTAAAAATTCAACTCAAACAATTTATTAAAGTTTATTTTTATAAATTGAATCTATAGGTTTTTTAAAAACGCATAAACATTTCTTATAGTTAGAAAATAAATAAAAAAGCAACAAATTTGCTACTTTATAACTTATTATTACTTTTACGAAAAATTATTAATTACCAATTTAGAACCATGAAAAAAATTGTATTGATTTTAGGAGTTGCACTTAGCATTTTAGCTTGTAACAAAACAGAGACAAATTCAAAAGAATTCAAAACCGCATATATCAACACAGCTGAAATTATCGAGAAATACGAAAAATTCAAAGATGAAGATGATAAATTCAAAGTAAAATCTGAAGAATTAGGTCGTCCTTTAGAAGCAAAAGTTCGTGCTTTTCAAGCAGAAGCACAAAATTTTCAACAAAGTGCACAAGCAAAAGGACCACAATGGGCACAACAAAAAGGTGCTGAGCTATCTCAAAGAGAGCAACAATTAGGAATTGAACAAAACGCTTTACTCCAACAATTACAACAAGAAGGTGCTGTTTTAAAAGATACTTTAATTAGTGAAGTTAAAAAATTCATTAAAGATTACGGTAAAAAGAAAGGTTATGATTACATTTATGGCACAGGTGATGCGGCTACAATTTTGTATGCTAAAGACAACTATGATATAACTAAAGAAGTTTTAAAAGAACTTAACGAAACTTATAAAGCTACCAAAAAAGACGATAAAGCAGCCACTAAAGAAGAAGAGAAAAAATAATTTAAAGTCCTGAGAAATCAGGACTTTTTTATTTCTAATTGTTTCTATATATTTGTATTTCAAATTTATATGCCAAATGGAATCAGTATCAGCCGCAGCTATTTACACACTTCGATTTATTAATCAAACCAATAAATCAATCTTCCTTACCGGAAAAGCAGGAACCGGAAAAACCACCCTTTTAAAAGAAATCATTGCCACAACACATAAAAATACGGTTGTTGTAGCACCAACTGGAATTGCCGCTTTGAACGCAAATGGGGTAACCATTCATTCGATGTTTCAATTACCTTTTGCAGCCTTTATACCTGATAATAAACAACTTCCACACTTTTCAGACACCGTAAAATTCGAAAATCGCGATTCACTAGGGCGCCATTTTAAGATGAATAACGTGAAACGTTCTGTAATTCGAAATATGGAATTGTTAGTTATTGATGAAGTTTCTATGCTTCGCGCTGATGTGTTAGATGCAATGGATTTTATGATGCGAAAAGTACGCAGAAATGAACGCCCTTTTGGTGGAACCCAAGTTATTTTTATAGGAGATTTATTACAATTACCACCCGTTGTGAAAAATGAAGAATGGGAAATGCTGAAAAACTATTACCGCGGTATGTTCTTTTTTCATTCGCATATCATTCAGCAATATCCACCATTATACATTGAGTTGGATAAAATTTTTCGTCAAACAGATTCGGAATTTATTGATGTTCTAAACAATTTACGCCATAATAAAATCACTTTGGAAGATGTGCAACTTCTAAATAAATTCGTTCAACCTGATTTTGATCTGAAGAAAAATAAAGGATTTATTATTTTAACCACGCATAATGCTAAAGCCGACACAATCAATGCAAAATCTTTAGCAGATTTAGAAGGAAAGCAATTCACCTATTTACCTGAAATTACGGATGATTTTCCCGAAAAAATTTTTCCATTAGAAGATAAATTGCAGCTAAAAGTCGGAGCTCAAGTCATGTTTATTAAAAACGATTTGAATTTTGAAAAGCAATTCTATAATGGTAAAATGGGTGTTGTCAGTTCGTTAACTGAAAAAGAAATTTTTGTTCACTTTCCCGAAGAAAACAAAACGATTGAAGTAGAACGCTATGAATGGCAGAACATTCGCTACAAAGTCAACGAAAACACAAAAGAAATCGAGGAAGAAGTTATAGGAACTTTTGTCCACTACCCTATCAAATTGGCTTGGGCGATTACGGTTCACAAAAGTCAAGGCTTAACTTTTGACAAAGCTGCGCTTGATGTATCGCAAGTTTTTGCACCTGGTCAAGCGTATGTGGCTTTATCGCGTTTGCGTTCGTTAAAAGGGCTTATTTTGCTTTCTCCGTTGCGAATGAATGGTATTTCAAGCGATGAAGAAGTGCTTAATTATGCCGAAAACAAAGCATCCGAAGAAATCTTGCAACATTCATTAGCCAAAGAAACATTGGTTTTCTGGTTAAATACGTTGCTTAACTCATTTGATTTCAAAGAATTAGGTCAAGAATGGCGCAATCATTTGTTTAGTTATAACTCTGAAGCACCAAAATCGCCAAAAACGAAGCATAACGATTGGGCAAAAACCCAACAAGAAAAAATCACTGAAATTCTCGAACCATCAGGGAAATTTATGTCGCAATTACATAAAATTTTTAATGACGAAAATTTGGATGTCAATTTTGTAAAAGAAAGATGCGATGCGGCGTATCAGTACTTTTTTAAAACATTAGATACTGTTGCAGAAGAATTGTTATTGAAAATTGAAGAAGTAAAACGAATCAAAAAGGTAAAAGCTTTTTATGATGAATTATTGGTTTTAGAAGAACTTCAAATCAAAGCGATTTTACAACTTAAAAAGGCGAAATTATTGACCAATATCATTGTCGAAGGAAAAGAAATTTCAAAGAAAAATCTAATTTCGGAAGATATTAGTGCCTACAAAATCAATAAGTTAGTGGTTGTTGCAGAGCGCTTTAGAACTTCGCACGCTGCTCTGGTTGAAGACGACGAAGACGTTTCCTATTACACCGATTCGAAAAAGAAAAAAACAAAAGAACCAAAGAAATCTACCATCGAAGATACATTGGAATTGTGGAAACAAAACTTATCCATTTACGAAATTGCGAAACAGCGAAAACTCACACCACAAACTATCTACAACCATTTTACCAAGCTGATTCAAATGGAAATCGTGCAACTTTCCGACATTTTACCAGAAGATAAAATTTCAGAATTAAAAGCGGCTTTCAAAGATTTTAAAGGCGAAAGTTTAGGGGAATTAAAAGAAATCCACGGCGATAAATTCTCCTGGGACGAATTGCGATTGTATAAAGCGAGTTTGGGTTAAAAAAATTATCCGTTACGTTTGTCATGCTGTCAAGCATCCCACGCAAAACACTTTAAAAGCCAAAATCATGATCGAATTCACAGATGGAATCTACAACTTTTACGTTTACATTCTTACTAATAAAGCCAAAACCGTTCTTTACACAGGAGTTACGAATAACTTAAAACGAAGATTACAAGAACATAACGAAAAACTAAATCCAAACAGTTTCACAGCAAAATACAACCTTAATTATTTGATTTATTACGAAAAATACGGTTGGATTCAACAAGCAATAGCTAGAGAAAAGGAAATTAAATTACTCAGAAGAGATTTGAAATTGGAGTTAATACAAGAATTCAATCCAAACATGGAATTTTTGAATAATAGTTTTTCATAAGAAACAAAAAGAGATGCTTGACAGCATGACAAACGTTGTATTGTGGTTTTTGCGTATAGTTTTACCGTGCAGTTTGTCAAGCTGATAAGCGTCTCACACAAAGTTTAAACCAATTTTTTTTGATAAAATTATCCTCTTGTTACTAAATATTTTTTAACAGAATCCTTTTCAAATTCTATAATTAATGTACCTGTATCGACTCCAAAATGTGCATAGCCTAAAGAATACCTAAATTGAGCAAAACGTTCGGATTTATTGTCGGGTTCTCCAAGTAATTTAACTATTTCGTTTTTTGACATTCCGATTAGTTGATAATCATTTCTTAGATCATTCATCATATCCCAACGTAAAGACCAATTTACTTCAGAATTCATGTTAGCTGTCTTCCACTTTTGGGATTCAAATTTTTCACCAGAAATTTTCCCACGTAACAAAAATATGGAGGCAAAAACAACACACCAAAAAGCGAAAACTAATAAATATGGTTTTTTTAAAAACTTTTTCATGCTAATGTTTTAGGTTAAATAAAACACTAATTCAACCAAAAAACCACTAAAACTGCTGGAATAAAGTAAATAACAATAGTTCTAGCACCATCGTAATCCTTCGCTAAACGTTGACCAAAAAGCAACATTAGTAAAGTAATACAAGAAACAATAGCTCCATAAAAGCCCAATCCACGAGTAACTGCAGGTTCAGCAATTAATTGAATAATTCCTGAAACACACAAAACACCTGCAATAATTTCTAAGACTAAAACAGTTATTAAAGCAAAAGGAACTTGTTTTGCTAGAATAGTACTGGCAAAATGCCCAGTTAACCATTCTACATTGCCTTTCCAATCTTTAATTTTGTCATATCCAGATTGTAAAAAAGTTATTGCTAATAATGCTAAGACCAAAAGAGGAGCAACTTGTATCATAATTATGCGTTTTTATGGATTAATCGAGTTAATTTTATAGATAAATCAGTTAAGATAATTTTACTATTTCCGTTGCGTTCAATGTGGTAAATAGCATCTTCTAATTCTTTGTAAATATCATAAATATTGGCACCATTTACAAACGGAGCAAATTTTTCCAATTCAAATTTTGGCACTTTTGTTTCTAAGAAAACAAGTTCTTTCGCCTGATAATTTAACAATAAAGCCTGTCTAAAGAAATGAATGCAATAATGTAAAAATTGTTTTTGCGTTTCTCTTCCAGTGGACGCAATGTTTTCGCTCCAAGCAATTAAATCGTTAATGGCAGCCGCATTTCCTTTTGCTCTGAAAGCACTTCTTACCCATTCTACAAACCATTCGTCAAACGGAAATTCATCTTCTTCTTTTCGTAAAATATGCAAGGCTTTATTGTAATTTCCTTCGCTTTGATGTGCAATTTTTTTAGCAACAGTTGGATCGCAATTTTCACGTGAAACCAAAGCTTCCGCAATCACACTTTCGCTCAAACCAATAAAATCAATCACTTGACAACGCGATAAAATGGTTTGCAACATATCGCTGGTGCTTTCAGTAATCAGAATAAAAACGGTTTTAGCTGGTGGTTCTTCTAGCAGTTTCAATAATTTATTTGCCGAAGGGCCGTTCATTTTATCGGCCATCCAAATAATCATAACCTTATAACCACCT
This sequence comes from Flavobacteriia bacterium, assembly GCA_004293165.1. Taxonomy (GTDB): domain Bacteria; phylum Bacteroidota; class Bacteroidia; order Flavobacteriales; family Flavobacteriaceae; genus Flavobacterium. Next base: position 392,000 of record RDYL01000002.1, on the reverse strand, counting down.
TCGTATGCTTTTAATGCTAATTTTTTATTGATATCAGTAGCCTCATCTACCCCAATTATTCCTTGTTTGTTTTGAATTCCTAAATTTTTCAGCCAATCAAACAAACTTCCGTAAGGACTTTCACTTAAAAATTGACGCCATTCTACCATGAAATTATCACTAACCGCATGACTTTTAACGGTGTCAGTTCCGGCAACAGGAAAAACAAAATGTAAATCGGGATGGGAAAAATGCTCAAATTTTAGGTTACATGTTGTGTTTTCACCCATATTTTCTCCACCCACATTGCCACACAAAATATATTGTGCATAGGCAATTGCCATAGGAAGTGTTCCACAACCTTCAGGACCCACAAACAACTGAGCATGCGGAACTCTTCCGGCTTCGGCACTCTTAGTTAAGTGATTTTTAATATGTTCCTGTCCTAAAATATCTTTAAAAAGCATGCAACAAACCTAATCAAAAAATACCAAAATTGATAGAAAAGAAAGTAAAAAATCAATACCGTATAGTTTTAAAAATTTACTAAATATGATAATTATTATAAAGATTTAAGATACAATAATTTATATTTGCATTTACTTAAATTAAAATTAGTTACAAATGAAAACACTTAACGACTTCAATTTCAACAATAAAAAAGCAATTATTAGAGTAGATTTCAATGTGCCTTTAGATGAAAATTTTAAAGTGACAGATGCTACTAGAATTGAGGCAGCAAAGCCAACAATTGATAAAATTTTGAAAGACGGAGGAAGTGTTATTTTAATGAGTCACTTAGGTAGGCCAAAAGGAGTTGAAGCAAAATATTCGTTACAACACATTGTTTCAAAAACGGAAGAAATTTTAGGTCAAAAAGTGCATTTTGCTTCAGATTGTATAGGAGAGATTGCTGAAAATGCCGCGAAAAATTTACAACCAGGCGAAATTTTATTATTAGAAAACTTACGTTTTTATGCTGAAGAAGAAAAAGGAGATGTAGAATTCTCTAAAAAATTAGCCGCTTTAGGTGATATTTATGTAAATGATGCTTTTGGAACAGCGCACAGAGCTCATGCTTCAACCACAATTATTGCCCAATTTTTTAAAGAGGCAAAATGCTTTGGATATTTGTTAGCTAAAGAAATTGAAAGTATTGAAAAAGTACTTAAAAATTCTGAAAAACCTGTGGTTGCTATATTAGGTGGAAGTAAAGTTTCTTCAAAAATCACAGTAATTGAAAATATTTTAGACAAAGTAAACCACATGATTATTGGTGGTGGAATGACGTTTACTTTCGTGAAAGCGCTAGGCGGAAAAATTGGAAATTCTATTTGTGAAGATGATAAATTAGAATTAGCTATTGAAATTTTAAAACAAGCTAAAGAAAAAGGAGTTCAAATCCACATTCCGGTGGATGTTGTAGCTGCAGATGCATTTTCTAATGATGCAAACACCCAAATTGTGGATGTAAATCAAATCCCTGATGGTTGGCAAGGTTTAGACGCAGGTCCTAAAACTTTAGAAATTATCAAACGCATTATTTTAGATTCAAAAACCATATTATGGAACGGTCCATTAGGTGTTTTTGAAATGGAAAATTTTGCTAATGGAACAATTTCATTAGGAGAATATATTGCAGAATCTACTGCCAACGGAGCGTTTTCATTGGTAGGTGGCGGCGACAGTGTTGCTGCGGTTAAGCAATTCGGATTTGAACCTAAAATGAGTTATGTTTCTACTGGTGGTGGTGCAATGTTGGAAATGTTAGAAGGCAGAACTTTACCAGGGATTGCTGCAATATTAGATTAAATACAATAAAAGCCTGGTAATTAAGTTATAAATAGTTACCAAGCTTAAAACATATAAATAAATGAAAAATTTTATACTGGTTACATCACTTTTACTGTCGGTTGCTGGTTTCGGGCAAGAGAATGCAGAAAAGGAAAGTTTGTTGACGTTGCCAAAAATGTCCTATTTGGATTCGTTGAAAACAACTTTTGTAAATCACAGCACAAGTAATTGTATTGATGAACGTTGGATTTCTGAACTAGCTAGTGCTGAATTATCTGAAAATATGTTTTCTGATATTTCGGACATCAACATAGATTCTGAAGTAAATTATGATTTATCTACAGAAATATTGAAAAAAAGGTTAGCAAAAATGGATGCTAAATCGCCTTTTAATATTGAGTATAATCCCGCATTAGAAAACACTATTAAAGCGTTTTTAAAAAACAGACCGAAAGCTTTTGAGCGTTTGATGGCGGTTTCAGAATATTATTTCCCAATGTTTGAAGAGCATTTAGCAAAATATAATATTCCGTTAGAATTGAAATATTTAGCAATTGTTGAATCCGCTTTAAATCCGAAAGCAAAATCAAGAGTTGGAGCGTCTGGTTTATGGCAATTTATGTACCCAACAGGAAAACAATACAATTTAGAAGTTACTTCTTATGTTGATGAACGTTACGATCCGTTAAAAGCTACCGAAGCTGCGTGTCAATATTTATCAAGTTTGTACGGAATTTTTGGTGATTGGAGTATGGTTTTGGCCGCCTATAATTGTGGACCAGGGAATGTTTCAAAAGCCATTCGTCGTTCAGGAGGTAGTCAAAATTATTGGAATATTAGAAAAAACTTACCTAAGGAAACTGCTAATTATGTACCGGCATTTTTAGCCACTTTTTACATTTACGAATTTAAGAAAGAACACGGAATTCATCCTAAAAAAGCACCTGTAACGTATTTTGAAACAGATACAATTATGGTGAAAAAACAAATGTCTTTTAAACAAATTTCGGATTTATTAGATATTCCAGTGGAACAATTAGAGTTTTTAAATCCAATTTACAAATTAAAAGTAATTCCTTTTGAAGCCGATAAACCTCATTATTTGCGTTTACCAAAAAATAAAATGGGTCTTTTTGTTTCTAACGAAGAAAAAATTTATGCTTACCTAGAATATACTGACTCGAATAAAGAGAAGACAAAGAGTGAATATGTTGCTTTATCTTCAAAAGATTCAATAGGTTCTAGTCCTGATTCTACTTTTGTAAGCAAACCTAAGTTTGAACGTAAAACGCAATATCACACCATTAAAAGTGGAGAAAGTTTAGGAAAGATTGCAGATAAATATAATGTTTCTATTGCTAATCTGAAATCTTGGAACCATATCAAAGGAAATACCATCCAAGCTGGAAAAAAATTAAAAATTTATTCCGATAAAAAAATAGTTGTACAGAACGAGCCTAGTGCCAATAAAAACAGCACATACGAGGTAAAAATTGGGGATTCACTTTTTTCAATTTCTAAACAATTTCCAGGGGTTTCTATAGACGACATAAAAAAATGGAACGATATTAGCGGGGACAATATTCAACCCGGAATGAAATTAAAAATAAACGGATAATTAATCGTTTTTCATTATGAAAAAAATTGCAATTTTAACTCTTTTAGTCGTATCACTTTTTTCTTGTAAAGAATCTTCCAAAGAAGATGTTCAAGCTATATTATCAGAATCTAATGGTAAAATCAATAATGTTTCTATCATTATAGACGATAATTTATGGAATGGTGAAATTGGAGACAGTATCCGTAAAAAGTTTGCTGCTCCAGTAGATGGTTTGCCACAAGAAGAGCCTTTGTTTACTTTAAATCAATACCCAACAAAAGTGTTTGAAGGATTTGTACGTAAAAGTCGCAACATCATTGTTGTCAAAAAAGGTAAAGAAGCAGGTTATGCTGCAAACACAAATAAATTTGCCAAGCCACAAAATATATTTTTCATTTCTGGAACAGATACGGAAGATGTTTTAAATGTTATAGAAGAAAAATCGGCTGAAATAATAAAAACCATCAAAGCTTCTGAAATTATTGAAAATCAAATTCGAATGAAAAAATCATTGGTTTCTGATGAACAGATTCAAAAGAAGTTTGGTGTAAGTTTACAAATCGGATTTGGATTCAAATACGATATGGTAAAAGAGAATTTTATTTGGCTTCGAAAAGAATTTACTTCGGGTTATAACAGTATTTTAATTTATCAGGTTCCAATTGAAAAAGTTGAAAAAGACACCAATATTATTACGAATATTACTACAATGCGTGATGAAATTGGAAAGGCAAATATTCACGGAACGTTACCAAATACTTGGATGATTACTGAAGCTGCTTATGCTCCATACCTTTTTGAAGTTAATGTTGCCAACAAAAAAACCTATTTAACCAAAGGAACTTGGGAATTGAAAAACGATTTTATGGCAGGACCTTTTGTTAATTATGCCATCAAAGACACTAAAAATAATCGTTATTTAATTTTAGAAGGATTCACTTATAATCCATCCAAATCGAAGCGTGATTTGGTTTTCGAATTGGAAGCCATTATTCAGTCGGTTAAATTTTTAAAATAATATCAAGTTCCCATTATTGGGAACTTCTTTTTTATCATGGAAGTAACATTCAAAATAAAGCGATTTAACGAACTTTCTATAACCGAACTATATTCTTTGCTACAACTTCGTTCAGAAGTGTTTGTTGTGGAGCAAAATTGCGTTTATCAAGACATTGACAGCAAAGATGAGAAAGCACTTCATGTTTTAGGCTATTGCAATGGCGATTTAGCTGTGTATTCTCGTTTGTTCAACAAAGGTTATTATTTTGACGAAACATCAATAGGAAGAGTTGTGGTAAGCCCAAAATACCGCGATAAAAAATTCGGTAATGATTTAATGCGTGTTTCCATTGAAGCCATAAAAGAAAATTTCAACGAGACTGCTATTACCATTTCTGCGCAAGAATATCTTAAAAAATTCTATGAATCACATGGATTTGTACAAACAAGTGAAATGTATTTAGAAGATGATATTCCGCATATTCAGATGAAGAAAAAATAACTACTTCTTAGCTTCCACAGGAACCACATCATTTTTAGTAATCAAAAGTTCAACCCTACGGTCTAAAGTGCTGCCTTTTTTTAACGATTGGGTGTTGCCATAACCCTTAAAAGTCATGCGGGTTTTACTGATGCGTTTCATCAAGAAATAATTATATACTCGTTTTGCACGATTGATAGATAATTCGCGTTTTTTAGTGTCGCGGTCTACTGCTTCTTTTTGGAAGGTTGGCGTGCAACAAACATGCCCTTGAATTTCGAAGTGAATATTTTTGTATTTGTGAAGCTCTAGAGCTATTCTGTCCAATTCTTTTTTTGCTTTATAGGTCAATTGGCTGCTTCCTCTTTCAAATAAAACGTGGTCGAGATAAATTCTATCGCCCACAATTCTATCTTTTTTGATTGTACTATAAACCCCTGGAATCTTTAAATCTTCAATTACAATAGGTTTAAAATTTACCACCACATCTACTCGTCGGTTTTTTGAACGTGCTTCAGGAATATTAGTTTGCATATCTTCATCCAGCATGATTCTTCCTTTTCCTTCTAGTGTAATAATGATTTTACTCTTGATGCCTTTTTCTATTAGTTTGTCTTTTACGGTATTTGCTCTGTTGGTAGATAAAGTGTAATTATATTGATCTTTTCCGCGGTCATCACAATAACCAAAAATTTGAACCGATTCAATACGAGCAGTGTCAATTTTACTTACAAAGGCAACTACCGCATCGGCTTGTTCTGTTTTTAAATTAAATTTATCAAATTCAAAAAATATTGAATGTACTTCTTCTTCTTCTTGAGCAAAAGAAACCACAGAAAAAAGTAAAAAGAAAAGGAAAAATAAACGTGTCATCTTATTTTTTTAATATCGATTTGTATTGGGTTTGATTGTTTAGAAGTAAAATTGCCTTTTCAATTTCTAAATTTTCTTTTACATAAAATTGATATAGGCCTTCTCTATATTGGTAGCGGGTTATCAAATCTTCCTGAATTAGTTTCTTGATTTGATTTTTGTTTTTGTCTAACTCTACTTCTTGGTTTTTTTCAATGGCTTGTTCTAATTGCTTGTATTCAGTTGCAATTTGTGCCTCTATTTTTTCGTTTTTAGCAGTTTCTAAAACATTTTTCATTGCTTTATACGTTTCTGTGTCTAAACTAATTTTTTCCTGCTTCAAATAGGCTTTAAAGGCATTAAAATCGACATCAGTAATAGTGGGAATTCCCGCAAGGGTTGTATTTTTAAAATACCATTGTGTGGCGAAGTTAAAAATGGCATCTGTTTTTATTACAGCCTCTGTTATACTGGCGGTTTTTGTTTCTTCAATTTCTACATCAGGTAAAACACCTCCACCATCATAAACCGTTCTACCTGCTTTAGTTTTAAACGCATTGAATTCGTTTTGTGATTTTTTAATTACTTTTCCGTTTTCGTCTTTTTTTGAATAATCTAACGCTTGAATACATCTTCCCGATGGGGTATAATATCTAGAAATGGTTACTTTAACTTGCGTGCCGTATGACAAATCTAATGGACGTTGTACCAACCCTTTTCCAAAACTTCTCGAACCTAAAACAACACCTCTATCCAAATCTTGAATGGCGCCGGCTACAATTTCTGAAGCTGATGCGCTTTTTCCATCAACAATAACCGCCAACGGAATTTCTAAATCGATAGGTTCATTTTTAGTTCGATATTCTAAATTGTATTTAGTGTTTTTTGATTTTGTGGTAACAATTAATTCATTTTTAGCCACGAAAAGATTACAAATGTTTACTGCTTCATGAAGTAATCCTCCTGGATTTCCTCTTAAATCTAAAATGATCTTGGTGGCTCCTTGTTTTTTTAATTCTAACAATGCTGCTTTAGTTTCTGCACTTGCTTTTTCAGTAAATTTAGTAAGTACAATATATCCTACATTATCTTTTAACAGCGCGAAAAAGGGAACTGCTTTTATTTCAACATCATCTAAAACAATCGTTGCATTTTGCGTTTTTCCTTGACGAATGTATTGAATCTCAATTTTTGTGTTTTTAGCACCACGAAACAATTGCGAAGCGTCTTCTTTATATTCTTTCAAATTAATATCACCAATTTGAATTACTTCATCACCTGCTTTTAAACCTGCTTTATCTGCGGGAAATCCTTTGTAAATTTCTTTCAATAAAACTTTTCCTTCTCTTCGTTGTACCATGGCGCCAATACCTGTATACTCGCCCGTATTGTTGATTTTGAATTTTAAAACATCCTGTTCATTAAAGAAAACGGTATATGGATCCAATTCTTTCAACATGTTTTTTATGGCATTATCCATCATTTCTCCCGGATTGGTTTCATCCACATAATTTTGATTTACGGTTTTGAAGAGCCCCGTGAAGATTTCAATTTGTTTGGCAATTTCAAAGAAATCGTTTTTAAAACTAACACCTACAAAAAGAAATATTGCCGCAACAATAGGAATAATTATTTTTCTACTGAAATATCGTTTCATGAATAAAAGTATTGATACATTTTTACGAAAGTAAATAATATTGTCCAAAAATTAAACCAAAAGATAGATTTACTTCTGACTTTCGTTGAATTTTTGAAAAAGTTGGATGGTCTTTTCCTCAATTTCTTGATACGAAAGTCGTTCTTTGGTTTGATAGAAAAACATAAAAGCATATGGTTTTTCTAAATTATCAATCAAAATATGCTTGTTTAAACGATAAGTTTCGCGTAAAACCCGTTTAAAATAATTTCTGTCTACCGCTTTTTTGAAATATTTTTTTGAAACCGAAACACCCATTTTCACCAGTTCGGCATTTTCTTCTTTGTTTTCAACATATACCAAGCGCAGCGGGAATTTCGAAACCGAATTTCCTTCTGAAAAAAGCAAATCAATAGTAGTTTTGCTTTTTAATTTTTCTTTTTTGGGATAAGTGAATTGCATAGCGCAAAGGTATAAAAAAAGCCTCTTCAAATAATGAAGAAGCTTTTTCAATAACAAAATTTGATTTACACTTCAGAAAGTAACGCATTGCTTATAACTAAATTTTCCTGAATATGTGAAGGAACTAATTGATAATTACTAAATTCCACTTTGAATTTCGCTTTTCCTTGTGTTAATGAACGAAGAGAAGAACCGTAGTCTTTTAGTTCTGCCAAAGGCACTTCCGCTATGATTTTTTGATAATGCCCTTCCGTATCCATGCCTTGAATGATAGCTCTTCGGGTTTGTAAATCGCCCATCACATCACCTGTATGACTATCTTCACACAACACTTCTAAATGATAATAAGGTTCTAAAAGTTGAGGTTTGGCTTCGTTAAACGCTATTTTAAATGCATGTGAAGCCGCTAATTGAAACGAAATATCGTTACTGTCAACTGCATGCATTTTTCCATCGTATATACAAACTCTAATGTTTTGGCAATTTGAACCGGTTAACGGACCTTCGGTCATTTCGTGCATAATACCTTTTTTGATGGCAGTTGCATAACGATTATCAATAGCACCACCAACTATGCACCAATAGAATGCAAATTTTCCGCCCCAAGGTAATTCTTCAATTTCTTTGTTACGGATGTTTACGCCTTGTGGTTCGGGCATATCATCAAAATATGGTTCAATGGTAATGTGCACTTCTCCAAATTGCCCCGAACCACCACTTTGTTTTTTATGACGATATTCAGCTTTTGCCGATTTTGTGATGGTTTCACGATAAGGCACTTTGGGTTCATTAAATACCATTTCGATGTTGATTTCGTTTTCGATACGGTATTTAATTAAGTCTAAATGCAATTGTCCTTGCCCTTGAATAATGGTTTGTTTTAATTCGGCAGATTGTTCCACTTTTAAAGTTAAATCTTCTTCCTGAATTTGATGCAAAGCTTTAATCATTTTTTCCATATCGGCAAGATTAGCAGTAGAAACGGCTTTTCTAATGCGACTAGTTGGGAATTGCATTTTTCTAACTTTTCTGTCGACTTCTTTTGCATTAAGCGTGTTATTTGAATGACCATATTTCAAGCGAACCGTTGCTCCTAAATCGCCAGCGACTAATTTTTCTACCGCAGTACGTTGTTTCCCTTCGGTTACAAAAATTTGAGTTAGTCGTTCGATTTCACCATTATCGGCATTCACTAATTCGTCTCCAGCGTTCAATTCACCCGAAAGCACTTTGAAGTAAGAAACCAATCCTACCTGAGGTTCAGATAGTGTTTTGTAAATAAAAAGAGTGGTTTTATCAGAAGCATCGCATTTTAATTCAGCACCATTTTCTAATTTTTTAGCGGGTCTATCGGCAGGAGAAGGCGCAATATCATCAATAAATCCCATGATTCTTCCGCTTCCCATATCTTTCAATCCCGAAGCACAAAAAACAGGATAAATTTGTTGATGTGCCAAAGCAATGGTTAATCCTTTTGCCAATTCTTCTTCGTCTAAATTTCCTTTTTCAAAGTATTTTTCCATTAAGCCTTCTTCGTTTTCAGCTGCCGCTTCCACTAAAGCATTATGTAAATCATTAGCTTTTAATAGTTCTGAATTTGGAATAGGCATTTTTTCAGGTTTTCCACCATTTTCTGGGAAAACATACATCGTCATGCGAAGTACATCGATAATGCTATTGAATTTTTCGCCCGAATTGTACGGATATTGAATCGGAATTACTTTACTACCAAAACGATTTTTGGCTTGTTCTAAAGTAGTATCATAATCGGCTTTTAGATGATCCATTTGATTGATGACAAATAGGGCAGGAGTTTGGTAATTTTGCACGTATTCCCAAACGATTTCGGTGCCAACCTCCACACCAGAAGCTGCGTTTAAAAGAATTAAAGCCGTGTCAGAAACTTTTAACGAAGAAACCACTTCGCCAATAAAATCGTCAAAACCCGGGGTGTCAATGATGTTTATTTTATTGTTGTGCCATTTGGCGTGCATTAAATGACTGTAAATAGTGTTTTCTCTTTCGTGTTCTAAATCGGTGAAATCAGAAATGGTATTGTGTGCTTCTACCGAACCACGACGCGGAATGATACCGCTTTCAAACAACATAGTCTCGATGAATGTGGTTTTTCCGGAACCTGAATGCCCAAGAAATACCACGTTTCTAATGTCTTTGGTTGCAATGCTCATAATATTGTATTTTAAAAATGTGTACTAATTTTTTGTTGCGTTTTAAGCACCTTAAAATTACGACATTGTAAAAAAGTGAATTATGATATTTATCAGGTGCAGTTAACGTTTGCAAACTTCAATTTTCTTATTAAAAACTTAGTTGTTTCTTGCTTTTAAAATTGTTGAAAAAATCATTAAATTCTTTTGTGGTATATTAAGTATCTTATCTCAAAAATTACGAACTTGCGAAAAATAGAATTTTACAAATAAATGAGGTTGAAAGAAAAAATAAGTATTGATGAATTTGATAGTAAACGCTATCAAACAAGACTTGTTGAGCCAAATGAAAATGGAAAAGCGGTTTTAACTCATTTTTTGCACAACATTCACAACGGAGTTTCAAAGTATTATAAAGACGATGCTTTAGAAGTATTAAATGACTTTTTAACATACAAACAAGAAGAAGAAAAACTTTCAATTGTTGCTGAAGATGCAATGCAACAACTTCTTTTTGAAGTTGAGAATGTTCCGTTTCCAACTCCTGAAAACTATACTTTTAAATTTATAGATTTATTTGCAGGAATTGGTGGTTTTAGAATTGCTATGCAAAATCTTGGCGGAAAATGTATTTTTACAAGTGAATGGGACAAAGAAGCTCAAAAAACTTACAAGATAAATTTCGGAGAAATTCCATTTGGCGACATTACAAAACAGCAAATTAAAAATTATATTCCAGAAGAATTCGATTTACTTTGTGCAGGTTTCCCTTGTCAAGCATTTTCAATTGCAGGGAAACGTGGTGGTTTTGATGATACAAGAGGAACATTGTTTTTTGATGTTGCAGAAATTATCAAAAAGCATAAGCCAAAAGCAATTTTTCTTGAAAACGTAAAAGGTTTAAGAAGTCATGACAAAGGAAAAACTTTGGAAACAATTCTAAATGTTTTAAGAAATGATTTGGGTTATTTTGTGCCCGAACCACAAATTATTAATGCCAAAAATTTTGGAGTTCCACAAAATCGAGAAAGGATTTATATTGTTGGCTTTCGCCAAGATTTAAATATTACAAGTTTTGAATACCCAAAACCATTAGAAAAAAATCCAACATTTGAAGATGTAAAAGAAAGAAATGTTCCACCAACAAAATATTATCTTTCAACACAATACGTCCAAACATTGGTTAATCACAAAGCAAGACATGAAAACAAAGGAAATGGTTTTGGTTATGCTATAATTCCTGATAATGGAATTGCAAACGCAATTGTTGTCGGCGGAATGGGTAGAGAAAGAAATTTGGTTTTAGACCATAGAATTGTAGATTACACACCAACAACTCATATTAAAGGAACTGTAAATCGTGAAGGAATTCGTAAAATGACACCAAGAGAATGGGCAAGATTACAAGGATTCCCTGATAATTTTATAATTCCAGTTGCTGACGCATCTGCATATAAACAATTCGGCAACTCTGTTGCCGTTCCAGCTATTCAAGCAACTGCAAATAAAATTTTAGAACTAATCGGAATTAAAAAATATGCTATCAGGAAATAAAGGAGAATGGAGTGAGATTTACGCTTTGTTCAAATTACTTGGCGATAAAAAATTATTTGCAGGAGATGCAGATTTAAATAAAGTTGAAGAATTATTTTATCCAATAATCAAGATTATTCGTAACGAAAGTGGCGGTAATTTTGAATATGAAATTAATGGCGATTTAGTAATTATTTCTGGTGGAAAAGAACAATTAAGAATTCCTGTAAAAACTTTTACTGATCAATCAGTAAAGTTATTAGCAACAATAAAAGCTTCAAATGGAGCATTTAGTATTCCAGAAATTGAAACTTTTATGAACTCAATAAATTGTGGTTCTTTAAAAGCAAAATCAACTTCTAAATCGGATATCCAAATTGTTATACACGACCAAAGAATCAACCAAAAAGCGGAATTAGGATTTAGTATTAAATCACAACTTGGAGGGCAAGCTACGCTTTTAAACGCAGGAAAAACTACTAATTTCATCTATCAAATTTCAGATTTTCAACCAACAGAAAATCAAATAAAGAGTATAAATGAAATTGACACAAAAAGTAAAATTAAAGATAGAATTGAAAATATAAAACAACTAGGTGGAAATATAAATTACGTTTCGCTTGAACAAGATGTATTCAAAAATAATTTAGTTTTAATTGATAGTTTGTTGCCAAACATTTTGGCTGAAATTGTTAGAACATTTTACACTACAAATTTAAGTTCAATAAAAGATTTAACTGAAAACATAAATAAAATAAATCCGTTAAATTATGACAATCAATTTGCTCATACATTTTATGAATATAAAATAAAACGGTTTTTAACTGATGTTGCTCTTGGGATGACACCATCGAAAGTTTGGAATGGAGTTTATGATGCAACGGGTGGATATTTAATTGTAAAAGAAAACGGAGATGTTTTGTGTTATCATATTTACAATCGCAATCAGTTTGAAGATTACTTATTTCAAAACACAAAATTAGAAACCGCAAGTAGTTCAAGACACGAATTTGGAAAAGTTTACAGCGAAAATGGAAAAAGCTATTTCAAACTAAATTTGCAAATCAGATTTAAATAAAAAATTTTATCACACAAAAAAAGCGACCCTAAAGTCGCTTTTCGTTATTTTTGATTAAAAACATTGTCTTCTTTGTTCACATCTGCCATTACATTTTCTGGGTCTATGGTGATGGATTTTATTTTTTCTTTCGGTTTTGCAATTTCAAAAGTAAAAGTTGGATAAGCCCAATCCCAACCTTTTAACACATTTCCTTTTATTCCAGTGTATGGATTAGGTTTTTCCCAACGCATTAAGGTATTTGGAATGTAGAAAAATTCTTTGGTACCGTCAGTATATTCAACCATTACGTCTAAAGGCATTGGCATTCTTCCTTTTCTTTCAAAAACTACTTTTGTATTCGCCGCATTGGCTTCCGAAACTTCTTTAATGCTATAATCAATGGTATTGGTAGTTAAAGTCCAATCTAACAAATACCAATCTAAATTTGCGCCTGAAACTTTTTCCGCCACACGTTTAATATCGTTTGGAGTTGGGTGCGTAAATTTATATTCGTTGTAGTATCGTTTGATGGTTTTGTTGAGGTTTTCTTGCCCAATTAAATAACCCAATTGTACTAAAAACACTTCTCCTTTGCTATAAGCCGAAATCCCATACGCCATGTTTAAATCATATCGATCAGCGTGCGTAGAAAGTGGTTGTTCTTTTCCTGATTTTGCTAAATAAATGTAGTTTTTATAGGAATCTTCAAACGGGTTTTCAGGTTTTTTTGGAGGCAATACTTTGTTCATGGCTAAATTAGAAATGTAGGAAGTAAATCCTTCATCCATCCATTCGTGTTTGGTTTCGTTAGTAGCTAAAACAAATTGGAACCACGAATGCGCCATTTCGTGTGCAGTTACGCCAACCAAACTTCCGAAAGCTCTATTTCCAGTTATTAAGGTACACATGCCATATTCCATTCCGCCATCGCCACCTTGAATTACGGAGTATTGTTTGTATGGATATTGTCCTACGTTTTCGTTAAAATACGCTAACAATTCTGCTGTTTTAGGTTGCATTTTTTTCCAATTTTCTAAATTTTCTTTCTTGTTTTTGTATAAGAAATGCAATTCAACATTATTTGGACCTAAAATCATATCGTGAATGAATTCGTTATCAGCTCCCCAAGCAAAATCGTGCACATTTGGCGCATAAAAATGCCAAGTTAGGGTTTTAGTTTTCTTAGGATAAACCACTTGTACACCCGCATCTTGATAGCCGTGACCAATTTCGTTTTTGTTTTGTAAATAACCTGTTCCACCAATAGTGTAGGCTTTGTCAATGGTGATTTTTACATCAAAATTTCCCCAAACACCATGAAATTCTCTTGCAATGTATGGGTTAGCGTGCCATCCTTCAAAATCATATTCACATAATTTAGGATACCATTGGGTCATGGATAAAGCAACGCCTTCTTCTGAAATCCTTCCAGAACGTCTAATTTGTAATGGTACTTGTCCTTGAAAATCTAAGGAAAGTGTGGATTTTTGTTTTGGTAAAATAGCTTTTGCTAACGTAACTTCTAAAATGGTTCCTACTATTTTTGTGGTTGCTGCAACCCCATCTTGTTTGAAATTAGCGATGTTTAAATAGCCAATTTCATTTGGTTTTAAGGTGCTGATTTTACTTTCTTTTATGTCTTTTCCTTCTTTCTTAAAGGTTCGCACCATGCGTTTATCTGGGTCGGATATCGATTGTAAACGCGCATCCATTTCGCTTCCAGGTTGAAAAGCGTTATTATACAAATGATAATACACTTTATGTAAGGTATCATTTGAATTATTAGTGTACACAATTTCTTGTTTTCCGGTATATTGGAATTTTTTCACATCCATTTTCACCTCCATTTTATAGTCAACATGTTGTTGCCAATAGCCTGGATTTGGATTGTTTTGCCCAAACGATAAGAAGGGAACTAAACTTAAAAACAATAATTTTTTCATATTCGTTTTTTAAAAGAAAACCTACAAGACAGCTTATATCTTGTAGGATTTTGAAATAGTTATGTAATTCTTTACGGCTGTTATTTAGCCATTTTTGCCGCTAAAACTAAGGCATTATAAGCATTTACAATTCTGCCCGATTTTGATGCATCAGCAAAATTAGCTTTATGTTTGTCTTCACCAATAGTCACAGTGTTTTTTAAAGGAGTTCCACTTTCCATAATAATTTGTTTTACTTGAACAGCAGTTAAACTAGGATAGTACGAACGAATTAATGTTGCAACACCCGCCACATTTGGAGAAGCCATTGATGTTCCTTGTAAATATTCATACGTGTTTAAAGGTGTTGTTGCATATATCTCATCTCCTGGAGCATAAATATCTACATTGTTTTTTCCGTAATTAGAAAAATCAGCAATCATTTTACTTCCATAAGCTGGAGAAAGAGCACCAATAATTAATACGTTTTTAGCAAATTCTGGACTTCCATCGTAAGTGTCATTTGGATATTTGTTCGTAACATCTAAATCAAATGATTCATTTCCAGCAGCAATTACTACTAAAACATCTTTTGATTCTGCGTATTTAATAGCATCGATTACCCATTCTTTTTGTTGTGAATAGTATTTTCCGAATGAACCGTTGATTACTTTAGCACCATTATCCACCGCATAACGAATTCCTAAAGCGATATCTTTATCATATTCATCACCATTAGGAACTGCTCTTACCGTTAATATTTGAGCATTATTAGTTACACCATCACCACCAAGATTATTTCCTCTAACTTGAGCTACAATTCCAGCAACGTGTGTTCCGTGTTTTGCTTCTTTTGGCTCAGGACCAACTACATTATTGTTTCCGTATTTCGTGTAGTTCAAATCGTTTGGATTATCACCCACAATTTTTCTACCATCAAACTCAACATTTAAATTATAGTTTATTTGTCCATAAACATAGTCTTTAAATTCTTCAATTTGAGCATCAAATTCAGCCTTGGTAGATTTGCTTAAAATTTGCGTAAACATAGCTTTTGCTTGTTTAACCCCAGTTTCATCCGATTGAATTGCTTTTACTTCTTCTAGCGTAAAATCACTTTTTTTAAGGAAAGTTGCTACTGTTTTCTCAGCATTTAATATAAAATCTAATTGTTGTTTTTGTGGCTGAATTCCTTTTAGCTCTTCCTCTAATTCCGCTTTCGCTTTATCATAATCTGGAGTTCCAGGCCCTTTTTTAACAATACGCGTCATTTCTAATTGTTCATGAACAGCATCCCCTAAGAAATTCCACCCATGTATATCATCAATGTATCCGTTTTTGTCATCGTCAATGCCATTTCCAGTAATCTCTTTTGGATTGGTCCAAATCACCGCTTTCAAATCTTCGTGATTGATATCAACGCCTGAATCTACAATTCCAACGATAACTTTTTTACCCTTTTTTCCTTTGATTAATTCTTTATAAGCTTTGTCAACACTCATTCCAGGAATCGTGTCTTTTACTAAATCTAAATGACTCCAACGTTTTAAATCATTTTCTGCAACTGGAGTAGTTTTTAAAGGTAAATTATCAATATTTTCAACTGGAGTTGAAACCATTTTTTGTGTTCCGCAACTTGCTAAAGCAAAGGCAAAAGCTAAACTTAAGTATAGAGGTCTAAAATTTCTCTTCATTTTTTAATTAATTAAATTTCAGTTATTGGACTGATATGTTGTGTAATTGTTACAATTAAATAACTTTTTTATTTTAAAATGTCTTCACTTTTAAAAACTTCTTTTAATCGAACCCCTTTTTCTGTTTTTTCTACCGTAATAATTTCATTGTGTGCATCGTGCTCTAAAAACAAATAATAATTATTTTCTGCAGCAGCATTCATGAATTTTGCTTTTTCGTCCAATGTTAATAAAGGTCTTGTGTCGTAACCCATAACGTAAGGAATCGGAATATGTCCGGCAGTTGCTAATAAATCACCACAAAAAACGATGGTTTTTGCGTTGTAATTGATATGTGGTAACATTTGTTTTTCGGTATGCCCGTCCGCAAAGAAAATTCCAAAACCAAGTTCCGATTCAGATAAAAAATCACCATCTGGCCTTTTAATAAAATTCAATTGACCACTTTCTTGCATCGGAATGATGTTTTCATGAAGAAATGATGCTTTTTCTCTTGAATTAGGTTTTGTTGACCATTCCCAATGGTTTTCGTTGGTCCAGAATTTTGCGTTTTTAAAAGCTACTTCGTAACCCGTTTTGTCTTTGTTCCAATTCACGCTTCCTCCACAATGATCAAAATGCAAATGCGTCATAAACACATCGGTAATATCATCGCGGTGAAAACCAGCTTTTTCTAGCGACTTATCTAATGAATGGTCACCCCAAAGCGAATAATAGCCAAAAAATTTATCCGATTGTTTGTTGCCCATTCCAGTATCAATTAGTGTCAAACGATTTCCGTCTTCAATTAGTAAACATCTTGCAGCGATGTCAATTAAGTTGTTTTCATCGGCCGGATTGGTTTTATTCCAAATGGTTTTTGGAACTACGCCAAACATAGCACCACCGTCTAATTTAAAATTTCCGGCTTCTATTGGATATAGTTTCATTTTTATATAAATTTCCTGCAATTTACAAAAATTGATAATACATTTTTCCAACATGCTTTATAAATAAAATTTATACTTTAATAAGTTATAAAAATGTTAGCAATTCTTGTAAAAAGTAATTTATAACTTATCTTTGCCGTTAATTTAGACAAAATCAAAATAAGAAATGATTAAAGTATCTGATACAGCAAGTAAAAAAATCATCAGCATGATGCAAGAAGATGGTTTTGACGCAGCCAAAGATTACGTGCGAGTAGGCGTAAAAAGTGGTGGTTGTTCCGGTTTGTCTTATGAATTGAAATTTGACAACCAAATAGGTGAAAACGATAAAATATTTGAAGATAATAATGTAAAAATTGCCGTTGAGAAAAAGAGTTTTCTTTATTTGGCAGGAACAATATTAGAATTTTCAGGTGGTTTAAACGGAAAAGGATTTGTTTTTAACAATCCAAATGCACAAAGAACGTGTGGATGTGGAGAGAGTTTCTCTCTATAAATCAAAAATTATGAGTAAATATACTGAGGACGACTTAAAAGTCGAATTAGAAAATAAAGAATACGAATACGGATTTTATACCGAATTGGACTCGGAAACGTTTCCTATTGGGCTAAATGAAGACATTGTTCGTGCGATTTCAAAGAAAAAAGAAGAGCCTGAATGGATGACCGAATGGCGTTTGGAAGCGTTCAGAGCATGGAAAGAAATGATTGAGCCAGAATGGGCAAACGTGCATTACGAAAAACCAGATTTTCAAGCAATTTCGTATTATTCGGCACCTAAAAAAGCCGATCCGAATAAAAAATTAGAAGACGTTGATCCTGAACTTTTGGCGATGTACAAAAAGTTAGGGATTTCGGTTGATGAACAAAAGAAAATGAATAACGTTGCGATTGATATCGTGGTAGATTCGGTTTCTGTAGCAACGACTTTCAAGAAAACATTAAACGAAAAAGGGATTATTTTTTGTTCGATTTCGGAAGCCATTAAAGAACATCCAGAATTAGTTCGTAAATATTTAGGAACCATCGTTCCGCAGAAAGATAATTTTTATGCGGCTTTAAATTCGGCGGTTTTCTCGGACGGAAGTTTCTGTTATATTCCAAAAGGTGTTCGTTGTCCAATGGAATTATCAACCTATTTCCGTATCAATCAAGGAGGAACAGGTCAGTTTGAAAGAACGTTACTAATTGCTGATGAAGGAAGTTATGTTTCTTATTTAGAAGGTTGTACGGCGCCAAGTCGTGATGAAAATCAATTGCATGCAGCTGTTGTAGAATTAATTGCAATGGATGATGCCGAAATTAAATATTCAACTGTTCAAAACTGGTATCCTGGAAACAAAGAAGGAAAAGGAGGGGTTTATAACTTCGTAACCAAAAGAGGTTTGTGCGAGAAAAATGCTAAGATTTCTTGGACACAAGTAGAAACGGGTTCGGCAGTAACTTGGAAATATCCATCGGTTGTTTTAAAAGGTGACAATTCAATTGGCGAATTTTACTCGATTGCGGTTACCAACAATTATCAACAAGCCGATACAGGAACGAAGATGATTCACTTGGGTAAAAACTCAAAGTCAACCATTATTTCTAAAGGTATTTCAGCTGGAAAATCACAAAACAGTTACAGAGGATTAGTACAAATAGGAGCAAGAGCCGAAAACGCTCGTAATTTCTCGCAATGTGATTCGCTTTTAATGGGAAATAATTGTGGTGCACACACATTCCCATATATCGAAAGCAAAAATGCTTCGGCAAAAATTGAACACGAAGCTACGACTTCAAAAATTGGTGAAGACCAAGTGTTCTATTGTAACCAACGCGGAATTCCTACCGAAAAAGCAATTGCCTTAATCGTAAACGGTTTCAGTAAGGAAGTATTGAATAAATTGCCAATGGAATTTGCTGTGGAAGCGCAGAAATTGTTGGAAATTTCGTTAGAAGGTTCAGTAGGATAGTTTTGTTTCAGGTTTCACGTTATACCTGAACGTAAAAACAATTAGAATAGAATTTAAAATTAATTTAATATAAACGTTTCAAGAACAACATTTCATAAACTTGAAACTTTAAACCTGAAACTAAAATGTTACAGATAAAAAACTTACACGCTTCGGTAGAAGACAAAGAAATATTAAAAGGAATCAACCTTGAAATTAAAGCAGGAGAAGTTCATGCGATTATGGGACCAAATGGTGCCGGAAAATCAACATTATCTTCTATTATTGCTGGAAATGAAAATTATGAAGTTTCTGAAGGAGAAATCTTTTTAGATGGTGAAGAAATTTCAGAATTAGCACCTGAAGAAAGAGCACACAAAGGTGTTTTCTTATCGTTTCAATATCCAGTGGAAATTCCAGGAGTTTCGGTAACGAATTTCATCAAAACGGCAATCAATGAAAAACGTAAGGCCAACAAGCAAGACGAAATGCCAGCCAACGAAATGCTGAAGTTAATTCGTGAAAAATCAGAATTATTGGAAATGGACAGAAAATTTTTGTCGCGTTCTCTAAACGAAGGTTTTTCGGGTGGTGAAAAGAAACGTAATGAAATTTTCCAAATGGCAATGTTGGAACCAAAAATCGCAATTTTGGACGAAACCGATTCAGGTTTAGACATCGATGCATTACGAATTGTTGCTAACGGAGTGAATAAATTGAAAAACGAAAACAACGCCGTTTTAGTGATTACGCATTACCAACGTTTATTAGATTATATCGTTCCTGATTTTGTTCACGTTTTAATGGATGGAAAAATCGTAAAAACAGGTGGAGCAGATTTGGCTTTAGAGTTAGAAGAAAAAGGATACGACTGGATTAAAAACGGACAAGTAGTATAACATGGAGTTGAAAGATAAATTATTAGCTTCTTTCATGGCTTTTGAAGAAAAGATTGATACACATTCTGAACTTCACGAGTTAAGAAGCAATGCCATAAAAAATTTCGAAAACAAAGGTTTCCCTACCAAAAAAGAGGAAGCTTGGAAATACACATCGTTAAATTCGATTTTAAAGAATGATTTTTCGGTTTTCCCAAAGAAAGAAAATACGATTGAATTCAAAGATGTTAAAAAGTATTTTTTACACGAAATTGATACATACAAAGTAGTTTTCATTGACGGAATTTTCAGTTCGTTTTTGTCTTCTACTACGCATGATGGTTTAGATGTTTGTTTGATGTCTTCGGCATTGACCAAGCCTAAATATAAAATGATTGTGGATACTTATTTCAATCAAATTGCTAATAAAGAAGAAAGTTTAACTTCTTTAAATACAGCTTTTTCAATGGAAGGAGCATATATCAACATTCCAAAAAGTAAAGTGGTTGAAAAGCCAATCGAGATTATTTATTTCTCTACAGGAAATGAAGCAGCTTTGATAGTACAACCTAGAAATTTAGTAATTATTGGAGAGAACGCTCATGTTCAAATTGTAGAGCGTCATCAAAGTTTGAATTCGAATCCCGTTTTAACGAATTCGGTTACCGAAATTTTTGCTCAAAAACGTGCGATTGTTGATTATTACAAAGTGCAAAACGATGTGCAAACTGCGAATTTGATTGACAATACATACATTGCACAAAAGCAAGAGAGTAGAGTAGCGGTGCATACGTTTTCGTTTGGTGGAAACATTACGAGAAACAACTTGAATTTCTATCACCAAGGTGAAAGAATCGATTCAACTTTGAAAGGAATTACCATTATTGGTGATAAACAACACGTAGATCATTATACGTTAGTCCAACACGCCACACCAAATTGCGAAAGCCACCAAAACTATAAAACGATTTTACACGATAGTTCAACCGGAGTTTTCAACGGAAAAATCTTCGTAGAAAAAGAAGCTCAAAAAACCGATGCATTCCAACAAAATAACAACATTTTAATTGGCGATAAAGCTACTATCAACGCAAAACCACAATTGGAAATTTTTGCCGATGATGTAAAATGTTCACATGGTTGTACGATTGGACAATTAGACGAAAGCGCTATGTTCTACATGCAACAACGTGGAATTCCAAAAAAAGAAGCGAAAGCTTTGTTGATGTATGCTTTCACCAGCGAAGTAACAAATAGCATCAAAATACCTGAATTAAAAGCTAAAATCGGTAGAATTATTGCTGATAAATTGGGAGTTTATATGGGATTTGATTTGTAATTATTTCTTTTTAGATAATAGAAACCGCCTTTTAGGCGGTTTTTTTTTTGTTTTATAAATTGTTAAGACTATCTATTGATTTTTTAACATCATCAATTTTTTTTCTCCATTCTTTTTGAAAAATTTTACTCTCGTCAATTAACAGTTCGTTGCTTGTTTTACTTTCGTATAACAATTGTTCTAATTCTTTTATCTTTTCATCGGAATTTTCAGTTGTTGAGTTTTTTATATCTAAAATAATTTGATTGTATTTAACTTCAACGGCATTTTTCTTTGATTCAAATTCTTTCAAGTCATCAGATTTATTGATAAAATCATTTAATAATGAAGCAATTATAAATAAAGCAATAAAAAATACGATTTTTTTCCAAGGTTTGTCTAACCAATACCAAAACGATTTTAAATAATAAAGATATTTGTTGCCACCATTTTTAAAATCTTCTCTGGCATTTTCTATTTTTCTTGTTTTTTCTTGTAGTTTGAATTTTTCAATTTCAATTTTGTTTTTAGCTCTTAAATGCTCTAATTCAACTTCTTTCTTTTTGTTTTCAAAACTCTCAAGATCTGAATTTTTCTTAAAAGGTTCAACAACATTCTTTTTTTCTTGAACATCTTCTTTTACATTTCCAAGTTCTCTAATAGAAATTTGACGTGGATTAATTTTCACTCCTGGATAGTGAACAGCAAGAAACTCAGTAATAACTTGATCACTAAATTGCCCTCTAAATCTATTAAGTGTTTGTCTGTCAATCTCAATAGTTTTATCAATGATAACAGGTCCATTTAATTGCCCTGTTCCTTTAATTAACACTTTTATCATATTTTAAAAATTTGTTTTTACTATGTCATTGTATGTTTGTGAGTTTTCATTTATAAAATCAATAAATACATCTAAAATTTCATTTATAAATTCTCGTTTGTCATTTAAAATTTTTTCAATTGTTGATGGTTTGCAAAAATCAATATCTTCCAAGTAATTATATATCACAGAGTGATTTCCTGATTTGTACTTTTTAATATCTAATTTTTTATATATATCAATTCCTGTAATTTTTCTGTCAATTATTTCATTGTTAAGGATAATTCCTATGGTTGCAATAGAATTTTTAGAATCTAAATTATTATATCTAAAATAAAAAAAACATTTTTCGGTATTCTTTGATATAATTGTGTAATTAAAATTGTTTTTTGGGATTAAATTTAAATCGTCTATTTTCCAAGATTCTTCTAATTTTAGTGTCAGTTCTTTTTTAAAATCTTTAATAAAATCTTCAACAATATTTTTCTTAGCATAATTAAAATTTCTGTAAATCTCATAAGATTCTAAATAATTATCTTTAATTATTTCAACAATTTCTCTTTTCATTTCATAATTAATTGTTTGATTAGTAAGCTTTTTTAGTAAAATTATGTATTGTTGAATAGTATGCTTTAAAATTGGAAATGAATCGGATGTAATTAAACATTTTTGTAGCCAATTTATAATATGATTTTCATAAGAAATTAATTTATAATCGACTTCAGCATTTAAACCTTCTGATTTAAAAGAATCGTTTCCAAAAAGTGTAAGAAAAAGGATTTTAGCATTTGGATAAGCATTTTTGTATCTAATCAATTGGTTTTTTTGTTCACCAGCGTAGATTTTGTTTTCAATTAAAATAACATTATCGCTTTTGTCTTTCAGAATTATATCTATTCTTCCACCTTCGGTATAATCAGAATTTATTTTACCAACATGCTCTTCAATACCAATTGATGTGGATTCAGGAATTAAAGAATTTTCTTTTCCAAAAACTTCTTCTAAAAACAGTTCCAAAAATCGTGTTTTCATTCCATGTGAACCTATTGGGTTCAACAATTCGCCTAAAAAAGCAGAATGCGTTCTAACTTCATTATTCTCGAGTTTTAAAATTGAAAAAACATTAAATTTTTCTCCAGACTTTATTGATTTTTCTTCGTAATTATTAATTACTTTTCTTATTCGATTTAATAAATACGTTGATTCTTCCAATTTTTCTTTAATTTTCTACTAAACTAAAAATAAATTCCTACAAACTCAATTTTAGTTATCAACAAATCGTTTCAATTCATTTTAATTCGATTTTAACCTTTATTTATTCTAATTATAAACAATGATGTTGTAAATTTGTACTCAAATTGTACAAAAATGTTTGATGTTCAAAAAGTAAGAGCTGATTTTCCCATTTTATCGCAAAAAGTAAATGGCAAACCCTTGGTGTATTTTGATAACGGAGCTACTTCGCAAAAACCCCAAGTGGTTATTGATGCTATTTCCAAATATTACAGCGAAATCAACGCGAATATTCACCGTGGTGTACATACGTTGAGTCAATTAGCTACTGATGCGTATGAAGTGTCTAGAAATACGATTCAAAATCACTTAAATGCGAAATACAATCACGAAATCATTTTTACTTCGGGAACGACTTTCGGAATTAACTTGGTGGCGAATGGTTTTGCAAGTTTGTTACAAGCTGGCGATGAGGTAATGGTTTCGGCATTGGAACATCATAGTAATATTGTGCCTTGGCAATTTTTGTGTGAAAGAACAGGAGCCAAGTTGGTCGTAATTCCAATGAATGAAAAAGGCGAATTGGTTATTTCAGAATTCGACAAATTACTTTCCGACAAGACGAAAATCGTAACCGTAAATCACATTTCAAATGCGTTAGGAACAGTTAACCCAATTCAATACATCATCAAAAAAGCACATGGAGTAGGAGCAGCCGTTCTAATCGATGGCGCACAAGCAACTCCGCATTTACGTCCAAATGTACAAGCCTTGGATTGTGATTTTTATGTGTTTTCAGGACATAAAGTGTGTGGTCCAACAGGCGTGGGAATTTTATACGGAAAAGAAGAATGGTTACGCAAATTACCGCCCTATCAAGGTGGAGGCGAAATGATTGCTGAGGTTACTTTCGAAAAAACAACTTACGCCGATTTACCACATAAATTTGAAGCAGGAACGCCAAATATTGAAGGCGGAATTGTTTTAGGAACCGCTATTGATTATATGAATGCCATCGGTTTTGATAACATTGCGGTCTACGAACAAGAATTATTAGAGTACGGAACTAAAAGATTACAGGAAATAGAAGGTTTAACGATTTTTGGAACGAGTGAAAGCAAAGCTTCAGTAATTTCATTTAATATCGAAGGCATTCATCCGTATGACATTGGCACAATTATCGATAAGCTAGGTATAGCGGTTAGAACCGGTCATCATTGCGCCCAACCTATTATGAATTTTTTCAATATTCCAGGAACCATTAGAGCAAGTTTTGCTTTTTACAATACCAAGGAAGAAATTGATATCTTTGTAGAAGCGGTTAAAAAAGCACAAATGATGTTGTCTTAAAAATAAATATTATGAAATCATTATTTTCTATTTTTTTAGTGTTTTTTTTATCGAAAGGTTGTTCGCAAGAGCAGTTTATATCGGATGTAAAAATTTCATATGGTGCGAATTCAAGAGGTTTTCACAGAACCATTCAAATTGAAAATAAAACCTTTTCAGTTATTAACACAAGAGATGGTAAGCCAGAAGTTGTTGAATTATCTGATGAACAATGGAATCAACTTGGGAAATTATATTCTAAAATCGATTTAAAAACTTTTAACGATTTAGAAGGTCCTACCATGGAACGTGCTTATGATGGGAAAGCACATGCCGATATGTCAATTATTGTAAAAGATAAAACGTACACCACAAAAGGTTTTGACCATACAATTCCGCCAGCTAAAATTAAAGAATTTGTAGATTACATTAATAAATTAGCAGATGATTCTGTTGTAAAAAATCCAGTTTTAGGTAGTTATTCTGTAGAAGAGTTGTTGTCAAATGATGTCAGTAAAAAGGAATATTTTATTAGTTTTGATGCGGAGAAAGTATCGGGTTTTATGGGTTGTAATATGTATTCAGGCATATACAAATTACAAGATGAATCAATTTCTTTCGGTCCTATGATGTCAACCAGAAAATATTGTGAAAATGCAATGGAAAAAGAAACATTATGGTTTAAAGTTTCCACTGAAGTTACCTCTTTTAAAATGGAAAACAAAACCATTTTATTATACAATAATGAAAACAAGTTGATTTTAAAAGCAACTAAAAAATAATTTTTTAATGACGATTAAAGAGATACAAAACGAAATTGTAGACGAGTTTTCTATGTTTGACGACTGGATGCAACGCTACGAATACATCATCGAGTTAGGAAAAACACTTCCATTAATTGATGAACAATACAAAATAGACGAAAACATCATCAAAGGTTGTCAATCTAAAGTTTGGGTTCATGGAGAGGAACAAGGTGGAAAAATAGTTTTCACTGCAGATAGCGATGCCATTTTAACGAAAGGCATTATTGCTATTCTTATTCGTGCTTTTTCTAATCAATCTCCTAAAGATATTTTAGAAGCTAACACCGATTTTATTGACGAAATAGGATTAAAAGAACATTTGTCGCCCACTAGAGCCAATGGTTTGGTTTCAATGATAAAACAAATAAAAATGTATGCGTTAGCTTTTCAATCGAAGCAATAAACCAAAAAATCAAACATATAAGCCATATAAGTTTTTACAATATGATATACACCACTAAAATTAATACAAGCCATGAAGAATGTAACAAAAACAAAATTAAAAGATTTAGTTTATCAAGTTAACGGAGCCGCAATAGAAGTTCATAAAAGATTAGGACCAGGATTGTTAGAAGCAGTTTATCACCAGTGTCTGATTAAGGAATTAGAATTACGTAATATAAATTCAATTTCAGAATGCAATATTCCAATCAATTACAAAGGATTTGAATTGGAATCAAAACTAAGATGTGATATTTTAGTTGAAAACATTTTAGTAGTTGAATTGAAAGCAGTGGCGGAAATGAATCCAATTTATGAAGCTCAACTTTTAACTTACATGAACTTATTGCAAATGCCAATAGGATTATTAATTAATTTTAATGTCAAGAACATTTATTACGAAGGACAACAAACATATGTAAACGAAATATATAAGACATTATGGGATTAACTTATATGGCTTATATGTTTAAAAATTTAAAAAATGGAAGAATTTAACGACACAATCAACTTAGGAGAAGACGTAGTCAAAGTTTTAAAAGGAATTTTTGACCCTGAAATCCCAGTAGATATTTACGAATTAGGGTTAATTTACGATGTGATGATTAATGAAGATAACGATGTAAAAATCTTAATGACATTAACCTCACCAAATTGTCCTGTAGCAGAAACGTTACCAATGGAAGTGGAAGAAAAAGTAAAATCTATTGATACTGTTAAATCATGTGAAGTAGAAATAACTTTTGATCCGCCTTGGAGCAAAGATTTAATGAGCGAAGAAGCAAAATTAGAATTAGGAATGCTTTAAAATAAGTAAGCAGTGTTCAGTTTTTAGTTGGCAGTTTGCTGAACACTAATTACTGAACACTGAAGACTATAAAAATGGATGAAATAGTAAACAAAGTAGCACAAAGTTCTTTGATGGTATTCGATTTAGAAGATTACTATCCAGATAATCATGTAGTGGATTTAGATATTTCGCAATGGTTGTTGGAAGGATTTATCTTAAAAGAATCTGATTTTAGAGCACAATTAAAAAGCAACGATTTCTCGTCTTTTCAAGATAAATACGTGGCTATCTATTGTTCAACAGATGCTATTTTGCCTGCCTGGACTTTTGCTTTAGTTACTGTGAATTTAGCACCCTATGCTTTAAAAGTTATTCATGGAACTAAAGAATTGGCCGTTATTGAATGGTATCAAGATATTTTAAATAAACTCGATTATACCGATTATTTTCAAAAGCCAGTAATTTTAAAGGGATGTTCTAAAAAATCAGTTCCTAATCAGGTGTATACTTTAGCGATTCAAAAACTACTAAAAGTTGCGAAAAGCGTGATGTTTGGCGAAGCGTGTTCGGCAGTGCCTTTATACAAGAAGAAATAACCGATTTAAAGTCTTTTTTTATTCGTTTTCAACGGCGTCTTTATAATCGGGATATAAAAATTTATTGTAAGGAAATCGTGTGATATGAATTTCTCTTACAGCTTCGTACACTTTTTCTCTGAATTCTTCAAAATTGGCTTTTTCTGTGGCAGAGATAAAAAGGGTATTATTTTCACCTAATTTACTCATCCAAGTTTGTTTCCAATCTTCTAATGTGTAATGTTTGGTTGTTTTTTCAATACTTAAATCATTTTCATCGAAATAAACCGATTGATAAGCATCAATTTTATTGAAAACCATGATAGTTGGTTTATCGGCACTTTTAATATCTTGTAAAATTTGATTCACCGAGGAAATATGATCTTCAAAGTCAGGATGCGAAATATCTACTACATGAAGCAATAAATCAGCTTCTCTAACCTCATCTAACGTACTTTTAAATGATTCAACTAATTGTGTTGGAAGTTTTCTAATAAATCCTACGGTATCACTTAAAAGAAACGGTAAATTCTTTATAACGGTTTTACGAACGGTTGTATCTAATGTGGCAAATAACTTGTTTTCTACAAACACATCACTTTTTCCAATAGCGTTCATCAAAGTTGATTTTCCAACATTGGTATAACCTACTAATGCAACACGAACCATGGCGCCACGATTGCTTCGTTGGGTTGCCATTTGTTTATCAATTACCTTGATTTTTTCTTTTAGTAACGAAATCCTATCACGTACAATACGACGGTCGGTTTCAATTTCGGTTTCCCCAGGACCACGCATACCAATTCCTCCTTTTTGACGTTCTAAGTGTGTCCACATTCCGGTTAAACGAGGTAATAGGTATTGACATTGTGCTAATTCAACTTGCGTTCTTGCATAAGAAGTTTCGGCTCTTTGGGCAAAAATATCCAAAATAAGATTGGTTCTGTCTAATACTTTACAATCTAATTCTTTGGTAATGTTTTTGGATTGTGAAGGCGTTAATTCATCGTCAAAAATTACGGTTTTAATATCGTTATCTTTGATATAATATTTGATTTCTTCTAGTTTTCCTGTTCCTACAAACGTTTTTGGGTTGGGCTTATCCATTTTTTGGGAAAAGCGTTTTACTACCGTTCCACCAGCAGTGAAGGTTAAGAACTCCAATTCGTCAAGATATTCGTTTAGTTTATCTTCACTTTGGTTTTGGGTTATTATTCCAACTATAATTGATTTTTCAAAGTCAATAACTTCTTTCTCTAACATAATCGTTCTTTAAGAATACAAAGGTACGAAATAGCAAGCATAAAAAAAGCGACTCTATTGAGCCGCTTTTGATGTATAAGAATTGTAATTAATTAATTACAATATCATCTAAATGAATAGTGGTTGTTAAGTCTGGGTTGAAACTATAACCTCCTGTATATTCAAAAATAATAAATCCAGTTCCTGTTAATCCAGTTGGAAAGTTATAAACACCACTATTCACAAAAGGCACTGTTGTACCAGAAGTTGTACCAGAAGCAATTGTAAAGTTTGATGTAATATTTGTTAGCGTAGCATTCCCTATGTTACCATTTGGAGCATAATTTGTAGAATGATACACTCTTAATACGCCGCCAACATTAAATCTGTCTTGAGTTTTAAAAGACATACTGTTTGCTGCTGTAAAATCTACAGGAACAATAAAATAAGTTTTGTTATTTTGTTCTTGACTTGAAGCTGAAGAACTAAAAGCAGACATAACTAAATATTTATTTGAACTAAAAGTTGCTACATACCAATATTTAGAACCTATATAAGGATCGTTAATATACTTAGGAAAATTACGTTGACCTGTTGTTGCACTTCCAGCTGTATAGCTTTCAAAATTTTCAGTGAAAGCCCCTGAATAAACAATAGCAGAGCCTCCTAAAGGCGGACTCAAATCAATTTCTAGTCTTGGATTTATTAAATCAACGTCTTTCAATGTTCTAATCATGAATTGATAATCACTGTTATATTTAGTCATTACTCCACGAATTTTTCCATTTTGAGAAGGCACAGCATTTGAAGCAAATGTTGCATATTCACTTACTCTTAAAATCACTTTATTTCCAAATTGATCTGTAATTTCATGATTTGTGGCACCACCTAAACTATTTAACGAAGCATCATAGTATTTTTTACCTAGAGAGGCATCTGTAAATTGCACTGCATCAAATTCAATCAACATGTTTAAATATTGGTCATTTTTTGCAGCTGCAATGGTTAAATTTTTCTTGATTTCGTTTTCATTTACATCAGTACAAGAACGTAAAATAACATTCTTATAGTCAACACCAGATACTCTACCAACACCAGCATTATAAGAAGAACCAATAACAGTAGAACCGTGTTGTTTGTTGAAATAACGGTTTTTGTCTAGTTTAATGGTTACTTTTCTACCCGGTTCAAATTCGGTGTATAAGTTGTAATTATCTACAGGCATACTAAATCCTTTTAATCCGTCTAACGACATCATTGAAATTGATTTGTAAAAGTTACCCCCTTCATCACTTGATGTAACATAAGCTTCAATATAATCTACAACTGTTTCAGAAGTAGTATAAGGAACCGTTGTAGCAGTAGCAATATTTGTAATATCACTAACTTCTTTAGTTTTAGCGATTGTTACACACTCATTTGATAACTCTGGCACACCATAATCGTCGCCATTTACACAACTTGATAAAGTTGCTAAAATTACTGTTGTTACTATTAATTTTATATTTTTCATAGCTATTTAGTTTTTAGTGATCTTAACATTGTCTAATTGTAAAGTAGTAGTTACACCAGCTTTACTTCCGGTATATTTGAACGCAATTCTTACATTATCGCTTTCATAAGAACTAAGGTCAATATTTCCACTACTTACAAAAACATCATTTGTAGTTGGTGCAGTAAACGCTAGCGGAGTCCATGTTGCAGTAGCAATTCCACTAGTTGTTCCATCATAATCAGTTGAAATAAATACAGTTAATGGATAACCATTAGCAAATCTTGTTTTTGTTACAAAAGATAAAACCTCACCTGTTGTAGCTGTTAAATCTAGTTCTGGAGTAATTAACCAAGCGACATCATTTGTACCTGTTGCAGAATAAAACGAAGAAAATTCCGCGTAAATATTATTGCTAAATGTTCTAGCATGCCATAAGCGAGCTGATGCTGGACTTGATGTTGATCCATTATAGTTTATCCATCCTTCTAAAGTAATTGGCACCTCAACTGAACCACTTCCAGTTGTAGAAGTTTCAAAACCTTCGTTAAATGCATAAGTATACACAGTAGGAATAACATAATCATCATCTCCTACACAACTTGTTAAAGCACTTGTACTAAGTGCCAACAAGAAAATTGTTTTTAAAAATTTTATTTTCATAGTATATTTTTTTAGAAGTTTATGTAGAAGTTAACAAAGAATGTTCTTCCGTATCCGTAAAAATATTTAGATCCAAAAGAAGGTGTTCCGTTAGCTTGGTCAGCTTGTAAATCTGGGAAAGTTGCTTTTCTAGATTGTTCAAAACCACCTGTTTTGTAGGTGATATCAAAAACGTTATTTACTGACGCAAAGAATCCTACTGTGTTACGATTGGCTTTGCTTATTCTCCAAGATTTTCCACCCGTTAAATTAACTAATGTAAAACTATTAAATTTTTCTTGTTTAAGGATATCTCTAACCGTTTCAGGTGTAGCTCCAGAATAATTATCACCTGTAGCTCCATCAATACTAAAATTATCTGTTCTTAAGATATTAGCGAAATCAACATAACTGTTAGCTAAATAGTTAACGTTAGCTCCAATCCACCAGAAATTAGGATCTCTGTATTCTAAACCAAACGAAGCCGCTGTTTGTGGCATACCTGGTTGGTGATAGTTTTTCATATAAACCGTACCAAAGTCTGTTAAAGAGTTATTTCCTGCAGCAGCTAATGCATCATCGTTTGTTTTTAACTTAGCATTGTCTGAATAAATATACTGACCATAAGAAGCAGCAGCAGTTGCTTTGATAGTTGAAGTAATTTGGTATTCTAAACCAAGTTCAGCACCCATATTTTGTTTTTCAATTCCAGTAACAATCTCACTTACAAAAGTGTCTTCATCACCACCGTCATCACCACCAATTCCTTCTCCATAGAAGAAAGCAATTTCAGTAGCATTTTGAATTTTAGAATAGAAACCTGTTATACGCGCTTTGAATTTTGGAGCTCTTAAGATATAACTTCCATCAGCACTTGTAATGCTCTCACTTTCTAAGTCTGGAGTAATTACATTGTTCATTCTAGCATTAGAAAAAGAGTTTCTTAAACTTGGTGCTTTAGTTTGGTATAAACCATTGAAATCTAAGTAATTTCTTCCGTTTAATTTATAAGTTAAACCTCCTTTGAATCCGAAGTTTTCAAATGTGATGCTTTCTCCTTTTCCAAAAGAATTATCAGCATAGATTCCATTTCTATACAAACCTTCTCTTTGATATTCTGTTCTTGAGAATGATTGTGCTAAATAGAAATCAGCTTTATCATAAGTAAATTTAAATTGTGTAAATCCATCAAATGTTAATGCATGTAATAAATAGTTATAACCATAAGAGTCATTTTCACCAATTTGTCTGTTTGGATTATTTAAGTCAGACTGACCAGCATCTCCAGAATAAAAAGGATCGATATCTAAGAAATATTGACCACCCATTAAATCAATTAAGTTTTGATGATTGTGTGAGCGAAGTTTTCTGAAATTTGCACCAGCAGTTAAGCTTACATTTTCAGAAATACTTGAATTTAAAATACTATTTGCGCTTAATTGATTATCATCTGTTCTGTCTTCATACAAAACATAAACACTTCTTCCTGGAAATGCACTATTTTGGTTGGCAATGTACATTGCATTCCAATTTATTTGACTATTATTCAAGAAAAATGTTTCAGCAGAAGCAGCACCTGCGGCATCTCCTAAATTACTATAATAACTTGGTAAATTTTTGTAGTAGGTTGGGTCTGGATTGTTTCCTATTTGGAAATCTAATCTAGAATTTCCAATTGCTCCTGTTTGAAAGGCAACATTTGTATTTAAAGTTGTTCTTTCTGTAATTTTCCAGTAGTGTGATAACATTGCAATAGGCTCTTCAACGTTTTTCTCTCTAGAGTTACGTTTTTCGCCATCTTGCCATCCCCAATAAGAGTTGTATTTAATTCCCATTAAATCGTTCACTTCTTTTGTGTTTGGAGAGTTTTTTCCTCTACTATTTTGAGCATAAATTGCAGTTAAGTTAATGCTGTGTTTGTCGTTTATTTTTTTCTCAACACTTGCAAACAATGAATTGGCAGCATAGTCAGTTCCTTCAAAATAGCCTTCTTGAGCCCATCTTCTTGATGCAGAAACAACAAACGCCCATCCTTCTTTGTTCATCCCAGAGGCATAAGTACCCATGGTTCTCCAACTATAATTGGTATTCGTTCCCGACATAGAGATTCTAGATCCAGGACGGTAGAATGAAGCTCTTGTGTTGATTTCTTGTGTTCCCAATGCACTACCAAATGTATAATCTGAAGGCGCAGAACCCATTGTAAATTCTTGATTTCTTGTGGCATCATTTAAACCACCCCAGTTACTCCATTGTGGTCTTCCATCATACAGTTTATTCATTGAAATACCATTAATCATGGTTACTCCATATTCATTATCTAAACCTCTAATTCTAAAACGAGATTGCCCCCAGTTAAATGCAGCAGCTTGTTGGTATGTATCTCTCGTGGCTTGTAATAAACCTGAAGTACTTTCCGACCCACTGTTATCATCTCCTAAGTCATTTTCAGTGATAGTAACTAAACTCAACTGTTGTTCAGAAGTTACATCTTCTTCTAAGACCACAACCCCTAAATCCAATGGTTCCCCATTGTTAGGTTCTAATACAAACGTCTGTTGGTTGTATCCTGTAGACTTAACTACTAATACTTGTTCCCCAGCAGGAAGTGATTGAAAAACAAAATTTCCGTCAAAATCAGTCAAAGCAGATTGATTGGTACTTTGAATGGTTGCAACAACATTTTGTAAAGGTTTTTGACTTTTAGCATCGATAACCTTACCTTTTAAGGCTGGACTTTGCTGTGCAAAAACAAAAACGGCTTGTAGCACTAGTAAAGTGCTTAATACAAGTTTTTTCATAGAGAAAATTATAATTAATACTTATTTAACGTTAAGTGGTTAAAAACTTAACAGCCTACAAATGTATAACATTTAATAATATTATTTACCTTTGGCTCCCAATTTGTAATAAGCTTGATATTAATATAACATTTAATTTATGAAAATTAAACACCTTTTGGCTGTATTTACCGTGATTTTGTCTATCAATAGTGCTTTTTCTCAGGATAAAAAATTTAAGGTGCATACGGTTGCATTTTACAATTTTGAAAATTTGTTTGATACAATTAACGATCCCGATACATATGATGAAGAATATACTCCTGTGAACGGTTGGACAAAAAAGAATTATAAAAAGAAATTAGATAATTTAAGTAGAGTTCTAATTGAATTAGGTACAAGCGAAAACCAAAAAAATTCACCAGTTATTATTGGTGCTTGTGAAATTGAAAACAGAAGAGTGTTAGAAGATTTAGTAAAACATCCTGCCTTAATTAATAAAGGATATAAAGTAGTACACTTTGATTCGCCAGATAAACGTGGAATTGATGTTGGTTTTTTATACCAAGAAAAGTATTTCCAACCAACAAGCTACATCAATGTTCCTCTGTATGTATATGAGTCAGAATCTGCGACTGATAAAAAAGACAAAAAAGAAGATGAAGAGGTTGAAGAAAACGTTAACTACGATAAAAAGACAAAAAGAATTTATACTCGTGACCAACTTTTAGTTACTGGTTTGTTAGACGGTGAAGAAATTAATGTTATTGTAAACCACTGGCCATCACGTTCTGGTGGAGAGAAAAAAAGTAGTCCTTACAGAGAAGCGGCGGGTAGATTAAACCGAAAAATAATGGATTCAATCATAAAAATTAACCCAAAGGCTAAATTCATTACCATGGGAGATTTAAATGATGGTGCATATAATAAAAGTGTGAAACAAGGTATTGGCGCTAAACTTAAGAAAACAGAATTAAAAGAACCAAGAGACGTTTACAATCCATTTGAGCAAATGGCTAAAGACGGACACGCTTCTTTATTTTACAGAGATTCAGGTGATATTTTTGACCAAATTATGGTAAGCCAACAATTAATTCCTGCGGATAATAACGATTATAGTTCGTTCAAATATTGGAAGGCGGGTATTTACAACAAACCTTTCTTAATTCAGAAAACGGGTCAGTACAAAGGATATCCACTTCGTAATCAAAACGGAGTTCCTGGATTCTCGGATCACTTCCCAGTTTATATTTATTTAGTGAAAGAAGTGAAGTAATTCCAAAGTTAATAATTTAATAAGGTTAGTTTGTAACAAAAAGTACAGCTAACCTTTTTTCTTTTTAGTAACTTTACGTTTTAAATTAAAAATGATGGCAATAGGAAAACCGTTTAATTTACAAAAGTGGATTGAGGACAACAAAGCATTGTTAAAACCACCTGTGAGTAATAAGAATTTATATGTGGAATCTGATGATTACATTGTAATGGTTGTGGGTGGACCCAATGCACGAAAAGACTATCACTACAATGAAACCGAAGAATTATTCTATCAGTTAGAAGGTGAAATCACCGTTTACATTCAAGAAGATGGCGAAAAGAAAGCTATGAAACTTTCAGCAGGCGATATGTATTTACATCCTGCTAAAGTACCACATTCACCAGCAAGGGCTGAAGGTTCTATCGGATTGGTAATCGAAAGAAAACGTGTAGGCAAAGGATTCAATGATGGTTTATTATGGTTTTGCGATAATTGCAATCATAAATTACACGAAGTTTATTTCGAATTACACGATATAGAAAAAGACTTTCTACCGCATTTCAGTACGTTCTACAATTCAGAAGAAAAAAGAACCTGCAAAAAATGTGGCACCGTAATGGAAACCAATCCTAAATTTACAATTAAGAAATAAATCTCTAACCACATAGAAACATAGAAAAAAGAGAACGGGATAGATCATTCTGGTTAGATAGAGGTCTATGATTTCTCATGTTAAGTGAAACGACTTTATCTGAGTATAGTAACCTATGATTCTATGTGGTTAAAATTTTAAAACACAATTACATTTACGGAGTTACAATATATTTTTTATCTTTGAAAAAAATTTAACAAAAACCGAATAAAAAGTTATAAAAATGATATCTGAAGCAGCAATTCAATTTGGTATGCAAGACGCTTTGCAACAATTAGGCATTAAAGAAATTAACGAAGGAACTTCAACAGGTTCTAAGTGGTTTTCTAATGGAAAAATCATCGAATCTTATTCACCTGCAACGGGAGATTTGATTGGAAAAGTAAAATCTTCTACCAAAGAAGATTACGAAACAGCTATGAGTGCTGCAGAAGAAGCGTTCAAAACATGGCGTTTGGTTCCGGCTCCAAAAAGAGGGGAAATCGTTCGTCAAATGGGAGAAGAATTACGTAAACACAAAGAAGCATTAGGAAAATTAGTGTCTTTTGAAATGGGTAAATCGTATCAAGAAGGTCTTGGAGAAGTGCAAGAAATGATTGATATCTGTGATTTTGCAGTAGGTTTATCTCGTCAATTACACGGATTAACCATGCATTCAGAGCGTCCAATGCACAGAATGTATGAGCAATGGCATCCGTTTGGAATTGTAGGAATCATTTCTGCTTTTAACTTCCCAGTAGCGGTTTGGTCTTGGAACACGATGTTAGCTTGGATTTGTGGTGATGTTTGTATTTGGAAACCAAGTTCAAAAACGCCTTTATGTGGTGTAGCATGTCAAAACATCATTCAAACCGTATTAGAAAGAAACAATTTACCAGAAGGAATCAGCTGTTTAGTAGTGGGTAACGAATCGGGTGATTTAATCAATAACGACAAACGTATTCCATTAGTATCGTTTACAGGTTCTACAAGAATTGGTCGTCACGTATCAAAAACGGTGGCGGAGCGTTTTGGAAACACTATCTTAGAATTAGGTGGAAACAACGCGATTATCGTTTCTCAAGAAGCGGATTTATCAATGGTATTGGTAGGAGCGGTTTTTGGAGCGGTAGGAACAGCAGGTCAACGTTGTACTTCAACGCGTAGATTAATTGTTCACGAAAGTGTTTACGATAAAACATTAGACGTTTTAGCAAAAGCGTATGCGCAGTTAAAAATTGGAAATCCATTAGATGCTAACAATCACGTAGGGCCACTTATCGATAAAGGTGCGGTGCAAGATTACTTAAACGCGATTGAAAAAGCAAAAGCAGAAGGCGGAAGAGTAATTGTAGAAGGTGGTGTTTTAGAAGGAAAAGGATACGAAAGCGGTTGTTATGTTAAACCATGTATTATTGAAGCTAAAAACGAGTTTGAAATCGTACAACACGAAACTTTTGCTCCTGTTTTATATGTAATGAAATACAGTACTATTGAAGAAGCAATTGCAATGCAAAATGCAGTGCCTCAAGGATTATCTTCTTCTATCTTTACCAACAACATGAGAGAAATGGAGCTATTCCTTTCGGCTGCGGGTTCTGATTGTGGTATTGCTAACGTAAACATTGGAACTTCTGGTGCTGAAATTGGTGGTGCTTTTGGTGGTGAAAAAGAAACAGGTGGTGGACGTGAATCAGGTTCTGATGCATGGAAAGCTTACATGAGAAGACAGACCAACACTATTAACTACGGAACAGCGTTACCATTAGCGCAAGGGATTAAGTTTGATTTCTAAAATAAGTGATTAGTGAAAAGTTGTAAGTGATTAGTTACTTTTTGGATATAGAAAAACCCTGCAATTGCAGGGTTTTTTGTTGTTTTGTGGGCACAAAAAAAATTTAAAGCAATCTGTCTTCAAATTAAAATCCTTCAGAAGTTGCTATTTTTCTAATATTATTATCAACAATCCAAATCCTATTTTCAATGTATACAGCTGAAATGTTGCTTTTGTATGATGTACCATAATAACCATTAAAAGTCATATCTTTTACAGTTTTATAGCCATACTTATTTAATAAACCAAGATGTAACGTGTTATTATGGTCGGTACCAATATCATATAGCTTATTTTTATAAAAAGTAAGCAATAAATTGGTTAAAGTTATTCCATTAATTAAATCTAATTTTTCGTAATAAATATCAATGGTGTTTCCTTTTTTTTCTTCTTGAGTTAGGTTTGGATATTTTTCAATAATTTTTTCATAAGTCATTCCTATCTCAATATCAACTAATTTGTTAACAATAATTGTTTTATTTTGGCTAATTGTTTTATTTTGGCTTAATAAAGTTAATAAAAGTAATAAATTAAATATTTTCATAGTTACATATTATTTATAAAGGATAAATATATAAAAACATTTTATAATTTATATATATATTTTACTTGTAAAAGCAAAAAATTGCAGTTGTTTTAATTGTTTTATTAGTTAAAAATAAAATACAATTCCGATTAATCGAGTGTAGCATTGCTAATTACCAAAAGTTTTTAAAGGATGGTATTAATTTTTAATGCGTTAATGATTAGTTTTTCTATGTTCTTTTCTTTATAATTTATTTCGATGTATAAAATATTTTTTTTTAAGCAATATTGTTTTTTTAATTCATCCCTTCTTATATTTTCAAGAAAACCTTTTTCTCCACCAAATTTTGGAACAATTTCATAATGTTGTCGTCCATTAAATTCAATTATACATTCAAATTTTGGAAGATAAAAGTCACATTTCAATAAAGCAATATCTTTTAAATCTTTGAATGTTTTTTGTTGAATAAATGAAATATTATGTTTTAAAAGTATTTCTTTAACTTTATTTTCACCCTTTGAATTATTGCAATCTGGACAACCACTTCCTGTCAAATGGTTACTTACATTTTGTTCAAATATTCCATGTTTTTTACAAATTATTTGTATGTTACCTTTTTGATTTTCAAAACTGACTAAATTATATTCATATTTATTTGAATGTATTGCATTACTCTTTTTTATAAATTCTGTCAAGGACATTTTTCTTTTATTTTTTTGAGAAATAAATCCGCATTTAGGACAGCCTTGTTCTTGTTTGCCAATGTGTACAGAAGGTAACATTTTAAAAACACCATGTTCTTTACAGAGTATTTCTGTTTCCAAACTTGATTTTACGTATTTATCTTTATTATAAATATATTTATAATTGTGTATTTGGTTTGCTTTTGATTCAAAATGATGAAAAGACAACCTCCTTTTTTCAGCAGCTTCTTTTTTTCCGCAAATTGTACAACCTTGCCCACGAAATAATTGTTCAACACTTGTTTTCCATTGGCCATGTTCTTTACAGATTACTCTTATTTTATTTCTTTTATTTATATATTCAACTTTTGATAAGTCAAATTTATCTTTGTGTATATCTGTAATTCTTTTTATTACTTCTTCTTGAGTTAATTTAGATCCCATTTTTATAAAATTATCCCCAGCTACCGAATCCTTTCGCGTGGTTCATTTTAATCAAAGATAACAAATTGTCAATAAAAAAGTAAGGTCAGCTTTTATTATTAAGTAGTCAAGTTCGTGGTTTACTTATTAGATATAGTACTGTTACAGTACTAATATAACACAGATATAGCATTAAAAACCTAAGTTTCTTTAATAGTAACAGAAAGCTATCAAAAACCAAAAACCCCACAAATCAAATTTGCAGGGGTTTGTTTTTTTATGTTCAGGGATAATTTACGCAATCGATGTGGTAATAAATCCGCGAGTTCGGGCTATAACTCTAATTATGATTAGTTAATTTTTTTAAAGTAACCAACATTTTTAAAAATTGTTCCTCCCAAGGATGTTTCTATAAATTCAATTTTCAAATCTGTTGTTGTTAGATATGTTACTGTACCAGTAGTTATAGAACCATTAGAATTATTAGTAAGTGTAGTGCCATTAAAAGTATAAGTGCCGCTTTCATCAACAGAAGTAACACAATCTACGTCTTTGTCTATTGATTCATAATTTCCATTGGTTTTGAATTCTATATAATCTGGACAAGTTGAATTTTCCTCTACAGTTATTTCTGTATTATCAAATTGATTATCTGTATAATAATCAAACTTTTCTGTTCTCCACTTACCAACAATAGATGTAGTTGAATTATTGTCGTCATCATTACTACAACCTGTAAAGATTAATGTTAAAACAAATGTCAATTTTAATAATTTTTTCATAATAATAGTTTTTAATTTTAGAGTTTTTCAAATGTAATAATAAATTTATTTGTTCAACGGTTTTACTTTTTTTTATGTTTTAAAATCAGATACTCGATAATAAGGAATTGCATTCTGTGCCTACAAGCTACCTCAAAACAAAGCTACTGAAATAATTTTATCTATTTTTAAGTAGTATACAAATTATACTTACAAGGTCAAAAAGACCTTGCAGGAAATAGAAAAACCCCACAAATCAAATTTGTAGGGTTTTCTATTGTGATATTGCCAAATCGGCACATTGAAAATTACTTCGTTTTCTTCACGTATTGCGTCAAAATATAAATACTTTGGTTTTCTACTCTACCTTCAATCAAGTTCGCATCGTCCCAAACTAATTTAATATTGTGTACGGCAGCTCCACGTTTTGCGGTAAAAGTAGCGCCTTTTACATCTAAATCCTTAATCAACACCACCGAGTCCCCATCTAATAAGGTTACACCGTTGCTGTCTTTATGTACAATTTTATTTTCGTCTTCTTCTTCACCTTCACCAGTAGCTTTTGCCCATTCTAAAGCCTCTTCATCCAGATACATCATCTCTAATAAATCGGTATTTTTTAAACGTGCTAACATTCTCCAAGATAGAATTTGAACTGGTAAATGCTCACTCCACATACTTTCCGATAAACCTCTCCAGTCTTTTTCATCGGTAGTTTCTGGGTTTTCAATTTGGTCTTTTAGGTGTTTTGCAATTAACACACTATTTTCAACCGTTCTTTCATTTGTTGGTGGCAATACATATACAACTAAGTCATGTTCCGTACCACTAATTTCGCAAACTGAACCACTACGGTCTTTCAGTTTTCTTTCTATTACACTCATTTTGAATGGATTTTACGTAAATAAATAATTTGGAGCAAAGGTATAAATAGTATTAAGATGACATAAAAAAAAGCAATTAATTTCTTCCTTTTTCATTTGGGTATAAATCAGGTAAGGCATCACTTTGCCAAAATTCTTTGGTATCAACATCCATAATAGATAATTTTCCTTTGAAAGCAGCGCCTGTATCTATATTCCAAACACAAGCTTTATTTACTGGTGTAGATTCCTCAATTTTAGTAACCGGTGTGTGGCCAATATAAATTTCTTTATAAAGCTTTAATCGATTTGGATACGTAAGAGCGTCTTCCGAAAGTTCGTTGTCCATAGCCAAAACCATTTCCCATAAAGTTCTATCCCAATAAAATAAAGGAGTAAAAAATTCATGTGTAACTCCTCTTAGGTTTGTAAATCCGGCATGAATAAACAATCGGTTTTCATCATCTAAATAATAATCTTGTAACGATTGTAAAAAGTGAATGTGTTTTTCTTTTGTAGTATTATCAATGTTTTGGTAAGCTAATGCCGAGGCTTCACCACCATGTAAAAACCACATTTTTTCATCAAACCCTTCCGAATCATTTCGCAACCATTTTAGCAATAAATCATCATGATTTCCTCTTATAAAAACACATTTTTGTTCGAGTTGAAGCGAAATTAAATACGCTATAACGGCTGGCGAATCGCTCCAACCATCTACGAAATCACCTAAAAAAATCAACGTGTCATTTTTTGAAACATTCGCTCTTTCTAAAACCTGAACCAACGCTTTTAAGCCACCGTGTATATCGCCAACTACTAATTTTCTAGTCATTTTTTGTATTGTATTTCATTTTTCGTAAAATTCGCATCACTTCTTTAAAGGACAAATATACCAATGGATTGTCAAATGTTTTCAAAAACGTTTTAGCTTCAATTAATTTTTGTTTCGCTTCTTCAAATCCATTCAAATAACATATCATTAAAGTATGTGGCACATTGAGCAAATCTTTTTTTTCAGTTTCATGTAAAAAAGTTCCTTTTTGAAGTTTGTTGAGTATGGTGATATTTGAATTATAAATGTGATGCAACATTTTTTTATTGTATTGTGGTGGTTCAAACAATAATTTTGTGTCTATTTTATAATAACCATTATCAAAAAAACGGATGGATACTTTTTCTAGCGGATAAAAACTGGTTTTGTCGTTTAATCCCAAACAAACGTATTCTGTAATAGAAAAAGATTCTTCATCAAATGCAATACTCACTTCATCTAATGCCGAATAAAACAATTTGACTTGCTCATTCACTAACTCAATATCTACTCTAGAATAATAAATAGTATCCCTTACTTTTTTCTTATTTCCAGCCCAGCACACCACAAAAAGTTCTTTAAAAACCTTGTAATTTGATTCTAAATCTTTGTGTCTAGTATTTATAAAATCCAAAACACTTTCCAACGTATAAGAAATACTATTTCGGGAGTTGTTTTCTAAGCTAATAACCGTTTCAACATTTTGTTTTGAATACGGAATTTTTTCCGTTGCAGGAGAAGTGTTACTGCCTTTTCGTTCATAAACGCTATTGGCAACTATGGTGTGAATTCCTTTTTTAAAATAAGATGTTTTTGATTTGGGTTTAATGGTAACCAATCCTACTACTTTATCTTTTGGAAGATTTGGAAATGGCACGTTTTCATATTGAATTTTGGGCGGATTTTCCAAAAAAGCATTGACTAAATTTTGAATGCGACTATCGTCAAAAAAATCATCACCCACGATTTCATTGGTTTCATCTTCCACACCAACAACAATGTATGAATTGTTGCTAGGATTAGAATTCGAAAGCGCACAAATGTGTTTTAAAAACTTTGCTTTTCCTTCTTTGGTATGCAAATTTAACTGGCGTTTTTTATCATAAAAACTATTCTCATCGTTGTGAGCTAATAAATTTTTAATAAGAAGACGCTTGTTGATCATTTTGTAGGTTGCGAGTTACAAGTTTAAAGTTTCGGGTTTCGAGATTAGGTAAACTTGCTTCCTTTGTAATCTGATTTTATCAAATAAGCCATAAAAGAACCAATTTTTTTACTTTCGGTAATTGTTTTTTCTTTTAAAAACTCAAATTCTTCTTTAGTAATGTGTTTTCTGTCAAATGCTCTATAAAGTTGTGAGCGTAATTCTCCACAAGAACCTTTCGAATAGCTTAAAAATTGAATAAATTCTTTTCTCCCATTTCTTTCAAAACCTTCGGCAATATTATCCATAATTGAACCCGAGGAACCATTCATTTGATTTTTTAATTCAAAATCTTTTCCTAAAGATGTTTTTTCAAATTTATCCCAAACATCTTGACAAATTTCTCTTCCCAATTGCCAAATATCAAGCTCTTCAAATGTGTTAATTGTAGCCATAATTATTGTTTATTAGTATTAAACCCGCAACTTTGAACTCGCAACCCGCAATTAATTAACCTTCTTTCCCATACTTTCGGTCCAAATAGCAAACCAATCTTGTGTGTCTAAAACCAGTGATTTTGCCTTCATTAGTTGTTGAATGCGACTCACATTAATGGTTCCGGCTACTGGTAAAATATTTGCAGGATGTTGTAAAATCCAAGCCAATAAAATCAAGTCAGAACCCACATGATATTTATCGACTAATTTAGAAAAAAGTAATTTCAAGCGTTGTGTTTGCTCCGTGTTTTCTCTAAAAACCACCCCTAACGGATTCCAAGCCATCGGAGTAATTTTGTGCAATTGCATATAGTCTAAACTTCCATCCAACATAGCTTCGTGGTTAGTTGCCGAAAACTGAATTTGATTAAAAGAAATTTCCGTTTTTTGACGCAATAATTCGGTTTGCGAAGGGGTAAAGTTAGAAACACCAAAAGATAGAATTTTTCCATCAGATTTAAGTTTTTCAACTGCTTCAGCAACTTCATCAGCTTGGATTAACGGACTTGGTCTGTGTAATAAAAAAACATCTAAATAATCGGTTTGTAGATTTTTTAGCGAATTTTCTGCGTACCAAATAATGTAATCTTTGGAATAATTATAGTGTTTGATTAGATTTTTTGGACGATTTTCAGAAATGTGCTCTATACCACATTTAGTAATTAATTGAATGTTTTTTCGCTCAATTTTACTTTCAGTTAAAGCTTTTCCAAAAGCAGCTTCGGTGGTGTAACCGCCATAAATATC
Organism: Flavobacteriia bacterium; assembly: GCA_004293165.1. Taxonomy (GTDB): domain Bacteria; phylum Bacteroidota; class Bacteroidia; order Flavobacteriales; family Flavobacteriaceae; genus Flavobacterium. The sequence continues at coordinate 348,430 of RDYL01000002.1, read as the reverse complement.
GGCATGATCAAAAGTACTAATTCCGTTTTCAAAAAAAAGATGAATTAAATGGTTCATTTCCTTTGTGTTGAGGTTTTTATCCCAAACCCCCCAATTCATAACTCCGGCAATTATAGGTGATAATTTTACTGACATAATGTGTGTAATTTCTAAATATTTCTTAAAATTATAAAATTGAATCATAAAACACTCACAAAAGCTACTTTTTTTATTGTTTTTTAACGCAATGTTAACAACTAAAATCTAAAAAAAATTACAATTTGCAGCGTTAAAAAATGTTGTTAATTTCACAGCGCCAAATTAAAACTAAAATGGAAGAAAATACATCGACTTTAGACATTAGAGCAATTAATGAAAAGATAGAAAGAGAAAGTGCTTTTATCGACTTACTTACCATGGAAATGAACAAAGTAATTGTTGGTCAAAAACACATGGTAGAACGATTACTGATTGGATTATTAGGACAAGGACACATTTTACTAGAAGGTGTTCCTGGATTAGCAAAAACATTAGCAATTAATACGCTATCACAAGCCGTTCATGGTTCATTTAGTAGAATTCAGTTTACACCTGATTTATTACCAGCCGATGTGGTGGGAACTATGATTTATAACATTAAACAAAACGACTTTACCATTCGTAAAGGACCAATTTTTGCAAATTTCGTTTTAGCCGATGAAATTAACCGTGCTCCTGCAAAAGTACAATCCGCTTTATTAGAAGCTATGCAGGAAAAACAAGTTACAATTGGCGATGAAACCTTCAAACTAGACAAACCGTTCTTAGTAATGGCTACTCAAAATCCTGTTGACCAAGAAGGAACCTATCCGTTACCAGAAGCACAGGTTGACCGTTTCATGTTAAAAGTGGTTATCGATTATCCTAAAATGGAAGATGAGCGTTTGGTAATTCGTCAAAATTTAAAAGGTGCTTACGAAAAAGTGAATGAGGTGGTTTCGTTAGAGCAAATTCTAAAAGCGCAACAAGCCGTTCGTGAAGTATATATGGACGAAAAAATCGAAAAATATATTTTAGATATTATTTTCGCAACGCGTTATCCTGAAAAATATAAATTAGAAAGTCTAAAACCATTAATCAGTTTTGGAGCTTCACCACGTGGAAGTATCAACTTAGCTACTGCTGCAAAATGTTACGCTTTCATCAAACGTAGAGGATATGTAATCCCAGAAGACGTTCGTGCAGTGGTTTATGATGTATTACGTCACAGAATTGGAATCACATATGAAGCCGAAGCTGAAAACGTAACCACAGAAGACATCATTAGCAAAATTGTAAACGAAATCGAAGTGCCTTAATTTAGTTATCAGTGTTCAGTCTCAGTTTTCAGATACTACTGATTTAATACTGCGACTGTCAACTGCGACTGCCAACTAATAAAAATGGATACCAAAGAAATTCTAAAAAAAGTTCGAAAAATTGAAATCAAAACCCGAAGATTGAGTGATCACATCTTTTCGGGAGAATATCATACGTCTTTTAAAGGACGCGGAATGACGTTTTCAGAAGTGCGCCAATACCAATATGGTGATGACGTAAGAGCGATTGATTGGAATGTTACCGCACGTTATAACGAACCATTTGTAAAAGTATTTGAAGAAGAGCGAGAATTAACCATGATGTTAATTGTTGATATTTCGGGTTCGGAAAGTTTTGGTACAAAAAACCAACAAAAACGTGACATGGTTACAGAAATCGCCGCAACCTTGGCTTTTTCGGCAACGCAAAACAATGATAAAATTGGATTGCTTTTGTTTTCAGACCAAATAGAGTTGTTTATTCCGCCTAAAAAAGGAAAATCGCACGTTTTACGAATTATTCGTGAGTTAATTGAGTTTCAACCAAAAAGTAAAAAAACCGATTTATCGCAAGCTTTGAAATATTTATCAAGTGTTTTGAAAAAGAAAGCCATTGTGTTTTTAATTTCAGATTTTATGACGAAAGACTACGAACACACCTTGAAAATAGCTTCAAAACGACATGATGTAACCGGAATTCGTGTTTTTGATCAAAGAGAAGAAAGTATTCCAAACATTGGAATTATCAATATGTTAGATGCCGAAACAGGTGAAACGTTAGTAGTTGATACCAATTCAAAATCGGTTCGACAAGATTACGAAAAGTACTATCATGAAAATGTAGCTTATTTTAGAGATATATTTTCAAAATGTGGCGCCGGAACCATAAGTTCAAGAGTAGATGAAAGCTATGTAACCAAATTACTGGGTTATTTTAAAGCGCGTAATTAAGAAAAATGAAAAAGACAATTTACTTTTATATTGCTTTATTGTTTGGATTTTTGGGATCAGCTCAAAAAATCACGACAGCTATTGATTCTTCACAAATAAAAATTGGATCGCAATTCCATTTAACGATTAAAGCTTCGGTAAATGCAAAGGATAAAGTAGTTTTTCCAAATGCGAAAAATTTTGGCGCTTTAGAAGTTTTAGAATCGTATCCAATTGATACTGTAAAAAACAATTCACAATACGAATTAATCAAAAAGTATGGGTTAACTCAATTTGATTCGGGAAGGTATTTAATTCCGAAACTAATGGTGAAAATCAATCAAAAAGATTTTCAAACCGATTCGCTTTCCATTGTAGTAAAAAATGTAAAAGTAGATACCACTAAGCAGCAAATGTATGATATTAAAAACATCATCGCTACCGAAGAAGAACCGAGTAGCGAATGGTGGAAATTATTGGTATTATTAGGTTTAATAATTGCTTCAGGTTTTGGTTCGTATTTCATCATTAAAAAATTACAAAACGGAAAAGTAAAAGAAGAAGAATTTTTCGCTTCACCCATTGAAAAAGCAATTGCGTATCTTCAAAATTTAGATAAAAAACAATTGGTTCAAAAAGGCGATGTAAAAGAATATTATTCTGAAATGACCGATATTGCTCGAACGTACATTGAAGAATCAGTGCATGTTCCAGCTATGGAAAGTACTTCAAGCGAGTTGATGGATGCATTAAAAAAGGCAATTTCAGAGAAGAAAATGTTTGTGAATCGTGAAGAATTGGACAAATTTCGTCAGGTTTTAGAAAATTCTGATTTAGTAAAATTTGCCAAATCAAAACCATTGCAATTTGAAATTGAAAAAGATAAAAGCATCGTTGATAAATTTATATTAATCGTTGACAAAGCATTACCAAGAACTGAAGAACAAGCCGAAGCACTTTTTGCAGAAGAAGTGCGTCGTAAAGAATTAAAGAAACAAAAATTCATGCGAACCGCTATCTCAGTCGGAATTGCTGTTGTTTTATTTGTGATTTCAGTTGGAATTTTTGCTTACACTTTTGGTTTAGATTATTTAAAAGAGCATCACATTGGGTACACCACCGAAGAATTATTAGAAAAAGAATGGATTACTTCTGAATACGGAGAACCTGCAATTGTGATTGAAACGCCAAAGGTTTTGAAACGAAATAACGACGAAAAAATTCAAAATAACCTTCCTGAAAATGTAAAATCGACCAATAGATTTATGTATGGTAGTATTATTGATGATTTTTCAATTATTTTGGTAACTACAGCTTTTAAAGACACAACCAAGTTGGATTTAGAAGCAGCACTAGAAACGGATTTGAAAGAATTGGAACGTTTTGGTGCCAAAAATATCATTGTAAAAACCGCTGATTTTGAAAACGTAAAAGGTCTTTCAGGTAAAAAATCATACGGAAGCTTTACAGCTTTTAATGACATTACAAAAGAAGACCAAAAAATGAGCTACGAAATTTTGGTTTTTGCTCAACCAGGTGGTGCACAAGAATTTTTCTTAATTTATAAGGAAGATGATGAACACGCAAAACAAATTATGGAGAAGATTCAGAATTCGATTGAACTAAGAAAAGCAAAAAAATAATGGGAAAAGTAACTTTTTTAAATCCAGAATTTTTATGGCTATTTCTGCTTTTGCCAGTAGCTATTGCATGGTTGTTTTATAAACGAAACCAACTTTCGGCTACACTAAAGATGAGTTCGGTAACACCATTTAAACACAATAGAACTTTTTTAGCCAAAGCAAAACCGTTTCTACATGTATTGCGAATTTTAGCATTATGTTTAATCATTATTGCTTTAGCCCGACCAAGAAGCGTGGATGTTACTTCAAAATCAAAAACCACTAAAGGAATTGATATTGTAATGGCAATCGATGTTTCGAGTAGTATGTTGGCCAATGATTTAAAACCAAACCGTTTAGAAGCACTAAAAAAAGTTGCGTCCACATTTATACAAGATAGAGTAAATGACAGAATAGGTTTAGTAGTTTATGCCGGTGAAAGTTACACTAGAACTCCTGTAACCTCTGATAAAGCCATTATTTTGCAATCATTAAAAACCGTAGAATATGATGATTCTATTATTGAAGACGGAACAGGAATAGGTGTTGGGTTAGCCACAGCAATTAATCGAATAAAAGATAGCAAAGCAAAAAGTAGAATTATTATTTTATTAACAGATGGTGTAAATAATTCAGGAACAATTGACCCAAGAACTGCAGCGGAAATTGCAAAAGAATATGGTATAAAAGTTTATACTATCGGAATTGGAACCAATGGAAAAGCAATGTTTCCTGTGGCAAAAGATGCGAATGGAAAGTTAGTTTTTAGAATGATGCCTGTAGAAATTGACCAAAAATTAATGCAAGAAATTGCAAAATCAACGGATGCCAAATATTTTAGAGCCACATCAAATCAAAAATTACAAGCCATTTACGACGAAATTAATAAGTTAGAAACCACAGAAATTGACGAAAAGAAATTTTATAATTACGACGAAAAGTATAAGTCATTTGCACTAATAGCTTTTGTTTTATTAGGAATTGAAGTGTTGTTGAGAAATTCAGTTTTTAGAGGAATCGTTTAGAAAGAGAAAAAATGTTTGAATTAGAAAGCCCAATATATTTTTATTTAATAGCACTCATTCCAATTGTAGTGGCACTTTTTCTATTCAATTTGTTTTGGAAAAGAAAAAAACAAGCCGCTTTTGCCGATTTGGAATTGTTTGAAAAATTAAGCCCTGAAAAATCAACTTTTAAACCTGTTTTAAAAGTAGTACTTCTGCTATTGGCTATTGTTTGCGTAATAATTGCTTTGGTAAACCCAAAAATGGGAACCAAAATGGAAACCGTAAAACGCCAAGGGATTGATGTTGTTTTTGCTATAGATATTTCAAAAAGTATGTTAGCCGAAGACGTGGCGCCAAACCGTTTAGAAAAAACTAAGCAATTGGTGTCGCAAATCATCAATCAATTTGGAAATGATAGAGTTGGAATTGTAGGTTATGCCGGAAGTGCATATCCTGTTTTACCCATGACGACCGATTATAGTATTGCTAAAATGTATCTGCAAAGCATGAATACCAATATGGTTTCTTCGCAAGGAACTGCTTTTAATGACGCCATTAAGCTTTCGGTAGATTATTTTGACATAAAAGATACTAGTAAACTAATTATTTTGGTTTCAGACGGCGAAGATCATGGTGATGGAGCTGAAGAAGCAATTGAAATGGCTCGAGAAAAAGGCGTTCGTATTTTAACGATTGGTGTGGGCACAGAAAAAGGTGGTTTAATTCCTTTAAAAGATAATAGAGGCAACATTTCTTCGTATAAAAAAGACCAAAACGGAGAAAATGTGATTACAAAATTATACCCAGAAGTGTTGCAAAATATTGCCAATAAAACTAAAGCAAAATATATTATAGGCGCATCTACAAAGGAAGTGGTAGAAGAGGTGAAAAAATCATTAGATAAAATTGAAAAATCAGAATTCGAATCACAACAAATTGCCGATTTTGAATCACAATATCAATGGTTTCTAGGATTGGGATTCTTGTTGCTTTTGGCAGATATTTTTCTGTTGGAGAAAAAAACAAATTGGGTGCAAAAGTTGAATTTATTTAACGAGAAAAAACATGAATAAGATAGTTTATATACTAGTTTTGTTGCTTAGTGGCATGCTTTTTAGTCAAGAGAAAGATAAAAACCTGTACAATGGAAATCAATCTTTTGCTCAAAAAAGTTATACCAATGCCGAAGCAGATTATAGGGTAACCGAATCGAAAAAATCGCCCAAAAAAGCAGTTGCAGGATATAATTTAGGTAATAGTATATACAGACAAAATCAACATGGTGAAGCACAAATAAAATATATTCAGGCTTTAGAAACGGCAAAAACCAAAGTCGAAAAACATCGAATTTATCATAATTTAGGAAATACTTTTATGTTGGACAAAAATTATGAAGCGGCTGCTGAAGCGTATAAAAATGCGTTACGTAATAACCCGTTTGATGAAGAAACACGCTATAATTACGCTTTAGCTAAAAAGAAGAAAAAAGAGAATCCACCACCAAAAAACGACAAGAAAGATAATAAAGGAAAAGGTGGTCAAGACAAAAAACCACAACCAGAAAATAACAAAAACGATAAGGAAAACAAAAACGATACTAATAAAGAAGGTGATAAAGACAAAAACAAAGGCGATGGTGATAAAAAAGAAGATGAAAAAGAAAATCCAAAACCAAGTGGTGCTGATAAACAGCGAATCGATAATATCTTAGATGCCGTAAATAATGCAGAAAAGAAATTGCAGGACAAAGTAAATGCAAAAAAAGTAAAAGGACGTCCAGCTTCAAATGAAAAAGATTGGTAATTCATGAAAAATATAGTTAAAATATTTTTTTTAATAATTGCATTAAATGGTCAATTGAGTTTTTCTCAAGACGATCTAATAGTTTCTTCAAGTATTTCAAAAGATACTATAGGCTTTTTTGATGTGTTAACATTTACAATAGAATTTAATAATAGAAATGCTGATTTAATTAATCCTGTTTTTAAAGATTTTGAAATTTACCAAACAAATAACTATCATAATGTAACTATTACAAGAGGTGTCTCAAAAGCACAAATTACAAGAACATATCTACTAAAACCAAAAAAAACAGGCGTCTTAAATATTGAAAGTATTATTTTTGAATATGAAGGAGAAGAATATAAAACAAATCCGTTAACTGTTTTGGTTAAAGGCAATACAGTTGAAAATGATCCATTCAATAAAGAAAACAACATTTTTATTATTGCAGAAATTTCAAATTATGAACCTTACAAGTACCAACAAATTTCGGTAAATTATAAATTATATTACGATAATAATATTCAACCGTCTTCAATTGATTTTGATTTTGAAAAAGAGTACTTGAGAGAGTTTTATTTATATGCTTTAAGCACATATGATTCTGTTTTTAAAGAAAATTTCAATAATAAAGAGTACAATTGCAAGATTATAAAAAATGATGTTTTACGATTTAAAGAAAATTACCATACTTACATACATAATAAAATAAAAGTAAGTTACGACGAGATTATAGCATCACAAGAAAACCAAACATTAAAAAAATCTATAAATACAATTTTGCCGGTGGTTTCTGAACGAATTAAAGTTAAAAATTTTCAAACGAACTATAAATTTCCTCATGAAATTAAATCGTTTGGCGACTATAAATTAGACGTTATTATCCCTGATAAGTCAGAATACAAAAAAGGGAAAATTTTTGAAGTAGTAGTTCAACTTTATGGCGATGGTTTTCTTGAAGACAACGTGATTCCCAATTTATATATTCATGAAGCATTTGAAACCGTTTCAAACACTTTAAAAAACGAAAGAACATTAGAAAACGGAAAAATAAAAACTGTTGCTATCAGAACTTATAAATTAAAAGCTGTTTATGAAGGAAAATACACTTTTTATCCAGCAAGTTTTTATTTTTACAACGAGATAACAAATGAAAAAAAAGCCATATATTCAAAAGAATTTACCATACAAGTTAAATAAAAATGAAATTTTTTAAAGCCATACAATTAGTTTTACTTTTAGTTATTTCAACTGTTTCTGCTCAAGTAAAATTTGAAGCGCAAACAGAGAGGAGTTCTTATGGTTTAAATGAACGAATTCAATTAGTTTTCACTATAAATAATGAAGGAGATAATTTTGAACCACCAAAATTTTCAGGTTTTAAAACAGAAGGCCCTTTTATTAATAAAGGGAATCAAACTTCTATAACTATTGTAAATGGAAAAGTAACCCAAAAAAGAGAAATTTCTACGCAAGTTATCTATTATTTAACCCCAGTAAAAAAAGGTGTTTTTACTATAGGTTCTGCTTCCATTCAATTTAATGAAACTACGTATAAATCGGCGCCAATTAGAATTACGATTACCGATCCAATAGAAATACCGTCTTATCCTGGACAACCTAACAACATGAATTATGGGGAAGGAATTCATTTGGTGGCTGAAATGTCAACAAAGAATCCTTATGTCAACCAACCCGTTACTGTAATATACAAATTGTATTTTGAGCCAAGATCAACCGTTGGAAATTTTAGAAATTTTAAAGCACCTAAATACGAAGATTTTTGGAGTCAATATATCGATATGAAACAACTTCGTGCCGAAAGAGGAAAATTCAACGGAAAAGATTATAGCATGGTGGTGCTTCGAAAAGTGATTTTATATCCTTTAGAAGCGGGTGCTAAAAAAATAGAACCTTTCAAAATCGAATTAGATGCCGAAGTACCAACAGGCCGTCGTGATTGGTTTGGAGAATATGAAATGAGATTGATTCAAAAATCACTTTCAACAGGTGTTCAAACAATTAACGTAAAAGCTTTGCCAGAAAACAATAAACCATCAAGTTTTACTGGAGCTGTTGGAAATTTTGATTTCAAAGTAGTGCCATCAAAAACCACATTAAAAGCTGGAGAATCGTTAGATTTAGAAGTCAGTGTTTCGGGAAAAGGGAATTTAAAATTGTTTAACTTACCAAAACCAATTGTGCCAAGTGCGCTAGAAATGTACGATCCAGCACATATTGAAAATGTGCAAACGCCTGTTACAGGAATTGTTGGAAAAGTATCAGATAAATATACGATTATTCCTCAGTTCAAAGGAAAATACACAATTAAACCTATTGAGTTTTCGTACTATGATTTGGCAAGTAATTCATACAAAACCATTACATCAAAAGAAATTACTATTGATGTAGCAGAAGGTGACGGAACAGTAGTTTCTAACAAAGAAAATGCAAATAAGCAAGCCATTCAGAAAAAGGAAGTATTTCAATATAATAAATTAAAAACAGAATTTGTTTCAGCATCTAGAGAAGATTTCTTGGGTTCTGGATTGTTTTATAGTTTGTTATTGGCGCCATTATTATTGATTCCGATTGTGATGATTGCTAGAAAACAAAAAGAAGCAAAAGATGCCGATGTTGTGGGTAATCGAGTTAGAAATAATAATCGATTAGTGAAGAAATATTTATCGGAAGCCAAAAAACAAATGGGCGACAAAGTACCGTTTTATATGGCAATGGAAAAAGCGTTACACAATTTCTTAAAAGCCAAATTACACATCGAAACGGTTGAAATGAGTAAAGAAAATATTATTGAAATATTACAAAATAAAAACGCATCTGAAAGTAGTGTCAATCAGTTTATGGAATTAATGAATGATTGTGAATTCGCAAGATATGCACCAGCAACTGATACTGCAATGCATAACGATTTTGACAGAGCTATCGAAATAATTACCGAACTTGAAAAACAAATTTAACCACAAAATACTAATTTGTCATGCTGAACTCTTTTCAGCATCTCAAATGATTGATTAAGATATAAGACTGGTTTAACAAAAAAATCATGAAAAAATACATTCTCCTTTTCATACTAACATTTCAATTCGCTTTAGCAAACGAATCAATCGACGCTACTTTCAAAAAAGCAAACAATTTGTACAACAAAGGCGATTACGAACAAGCAGTAAGATCTTTCGAAAGCATTGTAAACCAAGGCAGCGAATCGGCCGATTTGTATTTTAATATTGCCAATTGCTATTACAAATTAGGAAAAGTAGCACCATCAATTTACAACTACGAAAAAGCATTGCTTTTAAACCCAGATGACGAAGCCATTCAAACCAATTTGTCTTTTGCGCAAAAAATGGCTATAGACGACATTAAAATTCTTCCAGAAGTCGGTTTCAAAAAAATGGTAAAAGAGTTCACTAGCACATTTCATTATGACACTTGGGCTTGGATCGCCATTTTTATTGCTTTCCTGAGTTTGCTTTCATTTTTAGGTTATTATTTTGGAAATACCGTATTACTAAAACGTACTTTTTTCAGTTTATTCCTGTTGTTTTTAGTTGGAATTGGCGTAACCGTTTTCTCCGCTTTTTTACAAAAGAATTTCGATGCAAATTATAATCCAGCCATCGTTTTTGCAGAATCAACGACTTTGAAAGCCGAACCAAAAAATAGTTCTGAAGATGTTGTAACGCTTCATGAAGGAACAAAAGTCTTCGTTTTAGAAGAATTAGGCAACTGGAAACAAGTAGAACTCACCGACAAAACCAAAGCGTGGATTGACAAAGAAGCGATTAAGGAAGTGAAGGAATAATTTCATCATGTCAAAAAAAGGCACATTTATAATTTTATTAATCATAGCAATAATTTCAGTTGGTTTTTATCAATTTGGTAAGCCAGCTAATGAAGATGACAGATTTGTAAGTTATATTGTGAATCCAAAAAAGCAGAATTTAGAATTTTTTTGGAAAAACAAAAAAGAAGAGCATTTTAAAAATGCTGAAAATTTAATTTCATGGCTTAAAAGTAAAAACAAAAAACTGCTGTTTTCAACTAATGGCGGAATGTATAAAAAAGACAATTCACCCCAAGGATTGTATGTTGAAAACACAATTACTAAATCAGAAATTGATACTTCAAATGGGAAAGGCAATTTTTATTTAAAGCCAAATGGTGTTTTTTATCTTACAACGGATAAAAATCCAATGATTTGCAAAACGGAAAATTTTTTGAGTAATGAAAAGATAAAATATGCAACTCAATCGGGTCCAATGTTGGTAATTGATGGCGAAATTCATACTGCATTTAAAAAGAATTCTACCAATTTAAATATTCGTAATGGCGTTGGGATTTTACCAAACAATCAAATCATATTTGCTATTTCAAAAAAGGAAATCAATTTTTATGATTTTGCCGAATATTTTAAAAAACTTGGATGCAAAAACGCCTTATACTTAGACGGATTTGTGTCAAGAACCTATCTTCCAGAAAAGAATTGGAATCAAATCGATGGAAATTTTGGTGTAATAATCGGAGTTACAGAATAACTATTAATTCTCACTCTCAACTCCCGACTTCAAACTACCATACCAACCTTCAATCGTAGGATAAATCGCTTTTGAAATATTCTGAATTGGGTTATAAAAAAGCGAGTGCTCTTGCGTTTCTTTAGAAAGCACTATGTTATTGATGTTGATTTTCTCAAAAATAAAAAGTGCCACACTCAACGCTAAAATCGTTTTCAATACGCTAAAAATTACACCTGCCAATTTATTAATCCAACCTAGAAAAGCAAAATCGACTAATTTGGTTAAAATTTTTGCACTCAAGTGAATTGCAATCACCACCAACAAAAACGTGATGATAAAAGCCGTAATTTCAATATATTTCGGATTCCAACTCGGGAAAATTCCAGTAAAAATAGCACCTACTAAATTCGAAAATTTAATCGCTAAGTAAATTCCTAAAATCAAAGCCACAAACGAAGCAACTTCTACAAAAAGCCCGTTTTTCAAACCTTTATAAACCGCAAAACCCAATAAAACCGCAAAAACAATATCAATAAAACTCATTTGAAAGAAAATAGATGAAAGAATAAAGAACAAAGACGATAGATTGCTTAAAAAACAAAACCATCGATTATCTTTGCAAAACTAATATAGAAAGTTGGGAATAGTCTTTTTTCTTTTCTCTTTTTTCTTTCATCTATAAAAAATGTCAAGAGACGAACAATTAAAACAGCGTTGGGAAAGCGTTGTCAATATATTATCAGAAAAATTTTCAAGCGGAGAAGACCTTGATTTAGAAGGAATTATCTACTTAATTGGTGTACAAGAATTAGGAAAAATCCATGCTGCTTTCAAAAAAGATGAAAAAGTAAACCTGATGCACATTGCTATTTGTCGTTTGTTAGAGCCTTACGGTTACTACGAATTTGAGTATTTTGATAACGAAGGTTGGCCGCATTACAAAGTAAAAGAAGAATTGCCACCACTAAAAGCAGGTGAACAAGCCGTACTAATGAAAGAAGCAATTGTAAGCTACTTTTTAGAGAAAGAATTAATTGACTAATTAATTTATAGTACAGACAAGTCAATGACTTGTCTCTCAAAAAAAATCCATAAATTTGCATTTTACAAAACGAGCGATGACAGAAACGATTAAAGCCCATATTGAAGAAGTAAAATCTTTTCAAACCGATAATAAAGAACAATTAGAAGCCTTCCGAATTAAGTATTTAGGAAGTAAAGGCTTGTTGAAAGACTTTTTTGCCGAATTCAAAAATGTTCCAAACGAACAAAAGAAAGAATTTGGTCAAGTCATCAACGAATTGAAAACTTCGGCAGAAGAAAAAGTAAAAAGCATTCAAGACGCTTTAGAAAATAAAGAAGAAGCAAAAGGAATTTACGGCGATACAACGCGCCCGGGAGAAGCGATGAACATTGGTTCTCGCCACCCAATTTCTATTGTAAAAAACCAAATGATTGATATTTTTTCAACCATTGGTTTTAACGTGTCTGAAGGTCCAGAAATCGAAGACGATTGGCACAATTTTACCGCATTAAATTTACCAGAATACCATCCAGCAAGAGATATGCAGGATACGTTTTTCATTCAAACCAATCCTGATGTTTTATTGCGTACACACACTTCATCAGTGCAAGTGCGTTATATGGAAAACAATAAACCGCCAATCCGTACGATTTCTCCAGGAAGAGTGTTCCGTAACGAGGCTGTTTCCTCGCGTTCGCACTGTATTTTCCATCAAGTGGAAGGTTTGTATATTGACAAAGACGTTTCGTTTGCCGATTTAAAACAGACGTTATTGTACTTTACGAAAGAAATGTTCGGAAAATCGAAAATCCGTTTGCGTCCTTCTTATTTCCCATTTACAGAACCAAGTGCTGAAATCGATATTTATTGGGGATTAAAAACCGAAACCGATTACAGAATTACCAAAGGAACCGGTTGGTTAGAAATTGGTGGTTGCGGTATGGTAGATCCAAACGTATTGAAAAACTGCGGCATCAATCCAGAAGAGCACACTGGTTTCGCTTTCGGAATGGGAGTAGAGCGTATTGCCATGTTGTTGTATCAAATTGGTGATATCCGTATGTTTTATGAAAACGACGTTCGTTTCTTAGAGCAATTCAAATCAAGTATATAACATTTAAATCCTGACAGGTTTTCGAAACCTGTCAGGATTCTTCAAAATATGAAAAAAGATATTATCATCCCAAAAGTTGAAGGAGTTCACATTGTAGCTTTTCAAGAATGGAACGACGATTTCATGGAGAATTCTTGGTACGCTTATTTAATAAACGATACCGATGATTTGCTAGAAATGGCTATGGTAGTTTCACGCGCTTATGGTTTAATCAATGGTGAAGAACGCAAAACAGGAACTTTTCGTCATGCGTTTGCCAAAGTAGAACCAAGAACCGCTGTTAAAGTAGAATTGTTAGAAAACAATGTCTTACAATTGAATAACGAATTCCTATTGTCATACTTCGCAAACGGACAATTATTCGATAAAACCTTTGTTTTTAGAACTAATTCTATTAACGAAAAAGCCACTGCCGATTTACCAATCATCAACAAAAGAGGCGTTTTTGCGAATTAACATTTTCCCTGCGAGGTTTCAAAATAACTAAACCACGAATTCAGAAATGTCTTTGTGGTTTTTTGTTTACACCACATAGAAACAAAGATTAACTTTATAAATATAAGGTATTTCATTTTACATAGTCAACATAGGAAAACTTATATGAACTCATATAAACAAAGACTTTTCATACTTTCTTATTTGACTTATATGTTTAAAATCAACACAATTCTATTGTTACCTCAAAAAAGTGTAATGCCTAAAAGCAAAACAAGAAAAACCTATGTTTCTATGTGGTAAAACTCAAAAATAGCTTTACCCTTACAACAATTAGAAAATATTTTTACCTTTAAGAAATTTTTCATCCCAACAACATGAAACCATTTCTTATTGCTTTAGCCTTTTTAACGACTACTATTTCCCAAGCACAAGATTTCGCCAAACACGTCAATCCATTTATTGGAACTGGTGGTCACGGACATACATTTCCTGGCGCTACTGTGCCTTACGGAATGGTGCAATTGTCTCCTGATACCAGAATCGACGGCAGTTGGGATGGCTGTGGAGGTTATCATTATTCGGATAATTTGATTTATGGCTTTTCCCACACGCATTTGAATGGTACTGGCGTTTCTGATTATGGTGATATTATGTTGATGCCAACTATGGGCGAACCTTCGTTTGATAATAAAGTCTATTCTTCTACTTTTTCACATGCGAATGAAAAAGCTTCCGCTGGATTTTATTCTGTTAAATTAGACAAACACGGTATCGATGTGCGATTAACGACTTCAACTCGTGTAGGTTTTCATGAATATACTTTTAATAAAGGAGGTTTAGCTAATATTATTTTAGATTTGAATCATCGTGATAAATTGTTGGAAGGAAGAATTAGAGTCATTGATGATAAAACCATTGAAGTATTGAGAAGAAGCGAAGCTTGGGCAAGAGATCAATATGTGTATGCTCGAATTGAGTTTAATGTGCCTTTGAAAGTAAATCTAGTTAAAGAAGAAAACAAGGAAAATACTAAATTAGAAGGAATATATAAAGCAACTGAATTGGCTTTATGTTTCTCTAAACAAGTAAAAAAAGGCGAAAAAATTCTTGTAAAAGTATCACTTTCACCAACGAGTTATGAAGGAGCCAAACTAAACAGTTCCGAAATTAACCATTGGGATTTTGAAAAAGTTAAGAAAGAGGCAGTAACCCTTTGGAACAAAGAATTATCAAAAATTGAAGTCACTTCTAATGATAAAGACAAGTTAACGATTTTCTACACGGCTTTGTATCACACGATGATGCAACCAAACATTGCACAAGATTTAGACGGAAAATACCGCGGTAGAGACAACCAAATTCATCAAGCAGAAGGATTTGATTATTATACGGTATTTTCACTTTGGGATACCTTTAGAGGTGCGCATCCATTATACACCTTAATCGATAAAAAACGAACTGCCGATTACATCAATACCTTCATCAAACAATACGAACAAGGTGGCAGATTGCCTGTTTGGGAATTGGCTTCCAATGAAACCGATTGTATGATTGGCTATCATTCTGTTTCTGTAATTGCAGATGCAATGGCAAAAGGAATTACAGGTTTTGATTACGAAAAAGCCTTTGAAGCCAGTAAAGCTTCGGCCATGCGTGATGTATTAGGTTTGGATGCTTATAAGAAAAACGGCTTCATTTCTATTGACGACGAACACGAAAGCGTTTCAAAAACCTTAGAATATGCGTATGACGATTGGTGTATTGCTCAAATGGCACAACTTTTAAACAAGCAAGAAGATTACCAATATTTCATGAAACGTTCTCAAAACTGGAAAAACATTTTCGATTGGGAAACGGGTTTTATGCGTCCAAAGAAAAATGGCGGTTGGGACAAACCTTTCGATCCAAGAGAAGTCAATAATAATTTCACCGAAGGGAATTCTTGGCAATATTCGTTTTTCGTGCCACAAGATGTTTACGGCATGATTCAAGCTTATGGCGGAGCAGCTAAATTTGAAGCCAAATTAGATGAACTATTCAACAGCGAAAGCAAAACGACAGGAAGAGAACAAGTCGATGTTACGGGTTTAATTGGTCAATATGCTCACGGAAACGAACCCAGTCATCACATGGCATATTTGTACAATTACATAGGAAAACCAGAAAAAACAAAAGAAAAAGTACATTATATTTTAGATAATTTTTACACCAATACGCCCGATGGTTTAATTGGAAACGAAGACTGTGGTCAAATGAGTGCTTGGTACGTGTTGAGTTCTTTGGGAATTTATCAAGTAACTCCTGGAATTGAATTTTGGACTACTATAAATCCTTTATTCTTTGAAAGTGTCAAAATAAACTTATATGACAACAAACCTAAATCAGTAAATTTATCTTATTTAAAGACTGGGATATTTTCCAAATTAGACTTAAGAAATAATAAAACTAACGAATTTGAAAATATCATACCAGTTCCAGTAATTCAAGCAGAAAGTAAAGCTTTTAAGGAAAATATGAAAATTGAAATCAAAGCCAATAACAATAATTTAGGGCTTTCTGAGAATATTTATTTTAGAATTCTAGATGAAAATAACACGTATGATAAAACTCCATTTGTTAACTATAAAGAGTCTTTTGAAATCAATAAATCATCTAAAGTTGAAGCATATATTGAAAGAGTTGCTGGTGGAAAGCCTCCAAGAAGCAACACCATTTCTGCAACCTTCTTCAAAAAACCAAATAATTACACAATTGAAATTAAGTCAAAATACAATCCGCAATATCATGCAGGTGGTCCAGAAGGGTTATTAGATGGTATTTTAGGAACGGAGAACTGGAGAAAAGGCGATTGGCAAGGCTACCAAAGTCAGGATTTTGAAGCGGTGGTTGATTTAAAAGAAGTGAAAAACATTTCAGAAATTTCAGCTCGTTTTTTACAAGACCAACGTTCGTGGATTTTAATGCCAACGAAAGTGGAATATTATATTTCGGAAGACAATGTGAATTTTACGTATTTTGGTTCGGTTGTAAATACGTTAGACCCGAAATTAGAAGAAAATACGATTTTGAATTTCACCTCAAATGAAAACAAAGGAAAAAAAGCACGTTACGTAAAAGTAATCGCTAAAAACTTCGGTAAATTACCTGAATGGCATCAAGGTTTTGGTGGCGATGCGTTTATTTTTGTGGATGAGATTTTGGTTAAATAATAATTATTCTTTCCAACCCCAAGGCGCTGAGGGAGTTTCAATGGGTTTAGACAAATCAAAACTCACCGAAAAAACTCGGTCAGAGCCAATGCGTTTCAAATTATAAGTAAACACTTTTTCGTCGATAGTAATCCACCAAACATTAGTGGAAGCATAAGAAATTAAATCGCATGTTTCTTGATCGGCTGGAAAAAATTGAATGTTTGGCAATCCTGTGTTGGTTGAGCTTCCACCATATTGTGTTACTTTATCAGGAGTTCCATCTTCATGACGGTGATCGTGTTTGAGTGTTATGATTTCATTTTCAAATGTTAAAACCCAAGTTCTAGATTTATCATCTCCAACAAAAAACGGAATTCTTATGCGATTTTCTTCACAGCTTTTCACATGCATTACTAGTTTTTTACCTGAAAAAGGGTCATTAGCCGAAGCTCCTGCTGTAATTTGTCCTTCGAAAGATTTACCGCAATGCATTTTTATTTTTTCCAAAAATTGCTTTGAACCTTTTTCAGATTGACTAAAACATATATTAGTTAAAAACAAAACAACCAGCAGGAATAGTTTCTTCATGAAATCACAAATTAATCTTTATCAGGAAACAACAAAGAAGCGATTACAGACAAGATTAACACACTTCCAACAACCATTAAAGAATAAGAGGTTTCGATGTGGTAAAACGGCGCTACAATCATTTTTACTCCGATAAAAGCTAAGATAAGCGCCAACCCGTATTTTAATTTACTGAACATGTACATAAAGTTCGCCAACAAGAAATACAACGAACGCAATCCTAAAATAGCAAAAATGTTAGACGTATATAAAATAAATGGGTCATCTGGTGCTATTGCAAAAATGGCTGGAATACTGTCTACTGCAAACAATAAATCGGTAAATTCAACAATAGTAACCACCACAAATAAAGGGGTTGCCATTCTGATTCCGTTTTGAACAGTGAAGAATTTATCGCCATCAAAATTTGGACTTACTTTGAAAAACTTATGTACAAATTTTGAACCAGCACTTTTACTAAAATCTTTACTTCCATCATCTTCTTCATTACTAAAGCCCGATTTTATTCCCGCAACAATTAGAATAATTCCGAAAATGGTTAGCAAATAATTGATTTTTACTACTTGACCAAACAATTCCATTTCGGGTAAATACGTGTAATTCAGCAACCAAACTCCAGTAAAAATAAAGATGGCTCTAAAAACCAAAGCACCAATTACACCCCAAAATAAGACTTTATGTTGAGCTTCTTTTGCCACATTGAAATAGCCAAAAACTAAGATGAAAACGAATAAATTATCTACTGAAAGTGCTTTTTCAATCCAATAGGCTCCTTGAAATTGCATGAATTTTTCGGCACCCATGTAGTGGTAGATGATTCCACTAAATCCCATTGAAAGTGAAATCCAAATTACCGACCAAATCGCCGCTTCTCTATTGGAAACTACATGTCCTTTTTTGTTTAAAACTCCTAAATCTAATACCAACATAGCAATGATGGTAATTGTGAAAGCCGTAATAATACCAGGATGATCAATTAAATGATCGATTGAACCTGTTTTTAATGATAGCATGTATTAATTTAATTTGTCTGTTAATTCTTTGAAAACAGCTTTTGCGTCTTTATTTTCGTATAAAATTTTATAAACGGCATCAATAATTGGCGTGTCTGCACCATATTCTTGGTTTAATTTATAAGCACTTTTTACGGCGTAATATCCTTCGGCAACCATACTCATTTCCATTTGTGCTGATTTCACAGTGTAGCCTTTCCCAATCATGTTTCCAAACATTCTATTTCTTGAAAAAACCGAATATCCTGTCACCAATAAATCGCCCAAATAAGCCGAATTATTAATGTTTCGTTTCATTTTGTGTACTTTACGAATGAATTTTTTCATTTCGCGAATCCCATTACTCATTAAAACGGCTTGAAAGTTATCACCATAGCCTAAACCATGTGCCATTCCCGCTGCAATAGCATAAATGTTCTTTAAAACGGCAGCATATTCTGTTCCAATGATATCATCTGTAGTTTTTGCTTTGATGTAGTGTGAGCTCAGATTTTTAGCTACATATTTGGCTTTTTTTCGATCGCTACAAGCAATAGTTAAGTACGATAAACGTTCCATAGCCACTTCTTCTGCGTGACAAGGACCTGTAATAACCCCAATATTTTCAAAAGGAATATCGTATTTGGTATGAAAATGTTCACCAACAATTAAACTCGATTCTGGAACAATTCCTTTAATCGCTGAGAAAATGATTTTTCCTTCTAAACTTTCGGTTAAACTTTCTAATTCTTTGCTTAAAAAAGCAGAAGGAACCACAAAAATCACATAATCAGCATAAGCAACTGCTTCGTTGATGTCGTTTGTAAGTTTTAATTTATTAGTATCAAACGCAACCGAACTTAAATAATTTGGGTTGTGTTTTTGATGTTTTAAATGTTCAATAGCATACGTGCTTCGCATGTACCAAGCAATTTCGTCTTGATTTTCACAAAGCATTTTAGCAATTGCAGTAGCCCAACTTCCTCCTCCAATGACTGCAAATTTTGGCTTTTTTTCCATTATGTGTTTCGATTTAGAAAATCAAAAATAATCATTTTAAAAGGATTTACAAAAAACGTTTGCGTGAAGCGATTTTAATAACTCATTTCTACGATTGCTTTTACCTTTTCGATGGTGATATTTTGTTTTTCGCCTAATACTTTCCAGCCTCTTTCTTCAAATCGATTGGCAATGAAATCAGCAGTTTTTTCGATGTTTTCTGCGTTTTCCGATAATTTGGTTTTCATTCCCATTTTGTGGAAGAATTCAACGGTTTTTTCGATTGCTTTTTCGGCAATTTCTTCGGTTGAATTGCCTTGAATGTTCCAAACACGTTGGCCGTATTGTGCTAATTTGTCTTTTTTCGTGTCAAACATCACACGGTATAAATTTGGACCAATGATTGCCAATGTTCTCGCATGATCAATTTCGTACAATGCTGTTAATTCATGACCAATCATGTGTGTTGCCCAATCCGAAGGAACACCTTTTTGAATCAATCCATTCAATGCCATGGTAGCACTCCAAACAAAGTTAGAAGCTAATTTATAATCGCTCGGATTTTCAACTACATCGGGACCAATTTCAATTAACGTTTGTAAAATACTTTCTGAAATTCGGTCTTGTAATAAAGCATCGTGTGTGTAAGTTAGATATTGCTCCATCACGTGTGTGAACGCATCCACAACTCCGTTTTGCAATTGTCTTTTTGGTAACGAAGTAATTACTGTTGGATCTACAATTGAGAATACTGGGAATAAAGCACTTCCGCCTAAGGTTAGTTTTTCTTGTGTAGCTTCAATTGTAACTACAGCGCCTGAATTCATTTCCGAACCTGTTGCCGGCAAGGTTAAAACGGTTCCAAAAGGAATTACTTTGGAAACATCTTTGAATAAAATACGTTTTTTCAAAATATCCGCTGCATCGCCTTCAAAATTAACGGCTGCAGAAATAAATTTCACACCATCAATCACGCTTCCACCACCAACAGCTAAGATGAAACCGATTTTTTCAGCACGAATAATTTCAACGGCTTTCATCAAGGTTTCAAAACGAGGATTCGGTTCAATTCCGCCAAATTCTACAATATCATGGTTTGGTAAAGCCGCTTTTACTTGATCATAAACGCCATTTTTAAAGATACTTCCACCGCCATAAGCGATAAGAATTTTAGTATTTGTCGGAACTAAATCAGTTAGTTTTTCAATTTGTCCTTTTCCAAAGACATAGTTTACAGGATTGTATAATTCGAAGTTTAGCATAATAATTGTCTTGCTGGATTTAGTTCAGCATCCCCGCAAAGTTACGCAATGAGATTGGGAACGAATGGTAAAGGAATGTTAAGAGATGACTATTTCTTTTGTTTGAACGTTTTTAAACAATTCAGCATCATTGACATATTTTTATTTAAATCTTTTGTTCTGGAAGCACCAGCATTTAAATAAAAATAATTATTGTCACTACCGCTTTTAATAATTATGGTTATCATTTCTAATTCACCATAATTTCCAGAATTAGATTTCGAATGGATAAAGTAAGCTTCATTTTTCAAAAAATCTGTTTTTCCTGAAGCAATAATTTCAAAAGAATCTTTTTGTTTTAATTTTTCAATTAAGTAATCATACTCAGATTTCAAATCTTTCTTTGATGAAGACGGATTCATTTTTTGAATGCTAATTGCATTGATAAAGTTTTCTTTGTCAGGTTTTGAAATCGCATCAATTCCTAAAATTATTTCATCATTATCTTCATAATTTTCAATTTTACTTTCCCAATTCAACGGTAAGAAAATTTCAAATTCATTATTTGGGTAAACAAAATTTTTTTTCGCAAATTTTACAGGATAATTTGTGTAATTTTCAAATAAAAATTGTTTTTCCGAACATGAAATTAGAATTGAAAATATAGTGAAGATGAAAATTCTTTTTGTCATATAATTATTTATTACTTCTTATAAAAATTATTATGCTCCACATATTCCCAAACTTTATTCGGTAACATCGGAACTACATTTTTACCGTTTTTAATGCTTTCGCGAATGAAGGTGGAGGATAATTCAATTACAGGGGCGCCTACACGATGAATTTTTGAATGATTGACAAATTGCTCGTCGATTTCACCAGAATTGAATCTTGGATACACAAAAATATCGTGGTTTTGCAAAATGACTTCGTAGTTTTTCCACTTGTGGAGTGAGTTCAAATTGTCTTCACCCATGATTAAGGAAAATTCGTGTTTTGGAAATTTTTCTTGTAAATGCGCTAAGGTATTAACGGTATAATTCGGCTGCGGTAATTTGAATTCAATATCCGAAGGTTGGATTTTTGGGTAATCTTCCGTTGCTAAATGCACCATGTGTAAACGATGGTAATCATCTAACAAAGTACTTTTCTGCTTGTGCGGATTATGTGGCGTAACGACCATCCAAATTTGATCCAAATCAGAATGCTCTGCCATGTGATTGGCAATAATTAAATGCCCAATATGAATGGGATTAAACGTTCCGAAATACAATCCGATTTTCATAATTATTTGTTGTAAAGACGCGATTAATCGCGTCTCTACTCTACGGTTTATTTATTAATAAAATCTTTTACCAATTGATACGCATCTTCTTTGGCCACATCTAAATCATAATTTTTGATGATAGTATCAAACTGTGGTGCGGTTGCTAATTCTACTGATGCTTTTGCGATACGCATGTTAATTTTGTCTTCGCTTTCTGTAGAACGTTGTTTTAGGCGACGTTTTAATTCATCAACACTTGGAGGTTTTACAAAAACAGCTAACGTTTCGTTTGGAAATTTGCTTTTTATACGTAAACCACCCGCAACGTCAATATCAAAAATTACGTGTTTTCCTAACGACCAGATACGTTCTACTTCGGCTTTTAAAGTGCCGTAGAAATTATCGGTATATACTTCTTCCCATTCCACAAAATCTTCTGCTTTAATATGCTTTTTGAATTCGTCCCAAGAGATAAAATAATAATCTTTTCCATGTACTTCTTCGCCACGTGGTTGGCGCGTTGTACATGAAATTGAAAATTCTAAATTCAAATCGGGTTGGGCTAATAAATGTCTTACTATAGTGGTTTTTCCTGAACCTGATGGCGCAGAGAATACTAATAATTTTCCTTTAGTCATTGTGTTGTTATTTTTGCCACGGATTATAGGATTATAACGATTTTAATCCGTGAAAATTCTTCTAATCTGTGGGGCTTAAACTATAAAACGTTTAATACTTGCTCCTTAATTTTCTCCAATTCATCTTTCATCATTACCACCAATTTTTGCATTTCGGTATGGTTGGATTTGGATCCCATGGTATTGATTTCTCTTCCCATTTCTTGCGTGATGAAACCTAATTTTCTTCCGTTTGCTTCTGTTCCATTCAAGGTTTCTAGAAAATAGTTCAAATGGTTACCCAAACGCACTTTTTCTTCGGTAATGTCGTATTTTTCAAGATAAAAAATCAACTCTTGCTCGAAACGATTTTCATCAACGTTCACTTTTAATTCGTCTAAAGCTGTTCTTAAACGAGTTTTTACCGTTTCAACGCGTTCAGCATCGTAAGAAACCGCTTCGTTCATTAAATTATTGATGTTTGAAATGCGCAATTGGAATTCTTTTTCCAAAGAAGCACCTTCGTCTTTTCTAAAATTAGCGATGTTTTCCAAAGCTTCATTAATCACGGTTTGGATTTGTTTCCATTCGTTTTCATCGATTTCGTCGCGCTCGGTTTTTAATGCATCAGGCATACGAACCGCCATTTTCATTAATTCCGTTTCATCTGCAGTTGGAATAACGGCTTTCATCTGGTTGATGTACCCTTTTATAATTGGTACATTGATTTTTGAAGTCGTTTCTTCGCCAGTAACTTCCACATAAAGTGAAAAATCAACTTTTCCACGCTCTAAACGTTGCGAAATTTGATTACGTAAACCCAATTCCATTTCACGGAAAACTGAAGGCATACGTGTATTTAAGTCTAAACCTTTACTGTTTAGCGATTTGATTTCTACGGTAATTTTTTTGGTTGGTAATTGCAAAGATGCTTTTCCAAAACCCGTCATGGATTGTATCATATTGTTATAAAAATGTCTTCAAAGATAAGAAAAAGTGTTCAGTGTTCAGTTTTTAGTGTTCAGTAAAGAATTTCTGATTATGAAGCAGATTTCTTTTGGGTAACTAAATAAACCCCAACAAATATCAACACTGCCGAAATTAATTTCACCAAACTTAAATCGTCTTTTCCTAAACTTACTGCGAAAATGGTAGCAAAAAGTGGTTGTAAATAGATAAAAACCGCTACGGTTGTGGGTTTTAGTTCTCGCATTGAAATTAAATTTAGCAAATACGTTAAGAACGTTGAAAATATCACAACAAAACCAATTTTCCAGATAATATCGATTGGTAAATTAGCAAAATCTATCGCATGAAATTCGCCCCAACCAAAAGGTAATACCATCAGAAAACCAAAAGTGTAAATCCATTTCACGAAGGTGAAGGCGTTGTATTTATCCATTAATTTCTTTACAATGATGAGGTAAAATGCATAGGAAACAGCGTTAACAAAAACCAATAAATTGCCTAAACTCGCATTCGTGGCATTGACTAATGATTTTCCGTAGAGAATTAACGTTATGGTACCAGCTAAGCCTAAAATGATGCCTAATACTTTTCGGTTTTCCATCCGTTCTTTCATGATGAATGCTGATAAAACGAGGACAATCATAGGTGTTGTAACCATTAATACGGCTCCCATAATAGGCGAAGTATAACTCAATCCTTTGAAAAAAGTTAGCATATTGAAAGCTACTCCGAAAAACGCAGCAGCAACAATGCGAGGAAAATCTTCTTTGGCGATTTTTTCTTTGGGTCCGAAAAAGGATATCAACCAAAATAAAATTACCGAACCGCCAACACGCATGATAATAAATCCGAAAGCGTCAACGTATTTAGGCATAACATCTTTAGCAATCGTAAAGGTTACGCCGTAAATGATGGAAACTAAGGTAGCGGCAAATAAAGCCCAACTTCTTTTAGACACTTTGAAGAGCTTTCGTTAATTTAAGGACATTGGGTTGCGTGTTCCCGATAAAAATTTCATTATTAAAAAGAATAACAGGACGACTCAAAAACGTGTAATGTTCTAAAAGATATTTTTTAAAATCGGCTTCAGTTAGATTTTTATCTTTTAAACCTAACGATTTATACAATTGCGCTTTTTTGCTAAAAAGCGCTTCGTAACTTCCCGAAAGTTGGTACATTTCTTCCAAATCGCTTTCTGAAATTGGATTTTGACGAATGTCAATAAAGGTCAATTTATCAGAATTAGGTAGCGATTTGATGATTTTTCGGCACGTATCGCACGAAGCCAAGTAATATATTTTATTCATTTTGATGTTTTTCAATTTCAGCCACAAAAATACAGTCTTTTGAATTCTAAAAATCAGTAATTTTATAAAAAAATAAATAATGGAAGCAACTTTTAGAATTTGGCAAACCAGCCGAGGATTGTATCAAAATTTTTTAGACAACTATTCGTTAGAACAACTCAATACCATTCCGGCAGGCATGAGTAACAATTTGATTTGGAACATTGCACATGCTATTGTTTCACAGCAAAAATTGGTATACGCGTTATCAGGATTGCCAATGCATATTTCGGATTCCCTTTTTGAGAAATACCAAAATGGTTCGCGTCCAGATGGAAAAACTACGCAAGCTGAAGTAGATGAAATTAAAAAATTGCTTTCAGAAATGGTAGAAAAAACCAAATCCGATTTTGAAACAGGCGTTTTCAAAGAATTTCATCCGTATCAAACGAAAACAGGATTTCATTTAGGAACTTGGAAAGAAGCTATGGAATTTAATAATTATCATGAAGGTATTCATTTGGGAATTATGCTACAAATCAAAAAATTCCTTTAATCTTATTACCTTTGTAAAAAATTAATAAAAATGAAATTCAATACTAAAACCATACATGGTGGGCAACATCATGAAAAAGTAACAGGAGCCGTAATGCCTCCGATATTTCAAACATCTACTTATGTGCAATCAAGTCCTGGAAAACCAGTAGGCGATTACGAATATAGTAGAGCAGCAAATCCAACAAGAACCGCTTTAGAAGACGCTTTAGCAAGTATCGAAAACGGAGCAAGAGGTTTGGCTTTTTCTTCTGGATTAGCAGCAACCGATTGTTTGTTACGTATGTTCAAATCAGGTGACGAAATCATCGCCATGGACGATTTATATGGTGGGACTTACCGATTATTTACACGATTATATAAAGATAGCGGTATCAAATTTAATTTTGTGGATATGAATGATTTGGAGAAATTCCAATCATTAATCAATGAAAACACAAAATTGGTTTGGGTTGAAACACCAACAAATCCATTAATGAAATTAGCGGATATTGCTGCGATTGCGCAAATTACTAAGAAGCATAATGTTTTGTTCGCAGTAGATAATACTTTCGCAACTCCCTATTTACAAAAACCATTGGATTTAGGTGCTGATATTGTAATGCATTCGGCGACAAAATATTTAGGAGGTCACTCAGATGTAATTGCGGGAGCTTTAATTATTAAAGATAAAGCGTTAGGCGAAGAATTACATTTTAAACAATTCGCAACAGGAGCTACCTTAGGACCAATGGATTCTTTCTTGGTTTTAAGAGGAATCAAAACATTGCATTTACGTGTACAACGTCATTGTGAAAATGGAGAAAAAGTTGCTGCATATTTAGATAATCATCCTTTAGTAGAAAGAGTTTTTTATCCTGGATTAACATCGCATCCATTTCATGAAATTGCTAAAAAGCAAATGAGTGGTTTTGGAGGAATGGTAACGTTTACTTTTAAATCTGGTAAAAAAGAAGATGCGATTAAATTCTTAGAAAATTTAAAAGTATTCACTTTAGCAGAATCATTAGGTGGCGTAGAATCGTTAGCAAATCATCCAGCTTTGATGACACATGCTTCAATTCCTGAAGACAAAAGAAAAGAAGTTGGCATTTCAGATGATTTAGTTCGTTTGAGTGTTGGAGTTGAAGATATCGAAGATTTGTTAGCCGATTTGGAACAAGCTTTCAAGTAATGGAAATAGTTATAAATAAAAATCCCGATTCGTGAGAATTGGGATTTTTTTATGTTGCAATATACTATTAATTTAAATAATAAATATAGCCTACATGAAACCATAAGTTCCAGTCATTAGCTTTGTTTTCGGTATAAATTTTTGGATCAGGGTTTAAACCATCAACCCAGTCAGAATAATAGTATTGCCATCTTACTTCTGCAAATAAATCCGATAATTCTGTTAATTTATATCGTGTTCCAATACTCGATACTACCGACCAAGTACTTCCTCCTTCTTTTGACCATGCTCCATAATATTTTACAGGAGTTGATATAGGAGTGTCCATAGGACCAAGCTCTGAATATGTTCCGTTTTGGAAAAAAGAATAATGAGCTCCTAAAGCAATAAAAGGAGCCCAGCGACCTTTACTTGCCGTAAATTCTCTAATACTAAAAGGAAAATATTCTAATTGCATTCCAATATCAGTTACTTTAGCTTCGCCTTTCATAGCTCTTAATTGAGCAGCAGTAGAAGAATTTTTGTTTACCCATTTTCCAAAATGTTTCAATTTTGTACTATTGTAAGATAATTCAGAACGAACTTTGAAATGGTCGTTAAAATAGGTTTTTGGGGCATAACAGTTACATTTTGCTCGATAAGCAAAATTCATGTAGTGTACTAATCCAATTCCTATTCCTGTATTGCCTGCATTTGTTTCAAAATCATGCCTTACTCCAAAATCAGATTGCAAAGCAACTTCACCAATAAATGCTCCAACTTCGTGAGAGAAACCAGATTGTGCATTCACGGACAAGTTTACTCCAAAAAGCAATATCAAGAGATATTTATTTTTTTTAGTCATTACTAAAATTTTTCCATTATAGGACAAATATATAAAAACAAAAGGCACTTTTATTAAAGCCTTTTAATTTTTTTATAACAAAAATTATAATTTTTTATTAAAAATATAACAAGTAACTTTTATAATGTATATTTGTCGACTTAAATTTTAGAAAATAATAATTTAAGAAAAATAACATATTTATTGAATTAGTTTATTTACAAGTTTTATAGAATAATGGAACAAAAAATCAATGATTTTATGGCTCTAATTGAAGCCAAAAATCCAAATGAGCCTGAATTTTTACAAGCAGTAAGAGAATTTGCTGAAACCGTAATGCCTTTTATTGCCAATGAAAAAAAGTATGATGGAAAAAATGTATTGTTAAGAATGGCTGAGCCAGAGCGTTCAGTTATTTTTAGAGTGCCTTGGGTAGATGATCAAGGCGAAATTCAAGTTAATAGAGGATTTCGTATTCAAATGAATTCTGCAATTGGACCTTATAAAGGAGGTATTCGCTTCCACCAAACGGTAAATTTATCGGTGCTTAAGTTTTTAGCTTTTGAACAAGTATTTAAAAATAGTTTAACAACGCTTCCAATGGGAGGTGGTAAAGGAGGTTCTGATTTTGATCCACAGGGAAAATCAGACGCTGAAGTTATGCGTTTTTGCCAATCATTTATGACAGAATTATGTCGTCATATTGGTCCAGATTTAGACGTTCCTGCTGGAGATATTGGCGTTGGTGCTAGAGAAATTGGTTACATGTTTGGTCAATATAAAAGAATTAGAAACGAATTTACAGGTGTTTTAACAGGTAAAGGATTGGCTTACGGGGGTTCGTTGATTCGTCCAGAAGCTACAGGTTACGGAGTTGTTTATTTTACACAACAAATGTTAAAAACAGTTGGACAAACTATTGAAGGTAAAACGGTAGCTATTTCTGGTTTTGGAAATGTAGCTTGGGGTGTAGCTTTAAAAGTGAATGAATTAGGCGGAAAATTAGTTACAATTTCTGGTCCTGATGGATATATTTATGATGCGGATGGAATTTCTGGTGAAAAAATCGATTTCATGTTAGAAATGAGAGCAAGCGGAAATAACAGAGCGGAAAGTTATGCAGATAAATTCCCAAGTGCTGTTTTCCATAAAGGAAAAAGTCCATGGGAAGCTAAGGTAGATATCGCAATACCATGTGCGACTCAAAATGAATTAACTGAAGCAGATGCAATGAAATTAATTGCAAATGGTGTTTTATGTGTTACAGAAGCAGCTAACATGCCATGTACTTTAGACGCTATTAAACAATTTTTAGATGCAAAAGTATTATTCGCCCCTGGAAAAGCAGCTAATGCTGGAGGTGTTGCAGCATCTGGTTTAGAAATGACACAAAACTCTATTCGTTTAAATTGGACGAGTGAAGAAGTAGATGCTCGATTAAAAGACATTATGACTGGAATTCACAGTCAATGTAAAAAATACGGAACTGAAGAAGATGGTTATGTTAACTATGTTAAAGGAGCCAATATTGCTGGTTTTGTTAAAGTTGCAGATGCGATGTTAGCACAAGGAGTTGTGTAAAAAGCATTTTTTATAATTTAAAAGCTCTTTTGGTTTACTAAAAGAGCTTTTTTATTATCTGATTATATCAAAAACTAAAATTAATGCGTTTGTAGTATATTTGTATTAAATTCTCGTAATGAAGATAAAAACACTCATATATATATTATTTGTTACTCAATTCTCTATAGGGCAACAGAGTAATCAGATGTGGAAAGGTTATTTTTCATATAATGAAATTGTTGACGTTGAATCAGCATCAAATGCAGTATTTGCTTCAACTCAAAATGCACTTTTTTCACAAGTTATTGCGTCTTCTAACTTGAATATTTACAATTCAATTACTGGATTAAAACCTGATGTTATTTCTACAATTCATCATTCAGAGAGTTTTAATAAAACGTTTGTTGGAAATAAAAATGGATTAATTCTGATACAAAATCCTGATGGCTCAGTAACCACTAAAGTGGATGTAATTGAAGAAGTTCCTGTGCCGCCAAACAAAAAGAAGATCAATGATTTTTATGAGTTCAATGGTCGATTATATGTAGCAACGGATTATGGTATTTCTGTTATTGATGTAGCAACGTCAGAATTTATAACCACTTATTTTATTGGAACCGCAGGAGAAGAAACGGAAGTATTACAAACTACGGTCTTAAATAATGAAATCTATGCTGTTACAAGAAGTTTTGGCATAAGAAAAGCTAATATAAATAACCCAAATTTGTTCGATTTTAGCCAATGGCAAACTTTTGATACAAACTTTTGGTCTGGAATTGTAACATTTAATAATCAATTGGTTGCTACCAATACTAATGCAAGGACCTACAGCTATAATGGAGCTTCGTTTCAGGAAATTTTGAATCACAATCAAATAGGGTTAAAACTAAAAACGAATGGTAATGAACTTATTATTACCACGCAAAACAACATTTATGTTTTAGGACAATCCTTTAACATTATGGCTCATATAACTCAAATCCCAGATTTAAATGTAAAGTTTACAGCTGCTACCGTTGTGGATGAGTTTATATATATTGGAACTGAAAAGAATGGCTTGTTTTCTACCACTTTAACAAACCCAGCCGTTTTTACTGCCATGTCTCCAAATGGACCGCTTCAAAATTATGCTTTTAGAGTAAAAAAAGGTAAAAATAAACTTTGGATGGTGCATGGCGATTATTCACAACAATTTAATCCGTATCCTCTAGACGAGTTAGGCATAAGTACTTATACTACTGATAATAGTTGGCAAGTATTGCCGTATCAAGATTTATTAGGAGCCAAATCACTTTCGGATATTGCTATAAATCCATCAAGACCAAATGAAGTTTTTGTTACTTCTTATTTTTCAGGGATGTTAAAATTTCAAGGAGAAGAGGTAGAGTTGTTAAATAACACCAATACAGGGCCAAATGGTTTAGAGTCATTAGTTTTGTCGGGAAATCCATCATATATTGATATTCGAATCAATAGTCCTGCTTTTGATAAAGAAGGAAATTTATGGGTTACTAATGGTCTTGTTGACAGAGGCATAAAAGTGTTGCGAGCTAACGGTCAATGGCAATCATTTGATTTAACAGGAATAACAGCAAACTTAGCTACGGGAAGATATAATTCTATGGCTATTGATAAAAACAGTACCAAATGGATTGCCGCCTATAATGATGGTGTTGTAGCTCTTAATGAAAATTACAGCAATAAGTTCATTGTCATCAATCAAGAAAATGCTGATATTCCTGCTCCAGTTGTAAATTGTTTGGCTATTGACAACCGTAATCAATTATGGATTGGAACTATGGCGGGTTTACGAGTATTATCAAGTATAGATCGTTTTATTACTGAAACAGAACTTGATGTTTTTCCTATTATTATTCAAGAAGGAGATTTAGCACAAGAATTATTTTATCAGCAACCTATTTTAGATATTGCAGTTGATGGTGCTAATAGAAAATGGGTTTCTATTGCCGATGGAGGAGTGTTTTTAGTATCATCTAATGGACAACAAACTCTTTATAGATTCGATAAAAGTAATTCGCCCTTGCCAAGTAATAACATTTTAGATATTGAAATTGATGGAGTTTCAGGAGAAGTATTTTTTGTAACTGATAAAGGAATGGTGTCGTTTTTAGGAACTTCAACCAAACCAAGTGATGGTCTTGGAGATGTTTATGTGTATCCAAATCCAGTTCGTCCTAACTTTGTAGGAACGGTCAAAATAAGCGGATTAACCGATAAGGCAAATATAAAAATTACCGACATAGAAGGAAATTTAGTATATGAAACTACTTCTTCTGGAGGTACAATTGAATGGGATACCACAGCATTTGGAAAATACAAAGTGGCTTCTGGAGTTTACATGATTTTTGTGGCTTCTGAAGACGGATTAGATTCTACAGTTAAAAAGGTAATGATTGTCAGATAATGCTCGTCAAAACTAAAGCCATCGTTCTTTCTTCCATAAAGTTTCAAGAAAAAAGCTTGATAGTCAAATGCTTTACCGAATCAGATGGGTTAAAAAGTTATTTTGTCCAAAGCGCCTATTCCAACAAAAAAGCCAATCAAAAAATCGCGTACTTTCAGCCATTAACCATGATTGAAATCGAAGCTAATCATAAGAATAAAGGCACGCTGGAACATTTTAAAGAAATCCGATTAGCTCACAGCTATTATTCCATAAACACTGATGTTGTCAAAAGCACCATTGTGATTTTTCTTTCCGAAATTTTGCATCACGCCATCAAAGAAGAAGAAAAAAACCAAAACTTATTCTCTTTTTTAGAAACGGCGCTTCTTTGGTTAGACACACACGATGAAATGGCTAATTTTCATCTCATTTTAATGATGGAAGTTACTAAATATTTAGGATTTTATCCCGATGTAACTGAAAAAGAGTTCGCTTTTTTTGACACGAAAGAAGGTTATTTCACCCCTTTTCAAAGTGTACATTCGTTAACCGAACACGAAACGCATTTGTTTAAAAAACTATTAGAATTAAAATTTGATGCCGACCAAAAAGTATTTGCTGGAATTGAACGCCAAATATTATTAAAAATCCTTCTAGATTTCTACACTTTACATCTCGATGGTTTCAAAAAACCAAAATCGTTAGACGTTTTAAAAGAAGTTTTTTCCTAACGCTTAACTTTTGCCTTTTACCTTTTGCCTTTTACCTTTAAATCATTACTTTCGCAAATTGATTTAAGAAAGCGACAAAATGAGTACAAAATTTACTGAATACAAAGGACTTGACTTGCCAACAGTAGCATCAGAAGTTCTTGATTTTTGGAAGAAAAACAACATCTTTGAACAATCCGTAACTTCTCGAGAAGGAGCTACACCTTACGTGTTTTTTGAAGGGCCACCATCTGCAAATGGTTTGCCTGGAATTCACCACGTAATGGCGCGTGCGATTAAAGATATTTTTTGTCGTTATAAAACTCAAAAAGGCTACCAAGTTAAGCGAAAAGCAGGCTGGGATACGCACGGTTTACCAGTAGAATTAGGTACCGAAAAAGAATTAGGCATCACCAAAGAAGACATCGGAAAAACCATTTCAGTTACCGAATACAACGAAGCATGTAAAAGAACCGTTATGCGTTACACTGACGTATGGAACGACTTGACTGAAAAAATGGGGTATTGGGTAGATATGGAAGATCCGTATGTGACGTACAAATCCAAATACATGGAAACCGTTTGGTGGTTGCTAAAACAAATTTACAACAAGGATTTACTATACAAGGGCTACACAATTCAGCCCTATTCTCCAAAAGCAGGAACGGGTTTGTCTTCGCATGAAGTTAATCAGCCAGGTTCATATCGTGATGTTACGGATACAACGATTGTAGCGCAATTCAAAGCAAAAGACGAAACCTTACCAAGCTTTTTACAAGGATTTGGAACGATTCATTTCTTAGCTTGGACGACCACTCCTTGGACGTTGCCATCAAATACAGCATTGACAGTTGGTCCAAAAATTGATTATGTTTTAGTTCAAACTTATAACCAATATACTTTTGAACCAGTAAATGTAATTTTAGCTAAAAATTTAGTTGGAAAACAATTTGGAGGAAAGTGTTTTGAAAGCAATGATTTGTTCGATTTTTTAAGTATACCAAAAAAAATTGATGCTGAATCTGTTAACATTCAAGTCTTAAAAGACATAATGTCTCAAAAAGAAATTGATGGTGTTATTGAAGCAATTAATTTCAATAAAGAGATAAAATCTAAATTTCCATATAGAGTTTTATCTGAATTTAAAGGCTCTGATTTAGTAGGAATTCGTTATGAACAATTACTACCATTAGCATTACCTTATCAAAATCCAGAAAATGCTTTTAGAGTAATTTCAGGAGATTTCGTAACTACGGAAGATGGAACAGGAATTGTTCATACGGCTCCAACTTTCGGAGCGGATGATGCTAAAGTTGCCAAAGAAGCAACTCCAGAAGTGCCACCAATGTTGGTTTTAGATGAAAACGGAAATCCAGTGCCATTGGTAGATTTACAAGGAAGATTCATTCAAGGTTTAGGCGAATTTTCAGGTAAATACGTTAAAAACGAATATTACAACGATGGTGAAGCGCCAGAACGTTCAGCTGACGTAGAAATCGCTATCCAATTAAAAGAAGAAAACAAAGCCTTTAAGGTTGAAAAATACGTGCACAGTTATCCACATTGTTGGAGAACAGACAAACCAATTTTATATTATCCATTAGATTCTTGGTTCATTAAAGTAACCGAAATCAAAGATAGAATGTTCGATTTAAACGAAACCATCAACTGGAAACCAAAAGCTACAGGAGAAGGTCGTTTCGGGAATTGGTTGAAAAATGCAAATGATTGGAACTTATCACGTTCAAGATATTGGGGAATTCCTTTACCAATTTGGAGAAGTGAAGATGGAACCGAAGAAATGTTAGTTGGTTCAGTTGAAGAATTATACAACGAAATCGAAAAAGCAATCGCAGCAGGTTTCCAAGCTGAAAATCCGTATAAAGGATTCAAAATTGGCGACATGAGCGAAGCCAACTACGATTTAGTGGATTTACATAAAAATGTAGTAGACGGAATTGTTTTAGTTTCTCCATCAGGAAAACCAATGAAACGCGAAACCGATTTAATTGACGTTTGGTTCGATTCAGGCGCAATGCCTTATGCACAATGGCATTATCCATTCGAAAACAAAGAGTTAATCGACGAAAACAAAGCGTTCCCAGCAGATTTTATTGCGGAAGGTGTTGACCAAACACGTGGTTGGTTCTATACATTACATGCGATTGGAACTTTAGTTTTCGATAAAATTGCTTATAAAAACGTAGTTTCAAACGGATTAGTTTTGGATAAAAACGGACAGAAAATGTCGAAACGTTTAGGAAATGCCGTGGATCCATTTACTACTTTGGCTGAATATGGTCCAGATGCTACACGTTGGTACATGATTTCGAATGCTAATCCTTGGGATAACTTAAAATTTGATATCGAAGGTGTTGCTGAGGTAAGAAGAAAATTCTTTGGAACGTTATATAATACGTATTCGTTCTTTTCGTTATATGCTAATATTGATGGATTTACTTATGATGAAGCGGAAGTTCCATTAGAAGAAAGACCAGAAATTGATCGTTGGATTTTATCTGAATTACATACTTTAATTCAAGTTGTGGATGAAGCCTATGCAGATTACGAACCAACAAAAGCAGCAAGAGCAATTTCTGATTTCGTTCAGGAAAACCTAAGTAATTGGTATGTTCGTTTGTGTAGAAGAAGATTTTGGAAAGGTGAATATGCACAAGATAAAATTGCGGCTTATCAAACGCTTTACACTTGTCTGTTGACAATTTCTAAACTTGGAGCACCAATTGCACCGTTTTTCATGGATAAACTTTACAGAGATTTAACGTTAGCAACATCCTCAGAAAATTATGACAGTGTACATTTGGCGCAGTTTCCAGTTTCGGTTGAAAACTTTGTTGATAAGTCGTTAGAGAGCAAAATGTTAAAAGCACAAACGGTTTCTTCGTTGGTTTTATCGCTGCGTAAGAAGGAAATGATTAAAGTGCGTCAACCGTTGCAAAAGGTAATGATTCCAGTACTTGATGAGAATCAGCGTGCTGAAATTGAGGCAGTTTCTGACTTAATTATGGCAGAGGTAAACGTGAAAGAAATTGAATTATTAGACGATGCTTCGGGTGTTTTAGTGAAGCAAATTAAGCCTAATTTTAAAACATTAGGACCTCGTTTTGGAAAGTATATGGGATTGATTTCCAAAGAGATACAAGGTTTTGGACAAGATGAAATTGCAACATTAGAGCGTCAAGGTGAATTAGTTATGGATATTTCAGGAAAAAGTATAACTTTATCACTAGAAGATGTTGAGATTTCTTCGCAAGATATTGAAGGTTGGTTAGTAGCCAATTCAAACGGAATTACGGTAGCATTAGATATTACGATTTCCGACGAATTAAGAAAAGAAGGTATTGCGAGAGAATTGATTAACAGAATTCAAAATATCAGAAAAGACTCAGGTTTTGAAGTAACAGATAAGATTACTGTTAAAATGGAAAAAAATACGCAAGTAGAAGAAGCTGTTTTAGCAAACGAATCGTATATTAAGTCAGAAACCTTAACCGAATCGTTAATTTTTGTGGATACCCTTGAAAATGGTACGGAAATTGAGTTTGATGATATAAAAACAAGTATATTAATTTCAAAATAAAAGCCAAAAGCTTTTATTTAAAGTATAACTATAAAAATATTGAAATTATGATAGAGGAGCAAATTAGATTTTCAGACGCTGATTTGGCTGAATTCAAAGCATTAATTCAAGCGAAATTAGAAAAAGCTAAAGGTGATTTAGAGCTTATTAAGAGTGCCTATATGAATGATTTAAATAACGGAACTGATGATACATCACCAACGTTTAAAGCATTTGAAGAAGGCAGTGAAACAATGAGTAAAGAAGCCAATTCACAACTAGCTATTCGTCAAGAAAAGTTTATTAGAGATTTAAAAAATGCCTTAATTCGTATTGAAAACAAAACCTATGGTTTGTGTAAAGTTACAGGCAAATTAATCAATAAAGAAAGATTAAAAATCGTCCCTCATGCAACTATGAGTATCGAAGCGAAAAACTTGCAACGTTAATCTTTTTACAAAATTTTACTAACGCTCCGTTTGGGGCGTTTTTTATTTGATAAAAACTACTACTTTTGCAAAAAAAATGAACATGTCGTTAAAGAAAGCCTATATTTTAATCCTTGCTATTTTATTAATTGATCAGATTTCTAAAATCTACATTAAAACGCATTTTTTTATTGGAGAATCCATAAAAGTAATGGGTTTAGAATGGTTTCAAATTCATTTTATAGAGAACGAAGGCATGGCTTGGGGTGCTGAAATCCCCGGAGATTACGGAAAACTAATCTTAACTTTATTCCGTATCGTAGCCGTAGGTGGAATCGCTTGGTGGTTGTGGGATTCAGTAAGAAAAAATGCGTCAAATTACTTAATAGTAGCTATTGCTTTGATTTTTACAGGCGCATTAGGAAATATTATCGATTCAGTTTTTTACGGCGTAATTTTTAACGATAGTTACCATCAAGTAGCAACTGCTTTTGCTGACCAACCTTACGGTACTTGGTTCCATGGAGAAGTGGTAGATATGTTCTATTTTCCAATGTGGGAAGGAAACTTACCTTCTTGGTTGCCAATTTGGGGCGGCAAACACTTTACTTTCTTCAACGCTATTTTCAATGTAGCCGATGTTGCAATTTCTACTGGTGTTGGGATTTTAATCGTTTTCAACAAAAGAGCTTTTGCTCATACGGATAAAGAGGAAGAAACTATTCAAACTCAAGAATAATGTTTCCGACAGATTCTGAATTTACACTTTTATACTTTGTGTATTTTTCGGTATTTGCTTATTTTCTTTTGGGTTTAATTTTTACTAAAAGAACTATATATAAAGTGAATTTGACCATTTTTATGGTCTATTTTTTATATATGTTTTACATTTTTTTAGATGAAGATAATTTTAAAGGTGGAAATTCTTTAGCGGTTTTATTTTATGGCGGGATTTTTGTGGTAACTCACATTATTATTTATGGAGTAATTGAATTGATTACGAGTTTTAGAAAGAAATAATCCCCTCAGGTGTCACACAAAAATCCAAATTTACATCATTTTCTGAAACATCGTCAATTTTATCTTCTGG
Source organism: Flavobacteriia bacterium (assembly GCA_004293165.1). GTDB lineage: Bacteria > Bacteroidota > Bacteroidia > Flavobacteriales > Flavobacteriaceae > Flavobacterium. Next base: position 311,179 of record RDYL01000002.1, on the reverse strand, counting down.
AGGAAAGAACGACAACCCAATTTTAATCGTTTCAGGCTTGCATTTACTTAGAAAGTTATCGTAAAAACCTTTTCCGTAACCAACACGATTTCCGTGCTTGTCGTAAGCTAAAAGAGGCACAAAAACCACATCAATTTTTGCATCAGGAACTTCTAAACCATCAACCGGTTCTGGTACGTTGTAACTGTTTTTTTTGATTTTGGTATTATCGGTTAATAAAAAAGGCGTCATTCCTAAAGTGGCAAAGTCGCACTTCGAAATGACGATTTCTTTATCTTTTCCCGCTAAAATTTGCAGTATATATTCGGTATTGATTTCTTTTTGCTCTTCAATCGTTAAAAACAAATGATAATACAATTTGTCCCAAACCAGCCTGCCGCTAGGCTCAGCATCCATTCGCAACAATTGGTTCGCAATCGCCAAACTTTTGTCTTCGATTTCTTCTTCAGTTAACGATTGTCTTAATACTTTGTACTTACTTCTTAATGCCTTTTTATCCATTTACAGACGCTTTCAATTCGTCTATAAAAGTAGTTAAATGTTCTATTTCTACGTGATCCATCACCACAATTTTATACCATTTGTTGTTTTCATTGTGTTGTTGAGGTACCAAATCATACTTTTCAGCAATTTTTTCTGGAATGGATTCCGAATGAATGGTTACGATATTCATAAAAGGTTCGCGGAAATATTGGATATTCAATAGGTCTAATTCGTGACATAAAAATTGAGTACGCATTTGTAAAATACTTACTTTTTCAAACCAGCCAAAAGCACCATAGGTAAATAAAATCATCCAAACTGCCACCGCATTCGCACCAGAACGACTTCCGCAAAGGGTTAAATCCATTCCTTCTACGTATTCGGCTTCTTTGGTAAGTACGTTTTCGATTAATCCTTTTCGGCAAACAAAAATACCTGTTCCATAAGGCGCTTGCAACATTTTGTGCGCATCAATCGTAATCGAACTAATTTTTGGATTGCTAAAGTTGATATTTGTTTTTTGATTGCTAAACGGATACACAAATCCGCCATAAGCACCATCAATATGTAAGCGATAAGTAACGTTGTGTTTTTCTAAAATCGAAGTATAATCATCAGGATTATCAACGGAACCAAACATGGTAGTTCCCATATTAGAAACAGCGATGAAATATTTTTTGCCTTTATTTTTTGCTTCTGAAATGATGTTATCCAATGCATTTACATCTATTTCGCGATTTTCAAATCCAACCGGAATTTTTAACCAATTAATTTGCAATAAATTCGAAGCCTTTGGAATTGAATAATGCGTGTCTTCCGAAGCTAAAATGGCAATTTCGTCTAATTTTGCATCAAAATTATGCAGGAATTCATTTCTAAAAACCCAAATAGCTTGAATATTTGCTTCGGTTCCACCTGGAGCAATGTAACCATCAAACTCATTTTCATTAGCTTTAAAAATATCAACGGCAATTACATTTAAAACTTCGCGTTCAATTTCTTGAGTACCATAAAACGCTTTTTCTGAAGTACCAAAAGTGTGACATCCAATGTTATTTGGATTTGCTACATAGGTTTGAAGTGTTGGTGCATCTTTTAAAAATGGTGCATCATCATAAAAAACACGACTATCTAACTTGGAAGCAGGATAGCCTAATGAAGCATCTTTTGAGAAGTTAACATTATCGTGTAAGGCTTTATCAATTCTTACCTTTCTTTCTTCGTGTGTAAGTTTTTTCCAAAAATTCATGTCTAAAAATTTTCACGAAAATACAGTAAGCCAAATCAATAAAACATGATAATTGTTAGCTTTTCAATTCTAAATGGGTAGAAATATGAAAAACTGCATCCCCTTGATAAATAATTGGCGCATCATTTACATTAATAATATATCCTTCATGCGGCGCTTTGACTTTATGTTCAACTTTTCCATAGGGGTCAGAAATAGTGGCTAATAAATCGCCTTTTTTAACAAAACTGCCAATAATTGCTGTTCCATGAAACATACCTGAATATTTGGCTCTAACCCAACTCGATTTTTCAATATATATGGTTTTGTGGGTTGGAATTGTAACTTTTTTTCTTGGATTTAGCATGCCTAAATGATCTAAAAAGCGTTTGGTTCCTTCCAAAGCTTCTTGTGTAACGTTATCATTTAAGTCTAATGATTTTCCGCCTTCAAAAAGTAACATTTTTACGTCCAATTTATCGCAAGAATTTCGAAACGTACCCGAAATATTCTTCGAATACAAGGTAAAAGGAGCGTTAAAGACATCGGAAAGTTCTTTTAATTCTGAGTTTTCTGGAACAATTCTAATTTGAGGGGCATTAAATCGACTCGCACCACCAGCATGAAAATCGATGGCGTAATCTACATGCGGCATAATTTCTTTTAAAATATAAAAGGCAAATCGACTGGCTAGTGAACCTGTTTTACTACCTGGAAACACACGATTTAAATCGCGACCATCAGGAAATTCCCGGGTCTTATTAATGAATCCGAAAATATTGATGATGGGAATACAAATAACGGTTCCCCGTTTCGGCTTATTTATTTTTTGAATGATTAACTGACGCACAATTTCGGTTCCGTTGATTTCGTCGCCATGCAAACAAGCAGTGAATAAAACAGTTGGACCATCAAGTTTTGAACGTTCCACAATAATGGGAATTTTCAATTTATTCATGGTGTGCAACTTAGCAATTTCCATGTTAATGGTTTTGCTTTCGCCTGCTAAAATGGTTTCTTTAAGAATGGTTAAGGATTTTGAGGCTGTCATTTGGTTGATTCTAAGGTGTTAAAAATACGAAAAGTTCAAGAACAAGGGCAAGTTCAAGTTAAAAAATCAATTTTTTATTGGAATATAAATTGAAGAAATGAAAAGTTTAAAAGTAAAACGTCTCTGTGTACCTCTTTTCAACAGCATCAAAATCAAAAAAAGCTCCGTGAATCTCTGTGTAAAAAAACTCAAATCAGATTTGTAAAGCATCCGCCCTATCCGCGTGCCAATTAAAACAATTCTATTATCTTTGTTCTTTACTCTTTTCTAAAAAAAATGCAAACACCATTAGAACTTCAAATCCAAACTTTGCCTGATAATCCAGGTGTGTATCAGTATTATGATAAAGATGGAAAAATTCTATATGTTGGAAAAGCAAAAAACTTAAAAAAACGCGTTCAATCGTATTTCACCAAGAATCACGATAATTATAAAACATCGGTTTTAGTAAAGAAAATTGTTACGATAAAACATATTGTTGTTCCAACGGAAACCGATGCGTTATTGTTGGAAAATAATCTGATTAAAAAACTACAACCGCGTTATAATGTGTTGCTTCGCGATGACAAAACGTATCCTTGGATTTGCATCAAAAATGAACGATTTCCTAGAATATTTTCTACCCGAAAAATGATTAAAGATGGTTCAGAATATTTTGGGCCCTACACGAGTTTTAAAACCGTTCATACGATTTTAGATTTAATCAAAGAATTATATCCATTGCGAACTTGTACTTACGATTTGTCTAAACCCAATATCGATTCAGGGAAATTTAAAGTGTGTTTGGAATATCATATTGGGAATTGCAAAGGTCCTTGCGAAGGTTATGAATCGTTAGAAAACTACCAAAACCAAGTGGAGAAAATTCGTCAAATTTTGAAGGGAAATTTCAAAGAGAGTTTGAAAGATTTCAAGAAATTGATGACCGATTTGGCAATGGAAATGCAATTTGAAGAAGCGCAAAAAATCAAAGAAAAAATTGAAGTTTTAGAAAATTATCAATCGCGTTCCACTATTTTGAATCCTAAAATATCCAATTTGGATGTGTTTTCGATTATTTCTGATGAAACTATGGCATATGTGAACTTTTTGCAAATTTCGCATGGAGCAATTGTTCGTTCGCATACGTTAGAACTAAAGAAAAAACTAGACGAAACAAACGAAGAATTGTTAGAATTAGCGGTAGTAGAATTGCGCGAACGTTTTCATTTGAATGCTCGAGAAATAGTGGTTCCTTTTGCTATTGATTTGGGCGAAAATATCAAAGTAACAGTTCCACAATTAGGAGATAAAAAGCAAATTTTAGAATTATCCGAACGTAATGCCAAATATTATCGCTTAGATCAATTAAAGCAAATTCAAATTGTTGACCCTGAGCGACACACGAATCGTATCATGGCACAAATGCAAAAAGATTTACGTTTATCAGTAGAGCCAAGACATATTGAATGTTTTGATAATTCGAATATTCAAGGAACGAATCCTGTTTCGGCTTGTGTGGTGTTTAAAGATGGAAAACCAAGTAAGAAAGATTACCGTCATTTTAACATCAAAACAGTTGAAGGGCCTAATGATTTCGCATCTATGGAAGAAGTGGTGTACCGAAGATATAAACGTATGTTAGATGAAAATCAGCCGCTCCCACAATTAATTATTATTGACGGTGGAAAAGGACAATTATCATCCGCATTAAAATGCATTGATGATTTAGGATTGCGAGGAAAAATTGCGATAATCGGAATTGCTAAGCGTTTGGAAGAATTGTTTTATCCGGGCGATTCAGTTCCTTTATATTTGGATAAAAAATCGGAAACCTTAAAAGTAATTCAGTTTTTACGAAACGAAGCGCATCGATTTGGAATTACACATCATCGCGATAAAAGAAGTAAATCAGCATTAACCAATAGCTTAGAAAGTATTCCTGGAATTGGTGAAAAAACTATGATTACATTAATGAAACATTTCAAAAGTGTTAAAAGATTGCAAGCAGCTGATGAAAAAGCAATTTCTGAGGTTGTAGGTCTTTCAAAAGCCAAAAAAATTTCCGACTTTTACAAGACAATTCAATCTTAAAGAAGTGATGAAAAAACTACACTTGTTGGTAAGTCTTCTAATTTTTACTCAAATTAGCTTGGGACAAGACAATAATACACAAAATAAGCGCCCAAAAGTTGGCTTAGTATTAAGTGGTGGTGGTGCAAAAGGTTTGGCTCATATTGGGGTGCTTAAAGTTATTGATTCGCTAAACATTAAAATAGATTATATTGCTGGAACCAGCATGGGTGCAATTGTTGGGGGTTTGTATGCCTCTGGATATAACGCAAATCAATTGGACTCAATTTTTTCAAATATTGATGTAGACGCCCTATTACAAGATTATACTCCGCGCGAAGCTAAATCATTTTATGAAAAAAGAAATGATGAAATTTATGCTTTAACATTACCATTTAATAAATTTAAATTAGGATTGCCTTCTGGATTATCAAAGGGACTTTATAATTTTAATTTAATTTCATTATTAACACAACATGTGAGTAATGTAAGGGATTTTAATCAATTACCAATTCCATTTTTATGTATCGCTACAGATGCAGAAACTGGAGAAAAAATGGTTCTCGACAAAGGAATATTAGCCCAATGCATGGTCGCAAGTGGCGCTCTTCCAACACTCTATAGTCCAGTAGAAATTAACGGTAGATTGCTAATTGATGGCGGCGTAATAGATAATTACCCTATAGAAGAATTATTAGCAAAAGGAGTAGATATTGTAATTGGAGTAGATGTTCAAGATGGTTTAAAAACAAGAAATGAGTTAAAAGGTGTAACATCACTTTTAGCACAAATTAATAATTTTTCCATGATTGAAAAAATGGAAGGAAAACAAAAATCCACTAATATTTATATAAAACCAGATATCAAAGGTTATTCAGTTGTAGATTTTGAAAAAGGTAATGAAATAATTGAAAAAGGGAAAGAAAAAGCATTAGAGTTTGTTAAAGAACTAGCGCCTTACAGAAATTTAACATCAGAGAATCGAAATGAAATTGTAGTTCAAGATTCTATTTATATTAAAGAGGTTGATTTTAATAAACTTGATAATTTTACTAGAGCTTATATCTTGGGTAAATTAAAATTTAAAAGGAGTATTAAAATATCCAATTCACAACTACAAAAAGGAATATCCAATTTAAATGCGACACAAAACTTTAGTGCCATAAATTATTATTTTGAAAAAGCGCAAGATGGTCAAAATTTAATATTGCAATTAAAGGAAAATGAAAACAATACCTTTTTAAAGTTTGGATTGCATTATGATGATTTGTTTAAAAGTGGAATTTTGTTGAATTACACAAAGAAAAAATTCTTAGTTAAGAATGATGTAGCTTCTTTAGATTTGATTTTAGGAGATAACATTCGCTATAATTTTGACTATTATATTGATAATGGATTTTACTGGAGTTTTGGTTTTAATTCAAAATTAACAACGTTTAATCGTAATATAACCAGTAATATAACAAGAGATTTAGCAATTGATCCAGATATTAGCACGATAAATGTTGATTTTTTTGATTTAAGTAATCAAGCCTATTTGCAAACTATTTTTGCTCAAAAATTCTCTATTGGTAGCGGTTTAGAATTCAAATATTTAAGATTACGTTCAGAAACATTACAGAATGGAAATTCAGTTTTTGAAAGCAGTAATTATTTATCATTTTTTGGTTTTATAAAATACGATTCGTTTGATAAAAAGTACTTTCCAAAATCAGGCTGGAACTTTAATTCAGAGTTGCGTTCATATGTTTATTCTTCTGATTATAATAATAGTTTTGAACGATTTTCCATTGCAAAAGCCGATTTTGCTTTTGCACAACCTATTTTTAAGAATATAACGTTTAAATTTCAATCGGAAGGCGGATTTTCTATTGGAGAACGTAGTATTCCTTATTTTGATTTTATTTTAGGAGGATATGGTTTTCAACAAGTGAATAATATTAAGCCTTTTTTTGGATATGATTATTTAAGTCTAACAGGAGAAAGTTATTTAAAATTATCACTTACAGCAGATTATGAGTTTTATAAGAAACATCATTTTAATTTTATTGCTAATTTTGCCAATATTGGAAATAATATTTTTGATACATTAGAGACGTGGTTCGCTAATCCAAATTATTCAGGATATTCCTTTGGATATGGGATGGAAACAGTAATTGGACCAGTAGAAATTAAGCATTCATGGTCGCCTGAAACAAGAGATCATTACACTTGGTTTTCAGTTGGTTTTTGGTTTTAATTATTTTTTACGACATTTGTAATGATGAAAAATTGGGCAGGCTTACTTTCGTATTTAAAGTTCCTCATCAAGAGAAATCCTGAGTGAGTAATTTTTTAATTTAATTAGCAGGGTTTTACAATCTTGCAAAAGCTATTTAATAACTTTAAATTAAAGAAAATGCCAATATATCACAAATTAGGGAATATCCCTCATAAAAGACATATACAGTTCCGTAAACCAAACGGAGATTTGTATTATGAGCAATTGTTCGGTACGGTAGGTTTTGACGGCATGTCAACTAATTCATACCACGAACAAAGACCTACACAGGTTAAAGAAATCAGAAGACAATACAGTGTTGCGCCAAAAATTGCAAAAGCAAACAACATTCAATCTTATAAGTTAAGAGGATTTGATGTTGCGCCTCAAGACGATTTTTTAGAAAGTAGAAAAATTGTATTGACAAATTCAGATTGTCATATTGTTCTTGCAGCGCCTAGAAAATCTACAACCGATTATTTTTATAAAAACACGGATTCAGATGAGGTAATTTTTATTCATCAAGGAACAGGAAAATTAAGAACCATGTTAGGAAATTTAGATTTCAAATATGGTGATTACTTAGTAATTCCTCGTGGGATGATTTATAAAATGGATTTTGATACCGAAGACAATCGTTTGTTTATTGTTGAATCACATTCACCAGTTTATACACCAAAACAATATAGAAACTGGTTCGGACAATTATTAGAACATTCTCCTTTTTGCGAAAGAGATATTCGTCGTCCAGAAGAATTAGAAACGTATAATGAAAAAGGGGATTTCGTAATCAAAGTAAAGAAAAAAGACGAAATTTTCGAAATGGTTTATGCTTCACATCCATTTGATGTAATTGGTTATGATGGATTTAATTATCCATATGCCTTTTCAATTCACGATTTTGAACCAATTACAGGAAGAATCCATTTACCACCACCAATTCATCAAACTTTTGAAACAAACGCATTTGTAATTTGTTCGTTTGTTCCAAGATTATATGATTACCACCCATTGTCTATTCCAGCTCCATATAATCATAGTAATATTGATGCCGATGAGGTATTGTATTATGTGGATGGAGATTTTATGAGCAGAAACGATGTAAAACCAGGAAATATTTCCTTACATCCTGCCGGAATTCCACACGGACCACACCCAGGAGCAGCAGAAAGAAGTATTGGTAAAAAAGAAACGTTAGAATTAGCAGTAATGGTAGATACTTTCAAACCTTTAATGGTTACAGAAGAGGCTATGAATATTGCTGATGATACGTATTATCAATCTTGGTTAGAAGAATAAATAAAAACAACAACAACTCAGGGTTTTTAAAACCTAAATTAAAAATATAAATTATGTCACAAGAATTAAAATCAGTCGAGTACGGCTTAGAAAAAATATTTGAAGGAGCGCAAGATTTCTTACCTTTATTAGGAACAGATTACGTAGAATTTTACGTTGGTAATGCTAAACAAGCAGCTCATTTTTACAAAACAGCTTTTGGTTTTCAATCCCACGCATACAAAGGATTAGAAACAGGGTCTAAAGACGCTGTAAGTTATGTGTTAAAACAAGACAAAATCAGATTAGTTTTAACTACAGCTTTAACAAGTAACTCTCCAGTTGGAGAACATGTAAAAAAGCATGGCGATGGTGTAAAAATCGTAGCGCTTTGGGTTGAAGATGCTAGAAAATCTTTTGAAGAGACTACTAAACGTGGCGCAAAAGTTTTTATGGAGCCAACAGTAGAAACAGATGAGTTTGGTGAAGTAGTTCGTGCAGGAATTTACACTTACGGTGAAACTGTGCATATGTTTGTAGAGCGTAAAAACTATACAGGTTCATTTTTACCAGGATTTATTGAATATAAATCAGATTACAACCCAGCACCGGTTGGTTTAAAATACATTGACCACATGGTAGGAAATGTGGGATGGAATGAAATGAATACTTGGGTAAAATGGTATGAGGATGTGATGGGATTTGTGAATTTCTTATCGTTTGATGACAAACAAATTACTACAGAATATTCTGCCTTAATGTCTAAAGTAATGAGTAATGGTAACGGAAGAATTAAATTTCCTATCAACGAGCCTGCAGAAGGAAAGAAAAAATCTCAAATTGAAGAATATTTAGATTTTTATGAAGGGCCAGGGGTTCAACACATTGCAGTTGCAACAGATGATATTTTAACTACAGTTGCCGAAATGCGTGCAAGAGGAATTGAGTTTTTAAGCACACCTCCTCAAGCATATTATGATGCAATTCCAGAAAGATTAAAAGATCATATGTCTAAATTTAAAGAAGATATTAACGAACTTCAAAAATTAGGTATCATGATTGATGCAGACGAAGAAGGATATTTATTGCAAATTTTTACCAAACCAGTGGAAGATCGTCCAACACTTTTCTTTGAAATTATTCAAAGAATGGGCGCTAGAGGCTTTGGTGCAGGTAACTTTAAAGCCCTTTTTGAGTCTATTGAACGTGAGCAAGCTTTGCGAGGAACGCTATAAAATAACGAAATTATTAACAATTAACCATTTAAATACTGCAAAACAATAATGTTTTCGATAAAAATATGTTAAAGTTGAAATTTAGCTAAGAATAATTTAAAAACATATATACCTTTGCACTCGCAAAACAGGGAGGTAGTTTGCCTTGATTTGTAATAAATTTTCATAATTTATAGTTTTTGGTTGGTTAATAGCATAAAAACTCAGTCATATTTTTGACTGGGTTTTTTTGTTTTACTATTTTTGGAACAGAATTTGCATTTTCATATGAAATAAACAATTATGAAATCGCAATTTTTGAAACTTTGTAAAAAACAAACCTAAATTTTAAAAGCGATATCATATGTTGCAGCTAAAAAATAAATTATAAACATATGAAAAAATATATCTTACTTATAGTTCTTTTTGTTTTTACAAATTCATTTGTGCAAAGAGAAAACGCTTTTACTACTGGTGAATGGTTGAGGCTTAGAATTCATTATGGTATGGTTAATGCTGGATACGCTACTCTAGAAATAAAAGACGCCGTAAAAAATAACAGAAAAGTACATCATGTAATTGGAAAAGGATGGACAACGGGTATGACTAAATTCTTTTTTAAAGTAGAAGATAATTATGAAAGTTATTTTGATAAAGAAACCGGCAAACCGTTTCAATTTGTTAGAAAAATTGATGAAGGAGGGTATACTAAAAACCAAGAAGGTTTTTTTAATCAAGATAAAAACCAAGTTGTAGTTAAAGATTACAAAAAGAAAACAGAAAAAACATTTTCCACACCAGAACAAATTCAAGATATTGTATCTTCATTTTATTACTTAAGAAATCATCCTTCAATCGATAAGTTAAAAATTAATGAGTCAATTGCAATAGATATGTTTTTTGATGATGAAACCACAAAGTTTAAGTTAAAATTTTTAGGGCGAGAAGATATTAGTACTAAATTTGGAAAAGTTTCTTGTATGATATTCAGACCCTATGTTCAGGCAGGAAGGGTATTCAAAGAGGAAGAGAGTCTAACTGTTTGGATTTCAGACGATGACAATAAAATTCCAATACGTGTTAAGGCAAGTTTAGCAATAGGTTCTATAAAAGCAGATTTAGATGCGTTTAAAGGGCTAAAAAATTCATTTAAAGTAAAAGTAGATAAATAATGGAAGTAACTCCAAAAATTCAAGAACAATTAAACCAACTTCAGGATAAATTTGAAGCAATTAATCAAAACACATCAACTCATTTAGAAGGTTTACTTTGGGCTAAACCCATTACTTATTGGGATTATATTCAAACTGATGCGCTTTTAAGTCTTCAAACACAAAGAACTACATTGCCAGACGAAATGGTTTTTGTAATGTATCACCAATTAAACGAATTGGTGTTCAAAATGATTCTTTGGGAAATGGATCAATTGTGCCATACTGAAAAACCATCAACTGATTATTTTACTGAAAAATTAGGCAGAATTAGTCGTTATTTTGATATGCTTACTACTTCTTTTGATATTATGAAAGATGGAATGGAGCCAGAACAATATCTAAAATTTAGAAATACACTTACGCCAGCAAGTGGTTTTCAATCGGCTCAATACCGTTTAATTGAATTCAGTTCAACCGACTTAATTAACTTAATCGATAATCGTTTTAGAGCTACTATTGATAGAAATACACCTTATGATCACGCTTTTGAACATTTATACTGGCAAGCCGCAGGAAAAGATTATCATACAGGTGAAAAATCGTATCTAATTTTAGAATTCGAAAGAAAATACAAAAAAACTTTCTTAGAATTTATGGAAGAATACAACACAATAAATTTGTGGCGAAAGTTTAAACAACTTCCAGAAGCAGACCAAAAAAATCCAGAATTAGTTGCTGCAATGCGTCATTATGATGTAACCGTAAATATTACTTGGGTTATGGGACACTTTAATGCAGCCAAAAAATATATAGAAAGTGTGCCAGGAAATCACGAAGCTACAGGTGGAAGTGATTGGAAAAAATATATGTTACCAAAATACCAAAAAAGAATATTCTTTCCTGAGTTATGGACGAAAGAAGAATTAGATAACTGGGGAGAATAATCGCTTATAGCACAAAACACAAAACATTGAGATATTTAGTATTTGCCATTTTATTTATTAGTCTTTTCACAGCTTGTAATTCAAAAGATGATAGTGAGAAAGCCAAAAAAGCATTAGTTAAAAAAGAACCAATAATTAAAGAGTATGGGTTTACTTTTAACGATTATAAAGTGGTGCAAGATACTATTCGTTCAGGAGATACTTTTGGAAAAATATTAGAAAAATTTCCATTAAAAGATAGTTTACGTATCCACGATGTTACTGAAAAAGTAAAAGATTCTTTCAATGTAAGAAGAATAAAAGCAGGGAAACCTTATATTTTATTTTTAGACAAGAAAAAGCCAAACACCCTACAAGCTTTGGTGTATATTGAAGATAGAATTAATTATACCGTAGTTGATTTTAGAGATTCAATTGTAGTATCAAATAAACAAAAACCAACCACTTTACGAAGAAGAGTAGTGGCAGCAGAAATAGAAGGTTCTTTATCTGAAACTTTAAGTAATGCTGGAGTTAGTGCTGGTTTAGCGAATAGATTAGCAAATATTTATGCATATACCGTCGATTTCTTTAAAATTCAGAAAGGGGATAAATTTGCAGTTACTATAAACGAACGCTATATAGACGATTCAATATATGTAGGAGTTGAAAGTATTGAAGCTTCTTATTTTGAAAATAAAGGGAAAAAGATATTTGCTTTTCCATACAAATTGTCTGAAAAACAAAAGTATGAAGATTATTATGACGAAAATGGTAAGGGTTTAAAAAGCATGTTCTTAAAAGCGCCTTTAGATTATTTTAGAATCTCCTCGCGTTTTTCAGGAAGACGTTTTCACCCTGTTCAAATGCGTTTTAAAGCACATAACGGAACAGATTATGCAGCACCTCACGGAACACCAATTAAAACAACAGCATCTGGAGTAGTAGAGCGTACAGGATATACTGCAGGTAATGGAAATTTTGTTAAAGTTCGCCATAGTTCAACGTATGCTACCCAATATCTTCACATGTCTAAAATTTCAGTAAGAAACGGGCAACGTGTTTCACAAGGTCAAGTTATTGGAAAAGTTGGAAGTACGGGTTTGGCAACAGGCCCCCATGTTTGTTATCGTTTTTGGAAAAATGGTGTGCAAGTAGACCCATTGCGTTTAAAATTACCAAATGCTGAACCCATGAGCAATTCACACAAGCAAAAATATTTAGCACATATAGCTCCTTTGAAAAAAGAATTAGATAGTATAACCGCAATAAAATTTAAAGAATAATGGCATTACCAAAAATAAATCCTTCTCAAACAGCTACTTGGCAAAAAATTCAAGATCATTTTGAAAAAATGAATCAAACACCTATGAAAGATTTGTTTGCTTCTGATTCTGAAAGAGCATCAAAATTTCACATCCAATGGAATGATTTTTTAGTGGATTATTCTAAAAACATTGCCAATCAAGAAACACTAGATTTGCTACTACAATTAGCAAATGAAGTTCAATTAAAACAAGCCATTGCAAGCTATTTTGAAGGTGATATAATTAATCAAACCGAAAATAGAGCAGTTTTACATACAGCTTTACGCGCTAAAGAATCAGCTAAGGTAATGGTTGATGGAGTTAACGTGATGCCTGAAATATATTCGGTAAAAAATAAAATTAAAAACTTTTCTAACGAAGTTATTTCTGGGAATAAAAAAGGTTTTACTGGAAAATCATTTACAGATATTGTAAACATTGGTATTGGTGGTTCAGATTTAGGTCCAGCGATGATTGTTGAGGCTTTACAATTTTATAAAAATCATTTAAACGTTCACTTTGTTTCAAACGTAGATGGCGATCATGTAAATGAAATCATCAAAAAATTAAATCCAGAAACCACTTTATTTGTAGTAGTTTCTAAAACCTTCACAACGCAAGAAACCTTATCAAATGCGGAAACTATAAGAAGTTGGTTTTTACAATCAGCAACTCAAGAAGATGTAGCCAAACATTTTGTGGCGGTTTCAACTAATCTGCAAAAAGTGACTGAGTTTGGAATTAATCCAGACAACGTTTTTCCAATGTGGGATTGGGTTGGAGGTCGTTTTTCATTATGGAGTGCTGTAGGTTTATCCGTTAGTTTAGCTGTAGGATTTGATAACTTTGATAAGTTGTTGAAAGGCGCCAATGAAATGGACGAACATTTCAAAAACGAATCATTTGACAAAAATATTCCTGTTATTTTAGCTTTATTGAGCATTTGGTACAATAACTTTTTTGGAGCTGAAAGTGAAGCTTTAATTCCTTACACGCAATATTTACAAAAGTTAGCACCCTACCTACAACAAGGTATTATGGAAAGCAACGGAAAAAGTATTGGAAGAGATGGAAAACCTGTAAATTATCAAACAGGTACAATTATTTGGGGCGAACCAGGAACCAATTCCCAACATGCTTTTTTTCAATTAATTCATCAAGGAACAAAATTAATACCAACCGATTTTATCGGGTTTAAAAATTCGTTATACGGAAATAAAGACCATCACGATAAATTAATGTCGAATTTTTTCGCTCAAACCGAAGCCTTATTAATGGGTAAAACGGAAGCACAAGTAAAAGCAGAATTCGAAAAACAAGGAATTTCAGGGGAAAAAGCTGATTTTCTATTGCCATTTAAAGTGTTTACAGGAAATAAACCAACCAATACCATTCTTATCAATAAATTAACTCCAGAAACATTAGGAGCATTGGTGGCAATGTATGAACACAAAATTTTTGTTCAAGGAATTATTTGGAACATTTTTAGTTATGATCAATGGGGTGTTGAACTCGGTAAGCAATTAGCAAACTCAATATTAGATGAAATAGTGTCAAAAGAAGTGAAAACACATGATAGTTCTACTTCATTTTTATTGAAAGCATACTTAAAATAAGAAAATCAAAATTTATAATTAAAACCTCTTACTCATTTTTTTGAGTGAGAGGTTTTTTAATTTCTTATATTTGTAACTCACAATAAAATATTTAGGTATGTACGAAACTATTAAAAATGTTCACTCTATTTTAGCTTATGCAGCTTTGGGATTATTGTTGCTGGCTTTATTCAATGCCATTTTTGGATTAACTTCTAAAAAAATATTTAAAGACAAAGATTTACGTTTGTCTTTATTTACCCTGATTATTTGTCATATTCAATTGTTAATTGGTTTGATTTTGTATTTTGTTTCTCCTCTTGGTGCTGACCAATTAGGAAACATGAAAGATGCGGCTATGCGATTAACTTCGTTAGAACATCCATTGATTAATATTATAGCTTTGGCTCTTATTACAATAGGTTGGTCGAAACATAAAAAAGAAGAAAGTAACAATGGTAAGTTCAAAAAGATTGCCGTTTTCTATACTTTAGGTTTATTATTAATCTTATCAAGACTTCCTTGGGCTAACTGGTTCAATTAGTATTTATAACTCATTCGTAATAGGTATAACAAAAACAAAATAGAATGAAGAAAAACATCATAATTGTAGCGTTTGTGTTGCTTATTACAATATTAGTAGGCTTTTCTAATGAATCCAAACCAGGATTTGTTAGAAAAGCTTCTTTATATGATACGGTTAAGAAAAAAGATTCGCTTCGTGTTTTAGATTCGATAAAAAAATCGGATTCTCTAAAAGTTACCGACTCTTTGGCTAATCTTAAAACCAAATTATACAAGAAAAATGTAGAAGCTTCTCATTATTCCGATAAATTAAACGGAAGAAGAACGGCAAGTGGGCAAGTTTTTAGTAATAAAAAATATACCGCAGCTCATAAAACACTAAAATTTGGCACTAAAGTAAAAGTGACCAATTTAGCCAACAAAAAAAGTGTTGTTGTAACTATAAATGACAGAGGACCTCATACTCGAAAAAGAGAAATTGATATGGCTAAAAGACCTTTTTTAGACATTTCTCATAATAATGGTCGCTCTCCATTACGCGTAAGTTTAGAAATTGTAGAATAACTTATTTCCAAGATTTAAACGGATGATTGCTTAAAAACGAATTGTAATACCGTTCGTCAGAAGTAACTTCATTTCCTAGCCAATTAGGTTTAAAAAAAGTTTCGTTTTCCGATTGTAGTTCAATTTCAGCTACGATTAGACCTTCGTTTTCACCATAAAAAACATCCACTTCAAATAGATGGTTTTCATAAAATACATGATGCCTGGTTTTATCAATTACGCCATGTTCGCATAATTGTAACAACGCTTCTGCTTCGGTAATTGAAATTTCTTTTTCCCATTCAAAACGCGTCATGCCTGATTCGTTTCCTAATCCTTTTATGGTTAAAAATCCTTTGTCTCCTTTAATTCTAACTCGAACCGTTCTCTCTGGATTTGAATTCAAATAACCTTGAACAATTCTAAAGTTTTCATTGCTTTCCGTGATGAAATCGCAATTGGTAACGAGGTATTTGCGTTCTATTTCTACCAAAATTCATTTTTTATTTAGGCATCTAAATTACGAAAAAATCCTTTCAATTTGTATCTTTACACATATTAGAGCAAATTAAGAAATATGCTACAAAGAAAAACGAATACCACACCCGATGTCATCATTAAAAAGTATTTTAATGAATTGCAGTTATGGAAAGATGAAGAAAATGACATCGACATATTGGTTCAATTGGTCAATGTTATTCGTCCGAAAAGCCCAAAAAAAATCCTGAAATTTAGTATTTCGCCTTTAATAGATTTCTTTTTGAACCACCCAGAAGAAAGGGAAAATTTTATGATGTATTTAAAAATGGTGTTAGCAAACAAAAACTTCGATGCCATTTTAACCGATGCAGGAATTTTACAAGACATCGATTTCTTTTACGAAGTTAAAAAGCGATTGTTTGCCAAAATCCTACCATATCAAGCACCAAAAAACACGTTACAATACGTTTTAAATCAGATTTTTTATGTAGATTCTGATCCTGTTTGGATTAATAAAATTCCGAAAGTAGAGTTAGAAACACTTTTCGATTTGTTTCAATTTGAAACCATTTATGAATCGGTTGATGCTAGTTCCCCAATGTATGAAGTAATGCAAGCTATTAATTTGTTAGCACAACGAACAAGTGGAAAAGCATTGGAAACAGATGTAATGAAAATGGTTCCCGAATATTCTGGTTTAGAAAGTCCGTTTGCGGCTTTTGAAAAGGAATTATACGCCATTGAACATACTATTAGAAGTAAAGAATCTGAATTTTATACTACATCATTAGATATAAATTTTAAGCAATTACTTATACTGTATGGTCAATGTAATGATTTTGTTGAGAAAGCCTTTCAAAACTCCTCTAAATTCGGTATTTCGTTACGCGTGAACCAAAACTTACTCAGTATAAAACAGCACTTGTACCGTATTGGCGTTTTATTACCACTTTTAGTAATCGATAAACCCGAAGAAAAGAAATCAAAGTCAATAGAATTAGCCATTAAGTTAGTTAAATACAACTGTTTAAAAACCAACGTTAGAAAATTGTTTGCCGAAAGCACGCAATTGTTGTCATACGAAATTACACAGCACACCGCAAAAACAGGCGAACATTACATTACTGAATCGAAAACCGAATATTTCAAAATGTTATATGCGGCAATTGGTGGTGGTTTAATTGTTGGGATTTTGTGTATCATAAAATTATTATTGTCAAAATTAGAAACTTCAGATTTTGGTCATGCCTTTTTTTACAGTATGAATTATTCGTTTGGTTTCATTGCAATTTATATTTTAGGTTTTACTTTAGCAACCAAACAACCTGCCATGACGGCGGCAGCTTTAATTAGCGCTTTAGAAGACGGTTTAAAAAAACAAGCCAATGGAGATGGAGAAAAACACAACAGTTTTGCTGTTTTATTTGCTCGTTTGTTTCGTTCCCAGTTTATTGCGTTTGTAGGAAATGTGCTGATGGCTTTTCCAGTGGCGCTATTGGGAATTTGGTTAATCGATTTGGGTTTCAACTACAACATTGCCGAAACCAAATGGGAAAAATTAGTTACTGATTTAAGCCCAGTGCATTCTTTAGCGATTTTTCATGCCGCTATAGCTGGTTTTTTCTTGTTTTTATCGGGAATTATTTCTGGAAGTATTGCGAACCGCGATAAACATTTTAATGTGTATTACCGAATTCAAGAACATCCGTTGTTAAAGTTAAACTTTGGAAAAGCTAAGGCTGATAAAATTTCAAAATGGTATGAACATTATTGGGCAGGTATTATTTCTAATTTTTGGTTTGGAATTTTCTTGGGAAGTACGGCTTCAATCGGGTTATTTTTAGGATTAAATTTAGACATACGGCACATTACTTTTGCCAGTGGAAATCTTGCATTAGCAGTATATGGAGCTGATTATATGGTGAATAATGTCATGTTGTTTTGGGGCATTTTAGGGATAGGAATTATTGGTTTCGTGAATTTTTTAGTTAGTTTTAGCTTGTCGCTTGGATTGGCATTTCGTTCGCGAAATATTCCATTAACTGAATTAAGACCTATAATCACTTCCATAAAACAACATTTTTTTAGAAAACCGTTGAGTTTCTTTTTTCCTACCGAATAGTTTATGAGTGAGCATTACCGCAAAATAATTCATGTGGATATGGATGCGTTTTATGCATCGGTAGAGCAAATGGATAATCCTGAGTTGAAAGGAAAACCATTGGCGGTAGGCGGAAGTGAAATTAGAGGCGTTGTTAGTGCAGCAAGTTACGAAGCTAGAAAATTTGGAGTTCGAAGTGCTATTAGCGGTATTCAAGCTAAAAAATTATGCCCTGATTTAATTTTTGTACCACCCCGATTTGATCGATATAAAGAAATTTCTAAACAAATTAGAAAGATTTTCCTCGATTATACTGATTTAGTTGAACCGTTATCGCTTGATGAAGCCTATTTAGATGTTACTGAGAATAAAAAAGGCAATCCAAGTGCCACATTAATTGCTCAAGAAATCAGAAAACGCATTTTTGATGAAGTTGGTCTTACGGCTTCGGCAGGAATTTCCGTCAATAAATTTGTAGCAAAAATTGCTTCAGATTACAACAAACCTAACGGACAAAAAACGGTAAATCCAGATGAGGTAGAAGTGTTTTTAGAAAAATTAGACATAAAAAAATTCTATGGTGTAGGTAAAGTCACGGCCGAAAAAATGTACCAATTGGGCATTTTTACTGGGTTCGATTTAAAACAAAAGCCTATGGAATACTTGGAAAAACATTTTGGAAACAGCGGGTTTCATTATTTTCAAATTGTGCGAGGTATTCACAATAGTTCGGTAAAACCCAACCGGAAAATTAAATCGGTAGGAGCTGAGCGCACTTTCAACGAGAATTTATCTTCCGAAATTTTCATGGAAGAACGTTTGAAAAGTATCGCTAATGAATTAGAAAAACGCCTACAAAAAAGTAAAATCTCAGGAAAAACCATCACCTTAAAAATAAAATACTCCGACTTCACCTTACAAACCCGAAGCAAAACCTTGCCGTATTTTGTAAACGACAAACACATTATTTTAGACGTAGCTAAAGATTTACTTTACCAAGAGCGGTTAAGAGACTCTGTGCGATTGCTAGGAATTTCCATCCACAACTTAAACAATGAAGAAAAAACGAATATTGTATTGCCTCAAAAAAGTGTTTCGGTGCAATTGAAGTTTGAGTTTTAGTTACTTAAACAAGCGTTAAAGTTGTGTTTTCTAACTTGTTGATTCATTTTTCTTTTTAGTTTTGACAAAAATAACATCGGATATGGAGTTCAAAGTGTATGATGCTGCGTTTGCAAAACAGTATGAAAAAGTTGCTATGAAAGCAATGCCGCTAGTATCTTGGGATATTTTTTCTCAGTATTTGTTGCAAACCAATGTAGTGCTACATGATGTGCGATCGTTACATCAAATTGCTAACAAAAATCAATGGAATACGGTGTGGGATTATAAAGAAAGTCTTCAAGATGAAACCGTTATTGTGGTTACCGATGCGCAGTTAAAAATTGTTTTCGCTAGTAAAAACATACACAAAATGAACGGCTATGAAGCAAATGAAGTGATTGGAAACTCGCCAAAAATGTTTCAAGGGGCTAAAACAGATTTACAAGTTAGTAATGAAATTAGACAAGCCATTTTAAACAAAGTACCGTTTGAGAAAAACGTAATCAATTATTGCAAAGATGGTTCGTTATACAAATGTCACATCAAAGGCTTTCCAATTTTCAATAACAAAGGAGAAGTGACAAATTTTATTGCGTTTGAAAAAATAGCTGCTTAAAATCAATTAAAAACACTAACCAGAACTTAAATAAAACAAAAACGAGTGCTAAAGTAATTTAGCACTCATTTTTTAGTATTAAAATTCTGTTATTCTATTTCTGAAACTCGCATGGTGTTCACCATTCCTTTAGCTACAATTGGCATTGCTGCTAGGTTTACTACCATATCACCTTTTTTTACATATTTTCTTTCTTTACAAATGGTGTTGATGTCATCAATAGTATCATCTGTACTTACTAATTTATCGTAGAAGTAAGCTCTTACTCCCCATAAAAGATTCAATTGTGTTAAAATTCTATGGTTAGAAGTAAATACTAAAATATGTGATTTTGGTCGCCATGCTGAAATTTGAAATGCCGTATAACCTGAATTAGTTAAAGTTGTAATCGCTTTTGCATTAATGGAATCGGCCATTAAAGAAGCATGATAACAAATGGATTTAGTAATAAAACGTTGGTTTTTTATTTGTGGTTGCGAAATAGGCACTTTAATAAGTGGCGAATCTTCAACACTTTCAATAATACGAGTCATGGTTTCAATTACCTCTACTGGATAATTACCTACCGATGTTTCTCCAGATAACATTACTGCATCTGCTCCGTCCATTACAGAGTTTGCAACGTCATTTACTTCTGCTCTTGTAGGAGTTAATGAAGTTATCATGGTTTCCATCATTTGTGTTGCCACAATTACAGGAATACGAGCCGTTTTCGCTCTATGAATCAATTTTTTCTGAATCAACGGAACTTCTTCCGCAGGAACTTCCACACCTAAATCGCCACGAGCAACCATTAATCCATCACAAAAAGCTACAATTTTATCGATATTTTCAACCGCTTCCGGTTTTTCAATTTTAGCAATAATTGGAATTTTATGTTCTGAATGTTCAGTTATCAAATCTTGTAAATCTTCTAAATCTTGTGGTGTTCTAACAAAAGATAATGCAATCCAATCTACTTTATTTTCAATAGCAAACTTAGCATCGCGAATATCCTTTTCTGTTAAAGCTGGTAATGATACTTTTGTATTTGGTAAGTTAACTCCTTTTTTAGATTTCAAAGGACCACCTTGAACCACTACAGCTTCAACTTCTGTGTTTTTGTCTGTTTTTGTAACTTCAAAAATTAACTTTCCGTCGTCAAGTAAAATTCTTTCCCCAGGATTTACATCTTTTGGAAATTCTTTATAATTCATATAAACACGAGAGGCAGTTCCTAAAATATCTTCAGCTGTTGTGAAAGTTATTTTATCACCTTTGCTTACTACTACATCCTCTTTCATAACGCCTACACGTAATTTAGGACCTTGTAAATCTCCTAAAATTGAAGTTGTGTAACCATATTCATCATTTAATTCTCTAATGATTTTGATTCGTTCTGAAACATCAGTATAATCAGCGTGCGAAAAGTTAATTCTAAAAACATTCACTCCTGCATCTATCATGTTTTTAATCACTTCTTTTGTACTACAAGCGGGTCCTAGTGTAGCAACAATTTTAGTTTTTTTGTTTGTTGGCATCTTAATTAAAAAATTAAATTATTTTTAGATTTTAAGTTTGTTATATCAATGGTGTAAGCTGTAGTTACATTTTTAATTTCTTGAATTTTTTCAATGATAGATTCCGATTCAAATCCATAATCAATATTTTCAATTTTTAAAAGGTAATCGGCTTTTTTAAATTCAGGTAGTAAAAAAACGGTAATGTCAATTTGTTCAAATAAAGAACTTGTTTGTTTGTTAGAATTGATAATCGTAGCTTTATTTTCGATTAAGGTCCAAACAATATCGTTTTTTTTATCATCAAATATGTAGTTACTAAAAGCACTTTTTCCTTCAGGAATAGCAATTTCCACATAAGAAAGGTTTTTACTCAATTGAATGCTTAAAACCACATTTAGGGAATAAGCCAATTTGTAATCCTCTAAAGATGAATGGATGGCAATTAATTCATAATCATCTGAAATAAAATCGTTTATTTGAATTTTATGGATTGCCATTGCCCTCATTTAAGTTGTAAATATAAGACTAAAATCGATTAAAAAACACCCGTTTTTAAGTTCTTAACGTTAATTTAGTAACGAAAACGTTTTAGTACTGGGTTATTTTTTTGAAATTTTTTCTTGTAAAGCAAAATAAGCTCTTTGAGATGCTTTTTCTTCTGCTTTTTTCTTTGATGTAGCTCGAGCACGCGCAACAATTTTTTGGTCAATAAGTAGTTTTATCCCAAAATATTTTTGCCCTTCGATTCCATTATCTTCTACAAAATCAAAAAAGAATGAAATTTTTTCTTTCTGACACCATTCAATAATTAAACTTTTATAGCTGATAACTTTACCTTCTAATTTAGCAATATCAACATATTGTTTAATGATTTTTGTACGAATAAATTTTTCGCAAAATTCAAAACCTCTATCTAAATAAATTGCACCAATAAAGGCCTCAAATAAATTACCATGAATATTTTCGCCAAATTGACTCGAATTGACTTTGCTTTCTACAAAGCTCACCAAATTAAAATCGCGGCCTAATTCGTTTAGGTGTTCTCTACTAACAATTTTAGAGCGCATTTTTGTTAAATAACCTTCGTCTCCCGATGGTACTTCATTGTATAAATGTGCTGCAATTACACTACCCAACATTGCGTCACCTAAAAATTCTAAGCGTTCATAATTGAACGGATTTCCTTTTTCGTCTACTTTATTGGTAGAACGGTGTGTAAATGCTTTTTTGTAATATCTTAATTCTTTAGGTTCGAAACCTAGTATTTTGGTAATTTTTTCAAAAAAAATCCCGTCTTCTGGAGAACGGGAGTTTTTTCTTATTTTATTAAATAATCGACGCATGTAGTTAGTTTTCCAATTTTTTAAATAATACACAAGCATTGTGACCTCCAAAACCGAAGGTATTACTCATTGCTACTTTAATTTCGCGTTTTTGCGCTTTATTTAAAGTCAAATTTAATTCAGGATTAATGTTTTCGTCAACTACTGTATGGTTAATCGTTGGAGGAACAATACTGTGTTGCATAGCTAAGATAGAAGCAATTGCTTCGATAGCACCAGCAGCACCAAGTAAGTGTCCTGTCATTGATTTTGTAGAGTTAATATTAATGTTTTTAGCATGATCACCAAAAACATGACTTATAGCTTTTAATTCAGCAACATCGCCAAGAGGTGTAGAAGTTCCGTGCGTATTAATGTGGTCTACTTGATCAGGAGTCATTCCAGCATCTCGTAACGTGTTTTCCATAACAGCAATAACGCCAATTCCTTCAGGATGTGGAGCTGTTAAATGGTATGCGTCCGAAGACATTCCACCACCACCAACTTCACAATAAATCTTAGCACCACGTGCTTTGGCATGTTCGTATTCTTCTAAAACTAAAGCACCAGCACCTTCCCCTAAAACAAAACCATCACGAGTAGCATCAAAAGGTCTTGAAGCTGTTTCTGGACTATCATTTCTAGTTGATAAGGCGTGCATAGAATTAAATCCACCCATTCCTGCAATGGTTACAGCTGCTTCAGATCCGCCTGATACAATAACATCACACATTCCTAAACGGATGTAGTTAAATGCATCAATTAAGGCATTTGCAGAAGAAGCACAAGCAGAAACGGTAGTATAATTTGGACCCATATAGCCATTTCTCATAGAAATATGAGCTGGAGCAATATCGGCAATCATTTTAGGAATAAAGAAAGGATTGAACTTTGGTGTTCCATCTCCTTTTGCATAATACATAACTTCATCTTGGAAAGTTTCTAAACCTCCAATACCAGCACCCCAAATTACACCTACTCTATGTTTGTTTACATTCTCTGGCGTAATTCCAGCGTCTTTAATCGCTTCGTCACTAGCTGCAATAGCATATTGAGCAAATTTATCCAATCGGCGCGATTCCTTACGATCCATATAATCTTCGATGTTGAAGTTTTTTACTTCACAAGCAAATTTGGTTTTATGTTTTTCAGTATCGTAATACGTTATGGGTGCAGCACCGCTTTTTCCATTAATTAATCCATCCCAATATTCTTGAATGGAATTACCAATTGGGGTCAATGCTCCAAGGCCAGTTACAACAACACGCTTTAATTGCATATTCTTATTTTTAAAAATCGTTTAAACAAATAATACCCGTGTTTTCTTTAATTTAGTATAGTAAAGAGACAAGGGTATTTCAATATATTGTGATTGAAATTCAATCAAAAATAGTCTAATTTTTTTAAAATAATAAAAACCCGCATGCAAATAAATGCACGCGGGCGTTTTATTTATTATTTTTTAGCTTCTTCGATGTAAGAAATAGCTTGACCTACAGTAGCAATGTTTTCAGCTTGGTCGTCTGGAATTTGAATGTCAAATTCTTTTTCGAACTCCATAATAAGCTCAAGTGAAGCTAGCTTCTGTTACAACTTCGTTTTCGTCAACACCTAATTTGTCTACGATAATCGCTTTTACTCTTGATGCAATGTCTGACATAATCTTTAATTTTTAATTTAATTTGTTGGCAAAAATAAAAAACTTTATTTTAAAACAACCTTTTTGTTACTAAATATGACCACGAATTTAAAAAAAATAATTCACAAAGGCCTCTTTTTTTTATTTTTTACCAATTATTATTCTTTTTTTTGTGCTAAGAAATCTAAATAAAATGAAAAATATTGTGCTTTTTGCTTCCGGAAACGGTTCAAATGCCGAAGAAATAATCAGGTATTTTAAAAATAATAATGAAGGAGTTGTAGTTGCTATTTTTTCTAACAAGGCGGATGCTAAAGTATTAGAAAGAGCAAAAAATCATAACATCCCTTCTGTGGTTTTTTCTAAGACACAATTAAATGATGGTTTTGTGTTAGAGCAATTGCACCAATTTCAACCCGATTTAATTGTTTTAGCTGGATTTCTATTAAAATTTCCAGAGTCAATATTAAAAGTGTATCCAAAAGTGATTAATATTCATCCTGCTTTATTGCCAAAATACGGCGGAAAAGGCATGTACGGAATGAATGTACATCAAGCAGTTCTGGAAAATAAAGAAAAAGAAACAGGAATCACCATTCATTATGTAAACGAACACTATGATGAAGGTGAATTTATTTTTCAAAATTCAGTAAATATAGAAGATTGCAATACCGCTGAAGAAATTGCACATAAAATCCATGAATTGGAACATCAGTATTTTCCAGAAGTTATCGCAGGTATATTAACTCGTAACTCATAACTTTCAACTCGCAACTATGTCACACGAAGTCCACATATACACAGACGGCGCTGCTAAGGGAAACCCTGGTCCGGCTGGCTATGGCGTGGTGATGGAAATGGTAGGAACTCCGTATAAAAAAGAATTTTACGAAGGTTTCCGATTGTCTACTAATAATAGAATGGAATTATTAGCGGTAATTGTAGGGTTAGAAAAACTTAAAAACCCAAAAACTAAAGTATTAGTCGTTTCAGATTCGAAATATGTGGTAGATTCAGTAGAAAAGCGCTGGGTGTTTCAGTGGGAAAAAATTAACTTCAAAGCCAAAAAAAACCCCGATTTATGGTTACGATTCTTAAAAATCTATCGCCAACACCAAGTCGATTTTCAATGGGTAAAAGGGCACAACAGCCACCCACAAAACGAACGCTGCGATGAATTAGCCGTTATGGCATCGCAACAAGAAAAATTGTCTATTGACGAGTTTTACGAAAGAGAAGAAGGGAAGTTGTTGTAATAAAAAAGGAGCTGAAAAGCTCCTTCTATTATTTAGTTTCTTTTGTTAAATCAAATCGGTAAATCGCATCAAATCCAACGTATAATGAAGAATCAAATTCCGAGTTTAGTCGATTTCTTTTATCGGTACTCAGTGGGAAAGTTAAAACTTGTGCACCTACCTTTTCATTACTATTGTAAACGCCATAATCTGTAGTGTCAAATCCCACTTTTCCTCTTAAAATAATCGAATTATCCATTAATCCTAAAGCAGCATAAAGCGCAAAACGAATCGATTCTTCTTGAGTATATAAATCCGAATTAATACCGTCTAAATCATATGATTTTATAGAAGTAAGTAAATCTGCACCTACACTAAATTTATCTGACAAAGAATAGTTAGCGTCCATACGAATTGGTAAAGTTGCATTGATATAAAACTTACTGTCTTTAGAACGATGCCAAATACCAATTAATGGGGTAATTGTAGAACCATGGTTTTCTGACGAAGCATATAATCCAAATTTAACTTTTGAAGTTTCATTGTACTGATAATCTAAAACTGCTAATCCACCAAATTGAAAATCATTTGACCCAATGTTATCAAAATCTGAGGCAATTTTTGGAAGAAATACATACGTTCCCGACCATTTTTCGGAATGTTGATATTTCATTCCTAAGTTCAAGCGTGTCATTGTTAAACTAGTTCTTTCAGCACCTTCTGAAAAATTTAACCTGGTGTTTTCAACTGTAAAACCAGTTAATAATACTGTTTTTTCAGATAATTTTTTGGGATAGTAAACTTCCATATTTAGATTGTTTACACTCGTTTCGTAGTCATTGTCTAAATTTCCTAATGTTGCATTATTTAAAGACAATTTAAAAATATCAACATAGTCTTGCGCACTGACAGAAACTGTAAACAGTCCAAAAAGCATAAATAATTTAATTTTTTTCATAAGTTTTTTAATTTTTTATTTATTAAAATTTCTCAAAAATATTCTTTAGTAGTTAAAATTGTTAAAAAATTAGAAAGTATTAAATTATGATGATCATAAAATTATTTTATGAATAAGGTTTTTAATCATAAATGTATACAAAACTCTAACGTTCAAAACCTTTTAAACTTTTATCCCGAAGTTTCGGAACATAAACTTTTAAACTTCTAAACAAAAACTTATCTTTGCGCCTTATTTCAAATTCAATTTAATGAACAAACTATTAATAGTAGGGACAGTAGCTTTTGATGCTATTGAAACACCTTTCGGAAAAACAAATAAAATTTTAGGCGGAGCAGCAACTTACATAGGTTTATCATCTTCATTTTTCAATGTTGATGCAGCCATAGTTTCTGTAGTAGGAGAAGATTTTCCAAAAGAATATTTAGATTTATTAGAAAATAAAGGAGTAAATATAGAAGGGATCGAAATTGTAAAAGGCGGAAAAACCTTCTTCTGGAGTGGAAAATACCACAACGATTTAAATTCGCGCGACACTTTAGTGACCGAATTAAATGTGTTGGCCGATTTTAACCCAGTGGTGCCTCAAGCGTATAAAAATTCGGAGGTGGTTTTATTAGGAAACTTACACCCAATCGTACAATCAGGCGTTTTAAACCAAATGACTGAACAACCAAAATTAATTGTTTTAGATACCATGAACTTTTGGATGGATTGTGCCTTGCCAGAATTATTAGACGTGATTAAACTTGTTGATGTAATCACAATCAACGATGAAGAAGCACGTCAGTTATCAGGCGAATATTCTTTGGTAAAAGCAGCAGCTAAAATCCATACAATGGGACCAAAATATGTGGTAATCAAAAAAGGAGAGCACGGTGCATTATTGTTCCACAACAAAGACGTATTCTTTGCTCCAGCATTACCATTAGAAGAAGTATTTGATCCAACAGGTGCTGGTGATACATTCGCAGGAGGTTTCGCAGGATATATTGCGCAATCTGAAAACATTTCGTTTAACAACATGAAAAACGGAATCATTCATGGTTCAAACTTAGCTTCATTCTGTGTAGAAAAATTTGGAACAGAAAGAATGGTTGGCCTTGATAAAAAAGAAGTTAATGCGCGTTTGAAACAATTCAAAGCTTTAACGCAATTTGAAGTAGAATTAGAAGAATAAAAACGTGCCTCGAAATTTCGGGGCATTTTTTGTTTGAAAATAAATAAGAATTACAACAACCTACAACAACACAACAACTTATGAGTGACGCTATACAACACGAATGTGGAATTGCATTACTAAGATTAAAAAAACCGTTAGAATTCTATAAACAAAAATACGGAACCGCTTTTTATGGAGTACAAAAAATGTATTTACTAATGGAAAAGCAACACAACCGAGGTCAAGATGGAGCTGGATTAGCAAGTATTAAATTAGATGTAAATCCAGGAGAAAGATACATCAGTCGTATTCGTTCAAACGACCCGCAACCTATTAAGGATATCTTTGCTCAAATTAACGACAGAATTAGTCGCGATTTAGAAGAACATCCAGAATATCAAAACAATGTGTCACTTCAAAAACAAAATATTCCTTACATTGGAGAAGTGTTTTTAGGTCACGTTCGTTATGGAACTTTCGGTAAAAACAGCATCGAAAGTGTTCACCCGTTTTTACGTCAAAACAATTGGATGCACCGTAATTTAATTGTGGCGGGAAATTTCAATATGACTAATGTAAAAGAGTTATTCCAAAACTTAATTGATTTAGGACAACATCCAAAACAAATGGCCGATACTGTTACTGTAATGGAGAAAATCGGACATTTTTTAGATGATGAGGTTACCGAATTATACAAACAATGTAAAGTAGAAGGATATTCCAAACAAGAAGCTTCTCCAATTATCGGAGAACGTTTAAATGTACAACGCATTTTAGAACGTGCTTCTCGTAATTTTGACGGAGGTTATGCAATGGCTGGGCTTTTTGGTCATGGTGATTCGTTTGTATTGCGTGATCCTGCTGGAATTCGTCCTGCGTATTTCTATGAAGATGATGAAATTGTAGTAGTAGCTTCAGAACGTCCAGTGATTCAAACAGTGTTCAATGTGCCTTTCGAAAAAGTACAAGAATTAGATCCGGGAAGTGCTATTATTATCAAGAAAAACGGAAATGTTACCGTTCAGGAAGTAAGAACACCTTTAATCAAAAAAGCATGTTCGTTTGAGCGAATTTATTTTTCTCGTGGAAGTGATGCCGAAATCTATACAGAGCGTAAAGAATTAGGAAAATTAATCTTTCCAAGTGTTTTAAAAGCCATCGATAACGATATCGATAACACGGTTTTCTCTTTTATTCCAAATACGGCAGAAACTTCTTTTTATGGTATGTCAGAAGCTGCTCAAGACTTCTTAAATCACCGAAAAGCAAAAGCAATTATTGAACAAAAGGATACGTTGACGGAAGATATGTTGAAAGAATTGCTTTCGGTTAAAATTAGAACGGAGAAAATCGCGATAAAAGATGCCAAATTAAGAACTTTTATTACTGAAGACAGCAGTAGAGATGATTTGGTAGCACACGTTTATGATGTGACTTATGGTGTGGTAAAACCTACAGATAATTTAGTAATTATTGACGATAGTATTGTAAGAGGAACCACTTTGAAACAAAGTATCATTAAAATGATGGATCGTTTAAATCCTAAGAAAATTGTAGTGGTTTCATCAGCACCGCAAATTCGTTATCCAGATTGTTACGGGATTGACATGGCAAAACTAGAAGGATTAGTAGCTTTTAGAGCAGCTTTAGAGTTGCTAAAAGAACGCAATTTATACCATATAGTAGAGGAAGTATATCAAAAATCAAAGGCACAAGAAGATTTTATCGATGCTGATGTAGTGAATTTTGTAAAAGAAATTTATGCACCATTCACGGATCAAGAGATTTCAGATAAAATCGCTGAAATGCTAACACCAGACAATACTAAGGCTGAAGTAAAAATTATCTATCAAACGGTAGCTGATTTACACATTGCTTGTCCGAAGAATTTAGGCGATTGGTATTTTACAGGAGATTATCCAACAAATGGTGGAAATCGAGTTGTAAACCGTGCTTTTATGAATTTTTACGAAGGGAAAGATGCTCGTGCTTATTAAAAATAAGTATTTCATCGGTTTTTATTCCATATGGCAATTTTTTAAAGAATTACAAAATTCTATATGTAAATATTAGTAGGTTAAGTTTTAATAAAACATATTAAAACCTTTTTAAAAATTGCATAAAATAAACTGTATTGTTCTGAAAAAGTGCATTTTATCGATAATTTGGGTTGTTCAACAATTTTATTGTGGTTTTAAATAATGTAGCTTTACTTTAGTGTTACCAAAAAATTAGTAGGTTAAGTTTTATGGTAAATTTGGGGCAAAAAGGGTGAAAGAAATTTCGCCTTTTTTTATTTCAAATTTTTACTAAAAGTCATCTCAAAACGACTTTCATCGGGTTTTTATGTACTTCAACAATTATTTTATAATGTAAATTTTTTTTATAATACTTTAGTATTACCAAAAAATTAGTAGGTTAAGTTTTATGGTAGATTTGGGGCAAAAAGGGTGAAAGAAATTTCACCCTTTTTTTGTTTTAAATTTATTGATTTTTAGTTAAAACAACACAAATAACGACTTTCATCGAATTTTTATGTACTTCATCAATTTTTTTGCAATTTTTTGATAGGTCGTTATACATTAGCATTACCAAAAATTTAGTAGGTTTAATTTTATGGTGTATTTAAGTTAAAAAAGGTTAATTAGTTTGCCTTTTTAATTTTAATAAATTTGGGAAAATAGAAAAAGCCGAAGAGTCGCCATACTCTTCGGCTTTTTTATTAAACTGTTTTTTAATTATTTTGCTGCAGCAAAGCGTTTTGCTACTTCTGTCCAGTTAATTACATTAAAAAATGCTTCCATATAATCAGGACGTCTGTTTTGATAATGTAAATAGTAAGCATGTTCCCATACATCCATTCCTAAAATTGGTTGTCCGCCACAAGCAACACCTGGCATTATTGGGTTGTCTTGGTTTGGAGTAGAACAAACTTCTAATTTTCCGTCTTTCACACATAACCAAGCCCATCCTGAACCAAAACGTGTAGCACCCGCTTTTGAAAATTCTGCTTTAAAAGCGTCAAATGAACCAAATGCAACGTCAATAGCAGTAGCTAATTCACCTGTTGGTAAACCACCACCATTTGGCGACATGATTTCCCAGAACATAGTGTGATTATAATGTCCACCACCATTGTTACGAACTGCCATATTGTTCATGTCTATATTTTTCATCAAATCTTCGATAGATTTTCCTTCTAAATCTGTTCCAGCGATTGCTGCGTTTAGATTCGTAACGTAAGCATTATGGTGCTTAGAATGGTGAATTTCCATTGTTCTAGCATCAATATGTGGTTCTAATGCATCGTATGCATAAGGTAATTGTGGTAATTCAAAAGCCATAATATTTTATTTTTAGATTAGTAATATTTTCACCAAATTTACAAATTAAACTTCGGAATCAAAAATAGATAGTTTCTATACCGCTATTATTAAGATAAATATAACATTTGAAATCACCTTTAAAAAAGTTTGCGAAGCAAAAACCTATGAATAAATAGGTGATTGCATATTTGACAACTAAAAAACGGCATTTACATATATGAAAACAACCGCTTTTACGATATACGACGCTTCGGCCGGCTCAGGAAAAACTTATACGCTAACTAAAGAATATTTAAAAATTCTTTTCTTGGCTACGAATGATGATGCCTATCGAAAAATTTTGGCTATAACTTTTACCAACAAAGCGGTAGAAGAAATGAAAAGTAGAATTGTTTCGAGTTTGTACGAGTTTTCTATTGATTCTACTTCTGATAAAGCGATGGAATTGTTAAAAGATGTTGCTTCGGAAACCAAATTGAGTATCGCTACTTTAAAAGAAAAATCGAAAGCCATTATCAAAAATATAATTCATAATTATGCGGCGTTTGATATTTCTACAATTGATAAATTTACGCATAAAGTCATACGAACCTTTGCTCAAGATTTGAATTTACCTCCAAATTTTGAAGTCTCGTTGGAAACCGATTCTTTATTACAAGAAGCGATTGATTTCGTAATATCCAAAGCAGGAGACGATGTAAATTTGACTAAATTATTAATAGAATTTTCAAAAGAAAAAACCGACGACGATAAAAATTGGGATATTTCTGCCGAATTATTAAAGATAGCCCAATTGATTACGAACGAAAACAATTCGGAAGAAATCAAAGAAATGTCCGACAAGAGTTTGGATGAT
Organism: Flavobacteriia bacterium; assembly: GCA_004293165.1. Taxonomy (GTDB): domain Bacteria; phylum Bacteroidota; class Bacteroidia; order Flavobacteriales; family Flavobacteriaceae; genus Flavobacterium. The sequence continues at coordinate 279,265 of RDYL01000002.1, read as the reverse complement.
TTTGGGGTAATTAAAAAGAAATTACAAGAAGAAATCAAAGAATTAAAATCGGAATGTAAGGCAATTGCTCAAAATGTTTTAGATAAAATGGATTCGAATGGTGTTTCTCGAAAATCGTTTTATTCCAGTTATGTCCCCAATCATTTAGAAAAAGTTGCAGCGGATAAAATCGCTATAAACGAAACGATAATTAATTATTTAGACGGAACAAAATCGCCTTATTCAAAGACGGTTCCGCAATCCGATAAAGATTTTATTGATGAAATGGCTTCCGAAATTTTAGCTTCGGTTGTTGTAATCAATGAAAAAACAGGAAAAATTTCAATGTATGAAGCTTTTCTGCAAAACCTAAATCCGCTTTCGTTACTAAACACAATTTATCAGGAATTCAAACAAATTCAGGAAGAACAAAATTTAGTTTCGATTTCCGATTTCAATAAAATCATTCATAACGAAATTCAAAACCAACCAGCGCCTTTTATTTATGAGCGTTTGGGTGAAAAATACCGTCATTATTTCATCGATGAATTTCAGGATACTTCGGTGATGCAATGGCAAAATTTAATTCCGTTAATTGATAACGCTTTATCAGGTCAAGACGATTTTGGTCAGAAAGGAACTTTGATGTTGGTGGGTGACCCAAAGCAAGCCATATATCGATGGCGTGGTGGAAAAGCCGAACAATTTATAGATTTAGCGAAAGATGATAAAAAACACAATCCGTTTTCAAATAAAGACAAAGAAACGCTTCGTTTAGGAACGAATTATCGCAGTTATTCCGAAGTGATTCAGTTTAATAATACGTTTTTCAAGCAATTAGCTGCTAAATTTCAGAACCAAGATTATAAAAATCTTTACGAAAACCTTTCGTTTCAAGAATTCAATTCAAAAATTGGAGGTTATGTGAATTTGTCGTTCATAGAAGTGCCAGACGATGAAACCGAAGTTGAAGGTTTTGATTCAGCAAACGATTCGATTACAACAAAAGATAAATTTTACTTGAATCAAACCTTAAGAACGATTGAAAAATGTATCACAAACGGATTTGAATACAAAGATATCGTGTTGCTTACGCGAACAAAAGCACCCGGAATTAAATTAGCGAATTTCTTAACCGAAAACAGTGTTCCGATTTTATCTTCAGAAACCTTGTTGATTCAAAATGCGACTGAAGTGAAGTTGTTGATTGCGTTGCTTCGTTATTTGAAAAATCCAAAAGATGACGAATCCAAAGTGTATTTCTTGTATTTTATTGCGAAATATTTGCAATCGGAAGTAGCAATTCATGATTTTATTGTAGCTGCAAAAGATAAAAATGCGGAAGAATTAGAATCCTTTTTGAAAACTATCGGAATTGAAATTTCGTTCAAAAATTGCAAGAAAAAATCCTTGTATGAAGCTGTCGAAATTTTAATAGCGACGTTTTTAAATGATAAAGTGAATACTTCTTATTTGCAATATTTCTTGGATTTGGTTTTAGAAAAAGATGTAAAAGTGCAATCAAGTATTGCGGATTTCTTGGAGTATTGGGACAAAATTGGCTACCAAAAAAGCATTCCATCGCCAGAAGGAACAAACGCAGTTCGCATCATGACGATTCATAAATCAAAAGGATTGGAGTTTCCTGTGGTCATTTTCCCGTTTGCCGAAGAAGATTTTTCGAGAAAAATTAAAGACAAATTATGGATTCCGCTTGAAGATTCGAATATTGATTTACCAAAAGCGTTAATCAATAACAAAAAAGAAGTAGAAAGTTACGGAAACGAAGCCAAAACCATTTTTCAAACCAAAAATCAAGAAGAAGTTTTAGATACGATAAACGTGTTGTACGTCGCTTTAACCCGAGCTGAAGAGCAATTGTATGTAATTTCAAATAAATTATTAACCAAAAAAGGCGATTTGGTTACCAATAACCTATCGTATTATTTTATAGAGTTTTTACAGAATTCAGGCAAATATGAAGACGCAAAATTGGAATACGAATTCGGAAATCCAAGCCGAATTTCAGCAAATAAAGCCCACGAAGGTAAAAACAATCAAATTGGTATTGTAACGCATAAATTAAATCCAAAAAACATCAAAATTGCACAACGCGAAGCCTTAATGTGGGGAACAGTGCAACAAGATGCGATTAATTTTGGAAATATTTTGCATGAAATAATGGCGTTTATTCATACTAAAGATGAGGTGGATTTAGCGATTCAAAAAGCAACCGAATTGGGATTGATTACATTTTCTCAATATCAAATTTTTAAGGAAACGATAATGAAAATTGTGCTTCATGAAGAATTGATTCCGTTTTTTGAAGCGGATGCAAAAGTATTCAATGAGCAAAATATCATTAAAAAAGCATTTAAAAACATAAAACCAGATAGAGTTGTAATTAAAGATAATATGGCTTATTTGTTAGATTATAAAACAGGAGAAAAACACCATAAACACAAAGCGCAATTAGAAGAATATGAATTGGCTTTACAAGAAATGAAGAACACGGTTGCAAAAAAAGTATTAATATACATAGGTGAAAGTATAGAAATAGTAACTTTGTAACCATAAACTAATAACAACAAACAAAAATAATATGTACGGAAAAATCCAACAACACCTACAAAACGAATTAAATACGATTCAAGAAAACGGATTATTTAAAAAAGAACGCATTATTACTTCACCTCAAGGAGCAGAAATTACGATTTCGACCGGTGAAACAGTTTTAAATTTTTGTGCAAATAATTATTTAGGACTTTCCTCGCATCCAGAAGTGGTTCAAGCAGCAAAAGACGCTTTAGATTCTCATGGATTCGGAATGTCGTCAGTACGCTTTATTTGTGGAACACAAGATATTCACAAAAAATTAGAACAAAAAATCGCAAATTTCTACGGAACAGAAGATACTATTTTATACGCAGCAGCTTTTGATGCTAACGGAGGAGTTTTTGAACCTTTATTAGGTGAAGAAGATTGTATTATTTCTGATAGTTTAAATCATGCTTCTATTATTGATGGGGTTCGTTTGTGTAAAGCAGCGCGTTACCGTTATGAAAATAACAACTTGGAAGATTTAGAGCAACAATTAATCAAAGCAACTGAAGCAGGTCATCGTTTTAAATTAATCGTAACTGACGGAGTTTTCTCAATGGACGGATTGGTAGCGCCATTAGATAAAATTTGCGACTTGGCAGATAAGTATGATGCTATGGTTATGGTAGATGAGTGTCACGCTGCTGGTTTTATAGGCGCTACAGGAAAAGGAACATTGGAAGCTAAAGGTGTAATGGGAAGAGTAGATATCATCACAGGAACATTAGGAAAAGCTTTAGGTGGAGCAATGGGAGGTTATACAACAGCCAAAAAAGAAGTGATTGAAATCTTACGCCAACGTTCACGCCCTTATTTATTTTCAAATTCGTTAGCTCCATCTATTGTAGGGGCTTCATTAAAAGTTTTTGAACTATTAGAAAAAGACACGACTTTAAGAGATAAATTAGAATGGAATACTAATTATTTCAAAGCTGGATTAAGAAAATCGGGTATTGATTTCATTGACGGAGACTCTGCAATTGTCCCAGTTATGCTATATGATGCAAAATTATCGCAAATAATGGCAGAAGAATTGTTAAAAAAAGGAATTTATGTTATAGGATTTTTCTTTCCAGTTGTGCCAAAGGATAAAGCACGTATTCGAGTACAGTTATCGGCTGCACATACCCAAGCACATTTGGATAAAGCTATAGAAGCTTTCACAGAAGTTGCTAAAAAATTAGGAATAATCAAGTAAAATAAGACAAATAAGTATTTTTTTTAACAAAACTTTTTATAGTTAAAAAAAAATATTACTTTTGTTGCAATTATAACGCATTGTAATTAAATAAATCAAGTATGAAACATTTAAAAAAATTATTAGTTGCCGGTTTAATGTTTGCAGGTATAACATCTCAAGCACAAGATAGCAACAATCCGTGGGCAATCTCTTTTGGAGTTAACGGAGTAGACACAAAAGTAAGTTCTGTTGGAAACGATAGTCCAAAGTGGATTCAACTAGGAAACGCTAGAGAAAACTGGAATATTGTTCCATCGGTATCTTATTTAAACCTTACTAGATATGTTGGTGACAGTTTTTCTGTTGGATTAACAGGTTCAGTTAACAGAATTAACAAAATGATTTACAGAGTTCCGGGAACTGGTTCAACGGATGTAGTAGTAAATCCTGGGGATTTATCATATTATGCGGCTGACGCAACAATCAAGTACAGCTTTATGGAAATGATTGGTACTAAATGGTTTGACCCATCTCTTAATTTAGGTGGAGGTTATACTTTCTTCGGAGATGCATCTGCAGGAACAGTAAATGGTGGATTGGGATTAACTTTTTGGTTTTCTGAACAAGTTGGTTTACAATTACAATCTACTTACAAACATTCATTTGATGACAACAGAGTTGGTGATATTGATGTACCAAGTCACATGCAACATTTTGCTGGTTTAACTTTCAAGTTTGGAGGTAAAGATACAGATGGTGACGGAATTTACGACAAAGATGATGCATGTCCAGAAGTAGCTGGGTTACCAGAATTCAAAGGATGTCCTGATACAGATAAAGACGGAATTCAAGATTCAGAAGATGCTTGTCCAGAAGAAGTAGGAACTAAAGAATTAAATGGATGTCCTGATACAGATGGTGATGGAATCATTAATTCAGAAGATGCTTGTCCGGAAGATAAAGGAACAAAAATGATGAATGGTTGTCCAGATGCTGACGGTGACGGTGTTGCTGATAAAGATGACAAATGCCCTACTGTAGCGGGTGCTAAAGATAACGCTGGTTGTCCATGGCCTGATACTGACGGTGATGGTGTTGCTGATAAAGATGACAAATGTCCTACTGTAGCTGGTACTGTTGCTAACAACGGTTGTCCAGAAGTATCTGACGATACAATGAAAAAATTAAATGATTATGGTAAAACTATCTTGTTTAACTCTGGTAAAGCTTCTTTCCAAAAACAAACAATCCCAGTTTTACAAGCTATGACAGCTATCTTAAAAGAGTACCCAACAGCTAAATTCTCTTTAGAAGGTCATACTGATAATTCAGGTTCAGATGCTTTAAATCAAAAATTATCTGAAGAAAGAGCAGCAGCAGTTAAAAGTTTCTTAATTGAAAATGGTATTGATGCTTCAAGATTATCTTCTAAAGGTTTTGGTGAGTCTATGCCAGTAGATTCAAACAAAACTGCTAAAGGTAAAGCGAATAACAGAAGAGTTGAAGTGAAATTAGTGAAATAATTTCTTTAAAAAATATATTAAGAAACGCCCCGATTTGTCGGGGCGTTTTTTTATTTTTATAAAATGAAACAGACTACTTTTTTAGATAAACTAAGCCAAACTATTTTGTCAAATTCAGCTATTGAATTAGCCAATTGTCTTATTGTTTTGCCAAATAAAAGAGCCAAAGTGTTTCTTTTAGAAAGTTTAAAAAATCAATTAGAAACAACCTCGTTTGCACCCACTATCATTAGTATTGAAGATTTCATTCAAGAAATTTCAGGTTTGCGTACGATTGACTCAATTGAATTATTATTCGAATTCTACGAAGCCTATCTTTCCGTTACCGAAAAAGCCAAACAACAAACCTTCGAAGAATTTGCTACTTGGGCAAAAACCGCAATTCAAGATTTTAATGAAATAGATAGATATTTATTAGATCCAAATCATGTTTTTTCTTATTTAAAAGATATTGAAGCTTTGAAAAGATGGAATTTAGAACCATCAAATACTACCAAATTAATAGATACACATCTAGAATTTTGGGCTAAATTACCTTTATACTACGAATCTTTTTATAATCATTTGTTTAAAAAAGGAATCGGTTATCAAGGATTATTGTACAGAGAAGCAGTAAAGAACTTAATTCCGTTTACGGCAACTATTACCAATCAAATCTATTTTGCAGGTTTCAATGCGCTAAATCAAGCTGAAGAAAAAATATTCAAGCATTTAGCAAACGAAAACAAAGCCAAAATTTATTGGGATATCGATGAGATTTTTCTCAACGACTCTTATCATGATGCTGGTTTGTTTATTAGAAAGTTTAAAAAAGAATGGAAACCATTTGTTAATCAAGATTTCGAATGGGTTGTCAATCACTTTAGTGAAGAAAAAAATATTGAAATTATAGGCACTCCTAAAAGCATTGGTCAAGCCAAAATTGTGGGAACCATTATTGAAAAAATCCAATCCGAAAACCCAAATTTAGAAAAAACTGCTGTTGTTTTAGGTGATGAAAACTTGTTGCTCCCAGTTTTATATGGTTTGCCCGAATCGGTAGATGCGTTGAATATTACAATGGGTTATCCAAGTAAAAATAATCCTGCACAACTGTTAATAAGCAAGTTGTTCAAGTTGTATACCAATGCCAAACAACGAAACGAGAAAAGCTACACTTTTTACTATAAAGAAGTTTTGGATATTTTAAATCATCCTTTGGTGGAACCCTATTGTAAAGTGGAGGAAGTCGTAAAAGTGATTAATAACAACAATTTTACTTTCTTTTCCAACCAAAAACTATTTAGTTTATACGAAGAAAAATACCCGAATTCAGAAAGTAAATTATTTCAATTGTTGTTTACTCGTTGGGATGATTCGATTTCTGATATTTTAACAAACTTACATTCGATTTTACTCACCATAAAATCCTATTTAAGCAATGACGATGCCGAAGAAAAAGTGACGAAAGCTTTTGTGTATTCGGTTTTTAAAACCATTAATAAATTAACCAATTACCACGAAACCTATAATCAAATCGAAAGTTTGCCATCACTTCAGGCGATTTACAAGCAAATTATCGATTTAGCGGAAGTTTCTTTCGAAGGCGAGCCTTTGTCAGGTCTTCAAGTAATGGGTGTTTTAGAAAGCCGTGTGTTGGATTTTGAAAATGTGATTATCACTTCGGTAAACGAAGGTAAATTTCCAGCTGGAAAATCGCAAAATTCATTCATTCCATATGATGTAAAGAAAGAATTAGGCTTACCAACGTACAAAGAAAAAGATGCGATTTATTGCTATCACTTTTATCATTTGTTGTTGCGAGCGAAAAACGTTTGGCTGCTTTACAATACCGATAACGAAGGAATTGATGCCGGCGAAAAAAGTCGTTTCATAACCCAATTAGAAATCGAAAAACAACCAAAACACAACATTACAAGCACTATTTACAACGCTGTTTTACCCGAGAAAGCTTACGAACCTATAACCATTCCAAAAACGGATAAAATTCTAACACGTTTGCATGAAATCGCAACCGATAAAGGATTTTCGCCATCGTCTTTAACGAATTATATTCGTAATCCGTTACAGTTTTATATGCAACGCATTTTACGTATTAATGAAGCCGATGAAGTGGAAGAAAACATTGCAGTAAATACGTTGGGAACTATTATTCATAATGCTTTGGAGGAGTTGTATACGCCTTATTTGAATCAGTATTTAGCTTTGCATCATATTGAAACGATGGAAACTAAAATTGACGAGGTAATTCTAAAACATTTTAAAGAAATTTACAAAGAAGGCGAAATCACAAAAGGAAAAAATCTGTTAGCTTTTGAAGTAGCGAAACGAAATGTCTTCAATTTTTTACAATTAGAAAAGAAAGATATCGAAGAAGGTCAAGCCATAAAAGTAGTATTGTTGGAAGCGAGTTTATCATGTGAAATTGAAGTGAAATCGTTGCCATTTCCAATAAAAATTGCAGGTAAAGTCGACCGAATCGAAGAACGAAACGGTGCCATCCGAATCATCGATTATAAAACAGGAAAAGTATTGGGTAATAGTTTAAAAATTAATGATTTTACTGATTTAACTACTGATATAAAAAATGAAAAAATTATTCAGTTGTTGTGTTATGCCTTGATGTTTGAAAATCACGAATTGAAACAAAACCGAGAAGTTTCAGCGGGAATTATTTCGTTTAAAAATATGAAAAATGGCTTTTTACCTTTCGGATTAGGAAAAGGAAAAGACACCGAATTAGCTATTTCAAATCAAATTTTAGAAGATTTTAAAGCAGAATTAGAAACGTTGATTGTAGAAATTTTCAATCCAGAAATTCCGTTTAAAGAAAAAATTTAGTTGCCACAGATTAAAGGATTTCCACAGATTTAAAATCCTTATAAACTGTGAAATCAATTTACTTTGTGTTCATTGTGCCTTCTTTGTGACTTTAGTGGTTAAACCTTTTTCAAAAAACCACTCAAAACCGTCAACAATTCGGCTTGATTTTCAAAATGACTCATGTGGCCGTCTTCAAAAGTGGTAAGTTGTACTTGTGTACCTTCGATTTGTTCTAAATTCTCATCGTAATTTAGAACTGGGTCTTTTTTACCTAAAATAAGTTGAATGGGAAATGGAGCTAAATGTAAAATGACTTCACGGTCTTTTCTAATTTTCATGCCTTCTAACGCTGCAACAATGCCTTGAAGCGGGGTTTTTAATGCTTCTAATTTCACTTCTTCAATAATGTCTGCTAAAAGGTCACGATTGTTTTCGCTGAACAAGTTAGCAATACTCATTCGGATAAAAGCTGAATAATTTTGTTTCACGGCCACAATAGCTCTATCACGATTTGCTTTTCGTTCGTCACTATCGGCTCTTGAAGTGGAGTTTTGCAACACAATTCCTTTGACGTTATCGGCATACAATTCGGCGAAAGCCAACGCCACATAACCGCCCATCGAATGTCCAATCAAAACCGTTTTTCTGATTTTTAATTCGTGCAATACATGATGTACCATATCGGCTTGGTCTTCCATCGTGTGGACATAACCCAAACATTCGGTAGCACCATGGCCTAATAAATCGATAGTAATCACGCGGTGTTTCTTTGCCAATTCAGGAATAAAAGCCTTCCACATCGATTGATTTTCCAAAAAACCATGCAATAGCACCACAGCCTTTCCTTTTCCTTGGTCGGTGTAAGCAATTTTGGTGTTTTTGAAGTGCGTGGTTTTCATGAAGGCACAATTGGTGTTAAGACCCAATTTTAGAAAATTTTATTTACATTTACAATCTTATGCAAAATAAAGTAAAGATATTTCATTTTGCTAATGAACAAATAATTTAAATCACTTTGCAAGGAAATAAAATTGTTATGTCTTGTAATTAAATTGTATTCATGAGAAAACTAAACATTTTAATAGTCCTTTTTTTTGTATATTTAAGTTCTTATGCACAAATTCCATCTGGATATTATAACACTGCAACCGGTACAGGTTATGTTTTAAAAACACAACTTTATAATAAAATTAAAGGACATAGCGATTTAGGATATAATGCTTTATGGACAACTTATGCGACATCTGACCGAGATAATTATTATGAAAATGATAATTCTATTTTAGATATTTATTCAGAAAACCCAACAAGTACAGATCCTTATGTATATACATACAGCACAAATCAATGTGGCAATTATGTAGCTGAAGGTTCTTGTTATAATAGAGAGCACATTATACCGCAATCTGTTTTTAACTCTACAGCACCTATGTATTCAGACGCTCATTTTATTCCTCCTACCGACGGAAAAGTTAATGGAATGAGAAACAATTATCCACACGGCGAAGTGGCTACAGCTTCTTGGGTTTCAAGAAACGGAGGTAAACTTGGTACTAGTGCTGTTGCGGGTTATACGGGTGTGGTATTTGAGCCTATTGATGAATTTAAAGGAGATATTGCTAGGATGTACTTTTATTTTGCCACACGATATGAAAATACAGTAGCAAATTATAATTACGACATGTTTAATGGAACAAGTAATCAAGTTTTTACTACAACATTTAAAAATTTATTATTACAATGGCATAATCAAGACCCAGTTAATTCTCGCGAAATTTCAAGAAATAATGCAATTTATGCTAGACAAAATAACAGAAATCCATTTATAGACCATCCAGAGTTTGTGGCGATGATATGGGGAAATCTTCCAGATACCCAAGTTCCTAATGCTCCAATAAATTTATCGGGAACGGGTATTACAACTTCCTCTCTCATTTTAAATTGGACAGCGGCTACAGATAACATTGGAGTCGTGGGCTATGATGTATACCAAAATGGAAGTTTTATTACCTCTGTTACCACTAATACGGAAAATATCAGTGGTTTATCACCTGCTACTACCTACACATTTTATGTAAGAGCAAAAGATGCCTCAGGCAATGTATCAACAAATAGTAATACCATTTCAGTTACAACTACAGCTAGTGTACTTATCCCCTCTATCTCAAGTATTAGTCCTACCACATTTTGTGCTGAAGGAGGACAACAAGTTACGATAATAGGGACTAATTTTAATCAATTAACCGCTGTTAAGTTTAATAATGTTGCTGCTACTTCATTTAGTGTGGTTAATGCTACAACACTTACAGCAATAGTTCCATCAGGAATTTCGAATGGAACTATTTCAGTAACGAACAGTGCTGGTACAGCAGTTGCTCCGCAATCTTTTTCAATTACAACGCCAGTTTTTCTGACGCAACCTTTACCTTTTCAGAATACGTGTCAAAATGAAAGTGCTATCTTGATAGGGGTTACCTATACAGGAGGAATTAGCACAGCAACGTATCAATGGTATCGTAATACGACAGACAGCTCGACAGGCGGAACACCTGTAGCCAATGCAAATAGTTCGACATTATTACCCCCTACAAACCAAACAGGCGTATCGTATTATTATGTGGTAATTAGTTTTACTAATAGCCCTTGTAGTTCAATAACATCAACTACGGCTCAAGTGTATGTAAATCCTACAGTTACACCCATTTTTACATCCATACCACCCGTGTGTAAATGCAATCCCATACAAGCCTTACCTACAAGTTCTTCAAACGGTATATCAGGTACTTGGAACCCACCAGTAAGCAATACGGTTACTACAACTTATACGTTTACGCCTGTTGGAGGACAATGTGCTACTTCTACTACGATGACAATTATGATTCAATAACAATTAAGAATAAGTTTTTACAGATAGCAAATCTCTTGAATAATAAAAATTTCTTAATAAAAACCTATTTTTTCTAGTATAAAACCATTCTAGCATGTTCACTATTTAACAAATTTACGAAGCACGTACTAAAAAAAACATTGCCAATTTTCCAAAATGCATGCAAGACATTATATCGCTTGGTGTTACTTCATTTGAAACGTTTGTATTTGATAATCATTCCCATTATTATGGCGCCAATGATTTTCAAATTGCTTCAGAAGGTTTTTCAGAAACATTAACTATAGCTGATGAAAGTAACGTTGAGCAATTCAAAGCAGACTTAATATCTCACCAACAAGGCAACACAGATTACATGACATTTTTAAACGATTGCGCAAAATCAGGTGTAGAAAAATGGATTGTAGTAATGGATAAAATGACTTGCAGTTATTACGACAAAGCAGGAAATCAAATGGTGGTGGAAGTGATTTCGTCGGTTTAATATTTTAGGAACACAGATTTAAGAAATTATATAAATTTTAAAAATTTCGCCAATCTGTGTTCCAAAAAAAACGGCTCACTTTCGTAAACCGTCTATATTCTAATCTCTATGTTCTCAATTAAGCATTCATTATCGATTCAATTTCCTCAATTTCAATTGGAATATTACGCATTAAATTAAATGCAGCTCCTTTTTCTTGAATTACCATATCGTCTTCTAAACGAATACCAAAACCTTCTTCTGGGATATAAATTCCAGGTTCAACTGTGAACACCATGTTAGCTTGCATTGGTTCGTGTAATAATCCGTAATCGTGCGTATCTAATCCCATGTGGTGAGACGTTCCGTGCATAAAATATTTTTTATACGCTGGCCAATCTGGATTTTCGTTTTGCACATCGGCTTTGTCTATTAATCCTAAACCAAGCAATTCAGAAGTCATGATTTTACCCACTTCTACATGATATTGTTTCCAAAAAGTTCCTGGAACTAACATTTTAGTAGCTTCGTTTTTCACATTTAAGACTGCTTGATAAACTGCTTTTTGTCTATCTGTAAAACGACCCGAAACTGGAACCATACGTGTCATATCACTTGAATAATTGGCGTATTCTGCACCAACGTCTAATAAAATCAAATCACCAGCTTTACATTGTTGATTGTTTTCAATATAATGTAACACATTTGCGTTATTTCCAGAAGCGATAATTGGCGTGTAAGCAAAACCTTTCGAACGATTTCTTAAAAATTCATGTGCAAATTCGGCTTCAATTTCATATTCCATTACGTTTGGTTTTACGAAATTCAAAACTCTTCTGAATCCTTTTTCTGTAATATCACATGCTTTTTGGATTAAATCCAATTCTTCACTTTCTTTTACCGAACGCAATCTCTGTAAAATAGGATTTGATTTTTCTACTTTGTGCGCTGGATAATTTTCTTTCCACCATTTCACAAAACGCGCTTCACGAGTTTCTGTTTCAATAACAGCTCTGTAATGTTCGTTGGTGTTGATGTAGATTGTTTCAGCATACGCCATAACTTCTTTCAACGTTTTGTGGAAATCTTGTAACCAAATCACCGTTTTAATTCCTGAAACTTCAAAAGCTCGTTCTTTAGTCAGTTTTTCACCTTCCCAAATTGCAATATGCTCGTTGGTTTCTTTTAAGAATAAAATTTCTCTCAAATGTTCGTAGGGAGCATCAGGAAAAAGCAATAAAACACTTTCTTCTTGATCCACACCAGATAAATATAAAATATCTCTATGTTGTGCAAAAGGCAATGTACTATCAGCACTTACAGGATATATGTCGTTTGAATTAAAAACTGCAACGCTATTTGGTTTCATTTGAGCCGTAAATTTAGCTCTGTTTTTAACGAACAAATCGCGGTCTATTTGATGGTATTTCATAATGTAATATTTTGTTCTTCAAAATTAATAAGATAAAAATGAAAAGTTGTTAAATACTTTAGAAATTTTGTAGAAGCGTAATATTTTGGCTAATTTTCAACAAAATTTTTCAAGATGAAGCAAATTACACTACTGTTTTTATTGATTGTGCAATCAACAATTGCTCAAAACACTTTATTTAATCAAGTGGAAGCTAAGAATATCGGTCCAACGATTATGAGTGGTCGTGTGGTAGATTTGGCAGTAAATCCAAAAAATCCAACCGAGTTTTATGTTGCTTATGCTTCTGGCGGACTTTGGTATACAAACAACAACGGTACTTCTTTCACTCCTGTGATGGATTCGGCTGCATCGGTAAATTGTGGTTCGGTTACTGTAGATTGGAAATCAGGAACCATTTGGGTAGGAACAGGTGAGGTGAATGCTTCACGCTCTTCTTATGCCGGAATAGGCGTTTTAAAATCTTCAGATAAAGGTAAAACTTGGGAAAATTTAGGATTGAACGATTCGCATCATATTAGCCGAATTTGGGTCAACCCAACTAATTTGAATGAAATTGTAGTAGCGGCTGTTGGAAATTTGTATACAACGAATAAAGAACGCGGTATTTACAAATCAACTGATGGCGGAAAATCGTGGAAACAAACTTTGTTTGTAGCGGAAGATACTGGAATTATTGACTTAGCGGTTTCGAAAAATAATCCAAAAATCATGTTTGCGGCGTCTTGGCAAAAAGATAGAAAAGCGTGGCATTTTGATGGTGATGGAGAAAAATCAGGTATTTATAAAAGTGAAGATGGCGGAACTTCTTGGAATTTAGTTACCACAAAAGAAAGTGGATTTCCTGCCAATGAATGTGTGGGAAGAATTGGTTTAGCATTATTCAGTGAAAAGGTAATTTATGCCGTTGTTGATAATCAGAACAAACGGCCAAAAACAGCTTCAAAAAATAAATTAACTACAATGTTAGCTTCGCCAGGAGCTGATTTCATGGAAATTTCTAACAAAGAATTAAATCGTGCTTTGAAAGAAAGTGGTTTTAGAGATAAATACCGTGCGGAAAACATTAAAAATTGGGTTGCCAATAACAATATGGAACCATATGACGTTTTAGCAATTCTTTCTGATGCGAATAAAGCATTGTTTGAAACGGAAGTAATTGGTTGCGAAGTTTACAAGTCCGAAGATGGCGGGAAATCTTGGAAAAGAACGAATCAGAATTTTATTGATGATATGTTTTATACCTACGGATATTATTTTGCAAACATTTCGGTAGATGAGAACAATCAAAATCGTGTTTATATAGGTGGCGTTCCGTTATTGTTTTCCGAAGATGGTGGAAAAACATTTGCTGCAATTTCAAAAGAAAATGTACATGCCGATCATCACGTAACTTGGATCAATCCCGAAAATTCAAACCACATTATTAATGGAAATGATGGTGGGGTAAATATTTCGTACGACAACGGAGCACATTGGATTAAATGCAACAACGAAGCGGTAAGTCAGTTATATGCAGTGAATGTAGATTACCAAGAAAATTATAATGTATATGGTGGGATGCAAGACAACGGCGTTTGGTTTGGACCTAATAATTATTCGCACAATGTTGCTTGGCATCAAGAAGGAAAATATCCATATCAGGAATTAATGGGTGGTGACGGGATGCAAATTCAAATTGATAGTCGCAATCCAAATGTGGTTTTTACAGGTTATCAATTTGGGAATTATTACAAAATCAATCAAAAAGAGGGTAAGTTTGATTTTATCTCTCCAGCCGCTCCCAAGGGAGAAAAACCTTATCGTTTCAATTGGCAAACCCCAATTTTGTTGTCATCGCACAATCAAGATATTTTGTACATGGGTTCAGAGTTTTTACATCGTTCAATGAATCAAGGGGAAACTTGGGAAAAGATTTCGGGCGATTTAACCAATGGTGCTAAAGAAGGAAATGTTGCTTTTGGAACGATAACTACCATTTCGGAAAGTAAATTCCAATTCGGATTGCTTTACGTAGGTTCGGATGATGGAAAAATTCACGTTTCTAAAGATGGTGGTGTTTCTTGGCAATTGATTTCGGTTAATTTACCTCAAAATTTATGGGTTTCAAGAGTTGTTGCTTCGTCTCATAAAAAAGAAAGAGTTTACGCAACTTTGAATGGTTATAGAAATGATATTTTTGAAAGTTATGTTTTTGTTTCGGAAGATTTTGGTTCGAATTGGACTCCAATTTCAAACGGATTAACGCAAGCTGTAAATGTAATTGTAGAAGATACTGTCAATGAAAACATTTTATACGTTGGAACTGATAATGGCTTATTTATTTCGATAGACAAAGGCAAAACTTGGCAAGATTTTTCTAACGGAATGCCAAATGTGGCGGTTCATGATGCAGTTATTCAAACGAAAGCAAAAGAATTAATCGTTGGAACTCATGGTCGTTCGATTTATAAAATGGATATTTCTAAAGTGCAAGAATTAACTAAGGAAGTTTTGGCTAAAAATCTTCACGTATTTAAAGTGAATGATAGAACAAAATCTGAGCGTTGGGGAACTCAAAATTACGCGTGGGGAAAAACCAGTGAGCCTTCACAAACGATTTGGTTTTACTCAAATGGTGATGGAGTTGTGAATGTTGCTATTACAAATGAATCGGGAATGGTGGTTCATACTCAAAAGGTGGATGCTAAAAAAGGATTGAATTCATTTGCGTATGATTATTCGCTTTCAAGGGAAGTTGCTGAAAAGTGGAATAAAAAAGATAAAAACATCAAAATAAAAGAAGCTGAAAATAAGAAGTTTTATTTGCCTGTTGGGAAATATAAAATAACAGTTTCAAAAGATAAAGTATCAGAAATCAAATCATTTGAAGTTACAGCTCCAAAAAAATAAACAAATGAAAAAAATAGTATTGAGTGTTTTTCTTTGCGCAACAATTATAACTTTTGCACAAGACAAAAAAGCGTATCAAATTTTTGATAAAAACGGTAAAAAGACGTCGTATGAAAAACTCTTAAAAGCTGGAGAAAAATCGGATGTTGTTTTGTTTGGTGAATATCATGACAATTCTGTTGTACATTGGTTGCAACTAGAATTTATTAAAGATTTAGCAGAAAAGAAAGCATTAGTTTTAGGCGCCGAAATGCTAGAAGCTGATAATCAAATGCAAGTGAATCAATATTTGAATGGAGAAATCAATCAAAAACAATTGGATTCAACCGCGCGTCTTTGGAAAAATTATAAGACTGATTATAAACCTTTAGTTGATTTTGCAAAGGAAAAGAAATTCCGTTTTATTGCAACAAATGTACCTCGAAGATATGCTTCGTTAGTGTTTAAAAAAGATTTAGTGGCTTTGGATTCGCTTTCTGTTCAAGAAAAGTCATGGATTGCCCCTTTACCAATTGAATTTGATGTTAATTTACCAGGTTATAAAAGCATGATGGGTATGCAAGGTGGTCATGCGGGTGAAAAAATGCCAAAAGCGCAAGCCATAAAAGACGCTACAATGGCTTATTTTATTCATAAAAACCGAACCGAAAACAGCATTTTTCTACACTATAACGGAACGTATCATTCTGATAATTATGAAGGAATTAATTGGTATTTGAAAAAATTTGACTCTGGCATAAAAATTGTAACAATTGCAACTGTAGAACAAAAAGATTTGTTAAAATTAGAAACAGAACATTACAATAAAGCCGACTTTATTCTCGTTATAGATGAGGATGTTACAAAAACGTATTAAAGCGTTTTTACTAAAAAAATGAATATGAAAAAAATAGTTTTTTTAATTGCTGTAATTTTTGCTGGATTTTCTTTTTTCTCCTGTGAGGATTTAGATGATAAAGTAGAAGAGCCTTATTTAATTGTGAAATTTCAGTTTGATCCTAATCAAATTCGTTTGAATAATTTGGGACAACCTTCAAGTGTGGCTCCTGGAAATGCAGCACAATCACCCAATTTTAATGCAATATCAGCACATTATTTTGAATTAGCTCCTACTGCTTTTACCCAATTAGGAGACGGAACAATTTTATATCATGCGCCAGAAACTACAGAAGGTGGCGCTGTTGCAATAGATTTTGATCAAGCAATTATTGTGGGAGAAGGCGAGGCTTTCTTAAAAATTCCATTAAGCGAAGTAGCACAAGGAAACTATGAATATGTTCGTATTTCATTGGCTTATCAAGATTATAACATTTCAATCAGAAATAATAGCACCGATTACGATGGAAGGCTAACAAGTTTTGTGGGATATAACACCTTTATTAATACACATACAATTGGAAGTAATTCATTTCCTGTAAACGGTAATCGTTTGCAAGGATATTGGGCTTTTGCATTGAATAATTTTCCTTATGCAACATCTGGGCAAGCGCCTGCTGGAGCAACTACTGTGCCTAATCCAATTGCTTCTACTTCTCCAATTCCTGCAGGGTCATGTGTAGTAACTGGAAAATTTAACGAAAATCTTATTATTAATGGCAATGAAACTAGAGATGTTGTAATCACTTTATCGCTTTCCATAAATAAAAGTTTTGAATGGCATGAAGTGACAGCTGATGGAAAATACGAGCCATCAATTGGTGAAAATGTGGTAGATATGGGTTTACGAGGATTAATTCCAACCTATACTAAATAATTATTTCGCTAAAATACTATACATTTTACTTTTTTAATTCTATAATGTGCTGATATTCAACAGAAGTTAAATTATTTTAAATTCATTATAAATTAGCTACAAAAGGTTGTGGTTAATTTCAAATAGCTGTATTTTTGTTTTGATTTTTTTAAAACTAGTACAATCAAATAAAATTATGGCAAAATCAGCACTATTAAAGTCATCTATAGTTAAAAAATACTGGATGGCTCTTACAGGTTTATTTTTATGCTTGTTTTTGGCGGGGCACTTGGCAGGAAATCTTCAGTTGATTTTTGGAACAAGTAAGCAGTTTAATGAATATGCATTATTCATGACCACCAATCCGGCAGTTAAGTTACTTTCTTACCTTACTTACATTTCAATTTTATTCCATGCAATTGATGGAATTATGTTAACTATCCAAAACAAAAAAGCAAGACCAATTGGTTATGCTAAAACAGACGGTTCTTCTAGTAGTCTAGCTTCTAGAAACATGGCGGTTTTAGGAACTGTGATTTTGGTGTTCATTGCTACACACATGGTAAACTTTTGGGCAAAAATGCATTTTGATAAAAATATGCCTTTAGTTACCAAAGAGATGGACAATGGAATGGGTCAAAAGCAAGTGCAATTAGTGGGAACAAAAGATTCTCAAATGCCATTTATGCAATTAGATCAAAACGGAAAATTATCTAAAGAATTTTTCGAAACGATTAAAGCACAAACACAAGGGCAGTACGATTTAGAAGTGCAAGACATTACTAAAATTGTTAACAAAAAAACAGGTGAAGTGATTTTTGAAGGCTACAAAGATTTGTATAAACTTACAGTAGATTTCTTTAAAGATGCTAAATACGGTTTGTTTTTTACCATTGGTTATGTGTTAGCTATGTTGGCTTTAGCTTTTCATTTATGGCATGGATTCCAAAGTGCTTTCCAATCTTTAGGAGTAAACAATAAATTTACGCCTACAATCAAGTTTTTCGGTAGAGCATTTGCAATTGTAGTACCACTATTGTTTGCAATTATTCCAGTTATCTTACACTTTAAAAAATAATCAACATCAGTATATATTATGAAGTTAGATTCTAAAATACCAGCAGGTCCATTAAAAGACAAATGGACCGATCATAAAAATCACTTAAAATTAGTTGCTCCAAATAATAGACCAAAAATCGATATTATTGTGGTTGGAACTGGTTTAGCAGGTGCTTCTGCTGCTGCTTCTCTTGGAGAAATGGGTTACAATGTAAAAGCATTCTGTTTTCAAGATTCTCCTCGTCGTGCACACTCTATTGCAGCGCAAGGAGGTATCAATGCAGCAAAAAATTATCAAAATGATGGTGATAGTATTTACCGTCTGTTCTATGATACTATTAAAGGTGGTGACTACCGTGCGCGTGAAGCAAATGTTCACCGTTTAGCTGAAGTTTCTGGAAATATTATCGACCAATGTGTGGCACAAGGAGTTCCTTTTGCTCGCGAATATGGTGGAATGTTAGATAACCGTTCGTTTGGTGGGACGCAAGTACAACGTACTTTCTACGCTGCTGGACAAACAGGACAACAATTATTATTAGGCGCATATTCTGCTTTATCAAGACAAATCGGGTTAGGACGTGTAAAAATGTACAACCGTCACGAAATGTTAGATTTAGTTAAAGTTGATGGAAAAGCTCGTGGAATCATTGCCCGTAATTTAGTTACTGGAGCTATAGAAAGACATTCGGCTCATGCTGTTGTTATAGCTTCTGGAGGTTATGGAAACGTGTATTTCCTTTCTACTAATGCGATGGGAAGTAATGTAACTGCAGCATGGAAAGTTCACAAACAAGGTGCTTTATTTGCAAACCCATGTTATGTTCAAATTCATCCAACCTGTATTCCAGTTCATGGAACTAATCAAGCAAAATTGACTTTGATGTCTGAGTCGTTGCGAAATTCAGGACGAATTTGGGTGCCAAAAACAAAAGAAGATGCAGCTGCGGTAAGAGAAGGTAAATTAAAACCATCGGATATACCTGAAGATGCAAGAGATTATTACTTAGAAAGAAAATATCCATCTTTTGGAAATTTAGCACCACGAGATATCTCTTCTAGAGCAGCAAAAGAAGTTTGTGATGAAGGTAGAGGAATTGAGTCTAATGATACTAATGAAGGCGTATTTTTAGATTTTTCAACCGAAATACAAACAAAAGGAAAACAAGCAGCTTTTGCTAAAGGAAATCATAATCCAACTCCTGAAGAAATTACTTCATTAGGGAAACAATGGTTAAAAGAAAAATATGGGAACTTGTTTACCATGTATCAAAAAATTACGGATGAAAATCCTTATGAAACCCCGATGAAAATTTATCCAGCAGTGCATTACACTATGGGTG
This sequence comes from Flavobacteriia bacterium, assembly GCA_004293165.1. Taxonomy (GTDB): domain Bacteria; phylum Bacteroidota; class Bacteroidia; order Flavobacteriales; family Flavobacteriaceae; genus Flavobacterium. The sequence continues at coordinate 259,351 of RDYL01000002.1, read as the reverse complement.
GTGTTTGGGTTGATTATAACTTACAATCTACAATTCCTGGTTGTTTCGTAGCTGGAGAAGCTAATTTCTCTGACCACGGAGCAAATCGTTTAGGAGCCTCTGCTCTAATGCAAGGATTAGCCGATGGTTATTTCGTTTTACCATACACTATTTCTAATTATTTAGCTGATGAAATCAGAACGGGTAAAATTACTACTGATGCTCCAGAATTTGCTGAGGCAGAAGCTAGAGTAAAAGATTCAATCAGCAAATTCTTAAACAATAAAGGTTCTAAATCGGTAGATTATTTCCACAAAAAATTAGGTTTGATTATGTGGAATAAAGTAGGAATGGGACGTAATGAAAAAGGATTAACGGAAGCAATCGCTGAAATAGCGGAATTGAAAGAAGATTTTTATAAAGAAGTGAATGTTCCAGGAAGCAATGACGAGTTGAACCCTCAACTTGAAAAAGCTTTAAGAGTTGCAGATTTAATTGATTTAGGTCAATTAATGGCAATGGATGCTTTACAACGTAAAGAATCTTGTGGAGGTCATTTCCGTGAAGAATACCAAGATGCTGAAGGCGAAACACTACGTGATGATGAGAATTTCTCATTTGTAGGAGCATGGGAATATAAAGGAGCCGATATTACAAAAGAAGAACTTCATAAAGAAGAATTGAAATACGAGTTTATTAAAATTGCAGCTAGAAATTACAAATAAAATATTATGAGTGCAGCAAAAAATATCAATATAAACCTTAAAATTTGGCGTCAAAAGAACGCTAGTTCTAAAGGGAGCATGGAAACTTATAAATTAGATAATGTTTCTACTGCAAGTTCGTTTTTGGAAATGCTAGACCAATTAAACGAGCAATTAATTAACGAAAGAAAAGAACCAGTTGCCTTTGATCATGATTGTCGTGAAGGTATTTGTGGAATGTGTTCTTTATACATCAACGGACGTGCTCACGGACCTGATACTGGAATTACCACGTGTCAGTTACACATGAGAATGTTCAACGATGGTGATACGATTTACATTGAACCATGGAGAAGTAAAGCGTTCCCTGTAATCAAAGATTTAGTGGTAGATAGAACCGCTTTCGATAGAATTCAGCAAGCTGGAGGTTTCGTATCGGTAAATACTTCGGGAAATACGATTGATGCTAACTCCATTCCAGTTCCTAAAGTTGATGCAGATAAAGCGTTTGAAGCAGCTGCATGTATTGGTTGTGGTGCTTGTGTGGCGACTTGTAAAAATGGTTCTGCGATGTTATTCGTAGGAGCTAAAGTGTCACAATATGCATTATTACCACAAGGTAAAGTAGAAGCTACACAACGTGTAATGAATATGGTTCGTCAAATGGACGAAGAAGGTTTCGGAAACTGTACAAATACTGGAGCATGTGAAATCGAATGTCCAAAAGGTATTTCGTTAGAAAATATTGCTCGTATGAATAGAGAATTTTTAAAAGCTTCTTTAAAATAATACCATTTTGTAATTAACTTCGTTCTGTTTGAGTTAAAAACTCTCGAGTCTGACGAAGTAAAGAATCTAAAACGCATTCATTCATTTGGATGCGTTTTTTTGTTTTAATTATTTCTTAAACATTCTTAAATGAAAGAATAAAATGGTATTTTTAACCTTATAAATTAGTATATATGAAAAAGCTATTTCTTTTGTTTTTCTTTCTTTTTTCAATTGTTGTTTTTTCGCAAAGTAGTGTTTTAGTGCTACAAAATTTAAACACAAAATTTACTATAGAGATTAAGGAACACAAGCGCATTAAAGTATGGACAAAAGATGGGCAAAAATTGTATGGAAGATTTACAATAAAAGATTCCACAAGTATTATAATTGAAGAAAAAGTGTTGCTACTAGAAGACATCATAAAAATGAAGAAAAAATCACTTTTTGGAACCATAGCAAATCCTGTTTTTATTGTTTATGGTTCTTTCATGATAATTGCTGGCGTGGTTACAGTTGGTACTGGAGGTTGGGGTGCAATTATTGGAGGAAGCTTCATTATTGGAGGAATGCCATTGGTTTTAATACCGTCAATTTCAAATAAACATTCCATACAAGATTGGGAGTATTCAATAAAAATAAGATAAATGAAAGTAGCTGTTTTTCAAACCAAATTAGCTTGGGAAAACCCAACAGTAAATCGAAAATTCATTGAAGAATATTTTTTAAATGAAGACGAATCGTTTGATTTATTCGTTTTGCCCGAAATGTTTACTTCTGGTTTTACCATGAATCCATCAGTTGTGGCTGAAACAATGGAAGGTGAAACGATGAATTGGTTAAAAGATTTAGCTAAAAAGAAAACATGCGCTATTACAGGTAGTTTAGTAATTAAAGAAAACGAAAAATTCTACAACCGAATGGTGTTTGTTTTTCCGTCGGGAGAAGTTCAATATTACAACAAACGACACCTTTTTACTTTGGCAGGAGAAGATAAAATCTATACTAAAGGCTCTGAAAAAGCAATTGTAAATTATAACAATTGGAACATTTGTTTGCAAATTTGCTACGATTTACGATTCCCGGTTTTTGCTAGAAATGTTGAAAATTATGATTTATTACTATATGTTGCTAATTGGCCAAAGCCGAGAATTAACGCCTGGGACGCTCTTTTAAAAGCCCGAGCTATAGAAAACATGTGTTACACTATTGGGGTTAACAGAATAGGGGAAGATGCCAATCAATTAGAATACCCTGGACATTCTAAAGCGATTAATTACTTAGGGAATACGATGGTAGACTGCGAAAATGAATTAGGTGTTTTTATCTTTGAATTGGATAAAAATATGCAAAACGAGGCACGCGAAAAGTTTAATTTTCTAAATGATAGAGATTATTTTGACATTCACTAATCTAATATAAAATCTTGTTCTACATCCCAATTGGCTCTAACATCAATTAGTTTTGGGAAGTAAATAATTTCTTCTGCTTGTTTTTTGACTAAGTAGTCGCCTGTATCCCATTCGTTATTTGCATTATCATCAAAAATGATTCTTAGCGTATAAAGTCGGGGTTCAATGGTTTCAAAATAGATGCTGGTTTCCTTGGTTGCTATAGCCGAATAAAGCACCACATCCTTGTCTAATAGCTCTGCAATAAAAGGAAAGCGTTTTACATTGGTTAAATTTATTTTTAAATTGCCATAATCTGCAATTTGTTTGGTAGTTACAGTATATTTTAGAGTATCATTTTCTTTGTTATAAAAATCTTTTATGGCACCAGGCAAAAACTCTACAGTGTATTTCTCATCTTCTTCTTTTTTGAAATCGAAGGCAACTTCTTGTTCAAAATCTAAGATTTTAGAAGTGAAATTTAACACAACAGAATCTTTATTTCGGAATGTTATTTTAGAATTATCTATAGCAGAAATAGGCGTTTTAGACTTAATAACAAAAGAATCTCTAAAAGCTAAAATGCCTCCTGTTTTCTTTTCAATTGTTAACGAGTCAGATTCTTTTAGGTCTTTAAGTTTGGTGCTAAATGATTTGGAAAATTGACCATTTGTTACCGAAATTTGGATAGAATCCATTTTCATATTTGGGTAAAAAATTTGAACGGAATCTTTATTTTTTTCAGGAAATTTTACCACTTTAATGGGCACTTCTTTGTTGTCGTAGGAAGCGGTAATTTTAGTGTTTTTAAAATCCCCTTCGTAGCCTAAGAAAAGTTTATTGTTGCTTTCTTGTGTCGGTTTTTCAGCTTTAAATTTTTTCTTTTCTTTGAACAATTCTAATTCAAACATATCTGAGGTAGGAATTGTAACAGCATAATCCAAAAAGCCTATTTTATCAACTGTAGGATTGTAAATATTATTACTAGATACGTCTTTCATTGCGACAATTTTGTAGCTCCCTTCTTTAAGGTTTTCTAAAGAAAACACCTTTAAACTATCTAAGGTGTTAGTAACGTACAGTGGTGTTTCTTTATATACGGTAGAATCAGTAAAGGTTTTGGCATCATACAACATGATTGAAACAAAATTATCTGGTTTTTGCTCAAATGCATCTTTTATTTTACCTACAACCGTTAAAGAATCTATATAACTTCCTGTAGAAAAAACGTATTTAAATTGAGAATATGGATTCCCTTCATTATTGTCGGTAATGCTTTGTCCAAAATTGAAACTATAGGTTGTGTTTTCCTGTAAAGTATCGATAATTTTAATGGAAATAAATTTACTAGCACTTCCTTGAGGAATAACTACAGGTTGTTTTTTCATGGGAGGTGAAATAATCAACTGTTTGTTAATATTCTTAACCTTGATTAGTTCATCAAAATTTATTTTTATTTCGTTTCCTTTAAAATTAGTAGAAAAATTTTCAGGCGCGCTATTAATTATTTTCGGTGCAATTGTATCCTTATCGCCACCAGTTATTGTGCCTCGTTTGGCGCAATTTGTTAATAATAAAAGGCTCGCTAATAAAAAGGTTATGTTTTTTAATTTTGTCATCGTATCAAATAATGGAGTTACAAAATAACAACTATAATTAGTGTAAACATACAAATTTTAATAATTTTTATGATTGTGTATAAGCAATAGTAACAATGCTAACTTTGCTGTTTGGAATTTTTAATAAGGCTTTTGCACAAGCTTCTAAAGTAGCGCCGGTTGTCATTACGTCATCAACAAGTAAAAAATGTTTGTTGTGATCTGCATCGGTATAAGTTACATCAAATAAAGCGTTTGAAATTTCTTTTCTGTTTTCTTTGTCTTTTTTGGTTTGTGTTTTTGAATAGCGGTTTCTTAACAATAAAGTAGTATTGTAAGGGATTTGTAGTTCATTTGATAGTGCTTCGCAAAAAGTAGTCACTTGATTATAACCTCTTTCTTCTAGTCTTTTTTTGTGAAGCGGTACAGGAATTATTTCAGAAAACATTTTTACTTTTGATATAGCTTCTAAATCTTTAGCGTACCATCTTCCTAGTAAAGTGCCAATTTCTTGATGATTTTTGTATTTTAAATTGTGTATCAAATTTTGAACGATTCCTTTTTTATGAAAATACAACATGGCAGCACTAAATTCGAGCGGAATTATACCGTAAAATTTTGTTGTTGTTTCATTGTTTTTTAATAAATGATGATTCGTATGAGGCAAGCTGTGATTGCAAGCACTACAAATCGTTTGTTCATTGGATAATAAAAGTGAATTACAACCTAAGCAAAGTTTAGGAAAAAACAAGTTTATCAGGTATTTTAGCATTTTATCGGTTATTTATAAGGGCATTAAAATATTTTAAATAAATTTATAAAAAATTTATAAAATGACTCATCGAAAAAGTAAAATAATAAAAATAAGCGCATTAATTTTAATGCTTCTATCCTTGTTTTTAAGCATTAAATACTACAAAGTTTCCGATGAATTTGATAATTATATAGTTACATCTGAGTTAGAAAATAAAATTTTAGACAGCCAGCTCACAGAAATTTTACATAAATATGATTCTATCAGTTTGAAAAACAGAGTTGATAGTATTCGATATAACGAGGAAATTAAGTTAGCTAATTCAAAGTTTAGTTCATTTGAAGATTCAATAGAACGTTATGTTAAACAAAAGCAATCATTTGATATTAAAAAAGGTTTAGTTAAATCTGATGAAAAAACCACCATAAAAAATGATAAGCTTATTGCATTAAATATTAATGCCAAAGGTGTTAAAATTTATTCTGATAATTACAACTCAAATGATTCTAAAATTCAGCAATTAAGAGTTTGTTTTACATTAGAAGAAAATAATTTGATAGCATCTGGAGAAAAAATCATCTACATTCAAGTGGTTAATCCAAAAAACCAGATTATTTCTTCTGGAAACACTTCTGTTGAGTCCGTTAAAAATGTTAAACTACAATACAGTGCATCTGTTAATGCCAATTATAAAAAATACGATACGGATGTATGTACTTATGTTAATTTAGAACAAAAGAAAACTATAAAAGGAAAATACACAATTAATATTTATCACGATTTTGCTAAAATTGGCACTTCTTTTTTCGAATATTAACATTTCTTATTTTTATTCCCTAATTTCTTTTCTTTATTCCATTCCTATTTTTACTTTTGCACTATGGCAAAACAAGACGATATATTTAAGAATGTAGTTTCGCATGCAAAAGAGTACGGATTTATTTTTCCGTCAAGCGAAATTTACGATGGTTTAAGCGCGGTATATGATTACGCCCAAAATGGTGTGGAGTTAAAAAAGAATATCCGCGAATATTGGTGGAAAGCAATGGTGCAAATGCACGAAAATATTGTAGGTTTAGACGCTGCAATTTTGATGCATCCAACTACATGGAAAGCTTCAGGTCACGTAGACGCTTTTAACGATCCATTAATTGATAATAAAGATTCTAAAAAAAGATACCGTGCCGATGTTTTAATTGAGGATTACGCCGAAAAATTAAATCAAAAAGCACAAAAAGAAATTGACAAAGCACGCGAACGTTTTGGCGCTTCCTTTGATGAAGAGCAATACAAAACTACGAATCCACGTGTGATGGAATACTTGTCTAAAAAGAAAGAAATTCTGGAAAGAATGGCACGTTCTTTAGAGACCGAAAACCTTGCTGACGTAAAAGCCTTAATCGAAGAATTAGAGATTGCTTGTCCAGAAAGTGGTTCAAAAAATTGGACCGATGTAAAGCAATTCAACTTAATGTTCGGAACAAAATTAGGGGCTTCTGCTGAAAACGCAATGGATTTATACTTGCGTCCAGAAACGGCTCAAGGTATTTTCGTAAACTTCTTAAACGTTCAAAAAACCGGTCGTATGAAAATTCCATTTGGAATTGCGCAAACAGGGAAAGCGTTTAGAAACGAAATCGTTGCCAGACAATTTATTTTCCGTATGCGCGAATTTGAACAAATGGAAATGCAGTTTTTCGTGAAACCAGGAGAAGAAATGAAATGGTACGAATACTGGAAAACAACACGTTTAAATTGGCACTTGTCTCTTGGTTTAGGAAAGGAAAATTATCGTTTTCACGACCACGAAAAATTAGCTCACTATGCTAATGCTGCGGCTGACATCGAATTCAATTTCCCATTCGGATTTAAAGAATTGGAAGGAATTCACTCGAGAACCGATTTCGATTTAAAAGCACACGAACAATTTTCAGGTAAAAAATTACAATATTTTGATAACGACACGAATTCAAACTATACACCGTATGTCGTAGAAACTTCAGTTGGTTTAGATAGAATGTTCTTAGCGGTTTTCTCTAAAGCGTTACAAGAAGAAACGTTAGAAGATGGTTCAACTAGAACAGTTTTACGTTTGCCTTCAGTTTTAGCACCTACAAAAGCAGCAGTTTTGCCATTGGTTAAAAAAGATGGTTTGCCAGAAGTTGCCAATAAAATCATCGAAGATTTAAAATGGGATTTCAATGTCGCTTACGATGAAAAAGATGCGGTAGGAAGACGTTACAGAAGACAAGACGCTTTAGGAACGCCATTCTGTATTACGGTTGATCATCAAACCTTAGAAGATGAAACAGTAACAATCCGTCACAGAGATTCTATGCAACAAGATAGAGTGAAGATTTCAGAATTACGCAATATCATCAATAATGAAGTTTCTATGCGAAACTGGTTGATGAAAATGTAATCAAAGTATTAAGATTTAAGTACTAAGAATTAATACAAAACCCAAAATTTCATTTGAAATTTTGGGTTTTGTATTTTCTAATGTATTCGGTTTTCCAATAGCTTCATTTCGAGTATTTTGTATTTGGAAAGCCTTAGATTTTCAAATACAAAATGTATCGAGAACAACTGAAAATAAATCGTTGCTATAGTTTTCGATACAATTTTATAAACCAAAAATTAGCATTTTTACTTCATAAAATCACTCGAATCGACGGTGGTTTTATATCGTTACTATAGTTCTGAAAAATCAGTTTTCTACTTTCGTTACTTCGAGTGTTTTTCATAAAATTGCCTTAGCTATTTTGTGAAAAATGTATCGAGAACTACTGAAAATTAATACTATTTAAAATGCTTTTTGGCAAGATTTGGTATAGCATCATAATCCCCATTAATTAGAGCCTCTTTTTTTGCTCTTGACCATTTTTTGATTTGTTTTTCTTTGTCAATTGCGAATTCAATATTTGTGAATTCTGCATAAAAAACGAGTTCTACAGGTCTTCTAGAAACTGTATAACAATCTGGATAGAAAGCGGATTGATGTTGGTACAAGCGTTGATTTAAATTACTTGTTACCCCTGTATAGTATGAATTATCGGCGCATTTTAGTATGTAGACGTATGAAACTTGCATTTAGTAAAAATAGGAAATTTTTTCAGTTGTTCTCGATACAATTTTACAAAGCAAAAAATTAGCATTTTTTCCTTCATAAAATCACTCGAATTGACGGTAGTTCTAATAAATCAGTTTTCCACTTTCGTCACTTCGAGTGTTTTTCATAAAATTGCCTTAGCTATTTTGTGAAAAATGTATCGAGAACAACTGAAAAAAAATCGTTACTATAGTTCTCGATACAATTTTACAAAGCAAAAATTAGCATTTTTCCTTCATAAAATCACTCGAATTGACGGTGGTTTTATATCGTTCTTATAGTTCTAATAAATCAGTTTTCTGCTTTCGTCATTTCGAGTGTTTTGTATTTGGAAAGCTTAGATTTTCAAATACAAAATGTACCGAGAAGAACTAAAAAAAATCGTTGCTATAGTTCTCAATACAATTTTATAAAGCAAAAATTAGCATTTTTACTTCATAAAATAGTTCTAATAAATCAGTTTTCCACTTTCGTCACTTCGAGTGTTTTTCATAAAATTGCCTTAGCTATTTTGTGAAAAATGTATCGAGAACAACTGAAAACAAATCGTTACTATAGTTCTCGATACAATTTTACAAAGCAAAAAATTAGCATTTTTTCCTTCATAAAATCACTCGAATTGACGGTGGTTTTATATCGTTGCTATAGTTCTAAAAAATAATAATTTCTCAAACGTCACTTCGAGTGTTTTTCATAAAATTGCCTTAGCTATTTTGTGAAAAATGTATCGAGAACTATTGAAAATAAATCGTTGCTTGAGTTTTATTACTAGTAAAATATTTTAAAGTTTGAAAAAGTACAATCTACTTTTTCTTAAGTAATTCATTGTATTCTTCCAATAACTTCAAATACTTGTTTTTCCAATACGCTTCTTCTTTCGAGTAACTTAGAGCGGTATCATTCAAAACGTGAGGTTTTAGTGTTTCAATTTCATCTGAAAAGTCATAATGTAGTATAGTGCCTATTTGTAATATCATATCTATAGAAACTGTGGGGTTTTCAAACAGTAAGTAAACCCATCTTCTACTTTTCCCCATACGTTTAGCTAGCTCTGTTATGGGAAAGCCACTTTTGTACACTGCCTCTTTGATGATTTCGCCTCGATGTTGCATAATACAAAATTATGCTCACTTGTGAGTAAGTAAAATTACGCATTTTATACATATATGCGTAATAAAAGGTAAATATTTGTAAAATGTGATAAAATTATTTGTTAGATTTGTGAAGTTATATAATTTAAAAGCAAAGACACATGAAAAAAATATTAGGAATTTTGATTTTATCATTGTTTTTTATTTCAAGTAAATCTGAGGCAAAAACAACAATTTGTGAAATTACTTTTTATACAGGGAATATTAAGTATGATTGTTTGATGGTACTTAATGATACATATAGTTATGGAAATAATTATATGAGAGTTGCTTACACAAAAAACGGGAATTACATAGTTATAAATCAACGATTAAGTATCGAAAAGCAATCGCTCCCAGATGGTAACACTTATATAACTGCTTCAGGTTATGCAGTTAGATTTATCACAAATTCGTTTGGGCAAACTTATAATCCAGATAAATTAAGTGTTTTAATAAACGCTGCTGGAGTTATAGACCAACCAAAAATGGGTGATGCTACTAACGCCATGATGCCAGTGAGTTATTTTAAAGATATTTCCAATGATAGATTAGATTATACTTACTTAAAGCGTTTTTTTCTAGACGGAGAACCTGAATTGTATTTAATGTCTTCCAATAATTCTAATGCTGTTCAAATTGCCCCTCAAACAACTTATAATACTCCAACTTCTCAAGCTTCTACTTTTATAGAATTTTACAACAACACGGGTTCTGAAATTAGTGCTTGTTATGCCTATTATGACAATAACGACAAATGTTGGACTTCAGTAGGTTGGTATACAATACAGCCATATAGTAATAGAACAATTGATATTGGAAATTACACAGGTAATGTCTATATAAGAGGACGACAAGGATTAGTAACCGAATGGGGGTCTGGTGATGGGCAATTTTGTGTTGATGCTACTCAAGCTTTTAAAATAAAATTTGCCGATACTAAAGATTGTTGGAGTAAAAAGAAGTTTACTAAAAGAAATGTAGTTCCCGGTGTAAATAAATGGACTTTTAATTAATTGTACAAACTAAAAAATGAATCCCAAATTATTTTTTAAGCAAATAATTTTGCCAATACTATTCTCAGGTTCAATGGCTTACCTGTTATCAATTATAGAATATTACAATTGTAATATTTTTTTCGTTGGAAATAAAAGCGATACTATTTTATCATCAATAATTCAAATTGAAGGCTTATTATTCACAATAGTTGTAGCGGTTTTAACTATTAGGCTGAATTTAATAGATGACGCACTTAAAAGAAATATGGAGAAATTCAATGCGATTTTGACTAAATACGAGTATTATGGATATGTATTATTTGAAAGCCAGTATGAAAGAAATTATTTGAAACTAATTCCTAAAATCGATGAAAAATTAGTTTATTCGAAGAACAACAACCTTAGTGAAGATTATACTATGTTGATGTCAGATAAACGGAATATTGAGTTTTGTTTTAAAACAGCAATGCCTGAATTAAATCAATATAGAAAAGCACATTTTGAAGCTGTAAAGTATTTAATAATTCTTTTTCTATTAATCATAATTGTTGCATTATTTACAATTTATTTTGATTTTGAAAATTTATGTCTTTTAAAAAAATCATTAAATACTGGAGTTTTCATTTTATCAATTTATAGTGTCTTTTTAACTTATTTTTCACTAAAAGAATTATTCAATCACCCATTTAATGCAACAAATTAAATAAACAATCATGAAAAACAAAATTACTCTTTTGCTTAATCTTTTAATGCTTTTGTTAAGCATTGGCATGTTTTCTCAAAAAAATATTACCCCTCCAACAATTGTAAATCCTTTTCAAATAAAGAAAGGCACTACAAGTCAAAATGTTTTAGCTCCTAAAACAAATGACACAATAAAAAAATCAAAGCTAAAAATAGAAAACCATAATGGCTCTTTTTATGTTGATTTATCAAAAGAAAATAAAACAACAGAACAACTATCTAAAGATTTTAACTCTTGGTTCAATTTAGATGACAATCATTCTTTTGTATTATTATCTTCAAAAACAGATGAATTAAATTTAACTCATAATTATTATCAGCAATACTACAAAAATGTATCAATTGAAGGGGCAATATTAATGTTACATGCTAAAAATGGTATCGTTTATGCTTCTAACGGTCAAATAGCTCAATTTGAAAAAACAGACGTTAACCCAATTGTTTCGATTGAAAATGCCGTTATCAATGCAAAAGAGCATCTAAAAGTTACCGATTTAATAAATACATATCCTGTAGAAACTATAATAGCTAAAATACCAAATGGCGTAAGTTTTGACTTTAAATTTGTTCATAGAGTTAGAATAGATTCAGCCAATCCATTTGTTATGGCTAATGTTTACATTGATGCTAATAATGGTACTATTTTAAATACAATTAGTTTAGTTACTAATTGTATGAGTACTGATAGTGAAAAGGTAATTGAGAAAAAACCTTTTATGCCTTTCAAGTATGATGTAAGTAATTCTGAAAATGCAGTATTAGCAGATACACCAGCAACTGCAAATACTATGTATAGTGGCACTCAATCCATAATTACTGATAGTTACAATGGCGGATATAGATTAAGAGATAATACACGTAATATTCAAACTTTTGACGCAACAAATGCCAGTGACTATACTACTAGTGGATATCCAAATTCAATAGATTATATAAATAATTCTACTACCTGGACAACTTATCCAGCTTTAACAAAATTCACTATATCTAATATTTCCCAAAATTGGTGGTATTCGGCTATTGGTGATACAAGTCCAGATTTATATATCAAAGTTAAAAATGCTTCTAACGAAATAGTATATAATGGTCGAGACTCTTATATTAATAATACATTTCCAACGGTAACTTTTAATTTATATATCCCCTTAGTTTCACAGCCATATACAGTTGAAATTTGGGATTATGACCCTGTAGGTGGTGATGATTTAGGTGGTGGCTTTGTTATTGGTTCTAATAGCGGAAATTGGACTACCAGCGGAAATAGTGGTAGCTATGTTGTAAACAATAATAATCCAGCTCTTGATGTTCATTGGGGTATGCAAAAAACGTATGATTTTTATTTAAATGTATTCAATCGTAATAGTTATGATGGTAATGGTAGTGTAATAAAAAATTATATAAATCCTCCTGATTATCAATTACAAAATAATAGAAGCCCAAATAATGCTGGTGCTAGGCCTTCTCCCTATAATTTTATGATGTATGGAATGGGTGATGGTAATTCAATGAATCCAGTTGTTGGCCTTGATGTTGAGGGGCATGAATTTACTCATATGGTTGTAGAAAAAAGAAATTCATCATTTTCTCCGATGGTTTATCAAGGTGAATCAGGAGCATTGGATGAATCATTTTCTGACATATTTGGCACTTGTATCGAGTTTTACACAAAACCATTAACAGCAAATTGGACAATTGGTGAAGATGTAAAATTGCCAAGTGGAAATTTTTTAAGGTCAATGGAGGAGCCAAGTTTAAAGCAACATCCAGATACATACAATAGTGGGCAATATTGGAAAAATCCAACTGACATTAACTTTGATTATGGTGGGGTTCATTATAATAGTGGTGTTCAAAACTATTGGTTTTATTTACTTGCTCAAAACACTTCTACATCAACAATCACTGGAACTAATGATTTAAATAATACATATTCAGTAACTTCTATTGGAATTAATAAAGCACGACAAATCGCGTATAAAAACTTAACTACTTATTTGCCAAGTCCTAATTCAACATATATGGATTCCTATTATGGTTCATTATTAGCCGCACAAGAATTATATGGTAATCCTTCGCCAGAATATACTGCAGTTAGAAACGCTTGGTATGCTGTCGGTATAGGAAATGACCCAAATAGTTTTTGTTCTGGAACTACTTCATTAACTGCATCAAGCGGAACTTTTACAGATGGTAGTGGTTCTGCAAATTATGGAAATAATTCAAGTTGTAAATGGGTAATTGCACCTGCGGGTGCAACACAAATTTCATTAAATTTTACAGCTTTTGATACAGAGGCTACCTATGATATAGTTACTGTTTATGACGGTCCAGATGATACTTATCCTGTTTTGGCTACTTGGTGGGGCAATACATTACCTCCAACAATTTCTACTACAGCAGGTGTAGGAGCAATGTGCGTAAAGTTTACATCTGATGCTACAGATACTTTTGGGGGTTGGTCAGCAAACTACACTTCGGTTATGTCAACTCCAGCTTGTGGTGGACTAACAATGTTAACAACACCAGCAGGGTCTTTTAGTGATGGTTCAGGTTCCAATAATTATACAAATAATCAAAAGTGTTATTGGTATATAGCACCACCCTGTGCAACAAGTGTAACTTTGAACTTTTCTTCATTTAATACAGAATTAAATTATGACGGCGTGGTAATTTATGATAGTTTAACAGCTACAACTCCAATTGCGGCTTATTCAGGCACTTCGTTACCTGCCTCAGTATCTTCTTCAACTGGTGTTATGGTAGTTGCTTTTATTTCAGATTTTTCAACATCATTACAAGGTTTTAGTGCAAACTATACATCAACAGGTTCTTCATTTTGTACAGGAACAACAACTTTGAATACATCAGATTACGGTGTTATTTCAGATGGTAGTGGAACAAATAATTACTGTAATAATAGTAATTGTAATTGGTTAATTCAGCCGCCAAATGCAACGAGTATAACATTAAATTTTACAGAATTTGATTTAGAACAAGCTTCTACAGATGGTAATTCTATTTATGATGTGGTTGAAGTTTATGATGGTGCCTCTGCAAGTGCAACACTGATTGGTAAATTTACAGGCAATAATATTCCACAAGCAATTTCTTCTTCAGGTGGTAGTATGTTTATTAAATTTACTTCTGATATTTCAGATACTTTTCAAGGTTGGTCTGCTTATTATACTTCTACTCAAAATTCTTATTGCAATTCATCTGTTACAACTTTAACTGCTCCAAGTGGTACTTTTTCTGATGGAAGTGGTACTGATAAATATGCAAATAATTCACAATGTGCTTGGTTAATACAACCAACAACTGCAAATACTATTACATTATCTTTTACTTCTTTTGACACAGAATTAAATTATGATGGTGTAATTGTTTTTGATGGAGCTAATAGTTCAGCGCCAGTATTAGGGCAATTCACAGGTACAACATTACCATCCTCAGTAACATCAACTAGTTCTAGTATGTATGTTTTATTCTTGTCGGATGAAGCATTGAGAAGTAATGGCTGGAGTGCGAATTATAATTCTACAACTTTAAGCAGTGGTGATTTTGAATTAAATGAGGGTATAATTGTTTATCCAAACCCAACCTCTTCAAAAATTTTCATAACTTCAAAAGAGTATGTAAGTTCTTATGAAATCTACAATGCTTTAGGGCAAAAAGTAAAAGAAGGCAGTTTTAATGCCGTTTTAGAGCAAGAAGAATTAGATTTAACCGAACTACAAAGTGGCTTGTACATCCTAAATTTTAACGGGGAGAAAACGAGTAAGTCGGTTAGGATTGTGAAACAGTAAATTTATATTAAAACTAATGCCTCAAATCTCTCGAGGCATTAGTTTTTAATTGAAAAATCAGTAATTAAAAGCTAGTAATATGAATAAATTATACACACTTAAGAATAAATAGTTCCAAATGAAATTTATTTTTTTTTCTTAATGCTGATTTTACTTTCCTGCCAAAACAAACAAAACATAAAACAGGTAAGAGGCGGTACAATTACCATTCAAGAATATGATACACCTCCATCTGAAATAGAAATGAGTTTGTCAGAAGAAGACAGTTTGCTGTATCATGAAGTAGTCGCAGATTATGGAAATTATTGGGAAACAACTACAGGAACTAAAATTAAAAGAGTGGCATTTGATCGCTATTCAGGGGCTATACTGCTTTATGAAAATGATAAAAGCTTACCTTTTGATAAAAGCAATCCTAAGTTCTAAAAAAGAAATTCACAGTTGTCATTTGAATATGCCTCCAAAAGTTAAACATTTTTAGGGGTATTATTTTGGAATAAATTTTGTATATTTGTTTGTTAAAGACTACTATTATGGAAGTAATTATAAAATTTGACCAACGTAAAAAAGAGACTAAAGCACTGCTTGAGTATCTTAAAAGTTTACCATACATAAAGGTTGAAACCTATGAACCTCGTTATAATGCTGCAACTGAAAAAGCTATTCAAGACGCCAAAAAGGGAATTGGTGTAACCGAAGTAAAAAGTGTAGATGATTTGTTTAAGAAATTAAGCGCATAGTGTATTCTATTTCATTTACTAATAAGTTCAAAAAAGACTACAAACTTTGTGTAAAGCGTGGTTATGATATTGAAAAATTACAAACAGTAATTACACTATTAAAAGAAACTGGAAAGTTACCAGCAAAATATAAACCCCACAAATTATCTGGAAATTATGACGGATTATGGGAATGCCATATAAAACCTGATTGGTTGTTAGTTTGGTTGCAAGATGACAACAAACTAAGACTAATCCTTACAAATACTGGAACTCACAGCGACTTATTTTAGTTGCTTATTTGCCGAACTGTATTGTAGAAAATCAATAAAAATTACTTGTAAATATCTGTTTTAGGACGAGCCAAAAATCACCTCATTAGTTCTCAATACAATTTTACAAAGCAAAAATTAGCATTTTTCCTTCATAAAATCACTCGAATTGACGTTTTAGTTATTTCGTTTCTATTTTTTTATTGAAAATTACTCACTCAAAGCATTCCACCCTCTAGCTTTCAATTCAATCTTCGTATTCGCTCTGGTAATTAAATGATTCCCTTCTTGAGCCTCAACCATATGTCCGATGATGGTGAAATTTGGATTCCCTTTAATTTTGTCAAAATCTTCCATGGCAATGGTGAATAACAATTCGTAATCTTCGCCACCGCTTAAGGCAATTGTGGTAATGTCTAAATTGAATTCTTCACACACATTAATCAACTGCGGATCCACAGGAATTTTTTCTTCGTATAAATTACATCCAACATTACTTTGTTTGCATAAATGTAAAATTTCAGACGATAAACCATCCGAAATATCAATCATAGCAGTTGGTTTAATTTCTAATTTTTCTAATAATTCTTTAACATCGTTACGTGCTTCTGGTTTTAACTGACGCTCGATTAAATAGGTATATGCTTCTAAATCAGGTTGATTATTTGGATTTACTTGGAATACTTGTTTTTCGCGTTCTAAAACTTGTAATCCCATGTAAGCCGCACCAATATCGCCAGAAACGACTAATAAGTCGGTTACTTTTGCGCCATTTCGATATACAATATCTTCTAAATTAGCTTCACCAATAGCTGTAATACTAATAATTAATCCTTTTTGAGAAGAAGTCGTATCACCACCAATTACATCCACATTGTATATTTTTGAGGCCAATGCAATACCTTCAAATAATTCTTCCAAAGCTTCCAATGGAAAACGATTCGATACTGCTATCGAAACCGTAATCTGTTTTGGAGTCGCATTCATGGCGCAAATATCAGAAACATTGGCTACAACGGCTTTGTATCCTAAGTGTTTTAAAGGCATATACGCCAAATCAAAATGAACACCTTCTACTAATAAATCAGTAGAAATTACCGCTTTTTTATCGCCAAAATCTAATACAGCTGCATCGTCTCCAATGCTTGTAAGTGTTGACTCGTGTGTAATGGCAAAGTTTTTAGTTAAATGTTCAATTAAGCCAAATTCACCTAATTGCGACAAACTGGTTCTTGATTGGTCTTTATTTTCTAACATGGATTATTTTTTTTGCAAAGATAGGGTTAATGTGTCAATTTGATGATATGCCAATGAGTCAATTATTCGACACATTGCCTCATTGGCACATTGTCTCATTGTCTAATTCATTCAACTTCTCATAAATCAAATTCGTTTCGTAGCCTTTACGAAGTAAGAAATCGACAAATTTTTTATTCTTTTTTGGGCCTTTTGGCGCGGTAATACTTTCCCAATTTTTCTCCGCTAATTTGTGGAAATTTTCTATATAAACAGTCTCAGGAATCTCTTTTAAAGCAGTTTGAATATTTCGAGAAGAGATGTTTCGAAATTTTAATTCGTTTACAATGCGGTTTTTACCCCAAAATTTATAATTGTGTTTGCCGCGAACAAAACTCTGGGCAAATCGTTCTTCATTGATGAAATTATTTTCGATAAGATAGGTTAAAATTTCATCTTTTTCCGATTGATTACGACTAAACGAATACAGTTTTTCTTCTACTTCTTTGTAACATCGCTCTTGGTAAGCGCAGTAATATTCCATCTTAGCTCGAATTTCATTTATATTTATTGGTGTAAAATCTCTTTTCATATACTGTATTTTTTCAAAAATAAGTAATTTACCGCTACTTTATAGATTATTACATTGAGTTTTGTTATTTATTTTTTCGTATTTTTGAACTTTATCAATTCAAAAAAATGGACAATATAAAACAATACGTTCAAGAAAATAAAGAGCGTTTCTTAAATGAATTAATTGAGCTTTTAAAGATTCCTTCTGTAAGTGCGGATAGTGCTTATGCTCATGATGTGGTAGTAACTGCCGAGGCTGTAAAAGAAAGTTTAGTAAAAGCAGGATGTGATTTTGTAGAACTTTGCGAAACACCAGGTTATCCGATAGTTTACGGAGAAAAAATAATCGATAAGAATTTGCCAACAGTTTTAGTGTATGGTCATTACGATGTGCAACCACCAGATCCAATGGAATTATGGACATCGCCACCCTTTGAGCCTGTTATTAAGACTACAGAAATTCATCCAGAAGGCGCTATTTTTGCTCGTGGTGCATGTGACGATAAAGGTCAAATGTATATGCATGTGAAAGCTTTTGAATACATGATTCAAAATAATTGCTTGCCATGTAATGTAAAATTTATGATTGAAGGTGAGGAAGAAGTAGGTTCAAAAAGCTTGGGTTGGTTTGTAGAAAGAAATCAAGAAAAATTGGCTAACGATGTAATCTTAATTTCGGATACTGGAATGATTTCAAATCAACAGCCTTCTATTACAACAGGTTTGAGAGGTTTGAGTTATGTTGAGGTAGAATTTACAGGACCTAATAGAGATTTACACTCTGGTTTATATGGTGGCGCAGTTGCAAATCCAATCAATGTGTTGACCAAAATGATAGCTTCGTTACACGATGAAAATAATCACATTACTATTCCTGGTTTTTATGACAAAGTAGAAGAATTATCGGCTGCTGAAAGAGCTGAAATGGCAAAAGCCCCTTTTTCATTAGAAAAATATAAAAATGCTTTAGCTATTGACGAAGTTTATGGAGAAGCAGGATATGTAACGAATGAAAGAAATTCTATTCGTCCTACTTTAGATGTAAACGGAATTTGGGGTGGATATACTGGTGAAGGAGCTAAAACAGTTATAGCAAGTAAAGCATTTGCTAAAATATCAATGCGTTTAGTGCCAAACCAAGATTGGGAAGAAATTACTCTGTTATTCAAAAATCATTTTGAAAGTATCGCGCCAAAATCGGTTAAAGTAAAAGTAACGCCTCATCATGGAGGACAAGGCTATGTTACACCAATTGACAGCGTTGGATATAGAGCGGCAAATAAAGCTTATACAGAGACTTTTGGAGTTCCTGCTATTCCAGTTCGTTCTGGGGGTAGTATTCCTATTGTTGCTTTATTTGAAAAAGAATTAAAGTCTAAAACGATTTTAATGGGATTTGGATTAGACAGTGATGCAATTCACTCACCCAACGAACATTTTGGAGTTTTCAATTACCTAAAAGGAATCGAAACCATTCCATTATTCTACAAGTATTTCACTGAAATGACAAAATAAAAAAAAATTCCCGATGTTCATCTACATCGGGAATTTTTTAGTAAAATAGCTAAATCAAATTCTTAAGATAGTTTTGAGAAAAAGCTTTGTCGTGTTCAAGTTGGATTTTTAATTCATCAATGTTGCTGAATTTTTGTTCTTCTCGAATGTGTTTCAGTATAGAGATTTGTATATTTTCTCCATAAATATCCTGATTTAGTTCAAAAAAATGAACTTCAATGGTTTGTTCGTTATCACCAATAGTTGGGTTGTTTCCAATGTTCATCATCCCAAAATAAACAATATTATTTATAGCACTAGAAACAACATAAACGCCAT
Source organism: Flavobacteriia bacterium (assembly GCA_004293165.1). Classification (GTDB taxonomy): domain Bacteria; phylum Bacteroidota; class Bacteroidia; order Flavobacteriales; family Flavobacteriaceae; genus Flavobacterium. The sequence continues at coordinate 239,734 of RDYL01000002.1, read as the reverse complement.
TTTTAGGCAGTAATTTGTAGTTTTTATTTATCTCGATATTCGCTGTAGGAAAACCTATAGTTCTTCCTATTTTTTTACCTTCAATCACTTTTCCCGAAATAAAATAGGAATAGCCTAAATATTGATTGGCTAATTTAACATCGCCTTCTAATAAAGCTTTTCTAATTTTAGTGGAACTAATTGCAATTTCATCAATTTCTTCAGCACCAATTTGTGCTACTTCAAAATCATATTTTTCGCCAAATGAAATCAAATCATTAATATCAGCGGTTCTGTTTTTTCCAAAACGATGATCATAACCAACAATAATTTTATGGATGTTTAATTGGTCTACTAAAATGTTTTTTACAAATTCTTCAGCAGATAAATTAGAAAAAGCGGTATCAAATGGATGAATAATTAAGGCGTCAATTCCGTAATTTTCAAGTAGTGTTGCTTTTTCATCAATGGTGTTTAATAATTTAATAGCAACGTCTTGTTGTAGTACCATTCTTGGGTGAGGAAAAAAGGTAAGGACAACTGTTTCATATGCTCCTTTATTTGTTGCTTGAGTCAATTTATCTAGTATAGATTTATGTCCTAGATGAACTCCGTCAAAAGTACCAATTGTTACAATTGTTTTTCTTGAACTGATAAAAGATGTAAGTGAATTGTATATTTTCAAAATGATAATTTAATGCAAAGTAAAAAGGATTGAACGAATTCAATCCTTTTTATTTTATAAATATTTTATAAAATTAATTTTTTATAAATTTTAAAGTTTTAGATCCACCTCCAATAGTTAAGTTTAAAAAATAAACACCATCAGCATAACTAGAAACATTGACATTTAAATCAGATTCAGATTGAATTGATTTTCCATCAATTCTTTGTCCAAGATTATTGTATATTTCTATTTTTCCAGTTCTCTCAATTCCATCAGGAACATTAATTGTGAAAAATGAATTAGAAGGGTTTGGATATAAACTCACATCTTCTAATAAATTAAATGTATCTGTTGAAAGCGTAGCATTATTAGTAAAATAACTTACTCTTGAGATTGGTGTATTAGCAGGATTTCCACTGGCAACAAAATCAGTAACATTTACAACAGTAGTACTTCCAGCAGTTACAGTATAATAGCCTTGACCAACACCATCAAATAATCCGTCACCATAAGAATCATTTACTGTTAAATAATAACAACCATTGGCTGGTAAATTCCATACTTGATTTGTAACTAAAGGGTATGTTCCTCCCGTAGCTTCTTCAGTATACGTTCCACCACTATATAAAGTAGTTCCTGCTTGATTTTTTAATGTCCAAGTTATTTCATTACCATATGCATCTCCTGTTAAATTGAAAGTAAACGAAGTTGAATTTGCATAGGCTAATGAACCGCTAGTCCCAAATGTTTTAGTTGCAGTATTGTTAGTAGTTCTTTGGTCAGTTGTTCCGTTTGCTGATGCTATTGATACAGTTAATAATCCATTAATTGTTGAGTTTGTTAAAGTAACTAAAGCATATTTATTCGGCGCAAGATTTCCAGTCCAGTTTTGTGAGAAGCTAGTTCCACCATTCATATTGTAACTTAATGTAGCAGAAGTTAAGTTTGATGTTCCTCTATTATATAATAATACAGATTTTGCAGGTGAAGTAGGATTAGGTGATGTACAAGTAGGCTGAACACTAACGCATAAGTTTTCAATTATTACTTCTGCATCGTTTGCAAACAATGGGATTGCTTGATCTTTTGTAGATGATTTTAAGTCTAATCTTCTTGGAAATGTATTCATAACAGACGTTATTCTAGATTTTTGATTAGCAGTAAAAATATTCATACATGAGTCATCAGTATAATCCATATAGTTCGCAATCATATCGTTAGCACCTGTTGGGCATGTATTAATGGGTGTACACCCATAATTAGGTATGCGTACTGCGGGCGTGTCTGCACATAAATCCCCTGCTGTGGCATTTTCTCCTGAACAACCTCCTTGGAACGTGTGGTAAAGCCCTAAGAAATGACCTACTTCATGAGTCATAGTTCTTCCTTGGTTGTAAGGAGCTGAAAAATTTCCTGCAGGATAAATACTCTGACTTCCAAAATAACTATAACCCGCTACAACCCCATCAGTATTAGCAGTTGTAGTACCATTGCTTGGGAACTGCGCGTATCCTAAAAGATCTGCAGATGTACCGCCAAAATTAACAGACCACATATTCATGTATTGTGTAGGGTTCCAAATTGTTGTTGGTTTTACAGTAGAGTCTATAGTACCCATTTCCCAGTAGGCTTGGCACAAGTTAACTCTGTTAATTCCATTCGTTGGATTTCCGTTAGGGTCAACTTTTGCTAATACAAATTCAATTTGTACGTCGGCACCAACAGCATTATTATTAAATCCAGGGGTTCCTGCCATTCTTCTGTAATCTTGATTCATTACAGTTATTTGTGATTGCACCTGCTCGTCTGTTATGTTTTCATTAACGCCATAAGCATCACCATTGTGAATTACATGCACAACAACTGGAATGTATATTATTCCGCCTGATTGAGAATTAATTTCGTTTAAATTGTCTTTATTGTTTGATTTATTGCTGGAAGCAAGAAAAGTCTCAAATTGTTCTCTATTCATCCTTTCGGGATGATTTGCCTGTAAAAACGCTTCGTATTCATCTGTAGCGCATCGAATATGGCCATCAGGACTTCTTTTTTCAGAAGTAAATTCATTTCCAAAACGCACAGCTTTCTTTTTTACTTGACCTACTATGTTGATAGAAAATAAGAAAGTTAAATAAAATAAGAATAATGTAATTTTTTTCATGTTCAATTATAGTTTGATTATAGTTTGTTGACAAATTTATTAAATTAAAATAAAAAAACTATTTTTTTATTAAATAAATTTGTATTATGCATTATTTTCCATTAAAAATATTCATGGTATTGTTTAAACCAGCTAAGGCAAACGATTTTACTATTTCTGAACTGATTTCAAGTCTTTCTTTTAGTTTTTCTTTTTCTTCAGCATCCCATTCGCCCAAAACATAGTTGATTTGTTGCCCTTTCTTAAAGGCATCACTAATTCCAAATCTAAAGCGTGGATATTCTGATGAGTTTAATAGTAATTGAATGTTCTTAAGCCCGTTATGACCGCCATCGCTTCCTTTGGTTTTTATTCGAATGGTGCCAAAAGCTAAATTTAAATCATCGGTTATGACCAACATATTTTCTTTTTCAATGTTTTCTTTTTCTAACCAATATTTAACCGCTTTACCACTCAAATTCATGAAGGTATTTGGCTTTAACAACAATAAGGTTCTTCCTTTTATTTTTAGCTCGGCAACTTCACCCAATTTCACTTTTTGAAAAGAAATGCCTTCTTGGTTGGCTATGTAATCTAAAACTTTAAAACCAATATTGTGTCTTGTGTTTGCATATTCTGAGCCTATGTTTCCAAGCCCAACGATTAGAAATTTCTTCATTGGAGTAGTGTCTTCTTTTTTGTTTTTCTTAAATAGAGTTAAAAACCAGTTCATGAGGTAAAAGTAGTACAAAGTTTAGAAAGTTGAAAGCATAAAAAAAGCACCAGTAAAAACTGATGCTTCTTTTGTATAGTTTGTAAAGAAATTATTTTTTCTTTTTTCCACCTTTTTCTGCTTTTGCAGCTTCTTGAGCAGCTTTCATTGCAGCACGAGAAATTCTTACTTGACAAACAACAGTGTTGTCTGGGTGCATTAATTTGAAATTGTTTGTTTCTAATTTAGTTACATACAATTTGTTACCCATTTGTAATTCAGAAATACTTGCTTCAACAAAGTCAGGTAAGTTTTTAGGTAAAGCCTTCACTTTTAAACGTCGTTGGTTTAAACGTAAAACACCTCCTAATAATACCCCTGGAGAAGTTCCTGTGATTTTAACAGGTACTTCCATGATGATTTCTTTGTCATCACTTAATTGGAAAAAGTCAATGTGTAAAATTTTATCAGAAACTGGGTGAAACTGAATGTCTTGCATAATTACATTGAAAGACGCTCCGTTTAACTCAATTACAACTGTGTGTGCGTTTGGAGTGTAAACTAAATCTTTAAATGCTCTTTCGTCTGCAACAAAATGAACTGGCTGATTTCCTCCGTAGATAACGCAAGGAACCATTCCAGCATCACGTACGGCTTTAGTTGCCTTTTTACCTACGTTTTCTCTTTCTGATCCTTTAATCGTAATTGATTTCATTGTAATATATATATAATTAATAAATACTTATTAAAGTGGTTTCTTGATTACATCAAAAATTTTCCACTTATAGAGTTGTTGTTTTGTACCATGTGCATTACTTCAGCAAATAATGGGGCACAACTTACCACTCTGATTTTATTTGATTCTTTTCGTAACGGAATAGAATCGGTAACAATTAACTCTAATAATTGAGAGTTTTCAATTTTTTCATACGCTTCACCCGATAATATAGGATGTGTACATATTGCTCTAACACTTAATGCGCCTTTTTCCATCATTACATCAGCTGCTTTAGCTAATGTTCCTCCAGTGTCAATCATATCGTCAACTAAGATAACATTTCTGCCTTTTACATCTCCAATTAACTCCATGGTATCAATTACATTTGCTTTTTTTCTTTGCTTGTAACAAACTACTACATCAGATTCTAAAAATTTAGAATAAGCATACGCTCTTTTTGAACCTCCCATATCTGGAGATGCGATGGTTAAATTTTCTAGATTTAAACTTCTCACATAAGGCAAAAAGATGGTTGAAGCAAACAAATGATCTACTGGTTTTTCAAAGAAACCTTGAATTTGATCAGCATGTAAATCCATCGTCATAATTCGAGTAGCTCCAGCAGTTTCCAATAGTTTTGCAACTAATTTAGCTCCAATTGGCACTCTTGGCTTGTCTTTTCTATCTTGTCTTGCCCAACCAAAGTAAGGGATCACTGCGGTAATATGTCTGGCAGATGCTCTTTTTGCTGCATCTATCATCAATAATAATTCCATTAAATTGTCTGCACTTGGAAAGGTAGAACAAACTAGGAATACACGCAATCCTCTTATTGATTCTTCAAAAGAAGGCTGAAATTCGCCGTCACTATATTTAGAGAACGTAATTTTACCCATCTGAACACCATACTTTTCAGCAATTTGTTCAGCTAGATACACACTCTGAGAACATGCAAAAATTTTTGCTTCCGGTTCTTGATACAGCATGTTAATTTATTGTTTAGTAGTTAGTTAGTGTTGTGTCGTGTTAACGAGGTGCAAATTTAGAAATAAAATCGAACTCTGAAAGGATATTTTTAACTATTTTTTTATGAATTGCAGAAATATTTTTTACATTTGCACCCACTTAATGATTTAACCATCATTTTTCCATTGCCCGGATGGCGGAATTGGTAGACGCGCACGACTCAAACTCGTGTACTTAGGTGTGTGGGTTCGATTCCCACTCCGGGTACTTTAAAATCCTTAATCAGCTTTAAACAAGTTAATTAAGGATTTTTATTTTTAATTTCCAATACAATTTTTGAATCTAGATTAATCAGGCAAACGAAATATAGAATAGATTTAAAATCTATTTTTCTGATTAGTATCATAATTCATATCACGGCATAGGTATTGAATACATATACTTTGATTTAGGTTTTATTTATACCAGTTTAGTTTAAATTTTTGTATTGGTTTGATAAGTAATCTTTAGGGGAATAGTTAGTCTGCTTTTTAAAATAGATAAAAAAAGAATTATAAGACTTAAACCCCACTTTGTATGCCAATGCATCAAATGTTTTTGACGCTAAAAAATTATTGCTTATTAGATGTAAAGAATCATTAATTTTGCAGTAATTTTTGTACTCAACGAACGACAACTTACAGTGGTATTTAAAAATATACGCTAAATGACTTGAAGGGATATTTAAACTATTAGATAAATCATTAATTGAATAATTTGAATCTCTAAAAGGAGTTTCTTTTGCAACAAAATTGTCAATTGCAATTATATATGAATTTGTTTTATTTGCTATTTTAGTTTGTAATTTAAACTCTTGCTTGTTTGATATATTTAGAATGGTTGGTTCCCAGATAAAATCATTTATTTTAATTTCATTATTTAAACCAGCTATTTGTTTAATTAATTTTGGATATCCAAAAAGAATTTCGGGACTCATTAGAATTTTCAAAAAAACCAACAATAATAAAAAACTTTGAGTTATTGAAATTGTTTGTCCTGAAAATTTTTCCCCAGCACAAACTTCGAAGCATAGTACAATTAAAAGTCTAATAAAAATTAGAATAATAATTATAAAAATAAAGTTTAACCAGTTTTTTATTATTTGATAATGCTTAGGGCTAATTAATTCTTTATTATTTTTCTTTAAGATTTTAAAATATATCTTTAAAATTTTAAAGAAATAAATAGCAATATATAATATTACACACAACTCCAATCCAATTTCAAATATGTTATGATATAAGACTATTCTATGATGTAGAAATACAAAATAAGAAAACAATACAATTGGAAAAATGAAATGGAGCAAATTTTTAGGTTGAAAAACTTTAATGTCTTTTATTAAAGATATCAAGTATAGATATACACAAGGGGCAGCTATTAATGAGAGAGAATATAAAGCAGATAAATTTAGGGTTAAAAATGGTAATAAGATATAATTTTCTATGACACTAAAAATCGAACGTAATGATGCCATAAAAAAAATAACAGCAAGATAACCATTGACAATTTTATTTGATTTGTAGGAAAAAAATAATAAAAAAACGACAAAAAATCCTAGAATACCTACGAATAATGAGAAAAAGATTAGAATTTGTGTAAACATGAACCATTTCTTTATGTAAGTTTATAATTGCGAATGTACTATAAAAAATTAATTCGTCAATTTTTTACTATGTAATACAATATTAAAAAGGTTACTATTTTTTTAAAATATATATCGTTTTTTCTAAATTTTAATGCTAAATTTTATTTTCCTTTTTTTTAGGTTTACTTTTGAAATAAATACTAAATATTTATTAATACAATTAAGTTGTAAATTAAGTTTAATCTAGAATCTATTATATAAAATGAAAATTATTTTTAAAGAGAATAAAACAATTGAGATAGTTAGATTTCGCAAATTGAGTATTTTTAATCTAAATGATATAGATAAAATCAATATCAAATTCATTAATTTTCTTATTGTTAAGATTTATTATTTAAATATTTTAACAAAAGATAGAAAAATATATTCGTTCTTTTTCTTAAAAAATGATAAAGAGAGTATTAAAAGAGAAGTGTTTTACATTAGAAATTTCATGAGCTCACATTTGGAATAACAATTTTAATAAGTATCCTAAAGATTGTAATTATTTTTTTACAACAATAGAACTAACCAACGAAAAAATAAAATAAATTTGAGTTAGTATTATTTAATTCGTTTTTTACTAGCTTTCAAGGTGATAATGGTGACTTTATTTTTTGAATTTCTAGAAATTTAAATACAACATTTCAAAAACAAAATATAAAGTTTTATCTTTGAGAACTATAAAAAAATAATAAGATGAAAAAGCAATTACTTTTGGCAACTATTTTAGTTTCGATTTTGTTTATATCTTGTAAAAAAGACGAAGAAGTAAAACCAGTAGAAGCATCACAGCAGAAAACACAACCTTTTTCTGGTGAAGCGTGGTTGAAGCAGCGTGTTGGAAATCAAGTTCAAGCACAACAGCAAACTATGCAGCAAACCGCCCAGCCATCAACGCCAAGTCCAGCACAAACTAGCCCAGGAATGAATCCTCCGCACGGGCAACCAGGTCACAAATGCGAAATTCCTGTTGGAGCGCCATTGAACTCAAAACCAATTGCCAACAAACAACCGCAAACAACAACCAATGTGGTTAATAAAAAATCAGAAGATAAACCTGTAATGAATGTGAATTCAAAAAATGGGACTGCAACTATAGTAGGAACAACTACTCTTCCAGGAATGAATCCACCGCACGGACAAGAAGGTCATCGTTGTGATGTTGCAGTAGGAGCTCCTTTGCCTAAAGAATAATGTTTATTTAAACAATTTTTTATTCACTGTACCCGAAGCAATCCAAGATGAGATAAAGCCGAGTATTATAATGGTTGTTACAACAATTGCTATGTTTTTCCATTCAAAAAGAACTGGATAAGGCATTGTTGGAGTAATCATAATAAAAGAAAAATGTTGTTGTAGTAAAATAATACCGATGGCAAGTACTAATCCAAGTACTAATCCAAATGAGGTTATTATAATTCCTTGGGTAAAGAATATGGTCCGAATAGAAGTTTGTGTTACGCCAATATTGTATAATGTTTTTAAATTATCTCTTTTATCAATGATGATCATTACAATAGCTCCTGCAAGACAAAATAATGTTAGGATAACAACTAATGTGCTGAATAAATAAATGAATAAATTTTCAGATTGGAGCATTTTATACAGCGAATCATTAAGTTGGGCTCTGTTTTTTATTTTAATTGATTTTCCTAAAATTTGAGCAAGTTCAGCTCGAGCTTTAGTTTCGTCTGCGTTTGGCTTTAATTTGATTTCAAGATTAGTTATTTCGTTGTCTTTTAGGCCTAAAAAATGTTGCGCAACTTCAATAGAACAAAACACATATTTGCTGTCTAATTCTTCGTTAATTGAATATATCCCAGATGGAAACAATAATGCTTTGTTGAAAGCTTCGTTCGGATTTTCAATATCACCTTTTCCGGGTTTTGGTGCAAAAGCCTCTAAGCCATTGTTATAATCAAATAAACCCAAGCCTAATTTTCTACTAATATCTGCACCTACAACTACATTTTCTGAATTGGCTTCAAGCCATTCTCCGGCATATAAGTTTTTATTAAAATTAGTGACTTGGATGAATCGATTGTCAATTCCTTTAATATAAGCAAAGAGTTCTTTGCTGTCATACATAAAGTATACGCGTTCTTCAATAATTTTGCTGTAAGAATTTATGTAATGGCTTTTTTTAAGTTGTTCTTCTTCGATAGGATTTAAAAAAAAAGTTTTTCCAGCGGAAGTTTCAACTCGTAAGTCTGGATCAGAAGCATTTGCGAAATTTAGACTAAATTCTTTCAATCCGCTAAATACAGATAAGAAAACAAAAAGAGCCATAGTACTTGCTATAATTCCAACGGAAGCAATCCCTGTAATTATATTGATTGCTTTGTTTTTGCTGAAACTTACAGCGTAACGTTTTGCTATGTAATAGGAAAGGTTCAAATTACGATTTCTTTCTTTTCTCTAATAAATCTGGATTTTCAATAGGATTTTCTTCGCCGGTTAGGGCTTTATCAATTTTTTCGATATAATCTAAACTGTCGTCAATATAGAAAATTAGATTTGGAACTTTGCGTAATTGATTTTTTACACGTTGCGCCAAATCGTGCTTTATAAGAGGAGCGTTACTTTTAACGGCCTCTAAAATTTCAGGAGCCTTTTCAGTAGGAAATATGCTTAAATGCACTTTAGCAATAGATAAATCAGAAGTTACATTTACTTTTGAAACTGAAATTAGTAAGTTATTAATATTGTTTTTTCGAATTTCGCCCTGCAAAATTGAAACTAAGTCATTTTGTAAAAGTGCTCCTATTTTTTTTTGTCTATTTGTTTCCATGATGCAAAAATACATAAAATTTCATCAAGGCGTATTCTTTTATAAGTATATGTAAGTTTGATTGCTTAAACGTTGTTTGATTTTTGTTAACTTTGTTCGTCTTTAAATTAATAAAAATACATGAGAAAGATTGAACATATTGGAATTGCTGTGAATAGTTTGGAATTGTCTAATGTTTTGTTTGAAAAGTTGTTTGGAACACCTCCTTATAAACAAGAAGAAGTAGAAAGCGAAGGGGTTAAAACTTCTTTTTTCATGAATGGGCCAAATAAAATAGAATTGTTAGAAGCTACCAATTCGAATAGCTCAATTGCTAAATTTTTAGAAAAAAAAGGAGAAGGAATTCATCATATTGCATTTGATGTGCAAGATATTTTAGCAGAAATTGATCGGTTAAAGAATGAAGGTTTTGTGGTTTTGAATGAAACTCCTAAAAAAGGCGCTGATAATAAGTTAGTTGCATTTCTTCATCCAAAGAGTACAAATGGTGTGTTGATTGAGCTTTGCCAAGAAATGAGATAAAGTTAAAAAAAGATTTGCTTGCAATAAAAAATAGTCTTAATATTGCAACACAATACTGGTCCTATAGCTCAGTTGGTTAGAGCACCTGACTCATAATCAGGTGGTCCCTGGTTCGAGCCCAGGTGGGACCACATTTTTTAAAGAAGAATACTGCCTGCTAAAATTAAGTTAATACAAATTATACTTTTTGTGTAGTTGTAATTTCTTACATTTTATATAATAGTTATTATACATATTTTCCTTAGTTTGACCTAATAATGATAATAATGAATAAAGTTATAAATGTTTTAGTATTTCTTTTAAGTTGTAATAGTCTCTTAGCTGCAGATCCAATAGAGCCACCCCCACCGTCTGGACCTCCACCTCCACCAGGAATGTCAATTGATGGAGACTTATTTATACTATTTGTTTTGGCATTAGTTTCTGGGTATTATCTATCTAAAAAATATATATTTATAAGAAAAGGCTCTTTATAAGAGTGTTTTCTTATTTTCTCAATTCATTCAATCGACTTACGTATTTTCCAATTACATCAAATTCTAAATTTACTTTTGTGCCAACTTTAAAGGTGTTAAAATTAGTGTGGTCAAATGTGTAAGGAATAATGGCTACACTAAAAGTGTTTAATCCAGAGTTTACTACTGTTAAGCTTGTTCCGTTTACTGTAATTGAACCTTTTTCAATGGTAATATTGTTTAATGAGGCATCGTATTCAAATGTAAAAACCCAACTTCCGTTTGCTTCTTTAATATTAGTGCACGTTCCAGTTTGATCTACGTGTCCTTGAACAATGTGTCCGTCAAGTCTGTCGCCAAGTTTCATAGCGCGTTCTAAATTTAGAACATCGTTAACTTTCCATGATCCAATAGAAGTTTTATCAATAGTTTCTTTAATAGCTGTAACTGTGTAGTTTTTGTTTTCAATTTTTATAACGGTTAAACAAATTCCATTATGTGCTACACTTTGGTCAATTTTTAATTCGTGAGTAATTTCAGATTCTATCGTTAAGTGCAGGTTTTCCTGATCTTTTTCGATTTCTTTTATAATTCCGAGCGTTTCTATAATTCCGGTAAACATAACTGATTTAATTTTACTAAATTTGCACATCAAAAGTAAGCAATAAATCACATTTGTCATGGTTAAAAAAGCAGAAAATATAATTGTTGGAATTTCAATTGGAGATTTAAATGGTATTGGAAGCGAGGTTATTTTAAAAACATTTGAAGATACTCGAATGTTAGAATTATGTACGCCTGTAATTTTTGCGAATGTAAAAATTGTATCTTTTTTAAAGAAAGAATTAAAATTAGATGCAGCTATTCACGGCATAGATAAATTAGAACAGCTTGTTGTAGGTAAAATTAATGTTTTAAATGTTTGGCGCGAAGGGGTTAATTTGGAATTCGGTAAAAATGATGATGTGGTGGGAAGTTACGCTATAAAATCTTTTGTTGCAGCTACTAAAGCATTAAAAGAAGGTTTTGTAGATGTTTTGGTAACAGCACCTATTAATAAGTATAATATTCAATCAGAAGAATTTAAATTTCCTGGTCATACCGATTATTTGGATAAAGAATTGGAAGGCGATGCTTTAATGTTAATGGTGCATGATGATTTACGTGTCGGTTTGTTAACAGACCACGTCCCAGTAAATGAAGTAGCAAAACATTTGAATGAAAAATTAATTTCAAGTAAAATCAAAACGATTATTCAAACGTTAAAAGAAGATTTTGAAATTGAAAAACCTAAAGTAGCTGTTTTAGGATTGAATCCACATTCAGGAGATAATGGTGTTATAGGTCAAGAAGAAGAAAAAATAATCAAGCCTGCTTTGAAAAAATTATTTGAAGCAGGAAATATGGTTTTCGGACCTTTTCCAGCGGATGGATTTTTCGGTTCGGCACAATATGAGAAATACGATGCAGTAATTGCAACGTATCATGACCAAGGATTAATCCCTTTTAAAACCTTATCATTTGGTAATGGAGTAAATTACACGGCAGGTTTAAATAAAATTAGAACTTCGCCTGATCATGGCACAGCCTATGAAATTGCAGGAAAAGGAGTGGCTAATCACGAGTCCTTTAAGGAGGCGGTTTATTTAGCAATTGATATTTATAACAAAAGAAATGACTATCAAGAGCTTATTAAAAACCCTTTAAAAACAAAAGAAAAGCAGTTATAAACAAAAAAATGTTTACAACTAGTTTGAATTTATAAATATTTTATATCTTTGCACACCTTTTAAAAAGGTAAAACTGTTGTTATGAACAATTTAAAAGAATATTTGATTCCTTTTGTGGGATTAAAAATAGGGAAGCATCAGTTTGATTATCAAATAGATAATACGTTCTTTAAGAACTTTGATTATGACGAATTTAATGCCGTTTCAGTCAAAGTAAATATTGTTTTAGAGAAGAAAAGCACTATGCTTGAACTCGACTTTAAGCACAAAGGAACTGTAAATGTACCTTGCGATGTGTCTGGAGAAGAGTTTGATTTGCCAATTAAAGGAAAATTGAAACTTTTAGTAAAGTTTGGAGATGCCTTTAATAATGATAATGAGGAGTTGCTCATATTACCACATGGCGAATTTCAAGTAAATGTGGCGCAATACATTTATGAATCAATTGTATTGTCAGTTCCTTTACGAAGAGTACATCCTGGAATTAAAGATGGTTCTTTAACAGATGTAATTGATAAATTGGAATCGCTTTCTCCTAAAGAACAAAAAGAAGAACAAAATAATGATATTGACCCTAGATGGGAGAATTTAAAAAAACTATTAACGGATAAATAAAATAGAACAATGGCACATCCTAAGAGAAGACAGTCGTCTACAAGAAGAGATAAAAGAAGAACACATTACAAAGCGACAGTAGCTCAAATCGCTACATGTCCAGTAACTGGTGAAGCACATTTATACCACAGAGCTTACTGGCATGAAGGGAAAATGTATTACAGAGGTCAAGTTGTAATTGATAAAAATGAAGCAGTAGCTTAATTGCATCAAGAAAAAAATAGAGAAAACTCTCACATTGTGAGAGTTTTTTTGTTAAGTACCCATTCACGCTATAATTTATAAAAGTGAATAGGATTCGTTTGAAATTTTTTTTGTAATTTCCACCACTTTTTGAACCTTAAAATTTCAGAAAGAAAAATTAATCGAAGATGAATAAAATAACAGCAGCAATTACGGCAGTAGGTTCTTATGTTCCCGACTTTGTTCTGTCGAATCAAGTATTGGAAACATTAGTAGATACTAATGACGAATGGATTACCAGTCGTACCGGAATTAAAGAAAGAAGATTGTTGAAAGAAGAAGGGCAAGGTACTTCTTATATGGCAATTAAAGCCGCTCAAAACTTATTAGAAAAAGCCAATTTAGATCCTAAAGAAATTGATTTAGTGATTATGGCAACCGCAACACCAGATATGCCTGTAGCCTCTACAGGAGTTTATGTGGCAACAGAAATTGGCGCAACAAATGCTTTTGCATATGATTTACAAGCGGCATGTTCAAGCTTTCTTTTCGGCATGTCGACAGCCTCAGCTTATATCGCCTCTGGAAAATATAAAAAGGTTTTATTAATTGGTGCCGATAAAATGTCATCTATTATTGATTACACGGACAGAGCTACTTGTATCATTTTTGGTGATGGAGCAGGAGCTGTATTGTTTGAACCAAATACAGATGGATTAGGTCTTCAAGATGAAATTCTAAAAAGTGATGGAATCGGAAGAGAATTCTTAAAAATTGAAGCAGGGGGTTCTATTTTACCTCCTTCAGAAGAAACTTTAAAAAATAAGCAACATTTTGTTTTTCAAGACGGAAAAACAGTATTCAAATACGCCGTTTCTGGTATGGCTGATGTGAGTGAGAAAATTATGCAACGTAATAACTTATCTCATGATGATGTGAACTGGTTAGTAGCACATCAGGCAAATAGAAGAATTATCGATGCTACTGCAAACCGAATGGAATTAGACGAATCTAAAGTCTTGATTAACATTCAAAAATACGGAAATACCACTTCGGCAACCCTTCCTTTATTATTATCCGATTTTGAAAACCAGTTAAAAAAAGGGGATAACCTTATCTTTGCTGCTTTTGGTGGTGGATTCACATGGGGTGCTATTTATTTAAAATGGGCTTACACAAAATAAAAACAAACTAAACTAAATCAAATATTATGGATATTAGAGAGATTCAAAACCTAATCAAATTTGTAGCCAAATCGGGCGCTACAGAAGTAAAATTAGAAATGGACGATTTTAAAATCACCATAAAAACTACAACAGAAGGTACAGAGAGCACTACAACTTATGTGCAACAAATGCCAATGCAAGCTGCGCCACAAATGGCAGCTCCGCAAGTAGTAGCTCCGCCAGTAGTTTCTGATGCAATTGCTGCACCAGCTTCTGATGATAATGCTAAATACATTACTGTTAAATCGCCTATTATTGGAACTTTCTATAGAAAACCAGCACCAGACAAACCAATGTTTGTAGAAGTAGGTACAACTATTGGAAAAGGAGATGTTCTTTGTGTAATTGAAGCAATGAAATTATTCAACGAAATCGAATCAGAAGTTTCAGGAAAAATCGTGAAAATTTTAGTAGATGATTCTTCTCCAGTTGAATTTGATCAACCATTATTCTTAGTTGATCCATCATAATAAGTTAGAAGTTAGCCCTTCGACGTAGCTCAGGATGACAAGAAGGTAGAACGTCTATCTTTATAATTGTCTAATTGACCCATTGTCTAATTATCTAATTAAAAAAACATGTTTAAAAAAATATTAATTGCCAATAGAGGGGAAATTGCACTTCGTGTAATTAGAACTTGTAGAGAAATGGGCATCAAAACAGTTGCAGTATATTCTACAGCAGACGCAGATAGTTTGCACGTAAAATTTGCTGACGAAGCGGTTTGTATTGGACCACCTCCAAGTAATTTATCCTACTTAAAAATGTCAAATATTATAGCGGCTGCAGAAATTACAAACGCAGATGCTATTCACCCAGGATATGGATTCTTATCTGAAAACGCTAAGTTTTCTAAAATTTGTCAAGAACACGGTATTAAATTCATTGGAGCTTCTCCAGAAATGATTGATCGTATGGGAGACAAAGCATCAGCAAAATCAACTATGATTGAAGCAGGTGTTCCATGTGTGCCAGGTTCAGTTGGTATTTTAGATTCGTATGAAGAAGCCGAAAAATTAGCCGATGAATTTGGTTATCCAGTTATGCTTAAAGCAACTGCTGGTGGTGGTGGAAAAGGAATGCGTGCTGTTTGGAAAAAAGAAGATTTATTAAAAGCTTGGGAAGGTGCTCGTCAAGAGTCGGCTGCGGCTTTTGGTAATGATGGCATGTACTTAGAAAAATTAATCGAAGAACCACGTCATATCGAAATTCAAGTAGTTGGAGATTCTTACGGAAAAGCATGTCACCTTTCAGAAAGAGATTGCTCGGTACAACGTCGTCACCAAAAGTTAACTGAGGAAACTCCGTCACCTTTTATGACTGATGAATTACGTGAAGCAATGGGTATTGCAGCAGTTAAAGCAGCAGAATATATTAAATACGAAGGAGCTGGAACGGTTGAATTCTTGGTTGACAAACACAGAAACTTCTACTTCATGGAAATGAATACGCGTATCCAAGTAGAACATCCAATTACAGAGCAAGTGGTTGATTATGACTTAATTCGTGAGCAAATAATGGTGGCAGCCGGCGTGCCTATTTCAGGTAAAAACTACTACCCACAATTACACTCAATAGAATGTCGTATAAATGCAGAAGATCCATATAACGATTTCCGCCCCTCACCAGGTAAAATTACGGTTTTACATGCGCCAGGAGGACACGGAGTACGTTTAGATACTCACGTTTATGCAGGATATACAATTCCGCCAAATTATGACTCGATGATTGCTAAGTTGATTACAACAGCACAATCAAGAGAAGAGGCTATCAATAAAATGAAGCGTGCTTTAGATGAGTTCGTAATCGAAGGAATCAAAACTACCATTCCATTCCACAGACAATTAATGGACGAACCAGATTATGTGGCTGGAAATTACACTACAAAATTTATGGAATCTTTTGTAATGAAAGACCCTCAAGAATAAAAACTAAAAAAGCGATTTCAATTGAAATCGCTTTTTTTATACTCAATTTTTTATTTCAGCTTTAATTTGTTTTTTGAACTTGTCCTTGAACTTTTTACAGCGTTTCTTTCAACCAACCAAAAAATTCTTTTTGCCAAACCAATGCATTTTGTGGTTTTAATACCCAATGGTTTTCATCTGGGAACAACAAGAATTTACTTTTAATTCCTTTTAATTGAGCCGCTTGAAAGGCTTCTTGTCCTTGTCCAATTGGCACACGGTAATCTTTTCCGCCTTGAATAATTAAAATCGGAGTATTCCAGTTGTTGATTAACTTAATTGGATTGAATTCGTTATACGTTTTTTGCGCTGTTGCATTATCTTTTTCCCAATAAGCGCCACCTGAATCCCAATTCGTAAAGAAAACTTCCTCCGTAGTTCCATACATGCTTTCTGTATTGAAAATTCCACAGTGCGAAATGAAGGTTTTGAAACGATTTTTGTGAATTCCAGCTAATTGAAATACAGAATAACCCCCGTAACTAGCACCCACAGCACCTAAACGCGTTTTGTCTACGTACGATTCTTTGGCAACATCATCAATGGCAGCTAAGTAATCATCCATTACTTGTCCGCCCCAATCTCCTGAAATTTGTTCGTTCCAAGCGGTTCCGTGTCCTGGCATTCCTCTTCGGTTGGGTGCTACAATAATATAACCTTGCGAAGCCATTAATTGGAAATTCCAACGGAATGAATACGATTGTGTCAACGCACTTTGTGGTCCACCTTGGCAGTATAAAAGTGCTGGATATTTTTTAGTTTTATCAAAGTTTGGTGGTAAAATTACCCAAACCAACATTTTTTTACCATCGGTTGTCGTAACCCAACGTTTTTCTGTTTTACTAGCACTGATTTTAGCATAAGCTTCATCATTAACTTTGGTAATTTGTTTCCAAGTTTTCTTAACTAAATCATACGAATAAACTTCTGGAGCACGATTCATATCGTTTCTAGTTACTAAAACTGAAGTTCCTGAAAAACCAACAACGGCATTCACATCAAAATCACCATCTGTTAATTGTGTTACACGAACCACAATTTTTGTTAAACCAGGAAAATTGACTTCAAAAAGTTGTTTTGTCCCTTTGATTGGCGCAATGAAGTATACTTTTTTCCCATCGTTACTCCAAGTAAAACTATCTACTGTTCCATCCCAACCAACAGTTAAATTAATATCTAATCCTCTATGACGAACGATAATATCATTTTTATCGGCTTCAAAACCATCGCGTTTCATTTGTAACCAAGATAAATCGCCTTTTGGAGAAAAAGTTGGATGGGTATCGTAACCTAAATTACTTTCGGTAAGATTTTTTGTGGTTTTTGTAGCTAAATCGTATTCGTATAAATCGGTATTGGTGCTTGTTGCATAAGCAGTTCCCGCTTTCTTTTTACAAACGTAGATGATTTTTGTTCCATCTGGTGACCAAACATAATCTTCATCACCACCAAAAGGTTTTTGAGGGGAATCATAAGGTTCGTTTGGCATAATGTCAATCGGAGCTAAAACTTTTTCATTTTCTTTAGCAAGTAATCCCACAAATAAATGGTTATGTGTGCCGTCATTCCAAGTGTCCCAATGACGATAATCTAAACCTGTGTAGATTTGTGCAGTAGTTTTTGATAATTTAGGATACAAATCTGAACCCAATACTTTCTCAACTTTTACTTGTTCAACACTGATGTATTCTTGACCATTTGGCGAAACACTTTTATCAGCAATTAAGCCGTCAATTTTTTCTAATAAAGTTGCATTCCCTCCACCAACTGGCACAGAGTAATATTTTGAATTGATTTTATTTTCTTCCACAGAAGGTGTTCCCACTTTATAAACTAATAGTTTTCCATCCTTTGAAATTCCTAATGGAGTTACTCTACCTAATTGCCATAAGGTTTCTGGAGTTAGGTTTTGTTGTGCTAATGTACTCATGGTTATCATGCTGAAAACGAGAAAAATGTATTTTTTCATACTGATTAAATTTAAAACGATGCTAAATGTAGTTCTTTTTTAAAAAAATATACCTATTTTCACAAACTAAAATATATAGTACCGTGAAGAATAATAAACTATTTATATTAATCATTGTTTCGCTTATTATTGGAATTATTCTTGGCGGAATTGTGCATTATCAGATGCCTGATTCAATAGACGTTTTTTCTAAAAACATCAAGCTATTGGGTACCATATTTATCCGATTAGTGCAAATGATTATTGCTCCATTGGTTTTTTCAACTTTAGTGGTTGGAATTGCAAAAATGGGCGACATGAAAATGGTAGGAAGAGTAGGAGGAAAAGCAATGGCTTGGTTTATTTCCGCATCTTTAATCTCATTGTTGTTGGGAATGGTTTTGGTAAACTTTTTTGCGCCAGGGAAAGGCACAACAATTAAATTAGAAGATACCTCAAGTGCTTCCGAATTGTTAGAAAATTCCAAAGGATTTTCGTTAGAAGAGTTTGTAAAACACGTGATTCCAAAAAGTTTATTTGAAGCATTGGCTACTAATGAAATTTTACAAATTGTAATTTTTTCCATTTTGTTTGGTGTGGCATTAGCAGCTTTTAGTAAGAAAGAAGCAAAGCCAGTTTTAAAATTATTAGACACTGTGTCGCACGTGATTTTAAAAATGGTGACCTATATCATGTGGACAGCGCCATTAGGTGTTTTAGGTGCGGTAGCAAGTGCTATTGCCAAACACGGATTTGAAGTTTTTACCTTATATGCTAAATACTTAGGAGCCTTTTTTGTAGGGATTTTAGTGCTTTGGGGGATATTACTTACGGTGGGTTATTTGATATTAGGAAAACGTTTATTTGTATTGTTGGAACGAATTAAGAGTCCATTATTAATCGCTTTTTCAACCACTAGTAGTGAGGCTGTATTTCCAAAAATGGTAGAAGAATTAGAACGTTTTGGTTGTCAGCCTAAAATAGTTTCTTTCACTTTGCCGCTTGGTTATTCTTTTAACTTAGACGGTAGTATGATGTACATGACTTTTGCCAGTATTTTCATTGCACAAGTATACGGAATCGATATGTCTTTGGGTGAACAATTAACGATGCTATTGGTGTTAATGTTAACGAGTAAAGGTGTGGCAGGTGTGCCAAGAGCTTCATTAATTGTAGTTGTGGCAACCTGTGCGATGTTTGGTATTCCGCCTGAAGGAATTGCATTAATTTTACCAATTGACCATTTTTGTGATATGGCAAGAAGTATGACGAATGTTTTAGGAAACGCATTGTCAACTGCCGCAATTGATAAATGGGAAGCTAAATCAGAAGAACAACATGGATAATTTTCATTGGACCAAACTTTTTAATCCAGAATTCTATATTACAATGGAAATCGGTGGAATTCCTGTTGGAATTTATATGGTTTTGTTTATTGTTTTTGCAGAAACTGGTTTGTTTGCTGGATTCTTTTTACCAGGTGATAGTTTGTTATTTCTTTCGGGAATTTACAGCCGTGAGTTAGTAGAAACCTTTTTCATGATTCCAAGTGATTTGTCGAATGTTACTATTTTAGCTTTATTAATTGCTTCAGCAGCTACGTTAGGAAATGTTTTCGGCTATTGGTTTGGTGCAAAAAGCGGTCAATTTTTATACAATAAAGAAGATAGTTTCTTTTTCAAAAAGAAATATTTATACGAGTCACAAGCATTTTTTGAAAAACACGGTGGAAAAGCTATCATATTTGCTCGTTTTTTACCTATCGTTAGAACATTTGTGCCCATTATTGCCGGAATTGTGCACATGCCAAAAAGCAAATTTATGTTCTATAACGTGTTAAGTTCGCTATTATGGTCGTTCCTATTGGTTTTTGCGGGGCATTATTTATATGGATTGTTTAATGAAGAATTAGGAATTGATTTAAAGAAACATATAGAAACCATAATTTTAATCTTAATTGCTGTAACCTCGTTTCCATTGATAATGAAAGCGATTAAAGCAAGAAAAAAGCCTACGAATTAATTATTTAATTTGTAACAAGGAGTTCAGCTCTTGCTTAATTTTATCAGAATCAGGTGAAGGTGCTTTTGGATTTGATATTTCTCCCTTCGTATCTAATAATACATATCTTGGAATAAAATCAATAGCCAGTTTTTTTAAGTATTCAGAAGTTTTTGGATTGATGATGAAATAACTGTTCTCTGTTAATTTCTCAAATTGATTTGCTTTTTTCCATGCTTCAAAATTAGAATCGGTAGACAAATATAAAAAAACAACATTTTTATATTCATCATGTAATTTTCTTGAAGCTGGAAGCGCAGCTCTACATGGCGCACACCAACTAGCCCAAAAATCAATATAGATTACTTTTCCTTTATTAGCTTCAATAATCGCCGATAAGCTGGTTGCTTTTTTGTTCTCATCATACAAAATGACTTCAGAAGTATTTTGTTTTAACGCTTCTACATTGACTAAAAAAGCACTTTCAAAACCTTCTATCAATTTGTCATCGTTCGAATATTTTTTAAAGATTGCAATGTATGTAGATAGCTTTTGCGAATCTGTTTTTGCAATTCTATTTAAGTAGACATACAATAAATATTCTTTCGCTTTAGCAGAAAGCAAGTCCGATTTTTCAATTTGAAGGAAACTATTTTCGTTATCTTCATATTGCATGCTAATATCTTTGGTTTTTGTTTTGTTGTTAGCAGTTTTTAGTTCAAAATCTTTAATTTCTTTTTCGTATTTCTTGATTTTAAATTCATTTTTCACATATAATTCTAAGAAAAAGCGATACGATTTTATCCAAATTAGTGCTTCATTTTTAAGGTTATTTTGATAATCAGAGAAATTTGTTTTTGAATCTGTGTTTAAGGAGTAAAATGTGATATAATTCAATTGAGAATCATACGTTTCTTTTGAAATTTTATCCGAATTTAAAAGTTCATCCAATGCTATTTTAGAATTCTGGATAAAGTTTGCTAATTCCGTTTTATATTCCTTTTCTTCTTTTGAATTTCTACTTCTTTTGTTGTTTTGAAAAAAGACATAATTATCAATCGGAAAACTAAGATTTAATTGCTGTTCTAAATTCAAATCAAACGGTTTTACTTCGCGGTTTACTATTTTGAAATTAGGATAACCATTCTCATAATCAATTTCAACCAGGTCATTGGTGTACAAAATAACTCGTGAACTTTTGTTCAATTCTTTCCAATTGTGGATTAAAAAAATCTTGTCCGATTCAATATTCAATTCTATTGTATCGTTTTTCTCTTTATTATTTGGCGACAGATAAGTTTCCTTGTACGAGTTAAATTCTGAATAATTAACTAATGCATTCATTCTTTTAAATCCGGAGGTTTCTTCAAAATGATAATTACTTTTTTTAAAAATAAGCGTAATTTTTTTAGTCACATTTTGTGCTGAAAAAAGTTGTGTAAAAAACAATGTTGTTAAAAGTAAATAAATTCTCATTTTTTCGATTTTAAATATCATAACGCAAATAACGAGATTTAGTGTATAACTAAAAACAAATTATTACATTTACTTTTTTAATCAGGTATTCATGCAACTTAGTTATTGGGAATTAAAAAATTGGTTTTCAAATGTTGATTTTACTATCGTAGGTAGTGGAATTGTTGGTTTACATACTGCATTAGCACTGCGCGAACGATTTCCCGCTGCTAAAATTTTAATTCTTGAAAAAGGAATTTTGCCACAAGGGGCAAGTACAAAAAATGCTGGTTTTGCTTGTTTTGGAAGTATTTCCGAAATCATAGACGATTTAAAAACCCATACCGAAGAAGAAGTAATTCAACTCATTCAAAAACGATATGCAGGTTTGCAATTGCTTCGAAAAAATCTCGGTGATTCTATAATTGATCTAAAGCCTTACGGTGGTTACGAGCTGTTTTTAAAAGAAGATGAATCGTATTATAACGAATGTATTCAGAAGATTTCTTTTATCAACGACATCATAAAACCGCTTTTTAAATCGGATGTTTTCTCTAAAGAAGTAGATCGATTTAATTTTGGAGGCATTTTTGAAAACTTGATTTTCAATCCGTTTGAAGCACAAATCGATACAGGAAATATGATGCAGGCTTTACTAAAAAAAGCACATCAAAACGATATTCTGATTTTAAACAGTCAAACCGTAACAAATTTTGAAGAAGTAAATGATGCAGTTGAGGTTGTAACCAACGGAATCACCTTTAAAACAAATAAATTATTGTTCACGACAAATGGTTTTGCTTCGCAATTAACTAACAATCAAGTGCAACCCGCAAGAGCCCAAGTGTTAATTACAAAACCAATTCCGAATTTAGATATTAGAGGCACTTTTCACTTAGATAAAGGTTATTTTTATTTTAGAAATATCAATGATAGAATTCTTTTTGGTGGTGGAAGAAACTTAGATTTTGCAGGCGAAACCACAACTTCGCACGATACAACAGAATTGATTCAAAATCGTTTGGAAGAGTTGTTAAAAACAGTAATTTTACCCCATCAAAAGTTTGAAATTGAACACCGATGGAGCGGTACAATGGGTGTGGGAACACATAAAAAACCAATCGTAGAACAACTTTCAAATAATGTCTATTGTGGAGTACGTATGGGAGGAATGGGTGTTGCCATAGGCAGTTTAGTCGGACAAGAATTAGCAGATTTAATATAGAATGGCAAAAAAAATCACTTCAAGTAAAAAGTCACCTACAAAAAAAAGAACTACAGGTCAAAAGATAGTACGTTTCTTTTGGTTGCTTTTTTTATGGTTTAATATTATTAGTTTTTTCGTTGTTTTGCTATTGAAATTTGTTCCAGTTCCATTTACACCACTTATGGGAATGAGAGCTTTAGAACACAATGAAGAAGGAAAAGACATGGTTTGCAGTCACGACTGGGTGCCAATAGAAGAAATTTCATTGAATCTTCAAAAAGCAGTTATTGCTAGCGAAGATGGTCGTTTTTTAGAACATTCTGGTTTCGATTTTGAAGCTATGCAAAAAGCTTTCCAGAATAATCAAAAAGGGAAACGTTTAAAAGGCGGAAGTACCATTTCACAACAAACGGCAAAAAATGTTTTTCTTTGGCAAGGCAGAAGTTATGTTCGAAAAGGTTTAGAAGCTTATTATACTGTTTTAATTGAACTAATTTGGGGTAAAAAACGCATCATGGAAGTTTATTTGAATAGTATTGAAATGGGTGATGGCGTTTATGGAGCAGAAGCAGCAGCAAAACATTGGTACAGAAAAGATGCTTCTAGTTTAACTCGTTATGAAGCAGCAGGAATAGCAGCCATATTACCGAGTCCAAGAAGGTATAAAGCATCCAATTCTTCTTCCTACATCAATAGAAGAAAGGCGAAAATTAGTAGAGAAATTAGTTATGTAAAATTAAAATATTGAAAAAAACAGTATTAATCACTGGAGCAGCTGGTGGAATTGGAAAGCAAACAGCACTTTTTTTTGCAGATAAAGGTTGGAATGTAATTGCTACGATGTTATCTCTTGATGAAGCAGAAAGTTTAAAATTTCATTCCAATATTAAATGCTATGAATTAGATGTAGCTTGTTCTGAAAGTATAGAATCTGCTAAGCAAAAAATTATTCTTGAAAATCCAAAAATCGATGTAATTATTAATAATGCGGGTGTTGGTTATAGAAGTTTTGTAGAACTCTCAGAAGATAAAAAAATAGATGCTATTATAAATATAAATTGGTTGGGAGTTGTTAAGGTTTGTAGAGCTTTTATTCCTGTTTTTAGAGTACAAAAAAGCGGACTTTTTATTAATATATCTTCTATTGCGGGGTTGGTTAATCTACCTTTAGGAAGTTTTTATCATTCCACAAAGCAAGCGGTTGAAAGTTTTTCAGAATGCATGGCATACGAATTGTATGATTTAAATATAAAAGTTTGTACTGTTCAATTTGGAAATGCACCCACTTCTTTTCAAAAAAATGTCACTAAATGCTCTACTACTTCTGTAAAGTCATATAATGATTTGATGAATAAAGTAACTGATTTACTTCAAAAAAAATCAAATAAAAACACAACCCTAACGCCGTTAATTATTAATAAATTATACAAAATCGCAGAAAATCCCAATAAAGAATTTAGAAGATATACGATTGGTTTTGACGCGAATTTGATGAAATTTCTTCGAAGAGGATTAGGTTACAAACTGTTCAATTGTCTAATTAGAAAATATACCCTGAAATAATTTTCAATTTTCAGTAACTTTTGTTTTTTGTGAGCGACATATTTATAAAACTAAAATTATGAAAGCACACGAAATAGATTACCATATTTATGGTGAAGAGATGCAATATGTAGAAATTGAATTAGATCCGCAAGAGGTTGTAGTGGCCGAAGCAGGTAGTTTTATGATGATGGAAAATGGCATCAAAATGGAAACTATTTTTGGTGATGGTAGTCAAGACCAACAACAAGGCATTTTTGGGAAATTACTTTCTGCTGGAAAAAGAGTTTTAACGGGCGAAAGTTTGTTTATGACCGCTTATCAAAATCAAGATTTTGGAAAAAGGAAAGTTTCTTTTGCATCACCTTATCCTGGAAAAATTGTTCCAATTGATTTACAGCAATTTGGCGGAAAATTTATTTGTCAAAAAGACTCTTTTTTGTGCGCTGCAAAAGGCGTTTCCGTTGGAATCGAATTTACTAAAAAATTGGGAACAGGCTTGTTTGGTGGCGAAGGTTTCATTATGCAAAAAATAGAAGGAGATGGAATGGCTTTCGTACATTCAGGTGGAACTTTAGCTAAAAAAGAATTACAATCTGGAGAATTACTTCTTGTAGATACAGGTTGTTTAGTTGGTTTTACTAAAGATGTAGATTATGATATTGAATTCGTGGGAGGTATCAAAAATACGTTTTTTGGAGGTGAAGGTGTTTTTTTTGCAACACTTCGAGGCCCAGGAACAGTTTACATTCAATCGTTGCCATTTACCCGTTTAGCAGATAGAATTATAGCATCGGCACCAAAAGCAGGTGGAAGTGGAAGAGAAGAAGGAAGCCTTTTAGGTGGATTAGGTAGAATGTTAGATGGTGATAATAGATTTTAAACGATAACAAAAATGTAAAATCCCGCAAACTTTAAAAGCTTGCGGGATTTTTTGAATATATATTTAAATTATTTTAACTCTTTAACACCCATATTGTAAAGGGTGAAAACTTGCATGTCCACATTTTCTTGAATGGTAGCGGCTACAGATTTTCCAGCTCCGTGACCCGCATTTACATCAATTCGAATTAAAACTGGATTGTCACCCGCTTGTTTTGCTTGCAATTCTGCTGCAAATTTGAAACTGTGTGCAGGAACTACTCGGTCATCATGATCTCCAGTTGTTACCATGGTAGCTGGATATTTTACACCTGCTTTTACATTGTGAACTGGTGAATATCCTTTGATGTATTCAAACATTTCCTTACTTTGTTCAGAAGTTCCGTAATCGTAAGCCCAACCTGCTCCTGCTGTAAATGTGTGGTAACGCAACATGTCTAAAACACCAACTGCTGGTAATGCCACTTTTACTAAATCTGGACGCTGTGTCATAACTGCTCCTACTAACAAACCTCCATTTGAACCTCCTTTTATCGCTAAATAATCAGATGAGGTGTATTTTTCATTAATCAAATATTCGGCTGCAGCAATGAAATCATCAAAAACGTTTTGTTTTTTTAATTGTGTTCCTGCATCGTGCCATTTTTTACCATATTCACCACCACCGCGTAAATTCGCAACAGCGTAAACTCCTCCATTTTCTAACCAAACGGCATTGGAAATACTAAAAGCAGGCGTTAAACTTACATTAAATCCGCCATAACCATATAAAATTGTTGGATTTTGTCCGTTTAATTTTGTTCCTTTTTTATAGGTGATAATCATCGGAACTTTTGTACCGTCTTTTGAAGTATAAAACACTTGTTTTGACTCGTAATCTGCCGAATTAAAATCAACTTTTGGTTTTTGATAAATTGCTGATTTTCCGGTTTTAGGGTCGAATGTATAGGTAGTTCCTGGGGTTACATAATTGGTGAACGAAAAATACAAGGTGGTTTCTTTTTCTTTTCCGCCAAAACCGTTAGCAGTTCCAATACCTGGCAATTGAATATCACGTACTAATTTTCCGTTGTAATCATATTGTTTAATAAACGAAACAGCATCTTTCATGTAACTTGCAAAAATGAAACCACTACCCGTGTTTGGCGACAATACATTTTCGGTTTCAGCAATGCAATCTTTCCAATTTTCTTTAGCTGGATTAGATAAATCAAAAGTTACCACACGTTTGTTTGGCGCTTTATAATTGGTAACTAAATAAATTTTAGAACCTTTATTATCTAAAACATCATTGTCGTTTTCGTAAGTATCAATTAACGTTACAATTTTACTATTTGGTTTCGATAAATCTAAATAGTACAACTCGTTTCCTGAAGTTGAATTTGCTGCAGTAATAAATAAGTATTTTTCATCTTCAGAAACGCCACCACCTACATATCTTCTTTTGATATCACCACCAAAAACCAATTTATCCGTTTTTTGCGATGTGTTTAATTTGTGATAGTATAATTTATGTTGGTCCGTTTTTGCTGATAATTCACTTCCCACCGGTTTGTCGTAGCTTGAATAATAGAAACCTTCGTTTTTGTACCAAGAAACCCCGCTAAACTTCACATCCACAATGGTATCGCCAATGATTTTTTTGGTTTTAGCTTCCATTACAATTACTTTTCTCCAATCACTTCCGCCTTCTGAAATGGCATAAGCAACTAAACTTCCGTCTTTACTGAAATTTAACCCACCTAATGAAGTGGTTCCATCTTTTGAAAACGTATTTGGATCTAAAAAGATTTCTTCTTTTCCTGCTTTATCTTTTCGGTATAAAACGGATTGATTTTGAAGACCGTTATTTTTGTAGTAATACGTATAGTCACCTTCTTTAAATGGAGCTGAAATTTTTTCATAATTCCATAATTGTTCCATTCTGGTTTTTAGCTTATTTCTGTATGGAATTTGCTCTAAATATCCATAAGTAACTACATTTTGAGCTTTTACCCATGCTTCGGTTTCAGCGCTTCTGTCGTCTTCTAGCCAACGATATGGATCGTTAATTTTTACGTCAAAATACGAGTCAACTTGTTCGATTTTTTTTGTTTCAGGATAATTGATTTTTGTTTGTGCGTTCATAAAAAGTGTACAAACAATAGCCGATATTGTTATTGTTTTTTTCATAAATTATTTATTGATGAGAACAAAGATATTCAAATTGAATTTAAAGATTTGTTAAAAAACAAAAACGACTGAAATTTCAGTCGTTTTTTTATCTTATAGTAATTTGTTTAGTTTACTGTAATTGGAAAGTAAACTTCTGCATCTGTGTTTCCATCTGCATTTGTAATACTTCCTTCACTAACACCTGGAGCCGTTTTGTTTGGCAAATGTCTTAAAGTAACAGTTAATGTTCCTGTTGAGCCAGAAGTTCCAGCAACTAGCGTAAAGTTCAATCCAATAGGGTTTCCGTTGGAGTCAATGTCTTCTGCATCATATGTTATAGTTCCTATTGAGGATCCTAAAAAATAAAATATTTGGTGGTCAACACCTTCTTCATGTACTTCTATTGTAATATCTTCTGCTGGACTTTCTAATTCATTTAAAAATTCTGTCGAACCTGTGTAAGTAGTTCCTGCTACTAAAGCACCTCCTCCAATTGGAGTTAAAACTGGATCATTTGGTCCATCACCATCTAAATCTTTAGATTCTAAAATAATTGTTTGACCGCCACCTACAAGTGTAACTCTAACAGTTGTAATAACTTCTTCTTCGTTTACTGCTGAGTCATCGTTTGAGCAAGAAGTTGAAAATAATGTAGGAATTACTAATAATGCTATAAGTTTTAAGTTTTTCATAATTTTAAATTGTGTTTTAATAATTAAATTTTAATTGAATTTGAATATTTCTACCCATTTCGTCTACAAAAAAACGTTGACGATTTAGGTAATCTCGATACGTTGTATTCATTATATTTTGAACACTAAAAGAGGTAATTAAACTATTTTTTTTATTGATTTTAAAAGTCATTTCGCTGTAAAAATGTAATAAATGGTAACCTTTTGGAGGGGAACTAATGTCAACCAAAACAGGGGTTAATGCATTATTCACAATGATATTCGTTTCAAAGTTATAATTTGGGAAATAGTTTTGTCTGAAAACTAGTTCGCTTTTTAATTCGGCAACTAAATTGAACCAAGATTCGTTTTTATATTGAATTTTGTTATTGATTACAAATGGTGGCATGTCTATTAAATACTCATCAGTACTTAGATTTTGTCCATTTACATAGGCTAATCCTAATTCGTGCGAAAAATGATTAGAGATAGTCCATTTGGTATTAACATCGAAACCAGTTAACAAAGCTTCTGTTTGTTTGAATTCCCAAACTGGAAAAGCGCCACGAATGGTAGTTTCAAATCCAATAGGTTGCAAATATATGAAATTCGAAATTCGATTTACAAACGGATTAACTTGCACTTGAAACGATTTCCAATCTTTTTTAAAAGTGGTGTTGAATTTGTATGCTTGCTCTTTTTCTAATCGTAAATCACCTAATTCAATTTGACCAGTTGAATGATGTAATCCATCGCTAAATAATTCGGACGGATTTGGATTTCGCGAAGCCAAACTTACATTCACTAGCCATTCCATTTCATGATGCAATTGCTTTTTAAATCCGATGTTTGCTGTAAAATTATGATAATCAAAAGTAGGTTTTGTAAGCCATTGATTACCTTCGTCACCCACAATAAAATGAGAAAATTCAGCATCATAGCCACGTTCAATCCATCTTGATTTTAAATAATATTTGGTCGCTTCGATAGTCGAAAAATCATAACGAATTCCCGATTCTAACGAAGTTGCATTGTCGAATTTATAAACGGCAATTCCGTACAAGCCAGCATCCAATTTTTCATAACTTGGAATTAGTGGACGAACACCTGTTTCTGGATTGGCAAAATTATTTTGATAGCCCAAATTCAATCCCGATTTCAATCGCCAATTTCCAATAACCGTTTTATAATCGGCTAAAAAAGTGTGGGTTGCTAATTGTAAATCTAAAGCAGCTTTTTTAGTTGTAGTACTCGTTCTTCGAACATCAAATTCTAAACGATTGTTGAATTGAAAAGCATATTGCAAATCTATTGAAGTGTTTTCACTAAGCCATCTTTGGAAATTTATTTTAGCTAAATGGTGTTGTACTTCTTGTTTTGGTGCATCAATCGAATAACTAAAAGGTTCAATAACACTTGGTTGTTGGTTGTTGATGGAATTGTATAAATCGTTTACATTTCCAATATGCGAAGCTTTAATGATGCCAATTTGTGCATTGTAAAAACTATACATCGCATTGAAATTATACTTTTCTTTGGTAAAACGAATGCCTCCTGAAAAATTTTGTTCGCGATTTCCCGAATTTGACAACACATAATCAGGCGTTTCTCTATCTCCTAAATATTTGAAAGTTCCTAAAGCATTCCAACTCCAACCATAGCGATTGCCTTTTTGAAGACTTGAACTCAAGCTTCCGCCCATTCCATTAGAAGCTAAGTTGAGAATTGTTTTTCCAACTAAAGTATCTTTTTTAATCACTTCAGGTTCGATGACAACAATTCCGCCAATCGCATCACCACCATATTGCAAAGCAGAAGCGCCTTTAATTACCGTGATTTTTCCAGCTGCATTGATGTCAAAATTAGGTGCGTGTTCCGTTCCCCAATGTTGGTCTTCTAATCGAACATTATTGTTGATGATAGGTACACGACTACTATGTAAACCATTAATTACAGGTTTAACAATAGTACTTCCAGTTTTTAAAATGGAAACACCAGAAACTTCTTTCAAGGCTTCACCCAAGGTTTGATTGCTAAATTTTTCAATAGTAGCGCTTTTCAAAACTTGTTCGTTACTACTTTCGCTTTTTGAATTCGAAAGTTGTTGAATAGTAATATCCTCTAATTTGGTAACATCTAATTTCAATTGACGATTGATAGTTAAATCGGTTGAAATTTCGATAGTTTCAGCAATAGCATGATAACCTATAAACGAAATATAGAGTTTCTGTTTTCCTTTTGGAATGTCTGATAAAACATAACTTCCATTAACATCCGTAGAAGTAGTTTTATTAGCAATGTGTACGTGAGCATCTCTTAGTGGTAAGCCATTTTCATCCGAAATAACACCTGTAATTGTAACTTGAGCGTATCCGAAAAAGCCAACCAAAAAGAAAAATAATATCGATATGAATCGCATTTCTTTTAGTTTAAATGAAACAACAACGTATCATTATTTTTGATAATGATGTCGTAATATATTTTTAAACTAAAGCTGGTGGACCACGAAGGTAGAACGAATTTCCTTCAAACGTAATGCTAGTTTCATTACTATTAAATTGATAGGGAATTTCGTAAAACGAAGGAATAAAATTAAAATGTAAAACTTCTGGTGAAAGAAAAGCCACGAATTTGAAGTCACAAACAGGACAATCTTCACTTTCGCTAACTGTTTTTTCAGAAGTTTTTAAAGTCAAATGATGCGAATCATCACAACATTCTGTTTTCAGATGGTGTTCGTGCGAAAAAGTATGCACCGATTGGTAGCACACAGCAAATAGTACTGCGAGCATCAAGCCAATGTTTGTATAAAGTATTTTCTTTTTCACAACCACAAAGATACTGCTTTTAAAGTAAAGCAAAAAAACAAACCACGAATTAACGAATTTTTAAGTTTTGATGACTTATTCGCTAGTTCGTGGTTATTTGTTTTTGCCACGGATTAAAGGATTCAAAAGGATTTAATCCGTGTAAATCTGTGTAATCCGGGGCTAAAATTATACTAGATTATTTGCAACCAAATATTCCGCAATTTGAACGGTATTCGTAGCAGCACCTTTTCTCAAGTTATCAGCCACAATCCACATATTTAAGGTGTTAGCTTGGCTTTCGTCTCTTCTAATTCTACCTACAAAAACATCATCTTTTCCTTGTGCATAAATTGGCATTGGATAGGTATAGTTATCTAAATTATCTTGAACTGTTACACCAGGTGTATTTTGTAAAATTTGACGAACTTCGTTCACATCAAAATCATTCTCAAATTGGATGTTTACAGCTTCACTATGTCCGCCAACGACTGGAATACGAATGGCAGTTGCTGTTACGGCAATGGTGTTGTCGTTTAAGATTTTTTGTGTTTCGCGCACCAATTTCATTTCTTCTTTGGTGTAACCGTTTTCTTCAAAACTATCACATTGAGGAATGGCATTTCGGTGAATTGGATATTTGTATGCCATTTCACCTTCAATTCCTGCATATTCATTTTCTAACTGACGCACGGCTTTTACTCCTGTTCCCGTAATGGATTGGTAAGTAGAAACTACAATACGTTTGATGTCATATTTAGCATGTAAAGGCGCTAGAGCCATTACCATTTGAATCGTAGAACAGTTTGGATTCGCAATAATTTTGTCTTCTTTAGTTAAAATGGAAGCATTGATTTCAGGAACGACTAATTTCTTAGTAGCATCCATTCGCCAAGCAGAAGAATTATCGATTACGGTTGTTCCTGCAGCAGCAAATTTTGGAGCCCATTCTAAAGAAGTTTCTCCACCTGCCGAAAACAAAGCAATCTCAGGTTTCATATCTACAGCGGTTTGTAAACCTACTACTTTATAGGTGTTACCTTTCCATTCGATTTCTTTCCCAACTGATTTTTCAGAAGCAACTGGAATTAACTCGGTTACAGGAAAATTACGTTCTGCTAATACTTGAAGCATTATTTCGCCTACCATTCCGGTAGCGCCAACTATGGCTACTTTCATTTTGATGTGTGTTATTTAATGATGCAAAAATATAGAATATTCAAACGACTTAGCAAATATTGATGAAAATATAACAAAAGTTTTGATTTGTAACGGGATTTTATCAAATTGAAGTTATTTGGAGTTTTTGTGTCATTTGCAGAGATAGCACAACGATTAGGATTCTTAGGAATAAAAAAAGCAATCTGTTAAGATTGCTTTTCATTTATTATTTAAATTCTAAAGAGCTGAAATAATTACTCTTTGGATAAAATCATTCGTGTTTATAAAAGCGATTTTTTGTCTAAAAGTTTCAGTTGAGATGGCTTCTCTTAATTTGCCAAAACATTCGTTAGCAAAAGAGTTTGTTATTACATCTACATCTTGAAAATCTAAAAAAACTTTGTCGTTTTTTTCAACCTCTTCTTGTATAGATACGCGAATTCTAGCTCCCAAATCGCGAGTGCCTAAGCTAGTGCCTATTTTTTTAAATTGAATTGTTTGTGACATTTTCTGCTCTTTTATGGTGCAAAGATATATAAATTTATATAAAATATACTTAATAATATGTTATTAAACTAATTAAGATTCATTATCTCCAAATAGCATATCAAATAAATGTTCTTTTTGGTCATAATGTCGATCAGTAAATAATTTATAATCAACAACTACATTAGTGTTTATTCTAAGATATACACAAGTACCTTGCCAATGTTTAATATCTATTACTTTAGATTCATATTCATTAACATCAAGTTTTTTATTTCCAGATATAATACTTAGCCATCCTTTGTTTTCAGAAGCAAATAAGGAAGTCGCATACAAACCATGCCCTTGACCTCTTCCGTTAGTGATACCACTTACAATACAATTTTGTAATGCTTCTTCTTCTGTGAAATTGTATTTTTCATTAAGTGCTTTACAAATTCCTATGCCGTGATCAGCAACCATTAATCTGATTTGATTAAGATTTCCAAAATATTGAGCAACAACCCAACCTTGCTTTTCTTTTGAATGGTTTAGAATATTATCAAGCACTTCATTTAAACAATAATCAAGACAAGTAAAAACATCATCATCAATTACACTTTTTTCTCGAAGTACTTTCATTATTCTGTTTTGAACGTCTATTTGGTTTTCAGAATTATAAGTTTGAATCTCTACAAAACTATAATCTTTTTCATTTGCTTCAATTTTTGGTAAATCAATTTTTAGATTTCTGAAAAAATCCATTTTCAGTAAATATTGATAAATTGATTTTGATTTGTCTAATTTGATTTTGCCATGTACTTCATGTCCTTTGCTCTCAATATACTTAATGGAGCAAAGTAAAAGTAGAGCATAATCAGGATATAAAAAAACACAATTACTAAAATCTATGATTAAATTAGTATTTGGTTTTTCAAGATAAAAATTAACAAAATTATTACAAGCTTCCAATGTGTTTTCATGGGAGATTGCTAAATATTCCATTTTTAAATTATACTCATTCATTTTTCAAATTTATAGAATATTTTATTATGAATATGAATTTTTGTGAATTGTTTCCGCCAAAAAAATACCCCGACGAATCGGGGTTTAATTAGAATATATAATGTAGCGGTATTGACTATTTTTTCAATAAATCTCTAATTTCAGCTAACAATTGCTCTTGTGTTGGTCCTGCTGGAGCCGCTGGAGCTGGTTCCTGTTTTTTCTTCATGCTGTTCATTGCTTTTACCAATAAAAAGATAACAAAGGCAATAACTAAGAAACTAATAACAGCTGCTAAAAATTTACCATATAAAATACCACCATCGGTTTTTAATCCGGCTAAATCTTCAACTTGAGCTGCTTTTAAGGCAGGGTTTAATAAGGCAGGTGTTATTACATCCGAAACCAAAGAGTTTACAATCGCTCCAAACGAAGCACCAACAATTACTCCTACAGCTAAGTCCATTGCATTACCTTTAGCAATAAAATCTTTAAATTCTGAAATCATTCCCATACTTTTTATTTTTTAAGAGTTAGTTTTAATTTTAGTATAACGAAAATACAAAATTTAAAATAGTTTGTTAATTTTTATAGAAAATTCGCTTTACACGTTGCGAAATCCCAGTCAGAATTTCATAGGGAATCGTGCCAATAACACTTGCTATTTCGGTTACTTTTGGGTTTTTTCCAAACACAATCACTTCATCTCCAGTTTTGCAAGAAATATTCGTAACATCTACCATCATCATGTCCATACAAATCGAACCTAAGATGGTCGCTTTTTGATTATTGATGATGACAAATCCTTTTTCATTGCCCCAAGCTCTTCGAATGCCATCGGCATAGCCAATTGGAATCGTAGCAACTTTCATTTTTTGAGTCACTCGAAATCTTCGGCTGTAACCAATGCTTTCTTCGGCTGAAACTTCTCTTATTTGAGAAATGATTGTTTTTAAAGTGCTCACATTTTCCAACACTTTCAATTCTTGTTCCGAATTTCCAATCCCATACAAACCAATGCCTAATCGCACCATTTCCATCTGTTTTTCCGAATAATTGAAAATTCCAGAAGTGTTTAAAATATGGCGAATCGGTTTTGAAGGCAATACGTTCTCTAATTCCGAATACATCGCATCAAAGCGTTGAAATTGCAATTTTGTAAAATCGTCGAATTGTAAATCATCACTTGCGGCTAAATGCGAAAACACACTTTTTACTTTAATAAAATTGTTATTTTTTAATAACGAACACAATTCGTCTATCAAATGCGGTTCAAATCCTAAGCGATGCATTCCTGTATCCAATTTAATATGAATCGGGTAGTGGGAAATATTTTGGTGTTGGGCAATTTTCACAAAAGCTTGTAAACCCGTAATCGAATAAATTTCAGGCTCTAAATTATAAGCAATCATGGCTCTAAAACTATTGTTTTCAGGATTTAAAACCATAATTGGAGTCGTAATTCCGGCTTTTCGTAATTCGATGCCTTCATCGGCAAACGCAACACCTAAATAATCGACTTTATGATGCTCGAGCAATTTCGCAATTTCATAACCACCATTTCCGTAGCCAAACGCTTTTACCATCACCATAATTTTGGTGTCGTGCTTCAGTTTGGATTTGTAGAAATTCAGATTGTAACTAATCGCATCAAGATTAATTTCTAATATGGTTTCGTGATTTTTTTCTTCCAACAAAACCACAATTTCATGAAAGTTGAAACCACGTGCGCCTTTCACTAAGATGGTTTCGTTTTGAAACGATTGCGTATTGAATTGTTGTAAAAATTCTTGCGTAGTGGCAAACGAAATCACATTGGGTAAATCGTTCAATTGTTTTCCAATGGTTTCGCCAATGGTTATAATGCGCTCGATTTTATTTTTCGAAAGTAATTGTTTTACCTGATTGTAAAGCGTTTCAATAGCACCACCACTCGTAAAAATATCGGATAAAATAATTGTTTTTTTATCGTGTAATTTTTGTTGTTCTAAGAAATCTAACGCAATTTTCAAGGATTGATAATCCACAGAATAACTGTCATCGATTACCAAACAATTATTGATGCCTTTTATGGCTTGAAGTCTTAATTCTACAGGATATAATTCCGCAACTCGATGTTGTATAAACGTAATTTCTTCGCCTAAAAATAACATGAAATTCACACAAGTAATTACATTTTCAATTGAAATTTCATCAGAAAATGGAATTGTTATACTAAAAGTTTTGGTTGCGTTTTTAAAACTTAATTCAGTTTTTCCATTCTCATTTTTTTTCGAAACAAAAAGATTGGCGTTTACATCGGTAAAACTCCAAGTGTGTTTTTGGCTGTTTTTTGGAAGTAAAACTTCAATTTCAGCATTCTTTTCTAGTAAAATATCGGAACAATTTTCAAAAAGTTGTACTTTCTCTTTGATTTTGGCTTCGCGATTCGCAAAACCTTCGTCATGAACAGAACCAATATTTGTTAAAATTCCGTATTTCGGTTGAATGATGTGTTCTAAATTCATCATTTCATTCGGTAACGAAATTCCAGCTTCGAAAATTCCGAAATCGTAATTTCCTTCAATCGCTAAAATCGATAAGGGTACGCCGACTTGCGAATTATAACTTTTTGGATTTCGAACAATCAAATGATTCGGACTCAACAAGAAATTCAACCATTCTTTTACTATGGTTTTTCCGTTGCTTCCGGTAATTCCCACAAATGGAAACTCGAATTGTTTTCGATACCCAATCGCAGTTTTTTGCAATGCTTTTAGCGAATTTTCAACGATAATGAAATTCGCTTTTTCGTACAAATGCTCTGGAATATATTCAACCACAAAATAGCGAACGCCTTTTGCAATCAACTCTTCCAAATACAAATGTGCAT
This sequence comes from Flavobacteriia bacterium, assembly GCA_004293165.1. GTDB lineage: Bacteria > Bacteroidota > Bacteroidia > Flavobacteriales > Flavobacteriaceae > Flavobacterium. The sequence continues at coordinate 203,224 of RDYL01000002.1, read as the reverse complement.
CGTGATTTTGTCCTTTGATAGCGAAAAACAAAGTGTTACTTCCGTTTTGCAACGAACGGCTGTCTATGGAAATATGACTTGCAGTAAACTCAGTCGAATTTCCGTGAAAAACGCCTTTACAAAACGAAATAATATGGGTGATATTGAGATTCAAATTACTCTTTTTCTTCTTTATGTTCGCGAATGGCTCTGTAGTATGCGGCACGGCTCAAAGGTTCATATTCTTCGGTTTCGCCTAGCATGACTAGTTTTTCATCATTCGATTTTCTAAAACTATAATGGGCCAAATTTCCCGTGCGCGTACAAACAGCGTGTACTTTGGTTACATATTCGGCTGTAGCCATAAGCGCAGGCATTGGTCCAAAAGGGTTTCCTTTAAAATCCATATCCAATCCGGCAACAATCACTCGAATTCCAGAGTTGGCTAAATCATTACAAACGGCAACAATTTCTTCATCGAAAAATTGGGCTTCGTCAATACCAACGACATCGCAACCTTGTGCTAAAATTCGAATGTTTTCAGCAACAGGAACGGGTGTAGAACGAATTTGATTTTTATTGTGCGAAACCACCATTTCGTCGTCATATCTTGTGTCGACAGCCGGTTTAAAGATTTCTACTTTTTGTTTAGCAAACTGAGCGCGTTTTAAGCGGCGAATCAATTCTTCGGTTTTACCCGAAAACATGGAGCCACAAATTACTTCAATCCAGCCAAATTGTTCTTGTTGATTTACGGTATTTTCGAGAAACATTTTGTATCTTTCGTACGTTAAAAATTATTTTCTGCTACCTTTGTAAGCAAAACAAAATTATTAAAAAACTATCGATATATTCAATTCCATCTAATAAAGTTATGAAGAAAAGAGTAACCGCTGAATTAATCAGTATTGCCCACCGAATTTTAAAGTTAAAAAACCATTCAGAAACGCTTAAATTACAGCAAGAAGCTAAAAATTTGTACGATCAATTGACGATTTTACGCTTTTATGAAGAGAATTTCGAAATGGTTAAAAACGAAATTTCGGAAGAAGTTTTAGTTGAAAAATTAGAAGGAATGCCTACGGAAGTTTTTAATGCGCCAATTCAGGAAAAAGTTGTTGAAACTTCAGAGGCAGTTCACGTAGATGTTGCTCCAGCAGTAGAAGAAGTTGTTGCTGAACCTATTGTGGAAGAAAAAGTCGTAATTGCAGAATTAGTTGTTGAAGATGATGAGGAGGAGGAAGAAGTTTTGATGACTCCAATGGAAGAAGAACCAATTGAGGAAGAAATAATTGAAGAAGAGCCAATTGCTGATTCCGTAGCTTCGGAACCAAAAGCAGCAGAACCAGCAAAACAAATTTCGTTTGAAGATTTATTAGTACACGATTACCAAGAATTAGATTTTGTAAAAGTAGAAGACGTTCCTGCTGAGGTTGAAAAAGCAAACGATACTATTTTTGATTCCGAAACTTCGGAAGTAACTCCACCAGTGCAAGAAGTAAAAGAAGAGGTTCAGCCAGAACCTGTTGCTGATTCCGAAACTTCGGAACCAAAAGTATTAGAAGTAGAAGTAAAAGCTACCATTGAAAAACTAGTCCATGAACCAAAAATAAGCTCATTAAACGATCGATTGAATAAAACAATTTCTTTTGGTTTGAACGATAGAATTGGATTTGAGAAAAAATTATTTGGAGGAAGTTCGGATGATTTTAACCGCGTCGTTTCACAATTGAATACGTTTGATAGTTTTGAAGAAGCAAAATCGTTTGTTTTAGATTTCGTAAAACCAGATTATAACAATTGGGAAGGCTGCGAAGAATTCGAAGCGCGTTTCATGGAAGTTGTGGAGAAAAAGTTTTCATAAATGGGTAAGTTATTCATAGTTCCTACGCCCATTGGCAATTTAGAAGACATGACTTTTCGTGCGATTAAAGTGCTTAAAGAAGTCGATTTAATTTTAGCAGAAGACACGCGTACCAGCGGAAAATTGCTAAAACACTTCGAAATTGCTACCCACATGCACAGCCACCACATGCACAACGAACACAAAACCGTTGAAAATTTGGTGAAGCGATTACAAGCTGGCGAAACCATTGCTTTAATTAGTGATGCAGGTACTCCAGCCATTTCCGACCCAGGATTTTTGCTTACACGCGCTTGTGTGGAAAACGGAATTGATGTGGAATGTTTACCAGGCGCAACTGCTTTTGTGCCGGCATTGGTAAATAGCGGTTTACCCAATGATAAATTCGTATTCGAAGGCTTCTTACCCGATAAAAAAGGAAGACAAACCCGATTTTTAGCTTTACAAGAAGAATATCGCACCATGATTTTCTACGTTTCACCACACAAATTAAACAAAACCTTGGCCGAATTTGCACAATATTTCGGAGCCGACAGACCTGTTTCTGTTTCCCGAGAATTATCCAAATTACACGAAGAAACCGTTAGAGGAACTGCCGAAGAAGTGTTAAAACACTTCGAAGCAAAACCCGCTAAAGGAGAGATTGTTGTGGTTGTAGGTGGGAAGAGTTTGAAGTAATTCCGCCACAACCAGAAAAGAAATCAATGCAAAATTGTCTTAATAATTTTTATAAATAAATCTGGATTTTGAAAAATCAAAAATATTGAAGTTAGTATTATAGGGAGGATTGCCCAAAAAACAATCAAGCGTATGGATTTGTAAAAGTATTTTCCATTAAAGTGTTGAAATATATTAAAGCTATTTTCCATGTTATTGTTCATTAAGCATTTTCATCATCATCATTGATTCAAAAGTACTAATCATTTTTTTAAAATTGTTCTGCAAATTTAATTTTGGTTTTTTTTAAAAAATAGGACATATTGAAAAAACATAAACAACTTAAAATCAAATATTTAAGATTAATCATATTTTTTTATTTTACTAAATATGTTGATTTTATTGATTTTTTTATAGGACACTTTTATAATTTTTTATATTTAGAAAAATGGAAACACACAACATAACCACCACCTGGAAAGCTAACATGCAATTTGAGTCCACGAATCCTAGTGGCGACATCATTTCAATTGATGCTGGTCCTGAAAATGGAGGCGAAGGAAAAGGCTTGCGTCCCAAAGCGTTAATGTTATCGGCTTTAGCGGGTTGCACCGGTTTAGACGTCGCTTCTTTACTAGAAAAAATGAAGTTAGAAGTTGCTGATTTTAAAATTGAAACATCAGGTGAACTAACTGAAGAACATCCAAAAACGTATCACACAGTAAAAGTCGATTACCATTTTTACGGTAACAATTTAGACGAGAAAAAGCTAGAAAAAGCCGTGAATTTATCGGTAGAAAAATATTGTGGTGTGATGAAAATGTTCCGTCAATTTGCTAAAGTTGAGGTGGCAATTTTTTATCATAACGAGTAAAATTAAACCTGACAGGTTTCGAAAACCTGTCAGGTTTGAAAAATATTTATACCTTTGTCATTCAAGTATATAAGCCAAAATAAAATAATTCATAATTTTTAATTCGTAATTAAACTATGCGTTGGAATCCAAAATCTAAGCCAAATCCAGAAAAAGTACAAGCCATTCAAAGTGCTCTTCAAGTCGATGCAATCATCGCAAAATTATTAGTTCAGCGAGGCATTGAAACCTTCGAACAAGCCAAAACCTTTTTCCGTCCCACTTTAGCCGATTTGCATAATCCGTATCTGATGAAAGATATGGACAAAGCTGTTGTACGAATTGAAAAAGCCATTGCTAATAATGAAAACATCCTAGTTTTCGGTGATTATGATGTCGATGGAACAACCGCTGTTTCTTTAGTCTCAAGTTATTTACGTAGTTTTTATCCGAATGTGGCGACCTATATTCCCGATAGATATGCAGAAGGTTACGGCATTTCTTACATGGGAATTGACTATGCCGAAGACAACGATATTTCCTTAATTATCGCATTGGATTGTGGTATTAAATCGATTGATCATGTCAATTATGCCAAAGCAAAAAACATCGATTTTATTATTTGCGACCATCACCGACCAGGCGATATTTTACCCGATGCGGTTGCAGTTTTAGATCCAAAACGCGAAGATTGTTCGTATCCGTATGATGAATTATGCGGCTGCGGTGTCGGGTTTAAATTGATTCAGGCTTTAGCCGAAAACAGAAACCAAACCATTGATGATTTAGTATTGTATTTAGATTTAGTAGCAACAGCAATTGCAGCAGATATTGTTCCGATTACGGGTGAAAATCGGGTATTGGCAAAATTTGGATTGGAAGTCATTAATTCCAATCCGCGACCAGGAATTAAGGCTTTGATTCAAAATGTAAAGAAGAAAGTCTTGACAATTACTGATGTTGTTTTTATCGTAGCACCAAGAATCAATGCTGCAGGAAGAATCAAACACGGAAACGAAGCCGTTGCTTTATTAACCGAATATGATTTAGAACAAGCGGAGCAATTTGCCTCCGAAATCGAGCAACATAATTCCGATAGAAAAGAATTAGACAAACAAATTACCAAAGAAGCTTTACTCCAAATTGAAGAAAATAACGAGCAAAACCGATTTTCAACGGTTGTATATCAAGAAAATTGGCACAAAGGGGTTATCGGAATTGTGGCTTCACGATTGGTTGAAAATTATTATCGTCCAACCATTGTTTTTACAAAAAGTGGAGAAAAATTAGCGGCTTCAGCCCGTTCAGTGAAAGATTTCGACGTATATAATGCCTTGGAAGCTTGTGCGGAACATTTGGAACAATTCGGTGGCCACATGTATGCGGCTGGAATGACACTTTTGGAAGAAAACTACGAAAATTTCAAAAATGCCTTCGAAAAAATAGTCCAAGAAACCATTCATCCCGATTTATTAATTCCTGAAATTTCATACGATGCCGAAATCGAATTGTCAGAACTTAATCCAAAGTTAATGCGTCTTTTGAGGCAATTTGAACCTTTCGGACCTCAAAATATGACACCGCTATTTCTTGCAAAAGAACTTACGGATTCCGGTTATGCTAAAACGTTAGGTGCAGATAACGAACATTTAAAAGCATTTGTAAAACAAGGTAATTCAGAAAATTTTGGAGCAATTGGTTTTGGATTGGGAAATAAATTAGATGTAGTTTCTCATAAAAATAAATTTGATGCTATTTTTTCATTGGAAGAAAATGAATGGAAAGATACTGTAACTTTGCAACTGCAATTACGCGATATTAGATAAAGTGTTTAGTGTTCAGTATCGAGTGTTCAGTTTATATTTTTTGAAAAATTAATTAGAGTGCATTCGTGGCATCAAAATCTAAAAAAGACCCTTTTTCTTCCTTACGAATTCCCGAATTTCGCTGGTTTTTAGCCATGCGATTGTTTATTGTATTGGCTTGGTCGATGCAATTTGTGTTGATTGAATGGGAAGTGTATCGCATGACAAAAGATCCATTATCACTAGGTTTAATTGGGTTAATGGAGATTATTCCGGCGATAAGTATGGCTTTGTTTGCTGGACACATTGTAGATCAAAACGAAAAGAGAGGTTTGTTGATTAAATGTTTTTCAGGATTAGCAACAATTAGTGCTTTGCTATGTTTGTTGGTGCATCCCAATTTTATAGCTTCTTATTCACAAAACACAATTCTTTACGGCATTTATGCTTTAGTTTTTGTGGGCGGCATCATTCGTGCTTTTTTAATTCCGTCTGTTTTTAGTTTATTGGGATTAATTATTCCTAAAAAAGAACAACCAAACGCAGCGACATGGAGCAGTTCTACTTGGCAAGTTGCGGCAGTAATCGGACCGGCATTAGCAGGATTTGCAATTGGTTGGGTTGGCGTGTTTTGGTCGTTGGTTTTTGTGGTTTTTTGTGTTGTAATAGCTCTAATCGTACTGACACAAATTGAAAGAAAACCTATTTTAAATCCAAAAATAGGCGAACCGATTTTCAAAAGTTTGAAAGAAGGATTGTCGTTTGTATTTCATTCAAAACCTATTTTGAATGCGATTTCGCTTGATATGTTTGCTGTTTTATTTGGAGGAGCGGTAGCCTTATTGCCTATTTTTGCGCAAGATATTTTAAAAGTGGGTTCAGAAGGTTTCGGAATTTTGAGAGCAGCACCAGCTATTGGCGGGTTGATTACGATGTTAGTGGCTACCTCTATTCCGTTACATCAAAAAGCAGGTAAAAATTTGTTGTTAGCCGTTTTCGGATTTGGGGTTTGTATTATCATTTTCGGATTATCGACCAACTTTTGGTTATCCGTTGTAGCTTTATTTTTGAGTGGCGTTACCGATGGAATTTCTGTCGTAATTCGACAAACTATTCTTCAAATTTACACTCCTGACCATATGCGCGGACGTGTGTCTTCTGTGAATTCGATTTTTGTGGGTTCGTCTAATGAATTAGGTGCTTTTGAAAGTGGTTTAGCATCCAAAATTATGGGAGTAGTTCCTGCCGTAGTTTTTGGAGGCATGATGACATTAGGAATTGTGGGCGTTACTGCTGTAGCCTCACCAAAATTCAGAGAATTGGACATCGAAAAAGATTTGGGGACAATTTAGTTTTTGAATTCTTTCAATTCCATTTTTTCTCCATCAAAAACCCCATAAGTGAAGTAGCCAATCCAATCGCCTAAATTAATGTATTTTGAATTTGGTGTTAATTCAATTTCTAAAGGCAAATGACGGTGACCAAAAACAAAGAAATTGTATAGTTTTGTTTCTAACTTTCGTTTGCAATATTGTACTAACCATTCATTGTCTTCGCCTAAATATTTTACATCTTCGGCTCCAGAAATCAATTTGTTTTTTACGGATAAATATTGAGCCAATTTTACACCAATATCGGGATGCAACCAACGAAATAACCATTTTGAAAACGGATTGGTAAACACTTTTTTCATGCGTTTGTAACCCATATCGCCTGGGCCTTTTCCATCGCCGTGACCAATCAAAAATGTTTTTCCATTAAATGTGAATTCTTGATTATCATGATAAACAGGAATGTTTAGTTCTTTTTGGAAATAATCGCTCATCCATAAGTCATGATTTCCTACAAAAAAATAGATTGGAATGCCAGAATCTTTAATTTCTGCCAATTTTCCCAAAACCCTTATGAATCCCTTTGGGACAACAGTTTTGTACTCAAACCAAAAGTCGAATAAATCACCTAAAAGAAAAATTGCATCGGCATCTTTTTTTATTTCATCTAGCCAATTAATAAATTTTTGTTCCCTAGGGAAACTCATTTTTGGCGTTGGAGCTCCAAAATGTTGATCGGATGCAAAATAGATTTTTGAGTTTATTTTCAAAATTATTTGTTTATTTTACAAATATACATAAATTATATAATGGTAAAAAATGCATTTTATCGATAAAAAATGCATTTTATCGATATTAAGTTTTTAGGTTAATTTATTATGTAACTTTGGATAATTAATCAAACCATAACTATAAAATAACAATGAAAAAATTATTACTTTTTTTCATGTCGTTTTTTACTTTTTTTGCCTTTGGACAATTGTCCGAAGAATTTGAAAGTGCGACTTTTCCCCCTACTGGTTGGGTGGTAACAGATAACGGCATTGGAACTGTTCAATCATGGGGTAGAAATACAATACTTCCTAATCAATGGACTATTGGCGTAGCCTCAGCTATGTCAACACGTGAAGGGAGTATCCCTGGTCTTGCACAAGATTGGTTGATTACACCGCAAGTTACAGTGCCGGCAAATGGACAAGTGCGATTTTTTGCTCGATCAGTTTCTGGTGGAGAACAAGGTAGTGTTTATAAAGTATTATTGTCAACTACTGATCAGAATATCGCTTCATTTACAACTACTTTAGCAACGTACACAGAGTTACAAATTAACGAAACAGGATTTCAACAATTTTTCGTTTTGTTAGATGCCTATGCCAATCAAAATGTGCATATTGCTTTTGTTCATGAAGTTACAGGTGGGTTAGGAGATCGTTGGATATTAGATAAGGTTAAAGTTGATAGACAATGTCTACAGCCAGCTAATTTATTAGTTTCAGCTATAGGTGATACTTCTGTTAATTTAAGTTGGAGCAACCCAACAGGTGCCTCTCAATGGGAAGTTGAATATGGGGCAGTTGGTTTTACTCCTGGAACAGGTGCTGGTACAATTGTTACAGGGATTACTACAAATAATTCTTATACCTTAACTGGTCTTACTGCTGCTACATCTTATGATTTTTATGTAAGAGCTATTTGTGGTCAAGACAATATAAGCCCTTTATCTGAATCAGGAACTTTTACCACAGGATTGTGTGCAGCTTCTCAACGATGTGATTTTATTTTTAGAATGACAGATGACTTTGGTGATGGTTGGAATGGAAATACAATGACAATTAGACAATTTGGTCAAACAATAGCAACTATAGGAGGAACTTTTACTGCAGGTGCAGGTCCTGTAAATGTAACGGTAGCATTATGTAGTAACCAACCTTTTGAATTGTTTTGGAATACTGGAGGAACTTTTCCAGGAGAAGTAGGTGTTTCAATTATTGATCCTTTAGGTGTTCAAATTTATAATAAGCCTTTCAATACTGGTACAAGAGGAACAGTTTTATATACTGGTCCAGCTTCATGTACACCACCAACTTGTCCAGCCCCTACTAATATTGTTGTAAGTGGTATAACAATTGATTCAGGAACTGTTACATGGACAGATAATGCAGGTGCTACACAATGGGAAGTTATTATTCAGCCTGCCGGAACTGGATATCCGCCAATTGGAGCAACACCAACTGCAACAGTAGGTACTCCATCATATAGTTTTTCAGGATATCCATCTGCAACTTCTTTTGAAGTATATGTTAGAGCTATATGTAGTCTAACAGATTCAAGTATTTGGGCAGGCCCTAAAAATTTTGCAACTTTAATTTCAAATGACGAATGTGCAGCAGCAATAAATGTTCCCGTGAATATTGGAACGGCTTGTATTAATTCTGTTACAGGTACTGTTTTAGGAGCAACACCTTCTCCTAATCCTAATGGATGTGCTGGAAATGACGATGATGATGTTTGGTTTCAATTTACGGCTACGGAAGGAACACATAATATTACGCTTGTAAACGTTGCAGGAAGCACAACAGATTTGTATCATGTTGTATATTCTGGTTCATGTGGGGCGTTAACGCAATTGTACTGTAGTGATAATAATAGTAGTATAGCTACAAATTTAACTCCAGGTCAAACCTATTATATTAGAGTATATACTTTTACAGGAACTGCTGGTCAAAATACTACTTTCACTATGTGTGTTGGTACTCCAGTAGATTGTTCTGACGCATCTGCATTTTGTGGAGAAACTGGTTTAGTTTACACGAATTCAGTAGGTGTTCCAAGTTATGGTTCAATAGGTTGTTTAAGTACTTCTCCAAATCCATCATGGTATTTCATGCAAGTAAGTCAGACTGGAAATTTAAATTTCCAAATTTCACAAACTAATAATGCAACAGGTAATGGCATAGATGTAGATTATATTATTTGGGGACCTTTTACTCCAGCTGAATTTGCTGCATCATGTAATGATTTGCATGATTTTCCTGACGGAAATACTACTATACCAAATAATATAGCGTCTTGTAGTTATTCTTTTGTTTCTGTTGAAAATTTCACTATCAATAACGCTCAACTTAATGATATTTATATTGTGTTAATTACAAACTTTAGTAATCAACCAGGTACAGTTACATTTACGCAAACAAATTTAAACGGAACTGGAGCTGGTTCTACGAATTGTGATATTGTTTGTACTAATAACATAGGTACAAATCAAGTACTTTGTGCTGATTCTTATCAAATAGTTTCTACTAATACAACTGCTGATGCTTATCAATGGTTCTTTAATGGTGTTTTAATTCCTGGAGAAACACTAAGCACTTTGACGGTATATCAATCAGGAACATATAAATGTAGAATTACATGTGGAATTAATACTATAGATGATGAAATTGTTGTTACACTTAATGATACAATTGTACCAACTTTTTCTACTCCTGGTGCAATCTGTTTAGGTGCTGCAAATATTCCATTGAGTACTACATCATTAAACGGAGTTACAGGACAATGGGCTTTAGCTGGAAATCCAGTTACGCAAATTAGTACCGCTACTGCAGGAACATTTTTATATGTGTTTACTCCTACAGTTGCTACTTTCCCATGTTCACCAACTTTCGAAATGAATGTTGAAATAATAGCGACATGTACTTTTAATTCATTTGCAACAGCAGTATGGGTTGAAAACTGTACAAACACTGCTACCGATGGAGCTTTCTATAATGTAACGGGTGTAGGTACAGATTTAATAGGTGCTAGTGGAAATATATTCCCAAATAGTAATTTAGGAACATATGTTCAAAACTCAGGGAATCTTATCCTTAGAGGTGCTGAATTAAAATCTTTTAAAACACCTACTTCAAATGTTTGTAGTGCGAGATTAAATTATAGAATTTATCAAGCAAGTACTGCTCCAGGTCCTTTTACAATTTTAAATTTACCATTTTTTGATAATTGTGTTGCAGGAAATTTTGCATCAGGAGGAACTTGTAATGCAGGAGATCAGAAATGGCAAGAAGTATTAGGTGATTCAGAATCGCCATTAGATTTAACTTTATTAGCTCCAGGAAATTATGTAGTTGAATTATATTTTGATTTAACTGGAGATAATAATAGTACTACAGATTGTGATGATACAATTTTAGTCAATAATGGTGGTGTAAATTATATTGCGAATTTTACAATTCAAGCATCGCCAATTTTTACGTCTACAAATGAACAATGTGGTAGCTCTAATGGAACAATAACAGTCTCTGGATTTGTTCCTGGAACAACTTATTCAGTTACATATACTGATAATTCAGTTGTTGTTGGCCCAATAAATTATATTGCTAATTCAAATGGTCAAATCATTTTATCAGGTTTAAATACGGGAACGTATGCTAATTTCAGCTTCCTAATTAATGGTTGTACTATTTTAGTTCCAACTCCAGTTGTCATTACAAATTTCTCTCCTTCAATTACTCAAGTTACTTCAAATACTGAAATTTGTGTTGGAGCGAATGCTGTATTTACAATTGAAGGTTCTCCAAATTTTAATGTAACTTATACAATAAATGGAGGAGTTCCTCAAACAACTACATTAAATACAAGTGGATTGGCAACAGTCACTATTAATACACCAGCTGCAGGAAACGTTGTGATGCAATTAATTAATATTTTTAATACTTCATGTTCAATACCTGTTAGTAATTCATCATCTGTTTTAGTAAATGCTTTACCAACGGCTACTTTATCAGTAGTAGATACTAATATTTGTCTTGGAGTAGGTAATGCTGAATTCATTATTACAGGGACACCTAATGCTTTAGTTTCTTACAATGTAAATGGTGGTGTACCAGAAACAATTACTATTGGTGCATTAGGAACTGTTACATTATCGATGAACTTACCAACTTCAAATGTTACAGTAACATTAACGGGTGTAAATTTAGGGATTTGTAGTAATGTTATCAATGGTCAAACAGGAACAGTTGTTGTAACTTCTATTCCGGTTCCAGTTATAAACATAACTCAGAACCCTGTTTGTTCAAATCAAACAGCTGCATTCACAGTTACTTCTCCTGTTAATAATCAGTTGAATATTCCAACGAATTTATTCATTTCTGAGATAACTGATGCTCAATCAGGTTCTTTAACTTATGTTGAAATTTATAACGGAACAGGTGCTCCAATAGATTTAGCAAACTATAGATTGAAAATTTATACTTCTACAACTGGAGCCCCTGCTTGTAATTTATTATTAAGTGGTATTTTGGCTAACAATGATGTAGTTGTTGTTAAATTAAGTAATAGCCCTAATCAAGGGGGTATTGTTCCTGACTTAACTTTTACTACTTGTGCTGGGGTTAATAACAATGATAGTATTGTTTTAACAACTAGTACTGATGTTGAAGTTGATATTTGGGGAGTAAATGGTGTTGTTTTTACCCCAGCAGGTGGAGTTGGATACAATTATAGAAGAAATACTAATGCAGTACTACCAACTATGACTTGGAATCCTGCTGATTGGCAAGTAATCGATTGGACAAATACTGCACCTAATTTACCTGATTATTCTAATGTTGGAATTTATACTCTATATGTTTCAAATTATGAGTATACATTAAGTAATGGTGTTACATCTTCAACTCAATCTAGTGTTAATTTTAGTAATGTGGCTCCAGGAACATACTCCTTAGTTGCATTAGATTTAATGACAGGTTGTTCTTCTAGTCCATTGACATTCACAATTAATTTACCGCTGCCAACTGAAACGCCAACAATCACATCAATTGCTGCAGATTGTTTATCAGATGGAAGTTCAATTATATCCAATTATAGTGCATCTAATACCTATGCATTTACACCAGCAGGTCCGACAGTAGGAGTTGCAGGGATAATATCTGGCATGACAGTTGGAACAAGTTATACGGTAACAGCAACTAATAGTGGATGTACTTCATTAGCATCAGCGAGTTTTAGTAATGCTGCACAATTACCACCACCATCAACACCAACAATCGCATCAATTACTGCAGATTGTTCGTCAGATGGAAGTTCAACTATATCAAATTATAACGCATCTAGCGCCTATACATTTTTACCAGTAGGCCCAACAGTAGGAGCAACAGGTTTAATATCAGGCATGACAGTTGGTACAAGTTATACAGTAACAGCAACAAATGGCGGATGTACTTCAGTAGCATCAGCAAGTTTTAGTAATGCTGCACAATTACCAACACCAGCAGTACCATCTATCACATCGGTTGCAGCTAGTTGTTCTGCTGCAGGAAGTTCAACTATATCAAATTATAGCGCTTCTAATACCTATACATTTATACCAGCTGGACCAAATGTAGGGGCGGCAGGCGTAATATCAGGTATGACAGTTGGAACAAGTTACACGGTGACAGCAACAAATGGTAGTTGTACTTCAATTGCATCAGCAAGTTTTAGCAATGCCGCACAATTACCAACACCTGCAATACCAAATATTGTATCGGTTGCAGCTAGTTGTTCATCAGATGGAAGTTCAACTATAACAAATTATAGTGCATCAAATACATACATATTTATACCGGTAGGTCCAACAGTAGGAGCGGCAGGCGTAATATCTGGCATGACAGTTGGAACAAGTTATACAGTAACAGCAACTAATGGTGGATGTACTTCATTAGCATCAGCAAGTTTTAGCAATGGTGCACAATTAGTATCGCCTTCTGTATCAATTACTCATGGATGTAATGGAGTGAATTATGAATTAAATGTATCAGAAACTTTAAATGCAACATATCAATGGTTTAATAGTAATGGTGATTTATTAGGCTCAACTTCTACTATAGTTGTTACAAGTTCTGATACTTACGAAATTCAAGTTACTTTAAATGGTTGTATGACAAGCGATTTTGTAACAATTAACAATATATTTTGTTTAATTCCAAATGGTATTTCTCCTAATAACGATGGAGATAATGATATATGGGATTTATCTGGTTATGATGTTAGCAAAGTTGAGATATTTAACAGATATGGTACTAAAGTTTATAGTAAATCAAATTATTCTAATGAATGGTATGGACAGTCTGATAGCGGAAATGAATTACCAGATGGTACATACTATTATGTAATTGAATTTAATGGTTTACCTGCTAAAACAGGTTGGGTATATATTAATAGACAGCAATAATAAAAAAGGCTGTTACTTTGGTAGCAGCCATAAAAAATAAGAATAATGAAGAAACTATATTTAGTAGCTTTAGTTGTATTTTCTACTATAGTAGACTTACAAGCACAACAAGACCCACATTATACACAATACATGTATAATATGAGTGTTATGAATCCGGCTTATGCGGGAAGTAAGGATAATTTATCGATGGGGTTATTATACCGAAAGCAGTGGATTGAGATAGAGGATGCACCTACTACGGGGACATTTTTCGGTCATGCTCCAGTTGGAAAGAATGTTGGTATGGGTCTTAGTTTTATATCAGACAAGATTGGACCCGTTGAGGAGAACAATGTCTATGGAGATTTTTCGTACACATTAAATTTAGGAGGCGATCACAAGTTAGCCTTTGGATTAAAAGTGGGATTAACGTTTCATAATGTAGGGTTGTATAGTGATATAAATCATACGTTACCACAGCCTAGTGATCCAGCTTTTAGTGAAGATATAAGCAACACCTATTTTAATTTAGGTTCAGGATTTTTCTATTATACGAACAAGTATTATTTAGGATTATCAGTTCCTAATATGTTAAAGTCAAAACATTTGGATATCCAACGAACAGGTGAGGAGTTAGAATTTGGTTCAGAGACATCGCATTACTTTTTAACAGGAGGGTATGTTTTTGATATTAATGATACGGTTAAGTTCAAGCCATTTTTTATGATGAAATCGGCTTTTGGAGCACCAACATCTTTAGATTTATCGGCTAATTTTTTATTCAATCAGAAATTTGAGGTAGGAGGAACGTATCGTTTAGAAGATAGTTTTGGAGCGATGATAAATTATGCAGTAACGCCATCAATTAAGATAGGTTACGCATATGATCATATCGTTTCGGATTTGAAAGTAACAACGCCATCTTCTCACGAGTTAATATTGTTGTTTGATTTGAATTTTCCAAAGAAAGTATCAAGTTCACCAAGATTCTTCTAACCTAAAGCGACCAAAGTACAATGAGAAAATTATATGTAACATTAAGTTTTGTGATGGTAAGTGGAATGCTTAGTGCACAAAACCAATATACCAAAACAGCAGATAAGTTATTCAATAGATATGAATATGTTGATGCTGCAAAAGAATATTTAAAACTAGCAGAAGGCAGTAAAGCCGATAACTATGTTTACAAACAATTAGCAGAGAGTTATTACAATGTATTCAATACCAAAGAAGCAGTAAAATGGTATGCTAAAGTAGTAGAACAGAAGCAAGATGCGGAAACTTATTACAAATACGCTCAAATGCTAAAAGCCGAAGGAAACTTCAAGGAAGCTGATCAACAAATGCAACAGTTTGCACAATTGGCACCTAATGACCAAAGAGCTAAAGCATTTGTAAGTAAGCCAAATTATCTGCCAGAACTACAAGGACAAACCAAATTATATGATATTGCCAAATCAGATGTAAGTAGTGATAAAACAGACTTTGGAGCTGTACTTACCAATGATAACAATGTATATTTTTCAAGTTCACGAAATACTTCGAGAAAAACTAGCGGATGGAACGAAGAGCCTTATTTGGATATCTACAGAGCTACGTATAATGCAAATGGTACTATAAGCGATGCAGTAGCGGTAGATAACATCAATACCAAATGGCACGATGGACCAGTGAGTATCACAAACGATGGTGCAACAATGTATTATGGCAGCGAGAGCTTTAATGAAAAGGAGTTTACAAAAGACAAACCAAAGAATGCTAAGTTTGGTAAGATATATCTATATAAAGCAACAAAACAAGGAGACAATTGGACAAACGGTAAACCATTACCATTTAACAATAAAGCGTATGATGTAAGAAATCCAAGCATTAGCAAAGATGGAAAAACCTTATACTTTTCATCAAATATGACTGGCGGTTTTGGAGGTGAGGACATCTGGAAAGTATCTGTAAACGGAGACGAATATGGCACACCAGAAAACTTAGGTGCAAAAATAAATACGGAAGCCAATGAGAGTTTTCCATTTATAACCGAAGACAATATTTTGTTTTTCTCTTCCAACGGAAAAACAGGTTTTGGTGGATTGGACGTCTTTAAGATGGATTTAAACAAAGGTACAGAAGCAATCAATGTAGGAGAACCAGTAAACACATCAAAAGACGACTTTGCATTCACCTATAATACGACAAAGAAAGTAGGTTTCTTTTCGAGTAATAGAGACGGTAACGACGATATCTTTAAAGCAGATCCAGTTTGTAATGTACAAGCATTAGTTAGAGTAAAAGATGCTAAAACAGGTAATGTTATTGAAGGCGCTACAGTTATGTTAGTGGATGAAAAACAAACAACAATTACAAATCAAACAACAACTTCTAATGGAGAAACATTAAGTGGTGTATTATGTAATACAGCTTACAGTGCACAAGTTTCAAAGCAAGGATATGAGAGTGGAGTATTTGAAGTAGCAAAAGCAGAGAATAATCAAGTTGTTGTAGAAGCCTTATTGACTCCAATTATGCCAATCATTACAGAGAAAGAAGTGATATTACAGCCAATATACTTTGAGTACAACAAAAGCAATATAACAGCAGATGGAGCAGCAGAGTTGAATAAGTTGGTAATGGTAATGAATGAATATCCAAATATGGTCATCTTTGCCAAATCGCACACCGACAGCCGAGGAAGTGATAAGTACAATATGAATTTATCAGAGCGAAGAGCGAAAGCAACAGTACAATACTTAATTAGTAAAGGCATTGCAAAAGAAAGAATCTCAGGACAAGGATTTGGAGAAAGTGAACCAAAAGTAGCTTGTAAATCATGTACAGAAGAAGAACACGCACAAAACAGAAGAAGTGAATTCTTAATTGTTAAGAAGTAACTAATAGATATTTAAAAGAAAAGTCCTCAATTTGAGGACTTTTTTTATGTTTAATTGTCTGAAGCATACCATTCTGCAAAGGATGTTTCGGTCTCTTGTAATCGAAGGGAATGTAAATTAATATTTTCTGGTAAAAGGTTTTTAATTTTATTTGAAAAATCTATAACCATATTTTCACTTGTTGGTTGGTAGTCAACCAATATAACATCATGCCCTCTTGATTTTAATTCATGTGCTAGTTCAATATGAGGAGTATTTTTATTAAAAACTGTGGCATGATCGAATACATCTACAATTTGTTCTTTTACAATTTTCTTTAAGTCACCAAAATCAATTACCATCCCGTACTTAACATTCGTTTTGTCAGTTATTGGTTTTCCAATTACTGTTACTGAAAGTTTGTAACTATGGCCATGAACATTTTTGCATTTTCCATCATATCCGTATAACGCATGACCTGTTTCAAAGTTAAATTGCTTTGTAATTCTTATGTTTGACATAATTTCTTATTTAGATTTTTGATCTTTTTTTTTAGCTCTGTAATATAAGGCATAAGCAATACCCACTAAGACTATAAAGGGTATAAATGAACCTATTAAAACACCTATTTGATATTGACCATTTGGTGCTGACTTTATTTTTTGTTCAACGTTTACTTGTTGAAGTAAGAGGATTAAACTTCTCATTTTTTAAATTTTTCTAATGCTTTTTTTGTGAAGTCAGATAATACTAATTTGCCTGAAATGGAGGCTCTTTCGTAAAGTAAAGTGTCCCAATTATCGGTTCCTTCCCATAGTACTTTTTTCATTTCATATAAGGCTTCTTCATTGTATGATGAAAGCTCTTTAGTGTATTCTTCAACTCTTACATCTAATTCGTCAATAGATTCAAATATTTCTGAAAAAAGTCCCTTTTCATGTGCCCATTTTGAAGTTTTCCAAGTAGTTGGGTTTAAAGTCATTTCGGACATAGCCGTTTTTCCAATTTTTCTTGATACTGCTGGTTCTATAACAAAGGGTCCAATACCAATAGCTATTTCTGAAAGTTTAATTTCACTTTTCATGCTTGCAAATGTATAATCGCAAGCCGCAGCTAAACCAACACCTCCACCTACTGCTTTGCCATGAACTCTTCCAATAATTAATTTTGGACACTTTCGCATTGCATTAATAACATTTGCAAATCCACAAAAAAAGAGGCTTCCTTCTTCATAATTACTTACCGAAAGTAATTCATCAAAAGAAGCTCCAGCACAAAAGGCTCCAGTTCCCTGACTCTTTAAAATAATTATTGATACATTATCATTCTTGCTTAAAGAATTAATTTCATGGGTTAATTTTTGTAATAATGTACTAGGAAATGAATTACTTGATGGATGAAAAAACTGTAAAGTAGCTATTTTTTCGCTGATTATGGTTTCTATTGTTCCCATTGCCAATTATCTTTTTAAACTAAAATGCGATTTGAATTCTTTTCTGGTGTTATCTTCAGTATATTCTACTTTAAACCAATAGTCTGTTGAAGGCATTAGTTCACCATTAAAGATACCGTCCCAACCTGAAGTTTCTGGACTAATCTGCTTCAATAATTTACCGTATCGATCATAAATTGTTATTACAGCTTCATATTCAATAGGTAGATAGATATTCCAACTATCATTGTAACCATCACCATTTGGTGTGAAATAATTGATATATGTTATGGTTTGAATCGTATTAGACAAAAGCAAACCACATCCCTTATTATCTCTTACATAAATGTTGTAACTTCCATTGGATAAATTATTGAATATTGGACTAGATTGCCAATCTAATCCGTTTAAACTATATTCATAGATTCCAAATCCTCCAATTGCTGTGGCTTGTATTGATGCTAAATCAGATGAGAAAGCAGGGGTTATTAATTCTGCAATTATGCTTGCTGGTTCTGATGATAATGTTATGTTTACTGAATCTGTAAACGTACACGAAGTGTCTAAATTTGTAACTGTTACTTCATAAGTTCCTGCAGCAGTTACATTAAAAGAAGATACATTACCACTAGGATTTGTAGGTATCCAAGCATAACTGTAATTACCAGTTGTTGTAGGAGTAGCATTAATTCTTCGTGAGCCCAATCCCGACACTGGATCAATACAGATGACAAAATCATCTCCTAAATTAATATCTGGTAATGGATTAACAATTAATTCTAAAAACGGACCTAATCCTGCACAATCATAAAGGTTACTTTCAATTCGAACCCAAATGAGTTGATTGTTGGCAACCGTATTTCTGAAATTAGTTATGTTTGTTATAAAATTTTGTTCCGTTTCTGCATCAGTTTGATTAAGATAGTAGGTAAATGTATACGATTGTCCTGAAGGAAATAGATTGGTTAATGCGGGTTCAATTTCAGTTAAATTAAAATATCCTATTCCATCTCCATCTGGATCAGTTGCGTTTATGTAATCATCACAAACATCGTTAATAGTATACCTATACGTTTGAGGAATTATTGTAGCTGAAACGATTAAAATTACTTTTGATGTTTTGAAACAACCATTTGAGTTTGTTATTCTTACCCATACTTCATCTCCGTTATAAGCATTAAATGAAACAGCATCAAAAACTAAATCTGTATTATTGTCTGCTCCAGCTAAACTATTATGGTAGGTATACGTTAAGCTTGTGTCTGTTGAAATTAACAAGTTAGCTTGTGTTAAATTAAATGTAGTTCTTGCATCCGTATCTATATCACATTGTTTTAATAAAATGTTGTTATTAATAATTGGAACGGGTCTTACATTTAAATTAAATGAGGTTATGGTAAAACATCCGGTTGTAATATTTGTTAATCTAACATAGATAATTCTATCATTAGTGTAAATTGTAGTTATACTATTTTGTCCAAAGGAAGCTTCGATAGGATCTAAATGATAACTTACAGCAATTCCAGTCTGTGAACCTATAATCTCTGCATCTTTTGAAGATAAATTAAAAGTAGTAAAACCATTTGCGTCATTTCCATCAATTGTATTGTCACATTCTTCTAATGCTGATATGGGAAAAACATTAGGAATCGGGTTAATAGTGACGCTTATTTCTGAAGTTACAGGAGGGCATACCCCAATGGCAGGGAGTGTATATTTATAAATTCCAGGTAAATCTATAGCTGGATTAAACTCATCTGTTCCTGAATTCAAATTAGGACTCCAACTTCCTCCAGTTTGTGCGGAAGAACCTAATAAAGGAAATAAATGAAAAGGTGTATCGTTAATACATTTGGTCACACTTGCATTATCTCCTGCAGAAACAGCTTGAAAAACTGCTACTGTAACTGTTACAGTAACAGGAATATTAATTCCTCCACAAGTAATATTAAATGAATAGTCATAATTTCCAGGTGGGTCAATGGCTCCATTAAAAATGCCGTTTCCACTACTTAGTGAAGGAGTCCAAGTCCCATTAGGTAATGGATTTCCAATGATTGCATCAAATAAATCAATACTCTCGTTTGAACAAATAGAAACATTAGTATCTTCAGGAATACTTCCAAACCCTGAATAATAGCCACCATATCCTGCAAAACCACTTGCTCCAAAAACACCAACTGCTAATGGGCCATCGGATTCTATTTTTACATCACCTACAGTATTGGAAATTCTATAAGTCACCCATTCATTATTTCCTAAAACCGCTTGTGGTAAAGCTGATGTTGGAACGTTATTTACCAAAACAATTGAGCCCGAATGTGTTACGGCAATAATTTCACCCGTGTATTGGGTAAATCCAATAGAGTTAATACTTGGTATTAAATCAACACTCTTTTGCCAATAACAGCTTAGAGGCGGAATAAAATTTAATCCAGAAGTAGCATCACTTATGTCACCAGCGATAATTTGATATAGGTAAACAGGTTTGTCACTTTTAATATACATATTTTGATTATTTGTGCCCTGATAAAACGAGGTAGGAGCCAAATAATAATCGCCTGCATTTAAATTTGTTATAGGTATTGTTGAATCATTTATATAAATGTTTGTATTATCTTCTGTTGCTATAACTAAGGGACGCTCTGTATTATCACTACCATTTCCTTTTACAACAACATATTCATTACCAACTTTTTCTACAGGAACAATTTGGTCTAAATTAAAATCTTGACCATCAAAAGCCGACATCATACCAGCTAATGCATTACCTGTATTTACAGCAATAGGCTTGTCAGATGTGATGTTAGCTCCAATAAAACCAGTTAAATTAGCAGGTGTATCAGTATAGCCTGATAAAATAACGCTTTCACCACTATTTAATACAAAATTTTGAGTGTCAGATGTTATATTCCCTGTACTTGACGCAAATACTACATCTGTATCGTAATCAGAAACAGCAACAATTGTATTGTCTTCTGTAGCCATTATACTTGCAACAAAATTTCTAGCCGCTCCTTCTGAATTTTGAGGCAAACTTCCAACTCTAAAATTTGTTCCAGTTCCAGATTTACCTTTAGAAACTAACATTTCAGCATGATTTGTAGATCTTACTCTAAAACTCACATAAAAATCTTTATTCCCTTCTAGTATCAAACCGAAATTATTTCTTATAATATTCACATCGTCAAGTGGGCGAAACATAAGTGAATTTTGTCCATTTCCAATAAATATTTGTTGCGGATTTCCTTGTGAAATAGTAAAGGGAGATCCGTTTAATGGAATGCCATTTCCTGAAGTAATATTTACCTGAAATGGTGTAGGTGATGGTGTTGATAAATATATATAATGGTCATTTACAACATTAGCATCTCTAGAATGTAAAGGCGGAATCCAATGTTTATTACTTAATTGGGTAAATCCTAATTGAGTAAAATTAAAAAATATAATTACAAAAAAAATCCTTAACATATCATGGGTTTTAATTGGTAAATTTAATTAGAAATAGAGATAAATTAATATTTTTTAACTAAAAAAATGCTCTCAATTGTACATTGCCTGTATGAATCGTTTTACTAGTTTCGCTATTTCGGCCTTGATAGTTAATATTAATGTCTAAATATTGCGTCAAGTTTTTCTGCAAAAGTAAGCGCCAAGTTTGATTTTTACCAGGTTGTAAACCTTCTAACATCTGAAAACCAACGGCTGACAATACATTTCCATCATACGAATTGTTATAAATTGAAAACTCACCATTCATGCTAAATCCTTTTTCACTATTGAAGGTAAATGAAGTTCCTAATCTATTTTGTGTTAAGGTTTCCAATGCGCCAATTTGATTTTCTTTTTGTTGAAATTCAAAGATAACATCCCAACTCGCATTTTTTGAAAACAAATAGCCAATTTTCGGCTCAACTTGATAGCTCTCAATTTCAAAATTTCTACTTGGATAATTTTCTGAATCGGATTTGCTTGTTGTGGTATTTCCTGAAAAAGTAAACAACCAACTTTTTTTCACCAAATGTTGATATTGTAATTGATGTGACTGATTTTTAGCCGAAATACTTCCTACAGAAAGCAAATTTTGACTTTCGTTTAACAAGAACGAATAAGTTATTGAATGCTGTTGTTTACCACGATTAAAAAATAAACTGTTTCTAAAATTTGTATTCAAACCAATTAATTCTTCCTCCTCTTTTGAAAACGGATTCAAATCGAAATTAGCGCCATTTCTTTTTATTTTTCGATCGATTAAAAACGAAGTTTGATTGTAAAAGTGCGAGGCAAATTTCTTAAAACCGTTATCATTTTGCCATTGGTTAAAATTGAAATTCAACGCTTGCGAAAATTTATTTTGATGGGTTCTAATGAAAACTTGATTCGGTAAAAACACCCTAACATAAATTGCTAAATCTGGATAAGGCGCAATTTCAAATTCTTGTAATTCCTGAATTCCATTACTGTTATAATCGTTCCACATGTAAACACCTTGCCCGGGTTCTACTTGTAAGTAAGTAAATTCTTGTTGGGCAATGGTTCCAGAACTAGTTTCATACGCGGTTGTAGTTTGTAGTATTTGTCCAAAAAATCGATCCGAGTACAAAATTCGTGAATTCAAAGACGGTTCATCTTTTAAATTGGAATCTTCATATTTCAAGGTTCGGTAATTCAAAAACACACTCAAATTGCTTTTTTCAGTTTTAATTAATTGCGATTTCATATAATACGAATTCGAATGATTTACTCGCTCAATTCGGTTGTTTTGTAAACTATCATTCTGGCGTTGTAAAAATCCCAATTCCACAAAAACTTTAGTAGAATCGCCTCTTCCCACAAATGCACCATATTCTAAAAAACGTTGGCTCAAGGCCGAAAATGTATTGGTAGCTTTTAGTTTTTCGGAATTATCTTCCAAATTTACGGTAGCGCCTACCCAATTTTTACCCAATTTATACGACGAGCGATTTTGACTTCTAGCGAAAGACGAATTAGAAAGTTCGTAATCGCTTTTCATTACACTCGAATTACTCCAAAATATCCAATTTTTTGTGGCATATCTTCCTGAAAAAATATGTTTATTTCCTGAAAAAGCATCGCCAAAAGCTAAGTTTTCAAACTGATAATGCGCTTTTCCTTTGTTGTTGAAATTAAAATCTAATCCCGAAGTCAAAAAACTTTGATTGCCTAATAAAGTCGAAGTAATGTTCCAATCTCGATTAAATTCGATGTTGTACAAACGTTCAATGGTTTTGAAATTTTCTTGCACCAACTGATAATTTGCAAATGCATCAATCTTAGTTTTTCCATCAAAAAGGCGTTGCTTTCCATTGAATTTTCCAGCAAATCCTTTGTTATTATTGTCATCTAAAGTCGAATACAAATTTTGGTCGCTGTTGCTTAATGCTACTTCAAAATCCAAAAGCGTTTTTTCGCTGGGATTGTATTTTCCTAAAATCGTTGCCATTTGAATTTTTGTAGGCGAAATCAAACGGACAATGGGTTCATAATTTCCTTGCGGAATTCCAGCTATTGGTGCAACATATTCATAAATTTTTCCAACCGCTTGATTGTTGACTAAAACGTAATTTCCTTGATTGTTTCCCACTAACGAAAATCGCACATTATACAATTCGTCTGTTGGATTATTCGAATATTCAAATACTTCCACAGCACCAACAATCACTTTTTTGTACAGAATTTTATTTTCGGAATAGGAATCTAAATAAGCTGAGGGTCCATTCATTTGCAAAATATCATCACCCGCATTTTGTAAAATATCAATTTGTTCCGAAGATAAATTCTGTTGCAACGGCTGGTTTTTAACATCACTTTCTGAGTAAACATATCCGCCAATTTGCCAATTTTCTCGCTCGTGCGAAATTCCACCATATGTTATAAATCGGTTAAAATTTCTATCGGTGTATTGATATTCTACGTTGATTCGCATTTCGGAAGTAATTGGAAATAATGAAGTAAAAATGATTTCTCCAGCGTTGTAATCTATAATATAATCGTTGTTTTCTCCACGAGTTTTCAAAATTCCGTTGACATAAACTCGTTCCGAACCTGAAATTACCAAAACATACAACTCGTTGTTATTTCCTCGTAATTTATACGGACCCTGATTTCCTTCCTGACCAACAAATGTGCTTCTTGCATATTGTCCACGCACCAAAGCTCCAGAAGCAACCACTTCTGTTTTTTTATCAGGCGTTCCAAAGGTAAAACGTGTGGCTAAACCTTGCACTTTTTTGTTGAAATTCAGGAAAGCAGATTTTCTATTTTCCAGAAATAAATCGCCGGCACGAATGTTCCATTTATCCGAAAATAATTCGATGAAGATTTGGTCAAATTCGTCTAATTTTTGCGAATAACCACCTTCTTGCAACGGTATATTACTGTCTTGAATCGAAGCACGCAAACTGACTTTGTCTGAAATTTTTCCTGTGATTTGCAAATCTAAATTCGAATTCACCACCGTGTTTTGATTATTTCCAACCGTAACACCACGCGTAATACTTCCTGAAGTATTTAATCCGTCGAAAGGTTTGAATTTAGTGTTCTTTTCTTTTTTGAAAACTACTAATTTTCCTGCTTCGTTAGAAACCACTTTGTCGTCATCATAAATAGAATACGTTTTGGTTAAAAAGTCAGGGAATTTTGAATAGCGAATCACTAACGAATCAGAAGTATTGATTTCTTTGGTAAAAATCAAAGTTCCTTTTTGAAAATTTACTTTGTAAAAGCTCGTATCAATGACTGTTCCGTTTTTGTCTTTAATTTCAAAAAAGGAATTGTTTAAACTGAATTTTTCAATTGAAATCGTATCTTTTGAAAAAGCAATTTTTTTAGTTGGGTACGATTGTAATGTCTCTTGAGCGTAACCTCCCAAAAAACACAACAGAAATCCCGCTAAAAAAACAATTTTTTGCATAAATACTATAACTCCGAATCTTCAAAAGTAGTATTTATTGTTGGAAAAAAGGAATGATTTTGTTTGAACCGCAGATTCGCAGATTATTATTTAAAACAATCAGCGAATCAGTGGTAATTTATTTTAAAACTACTCCTTCGTAATCACCTGCATCGTCTCTCTCGAAATCTGACGCAACAATACTGTTTTGTTCGTTTCTACGACTTTTGCTGCGTTTTCGTCAAAATGTCTGATGGTGTAAAGCGATACGTTTTCGTTGTACGAAACTTTGAATTTTTTTGCCAATACTTTTCGCAGTTCTTCAAAGTTGCTGTACTTGTCTTCGATACAAACGGAGAAACTAATTGCCGTGTTTTGAATTAAATTCACTTTAATTTTGTATTTCGAAAACAAGGCAAAAATCTCACTGATATGATTTTCCATGATGAAATCAAAATCAATAGACGACAATGACAATAACAATTGGTTTTTCTTTACGATGAAACAAGAGGTTTTAGGTTCTAAATCAGCACCTTTGGAAACGCTGGTTCCTGGTAAGGTTGGATTTACAAACGATTTCACATACAACGGAATTTCCTTTTTCTGTAAAGGTTGTAATGTTTTTGGATGAATTACCGAAGCGCCATAAAACGCTAATTCAATTGCTTCTCTGTATGATATTTGGTTCAACAAAACGGCATTTTCAAAATATCTTGGATCAGCATTTAAGACGCCAGGAACGTCTTTCCAAATGGTAACACTTTCCGCACCTAAACAATAAGCAAAAATAGCAGCGGTATAATCAGAACCTTCGCGACCTAAAGTAGTGGTAAAATTATTCTCATCCGAACCTAAAAATCCTTGAGTAATGTTTAAGGTTTTCTTTTTAACGCCTTTTGAAATTAATTTTTGAGTGGTTTCCCAATCTACTTGCGCATCACGGTAATTGTTGTCAGTTTTGATTAATGGACGCACATCAATCCAATTGTTTTTTAAGCCGCTATAATTGAAATAATGGCTTACAATCGTGGTAGAAACTAATTCTCCAATGCTCACCACTTGATCGTAAACAAAACTATAATTTGGCGATTTGTTGCTGCGAATAAAATATTCTAAATCATCAAAATGAGCGTTTACATCAAAAAACACATCGTGCTCTTCGTCTTCAAATAAGTCTAATAAAATTTGGTTGTGGTATTTTCGAACTTCTTGAAGCGATGCATGCAATTCCTTCGATTTATCAAAGTAATTTTTGATTACCACTTCTAACGCATTCGTGGTTTTTCCCATGGCGGAAATTACCAATAAAACATCTTCGTGTCCTATCGTGTTTAAAACATGCAATACGTTTTTTATTCCTTCGGCATCTTTAACTGATGCACCTCCAAATTTGAATATTTTCATTCTTAAAAGTATTAAGATTCTAGTATTAAGTATTAAGACTAATAAAATTTTTAATTCCGTTTTCATCCATATGAACTACTCGCCAATCGCCTAAAACTTTCGCGCCTGATTTTTCATAGAAATCTATGGCAGGTGTGTTCCAGTCTAAAACATTCCATTCAATTCTGAGTACGTTTTCAGCTTTTCCTTGTTGGATAATTTCTTTGTAAAGCGCAAATCCGGCACCGGTTCCGCGTTTACTTTCTTTTACAATTAAATCTTCTAAATGGATAGTTTTACCTTTCCAGGTAGAATAGCGATAATAAAACAATGCCATTCCGATAATCTCGTTTTCCACTTCGGCAACAAAACATTGAAAAAGTGGCTGTTCTGAAAAGCCATCACGAACCAAATCATCAACTGTTACTACAACGGCATCAGGTTCTTTTTCAAAAATAGCTAATTCTTGTATCAATTCTAACACACAAGGCATATCTTTTTTTAAGGCTTTTCGGATAATCATTTTTTTAATTTTTTTACAAAAGTAAAATTAACTTAAACATCTTTTCAAATTAATATATTCTTTTAACAAAAATCACGATATTTGTGCCACAAATACAACTACAACGTTTTCGTAATGGAAGAAAGAAACAGAACATTAGGCGAGTTTATCATTGAACATCAAAATTCGTTTCAGTACTCAACAGGAGAATTATCTCGTATTATTAATTCAATTCGATTAGCTGCTAAAGTAGTTAATTATAAAGTGAATAAAGCTGGTCTAGTAGATATTGTGGGCGCTGCAGGCGAACAAAATATTCAAGGAGAAGACCAACAAAAATTAGATGTTTACGCTAATGAAGTTTTTATTCAAACTTTAATTAATCGTGAAATTGTTTGTGGAATTGCTTCAGAAGAAAACGACGATTTTATCACTGTAGCCGGTTCAGACAATAGTCATAATAATAAATATGTTGTATTAATGGATCCATTAGATGGTTCTTCTAATATTGATGTAAATGTTTCCGTAGGAACCATTTTTTCGGTTTTTAGAAGAGTTACACCTGTTGGAACTCCAGTAACCATAGAGGATTTCTTGCAGCCAGGTGTAAATCAAGTGGCGGCAGGTTATGTAATTTACGGAACTTCAACCATGTTAGTTTACACGACAGGACATGGAGTTAACGGATTTACATTAAATCCAGCTATTGGAACTTTTTACTTGTCACACCCAAATATGAAATACTCAGAAGACGGAAAAATTTACTCGATTAACGAAGGAAATTACGTTCATTTTCCACAAGGTGTGAAAGATTACATCAAATATTGCCAGTTAGAAGAAGGCGACAGACCTTATACGTCAAGATACATCGGAAGTTTAGTTTCTGATTTTCATAGAAACATGATTAAAGGAGGTATTTACTTATACCCAACCAGCTCAAAAGCGCCTAATGGAAAATTACGTTTGTTGTACGAATGTAATCCAATGGCCTTTATTGCTGAACAAGCGGGTGGAAAAGCATCTGATGGTTTTGGAAGAATCATGGAAATTCAACCTACTGAATTGCACCAACGTGTTCCGTTCTTCTGCGGCAGTAAAAACATGGTAGAAAAAGCAGAAGAGTTTATGGCGAAAGCGAAGTAGATTTTTAGAAATAGATAAAATATAAAAAGCACAAACTCATTAGAATTTGTGCTTTTGTATTTTAAAACAGTTTGAATTATCTGTTCATGTGTTGCATTTCGTAAGTAAAGGTGTCTAAATCCACATTCATGTCTACTAATTTTAACGCTTTATCTACAATGTAATCTACGTTTCCTGCTGAAAAGCCTAAAGCTAAAGCGAATTTTTTAAGTAATTCATGTTCTTTTTTACCTAAAACGTGTTCGTCTGCGTATACCATTCTTGATAAATCATATAAACGCTCTAAACGATGTGTATGCAATAATGGTGGATTAACAGGATATTTTAAAGGGTTTTCTAAAATTTCCTCATATTCTGCTTGAGAAATTTCTAATTTGATAGCTAATTTGTCTAAGAATTGTTTTTCTTCTGGACCAATAATACCATCAGACAAAGCTACTCTTACAATTGATGAAAAATGACCTTTGTTTCTGTTTCTAAAACCGCTATCGAATAAATCTGAAATTGACATGTTGTTTATTTTTTATATTATAGCAAAATTACATAAAAAATCCATTTTTTGAAATAATTTCACATGCTTTTGTGATAGAGAATTTGGTAACATTTAAAAAATAAATCGTAAGTTTGAAATTCCCAAAAAAATATCATTATGTCAGAATTCTGGATGTATTTTAATATTGGTCTCAAGCACGTGTTAGATATCAACGCCTATGATCATGTTTTGTTTTTAATTGCGTTAATGGTTCCGTACGCTTTTAAAGATTGGAAAAACGTTTTTGTTTTGGTGTCTCTTTTTACGCTAGGGCATACTTTGGCTTTGCTTTTATCGGTATACGGAGTAGTGCAAATTAAAGTAAGTTTGGTTGAATTTTTAATTCCAATTACTATTTTGATAACTGCTGTATTTCATCTTTTCACGGCTGGAAAATCGTCTAAGAATGAAAGCATCACCTTCGTAGCGATTGTAACTTTATTCTTTGGAATTATCCACGGACTTGGGTTTTCTAATTACTTTAAAACCATCTTACCTGGAAATGCCTCTGATAAATTATTACCGTTGTTAGAATTTGCATTAGGAATTGAAGCAGCTCAGATAATTGTTGTGCTTATCGTATTAATTATATCTTATGTGGTACAAACATTTTTCCGTTTTTCAAAAAGAGATTGGGCTTTAGTGATGTCAGCATTTATAATTGGCGTAGTTTTGCCAATGATTATTCAAAGTGAAATTTGGAACCGATAATGAAGAAAGAAAAAAAAGAAAAATACGATAAAGCGTATTTGCGAATTGCGAAAGAATGGGGTAATTTATCCTATTGCCAGCGAAAAAAAGTTGGGGCAATTATTGTTAAAAACAAGATGATTATTTCAGATGGTTACAATGGAACTCCATCAGGATTTGAAAATTGTTGCGAAGATGATGACAATGTAACTAAATGGTATGTGCTTCATGCCGAAGCTAATGCTATTTTAAAAGTGGCACGTTCTACACAATCGTGTGAAGATGCAACGTTGTATATTACACTTTCACCTTGTAAAGATTGCAGTAAATTAATTCATCAATCGGGTATTAAAAGAGTGGTGTATCATCAAGAATATAAAGATACTTCGGGAGTTGATTTTTTAAGGAAAGCCGGAGTTGAAGTAGAATTAATTGAAGATTTAGGATAAAAAAATGAAGATGAACAAAGTATATTTTCCAATAGTAATCGCAGTAGCTATTGCGGTAGGTTTGTTATTAGGAAGTAAACTCAATCCATCTACTGAGAATGCGTTTTTAACCAAGAACGCTAATAAAAACAAACTCAATAAACTTATCGATTTTATTGAAAATGAATATGTAGATAGTTTAAATACCGATTCTATTGTTGATTTAACTGTCAACGGAATTCTTGAAAAATTAGATCCCCATTCGGTTTACATTCCTAAAAGCCAATTAGAAGCTGTAGAACAAGAAATGCGTGGCGATTTTGTGGGCATTGGTGTAAATTTCTACATGTATAACGATTCGGTTACGATTGTTAAACCTATTCCAAACGGGCCTTCCGAAAAAGCGGGATTAAAAGCAGGTGATCGAATTCTTTTCGCTGACAAATTACAACTTTATAACAAGAAATTAGAAACCGATACGCTGTTTTCCATCTTAAAAGGTGAACAAGGTTCTAATGTAAGATTGACGGTTTATCGCAAATCTGAAAAGAAAAAATTTGCCGTAAATGTTACCCGAGATGTTATTCCAATCAAGAGTGTCGATGTGGCTCAAATGGTTGATAAAAAAACAGGTTACATCAAAATCAATCGTTTTGCAGAAAAAACCTATGACGAATTTTTATCGGGTTTAACCCAATTGAAAAAAGAGGGCGCAACTCATATTATTATAGATTTACGTGATAATGGTGGCGGTTATTTGGAATCAGCCGTTTCAATTACTGATGAATTCTTGAAAAACAAAGAACTAATCGTTAAAACCAAAAACAAAAAAGATAAAATAGAAAGTACGTTAGCAACGGAGAAAGGTCTTTTTGAAACTGGGAAAGTAAGTGTTTTAATTAATGAAAATAGTGCTTCTGCAAGTGAAATTTTGGCTGGAGCCATTCAAGATAACGATAGAGGTTTAATTTACGGAAGACGTTCTTTTGGAAAAGGATTAGTACAGCGCGAAATGCCTTTAGGAGACGGCTCGGCGGTACGATTAACCGTGGCAAGATATTACACGCCATCAGGTCGTTCAATTCAAAAGCCTTATGAAGACAAAGGTGAAATTTACTTTAACGAATTTGATAAACGTTTCGAAAGCGGTGAATTATACGAGAAAGACAAAGCAAAAATTGCAGATAGTTTAAAATTTAAAACGAAGAAAGGTCGTGTTGTTTACGGCGGCGGCGGCATTATGCCTGATGTTTTTGTTCCATTAGAAGATTCACACGGAGCAGAAGGACTAACTATGTTGATGCAATCGGGATTGGTGAATTACTTTGTGTTTGAACAATTGGATCAAAATCGCAAAAAATTTGAAAAAATTTCAATGGAAGGCTTGGAGAAAGAAATTCGTTTAGGAAATTATTTCAACAATTTCAAGACTTATATGGCAAAAGGCGGCTTGCTTTTCAATTTAGACAATCAAAAAGAAAAAGTATTATTCTATCTTCATGCCGAGTTTGTGCGTCAGTTGTTCAATGAAAAATCGTATTACCAATTGATTTCGAAAAAAGACGATATGCTAAATAAGGTGTTGAGTAAGTAAAATATCTTTAATATGAGTAAAAGAGATAAGTTATTTGATTTGCCGATTTACAAAAAGCCGAACAATTTTAGATTTGGTTAATAGCCTTTTAAATACCATTAGTGAAGAAGATGAGTATTTAAATGATACTAAATATATGATGCGAGATGATGCCGCTATAATTTGTGCTAAAATTGCAGGAGCCGAAGGTGGTGACATGTATAGTATTCGAATGCAAAATGCAGCTATCATTAGAGATTATGCAATGCATTTATATTTGCAAGTTGGAAGCTTACGATTTCATGATTCCTTTAAAGATAAAGATTATGTTACTTTGATTCGAAAGGAAATTGACGAATTCAGAGAAATGTTTATAGATTGGGTAGCCAATTTTGATAAGAGTAATTATTATTGGGACGAATGGGAATTGTTTAATCCTCCTGGCGCAATTCGTCCAGATTCAAATGCATATCAAGATCCAATTAATTGTGATGATTTTTTAGAAGGAATGAATTTTGATGATGAGGAAGACGATTCTGATGAATAAAATCTATTTTCCCAAAGCATCATGCACCATTGTATGATTGCCATCATTCCACAATGTTAAAATATCGGTAGCAACTGCAGCACCACTTCCAGCAGCTATACTCAACTGACTTCGGTGTCCGGCTAAAACTCCAGCTACGAAAATACCATCTGAAACCAAATGGTCGGTGTTTTTCAATTGGATTCTGTTTTTTATCGCTGGAATTTTCTGATGCGGTTCAATGAAATGCTCCAAGCCTTCAATCGTAAATGGATTTCCTGCTCCAATAGCGATAACAACTGTTTTGACTTGCAGCGAAGATTTATTTGTTGTTACTGTAAAATTCCCAGCATCACCAGAAATCGCAAGTACTTTTTCACCATGAATTTGTTGAATGTGAGGATATGAGTTTGTCAAATGTTCCAAACTTTCATCCAATAATTCGCTTCCTAATTTCCCAGCAGAAATTCCATAAGCGTTATTAAAAATAGCGTTTTGTAACGAAGATACTTTTTGGTGGGCAACAATGGCTATCTTCTTATCCATTGCAAACGGTTTGTTTTGAGCAGAACCCAAAATCAAAGCACATGAAACACCCGAAACTCCAGCGCCAATAATTAAAACATCAAGCATGATTATTCTTTGGTTTTTTCAACAATCATTTTTGAGAATTGCAATAATAGTAGTAATAAAATAGCACAAACGCCTGCTACAACACCAATAATAGCAATAGTACTGTTTCCTTCAAACGGATTGCTGTAATCTATTTGAAAAAGATTAAAAACAATTAGAGCTAAAGCTATGGCAACCGCCACATAAGTAAATATTTTCATTTCTATATATTTCTAAATAAACAATCCTTTAACGTTAGCAGCAAATAACTTTACGGCAATTGCCAATAAAATTACGCCAAATATTTTGCGAATTACGCCTAAACCATTATTTCCTAACAATCGTTCAATTTTTCCAGACGATTTTAATACGCCATATACTACAATTACGTTGATAACAATTGCAATTATAATATTTATTTTATCGTAAGCTGCTCGTAATGATAAAATCGTGGTCATCGTTCCTGCACCTGCTATAAGTGGAAAAGCAATTGGTACAATCGAAGCGGTACTCGGATTGTCTTCTTTGTATAGTCGAATGCCCAAAATCATTTCTAAAGCAAGGAAAAATAAAACAAACGAACCTGCAACCGCAAACGAATTGGCATCTATTCCAATTAATTTTAGAATTTCTTCTCCTATAAATAAGAAGGCAATCATTATAACACTAGCAACAATACTAGCTTTTTCAGATTGAATATGCCCCATTTTACTGCGTAAATCAACAATAATCGGAATACTTCCTACAATATCAATCACAGCAAATAAAATCATGCTGATGGTAAAAATGTCTTTCCAATTAATTCCAAATTCCATAAAACGCTCAATATTTGTGCAAATATAAGCATATTGAATAAAGAACGTTTCTAATTTAACGATAGATTATCATATCAAGTTCAAATTCAAATAAAGTGTAAATTCAAACGCAAAGTCGGAAAGTGTTTTCACAAAGAAAAAAGTAAAACGTCTCGGTGTAGCTCTATTCAACACAATCAAAATCAAGAAATCTCCGTCTGGCTCTGCGTAAATTTAAACAAAAGAGCGACAAGTTTTTTTGCAAACAATTACAAAAGAACTCTCGGTGACTTTATGCAAAACTTCGAGAGACTTTGTGTTGCAAAAAATCCGTCATTATTCGCGCTTCGTAGAATTTGTGTCATCCGCGTGCCGATATCAAGTTCAATTTAAAATCTAAAATCTAAATTCAAAATAGTATCTTTGCATCTTAAATAAATACATCATGTTTCAGTTAAATAAAACCATCGTCTCTGAAGAAATTTTAGAAAAAGAATTCGTTTGCAATTTGTCAGCTTGTAAAGGGGCATGTTGTGTAGATGGTGATGCGGGTGCTCCTTTAGACGAGGAAGAAACCAAAATTTTAGCTGAAATTTTCCCAAAAGTCAAGCCTTTTCTTCGTCCGGAAGGTGTAAAAGCTATTGAAGAACAAGGAACACACGTAGTGTCTGATTTTGGGGAATTAGAAACGCCTCTTATCGATGGAAAAGATTGCGCTTATGTAATTTTTGACGGAAAAACAGCACTTTGTGGAATTGAGCAGGCTTATAACCAAGGTATTGTAGATTGGAAAAAACCAGTTTCTTGTCATTTATATCCTATCCGAATAAAAGAATATTCTGATTTTTCAGCAGTCAATTATCATAAATGGCATATTTGTTCAGATGCATGTGCTTTAGGGGAAGAATTAGGAGTTCCGGTCTATCAATTTGTGAAAGAAGCACTGGTTAGAAAATTCGGACAACAATGGTTTGACGAATTGGATAAAGTAGCAAAAGAGTTAAAAAAATAATCCTTTTTTTATTGTATAAAAATCGTTGTGAGTAGTTGGTTTTTCAATTGCTTACAAGGTTTTAACACTTGTTTTATTTGTTTTTAAAACATTGATAATCAGTACTTTAAAAACCTATATTAATTTACTGACAAAAAACCTGTTTGTTAAAAACTTGCTCCAATTGTGAATAAGTTTGCCTTTCTTTTCTCGATTCAAATGACAAACTTTGTAATCTCCAAATGAGTAAAATTAACCAATCATTAACATTTTTAAAATCAAATAGCTATGGCTGTAGTGGAACCTATTTTGCAAGAAAATAAAGATCGATTTGTAATATTTCCTATCAAACATCAAGATATCTGGGAATGGTACAAAAAACAAGAAGCATGTATTTGGACAGCAGAAGAAATAGATTTACATACCGATTTAAATGATTGGAATAATAAATTAAGTGCTGATGAAAAATATTTCATTAAACACATTTTAGCCTTTTTTGCGGCGTCTGACGGGATTGTAAACGAGAATTTAGCTGAAAACTTCGTAAGTGAAGTGCAATATCCTGAAGCTAAATTTTTCTACGGATTCCAATTAATGATGGAAAATATTCACAGTGAAACGTATTCGTTATTAATTGATACGTATGTGAAAGATGAAGCAGAAAAACATCAGTTGTTTCATGCGATTGAAACTTTCCCAGCAATTAAAGAAAAAGCAGAATGGGCATTGAAATGGATTGAATCACCAAGTTTTGCAGAGCGTTTAATTGCTTTTGCAGCTGTGGAAGGGATTTTCTTCTCAGGTTCGTTTTGTTCGATTTATTGGTTGAAAAAACGTGGGTTAATGCCAGGGCTAACGTTTTCTAACGAATTAATTTCACGTGATGAAGGAATGCATTGTGATTTCGCTGTGCATTTACACACACATCATATCGTAAACAAAGTGCCAAAAGCAAGAATTACAGAAATTTTAACCAACGCTTTAGATATTGAAAGAAAATTCATTACAGAATCATTGCCAGTTAGTTTGATTGGAATGAATGCCACTTTAATGACTCAATATTTAGAGTTTGTAACCGATAGATTATTGGTGGAATTAGGTTGTGACAGAGTGTATAATTCGTCAAACCCATTTGATTTTATGGATATGATATCTTTACAAGGAAAAACAAATTTCTTTGAAAAGCGTGTTGGAGAATACCAAAAAGCAGGAGTAATGAATTCAGATTCAGAAGCAAGCAAAATTAGCTTCGACGCTGATTTCTAAAAAAAATAAAAATTTGTTGAGTGCTATAAAATGTCGGGAGACTCGCACTTGAATTTATTTAATACTAACCGAAGGCAGGGAAGGGATTGTCTGTTTTCAAAATTTTAAAAAGCTTATGTATGTAGTAAAAAGAGATGGCCATAAGGAGCCAGTAATGTTTGACAAAATCACGGACAGAATTAAAAAACTATGTTATGGATTAAATGACATGGTAGACGCTGTTAAAGTGGCAATGCGTGTAATTGAAGGATTATATGACGGTGTTACCACTTCAGAATTAGATAATTTAGCAGCAGAAACCGCAGCTTCCATGACGGTTACACACCCAGATTATGCCCAACTAGCGGCTCGAATTGCAATTTCTAACCTACATAAAAATACCAACAAATCATTCTCGGAAACGATGAGTGAAATGTATCATTATGTAAATCCAAGAACCAATCAGGCAGCTCCTTTGCTATCTGATGAGGTATATGAAGTAATAAAAGAAAATGCAGAATTTTTAAATTCGCATATTATATATAACCGTGATTTTAACTACGATTATTTTGGTTTCAAAACCTTAGAACGCTCGTATTTATTAAGAATTAACGGAAAAATTGTAGAACGTCCACAACAAATGTTAATGCGTGTGGCAGTTGGAATACATTTGAACGACCTTGAATCTGTAATTGAAACGTACGAATTAATGTCGAAAAAGTTCTTTACACATGCTACTCCAACATTATTCAACGCCGGAACTCCAAAACCTCAAATGTCATCTTGTTTCTTGTTAACCATGAAAGATGATAGTATTGATGGAATTTATGATACCTTAAAACAAACTGCAAAAATTTCACAATCAGCGGGAGGAATTGGTTTAGCAATTCACAATGTTCGTGCAACAGGTTCATACATTCGTGGCACTAACGGAACATCAAACGGAATTGTTCCAATGTTACGTGTTTTCAACGATACAGCTCGTTATGTAGATCAAGGTGGAGGAAAACGTAAAGGAAGTTTCGCTATTTATTTAGAAACGTGGCATGCGGATATTTTCGAATTCTTAGATTTGAAAAAGAATACAGGAAAAGAAGAAATGCGTGCTAGAGATTTATTCTTCGCCATGTGGACTTCTGACCTATTCATGAAACGCGTAGAAGAAGATACAACTTGGACATTAATGTGTCCAAACGAATGTCCTGGTTTAGACGAAGTTTATGGCGATGAATTTGAAGCTTTATATTTATCATACGAAGCACAAGGAAAAGGAAGAAAAACTATCAGAGCAAGAGAGCTTTGGGAAAAAATACTTGAATCTCAAATTGAGACAGGAACACCTTACATGTTGTACAAAGATGCAGCGAACAGAAAATCGAACCAAAAGAATTTAGGAACTATTCGTTCGTCTAATTTATGTACTGAAATCATGGAGTATACTTCTCCAGATGAAATTGCAGTATGTAACTTAGCTTCTATTTCGTTACCAATGTTTGTTGAAAATGGAGCGTTTAATCACGAATTATTATATAACGTTACAAAACGTGTTACACGTAATTTAAATAAGGTAATCGATAGAAATTACTATCCAGTGGTTGAAGCAGAAAATTCAAATATGCGTCACCGTCCAATTGGATTAGGGGTACAAGGTTTGGCGGATGCTTTTATCTTGTTGAGAATGCCTTTTACGAGTGATGAAGCTAAAAAACTGAATCAAGAAATTTTTGAAACCTTATATTTTGCAGCCGTAACCGCTTCTATGGAAATGGCTAAAGAAGAAGGAGCTTATTCAACTTTTGAAGGTTCGCCAATTTCAAAAGGAGAATTCCAACACAATCTTTGGAACATCAAAGACGAAGAACTTTCTGGTCGTTGGGATTGGGCAAGTTTAAGAAAAGAAGTAACAGCAAATGGAGTAAGAAACTCGTTGTTAGTAGCGCCAATGCCAACTGCTTCAACATCTCAAATTTTAGGAAACAACGAAGCTTTTGAACCGTATACTTCAAATATTTATACACGTCGTGTATTGTCTGGAGAATTCATCGTGGTAAACAAACATTTATTGAATGATTTAGTAGAAAGAGGTTTGTGGAACGAAACATTGAAGCAAGAAATTATGCGTCACAATGGTTCCGTCCAAAACATTGAAAGAATTCCTTCCGATTTAAAAGAATTATACAAAACCGTTTGGGAAATGTCGATGAAAGACATCATTGATATGAGCCGTCAAAGAGGCTATTTTATTGATCAATCGCAATCGTTGAACTTGTTCATGCAAGATGCAAATTATGCTAAATTAACGTCAATGCATTTTTATGCTTGGAAATCAGGTTTAAAAACGGGAATGTACTATTTAAGAACAAAATCTGCGGTGGATGCTATTAAGTTTACTTTAAATAACGATAAAGCAGCAGCTCCAATCGAAGTAAAAGAGCCACAAGTTGAAGTTAAAAAGGTAGAAGCTATTGCAGTTTTAGAAGAACCAGCAGAAATGACAGCTGAAGAATACAGAGCAATGATCGAAATGGCAAGAAATGCGGGTCCAGAAGATTGTGAAATGTGTGGTTCTTAATTTGAAGATATAAATATGAATAATAATCTTGAGAAACTTCTTTTTCTTGAAATTACTTGGAAGCAATTTGGGAAACTAAATGAAAGTGAATATTATAAAACAATTAAGGAACTAAATGAAGAAGAATCAAAACTGTCAGTAAAATTGCGTAATGAATTACATGAAATATGTAATCATATCAATGTAAGATTTGCAGACAGAATAAATGTAGATTCTATTCATCAATATGATGAATTTGTATCTCCTGTTAGTGAAATTATTCTAAAAGTATCTTCTGATTTTAATTTGACACTAAAAGGTGAAATATCGCAAGAATTTAAAAACGCGATGTTGAAAATATTTGGCAAAGATTATTTAGACGAATTTCTGAAGACAATTAATTAAAAAAACAGCCATCATCACGATGGCTGTTTTTGTTTTTATAATTACCAATTCAATTCGTACATTTGAAAAAAATAGAAAATTATGTCAAAAGATAAAAAAGGCGTTCATACAGGAATCATTGAAAAAGACGCAGACGGAAATTATTTCTGTGGCGAATATTTATTGGATTACCAATACACAGAAAAAAACTTCAAGTTAGGAGACGAAATCAATATCAAGTCGGTAATCGTGAATCCGAGCGATAAAAGTTACAATCAGTATCCAAAAAAATCAAGAAATTTCTTTTTGGCTAACGAAAAAGAATAATCCTTAAAATCATAAATCCGCAATCTTTAATCTGAATTCACATGATGCAGTGGGAACAATTATTGTCTTTAAAAAGACAAGGCGACACTAGTAAACGGTTACGTAAAGAGCAAGACGACACTCGTTTAGGCTTTGAAGTAGATTATGACCGAATTATTTTTTCTGCCGCTTTTAGAAGTCTGCAAGATAAAACGCAAGTTATACCACTTTCAAAAACCGATTTCGTACACAACCGATTGACGCATAGTTTAGAGGTTTCGGTGGTGGGGCGTTCATTGGGGCGTTTGGTAGGAAAGCAAATTATAGCTAACTATCCGCATTTACAAGAAGTACACGGCTATCAACCTAATGATTTTGGAGCGATTGTAGCAGCAGCAGCATTATCACACGATATTGGAAACCCACCTTTCGGACATTCGGGAGAAAAAGCCATTGGCGAATATTTTAAGACTGGAAATGGATTACAATACAAAGAGCAATTAACCGAAAAGCAATGGCAAGATTTAATCGATTTTGAAGGAAACGCGAATGGTTTTTCAGTTTTAGCAGCTTCTCGTGAAGGAATTGAAGGCGGTTTGCGAATTTCGTATGCTACATTAGGTGCTTTTATGAAATACCCAAAAGAGAGTTTACCCAAAAAACCTACCCAAAAAATTTGTGACAAGAAATACGGTTTTTTTCAATCCGATAAGGCTTTTTTTGTTGAGGTTGCCAATGAATTAGGTTTGATTTCAAATAAACATGGAAATGATATTGGTTTTGAGCGTCATCCTTTAGCGTATTTAGTTGAAGCAGCAGATGATATTTGCTACACAATAATTGATTTTGAAGATGGAATTAACTTAGGTTTAATTTCAGAAGAATATGCCTTAGAATACCTAATCAAATTAGTTAAAAACGGAATCGATACCAAAAAATACAACGAACTATTAACGAAAGAAGATAGAATTAGTTATTTACGTGCTTTAGCTATTGGAAGTTTAATCAATGATGCAGTTGCTGTTTTTATGGAAAATGAAAAAGCTATTTTAGCAGGAGAATTTCCATTCGCATTGATGGATAAAAGCCAGTACAAGGCACAAATGAACGACATTATCCAGATTAGTGTTAAAAACGTATACCAAAGCAGAGAAGTTATTCAAAAAGAAGTGATGGGGTATAAGATTATTAATAATTTATTGGATGGATTTTGCACGGCTTACAATAAAAAAGAGAACGGCACGGCATCTAATTATGATGAATTGTTGCTAAAATTATTGCCAGAGCGTTTTCAGTTTCAAAAGAAAAATCTTTACGATAGATTGTTACATATTTGCCATTTTGTATCACTTCTAACGGATGGTAAAGCGTTGGAATTATACAAAACAATTCAAGCAAACAAAAGTTAAATGTGTAAATAAATTGTTAATTATTTTGAAAATTAGTGTAAAATGCTAATTTTGTTATAATTAAGATAAAATTAACCCCAAAACATGAAAAAAAAATTACTTTTTTTAATTAGTGCTTTGTTTGTTTTTACATTAAATTTTGGTCAGTCAAATGCTCCAAAAAAAGAATCTAAAACAAATAAATCTACTACTGTAGCTGTAAATAAGCCTTTGACTAAAAAGCAGGCAAAGTCGGCTCGAAAAAAACATGCTAAAAATTTAGCAAACTCGCCTTACAAAAAGTCTTTGACCTTGTCTAAGAAAGAAAGAAAGGCGCTTGGAATTCCACCTAAGAAATATTACGAAATGGAGTGGGAATTAACTATGGATCCACTTACAGGCAAACCTACACCTGAAAAATTAATTCAAGTTAGAGAACAATTACAAAGAGAAAGACAGCAAGCTTTAGCGGTTGGTAGAGTTCCTGGGGATGCTTCTAATAACAATTGGATTGAAAGAGGCCCAAATAATGTTGGAGGTAGAGTTAGAGCTATTATGTTTGACCCTAATGATGCAACTTACAAGCGAGTTTTTGCTGGTGGAGTAAGTGGTGGTTTGTGGGTAAATAACGATATCACAACAAATACAGCTTGGACAAGAGTAAATGTTCCTGAAAATTTATCTGTTTCAGCTATAACTTACGATCCAAATAACACGAATATTTTTTATTTAGGAACTGGTGAGTCTTATGTTGGTGGTGATGTAAATGGAGATGGTGTTTGGAAATCAACAAATGGAGGAACCACATGGAATAAGGTGTTTGGTGGTATAACTGGTCCTACAACTTTTCAATCTGCAGCCGTTGTGAGAATTAATACTCCAGTTTCTTTAATTAATGATTATGCGTGTTATCCAACTACTGCTTTTGGACCTGCTTTAACATCTAATTTAACTGCAGATATTGTTTTGGTTGATGATGGTACTGGAGCGTCTGCTTCATTAGGATGCAGTACTTTGATAAATGCTTCTCAAATTAATGGGAAAATTGCTTTAATTAGAAGAGGGACATGCCCATTTTTGCAAAAAATTAAAAATGCTCAAGATGCTGGTGCAATAGGGGTTATTATGATGAATAGTGTTGATGGTACTCCAATTCCAATGGGAGGTACTGAGACGGACCCTATTACTA
Organism: Flavobacteriia bacterium; assembly: GCA_004293165.1. Taxonomy (GTDB): domain Bacteria; phylum Bacteroidota; class Bacteroidia; order Flavobacteriales; family Flavobacteriaceae; genus Flavobacterium. Next base: position 162,097 of record RDYL01000002.1, on the reverse strand, counting down.
TACCATCTGTAATGATTTCAAAATCAGATGGAGATGCCTTAGTGGCTGCTTTAAGTTCAAATACTATCAATACAACTTTGATAGCGCCACAAGCTGGAGAATTTACAGGGAATTTAGTGCCGGGTATTCAACATATTAATGATGTTAAAATAAGGAATAACTCAGGTGTCTCTGAAATATATGTTGCGGCTGGTGATTCGTTCTATAGTAGTGCGAATGCAACTACATATTTAGGGGGGGCTCAGTATGGACTGTATAAGTCAGTTGATGGCGGTTCAAGTTGGGTTGAATTAAATTTACCCTTAACTGTAAATGGAAATAAATATTGTCCTAATAATATTGAAATAGCTTCAGATAATACAATTTGGCTATCAACAATTAATAGTGTTGTTTATGGTGATGGTGGTGGAAAAATATTTCAATCAACTAATGGTACAACATTTACTGAAAAATATAGTATTGTAGGTGGTGATAGAACTCAAATAGCTCTTTCTTCAAATAATCCTGGTAAAATTTATGTTTTAGTCGAAGAGTCAGGTGAGGCAAATATTTATTTGACAACAAATTCTTTTACAACAACTACGCCATTGTCTGAACCAGCAGCTATTCATGGAACTACAGCAACAGATTTTTGTAGAGGTCAGGCTTTTTATGATTTGATGATTGAAGTAGATCCAACGAATGATGCTATAGTGTATATAGGAGGTATAGATATTCATCGTTCAACAAATAGTGGTACATCATGGCAAACAATTTCTAAATGGTCTTCTGGATATGGGACAGGAGTATCTGTGGCACATGCAGATCAACATGCAATGATGTTTAGACCAGGGAATGCTAATCAAGCAATATTTGCTCATGATGGAGGTGTAAGTTACGCTTCAAGTTTATCTGCTGCTCCATCTTCTACAACTGCAATTGCAACAAGGGTAAATGGGTTAAATATTACGCAATTTTATAGTGTAGGGGTAGCTCCAACTCAAGCTGTTAGTGGGCTTACTGGAGAGTATTTTGCTGCAGGTGCTCAGGATAATGGGACACAATATTTTGCAGCGCCAACAGCTGGGGTAAATTCAAGTACACAATCACAAGGAGGGGATGGTGCTTATACACTATTTGATCAAGGTAATGACAAATATTACATTTCTAACTATGTGTATAATGAAAATATTAACTTAAGACCTTTGCCTGGTTCTAGTATTGGAGCTTCAAGAGTGTTAGACAATGATAGTGATGGTAATAACGGAGCCTTTATAGCACCAATGATTTTAGATTCTAATAGAGATGCGTTGTACGCTGATTATTCAAATGGAACAACTTTCAGAATAAGAAGGTATACAAATATTAAATCAGGAACTATTGGTAGAACTAATTTAACAGATCCGCTTTTGACTTCATCACCAACTGCTTTTGCTGTTTCGCCACACACAACTGCTTCAACGACCCTTTTAGTAGGTACTCGTTTAGGAAGATTGATGAGATTAACAACTGCAGATGTTACTCCGGTATGGGCTGATATTTCTGGCCCTTCTTTTGTGGGAAGTATTTCGGATGTAGAATATGGAGCATCAAATAACGAAATTTTTGTAACGATGCATAACTATAATGTAGTTAGTATTTGGTATACAAAAGATGGTGGAGTTACTTGGTTAAATAAAGAAGGTAATTTTCCAGATATTCCTGTTAAAGCAATTTTGCCAAATCCACTAAAAAATGTTGGAGGTTTTGCTACTGAGGTTATTATTGGAACAGATTTAGGAATTTGGTATTGTAATAATTTTAATACAGCCTCTCCAACTTGGATTCAATCTTATAATGGTATGAGTAATGTTAAAGTTACTGATTTAGATATGAGAAATGACTACACGGTTTATGCAGCTACATACGGAAGAGGTTTGTTCTCAGGTTTGTTTACCAATACAACGCTTTCATCTACTGATTTTTCTCTGTCTAGTAACGTTAAAATCTATCCAAATCCTGCAACTGATTTAATAAATATTTCAGTTTCAAATTATGTTGGGGATTTAAAAGTAGAACTGTTTGATATAAACGGTAGATTAGTAAATGTTAAAACGGTAGATTTTTCTGGTAATTATTCAATGGAGTTGAATAGTTTGAATTCAGGTGTGTATATTGTTAAATTAACAGGTGCCAATTTAAATTATTCAGAGAAGATAGTCCTTAATTAGTTTTAATTAAAACTTTTTAATATTCTAGAAATTTGGACTAATTTATAATTAATTTTGACAATAATAAGTCCGATATTTTATCGGACTTATTTCTTTGAATTTGATTTTATACTAAAGTTAATACTATAAATAATTTCGATTTTTAATTATTCTATTTAATTTAAATTTTTACAATTAAAACAATTCAGATTTAGTATTCTAAAGAAATTATAAATAATTAGAATTTATTCAAATAATACAATTAAATTAAAACTGTATTTAATTTGAAAGTAAGTTTCTATGTTTAATGAGGATTAGCTAATGCTAAAAAACTTCTTCGGCTTGATTGAGCATATTATTATACACTGCCGTGGATATTTCACTAATAATATTAGTTAAAGAGGTGTTATCTTTCCCCTTTGTCATAATAGTTAATAAATAGGGCTTGTTTCTAAGATATACAATTGCTGATTCATGCAATTGACGTTCTTGATTGGTTCCAGATTCACCAAATTTATGAGCTATTTTTATATCTTTTGGTAGGCCACTCAAAATGCCTTCTTTAAAATTACATTTTCCTAATAATTCCGCTGCAAATTCAGAATTTTCATCTGATAAATATGAAGCATTATAAATAGCTCTCATAAATAAAGAATAATTCTTTGGTGTAAAATAATAATGCTTTGCTTTGGGATTTGGGACTTCTAAATTTAAATCTAAAAATAATTTAGTTAAAATTTCGGGTTTTAAATTATTATTCAATATTGCAGTTGCATTATTGTCAGAATATGCTATCATGTATTTTAATAATTCTCTTATTTTGTATTTATGCCCTAACTGAATGTTTTTAGATTGAAATGCAACATTTTTTCCAATATCAAAAGGGGTATGAAATAATAATTCTTGATCCAAAAGCCCTGGAATATCCTCACTCATTTTAAGGTAAGCTATTAAAATAGGCACTTTAAACAATGAACCAGGTTCATATTGTAAATCATCATTAATAGTCATCCAATCACCATTATTGTAGTCTCTCAAATAAACAGAAGTAGAAATAACATTACTCATTGATTTATGTTTCTGAATAATAGTATTTATTTCATGTTTAATTTGTGCTAAATTATCTCCTTCACATTCCTCATCAACAAACATTAATGGCTTGATGAAACTGTAGCCATCTAATCGTTTTACTTTATAATTACATAAATTGGTTCCATCTGATACGTCTAAATCTTTAATGTTTGTTTCTTTAAAAAAAAAACTAGAAACTAAAAAAGTTGAAAAACAAGTAATAACAATTGTTGCAATAGCAGAAATATAAGAAATTGAAATTTTTTTAGAAAATATAGATTTCATTTATAGGGAGTTTAAAATAACATTCAAAGATAATACTAAGTAAATTAAGTATACTCACGCTTTGCTTAAAATCTAATTAACATTTGATATTTTTATTTTTTATTTATCAATAGAGTTAACATTTTGTAGAAATTTTGTTTTAATAATCTCAATTTTATATTTTTAAAAAAAAATTAACACCTTTTTTAAAAAGGTTTTACTATACTAGCCTTTAGATCTATTGTTCTTTTAATTCATGTTTGTGTAAAAGAATATACATATTGAGCATTTACAATACTTAACCTTTTGGAATTTAATTATTCTTTATTAGTTTATGTGGTAAATAAATTTGGGTTTTTAAATAGTTGTTTGATGTTAATTAAGCTTAAATATTTAAATTTCAATTAATTTTTTTATTTATTAATATGAAAATAAACTAAAAAAGTATGAATTCAAAAATACAATGATAATGTCGAGTATTTAACTCTTTTTTCATAATTCTTTTAGCTAAATTAAGCGTTATTATAGATAGTTAAATTCTCAAATTCTATCATTTTACAACAATAGTGCTAAACTCAAAAATTAAATTAGAGTTCAATTTCTCTATGACACGACAACATAAAAAAACCTCTCCAATTGGAGAGGTTTTTTTATGTTGCTAATAAAGATTATTAAGCTTCGAAAGGGATTACAGATACATATGATTTGTTTTCCGCTTTCTTTTGGAATTTTACAACTCCATCAACTTTAGCATGTAAAGTATGATCTTTACCCATGTAAACATTTTCACCTGGGTTGTGCTTAGAACCTCTTTGTCTAACAATGATGTTTCCAGCAATAGCAGCTTGACCACCATAAATCTTAACGCCTAAACGTTTCGATTCTGATTCTCTACCATTCTTCGAACTACCGACACCTTTCTTGTGAGCCATGATGTTATATTTTAAATGTTATTCTTCAGTTTTTGGTTTTTTAGTCGCTTTAGCTTTTGGCTTAACTTCTTCAGTAGCTTCAGTTACTTCAACTTCAACTTCTTTTTTAGCAGCTTTTTTCTTAGCTCCAGTAGCAACAATTCCTTCAATTAAAATTTGAGTGAATGATTGTCTGTGACCATTTTTCTTTTTGTAACCTTTTCTTCTTTTCTTTTTGAAGACAATTACTTTATCACCTTTTAAGTGTTGTAACACTTTGGCTTCTACAGAAGCTCCTTCTACAGCTGGGGCGCCTAAAGTTACTGTTCCGTTTTCATCTAATAAAAGAACTTTGTCAAAAGAAACTTTAGTTCCTTCTTCTGAAGCTAAACGGTGAACATAAACCTTTTGGTCTTTGCTTACTTTGAATTGTTGCCCTGCTATCTCTACGATTGCGTACATAACAATGATTTTAGTTAAAAATTTTAAGGTTGCAAATATACAATAATTTATAAATCAAACAACTATTATGGTAAATAATAATATTGAAAAAATAATTTCAGCATTTTTTTTAATTTAAATTACGTTTTATTGTAACATTATCTCGAAATTGCGTCTTATTAAAATTATATCAACAAATTAATAACGTATGAAAAAATCTTTAATGGCTTTAGGAACTGCACTTATGCTTGGCGGAACTGCTTCAGCTCAAAAAGTAACATTCGAAGAGTTTGATTTAGACAACGGTCTTCACGTTGTACTTCATCAAGACAATTCAGCTCCAGTAGTAATCACTTCGGTTATGTACCACGTAGGAGCAAAAGACGAACAGCCTAACCGAACAGGTTTTGCTCACTTTTTTGAACACCTTTTATTTGAAGGAACAAAAAATATTGGTCGTGGCGACTGGTTTAAATTAGTTACCGCAAACGGAGGAAACAATAATGCAAATACTACCGATGACAGAACTTATTATTATGAAGTTTTCCCTTCTAATAATTTAGAATTGGCTATATGGATGGAATCTGAACGATTGATGCATCCAGTAATCAACCAGATTGGTGTAGATACACAAAATGAAGTTGTTAAAGAAGAAAAAAGACTTCGTGTTGATAATCAGCCTTATGGAAACTTGATTAAAGCGGTTAAACAAAATATGTTTAAAGTGCATCCATACAAATGGACAACTATTGGAGAAATGGAGCATTTAGATGCTGCTACTTTAGAAGAATTCCAAGCTTTTAATAAAAAATTCTATGTGCCTAATAATGCTGTTTTAGTTGTTGCTGGTCAATTTGATAAAGCGCAAGCTAAAGAATGGATTACTAAATATTTTAGTGCAATTCCTAAAGGAGCTCCAGTTACACGTCAAAAAGTAGAAGAAGCACCTATTACTCAAGAGTTCAAAGCTTCATGGGAAGATCCAAACATTCAAATTCCAATGTTGGTTGCTTCTTACAGAACACCTTCAATGAAATCTCGTGATGCTAGAATCTTAGATATGATTTCAACTTATTTATCAGACGGTAAAAGTTCTAAATTATACAAAAAAATTGTTGACGACAAGAAAATGGCGTTACAAATCGGAGCATTCAATTACAGTCAAGAAGATTATGGTATGTATTTAATTTATGGTTTACCAATGGGTACGAATACAACTGAATCTATTTTAAAAGAAATTGATGAAGAAATAGTAAAAATGCAAACAGAATTAATTTCTGTAAACGATTTTCAAAAACTTCAAAACAAATTTGAAAGTAATTATGTAAGCAATAACGCTTCTGTTGAAGGAATTGCAGATAATTTAGCAACTTATTATATGTTGTATGGTGATATCAACTTAATTAACACTGAAATTGATATTTATCGTTCTATCACAAGAGAAGAAATTAGAGAAACAGCAAAAAAATATCTAAACTCAAACCAAAGAATGATTTTAGACTATGTTCCTGCTAAAGACAAAGCTCAAAATTAAGATTTGAAGAATATGAAAAAATTTATATACATCGCAGCCAGTTTATTTTTGACAATGACTATGCAAGCACAAGACAGACCACAACCTAAAGCAGGTCCAGCTCCATCAATAAACATTAATAAGCCACAAAGTTTTGTACTTAAAAATGGTTTAAAAGTTTTAGTGGTAGAAAATCATAAATTACCTAGAGTTTCTTTCAATTTAACGTTAGATAATCCGCCTTATGCTGAAGGAACTAAAAAAGGAGTTTCTGATTTATTAAGTTCAATGATTGGTAACGGAACACAATCGGTTTCTAAAAATGCTTTCAATGAAGAAATTGACTTTTTAGGAGCAAATATTAATTTTTGGGATTCAGGTGCTTCTGCAAATGGATTGTCAAGATATTCAAAAAGAATTCTAGAATTAATGGCAGATGGTGCTTTAAATCCATTGTTTGTTCAAGAAGAATTTGAAAAAGAAAAAGAAAAATTAATTGAAGGATTAAAATCTGAAGAAAAAAGTGTAACAGCTATTGCAGGTAGAGTTGAAAATGTTTTAACTTATGGTAAAGAGCACTACAAAGGTGAATATACTAGTGAAGAAACATTAAATAATGTTACATTAAATGATGTTGTTTTAAACTATAACACATATTTTGCTCCAGGAAATGCTTATTTAGTAATTGTAGGAGATGTTAACTTTAAAGAAGTTAAAAAAGAAGTTGAAAGACTTTTTGGAAAATGGAAAAAAGCAACTGCTCCTCAATTAACTTATTCTGATCCTAAAGACGTTCAATACAGTCAAATTAACTTTATTGATGTACCAAATGCTGTTCAATCTGAAATCGCATTAGTTAATTTATCTAACTTAAAAATGACAGATAAAGAATACTTTGCAGCTCTTTTAGCGAACCAAATTTTAGGTGGCGGTGGAGAAGGAAGATTATTCTTAAACTTACGTGAAAAACATGGCTGGACATACGGAGCATACTCTTCAATAGGTTCAGGAAAATACATTAACAAATTCCGTTCAGGTTCTTCTGTAAGAAATGTTGTAACTGATAGTGCTATTGTAGAAGTTTTTAACGAATTGAAAAAAATCAGAACAGAATTAGTTTCTGAAGAAGATTTAAAAAATGCAAAAGCTAAATATATTGGAAACTTTGTAATGCAAATTGAAAAACCTTCTACTATTGCGGGTTATGCATTAAACAAAGAAACTCAAGGTTTACCAGAAGATTTTTATGAAAACTATATTAAAAACATCAATGCTGTTACAGCTGAAGATATTAAAAATGCAGCTAATAAGTATTTCTTAGCTGACAAAACTAGAGTAGTTATTGTTGGTAAAGCTGGTGATGTTTTACCAGGTTTAGAAACAATGAGCAAAAGAGAAAAATTACCAATTTTCTACTTTGATAAATTTGGAAATCCAACGGAAAAACCAGCAGTTAAAAAAGCTGTTCCTGCAGGAGTAACAGCTCAAACAGTATTGAATGATTATATCAAAGCTATTGGTGGTGATAAAGCGGTTAAAAACGTAAAAACATTAGCTGTAATGTCGGCTGGAACTGTTCAAGGAACGCCTTTAGAGTTAGTTGTAAAAACAGCTCCTAAAAAATTAGGTGTTGAAATGAAAGCAATGGGAATGACAATGATGAAACAAGTAGTTAATGATAAAGAAGCTTACATGGTGCAACAAGGTCAAAGAAAAGATTTCAAAGACCAAGAGTTAAAAGATATGCAAGCTGAAGCTACTACTTTTAAAGAATTAGCTTTATTAACAGACAAAGGGGTAACTTTAGCTGGTATTGAAAACGTAAATGGAGTTGATGCATATGCTGTTAAAAGCGGAAAATCTACTTATTTTTATGATGTAAAAACTGGATTTAAAGTAGCTGAAGCCAAAGAATTAGAGCAAGGTGGTCAAAAAATGACACAAACTACTTACTATCAAGATTATAAAGATGTTAAAGGATTAAAATTCCCTTACAAAACAATCATGAATGTTGGTATTGAAATTGAATTAATTACTACTGAAGTTAAAATTAACGAAGGGGTAACTGATGCAGATTTCAAATAAGAAATTAGATTAAATTTATAGAGAGCGCTCAAGAAATTGAGCGCTTTTTTTATTTTTTGCTAGAAAAGTATACACCTACCAAGACAATCATTGCGCCTAATAATTGAATTAATGATAGCGATTCATTCATAAATAAAGAACCTAAAGTAAATGCTACAACAGGGATAATATAAGTTACTGAAGAAGCAAAAACAGGTGAAGACAATTGAATGAGTTTGAAAAATAAAATATTTGAAAATCCAGTACCAATGATTCCTAAAATTGCAATAAAGCCTAATGAGGTTTGAACTTTGGGTTCATGAATGATGTCAAAAAATCCTGTAAAATATAAGACTATTAAAGCAGGAAAAAACATGATTAAAAAATTCCCAGTACTTATTGTTAAAGGTTTTAAGTCGGACAAATATTTTTTAATCAAATTCACATTGACGCCATAAAAAATAGAAGCAATTACAATTAAAATAGCGTAATAATAATTTTCAGTGGTGTTTTCTCCATTTCCAAATAATACTAACAGAGCGCAGCCAATAAATCCTATAATTACTCCAAATACTTGGGTTCTATGAACATTCATTCCAAAAAATAAGAGTCCAACTAACAATGTATTTAAAGGAGTTAATGAGTTTAATATTGAGCTAATAGAACCATCAATTTTTGAAAGCGCAAAAGCAAACAAAAAGGCGGGAATAAATGTACCGCATATAGCAGTTAAGGCAATATACTTCCATTTGTATAATGGAATTTGTGGTATTTGTTTAAATCCAACAATAATTAAGAATATTGCAGCAAATAAAATACGTAAGCTTCCCAATTGAATTGAATTTACGCCTTTTAAACCTAACTGCATTAAGATGAACGAGCTTCCCCAAACACACCCTAAAAAAACTAATAAATACCATTTTGTTGAATTGTTTTCCATAGCATAATTTTATCTTTCAAAATTCAGGCTTTATTTTTAAAATAGCACTATGAAATTTTGTAATTTTGCAATGCCTTTATTTAGAGGTAAATAATTTAACTTTTACTACTATGAAACATTTAAAAAATATTGGATTAGCACTTTTAATGATGCTTTCTTTTGCAAGTTGTAAACAAGAAAACAAAGAAGTGGCTAAAGAAGAAATTAAAAAAGAAGCTTTTACCGAGGCTGATTTAGCCAAAATGCAAACAGCAAGTTTTACTATAGATGGAATGACTTGTGCGATGGGCTGTGCTAAAACAATCGAAAATAAATTAGCAGAACAAGCTGGTGTTGGACAAGCTGTTGTGGATTTTGAGACTAAAATTGCAACTGTTAAATTCGACGCTGAAAAGCAATCTTTAGAATCGTTGACTAAAACTATTGAAGGTGTTGCCGGCGGTGATTCTTACAAAGTAACTGAATCGAAAAAAATGTAATAAAAAACGCCCTGAGAAAATCAGGGCGTTTTTTATTTCCACTTTAGCGTTTCCATAATTCTTCGCATATCTGCTTTTAGATATTGTGCTGCTGGTAAAATAGAATCAAAATTAGGTTTTGCGTAAAAATAAACACTTCCTACTATAAAGTTTTTTGTACTATCGGTGGCGTAAAACTGTGCGTTTGTTGCTGCATTTCCGCCTACTTCATAGAACATTCCATATACTTTTGTCTTTTCGTTAATAAAAGGCTGCTCTATAATGTCGTCGGCTTTTACAACATGATTATAGGTTAGTGTTTGAGCGTCACGTAATAATTTATCAATGTCATTATTAACCGATTTATGAGTTAGATAAATTGTGGCTTTCATTTTTGGATAATTTATCTCGAAAGCACATGATTTATCTTTTATGTTAGCCAAATCGTTTTTTTCAAAAGTAAACGTACAATCAGAATTCAATTTAGAATATTTTGCTTTTGGATATTCTAAACTCAAATGTCCTTTAGGTTTTGGTATTGTTTCATCTCCGCAAGAAATCATCCCCAAAAACAAACCTAAACAGCTTAATTTCAATATATTTTGTATCATGATACTATAACGTAACTTTTATTTGTTTTATTCTTCGTTTGTCAACATTTTCGATGGTAAAAATAAGGTTATGAAACGTTATTTTTTGTCTTTTCTTTGGAAAATTTCCTGAAATTTCGAGTAAGAATCCAGCTAATGTTTCTGCTTCCCCTTTTTGTTTTTCAAACTCATCTTCGTCTACATCTAATATTCGATAAAAATCTTTCAAGCTAATTTTTCCTTCAAATAAATAGTTATTGTCGTCAATTTGAGAATAAATTAAATCTTCGTCGTCAAATTCATCACTAATATCACCCACAATTTCTTCTAAAACATCTTCTAAAGAAATAATTCCCGAAGTTCCTCCATATTCATCAACAACAATTGCTAAATGACTTTTCATGCTTTGAAAATCTTTTAATAAATCATCTAGTTTTTTATTTTCTGGAACAAAGAAAGGGTCGCGCAATAATTCTACCCAATTAAAATCGTTGTTGTCTATGTAAGGAATTAAATCTTTGATAAATAAAATCCCTTCAATTTGATCAATATTTTCGTTGTAAACCGGAATTCTTGAATACCCTTTCTCAATAATTTTGGGCATTATTTCTTTAAATTCTTGCTCAATATTCAAAGCAAATACATCAATTCTGGGACTCATTACTTGGCGAACTTCTGTATTTCCAAAAGTTACAATGCCTTCTAATATTTTTTGTTCTCCATCTGTTGTGTCAGATTGCGAAGTTAATTCTAAAGCTTGTGAAAGTTGGTCCACCGAAAAATTCCCTTTTTGAACACTCAGTTTTTTCTCAATATAATGAATTCCATTTCGCATAGGAACGCTTATAGGCGACAATAAATTGTTTAAAATAGATATGGGAACAGCAACTTTCATTGCGAAAAAAATATTGTTTCTATTGGCATAGATTTTTGGTAAAACTTCTCCAAAAAGTAAAATAAAGAAAGTAACTAAAACTACTTCAAACGTAAATCGTAAAGCAGAAGATTCAATTTCGTTAAAAAATCTACCACTAAAAGAAGAAAAAATGATAACAATAGCAATATTAACAAAATTATTGGCTACCAAAATTGTTGCAAGTAATTTTTTTGGTTTTTCTAATAATCTTGAAATAAGCAAACCCTTGTTAAAGTCTTTATTTTGAACTTCGTCAACATCTTTTTGTGACAGAGAAAAAAGCGCCACTTCTGAACCTGAAATAAAAGCAGAACAAGCAAGGAGCATAATTATTGCAATTATTCCAAAAATGAAATCAAAATCTATCGTATGAAGTAAACTGGCAGGATCAGGATCCAAATTTTATAAATTTAGTTAAACATTAAAATCATCTGGAGCACTTCCTGTTGGAAGAGATGATTTACTTAAATCAGTATCTTTCTTAGTGGTTAAAAACGTAAATTCGGTAACTTGAATTTCTGTAGTATATTTAGTTGCGCCATCTTCAGCTTGCCACTGACGTGATTTTATGCGTCCTTCGATATATATTTTATCGCCTTTAGAAAGATATTTTTCACAGATTTCAGCTGCTTTATTTCGAACAACAATATTATGCCATTCAGTAGAAGTAATTTTCTCTCCTGTGGTTTTGTTAATATACACTTCGTTGGTGGCTAATGGAAAACGTCCAATACAATTGCCTCCTTCGAAGTAGTGCATTTTTACTTCGTCACCTAAATGACCTATTAGTATAACTTTATTTAATGTTCCGTTCATGGCTTATAATTTATAAGAGTTAATCAAAAGTAATAATTTATAACGAATTAAAATAATTTGAGGTCATAAAATTATGAATTACAATAGGAAATGGAAGTTTATTAATTTCGGAAAGTGGTTTTGAATCAGGTAATTTTACGTCAAAATTTAATTGAAAAAAACGAATATGTAAATTTTGATGGGATAATTTATGTTGAATAATTTGTGGATTTAATATAATAATCTCTTCCGGTTTTTGATTGTAAAATTTCATTTCGGCGCATTGATTCATAATATCAAGTTCGGATACTAGTTCGTTGGTTTCTATTAACGGAAATTCGTATAAATTTTCCCAAATTCCTTTTCCTTCACGTTTTTGAACTATAAAATTTCCATCAACATCTTTTAAAACTAAATAATTAAAAAACTTATTGGTTACCTTGGTTTTTTTACTTTTTACAGGTAATTGCGTTACTTTATTGTATTGTAAAGCAGCGCATGAAGATGAAAAAATGCAAGAATTACAATTTGGATTTTGAGGCACACATTGTAAAGCACCAAACTCCATGATTGCCTGATTAAAAAGCACAGGGTTGTTAATAGGTAAAACTTCTTGTGCTAAATTTTGAAATTCCTTTTTAGTTTTTCCATCCGAAATATCGCTATCAATATTAAAATAACGACTCAAAACTCTAAAAACATTCCCGTCAACAACAGCTACCGGTTCGTTAAATGAAAAAGAAGCAATTGCGGCAGCGGTGTATTCGCCAACTCCTTTTAATTTGAGAAGTTCATTGTAGTTGTCAGGAAATTCGCCATTTAATTCGTTGGCAATAAACTTTGCCGTAGCGTGTAAATTTCGAGCTCTAGAATAATAGCCTAATCCTTGCCAAAGTTTTAAAACTTTTTCTTCTTCGGCTTTTGCTAGGTCAAAAACAGTTGGAAATGTTTCTGTAAATGCTAAAAAATAGGGTAAACCTTGTGCCACTCTTGTTTGTTGAAGCATAATTTCTGATAGCCAAATTAAGTACGGATTTGTGGTGTTTCGCCAAGGTAATTCGCGCTTATTTTGTAAATACCAATGAATTAAAGAGTTAGAAAATTCCATGTTTTTTTATTGAGCAACAAAAATAAATCTTTAGTAATTAAAATTTAATCAATTATGATTGATTTATTGTTTTTTTAATTCTTATATTTGCAAACTCAAAAAAATACACAATATATTAAATACGAAAGAAAATGACGAAAGCAGATATCGTAGCGAAAATTTCAGAAAAATTAGGGCTTGAAAAAGGAGATGTTCAGGCAACTGTTGAGACTTTTATGGAAGAAGTAAAAAATTCATTAGAAACTGGTGACAATGTTTATTTAAGAGGTTTTGGTAGTTTTATTATCAAAACAAGAGCTGAAAAAACAGGAAGAAACATTTCTAAAAATACTACAATTAAAATCCCTGCACACAACATCCCAGCATTTAAACCTGCTAAAGTGTTTGTAGAAAGCGTTAAAGAAAAAACAGAAGTTACAGTATAAAAATAAATTATTAATCTAAACACCAACATGTTATGCCAAGTGGTAAAAAAAGAAAAAGACATAAGGTAGCAACTCACAAACGTAAGAAAAGAGCGAGAGCAAACCGTCATAAAAAGAAAAAGTAGTTTAAAACTACTTTTTCTTTTTTAGAAAAAAGTTCATTGAAATTAATCAATTCAACATTGATTATCGGGAAAAATCCTGTAAAATTATTATTTAATCCATCTGTGAAAATGTTAGATGATGGATGTTAGATGATGGATGAAACAAATCACCCAGCATCAAAACATCAAATACCTAGCACAAACAGATAAAAATGTACCGCATGAACAAAGAATTAATTATTCGATCAGGTTCAGACGCTGTAGATTTTGCCTTATTAAAAGATGGAAAACTAATTGAATTACACAAAGAAGAAGAAAAACAAAGCGATTTTGCTGTTGGTGATATTTTTATTGCCAAAATACGCAAACCCGTTGCTGGCTTAAATGCCGCTTTTGTGAATCTAGGTTATGAGAAAGATGCTTTTTTGCATTATCATGATTTAGGTCCAAACCTTCCTTCATTGATGAAATTTATTAAACTTGTAAGCGCAGGTAAATTAAAAGATTATTCACTCAAAAATTTTCCTTTTGAAGCTGAAATCAACAAAGACGGATCTATAATGGATATTTTAAGTCCAAATCAGTCGATTTTAGTTCAAGTGGTAAAAGAACCTATTTCTACAAAAGGTCCCAGAATTAGTTCTGAGATTTCTTTAGCAGGAAGATACGTGGTTTTAGTTCCTTTTTCAGACCGAGTTTCTGTTTCTCAAAAAATAGAATCTAGAGAAGAAAAAGATCGACTAAAAAGACTGGTTCAATCCATTAAACCAAAAGGATTCGGCGTTATTGTGCGAACAGTAGCCGAAGGCAAAAAAGTAGCCGAACTTGATAAAGATCTACAAACGCTTCTAGAAAGATGGATGTCGATGAGTCGTCGTTTACAGACTGCACATCATCCATCCAAAGTTTTAGGAGAGTTAAACAAAGCTTCATCTATATTAAGAGATGTATTTAATGATACATTTACTTGTATTCATGTAGATGACGAAGATTTGTATTTAGAAACGAAGGAGTATTTGCAAGAAATAGCTCCGGATAAAGTGTCTATCGTAAAACACTATCAGTCTAAAGACACACCTCTTTTTGAGAAATATCATATTGAACGACAAATAAAAACGTCTTTTGGAAAAACAGTTTCCATGAGCAAAGGTGCTTATTTAATTATTGAACACACTGAAGCGTTACACGTTATAGACGTTAACAGTGGAAATCGTTCAAGCAAAGCAACCAGCCAAGAAGATACTGCACTTGAAGTTAACACGATTGCCGCAGCTGAAATAGCTCGTCAATTGAGACTTAGAGACATGGGCGGAATTATTGTGGTGGATTTCATTGATATGCAAAATCCAGAAAACCGCAAAGTTTTATATGATTTCTTAAGAGAAGAAATGAGTGACGATAAGGCCAAGCACAAAATCTTGCCTCCTAGCAAATTTGGATTAATTCAAATAACTAGACAAAGAGTCAGACCAGAAGTAAACATTAAAACAAGAGAAGAAGACCCCAATAATGAACATGGGGAAATTGAAGCTCCTATTTTAATTGTTGACAAAATTGCAACTGACCTTGAACGCATTATAAAAGACCATAAAAAAGTTGTACTTAACGTGCATCCGTTTGTGGCAGCATACCTTACTAAAGGTTTTCCATCATTACGTTCGAAATGGTTTTTCGAATATAAAAAATGGGTGAAAATTATACCTCGTGACGCTTACACGTATCTAGAGTTTCATTTCTTCGACAAAGAAGGAAACGAAATTATAGTAAAATAATACCGGGATGTATCCTGTAAAAAAAACCGCTACTCGAAAGAATAGCGGTTTTTTTGTGTCTTGAAATTAGAAACTTAATCTAATATATATTCCAATCTCACAGTAATTCTAGCTGTTTTGTTTTTGCTATAGGTATCATTGTTTCCGCCGTAGCTATCTTCTTCGGTAGAACCTTGCCCTGTAATTTGAAAAACACCCATACTTGCCGATTTTAATTTCCCTAAACTTCCATCTGCAGTGCTTACAATTTTTTGAGCACGCTCACTAGCATCTTTTGACGCATTTTGAATCAAACTATGTTTTAAACTTGGTAAATCGGAATACGTATATTGAATAGAATTTGAAGATAATTCAATTCCCGAATTAATTAATTCAGAAGTTTTACTAGATACTTCTTCAATTCGTTTCATTAATTCTGGATTCTTTTTAGCCGAAAATGAAATCGTTTGGGTAGCTTCATACCCGTCAAAAACTTGTTCGTATTTTGTTTGGTAAGCTACTTCTGAATTTTCAGTTCTAACTTCTCTAAAACGTTTGTTGAATTGTACCGCTCCAAAAGTAAATTCTTCTTTCTTAAAACCTTTATTCAAAAAGAAATCAGAAACAATTTTTTGATCAGAAATCATTTTATTGTATGCTTCTTTGATATCAAAACTTTTAGTTGTAAAACTTCCCGACCATAAAATTTCATCTGAAACAAAATCTTTGGTTCCCAATCCAATTACGGAAATAGTATCCAAATTTTCATTACGATTTTTAAATGCTGAACCTAAAATAAATGCGGAGATAATTATTGAAATTCCAATAATTAACGTTGATTTTAATCTGTTTTCCATAACTTTTTTAGAAATTAGTTTGTTTTCTAATGCAACATCAAAAGGTATACCAAGTTACGAAATTTTAAGTCACTTTGAAAACTATCTTTTATTTTTAAAAAAAGCCTTCATCAAATCGCTGCATTCTTTTTCTAAAACTCCTGAAACGACTTGAGTTTTTGGATGTAATTGCGTTCCCATTTTTTGAAATCCACGATTTTCATCGGAAGCACCAAAAACAATTTTAGAAATTTGCGACCAGTACAAAGCGCCTGCACACATTTGGCAAGGTTCTAAGGTTACATATAAAGTACAATCTTTCAAATATTTTCCACCTATAAAATTGGCTGCGCTAGTTATGGCTTGCATTTCGGCATGAGCGGTAACATCGTGCAACAATTCGGTTAAATTATGTGTACGAGCAATGACTTTATTATCTATAACAATAACAGCTCCAACAGGAATTTCGCCTTTTTCAAAAGCTACTTCGGCTTCCAGTAAGGCTTTCTTCATAAAATATTCGTCGGTAAAAATATTCTCCATAAGTACAAAAATACGATAACCAATTCTTACTTTTGTCCTGAAATGGAAAATTTGCTTTCAAAAATTAACAATCCTATCGATTTAAGGAAACTTCCTGAAAATCAATTGCTTCAATTAGCCAAAGAATTGAGAGACTTTATCATTGATATTGTTTCCAAAAAAGAAGGGCATTTGGGAGCAAGTTTAGGTGTTGTAGAATTAACGATTGCACTGCATTATGTTTTCAATACACCAGAAGATTTATTGGTTTGGGATGTAGGTCATCAAGCTTACGGACATAAAATTCTAACAGAAAGACGCGACATTTTTCATACCAATAGAGAACTAAACGGAATTTCAGGTTTTCCAAAGCGAAGTGAGAGTGTTTATGATACGTTTGGCGTTGGGCATTCTTCAACATCAATTTCGGCAGCTTTAGGAATGGCTTTGGCTTCTCAATTAAACGGAGAAATTGAAAAACATCACATTGCAGTAATTGGCGACGCTTCCATTGCAAGTGGAATGGCTTTTGAAGGATTAAATCACGCGGGTGTTACCGATGCAAATTTATTGGTAATTTTGAACGATAACGCCATTGGAATTGATCCAAGTATTGGTGCTTTGAAAAATTATTTGACAGCTGTTAAAGAAGGAAAAAATCCAAAACAAAATAACATCATAAAATCCTTGAATTTTGATTATTCGGGACCAATAGATGGACATGATTTTCCAAAACTGATTTCAGAATTAGAACGATTAAAATCGGTTAAAGGTCCAAAATTCTTGCATGTAATTACCACCAAAGGCAAAGGATTACAATTGGCCGAAGAAGACCAAGTAAAATACCATGCGCCAGGAAAATTTGATGCTGAAACCGGAAAAATTCATCCAAAAGATGAATCGCATTTACCTCCAAAATTTCAAGATGTTTTCGGACATACATTAGTCGAATTAGCGAAGCAAAACGAAAAAATCATTGGAATAACTCCAGCAATGCCATCAGGAAGTTCTATGAAATATATGATGGAAACTTTTCCAAAACGCGCAATCGACGTTGGAATTGCTGAACAACACGCTGTTACTCTAGCTGCCGGAATGGCAACACGAGGAATGGTAGTTTTTTGTAATATTTATTCCACTTTTTTACAACGTGCCTATGACCAAGTAATTCATGATGTGGCTTTGCAGAATTTACCAGTTATTTTTTGTTTGGATAGAGCAGGTTTGGTAGGTGAAGATGGCGCCACCCATCATGGCGTTTTTGACATGGCTTATTTGAATTGTATTCCAAATATGATAATAGCTGCTCCAAAAGACGAAATTGAGTTGCGAAATATTATGTTTACCGCTTCAGAAGGATTAAATCATCCGATTGCAATACGCTATCCTAGAGGAAGAGGCGAAAACGTAAATTGGGAACAACCTTTTGAGAAGATTCAAATTGGAAAGATAAAAGAGCTTAAAAAAGGAATTAAAGTAGCTGTTTTGTCTACTGGAACCATTGGAAATAATGTAACGAAAGCTTTAAATGAGGTTGAAAATCCAAGTTTCTTTTCGCATTTTCATTTTCCATTTATAAAGCCATTGGATTTAGAAGCTGTTAAATCAATTATAAATGAACACGACCACATTGTTACAATTGAAGATGGCGTGATTAAAGGTGGTTTTGGCGAACAAATTAGTGCCATTCTTGCAACAAATAATTTAAATAAATCCATCATCCATCTCGGAGTTCCCGATTCTTTTGTAGAACATGGAACGGTTTTTGAGTTACAACAACTTTGCAAAATAGACGTTATTAACCTCATACAATTATTAAATACATTTTAGTATGCTTAAAAAAATCTCTTTATTCGGATTATTATTTTTTGTTTATCAATCTAATTTTGGTCAATTAATTAACACGGAATTGCCAGATACTATTTCGTATTGGTCTAAAGAAAATAAAGTGGGTTTAGATATTTCTCAAATTACTTTTGTGAATTGGAATGCAGGTGGTAATAATTCCATTTCGGGCTTAATAAAAGGCCAGTTTATTCGTACGTATACAAAAGAAAATATCAATTGGAAAAACGAATTGATTATGCGTTACGGAATTAACAAACAAGAAAGTCAAGAGGTTAGAAAGACAGATGATCAATTTTCTTTTAACTCAACATTTGGTTATAAAAGAGATACCATAACTAATTGGTATTATGCGGGAAAATTTAATTTTAACACCCAGTTTGCCAATGGTTATGCTTATCCAAATGTTGATTTAGCTATTTCAAGACCTTTTGCTCCTGCTTATACCTTTTTAGGTATTGGGGCTGAATATTCTAGAAAAGATTTAAACTTAAATTTCTACTTATCACCACTAACACAAAAAACAACCATGGTTTTTGATCAAAGATTAGCCAATCAAGGAGCTTTTGGTGTAGAAAAAGCGGTTTATGATGAATTTGGGACTTTGATACGAGAAGGTAAAAATATTAGAAATGAAACGGGTATTTTAGTTACAAATCAATGGAAGAGAGAGATTTTTGAGAACATTAATTTTGAAAATAGAATTGCTTTATATACAGATTATATTAATAATTTTGGGAATATTGATATAGATTGGCAAATTCAGTTAGATTTAACGGTAAACCAATATGTAAAAGCAAACATAGGAACGCATCTTGTTTATGATGATGATATAAAATCGAAACAAGAGGAGGGTGGAGTTCAGGTTGTAAAAGGACCAAAGATTCAATTGAAACAATTACTAGGCTTAGGGGTTGTTTATCAATTTTAGTAAAATTATTTTTATATTTGCACTCCAATTATCGCGGGTATGGTGAAATTGGTAGACACGCCAGACTTAGGATCTGGTGCCGCAAGGTGTGAAGGTTCGAGTCCTTTTACCCGCACAAAAAGCTTTAACGAAGGTTGGAGCTTTTTTTATGGTTAAATTTTTTATAATTCTCTGCTAGAGTTGGATTTTCCCGCTATCGCATGCATCTTGCACATTCCCACAGTAAAATCAGCATTAAACATTAAATGGTTTATTTATATTTTAGCTCAAAGTCGGTAGACTTTGCCCAGTAGGACATGATTTTGAGTTGTCCTAAAAAAGGTTGACTCGTTAATAATTCAAATATAGTTAAATCGTAACAGAATTAATTCTGTTACGATTTATTTTTTTCCATTGTTTTAAATGTATTGTTTTTTGTTGATGCGCTTGGTTTGGAGTTATCATATTAATTGACATATGTATTCTAAAATTGTTGTATAAAGTAATGGCTTGTGTGACTTGTTTGTTTAAATTTTGATAGTTTTCAAAGATTTCATGTAAACCAAATTCTTCTTTTAAGATTCCATTTACTCTTTCAGCTATTGCGTTTTCATATGGATCGTATTGTTGCGTCATACTAATTAAAATATTGTTTTTCTTTAACAAATCAGTATATTCTTTACTACAATACTGTAAACCTCTATCGGAATGATGAATGAGTTGATTTTTTGTTTTCCTGTCAATCAAAGCCATTTCTAAAGCTTTTACTGTAGTTGAACTCATTAAATTATCTGATAGTTGATAACCAACAATTTTCTTGGAACAAGCATCAGTGAGTAAATGCAAATAATATGTTTTCTCTTTTGTTCGTAAATAAGTTATATCAGCAACCCAAACTTGCTCAGGTCTGTTAAGCACTAAATTGCTAATTAAATTTGGATAGCGTTTCATCCAATGTCTTGAGTTTGTTGTTTTGTAATATCTTCGAGCTTTAGGAACTTGTAAATATTCCGTTTTTAAAAAATCTAAAAAATTATCCCGACCAATTGATATATGATGTTTTATAAATTCATCTTGTAACATTACATGTAGTTTTTTACCACCTGTTCGGGGTAATTGTTTACGAATATTTACAACTAAACATCTTAATAATTCTGAGTTGTATTTAGATATTTTAATGTTTGATTTTCGCTTGTAAAATGCCTGTTTTGTATATCCAAACAGTTCACATAATTCATAAATAGTCAATGAACTATTTACATTTATTTCTTCGACTGCTTGGAACCAGACTTTTTTACAATATCAATTTTAAGTTCGCGTTCGGCTATTTCGATAAATCGTTTGAATACTTTTAACTCTTCTTCTTTTTTAGCTAATTGAGCTTCTAGCTCTTTTATACGTTGTTGTTGAGGATCTTTCATAGGACGACCAAATGTTATTTTATCTTTATAGGTAAATTTACCATATTTTTTTAACCATCTTGGTATACAACTATTACCTAAAATATTGTAGCGTCTTCGAAGTTCTGCTTTTGTAAATAAACCCCTTTCAAATTCACTCACAACTTGCCGTTTAAATGCTTCACTATAAATTTGTGGAGTACTCTCAATTTTTGAAGTTTTCTTTTTTGTTGACATATTATGTAATATTTAGTCAACTTTTTTCAGGACAAGACATTTCATTAAAAAAGCCACTTCAATTGAAGTGGCTTTTTCTTTAACTAACTGTAAATTTACTCTTTTAACATTTTTTTTGTTTGGCTTATACCATTTGTATCTGTTATCTTGATTAAATAGAGACCTGTTTCTAGGTTTGTACTATCTAATTGTTGATTTGAAATTACATTGTTAAATGTTTTTACTAATTGTCCTGCAATGTTATAAATTTCTAATCTAGAAGCATCTTGCGTTAAAGCGAAACTATTTTTGGTAGGGTTAGGATAAATAGCAATGTTATTTTGAATTGTTTCAAAATCATCCGATGATAAAGTCGCTGGCTTGTTTCCAAACACTCTAAATCTTCCAGAATTAACACTTATAACATCTGTTGGATTATTAATAACAACAGGAGCATTATTATCCATCAAATCATACCATGTCATAGGGTAAGTATAAACATCTGTTGGGAAACTTGGATTGATAGTTAAGTTTGCCACCGAAAAGTTTGCTAATACCACCACATTTCTTAATTGCGTTGTTGCAATTGTATTGTCATAAATATAAATACGTTGTTTCACGTTATTTACATCTGGACTAATTGCATGATCACCCATGAAAACAGGTTCCGATGTTTTGAGTTTAATAAGTTTAGACCAATCCCTTAAAATTGAAGTTCTTCTTGCGTCAGCCAACCAATTTCCTGTCCATTGGACTTGTTCTTTTGTGTCAAGCTTACAATCGCCAGGATAAAATGTACCTTCATCATTAACAGTTCCATTTGCACAAGTGTAGATAGATTGATTGTTACCAAGTTCTCCAAAGTGCCATATCATTTTTGGACCCGGCACTAAAATACTTGTTGCGCCAATTGCCCCCATTCTATTTAATGCGTTGGTTAAATTTCCATTAACAGGAAAAGCTCCACCACCATTTCCATAGGTTATAGCTTCATACATCATTCTATCTTTATCATGACTTTCTGGGTAACCAATAAGTCTTTTTCCTGTAAAACCACGACTTGTGTGTGACATTCTAGAAATGTTTTGTGTTGCATAACCCATTGCTAGTTCTTTGTATTGAGTATACATTTCTCCCCACATCATAATTCCCTTACCTTCACCAAATCTATAGTTAGCCCATTGTTGTTCTTCTCCATCTGTTCCTAAATGTTCAAAAATCACATAATGGTTATTATCTAATGACCAACAATAATCGGCGTATTCTTTTAACACATCTACACGGTCTTGCTGATAAGCATTCGTACACGCATCGTCTCCACCACTACAGTTTTGTGTAAACCCTTTTGTTAAATCCCATCTAAAACCATCTATTTTGTATTCTTCAATCCAGTGTTTTACGGTTTGCTTTACATAATTTTTGGTTAAAGTAGAGGAGTGGTTAAAATCGTCACCCACGCTATAACTATGTCTTGCTGTTGTATTAAAATAAGGATTGTCACTTGCAGGACCACCCCAACCATCACCATCTGGATCATTCATCCACATTCTAATCATTGGATTTCTTCCGAAAGCATGATTAAAGGCAATGTCAAGTATTACTGCAATGCCATTTTGGTGACATAAATCGACTAATTCTTTTAACTTTTCTGGTGTTCCATAAAACTTATCTAAAGCCATATGAAAAGCGGTATTGTATCCCCAACTTTCATTTCCTTCAAATTCCATTATAGGCATTAATTGAATGGCGTTTATTCCTAAATCTTTAAAATATTGAATTCTATTAATTACATCTTGATAGTTTCTATTAGCATCAAAGTCACGAATTAATAATTCATAAACGACCAATTTATCTTTGTTTGGTTTTGCAAAATTGGTTACTTGCCAATTGTATGGTGTAGTTCCTGTTTTAAACCAAGTTACTTCGCGTTCTTGTCCAGCAGGATATGCAGGTCTATTAGGGAATGTAGTATTAGGAATCCATTGGTCGTCATAAGGAGACAAAATCATTGTAGAGCAAGGATCGGCAGCTTTTACTAACGAAGGTGAGTTAGCAATAGGAGTTTGATCAACTACCCAATATTGATAAGTGTTGTTTGCCCCAGGAGTTAATCCGGTAAGTTCTAACCAAAATTTACTAGAACTTGGATCTTTCTTCATTGCGAAAGTGGTGTCAGGGGTATAGTTGTTAAAGCTACCGGCTACATAAACAAAATCTTTTCCAGGAGCTTCTAGAACAAGTGTTGCTTTAGTATTGTCAGTTATGTTGTAATTAATTCCATTTACTAAACCGCTTGGTATTGCTTGAGTTGTACTCCCTGGATTTACAATTACCGAAAATCTTCTGGTTATTGTTGAAGCACCAATAGTAACCTCTAATTCGTAACTAGTATTTGATGTAATATTTGTGTGATTAAAAGCATAATTAGATGTTGAACTTGTATTAATACTAGTTCCATTAGCTTTTAAATTATAATTTGCATTTCCGCCAGTGTTTGTTGCAGTAATATTTAGGTTTTCTCCAGAATTAATTATAGTGCTGCTATTGTTTGCAGGTGCCGTTAAGTTAACTTGAAAAGTACCTACATTGAAGATAAAATCCATACATGATGGAGGTAGTTTTAAAGTTTGACTTCCGTTAGCATTTCTGAAAACCATACCTAATTTAGTGGCATTCGCTTGTTGAGTTCCATTTAAACCAAAATATGTACTTGGTGTTAGAGTTATACTCCAAGTACCATTACCATTATTGGTCATTAATCCGATAGAGTCGTCTTGTCCCCAGTTTCCTATTACAGAGAAACCAAAAGCATTTGTGTCGTTTCCAATTCCTGCATGCATATATACTTTAGCTGGAGTAGCACCCATTTGATTACATGATTGCGGAGCTGTTGAAATTGTTATTGTTATTTGGTCAGTTACATTAAAACTACTTGGTGTAATGGTAACTTGTGCATTTATAAATAATCCAGTGAATAGTGTTAATAGGACTAAAATTTGGTTTTTCATAGCTTGTTATTTTTAAAAAAAAGGCTGTCAATTAGGACAGCCTTTTCAATAATTTAATTTATTTTAAAGAGCAATTAACTCGTAAGTATATCTTCTTGGATTAGAAAGGTCTAATATTACTTTGTAATTTCCAGCTGCTCCAGAAAAAGTTAAATCGCCACCATCTATCAAGTAGCCATCTGCATTTACTGTTCCTAAATCAAATCCATTGCTCCAAGCATTGTTTCCTCTGAATTTGAATGCTCCAGGTACTAAAGCGATACTTGCAATTTCTAATTTTTTAGTAGTTGGGTTGTATATTAAATCAGTATCAGAACCCCATCCAGTTGGTGTAGCAGCTCCAATGATTCCCCAACTTACTGGAGCAGCAGACCAAGTTCCAGTTGTTGGGTCAGCTTTAAGTCTGTAATATCCTGCTGATGCAGTACAGTCAGTCTCTCCTGTTGCAACTAATACACCAGAAAACGATCCATCATCACCATAGTCAGTATTACCCCAATTGAAATTTCCACTTGCATCTGGTGCAACAAATTTGAAACCACCATCTAACCATACATAACCTTCGTAATCAGTTTCTCCAAATGCAGAAGAAGCAATTCTTGGTGCTGTTGGAGGGTTCCAACCTTGGTGATTTCCAGGAACAGCAAGTTTAGGTAATTCCGTAGAATATGGAGTTACTAAATAATTAATTACGTTTGAATATTGAACCTCACTACTTTGAGCTCCAACTGAAGATTTAACTCTGATGTCGATTGAACCTTGAGAGAATGGAGTTAAACCAACACTAAAAACAGCACTATTTAATACGTCGGATGTAATTGTTATATAAGTATTAGTAGTACTAGTAAGTACTAGTGGATTGTCAAATTCGTCACCTGTTTTGTCGATTTCAACTTCATAAGTAATCTCAGTTGGAGTTGAGCCATAATTAGCATCTTCCCATGACATTGTTAGTCCAGGGTTTAAAGGAGTTGTCGCATTTAAAGTTACTTCATCTCCTGATGTTGGCGTAAGAATCTCAAAAGATCCTTCTGGAGTTAAAAACATTAATTCTTGCTCATCTTCACATGAAATAAAAGCAAATGATAAAGTTGATATTGCTAAAAAGCTTCTAAATGTATTTTTCATAATTTTAAATTTTATTAGTATCCAGTGTTTTGTGTTAAATTAGGATTTGATGCTAAAGTAGCTGGATGTAGAGGGAATAGTTTCATGTGTTGTGGTAAAGCAATACCATTTACTCCGTTTCCTTTCCATGCCCAGTTATAACTTCCTCCTGTAAATTTGTTAAATCTAATTAAATCTTGTCTTCTGTGTCCTTCCCAATGTAATTCTCTAGATCTTTCATCTAATATAAAGTCTAAAGTTAAGTTAGATTGTGAAATATTTGCAGAAGATGATCCATTGTTAGCTCTTTCTCGTAATAAATTTACATAGGTTGTTGCTTGAGACAAAGTCGCTGTTGATGCTCCTCTTACAGCGCATTCTGCATACATTAAATATACATCAGCAAATCTAAACAAAGGGAAGTCTGTATCAGCAAAAGTTGAATTTGAACCAGCAATTCCAGTTGAAGTTTTGTTAGAATATTTGAAAAGAATATATCCTTGATCTCGATCTGTTACATTTGTAATTTCAATATTTCTTGAGCCAGAGATTATATTCTTTCTTTGATCTGAATTAAATTCAGAACCATTAAATTTTTCAACAAATTGTTTTCTTAATCTTAATGCTCCACCCCAGCCTTGGATACCCATATCATTTCCGTTTTGTTCTAGGGAGCCTACTTGACCATTTATCATTACCGTAGTAGGACCATAGTTTTGAGTTCTAACGCCATCTGATTGAATTGCAAAGATTAATTCAGGTGAAATGTTATTATCTGCTGTAAAATTGTTTTTATAATTTGGATTTAAAGTATATCCTGAATTTATTAATTCTGTACATTGTGTTGCACATTCATTGTATTTGGCAGTTCCGATATATACTTCAGCATTCAAATAAATTTTTGCTAATAGCATTCTAGCAAAACCTTGATCTAAACGGCCATACTCGTTTGTTCTAGGGGATTTTAAAGTTGGTAAAATTTCTAATAATTCACTTTCAATAAATCCGAACAATTGTGCTCTATTGTATTCTGGACCTGCAACACCAATTGCGTCATTTTCCGTGTTAAATGCTGCTTTACCGAAGAAATCCATTAAATGATAGTAAGCTAGTGCACGAAGAGCTCTTGCTTCTTGTCGGTAAAATGCAATTTCTGTTTGTTCTGTAGCGCTAATTCCTCTTGAATTTAATTTATCAGGGGTTGATTGTCTTAAAAATTCATTAGATAATGCTACTTGGAGCATAGCACGACTAAACATTCCTCTGAAAAACGGATTTGATGCATCCCAAATATTTCTTTGTAATTCACGAACACCAATATCATTTCCGCCTTCGTAAGACCAAATAGCTTCATCTGTAGTTAGGTTATTTAAATACCAAACTACTCGACCATATTGACTAAATCCTGCATCAATACCTCCTAAGTTTGAAGAAAAAGCTCCATTAGTACTTGTAAGAGAAAGATTTCCATAAATACCTGCTATCGCATTGGTATACGCTCCGGGTTCAGAATAAAACGTTTCCTCATCTAATCTAAGAGGATCGTTTGGTTCCACTTCTAAATCACTCGTACATGAGTTAAAACTCAACGAAATGAATAAAAGAGTTAAGATTTGACTTATTTTTTTCATATTCACAATTTTTTAAAATTTGACGTTAGCTCCAAATAATATTTGTCTTTGTCTAGGATAAATAGTTTGATCATTACCCCCTGTAAATTCAGGGTCTAATCCAGAATATTTAGTAATAATAAATGGGTTTTGTACTCCAGTAAATAATCTTAAAGAAGCTTTTCCTTCTAACCATTTAGGAAATGTATAACCAAGTGTAGCATAATCCATTCGTAAGAAAGATCCATTTTCTACATATAAATCTGATAAAACTTGACCTATACCTGGAGTTTGGAAATTGTAATCAAGTACAGATGAAGGAAGATTTTGTAATTCTCCATTTAAAATTTGGTTGTAATAAGAAGAACGTGATTTTACAACATTTAATATTCTGTTTCCAAAACTTGCTCTTAAGTTAAATCCTAAGTCAAAATTTTTGTAGTTAAAACTAGTTGAGAAACCTAAAACTAAATCTGGATCAATATTTTTATAAATGTATCGGTCACTGTTGTTTACAATTCCATCGCCATTTAAGTCAGCAAAAGCTCCTTCAATTGGCATTCCATTTGAATTATATAATTGCTTAAATACATAGAACGAATTTGGTGTAAATCCTTCTTGCATTATTTGTGATTCAGTACCTACACCTATGTTTCCAACGAAAATTGGCACCCCGCCAGCAATTTCATCAATTCTTCTTTCAAATTTTGACGCATTGAAATTTACATTCCAATTAAGGTTTTCTTGTTTAATAACATCATAATTAATGTTTAATTCAAAACCTTTAACACTCATGCTGCCAATATTTTGAGCACCTTCGTTTGTAAAGTTACTACCGTCAGCAAAAGGAGCAACTTGGAATAAATCATCTGAAATTTTGTAAAAGAAATCTAAACTACCATTCAATCTATTTTCTTTTATACCAAAATCAATACCTGCATTATATGTAGTTGTTTCTTCCCATTTAAGATTTGGATTAAATCCTCCTGGTTGTGCTACATTGAAGTAGTTGTTTCCAAAAGCATATTGAGAGTTTTGGTCACCCAAGAAATATTGTGGTAAATAAAATAATCCAGCTCCAATATCTTGTTGACCCGTAATACCCCATCCAGCTCTTAGTTTAAGTTCGCTTATGGTTTTATTATTTTTAAGGAAATCTTCGTTTACTTTCCATGCTAATGATGCTGCTGGGAAATTTCCCCATCTGTTTGATTCTGAAAATCTTGAAGTTCCGTCTCTTCTGTAACTTAAAGTTAATAAATATTTACTTTTATAAGTAAAGTTTGTTCTTCCAAAGAAACCTACATATACGATGTCATCGCTAACAAAATATTGTGGTACATCGTCAATATTGTTCTGATTTCTGGTTGTAAAGCCATTTCCTTCGAAAATTTGATACGAATAACCTCCAGTTACATCTAATGTTAAGTTGTTTATTGTTTTACTGAAAACAAGATAAGAATCTAATAACTTATTAGTGCTCTCACCGTCTGAATAACTATTATTTCCAATTAATACATTTTGTCTAATAGGTGAAGTTCTAGCTGTTGTAGGGGTAAAGTTTTTACTATAACCAGAATCTCTGTCATAGCCAAAATTAGTAACCCAACGTAGTTCAGGTAAAAAATGAAATTTATAATCAACTTCAAAGTTTCCAAATAGTTTTCTATTAACACTTCTATTGTTAGTTTGTAACAATTGAGCTACTGGGTTTGCAGTTGCAATAGTTGCAAAATCATTAACTGTTGGGCCATCTCTAAATTCAAAGAAACCATCAAATGGAGATGTTAGATCGTAAACAGGTTGTGTAGGATCCATTGCAATAGCACCACCTTCAACACCTGGAGCATTTCTTCTTTGGGTGTTTGTGTAGTTAACAGATAATTTAGTTTTTAAATGATTATTAAAGAAACTTGGGTTTAAATTTAATGAAATATTATTTCTATTCATATAATCAGTTAAACGTAGTCCCTCTTGGAAAGTATTTCCAATCGTTAATCTAGTTGGTAAAAATCCTAATAAATTCCCTCGAACACTTAGATTATTGTCTATATAATCCGTTCTTCTGTATATTTCTTCTTGCCAATCTGTATTAGCATTCCCCATTTTATTTCTAATTCCTTGATTGAAAGCAGAATCAGGTATTCCAGGTCCAACAGGGTAAAGATTGTTAACTACTTGTCTGAATTGATCAGCTGAAAGCACATCAATTTTGTTAACTTTTTTACCAGAACCATATTGAATATTGTAATCAATTTGAAGTTCTTTAGAACCTTTTTTAGTTGTTATGATAATAACACCATTAGAAGCTCTAGTTCCATATATAGCTGTTGCTGATGCGTCTTTTAAAATAGTGAAACTCTCAACATCACTAGGATTAAGTGTTGCCAATACTCTTGAGTCCATTGGTAGACCGTCTAAAACAACAAGTGGGTCATTGTTTGCTAACAATGAAGATCCACCTCTAATTCTTATTGTTGGAACTGATCCTGGAGAACCTCCATTAGTATTAATAGTTACTCCAGCTACTTTACCAGTTAATAAATTATCAACTGTAACATTTGCACCTTTATTAAAATCTTTAGAACTTAAAGTGCTTACTGAACCAGTAGCATCTTTCTTTTTAACAGTTCCATAACCAATAACTACAACATCTTTCAATTCTTTAGAATCTTCTTGTAAAGTAATTGTAATGTTGTTTTGGTTGTTGAAAGTAATTTTTTGGTCTTTATAACCAATGTAAGAGATTGTGATTACATCTCCTGTTTTGATGTTTGAAATTGTAAATTTTCCATCAAAATCAGTAGTAGTGCCGTTTTTTGATCCTTCTACAATAATATTTGCGCCAGGTAGCGGACCAGAATTAGCCCCATCTAACACTGTACCTTTTAATGTACTTTGTGCAAGAATACCTAAAGGCAATATTAATAAGAAAAATAACAGCTTTTTTTGCAGTGTTTTCATACAAATTGTTTAGATTAGATTGTTTTTAATAGCTTATAAATTCACTTCTAATGTTAAATTTATGTAAAAATTGTAATAAAAAAAATTTGGACTTGTGAAAAACCTTTCGAAAACGTTTTCGTGTTGAAAACTTTATTGTTTTACTAGTGATTTCATCTAAAAATTACGATACTTAAAAAAAAATACCTACTTTTAAAACATATTAATATTTCGTATTTTTCAAAATGAGAAAAAAAGTTACACTAAAGCAGATTGCAAAAGAATTAGATGTCTCTATTTCAACAGTTTCTAAATCGTTAAGAGATAGTCATGAAATCAGTGAAGACACCCGATTAAAAGTTCAGGCATTTGCTAAACTTTACAATTACAAGCCGAACAACATTGCTTTAAGTTTAAAAAATAAAAAAACGAAAACAATAGGAATTATTATTCCTGAAATTGTACATCATTTTTTTGCAACTGTAATTAGCGGAATTGAGCAAGTAGCTAATGAAAATGGCTATAATGTTATTGTTTGTTTGTCAGATGAGTCATTTGATAAAGAGGTGATAAATATGGAGTTGTTAGCAAATGGAAGCACGGATGGTTTCATCATGTCATTGTCTAAAGAAACCCAACAAAAAAAGGATTTTCATCATATACAAGAAATAATTAGCCAAGGGATGCCTGTGGTTATGTTTGATAGAATTACCAATGATGTTTTTTGTGATAAAGTTATTATTGATGATCAAGAAGCCGCTTCTAATGCGGTACAGTTTTTAATTAATAGTGGTTTTAATAAAATAGGATTAATCACGACAGTAGATTATGTTAGTGTAGGAAAATTAAGAACTGACGGATACAAAAAAGCATTACTTGCAAATAACATTCAAATAAACGAGGATTTAATTGTTAAAATTGAGGATATTGATAATTGTTCTGTCAAAATAGAAAACCTTATAAAAAATATAAAATGTGATGCTATTTTTGCAGTGAACGAATTATTTGCAGTTACAGCTATCAAAATTGCGGCAAAAAATAATTTAAAAGTTCCTGATGATATTTCAATAATTGGTTTTACAGACGGAATTATTTCTCAATTTTCTACACCTAGTATATCAACCGTGAGTCAAAATGGTATAAAAATGGGAAGAAAAGCAGCACAAATGCTAATTGATCGTTTGGAATTAGAAGATGAAGAAGACGAACAATACAAAACAGAAATTATTGAAACTAATTTGATTATTAGAGAATCTACGAAATCGTAATAGTTGTATTTAAGCAATTATAAACCAATAATTTATAAATTTATTTTTTAAACTTTTGATAATTTTATTTTAAATAAATAGGATTATTTATTCAAAATTTACTTTTATATTTGTGATATCAAAGCTTATAATTTCACTTCTAAACACATAAGTTTTGATAAGCAAAGTGCTTATCGTATTTTAATTTAAATTACGATAATGGAAAAGCGTAAATTAGGTTTCTGGGAAATTTGGAACATGAGTTTCGGTTTCTTAGGGATACAGTTCGGTTTTGCCTTACAAGGCGGATTTATGTCTAGAATTTTTCAAACGCTGGGCGCAAATGTTGATGACATTCCCGGATTATGGATTGCAGCACCCTTAACTGGACTTTTAGTTCAACCTATCGTTGGGTACTTATCCGATAACACATGGAACCCAAGATACGGCAGAAGAAAACCCTTTTTTCTGATTGGTGCTATTTTAGCTTCAGTTACTTTATTTTTCATGCCTCATTCTCCAGTATTATGGATTGCTGCGGGACTATTATGGGTATTGGATTCGTCAATCAATATTAGTATGGAACCTTTTCGCGCACTGGTAGCAGATAAACTTCCAGAATCGCAACGCTCAAATGGATTTGTAATTCAAACTTTAATTATTGGTATTGGAACATGGATAGCAAGTAACTTACCTTGGTTAGTTAACAAACTAGGCGTTTCAAATGAAGCTGCTGCGGGTGTAATTCCACAATCTGTTGTAGTTGCTTTTTCTATTGGAGCCTTTGTGTTTTTTGCAAGCATTTTATTCACCATTTTTACCACAAAAGAGGATCCACCACAAGATTTAGAAAAATTTCTTTCCGAAAAAAAAGAATCAAGATTTATTCCAGATTTAATTTTGAGCTTGAAGGAAATGCCTTCCACAATGAAAAAACTAGGTCTCATTCAATTTTTTAGTTGGTTTGCCTTTTTTACGATGTGGAGTTTATCAACACCAGCTTTAACAGAACATGTTTACCACTCGGCAAAACCAGATGTAAAAGAATTTGCAAAACTTGATAAAGATGGTGAAGCTTTGAAAAATGACAAAAAAGAAACTATTTTTTTAAATCAAATTGCCGAAAGTGATTACAAAGCTAAAGACAAGGTCTATAATGATTCTGCGGACTTAGTGGGTTCGGCAACTGGAGTATATGGTTTGTCATCTATGGCATTTGCATTGTTATTGACATTTTACACTTTAAAAAGAAAAATCAACAGAAAGTACATCCATATGGCTTCTTTAATGTTAGGAGGATTAGGATTTATTTACATGTTTTTTGCTACACCATCAACCTTGATGTATTCTTTCATTCTGATTGGTTTTTCATGGGGAAGTATTCTATCAATGCCTTATGCCATGTTATCAAGCTCCGTTAATCCAGATAAAATGGGAATGATGATGGGTTTATTTAACATGTTTATTGTTATACCTCAAATTATTGCTGCACTTGGCGGAATTAACTTTTTATACAAATTAATCGGAGAAGCACATATAAATGCTATGATATTAGCTGGAATTTCTTTGATAATTGCAGGACTTTGCAACTTCTTAATAACCGATAAAAACGCAATTTCCGGATAATAAAATAGATTATGGCAAAAAAAGCATTCATATTCGACCTAGATGGTGTAATCGTTGACACTGCTAAATATCATTTTTTAGCGTGGCAAAAATTGGCCAATCAATTAGGAATCGAATTTACGCACGAACACAACGAAGGATTAAAAGGCGTAAGCCGTGTTCGTTCTCTAGACATTATTTTAGAATTGGGAAACATCCAAGCTACTCAAGAGGACAAAAACCAATGGTTGGTTCAAAAAAATGAAGAATACCTTTCCTATTTAGTAGACATGGACGAAAGTGAAATTCTTCCAGGTGTACTAAAAGTATTGGAATATCTGAAAAGTAAAAACCAATACATTGCTTTGGGTTCAGCAAGTAAAAATGCGCGTCCCATTTTAGAAAAAACCAATATCATGCACTTTTTTGATGCTATTGTGGACGGAAATGACGTTTCAAACGCAAAACCAGACCCAGAAGTGTTTTTAAGAGCAGTGCAATTGGTAGGTGTAACTAATGAAAATGCTATCGTTTTTGAAGATTCGGTAGCCGGAATTCAGGCAGCTAATATTGCTAACATGATAAGTGTAGGAATCGGAGATGCATCCGTTTTACATGAAGCAAAGTACAATTTTATAGATTTCACCTTTATAGATGAAGCCTTTTTATTTCAATTAATTAGTTGAAAAATTGACTAATTGACACATTAACTAATTGACATATTACAAAAATGAATCAAGATTATATACAACCCGACAATTGGTCGATTATTGAAGAAGGATTTGATGCAGAGCGAGTTAAATCTTCTGAGAGTTTATTTAGTATCGGAAACGGTGCTATGGGGCAACGCGCTAATTTTGAAGAATACTATTCTGGTAAAACGTTTCAAGGAAGCTACATTGCTGGAATTTACTATCCCGATAAAACAAAAGTAGGCTGGTGGAAAAACGGTTATCCCGAATATTTCGCAAAAGTACTAAACGCACCCAACTGGATTGGAATTGATATTGAAATCAATAGCGAAAATTTAGATTTAGCCAAATGTCAATCGGTTTCTAATTTCCGTCGTGAGTTGAATATGAAAGAAGGAATTTATTACCGTTCTTTCAATGCAACTTTAGCAAACGGAACCGAAATCGCTGTAAAAGTACAGCGTTTCTTATCGCTAGAATTGGACGAAGTAGGGGTTATCAATTACGAAATCACGACTTTAAACTCAGATGCAAAAATTGTTTTCAAACCTTATGTTGATGCGGGAGTTCATAACGAAGATGCCAATTGGGAAGAAAAATTTTGGGAACCAATTAGCGTAAAGCATTCGGTTAATGAAGCTTTTGTAACTGCAAGAACTTTCAAAACGCATTTCACAGCAACCACTTTTATGCAAAATAGTATTTTGTTGGAAGGTTCAAATTTGAGTGTGGCGCCAGTGAGCGTTCAAGAAACTAAGGAAAAAATTCAGTTTTCTTATGAAGTTGCCGTTACTAAAGGGCAAACTACTATGATTCAAAAAATGGGTGGTTACACCGTTTCTATGAATCATGAAAACACAATTATAGGTGCCAAAAACAGCATCGTCAAAGCACTAGAAATAGGTGTTTCACAATTAACCGAAAACCAAAAACAAGCTTGGGGAAAAATTTGGGAAATGAGCGATATTACCATTGATGGCGATGTAAAAGCACAACAAGGAATTCGTTTCAATATTTTCCAATTAAATCAAACTTATTTAGGAAAAGATTCAAGATTAAATATTGGTCCAAAAGGATTTACTGGAGAAAAATACGGGGGTTCTACTTATTGGGACACAGAAGCCTATTGTATTCCATTTTATATGGCAACAAAAGACCAACAAGTTGCCCGAAATTTATTAGCCTATCGATACAACCAATTGGACAAAGCCATCGAAAATGCTGAAAAATTAGGTTTCAAAAATGGAGCTGCTTTGTATCCAATGGTAACCATGAACGGAGAAGAATGTCACAATGAATGGGAAATTACTTTCGAGGAAATTCATAGAAATGGGGCCATCGCTTTTGCTATTTATAACTACTACAGATTCACAGGTGA
Organism: Flavobacteriia bacterium; assembly: GCA_004293165.1. Lineage (GTDB taxonomy): Bacteria > Bacteroidota > Bacteroidia > Flavobacteriales > Flavobacteriaceae > Flavobacterium. The sequence goes on along the minus strand of RDYL01000002.1, from coordinate 127,259 downwards.
TTATTCGTATATTCCAGAAAAAGGCTTAGAAGTTTTAATTGGAATTGCCCGTTTTTGGCATCAAAGAGCGACCTTTTCAACCCACAGAAATCAATATGTGATTTTAGGAGTTACAGGTCCAAATGAATATGAAAACAACGTAAATAATAATTTCTACACTAATTATATTGCGAAATGGTGTATTGATTATGCGATAGAGCAAATTCAAAGAATAGAAGTAGAATATACATCGGATTACACGCGAATCATGAATAAAGTGAAATTATCACAAGCCGAAATTTCAGAAATGAAAAAAGTCGCAGATAATATGTATTTCCCTTATTCAGAAGAACATGGTGTGTATTTACAACAAGATGGTTTCTTAGATAAAGAATTAATCACGGTAGCTAATTTAGATAAATCGCAACGACCAATTAATCAAAAATGGTCTTGGGACAGAATTTTACGTTCGCCTTACATCAAACAAGCCGATACCTTACAAGGATTCTATTTCTTCGAAGATCATTTTACCAAAGACCAATTAGAAAAACATTTTGATTTTTACGAACCATTTACGGTGCATGAAAGTTCACTTTCACCTTGTGTGCATTCCATTCAAGCAGCTGTTTTGGGTAGAATGGAACAAGCATATACATTTTATTTAAGAACTTCACGTTTAGATTTAGACGATTACAACAAAGAAGTGGAAGAAGGTTTACACATTACTTCTATGGCGGGAACTTGGATGAGCATTGTGGAAGGATTTGGTGGAATGCGCGTTAGAAATAACCAATTGCATTTTGAACCAAAAATTCCAACTCAATGGAACGGCTATTCTTTTAAAGTGAATTTCAGAAATGCTATAGTTAAAGTAGAAGTGAATCAACAAGGTACAAACGTTTGTATTGAAGGAAATTCAGACGTTGAAGTGTTTGTAAACGGTGAATCGCAACTAATTAAAAATTAAAACATGAAATCGCTATTAACAAAAAGTTTGCATAAGCAAACACCTATGATAAAAAAGGCGATACCATATGTTACCGCTAAAAAATAAAATTTAAACATATGAAAAAATATTTTGTTTCAATATTTGTGATGGTTTTTTCGATTTTTGGGATGAACGCTCAAGAATTAAAATCACCCAATGGAAATTTCAAAATGGTTTTCGCCATAGAAAATGATGGTACGCCAACGTATCAACTTTTTATGAAAAACAAAGAAATCATCAAAAAAAGTAAGTTAGGTTTAGAACTTCAAAAAGATAAAAAGTCGTTATTGAATGATTTTAAATTGGTAAACGAAGTTCGAAATACCTTTGATGAAACTTGGAAAACCGTTTGGGGAGAAGAAACCGAAATTCGTAACCATTACAACGAATTAGCACTAACACTGAAACAAAATGAAACCGAAAGACAAGTTATCATTCGTTTTCGATTATTCAACGATGGTTTAGGTTTTCGTTACGAATTTCCAGAACAAAAAAACCTAACGTATTTTGTAGTTAAAGAAGAACGCACCGAGTTCGCTATGACAGGTGATCACACCGCATTCTGGATTCCGGGTGATTACGATACACAAGAATACGATTTTACAGAAAGTAAATTAACCGAAATTAGAAAGTTATTCCGTGGTGCTGTCTCTGAAAATGCTTCTCAAAAACAATTTTCAGATACCGGAGTTCAAACGTCTTTGATGTTAAAAACCGCAGACGGAATTTACATCAACATACACGAAGCTGCATTAATTAATTATTCTTGCATGCATTTGGATTTAGATGATAAAAATTTGATTTTTCAATCGCATTTAACACCCGATGCTAAAGGGAATAAAGGACATTTACAAGCACCATGTGTTTCGCCTTGGAGAACGATAATTGCAAGTGCTGATGCACGTGATATTTTAGCATCTCGAATGACATTGAACTTAAATGAACCATGTAAAATCGAAGATACTTCTTGGATAAAACCTGTAAAATATATCGGTGTTTGGTGGGAAATGATTACTGGAAAAAGCTCTTGGGCGTACACAGATGAAATTCCATCCGTACAATTAGGAATCACCGATTTTACTAAAGCTAAACCAAACGGTAAACACGCAGCCAATACCAAACACGTAAAAAAATATATCGATTTTGCTGCTAAACATGGTTTCGATGCGGTTTTAGTAGAAGGTTGGAACGAAGGTTGGGAAGATTGGTTCGGTCACGAAAAAGATTATGTATTTGATTTCGTATCACCTTATCCTGATTTTAATGTGAAAGGAATTCACGAATATGCGAAATCAAAAGGCGTAAAAATGATTATGCATCACGAAACTTCTGGTTCAACAAGAAATTATGAGCGTCATTTAGATAAAGCATTTCAATTTATGAATGACAATGGTTATGAGGCGGCTAAAACAGGTTATGTTGGAAATATTTTACCTTTAGGCGAACATCATTACAGCCAATCGATTTTAAATCATTATCAATATGTTATTGAAAAAGCAGTCGATTACAAAATCATGATTAATGCGCATGAAGCCGTTCGTCCTACAGGAATTTGTAGAACTTATCCAAACATGATTGGAAACGAATCAGCTCGTGGAACAGAGTTTCAAGCGTTTGGTGGTTCAAAAGCGAATCATACTACTTTGTTGCCTTTCACACGTTTATTAGGTGGTCCAATGGATTACACTCCTGGTGTTTTCGAAATGGATATCGCAAAATTGAATCCAAACAACAATTCACACGTTAATACAACATTAGCGAATCAATTAGGATTGTATGTGGTAATGTATTCGCCGCTTCAAATGGCTGCCGATTTACCAGAAAACTACAACCGTTTCTTAGATGCGTTCCAATTTATCAAGGATGTTCCCGTAGAATGGGCTAATTCAAAATATGTAGAAGCAGAACCTGGTTATTTCATTACAATCGCTCGAAAAGATAAAAATTCTAGCAATTGGTTTGTTGGAAATTCAAACGGATACAATGCTAGAACATCCACTATTACTTTAGATTTCTTAGAAAAAGGAAAAAAATACGAAGCCACTATATATGCGGATGCTGCCGATGCGGATTATAAAACCAATCCACAAGCATACAAAATTTCAAAACAAAAGGTAACCAATAAAACTAAATTGCAATTGAGAACGGCAGCAGGTGGTGGCTATGCTATTAGTATTGTTGAGGTTAAATAATAAAAGCTATGAAAAAAATAATTTTCTCATTTGTCGCTCTATTCACACTTTCGCTATCGGCACAAATTGACCGAATGGAACCACCCTTTTGGTACGAAGGCATGAATAAATCCGAAGTTCAAGTATTGTTTTACGGAAAAAATATTGCTCAGAATTCGGTAACTGTTTCAAACAATCTGGTAATTACGAATGTAACTAAAACAGAAAATCCAAATTACCTTTTCGTTACAATTGATACTAAAAGTGTGAAAGCACAAGAACTACAATTTACGTTTACCAATGGTAAAAAATCATTCAAAAGAAATTTCGAAATTAAAAAGAGAAGACCGAATTCGGCACTTCGTAAAAGTTTTGATGCTTCTGATGTAATGTATTTGTTAATGCCAGACCGTTTTGCAAATGGAAATCCAAACAACGATTCATCCTCAGAATTACAAGAAAAAGCCAACAGAAGTTTACCAGGCGGAAGACATGGTGGCGATATTCAAGGTATCATCAATAATTTGGATTATATCAAAGAATTAGGGGCAACGGCAATTTGGAGTACGCCAATGTGTGAAGATAATGACAAAGGCTATTCGTATCATACTTACGGACAATCTGATGTGTATAAAATTGATTCACGTTACGGAACCAATGAAGAATACAAAAAGTTAGCCGATGAAATGCACAAACGTGATATGAAATTAATCAAAGATTATGTTACCAATCATTGGGGTGCCGAACATTGGATGTTTAAAGACATGCCAACCTACGATTGGTTTCATCAATTTCCAGGTTACAAACAAAGTAACTATCGCATGACTACGCAATACGATACAAATGGTTCAAAAATAGATGCTAAATTATGTATGGACGGTTGGTTTGTGCCAAGCATGCCCGATTTAAACCAATCAAATCCTTTGGTGTTGAATTATTTAGTTCAAAATGCGATTTGGTGGATTGAGTATGCTGATTTAGATGGGTTCCGTGTCGATACTTATTCGTACAACGATAAAGAAGGAATCGCAAAATGGACAAAAGCGATTACTGATGAATACCCTTATTTCAATATTGTAGGAGAAGTTTGGATGCACGATCAAGCCCAAATTTCGTATTGGCAAAAGGATAGTCCAATTGCGAAAATTCAAAGTTATAATTCGTATTTACCAAGTGTAATGGATTTTACGTTGCACGATGTTTTTGGAAACGTTTTTTATGAAGACAGAGCCGATTGGAGCAATGGTATGATTAAATTTTACGAGAATTTCGTAAATGATTTCTTGTATGCCGACCCAAATAATCTATTGATTTTCTTAGAGAATCACGATACAAGTCGTTTCAATCAAATTTATCAAAATGATTTCAAAAAATATCAATTGGGAATGACCATAATGGCAACCATGAGAGGAATTCCTCAATTATATTATGGTTCTGAAATTGGAATGGCGGGTGACAAAGGAAAAGGAGATGCTGACATTCGCCAAGATTTTCCTGGCGGTTGGAAAGGCGATACAAATAATGCTTTTTTAACTAGTGGAAGAACTCCTGAACAAGCCAAATTTTTCGATTTTTCAAAAAAAGTATTGAACTGGAGAAAAGATAAAGCCGTAATTCACAACGGAAAATTAACGCACTATATTCCTGAGAATAATGTGTATGTGTATTTCCGTCACAATGATAAGGAAACGGTTATGGTAGTAATTAATAACGCTCCCGATGTACAAAAATTTAGTCTAGAACGTTTTCAAGAAAATATCAAATTGTTTACTTCTGGAAATGATATTCTTTCAGGAAAAACAATCGATTTGAAAAGTGAATTATCGATTGAAGGAAAAACTTCCATGATTTTAGAATTGAAATAAATGAAACAAGTATTATTCTTTATATTATTCTCTTGTTTTGCTTTTTCTCAAAGTAAGATAAAATCCTATGCTCTTGAAAATTCAGGAAATTTTGAGGGGAATATTGAAAGAGTGGATAGCTTTCCTTCTAAATATATTGTACCACGAACAGTTGATGTTTGGTTGCCAAAGGAATATTCCAAATCAAAAAAATACAATGTTTTGTATATGCACGATGGCCAAATGCTGTTTGATTCAACTAAAACTTGGAATAAACAAGAATGGAAAGTTGATGAAGTTACCTCGCAATTAATGAGAGAAAATAAGGTGAAGGAATTTATTGTGGTTGCTATTTGGAATATTCCCAACTTACGCCACATGGATTTGTATCCAAAAAAACCTTACGAATCACTTTCAAAAGAGTTAAAAGAGAAAATTCAAATCGAAGCTAAAAAATCACAATTTCCATTTGATGACAGTAAAATCAATTCCGACAACTATTTGAAGTTCATTGTAGAAGAATTGAAACCTTACATTGATAAAAAGTATTCTGTTTTTACAACGGCAAATCACACAGCCATTATGGGTTCAAGTATGGGCGGATTAATTTCGATGTATGCCTTGTGTGAGTATCCAACAATTTTTGGGAAAGCCGCTTGTTTATCAACGCATTGGATTGGATTTAGAGAATTTGAAAACAATCCAATACCGGAATCCTTTTTTGCTTACATGGAAAAGAAATTACCCGAAGCTAAGAACCACAAAATATATTTTGATTACGGAACCCAAACATTAGATGCGTACTATTTAAAATATGAATATCGAGTGGATGAAATTTTAAAATCAAAAGGTTATTCAACTGCGGATTCTCGAAATTTAAAATTTGAAGACGAAAATCATTCGGAAGCTTCTTGGCAAAAAAGAATCAATATTCCATTAGAATTTATGTTTGGAAAATTAATAAAATAAATAATGAAAAAGACTATCATTACTGCATTAGCAGTTTTAACTTTATTCAGTTGTAAAAATGAAACTGAAAAATCAGCAGAAAATTCAAAAACTGAAATTGCAAATTTTTCTCCAGATGTAGAGGAAAATGCAGTTATTTATGAAGTAAACATCCGTCAGTATTCCCCTGAAGGAACTTTTAATGCATTTACAAAAGACATTCCGCAATTGAAAGAATTAGGTGTAAAAATTATTTGGGTAATGCCTATTTTTCCAATCTCACAAACGAAAAGAAAAGCAACTGGAGGCGATGATAGTAAATTTGCTTCAGAAATGCCGGCAGCGGAGCAACACAAATATTTAGGAAGTTATTATGCCGTTTCTGATTTCAAAAAAGTAAATCCGGAGTTTGGAACAATTGAAGATTTCAGAAATTTAGTAAAAACAGCTCACGATAATGGTATTTATGTAATTTTAGATTGGGTGCCAAATCACACTGGTTGGGATCATGTTTGGATTAAAAATCATCCAGAATATTACACTAAAAATGCTAAAGGAGAAATCATAGACCCGATCAATCCTGAAACTGGAAAATCTTGGGGTTGGTCAGATGTTGCCGACTTAAATTACGACAATCAAGGTTTGCGAAAAGAAATGACAGCCGATATGTTGCATTGGATTAAAAATGAAAATATTGATGGTTTTCGTTGTGATGTGGCAAGTAATGTGCCTTTAGATTATTGGCAGCAAGCAATTCCGCAATTAAGAAAAGAGAAAAATATCTTTATGTTAGCGGAAGCTTGGGAGCCAGAATTATTAAAAGATGGTTTGTTTGATATGGCGTATGGTTGGGAAGCGCATCATACAATGAATAGAATTGCTCAAGGAAAAAATTCGGTGAAAGATTGGGATAAACTTATTTTAGACAATCAAAAAAAATATAACACTAATGATATTTTAATGAATTTTGTTGATAATCACGATGAAAATTCTTGGAATGGCACTACAAAAAGTAGACTTGCAAAAGCAGAAGAGGCAATGACTGCATTGTCCTATGTGATGCCTGGAATGCCTTTAATATATAGTGGAAACGAATATAGTTTGAATCATAGTTTGAAATTCTTCGAAAAAGATTCAATACCTAAAACTAAAGGCGCAGCATGGGAACTCAGAAGAAAATTAGGAAAATTAAAGACCGAAAATAGCGCTTTAAATGGTGGAAAAAAATCAGCCTCCTATAAAAAAATTAAAACATCTAATGATACAGAAATTTTAGCATTTGAGCGTAAAAAAAACGGCGAGAAAATTATTTATATAGCTAATTTATCAGATAAAACAATAAGTACAAGTTTGCCAATTAATGGAGAATTTGTGGATTTTATAACAGGTAAGAAAATTATATTTGATGCCAAGTTAAATACACAATTGCAACCTTGGCAATATTACATTTTAAATTAAAGTTGATTTGTTTTTTTAGAAGTCCTGTTGTTTTAAATAACGGGACTTTTTGTTTGAATTGAAAATTAACTCCGATATTTGCAAAAACAAATCCATTGAACTCAAAATACGACATCATTATTATTGGCGGAGGCGCTGCCGGGTTTTTTACTGCAATTAACATTGTAGAGAAGAATTCAAACCTAAAAGTAGCCATACTTGAAAGAGGAAAAAGTGTTTTAGAAAAAGTTCGAATTTCTGGTGGTGGGCGATGCAATGTTACACATGCGTGTTTTGTGCCAAATGATTTAGTAAAATTTTATCCGCGTGGCGAGCGCGAGTTAAAAGGACCATTTAATCAATTTTGTTCTGGCGATACTATAGATTGGTTTGAAAAACATGGTGTAGAACTTAAAATTGAAGAAGACGGACGAATGTTTCCTGTTTCAAATTCGTCACAAACGATAATTGATTGTTTTCAAGAAGCGGTAAAAAAGCTGAAAATTGATGTTTTAACTAATCATAGTGTTCAGGAATTGTACAAAACGGATTCGCATTGGAAAGTAACCACAACACAAGAAGTTTTTACCTGTGATAAAATTGTAATGGCTTCAGGAAGTAATCCGAAAATGTGGGAATTACTACAAAATTTGGGTCACTCGATTATTGAACCAGTTCCTTCGTTGTTTACTTTTAACATTAAAGACCCACGAATTAAAGATTTAATGGGACTTTCTGCAGTTGCTTCCGTAAAGGTTAAGAAATCCAAACTAGAAGCGTCTGGACCTTTGTTAATTACGCATTGGGGCATGAGCGGACCTGGAATTTTAAGACTTTCTGCCTGGGGAGCAAGAGAATTAGCTGAAAAAAAATACCAGTTTGCCATTCAAGTCAATTGGTTAAACGAAACAACTTTTGAAGAAGCGTTAGATTTGTTGAAAGATATCAAAGAAGAAAACGCCAAAAAATTAGTTTCAAAATATGCACATTTCGAATTACCAAAACGCCTTTGGGAAAATTTGGTAAAAGCAGCTGGAATTTCAGACGAACTAAAATGGGCCGATCTAAACAAAAAACAACTCCATTCGTTCATTGAACAACTTACAAATGGCGAATTTCACGTAAATGGAAAAAGCACTTTCAAAGAAGAATTTGTAACCGCAGGTGGAATTGACTTAAAAGAAGTGAATTTCAAAACTATGGAAAGCAAAATTTTACCAAATATTTATTTTGCAGGTGAAATTTTAAACATAGATGCTATAACAGGTGGATTCAACTTCCAAAATGCATGGACAGGCGGATTTATTGTGGCTAATTCTATAACATTGCTTGAATCATAGCGCTGTAAGTTACTATCTTGATTTTATCTACTAACGATTGTAAAGCATCTTGTTCAGCAAGTTCAGTGCTTGAACCAATTCCAATGATGTTGTGAAGTGTTTCTTGATAAACAATATGATTATTGGTGTTGGTAATTTTAATTCGACTTTCAAGTTTCGTAGAAATTTTACCATTTACTTGTAAGTTCTCAATCTTTTTACTTTCAATAGTAATAGTGTAATCTTTTTTTGCTTTTTTTGAAGCTAAAGAGAAATAGTCGGCAGAAAAAATCTGAAATAATTCATCTTCTAACGCATTTAAATTTTTCTTAGTGTCCTCCATCAAATAAATATCAAATTCAATTGTAGGTAATTGTTTTGAAATGGCTATTTCGAATTTTTTGGATTGATAATTTTCAAATATTTTTTGGACTACACGATTTTGGCTTAAGTTTTTTACTAATGAATAGGTGTCTAAAACAGCAGTAATTTTCTCTGAATTGTTTTTGCTGCAATTTCTAGGAATTACTAAAGAAATAGTGCCATTGCTTTCTGAAACTAAATTCAAACTTTGTCCTGGTAGCCATGAATATAAAACAGAAACTGGGATGTTGCTCAAAGTTTTATTATGTGATTGAATCATAATAGGTTGAATCCGAATTTCTTTTGCATCTGAGGCATGTTTGATGTTCAGTTGTTTTATGGGGAACGATATTTCGATTTGGTTCAAATTAGTAAAAATAGTATTCATTAAAAAGCTAACGTATGGTTTTTCCATCTGATTATCGTTGTAACGTAAATCTTCATTTAAAAACTCGCTGATATCTTCTAATGCTAAAATTTGTTGTTTAATTGCTTCAGAAAAATCTTTTTCATTGTTCAATTTTTTTGCATAATCAAACTTAAAAATAGAAGTCTCTAATGCTTTGTTTATTCTAGCTTTTCTTAATTGTTGGTGTTTTTGTTTTGATAAGGTCAAATAGGTATAGAAATAGTTTTCGGTTTCAAAAACATCAACAATATCATAGCCTTCCAAGTAAGTAGCACTTGAAACCATGCTATTCATTCGATAAAATTCATTAAAAGTATCATCGTATTGAAAAACGTTCAATGAATTATTACTAGTAACGGTAACTGAAATACTGTTTGAAATTTCAGTTAGCGCCATTTTTTGTGCTTTTTCTCGGTAATCAGTTGACGATTTTGGAGCCATTCCAATTCCTATATAATTGAAATTGCTTAGAGGTGTTTTAGATACCCATTCTGGAGCATTTTCAGGAATTACGGCCTTGTTTTTAGAACTTCCGCATGAGAAAAAAATAATAAAACTAGTAAGTAAAACGATATATTTAAGCATTATTCTTCTGGATTAAAAAGCAAAATTTCAGAAACAATTCGTTTTCTAAAATCGGTTAAAATATTGTCAGCTAATGATTGACTATTAATTTGATCGCTAGTTTGAAAAAGTGCTTGTAAGTTTTTATAGTTTGATTCGTCTATTATAATTTGGTTGGCAATTGTGCGAGTAGGGTAGATTAATTTATAATTCGAATTATTGTTTCTAGCATATCTAATTTGTTTTTCATCTCTTTTTTGGATGGTTTTTTGCATCAAAATTTTGCCGGTTGCAATTTCAACTAATCGATAGGTAATATTTGATTGTAGTGAGGTTCTTTTTTCATATTCTTTATACACTACTGATTTTTCAACAAGCGAATCAGCACCATTACGTGTTTTTAGTTTTGTTACTTCTAACCCATTAACATCATAACTTCTTACAGGTTCATCTTGTAATTGATATTGATTAATATGAATGGTTAAAATGGCTTTAGCATTTGTTCTTGTATACGAATTTTCTATGTAAAGCTTTAATTGAGAATTGTTTTTACTAGTTTCTGAAATATTATAGTAAGGAGAAGAAACATCATTACTACCTTTGATGATTTTTACAAACGGATTTTTACTTGCTAAAATATCTTCAATAACTGCATTTTGAATATTACTTTCAAACCCATTTGAATTTCTTACTCTATACGATTCCACAATAATTGGATATTCAGCACATACTAAAGCATCAGATTTTAATTCGTCAGTATTTTTGTAACCATCAAATCTTTGAATAATTTCATCCAAGCCTATACAAGCCGTTCTGCATTTTCCTTTTTTCAAATCTTTAACTGCTTTGCGATAAAAAGGTTCGCTCGCAGCTTCTCTATATAGGTTTTTTACATCTAAATAGTTATTATTAATGTTTTTTACTTGCTCAAAAGCCAATTCAGCTTCTTTAAAGTTTTCTTGCATTAAATAATAACTTCCTTCTTTGTAGCGTTCATTTAAAGCTAGTTGTAATTTGTTTTTTACGTCTTTATAATTAGTTTCACGTAAGTAAATTTGATTCCATTTTTCGTAAGCTGGCATATATTTTTTCTCTCCAAAAAGTTGAACACCACTTAAATAAACAGGCTCGTTTACTGCTATGCTAAGTTGTTTAGGAGTGTCTTTGTAATTAGGATTAAAACGGGAAATATCATTAAAAATACTTTCCGCTTCCATGAATTTTTGTTCTGATAGATATTTTATTCCTATTTCATACTGATCAATTAAATATTGATCTAAATTTTTATTATAAATGGCTTTAGTTTGCTGGTCGATATCCAAATTTTTTGTAAAAGTGTTTACTTGGTTAACAAAAGTATTTAGATTATAATATTCATTTACAACGCCCTCTTTGTCTTCTTTTTCATTTTTTGTAGCAATAGCAAAAGCAGTTTCAGAAATATGCAATTGTGCACTTCTTCTTAAAGCATTTTCAATTTCAGGGAGATTCGTTTTTCTATACAAAACCCCTAAATAAAGTTCTGAGGCTTGTTTGAAGTTGCCTAATTTTTCCATTTCTGCTCCCTTTTTTAAAGTCGAGTTTTTTACACTGCAGGAAAACAGGAATAAAAACAATATGGGTATTAAATGGTTTGTTGTAAAGTTAAATTTCATAAATTGGCACGTATTTTGTAAAAAAAATATTGTTTCATTACAATTTTAAAACAAAAATAACAAACAAACGTTTTTTTTGAGTTGTTTTTTTTGTTAATATTGACAAATCTTTCAAATTTGATACCAAAAATAAGTGTTTAACTATAATTATGCAATAATGAGAAAAATTACAAACATGAGAAATACAATTTTAGTAGGTTTATTAATGCTTGGTGCGGCTTCTTGTAAAAGTAAAAAAGAAGAAAAACCAGTAGATGCTCCAAAAGGAGAAGTTAAAGTAGAAGTTTTATGTAGTGGACCAAAATACTTCACTGATAAAGATTTTTTCAGAGCAAATAGTGTTGGTGAAAGTCCAGATCAAGCAAACTCCAAAAGAATGGCATTGAGTAATGCACGTTTAGAATTAGCGGGGCAAATTGAAGTAACATTAAAAGCGGTCATTGATAACTATTTTAACGATGTAAATTCAGGCGGGAAACAAGAATACATTGCTAAGTATGAAGGATTAAGTCGTGAGGTAATCAATCAGTCTATTTCAGGAACAAAAACAATTTGTGAAGAGTTAACAAAAACTGCAACAGGAAAATACAAAACTTATATTGCAATTGAATTAAATAATTCAGCATTGTTAAACACATTAAACAATAGAATTTCTAATGATGATCGTTTAAAAGTAGATTATAACTACGAAAAATTTAAAGAAACGTTTTATAAAGAAATGCAAGAAATGGGAAATAAATAAACCTTTCACCTTATGAAAAAGGCGATTTCAATTTTGAAGTCGCCTTTTTTTATCTATTCAGCCAAAAAATACTACCCGTTAAAATCGTAGCAAATCCAACCCAAGCTAAATAAGGAATCAATAAATATGAAGCTCTTTTGTCAATTTGTTTGAAAACATGATAGGTTTCATAAATAATTAACCAAAGCAAAATAATTTCGATTAAAGCTAATAAAATATTGTTCAATCCAAAAAATAAATACGACCACAAAGCATTTAAAAGCAATTGAACTGTGAAGAATAATAAACCTTTTTTAACCAATTCTTTATTGGTTTCTAATTTGTTCCAAACCATTCCAGCGGAGATTCCCATTAGAATGAAAAGCATTGTCCAAACTGGCGCAAAAACCCAGTTAGGCGGATTAAAACTCGGTTTTTTAATTTCGGGATACCAAGTGGTAATGCTTGACTGCGTTACGTTGCTCGATAAATAACCAACCGCTAAACAAATGGCAACGCAATATATTATTTTAAGATATTTATTCATGTTTTCAAATTTATACGCAAATTAACGAAATATCAAGACAACAAATCAATCAAAATCGGTATTTTTGTCAAAATTTTAAGCTATGCTTACTGAAAAAGATTTTATTGCAACCTCATATAGTTCCATCGAGTCCGCTAATTTCGAATGGAGCGCGCCTAGTAATATTGCCTTAGTGAAATATTGGGGCAAAAAAGAAAATCAAATTCCAGCGAATCCATCAATTAGTTTTACGTTAAACAATTGTAAAACAATTACGAAGCTAGATGTAGTAAAAAAATTGGAAAATAATTCTTTTTCCTTCGATTTGCTTTTTGAAGGAAAGCCGAAAGAAGATTTTAAACCAAAAATTCAAAAATTCTTTGAAAGAATTGAAAAATATTGTCCTTTCTTGAAAGAATATCATTTTAAAATTGATACTCAAAATACGTTTCCTCATAGTTCAGGAATTGCGTCTTCGGCATCTGGAATGGCAGCTTTAGCAATGAACATTATGAGTTTGGAAAAAGCTATTAATCCAACTATTACTGATGACTATTTTTATTCAAAAGCTTCATTTTTGGCAAGATTAGGAAGTGGAAGTGCTTGTAGAAGTGTACAGGGAGGAGTAGTGGTTTGGGGAAATCATGCAGAGATTAACGGAAGTTCTGATTTGTTTGGAGTAGAATTTTCAGAAATACATTCTAACTTTAAAAACTATCAAGACACGATTTTATTAGTTGATAAAGGTGAAAAACAAGTTTCGAGTACGGTTGGGCACGATTTAATGCACCACCATCCTTATGCCGAAAGACGTTTTGCTCAAGCGCACGAAAATTTATCAAGTATAAAAGCAATTTTATCTACAGGAAATATAGCAGAATTTATTAAAATTGTAGAAAGCGAAGCCTTGACTTTACATGCTATGATGATGACTTCAATGCCTTATTTTATTTTAATGAAACCAAACACTTTGGAAATCATTAATAAAATTTGGAAATTCAGAAATGAGACTCAAATTCCGGTATGTTTTACATTAGATGCTGGTGCGAATGTACATGTTTTGTATCCCGAAAACGTTAGCGAAAAAGCATTACAATTTATTAAAGATGAATTAGTTGGCTATTGTCAAAATGGTCAGTATATTTGCGATCAAATTGGAATTGGTGCTAAATCAAATTAATTTTGTATATTTACTCATTGTTTACTGAAAAAGAAAACTGAAATTTATGAAAGGACCACTTTTTTACTCAAAAATATTACTTTTCGGAGAATACGGAATTATCCAAGATTCGAAAGGACTTTCAATTCCATATAATTTCTATAATGGTGCATTAAAGAAAGATGAAAATCCTTCGGAAAGTGCTATTAAATCTAATGAAAGTTTAAAAAAGTTTGTTGTTTATTTAGAACAGCTGCAAGCCGAACAACCTGAATTAGTGACTTTCAATTTGGAAGTATTACAACAAGATGTAAACAGTGGAATGTATTTTGATTCAAGTATTCCTCAAGGATATGGAGTAGGAAGTAGCGGTGCTTTAGTAGCGGCTATTTACGATAAATATGCAAATGATAAAATTACAGTGTTAGAAAATTTAACGCGTGAAAAATTATTGCAATTAAAAACGATTTTTTCTCAAATGGAATCATTTTTCCACGGAAAAAGTTCAGGCTTAGATCCGTTGAATAGTTATTTGAGTATTCCAATTCTAATCAATTCGAAAGATAATATTGAAGCAACTGGAATACCAACACAAAGCACGCAAGGAAAAGGGGCGGTTTTCTTAATTGATTCAGGAATAGTGGGCGAAACTGCTCCAATGGTTTCTATTTTCATGGAAAACTTAAAAGATAACGGTTTCCGTACGATGTTAAAATCACAATTCATAAAATACACCGATGCTTGTGTGGAAAACTTCTTACATGGCGATGTAAAATTGTTGTTAGAAAACACCAAACAATTGTCAAAAGTAGTGTTGAATAACTTTAAACCAATGATTCCAGAAGAATTTCACCAAGTGTGGCAAAAAGGAATCGATACGAACGACTATTATTTAAAATTATGTGGTTCAGGCGGTGGTGGATATATTCTAGGTTTTACCCAAGATTTAGACAAAGCAAAGGAATCTTTAAAAGACTATAAATTAGAAGTAGTTTATAATTTTTAATGTTTTTAGTTAGAAGGAAACTTTGAACTATAAACTTTGAACAAAAATTCATGCTTACCCGTAAATCCAAATTAGTCCTTTCTAAAATTTTCAGCTTCTTTTCTGTGATTAGAGGATACAATATTTGGGTGATTGCACTAGCGCAATATCTTTCTGCTATTTTTATTTTGGCTCCTGAAAAGAGAGCTTTGGATATCATTCTTGATTGGCGTTTATTTTTGATAGTGCTTGCGTCAACTTTAACAATTGCCTCGGGTTATATCATCAATAATTTTTACGATGCTAAAAAGGATTTAATTAATCGCCCTAAAAAAGCTATGATTGAACGATTGGTGAGTCAAGAAACCAAGTTGAAAGTCTATTTCGGAATTAATTTCATAGTTGCTCTGTTGATGTTTTTCATTTCATGGAGGGCAGTTTTATTTTTCTCGGCTTATATTTTTCTCATTTGGTTTTATTCACATAAGTTGAAAAAAATGTTTTTGATTGGAAACTTTACTGCTTCAGTATTAGCAGTTTTGCCATTCTTTGGAATTTTAATGTATTACAAAAACTTTTACGAAGTCATTTTTGCGCATGCAACGTTTTTGTTTTTATTGATTTTAATTCGAGAATTGATTAAAGATTTAGAAAATATTGAAGGCGATTTAATTACAGATTATAAAACAATTCCTGTTGTTTTTGGTGATAAAATGGCAAAATCAATCATCTCAATTTTAGCAATTTCAACTTTAATTCCTATTTATTTTCTTGTTGAAATCTACGACGTAGGTTACATGGATATATATTTTTATTTAAGTTTAATAACATTATTGTTTTTTGTTATCCAATTATGGAATGTATCTTCAAAATCAGCATATTTAAAACTTCATTTTTTATTGAAATTTATCATAGTTGCGGGTGTATTTTGTATTGTTTTAATTGAGCCTTCGGTTTTGATTCATGGAAAAAAATTAATTTTAACGCCTTAATTGTCTGTTTGTTAGTGGTTCGTGCAGCTTTTGTAATTAAAAAACTAAAGTAGGCGTTTCAACATATTAGTTATATCTTTGCAAAAATTTGTTTATAATTATGTCACGTCAAGGGAATGATAAAAGCCGTCCGGGTTCAGCAAGACAAGGAGGCTACAAGAAAGATAGCAATTCAAGAGGAAATGCTCCAATTCGTAAAGCACCTTCTAAATTTGCAACCAAACCAGAAGCGGCCAAACCAGAAGCTCCTAAAGCTCCAAAATCACCAAAAAGACCTTCTAATCCAGATGAAATTCGTCTAAATCGTTATATTTCTAATTCGGGAATGTGTAGTCGTAGAGATGCGGATATTTACATTCAAAGTGGTAATGTAAAAGTAAATGGTGAGGTTATTACCGAAATGGGTCACCGTGTTAAATTAACCGATGTGGTTCAGTTTGATGGAGTAAATATTACACCAGAAAAGAAAGAATATATCTTATTAAACAAACCTAAAAATTTCTCAACTGCTGGCGATGACTCTCAAGGTTCTGCAAATGTGTTGGATTTAGTCCGAAACGCAACTAAAGCTAATTTAATGCCTGTAGGAAGAATGGATAAGACTACGACCGGTTTGTTGTTGTTTACCAATGATACTGAAATCGTTCAAAAATTTACAGTTCCTAATCAGCGTTCGTCTAAAGTTTATCAAGTTTCGTTAGATAAAAATTTAAAATTTGAAGATTTAGAAAAAATCCAAAAAGGATTAATGATTGACGATCACAAAGTATTTGTTGAAGAAATTACTTATATCGAAGATCAACCGAAAAGTGAAATCGGAATCAAAATGAAAACATCTAATGTAAAAGTAGTTCGTAAAATTTTCGAACATCTAAAATACGATGTTTTAAAAGTAGACCGCGTAACTTTTGCTGGTTTAACTAAGAAAAACTTACCAAGAGGTGATTGGAGATTCTTAACGGATCAAGAAATCATCAACCTTAAAAATGCTTAATTGTATTTTTTAAAACATATAGACACATAGATTATTCTTTGTGTCTTTTTTTATTTAATAACCTTTTGCGAACTTTGCGAAAAACTTAGCGCTCTTTGCGTTTAACTAAAACTTTATGCCAAATCAACTACAACAAATCGCCATTAAATGGTTTGATGCTTTTAATACGAAAAACTTAGAGAAGTTGCTAGAATTATACGACGACGAAGCCCAACATTTCAGTCCGAAATTAAAAATTCGTCAGCCTGAAACTAATGGTTTAATCATAGGAAAAGAAGCGATGCGCGTTTGGTGGCAAGATGCTTTTGATAGATTACCAACCTTACATTACAAAGTAACTTCATTAACCGCCAACACCGACAGAGTTTTTATGGAATACACACGTCAAGTAGCAGGTGAAGCTGATATGTTAGTGGCTGAGGTTTTGGAAATTAAAGAAGGGAAGATTGTGTTTTCTAGGGTTTATCATGGGTAGATAATTACCCCTCAAAAACATAATCCGCATACACTTGCTCAATCTCAGTAAACACATCCAATAATTGATTGATGCCATCTGTGGTTACCAATTTTTGTTTGTATTCTTTAAAACCGTGAATGCCTTTGAAATAATTGGTGTAATGACGACGCATTTCGTTGATGCCTAAACGTTCGCCTTTCCATTCGATACTCCAAATTAAGTGATTTCTTGCCGCTTCAATTCGGTCATTCATACTTGGTGGAGCTAATTTTTCTCCTGTGGCGAAATAATGTTTAATTTCGTTAAAAATCCACGGATAGCCAATCGCAGCGCGACCAATCATCATGCCGTCTAAACCGTATTTATTTTTGTATTCCAATGCTTTTTCAGGTGAATCGATATCGCCATTTCCAAAAATCGGCATCGTAATTCTAGGGTTTTCTTTAATTCTTTGAATATGACTCCAGTCGGAATGACCTTTGTACATTTGAGCACGTGTTCTAGCATGAACGGTTAAGGCTTGCACGCCAATGTCTTGCAAACGTTCGGCAACTTCATCAATATTTATAGAGTTTTCATCCCAACCTAAGCGCGTTTTCACGGTAACAGGCAAACTAGTACCTTTAATAACCGCTTTTGTTAATCGCACCATTAAATCTACATCTTTTAAAACGCCTGCTCCAGCACCTTTACAAACCACTTTTTTTACAGGACAACCAAAATTGATGTCTACCAAATCAGGTTGAACAGCATCCACAATTCTTGACGACATTTCCATAGCTTCTTCGTCGCCGCCAAAAATTTGAATTCCTACGGGGCGTTCGTAATCAAAAATATCTAGTTTTTGCTTACTTTTTATAGCATCACGAATTAATCCTTCTGAAGAAATAAATTCAGAATACATTAAATCAGCGCCATGTAATTTGCATAAACGACGAAATGGTGGATCACTCACGTCTTCCATGGGAGCTAATAATAGAGGAAAGTCGGGTAAAATGATGTTGCCTATTTTGGGCATGATTTTATAAAATTTTTTGCAAAAATACTACTTTTTTTGATTTCCGCTTTCCGCTTTATGTTTTAGTTCTTTTTAAGTCAAAACTTTCAATTATATTTGCAGATTAAATACGTTGGTATTTCACAGAAATTGATAGCATTAGAAGATGAAGAAAATAAGAAATTTTTGCATTATTGCGCACATTGACCATGGTAAGAGTACTTTGGCGGATCGTTTATTAGGTGCTACGCAAACGGTTACAGCTCGTGAAGAAAAAGCACAATTACTAGATAATATGGATTTGGAACGTGAACGTGGTATTACCATTAAAAGTCACGCAATCCAAATGGAGTACACTTATAAAGGGGAAGATTATATTTTAAATTTAATTGACACTCCAGGTCACGTGGATTTTTCTTACGAAGTTTCGCGTTCAATTGCAGCTTGTGAAGGGGCATTATTAATTGTTGATGCAGCTCAGAGTATTCAGGCACAAACAATTTCTAATTTGTATTTGGCTTTAGAAAATGATTTGGAAATTATTCCTGTTTTAAATAAAGTTGATTTACCTAGTGCAAATCCAGAAGAAGTTAGTGATGATATTATTGATTTACTTGGTTGTAAATTAGAAGATATTATTCATGCTTCTGGGAAAACAGGTTTTGGTGTAGAAAATATTTTAGCAGCTATTATCGAAAAAATTCCTGCTCCTAAAGGCGATAAAGATGAGCCATTACAAGCTTTGATTTTTGATTCACATTATAATCCGTTTAGAGGGATAGAAGTTATTTTCCGTGTTATTAATGGAGAAATTAGAAAAGGGCAAAAGATTAAATTCATGGCTACTGGTAATGAATACTTTGCGGATGAAGTAGGTACATTGAAATTAAATCAAGTGCCGAAAAGTGTTATTTCTACAGGAGATGTTGGGTATTTAGTTTCTGGAATAAAAGAAGCAAAAGAGGTAAAAGTAGGGGATACTATTACAGATGCAAAAACGCCAACTACCAATATGATTACTGGTTTTGAAGATGTAAAACCAATGGTATTTGCCGGAATCTACCCTGTTGATACAGAAGATTATGAAGATTTACGCGCTTCAATGGAAAAACTTCAGCTAAATGATGCTTCTTTAGTGTTTGCTGCGGAGAGTTCGGCGGCATTAGGATTTGGTTTCCGTTGTGGATTCTTAGGAATGTTACACATGGAAATTATCCAAGAGCGTTTAGAACGTGAGTTTGATATGACCGTAATTACTACTGTTCCTAACGTTTCGTATCATGCCTACACTAAAAAAGAACCGGATACTATTTTAATTGTAAATAATCCTTCTGATTTACCTGAGCCATCAAAGTTAGATAGAGTAGAAGAACCATATATCAAAGCAACTATCATCACAAAATCTGATTTTGTTGGTAATGTTATGAGTTTGTGTATTGAAAAACGTGGTTTAATTACCAATCAAACGTATTTAACAACAGAACGTGTAGAATTAAATTTCGATATGCCGTTAGCGGAAATTGTGTTTGATTTTTATGATCGTTTAAAAACAGTTTCTAAAGGATATGCTTCTTTTGATTATCACCCAATAGGAATGCGTGAATCAAAATTAGTTCGTTTAGATGTCTTGCTAAATGCACAACCTGTTGATGCTCTTTCGGCGTTAATTCACGAAAGTAATGCTTATCATATTGGTAAAAAAATGTGTGAGAAATTAAAAGAATTAATCCCAAGACAACAGTTTGATATTCCAATTCAAGCAGCTATTGGTGCAAAAGTAATTGCTCGTGAAACTATTAAAGCATTACGTAAAGACGTAACTGCAAAATGTTATGGTGGAGATATTTCGCGTAAACGTAAATTATTGGAAAAACAGAAAAAAGGTAAAAAACGTATGCGTCAGGTTGGAAACGTAGAAATTCCTCAAGAAGCATTTATGGCGGTTTTGAAACTGAACGATTAAGAAATAGTTAATATATTGTAAAAAAGTTTGAATATTTTATTATGTTCAAACTTTTTTAATTAAAAATATTCTGCTTTTATCTTTTTTTATTACATTTATATCAATGATTTATAATCCAATCGAATCTTGAAATACCTACTAATAATATTCGCCTTTATATATTCAAATTGTTTGTTTTCACAAGCTATAACAGTTGATAATGCTACAAATTCGCCTGCTCAGTTAGTTGATTTGTTACTAGGAAATTCATGTGTTGAAGTCTCTAATATATCGGTTTCTTCCACACAGTCTGTTGCTTATTTTAATCAAAATGGTTCTACTTTTCCTATTTCGGAAGGAATAATTATAAGAAATGGAGTAGCAACTTTTACACAAGGTCAATATACTGGTGCTAATTTGAGTAGTTCTGTAACCAATTCAGGAGATGCTTTTTTGCAAAATTTGAGTGACAATAATGGCGGTTCAAGCCCAATTGTTAATGTGGAGTATTTAGAATTTGACTTTATTCCACTTTCGAATAGTTTTAGTTTTAATTTCTTATTTGCTTCAAACGAATATGGTTTTTATCAATGTGAATTTAGTGATGTTTTCGCTTTTGTATTAACTGATTTGTCTTCGGGTGTTTCAAATAATTTAGCTGTTATTCCGGGGTCAAGTACTCCTGTTTCTGTTGCTACAATTAGGAATAGTAGTAATAACGATCCTTTAAGTCCAAATAATAATTGTGCTTCTATAAATCCTAGTTTTTTTGGTACATATAATGTTGGTAATCCTGCTTCGGCATTAAATATGCGAGGTCAAACGGTGGTTATAAATGCCTCTTCTGCAGTTGTGCCAAATACACCTTATAGAATTCGATTAGCAATTGGTGATTATGCAAATTCAGGTTTTGATTCCGCTGTTTTTATTGCAGCAGGAAGTTTTACAACTACATTGGATTTGGGCTCAGATCAGATTATTTGTACTGGGGATACGGTTCAATTAAATACAAGTTTAGACAATACATTTACATATACTTGGTTCGAAAATGGCAGTCCAATCCCTGGTGAAACAAATTCTGCTTATACGGTAACTCATGCAGGTACGTATTCAGTTGAAGCTGTTAAGGGAACTTGTTTGATTACAGATACTATTGTTTTTACAGACTTATTAGTGAATAATCCTCAGGATTTACTGACTTGTAATACTGGTACAGCTTCTTATAATTTCAATTTGACTACTAACGATGAAGTTGCTTTAGGGATAGATTCAACGATTTATGATGTGTTTTATTATGAATCTCCTGCTGATATTACAGCGAATAATCCAATTCCAAATGGAACTTTAACTACTTTTCCAAGTCCTGGAAGTCAAACTATCTACGTTAAAATATTTAACACTATTACTAATAATTTTTGTGATGCAGTGTATCCATTTGATTTAGTAGTAACGAGTCCTGTGATAGTAACACAGCCTAATCCAATTTCAGTTTGTGAGGGTCAATTAACTACAAACTATGCATTTGTAGCTTCAACAAATAGTGAAGTTTTAAACGGACAATCTGCAAGTAATTATAGTATCACATATTATAATTCAATCGCTGAAGCTACTAGTGGAGCTAATCCAATAACTTCAGTTTCCATACCTAATGGAACCACAACAATAACAGTGGGTATCCGCATGCAAGATGTTTCAAATCCTAATTGTTTTGCTGTTACTTCTGTAACAATTACAGTTAATCCGTTGCCAATAGTTGATGATATTCCAGATCCTTTAGAGTGTAGTCAATTTACTTTGCCGGCTATTGTTAATGGAACATATTATGTTTTACCGGGAGGACCAACAACTCCTGGACAAGTGCAATTAACCGCCGGAGATATTATCGATTCAAGCGGAACGTACTATATTTTTGCAGGTCCAGATGTAAATGGATGTACAAACGAAAGTTCCTTTAATGCTTATTTTATAGATGAATATGAGCCTAATTTAGATCATTGTGGAACATTTAGAGTGCCTTCATCACCATTTAATATAGGGAATTTTTATACACAACCGGGTGGTCCTATGGGTACTGGAGTTGTTGTGCCTTCAGGAACTGAATATGTAAATACTTCTGCAGTTAGTTTTACAGAAACCTTGTACTATTACGCTGAAGTTGACGGTCTTTTTTGTAGAGATGAACAATTTATATTTTTTATACATCCATTACCATTAATTGATGATCCTGCAGATGTTGTTACTTGTGATAGTTATGTTTTACCTGCTTTGGTAAATGGAAATTATTTCTCACAATCGGGTGGTACAGGAGTTTCATTATTTGCTGGAGATGTTATAAGTGTCAATGGTCCTAATTTCCCAGGAACTTACTATGTTTACAACCAGTTAGCTCATACTACCAGTGCGGGAATATCAGGTAATTGTTCTTTAGAAAATCCATTTCAAGTAGACTTAGTTGATACAACAGTGTTTACATCGGTTTCAGATTGTGGTGTTTATTCGCTACCAGCGGTTCCGTTTGGGGGTTATTTTACTGCGCCAAATGGTGGAGGTACTCCAATTACAGCTTTGAATATTACATCTTCACAAGTAGTTTATTATTATGCAAATACTACTACGCAGCCCAATTGTACTTCTAATTTGAATTACAATATCACAATTCATTCGTTACCACTTGTAGATTCAATAACAAGTGATGTTTATTGTGGCGAGTTTGTTTTACCAGTTCTTACGAATGGAACTTATTATACATTATCCGGTGGACCAACAGTTATAGGGCAAACTCAATTGAATCCAGGAGATATTATTGATTTAACAGGAGTCCGTTTGGCACCTGGAACCTATTATATTTATAATGGTTTGGATGTAAATGGTTGCTTTAATGAGTCTAGTTTTACTATAACTTTAAATCCGTTCCCTCTTGTTGATGGAGTTCTAAGTGAAACTAAATGTTTGCCATATTCAATTCCGGCACCAGTTAATGGAGCTGTTTATACTGAAACAGGAGGCCCTTCGGGTACTGGAGTCTTGGTTTCTGCTTCGGATGTATTTGATTACACGGAAACGTTCTATTTATATAATATTAATTCTTCTACGGGTTGTGAAATCAATCTTCCATTTACCATTACTTATAATGGAATTAATTTGCCAGATTATCCAAATGTGAATGTGTGTGAATTTGAAAATTATCAATTGCCAGTATTAACACATGTAGCACCAACACCTTTTAATTACACGATAGGTTATTTTTATGATCCAAATGGATTAAATCCTGTTCTGCCAGGAACCGTGTTCAATACACCAAATACGACTACAACTATTTATGTGTATGCAGTAAATGGAGATAGAATTATTTGTACACAAGAGGATACTTTTGATATTATAGTTTCAGAAACGCCAAATTTGGCTACTTTAGGATTGGTTTTTGATAACGAAGAATGTGGAAATTATATTTTACCAACTTTACCAGCAACAACTTATAATATTGGTTATTATTCTCAATCTGGTGGAAATCCGGCCGATTTGATTACCAATTTAAATATAACCATTCCTGGAACTTATACGTATTATGTATATGCTTCAGCTATTGGAAACCTAAATTGTAATGATGAAATTTCATTTACTTTTACCGTTCATCCTTTGCTAGATATTACTATTGCTGGAGGAATTATTTGTGTTGATTCTGAAACAGGTGATGTGTTAAGAACATTTACAATGCGTTCAGGTCTAAATCCACTCTTTTTTACTGTGAATTGGTATTTAAATGGAGCTTTAATGGGCAGCGGACCAAATTATACAGCTTCGCAAGCAGGTGTCTATACTGTTGAATTTATTAAATTAACTCCAGATGTTGGTACGAATTGTAATTACAATACTACAACCGTAACTATAGTGCAATCAGGACCTGCTGTTGCAGATTTTACAGTTAGTACTCCGTTTGAAAACAATACTTTTATTACAGTTGATTTAACGGGCGGATATGGTGATTATCTTTATCAATTAGTTTATCCTAATGGAAATGTAACGGAATATCAATCGAGTAATGTGTTTTCAAATTTCCCTACTGGTGAATATTATATAAATATTTACGATATTTTAGGAGGATGTAGCCCAACACGAATTGGACCAATTTATATTATCAATTATCCAAATTACTTCACGCCAAATGATGATGGGGTAAATGAAAATTGGAATATTTGGGATTTAAGCCATCAACCAGATGCTGTTATTTCTATTTTTGATCGCTATGGTAAGTTTTTAAAACAAATGTCTCCTGCAAGTTCTGGTTGGAATGGAATGTATAATGGTGAAAAATTGCCAGCTACTGATTATTGGTTTACCGTAGAATATTTACCTCAAAATAGTACTGACAAACAAATTTTTAAAGCTCATTTTTCTTTAATCCGATAACTTATTAACATTAACAATTGACCAATTTACTTTTTGTAAAAGTTAAAGTATTTTTACAAGATGTATGCTTTAGTCGATTGTAATAACTTTTACGTTTCGTGTGAACGTGTTTTTCAGCCTCATTTAAACGATAAACCTGTTGTGGTGTTGTCTAATAATGATGGTTGCGTAATTTCACGCAGTAATGAAGCTAAAATGGCAGGAATTCCCATGGGTGCACCTGAATTTAAAGTTCGCGACTTAATTAAGCAACACAACATATATGTCTTTTCTTCTAATTATGCACTGTATGGTGATTTGAGTCATCGCGTTATGAAAACGCTCGAACGCTTTGCTCCTAATGTTGAGGTATATAGCATTGATGAAGCTTTTTTGAATTTTTCAGGTCAAGATATTCCTGATTATCATGCGTATGGTTTGCAAATCCGTAAGCGAATTATGAAATGGTTAAGTATTCCAACAGGGATTGGAGTGGCACCTACCAAAGCATTGTCTAAAATAGCAAATCGTATTGCTAAAAAATTTCATGAACGCACACAAGGTGTTTATGTAATCGATTCCGATGAGAAACGAATTAAGGCTTTGAAATGGACTAAAATTGAAGATGTTTGGGGAATAGGTTTTCGTTTAACGAAGAAAATGCAGGCGAAAGGAATTCTAACCGCATACGACTTTATTTTGCCTCACAACGAATGGTTTGTTCGAAAAGAAATGGGAGTGGTAGGAATGCGTTTAAAATACGAATTAGAGGGTAAGTCTGTCTTGGAGATGGAGGTGCCAAAGAGCAAAAAAAATATTGCAGTGACGCGTAGTTTTGAAAAAGACATCACCGACTTTGATGCGCTCAAGGAACGTGTAGTAACTTTTGCAAGTGTTTGTTCTGAAAAATTGCGAAAACAAAATTCTTGCTGTTATGGTGTAATTTTATATTTGAGTAAAGATAGATTTCGTGCAAATGGCGCAAAATATAGCTTTTATCGTTTACAAACATTGGCTTTTCCAAGTAATTCGGTATTTTCGATTAGTGATTTAGCGGTAAAAATGCTGAAAGAAGTATATGAGCACGGAGCTATTTATAAAAAGGCAGGTGTAATTGTTACCGAAATCATCCCAGCCAATCAAAAACAGTTTCATTTATTTGATGATGAAAATCCAAAGTTTCAAAAACTAATGGAAGTGATGGATGCTTATCACGAGAAAGTAGGTGAACGTAAAATTAAGCTTGCCTCTCAAGATTTGAAACGTACTTGGAAGATGAAACAGAATTATTTATCAAAACGATATACTACTAACTTTAATGAATTACTAGAAGTGCGATGCAAGTAAAACCTAAAATAACATTTTTCATTCCTAATTTAGATACTCCAATTCCAATTTCTTTTATTTCAGAAGGAATTAAAGCAGGTTTTCCATCGCCAGCTGCCGATTTTGAAGAGTTGAAACTAAGTTTAGATCATTTGCTAATTAAAAATAAAGAAGCAACATTTTATGCCAAAGCCAGTGGAACTTCTATGATAGGAGCGGGTATTGACGATGGCGATATTTTAGTTATCGATAGAAGTTTAGAACCTCGAAATAATGCTATCGCAATTTGTTTTATAGATGGTGAATTTACAGTGAAAAGGATAAAAAAAGCAAACGAGGAAGTATTTTTAATGCCTGAAAATCCAAACTATAAACCCATAAAAATGGAACCTGAAAACGAATTGGTTATTTGGGGAATTGTAACCTACGCCATAAAACAAATGAAATAAAAAAAAGAGACTGATTGCGAAATCAGTCTCTTTTTTTAGTGTGAACATTGATATATTAGAAATTTGCTCTATTATCTTTAATTTCTGCTTTGTCTTTTAAAGCAGTGTATGCTTTAGAAGTTGCATAAGATTGATTTTGTGTTCTATCTTGTGTAATGTAAGTTGCATAACTTGGAACTTCTGGAGCTTTAGTTACTGCTTTAGCTCTTACCATAAACATTCCAGAATTACCTTCAATAATTTCAGAAGTTTTACCAGCTGCTAAACCAAATGCTTTACCTACAACTTTTGGTTCATTACCAATATTTGGAAGTACTGGTGATTTCATTGAAACGCCAATAGCAGGTTGAACAGTAGCGCCAGACTTTTGAGCAACTGCTTCTAAAGAAGCACCACTCATTTTTTTCTTGATAATTTCTGCTCTTTTCTGGTTTTTTAAGATTGGTTCAACAGTTTGTTTTGCCACATCAATTGGTAATAAACCACTAGTGTTTTTATCTTTTAATTTTGCAATTACAAATCCTTGAGGAACTTCAAAACGTCTTACATCACCTATTTCTGTATCTTCGTTAAATGACCATCTAACAATTTCTCTTTGAGAACCTACACCTTGAACATATTCGTCAAATCCTTTCAAGTTAGTTGCTGGAATTACTTCTAAACCTGCTTTTTTAGCCAAAGCAGCAAAATCAGAATTTTCATTAGCATCTGCTTCTAACTTACTTGCTTTTGTGTAAATAGCATCAATAGTTGCTTCAGAAGGTTGAATTTTTTGAGCTACAGTTCCCATTAAAACAGCCTCATATTTATCTAATACTTGAATTACATGGAATCCATAATCAGTTTCAACAACTCCCATTGTTCCAACCGTGTTGTTAAAAACAAAATCATTAAATTTTGGTACCATTTGTCCAGGAGTAATATTGTCATATACACCACCGTTATTTTTTGATCCTGGATCATCAGAGTTGGTCATTGCTAACATAGCAAAGTTTCCTGGATTAGCTTTTGCTTGTGCTAATAAGCTGTTTGCTAAAGCTTGAGCTTCTTCTTTAGTTCTAGTTGCTGCTGATTGAGGAGCGCCTTTATACGCTAATAAAATATGACTAGCTTTTGCACTTGAATTTCCTTTTCTAGCAATCATTCTAGAAATGCATTGGCTTCCGTTAGCAACATATGGTCCATAAACTGCACCAACAGGTAAGTTGAACAATGCTTCTTGATGCTCAATTGGTAAATCTTTTTTAGCAACATACGTAGAGTCAAATTTAATATCAGAGTTTGCGTTTACAAACTCTCCAACATTTGCAACAGAATCAAATTTAACTTTTACATCACCAATAGAAGTCAACATAGCTTGTTCGTCTTCTTTAGATGGTTTGTTTTCTACTAAAACAAAATCAACACTAGTTGTATTGTCTGATTTGTATTTTTTTGGTGATTTTTTCATGAAATCGATAATTTCGGCATCAGAAACTTTCACTTGGTCGTCATTGATAGTCGAAAAAGATACCGTTACATACTCAAAATCTGCTTTATCATTTTCTAATTTGTATTGAAATTTACCTTCTGCTTTAGTAGTGTAAACACCCGATTTAATCATCGTGTTATACATTTGTTCAACAGCATAAATTTCAATATTTTTTTCAAATTCTTTCCATTGTAACCATTGTGTTTGGTCAGGAGCGTTTTTGATTCCTTTTAAAGATTCTTTAAATTTATTTTCGTCAAACTGACCTGCAGCATTCAAAAATTGAGGATTTTGAGATAAACTTGGATTTTGTTTAATTACGTTGATTAATTGTTCGTTACCAACTTTTAATCCTAATTTATCAAATTCTTCTGTAAGGATAATTCGTCTAACTTCTTGTTCCCAAGCGCTATTCATTGCTTGTGTAGAGCTGATCCCTTGACCTTGTTTTTCAATATTTGCAACACTTTGCATAAATTGTTGTGCTTCAATATCGGTTCCGTTAACAGATCCTACATCGTTAGCACCTGCGCTAAATGTACCACTTTGAATAACATCTGCCAAAACAAATGAAAACAAAGCTAATGCAATAATGATAATTAGGAAGAATGAACGCTGTCTAATTTTAGATAAAACTGCCATTTTTATTTGTGTTTAATTTTTTTTCAGAAGGCGAAAATACAATTATCTATTTAATAATAAAATAGTAAACTCATATTTTGCTTTATTTTTTTATTTTTTTTCTTCTTTTACAGAAAAACGAACCAATTCAATTTTTTTATTGCTTGCGGAATGTATGATGATTTCAAAATTTTCAATCCTAATTTTTTCTTCATTTGAAGGTATTTCTTTCGTGTAATTTACGACAAACCCTCCTAATGTAGAATAAGAATCAGATTCTGGAATTTGTAAATTGTATTTTTCATTAAGAAATTCTACATCTAATCTAGCAGAAAATAAATAAGTGTTTTCTTCTAGTTTTTCGTCAATTAAAGTTTCCTCCAAATCATGCTCGTCTTCAATTTCTCCAAAAAGTTGTTCAATAATATCTTCTATAGTGATAATGCCAGATGTTCCGCCATATTCATCTAAAACAACTGCAATGCTTTTTCTTTTTTTTGTAAGTAAATCAAGCGCATCTTTAATAAAAATTGTTTCTGGGATATATTCAACAGGTATCATTATGTTTTTGATTGTCTTAGGTTTGTTAAAAAGTTCAAATGAATGTACATAACCTAAGATATCATCAACAGAATTTTGATAAATCAGTAATTTTGAATAACCTGTTTTTATAAAGGTATTTTTAAGTTCTGCTATTGAGTCTAAAATTTCTACGCCACTTATTTCAGTTCGAGGCGTCATAATGTCTCTCGCTTTTAAATTTGAAAACTCAAGTGCATTTTGAAAAATTTGAATTTCAGAATCAATTTCATTCTCTTGAGAAACATTGTTCATTTGTTCAGTGATGTAGTTGCCTAATTCTACTTTACTGAAATAATCTTGTATTTGATCTCCTGATGTTTTAAAGAATTTTCTTAGAATAATATCTGAAATCCAAATAATAAATTTGGTTGGCCAGAAAAACAATTGGTAAAAAAAATAGGTTGGAACTGCAAAAAATTTAATGAATGAATTTGCATAAATTTGGAAAAATACTTTTGGAAGAAATTCAGCGGTTACTAATATAATTGCTGTAGAAATTAAGGTTTGTAGCAACAAGCCTAAAAATGCTGTAAGATTAAAATAGCCTTCAAGCCAATTTATGATTAGATCTCCAGAGTAAATACCATAAACTACTAAAACAGCGTTATTACCCACAAGCATTGCAGTAATAAATTGAGAAGGTTTTTCGGTAAGTTTGTTAAGAATTGAAGCATTAAAGTTTTGCTGCCTTTTTTCTATAGATAAGTATACTTTATTAGAAGAAACATAAGCAATTTCCATTCCTGAAAAGAAAGCCGAAAGCAACAAACAAATTACAATAATGGTCAATTCCATTTATGATTTACTTTTTTTGGTATTTGTTGTGAAAATGTCTTCTAAAGAAAAACATTCCAAGGGCAACAGCAGCAATTACAATACTTAAGAGTATGTCATTAAGTTCTTTGCCTTCTTGGTATTTTTTAAAAGCATCATATAAAAAGAAACCTGAAAAAATTAAATAGATATATTGAATAAATTTTAAATAAGACATGATGTATTAATTTTTTCAAATGTAATAAAAAGGAAAATGCAAAACAATTATTTGTCGGATGTGTTTACTTCGCCACTACTTTGTTGCATGTTGAAGATTTTGAAGTCTTTGCTAAAATCAACTCCAGGGCCTTCTAAATAACCGCCATTTTCGTCGGTATATTTAAATTGTTTTTCGGTAAAAAACCATTCGTTTTTTTGGTCAAAATACAATTGTGAGGTTTCTAGTTTTTTGCCGTTTTGAGAGCTTATCGTAACATTGCCTTGTAGGTCAATAATACTTGTTTTTTTATAAGAAATGGCATAATCTGAAACAATAGTTGTGGTGTTTCCTTTGTTGTCAAAAAGGGTAACGTGTATTCCTTTTGGGAATTCTGTAAAAGGATTAAGTATGCTGCTATAATCAAGCATTTTCGGACTCTTTAAAATAGATTTAATTTGTCCTGAATCAGTATATTTTAGATTGATAGTGTCTGCTTCACCCGTTGGCAAAAAGTTTGTTTCATTAAGTTGTTGAACTTTTTTGATGTCGCTTTCGCATGAAAAAAACATAGTCACGATGAAAATCGTGACCATGTTTAAAATTGTATTTTTACTAAAGAATTTCATCTTATAAGTTAGGAACTACAATACTTTCTCCAACCCAACAGTTAAATGCAATTCTTTGTCCTGCTTTTCCAGATTGAAAAATTTCTGTTTTTGAAGGTGCAGCAGCTCTATATTTTGCAGCATCATTGTTTGCTTTGGCTTTAATAGTTGAATCAACAGCCGCCGCTTTATTACAATATTGAGCAGCTAACCAATACATTGCTCTTTTTTCAAATTGATCGTTTCCACATTCGTTTATGCTACTTCCATATAATGAAGCAATTAATAAGTAAGCTTTACCATATGATGGTTTTACTTGAAGCGCTTTTCTTGCGTAGTTACGAGATTGTACCTTGTTAGATTTGCTATATAAACTTGCTATCTTATAATAAATATTAGCTTTTTTAGTATTATCTGTGTGTAAATTAGCAGCTTGGTTAAAATATTCCATAGCTTTTGTCATGTTCTTTCTTTGATACTCAACAACGCCTAATTTTTCTGCAGCTTCAGCACTTGGGTTTAGTTTATAAAGCGCTTCAGACATTTTAGAGAACAACGGGTCAGAATCACACTCCTTAGCTTCTAAACGATTAGTTGCTCTTTTTAACCATTCTTCGTTAGTTTTGTTTTGTTCAAAACCTTTTTGATAGAAAGGAATTAATTTTGTGCAAGTAGATAATTCTAAAATAACGTTATCCATATCGTTTCTAACGTTTTCAAAAATATCTAAGTTGTTTTCAAGTCTAGCTTTTCTAGCGTTTTCCTTATCAGTTAATGCTTGACCAGCTTCTTCTTTATTTAATAAAACATCTTTTTCATTAGACAATTCTTCTTCCTCTTCATCTAATTTCTTAGTCAAATCATCATATTTATCAAATACTTGTTGTAATTCAATTCCTTTGTTTGCTTTATGGTTGTTTACTAAGATTTCAAAATACACATAGATTGCCTTTGCATATTTAAAGTTTGCATAATCTGTTTTAAAAGCAACATCTAATAATTGAAAAACTTCATCCGATGTTCCAACTTTATTTTCAAATAAAGCCAGTCCTTTTTTCATTTTGTTTCCAGCTCCATTGTTAGGGAAATACTGGTCATGTTCATCGTATAATTTTAATAAATCACGAACGTATTTTTCTTTTTCCGCAGGATTAGCCGCTTTTTCAATTTTCAATTTAATCGCAAATTCACCTTGCGAGTAGATGCTTTTGTGAAAAGAAGGGCAGTCTTTTCTTAAAGTTGTTAAATGGTCGTAAGCTGACGCATCTTTGGATTTAACTGAAGTTGCCATTAAACTTAATGTTTCAGTACAAGCCTCTGTGTTTTGAGCTTGAACAAAAAAACTAGCCGCGGCTATAAATAGCAAAGTTAATTTTGTTTTCATTTTTCTGCTTATAAATAATTATTAATCAATTTTTCTTCTTTCAAACCATTTTGCGCTTAGGTTTAACCCAATGCTTATGTTAAAATAGTTTTCTTCAATTAGGTTGTTCGTTGTTGTTCCTCTTTTTCCAAATTCAAAGCCTAAGTCAACTTTTGAAAAGCCTAGTGGTATTCCTAGACCAAAATTCATGCCATAATCTTTAATACTTTCATTATTTAATATTAAACCTGTGTTTTCGTATTTAAAACCAGCTCTGTAAACAATTCTTTCAAGGTAACTTGAAAATGAATCATACTTTGGAATATAGTATCCGCCTAGTGCAAACCTAGTAGCGTTTTCAAATGAAACATTTGTGTTGTCAGAAAATCTATTTACTAAATTTTTATTTTGAGTAAAAGTAATTTCAGAACCAATTAACCATTTTTTGTTTTCGCCTAAACCTAAGCCTAAACTTAGTTTACTTGGAATAATTAAATTTTTGTTTGGAACGGTTATGTTTACATCATCACTAGATAATTCTGTTCCAGATGTAGTGTATATAACAGTGGCGATGTTTCTTGAGTTGTCAGTGCTTAATTTACTTTCTGGGCTATAGGTTAAGCTTGAATGTAAAGTTAGTTTGCTATTTATTTTAGTATTGTATAGCATTCCTAAATTATATGAAATACCATTTAGTTGAGTAATATTTCTTTCTCTAGTTAAATATTGAGAAAAATTAGGTTCTAGGATTCTTTCTGTAAATTCATTAGTAATGTCTCCAAAATGATAATTTATATCTATTCCAAAACTAAATTTTTCATTAAAAGCATAAGAAGTTCCAAAGAAAACTTTGTTGATGTATCCATTTCCTTGGGATTTAAAATATCTAGTATCGTCTGTATCTACAATAGTACTTTCGTTTTTATATCCAACAGCAGAATAAGGCATTAAGCCAAATGCTACTCCAAATTTTCCTAAAGGTAGTCCAATTGCTAAATAATCAAAACTAGTTCTTTGTGCTTTTTCTTTTTCTGCGTCAGTGCTAAATTTTGCTGATGAATTTGTTGCTCCAACCGCAAAAGTTGTAAGTTTTAATTTAGAATAAGAAGCTGGATTCATTAAACTTAACTGAATACTATCTCCAGTTATTGCTAATCCTCCCATCGATCTAGTATCTTGTGTTCCTTTGAATTTTACTTCCCCTAATCCATAATAAGAATAAGGTGACGCGGTGTTGTCTTGACCCCAAGTAGTTATGGAAACAAAAATACTAGCAAATACTATAAGTTTTTTAATCATTTTTGATGTATGTATAGTGATAATAAGTTCAAACTTTCTAATAAGAAATTTGAATTGGCAAATATGGTGCTTTTTAATCTTTTAGCCAAAAAATCTGCATCGCCTCCTGTTAAAATTATTGTTAAATCTTGATTTTTAAGAGAATATTGGGAAATAAAGCCGTCAATTTCATGACAAACCCCATTAATTATTCCGCTATGAATAGCATTTTCTGTTGAGTCGCCAATAAAAAAGTCGACCTCTTTTTTGTCTAACAACGGTAAATTTGCAGTATAATTGTTTAAACTAAGATAGCGTACTTTTATTCCTGGAGAAATTGCTCCACCTAAATAATTGTTTTTATCATCAACAAAATCATAAGTAATACAAGTTCCTGCGTCAATTACTAATTTGTTTTCATTAGGATATAGGAGTGAAGCTCCGGCTGCTAAAACCATTCGATCTATTCCTAAAGTTTTAGGAGTGGTATACAAATTAGTAAATGGGAATTTCGAGTCATGATTAATAATCTCCGTGTTGAAACTTTTTTTGATGAAATTTAATACTTCGACATCAAGTTTTCCTACCGAAGAAAGTATGATTTTTTCAAGATTTGAATGTTTTTCAAAAATTTTTTGAAAATTTTTTAATGCCTTTTCAATTTCAAAAACATAAAAGTCGAGTTGCTTATTGTGTTCAAATACAGCAACTTTAATTCTTGAATTCCCAACATCTATTGTTAAAAGCATGATTTGTTTTTTGAGGTTGCAAATATACAAATTGATTTTTTTTATTAATTGTTTTGGAAAATATAAAAATCGTTATATATTTGCACCCGCAATCAACAAGCAGTACAGCTTGAAATTGTAAAGGTACCTTAGCTCAGATGGTAGAGCAATGGACTGAAAATCCATGTGTCCCTGGTTCGATCCCTGGAGGTACCACTTAAATCCCAACAATTGTTGGGATTTTTTGTTTTTAATACGTTTTAAAAAGGGTTATAGTACCATTTCTTCGTAGGCTAAAACAGTAGGATAGCCTTTTTCTGTAAAATATGCTTTTGGATTATCTTTAGAAAGTACCATTATAAAATCGCCTCCCCAAGCACCTAAACTTTTTATGACACCTTTAAAATCGGGAAATAATTTTTCTTTAACGGTTTTTGTTTCCAAAACATCGCTCATCATAATTTCGTGAAGTTCCATTAATTTAGCAAAATCTTTTCCGTCTTTACAATCAATGGCTTGATAAGTAATTATATTTATTTTTGGAATTATTTTCCCTGTTTTATGACGTTGCGTCATGTAGTTTGAAATTGCTGATTTGCTGCTTTGTTTTTGATTCAAATAAACAAAATGTATGTTTTCTTTAAATTGCGGATTAAAATGAACGCCTTTAAAATGAGGAATTTCGTTTTCTAATTGATAGATGATGGGCGTATTTGTTTGTGCACATGCTACATCATAACCGCTGCCGCCAAAACTTTTGGTTAATAATTCAAAGGCGTCAATTTGTAGCCATTGTCCAATATTATTAATCAAAGTGGAAGAAGTTCCTAACCCCCAAATGCGAGGAAATGTTAAATGCGTTTCAATTTCATAGCCTTCTTTGTTTAAAAAATTAGGATTTTGAATATAGGATTGATGTAAAATTTCAATTAATGTGTTTTTTATACCCTCACTATTTTTACTCAATAATTTGCTTGTTATAGCTTCGAAAGTAATAATTTCTTCAAACCAAATACTTTTATCAACATCAAAACTTGTCCATTTTATTTGTTGATTATTTCCTTTTTTTACAATTAAATTTTGTCCAAAACGAGTAGGAACGGCTAATGCTTTTGCACCATCTAGTACAACATATTCGCCTGTGAGTAATAGTTTTCCGTTGCTGTAAAACGTTTGAGTTTCCATTAATTTCTTAATTTCTCTAAATAATCAATTACTAAACTATGTGTTACGGTAGTGTCTTTAAAATAGGCTACTACTTTTTGTTTTTCTTCCTTAGTTGCCTGATGTTGGTTTAAAATATTCATCAAATGCATTTTCATGTGGCCTTGCTGAATTCCAGTTGTAGTTAACGAACGCAAAGCAGCGAAATTTTGTGCTAAACCAGCAGTAGCAACAATTTGCATTAGTTCTTCAGCCGAAGGTTTTCCTAATAATTCCATAGAAAATTTTACTAACGGATGTAATGAGGTTAATCCTCCGACTGTTCCTAGTGCTAAAGGAACGTCCATCCAAAAAGTAAAAATGCCGTTTTCTATTTTAACATGCGATAAACTTGAATAGTGTCCGGATTTACTTGCGTAAGCATGAATTCCCGCTTCTACGGCTCTAAAATCGTTTCCAGTAGCTAAAACCACAGCATCAATGCCGTTCATGATGCCTTTGTTGTGAGTAACCGCACGGTAAGGTTCAACTTCTGCTATTTTAACCGCTGTTGCAAATTTTTGAGCAAATTCATTAGCATCAATGGTTGCCGATTCTGAAAGTTGTTCCACTGGACATGAAACTTCAGCTCTAACCACACAATTTGGCACATAATTACTCAAAATACTCATAATAATTTGCACATTTTTTTCTTCAGGAGTAAATCCGTCATAGTCATTGGCTTTTGCTTCCAATGTTTTGGCAAATTGTTCTAAACAGGTGTTGATGAAATTGGCACCCATACTATCTTTAGTGTTAAAAGTAGCATGTAGTTGAAAGTAATTTGCAATTTCCGAAGTTTTGTCTCTTAATTCAATATCTAAAATACCGCCACCACGCTTTTGCATGTTTTTGGTAATTTCATGAGTGTCTGAAAAAAAATGTGGCTTTGTTTGGTTGAAAAAAGCAGTTAATTTTTCGACCGATCCATTAAAGAGAAAATGTACCTGACCAATTTTTTCTGTGTTGATAATTGTAGTTTTAAAACCACCACGTTCGCCCCAAAATTTAGCGGCTTTTGATGCTGCAGCAACTACTGAGCTTTCCTCAATCGCCATGGGAATAGTATAACCTTTTCCGTTGATAATAAAATTAGGAGCTACACCATAGGGTAAGTAGAAATTTGTTAAAGTGTTTTCAATGAATTCGTCGTGCAATTTTTGCAAATTATCATCTGCATTCCAATATTTAATTAGACTTTCCTTTGCTTCGGTAGGATTTAAAAAATAAGCATTTGCTATCCAATCTATTTTTTCTTCTTTAGAAAGTTTTGAAAATCCTTTTATATTTTGACTCATAATTTATTCAATAAAAAACAAAGATAGCAAATTTGATTTTATTGCGTTTTTAATAAATGCAGTTAAAATTATGGTTAATTCATATATTTTCACTAAAATTGGGGTCTTTTAAGAATATATAAAATGAAAAAAATAAGATTAGCCGTATTGTTTTTTGTATTGAGCTCAGTATCAATACTTGCACAACAAAAAATCACTTTAGAAGAAATTTGGGGTGGCGCCTTTAGAACCAAAGGAATGGATGCTTTGAGTGCCATGAAGAACACCAATCAGTACACAGTGTTAAATTTTGATAGAGCAACAAAAAGTTATCAAATTGATTTATATGATTTTGCAACTTTAGAAAAAGTTAGCACTCTTTTTGATACCAAAAATCATCCCGAAATTAAAGAAATTGATAGTTATTCATTTGACAAAAATGAAAAAAAGATTTTGATTGCTACAAATTCAACTCCAATTTTTCGTCATTCTTTTACCGCACAATATTATGTGTATGATATGCCTTCAAAAACTTTAAATAGTTTTACTGCAAATGCTATTCAAGAGCCTACTTTTAGTGCTGATGGAACAAAAATCGCATATGCTTTTGACAATAATTTACATGTTCATGATTTAAGTTCAGGTGTAAAAATTCAAATTACAAATGATGGGCAAAAAAATAAAATTATTAATGGTATTACCGATTGGGTATATGAGGAAGAATTTGCTTTTGTAAAAGCGTATGATTGGAATGTTACAGGAAATAAAATTGCATATATTAAATTTGATGAAACCGAGGTGCCTGAATTTTCAATGGATATGTATAATGAAGGATTATATCCTACACAAACCGTTTTCAAATATCCAAAAGCGGGTGAGAAAAATGCTTTAGTATCGTTACATATTTTCGATTTAAAATCAGGAACAACCAAAAAGATAAACTTGGGGAATTATAAAGATTTTTATATCCCAAGAATCAAATGGACCAATGATGCTGCTATTTTGAGTGTTCAAGTTATGAACCGTCATCAAAATAATTTGGACTTACATTTTGTTGAGGCTAATACAGGTATCGCAAAAATTGTGTTAAATGAAAAAGATAACGCTTATGTTGATGTTACCGATAATTTAACGTTTCTAAAAGATAATAGTTTTATTTGGACATCGGAAAAAGATGGTTATAATCATATTTATCATTATGATCGTTCAGGTAAGTTAAAAAAACAAATTACTTCAGGAAAATGGGAAGTAACTAGTTATTATGGTTTTGATGAAAAATCGGGTATGGTGTATTACCAGTCTGTTGAAAATGGTTCTATCAATAGAGATGTTTATGCTATTAAAGTAGATGGAAAATCAAAAGTAAGATTGTCTTCAAAAACAGGAACTAATTCAGCAACATTTAGTCCAAATTTCCAATTCTTTATTAATACATATTCAAGTGCAACTTCGGCACCAATGTATACTTTAAACGATTCAAAAACGGGAGCGGTTGTTAAAACTATTGTTTCTAATGAAGCGGTAGAGCAAAAATTAGCAAAATATGATGTAACTCCAAAAGAGTTCTTTGTATTAACTACTGAAAAAGGACAACAATTAAATGCTTGGATGATTAAACCAAAAAACTTTGATGCTACTAAGAAATATCCAGTTTTTATGTTTCAATATTCAGGACCAGGTTCTCAACAAGTAGCAAATACTTGGAATGGAGCGAATGATTATTGGTTTATGCTATTAGCACAACAAGGTTACATTGTGGCTTGTGTGGATGGAAGAGGAACTGGTTTTAAAGGGGCGGCTTTCAAAAAATGTACGCAAAAAGAATTAGGTAAATATGAAGTAGAAGACCAAATTGATGCGGCTAAAGTAATTGGTAAATACAATTATGTGGATGCTACTAGAATTGGAATTTTTGGTTGGAGTTATGGTGGTTTTATGTCGTCAAACTGTTTGTTCCAAGGTGCTGATGTATTCAAAATGGCAATAGCTGTAGCTCCGGTTACTTCTTGGAGATATTACGACAGTATTTATACCGAACGTTATATGCAAACTCCACAAGAAAACGCTAGTGGTTACGATAATAACTCACCAATCAATCACGTAAGTAAATTAAAAGGGAATTTCTTATTAATTCATGGAACAGCTGATGATAATGTTCATGTTCAAAATACTATGAAAATGGTGGAAGCATTAGTACAAGCTAACAAGCAATTTGATTGGGCAATTTATCCCGATAAAAACCATGGAATTTACGGCGGGAAAACGCGTCTGCAATTGTACACAAAAATGACGAATTTTATTAAAGAAAAATTATAACAAACCAAACTAAAACTATTTAATATGAACAAAACTGTAGTGAAAACAGGACATCCAAAAGGGTTGTACTTTTTATTCTTCACTGAAATGTGGGAACGATTTAGTTATTATGGAATGAGAGCAATTTTCATTCTATTTATGACAAAAGTTTTATTAATGAAAGATGCTGATGCTTCAGAAATTTATGGAAGCTATACAGGTTTAGTATATTTAACGCCACTTTTAGGAGGTTATTTATGTGATAAATTTTTAGGAAATAGACGAAGCATTGTTATTGGTGGTTTATTAATGGCAATAGGTCAATTCTTTATGTTTTTTAGTGCTTCAGTTGGTGCAAATGGTGGTGTTTCATTAATGTGGATGGGATTAACTGCAATTATTATTGGTAATGGTTTCTTTAAACCGAATATTTCAACTATGGTAGGACAATTATATCCTGCCAACGACAGAAGAATAGATAGCGCATTTACTATTTTTTACATGGGAATCAACTTAGGAGCCTTCTTTTCTCCTTTAGTTTGTGGTTCAATGGATTTTAAATGGGGTTTCTTAGCGGCTGGTATAGGAATGTTGCTTGGGTTAGTCGCTTTTATATTAGGTCAAAAAAAATATTTAATTTCTGAAGAAGGAAATGAAATTGGACTTCCAGTAAAAAAATTAGATGTAAAAAGTATTGGAATGATAATAGGTTCAATAGCTATAATTTTCTTTATGTTGAATTTTAAACAAATGTTTAAAAGTGATGTAGATATTATTAGTTATTTTATTTATGGCGCAATGGTGGCTATGCCAATATTAATTTTTAGTGATAAAAGTTTGTCAAAAATAGAAACACAAAGAATAACTGTAATTTTCCTTTTAGCGTTTTTCGTGATTTTCTTTTGGGGTGCTTTTGAACAAGCAGGAGCTTCACTAACATTATTTGCCGATAGACAAACTGAAAGAACTATTTTTGGATGGGAAATGCCAGCATCATATTTTCAATCTGTAAATCCATTAGCGGTAATATCATTAGCGCCAATTATGACAATTATATGGGGCTTTTTATATGCTAGAAAATTAGAACCATCATCACCTAAAAAAATGGCAATAGGTCTTGGATTAGTGGCTCTAGGATATGTAGTTATTGCAATTGCTGTTAAAGGTTTAGGATTAGGTGAAAAAGTCTCTATGTGGTGGTTAATTGGATTATATGTAATTCATACAATTGGAGAATTATGTTTATCGCCAATTGGTTTATCGATGGTTTCTAAATTAGCACCATTACGTTTGTCTTCATTAATGATGGGGACTTGGTTTTTAGCCAATGCTGCAGCTAATAAATTTGCTGGAACATTAAGTGCTTTGATTCCTGGTGGAGAAGACGGAACAGGTGGAGCAACTTCATTTTTAGGTTTTCAAATTACTAATTTATATGAATTTTTCATTTTGTTTATCATCATGTCTGGAGCGGCAGCGGCAATTCTTTTCGTACTGAGTTCTTGGTTAGAAAAAAGAATGCACAACGACCACATTGAAGGTAAAACCGAATAGATAATATATTTTAAAAATATTTTTTATATCTTTCAAACCTACAAGAAACCCTTGTAGGTTTGTTTTTTTAATACAATATATTATGTGGAAAAGTCATCCTAAAGCATTGCCTTACTTGTTTTTATCTGAAATGTGGGAGCGTTTCGGTTATTATTTAATGATTGGTATTTTTACCTTATATCTTAAAGATGTTGAAGCTGGATTCGCTATGACCGAGAAAGAAGCGTCTGATTTATACGGAACTTTTATTGCTTTGGTGTTTTTAACGCCTTTCATTGGCGGTTTAGTTGCGGATAGATATTGGGGCTATAAAAAATCCATCGTAATTGGTGGTTTAATGATGGGAGCCGGTTATTTCATGATGGGAATTCATGATATTACCATGCTTTACATTGCTATGACATTAGTGATTATTGGTAATGGTTTCTTCAAGCCAAATATTTCAACACTTTTAGGTAATTTTTATTCAGAAGATAAATTTAAAGATAAGAAAGACGAAGGCTACAATATTTTCTACATGGGAATTAATGTGGGAGCTTTTATTTGTAACTTCTTTGGAGCTGCCTTGCAGATTTTATTAGGCTGGCAATATGCTTTTATGGCGGCTGGTATTGGTATGTTTATCGGAGTGATAGTTTTCTTATTAGGAACCAAACACTATGGAAATCAAACGGAGAAAAAAGGAGTACAGCCTGGCGACATGCCTTTTTATAAAATTGTACTTTTTATCTTATTACCTTCGGCTGTTTTTGGAGTAATTGGTTGGTTACTAAAAGGAGTAACTTCTGAAGCTAATCCAAACGGATATATCTTTGGTTCGGATAGTACTGATGCTTTTATTTTTGCGTGTATTCCAGTAATTTTCTTCTTTGGAAGTTTGTATTTCAAAGCTAAGGTCGAAGATAAAAGACCAATTGGGGCTTTATTAACCATTTTCGCAGTAGTTATTTTATTTTGGGGAGTATTCAAATTAAACGGTTCAGCACTTAATACTTGGGCAGATCGTTATACCGATAGAGAAATTACTGGAACTACTCAAACGGTTTTCAACGGATTAAAATTAGCCAAAGAAGTAGAATATAAAAAAGATACTGTTGAATTATACGATGCCAGTTTCCGTATTCAAAAAGTAGATGGAGAAGTTCAAAAAACTGTAGATTATCCCGTTTATTTCAGAAACGTTGCGAAAGAAAAATTACCTAAAGAAGGAGCAACAGTTTCGCTTTGGGCAACCAATTTAAGTCAGTCTATCAATCCAGGTTGGGTAATTATTTTAACACCTTTAGTAGTGGCTTTCTTTACGTTTTTAAGAAGTAGAAAGAAAGAACCATCAACTCCAACAAAAATCGCTTTCGGATTATTGATTTCAGCTTTATCAGTATTAGTAATGATTGCTGCTGTAAATATGGGAGCAAACGGTTCTGAAAAGGTAAGTGTTTGGTGGTTAGTGGCTAATTACGGAGTTATCACTATCGGAGAGTTATTCTTAAGTCCGATGGGATTATCAGTAGTTTCAAAATTGAGTCCAACCAATATTACTTCATTAATGATGGGTGGTTGGTTTTTATCCACTTCAATCGGAAATAAATTAAGTGGTGTGTTAGCAAGTCTTTGGGATACGTATGACAACAAACAAGATTTCTTTTGGATTAACTTCGGATTATTACTATTTGCTACAATGTTGATGTTTATTTTGTTAAAACAACTAAACAAAGTAATGCAAGAAAAAGGAATACACTAAATGAGTTTGACTAACGAAATATTTTTTAATACCATTCGAGAAGTAATTTTAATTTCTCGTCAAAAAGTGTATCGTTCGATTAATTTTGTTTTATTAGAAACGTATTGGAAT
Organism: Flavobacteriia bacterium; assembly: GCA_004293165.1. Lineage (GTDB taxonomy): Bacteria > Bacteroidota > Bacteroidia > Flavobacteriales > Flavobacteriaceae > Flavobacterium. The sequence goes on along the minus strand of RDYL01000002.1, from coordinate 84,846 downwards.
ATTGGTAAACTTATAGTTGAAGAAGAACAACAGGGTGAAAGTCGAGCTGTTTACGGTTCTAATTTATTAAAAAACCTTTCTAAAGAATTGACTTTGGAATTTGGGAAGGGTTTTGATTATACCAATTTAACTAATATGAGAAAATTCTATTTTTCATTTCCAATTCTTGACGCATTGCGTCAAGAATTGAGTTGGACACATTATAGAATATTATCAAAAATAGATTCAGAAGAAAAAAGAACGTTCTATTTGAATGAAGCGGCAGAAAATTCTTGGAATTCAAGGCAATTAGAACGACAAATTAAATCGTTAAGTTTTGAAAGAACTTTAAATCCAATTTCAAAAGAGCAAAATCTTTCAATACATTCAGTATTAAAAGATCCTTATATTTTTGAATTTTTAGGACTTTCAAATGATGCTAAAAATACCGAGTTTCAAATTGAAACAGCTATCATAAATCATATTCAAAAATTTTTATTGGAATTTGGAAAAGGATTTGCTTTTGTAGCAAGACAACAACATATAATTACAGATACTTCCGATTTTTATATTGATTTGGTTTTTTATAATTATATTTTAAAATGTTTTGTGATTATCGATTTAAAAACGGATAAACTTTCCCATCAAGATATTGGTCAAATTGATATGTATGTGAGAATGTATGATGATTTAAAAAGAAACGAAGGCGATAATCCAACAATTGGAATTTTGCTTTGCACAGAAAAAGACGAAACTATTGTAAAATATTCCGTACTAAGCGATAATAATACGCTTTTTGCAAGTCAATACATGCTTTATATGCCTAAAGAAGAAGATTTAAAACAAATAATAGATCAAGATAGAATTATATACGAGTTAAATAAAAATAATTAATGCAAACAATAGAACAAATTCAGGATTTTAAAGGAAAATATCCAAAACAACTTTGGTATTTATTCTTTAGCGAAATGTGGGAGCGTTTCTGCTTCTACGGAATGCGCGGTATGTTAACTTTTTTCATGGTTCACGAATTGTTCATGAAAGAAGATGTAGCTAATTTACAATACGGAGCAACACAAGCCTTCGTTTATGCTTTTACATTTGTTGGGGGATTATTTGCTGATAAAATTTTAGGATATAGAAAATCGCTTTTTTGGGGCGGAATTATGATGATTATTGGAAGTGCTATTTTAGCCTTCGATCCCAAACAATTTTTTTTCCTTGGTATTGCTTTTACTGTAATTGGAACTGGATTTTTTAAACCAAACATTTCAACTATGGTTGGAACATTATACAAAGCAAATGATGCCAGAAGAGACGCCGGATTTTCATTATTTTATTCAGGAATTAATATTGGCGCACTTTTAGGAGGTTACGCTTGTATTTATTTAGGTAAAAATTATTCATGGAATTTAGCTTTCGGTTTAGCCGGAATTGTAATGACAATTAGTTTGGTTACTTTTCTATTTACTCAAAAAAGTCTAGCTACTATAGGTCTTTCTCCTTTATTACATTTGAAAGATTCTAAAAGAAAATTATATGAATATGCTACATATATTGGAACAATAGTGGCAATTCCTTTAATTATGACAATGGTTTCTAATCCTCAATATACGGATTATTTTATGTACACCATTGGTCCAGTTACATTGCTGTATTTAGTATATGAAATGCGAAATTTTTCTTTACAAGAAAATAAAAAATTGATTGCTGCTATGGTTTTCATTGTTTTTTCAATTTTCTTTTGGGCTTTTTTCGAACAAAGTGGAGGTTCATTGAGTTTATTTGCAGCTAATAATTTAGACAATGATTTTTTTGGCGTTAATTTAGATCCAAACGGAGTAAATAATGCTGCAAATTCTTTATTTGTTATCATATTTGCACCACTTTTAGGTCTAGTTTGGGTTTGGTTAAATTCAAGAAAAGCAGAACCTAATACTGTTGTTAAATTTGGTTTGGGTTTTTTGTTTTTAGCATTAGCTTTTTATACGTTCTATTTTACACGTTTTTTCGCAAATTTTAACGGCATGACTTCATTAGAAATGTTTACATTGGCTTACTTCATAATAACATTTGGTGAACTTTGTTTGTCTCCAATTGGACTTTCTATTATGACTAAACTTTCTCCTTTAAAGCTTCAAGGTGTTATGATGGGGATGTGGTTTTTAGCAAGTGCTTATGGTCAATATGTTGCTGGAATTTTGGGGGCTGGTATGTCAAGTGCCAACGAAAATGCTACTAAGGCTGAAAAATTAATTACTTATACCGATGGATATCAACAATTAGCTATTTATGCATTAATTGCTGGTGTTGTTTTAATTGTAATTTCACCATTAGTTAAAAAATTAATGCAAGAAGTTAAGTAAAGGATGTTTTTTGGCATTCAATTTGATTATTTTTGTTTTATTAAATTATATATATGAAGAAGATTTTAGTAATAGCGTTTTTAACATTGACAAGCATGTCAATGCAAGCGCAGGAAGAATTAACTTGGCATACAGATATGTCAAAAGCAACGGATATTTCAATTAAAGAAAACAAACCAATGTTTTTGTTTTTTACCGGTTCAGATTGGTGTGGTTGGTGTATTCGTTTGCAGAAAGAAGTATTCAAAACCCCAGAATTTATTAAATGGGCTAAAGAAAGTGTTGTTTTGGTTGAGTTAGATTTTCCAAGAAAAAATAATCAAACGGAGGCTGTTAAAACTCAAAATGCACAATTACAACAACAACTTCAAGTTAGAGGTTATCCAACAGTTTGGTTTGTTGAGGCTACGAAAACAGCTGATGCTAAAGTGAATTTGAATGCCTTAGGAAGTACAGGTTATGTGGCTGGTGGCCCACAAGCTTGGCTAAGTAGTGCAAATCAAATCATTAAGAAAAAATAAATATTTTATTCTAGTTTATAAAATCCCTTTTCGGCTATGGCATGGAAAGGGATTTTTTCTTTTCTGCAAGTAGTTTCCCAACGCTTGATGCTGTTTTTGTAATTACTTTTATCTGCTATAATTACTTTGGGCGAAACATCTTGGATTAATCGCAATAAATTTATTTTTGGATTTTGAGTCAATACTATAATGTCAGGACGAATCGAGGTTTTATAAATTCCTAAACTATCTACTACTAAAATTCTTTTATTTTTAAACGATATGGTGTTTTTCAATGAAAAAACCTCTAGTGAATCTGAAAAGGTTCCTCTTTTATAGTGATTTAAAGTGGCGTAATGATGTTCTGGGGCATCACTAAAAGCAATCACATTTTTTTGATTTTTAATACCAATTAATGTTGCTTTTTCGTTAAAAATTACCAATTCACTTCTGTGGTTTTCATTCCATTTAACTGTAATATAACTGCATTGAAAAATTAAAATGGATAGTAAAATATATTTCACGTTTTTTGCTTTCGCATGATATAAACCATAAATTAAAGCTATAATAACCAAATACATTGAAAATGTTAGCCAACCTGAAAAAGAGATATTCGTTATAATTCCACTTTTAAATTGGGCAATCCAATGAATATAATTGTTCATGAATTGAATGCTATATTCTAAAATATGCCCCAAGAATACTGCTATCGATGGAAAAACATAGTTTAAAGGTAAAATCACAATTCCGACAATTAATACTAAACTAGATAGTGGAATAATGATCAAATTGGCAAATAAAAATAACAAAGGCAATTGATTGAAATAATATAAACTCAAAGGTAAAACACCTATTTGTGCCGCTAATGAAACCAAAATAGTATCAATAAAGTAGATGCCAATTTTGTTTTCTGTAAAATAAAACTTTTTATAAAACGGTTGAAATAAAACAATGGATAAAACCGCTGCATAACTCAATTGGAAACCTACATCAAAAATTGCGTTGGGATTTACCAATAAAATAAGAAAAGCTGAAATGGCTAATGCATTATAAATAGCTTTGGGTTGGTTAAAATAGTTTCCAATGCTAATAAAACTAAATAAAGTCACTGCTCTTGTAACTGAAGCAGGTAAGCCTGTTAGAAATGCAAATAGCCATAAGATAACTAAAACAATAAGTAATTGAATTTCGGCTCCAAATCGGACTCTTTTTAAAGGTTTTAATAAGAAAACAATAAAGAAGTAAATAATTGAAATATGAAGTCCAGATATTGCTAAAATGTGAATTACACCCGCATTGGAATAATCGGCAATGGTTTCTTTGTCTAGTTCTAGTCGTTGGCCTAAAATTAAAGCGTCAATAATGGCTTTGGTTTTGGGTTCAAAATAATGAATATCGAAACTTCTATTAAGATTATTTCTTAAATTTTCAATATAAAAATCAATCGTTTTATGAGTTTGTATGATTTTAATTTGGTTTTCACGAGTATAAATTTGATGATAAACGTTTTGTTTTTCCAAATAGTTTGCATAATCAAATTGGTACGGATTAAAGGCTTTTGGAATTGGATAAACCGAATTTTTCAACCAAATTTCATCACCAGTGCTTAATTTTGTGGTATTGATTTTCGGAACATAAAGCAATATTTTTCCTGAAGTGACAGAATCATTAAAATGCGAAAGAGAGATGAAATATTTATTATATTTTACATTAGGTTTTAAAACACTAGTTACAATTGCCCGAATAGAATTGGTTTCTTCAATTGTATTTTTTGTGTAATGATTCGCATTGTTTGTATCAGAATGCACATAAAAGCTCAGCATTCCTAATGAAAAAGCAAGTAGGTAAGTAGTGATTCCAAAACTTATATTTTGAAGTAACACTTTTTTACTTTTCCAAAACAGAAAGCAAAAAGCACCAAAGCAAAAAATAAGTAAAGTTATAAGCTTAGAAAATGTCCATTCAAAATAATATTCTGCAATAATTCCAATTGCAAAACTAATGGTAATGGTGAGTAAAGGAAACTTTAATACTTTCAACGCTTAATCTGATTATTTCCGTAAACTATTCACAATCAATTCTGCCGTTTTTTGACTAGCACCATGTCCTCCTAAATTTTGTTTCAACTCGGCGTAATTTTGTAATAAAATGGTGCGGTTTTCAGAATTTAGAATTTTTTCCAATTCAATTTTTAAATTTTTCGTATTCAATTCTTCCTGAATTAACTCTTTTACCACTTCTTTATCCATAATCAAATTGACTAATGATATGTATTTTAAAGTAATAATGCGTTTAGCAATTTGATACGAAATGTAACTTCCTTTATAACAAACCACTTCAGGAACATTAAACAATGCAGTTTCTAAAGTTGCAGTTCCAGAAGTTACTAAAGCGGCATACGAATGACTCAATAAATCATAGGTTTTATTGGAAATAAATTTCACATTTTCGTTGGTTAAAAATGTTTTGTAAAATTCATATTCCTGACTTGGAGCGCCTGCAATAACAAATTGATAATCAGGAAAATATTTTACTACCGATAACATAATAGAAAGCATTTTAGAAATTTCTTGCTTTCTACTTCCTGGTAACAATGCAATGATAGGCTTGTTTGATAAATTATTTTCTTTTCTAAATTTTTCGTCTGAAATTTCAGTTCGGTTCGCTATGGCATCAATTAACGGATGTCCAACAAAATGTACAGGAAAATTATGTTTTTTCTCGTAAAAATCTTTCTCAAATGGAAGAATCACGTACATATAATCTACATCGCGCTTAATTGCCTTAATGCGATTTTCTTTCCAAGCCCAAATTTGAGGTGAAATGTAATAATGTGTTGGAATATTTCGCTCTTTTGCCCAAGTAGCAATGCGCATGTTAAAACCAGGATAATCTATAAAAATAATAGCATCGGGTTGAAATGCTTCAATATCTTTTTTGCAAATTTTGATGTTATTCAAAATCGTTTTTAGGTTCAAAATAACTTCAATAAAACCCATAAATGCTAATTCACGATAGTGTTTTACTAAAGTTCCACCTACATTTTGCATTAAATCGCCACCCCAAAAACGAATTTCAGCCGTTGGATCTTTTTCAATCAACGCTTTCATTAAGTTAGAGCCGTGTAAATCGCCCGAAGCTTCTCCTGCTATGATATAATATTTCATATATTTTCTTTATAATTCCCACGAATTCAATTGCTGAATGGCATGATGTGCTGTTAAATCAAATTGTACTGGAACAATAGAAATATAGCCGTTTTCTAAAGCCCATTCATCGGTATCGGTTCCTTTGTCTTGATTAACAAATTTACCCGTTAGCCAATAATATTCTTTCCCTTGCGGATTGGTTCTTTTGTCAAACTCTTCTTGCCACATAGCTTTTGCTTGGCGACAAATTTTAATGCCTTTGATATCTTCTTTACTTAATTTCGGAAAATTTACGTTTAGTATCACGCCCTCAGGTAATCCTTTTTCTAAAACACCTTGCGCAATTTGTTTTACATAACTTTTTATAGGTTCAAAATTAGCATCCCAACTATAATCTAATAACGAAAATCCGATAGCGGGAATTCCTTCGATTCCAGCTTCCACTGCAGCGCTCATTGTACCTGAATAAATTACATTAATGGAAGAATTTGAACCATGATTAATACCAGATACACACAAATCGGGTTTTCTATTTAAAATTTCATTAACGGCAATTTTTACACAATCTACTGGGGTGCCACTGCAACTGTATTCTTGTGAAAGATCTTTATCTAGTGTTACTTTTTCTAATTTTAGTGTATTGTTTATGGTAATAGCATGACCCATTGCGCTTTGTGGGCTATTTGGAGCAACTACAACTACATCTCCAAGTTCTTTCATTACTTCAATTAAAGTTCGAATTCCAGGAGCAACAATGCCATCATCGTTTGTTACCAGTATTAGAGGTCTTGCCATTTTTACATTTTTTGCTAAATTAAATAATTTATGCCGAATCCTTTTTTTTGAATCCTTTTTTTTATTGGTTTAACAAAAAATTATAGTAATTTGCACACTTGTGGCATGATTTTTTGTGTAATTTAGTTGAAAATTTTTCAATGAAACGAATAGTTGAATTTATGAAAAGAAATTATAAGGTTATATTGTTGGTAACTGCTTTATCTGCAATACTGTGGAGTTTTATCCCAAGTGAGAAAAAAGAAGATCCTGAAAAAGATAAACTTTTATTGGAGTTGTTGGCCTTTGTTTTAGAAAAAGGGCATTATAGTCCTGTGGAGTTAAATGATGATTTTTCTAAAAAAGTATATAAAAAATATTTAGATAATCTTGATCCTACAAGACGCTTTTTTCTACAAAGCGATATAAATGAGTTCAGTAAATATGAAACTTCTATCGATGATATGATTAAGAATAAAGACATTTCATTTTTTAATTTAACAAATGAACGTTTGTTACAAAGAATGAAAGAGTCAAGAGCTATTTATGAAGAAGTTTTGAGTAAACCATTCGATTTCACCTTGCAAGAAACCATCAATGTTGATTATGATAAACTGCCTTATAGTAAAAACAAGACAGAGTTGATGGACAGATGGAGAAAACAATTAAAATTATCTGCTCTTTCTACCATTTCAGATAAACAAAAGCTAGAAGAAGATAAAAAGAAAGACGATGCTAAATATCAAGTAAAAAGTTTTGATGTAATTGAAAAAGAGGTTAGAGAAAATTCTTTAAAATCTTTAAACGAATATTTTGACTTTATTGAAAAGGAATTAAATAGAGATGATTGGTATGCCATTTTCTTAAATTCTATTGTAGAACGATATGATCCACATACGTTTTATTTTTCACCTGAAGATAAAGAAAAATTTGATGTAAGTATGAGTGGAACCTTTCAAGGAATTGGTGCTCGTTTACAAAAAAAAGAAAGTGGAGTTGAAATTTCTGAATTAATTTCTGGTGGTCCAGCTTGGCGTGGGAAAGAGTTAGAAGCGGGTGATTTAATTTTAAAAGTCGCTCAAGGAAAGGAGGAACCTCTTGATATTGCTGGAATGCGTTTAGACGACGTAGTTAAAAAGATTAAAGGACCTAAAGGGACGGAAGTTCGCTTAACAGTTAAAAAAGTTGATGGAACTATTAAGGTAATTTCAATTATTAGAGACGAAGTTGAAACTGAAGAAACTTTTGCAAAATCTAGTATTGTAATGAAAGATGGTAAAAAATACGGAATTATTTATTTGCCAAAATTTTATATTAGTTTTGAAAACAAACTCAATCGAGATGCCTTTAAGGATGTTGCTTTAGAAATCGAAAAACTGAAAGCCCAAAATATTGATGGTCTTATTATGGACTTGAGAGACAATGGAGGAGGTTCTTTAGAAACGGTAGTTAAAATGGTTGGATTATTTATTCCAGAAGGACCAGTTGTACAAGTTAAAGCACCTGGCAGAAGTCCTGAAATTTTACCAGACCCTGATAAAAAAGTACAATATGATGGACCATTAGTAGTAATGATTAATAATTTTTCAGCTTCAGCTTCTGAAATTTTTGCAGCAGCTATTCAAGATTATAAAAGAGGTATTGTGGTTGGAAGTAGCCATTCTTATGGTAAAGGAACAGTTCAAAATGTTATCGATTTAAATCAATTTATTAGAGGTAATTCTTTTGGTGATTTAGGAGCTTTAAAGACTACAATTCAAAAGTTTTATAGAATAAATGGTGGTTCAACCCAAAGAGAAGGAGTAAAAAGTGATATCGTTTTTCCTGATCGATTTGCTTATTTAGATATGGGCGAACGTGATGAGGAAAGTGCTTTACCTTGGGATAAGATAGCACCAGCAAAATATGAGCCTTTACAAATTAATTATGATAATGTTATTGCTAATAGCAAGAAAAGAATTGCTGCTAATCCAGTATTTAATTTAATTGACGAAAATGCAAAATGGATTTTTGAACGTAAAGACGAGAATGTTTTTAGTTTAAATTTAAATGATTTTAATAACGAAATTAATGCTACCGATGCTAAAATTAAAAAGTTTAAAGCAATTTCGGATTACAATAATAAGTTTAAATTTGTTTCATTGCCAGATGAAGTGGCTTTGTTTGAAAAAGATACTTTATTAAAGCAAAAAAGAGAGCGTTGGCATGAAGAAATGCAAAAAGATATTTATATTGAGGAAACTTTAAATGTTATTTCAGATATAAAATTACTCACAAAAGGTAAAAGTTTTACCCAAAAATTGAGCATGAATTAATTTATAAAGTCCCTTTAATTAGGGACTTTTTAGTTTTTGAATTATAACAAGGTAGTATTATTAAATTTGGTTTGTTTATTTTAGTGTTAATCTTTTCTTCTTGTAAAGAGAGTAATGAATTAGTAAATGAAACGGATGATTTTACTTCAAATGAAGCTAATGTTGCAACTGATTTTGATTTTTTACCAACTTCTATTACAAATGCTATTTATCACCGCTCTGCTTATGTTTTTTCTTATTCTGAAGCACATGAGCAAAGTGAGTGGGTTGCTTATTATTTAGATGTTGATGATATAAATTCAACCCACTTTGATAGACCATTTTCACACAAGATTCTTTAGTTAAATACACTTCCGCTGATTGGAGAAACTACAAAAATTCGGATTATGATAAAGGACATTTATGTCCCGCTGGAGACAGAAAAGAATCCTATAAGTCATTTCAAGAAACTTTTTTTTTACGTCAAATATTAGTCCACAAGAACATGAATTTAATTTAGGGGTTTGGAATCGATTGGAAGATAAATTCGCTATTGGGCTGCTACAAAGGAAGGTTTGTATATTGTTTCAGGAGGTGTTTTAACAGATGATTTGAAAACTATAGGAAAAGAGAAGGTTTCAGTTCCTAATTATTTTATAAAGTACTTTTATCAAAAGATGGTACTCAAATGATTGGTTTTTAGTGCCCCATGAAAATTCAAATAAACCTTTGTATGAATTTGTGCTTTCTGTTGATGAAATAGAAAAAATGACTGGAATTGATTTTTATCCTAATTTGTCTGACGAAATTGAAAATCAACTTGAATCTCAGTCTGATATAAAAAATGGAGTTTTTAATTACCACTCATTTACTTTATTAGCATCTAATTTAATGAAGATAAAAAGCAAAATTGTAAACGCCCACAAACTCGAACCACCATATGAGAAAAAGGGTAGTGGAACTCCAATAGTTGGGAATAACTTAATTAACATGGCGATATTTACAAAGAAATGTGTAAACAAATAGGTTGCTACACAATAACCATAAACCCTACTAAATTTGGTTTTCTGATTCTCGGCTAAATAGATGATTCTTAAAAATAAGGCAACAAACAATAGAATTACCGTTATACTTCCAATAAAACCCCATTCTTCACCTACTGTAGTAAAAATATAATCGGTATGTTGTTCAGGAACAAAACCACCTTTAGTTTGCGTTCCCTCTAAATAGCCTTTACCTAGTAACCCTCCAGACCCAATGGCTATCATAGATTGGTTTAAGTTGTAACCTTCGCGTTTCATGTCTACATCATCACCAATTAAAACGTTTATACGATCTTTTTGATGAGGTTCTAAAACACTATCATAAACATAGCTTACAGAATATGAAAATCCTGCCATTACTAAGTAAAGTAATCCATAGACAATTGGGTTTCTAGATATTTTTCTGTTAAAAATATAATGAATAATCATGATTACCAATATAACAGAAATTAAGTACATAGGCTGTATTACCAAGGATAAAAAGAATAAGGCAATTGCTATTATTCCAGCAAAGAAATACCAGCTTGGCAATCCTTCTCTATTTAATACAAATATCAAAGAAACAAATATCATGGCACTACCAGCATCGGGTTGCATTAATATTAGAAGAATTGGCAGTCCAACAATTGCTAATCCTATGATTTGATGTTTGGTTAATTTTAAATTAATTTGCGAATAACTTAAATATTTAGCAAGTAAAAGAGCTGTTGCGGTTTTAACAAATTCTGAAGGTTGAAAACCAAAACCTCCAAATTGATACCAGTTGGTTTGTCCTTTTTTGGTAACACCAAAAACAAATAATCCAAGTAATAGTATAATTCCTAAACTGTAAAAAACAAACGAGAGACGTTCAAATATTTTAGCATCAGTAAATAATATTATAAAGATAAGGGGAATGGTTAAGCCAATAAACAGCATTTGTCTTCCAAATATTTGAGAAATATCAAAAATGGAAGTTTCTTCTAAAGGTAAAGAGGCAGAATAAATAGTCATCCAGCCCATAATTACTAAAACAACGTAAAGTAATATGCTGATAAAGTCGATTCTATTTCCTACGCTTTGATTTTTCATTTAGTTTTCTTCCTCTTCTTTTTTGGCTTCGCTAATTTCAACTTTTACTTTGTTTAAAGAATCTTGAACTTTAGTTGCATCCACTTTTCTCTGAAAAATAATATTTTCAATTTTTTGGTATTCCGCTTGAAGACTACCAGTTAACATTCTGGTTTCTAAATCTTTTCTTGATATTTTTCCATTAATATATTTTTCTATCATTAAAGTAGCAATTGGTCCTGCCCAAGTTGCACCATAACCTGAATTTTCGATAAAAACAGCCAAAGCAATTTTTGGATTTTCTCTAGGTGCAAAGGCAACGAAAATAGAATGGTCTTTTAATTGGAAGGTTTTTCCAGCTATCCTTATTTTATTTTCTGCTGTACCAGTTTTACCGCAAATTTTCAAACCTTCAACCCTAAAGCCAGAAGCAGTTCCGAAATTGTAAACATCTTCCAAGCCCTGAATAATAGGTTCATAATATTGTTTATCAATAGTCGTATAGTGTTTTGTTGTAAATTTTTTGTCGAGCTTTTGATCTTTAATGCTTTTTACAATATGAGGAGTGTAATAATAACCCCGATTTGCAACCGCAGCCATCATATTTGCAAGTTGTATTGGAGATGTTAGTATCTCGCCTTGTCCAATAGCATTAGAAATAATATATGAACTTCTAATCTTTGCACCATTGTACATTTTTCTATATAGATTTGAATTAGGAACTAATCCTTTACTTCCAATCGGCATATCCGTTCCTAAAAATTGACCTAGTCCAAAACTTTTTACATGATTTGCCCAATTATCAATACTATAATATGAGTTTTTATATTTTTCAATGGTTTTTTTATAAGTATTTCCAAAGTAGCTATTACAAGATTTATAAATGCCATTATTCAATTGAAGCGTGTGTAAACCACAATGACATCCCATAAATCTTCCAAAATTAGCACCGTGATTACAGTAAAAAGTGCTTTGTTCATCAATTACTTCTTCTTGTAATCCAATTAATCCTGTTACAATTTTAAATGGCGACCCAGGTGGATAGGTAGCTTGTAAGCCTCTATCATACAATGGTTTTGCAATAGAATCGTTGTATAAAGCGGTATAGTTTTTTGAACGTTGCCTCCCCACTAACAAGGATGGGTCAAAAGTTGGTGCAGAAACTAATGCCAAAATTTCCCCTGTTTTAGGCTCAATGGCAACAATTCCACCTCTTTTATTAATCATTAACTCGGTACCGTATTTTTGTAGTGTATGGTCAATGGTTAGAGTTAAGTCTTTTCCTTGTTGTGCAATGGTGTCAAATTGACCTTTTTTGTAAGGACCAATAATTTTATTGTGCTTGTCGCGAAGTAAGTATTTTACGCCTTTTACGCCTCTTAATATTTCTTCGTATTGTTGTTCAACACCTTGTTTTCCTATTAAATCTCCACTATTGTAGTATTTTTTTTTGTTTAAAATAGCTTCGTTAACCTGTGTAATAAAACCAAAAATATTAGCTCCTTCTTTTACTTGATAATCTCGCAACGAACGTTTTTGGGTGTAAAAACCTTCAAATTTTCTTTCTTTTTCTTGAAAGGCCGCATATTCTGCTTTGTTTAACTGTGATAAGAAAACAGAGGGTAATATTGGACTATAAACGTTAGCTTTTTCAATTTTTTTAATAAAGAACTCTTTTGTTATGTGAAGTAAATTACAAAATTCGGTTGTGTCTATATCTTTGATTTCTCTGGGCACTACCATGATATCATACGACGGCTGATTGGCAACTAAAAGTTTACCATTTCGGTCATAGATATAACCTCTTTCGGGAAAATCAAATACTTTTTTAATTGCATTATTTTCTGATTGCAGTTTTAAATTTTCATCAATTACTTGAAGATAGAAAATTCGTACAATCAGAAGAATGGAAGTAATAATGATTACGGCTGGTAAAACGGCTTTTCTCATCGTCTATTGCTTGGCTTAATTAAATAAATGGTTAGCAAACATATAATAAACGTAAATAAAGTACTAGCCAAGGTTCTAGATAATATTGTAAGTAATAAATCGAATCTAAAATATTCAAAAAAGAATAAGATAAAATGATGTATAAAAATAGCTAATAATAACAATGTAATACGCTCTGGCGAAATTTTATCGGCAATTTTTACGGTTTGATATTCGTAACTCAATCCAAATGCAAATTTAAAAAGCGATGGTCTTATGTAAGCTAAAATTAAAGATGCTATGGTGTGAATGCCTCCCGAATTGCAAAACATATCTAATAGAATTCCCATGCAAAAACTACTCAATAGCAAAACACTTTTGTTGCTATTTACTGGGAAAAGCAAAATAAATAACACATACGGATATGGGTTTAAATACCCAAACAGATTAATATTGTTAAATATTAAAATCTGAAGCAGTAAAAAAACTACAAATCGGATGCTATTTAAAATGTTGTTATTCACTATTTTTTAGGTGCTGTGGTTTCTAATTCTAATTGTTTTTTTTCTTTTTTTCTTTTGTTTTCAATCACATAAACATAGCCAAGCGATGTCATGTCGTTGAATAAACGAATATTGATGGTATAGTAATTCGTTTTTTTGTCAATATAAATTTTATCAATTTTTCCAATAGGAATATTCTCTGGAAAAATATCGGAATTTCCACCAGTTACAATTGAATCTCCGTGTTTTAGAGAAGCTAATCTTGGCACATCAATTAATTGCGCAAAACCTACATTTCTACCGTCCCAAATTAAAGATCCAAAGTGATTTGAATTTTTAATTTTAGCATTGATTTTAGATTTAGTATTTAAAACACTTTGAATTGTAGCAAAGTCAGGAGATGTTTTTTCAATTAAGCCAACAATTCCTTTATCATTTACAACACCCATGTCAACTTCAATGCCAGCATTTTTTCCAGTATTGATAGTAATATAGTTTTCACGCGAGTTAAAAGAGTTTTTTACAACTTTTGAAACCACCACATTGTAATTATTAAGGTCGTTTCTAAAAAGAGTTTTTGTTGTTAAAATGGTATCTTTTTTATTAAAAAGTAATTTTTTTAATAAAGCATTTTCTGAAGCTAAGTCTTTGTTTTTTTGTTTTAAACTAAAATATTCATTTACTTCATTTACCTTTTCGTAATAGGCACCCGTTACCGCGTTAGCCGAATTAACATATTCGCTACGGTGGTAAGAATGCGATTTTACTACCAATGAAAATGAGAAGCCCAAAAGCAGCAAAAACAGCAATCTATGGCTGTTTTTTATGATAAAATTAATTATTTGCTGCATGGATTATTTTTATTTAATCAGGATTCCTTTGTATTTGTTGATGTTCTTTAAGGTCATTCCCGTTCCTCTTACAACGGCTCTTAAAGGGTCTTCTGCAATGTAAACAGGTAAATCTGTTTTCATAGATATTCGTTTGTCTAATCCTCTTAGCATTGAACCTCCACCTGCTAAGTAAATACCGGTGTTATAAATATCGGCAGATAATTCGGGTGGTGTTTGTGATAAGGTTTCCATAACCGCATCTTCAATACGTTGAATCGATTTATCTAGTGCTTTTGCGATTTCTCGGTACGATACATCAACACGTTTTGGTTTACCTGTTAATAAATCTCTACCGTCAACTGCCATATCTTCTGGTGGGCTGTCTAAATCTTCCATAGCCGCACCAATTTGAATTTTTACTTTTTCAGCAGTAGTTTCTCCAACAAATAAATTGTGTTGCGTTCTCATGTAATAAATGATGTCATTTGTAAAAACGTCTCCGGCAATTTTAACCGATTTATCACAAACAATTCCGCCTAATGCTATAACAGCAATTTCTGTTGTTCCTCCACCTATATCTACAATCATATTCCCTTTAGGTTGCATAATATCTAAACCGATACCAATTGCAGCCGCCATAGGTTCATGAATTAAGTATACTTCTTTTCCGTTTACACGTTCAGCCGATTCTTTTACCGCACGCATTTCCACTTCTGTAATTCCAGAAGGAATACAAATCACCATACGAAGCGCTGGCGTAAATAATTTCTTCTTTAATGCAGGAATACTTTTAATAAACATTTTAATCATCTGCTCTGAGGCATCAAAGTCAGCGATAACTCCATCTTTTAATGGGCGAATGGTTTTTATGTTTTCATGAGTTTTACCTTGCATCATATTTGCTTCCTTACCTACAGCAATAATTTTTCCTGTAATACGGTCTCTGGCTACAATAGATGGACTATCAATCACAACTTTATCATTGTGAATGATTAGGGTGTTTGCGGTACCAAGGTCGATAGCGATGTCCTCGGTCATGAAATCAAAAAATCCCATAAGTTTGAGTAGTATTTAGAGTTTTATGAATGATAGTATTCAACTCGCAAAATTATAAAAATAATCTGGAATAATTCAAAATAAAAGCGTATTAAAATATTATTTTTTAATACGCTTTTAAATTATGTTAATTTAAGTAAATATTAGTGTTTGAAATGACGGATTCCAGTGAATACCATTGCCATATTATTATCGTTACAATAAGAAATACTTAACTCATCTTTTATAGAACCTCCTGGTTGAATCACCGCTGTAATTCCTGCTTTATTTGCGATTTCTACACAATCTGGGAAAGGGAAAAATGCATCACTTGCCATCACAGCCCCGGTTAAATCAAATTCAAATGAAGTTGCTTTTTCAATTGCATGGCGTAAAGCATCTACTCTTGAAGTTTGTCCTGTTCCAGAAGCACACAATTGTTTGTTTTTTGCAAATACAATCGTATTTGATTTAGTGTGTTTACAAATTTTCGAAGCAAATAATAAATCTTCAATTTCTTCTTCGGTTGGAACTGCCGTTGTAACCGTTTTTAAATGGTCTTTTGAATCGGTAACATTGTCTTTATCTTGCACTAAAACACCGTTTAAACAAGTACGAACGGTTTTTTGTGGTAATTTCACTTCGTTTTGGATTAAGATAATTCTGTTTTTCTTTTCTTCTAAAATATCAATTGCTACTTGGTCGTAAGCCGGAGCAATTACCACTTCGCAGAACAATTGGTTGATTTCATTTGCTGTAGCGACATCAATTTTTCCATTCGCAATTAAAACACCGCCAAAAGCTGAAGTTGGATCACCTGCTAAAGCATCTAAATACGCATCTTTCATCGTATTTCTTGTTGCTAAACCACAAGCGTTATTGTGTTTTAAAATTGCAAAAGTTGGATTGTCATTTTTGAATTCGTTCATTAAATTTACGGCAGCATCAACGTCTAATAAATTGTTGTATGATAATTCTTTTCCGTGCACTTTGGTAAACATTTTATCGAAATCGCCATAGAAAAATCCTTTTTGATGTGGATTTTCACCATAACGCAATACGTTTCCGTTTTGCTCGCTGATTTTTAAAACTGGTTCTTCAAAAACTTGATTGAAGTAGTTAAAAATAGCCGAATCATAATGTGAAGAAACATTAAAAGCTCTTGAAGCTAATAATTTTCTATTTTCTAAAGTAGTAGCACCGTTATTTTCAGTATAGAAATTCAAAAATGGCGCATATTGCTCAACAGAAGGAACAATTACTGTGTCTTTGAAATTTTTTGCAGCAGCTCTAATTAACGAAATTCCACCGATATCAATTTTCTCGATAATATCTTGTTCTCCAGCACCTGAAGCAACCGTTTTTTCAAACGGATACAAATCCACAATCACTAAATCGATTTGCGGAATGTTGAATTCTTTCATTTGCTCCACATCACCCGCATGGTCTTGACGGTTTAAAATACCACCGAAGATTTTTGGATGCAACGTTTTTACTCTTCCTCCTAAAATTTCTGGAAAAGCCGTAATATCTTCTACAGCAACTACTGGAATGCCTAAATCTTTAATAAAAGTTTCAGTTCCGCCCGTAGAATAAATGGTTACATTGTTTTGGTGAAGCGCTTTAACAATAGGTTCTAAACCGTTTTTGTCAAATACAGAAATCAATGCCGAAGCAATTTTTTTTGTTGTGTTCATGGTGTTGTGTTGTTGTATCTGAATAGGTCTCAGATATATGTTGTTGTTTTCGTGGTGCAAAAGTAGTTATACTTCTTAAAATAGTCAAACTTTATTGTTTTATATTTTTTCTTAGTGGGCACGAGCGTGACGCGCGCTAGCATTGAGTTATATTGTTATTTATTTAAAATTAACAGGCCAGTTTCGTCATCAATATAACTTGATATTTTGTTTTCAAATAAAATTTTTATAATAAATGCCCTTTCTTCTTCATTTGTAATTCCTTTTTCAACCAAGTCGTCATTGAAATAAATTTTAATGAAACTTTTTAACCCTTTTTTAAATTTACTTTTGATTTTATTAGATTCTTTTACTTTTACAAATCCCCATTTTTCAATGGAATCTTCCTTTATTTCTATATGATTCTTTTTAGTAAGAATTTCTTGAGCTAATAATTTATACTCTTGTTTGTTTTTATTTTGTGTGATTTGATAAAATGTAAATAAATCATCATTTTCAATAATTGCAAGCCCGTTGTAATTTTTTGCTTTAATGTCTAAAACTAAAAAATTGCTATTTGAATTAAAATCGGCTGTTGTTTTTTCTATGAATGAATCGCTTTGGGCTAAGTAAAAACTTAAAAAAAGATAAAATATTTTTGTCATTTTTAATTTTATTGATCAGGTTCTATAATTATATTTTTTCGTCGCTAGCGCGAGCGTCACGCTCGTGCCCACAATCTAATTCAAGTCAATTTCTATAACAGTTTGGTCGTTATTACCATAATTTCTTGCACTACTGTATTTCCAATCAATTGGGTCAGTAACAAAACCAGTTTCTACAGGATTATTATGAATGTAATTTAATTTTTGTTCAAATACTTTTAAAGACCAAATTTCAATAGGTTGGTTATTTTGTTGCCAAAATTGACTTTTTTCAACATTACTATTTTTCTTACCCGCTTTTTCAAACATCCAAAGTAACCAATCTTTTCTGCTTTCTTGAGGATTTTCTGCAATTGCCTTTAACATTTTTCTAGATGTGAAACCTTTAAAATCTCTCATTAATCCTGATGGATCGCCTAAGGATGAACGAAAAATTAAATGAATGTGACTTGGCATAATACAATAACCATAAATTTCCATTCCTTTGTTTTTTCTGCAATAATCTAAGGATTCGATTATGGTGTCAAAATAATCAATTCTTGTAAAAACATCTATCCAATATACAGTAGCAAATGAAACGAAATAAGCTCCGTCTTTTTCTGCAAATTTGTATTTTCTGCTCATAGGGTTGTTTTTAATTTCTTTGTGGGCACGAGCGTGACGCTCGCGCTAGCGTGGGTTATACTTCTTAAAATAGTCAAACTTTATTGTTTTATATTTTACTTACTCATGTAAAATAAAACCAAAATTTTTATTGTATTTATTGTTTTTTAAATCAGGATTCTTGTTGAAAAATGAGTTTAAATCGGTTTTGATTTTTTCAGTCAATTTTTCATTTAAGTTGTCATTACATTTGCATGCAATTTTATTGTTTTTAAATGTAAAAAGTAACTTTTTAAATCTAAGTTTTTCTTTGAAATCTATTACATTGTATTTGTTAGCACTTATTGTGTCATAGTTTTTACTTGTAAAAGATTCTAATTTTTTATTAAATATCAAATAATTACTATCGGATGAATATTGGTTAAAACTTAAATATTTTAATAATCTATCTTCATCACAAATTTTTGAGGTATCAATTTTTGTTTCAATTATATTAAATTTTTTTTCATTGAAATTAAGAATATTTTTAACTGAAACTGTGACGCTGTCTTTTTTTCTTTCAAAAGAATATTCGTTCTCAAAACTTTTATATTTAACTGTATTTATTTGATTTGCATAGATAACAAAATTTTCAAATTCTTTTTTTGAATCAGGAATTCCGTTTTCTATACAGAAATTCTCAAATTCATATAATATTTCTTTTTTCTCATTTTGAATTGTATTTATGGTATTAAATCTGTAAAATAATAAACTGATAGTAATTAAAATAACTAAAACTATTGATGAAAATATTTTTTTCATTTGCTTGATTTTGGTTTCCAAATATAAATAAATTCCCTCCAATTGTAACATTTTCATACATAACTCTACTTATAGTAATAGCTCAGTATTATGCTTTTATATTTACGATTACTTTCAGAGAGTTTCAGTTTTGCCATTAACGCGTTGCGCAACAATAAATTGCGTACACTTTTGTCGTTGTTAGGCGTTACCATTGGTATTTTTTCCATTATTGCGGTGTTGGCTGCGGTAGATTCTATGGATAAAAAAATTAAGGAAGATTTGAGTGATATGGACATGAATACAGTGTATTTAATGCGTTTTTCATTCGGTCCTTCTGAAATTCCTAAATGGAAACGAGAGCAATTTCCAGATGTTACTTATGATGAATTTGAACACATAAAACGTAATGTTAATGGAATCGATAAAATCTCTTTCAATTTATTTACCCGAAACGAAAACATTAAATACGAGTCTAAAACAGTAAATTCTATTCGTGTTAAACCGTCAACCGAAGATTTTTTTGAGATAGAACCTATTAAAATCGACAAAGGTCGTTTGTTTAACGAATCGGAATCTAATTCTGGAAGTCCAGTAATTGTTATTGGAAGTGAAGTAGCCACTGGTTTGTTCGAAAATAGCGACCCTATCGGTAAAAAAGTACGTTTGTATGGTCAGAAATTTACGGTTATTGGTGTGCTAAAAAAGCAAGGACAAAGTACTTTTGGTGACAGTAATGATGTTGCGGTATTTTTTCCAGTTAATTTTTTAAGAAGACTCTATGGTGATAATAATAAAACGTTAACGCCTGCTATTTTAATAAAACCTGTAAAGGGTATTGATGTGGAAGAATTTAAAGCCGAATTAGCTCAAAAACTTCGTACACATAGAGGCGTGAAAACAGGTGAAATTGATAACTTTTTCATGAATGTATTATCTGGTTTTACAGATTTTATTGATAATATCATTGGACAAATGAACATGATAGGATGGATTATCAGTGCCTTTTCCTTACTAGTAGGCGGATTTGGTATTGCAAACATCATGTTTGTATCAGTAAAAGAACGTACTAACTTAATCGGAATACAAAAAGCGCTTGGTGCTAAAAATAAATTCATTTTGTTTCAATTCTTGTTTGAAGCCGTTATTTTATCTTTAATAGGTGGAATGGTAGGAATGTTTTTAGTTTGGATTATCGCTTTAATTCTTTCATCGGCATTGGATTTTGAATTTGTATTAAGCGCAGCAAACATGTTGTTAGGTTCAGGATTGGCTGCTTTTATTGGACTAATTTCTGGAATTATTCCGGCTATTTCTGCTTCTAAATTAGATCCAGTGGAAGCTATTAGAAGTGGCATGTAACTTTTTGGTATATTTGGGGATTATTATTTAATATTGAGAAAAAAAATCGCCAGTATTTTTCTGTTATTTTTATTAATAGCACCTGCAGTTGTAACCTATACTTGGATACAACACAGAAAACGTGTTGTTAAAAAAGAAGTAAAATGGAAAATGATTGCGGGTATTGATAAATGTGAATTGGTACTTTTAAAATTTTCAAAAACTGAAACTACTACGGAGTTAAAGTGGAAACATTCCAAAGAGTTTGAATTCAACAATCAAATGTATGATATCGTAGATAAAATTACTACAAAAGACTCTGTTAAATATTGGTGTTGGTGGGATTTTGAAGAAACTAAACTGAATCAGCAATTGAGTAAATTATTAGTTAATGTTTACCAAAACGATATACCTACTAAGGAGAAACAATCTCAAATAATTCAGTTTTATAAATCTTTGTTTTTTGAGCAAGTTGTTGCATGGCAACCATTTTTAGCTATTCGTAGTTTTTATAATAATAGCTGTATAAATAATTTTTACCATTATTTATTCATAAAATTAGATACCCCTCCTCCCAATAGTTTTTCTTAAAGATTTTTTCAATATTTAGTAAGAGTATTGAAACCATTAAATAAATTAGAATTAATAAATATATTCTTAAAAAATGAGAAAAATTATTTTTTATGCTGTTGTGCTATTGCCTTTTATAGGATTTTCACAAACAGTAAAAGATACAGTTGCAACTGAATTAGAAGAAATAGTTGTTTCAGCAAATCGATGGAAACAAAATTC
Source organism: Flavobacteriia bacterium (assembly GCA_004293165.1). Lineage (GTDB taxonomy): Bacteria > Bacteroidota > Bacteroidia > Flavobacteriales > Flavobacteriaceae > Flavobacterium. Next base: position 63,534 of record RDYL01000002.1, on the reverse strand, counting down.
TAAATCAATTCCTCAGAAAATTTCGGTGATTACAGCAAATAAAGTTGTCTTGCAAAATCCGCAAACTGCTGCTGATTTACTAACCGTTTCTGGTAAAGTGTTTATGCAAAAAAGTCAGCAAGGTGGCGGAAGTCCAATGATTCGTGGTTTTGCCACCAATAGATTATTGTATGCGATAGACGGAATAAGAATGAATACCGCTATTTTTAGAGGTGGAAATATTCAAAATGTAATTTCATTAGATCCGTTTGCAACGGAACGGACAGAAGTGTTATTTGGTCCGGGTTCTGTAATGTACGGAAGTGATGCTATTGGTGGAGTGATGAGTTTTCAAACTTTAACACCTCAATTTTCAAACGAAGAAAAAACAGTTGTTTCTGGTAGCGCAGTAACGCGATATTCTTCTGCGAATAATGAAAAAACAGGACATTTTGATGTGAATGTCGGTTGGAAAAAATGGGCTTCGGTTACCAGCATCAGTTCAAATGATTTTGGTGATTTACGAATGGGTTCACACGGACCTGAAGAATATTTACGACCTTTTTATGTGCAACGACAAAATGGGGTAGACGTAGTGGTTACTAATGACAACCCATTGGTTCAAAAACCAACTGCTTATTCGCAAATTAATTTGATGCAAAAAGTACGTTTTCAGCCTAATGAAAATTGGGATTTTCAATACGGTTTTCATTTTTCGGAAACCTCAAGTTACTCGCGCTACGACAGACATATTCGTTATAATAGTGCTGGTTTGCCTCGTTATGGCGAATTTTATTATGGTCCGCAAAAATGGATTATGAATAATTTGAATATCACGCATCAATCAAAATCTAAGTTATTTGATGAAATGTCATTGCGATTAGCACATCAGTTTTTTGAAGAAAGTCGTGTGAGTAGAGGCATTAATAATGCAAATAGAGAAATTAGAATTGAAAAAGTAAACGCTTATTCATTGAATACCGATTTTACGAAAGCTACCGGTGCCAGTAACAAAGTTTTCTACGGATTTGAATATGTTTTAAACGATGTTAATTCAACCGGAATTAATGAAGACATTGTAGTAGGATCAAGCACGGTGGGTCCGGCAAGATATCCACAAGCTACTTGGCAATCGATTGGTATTTATATGAACGACCAATATAAAATTTCTGAAAAGACATTGCTTCAAGCAGGCTTACGATATAATCAGTTTATTTTGAAAGCCGATTTTGATACTACATTTTATCCCTTTCCATTTACAGAAGCCAATATTGATAATGGTTCTTTAACAGGAAGTGCTGGAATTGTTTTTCGTCCAACAGATAAATGGGTTATTAGTTCAAATGCAGCAACGGCTTTTCGTTCGCCCAATGTGGATGATGTGGGAAAAGTGTTTGATTCTGAACCGGGTTCGGTTGTTATACCAAATCCTAATTTAGAGGCAGAATATGCCTATAATGTAGATTTGAATGTAGCGAAGATGTTCGGAAAAAGTTTAAAAGTGGATGTTTCAACTTATTATACTTTATTAGATAATGCTTTAGTTCGTAGAGATTTTACTTTGAACGGTGCTTCTGAAATTGTTTACGATGGCGAGTTGAGCCAAGTGCAAGCTATTCAAAATGCAGCGAAAGCTAATGTATATGGAATTCAGGCGGGTGTTGAGGTGAAATTACCTACTGGATTTCGATTTTCAACTGATTTGAATTTCCAAAAGGGAGAAGAAGAATTGGATAATGGAGATAAAAGTCCGTCGCGTCACGCAGCACCCTTTTTTGGAGTTTCACGTGTTGGTTTTACTAATTCTAAGTTAGATTTTGAAGTCAATCTACAGTTTAGTGATGAAGTGGCTTACGAAGATTTAGCCGAGGAAGAAAAAGGAAAAAAAGAAATTTATGCAATTGATGGTAATGGGAATCCTTATTCGCCAAGCTGGTATACCTTGAATTTAAAATCGATGTATAAACTAACTGAAAATTTCACGCTTACGGCTGGTTTAGAAAACATAACCGATCAACGCTATCGACAGTATAGTTCAGGAATTGTAGCACCCGGAAAGAATTTTATTTTGGCTTTGCGAGCTAAGTTTTAAACATAAAAAATCCCGATAGTTTTGAAGCTATCGGGATTTTTGTGGTATAGATTTGATATTAATTGGATAATCTTACCAAAATGTATCTTTTTCATAAAAAAGGTTGTCACTGCAATGGTAGCTTTTTTTAGATAAACATTTTTTATTAACCAAAAAATCAATTAAATTTAAACATAATGAGCTCGATTTTATATCGAACTCATTATTATCAATATTAATTGTAAATTTATCTAAACTTTTGGTTCAGAATATATTACTGTGTGGTTTCCATTATTTCTATTGAAAAAGATTATTTTCCTAGTTCAGCAATTTTTGCATCTACTTCTAAATCGTCTCCTTCAAAAACTTTTTCTTCTTTAACTTCTTTACCATCTACTTTTTTAGTTAAAGTAACCGTTGCTTTCACTTTTCCATCAGCATCTTTTACTTTTTTAACTTCCATATTAATAATTTCTTGATGGTCATCGTGGTTGCAATTAGGTCCGTGAACGTGAGCTGCATCACCGATGTATTTTCCATTTTCATCGTATTGTGACATGCATTTGTCTTTGCATTCTTGTGAACAACCATTCTCTTCACACATTTTAGCACATTCTTCTTTTGTCATGGTTGCACATTTAGATAAATCGCATTTTCCTTCTGTACAAACCATTTCTTTTTTATCTCCAGAACAACAAGCACCTTTTTCAGTTGTTGCACCGTGACCTCCTAAGATTGGAGCAATTACTAATCCAATTAAACAAGTTAATTTGATTAAGATATTCATTGATGGTCCAGAAGTATCTTTAAATGGATCCCCAACAGTATCTCCAGTTACAGCAGCTTTGTGTGCATCAGAACCTTTGAAAGTCATTTCTCCATTAATTTCAACACCTGCTTCGAAAGATTTTTTAGCATTATCCCAAGCACCACCAGCGTTGTTTTGGAACACAGCCCAAAGTACACCTGAAACAGTAACTCCAGCCATATAACCACCTAACATTTCAGCGATTAATTGATTATTATCTGCATAAACTAATTTACCTAATAATACAATTGCTATTGGGAAACCAATGGTTAAAATACCTGGTAACATCATTTCGCGTAAAGCTGCTTTTGTAGAAATTTCAACGCATTTACCATATTCTGGTTTACCTGTACCTTCCATAATTCCTGGAATCTCTTTGAACTGACGACGTACTTCGTACACCATATCCATTGCTGCTTTTCCTACTGAATTCATTGCTAATGCAGAGAACACTACAGGAATCATTCCTCCAACAAATAACATTGCTAATACTGGAGCTTTGAAAATATTAATACCATCAATTCCAGTGAAAGTTACATAAGCTGCGAATAATGCTAACGAAGTTAATGCAGCAGAAGCGATTGCAAAACCTTTTCCAGTTGCAGCGGTTGTGTTACCTACTGAATCTAAAATATCTGTTCTTGTACGAACTTCTTTTGGTAATTCGCTCATTTCAGCGATTCCACCAGCGTTATCAGAAATTGGTCCGAAAGCGTCAATTGCTAATTGCATAGCTGTTGTAGCCATCATTGCAGATGCAGCTAAAGCTACTCCATAAAAACCTGCTAAAGCATAAGTTGACCAAATTGCCGCAGCAAATAAAATCACTGTTGGGAAAGTAGAAATCATACCTGTTGCTAAACCAGCAATTACGTTAGTTCCAGCTCCAGTTGATGATTTTTGTACGATTGCCAAAACTGGTTTTGTACCTAATCCTGTATAATATTCAGTTACTGATGAAATTGCTCCACCAACAAATAACCCAATTAATGTTGCATAAAACACACGCATAGCTGAAATTTCTTGAAGTCCTTCGCCAAAGAATTCCATTGACATTACTTCAGGAAGCATGTATTTTACTAAGAAAAAACATGAAATAGCCGTTAATGCAATTGAAACCCAGTTTCCGATGTTTAATGCTTTTTGAACTTGTGCTTCTTTTGCATCATCGCTTGAAATTTTAACTAACATTGTTCCAATGATAGAAAATAAAATTCCAAAACCTGCGATTGCCATTGGTAATAAAATTGGTCCGATTCCACCGAAAGCATCTTCAATTTTACCACCCATATCTTTAATTACATAATTTCCTAATACCATTGCTGCTAAAACAGTTGCTACATAAGAACCGAATAAATCGGCACCCATACCTGCAACGTCTCCAACGTTATCACCTACGTTATCTGCAATTGTAGCAGGATTACGTGGATCGTCTTCTGGAATTCCAGCTTCTACTTTTCCTACTAAGTCAGCACCTACATCGGCTGCTTTTGTATAAATACCTCCCCCTACACGAGCAAATAATGCAATAGATTCAGCACCTAAAGAGAATCCCGCTAATGTTTCTAAAACGATAGTCATTTGGTCTGTTGAAGTCCAAACACCACCCATAAAATAATTATAAAAGAAAATAAAGAAACCTGTTAATCCTAGAACAGCTAATCCTGCAACGCCCAATCCCATTACGGTACCTCCACCAAAAGAAACTTTTAATGCTTGAGGTAAGCTAGTTCGAGCTGCTTGCGTAGTTCTTACATTTGTTTTTGTGGCGATTTTCATCCCCATATTACCTGCTAATGCAGAAAAAATAGCTCCAAAGATAAAAGCTACTACAATTAAAATACTTGTTGTTTCAACAACTTGAGAAACGGCGGCTAAGACAATACTTGCGCCAATTACAAAAAATGTTAATAATCTATATTCTGCTTTTAAGAAAGCTAAAGCACCTTCGTAGATGTAATCTGAAATTTCTTTCATTTTACCATCTCCGGCATCTTGTTTTAATACCCATGCTCGTTTAGCCCACATAAATAGTAAGCCAATAACTGCCATAACTATTGGCACATAAATCATCATTGATTCCATAAAAAGTTTATTTGGTTTTGTTTGTTAATTATATTCTAATTTTAACAAAAATAAACAAAAAAGGCAATATTCATAGAAAATATTGCCTTTTTTAATTGATAATTAGAAATTTATTTAATGCTAAATAATCCTTCTGGTTTGTTTTCTATTTCTTCAAAACGTTTTGTACATTTCATTAAAATTTCTTTTGCTTCATTTACATCTCCCCAACCTTCTACATCAACTTTTTTGTTTTCCAAATCTTTATAGACTTGAAAGAAGTGCTCGATTTCTTTAATTAAGTGAGGATTTACATCACTTAAATCGTTTAATTTATTCCAAATTGGATCAGAAACTGGTACGCAAATCACCTTTTCATCTGGTCCTTTATCATCTGCCATGTGGAAAACACCAATTGGTTTTACTTCCATAACGCAGCCGGGAAAAGTTGGCTCATTAATTAAGACTAAAACATCTAATGGATCCCCATCTAATGCTAAAGTTTCTGGAATAAATCCGTAATCTGCTGGATACATCATTGACGAAAATAACATTCTGTCAAAACGCATTCTTTTTAATTCAAAATCGTATTCGTATTTGTTTCTACTTCCTCTTGGAATCTCAATCAATACATCAAATGTAGTAATTTTATCTGCTGTCATTTACTTATGTTTTTTAAACGGGTGCAAATTTACCATTATAAAACATGAGAAACAAAAGAGTTTTGCAAAAAAAGTATAGGTTTTAGAAATAGAATCCAAAAGAAGCTCTAATAGCAAATTTTCGAGCATCTGGCATTTCCAAATAGCTTCCTCTCCAGGCAAAATCTACTCGTAACACTTTAAAGATATTTCCCACTCCTGCATGATACTCCCAATAAACATCTTCAGGTGCGGTATAGGTTAGACCAGAAGCATTTAATAATCTATTTTCATCAGAAACTCTACCATAAACACCTTTAATTCCAATGATTTCGCGTAAGTTTAATTTTCGCAAGAGTGGAACCCTTGAGAACAATCTTCCATTAAAATGATGTTCAAAATGCAATGACGCATATTCATCTGCCACAAAATCGTAGTAATTTAATAAATTATAAGTGTTTTCAATGACAAACCACGATTGATTTCCTGGAATTATCCCCATTAAACCTAACGGTACTTCGCCAAATATTTTTCCAGTTTCGAAAGTGGTAAACAAACGACCAAAACCACCAATTAATGCAGGCTGGCGGTAATACAATTGCAACTTTTGATAATTAAAATCGCTATTTAAAACCCCTTTTATTCCGTTGCTATAACTGACAAAAAATCGTGCATAATTAAAATCAACGTCCATACGATCTACACCATAACCCACCGTTTTTCGGTTTGGAGTATACTCGGCAACTAAATTAATTTCTGATTGTTTTACATCACTTTTTATTACTGTTTGAGTTAAATCGGTATAATAATCTAAACTAAATTCGCTTGATGCTGATTTTAAAGTTCTATATGTAAAATTCGTTTGAAAAGTAAAATTCTTTACCGGCTCAATTTCAAATCCTAAAGTAGTAAGATTCACAGAAGTTAATTGGTTATTTACCCCACTTGCAAAAAGTGCCGATGATGCAAAACTTCTGCCTAATACATCGTTAGACGTTGTTAAACTCACTCCCATTTGTTCAACATCACGACGATTTCCAACAGATAAAATTATTCTTTTATTTGGGTTGACCATCCATCGTCCTGAAATCCCATATTTGAATTGATTATCTTTAAATCCATATGCGGTGTAGCCTTGAATACGCCAAGTATCATTAGAACCAAAATATGTTCTACCTCCGGCTCTTATTCGTTGCCCTTCAACATCATTAAACCCAAAAGTTGAAAATATAGGTCCGTAATCCATTTTCCATTTAGGAATTTCAATATAACCACTTCCTAAAATTGAAGCTAAGTTATAAATACGTTTAAATCGAGGCACTTCTTTTAAAGTGTCTAACATTTTATAAATACCCGCTTCGTTTTTATTTAATGCTTCAAACCTGTTTTCTTCCCAATATTCATCTGGCTTATTGAATACGGCATTGTCGTAAAAATTGACTTCTTCTTTATAGAATTTATCGTCTTTTTTGACATCAAATTTATGGTTTTTTGCTAGTGTAGTTCTTTTTCCATATACTCCTTTTGATTCTTCCTTTTTAGAAAAACTAAAATCAGACATCATGTAATCTCGTTTTAGCAAGAACACAGAATCGTTCATTACTTCATACTCTTGTTCAATATAAATTTCTTTTACCCAGTTAATATTTGCGCTTTTACTGGCTTCAAGATTGATTTTTTTAATTGCAAAAGTGGTGTCATTTACCCAAAAATCTCCTTTAAATGTCAATTCGTTTTTACGTCTAGGATAATATACAATATTATAACACCATTTGTTATCAATAAACATACTATCATTTAACACATAATTATAGACATTAATTCCTGTTCTAGACAATGGACTCACGAAATCTTTATCAAAAAACTTTAGATAATTATCGTAAATATCAAATTCAGCATATAAATCTTTGATAAAGGTATTTACGCCATCTCCCGAGCCAAATCCGGAATTTTTATTGGCTTTAGTAATTTCTTTTGTCTTTTTAGCTTCATTATCACCATATACCTCGCTCAAGGTTTCATTTATAAAAATAGGTAAATAGGTTTTTCCTGAAATATTTGAAGTGTCAATTTGATTAAAAATAAATTCCATTCCTTTAAACACTTTACTATTCATGAATGCAGAATCGATGGTGTTTAAGTCAAATTCAACTTTTTCATACTTATCATATTCATATTGCTTGAACATTTTAAGACCATTCTTACGTCTACGTTCCCATATTTTACGTAAAATATCTAGTGCAGGATTATTCTTTTTTGAAGTTTTTCCTGTATAAATTACTACTTCTTTAAGCTCTGTTCCTGACTTTAATTGTATTTTTAAACCCGTATTTAATCCTGGCTTTAGAGCAATTTCTTTCTTATCGAATCCCACATAGGAAACCACTAGTGTAGAATAATTTTCTTTAGACTCAAAATAGAAATTCCCATTTTCATCTGTAATAACTCCTTCTTTTGAGTTTTTAAAAATAACATTTGCGAAAGCAATGGGTTCGTTAAACTCATCCGTTACTTTACCACCCACTTTAGTTTGCCCCAAAAGGACTGAGCTTACAAATAAAAATAATAATACAATTTTTGTCTTCATAGGAAAAAAAAACTTCATCAGAAAAACACTGATGAAGTTTCAAATATAATAAGTTAATTGTTACTTATACAAAACTTTTTTTACAGCTTTAATAACATCTTGTGCATTTGGCAACCATTCTTTTAATAAAGTTGGCGAATACGGCGCCGGAGTATCTGCAGTTGTAATTCTTTGAACTGGAGCGTCTAAGTAATCAAATGCTTTTTCTTGCACCATATAAGTTATCTCAGAAGCAACTGAAGCAAATGGCCAAGCTTCTTCTAATACTACTAATCTGTTTGTTTTTTTAACTGAATTTAAAATCGTGTCGTAATCCATAGGACGAACCGTTCTTAAATCGATAATTTCACAAGAAATATTTTCTTTTGCTAATTCATCAGCAGCCAAGAAAGCTTCTTTAATAATTTTACCGAAAGAAACAATTGTTACATCAGTTCCTTCTCTTTTAATATCAGCAACACCTAATGGAATAGTATATTCTCCTTCAGGCACTTCACCTTTATCACCATACATTTGCTCTGATTCCATGAAAATAACTGGATCATTATCACGAATAGCTGATTTCAACAATCCTTTAGCATCATAAACAGTTGAAGGAACTACAACTTTTAACCCTGGTGTGTTTGCAAACCAGTTTTCAAAAGCCTGAGAGTGAGTTGCTCCTAATTGCCCTGCAGAAGCTGTTGGACCTCTAAATACCATAGGCATTGGAAATTGTCCAGCAGACATTTGACGCATTTTTGCTGCGTTATTGATAATTTGGTCAATTCCTACTAATGAGAAGTTGAACGTCATGAATTCTACAATAGGACGATTCCCATTCATAGCCGAACCTACAGCAATTCCTGCAAATCCTAACTCTGCAATAGGTGTATCAATTACACGTTTAGGGCCAAATTCATCTAGCATCCCTTTTGAAGCCTTGTAAGCCCCATTATATTCTGCTACTTCTTCACCCATTAAATATATTGATTCATCGCGACGCATTTCTTCGCTCATCGCTTCACAAATAGCTTCTCTAAATTGTATCGTTCTCATGAAATTAATTTCTTTGAATTATGATTGGCAAAAGTAAGAAAAATATAATTATTACTAATCGATTAAAAAAAAAATGGCACTTCTTTCTACTAAAACGTTTTAGCGTTAAATATATTCAAAAAAACCACAAAACACGACTTTACAATTAAACTATTCACAAAAAAAAGCTAATTTATCTAAGAAATACATATTTATTATGCGCGCATAGTTTTTATTTAGAAATTAATTTGTATTTTTGGAACTGAAAATATTCACTAACAAAATACATAAAAATGAAAATATTAGTTTGCATCAGTCACGTACCTGATACTACTTCAAAGATTAATTTTGTCAATGGTGACAGCGAGTTTGATACTAATGGTGTTCAATTTGTAATTAATCCTAATGACGAATTTGGTTTAACAAGAGCCGTATGGTTTAAGGAACAACAAGGAGCAACAATTACAGTTGTAAATGTTGGTGGCGCTGACGCTGAAGCTACATTAAGAAAAGCATTAGCAATTGGCGCTGACGAAGCAATTCGTATTAATGCAAATCCAACAGACGGTATGTTTGTTGCCAAACAATTAGCTGAAGTAGTTAAAAACGGAGGTTATGATTTAGTAATTGCTGGAAAAGAATCATTAGATTATAATGGCGGTATGGTACCAGGAATGGTAGCTGGATTATTAGGTTACAATTTCGTAAACGCTTGTGTAGGAATCGATGTAAACGGAAACGAAGCAAAAGTAACTAGAGAAATTGACGGTGGTAAAGAAACAGTTTCTGCAAGCTTACCATTAATCATTGGTGGTCAAAAAGGTTTAGTTGAAGAAAAAGATTTACGTATTCCAAACATGAGAGGTATCATGATGGCAAGAACTAAAGCCTTAACTTTAGTAGAACCAACAGGAGACGCATCAGCAACTAAAGCAGTTAAATTTGAAAAACCAGCTGCTAAATCAGCAGTTAAATTAGTAAGCGCTGATAATCTAGATGAATTAATCAGTTTGTTACACAACGAAGCGAAAGTTATCTAATTTCAAATCATTAAATTAAAGAATCATGTCGATATTAATATATGCTGAATCAGCAGAAGGAAAAATTAAAAAAGTAGCATTCGAATTAGCTTCTTACGCAAAAAAAGTGGCTGCTTCAATGGGAACCACAGTAACAGCTGTAACTATTAACAACTCTGATAATAGCGCTTTAGCTACTTATGGAGTTGACAAAGTATTAAACGTTTCAAACGATAAATTAGCTAATTTTAGTGCTAAAGCGTATGCAGATGTAATTGCGCAAGCAGCTAAAAAAGAAGGAACTCAAATCGTATTAGTTTCTTCATCTACAGATAGTTTATACATTGCTCCTCTTTTATCAGTAGCTTTAGAAGCAGGATATGTATCTAACGTAGTAGCTTTACCGGAAAGCACTTCGCCGTTCCAAGTAAAAAGAACTGTATTCTCTAACAAAGCTTTTAACGTTACTGAAATTTCAACACCTGTAAAAGTGTTAGGAATTGCTAAAAACTCGTTTGGTTTAGTAGAAAACGCTTCTTCATTAACGGAAGAAAACTTCGCGCCATCATTAAACGATGCGGATTTCGGAATTAAAGTAGAAAACGTAGAAAAAGTTTCAGGAAAAGTAACGATTGCAGATGCTGAAATCGTTGTTTCTGCTGGTCGTGGAATGAAAGGTCCAGAAAATTGGGGAATGATTGAAGAATTAGCTTCAGTTTTAGGTGCCGCAACGGCATGTTCTAAACCTGTTTCTGATATCGGATGGAGACCTCACAGTGAGCACGTGGGACAAACTGGAAAACCAGTAGCTTCAAACTTGTATATTGCTGTTGGTATTTCTGGAGCAATTCAACACATTGCAGGTATTAACTCATCAAAAGTAAAAGTGGTTATCAATACAGACCCAGAAGCGCCTTTCTTCAAAGTTGCTGATTATGGTGTTGTAGGCGATGCTTTCACAGTAGTGCCGCAATTAATTGAAAAATTAAAAGCATTTAAAGCAAGTAACTCGTAAGAAATTAGTTGTTTAAAAAATATATTAAATTAAAATTAGAGTTATCTTTGTTTAGATAGCTCTTTTTTTTATTTTTGGAGCAAATGATTTTCAAACTTTTGCGCTTTGTTTTGTACAAATTTTACTTGGCAATGAAAAGTTTAAGAATGAAGAATGATAATTAACAATTCAAAATGAGTTTAGTAAAATTAACTATAAAAGGCATTTCCTACAGTCAAACCCAAAACGGAGCTTATGCCTTAATCTTAAATGAAGTAGAAGGTGATCGAAAACTACCTATTGTAATTGGTGCTTTTGAAGCTCAATCAATTGCTATTGCTTTAGAAAAAGAAATTAAACCCCCAAGACCATTAACTCACGACTTATTTAAAAGTTTTGCCGATCGTTTTGACATTGTGGTCAAACAAGTTATTATCCATAAGTTAGTGGATGGTGTTTTCTACTCTAGTATTATTTGCGAGAGAGATAAAATTGAAGAAATCATCGACGCAAGAACTTCTGATGCTATAGCACTCGCACTTCGCTTTAGTGCTCCTATTTTTACTTACAAAAACATTTTAGATAAAGCAGGAATTTACCTAAGTATAAACCCATCAGAAAATGAAGGACAAAACGAAGATAACCAAGACATTCTATCTACACCAGAAACATTTGGCATAGAAGAAGATGTTTCCGTTTCTTCTGATAACTATTCTGGTTTTTCTTTAAAAGAATTGTACGACAAACTTGAACAAGCAGTTCAAAACGAAGATTACGAAAAAGCAGCAAAAATCAGAGATGAAATCTCAAAAAAAGAATCTTAAAACTTTAAAAATAATAATATGAATGTAAAATTCAGATTAACAATAATGAACTTTTTCCAGTTCTTCGTTTGGGGAGCTTGGCTTATCACAGTAGCTAATTATTGGTTTGGAACTAAAAATTGGGATGGTGCACAATTTGGTGCTATTTTCTCAACCATGGGAATTGCTTCGATTTTTATGCCCACTCTTTGTGGAATTGTTGCCGACCGCTGGATAAACGCAGAAAAATTATACGGTGTACTCCATATTTTAGGAGGATTAACCCTTCTTTATGTACCTCAAGTTAGTAACCCATCGGATTTCTTTTGGGTGATTTTAGTAGCCATGATTTTTTACATGCCAACGATTGCCCTTTCTAATTCCGTTGCTTACAACGCTTTGAAAAAAGGAGGTTTAGATGTGGTAAAAGATTTTCCACCTATTCGCGTTTGGGGAACCATTGGATTCATTGTAGCCATGTGGATTACCAACTTAACTGGAAACAAAGCTTCTGAAAATCAATTTTATATTGCTGCAATTGCTGCAATTTTCTTAGGATTATATTCCTTTACATTACCAAAATGCAAACCTGAAGGCAACACAACTGAAAACAAATCTTTTGTAGAACTTATTGGTTTAAGCTCTTTTAAATTATTTGCTGATTACAAATTAGCCTTGTTTTTTGTGTTCAGTATGTTTTTGGGAGCGGCTTTACAATTGACGAACGCTTATGGTGATGTGTTTTTAGATGATTTTAAACACAATCCTATTTATGCCGATTCATTGGTAGTAAAATATTCGACTTTAATTATGTCGATTTCTCAAATATCAGAAACCTTATTCATTTTAGCAATACCGTTTTTCTTAAGACGTTTTGGAATCAAACAAGTAATGTTATTTAGTATGATTGCCTGGGTATTGCGTTTTGGATTATTCGCTTATGGAAATCCTGGTAATGGTTTATGGATGATTATTTTATCTTGTATTGTTTACGGAATGGCATTTGATTTCTTCAATATTTCAGGTTCGTTATTCGTAGAAACCTCAACCGATTCTAAAATACGTTCTTCGGCACAAGGTTTATTCATGATGATGACGAATGGATTTGGTGCGGTTTTAGGAAGTGTAGTCAGTGGACAAATCATCAGCCTGTATTTTACTGATGCTGCAACAGGAGAAAAAGATTGGCACAACATCTGGTTAACATTTGCTGCTTATGCTGCTGTTATCACAATCGCATTTGCGGTTTTATTCAAACACAAACATAATCCAAAGGAAGTAGAAGCTTTTAATCATTAAATTAGAAACCTATCAGGTTTGAACTAAAATAACATGCAACAATATCACGATTTAGTAAAACACGTATTAGACAACGGTAACCAAAAAGGCGACCGAACGGGAACTGGAACATTGAGTGTTTTTGGTTACCAAATGCGTTTTGATTTAAGCGAGGGTTTCCCTATGGTAACCACTAAAAAATTACACTTAAAATCGATTATTTACGAATTGTTGTGGTTTTTAAATGGTGATACAAACATCAAATATTTACAAGAAAACGGTGTGAAAATTTGGGACGAATGGGCAGATGAAAAGGGCGATTTAGGTCCGGTTTACGGACACCAATGGCGCAATTGGAACAGCGAAGAAATTGACCAAATTACCGAATTAATCGAAACGCTAAAAACCAATCCAAACAGCAGAAGAATGTTAGTTTCCGCTTGGAATCCTAGTGTTTTACCAGATACTTCGGTTTCGTTTGCAGAAAATGTTGCTAATGGAAAAGCCGCTTTGCCTCCATGTCATGCGTTTTTTCAATTTTATGTTGCCGATGGAAAATTAAGTTGCCAGTTGTACCAACGCAGTGCTGATATTTTCTTAGGCGTTCCATTTAATATTGCCTCATATGCATTGTTTACGATGATGATTGCTCAAGTTTGCGATTTACAAGTAGGCGAATTCATCCACACTTTTGGTGATGCGCATATTTATAACAACCACATGGAGCAATTAGAGTTACAACTATCTCGCGAATGCAGACCATTACCAACCATGAAATTAAACCCCGAAATTAAAAATATTTTCGATTTCAAGTTTGAAGATTTTACGTTAGAAGGGTATGACCCGCATCCTCACATTAAAGGTGCTGTGGCGGTGTAAGAAAAGATAACAATTTAGTATTAAAAGTAATCCGGCAGGTAATTAATCACGAAAGCATATAAATGAAAAAACAATGTTTTTGAATAAAAAAAGTTTCATACACTGCATATTAATATTGTTTTTTAATAATATTAGATTATACTCGCAAATTATATATACTGACATACCTGACACAACTCCAAATGCTACATATTCTTTGGATTTGAATAATGACACAGTAGTTGATTTCATAATTCAACATGTCGAAAGTGCAGGTATAGTTGGAATTGTTTGTTATCCTCAAAATAACAATGCTTATTCAGGAAATTTTGTTGACGGTACATATTTACCTTGGGCATTAGCAACATCAAATACTATTTGTGTGTCATTAGCAACATGGTATGATTCTAATACGCCTGGCATAATGGCTTTGGGGGCAAACCAGGGTTACTGGGCTGGAGAAACAGATAAATATTTAGCACTGAAATTAATTGAAGAAACAAACACTTACTTCGGCTGGGCGCGTATAGATTTACAAGCAACATCCTCATCTTTTACCATAAAAGATTATGCTTACGAAAGCACTCCAAATACTTGCATTCTGTCAGGACAAGGAAACTTAAATATTAATGAAAATTCAAATAAAAGTATTTTTTCAATATTTCCCAACCCTATGATTTACTCGACAACTATACAAACAAATGTCGATCTTAAAAATGCAACTTTGACGATTTATAACTCAATCGGACAAATAGTAAAGCAAATAAATAATATTTTTGGGCAGACTTTTACTATTTCAAAGGGGCATCTTCAAAGAGGACTTTATATCATTAGTCTAACTGAAGAAAACAAAATCATAGAAGTAGATAAGCTACTAATTTCAGACTAACAATAAAATTTACTGAGCATTAAATGCTATGACAAGCATTGAAGGTAACCCCTATAAATCAGCGCAATTAAATAATTAGATAACAAAAATATTTTAATTATTTTAAATTTAAATTTCTTATATTGGCTATAAAAATTTAGACATATGCTCACCATAATCGCAGCCGCATCCGAAAACAATGCTTTAGGAAAAGACAATCAATTGGTTTGGCATTTGCCAGATGATTTCAAGCGCTTTAAAAGTTTAACTTCAGGTCATTATATTGTGATGGGTAGAAAAACTTTTGAAAGCTTTCCGAAACCGTTACCTAATAGAACTCATATTGTCATTACTCGACAAAAAAACTATGATGTGCCAGAAGGTTGTTTGGTAGCGAGTAGTTTACAACAAGCAATTGCTTTTTGTCCAAAAGAGGAAGAAGTTTTCATCATTGGTGGAGGCGAAATCTACAATCAATCCATCGAAATTTCCGATAAAATCGACTTAACGCGTGTGCATACTACCATTGAAGCCGATACTTTTTTTCCAGTGATTGATACTGACAAATGGGAATTAGTTTTCGAGGAATACCATACTAAAGACGAAAAACACGATTACGATTTTACTTTTTTGACGTACGTTAGAAAATAGTTTTTTAGAGTACTGATAACACTGGTTTTACGGATTTCCACTGATTTTTTTATAATTTCTTTGTGAAACTTCGTGTAAAATTTTGAGATACTTTGTGTAACTAAAACAGATTTTTTTAAATTTCATAAATCTGTGTTCCTAAAAACATTTCTTCCATTTGATTTTTGAACTTGAAATTATATTTTGCAATTGTATTTGATTTTTTATCAGTACTTTTGTTATCCAAAAACAAGAAAATGTCCAAAATTATAAAACCATACAAAGATTCAGATTTAGGCAAAAAAGAACAAGTTGCTCAAATGTTTGATACCATTTCGGGTAATTACGACGGATTAAATCGCGTAATTTCTTTTGGAACCGATGCAAAATGGAAGCAAAAAATCTTAAAAATGGTAGCGACAAAACAACCTAAATCAATTTTAGATATTGCAACGGGTACGGGCGATTTGGCTATTTTATTTGCTAGCACTACAGCCGAAGAAATTATAGGTTTAGACATTTCGCAAGGCATGTTAGATGTTGGGAAGAAAAAAATTGAAGCACAAAAATTAACTTCAAAAATACAAATGGTTTTGGGCGATGGTGAAAACATTCCTTATCCAGATAATTATTTTGATGTAATTACGGTTGCTTATGGTGTGCGTAATTTTGAAAATCTTGAAAAAGGTTTGATGGAAATTTTAAGAACATTAAAGCCTGGCGGACAATTTATTATTTTAGAAACGTCTGTACCAACTCAGTTTCCATTTAAGCAAGGGTATGCTTTTCATTCAAAAGTAATTCTTCCTTTAGTAGGAAAATTGTTTTCAAAAGATCAATCTGCTTACACTTACTTGTCAAATTCAGCAAATGAATTTCCTTTTGGAGAAGTATTAAACAATATTTTAAGAAAAATTGGGTTTATAGATGTAAAACATCTACCTCAAACATTTGGAGTAGCTACAATTTACCAAGCATCTAAAAAATAATATGAAGAAGTTTTTATTTTTATTACTTTTCACACCACTTCTTTTTGCTCAAGAAGGAATGTTTAGTAAAAACCCAATTATCAACAAAGAAAATTGGAACAAACAACGCGTGCATTGGGGATATTACCTGGGGTTCAATAATTTAGACTTTAAATTTGATTATAAAACGGTTACCGAGGATATTGAAGTTGGTACAACAACTGGTTTTAATGTAGGTTTAATTGGAAATCTAAGATTAGTAGAATATTTTGATTTACGGTTTGAGCCTGGATTATATGTAACCCAACGAAATTTTATTTATCCAAATATTATTGACTCTGGCGATCGTTTAAGAGAAGTGAAGTCTACCTATATTTTCTTTCCGGTCCTTTTAAAATATTCGGCTTTACGAACTGGAAATGTTAGACCTTACTTATTAGGAGGTGTTTCAACAGCCTTAAATTTAGGTAGTAATTCAGATTCACCTGATGACAATCTTAATAATCGTTTTAGAACAACCAAATGGACTAATTTTTATGAAGTAGGATTTGGTATCGATTTATATCTTGAATATTTTATTTTTTCACCTTCAATTCGAGGTGTGTTTAGTATGAATGATGAATTAATTCGTGACAATGACCCTAATAGTCAATGGAC
This sequence comes from Flavobacteriia bacterium, assembly GCA_004293165.1. Lineage (GTDB taxonomy): Bacteria > Bacteroidota > Bacteroidia > Flavobacteriales > Flavobacteriaceae > Flavobacterium. The sequence goes on along the minus strand of RDYL01000002.1, from coordinate 46,292 downwards.
AGGAAATATTCAGGAAATGAAAACAAGAGGATTTTTTATAAATTTTTCGTTTCACTAATATACTTAGTTTCGTTTAAATTCGCTCAAAATAATAGCGGTTGCAGTTGCAACATTTAAACTTTCTGTAATTTGTAAATCACCAAATCTAGGAATTGCTATTCGATCAGTTACTAACTTTTCAACTGCTTCAGAAATTCCATTTGCTTCATTTCCCATAACAATAATACCATCGTTTGGAAGTGATTCTTGGTAAATATTTTTTCCATCCATAAAAGTCCCAAATACAGTTAATTTGGTTTTTACTAGAAAGTTTTCTAAATCTCCATAAACAACATTAACTCTACTGATAGAACCCATAGTAGCCTGCACTACTTTCGGATTATAAATATCAACCGTTTCTTCTGAGCAAAATAACGTTTCAATCCCAAACCAATCACACAAACGTATAATGGTGCCTAAATTTCCAGGATCTCTAACATCATCTAAAGCCAAAATTAAGCCACTTTCTTTCATTTCTTTAGCCTTTGGAATTTTAAAAACAGCCAAACATGAATTTGAAGTAGCTAACGCACTAATTTTTTTTAATTCAGCCTCAGAAATGGCATGGAGTTTGTCTTTTGAAACCGACAAAAAATCTTGTTTAGTGGTAAACAATTCTTGCAATTCAAAGTTAGAATGTAACAATTCTTGAACTACCTTTATACCTTCGGCAAAGAAAAGTTGTTCTTGTTTTCTATATTTTTTTTGTTGTAAGCTTGTAATTAACTTAATTTGGTTTTTACTAAGCATAAAAATTGTATTTTTGACTAACTTTTAAAAAGTGCTTTGAGAAATAATTTATCAAAAATAACATTATTATTTGTAATTGGTACAATAATTTATTCGTGTTCGTTAGTTAAACGTGTGCCCGAAAGTAAAAAATTGTTAACCAAAAACGAGGTTTTTGTTAATGACGAACTAAATAAAGAAGACCGTGTAAATAATTTAGTAGTACAACAACCTAATACTAAGTTTTTAAATTATCCATTTGGACTTACATTATACAATACGGCTAGACCAAACCCAGATTCTTCCTATCAAGTTTGGTTAAACAAAAAACCTAACCGAATTAAAAGGCTAAACCAACTGTTATCGCCCAAACAAGTAGAACGATTAGGAAAATCATTTTTTGTAAGTGGAATACACCGTTTTATGAAAGAAACGGGCGAAGCTCCCGTGATAATAGATGAACGAAAAGCATTAAAATCTAAAGATCGCCTCAGTGGATATTATTATAACAATGGCTACATAAGAAACAAAGTATCCATGACCATTGACTCTGTAGGAAATAAAAGAGGAAAAGTTGTCTACAAAGTAACAACTGGAAAGCCTTATTTTATAGATTCGATATTTAAATACATTGAGAGTCCAGTTGTAGATAGCCTATATTCTATTCAAGAAAGTATAACTTTCATAAAAAAAGGAGATCAATATAATTTTAGTAATTTCGACAATGAACGCAAAAGAATAACACAATATTTAAGAAATAATGGTGTATATCATTTTCAAGAAAGCAACATTAAATACAATGCCATATTTGATGATTCCACTCAAAAAATGAATATTGACTTAAAAATTGAAGACCGATACGTTAAAAATGGTGACGAATTGGTAAAAAAAACATTTTCAATTTATAAAATTAGTCAGGTTAACATTTTTACAAACAATACTTCTAAAAAAGAAAGTAATCAATTTAATGATAGCGTTTCCTATCGAAATTTTACTATTTATAGTGCTGGAAAATTAAAATACAAACCTAAAGCCATCACAAATGCTATTTTTATTGAAAAAGGCAAACTGTTTAGTGATAATGATAGAACGTTAACATCAAAATCTTTAAGTAATTTGAAAGTATTCAATTACCCAAATATTGAATATATTGAAGATCCAAATGACACCACAAAAACATCCTTAATTGCAAACATTTACTTAATAAGTAAGCCTAAGTATGTTTGGCAACCTTCATTTGATATTACAACATCAGATGTTCAAGAATTAGGAATTAGTGGAAGGATGGCATTTACATGGCGAAATTTATTTAAAAGAGCCGAAATATTTGAATTAGCTGCAAAAGGAAACATTGGTTCATCAAAAGACTTAGCCAATCCGAACAATGTATTTTTCAACATTTCAGAATATGGAATTGAAGGAAAACTTAGCTTTCCAAGGATTGTTTTTCCAGCCAATACTCGTAAAATCATTAGAAAAGAAATGCTTCCAACAACTAATGCAAATATTAGTTTAACAAGCCAACGAAATATAGGATTAGATAAAGAAAATTTAACAGGTGTTTTTAACTACAGCTGGATTCCAAAACAAAAACACACTTTCCGATTTGATTTACTAAATATTCAATTTATTAAAAATCTAAATCCAGAAAATTACTTTAATGTATATACTTCTTCGTACAATACTTTAAATGATTTGGCACAAACATATAATGTTGACCCTGCTAATTTAGAAAACGGGAATTTAACTACGCAAGGCGCTGTAAATTTTATTGATGATGTTCAAAATGGAGTAACTTCATTATCACCAAGTGACACAGAATACAAAACAATCAGAAGTATTGGTGAAAGAAGAATTCGTTTAATTGAAAACAACTTAATTGTTTCATCGGGAATTACATTTTTTAGAAATACAAAAGCCAATTTATTAGATAATAATTTTTATTCCATACGAACTAAAATAGAGTCTGCAGGAAATGTACTTTCACTATTAGCCGATTCAAAAAATGAAGACTTGAATCAAAATGGGAATAAAACCATGTTTGGTATTGAATATTCTCAGTATATAAAAGGAGAAGTAGACTATATCAAACATTGGGATTTTGGCAAGAAAAACACATTGGCTATGCGAGCATTTGCTGGTATAGCTGTGCCATTTGGCAATGCACAATCAATCCCTTTTTCACGAAGTTATTTTTCGGGCGGTTCAAATGATAATAGAGGCTGGCAAGCTTATAGCTTAGGCCCTGGAAGAAGTGGAGGAATTAACGATTTCAATGAAGCCAACTTTAAATTAGCTTATAGTTTGGAATACCGTTTTAGAGTAGGTGGAAATTTTCACAGCGCTTTTTTTGCTGATATTGGAAATATTTGGAACATATTTGATAACATTACCGATGAAGATTATACCTTCAATGGATTTAGTTCGTTTGAAGACCTAGCAGTAGGTTCTGGTATTGGTTTACGATACGATTTTGACTTCTTTGTCTTTCGCTTTGATTTAGGCTATAAAGCTTATGACCCGGGGAGAGAAATGGGAGATAGATGGTTAAAAGGGATTAACTTTAGCAAAACAGTGCTAAATTTTGGTATTAATTATCCATTCTAATTTTTTAAATTATTATTTTTGCAAAACCATTATAAAAACAATCAACTATGAGTCACAATATTAAAGCTGGTGTTGCTACCGGAGATCAAGTACAAGAAATATTTAATTATGCAAAACAAAAAGGATTTGCATTGCCAGCAGTAAACGTTGTAGGATCTAGCACTATTAATGGTGTTTTAGAAACTGCTGCCAAATTAAATGCTCCAGTTATTATTCAATTTTCTAATGGTGGTGCACAATTTAATGCAGGAAAAGGCTTGTCAAATCAAAATGAACAATCAGCAATTTTAGGAGCTGTTGCAGGTGCAAAACACATTCATACTTTAGCTGAAGCTTATGGTGCTACTGTAATTTTACACACAGACCATTGCGCAAAAAAATTATTACCTTGGATTGATGGTTTATTAGACGCTTCGGAAAAACATTTTGCCGAAACTGGAAAACCATTATTCAGTTCTCACATGATTGATTTATCAGAAGAGCCAATTGAAGAAAACATAGAAATTTCTAAAAAATATTTAGAAAGAATGAGTAAAATGGGAATGACGTTAGAAATTGAATTAGGAATTACTGGCGGTGAAGAAGATGGTGTAGATAATTCAGATGTAGATAGCTCAAAATTATACACACAACCTGATGAAGTAGCTTACGCTTATGAAGAATTAATGAAAGTAAGTCCAAGATTTACAATCGCGGCTTCTTTTGGAAATGTACATGGCGTTTACAAACCAGGAAATGTGAAATTAACTCCAAAAATTCTTAGAAATTCTCAAGAATACGTTCAAAATAAATTCAATACAGGAAATAATCCAGTTGATTTTGTTTTCCACGGTGGTTCTGGCTCTACTTTAGAAGAAATTAGAGAAGCTATTTCTTACGGAGTAATTAAAATGAATATTGATACTGATTTACAATTTGCTTTCACCGAAGGAATTCGTGATTATATGACTTCAAAAATTGATTACTTAAGAACTCAAATTGGAAGTCCAGACGGAGCAGATAGCCCAAACAAAAAACACTACGATCCAAGAAAATGGGTTCGTGAAGGAGAAGTAACGTTCAACACAAGATTAGAACAAGCTTTTGCCGATTTAAATAACGTGAATACTTTATAAGTACGAAGTACGAGGTACAAAGTACGAAGTTTAAAATTTATTATTAATTGAAATTAGATGAAGATAAGGTTAGCCTTCCAACTTCTAACTTCTAACTTCTAACTTAATTATGGCTTGGTTTAAAAGAAAAGAAAAAGGAATCACCACCGCAACTGAGGACAAAAAAGATGTTCCAAAGGGTTTATGGTATAAATCACCTACAGGAAAAATCATTGATCAAGATGAATTGGCAAGAAACCTATGGGTAAGCCCAGAAGACGATTATCATGTACGAATTGGTAGTAAAGAATATTTCGAAATTTTATTCGACAATAATGAGTTCACTGAACTTGATGCAAAACTAACATCAAAAGATCCATTAAAATTTGAAGATACTAAAAAATACAGTGATCGTTTAAAAGATGTAATGGACAAAACCAAATTAAAAGACGCTATTAGAACTGGCGTTGGAAAATCTAAAGGGAAAGACTTAGTGGTTTCTTGTATGGATTTTGCTTTTATTGGTGGTTCAATGGGAGCAGTTGTTGGAGAAAAAATTTCAAGAGCAATTGACTATTCTATCAAACACAGAATTCCGTTTGTTTTGATTTCAAAATCAGGAGGAGCTCGTATGATGGAAGCTGCTTACTCATTAATGCAATTAGCAAAAACCTCTGCTAAATTAGCGCAATTAGCAGAAGAACAAATTCCATACATTTCATTATGTACCGACCCTACAACGGGTGGAACTACCGCTTCATACGCAATGTTAGGAGATATCAATATTGGAGAACCTGGCGCTTTAATTGGCTTCGCTGGACCTCGTATTGTAAGAGACACAACAGGTAAAGATTTACCAGAAGGTTTTCAAACTTCAGAATTTTTATTAGAACACGGATTTTTAGATTTCATTGCTCCAAGAAAAGAGTTGAAAGATAAAATTAACCTGTATTTAGATTTGATTCAAAATCAACCAATAAGATAAAAATAGAAATCCCGATAGGATTAGTCTGCACCCAAAGTTTAGACAAATTAATAATTAATTTTAATAATAGTGAGCTCGATATTTAATCGGGCTCATTTTGTTTAAATTTATCCTTTTTCTTAAAAGCAATTGAATTACGTTTATTCTTAATTTGTAATAATTCTATTTTACCTTAAGTTTCATATAATTCAACCTATATCTGTGGATATTAAATTTTTAGCTTTGAAACATAAATATTTTGAGTAATTTTTCTTTTAAACTAATAATAAAGCAAATTCTAATTTAAATGCATTATCGTATTTAACTTTTATTTCCATAAAATGCGATTAAATAGTATCTAACTTTTTTGTGGCAGTGAAATGTGCGGTTTTTTTATTTAATTTTAGCCAAACAAACATAACGAATGAAAAATTTATTTTATTTTCTTCTTTTTACATTTGGTTGGACTTTTGGGCAACAAACAATCTCAATTATTCCAAAACCTGAATTTTTAAAAATTAAAAATAACTATTTCAAACTATCAAAAAATACAGAGATTGAGTCGAATGAAATGGATAGTTTTGAAATTCAATATTTACAAAATTCTATTCTAAATCAAACAGGGCTAAAATTACATTCCAAAAGTAAGTCACAAGCAACATCTAAGATTATTTTAAATTTAAGATACATTGATACAATCTCTACAAGAGTTAAAAGTCAATATGAAATTAAAATAGATGAAACTCAAATCGAAATAAACGCAAATAGTTCAGAAGGAATTTTTTATGCTATTCAAAGTCTTTTACAAATAATACCTGCAGAAAAAAATCAAATTATTAAAATTCCTTGCCTGCAACTTCAAGATTATGCAAAATTCCAATGGCGCGGCATGCATTTAGATGTTTCTCGTCATTTCTTTCCAAAAGAATTCATCAAAAAATACATTGATTATTTAGCAATGTATAAAATGAATACCTTTCATTGGCATTTGACAGATGACCAAGGTTGGCGTATCGAAATCAAAAAATATCCCAAATTAACCGAAGTTGGTGCTTGGCGAAACGGCTCCATGATTGGACATTACACCGATCAAACTTTTGACGACATTCGCTATGGCGGATTTTACACTCAAGAAGACATCAAAGAAATTGTAGCTTATGCCAAAGAACGCCACATCACCATTGTGCCCGAAATCGAAATGCCTGGACACGTTTTAGCTGCTTTAGCATCGTATCCTGAATTTTCTTGTACAGGCGGACCATTTGAAGTAGGAAAAACGTGGGGTGTTTTAGAAGATGTTTTTTGCCCAAAAGACGAAACGTTTACGTTTTTAGAAAATATTTTGACCGAGGTCATGGAATTATTTCCATCTGAATACATTCATATTGGTGGTGATGAATGCCCAAAAGTGCGTTGGAAAAGTTGTCCGCATTGTCAAAAAAGAATCAAAGAGGAACATCTAAAAGACGAACATGAATTACAAAGTTATTTCATCCAAAGAATCGAAAAATTTGTCAACAGTAAAGGGCGAAAAATCATCGGTTGGGACGAAATTTTAGAAGGCGGATTAGCACCAAATGCAGCCGTAATGAGTTGGCGTGGAACAGAAGGCGGAATCGCAGCAGCCAAACAAAAACATTTCGTAGTGATGTCGCCAGGTTCACATTGTTATTTTGATCATTATCAAGGCGAACCTAAAAACGAACCGATTGCTTTTGGAGGTTATACCAATGTGGAAAAAGTGTATTCTTTTAGTCCTGTTCCAAGGGAACTTTCAGAAGAAGAATCGAAATATATTTTAGGCGCTCAAGCGAATCTTTGGACGGAATACATCAACACACCAGAACATGCTGAATATATGCTTTTTCCAAGAATAGCAGCACTTTCTGAAGTGGTTTGGGGAACATCCAATCCTAATAATTACAAAGAATTCGAAAAACGATTAATTTCACATTTTGAAATCTATGATAAAAAAGGAATCAATTACAGCAAAGCCATTTTTGAAGTAACTTCTAAAGTACAACCTTCAGAAAATGGAGTAGCATTCGAATTAAAATCAGTAAATCCAAACGGAATTAAATTTACCACTGATGGTTCGGAACCCAATGCTAATTCGATGTCTTATGAAAAACCAATTTTAGTAACTTCAAATCAAACCATAAAAGCGGCTTACTTCGAGAATGGTAAAGCTAAAAGTGCCAACATCGAACAACCATTTTTCATCACAAAATCAACGGGTAAAAAGATAGAATTGATATATCAACCACACGAAAATTATGGAATTGGTGGCTCTTTTACTTTAGTCGATGGCATGAAAGGAAATACTTCTAAATTTGGAAGAGATTGGTTAGGCTTTTGGGGAAAAGACATGAATGCTACCATCGATTTAGGGAAATCAGAAACGATTTCAAAAATCAGCATAAACACACTTTCGTCAGTAGGAAGTTGGATTTATTATCCAAAAAGCATCGAAATTTTAGTTTCAAAAGATGATGAAAATTATATTCCAATCACAATTGTTTCTTCTAAAGAAATTTTTGAAAATAAAGGAAAAATCGTAGTTAAATTCGATAAACAAAATGTTCAATTTATAAAAGTCATAGCAGAAAACAACGGAATCATTGCAGAAGGAAAACCCGGTGCAGGTTCCAACAGTTGGTTATTTGTAGATGAAATAAGTGTAGAATAATGACAAACAGAAGAAATTTTTTAAAAACAACCGCTTTAGCAACTGCTGGAGTGGCGTTTCAGGCTTTCAATCGAAAATCTGAGGAAACTGAAATCGATATCAATTCAGGAAAAACGAACAAACCCATTGTACTTTCTACATGGAATTTTGGTTTACAAGCCAATGAAGTCGCTTGGGAAGTGCTTAAAAATAAAGGTCGCGCTTTAGATGCCGTGGAAGCAGGAGTGAAAATTCCAGAAGGCGATCCAAATGAGAGAAGTGTAGGTTACGGCGGTCGCCCTGATAGAGATGGTCGCGTAACCTTAGATGCTTGTATTATGGACGAATTTTCAAATATTGGTTCGGTAGCTTGTTTGGAACACATCAAACATCCTATTTCCGTAGCAAGAATGGTGATGGAAAAAACGCCTCATGTGATGTTGGTTGGCGAAGGTGCTTTGCAGTTTGCCATCACACAAGGATTCAAAAAAGAGAATTTGTTAGTAGAAGCTTCCGAAAAAGAATGGAAGGAATGGCTAAAAACCAGTGAATATTTACCAAAAGCAAATATTGAAAACCACGACACTATAGGAATGATTGCTTTAGACTCGCAAGGCAATTTATCAGGAGCATGTACTACAAGTGGTATGGCATTTAAAATGCACGGACGAGTAGGAGATTCCCCAATTATTGGTGCTGGTTTATATGTAGATAACGAAATTGGAGCCGCAACAGCAACAGGTCACGGAGAAGAAGTAATCCGAATTACAGGTTGTCATTTGGTAGTTGAATTAATGCGTCAAGGAAAATCGCCACAAAAGGCTTGTGAAGAAGCGGTGATGCGAATTGTAAAACTGACGCAAAATCGAGGAAAAAATCTAAAAGGCATTCAAGTTGGTTTCATCGCTTTGAATAAAAAAGGAGAATATGGTTCTTATTGCGTGCAAGGTGGTTTCAATTATGCCGTTCACGATGCAACAGGAAATAAATTAATCGATGCGAATTACTTTTTGAAATAATTTTTCGCCACAGATTAAAGGATTTTAAGGATTATTTAATCCGTGAGAATTTGTGTAATCCGTGGCTAATATTCATGACTTATGTTCCAAAATAAAAAAATAGAAATCGCTTGTTTTAACCTTGAATCTGCTCTAATAGCACAAAATGCTGGAGCAGATAGAGTGGAATTATGTGCTGATATGTTGGTTGGTGGAACTACTCCAACAATTGAAAGAATAAAGCAAGCTCGCGAACATTTGAATATCGATTTATATGTAATGATTCGTTCAAGAGGAGGAAATTTCGTTTACTCAGAAGCAGAATTTGAACAAATGAAATCGGAAATCGAAACCATCAAAAAACTTGGAGTCAACGGATTTGTTTTTGGGATTTTGAAGGATGATAATACGATTAATATCGAACAAAATAAAGCCTTAGTTGAATTAGCGAAACCATTTCCTTGCACATTTCACAGAGCATTTGATGAGGTTTCAGATATAAAAAAAGCTTTAGAAGATGTTATTTCATGTCGATTTTCAACGATTTTAACTTCTGGAACTTTTCCAAACGTCATGGAAGGAAAAGAAGTTTTGAAACGATTAGTCAATCAAGCCAATAATCGCATCGAAATTATGCCTGGTGGTGGATTGCGTTCAATCAATATTTCAGCATTAGACGAAATGGTAAATACCAATTGGTATCATTCATCCGCTATTACAGATGGAAGCGAAATTGCTAGTTCAGAGGAAATAATACAACTAAAGAATAAAATCCAATATTAAATGAACTTCTTTGATTTGACACTTTCACTCTCAAAACTTATATGACTAATATGTTTAAAAAAATAACATTATTTCTAATTTTCTTCTGCTATTCCGTTTTTGGACAAACTTCCTATCGCAATTTGTCAACTGAAAAATGGACATTCAACAAGCAAAACGAAGTAAAAAAGCATAAAGCAACTATTCCTGGAACCGTTCACACCGATTTATTTCAAAACCAATTAATTCCTGATCCGTTTTTTGGAGCTAATGAAAAGCAATTGCAATGGATTGAAAATGAAAATTGGGAATATGAAACAAAATTTATACTAAGTACTAAAGAGTTAAAAACTGAAAATATAGATTTGGAGTTTGAGGGTTTGGACACCTATGCATCTGTTTATTTGAATGGAGAACTAGTTTTAGAAGCGGATAATATGTTCCGAAAATGGACCATTTCTGCCAAATCACATTTAAAAATAGGAACTAATCATTTAAAAGTTGTTTTTCATTCAGCGGTTCAAAAAGGAAAAGATGCAGCAGCAAAATTATCTTATACCTTACCTGAAAAAGAACGTGTTTTTGTTCGAAAAGCGCAATATCAATTCGGTTGGGATTGGGGTCCAAGATTCGTTACGGCAGGAATTTGGAAAAAAGTCCAATTGAAATTTTGGAATTCGGCTAAAATTGAGAATATAAAATACAGCCAATTAGAACTGAATGACAAAAAAGCGATTTTAGAATTCACAACCGAAATTCATGTTGCTGAAGTAAAAACAATTCAGGTAAAAATCAATGAAAAATCGGAAAATTTCAATCTTAAAAAAGGAAAGAATAAAATCAAAATGCAATATGAAATTGCGAATCCAAAATTGTGGTGGTGTAACGGATTAGGGGATGCGAATTTGTATCCTTTTACTATTGAAATTAGTCAGAAAAAGCAGTTTTTGGATTCGAAAAAACTGAATATTGGCTTGCGAACTATCGAATTAATTCAGGAAAAAGACCAAGTTGGAAAAAGTTTTTACTTTAAATTAAACGGAAAATCGGTTTTTATGAAAGGGGCTAATGTGGTTCCACCTGATAATTTTTTACCTCGAGTTTCTGATGCTACTTATTTTTCTTTAGTTGAAAATGCCAAAAAAGCGAATATGAATATGTTGCGTGTTTGGGGCGGCGGCGTTTATTTTGATGATGCGTTTTATGAGGCTTGCGATGCCAACGGAATTTTAGTTTGGCAAGATTTTATGTTTGCTTGTTCGATGTATCCGGGCGATGAAAAATTTGTTGAAAATGTAAAACAAGAAGTAATTGATAACGTAAATCGCTTGCAAAATCATTCAAGTATTGCCATTTGGTGCGGTAATAATGAAAATGATGAAGGTTGGCACAATTGGGGTTGGCAAAAACAATTCAACTATTCCAAATCGGATTCGACTCAAATTTGGAACGATTACAAAAAAGTATTTCATGAAATGATTCCAAAGACTTTAGACAGTTTACTTCCGAAAGAAAAAAATATTTATTGGTCGTCTTCGCCATCGATTGGTTGGGGAAGGAAAGAAAGTTTGCTGCAAGGCGATTCGCACTATTGGGGCGTTTGGTGGGGAAAAGAACCGTTTGAAATTTATGAGAAAAAAGTAGGACGTTTTATGAGTGAATATGGTTTTCAAGGCATGCCAAATTTAGAAACCTTGCAAAAAGTAATGCGTAAAGAAGATTTGAATTTTACTTCCGAAGCTTTCAAAAACCATCAAAAACATCCAACAGGTTTTGAAACCATCAACGAATACATGGAGCGCTATTATGTAGTGCCAAAAGATTTTGAAAACTATCTATATGTTTCGCAATTGTTACAAGCTCGTGGAATGAAAATCGCTATTGAAGCTCACCGCATGGCAAAACCTTATTGTATGGGTACTTTGTATTGGCAATTTAACGATTGTTGGCCAGTTACGTCATGGAGTTCGTTGGATTATTATGGGAATTGGAAAGCGGCTCATTACCAAGTCAAAGAAAGTTTTGCACCTATTTTTTTAGCAGTAGCAGAAAAAACAGATGGACTTTCAATTATAGGAAATAATGATAACTTGGAAGTAAAAGCGGGTATAGTTACGGTAAAATTAATTGATTTTTCTGGGAAAGAACTTTGGACTGCTTCTAAAGAATGTGTTTTAGATGTTGAAAAAAACACAACCTGTATGCAGATTTCTTATGCAGAATTGCCAAAATTTGTAAAAGAAAAAACAGTATTACAGATTGAATTTAGTGGTAATCATAAAAATACAGTAGCATATCATTATTTTGTAAAGCCAAAAGAATTACAATTAGAACAACCAACTATTGAAGTGAAAATTGTGGGTGAAACACTTATTGAAGTTAAAACAAATACTTTTACTAAAAATGTACATTTGCAGGCAGATGGTCGTTTTTTTAATGACAACTATTTTGATTTAATTCCAGGAATTCCTAAAATAATTAAAACCGATCGACCAACTGATAATATTAAAGTGAAATCGTTGTTTGATACAATGAAATAAATAAAACACCTCAATTGAGGCGTTTCATATATCTAAAATAATCCGTTTAATTCGGCATCAATTCTATTAATGATGGTTCCTAAATCTTCTGGATTGTTTACAAAATCAATATTATCTACATCAATAATGACTAACTTTCCTTTATCATACGTTTGAATCCATGCTTCGTATCTTTCGTTCAAACGACTTAAATAATCAATTGAAATTGAGTTTTCGTAATCTCTTCCTCTTTTGTGAATTTGGCTTACTAAATTTGGAATCGAGCTTCTTAAATAAATCAATAAGTCTGGCGAACCCACTAAACTTTCCATCAATTCGAAAAGCGAAGTGTAATTATTAAAATCTCTATTTGACATCAATCCCATGGCATGAAGATTAGGCGCAAAAATATGTGCATCTTCATAAATGGTTCGGTCTTGAATAATGTTTTTACCACTTTCACGTATTTGCAATACTTGACGAAAACGACTGTTTAAGAAATAAATTTGAAGGTTAAAACTCCAACGCTCCATTTGGTGGTAAAAATCATCCAAATACGGATTATCTACAACATCTTCAAAATGGGGTTCCCATTTAAAATGTTTGGCTAATAATCGAGTTAATGTCGTTTTTCCTGCTCCAATGTTTCCTGCTACTGCTATGTGCATTATGGTAAAATTATTTTGTAATTAGTAATTTCATTTTGGGTAAAAATAGACAAAATTCCATCTCTAAAGAAAAATTTTGAAATGATTTTTTCATCAATTGCAATTTTACTACTTCTGTTCAATTTTAAATCATAATAATATAATTCTTGTTCAGATTGAAAAATATAATTACCATTTTTTGTCAATTGTACAGCATCGAATTTTTTTAGTAATCCATATTTTTCAATCGTTCCATAAATAGAAATGCGATACTGATTCAAGTTAGTGTCAATCCAATAAAAATGGGTGTAATCAGATTCGTAATATAAAATCGGATTTTCAAGCATAGTAGAAATCCATTTAAAAGCATCGGAATTTACATTGTACAATCCAATTTTTGATGAAACGCTATCATAAATCCAAATTTGATTTTGAGATGACAATGCAACGGCTTCAATGGTAACTGGAATAGCTTTTAAATTGAAATCTATTTTTTTGATTTCGTTTAACTGATTGTCTAAAAGTACAACCGAATTAAAATTTTTATAAAAAATCAAAATTTGTAATGGATTTTGGAAGTCCACTCGATAAATTTTTCCTAATCCTAAATTATTGTATTGATACTTTGTTGATGAACTGTTTTTGATTAAAATATTATTTCTAACGCTGAAGTAATTCAGTTGGTTGTCAAAGCCTAAAAAAGCATCACCTTCTATTTTTACCGTTTCTAATTTTGTGGCAGAAATAATTCCCTGACTACTCACTGTTAGACAATGAAAAATTAAAAGGGTTATGAACAAGAGTTTTTTATTAGACATTCGTTAAACTATTTCAATAAATTAGGGTCTAATATACTACTAAAAACAAAATAGTTGTTAAATTTTGTAACAAAACACACGATTAGTAGTCTATATATACACACGTAATATTTGTAAAGAATGAAAAAATTTATTATTGCATCGGTTTTTATGGTTTCTGGGCTTGTAAATGCACAGAATTTTCAAGGAATGGCGGTTTACGAATCTAAAACTAGTACTGCCGATTTTATGAAAGGCATGAGTGGGAATAGAGATATGACTCCTGAAATGCAAAAACAAATTGAAGAGCGTATGAAAAAAATGTTTGAGAGAACATTTGTTTTAAACTTTGATAAATCAGCTTCAATATACAAAGAAGAAGAAAAACTAGATGCTCCTGGTGGACAACAAGGTGGTGGAAGAATGATGATGTCTATGATGGGCGGTGGTGGAACGCATTATAAAAATGCAAAAACCAAACAATTCATTGTGGATAAAGAGTTTTTTGGAAAAGAATTTTTAATTAAAGATTCATTGCCAAATTATGAATGGGTTTTAGGAAGCGAATCTAAACAAATTGGTGATTATTTTTGTTTTAAAGCAACGGCTGTTGTTAAAGTAAGTGAGTCTGATTTCAGAAATTTTAGATTTAGAAACAATAACAACGCTAAAGATGGCGATAAAAAAGCGGAAACAGTTAAAGATACAGCGAAAGCTAAGAAAACAAATTTTACAGATGATTGGGAAATGCCAAAAGAAAATACAATTACAGCATGGTATTGTCCAGAAATTCCAGTAAATCAAGGGCCAGAAAATTATTGGGGGTTACCAGGTTTGATTTTAGAAGTTAATGATGGTAAAACAGTAATTTTATGTTCAAAATTAGTATTGAATTCTAAAGATAAAGTAGAAATAAAACCTGCTTCTAAAGGAAAAGAAGTAACCCAAAAAGAATACGACGAAATCGTGAAAAAGAAAATGGAAGAAATGCGTGAAATGAATTCAGGTCCAGGCGGTCAAAGAGGTGGATTTAGAATGGGTGGTGGACGTTAATTTTCTAATAAAATCATATGAAAAAAATATTCTTATTATTGATGATGGCACTTGTTTCGAGTGCCTTTTCTCAAAATATTCGTTTCGAAGGAACTGTTAAAGATACAACAGGAGTTGGTTTAGAAATGGCCAATATTATGGCAATTAACAAGCAAACCAAAGCAATGGATGCTTATGCTATTACTAATGAAGCGGGAAAATTTACACTAAACCTTAAGCCTAGTACAGACTATACGCTTAAGGTAAGTTACATAGGGTTTCAAACTTTTGAAAAAGCCGTTACTACTGGGACTACTAACATGAATTTTCCGGTAGTTTTAAAAGAAGGAACTCAATTAAATGAAGTAGAAATTGTACACGAAATGCCAGTGAGTGTTTCGGGAGATACCATTATTTACAATTCCGATTCTTTTACTAATGGAACGGAACGAAAGTTGGAAGATGTTCTTAAAAAACTGCCAGGTGTTGAAGTAAATAAAGACGGGGAAATTGAAGTGGAAGGTAAAAAAGTCCAGAAAGTAATGGTGGAAGGAAAAGATTTCTTCGATGGCGATACCAAATTAGCTACTAAAAATATTCCGGCGGATGCGTTAGATAAAATCCAAGTTTTACGAAATTATAATGAAGTTTCTAATTTAAAAGGATTAGAAAATAACGAGGAAAGCATTGCAATAAACATCAAACTAAAAGAAGGGAAAAAGAACTTCTGGTTTGGGGATATGAATGCAGGAATTGGAGTAGGAATGGAAGATACCCGATTTATTGTCAATCCGAAATTGTTTTTCTATAGTCCAAAATACAGTTTAAATGTAATTGCCAATGTGAATAATATTGGGGAATTGCCATTAACGGCTCAAGATTATTTCAAGTTTACCGGAGGTTTCAAAAACATGATGCGTAAAGGAGGTTCTTCTTTCAATGTGGCATCTAACGATTTAGGTATTATGGGACTTCGTAACAATCAAGCAGCAAATATTGAGTCTACATTTGGAGCAGCAAATTTTAGTTTCAATCCTTCAAAAGCATGGACTTTGAGTGGTTTTGGAATTTTATTAGGAAACAAGACAGAAATTGAAAACAGAACAATTTCTAATCGTATAGATAATTTGCCTGATGGTTCAACCGAAACTATTTCGGAAACAAGAGAAGATTACACGAAACAAGACAGTAAGCAAGTTTTACTAAAGTTAAGTTCAAGTTATATTCCTTCAGAAAAAGCCCATTTTGATTATGATGCTTTAGTTAAATTTTCTGACCAAAAAGAAAATACGAATGTTTTTTCTAGTTTGTTGTCTGATATTTATACAGGAAAAGAACAAAATCCTTTTTCAATCAATCAGAATTTAAATTATTATTACACTTTAAATGACAAGCATGTTTTTGCATTTGAAATGCAACATTTATATCAAAATGAAGATCCATTCTACAATGCTAATTTAGAAACTTTACCTTTTGCGCCTTTATTAACAGGTTATATAAATGAAGGAATTGGAATTAGAGATGATATCACTCAAAATCGTTTTGTGCAAACTAATAAAGTAGATTCAAAGTTTGATTATTATTATATGCTTACGCCAAAAAGCAATATCAATTTAACTTTAGGGAATACTTATTCATATCAAAATTTTGATTCTTCTATTTTTCAAATTTTAGACAATGGTAATCAAAATAATTTAACAGATCCAACTGTTGTTAACAATGTGGATTATGCTTTTAATGATGTGTTTTTAGGAGTTCATTATAAATTCATGACCGGTAAATTTACTTTTAATCCTGGATTTAGTGTGCATCAGTATAATATGAATGATGAGCAACTTGGAACGTCAAACAAGCAATCATTTAATAGATTTTTACCTGATGTTTATGCGTTGTGGCAGATAAAAAAATCAGAAACGTTAACCTATAATTATTCGTTAACTAACAATTTTACCGATATTAATAGGTTAGCTCAAGGTTATGTGTTTTCAAGCTATAACAGTTTATTTAGCGGAAATAGATTCTTAGAAAATTCAACTTCTCAAGTACATTCGTTGCGTTACTTTAAATATAATATGTTTAATTTTGAAAATATTTTTGCTAATGTGTCTTATACAAGGCAGTTAGATGCAATAAAAAATAGAGCGTTACTATTTGGTGTTAATCAGATTTCTTCTACCGAAAACATGAACTCTAATTTTCCTGATGAAACTTTTTCTGCATTAGGAGGTTATGGTCGTTCTTTTGCTAAGTATTATAAAGCAAATTTTAGAGCTGCAGTCAATTGGCAAAAATCTAATAACATTCGTGTTTACCCAGATGCTGATACTGATCCTAACAACAATCCATCAGAGATTCAAACCATTGAATCTTATTCTCAGAGTTATAATTTAAGTTTTTCTACCAATTATAAAACGTTGCCAAATTTAACAGTAGGGTATAATTTTTCAATTAACGATAACTTTTCGGACGTTATTTACATAGATAGCCCAACGGTTACGTTAGAATATTTCTTCCTTGATGCGTTCTCATTCGTTTCGGAATATTCTTATTTTCACAATAGAAACAAAGCAAAAACTATTGATAGTGAATATGATTTCTTAACGGCAAGTTTATTGTATCAAAAGAAAGGTAGTAAATGGGAATGGAAACTTTCGGGAACAAACTTATTAGATACAAAATCTTTAGATACAAATAGTTTTAGTCAATTAGGTGGAACAAGTAGTTTTTCGAGTTACAGAGTGCAACCTAGATTTGTAATTTTAAGTTTGAAATATACATTGTAGTTCTTTCGAGTATAGAGATAAAAAAAACCATTCGTTAATGCGAATGGTTTTTTTATTAAAGAAAGGATTTCTTATATTTTAAAAGTAGCTTTTATTTGATCAACAAAATCTAATTTTTCCCAAGTAAATAATTCAACAGAAACTGTTTTTGTTAAACCACCTGGAGCAGAAAACGTTTTGGTTACAGTTTCAGGAGTTCTTCCCATGTGTCCGTAAGCAGCCGTTTCGCTGTAGATTGGATTTCTTAATTTCAAACGTTGTTCAATAAAGTACGGACGCATATCAAAAATCCTTTCTACTACTTTGCTGATTTCTCCATCAGTTAAATTTACTTTTGCAGTTCCGTAAGTGTTTACGTTGATTGATGTTGGCTCAGCAACTCCAATCGCATAAGAAACTTGTACTAAAATTTCATCTGCTACACCAGCTGCAACTAAGTTTTTAGCAATATGACGTGTAGCATAAGCCGCAGAACGGTCTACTTTAGATGGGTCTTTTCCTGAGAATGCACCACCACCGTGAGCTCCTTTTCCACCGTAAGTATCTACAATAATTTTTCTTCCTGTTAAACCAGTATCTCCGTGAGGTCCTCCAATTACGAATTTCCCTGTTGGGTTAATGTGGTATTTAATAGCATCATTAAATAAATGAGCATATTGAGGATTTTTAGCAATTACTCTTGGAATCAAAATCTCAATAATGTCTTTTTTGATTTTTGCTAACATCGTTGGTTCATCAGCAAAATCATCGTGTTGAGTTGAAACTACAATAGCATCAATACGAACCGGTTTATTATCATCAGAATATTCTAAAGTAACTTGCGATTTAGCGTCTGGACGTAAGTAAGTGATTTCGTTGTTTTCTCTTCTTAAATCAGCTAAATCTTGTAATAATTGATGAGATAGTTTTAATGCTAACGGCATGAACTCTGCAGTTTCATTGGTAGCGTAACCAAACATCATTCCTTGGTCACCAGCGCCTTGCTCTTCTTTGCTTGCTCTGTCAACACCTTGGTTAATATCGGCAGATTGTTCGTGAATTGCTGATAAAACACCACAAGAATTTGCTTCAAACATGTATTCGCTTTTTGTGTAACCAATTTTTTTGATTACATCTCTTGCGATAGTTTGTACATCTAAGTAAGTGTTTGATTTTACTTCTCCAGCTAAAATCACCTGACCTGTAGTAACCAATGTTTCACAAGCTACTTTTGACTCAGGGTCAAATGCTAAAAAGTTATCAATTAATGCGTCTGAAATTTGATCCGCAACTTTGTCAGGATGTCCTTCACTCACTGATTCTGACGTAAATAAATAAGCCATAATTAAATTTATTATAAATTAAGCGAGAAAAAAACGAAGATTGCAAATTGCGTAAAGGAGTAAGGAATACTGCTTTAGCATTTTTTTAATGAGGTTGCAATCAGTTCAAATTTTTCCTCTTTGTTTTCGTTTGCAAATGTATGAAATGAAATTGAATTACAAATGATTGTTGCCTTTTTTTATTTTATTCATTTTGGAAATACAATTAAATGGGGTTTTAAATAAATTTTGGTTAGGAATTTGTTTTAAGTAAAATGAATTTATCAAATAAAACAAATAAGTTTTGTGATAAATAAGAAAATCAATTCTTTTTGTCACTATTTTAAAATGCCCTACATCTTTTAACAAAGTAGTGCTTATAAATTCAGTCTAAGATAACAAAGTTCTACTTTTTTTAATCAGTTATTTGAAGTGCGGTTAAGTTGTTGTTTGTGTTTTTTTAATTAGTTAATGATGTAATTAACGACTTGAAACAAGCGTTAGAATAAAAGTTTTTAAATTATTTTATAGATTTATATTCTGTTTAAAAGTGTTAATTAGGAATATAAATCTATAAATAATATTTTTTTAATTAAATTTTAGAAAATATTTCATTATTTCAATTTTGTCACTACATTTGCAATGTTCATAAACATAGTGTTTGTTATCACGAAAGCTGGAGGGAATAGACCCTGCGAAAGCTTAGCAACCTCCCGCGCTAGTGGAAAGGTGCTACATTCTATTCCGATAGTATCGGAAGCAGATAACGTTAGAATTGCTCTCCAACTTTCTACGGTAACAAATTAAGTTAATCAAGAAAAATAATTGGCGTCTTTGCGCCTTTGTGAGAGAATAAAATGTCAAAAATTCAAGAAGAAATCAAAAAACGAATTCTCGTGCTCGACGGAGCCATGGGAACGATGTTGCAACGTTATAAATTCGAAGAAGAAGATTTCAGAGGCGAGCGCTTCAAAGATTTTCCGCATCCATTAAAAGGAAACAACGATTTGCTTTCCATTACCCAACCAGAAGCTGTAAAATCAGTACATCGTGCTTATTTTGAAGCGGGTGCTGATATTGTAGAAACCAATACTTTTTCGGGAACAACTATTGGAATGGCAGATTATTATTTAGAAGATTTAGTTTACGAACTTAATTTTCAATCAGCAAAAATCGCTCATGAAGTGGCAGATGAATTCACAGATAAGCCAAGATTTGTAGCAGGTTCCATAGGTCCAACCAACAGAACGGCATCTATGTCACCTGATGTAAATGACCCAGGATTCCGTGCGGTGAGTTTTGACGATTTAAAAATCGCTTACAAACAACAAGTTGAAGCTTTAATTGATGGTGGTTGCGATTTACTTTTGGTAGAAACAATTTTCGATACGCTCAATGCAAAAGCGGCTTTGTTTGCAATTGAAGAAGTAAAAGAAGAACGCAATATCGATATTCCAGTGATGGTTTCAGGTACTATTACCGATGCTTCTGGAAGAACATTATCGGGACAAACAGTGGAAGCTTTTTTGATTTCGATTTCACATATTCCATTGTTAAGTGTTGGGTTTAATTGCGCTTTAGGGGCTGACCAATTGAAACCGTATTTAAAAGCATTGGGAAATAATACCTCGTTGAATATTTCAGCACATCCAAATGCTGGTTTACCAAATGCATTTGGACAATATGACCAAACGCCTGAAGAAATGCAACAATTAATTCGGGAATATTTACAGGAAAATTTAGTAAATATTATAGGTGGCTGTTGCGGAACAACGCCAGAACACATCAAATTAATTGCTGAGGTTGCAAAAGAATTTAAACCTAGGAAGCAACAATTGAAATCCGTTTAATCGGTGAAATCCGTGGCAAAAAATATTACAATGAAAAACAGAACAATAAAAATAAATTTCGAATCATTTTTAAATTCACAACGATGTTGGGTTTGCCAGTATGTTAGTGATAGTAAAGTCTTTTGGGAGTCTGTTGCAAAACATTATAAAAGAATAAGTAATGAGTTATAATTCCGATAAATATTTAAAATTATCAGGTTTAGAACCTTTGATTGTAACTCCAGAAACCAATTTTGTTAATGTTGGAGAACGAACAAATGTTACAGGTTCTAGAAAATTTCTTCGTTTAATAAAAGAAGAAAAATATGATGAAGCCTTAGATATCGCGCGCACTCAAGTAGAAGGTGGTGCACAAATCATCGATGTCAACATGGATGAAGGAATGTTAGATGGCGTTTATGCTATGACAAAATTCCTTAATCTAATCGCAGCCGAACCCGATATTGCAAGAGTTCCTGTTATGATTGATTCTTCAAAATGGGAAATTATAGAAGCGGGTTTGAAAGTCATTCAAGGAAAAGGTGTGGTAAACTCCATTTCTTTAAAAGAAGGAGAAGCTACTTTCATTCATAATGCCAAATTAATTAAACGATACGGAGCAGCTGTAATTGTTATGGCTTTTGATGAAAAGGGTCAAGCCGATACTTACGAAAGACGTATCGAAATCTGTAAAAGAAGTTATGATATTTTGGTTGACCAAGTTGGTTTTCCTGCTGAAGATATCATTTTCGACCCTAATATTTTTCCAGTTGCAACCGGAATGGAAGAGCATAAATTAAATGCATTAGATTTCTTCCGAGCAACCAAATGGATTCGCGAAAATCTTCCGTATGCAAATATTTCTGGTGGAGTGAGTAACGTGTCTTTTTCTTTCCGTGGAAACGATAAAGTGCGTGAGGCGATGCATTCTGCCTTCTTGTATCATGCCATCCAAAACGGAATGACGATGGGAATTGTGAATCCTGAAATGTTAGAGATTTATGATGAAATTGACAAGGTTTTACTTGAACATGTTGAAGATGTTTTATTAAATAGAAGAGAAGATGCCACAGAGCGTTTGCTAGATTTAGCCGAAAGCTTCAAAGGCGATGTAAAATCAAATGAAAAAGCTATTGCTGAATGGAGAAATGGTTCGGTTCAAGAGCGATTAACGCATTCGTTAGTAAAAGGAGTCGACGAATTTATCGAAATTGATATAGAAGAAGCGCGTCTGCTAGCCAAAAAACCTATCGAAGTGATTGAAATCAATCTGATGGCAGGAATGAATGTGGTGGGTGATTTGTTTGGTTCAGGAAAAATGTTCTTACCGCAAGTAGTAAAATCGGCTCGTGTGATGAAAAAAGCGGTTGCTTATTTGCTTCCTTATATCGAAGCTTCAAAAGATGGTTCTACTTCTTCAAGTGCTGGAAAAGTATTGATGGCAACGGTAAAAGGTGATGTTCATGATATTGGAAAAAACATAGTTTCAGTAGTTTTAGCGTGTAATAATTTCGAAATTATTGATTTAGGTGTGATGGTTCCGCCCGAAAAAATTATTGAAATAGCTATTAAAGAAAACGTAGATATCATCGGTTTGAGTGGTTTGATTACGCCTTCTCTGGACGAAATGGTGTATTTGGCCAAAGAAATGGATAAGTTGAATATAAAAATCCCCGTAATGATTGGCGGTGCGACAACTTCTCGTGCACATACTGCAGTGAAAATTGCTCCAGAATATAAAGAAACCGTGGTTCATGTAAACGATGCTTCTCGTGCGGTAACAGTAGCAACCAATTTATTACAACCTGATACTAAAGTTACTTATGCAAAATCACTTCGTAAAGAATATGATACACTTCGTGAAGGTTATTTGAATAGAAGTCGAGAGAAAAATTTCTTATCGATTGAAGAAGCGCGTAAAAATAAATTCAAAATCGATTGGCATAATTACGAACCTATAAAACCAAATTTCATAGGAACTAAAACCGTTGAAGTTGAACTATCGGAATTAGTAAATTTCATCGATTGGACCCCATTTTTTCAATCATGGGAATTATACGGAAAATATCCAGCGATTTTATCCGATGAAATTGTAGGTGAACAAGCGACGAATTTGTTTGAAGATGCACAAAAAATGCTTGCTCAAATTGTTTTAGAAAAATGGTTCACGGCAAAAGGAATTTTAGGAATTTTTCTAGCGAATACAATAAATGATGATGATATCGAAGTAAATCTTCCAGCTTCCAGCTTCCAACTTCTGACTTTAAGACAACAATCACAAAAAACAGTTGGAGCTCCAAATATCGCATTGGCGGATTTTATTGCTCCAAAAGAAATTGGCAAACAAGATTACATTGGATGTTTCTGCGTTTCAACCGGTTTTGGAGTAGATGAAAAAGCTTCGGAATTCGAAAAGCAATTAGATGATTACAATTCCATTTTAGTTAAAGCTTTAGGCGATAGATTAGCCGAAGCTTTTGCAGAATATTTACACTTAAAAGTACGTAAAGAAATTTGGGGTTACGCTTCTGATGAGGTTTTGTCAAATGATGCATTAATCAAAGAACAATACAAAGGAATTCGTCCTGCGCCGGGTTATCCAGCTTGTCCTGACCATTTGGAAAAACCAACGATTTGGAAATTATTAAATGTGGAGCAAGAAATTGGAGTAAAGTTAACTGAAAGCATGGCAATGTGGCCTGCGTCATCGGTTTCAGGGTATTATTTTGCAAATCCAGAAAGTAAATATTTTGGTTTAGGAAAAATTAAAAAAGACCAATTAGAAGATTACGCCAAAAGAAGAAATAGTAGCATTGAATTAGCCGAAAAATGGCTGTCACCTAATTTAGTAGATTAATTTGGTTTCGGGTTACGAGTTTCGGGTTCAAAGTTAACTCGCAACTCGCAACTCGCAACTCGCAAATTTAAAATTATGAAAGTAACTGAACATATACAAAACGCCAACGGAAAACCTTTGTTCTCCTTCGAGATTTTACCGCCTTTAAAAGGACAAAATATTCAATCTATTTTTGACAGTATTGATCCATTGATGGAATTCAATCCGCCTTTTATTGATGTAACGTATCATCGTGAGGAATATGAATTTAAAGAACTAGCAAACGGATTACTTCAGAAAAAAGTAGTTAAAAAACGACCTGGAACTGTTGGAATTTGTGCTGGAATTCAGAATAAATATCAAGTGGATGCTATTCCGCATATTTTGTGTGGTGGTTTTACCAAAGAAGATACTGAAAATCTGTTGATTGATTTAGATTTCTTAGGAATTGATAATGTCGTAGCACTTCGTGGTGATGCAGTAAAAAGCGAAATATACTTCAAACCCGAAAAAGAAGGTCATTCGTATGCTTCCGAATTGGTAACACAAATTAGCAATTTAAACAAAGGAATTTATTTGGATGAAGATTTGCAGAATTCCACTAAAACCGATTTTTGTATAGGAGTTGCTGGTTATCCAGAAAAACACATGGAAGCACCAAGTTTGGATAGTGATATTCATTTTGTAAAGCAAAAAATTAAAAACGGCGCTGATTATATCATCACCCAAATGTTTTTTGATAATAAAAAGTTTTTCGATTTTGTTGCAAAATGCAGAGCGGTAGGAATTACTGTTCCAATTATACCAGGATTAAAACCAATCGCTACCAAAAAGCAGTTGAATTTAATTCCGCATCGCTTTAGTGTTGAATTACCAGATGATTTAATTATGTCAGTTGTAAAAGCAAAAGATAACGACGCTGTGAAACAAATTGGTATTGAATGGTGTACGCAACAAAGCAAAGAATTAGTTGCCGCTGGAATACCAGTATTGCATTACTACTCAATGGGAAAGGCTGAAAATGTAAAAGCGATTGCTAAAGAAATTTTTTAGTTATCGCTTACCCGTTTTTTCTCTAAAAATCTGTTCTAGGTTCTTACTTTTTAATACAATTTGTAGCGTTCTTAAATTATTTGCTTGTGCAAAATCAAACAAAGTTGGACGCATATCAGTTGCGGTTGAAAAAGTAAGTTCCCAAACTAAATTGTGAATGTTTTTTGCAGATTTTAAATTTGGTAAAGCTATAAAATCAGATTCAGAAACCTTTTTGTCAAATTCTACTTCAATTATTTGTTCGGTTTCTTCGGCAACTAATTTGTTTAGTTTTTTATCAGTAACAATTTTGCCTTTATCAATAATAATAATTCGATCACAAATAGCTTCTACTTCTTGCATAATATGGGTAGAAAGAAAAACCGTTTTATCTCTCCCAATGTTTTTAATCAAATCACGAATTTCAACCAACTGATTTGGATCTAAACCAGTAGTTGGTTCATCTAAGATCATTACATCAGGATTGTGTAATAAGGCAGTTGCTAATCCTACACGTTGGCGATATCCTTTAGAAAGTTCGCCTATTTTCTTATGACTTTCAGGTGTTAATCCTGTTAAGGCTATTACTTCGTCAATTCTCGATTTAGAAACTTTGTGTAAATCGGCATTAAAAGCCAAATATTCTCTCACATATAAATCCAAATACAGCGGATTGTGTTCTGGTAAATACCCAACTGACTTTTGCACTTCTTTTTGTGCAGAAATCACATCATGTTCATTTACCACTGCGGTTCCACTATCTGCTGTTAAATAAGTGGTCAAAATTTTCATTAAAGTTGATTTTCCAGCACCATTTGGGCCTAAAAAACCTACGATTTCTCCTTTTTTTACAGAAAAACTAACGTTGTCTAACGCTTTTTGGTCTCCGTATTTTTTTGAAATATTTTGAACTTCTATTGACATATGATGTAAATTTTAGCAAAAGTAACTTTTTTTAAAAGAACTCAAATTTATTTAAAAAAGTATTTTTCGGGTTACATCTTCTAACTTTTTTAATCTAATTATTAGATTTTTTCATTTAAGTTACTCATGAAAAGAATAAATAGTAATTTTACAGTGAAATAAAGGTTATGGAAAATAAAATAGAATTACATACTTGGTTAGATGATTTTCAGTTGAACCATCCTTTAGTTATTGCAGGTCCTTGCAGTGCAGAAACGGAAGAACAAGTTTTAAAAATTGCCCACGAATTGAAAAATTCAGATGTTTCGATTTTTCGTGCCGGAATTTGGAAACCTCGCACACGTCCTGGCGGATTTGAAGGTGTGGGAGAAATCGGCTTGAAATGGTTGCAAAAAGCCAAAGCCGAAACCGGTTTGTTAATGGCAACGGAAGTAGCAACAGCTGCTCACGTAAGATTAGCATTGGAACACGATATAGATGTATTGTGGATTGGAGCCAGAACAACTGTAAATCCGTTTGCAGTTCAAGAAATTGCAGATGCTTTAGAAGGAACGGATAAAATCGTTTTATTAAAAAATCCTGTAAACCCCGATTTATCCTTATGGATTGGTGGTTTAGAGCGATTGTATAATGCGAACATTAAGAAATTAGGTGTAATTCACAGGGGATTTTCAACTTATGAAAAAACAAAATACCGTAATAATCCGGAGTGGCAAATAGCAATTGATTTACAAAATCGTTTTCCTGATTTACCTTTGATTTGCGATCCATCACACATTACTGGAAAGCGCGATATGATTCAAGAAGTGTCGCAGCAAGCTTTAGATTTGAATTATGATGGATTAATTATTGAAACTCATATTGATCCTGACAATGCATGGAGTGATGCTGCGCAACAAGTAACACCTGCCATATTGAAGCAAATGTTTATCAATTTAAAGGTTAGAAAAGTAACGGATGACGAAAGTGAATACAACCAAAAAATGGCAAAACTGCGCATGCAAATTGACGAATTTGATGGAAAATTGTTAGAAATTTTAGGAAACAGAATGAAAGTTGCCAATAAAATTGGGTTACTTAAAAAAGAAAAAAACGTAGCTATATTGCAAAATAAGCGGTGGAATGAAATTTTAAGTAAAATGCTTTTAGAAGGTCAAGAAAAAGGATTGAGTAACGACTTTGTTATGTTATTGTTTAAAGCTATTCACCAAGAAAGTATTACACATCAAGAAAATGTGATTAACAAATAAAAAAATACGATTATTTTCGTTTATAGGTTTAAAAAATATTGTATTATTGTCGTAAAATTTAATTTTAAACAAAAACAAAAAAATGAAGAAATTCTTATTATTAGCTGTAGCTTTTTTAGGTTTTGCAGCAAATGCACAGGTTGACAAAATTTACAAACACAATGGTGAAGTTGTAGAAGGTAAAGTTATTAAATTAGAGGAATATACAATTATATTCAAATATGATGGAGAAGATGCTGAAAATACAATTGGTAAATATGCAATAGAGAAAATTGTTTACGGTAAAACAGGTAGAGTTGAAGAAGTTACCGAAAAAATTGTAGTTAAAGGTGAAGACGATTGGGAAAAAGTAGTTATTTTAGAAGATAAAGCTTATATCGCTGGATTAAAAAAAGAAGGAGAAGTTAGAGGGAAAACAGGATTAATCAATTATCATACTGGTAATACTGGAGATAAAAAAGCTGAAAAAAAATTAAAAATGGCAGCTGCTGCAATGGGTTGTCCTTTTATTTTGCAAACTGCTGACAAGTCTACAGTTGGAGCTAACTCTAATGGTTTAGGTGGTTCTCAAGCTATTAAAAAAGGTATTGCTTATAAATACTAATTTTATAAATATAACATGAAAAGGCTGCTTAATCAAGTAGCCTTTTTTATTTATAGTTTTTAACAAGAAACACTATCTTTGTTGAAAATAATTATTAGTTATCCTGAGCTTGTCGAAGGGCTAACTTCTAACTTCTAACTTTGCATGACTGGAATCGTATATAAATCTACCGGAAGTTGGTACACCATTAAAACAGAAAGTGGTGCTTTTTTAGAATGCCGTATAAAAGGTAAATTTAGAATGAAAGGTATTAAAAGTACCAATCCTATTGCGGTGGGAGATGTAGTAGATTACGATATCGAAAATACGACCGATGAAACTACGGGTGTAATTACGGCAATTCAAGACAGAAAAAATTACATTGTTAGAAAATCTGTGAATTTATCACATCAAATGCATATCATAGCATCAAATATTGATGTGGTTTTTTTATTGGCAACCATCAATAATCCACCAACAACAACAAGTTTTATTGACCGATTTTTAGTTACTGCAGAAGCTTACGGAATTGAAGCTGTAATTGTTTTCAATAAAATTGACACGTTTGATGACCTAACATTAGACGAACAGTTGTATTTACAACATGTATATTCTTCAATTGGTTATAAATGTTTACGCGTTTCTGCCAAAGACGGAAAAGGAATTGACGAATTAAAAGCTTTAATGAAAGATAAAGTTTCTATGTTTTCTGGGCATTCAGGTGTTGGGAAATCAACTTTGGTAAACACTTTAGAACCATCGTTGAATTTAAAAACAAAGCAAATTTCCGAATCTCATGCACAAGGAAAGCACACTACAACTTTTGCGGAAATGTTTGATTTGGCTTTTGGGGCAAAAATTATTGATACGCCAGGTATTCGAGGTTTTGGGATTGTAGATATGGAAAAACAAGAAATTGGCGATTATTTTCCTGAGTTTTTCGCTATCAAAGACCAATGTAAATTCAATAATTGTTTGCATAAAGACGAACCACATTGCGCCATTAAAGAAGCTTTAGAAAACGACGAAATTTCATGGTCACGCTATAAAAGTTATACGCAAATATTGGAAGGCGACGAAGAGCAATATCGAGCAGATATTTATGATGCAGAACGAAGAGCCAGCGATGAAACAAGAAAATAATCCATTTTACGGATTTCCGTAATTTTTTTCTGATATTTTTTATATTTTTGATTTTTTATATTCTAAATGAAAGCAGTAATTCAACGAGTTTCATCGTCTTCAGTTACCATTAATGCAAAAATAGTAGCAGAGATTCAACACGGACTTTTAGTTTTAGTTGGGATTGAAGATGCCGATAATCAAGAAGATATTCATTGGTTGACTTCAAAAATAGCGAATCTAAGAATTTTCGAAGACCATAATAATGTTATGAACTTGTCGTTAAAAGATAGTAATGGTGATATGATTATTGTGAGTCAATTCACCTTGCATGCTGCTACCAAAAAAGGAAATCGACCTTCCTATATCAAAGCCGCAAAACCTGAGATAGCTATTCCATTATACGAATCTTTTATTACTCAAATGGAATTGGAATTGGGTAAAAAAGTGCAAACGGGTCAATTTGGTGCCGATATGAAAGTAGGTTTAGTAAACGACGGACCTGTTACAATTATAATTGATACAAAAAATAAAGAGTAAATGAAACAAAAGCTAATCAGATTTTTAATTATATCACTTATAAACACAGTGCTTTATAGTGTTATAATTTATTTTATGGAAGTAAAGTTAGAAACTATTAGATTTGTAGTACAAGCATTGTTTTTTGGATTGTTTATGGGGTTTCTGCAAGTTTATAGAATTCCTTTTTTAAATAGAAATAAAACAGATAAAAAAAAATATGAACCTAAAAAATTCCCAACAAGAAGTCGATAATTGGATTAAAGAATATGGTGTTCGTTACTTCAATGAATTAACCAATATGGCACAACTAACCGAAGAAGTAGGTGAAGTAGCCAGAATTATCGCGCGCCGTTATGGTGAACAATCAGAAAAAGAGTCTGATAAAAACAAAGACTTAGGTGAAGAATTGGCCGATGTTGTTTTTGTGGTTTTGTGTTTAGCCAATCAAACAGGAGTAGATTTGCAAGCGGCATTTGATAAAAAGATGGATTTAAAAACCAAACGCGATCACGATAGACATCATAATAATGAAAAACTTAAGTAGTTCACAGTTTTCAGTTTCAGTTTTCAGTCATAATTAAAATATGAATTTACTTTTAAAAAACTCGAAACTCGAAACTCGAAGCTCGAAACTTCAAATTACCGGTTCAAAATCTGAAACCAATAGATTGCTATTGTTGCAAGCTTTATATCCTAATCTGATTTTAGAAAACACTTCTAATTCTGATGATTCAGAAGTTATGATGAAAGCATTGCAAAACTCGGAACTCGGAACTCGGAACTCGGAACTTATTGACGTTCATCACGCGGGAACAGCAATGCGATTTTTAACTGCTTTTTTTGCTATCCAAGAAGGTAAAGACTTGTCCGACGTGGCGGAAGTTGTTTTAACAGGTTCTGGCCGAATGAAAGAACGCCCAATAAAAATTTTAGTTGATGCTTTAATTCAGTTAGGAGCAGAAATTACTTATGAAGAAAATGAAGGATTTCCACCGATTCGAATTAAAGGAAAAAAAATCACCCAAAACAAAGTATCGCTTCCAGCCAATGTAAGTAGTCAGTATATTTCGGCATTATTGTTAATTGCTCCCAAACTCGAAAAAGGTTTAGAACTTACTCTTGAAGGAGAAATAACGTCAATTCCATACATTAAAATGACTTTGGCTTTACTAAATGAAATAGGTGTTGAAACTTCATTTGTTGGAAATAAAATTACGGTTTGTCATGCTGAACTCGTTTCAGCATCTCGATTAACAGTTGAGTCTGATTGGTCGTCTGCATCCTATTGGTATTCAATTGTTGCCTTATCTGAGATAGGTTATCAAGTTACACTTTCAAGTTATAAAAAAAACAGCTTACAGGGTGATTGTGCTTTGATTGAAATTTATAAGGATTTTGGAGTTGAAACTACTTTTAATAACGATAATTCAATCATAATTTCAAAAGAAAGAGTGCATAACTCTCAACTCTCAACTCTCAATTCGCAACTAAACAATTCCCCGGATATTGCTCAAACCATTGCAGTAACTTGTTTTGGATTAGGATTGGGTTGTGATTTATATGGTTTACATACGTTAAAAATTAAAGAAACCGACCGATTAGAAGCTTTAAAAACAGAACTAACTAAGTTGGGTGGAGTTGTTGTAGTAACGAATGAATCATTACATTTAAAGCCATCAACTCACATCAACGAAAATATAGCTATAAATACCTATCAAGACCACAGAATGGCGATGGCATTTGCACCTTTAGCTTTGAAAGTATCAATAAAAATTAATGAAGCGGAAGTGGTTTCAAAATCATATCCTGATTTTTGGGAAGATTTAAAGAAAATTGGGGTTTTGGTAAAATAGATTTAGAAAAAAGTCGGGATGACTGGATTCGAACCAGCGACCCCTAGCACCCCATGCTAGTACGCTACCAGGCTGCGCTACATCCCGAATAAAACAAAAATAGGTATTTATACTTTATTTTTAAAATAAAATAAACTACTTTTTACTTGACAACGCCTATTTCATAATCGTATATTTGCAGCTAATTAGTTTTTAGTAGAATAATCTTCTAAACGCTAATTTTTAAATTCTAAATTTTATTTATGAAATTATCTCATTTTCAATTCAATCTTCCAGAAGAACTACTAGCCGAGTTTCCTACTGAAAATCGTGACGAATCTCGCTTAATGGTAGTGAACAGAAAAACTGGCACAATCGAACACAAATTATTTAAAGACGTTATCGATTATTTTGATGATGGAGATGTAATGGTTTTAAATAATACAAAAGTTTTTCCAGCACGTTTATACGGAAATAAAGAAAAAACAGGTGCTAGAATCGAAGTTTTCTTATTAAGAGAATTAAATGCAGAACAACGTTTATGGGATGTTTTAGTAGACCCAGCACGTAAAATTCGTATCGGGAATAAATTATACTTTGGAGACGACGATTCGTTAGTAGCTGAAGTGATTGATAATACTACTTCTCGTGGAAGAACATTACGTTTTTTATATGATGGTTCTTATGAAGAATTTAGAGAAAAATTAGTAGAATTAGGAGAAACACCTATTCCAAAATATATTACTCGTGAAGTAACTCCAGAAGATGCAGAACGTTACCAAACAATTTATGCAAAAGAAGAAGGAGCTGTTGCTGCTCCAACTGCTGGTCTACACTTTTCAAAACATTTATTAAAACGTTTAGAAATTAAAGGAATTGATTTCGCAGAAGTTACGTTACACGTTGGTTTAGGAACTTTTAATCCTGTTGAGGTTGAAGATCTATCAAAACACAAAATGGATTCTGAAGAAATGAAAATTTCTCAAGAGGCTTGTGATATTATTAACAACGCTAAAACTAAAAAGAAAAAAGTTTGTTGTGTTGGTACAACTGCAATGAGAGCGATGGAGAGTTCAGTATCTTCTCAAAGAACTTTAAATCCTTTTGAAGGATGGACCAATAAATTTATTTATCCTCCTTACGATTTTAGTTTAGCCGATTGTATGATAACAAATTTTCACACACCAAAATCTACATTACTTATGATGATTTCTGCATTTTGCGGACATGATTTAATGAAAAAAGCATACGAAGAAGCTGTTAAAGAAAAATATCGTTTCTATTCTTATGGAGACGCTATGTTGATTATTTAATTGTTTCTTTAATTACGATTTAAATCCCGAATTATTTCGGGATTTTTTATACACTGAAATCAAAAAAAAACAAAATTTAAGGTTTTGATGCTTTGTAACTTTTGTCTACTTTTACCATCTAAACAACCAATAATATAATGATTTTTAAAAATTCCCGAGAGTTTGCACAAAGTTTAGATGCAAATGATGAATTAAGAACGTATAGAGATGAATTTCATTTTCCAAAAGTAAACGGAAAACAGGTAATTTATTTCACAGGAAATTCTTTAGGATTACAACCTAAAAGAACTAAATTGTATGTAGATGAAGTAATGTCTGATTGGGCAAATATGGCAGTAGAGGGTCATTTTTATTCAGACAAACCTTGGTGGGACTATCAAGAAAGATTTGCTGTGCCATTAAGTGAAATTGTAGGAGCAAAGCCTTCTGAGGTTGGTGTAATGAATACTTTAACAGTTAATTTACACCTATTAATGGTGTCTTTTTATAATCCAACGCCTAAGAAGTATAAAATTATTTGTGAAGAAAAGGCTTTTCCAAGTGATCAATATATGTTTCAAAGTCAAGTAAAATTTCATGGTTTTGATCCAAAAGATGCTATAGTCGAAATTAAAAGGAGAGAAGGTGAAGCAAATATTCGTTTGGAAGATGTTTTGGCTAAAATTGAAGAAGTTGGAAGCGAATTAGCGTTGGTGCTTATAGGTGGTGTAAATTATTATACGGGTCAAGTGTTTGATATGAAAACCATAACTGCTGCAGGGCAAAAACAAGGCGCTTATGTTGGATGGGATTTAGCTCACGCTGCTGGAAATATAAAATTAGACTTACACGATTGGAATGTAGATTTTGCGGCTTGGTGTAGTTATAAATACATGAATTCTGGGCCTGGAAATGCCTCTGGTTTTTTTGTTCATGAAAAACATCATAACGACAAAGAGCTTAAACGTTTTGCGGGTTGGTACGGTCACAATAAAGAGCGTCGTTTTAAAATGGAACCTGATTTTGACCCTGTGCATGGAGCTGACGGATGGCAAATTAGTAACTTACCAATTTTATCATTAGCACCTTATCTAGCTTCGGTGGAAATGTTTGTAGAAGTTGGAATGGATAAATTAATTGCTAAGCGTAATCTTATCACTGCTTATTTAGAGTTTGTTTTACATGAAATAGATAATGAATTAGATGGTGCAGAATTTGAAATTCTTACCCCGTCAAATCAAGATGAACGCGGTTGTCAGTTATCGGTATATTTACACGGACAAGGAAGGGAATTATTTGAAAGACTAATGAAAAACGGAGTTATAACCGATTGGAGAGAACCAAATGTTATTCGTTTGGCACCAGCCCCATTTTATTGTTCTTTTGAAGACATGTATGATTTTGGACAAATATTAAAAGATTTAATTTTAAATAAATAATAATTTCCTTTTTACTATGAAGAAAAAAGAAATTAATTTTTTTGAAAAGCTGAACAACTCGTTCGGCTTTTTTGTTAAATAAACTATCTTTGCAATCAATAATTGAATTTCATAAAGCCATGACTAAAGAACAAATTTTAGAAAACTTCGATCCTTCTCAGCCTGGATTATCTGATGCTACTATTTTTGGTTTGCCATTTTCGGCAGAACAAAGTGAAATTATTGTAATACCAGTACCATGGGAAGTCACGGTAAGTTATGGCGCAGGAGCTTCAAAAGGACCTGAGGCTGTTTTAAATGCTTCTTTTCAAATAGATTTAAAACATCAAGAGTTTCCTGAATTATGGAAATTAGGCATTTATTTAGATAAAGCTCCTAGTGAATTAAGAAAAAAATCCAAGAAATTTAAAAAACAAGCTGCGACAATTATCAAAGCTTTGGAAAGTGGATTAATTTTAGATCACCATCCTTCATTAGCTAAAGATTTGGAAGAAATCAATTATGCCTGTTCAGATATGGTAGAAGCTGTTCGTGAGCAAACGCTAAATTGGATGCACAAAGGCAAAAAAGTGGTTTTATTAGGTGGAGATCACTCAACTCCATTAGGTTATTACCAAGCTTTGGCAACCAAATATGACAACTTCGGAATCTTACATTTAGATGCACACATGGATTTGCGTATTGCTTATGAAGGATTTACGTATTCACACGCTTCTATTATGTATAACGCGTTACAAATTCCTCAAATTTCAAAAATTGTGCAAGTTGGAATTCGCGATTTCTGTGAGCAAGAAGTTGAAGTAGCTTTAAACGATAGAGTTTTAGTACATACCGACAGCGATTTAAAACAAGAAGCTTTCGAAGGTAAAACTTGGCAACAACAATGCGATCAAATAATCGCTTCGTTACCAGAAAAAGTATGTATTTCTTTTGATATTGATGGTATGTATTCGTGGTTTTGTCCAAATACAGGAACACCAGTTCCAGGCGGATTTTCATTTGAACAAGCCGCTTATTTGTTCAGTCGCTTAGCAGAAACTAATAAAGAAATCATCGGATTTGATTTAGTTGAGGTTGCACCTGGTAAAGATGATTGGGATGGAAACGTTGGCGCTAGAATGTTGTTCCACATGTGTGGGGTTTTTGCTAAATCTCAAAAAATGAATGTTGGAAATAAGATTCAATTTAATAAGTAAAATTTAATTTACAGCTATTATATCAAACTTAACTTGTTTCAGTTTTTCTCTATAATTTGATTATATAGATTTTGGAACAAGTTCAAGATGACAATAAATTTATAAACTCTCCACATCCTCCAATATCGAAATTGCTTTTTCTTTCGTAGCTGCTAATTCTTCCGGTTTCATTTTTCTTAGTAGCGCTAACATCATGCTCATTCTTTGATTATTGGCAAAATGTTGTTTTTTCTCATCTAAAAAGTGCCAATACAAACTGTTAAACGGACACGCTTTTTCGCCTAATTTATCTTTTACATTATAATGACAACTCCCACAATAATTACTCATTTTATTAATGTAACTTCCGGAAGAAACATAAGGTTTTGTAGCCACAATTCCACCGTCAGCATATTGACTCATGCCACGCGTATTTGGCATTTCTACCCATTCAATCGCATCAATGTAAACGCCTAAATACCAAGCGTCAACTTCATCAGGATGCAATTGTGCTAACAACGAAAAATTTCCAATGACCATCAATCGCTGAATGTGATGCGCATACGCTTCTGATAAACTTTGGGAAATCGAATGTTGCATGCATTTCATTTTAGTTTTTCCTGTCCAAAAGAATTCTGGTAATGGGTTGTAGTTTTCTAAAGCGTTCATTTTAGAATAATTCGGCATTTCTTTCCAATAAATTCCTCTGACATATTCGCGCCAGCCAATAATTTGTCGCACAAAACCTTCTACTTGCGCCAATTCAATGGTTTCTTGATTTTGATAATAGTACGAAATCACAGCATCGACTACTTCTTTCGGACGAATCATTTTTGAATTCATCGCAAAAGATAAACGCGAATGAAACAGAAATTTATGTCCAGAAAATAATGAATCTTGATACGTGCCAAAATGTTCCAACAAATGTTCACAGAAATAATCAATCAATTGCAAACTTTCCTTTCTTGAAGTCGGCCAATTGAATTTTTTTACATCAATACTTCCAAACGCAATGATGTTTTTTACTTCAATTTCAGCAACAATTTCATTCACATTTTTATGAAATTCCAAAGGAAACGGAATTGGCACTTCGTTTTTATATTGATTACGATTGTTATGATCAAAGTTCCATTTACCATCTAACGGTTGATTGCCGACCATTAAAATACCGTGTTTTTTGCGCATCATACGATAGAAACTTTCCATCAAAAGTTGTTTTTTTCCTTTGAAAAAATCCGCTAATTCATTTCTTGAAGTATAAAAATGTTCGGAATCTACTGCTTTTGTTAGAATGGAAAGTTTTTCGCAAATGGATTTCAATTGTTCGTCTAAACGATATTCATCGGGAAATTGGTATTCAAATTGTTCAATTTTATTCTTTTCAACCAAATCCAAAATCAATTGTTCTAAATTCTGTGGATTATTTGCGTCCGAAATTTTGTAATACACAACTTGATGACCTTTATTCATCAATTGCTCAGAGAAATTTCGCATCGAAATAAAAAACGCCACAACTTTTTGAATGTGATGTTTTACATAATTCGTTTCCTGACGCATTTCTGCCATCACATATATCACATTCGGATTGACTTCATCAAACCAAGAATGTTCCGAATTAAGTTGGTCACCTAATACTAATCGAAGTGTTTTCATTTAGAATAATTCAGAAATTAACCACATTTTCTGAAATTTTCCATCGCTATCATACATTTCTGCTTGTCGTTTAATGTTGAATTTCCTATCTCTAGGGTCGTTGCCAACACCAGCATTGTAAATCCAATTACCGTAATTGCTGTGAACATCGTAATCTAACAACATACTTTCAAAATAGGCAGCACCAATGCGCCAATCTTGTTCCCACTCTTTTGCCCAATAACTTGCCACATTTTGTCTGCCGCGATTACTCATCCAACCTGTTTTTTGTAATTCAATCATGTTGGCATTTACAAAATGTTCAGGTGTCGTCCCGTTTGTCCACTGATTGAAGGCTTTTGTGTTTTGGTTCCAATGGTATTCTTTTTGTAAAATACCGTTTAATTGGAATATTTTGTTGTCGTGTTTTAGCGAAATATATTTGAAATAATCACGCCAAATCAATTCAAAAATCAACCAATACGTATCTTCGTTTTTGACTACTTTTTTCTCAAACTGTTGGACTTCCCAATAAATGGTTCGTGCCGAGATACTTCCATTTGCCAACCAAGCAGAAAGTTTTGAGCTGTAATCTTTTCCGACTAAACCATTTCGAGTTTTCTTATAAACTGCTAATTTTTTGGTGTCCCAAAAGTATTCTTTGATTCTTTTTTTAGCTTGATTTTCGCCCCCTTTAAAAGGAAAAGAGGTTTTGTTCGGTTGCTTAAAATCTTCAAATCCTAAATCTTCTAGTGTTGGAATACTTGTCTTTTCTTCAATTAGATTTGAAATCGGTTTTGCTGTGATAGAAACGGTTGGTCTTACTCGAATTTTCTTTTCTAATTGCTTTCTAAACTCAGTAAAAACTTCTGGAATTTTCTCCCAATTTTCATAAGGAACATCATCAGGATGAAATAAAAATTGATCATAATAAGTTTTCCAATTCACCGCTGGAATTAGATTTCGGACTTCATTTTCTAAATCAATTTCTTCTTGCGTCCATTCGTTTTGTAAATAGATTGAATCAATTTGATATTTTGCTGCTACTTCTGGAATCAATTGTTCTGGATAACCATAATAAACCAATAAAGTAATGTTCTTCTCTGCTAAATTTTCTTGTAATTCGGCTACCGTTTCCAGAAGAAATTGTGTTCTAAATTTTTCTATTTTCTTGAAACCGTATCGGGTTGTTTCGAAATGTCTTGGATCTAAACAATAGATACCCATTATTTTTTCATTTTCTCTACAAGCATTGCACAACGAATGATTGTCAATCGTGCGCAAATCGTTTCTAAACCATATTAATCCGTTCATGCTATTTGTTTTTTATTCATTCTGCATTTATCACTACAATACATTACTTCATTCCAATTTTTCTCCCATTTCTTGCGCCACGAAAATGGAAGTTGGCAAGTTTTACATATTTTTTCCGGAAGATTTACTTTTTTATGAGCCATTATAGCATCGAAGTTGAAGGTTTATCTGGTCGTGCATAATGAAACCTGTCTGATAATTTTGGAACACAATAGCCATCCAAACCATTAATTGCTACTACATTTCCTCTATCTAACTGCATCCAATTATCATCATGAAACAGTTTTTCATCAGCATAAATGGTTTCAATAGAAGCAATAATATGGATACAATCATTTTCTTCAATTTTGTATTCATTCACGTATTTACAAAGTAATTGTACTGGACTTCCTTTTATAAATGGTGCTTTGTGATTGTCAATAAACTCAGGTTCTAAATTAGTTTTATCAAATTCAGAAATATGTTCTTCGTAGCTTGAAGAAGTATGATGTGCATCGGCAATCATTTCTTCTGTAATGTGGTTTACAGTAAAATAGCCTGTTTTTTTTATGTTTTCATATGTATCTCTTGGAACCGTTGTAGGTCTTAAAATAAATCCTATTAATGGCGGTTCGCTTCCTAAATGAGTTACACTACTAAATATCGCTACGTTCAAAATACCTCCAGATGAAATCGTTCCGATTAAGTTAGCAGATTTATAACCAGTAACACAATTAACCAAGTTTAGTCTCGGTACTTTTGACATGTAATATAATTCGTCCTTAGTAAACTTTTTCATTGTAATTTTTATTCAAAGATACATTTTGTTTAACATATAAATAAAAAAATTAAACAAAAAATAGTTTCCAAATGAAAAATCTGATAAATGTCAGCTATTAAATTTTATTATTCCGTATTTTTGCAGTCCAAATTTTTACAATATCTTCATGCAAACGCCACAGAAAATTGCTGTTGTAGGTTCTGGATTAGTAGGAACTTTATTAGCAATCTATTTAAAAAGAGCCGGACACTTTGTTCATGTTTACGATAGAAGTCCTGATATTAGAACAGTTGAATTTTCAGGACGTTCCATTAATTTGGTAATGTCAAATCGTGGGTGGAAAGCATTGGAAGATGTCGGACTAGATGAAGAAATTAGACAAATTGGTATTCCAGTTGATAAAAGAGCCATTCATTTACAAGATGGAAAATTGAATTATCAAAATTACGGAAAAGAAGGAGAAGCTATTTTTTCATTATCGAGAGGCGTTTTAAATCGAAAAATGGTTGATTTAGCCGAAGCAGAAGGTGTCGAGTTTTTCTTTGAACGTAAAATTTGGGATGTAACATTAGCCACCGCAACTTTGTGGGAAGGCGAAACGGAACAAGGTGATTGGACGGAATTAAAATACGATAAAGTTTTTGGAGCAGATGGTGCTTTTTCAAGAATTAGACATCGAATGCAACGTCAATCCATGTTTGATTATTCGCAAGAGTTCATGAAAATTGGTTATAAAGAATTACATATTCCATCTAATGCGGATGGTTCTCCAAAAATTGATATTCATTCATTACACATTTGGCCAAGAGGCAATTTCATGTTAATGGGATTGGCTAATTTAGACAACTCGTTTACTTGTACTTTATTTATGCCAATTGAAGGAGAAAATTCGTTTGAATCGTTGACCAATGAAGAAAAATTGGTTTCATTTTTTGCAACTTATTTTCCAGACACAAAAGATGTAATTCCAGACTTAGTGCGTGATTTTTTCAGAAATCCGAACAGTTATTTGGCGATTATGAAATGTTTTCCTTGGACATTTAACGATAAAATTGCTTTAATTGGCGATTCTGCACATGCTATTGTGCCTTTTTATGGACACGGAATGAATGCAGGGTTTGAAGATATTACGATTCTGAATGAATTAATGCAAAAATATGGAGACGATTGGGATCGAATTTTCAAAGAATATGAAATTTCAAGAAAGCCAAACGCGGATGCCATTGCCGAACTTTCGAGAAGAAATTTTGAAGAAATGAGTGCTAAAACTGCCGATACCAACTTTTTATTACAAAAGAAAATAGAAAAATGGTTCTCTGATAAACATCCTGAAAAATGGATGCCGTTATATAGTAGAGTAACTTTCAGTTTGCAACCTTATTCAGAAGCGCTTGCTATTGGGGATTTTCAAAATGAAATTATGCAAGAGGTTTTGAAAATTGAGAATATTCAAGAAAATTGGAATTCAGAAAAAGTTGAAAATAGAATTTTGGAGTTATTGAAATAACTAATGTTATTCTTCTCTATTCGCTAAATCCATACTAAAAGCCGGCGTGCAAATAGCAATGTATTCACACGGTTCATGAAACGGATTTGAATATTGAACACAAGTATTTTTCTCAATTTTAATAGATTGACCTGCTTCTAAAACTACTGTTTCATCTTCAATAATGAATTGCTTTTTACCTTTGATGATATACGTGTATTCCTCAAATTCAGGTGTTTGAAATGGTTCGCTCCATCCTGGTGGTGCTATCATATGTGCAATTGAGATTTCTGAATTGTTTGTAGTGGCCAATCCGTGGTGTTCTTCAATCAATTTGCCATCAGTTGTTGGAACTACAAATGGTGCTTTTTGAATAAAATATTTTTTCATTTTGTTACTTCTTAAATATAAAATAAACCGCCAATACTAAAAAACAAAAACCAACCGCGTGATTCCATTTGAAAGTTTCGTTCTTAAAGAAAACCATTGAGAAAATTACAAAAATCACTAAGGTAATAACTTCCTGAATCACTTTTAATTGCATCAGAGAAAATGGCCCGCCGTTACCTTCATAACCAATTTTATTCGCAGGAACTTGAAAGAAATACTCAAACAATGCCAATCCCCAACTGATTAAAACAATAGTAATTAATCCTGTATTTTCAAACCATTTTAATTCCTTAAATTTTAAATGTCCATACCAGGCCAATGTCATGAAAACATTGGAAAGAATAAGTAATCCTATCGTGATGAATCCTTTCATTATTTTTTATTCAAAAATATAAAATGTTTTCTATAAAAATCAAGTTATGTGATTTTATAACTTCTTATTTCAAAATTCTAACTTCCAAGTTGTATCTTTGCCCACTATTTTTATTTGAAATGTTACAGAAAGAAGTACAATTAGCGGTTGAAAAAGGCGAAATGTTGCCTTTAATGGAGGAGTTTTACACCATTCAAGGCGAAGGTTATCACACAGGAACAGCTGCTTATTTTATTCGAATTGGCGGTTGCGATGTAGGTTGCCATTGGTGCGATGTAAAAGAAAGTTGGAATGCTGAATTGCATCCTCCAACGAATACCGATATTATCGTTGCCAATGCTAAAAAATATGCCGACACCGTTGTAGTTACTGGAGGCGAACCTCTGACTTGGGATATGACGTTGTTGACTTCTAAACTAAAAGCTCAAAATTTAAAAGTACATATTGAAACTTCTGGAGCTTACGAAGTTTCGGGAACATGGGATTGGTTTTGTTTGTCGCCAAAGAAAAACAAATTACCTGTTCAAAGTGCGTATGATATTGCAAACGAATTAAAAGTAATCATCTACAACAAACACGATTTCATTTTTGCGGAAGAACAAGCAGCAAAAGTAAATCCAAATGCCATTTTATTTTTACAACCTGAATGGAGCAAAAAAGAAGAAATGACGCCTTTAATTGTTGATTATGTAATGAATAATCCGAAATGGAGAGTTTCGTTGCAAACGCATAAATATTTGAATATTCCTTAGGAAAAATCAATCTCAAAATGCAATTTCAAAAATCAAGTTGATGAATAATTTAAATTTAGGTTATTGTAATTGATTTTTGAAGTTGTATTTGTTTTTGAAATTAAAAAGAAAGCTTCGCCAAGTAATCAAAATGCTCGCCTTCTAAAATAAGTTCGCATTCTAAACCATTGGCAATTGCTGCGTTTTGTAGGGTGTTGTAATCCAAATATAACCAATCAAAAGTATCTTCCGTTTCTCTTTTATATTGAATAGTGAAGGTCAATTCACCATAATAACCATTTGCAGGTACTTCGAAAGCGCCATCTTCGTCTTGGTCGTACATGTAAATTAAGT
The DNA here is from genome assembly GCA_004293165.1 of Flavobacteriia bacterium. Classification (GTDB taxonomy): domain Bacteria; phylum Bacteroidota; class Bacteroidia; order Flavobacteriales; family Flavobacteriaceae; genus Flavobacterium. Next base: position 4,476 of record RDYL01000002.1, on the reverse strand, counting down.
CCGAACTATCAATTAAAATTTGCCCGCCTTTGTTTAGAAGCGATTTCAATTTTTGTAAAAAGGTTGGGATATGATTCATTTTTCCGAAAATTCCAGTTCCATTCATTAAAAGTAAAATGGTGTCGAATTTTTCCAAAGTATCTAAATCCAAAACATCCGAAACTTTACATTTTTTTAAACCTCTCAATTCACAGGCTTTAATCGCATTTTCAGAAATATCAATAGCTGTTACATCAAAACCTTTTTCTTGCAAATACAAAGTATGACTTCCTGCACCGCAACCAACATCTAACACTTTTCCTTTGGCTAATTGCAACGCTTTTTGTTCCAGTTTTGGCATCTCTTTAAAATCACGAAACAAATAGGCAACGCTCATTTCATCTGCTTCCGAAATAGAAGTTTCGGTGATTAAATCTTCGGGAGAATTATTCGTTTGGTAGTCTAAAATGGCTTTTCCGAAAAGGTCTTTCATTTTTTTTTGTTTAAAGTTTCAGGTTTATTTAGTTTCAAGTTGTTAACTTTGCCTTCAGTCGGTTTTCGGTATATAAAAAAACATAAAGTGACTTAACTTGAAACCTGAAACAAATTAACTCATGCTAAAGCCAAATTTAAACGAACTCGGAAAACTTGCCAAAGATACACATATCGAAACCAAAAAGTATTTTGACAGGCTAAAAAAGAAAACACCTAAGAATTTGGATTATGTAATGCAAGATTTACATGATGCCGAATTCAAAAAAACGGATTGTTTAGAGTGTGCCAATTGTTGCAAAACAACTGGGCCTTTATTTACTTCGGCTGATATTGAACGAATTTCCAAAAGTTTACGTCAAAAACCACAGCAGTTTATCGACCAATATCTTCGCATTGATGAAGATAAAGATTATGTGCTAAAAAGTGTTCCGTGTACGTTTTTAGACAGCGATAACAAATGTTTCATCTACGATGTCCGCCCAAAAGCCTGCCGAGAATTCCCACATACCGACAGAAAGAAATTCAATCAAATCACCGATTTAACGTTACTAAATGTAGCAATTTGTCCTGCGGCTTATAATATTGTGGAGAAAATGAAGGAGAAGTTGCCTTTGTAGAAGTTTTCAATATTTAGATTTCAAGGTTAGAACATTGATGATTTTTCTAATCCTTTTTGTATCGATTATAAAAATCTGTTATAAAACATAAAAAAGAAAGAGCTCTTAAACTATTAACTTCTGTTCCGTAATTTACCTCTAACCCATGCATTACACCATGACGATTTAAGTTTGTGAAATAATTTGAATTATCTTCTTTTCTTGTGTCAACATTTAAAGCCGTTTCTTTTCCAATTAAATTTATTATTGAATGATTGTCTTTCATGTCAATATTATTTTTGAATACTTTTGCACCTCTAAAAATTTTCGCTTTAGATATTCCGTCTGCCTGCGATAAAAACAAAATTGTTGATGAATTAAACATTTTCTTTGAATGAGCTTTCAAAGCTTCATTAAGGATTGTTTCTCTTTCAGGATGTTTTTTAATTATTTGCTTTACTAGTTTACTTTTGTTTTTTCTGTAAAAGTTTATCATCAATTTTTCCGCTTCTTCAATTTTTTCAGATTTAATTAATTGACAAAATTGAGAAATGTCTCTCATTTTTGTTTCGCCAGAGATATACCAACCATAATTAGATAAAAGGTTTATATTTTCCTCAAGTGATAATCTGGATATATTAAAAAAAGCATCTATGCTAGCTTGCATTTTTTTCATTGAATCAAATATGGTTTTTGTTTCAAGTATTATTGTTTTTTCAGAACTCATTTTTCGCTTAATTGTTTAAAGTAGTTATTCATAAATCAAATACTTCTTTCTAACTTCCTTAAACTGTTCCAAACCTTCTTGCCAAGTTTTTCTAATTTCTTTTTCGGTCATTCCGGCTTCAATTTGTTCGCGGAGTTTTTTTGTTCCGGATAATTTGGTAAAGAAATCGTTGAAGAAAATGGTTTTGTCGGCTGTGTTTTCGTAAGCTTTTAATAACCATTTTAATTCCAATCGGTGTACTTTTCTAATTTCGGTTAAATCTTCACCAAAACATAACTTTCCATTATGAACTGGGTCTTTTGCGCCAAAATTTGGCTGCGGAGTAAAACTAAAATCAAATTCACTTTCAGGTAAAAAAGGCGAACCATAAATTTGGAATTGTTTTTCCGTTCCACGGCCTAAACTTACATTCACGCCTTCAAAAAAGCACAAACTAGCATATAAATTAATCGATTGATCGTTGGGTAAGTTTGGCGAAGGCTTTACAGGTAAACTATATTTCATGTCATGCGAATAGTTCAAACATGGCGCTACTTTCAAATCGCATTGAATAGTGTCTTTTAACCATCTTTCGCCATTAATCATTTTGGCATATTCACCAATCGTCATCCCATGCAAAACCGGAATTTCATGCATCCCAACAAAACTCTTGTGTTCCTTTTCTAAAATCGGACCATCAATAATAGTTCCGTTGGGATTCGGTCGGTCTAAAACCAAAAGTGGAATATTGTTTTCAGCACAAGCTTCCATCACATAATGCAGCGAAGATATATAAGTGTAAAATCGCGCACCAACATCCTGCAAATCAAAAACCAAGATATCAATTCCTTCTAATTGCTCTGGTTTTGGCTTTTTGTTGTTTCCGTAAAGGGAAATAATCGGCAAATTTGTTTTGGTATCTTTTCCGTCTACGATTAATTCCCCAGCATCAGCTGTTCCTCTAAAACCGTGTTCAGGAGCATAAATTTTCTGAAGATTGATGTTTTGTTCGATTAAAAAATCAACCAAATGCTTTTCTTTAGAAAGAATTCCCGTTTGATTCGTAACTATTCCAACGCTTTTGTCCTTCAATAACGGCAAATAACTTTCAAAGTTTTCGGCACCTGTTTTAAAAGCGAAATCTGTTGAAGTGGAAGTCAAAGTCACATTATCATTGCTCGGTTTTATTTGCGGAATAGCTTTTTTACTACTTCCACACGAAACATAAAGTATTAGTAAGCCAATTAATGTTGTAATTCGGTATATATTGTATTTCATAACTATTCTTAATCTGTGTAAATCTGTGTAATCTGTGGCAAAAACTTTATGTATATTTGCCTTAATTATAATTTTTAAAATCTTGAATTTAGAATATTTCATAGCCAAAAGACTAATTGCTGCTAAAAGTTATAAAAGTAGTATTTCTTCGCCAATTATAAAAATTGCGATTACGGCAATTGCCATCGGAATTATTATGATGATTATGGCGGTGGCTACAGGTGTTGGACTTCAAGATAAAATTCGTGAAAAAGTTTCCGCTTTCAACGGACACATTATTATTTCTAATTTCGACGATAACCAATCGCAAGTCACTACTGAACCGATTTCTATCAATCAAAGTTTTTATCCCAAATTCAAAAATGTAGAAGGCATCAGTCATGTTCAAGCCGTGGCAAGTAAAGCCGGAATCATTCGCACAGAAAAAGCTTTCGAAGGAATCATATATAAAGGTGTTGGAAAAGATTATAATTTCACCAATTTAGAAGAATATTTAGTAGATGGTAAAATCCCAAATCTAAAATCCGAATTAAATACCGAAGTTTTGATTTCGGAATACTTAGCCAAAAGATTACAATTAAAAGTAGGTGATAAGTTTTTAACCTTTTTCATGAAAGAAAACGGAAAACTTCCGAATAAAAGGAATTTCCTAATCACCGGAATTTTTAATTCAGGTTTTGAAGAGTTTGATAAAACTTTTATTTTAGGAGATATTCGTCATGTGCAACTCATTAATAAATGGCAACCAACAGAAGTCGGTGCCTTCGAAGTTTTTGTCGACGATTTCTCAAAAATAAAAGAAAAAGGGGAGCAAGTCTACAAAGAAATTCCGCCTACTTATAATAGTATTACCATCGAAGAGAAATATTACAGTATTTTTGAATGGCTAAAATTGTTCGATTTCAATATTCTAGTTATTCTAATCGTAATGATTGTCGTTGCAACCATCAACATGGCAGTAGCATTATTAGTCCTAATTTTAGAACGCACCCAAATGATTGGAATTCTAAAAGCCATGGGAGCGAATAATTGGAATGTTCGAAAAATATTTCTTTACAATGCATTTTATTTAATCGCCCGCGGATTGTTTTGGGGAAATTTAATTGCTATTTCTTTGTTGTTAATTCAAAAATTCTTCGGAGTAATCCAACTTAATCCAGAAAACTATTACGTAAACGAAGCGCCAGTATGTATCAATTTGCTTCACATCGCATTATTAAATATCGGAACCATAATTGTTTGTTTGTTGGTGTTATTGATTCCATCATACATAATCACCAAAATTTCACCAGTAAAAGCAATACGTTTCGATTAATATTTTGGAGCACACGTTTTAATTCCATAAAAACTTTTGGTCCCGCTGTCCACTATATCTTTTATAAACCTGACAGGTTTTCAAAACCTGTCAGGTTTATAAAAGGA